>NZ_JABMCC010000056.1 GCF_013359905.1 Paenibacillus taichungensis | reverse complement strand
TGTATGGGGCCATAGCTCAGCTGGGAGAGCGCCTGCCTTGCAAGCAGGAGGTCAGCGGTTCGATCCCGCTTGGCTCCACCATTCCCTGATAGCTCAGTTGGTAGAGCACTCGACTGTTAATCGAGTTGTCACAGGTTCGAGCCCTGTTCGGGGAGCCATTTAGGAGAGGTGTCCGAGTTGGTCGAAGGAGCACGATTGGAAATCGTGTAGGCGCCAAAAGCGTCTCGAGGGTTCGAATCCCTCTCTCTCCGCCAGATAGAATTTTGTTACTGTGGCCCGTTGGTCAAGGGGTTAAGACACCTCCCTTTCACGGAGGTAACAGGGGTTCGAATCCCCTACGGGTCATATATATGGAGGCTTAGCTCAGCTGGGAGAGCATCTGCCTTACAAGCAGAGGGTCGGGGGTTCGATCCCCTCAGCCTCCACCATATAACTTTTAAATAACGACGCGGGGTGGAGCAGCCCGGTAGCTCGTCGGGCTCATAACCCGAAGGCCGCAGGTTCAAATCCTGCCCCCGCAATTATACTTTCTATCAAGAAAGTGATCTGGAACCGTGGTGTAGTTGGCCTAACATGCCTG
>NZ_JABMCC010000055.1 GCF_013359905.1 Paenibacillus taichungensis | reverse complement strand
ATGGCAATTTATTTGTAAATTTTTAGAGGAATATATTGAAATGTGTCGAATAGATTGATGTAGTATAGAAGTTATGATCAGAATTGCAAAAGCAATCTATCAGAAAATTATATACTAATAACTATAAATTATTTGGAGGTTTTATTGTGTTAAATACCGTTTTAAATTATGTGAAATTTAAAAAAAATGAGGAGGATTATTTAGCAAAAAAAAGGCTTACACTGCCCTTGTGTGCCGCAGAAAATAGGATGTCACCT
>NZ_JABMCC010000054.1 GCF_013359905.1 Paenibacillus taichungensis | reverse complement strand
TTGGCGGCGTCCTACTCTCCCAGGACCCTGCGGTCCAAGTACCATCGGCGCTAGAGGGCTTAACGGTCGTGTTCGGGATGGGTACGTGTGGAACCCCTCCGCCATCGCCACCAAACGCATAGCTTAGCTTACATCTCAGAGATTATTCTCTGAAAACTAGATCCGAAACGAAATGTGCGATTTACAACTTGCATATTGGATAAGCCCTCGACCGATTAGTACTGGTCAGCTCCATGCATTGCTGCACTTCCACCCCCAGCCTATCTACCTCGTCGTCTTCAAGGG
>NZ_JABMCC010000053.1 GCF_013359905.1 Paenibacillus taichungensis | reverse complement strand
TTGGATAAGCCCTCGACCGATTAGTACTGGTCAGCTCCATGCATTGCTGCACTTCCACCCCCAGCCTATCTACCTCGTCGTCTTCAAGGGGTCTTACATACTGGGAAATCTCATCTTGAGGGGGGCTTCACGCTTAGATGCTTTCAGCGCTTATCCCTTCCGTACATAGCTACCCAGCGGTGCTCCTGGCGGAACAACTGGTACACCAGCGGTACGTCCATCCCGGTCCTCTCGTACTAAGGACAGCTCCTCTCAAATTTCCTACGCCCACGACAGATAGGGACCGAACTGTCTCACGACGTTCTGAACCCAGCTCGCGTACCGCTTTAATGGGCGAACAGCCCAACCCTTGGGACCTACTTCAGCCCCAGGATGCGATGAGCCGACATCGAGGTGCCAAACCTCCCCGTCGATGTGGACTCTTGGGGGAGATAAGCCTGTTATCCCCAGGGTAGCTTTTATCCGTTGAGCGATGGCCCTTCCATGCGGTACCACCGGATCACTAAGCCCGACTTTCGTCCCTGCTCGACTTGTAGGTCTCGCAGTCAAGCTCCCTTATGCCTTTGCACTCTTCGAATGATTTCCAACCATTCTGAGGGAACCTTTGGGCGCCTCCGTTACTCTTTAGGAGGCGACCGCCCCAGTCAAACTGCCCACCTGACACTGTCCCCGCACCGGATTACGGTACCAGGTTAGAACCTAGATACGATCAGGGTGGTATCCCAACGGTGCCTCCACACAAGCTGGCGCTCATGCTTCAAAGGCTCCCACCTATCCTGTACAGATCGTACCCAAATTCAATATCAAGCTGCAGTAAAGCTCCATGGGGTCTTTCCGTCTTGTCGCGGGTAACCTGCATCTTCACAGGTATTAAAATTTCACCGGATCTCTCGTTGAGACAGCGCCCAAGTCGTTACGCCATTCGTGCGGGTCAGAATTTACCTGACAAGGAATTTCGCTACCTTAGGACCGTTATAGTTACGGCCGCCGTTTACTGGGGCTTCGGTTCACAGCTTCGGATTGCTCCTAACCGCTCCCCTTAACCTTCCAGCACCGGGCAGGCGTCAGCCCGTATACTTCGCCTTACGGCTTCGCACAGACCTGTGTTTTTGCTAAACAGTCGCTTGGGCCTTTTCACTGCGGCCCCCTCGTGCTATTCACACTACCGGGGCACCCCTTCTCCCGAAGTTACGGGGTCATTTTGCCGAGTTCCTTAACGAGAGTTCTTCCGCGCGCCTTAGAATTCTCTTCTCGCCTACCTGTGTCGGTTTGCGGTACGGGCACCATCACCTGGCTAGAGGCTTTTCTTGGCAGTGTGAGATCATGACCTTCGCTACTATAATTTTCGCTCCCCATTACAGCCCAGCCTTA
>NZ_JABMCC010000052.1 GCF_013359905.1 Paenibacillus taichungensis | reverse complement strand
TCCAAGTACCATCGGCGCTAGAGGGCTTAACGGTCGTGTTCGGGATGGGTACGTGTGGAACCCCTCCGCCATCGCCACCAAACGCATAGCTTAGCTTACATCTCAGAGTTTATTCTCTGAAAACTAGATCCGAAACGAAATTCGCGATTTACAACCTGCATATTGGATAAGCCCTCGACCGATTAGTACTGGTCAGCTCCATGCATTGCTGCACTTCCACCCCCAGCCTATCTACCTCGTCGTCTTCAAGGGGTCTTACATACTGGGAAATCTCATCTTGAGGGGGGCTTCAC
>NZ_JABMCC010000051.1 GCF_013359905.1 Paenibacillus taichungensis | reverse complement strand
GCGAGGCCGAAAGGCGTAGTCGAAGGACAACAGGTCGAAATTCCTGTACCACCGTAAGCCGTTATGAGCAATGGGGGGACGCAGCAGGGTAGTGACGCGGACTGATGGATGTCCGTCTAAGCAGTGAGGCTGATGTGTAGGTAAATCCGCACATCGTTAAGGCTGGGCTGTAATGGGGAGCGAAAATTATAGTAGCGAAGGTCATGATCTCACACTGCCAAGAAAAGCCTCTAGCCAGGTGATGGTGCCCGTACCGCAAACCGACACAGGTAGGCGAGAAGAG
>NZ_JABMCC010000050.1 GCF_013359905.1 Paenibacillus taichungensis | reverse complement strand
GAGCATTCCACACAGGTAACGCCCATTTCGATTCGTGCTGCAGTTACGATTGTCGCTTCTGTTCCGATCTTGTTGGTGTATCCGTTTATGCAAAAATACTTTGTCGTTGGACTAAATGTAGGGAGTGTGAAGGAATAGATGAAGCAACTCCAAGCTAATACCATCTGTTATGCCAACCCGATCCTTCCCGGATTCTATCCGGATCCCAGCATTGTGAAGGCGGAAGAATATTTTTACCTCATTTGCAGCTCGTTTGAATATTTCCCCGGCGTGCCGATCTTTCGGAGTCCGGATCTTATTCACTGGGAGCAGATCGGCAATGTACTGGACCGAATCAGTCAGCTGGATTTGACCGGTCAGAAGAGCTCGGACGGCATTTATGCTCCGACACTGCGTTACCATGAAGGTATATTTTATATGATTACGACAGATGTAAGGGGCATCGGGAACTTCTATGTTACGGCAACCAACCCTGCCGGACCATGGTCCGATCCAATTCGTATTCCCTACGGGGGCATTGACCCCTCGTTGTTTTTTGACAACGATGGCAAAGTGTACGTGACCGCCCAACAAGGTGCCGATTACGATTCTCATGCCATCCAGTATGAGATCGACATCGCTACAGGTGAGGCTCTCTCTGAACCACATGTTGTCTGGCATGGAGATGGAGGGCCATGGACCGAAGGGCCACATCTGTACAAAATCAATGGTCTGTATTACATGATGTCTGCTTCTGGTGGGACGGCCAAGGAGCATCGTGAGATCATCGGCCGAAGCGATCGACCTTATGGTCCGTTTGAACGCTATCCTGAGCCGATCCTGACCCATCGCCATCTGGACCATCCGATCCAGTATTTGGGTCATGCTGATCTGGTGGAAGATCACCACGGAGACTGGTGGGCCGTATTCCTTGGCGTGCGTTTGACAGAGGACGGATATAGTGTGCTTGGACGGGAAACGTTCCTCGCCCCGGTCGTTTGGAACGAGGGCTGGCCCCACATGGACAACAATGAAGGAATAGTGAGTCTGGACATG
>NZ_JABMCC010000049.1 GCF_013359905.1 Paenibacillus taichungensis | reverse complement strand
CTTCCCCGCATCACACCGCCCTTCGCCAGTTATGAAGCTTGACTGGGTCACCTAGCATGATCGAGTCCGGGTGGAATAACGGTACACCCAGGCACACCGGAAGGAAGCAATTCCCTTCTTATGTGCCTAGTGTATAACTGATCAACCGTCACTTTGGCGTCACTCCGCCGTCATATCACCGTCAATCTACCGTCACTTTTTCCAATGATACCGCAGAGTTTCAAGTGTTCAGCAATCGTGTCCACTCCACGTCCTATTCTACGGTCAATCGTCTTTTCACTTCTACGGTGCTTATCCCAGAAACGATCTATTGTGCTGGAATATTTGAGTCCCTTCATATAACGGTGTTCGAAAATCAGTTTCACTTCATCATCTATGATCAAACCAAAGGCAACGTCGATTTCATCAACCAGGAGGCCCCATTCGTTCAAGCGCTCCTGTTGCTTCGGTGTTAATTCAGGTCTGCTTCTCAATTCAGTTACGATCCGACTCAACTTGGGATAACGTTTCAGAAGCAACTTAACCTCGTTCCGTTCATCCTTCGTTATGCTCTCGTAAAATTCCATTTGGTACACCGCAGCCCCCATATATGGCCCCTTTCCTAAATATCAAATACCGCTTGTCCTACTGGTAACTCGGGTTTCGAAGCTTGGCGAATCAACCCTGCATCCAGCCAACGCTTTGGTGCTTTCTTCTTATAATTATCCCAAACTGGTGTTCCTGCCACAATACTTTGAAACTTATTTTCCTCCACTGCTTTTTCTGTCCATTCCCAATGATATTTTGCTTCAAGCTGATCGGTCATTTGGTTTCACCGCCTACCCGCTGCCGGCGCATTTCTTCAACCTGGAATTTAACGCATCTTTCTTTATAATGATCGGCTTCGCGCCGGAATAAGTCCCGCTCACACGATAATTGAAGGTTAACATCAGTAATTGCCTGCAACGCCTCGTCTTTCTCTTTCAGTAATTCAATCAGATCCGAAACATTCGCTCCTTCTAATGCGTCCAAGTCGGCTGCTACACGGTTGTTCATTCCACCACCAACTTCCCTAATTCCCGAATCTCTGATTTGCTTCTAGCCTTTGTAAAGTTGTTCAGATATGCGATTTTCTTCATTGTTCGTTTGGATTCAATCTTTACAGTGATCTTTTCCATGG
>NZ_JABMCC010000048.1 GCF_013359905.1 Paenibacillus taichungensis | reverse complement strand
TGTATGGGGCCATAGCTCAGCTGGGAGAGCGCCTGCCTTGCAAGCAGGAGGTCAGCGGTTCGATCCCGCTTGGCTCCACCATTCCCTGATAGCTCAGTTGGTAGAGCACTCGACTGTTAATCGAGTTGTCACAGGTTCGAGTCCTGTTCGGGGAGCCATTAAGGCCCGTTGGTCAAGGGGTTAAGACACCTCCCTTTCACGGAGGTAACAGGGGTTCGAATCCCCTACGGGTCATTGCTATATTTATTAGCTTAAAAAAGGGATGAGAATCCCAAAGGTTCGTCGGAGGATAAGCTTCGTTAGCAATGGCTTCGCAGTCTCAAACGAAGTTAGAGTATCCCCTACGGGTCATATATATGGAGGCTTAGCTCAGCTGGGAGAGCATCTGCCTTACAAGCAGAGGGTCGGGGGTTCGATCCCCTCAGCCTCCACCATATAACTTTTGAATAACGACGCGGGGTGGAGCAGCCCGGTAGCTCGTCGGGCTCATAACCCGAAGGCCGCAGGTTCAAATCCTGCCCCCGCAATTATACTTTCTCTGAAGAAAGTGATCTGGAACCGTGGTGTAGTTGGCCTAACATGCCTGCCTGTCACGCAGGAGATCGCGGGTTCGAATCCCGTCGGTTCCGCCATTTTAATCTTTATATGAGGAATTTGTTCACACTTAATCTGCTATATGGCACCGAACGCCCTAGATAAAGTGTAACGTTCTAAGGTTAAACTTCATTAAGGCTCGGTAGCTCAGTCGGTAGAGCAGAGGACTGAAAATCCTCGTGTCGGCGGTTCGATTCCGTCCCGAGCCACCATTTATCACAACTTAATATGCCGGTGTAGCTCAACTGGTAGAGCAACTGACTTGTAATCAGTAGGTTGGGGGTTCAAGTCCTCTCGCCGGCACCATGTAATCCTGGAGGATTAGCGAAGCGGCCAAACGCATCAGACTGTAAATCTGCTCCCGTACGGGTTCGGTGGTTCGAATCCATCATCCTCCACCAGTTTTTCGAGTCATTAGCTCAGTTGGTAGAGCACCTGACTTTTAATCAGGGTGTCGAAGGTTCGAGCCCTT
>NZ_JABMCC010000047.1 GCF_013359905.1 Paenibacillus taichungensis | reverse complement strand
TCCAAGTACCATCGGCGCTAGAGGGCTTAACGGTCGTGTTCGGGATGGGTACGTGTGGAACCCCTCCGCCATCGCCACCAAACGCATAGCTTAGCTTACATCTCAGAGTTTGTTCTCTGAAAACTAGATCCGAAACGAAATTTGCAATTTATAACCTGCATATTGGATAAGCCCTCGACCGATTAGTACTGGTCAGCTCCATGCATTGCTGCACTTCCACCCCCAGCCTATCTACCTCGTCGTCTTCAAGGGGTCTTACATACTGGGAAATCTCATCTTGAGGGGGGCTTCAC
>NZ_JABMCC010000002.1 GCF_013359905.1 Paenibacillus taichungensis | reverse complement strand
CTTGAGGGCAGGTTGCCTACGTGTTACTCACCCGTCCGCCGCTAACCATCAGAGAAGCAAGCTTCTCTTCAAGTCCGCTCGACTTGCATGTATTAGGCATGCCGCCAGCGTTCGTCCTGAGCCAGGATCAAACTCTCCAATAAAGTATTGAAAAGAGCGATAAGCTCATTTTGAAACTGACGAGATTAAAAATCTCATTT
>NZ_JABMCC010000046.1 GCF_013359905.1 Paenibacillus taichungensis | reverse complement strand
TTTATAACACCCGAAGTCGGTGGGGTAACCGCAAGGAGCCAGCCGCCGAAGGTGGGATAGATGATTGGGGTGAAGTCGTAACAAGGTAGCCGTATCGGAAGGTGCGGCTGGATCACCTCCTTTCTATGGAGAATCGTTTCCTGTAACGGAAACATTCAAATACAAAATCTAGCCAGGTCGGCTAGTTACTCACTCGTTGCTCAGTTTTGAGAGCTCAAACTCTCAAACGTTTGGTGGCGATAGCGAAGGGGTTCCACACGTTCCCATCCCGAACACGACCGTTAAGC
>NZ_JABMCC010000045.1 GCF_013359905.1 Paenibacillus taichungensis | reverse complement strand
GGGGAACTGAAACATCTAAGTACCTTGAGGAAGAGAAAACAATAGTGATTCCGTCAGTAGCGGCGAGCGAACGCGGAGAAGCCCAAACCAGAGAGCTTGCTCTTTGGGGTTGTGGGACATCTCACATGGAGTTACAAAGGAACCGGTTAAACGAAGAGGTCTGGAAAGGCCCGCCAAAGAAGGTAAAAGCCCTGTAGTTGAAAGT
>NZ_JABMCC010000044.1 GCF_013359905.1 Paenibacillus taichungensis | reverse complement strand
TTGGCCAGTTTCCAGGCCGCATCTGCGGCATTGTCGCGCTGCTCTTGGGTTTTCATGAAACGGCCTTCGTCATTGACGTAATAGTCTTCATCCTGAATGCCCCAAGTGAGTGTCTTTTGCCAATCTTCTTCCATGAGCTTGTCGAGTGCTTTAATGATTTTCACAGGGTCTTTGGCACTCACGGTAATACCGATGCCATTGTTCAGGTTAAGCGCTGCGCGATCACGATAATAGTCTTTGGTGCTGCTGTCATACACGAGCGGGAACCCCACATAAGTGCGTTCAATTTTGTCCTGCGTTATGAGCGAATCTTCCGCGCTGCCGAAATTCCAGTGTTGGTCGAACATGCCGAGTACTGCCCCACTGGACAATTTGGCCATATATTGGTCGTAGTTTTGTGCAAACGCTTCCTTATCCAGCAAGCCTTGTGCATTGATTTCATTTAGTTTCTGATAGTACGTCTTGGCATAATCCTTGTCCGCAAAGATCTCTGCCTTGCCGTCGTTGACGACCACACCACCATCATTCGGATGACCGATCAAATGCTGCGGCGGATTCAGCAAGCCCCAGTTTTTCCAATCATAGTTCAAGACCTCGAAACCGACTGTCGGTTTGCCGTCAATGGTTGGATACTTTTCCTTGTATTTCGCGATCAAGTCAAAGTATTCGTCCAGTGTCTTCGGTGTCGGATAACCGAACTCTTTCAACACGGCTTTTTGGATCCAAAAGGCAGGTCCGCTGTAGTAGGTATCCGCCACTTCGCCGTTGTATGCACCGTAGTTTGGCAGGTAGTAAATGTGTCCATCATTCGGGTCCTTCATTTGATTCCAGTACTTCTCGTAATGCTTCTTCAAATTAGGCGCGTGTTCTTCAATCAGATCTTCAAGCGGAATGACTGAACCGGCTGCCGTAAGTTTGGTATCGGCTGAGATCAGATCCGGATAATCTCCACCGGCGATCATGACGCCGAGCTTTTGGTTCTTGTCACCAGCCAGAAATTC
>NZ_JABMCC010000043.1 GCF_013359905.1 Paenibacillus taichungensis | reverse complement strand
CGAACCTGTGACAACTCGATTAACAGTCGAGTGCTCTACCAACTGAGCTATCAGGGAATGGTGGAGCCAAGCGGGATCGAACCGCTGACCTCCTGCTTGCAAGGCAGGCGCTCTCCCAGCTGAGCTATGGCCCCATACACTGTGGTTTAAAACTTATATGGTGGGCCCTGGTGGACTCGAACCACCGGCCTCACCCTTATCAGAGGTGCGCTCTAACCAACTGAGCTAAGGGCCCCAATATATTTCCCTTTTCCTTACGAGGGGGGCAAAAAAAATACCCCAAAGGGAATTCGCTTGGCGGCGTCCTACTCTCCCAGGACCCTGCGGTCCAAGTACCATCGGCGCTAGAGGGCTTAACGGTCGTGTTCGGGATGGGTACGTGTGGAACCCCTCCGCCATCGCCACCAAACGCATAGCTTAGCTTACATCT
>NZ_JABMCC010000042.1 GCF_013359905.1 Paenibacillus taichungensis | reverse complement strand
GCGCGCCTTAGAATTCTCTTCTCGCCTACCTGTGTCGGTTTGCGGTACGGGCACCATCACCTGGCTAGAGGCTTTTCTTGGCAGTGTGAGATCATGACCTTCGCTACTATAATTTTCGCTCCCCATTACAGCCCAGCCTTATGATGTGCGGATTTGCCTACACATCAGCCTCACTGCTTAGACGGACATCCATCAGTCCGCGTCACTACCCTGCTGCGTCCCCCCATTGCTCATAACGGCTTACGGTGGTACAGGAATTTCGACCTGTTGTCCTTCGACTACG
>NZ_JABMCC010000041.1 GCF_013359905.1 Paenibacillus taichungensis | reverse complement strand
CTTGAGGGCAGGTTGCCTACGTGTTACTCACCCGTCCGCCGCTAACCATCAGAGAAGCAAGCTTCTCATCAAGTCCGCTCGACTTGCATGTATTAGGCATGCCGCCAGCGTTCGTCCTGAGCCAGGATCAAACTCTCCAATAAAGTATTGAAAAGAGCGATAAGCTCATTTTGAAACTGACGAGATTAAAAATCTCATTT
>NZ_JABMCC010000040.1 GCF_013359905.1 Paenibacillus taichungensis | reverse complement strand
CTTGGCAGATGGTCCTGCCGGATTCATACGGGGTTTCACGTGCCCCGCACTACTCGGGATACATCTCGGAGAGAACCAACTTTCAACTACAGGGCTTTTACCTTCTTTGGCGGGCCTTTCCAGACCTCTTCGTTTAACCGGCTCCTTTGTAACTCCATGTGAGATGTCCCACAACCCCAAAGAGCAAGCTCTCTGGTTTGGGCTTCTCCGCGTTCGCTCGCCGCTACT
>NZ_JABMCC010000038.1 GCF_013359905.1 Paenibacillus taichungensis | reverse complement strand
TTAAAGACATGAGAGAAGAGAATATCGAAATTTAAAATTAGTTAAAGACCGGTTATTAATAACCGGTCTTTTTTTATCTATAAGAATAACTTGCAATAACTGAGGTGTTATTGACTATTTAACTGATATGCTTTTCCTTATGATATAAATAGTAAATAAAAAATGGACGTAAAAAATCAATTGAATTCATGCGACTTGATGTAGAATGGGAGTGTTTTTCCTTTACCTGAAGCTGTTTTTCCGTTCTTGACGCTACACTCTATAACAATTCCT
>NZ_JABMCC010000037.1 GCF_013359905.1 Paenibacillus taichungensis | reverse complement strand
GTGCCCACCCGAAGTGCTGGCAACTAAGATCAAGGGTTGCGCTCGTTGCGGGACTTAACCCAACATCTCACGACACGAGCTGACGACAACCATGCACCACCTGTCTCCTCTGTCCCGAAGGAAAGATACATCTCTGTACCGATCAGAGGGATGTCAAGACCTGGTAAGGTTCTTCGCGTTGCTTCGAATTAAACCACATACTCCACTGCTTGTGCGGGTCCCCGTCAATTCCTTTGAGTTTCAGTCTTGCGACCGTACTCCCCAGGCGGAGTGCTTAATGTGT
>NZ_JABMCC010000036.1 GCF_013359905.1 Paenibacillus taichungensis | reverse complement strand
GTAAATCGCACATTTCGTTTCGGATCTAGTTTTCAGAGAATAAACTCTGAGATGTAAGCTAAGCTATGCGTTTGGTGGCGATGGCGGAGGGGTTCCACACGTACCCATCCCGAACACGGCCGTTAAGCACTCTAGCGCCGATGGTACTTGGACCGCAGGGTCCTGGGAGAGTAGGACGCCGCCAAGCAAAGAACCACTGCCTATGTTATTCGGTGGTGATTTTTATTTGTTTATAAGCAAAAATGCAGGATTAGCTATTAGTTTAGAGACATTGCACTAAATGATTTAACATAGATAAGCGCCACTTGATATGAGTGGCGTTTTATATAAATAAAAT
>NZ_JABMCC010000035.1 GCF_013359905.1 Paenibacillus taichungensis | reverse complement strand
GAGCGAACGCGGAGAAGCCCAAACCAGAGAGCTTGCTCTTTGGGGTTGTGGGACATCTCACATGGAGTTACAAAGGAACCGGTTAAACGAAGAGGTCTGGAAAGGCCCGCCAAAGAAGGTAAAAGCCCTGTAGTTGAAAGTTGGTTCTCTCCGAGATGTATCCCGAGTAGTGCGGGGCACGTGAAACCCCGTATGAATCCGGCAGGACCATCTGCCAAG
>NZ_JABMCC010000034.1 GCF_013359905.1 Paenibacillus taichungensis | reverse complement strand
AGTCTTCTTTTATTGAATTCTAAAGATAATTTAATTCTCGAAAATGGTAACCATATATTTATTTATCAGATATTGTATGATATGATACTTAGGAAAATAGTACCAGTCGGAGGGTGTAAATCGTGAAAAAAAAGTTGCTGGTTAGTTCTCTAGTATCTCTTTTGCTTTTATCAGGTACATCAAGTGTGTTAGCTCATCCAGGGAGAACCGATGCAAATGGCGGACATACGTGTTGGACCAATTGTGCCAAATGGGGACTAGAATATGGAGAGTATCATTATCATGGCGGAGGTTCTTCCTCAAGTTCAAAGTCATCTAGTAGTTCGAGTAGCTCAACATCCAGTAGCTCTAGTTCATCTTCATCATCAAAATCTACAAAACCAAAAGAAACTAAGCCTCAATACACACAATCGTCTTTAAAAGTTTATGTAAACGATAAGAAAGTAAACTTTGCGAACAAACCTCTACAATATGAAGAAAGTAACTTGATCCCACTGCGTGACATTTCAAAAGCTCTAGGTGCCTCATTTACATACGATGCTGGGAGTGGAACGATCGGTTTAACAAAAAATAAGTACAAAGTAACGTTAACGCTGGGTAGTAAAACGGTATTTTACAATGGTATGTCTTCTACATTAAGTACCGCTCCAAAAGCCATTAACGGAATTACGTACATTCCTGTACAGGCTATTAAGGGT
>NZ_JABMCC010000033.1 GCF_013359905.1 Paenibacillus taichungensis | reverse complement strand
TAGTCGAAGGACAACAGGTCGAAATTCCTGTACCACCGTAAGCCGTTATGAGCAATGGGGGGACGCAGCAGGGTAGTGACGCGGACTGATGGATGTCCGTCTAAGCAGTGAGGCTGATGTGTAGGCAAATCCGCACATCGTAAGGCTGGGCTGTAATGGGGAGCGAAAATTATAGTAGCGAAGGTCATGATCTCACACTGCCAAGAAAAGCCTCTAGCCAGGTGATGGTGCCCGTACCGCAAACCGACACAGGTAGGCGAGAAGAGAATTCTAAGGCGCGC
>NZ_JABMCC010000032.1 GCF_013359905.1 Paenibacillus taichungensis | reverse complement strand
AGCAATGCATGGAGCTGACCAGTACTAATCGGTCGAGGGCTTATCCAATATGCAAGTTGTAAATCGCACATTTCGTTTCGGATCTAGTTTTCAGGGAGCAATCCTTGTAAGCATTGTTCATGATTGTCTATTTGGAGAGATACCCAAGTGGCTATAAGGGGACCCTCTGCTAAGGGGTTAGACTGCGTAAGCGGTGCGAGGGTTCGAATCCCTCTCTCTCCGCCATCTTTACCTTAAGATGGACAAGCAATCAAGATCAATATTATTAATATGGCGGTGTAGCTCAGCTGGCTAGAGCGTACGGTTCATACCCGTGAGGTCGGGGGTTCGATCCCCTCCGCCGCTACCATATTACCCAGGAGGCTTAGCTCAGCTGGGAGAGCATCTGCCTTACAAGCAGAGGGTCGGGGGTTCGATCCCCTCAGCCTCCACCATATACGCCGGTGTAGCTCAACTGGTAGAGCAACTGACTTGTAATCAGTAGGTTGGGGGTTCAAGTCCTCTCGCCGGCACCATTAATGCCTGGAACCGTGGTGTAGTTGGCCTAACATGCCTGCCTGTCACGCAGGAGATCGCGGGTTCGAATCCCGTCGGTTCCGCCATTAATCTAAAAATTTAATAAGGCTCGGTAGCTCAGTCGGTAGAGCAGAGGACTGAAAATCCTCGTGTCGGCGGTTCGATTCCGTCCCGAGCCACCATGTAATCCTGGAGGATTAGCGAAGTGGCCAAACGCATCAGACTGTAAATCTGCTCCCGTACGGGTTCGGTGGTTCGAATCCATCATCCTCCACCAGTTTTTCGAGTCATTAGCTCAGTTGGTAGAGCACCTGACTTTTAATCAGGGTGTCGAAGGTTCGAGCCCTT
>NZ_JABMCC010000001.1 GCF_013359905.1 Paenibacillus taichungensis | reverse complement strand
GAGAAGCTTGCTTCTCTGATGGTTAGCGGCGGACGGGTGAGTAACACGTAGGCAACCTGCCCTCAAGTTTGGGACAACTACCGGAAACGGTAGCTAATACCGAATAGTTGTTTTCTTCTCCTGAAGAGAACTGGAAAGACGGAGCAATCTGTCACTTGGGGATGGGCCTGCGGCGCATTAGCTAGTTGGTGGGGTAACGGCTCACCAAG
>NZ_JABMCC010000031.1 GCF_013359905.1 Paenibacillus taichungensis | reverse complement strand
GAGAAGCTTGCTTCTCTGATGGTTAGCGGCGGACGGGTGAGTAACACGTAGGCAACCTGCCCTCAAGCTTGGGACAACTACCGGAAACGGTAGCTAATACCGAATAGTTGTTTTCTTCTCCTGAAGAGAACTGGAAAGACGGAGCAATCTGTCACTTGGGGATGGGCCTGCGGCGCATTAGCTAGTTGGTGGGGTAACGGCTCACCAAG
>NZ_JABMCC010000030.1 GCF_013359905.1 Paenibacillus taichungensis | reverse complement strand
GCCAGCCGCCGAAGGTGGGATAGATGATTGGGGTGAAGTCGTAACAAGGTAGCCGTATCGGAAGGTGCGGCTGGATCACCTCCTTTCTATGGAGAATCGTTTCCCGAGTGGAAACATTCAAATCGCAGACTAGATCTGCAACAGCAACACAGTTACTTATCCATTTGTTCAGTTTTGATGGAATTTGAGGGGCCATAGCTCAGCTGGGAGAGCGCCTGCCTTGCAAGCAGGAGGTCAGCGGTTCGATCCCGCTTGGCTCCACCAAAGAATTTCGTCTATTTAGCTTGTTCTTTGAAAACTAGATATCGAAACGAAAATTGCGAATTAGAACATTCCTTTTAGGGATGAATGCTTGTTTGGTTCAAGTAACCGAAACAACAATCATCCTAGCTGAACTTGTGTAAGCAAGTGAAGTGTTTATAAGGTAGATTGCATTTGCTCCTTGGAGCAATTGGTTAAGCTACTAAGAGCACACGGAGGATGCCTAGGCGCTAGGAGCCGATGAAGGACGTGGCGAACAACGAAACTGCCTCGGGGAGCTGTAAGCAAGCTTTGATCCGGGGG
>NZ_JABMCC010000029.1 GCF_013359905.1 Paenibacillus taichungensis | reverse complement strand
TACCCACGTTTGCTGCGAGAAACTTCTGGCCGGTTTGTAATCCTGGAAAGCCATCGTCCAGCCCCAGACAGGCACATAAGCAAAGATGATAATGTACGCAAGCAGAGGAACAGACATCCATATGAGCTGTCTCTGTGCTTTAATATTTTGCCAGGTAATCCGCTTCATTTTTGGTTTTTTCTTCGGGCGGAACGGCTTGGTACCCACTACAATTTCCTCCATATTATCAGGCTCCCTATCCATCTTTAAAATCAAAGCAAAACATCGAAAGCGACGTATCTTCCACGATGAAAGACCACGCCCTGCAAACAATTTTTTCAAAAGAATCAGGAAGGAAGGTTATCTTCCTTCCTGACGTTAAGTCTTTTATTTCACAGACCAGTTATCGATTCTCCACTTCAACACTTCATTGATACGATCTTCATACGTTTTGATGTCCAGCTTTTTAATATCGGAAACGTATTCATTCCAAACATTGTCAAACTCTGATGTACCGCTCAAGATTGCTTTTGGCAAATATTTGGTCGACAATTCGTTCAACTTCGTATTGGCAATCTTCGCTGGAGATCCCTCAACCAGATCGACAGACCAAGCAGGGTAAGTCACCGGATTCTCTGGTGGAGCACTGAAGAAATCGACATAGCTGTTGAAACCATAAGCGCCCAAAACTTCCTTATCAAACGGTTTCAAGCTGGCTTGATATTCTTCCGGCTGATTGCTTGCCGAAGTTGCGTTGCCATCACTAAAGTAGCCTTCAACTTTCGGCGCAGTTCCATAAAATGCATCCGCTTTGTTGGCCAGTTTCCAGGCCGCATCTGCGGCATTGTCGCGCTGCTCTTGGGTTTTCATGAAACGGCCTTCGTCATTGACGTAATAGTCTTCATCCTGAATGCCCCAAGTGAGTGTCTTTTGCCAATCTTCTTCCATGAGCTTG
>NZ_JABMCC010000028.1 GCF_013359905.1 Paenibacillus taichungensis | reverse complement strand
TATAACACCCGAAGTCGGTGGGGTAACCGCAAGGAGCCAGCCGCCGAAGGTGGGATAGATGATTGGGGTGAAGTCGTAACAAGGTAGCCGTATCGGAAGGTGCGGCTGGATCACCTCCTTTCTATGGAGAATCGTTTCCCGTAGCGGAAACATTCAAATACAAAATCTAGCCAGGTCGGCTAGTTACTCACTCGTTGCTCAGTTTTGAGAGCTCAAACTCTCAAAC
>NZ_JABMCC010000027.1 GCF_013359905.1 Paenibacillus taichungensis | reverse complement strand
CCCTTGAAGACGACGAGGTAGATAGGCTGGGGGTGGAAGTGCAGCAATGCATGGAGCTGACCAGTACTAATCGGTCGAGGGCTTATCCAATATGCAAGTTGTAAATCGCACATTTCGTTTCGGATCTAGTTTTCAGAGAATGATCTCTGAAGCATTATTCCCTGATAGCTCAGTTGGTAGAGCACTCGACTGTTAATCGAGTTGTCACAGGTTCGAGCCCTGTTCGGGGAGCCATATGGAGAGGTGTCCGAGTTGGCCGAAGGAGCACGATTGGAAATCGTGTAGGCGCCACAAGCGTCTCGAGGGTTCGAATCCCTCTCTCTCCGCCATAGCAAGGCCCGTTGGTCAAGGGGTTAAGACACCTCCCTTTCACGGAGGTAACAGGGGTTCGAATCCCCTACGGGTCATATCTAACTTCGAAAAAAAAGAAGTTGATTTACACAGCAGTTTTATGATAAGATCATAAATGTGTTGTTCGGAGGCTTAGCTCAGCTGGGAGAGCATCTGCCTTACAAGCAGAGGGTCGGGGGTTCGATCCCCTCAGCCTCCACCATATAAATTTTAATAACGACGCGGGGTGGAGCAGCCCGGTAGCTCGTCGGGCTCATAACCCGAAGGCCGCAGGTTCAAATCCTGCCCCCGCAATTATACTTTCTATCAAGAAAGTGATCTGGAACCGTGGTGTAGTTGGCCTAACATGCCTG
>NZ_JABMCC010000026.1 GCF_013359905.1 Paenibacillus taichungensis | reverse complement strand
TTCGCAATTTTCGTTTCGATATCTAGTTTTCAAAGAACAAGCTCCATGCAAAAGCAAGCTGTTTGAGAGTTTGAGCTCTCAAAACTGAGCAACGAGTGAGTAACTAGCCGACCTGGCTAGATTTTGTATTTGAATGTTTCCACTCGGGAAACGATTCTCCATAGAAAGGAGGTGATCCAGCCGCACCTTCCGATACGGCTACCTTGTTACGACTTCACCCCAATCATCTATCCCACCTTCGGCGGCTGGCTCCTTGCGGTTACCCC
>NZ_JABMCC010000025.1 GCF_013359905.1 Paenibacillus taichungensis | reverse complement strand
GTTACACTGACACCTGTGGCTCCAGTTACTCCCGCAGCCCCTGTATCGCCGGTAACCCCAGTCGCCCCGGTTACACCTGTATCTCCCGTGGCTCCAGTACTTCCCGTTACACTGACACCTGTGGCTCCAGTTACTCCCGCAGCCCCTGTATCGCCGGTAACTCCAGTCGCCCCGGTTACACCTGTATCTCCCGTGGATCCAGTACTTCCCGTTACACCTACTCCAGTTGCACCTGTCGCACCAGTTGCCCCAGCACCAGCCAGCAACGTATAATCCGGGGATGTTCCCGGCGTTCCAGTTGGCGATGCCACATTTGCAATATATGTGCTGGCATCAAACGTTACAACTTGACCCGCTGGATACGTTGGTGCAACTGCTGGATCGAATGGAACGACGCCTGTCAGACCTGCACCGGTGGCTCCCGTTACACCGACTCCTGTTGCACCTGTCGCACCCGTGGCTCCAGCACCAGCCAGCAACGTGTAATCTGGGGACGTTCCTGGTGTTCCAGTTGGCGATGCCACATTTGCAATATATGTGCTGCCATCAAACGTTACAACTTGACCCGCTGGATACGTTGGTGCAACTGCTGGGTCGAATGGAACGACGCCTGTCAGACCTGCACCGGTGGCTCCCGTTACACCCGTATCTCCGGTTGCGCCCGATACACCGACGCCGGTTGCCCCTGTCGCACCCGTGGCTCCCGCACCAGCCAGCAACGTGTAATCCGGGGACGTTCCTGGGGTGCCTGATGGCGATGCGACATTCGCAATATACGTGCTGCCATCAAACGT
>NZ_JABMCC010000024.1 GCF_013359905.1 Paenibacillus taichungensis | reverse complement strand
TTACACAAGTTCAGCTTAAAAAGGAATGTTCTAATTCGCAATTTTCGTTTCGATATCTAGTTTTCAAAGAACAAGCTCCATGCAAAAGCAAGCTGTTTGAGAGTTTGAGCTCTCAAAACTGAGCAACGAGTGAGTAGTTTTGCAGATCTAGTCTGCGATTTGAATGTTTCCACTCGGGAAACGATTCTCCATAGAAAGGAGGTGATCCAGCCGCACCTTCCGATACGGCTACCTTGTTACGACTTCACCCCAATCATCTATCCCACCTTCGGCGGCTGGC
>NZ_JABMCC010000023.1 GCF_013359905.1 Paenibacillus taichungensis | reverse complement strand
GGTCATAAGGGGCATGATGATTTGATGTCATCCCCACCTTCCTCCGGTTTGTCACCGGCAGTCACCTTAGAGTGCCCACCCGAAGTGCTGGCAACTAAGATCAAGGGTTGCGCTCGATGCGGGACTTAACCCAATATCTCACGACACGAGCTGCCGACAACCATGCACTACCTGTCTTGAATGTTCCGAAGATAAGTTACATCTCTGCACCGGTCATTCAGATATCAAGACCTGGTAAGGATCTTCGCGTCGCTTCGAATTAAACCACATACTCTACTGCTTGTTCTGGTCCCCGTCACTTCCTTTGAGCTTCAGTCTTGCGACCGT
>NZ_JABMCC010000022.1 GCF_013359905.1 Paenibacillus taichungensis | reverse complement strand
GTAACGGGAGCGACAGGCACACCGGGTACAACTGGGGTAACGGGAGCGACAGGCACACCGGGTACAACTGGGGTAACGGGAGCGACAGGTACACCAGGTACAACTGGAGTAACGGGAGCAACAGGCACACCAGGTACAACAGGAGTAACGGGAGCAACAGGCACACCAGGTACAACAGGAGTAACGGGAGTAACAGGCACACCAGGTACAACCGGAGTAACGGGAGCAACAGGCACACCAGGTACAACGGGAGTAACGGGAGTGACAGGCACACCGGGTACAACCGGAGTAACGGGAGCGACAGGCACACCGGGTACAACTGGGGTAACGGGAGCGACAG
>NZ_JABMCC010000021.1 GCF_013359905.1 Paenibacillus taichungensis | reverse complement strand
TGCACCTGTTGCGCCAGTAGTTCCCGCTGGACCTGCTGGACCTGCTGCTCCAGCCGTACCTGTTGCGCCAGTTGCTCCCGCTGGGCCCGCTGGACCTGCTGCTCCAGCCGTACCTGTTGCGCCAGTTGCTCCCGCTGGGCCCGCTGGACCTGCTGCTCCAGCCGTACCTGTTGCGCCAGTTGCTCCCGCTGGGCCTGCTAGGCCTGCTACTCCAGCCGTACCTGCTGTA
>NZ_JABMCC010000020.1 GCF_013359905.1 Paenibacillus taichungensis | reverse complement strand
GTGCCCACCCGAAGTGCTGGCAACTAAGATCAAGGGTTGCGCTCGTTGCGGGACTTAACCCAACATCTCACGACACGAGCTGACGACAACCATGCACCACCTGTCTCCTCTGTCCCGAAGGAAAGATACATCTCTGTACCGGTCAGAGGGATGTCAAGACCTGGTAAGGTTCTTCGCGTTGCTTCGAATTAAACCACATACTCCACTGCTTGTGCGGGTCCCCGTCAATTCCTTTGAGTTTCAGTCTTGCGACCGTACTCCCCAGGC
>NZ_JABMCC010000019.1 GCF_013359905.1 Paenibacillus taichungensis | reverse complement strand
GAGCGAACGCGGAGAAGCCCAAACCAGAGAGCTTGCTCTTTGGGGTTGTGGGACATCTCACATGGAGTTACAAAGGAACCGGTTAAACGAAGAGGTCTGGAAAGGCCCGCCAAAGAAGGTAAAAGCCCTGTAGTTGAAAGTCTGTTCTCTCCGAGATGTATCCCGAGTAGTGCGGGGCACGTGAAACCCCGTATGAATCCGGCAGGACCATCTGCCAAGGCTAAATACTTCCTAGCGACCGATAGTGAAGCAGTACCGTGAGGGAAAGGTGAAAAGCACCCCGG
>NZ_JABMCC010000018.1 GCF_013359905.1 Paenibacillus taichungensis | reverse complement strand
TTTTTTTTCCTTTTTATATATTTATATATTGCTAATAAGGCTGGGATTAAAACAGCAATTATGCTGAATATTTTGGCCCAAGAATCTAAATCCCAAAAACTGCTTGCTAACATAACAACCTCCAAATAATTTATAGTTATTAGTATATAATTTTCTGATAGATTGCTTTTGCAATTCTGATCATAACTTCTATACTACATCAATCTATTCGACACATTTCAATATATTCCTCTAAAAATTTACAAATAAATTGCCAT
>NZ_JABMCC010000017.1 GCF_013359905.1 Paenibacillus taichungensis | reverse complement strand
GTGAAGCCCCCCTCAAGATGAGATTTCCCAGTATGTAAGACCCCTTGAAGACGACGAGGTAGATAGGCTGGGGGTGGAAGTGCAGCAATGCATGGAGCTGACCAGTACTAATCGGTCGAGGGCTTATCCAATATGCAAGTTTTAAAATCGCACATTTCGTTTCGGATCTAGTTTTCAGAGAATAAACTCTGAGATGTAAGTTAAGCTATGCGTTTGGTGGCGATGGCGGAGGGGTTCCACACGTACCCATCCCGAACACGACCGTTAAGCCCTCTAGCGCCGATGGTACTTGGACCGCAGGGTCCTGGGAGAGTAGGACGCCGCCAAGCGAACTCTTTCATC
>NZ_JABMCC010000016.1 GCF_013359905.1 Paenibacillus taichungensis | reverse complement strand
TTACACAAGTTCAGCTTAAAAAGGAATGTTCTAATTCGCAATTTTCGTTTCGATATCTAGTTTTCAAAGAACAAGCTCCATGCAAAAGCAAGCTGTTTGAGAGTTTGAGCTCTCAAAACTGAGCAACGAGTGAGTAGTTTTTGCAGCTAAGCTGCGTATTTGAATGTTTCCACTCGGGAAACGATTCTCCATAGAAAGGAGGTGATCCAGCCGCACCTTCCGATACGGCTACCTTGTTACGACTTCACCCCAATCATCTATCCCACCTTCGGCGGCTGGCTCCTTGCGGTTACCCC
>NZ_JABMCC010000015.1 GCF_013359905.1 Paenibacillus taichungensis | reverse complement strand
TCGACTTGCATGTATTAGGCATGCCGCCAGCGTTCGTCCTGAGCCAGGATCAAACTCTCCAATAAAGTATTGAAAAGAGCGATAAGCTCATTTTGAAACTGACGAGATTAAAAATCTCATTTATTTTGCTTCGAAATCATACAGTCCGAAGACGTGTACCGATTTCTCAGCGTCGATCTTGCAAGCAAGATCGTTACTCACTCGTTGTTCAGTTTTCAAAGATCAAACTTATTTCATTGCCGTGTGTTGTTCACCTCAGCAACTTTTATATCTTATCACATCCGAACCAACTTTGCAAGCTCTTTTTTTAAGTTTCTTTCGAAGCTTATTTGTTTCGCTTGCCGCACCGTGTTT
>NZ_JABMCC010000014.1 GCF_013359905.1 Paenibacillus taichungensis | reverse complement strand
TGTCTCACCAGTTACTCCAGTAAGACCCGTTCCACCTGTGGCTCCTGTTGTTCCTGTTCCCGTTGCACCTGTCGCACCAATTACTCCAGTAAGTCCCGTTGCACCGGTGGCTCCAGTTGTTCCCGTTCCGGTTTCGCCTGTCGCACCTGTTTCTCCAGTTGACCCAGTCGCGCCTGTCGCGCCGGTAGCCCCGGTGACTCCTGCTACAGGTGCATCTGTCACACCTGTTGCACCTGTTAAACCCGTCGCACCAGTAGCTCCAGTTGTTCCGGTTCCAGTGGCACCTGTCTCACCGGTTATAC
>NZ_JABMCC010000013.1 GCF_013359905.1 Paenibacillus taichungensis | reverse complement strand
TCATTCGCACAGTGATACCGTTTCACCCGATCGACAAGATGCCCTTTGCTAATTTCGTGTGCCGCTGCTGCCGCTATGTCGGCATGCAGAATCTCTTGAGACGTCGATAATTGCCAAGCCGCGAAACCGCAAAACGGGCACCGGAACGAGTCCATCCGTATCGCCAGCATGTCTGCAGTGCATTGAAAGCAGATGATAATAATGAGCCTGATGCCGTCCAAAGCTTCAGCACGACGCCGAGGTACTGCGCCGGAGCACGATTAGACGGCATAAGGTAAGAGTGTATCTCGAAATCCGAGACATGGATACTTGATCCCTTATTTTGATTTTAAGACGTCTAGTAGTGTATCAGGGCCGTATACGGAAGCACAAATATCTCACCTTGATTGCGGAACTCGAACAGCAGGAAGGCAATGCCGCCCATATTA
>NZ_JABMCC010000012.1 GCF_013359905.1 Paenibacillus taichungensis | reverse complement strand
TGCGGGAGTAACTGGAGCCACAGGTGTCAGTGTAACGGGAAGTACTGGAGCCACGGGAGATACAGGTGTAACCGGGGCGACTGGGGTTACCGGCGATACAGGGGCTGCGGGAGTAACTGGAGCCACAGGTGTCAGTGTAACGGGAAGTACTGGAGCCACGGGAGATACAGGTGTAACCGGGGCGACTGGAGTTACCGGCGATACAGGGG
>NZ_JABMCC010000011.1 GCF_013359905.1 Paenibacillus taichungensis | reverse complement strand
TTCGCAATTTTCGTTTCGATATCTAGTTTTCAAAGAACAAGCTCCATGCAAAAGCAAGCTGTTTGAGAGTTTGAGCTCTCAAAACTGAGCAACGAGTGAGTAACTAGCCGACCTGGCTAGATTTTGTATTTGAATGTTTCCGCTACGGGAAACGATTCTCCATAGAAAGGAGGTGATCCAGCCGCACCTTCCGATACGGCT
>NZ_JABMCC010000010.1 GCF_013359905.1 Paenibacillus taichungensis | reverse complement strand
TTTTTTTTCCTTTTTATATATTTATATATTGCTAATAAGGCTGGGATTAAAACAGCAATTATGCTGAATATTTTGGCCCAAGAATCTAAATCCCAAAAACTGCTTGCTAACATAACAACCTCCAAATAATTTATAGTTATTTGGAGGTTTTATTTTACACCTTTAAGTTATTTCTCGGATTGAACCTCGACAGCACATCTTTCTTCCGCTCAACAGACACCTCTGTATAAATTTGAGTTGTACTAACGTTCGTGTGC
>NZ_JABMCC010000009.1 GCF_013359905.1 Paenibacillus taichungensis | reverse complement strand
GGGAGAGCGCCTGCCTTGCAAGCAGGAGGTCAGCGGTTCGATCCCGCTTGGCTCCACCAACAAGATTTTACAAGCTTGTTCTTTGAAAACTAGATATCGAAACGAAAATTGCGAATTAAAACATTCCTTTTTAAGCTGGACTTGTGTAAACAAGTTTCAATAAAACGGTAGATTGCATTTGCTCCTTGGAGCAATTGGTTAAGCTACTAGAACACAACGAGGATTCCTAGGCGCTAGGGGCCGATGAAGGACGTGGCCAAACACGAAACTGCCTCGGGGAGCTGTAAGCAAGCTTTTATCCGGGGGTGGCCGGATGGGGGAACCCAGCTGGG
>NZ_JABMCC010000008.1 GCF_013359905.1 Paenibacillus taichungensis | reverse complement strand
TTGCGCCGGTTGCACCAGTTACTCCAGTAAGACCCGTTCCACCTGTCGCACCTGTTACTCCAGTAGATCCTGTCGTGCCTGTGGCTCCGGTAGTTCCAGTAGCCCCGGTAACTCCTGTTCCTGTTGCACCTGTCGCACCCGTTGCACCAGTAGGCCCCGGTGCACCAGTAGCTCCTGTTGTTCCCGTTGCTCCTGTCGTACCTGTTACTCCAGTAGCTCCTGTGGCTCCTGTCGTTCCGGTTCCGGTTGCACCTGTTTCACCAGTTACTCCAGTAAGCCCCGTTGCACCAGTGTCTCCAGTTGTTCCCTTTCCGGTTTCGCCTGTCGCACCTGTTACTCCAGTAAGACCCGTTGCTCCCGTTGCCCCTGTACCTCCCGTTCCGTTGGCACCT
>NZ_JABMCC010000122.1 GCF_013359905.1 Paenibacillus taichungensis | reverse complement strand
TGCCGAAGTTAACACATTAAGCACTCCGCCTGGGGAGTACGGTCGCAAGACTGAAACTCAAAGGAATTGACGGGGACCCGCACAAGCAGTGGAGTATGTGGTTTAATTCGAAGCAACGCGAAGAACCTTACCAGGTCTTGATATCTGAATGACCGGTGCAGAGATGTACCTTTTCTTCGGAACATTCAAGACAGGTGGTGCATGGTTGTCGTCAGCTCGTGTCGTGAGATGTTGGGTTAAGTCCCGCAACGAGCGCAACCCTTGATCTTAGTTGCCAGCACTT
>NZ_JABMCC010000121.1 GCF_013359905.1 Paenibacillus taichungensis | reverse complement strand
GCACCTGTCGCACCAGTTTCACCAGTAAGCCCCGGTGCACCAGTAGCTCCTGTTGTTCCCGTGGCTCCTGTCGTACCTGTTACTCCAGTAGATCCTGTGGCCCCTGTAACTCCGGTTCCGGTTGCGCCTGTCGCACCAGTAAGTCCCGTCGCGCCTGTGGCTCCTGTCGTTCCGGTTCCGGTTGCACCTGTTTCACCAGTTACTCCTGTAAGCCCCGTTGGACCAGTGGCTCCAGTTGTTCCCGTTCCGGTTTCGCCTGTCGCACCTGTTACTCCAGTAAGACCCGTTGCTCCGGTAGTTCCAGTAGCCCCGGAGACTCCTACTCCGGTTGCGCCTGTCACACCTGTTGCACCTGTAAATCCTGTTGCGCCGGTGGCCCCAGTTGTTCCTGTCCCGGTTGCGCCGGTTGCGCCGGTTGCACCAGTTACTCCTGTCAAACCCGTTCCACCTGTGGCTCCTGTTACCCCAGTTGAACCCGTCGCGCCGGTGGCGCCGGTAGCCCCGGTGACTCCTACTCCGGTGGCACCTGTCGCACCAGTTTCACCAGTAAGCCCCGGTGCACCAGTAGCTCCTGTTCCCGTGGCTCCTGTCGTACCTGTTACTCCAGTAGATCCTGTGGCTCCTGTAACTCCGGTTCCGGTTGCGCCTGTCGGACCAGTTTCACCAGTAGACCCTGTCGTACCTGTGGCTCCGGTAGCCCCGGTGATTCCTATTCCCGTTGCACCATTCACACCTGTAAATCCTGTGAGGCCAGTTGTACCGGTTGCGCCTGTCGCACCTGTTACCCCAGTTGAACCCGTCGCGCCTGTGGCGCCGGTAGCCCCGGTGACTCCTACTCCGGTTGCACCTGTCTCACCTGTTGCACCTGTTAAACCCGTCGCACCTGTAGCTCCAGTTGTTCCGGTTCCAGTGGCACCTGTCTCACCGGTTATACCCGTAGATCCTGTGGGTCCGGTGGTTCCGATGGCTCCTGTTGTACCAGTTACTCCGGTTAGGCCAGTCACACCAGTTGCACCAGTTGCACCAGTAGAGCCTGTTGTTCCTGTTCCCGTTGCCCCTGTCGCACCAGTTACTCCAGTAAGTCCCGTTGCACCGGTGGCTCCAGTTGTTCCGGTTGCCCCTGTCACACCAGTTACTCCAGTAATCCCCGTTGCTCCTGCCGCACCCGTTACCCCAGTTAAGCCCGTTGCACCTGTCACACCAGTTATACCTGTTAAACCCGTCGCGCCTGTAGCTCCTGTTCCCGTTGCTCCGGTAGCTCCAGTAAGACCCGCTGCACCTGTGGCTCCCGTAGCTCCGGTTCCGGTGGCTCCTGTCGCACCAGTTACCCCAGTAAGCCCTGTTGCACCTGTCACTCCAGTAAGACCTGTTGCTCCAGCAGCTCCTGTTATTCCTGTTCCCGTGGCGCCTGTTACACCTGTTAAACCCGTTGCGCCGGTGGCTCCAGTAAGACCCGTTCCACCTGTGGATCCTGTTGTTCCTGTTCCCGTTGCACCTGTCGCACCTGTTACCCCAGTTGAACCCGTCGCGCCGGTGGCGCCGGTAGCCCCGGTGACTCCTACTCCAGTTACGCCTGTTACACCGGTCACACCAGTAGATCCGGTGACTCCTACTCCGGTGGCACCTGTCGCACCTGTCGCACCAGTTTCACCAGTAGACCCTGTCGTACCTGTGGCTCCGGTAGCCCCGGTGATTCCTATTCCGGTTGCACCAGTCACACCTGTAAATCCTGTGGCGCCAGTTGTACCGGTTGCACCTGTCGCACCAGTAAGTCCCGTCGCGCCTGTGGCTCCTGTCGTTCCGGTTCCGGTTGTACCTGTTTCACCAGTTACTCCAGTAAGCCCCGTTGCTCCCGTGGCCCCTGTAGCTCCCGTTCCGGTGGCACCTGTCTCACCTGTTACCCCAGTAAGACCCGTTGCTCCGGTAGCTCCGGTGACTCCAATTCCTGTTGCTCCAGTCACACCTGTTTCACCAGTAAGTCCCGTTGCACCAGTAGCTCCCGTTGTTCCCGTTCCGGTGGCACCTGTCTCACCTGTTACTCCAGTAAGCCCCGTTGCACCAGTGGCTCCAGTTGTTCCCGTTCCGGTTTCGCCTGTCGCACCTGTTACTCCAGTTGAACCCGTCGCGCCTGTGGCGCCGGTAGCCCCGGTGACTCCTACTCCGGTTGCACCTGTCACACCTGTTGCACCTGTTAAACCCGTCGCACCTGTAGCTCCAGTTGTTCCGGTTCCAGTGGCACCTGTCTCACCGGTTATACCCGTAGATCCTGTGGGTCCGATGGCTCCTGTTGTACCAGTTACTCCGGTTACGCCAGTCACACCAGTTGCACCTGTAAATCCTGTTGCTCCAGTAGCTCCAGTAGCTCCAGTAGCTCCGGTTCCGGCTGCGCCTGTTGCACCAGTTACCCCAGTGAGACCCGCTGCTCCGGTGGCTCCCGTTGTTCCTGTTCCAGTGGCACCTGTCTCACCAGTTACTCCAGTAAGACCCGTTCCACCTGTGGCTCCTGTTGTTCCTGTTCCCGTTGCACCTGTCGCACCTGTTACCCCAGTAGATCCTATCGTGCCTGTGGCTCCGGTAGTTCCAGTAGCCCCGGTGACTCCTGTTCCTGTTGCACCTGTCGCACCAGTTTCACCAGTAAGCCCCGGTGCACCAGTAGCTCCTGTTGTTCCCGTGGCTCCTGTCGTACCTGTTACTCCAGTAGATCCTGTGGCTCCTGTCGTTCCGGTTCCGGTTGCACCTGTTTCACCAGTTACTCCAGTAAGCCCCGTTGCACCAGTGGCTCCAGTTGTTCCCGTTCCGGTTTCGCCTGTCGCACCTGTTACTCCAGTAAGACCCGTTGCTCCCGTGGCCCCTGTAGCTCCCGTTCCGGTGGCACCTGTCTCACCTGTTACCCCAGTAAGACCCGTTGCTCCGGTAGCTCCGGTGACTCCAATTCCTGTTGCTCCAGTTGCACCTGTAAATCCTGTTGCGCCGGTGGCCCCAGTTGTTCCTGTCCCGGTTGCGCCGGTTGCACCAGTTACTCCAGTAAGACCCGTTCCACCTGTCGCACCTGTTACCCCAGTAGATCCTGTCGTGCCTGTGGCTCCGGTAGTTCCAGTAGCCCCGGTGACTCCTGTTCCTGTTGCACCTGTCGCACCTGTTACCCCAGTTGAACCCGTCGCGCCGGTGGCTCCGGTAGTTCCAGTAGCCCCGGTGACTCCTGTTCCTGTTGCACCTGTCGCACCTGTTACCCCAGTTGAACCCGTCGCGCCGGTGGCGCCGGTAGCCCCGGTGACTTCTACTCCGGTGGCACCTGTCGCACCAGTTTCACCAGTAAGCCCTGGTGCACCAGTAGCTCCTGTTGTTCCCGTGGCTCCTGTCGTACCTGTTACTCCAGTAAGACCCGTTGCTCCTGTAACTCCGGTTCCGGTTGCGCCTGTCGCACCAGTTTCACCAGTAGACCCTGTCGTACCTGTGGCTCCGGTAGCCCCGGTGATTCCTATTCCGGTTGCACCAGTCACACCTGTAAATCCTGTGGCGCCAGTTGTACCGGTTGCGCCTGTCGCACCTGTTACTCCAGTAAGACCCGTTGCTCCGGTAGTTCCAGTAGCCCCGGTGACTCCTACTCCAGTTGCGCCTGTCACACCTGTTACCCCAGTAGATCCTGTCGTGCCAGTGACGCCGGTAGTTCCAGTTGAACCTGTCGCACCTGTTACCCCAGTTGAACCCGTCGCACCTGTAGCTCCAGTTGTTCCGGTTCCAGTGGCACCTGTCTCACCGGTTATACCCGTAGATCCTGTGGGTCCGGTGGTTCCGATGGCTCCTGTCGTACCGGTTATCCCAGCTAAGCCAGTCGCACCTGTCGTTCCCGTTGCCCCGGTTGCACCAGTTACCCCATCAAGCCCCGTTCCTCCGGTTACACCCGTTGATCCCGTCACGCCGGCGGCTCCAGTTGTTCCTATTCCGGTGGCACCTGTCACACCTGTTACCCCAGTAGATCCTGTCGCGCCGCTGGTTCCTGTTGATCCCGTTGATCCTGTCGTACCGGTTATCCCAGCTAAGCCAGTCGCACCTGTCGTTCCAGTTGCCCCGGTTGCACCAGTTACCCCATCAAGCCCCGTTACTCCAGTAGCCCCAGTCACACCTGTATTACCTGTAACACCTGTCACTCCAGTGCTACCTGTGGTTCCAGTTACACCTGTTGTGCCCATTGCTCCCACAGCTCCGGTAGCTCCGGTCGAACCTGTATTACCTGTCACTCCGGTCACCCCAGGATCGCCCATCGCTCCTGTTACCCCTGTCGAGCCTGTTGCACCTGTGACTCCTGGATCACCAGTAATTCCTGTTGCACCTGTCACACCAGTTATGCCTGGGATTCCGGTTGACCCAGTTACCCCTGTACTTCCTGTAACTCCCCGGCCACCAGCTTTACCTGTTACTCCAGTCAATCCTGTTATTCCTATCAAGCCAGTAGCTCCCGTACTCCCCATCTTACCTGCTAATCCCATAGCTCCTGTGGTTCCCGTAGCTCCAATAGCTCCTGTTTTTCCTTGAAACCCTCTATATCCCCTCGGTCCACGAAGCACACGACATCTGGATCTGAGTGCTCTTTTCTTTTTTAGCGTAAGCTTCTTTTTAGATTTACATTTGACTTTTCCTTTTTTAGAAACGCGAGTGCCTGCTTTTTTTAATTTGCGTCTGGTTGTACTGATGGAGGACATTTTGCGCTCCTTTTTGGATATATAGCTCACAAGAAAATCCCCCCTCCTTGTACACCGTATCAATTCTCCGCTTTTGCAATACTACACTCTATGTCTAGGACAGGTCTTGTGCACCGCCCATTAATGAAGTCATATCACCATGCATCATTTGGGTTTAGGTCGTAAGCATTAACCGAGTCATAACGTATTTTAATTATTGATTGATCAATTACAATTGAACATAACACATTTATTTCTTTTGCAGCTCACCTATCGTCTGTGTAATCCCTTCTTCAAAAGAAGTCATCTTCACCGGCCCAATGTTGGCCTCGTATTTCGTTTTACTCAACACCAGCGGTTCTTCTGTCAAATATAACATTTCAACAATTTCTTTCATTACCGGTACGGCCAATCCAAGCAGCGAAAGTCCTGTTTTGCCGAGGGCTATGACCGGTTTCGCTTTACCCGCGACCTGTTGTGCAATACGTACGATTTCCTTGCCCGATATTACGCCAGCACCAGGAATATTCCAGTTCTGCCCGTAGGCATCATCTCTGCTCGCCAACTCCACAACCATGACCGCCGCATCTGGCAAATAGACATATTCTCGTGGCGTTTTCATAGTTCCGATAAAAAAAGTCATTTTCCCTTCCGCTATTGCTTCAAGCGTAGACCCCAGGTATGAAGCCTGATTGGCAGTAGGGCCATAATAATCAGGCAATCGAACAATCATCACTTGCGCTTTGCGCCATTGACCGCTAAATAACATCTGCTCAAAGGCAAGTCGAGTTTTGCCTTTTCGAGTATGCGGCTGCTTTGGATGTTCTTCAGTCACTTCTTTCATTTGTCTTCTGCCATAAGGATAAATCCCGTCAATGACGACCACCTTCAGGCCCAGTTGTTCTGCCGCCTCCATAACGGATTCACCCAAAGGGATCAGCTTACTCTCCATTTCGTTATAAGGTACATTCGCACAGTGAAACATTACATCAGCTCCTAGTGAAGCAGCTACTATATCATCAGGTCGGAACGCATCTCCCACAGCGATTTGAAGGTAATCAGGGGAACCAAGCTTTACCGCAAGTTGCTCCAGTTTTTGACGTGAGCGACCAAAAATGGTTGTAGAAATGCCACGTTTAATCAATTCCTCTGTAATTGCTGCGCCCGTTCCACCTGTTGCCCCAACTACGATTGCTCTGTTCATTTCATCTCAACCTCTTTCTCTCAATTAGTTATTGATCAATTACTTACTTAAACACAATATAACGTATATTTAGTGATTGATCAATAACTAAAATGCAAAAAGGGATTCTTCCCTTTCTATCTATCCATAAGCTCTGGCATATGCAGTGAGGTCGATATATTACATAACATGCCAATTGCCAGGAATATTAACGTTCTTTGCTTTGGATTGGCACTGCCTGCTGCTGTGAAAGCTTCCAATACCATATCTCGCACCTCAGTGAACCCTTTTTGCATGGCTTGACGGATGACTTCCTCCTGAATCGTCTGAGCCTGCATTTGCAGCAAAATTTCGTTCTTGTGAGATTTAAGAATCTCCTCATAGGCTTCTGTTAACTCGTTCTCCAATTGATCTGGAGTAGCTGTCTCCACCACCGCTCGGAATGAATCAATTACTCGCGTCCAAGATACCTCCAGCGCTGTTAGAAGCAAAGCCTCTTTACTTTTAAAAAAACGAAAGATATACGGTTGCGAAATATTTGCCCTTTCTGCTACTTGAGCTGTGGTCGCCCGAAAATAGCCGATTTCAGCAAACACCTCAATAGCTGCGGATATGATATCACTACGTCGATTAACCGACACCGCTGCATCTTTAGCCATGGTAATCACGCCTCCATTCATTAGTAATTAATTGATCAATAGCTTGAAGTATATAGGAAAGTCTAATGCATTGCAAAGAGACTCATCACTCTAATCCTTGATCAACTAAACTGACTCGGCAGCCCTCCCATATGCTATTATCGTCCGGCTGGAAATCGATATATAGTTACTTAATTGGATAACCTACACCTACGGAACTAAGAAGACTTTCGCTTTGGAATAGATGGATTTATCTTCTCATGACTACCCTGTTGCAAAATCAAAATACTCATGATATATTAATTGAGCCATCAATGATTGATGCATCAAATATTGATACGTCAAAGATTAACTTAGCATATTTCACTGACTAAGCAATGGCACTGTATAATGGCAACTTTATGTATTTTGTTCACATAAGCCGTTGTTCATGGTCGAGATTCACCCGGGAGGTCTAGTCATGACACGTATTGTTTCCAAAGAAGAGCAGATAATCAATCTGCTGAACGTACTGGGGAATAAAATTAGTCCCAAATTCGAACGCTGTACTGGTATCAGTTCCTCTCGCTTTGAGATTTTGCATGAGTTGGATCAGGTGGACGAGATTAACCAGTCCATGCTCCAGAAAATCATCAACATCGATAGTGCTGCAATCACACGTCACTTGAAACAGCTTGAGGCGGACCTGATGGTCACGAGACGTAAAAATCCCGATGATAACCGGGTAACGTTTGTTCGTCTGACGGACCATGGTCGGAAGCAGATTGAAGGCTACAAGGCAGAGAAAACCAATTATATTAACCAGATTTTACAGGGATTCAACGAAGATGAAGTTTACGCTCTCGCCGATTTCCTGGAACGAATGCAAAACAATTTCTAAACCATATATAGAGGAGAGAATCATACATGAGTACATTCCAAAGCACTTTTCAAAAGACAAATGATTTTAACGAAATTACTTACGGCCGCCGGTCTGTAAAACTATACGATCCTGAAGTCAAAATCAGCCGTGAAGAAATGACAGAAATTCTGTCAGAAGCTTCTCGCGCCCCATCTTCCATCAATTTGCAACCTTGGCGTTTTCTCGTTGTAGATACGGCTGAAGGCAAAGAAAAGCTTGCTCCTCTCGCTAGATTCAACCAAAATCAGGTTTTGACTTCCGCAGCAGTCGTTGGTGTATTTATTGATATGAACAATGTCGAGTACATGGACGAAATTTTTGGTAAAGCGGTAGAGCTTGGTTATATGCCACAGGAAGTCAAGGATATGCAGCTCAAAACTGTAATGCCTTATTACGAAAATATGCCCGCTTCCGCTCTTCGCGATGTCAATCTGATTGACGCAGGTCTGGCTTCCATGCAATTGATGCTCGCTGCACGTGCTCATGGTTATGATACTAACCCAATCGGTGGTTATGAGAAAGATCAAATTGCTGAAGCATTCGGTATGGATAAAGATCGTTACCAACCCGTTATGCTGATCTCGATCGGTAAATCGGCCAAAGAAGGTCACCCTTCCTACCGTCTGCCTGTTGAGACAATTACGACTTGGGCATAATATCAGTCAATACGTGCTCCAGCACCAGTTACATTTCAAACAATAACAACATTCTAAATACACTAATGGAGGTTGAATATTATGATTATCATTCACGCTCACTTGCAAGTTAAACCAGACCAGGAACAAGCTTTTTTGGAAGCTACAAAAGTGCTGATCCCTGCAACACGTAATGAAGAAGGCAACATCAGCTATGATCTCGCCAAAAGTGCTGAACGCGAACATCACTACACGATGATTGAGCTGTGGAAAGACGAAGCCGCTACAGCTTCCCATAATGCTAGCGCCCATTTCCAGGCTTTCGTTCAACAAGCAGCAGCATTCATGGCCGCTCCAATGAACGTTGAAGTATTCGCTGGAGAAGCGGTTAAACGCTAAAACATGAGCCTTACACTAATTAATTAAGCAGACCGACGAGATCGTCGGCTTGTGAAAAAGAAACCGCTCCTCGTCATGCTGACGGTGAGCGGCTTTTTTGATATTGAACGAAGATTTTTATGATGACCATTTTAGTTTGTGTATTTTATTTGGTGTATAGATGCTTCATCAGCTCACGGTTTTTCTGCGTGAACAAGTCATTGTGTGAGGAAACCATTCCATGTGTATTGGCTTCGGGTGTTACGTATAGTTTGGCTTTGTTCACGGCATTGGCTGCGTCCTGGAACGCTCCTGCGATCAAAAGAAGCTTCCCTTCATGATGCAAAATATCTCCGGCAGCAAAAATGCCCGGAACAGATGTTTCGCTGACTGGTGTGCCTGCGATCCAATGATCCTTCATATCAATTTTAATATGACTATTCACCAGCAATTCCTTGTCCCGCTCATAACCGTAGTTAATGATGACCTCATCCACGGCCAGCTCCAATGAAGCTCCGTCCTCATTACGTTTCAGCACAACTGTCTCAATCTGTTGATGATCGTCTGTAGCGATCAGCTTCTCAATCGTTGTATTAAGCAGGCATACGACTGAACTGTTCTCAAGACGTGATATTTCAGCTTCATGGCCTTTCAGCGTATCTTTCCGATACGTTAAATAGACTTGTTTGGCAATAAGGGCAAGCTCGTTTGCCCAATCAATCGCCGCATTACCACCACCCGAGATCAGAACCGTTTTGTCCTTGAAACGGGACAGTGATTTGACTGTATAATGTAAGTTCGTAACCTCGAAACGTTCTGCACCTTCAATTTCCAGTTTAATCGGCTTCAGAATTCCTCCACCAATAGCTAAAATCACAGTTTTGGAGTAATGTTTTTCCTCAGAAGCGGTGTGCAGTACGAAGTGTCCTTGCTCATCCTTGGATATGGAGGTGACCTTTTCTCCAAGAACAACCTCTGGCTGGAAAGTCAGCCCCTGATTGACCATTTGTTCGATTAGTTGTGCGCCCGGAACGGGTTGTAATCCCCCTATATCCCAGATCATTTTTTCAGGATACACATGCACCTTACCGCCTAGATAGGGCTGAAATTCAATGATTTTGGTTTTCATTTCACGCAAACCGCTATAAAAAGCTGAAAATAATCCGGCAGGCCCACCACCAATAATCGTTACATCAAACACTTCATGATCTTTCATCTTGAATACCCTCATTTCCGAATTGGTTTGTCCAACATTCTTCAATTTATTCCTGCATGGTTAGAACGACCGAGGACGCATCGAGAGAAAAAAGAGCTTTTATTGTATTCATCTCAGTCAACCTTCCAACCTTTTATAATAATGATTCTCATTATCATTTAATACTATAGCAAGGATCATTGAAAATGCGAATGCACAAATCACCAATTTGGGATGTACTATTGTCTAATGGAGGCTTAATCAAGATGCATGTACTCCGAAGGAGAAACACCAAATTTACTTTTAAAAATTCGACTGAAATAGAGCGGATTGGTATAACCAACACTGATCGCAACATCGCGAATCAAATAACTACCTGATTTCAGCAGCTCCCCTGCCCTCTCCATGCGATAATGGATGACATAGTCAATTGGGCGGAATCCCGTGTATTTGTGAAAAAAGTATGAGAAACGCTTTGAACTCATACCATGTAACTCTGCTAGCTCATCCAGTGTCAGCAGATTCATGTAATGTCCATGTATATAAGAGATGGCTTGCTCAATCACCTTTTCACTCGGCGAAGTTCCACTTTCCCGTTGACTGCAGCCTGTAAAAACCTGAACCATGATGCTCAAAAATAATTCTTTGACTCGCAGTTTGCCAATTCCCCCTTGCGAGTGCAATTGTTCCTGCAGCATGACCAGTAATTCAACAACCCTTGGATTGGCACCGGATTCCAATTTGAAATGAGAGTCGCATTCCTGAACACTGTCGCCCTTTTCCAATTGGTCAAAACTATAAAACAGTAAATAATATTCATACTCCGAATGGCCTTTCACTTGTGAGTCCAGCTGCATGCCAGGTGCTGCATGAAAAACAGACCCGGGCTGTAACTCGTATAACGTTCCATCTACTGACATACTGGCTTCTCCCCGTACCACAAAAAGAAATCCATGATTTAATGTTCTGAATTCACGCAATATACTTTTGGGTTGCAAAACCAATCGATTGATTCCATCTATTTTATAAGAATGATCTGCAAATATTGAAGCTAATTGGCCCACATCTGTCATGGTAATTCCACCTATCTTTTAGAATCGGTTTAAACTGTGCCTATTTTATCTTATCACACAAATCAAGTCATATTGGGTTGCCTGAGTTCACCCTCCACCGTCAAAACTACAAACAAAGGCCATCCCTTGTCTTGACGACAAAAAGATAGCCTGATTAGCTAAGTATTGAATTAGTCTAAAACTTTTTTAGATTATTTCTTCAATAATAAATAGACAAAATACGGCACACCGATTAGGGAGACCATAATTCCAGCTGCAATTCCATCAGGGTCAACCAGGTTGCGCCCAACCGTATCGGCAATTAATAGAAGCCAGCCTCCAAGCAGAACGGCAACAGGAATAAATAACGAATTACGTGGACCGACCAGCGCTTTGGCGATGTGTGGAGCCATCAAACCGATAAACGCGATCCCTCCCGTAACCGATACAGCAGATGCGGCGGCTGCAACAGCAATCACCATGAGTACCAAGCGTTCCCGCTCAAGCTTCAAACCCACTCCGATCGCTGTTTCTTCGTTCAGCCCCATCAGATCAAGCCGTCTGGTTCTGAACAAAGTAAGCGGGATTAACACAATCAGCCAAGGCAGCAAAGCCCATATGAATGGCCAGTCTGCCCCCCATATGTTTCCGGATATCCATTTGGCAATAAAGTCGACCTTGGAACGCTCCGCGGAAGAGATAATGACGATCATGATGCCTGACAGCGCCATCGAGAATCCAACCCCGACCAGCACCATTTTTATGGGATCAAGTCCCTTGGTCCGACTATAGGAGAACAGATAGATGAGCGCCGCAGTCAGTAATGCACCGATAAAAGCAGCTAACGGCAACATATAAACGAACGTGCCCGCTTCAATCGGGAAATACAGAAAGAAGATCGCAACAGCAACACCTGCACCTGAATTGATTCCGATGATGCCTGGATCGGCCAAATCATTACGCGTAATACTTTGCAAAATAGAGCCTGACAGCGCAAGCGCCATACCAGCTAGTAATGTAATAAAAATTCGAGGTAATCGGACCGAAAACAGAACAAAGTCTTCTTTGAATGTGCCTTGGCCAAATAACACCGGAATTACCCTTTTGAAAGACAACGAGGAATAACCCCAGCTCATACCTACCACAGCTGTGATGAGGATCAGCAGCAAACACACGAGCAGAATCATTCGTTGCTTGCGAATTCGCGCAGACATTGTCATGAGAATGCTTTGCCCCCTCTACGCACAACGAACAGGAAGAAAGGTAAACCAAGCATGGAAGCAATGGCGACCACCGGTGTTTCGTAAGGTGCATTTATCGTTCGACCCAGTGTTTCGGCAAGCAGCATAAACGATGCTCCGGCAAAAATGGATACGGGTATAATATACCGATAGTCCGTGCCTACCAATTTACGGACAATATGCGGGATCATTAAGCCGACAAAGGCCATATTTCCGATCAATGCAACCGACGCTCCGGTAAGCACGATGACCAGCAGGAACAGAACAGTTTTGACGAGTACAAGCTTCTGCCCCAGTCCAGTCGCCACTTCATCGCTCAAGCTAAGAATGTTGATCTGGTTGGAAAGAAACGGAACTACAGCTAAACCAATCAGTATGACAGGCGCAATAGCTTGAATCTGCCCCCATGTCGTTCCGATGAGTCCTCCCGAAGTCCACATGGATACATCCTTGGAAATTTTGAAAAAGATACTGATACCATCCGAGATGGCATACATAAAAGCGGATACCGCTGCCCCAGCTAGCACTACCCGGATAGGGGATAAGCTGCCCCTCCGCATCGAGCCAAGCACAATAACCAAAGCTGCTCCAAGTGCAGCACCAACAAAACAAGCAACCATAATTCCAAAATATCCGAGTGATGGCATGAAAACAAAAGCCAGGGCGAGTGCCATATTGGCCCCTGAAGTCAGACCAAGCAGTCCAGGATCAGCCAGCGGATTGCGAGTAATTCCTTGCATGATGCCTCCGGAGACGGCGAGAGCCGCTCCAATCAGCATGGCAGCGAGTTCCCGTGGAAGTCTGATCTCTCGAAGAATAAGAATATTATCGTTCTTCGTCGCAGAGGTCAGGGTCAGCCACAGATTGCGAAATGTCGTTTCTTCTGCGCCAAACATCATGGCGATGATGAAACACACGATAAGTACGAGTACACTACCCAGCAGCTTGGTTGCAAACCGAAAAGGAAGTTGTTTATTTTTCATCGCGTTCAAGGTTTACTTGCCAAGAAAATGTTCGATAAAGAATTCCAGCTGGTATTCCATGCTCAGTGGATCATTGAAGTAAAATGCCTTGGCATCCGCTTCGAATACTCGATTATTTTTCACCGCATCAATATTTTTGTATGTTTCGGTATTTTGGAACGAATTGTCCTCATCGGCATTTTTACTGAATATTACATAGTCTCCCATGTAGTCTTTCAGTACTTCGTTCGATACAGCAAAGAATCCGTCTTTCTTGGTAGCTTCCTTGACCTTATCTGGCATGCCTAAACCGAATTGATCATACAGTATTTCCGTTCCACGTCCGAATTTCTCGCCATAAACATAAAGTTGTTTATTGAACGTTTCAATAACGGATACAGTCGCATTTGCGCCAATTTTAGCTTTGATTTCTTCCCCTACTTTTTTGCTTCGAGCGTCAAAATCTTCAACCCAAGCCTGTGCTTCTTTTTCTTTGTTCACAAGTTTTCCGATCTCCAGTTGTTGCTTGAGGAAGTCCACCTTACCATATGTATAGGTGACTGTTGGAGCAATTTGCTTCAGCTTGTCTACGTTCTTGATATCAGACAGGCCGATAATTAGATCTGGGTTCAATTCAATAATTTTCTCCAGACTTTCATCGGTAACCGCCTCTGTATTCGCTAGTTTATCTTTGAAATTTGGGTTCTCCTTGGACATTTCATCCACACCGACCAGCGGTACATCCAGTGCCATCACGTTTCCTGTCAGGAATCGGGTCAGCACAACCACACGTTGCGGGTGGGAGGGAACTTCCACAGGACCTGTCTCCGATTGATAAGTGAACGTGCCCGAATCTGACTCGGATGAAGAACCTGCTGAATCCGTGTTCGAAGAATTGGATTCGTTGGATGTAGTTGCATTCTCCGTTGTATCTTTGGCTGAGTTGCTTCCACAAGCGCTAAGCAATAAAACCAGAACTAATATAAATGGAACAAAAAGCTTTCTCATTAGATGACTCTCTCCCTTTTCTCTTTGAATATGAAAATCATTCTCATTACAATAGCTAATTATAGGCATGCAGGATGAACCTAACCATGCCTTTTTGTTTGAGAAAACCTTTGGATTATTGGATGGCAGTCCATAAGGATACAGCCCGTCCGAGCTGCAAACGAATGGAAACCGGATTGTAGGGTATCCACTCTTCCTGCTCCAGATGATAGATCCGATTTCGCTTCACTGCCTCAAGCCCTTTCCAGTATTCCGAGTTAAATATACCTTCTGAATGAGCCTTTGACCCTTTTTCATCTGGAAAAACAATGACGAGCATACGAGTGCCCTCGTAATCCTGAAGTTGCGAAAGTTGGATAGTAACCGAATGAAATTGGTCGCCAAACCTCTCTATTTCCTGGGCAATCTTGGCCGAAGGTCGTAATCCGAGCGATTGATACATCACATATCCGACATTTCTAATTCCATATATTTGTAAGGTATCCGGTTTTATGACGAGAATGGTCAGTGTCTCATTCACAATCGGGCTTGTTTGAATGGCTTCACGTGCCTGCTGTTCTTCCCTTTCAAAGTCTGCCAGCCATTGTTCTGCCTTCTCCAATCTTTGAATCGCCTGTGCGATAAACCGCAGATGTTCTTTCCACCCAAGCTCCATCCACGCAATTTCAACAATAGGAGCGATGGATCTCAGACGTTCAGAACTTAATCCGTTCATATGTAGATGCTGATTTGCTGCAATGATGAGCTCAATATTAGCATCTAGCAATACGGACTTTATTTGTTCAGGTGAACTGTCAGAATGGATAAAACGTATCGTTTGAGGTGGGCTAACTCCCTCTGTGCTTACATATTCGCTGCTTTCCGAGATGACTACCGCTGGTTCCAATCCAAGTAACATTAGATGGCTTGCATAAGGTGCACACCACACAGCCACTCGTTGAGAAGGTCTGCGACGTGTGTAACCTGATGGACTCTCTCCTGTTTGCTGCTTGAAACGACGACTAAGATAGAATTCATCTTTATATCCAACCTTCAGCGCGATCTCACGAAGTGAAGCGGACCCGCCAATCAATAACTCTTTGGCACGGTGAACACGCAAGCGTGAGAGATACTCATTCGGTGCGAATCCAGTTAGCTGCTTAAAAAGAGTGGAGTAGTGAGATCGACTGACCCCCGCAATTTCGGAAAGTCCTTCGGTTGTTATTTTCTCACTAAAATGGTTCTCCATAAATACGATGCTGCGTTCCATAGACGGTTGCTCACTCGCAATATATTTTGCTTCCATTCGTTCCAAAAGACTCATCAGTACTTGATGAAACAGAATCTGGTTACGCATATGCCTGACTTCATTGCCAGGTAAACGATACATATAGAGCTCCTCAAGCTGAGCTGCAATCGTTGGTTCATAGAACTCAATAAGGGTTCCTGACGCAAGCACACTGGACCGCCCCATGGCTTGCACGGGCAGTGATCTCTTCTGTTCTTGTGTGCTGATGGATAGCGTGAATATATGAAGAGGATGCATCTGATTCCCCTGTATTACAACATCACTCTTCGCCGGAACAAGGATTACTATCCCATCGGTGAGTTCGTAGATGTGATCGTCGAGATGAAGTGAGCCCTTACCACTCGAAACAGCCAATAGAACGGTCAAGTTCTCATGGATTCTATGTATCGGCATGGTTGACGTACTATATAATGATTGAATGCTGTCTGCTGTATATATTGGAAAATAGGACTCTGCCCATTCCGAGTTGTTCATTTTCTTATCCTCCGTGACTGTTATGCCTGTTAGCGGGAAACTAAATTAATCGTCCGTTCTGGGGTCACTCATTCCACTTACTGATGAGGGATGATGCCTGATAAACGGCTCTGTATGACTATTTTAACATTGTGGCTTCCTCCAGAATACTAGCGTTCAATTATAAATAGCTTTTACGATTGTCGCCATAAGTATGGCAAAAATTTCAACCGTATTCTACAACGCAAGTTACTTTTACATAACGGTCTCAAATAAAACATTCCATCCTATCCTTATTTAACTCGAAGTTTAATCATGTTGCGGGGAGAGCTGATTCAGGCTGCGAACCCAAGAAGCCGGAAGCACCAGATTTCAGGTGTTCCTGGCATGAGAGCCTGGCAAGGTGGTAGCTATTTTGACGGAAAGCCCAAGCGACTCATCTGTTAAAATAACTACACAGTCTTATTCTCTGTTTACATTCAAAAAAAGGTGTGCTACATTATTTTTACGGATATAGAAATAACTACATTTAAAAAAAAGGTGAATTTACGATGGTAGAAGAAAATGCGAATGTGCGTCAAGCTATTAAAGTGTACAAAGCGCTCGGAGAACCCACGAGAATCAAAATTGCCTTACTCCTTACGGAGGAGACAACTTTGTGTTGCTCGGATATCGAGTCTAAGCTGGAATCAGTGGCCAGCTCAACGCTTTCCCATCACTTGAAGCAATTGACAGACTGTGGACTGTTGAACCTCCGCAAGGAAGGAACGTATATCTACTACAGCGTAAACCGCGAAATGGCACAGAAATATGCGCCTTATTTGCTGGAGTAATTTTTTTTGAACATTATTTCTATAGAACTAGAAATATAAAACATTAAAGTATAGAGAGGAGCTTTACCAGTATGTCGAATGCATTGAAAATTTATATGCTGGCTATTATTAGCTTTCTAGTTGGGACATCCGAATATATTATTGCAGGGATTTTGGATAAGGTGGCTGCAGATGTAGGTGTCTCCGTATCGGTCGCAGGTCAGCTGATTACCGTTTTTTCTCTGGCCTATGCCTTCGGCACACCGATCGTCATAGCCGTCACTGCACGTATGGAGAGACGTAAACTTCTCCTTTATGCGCTTGGTGTATTTGCAGTAGGCAACCTGATTGCCGTCACGTTACCCGGCTTTACATTCTTGCTCGTATCGCGTATTGTTCTCGCAATTAGTACCGGCGTGTTTCTCGTTACCTCATTGACGGTTGCTGCCAAGCTCGCTGCACCTGGCAAACAAGGAAGTGCGATTGCAACTCTTATAATGGGTTTCAGTGCCTCCTTAATTATCGGAGTTCCACTTGGAAGAGTCGCCGCTTCGGTTTATGATTGGAAGCTCATTTTCGGCGTTATCGGTCTACTAGGTTTGTTTGCCATGTTCTTAATCCTTATTGCTATTCCCCAATCCAATGGCGAGGCGCCTGTTCCGATTCGCAAACAGTTTGCACTGTTGAAGAAACCTGAAATTGCGATCGCGTTGGTTGTCGCCTTCATGTGGATTGGTGGATACTCTGTTGTTTACACCTATATTTCGCCCTACTTGCTGACCATAACCAAATTAAGCGAGCAAAGCGTAAGCATCGCACTCTTCTCTTTCGGTATCGCTAGCTTGTTTGGTTCTAAATTCGGCGGTTACAGCACCGATAGATGGGGAGCTCCCCGCACATTAGTCATCGGAATGCTGTTTAATACCATGGCTCTAGTTCTGCTCTCACTAGATGGACAATCGCCGTTGATCGTATTCCCACTTCTGATGTTTTGGTCTTTCACCGTTTGGTCTTCGAGCCCTACCCAGCAGTTTTATTTATTGTCACTTGCTCCAGAGGCATCGGGCATTATGCTTAGTATGAATACCTCCGTGTTGCATCTTGGCATGGCCGCTGGTGCTGGTCTTGGCGGTGTTGTCGTCGAGCAGGCATCACTGAGCTACATCAGTTGGATCGGCGCAACGAGCGTCATTCTGGCTGCTGTAACTGCTGCTACCTTCTTCCGTATTTCCTACTTGCGCAAACGCCGCGAAGAAGTAAAATGCAGCCTAGTCGAGACTTGTGCGTAATTCAAATCTCCCCAAAAAAACCAGGCTGCTAATTTACAGCACCCTGGTTTTTGTTTTTCTATTCAAGTCGGGTCAGGAATTTGTTTTTCTTCCCGTGGCGCAGCACGACAATTTCGTCATATAGTTAAGCATTTTGCCACTTAAAGACTCTGTAACTGTATAAAAGCAATCAAGTTGTCTCCTAATAAAAAAAGAACGGCATCTCTGCCGTTCTTTTTGATGGACTCTCAGGGACTCGAACCCTGGACCAATTGATTAAGAGTCAACTGCTCTACCAACTGAGCTAAGAGTCCATATGATGTTCTTGTATGGAGCCTAGGGGGATCGAACCCCTGACCTCATCGCTGCCAGCGATGCGCTCTCCCAGCTGAGCTAAGGCCCCAAATTATGAATATAACAAGTTGTCCAAATCTGCAATGCTCCGCAGGCGACTCCTATATCATATAAAATACAGCTTTTGCTGTCAACAACTTTTTCTTGAAGCTAAAGTGATTGGAGAAGAACAACCTTTTTACTGGAACACACAGATGGTAACCCCAGAATGCTCTTCCCCTTTTACCCGTTTCACTAATCCACGTTGTCATCTTTGGACAATAGGGATTTGAGTTCTTTCATAAACATATTGATGTCTTTGAATTGACGGTACACCGAAGCGAAGCGCACATAGGCTACTTCATCCACTGGAAATAGCTGTTCCATCAGTAGTTCGCCAATCTGACGGCTCTCTACTTCAGCATCGGCTGTATTTCGCAGAGACTTCTCTACCTCAGATACCATCATTTCAAGTGTCTCCACAGAGACCGGACGTTTCTCACAAGCCCGGATCAGGCCACGAAGAATCTTGTCCCGGCTAAATTCCTCACGACTGCCGTCCTTCTTAATGACGATCAGCGGTGTTTCTTCCACCATTTCAAAAGTTGTAAATCGACGGCTACATTGCTCACACTCACGACGACGACGAATCGATTTCGATTCATTGGCCGGCCTTGAATCAAGCACCTTTGTGCCCAGATAGGCGCAATAAGGACATTTCAAATCAGATCACTTCCCATGTTTTACTTTTTACCAGAAATTGCCTACATGCATTTAGTTATGAAAATCGTATTGCCGACACATAATACTTTTACCAACCGCGAGGAGGTGAACAGCAATGGCACAAAGCAATGGTAACTCCAACAACTTGGTGGTAACTAAAGCTTCCGCAGCTCTCGAACAACTGAAATATGAAGTTGCTCAAGAACTCGGAATCAGCATCCCACAAGACGGATACCAAGGTAACATGACTTCTTACGAGAACGGTTCGATCGGTGGATACATCACGAAGCGTCTGGTAACAATTGCAGAACAGCAATTGGCAGGTCAATACCAATAATATCTGCATCGTAATACGGTACACAGAGGAGCATGGAGCGGCCGGTGAACAACCGGCCTGCTCGGTGCTTCTACTTATTTTAGACCATGAATCCAGATTGTATTAACTTAGAACGTATTATAGATCTTTACATACTGATTATAATAATAAATGACGCGTTGTACATAGTGCCGGGTTTCACCAAACGGAATATCTTTGACCGTCTCGAATGAACCATCCCATACGCCATCCCTTAGCCATGAGTTCACTTTACCTGGACCTGCATTGTAAGCAGCAATCATAGCCGCTTCATTCCCGTCAAATTGATCTGACAGGTTGCGTAGATACCAGGTACCCAGCTGAATATTCCTTTCAGGCTCGTGCTTCAATTCTTCCAGTGAGGTGCCAGGAATTTTGGCTTGCTCCATAATCCAGTTAGCAGTGTCTGGCATCAGCTGCATTAATCCGATGGCACCTCTCTTGGATTCCTTGCTTGTCTTAAAATTGGTCTCCACCTTGATGATGGAAGCGATGAGAAACGGATCAACCTCATAACTCTGAGACTGGGCACGAATCTCTTCCTTATAATGAATCGGATAGAACCATGACATCCAATTGGTATTCAGGAACAGCACCAATACAAAAGACACAAACATCAACAACAATACCCGTTTCTTACGCAGCAATCTCATATTAGGCCCTTACGATGCAAAAAAGAAATGAGTTGCTGCTCCGTCTCTGACCACAAGCCGCTGTTATCAATAACCACGTCAGCACGCTGCTTCTTATCTTCAATATCCATTTGCACGTCGATACGGGCGTCTGCCTGTTCCGCCGTCATTCCATCCCGGCTCATCAGTCGTTCCCGCTGCACTGATCTCGGAACGTAAACAACCATCACTTCTTCGAAGCCATCCTCCAGCCCTGACTCGTACAACAATGGAATATCCGATACGACCAGCTTGTCCGGATGTTCAAGCTCATACAGAGCAGCGCGCTCGCGCATCTCCTTGCGGATCGCTGGATGTGTAATCGCCTCAAGTGCCTTACGCTCCTCTGGATTCTGAAACACAATACTGCCAAGCTTTTTCCGATCCAATGTTCCGTCCTCATTCAATATGGCTTGTCCGAACCGCTGTACAGCCGCAGCCAAAACGGGATGCCCGGGCAGCATTACTTCCCGGGCAATCACATCTGCATCAATGAGCAACGCTCCCTTACTGGCGAGAAAGGCGGACACGCTGCTTTTGCCTGTCGCGATCCCGCCGGTTAAGCCAATATTCATTATTTCACCTCACAACAACTTCATTATTCCCATAAACATTAATAAAAGCGCAGGTAATACAGATAATCTTCGCATCCACCGCAAAGCAGCAAAGCGTAATCCAACTTTCATGCCCAGAGACAGAAATGCCCCGCTGAACAACGCAATAACTAATGCTGTCCACAAAGTTGGGAATCCCAATAACGCTGCCCCTAATCCTGCACCGAAAGCATCCAGAGAAAGGGCTATACCAAGCCACATCGCTTCTTGGACGGATATACTGCCCGAGTTATCCATATCTGCCTTCGAGGGACTCCGCAGAATTTGTATAACTACACCCAGCTTCCGTAGCTCAAGTGTAAAGACCATTCGTTCCAGAGATCCTCCAGAAGCAGATGGCTCAAGTTCAAGCGCGAGCACCTGATTTCTGCCCTTCGGCTGAGCTTCTGGTGAGGCTTGCGTACTACTGCGGATTGTTCCTGCTCCTGTTCCCTCACCCACTCCATTGTCCGTTTCCAGCTGTTCCTTGCCCCGTTTTCGAATGAGTTGCAGCAACGACCATGCGCCAATACCGATCAGAATAACCGCTCCAACAATTGAAGCCACGTCCGGAGATACGACATGAGACAGCAGCACACCTACTTGCATCGATAATGCAATAACCAGACCCGAACAGATGGAAATGACGACAATGGATAACAGCGGAATTTTAGTTCTCCGCAGCCCATATGTAATCCCGACTCCAAAACCATCTAAACTAAGCGCCAAAGCAAGCGCCAGTAATGAAATAAAATGATGCAGCACCCCGGATTCCTCCCCTGTGCGGAACTCGTTCCATCTGGCAGCTGCCAGTATGGGTATACGCCCGCTTATTTCTGCCATATCAGTATATGGAGGGAGGAATCCAAGGGTGCTACAATTTGACGATTTCGTTCATGCTACCAAACCCATCAACGATTTAGAGCAGCGGTTGACAGTTTGGACAGTAATGCGTTCCCCTACCGCCTACTACACTCTTCTCGATTAATGTGCCACACGTTGCACAGGGTTCAGACTTGCGTCCATATATTTTCAACTGATGCTGGAACATTCCCATCTCGCCCTGTCCATTGACATAGGACTTAATGGAGGAACCTCCTGCATCCACCGCATCCTGCAGCGTAACCACGATCGCTTCATGCAGCACGGTTAACTGGGCTTCGGTCAATGTCTTGGCAATGGTCTCGGGATGAATACCTGCGCGGAACAATGCCTCGTCCACATAAATATTCCCGATGCCGACCACATATGCCTGATTTAACAAGACGGCTTTGATTTTGGTCGTTCGTTTGCCAACAGCATCACGGAATGCAGCTACAGTAAACGCAGGATCAAGCGGCTCCAGCCCCAGTTTCAACAAAGGTTTGGATACCAGTTCCTCCCCTGCATTGAAGAGATGCATTGTACCGAATTGACGGACATCCTTGTAACGTAATTCTGTACCATCGGTAAAGTGAAAGATAACATGGGTATGCTTCTCCACTTCCTCATGCTGTTGGTACACCCCGTACCTGCCTTCCATCCGCAGATGGGAGACAAGCACCAGCCCGTCCAGCAAAATACGCAAAAACTTGCCTCTGCGCTCCACACCGATCACGGTATGTCCCTTAAGTTCCATTGCAAATGCATCTATGTCGTCCGGCCGCTGAATAATCCGCGGCAAGCTAACGGTAACGGAGTCAATGGTCTTGCCAACAATAAGTTGATTCAATGTTCTTCTGACTGTTTCGACTTCCGGTAATTCCGGCATGATGTTCTCACCTCCCCTATATTATAACGGAAGATGGCGCTCAGCGGGACCCCTTCTTGTGTCGAAAACAGTTGAAAAATATTTTGTAAAATAACGGAAAACCCGCTTAGGATCTATTATTTAGCCTCGTACCAGTTCTCTCCGTAGCTGACTTCTGCTTTTAGCGGTACTGACAGCTCCAATGCTTTTTCCATCACAGAAGGAACCAGCTCTTTCATCAGTTCCAGCTCATCCGCAGGCACTTCGAATACAAGTTCATCGTGCACCTGTAGCAGCATGCGACTCTTCAGCTTGCGTTCACGCAGCGCTTCATCCATCTGTACCATGGCAAGCTTGATGATATCTGCCGCAGTTCCCTGAATCGGTGTATTCATCGCTGTCCGTTCCGCGAAGGAACGCAGGTTAAAGTTGCTTGCATTGATTTCTGGCAGATAACGACGGCGTTCCAGCAACGTTTTGACATAACCATCCTGACGGGCTTCCTTCACAATATCATCCATATATCGGCGAACACCCTGGAATACTTCAAAGTATTGATCGATAAACTGTGCTGCCTCTTTCCGCGTGATGTGCAGGTTCTGCGAAAGGCCGTAATCACTGATGCCATATACAATCCCGAAGTTAACCGCCTTGGCAGAACGACGCATGTCTCCATCCACCTCTTCTGGCTTCACACCAAACACATCGGAGGCCGTCTTCGTATGGATATCCATGTCCTGAACAAAAGCTTCCTTCAGCCGCTCATCATCTGAAATATGTGCAAGGACGCGCAGTTCAATCTGCGAATAGTCTGCTGCCAAAATGGACCAGCCCGGCTCGGAAGGAACAAATACCTTCCTGATTTTACGACCTTCCTCCATCCGAATCGGAATGTTCTGCAAGTTCGGGAACTGGCTGCTCAGACGCCCAGTAGCCGCGATCGTCTGACGGTAAAACGTATGCACCTTGCCATCCTTATCTGAAATCTCTTTGAGCAGTCCTTCTACATATGTGGACTGTAACTTGGCAAGTTGACGATATTGCAGAATATGTTTGACCACATCATTATATGGAGCCAGCTTCTCTAATACTTCGGCATCCGTAGAGTATCCTGTTTTTGTTTTCTTCACCACAGGCAGACCTAGTTTATCGAATAAAATCTCACCCAGCTGTTTCGGTGAATTCAGATTGAATTCCGTGCCGGAAAGCTTGTAGATTTCCGCCATCAACCTGCTGATATTTTCTTCGAACTCACTACCCAAAGCCTGCAAATCTGCCGTATTAGCCTTAATGCCCTGTTTCTCCATATCTGCAAGAATACGTGACAACGGCATCTCGAGTTCATGGAAAAGTGCGTTCATCTCATTGCTCTCCAGTGCCTGCTCCTGGAGTGGAATAATGGCTGCTACTGCGGCCGCTTTGCGACATAGAAAATCGCCCAGTATATCCGCCTCAGGCACCCGGTATTTTGCACCTTTGCCCATAACCGTATCATCCTCCACAAGGGAAGGCAGACCATACTTCGTGGTCAGGCCACTGATCGTCTGATTCGATTCGGTTGGATCTAGCAAATAGGCAGCCAGCTGCACATCAAATGACGCTCCAGCAAACTCAATGCCATGCGCATGCAATGCCAGATCAACACGGTGCAGATCATAACCACGCTTGGGTTGATCTGCATTGCCAAGCCACTCTCTTACCGGGGCCGCTGCCTCAGACTGAAGCAATTCGGGAGACAGGAATGTATAGGTTCCGGCTGAACCAACAGCAAGTCCAATTAGTTTCGCCTGATGCGGGTTATCGCCATGTGTCTCCACATGCAGCACATCAATGGATTCGAGTGAACCGAACAGTTCACTAATCGTTTCTTCTGTTGCAATGGAGGATTCCACTGCGGCAGCCGGAACGGCTTCCTGTTCAGAAACTACACTTGCACGGAATGACAGGCGCTCAAGCAAAGACTTGAATTCGAGCTTGGCCAAAGCCGGACCTGCCAGTTCCTCTTTTAAGCCAGCAAACTGCATATCTTCCCAAGTTTGTTCCAATGGAACTTCACGGTGGATCGTGGCAAGCTGCTTACTCATACGTGCATCTTCGGCGTGAGCCTCAATCTTTTCTTTCATTTTTCCCTTTAACTCACCTGTACCATTAAGAACCTCTTCAACCGAACCGAACTGGTGCAGCAGTTTCAGAGCCGTTTTCTCCCCGACGCCTGGAATGCCCGGAATATTGTCGGACGCATCGCCCATCAGACCTTTGAGGTCAATGATTTGCAGCGGGGTCAGACCATATCGCTCCTTAATCTGAGCAGGATCGTATAGCTCAATCTCGGTTACCCCTTTGCGCGTAAGCCCGATATGCACATGTTCAGAGGCAAGCTGCAACATATCTTTGTCACCTGACACAACGAGAACCTGTCTTCCAGCTTCGTCCGCACGCTTCGTTAATGTTCCGATAATGTCATCCGCTTCAAACCCTGCAAGCTCAAACTGGGCAATCCCGAAGCCCTGAAGCAGCTCTTTCAGCAGCGGAAATTGCTCGGACAACTCCGGTGGTGTTTTCTCACGACCACCCTTATATTCCTGGTAACCTTCGTGCCGGAACGTAACTTTGCCTGCATCAAATGCCACCATCACATGTGTCGGTTTATGCTCTTCCAGCAAGCGCAGCAACATCGTGGTGAAGCCGTAAACCGCATTGGTGTGCAAGCCTTTCGAGTTAGTTAGCGGTGGCATTGCAAAAAACGCCCTGTAAATAATGCTATTTCCATCTATAAGAATAAACTTGTCCATTCCAGCACCTCGCGTATCGTATGGTCAATCCTTCAATTACATCTACTCTCATGATACCATACACACCAGTTACAACAAAAAAATTAGTCATCTTTATAGGTCATGATTTGGCCTGCAAAAAAAGGAACTCCCTCAGCGGGTGACCTGTTCACAGGCCGCCCGAGAGAAAGTCCCTTCATTTCGCTACGAATAATACCCCAATTCCACTATAAGCGGTTACCTATTGATTCAAATCAGGGCGTTTTCCTGTTACCAGATACACCGTGCTCTCACCAATATTTGTTGCGTGGTCACCAATCCGTTCGATATAACGTCCTACCAACATCAAAAGCATCGCTTGGGAAGCCTTATTTGGATGGTCTGTCATAAACGAGTAGAGATCACTGATCATATGACTGTACAATTGGTCAACCTGATCATCGGTCTGAGCCATTTTGTAGGCCAGATCCGTATTTTCTTTCAGGAAAGATTCAATGGATTCCTCAATCATGGACTTCACGATTTCCGCCATTCTTGGAATATCCACAAGCGGTTTAATGAGCTCCTGCCCGTCCATACGAAGGGTCACTTTGGCCACATCCAGCGCAAGGTCACCCATACGCTCCAAGTCACTTGAGATTTTGAAGGCAACAATAATGCGTCGCAAATCCTTCGCTACCGGCTGTTGTGTAATGATGAGCTTGGAACCCAGTTCCATAATCTTGTCTTCCAGGGCATTCAGATTCGCATCATTCTTGATGATGACCTGAGCTTTCTCGGCATCCATCGTCTGTAAACTTTCAATAGCACCATCCAAAGCTGTGCCTACATGCTCACCCATTTGCCGAAGCAATGTGCGCAGTTCCTCAAGCTCCTGATCAAATTCTTTTCTGCGAATCATAGATTCCATGTCCTCCTTATCCATCATCTCCGGACACGCCGGGATCGTTCGAACTCAGCTGCTTATCCGAACCGTCCGGATATATAATCCTCGGTTCTGGAATCCTGCGGTGTGGAGAACAACGTTTCTGTATCTGCTGCCTCCACCACTTCTCCGTTCAGGAAAAATACTGTACGACCCGATACACGTGCAGCTTGGTGCATGTTGTGGGTTACCATTACAATCGTGTATTTGTGGTGCAATTCCTTGACCAGTTCCTCAATTTTAAGCGTTGAGATTGGATCAAGTGCAGATGTTGCTTCATCCATCAACAGTACGTCAGGCTGCACGGCCAGAGCACGCGCAATACAGAGGCGCTGCTGTTGTCCACCAGAGAGACTGAGTGCTGATTTTTTGAGCACATCCTTTACTTCATCCCACAGTGCAGCATGAACGAGACTCTGCTCAACCAAACGATCCAGTTCGGCTTTTTGCGTCACCCCGTGAAGTCGTGGTCCATAGGCCACGTTATCGTAAATGGATTTTGGAAAAGGGTTAGGCTGCTGAAATACCATTCCGACCCGCTTGCGCAGCGTCTCTACTTCAATCTCATTGCTATAAATGTCAGAACCGTCCAACATAACTTGTCCTTCCACACGTACGCCTGGAATCATGTCATTCATCCGATTCAATGTACGAAGCAAGGTCGATTTACCACAGCCCGACGGACCAATAAATGCGGTAACCGTCTTCTCCGGCAGGTCCATCGATATATTTTTAAGCGCGTGATGCGTATCATAGTATAAATTAAGTCCTTCAATGTGAATGAGGTCCTTCATGGATGTTCACTTCTCCTTCGCGGCAGGGACAACCAGATTCCCTTACGTAGACCGATGCCAATGATTGAACTTGGCTCTCGGTCATCTATAATATCCTACCCTCTCATTGTAAAAACAGTATCACTTTCATGTTAACGGAATGTAAAAAGAGACATCTTTCACACCCACGACCCTCCTATCCGATCATTGTGTATGAATGATGTCCATCCTACCTTCGTTTAGTCATCCGCCTGGACCATATCTTGCAGTCTCTCCCGAATGTGCCCAGCCAATTCTCCCGCCGTATTGCCTTCCATCGCGATATCCGCTGCAATATGGGACATGCCTGCTACAGCCGTGTTCAACTGTTTGAACGCAGCCCCACCTTCGTTTACATGAACAGAGCTGTTATCAATCTCTGCCGAGCTTGCTCTCACCAGTTCTACAGTCTGTCTGGTCAATCCCCCGATATCATCCAGTAAAGAGGACATACTACCCGCAACCTCACGGGTCTGCTTCGCTAGTGCGCGAATCTCACCAGCGACGACCTGGAAACCCCGTCCATAATCCCCCGCATGTGCCGCTTCAATGGAAGCATTCATGGCGAGTAGCCCGCTTTGGTCAGCCAATGAACGAATGGAACGCGCCATCCCGGAACCCATATCGATGGAGCGAAGCATGTCATCCGCGTGCTTCTGCTGGCCCTCCATATGCTGATATACACGGTTATAGGAAGCATCAACCTGATTGAGACTGCTTGCTCCCCGTTCGGATAACTGCATGATCTGAGACGCTTCTTGCCCCGCCTTTCGAGCTGCTTGAACCAGTTTGATGACAGAGTCGTTAATTCTCGTTATTTCCTGCCTGCTCTGTGTAATAATATGTACACGTTCTTCCGAAGCCACATGCTGCAGCTTACGGGAAAGGGACATGACATCCCTCATCGTCAGCACACCTAGAAATCGGTCTTCTTCCGTAACGATCAAACAATCGTAGAAATATTGCTCACTGCGCGCCAGAGCAATGTCAATAATCGCAGTCGCTTCTGCATGCACATCGACAATAACAGGAGAAGTGTCCGCTACATGAACAACCGGCTTCCGATAGAAGAGATCTGCCGCGAAGCGTCCATTCAACATCCGGTATAAGGTCTCTCGCATCAACAAACCTAATGGGTGCATGTGATCATCACATAATACAATACAAGGGTACTCCTGATCCTGATTGAGCAGGCTTGCCGCTTCCCCACAGGTAGTGTGAACGTCAATTACAGGTATTTGACGGCAATAATCCCTTAATGAGATTACATTCTCTTTGGTGACCCCAACTTTATCATCATCTTTTTGCTCTCCCATGGGAGCTATAACTTGATCCTGTTGCGTATCTATTATTTCTTCGGGCTGGTCGAGCTTCACTTCGAGCAACATGGGCATAAATGCGCAATCTCCTTTACGTATGAGCTCCGTCCTGAGGTGGGATATGTAGGTACAAAGTATCACTCAGACAGCTTCATCCTACTCCCTATACGTAAAGGAAAATAATTGTTTGTGTTAACGGAATGTAAAATAAAACTCCCCGATCATTGTTAACTTGAATGATGGGGAGTTTTTCTTTTTACAACTAATTTATAACCTACACCGCGAATTGAATCAATGTGAACCGATTCCGGATCAAGCTCCAACTTTTTCCGTAATGAACTGACATGAACGTCCACCGTGCGCTGTCCTCCGATATAATCGAAGCCCCAGACCGCATTCATCAGATCATCCCGAGTAAGCACAACACCCGGCTTCTTGGCCAGATAAAGCAGTACCTCGAATTCCTTGGGACGAAGACTGATGGATTGTCCACCCAGTGTCACTTCATACTTCAAAGGATAAATCTCAAGCTCTCCCAGAATAATACGTGAACCGTCCTTATCCTCTGGCTGCGGCAAATCTTCACCATTCGAATAACGTCTTAATACTGCATCTACACGTGCAAGCAATTCAGATACACCAAATGGCTTCGTAATATAATCATCGGCACCTGATTTTAAGCCTTGTACAACTTCGGCTTCACCGTTTTTGGCTGTGAGAATAATGACCGGTGTGCTGACACCCTGAATTCGTAACTTGTTCAGAATATCCAGACCATTCATTCCAGGAAGCATCAGATCCAGCAGAATCAGATCAAATTCCTGGGACAACGCCCGATCATAACCTGAAGATCCGTGATCCTCAGCAATAACATCATAGCCCTCTTGTGTCAGGTTGTACGTAAGCAATCTTGATAATGTTGGTTCATCTTCAATAACGAGCAAACGCTGCGCCATGATACCCCTTCTCTCCTATAGGTTGTCTGTTGCCACAACACTTTGTTTATCATAGCACCTAATTGTTAACTCTGTGTAAAACAGCGCATTCCTTTTACATTTCACTTCCATTGCACTAGATTTCTTCATCCTGAATTAATGGAAGGATAACACGAAACGTAGTCCCCATGCCAAGTTCACTCTCTACAGACAGTTTGCCATGGTGCAATTCTACCAGATGTTTCACAATTGAAAGTCCAAGTCCAGTTCCTCCCGAATTACGGGATCTGCCCTTGTCTACCCGATAGAAGCGTTCAAAAATCCGCGGCAAATCTTTCTTCGGAATACCAATTCCTGTGTCGGATACTGCAAATACAACTTCTTCTTCGTCCTCATTATGTTCAACCGACACTTGTAGTTTTACCCGCCCACCCTCAGGAGTGTAATTAATGCCGTTGGATAACAGATTAATAAAGATCTGCTTCATTTTATCCTCATCAGCTTCAATATACAATTCTTCGGGAACATTCATCTCCAGCCGAATCTCTTTCTTCTCCGCCACCTTGGACAAGGTACCCAGAACCATCTCGAAGAACGAATGCACATGCACGGGTGAACACTGCAGGGGAGCCCGTTTGGACTCAATTTTGGACAATTCCAGAATATCTCCGATCAATCGGTTCAGTCTGTCACCTTCATCATATATGATTTGCAAGAATGAACGCTCTGTCTCTTTATCCTGTACGCCACCGCTAAGAAGCGTTTCGGCAAAACCTTTGACTGCAGCTACCGGCGTCTTAAGTTCATGAGATACATTTGCTACGAACTCACTGCGCATCGATTCCAGCCTGCGGATTGCTGTTACATCCTGAAGGAGGAAGAGCATTCCCCGATAAGCGCCGTCATCTTCAGACATCGGTACTCCATCAATACGAATCAATTTTTCCACCGGATTGAACACACTTACTTCTTCATGCATTGGTTCTCGCAATGCAACACTTTCTTCAATCGTGCGCGTCAGCTCATAATGCCGCTTCAATTCAATATAAGGTTTCCCGGTAACCCGCTCCGCCTGAATGCCAAGCATACGCTCCGCTTCCCGGTTAACCAGCGCAATGGATTGACCTGCATCAATCATGATAATGCCGCCTGTCATGTTGGCAAGCACGCTTTGCAGCAGCGCTTCATTATCTCTAATCGTTTTTAGCTGCATCTGAAGGCTGTCTGCCATTCCATTAATGGCAAGTCCCAGTTGACCGATCTCATCATTTCGAGTTACATCCACTCTCGCATCATAATCCAGCTTGGTGATCCGGTGAGCCACCTTCGTAATATGCTCAATGGGTGATGTCAGTCCCCGCGCAACCCGGTAACTTACCAGAGCCACAATCAGAAACAGAAGGCCCAGGGTGAAGAACATCAAAATCCATCCCTGCTGAAGGCCCTGATCTACAGCTTCAAGGCTCATGGATAGTCGAATGTAACCGTCAAATTTCCCATTGGGTAACTCAATCATGTCGCTTTGATCCGAATTCACAGGAAGCGCAACATACAGCATGTCCTGTCCTAATGTTGCACTATAACGAATTGACTGACCATAGTTTTGTCCAACCGCTTCTTTAATCTCCTGACGGTTCAAGTGGTTGTCCATTGAATTGGGATCGCTCTCCGAGTCGCCAATGACCGTTCCGTCTTTATTGATAAAGGTTACCCGTGAATCCGTCAGTCGATCCAGCTCGACAGCACGTTCAGAGTAATATTTCTGTGTCTCTGCATTGTTTGGATCAGTTGCATCATGAAACGGGAACGTTGCTTTGAGCAAGTTGATCTCACGCACCATCGTTTGCTCCAGTGCGGTAATGTGAGTAGTCTTAAAAACTCTGCCCATCGTATAACCCGCAACAATGACGGAAATACCGATCAGCACCATCATAATGATGGCAAGGCGAATTCGGAACGGTCTCATCTATCTCTTCCTTTGTTATAAAATTAATAATTACGTATCCATTTCTATTCGATCACCACGAGTGGTGGGCTGTGAAATAACAAGAAACTCCACATCTGCTTCTCCACGATTCTGCATCTGATGTGGCATCTTCGGCGCAATTTCTATCCCTTCATCGGGTCCGAGCATGAACTCTTCCCCGTTAAGTTCCATACAGGCCTCACCACTAAGGATGAAAAAGAACTGACGACTTATCGAATGATAATGCCGGGTTTCAGATGTTCCTGCAGGCATACGTTCATGAATAACGCTCAGTGCTTCATTTTGGACGAGATGCCAGCCATCACATTGTCCACCCCATATATAGTGTGCTGCATTTTGTTTGCTAATCTTCATATGACCGCCCCCGAAGCTTACTTGTTCGGTCTATATCATATCACAGATAGCATGGAGACCCTGCCATTTTTGATAAGCAGCAGAGCGGCAGCTGTTCTAGAACTATCCACTGGCAAGCCTAATGATAAAATATCATGATTGTATCAACGCCGATCACGACTTTTGTAAACAGGATCAAAATTAAATCCATTTCGCAATATACTCATAAAAAAAGACGTATCGACCAGTCGTGCTGGTAAACGATACGCCTTCATTCGAATTACGCCGTCAATGGATTATCCGTTGACCACTTCGCCGCCATTAACGTGCATCACCTGACCGCTCACGTAGGAAGAATCGTCCGAAGCGAGATACACGTAAGCTGGAGCCAGTTCATCCGGTTGCCCTGGACGTTTCATCGGCTGAGTTGCACCAAATTCGCTCACTTTTTTCTCATCAAATGTGGATGGAATGAGCGGGGTCCAAATCGGCCCTGGAGCGACAGCATTCACACGAATTCCCTTCTCCACAACGTTCATCGACAAGGAGCGTGTAAATGAAGTGATAGCTCCTTTCGTAGATGAATAATCAATTAACGTCGGATTTCCGCGATATGCGGTAATGGAGGTTGTATTAATGATTGTACTGCCTTTCTTAAGATGTGGCAGAGCAGCCTGTGTAATATAAAACATGCCAAAAATATTTGTGCGGAACGTACGCTCCAACTGTTCTGGAGTAATATCCTCCAGCTGCTGCTGGGGATGCTGCTCCGCTGCATTATTCACGACAATATCCAGCTTGCCCAGCTGATCTACTGTCTGTTGCACGGATTTCTTGGCAAAGGCATTGTCACCAATGTCACCGGCAATCAAAATACATTTGCGTCCTTCCTGCTCGACCTGACGTTTGGTCTCTTCTGCATCCTCATGTTCACTCAGGTATACAATCGCTACATCTGCGCCTTCCTTCGCATAGGTAACGGCAACAGCACGTCCAATTCCGCTGTCTCCACCCGTGATCAGAGCAACCTTATCCAACAATTTACCGGCTGCTTTATATTCAGGTTTCTCAAACTCTGGCTTAGGGTGCATCTCCGATTCAATACCCGGGCGCTGATTCTGATGTTGGGCTGGCATCGTCTTTTTGTTTTGTGTGTTGGTTGACATCTGGCATTTCTCCTCTCAAAATGGAATATCTGATCTAGTCTCATTCTGTAGGATGGCATGAACATTACAGATTATTCCCTTTTTCAATTGTCATGCTCCAAAGTCCCTGATCTATTGCCTCGATACATACTTACCACTCGCTTTTGGCGGTTAAACAACAAATTCCCTATACTAAAATGGTTGTTTCTTTATCTTCTCTCGTAAACATGCTGTAACTGGGGCAAAGCCGCATTGAGTTCGATCTATATTTCCAAACATTCGAAATTTTTTCGAAATTGACCGATTCACCACCCAAATTGTATTCCTATGCCGTAGGGGCTGATGTACAATGTACAGTATACAGATAAGCTTTAAACAGCATTAATTCAGTTTGAATGAAACTGTCGTACTTCCAACTTAGCAAATATTCTGATCTAATATGGAGACCTAACCCATGGAATCGCACATTAATTCTTATATAACACTTGTAACTACTTCAGCTGTGCTGAATGTTTTTCTGTGTTTATATACTTATGTTAGAAGAGCAGAAATCCCCAGTTCGAAGATATTCATTCTCTATACAGCAGCTCTGTCTGTTTACACCTTCGGATACGCGATTGAACTCGCCAGCAATACACTGGAGCAGATGAAATTCTGGACGGTCGTCGAATACATCGGCATGCCTTTCTCCGCCTCTCTTGGACTGATGCTCATGATGCAATACACAGGTAAGAAGTTATCCAAAAAAGCTTCTGCGGCGCTGTTTGTAATCCCTTCCATTACCTTGTTCATGGTCGCAACAAATGATTTTCATCATCTTTTCTATAAAAGAGTATGGCTAAGAGAAGACAGTCCCGTCCCTCTAATGGATATTGCTATAGGGCAATGGTACGTTGTTCATGGTGCATTCACCTTTTCTTGTCTGCTATGTGCCTGCCTTATTCTCGTCGGACAATGGAAACATACCAAAAAGATGTATCGTCGTCAGTTACTCACACTGATCACTTCACAACTTATTCCTATGGTAGCGGCCTTTGTGTATTTGCTTGGTCTGACCCCAGGTGGTATGGACCCGGTTCCGGTTCTCATGTGCATTACATCCGCAATGTACATCTGGGCCATTCTATCATCCCGACTGCTAACCATTGTACCTATTGCCAAAGATAGTATCTTTGAGAGCATGCGTGAAGGCGTTATTGTGCTGGATAGTTCCAATCGTCTCGTCGATTACAACAAATCTCTGCGTGATATGCTTCCAGAGCTTGATTTCAGCATGGTGGGTCAACATTTAAACGATATATGGCTGTCCCTTGCCGGCGAGACCTTTCCAGTAGAATATGGCCGAGAAGGTCTGCAAACCGATTTGTACTGGCAATTGAGCGGAGAGACCGTCTGTTATCAAGTAAGGACCTCTTATGTTTATAACAAAGAAGGACAGGCCGTTGGCACTCTGATTATGCTGATTGATATTACAGAGCAACGTTTCCTTCAGGAACAACTGAAACAAATGGCTTACTTTGATGGTCTCACCAAAATTTATAACCGTACGCAGTTCCTACTTAGAGGTCGAGAGATACTGAGCGAAGCCCAGCTTAATCTGCGGCCTGCAGCCTTTATATTATTTGACATTGATTTTTTCAAACGAATTAACGATACCTATGGACATGACGTTGGCGATCAGGCGATCATTCATGTGGTCTCTGTATGTAATCGTTATCTGAATTCGGAGATGTTGTTTGCACGTTATGGAGGAGAAGAGTTTGTTATCGCGGTACCCAATGCCTCCCTCCAAGACGGTGAGCAGCTTGCTGAGAAGTTACGCGTGGCTTTGTTGAATGACCCGCTGGAGGTACAAGGTACTCGTATTCCACTGACTTCAAGCTTTGGAGTGGCGCAATATAATGGAGGGTCCGATTCTTTGGAATCCTTACTGCGTGATGCCGATACAGCACTATATGAATCCAAGCGTAACGGTCGTAACACCGTATTTGCCCACGCTGTGAGCCTGAGTTAACTAAATGTAGAGTAAACAAAGTGAACCTATACATGCCGCTAGTTCAACACCACACACCTTGCTTCTTGTCAGACATTTTGCCAAAATAAAGCGAACAAAAATAGACAGCCTCTGGGCTGTCTATTTCACTACGATTCAAGATTTCACTTTCTTATTCAGCTTGTCCCAACGTTAGAAGTGCAAACGTTTTAAGTTAAGCTCGCCAATAAAACTTGTTCGCAGCAGTTATTAGATTACCTGGTTGTTTACCATCAGATATACCATAATGAGCAGGAATACGGCCAGTAATGTGCTGAACGTACGAATCTTGCTCTGCTCTGCACTGACGTCACGATTGCTTTTCACAGCCTCTGCTGCCAACCGTAGCGGTTTCCCCATAATGCCACCAATTGCTGCGATAGCCAGCAACAATACCACTACTACGCCCATCCACACATAGGAATAGTCACCCTTGGTCATCAAGTAACCACCCGTAAGAAGCTGAATCACAAGTCCGTACTGTGCGATACGGTTCAATGAACGGAGCGATGCAAATGCTCCCTCTTGAGCGGCGACACTCAAGGTCCGGATTTTGCCAACTACGAATGGCAAGATCAGATAGAAGCCCATCGCCAGTGCTCCAATAATATGGAGCAAATACATAATCATTGTCAAAATGTCCATCCTCCTCAAAAATTTCATTCAGTGTGCTATACATCACATCTCATTATACTGGGGAACTTATCCAAAGAAAAGAAAACCTCCGGATGATCCGGAGGTTTTCTGTCTGTTCCTGTCAAAAAAATTTCAAACTTACAGGTTTACTACTGAAATGACGTTACGAACCGAATCCGCAGATTTGTCTAGTCCCGCTTTTTCTTCAGCAGTCAGTTCCAGTTCAAATATTTTTTCGATTCCGTTACCACCCAGAACGGTTGGCACACCAAGGAACAAGTCGTTGTAGCCATATTCCCCTTCAAGGTAAGCAATAACCGGAATGATTCGTTTTTTGTCTTTCAAAATGGCTTCAGTCATTTGCACCAATGAAGCTGCTGGTGCATAATATGCGCTGCCATTTCCAAGCAGGTTCACGATCTCACCGCCGCCAACACGTGTGCGTTGTACGATGGCTTCAATGCGATCTGCCGGGATGAGGGTATCGATTGGAATCCCGCCAACGCTGGAATAACGAACGAGTGGTACCATATCGTCTCCGTGTCCGCCAAGCACGAATCCACGGACGTCTTCAACCGATACATTCAGCTCTTGTGCAATGAATGTACAATAACGTGCAGTATCCAGTACACCGGACTGACCGATTACGCGGTTTTTAGGAAAACCAAGCGTCTGATAAGCTGCATATGTCATTGCATCTACCGGGTTGCTTAGAATAATGACGATGGAATCAGGGCAATATTTTTTCACATTTTCACAAACAGACTTCACGATTCCTGCATTCGTGTTGACCAGATCATCACGACTCATACCCGGTTTACGGGCAATACCTGCCGTAATAATAACAATCTCCGAACCTGCAGTATCCTCGTAGTTGGAAGTACCGACGATATTGCTGTCGAAGCCCTGAACAGGACTAGCTTCCCACATGTCGAGCGCTTTACCTTTAGTCGGGTTTTCCAGTTGTGGAATATCAACCAGAATTACATCCCCGAGTTCTTTTTGGGCAAGCATCAAAGCCGTTGTAGCTCCGGTAAATCCGGCGCCGACTACTGTGATTTTTTTGCGCTGAATAGTCACGATTCACATCTCCCCTTACAGGTTTTTAATGATTTGATCAGCAAATTCAGAACATTTCACTTCAGTAGCGCCGTCCATCAGACGTGCAAAGTCATAAGTTACTGTTTTGTTGTTGATGGAAGTTTCCATACCTTTGTAGATCAGGTTAGCTGCTTCTTGCCATCCCAGGTGCTCAAGCAACATAACGCCGGACAGAATAACGGAACCAGGGTTCACGACATCTTTGTCTGCATATTTAGGTGCAGTACCATGAGTAGCTTCGAAGATAGCATGTCCTGTTACATAGTTGATGTTCGCTCCTGGAGCGATACCAATTCCGCCAACTTGTGCAGCAAGTGCATCGGACAGATAGTCACCGTTCAGGTTCAACGTTGCGATTACATCGAACTCACCTGGACGAGTCAATACTTGTTGCAGAGCGATATCGGCAATAGCATCTTTCACGATGATTTTGCCAGCATCTTCAGCTGCTTTTTGAGCTGCATTAGCTGCATCCGTACCGTCTTTTTCTTTAATGATATCGTATTGTGCCCAAGTGAACACTTTATCAGCGAACTCTTCTTCAGCAACTTCATAACCCCAGTTTTTGAAGGCACCTTCTGTAAATTTCATGATATTACCTTTGTGTACCAATGTAACGCTCTTACGATTGTGATCGATGGCATATTGTACTGCTGCACGTACCAAACGTTTGGAACCTTCAGAGGATACTGGTTTGATACCAATACCGGAAGTTTCAGGGAAGCGGATTTTGTTTGCTCCCATCTCCTGTTGCAGGAATTGGATTACTTTTTTCACTTCTTCGGAACCTTCTGCGTATTCAATACCCGCATAGATATCTTCCGTATTCTCACGGAAAATGACCATGTCTACCAGCTCAGGACGTTTAACCGGAGAAGGTACACCATCAAAATAACGAACAGGACGCAAGCAAGTGTACAGATCCAGTTCTTGACGAAGCGCTACGTTCAGGGAACGAATTCCGCCGCCGATTGGTGTAGTCAGTGGTCCTTTAATCGCTACGATATACTCGCGAATGGCTTCAAGCGTATCGTTTGGCAGCCACTCCCCGTATGTATTGAATGCTTTCTCGCCAGCAAACACTTCGTACCATGCGATTTTTTTGTTGCCGTCATATGCTTTTTCAACAGCTGCATCCAATACACGTTTCGAAGCTTTCCAGATGTCACGGCCTGTACCGTCACCTTCGATAAATGGAATGATCGGGTTATTAGGTACTTGCAGTGTACCGTTATCAATTTGAATTTTTTCGCCTTCAGTTGGGTGAGCAAATTTTTCTAATTTCATTAGTATAATTCCTCCTTGGGTTTCGTAGATGCAGTATGATGACATACCGCTTGTCTTGTTGGAGGAAGGGTTATGAACAGGCTGACCGTATTAGCCAACAGGTTATACCCTTCACTCCGTCCTTTTTTATTATACTGGTTTTGATGCCATTAGCGAAGTTCGATTGAAACGTACTTCTGATCTGTTGGGCCTGTGTACTCGGCGCGCGGACGAATAATACGGTTATCCGCAAGTTGTTCCAGAATATGAGCAGTCCAACCTGATACACGGCTAATCGCAAAGATTGGTGTAAACAGTACCTCTTCAATACCCAATTGGGTGTATACGGAAGCGGAATAGAAATCTACATTTGGTTTCAGACCTTTTTGTCCTGTTACCAGTTCTTCGATCTTCACCGACATTTCGTACAGGCGTGTATCGTTGTTCATTTCTCCCAGTTCCTTGGACATCTTTTGTAGATGTTTTGCACGTGGGTCTCCATTTTTGTATACACGGTGTCCAAAGCCCATGATCTTCTCACGGTTGTTCAATTTTTCTTGAATAGCCGCCTCCAGACGATCAGGTGTACCAATCTCATTCAGCATTTTCATAACGGCTTCATTTGCACCGCCATGCAATGGTCCCTTCAATGCGCCAATCGCAGAAGTTACTCCCGAATAGATGTCGGACAGCGTAGCTACTGTTACACGTGCTGCAAATGTAGAAGCGTTCAACTCGTGATCCGCATGCAGGACAAGCGCTTGATCAAGGGCTTTAACAGCAGTCTCGGCTGGTTGTTCTCCAGTCATCATATATAAAAAGTTTTCTGCGATGGAAGCGCCTTCTTTTGGGGCCACAGGTTCTTTGCCCTGACGGATACGGGCTATGGCTGCCACAATGGTTGGCAACTGCGCTTGCAGCTTAACCGCTTTGTTCTCATTCGCTTCCGCTGTCATCTCGTCAGCCTGCTCATCGTACAGAGCCAGTGCGGATACTGCGGAACGCAGTGCTGCCATGGTACTCATGTTTTTCGGATACAATTGGATTTGTGCAATCAACTCGCTCGGAATCGGCGCGTAATCGCTCAGGCTTTTGCGAAGGGATTTCAGTTCATCCGTAGTTGGCAATTTACCAAACCACAGTAAATAGGCAACTTCTTCAAAGCTTGCATGTTCTGCCAGATCGTCAATATCGTAACCACGGTATGTAAGCACACCGTCTACAATGGAGCTGATCGAAGAGGTTGTTGCAACGATGCCTTCCAGACCTTTGGTAGCTGTCATATTACATCTCTCCTTTAATAAACGAAATCAAGAACCCATCCAGAGTGTCATCTACGTGCTTAAACGCACTCGTCCTTCTTTTGTAACCATTTACATTTTAAAATTAATAAATACCTCAATATCCGGTTTTCATATCTGTCAATCGGTATTTCCTTATCTCATCATACTGGATTTTGTCGTTTATGTGAACATGATGCGAGGTCATCCGCACATCAAACTTCTTTATCAGACCGATAAAGCATTTTTGAAAACCTTTACAAAAACAAGGTTGACATTTTATTCTTTTTATATAAATCCGTGCTATAAATCAAGTTTTTATTGCTATATTTTGTGAACATGAGGCATACTCTAGGCAAAAGAAAAGATATAATTCGACGACATCCTGGCGTTTCAAATCAGTGTATTTGCTCTATATTAACTAGATAGCTTCCTGTGCTTCCCTCATGGTAGCTTGAAATGGAATAAGGAGAGTTGATGCTTGGATAGAATCATAATGAAACGCCTGTTGCGCGGCTTATGGGTGATTATCGCGACCATACTCATTGCCGTTGCCATATACCTGCTGTTCCCGCTGTTATATCCTTTTGCCATCGCCTGGATTATCGCCTATGCGATGAATCCTCTGGTGAAGTTGCTTCAATACAAGGCCCGATTTCCCCGCTGGCTGGCTGTAACCTTATCACTAATCATTTATTTCGGGGCCATTGTCGTCGTATTATCTGCCGCGGTAACCCGTATGGTCAAGGAAGTCATTTCACTAACGACGAGCTTCGACCTTCATGTCGATGAGATAAAAGCTACGTTCGTCCGCTGGACTCAGAATGATACGATTCAGAGTTTAATTGGACAGATTAATGAATTTTACAAAGAAAATCCCAATTATCAGGAGACCATTAACAGCAATATTAGCAAAACAACCGAAACGGTAGGTACAGCAGTAACGGATCTGGTCACCGGATTTTTCAACATGATCCTGAACCTGCTCACTTCTCTACCCAATATGGGAGCCGTATTAATCGTGGTCCTGCTGTCAACTTTCTTTATTAGCAAAAGTTGGACCAGACATAGCATTACCGTATCGGGCTGGGTGCCCTCTTCCATTCGCAAACCGATTACTGACATATGGAATGATCTCAAAAAAGCACTGTTCGGTTATGCACGAGCCCAGTTGATCATGATCTCCATCACCGCATTATTTGTCATGATCGGATTGCTTGTGCTCCAGGTTAAGTCTGCCTTCACAATTGCTTTACTCATCGGTCTGGTGGATCTGCTTCCTTATCTCGGCGTCGGCTTGGTGATGGTTCCCTGGGCCGCATACCTGCTTATGAATGGAGATCTCTACCTGGGGATCGGCATCAGTATTGTATATCTTATTGTGCTGATTGCACGCCAAATCATTGAACCCAAAGTGCTTGCCAGCAGTGTTGGGTTGGACCCTCTCGCCACATTGGTTGGCATGTTCGTCGGATTGAAGCTATTTGGTGTACTCGGTTTGATCATCGGTCCTGTCAGCCTCGTTATCCTTGATGCATTCAATCGAGCGAACGTATTCCGTGATCTCCGAACATACATTATTAACGGACGTGTCCGATGAATTCATGATTTCTGTTTTCTGTTTTCCTCATATCATCAAAATTAAAAAAGGCACCGCTCATCAGAACGAATCTGGTGGTGGGTGCCTTTCTTTAACTCGTGCTGGTATATCCTATTTTTTCGGACCACGATAAAACTTAATACTTCCGTTTCTCATTTTTTTCTCCAGCCAGCCCAGGAAGAATAGACGGTATACTGAACGTGTTACTGGAAACAACAGTGTAAAACCGATCAGATCTGTGATAAATCCCGGAATCAACAGTAGGAAACCACCGACAAAAATAAAAAGTCCATCTACCATTTTCCTTCCGGGCACCTTACCGCGCTCCATCTCGGATTTGGCATCAATAAGTACTTTTCGTCCTTCAAACTGCAACATTGCTATACCGATCAAGGACGTGAGAATCATGAGAAGCAGTGTCTTTCCGGCTCCAATCCAGTCACTCATAAGAATGAAACCAAACAGTTCAATCACCGGAATGATTAATAGCAGGGCCCACATCCATTTTCGCATTACGTATTACCCCTTTCCTGAAAGCCACACTTTCTCAAGCGCGCTGTAGAGCTCAGAAGCTGCCTTATCCAGCCTGACTGGCTTCCAGTCCCCGTTGACCCATACATGCTGGGTAGAGCCTGTAACCAACCGTTCACCAGGAAGGGACTCCTCAGATGACCATACTCGTTGCCCAACGTCTATCTGCTCATTAAGGTCTGGAGTCATGCGCCTTATGTCATACTCATAGTTCAGTCGCAGACCACTAAATGCAGCAATACGGGTGAAAATGACAATGTCATCATCATACCGGGCAGGTTTATGATATTTCACATCAAGTCCGGTTACCGGAAGCAGTAACCCCTGTTCCTCCATTTTACGATATGTATACCCCATTTGGCGAATCATCTCGGTTCGACCGATTTCAAACCAATTCAAATAGTTAGCGTGATAGACAACACCCATCTGATCACTTTCTTGATAACGCACGCGAAGGCGTGCCGTGTACCAACTGCCATTGCTTTGTTGTTGCATGTTACAGGCCTCCTTCGATATACCAATGCTTACGTATCTAGCGGCGTTAAAGTGTCATAAAGATGGAAAAAAAGCAACGGGACGCAAACGCCCCATTGCTTCATTCCTGTTGCTTCTCGTCCAAACACAATTATGCGTTGTTTGGAATTTGGCTTACTTTGATCAGGTTAGTGGAACCCGAACGACCCAAAGGTACACCCGCTGTAATAACAACAAGGTCTCCTTCTTTTACAAGTCCGGATTTCACGCCGCCTTCAATTGCATTTTCAAACAAAGCGTCAGTGGAATCCACAAGTCTTCCTTTGACTGGTGTTACACCCCAAGCCAATGCAAGGCGACGGGAAGTTCTGTCTTCCGTTGTCACCGCGATGATTGGAGATTCTGGACGATATTTAGAAATCATGCGTGCTGTATGACCGGATTCAGTCGAAGTAATGATCGCTTTAGCGTTCAGATCTTGAGCTGACAGGGCAACAGATTGGCTGATTGCTTCAGTAACCGTTGTTTGTTGAGCAACACGTTGTTTCAGATACAGCTCTTGGTAAGGCAGAGCGGATTCTGCTTTTTCGGCAATACGGGACATTGTCAGAACGGATTCAACTGGGTATTTACCCGCAGCTGTTTCACCAGACAACATGATTGCATCTGTACCGTCAAAGATCGCATTAGCCACGTCACTTGCTTCTGCACGTGTTGGACGCGGGTTGCGTTGCATGGAATCCAACATTTGTGTAGCTGTGATAACCGGTTTGCCTGCAACGTTACATTTTTCGATCATGCGTTTTTGTACCAATGGTACTTCTTCCGCAGGAATCTCTACACCCAGGTCTCCACGAGCAACCATCAGGCCATCGGACACTTCAAGGATTTCATCCAAGTTGTCCACACCTTGTTGGTTCTCAATTTTGGAGATGATTTGGATATGTCCGGCATTGTGTTTTTCAAGCAATTCACGAATCTCAAGGACGTCGCTTGCTTTACGAACAAAAGAAGCTGCGATGAAATCGACACCTTGTTCGATACCGAATACGATATCGTTGGCATCTTTTTCAGTGATACCCGGCAGAGAAATAGCAACTCCCGGAACGTTAACACCTTTTTTGCTTTTGATCGTACCACCGTTAACGATACGGCATTTGATCTCGGTGCCTTGCACTTCCACCACAGTCAGTCCGATCAGACCGTCGTCGATCAGAATTGTAGATCCCGGTTCAACATCACTCGGAAGATCTGCATACGTAATGGAAAGACGTTCTTTGGTGCCCAGAATTTCTTCTGTTGTCAAAGTGATGTACTCGTCTTGAACCAATTCGATAGGCTCCACTTCGAGTTTACCTGTCCGAATTTCCGGTCCTTTGGTGTCCAGCAAGATCGCTACTGTCTTGTTCAGCTCTTCGCACGCTTGGCGAATTGCTGTGATCCGTCCGCCGTGCTCATCGAAATCACCGTGGGAGAAGTTCAAACGGGCCACGTTCATACCGGCCATAATCAATTTTTTGGTATTTTCCAATGATTCACTGGATGGACCAATCGTACATACAATCTTTGTTTTGCGCATTTTGGGTTTCCTCCGATTTTAAAGGTCTATCTTTTTATCTCTTTTTCTTTTTCCAACTATTAAATTTACTATACTTTTGCTCATTTGTATAGGAAATTCGTCACATCATTCTGCATTTCCCGACAAATTACCTGCTGTATCGACTTCAACAGGCACTTGGGGAACTTCTATCTGCACTTCAGGTTCAAACGTGACTGATCCAATTTTACGGAATTTCTCATACCGATCCTGTTTCAATTGGTCACCACTCCAACCTTTCATCTCGTCCAGATGACGAACCAAAGCCTCGCTTATCGCAGCCGCAGATTCTTCATAATCCCGATGAGCACCGCCGCGTGGCTCAGGAATTATTTCTTCAATGACCTCCATCTCCAGAAGGTCTTTGGCCGTTATTTTCATCGCTTCGGCCGCCTGATCTGCCTTGGATGCATCTTTCCAAAGAATGGACGCAGCACCGTTCGGAGAGATCGCAGAGTAAATAGCATGCTCCAGCATCAACACACGATTACCCACAGCCATAGCTAGAGCCCCGCCGCTGCCTCCTTCGCCGATGACCACTATGATAACAGGCACCGAGAGCTTCGCCATTTCAAGCAGGTTACGGGCAATAGCTTCCGATTGACCTCTCTCTTCAGCAGTATTACCCGGATACGCCCCTTTAGTATCAACGAATGTAATAATTGGACGACCAAATTTGTTCGCTTGCTTCATCAGACGCAGCCCTTTTCGGAATCCTTCCGGATGTGCGCTCCCAAAAAAACGGGCGATATTATCTTTTGTATCTTTCCCCCGCTGTTGGCCGATAACCGTTACTGTTTTTCCGTTCAGCTTCGCCAGTCCGCCAACGACCGCAAGATCATCTCCGAACATGCGATCACCGTGCAACTCCATGAAATCGGTAAATATCAATTGGATCAGATCCAGTGCCGTTGGACGCTGCTGATGCCGCGCCAAATGCATTTTCTGGGCAGCCGTTATGCCGGAATAAATCTCTTCTTCGAGTCTATGATAACGTTCTTCCAGGCGGGCAATTTCGTCGGTGAAGTCGATGCCTTTTTCCTGTCCAAACTGTACGAGCTCTTCGATCTTTTTGCGCATCTCAACCAGAGGCGCTTCATATGGCAACTCACCCGCCATTTAGACCCCTCCTTTTTCACTATGCATGTCTAGAAGCTTGCCAAGGGTGGCTCGAAGTTCTTTGCGATGGACCACCATGTCCAGCTGGCCGTGCTGCAAATTAAATTCTGCCGTCTGGAAATCATCAGGCAGTTTCTGACGGATTGTCTGCTCAATGACGATTCTACCGGCGAAGCCAAATACAGCTCCCGGCTCAGCAATGATAATATCACCAAGGCTCGCAAAACTGGCCGAAACTCCACCTGTCGTCGGATCGGTGATGACCGAAATATACAACCCGCCTTGTTCATCCAAACGGGACAAAGCCGCGCTTGTTTTTGCCATTTGCATAAGGCTAAGAATACTCTCTTGCATCCGGGCACCCCCAGATGTTGAGAAAATGATCAAAGGCAGACGTTTCTCTGTTGCATGCTCAATCGCACGAGTAATTTTCTCCCCTACTACTGAACCCATACTGCCTGTGAAGAAGTCGAAGCTCATGACAGCAACAACCACAGGCAAACCTTCTATGGTTCCCTCACCCGTAATGACAGCTTCCTTCAGTCCGGATTTCAGGCGCTGTTGTTCCAGTTTATTGCTATATCCAGGGAAGTCGAGCGGATCAACTGAGATCATATCAGCGTCATGCTCCACAAACCCTTGCTCATCTAGAACCATGGCAATACGTTCCATTGCGTTCAACCGCATATGGTAACCGCAAGCCGGACATACTTTTAAATTTTTTTCCAATTCCTTGCTATATTGAATCGTGCCGCATTTGCTGCACTTGTTCATAAGCCCTTCAGGTATTTCCCGTTTTGGACGTTCTCCAGCTTCCTGACCTTCGCCACGAAGCGCACGCTCGGAAGGTATGGTGGCGTACTTCCGTTTTTTTTGGAATATATCTTTGAACACAACTACACCTCTCCAGCCGTTGATTTGATGGCCGCAACCTGCAGTCCGTTGCATGTAGCAACTTCATCCGCGCGCTGCGGTAAACCGCTTACGACCCATACGCTGCCATGGGCCTTGTCCAGCATTCACAACAAAAAAATCCGCCGGTATAAGGCAAGGATCAGCGGCTTCTGTCAGCACGATTGATGTTACCTGCAATAACCGAAAGATTGTTGCGCCGATGTTTGAATCTGTCTTGGTAGGGTCTCTGGGAGCAATCTGGTCGGTCCTTGTCCTAACAAAAAAAGAAGGAAGGACAGCAGCATACAATACATGCAAGTCGATTCCTCACTCCGCTTACGCGGTCAGTCCCTTATGTACCATTGGTACTTCTTCATCTGCCAAGGCACGTCTGATATCGAATGAATCAGGAATGCAGAATCGAATTCAGCACTTCCTGAACCTCTTCCAATTCCCCTGAAGGGACGCGAATCTCAAATTGCTGCTTGGATAAACTGATGGGACGGGTCTGTACCAGAAAACCTTCTTCCGAAAGCTTGGTCTTAATCTTGTCCGCAACCTTTGCTGTCGGTGCAATGTAAATCACCGTCCACATGCCATGTCCGCCCCCTAAGCTAATGTTCAGAGCCCGTATATTGGACTAATGATAACATACCTCACTTTTTTTCTGCAAGGAAGGGTTCGGGACCTTTGGGGAGAAAACGAGATCTATAGGGACATTTGTCCCGCGAGGATAACCGATATGGTGATGCAATGATCCTAGGACTTTCCTTTTCAAAAAAGGGATTTCAGGCCGCTCAGGGCAGCAACAGCCACCCTGGATGACCTTCCATTGAACAAACAAAAGATACCAAATGAATGAAAACACAAATGAAGAAAATCAGATATCCGATGGATATTTCTTGGCTTTAATATTTTTGTGAGCAATTCGGGCAGAAGCAGCAGCGGCGAGCCCGGCAACCAGGTCGTCCAGAAAAACATGTATAGCTGGTCCTGCTTCATTCAGATCATGAATGACACCAATCTTTTCTTTATCCAGATAACCAAAACTGGTTAAACCGATCATACCATACACATGGGTAATGCCAAGAGCAAGAGTCTCGTCCACTCCATACAGGGATTCATCCGCCTCCATAATTGCCTGCAAAGGTTGCGGCAAAAGGCGTTTCTCAGCAAGCTCGTCGAGGGCTATACCTGTGTATAACGTATATTGCACCTCACGTTTCTGCAGTACCGATTTTACACTCGTGACACAGTCATCCATAGTCAGTTCCGGGTGGTACCCTTTTTGCAGACGATATACAATTTCCGCGATTGCATCAATCTGTACACCCCGCCGGGCCAGCATGGCTTCTACGATTTCATATGACATATCTCGACCTCCCGCATCGCTCCCCCGAGGACCCCCAGGTCCTTCGGTGTTCTCAAGTGTATGCGGCAAACTCGCAAAATGTTCATAAAAAATGCGAAACGCGCATTCGCTTTGGCAGTCTGCTTATCCTTTAAATTATGTAAAAAGATTCACATATTACATGCTTGTGTTCAATATCTCCTTCCCCTTCATTCTTGATGTAATTTGGTAAAATAAATACAAAAAACCTGCTCGGCATTTGGCCGAACAGGCTTCATCTTGGGAAAAGAGGGGTTTCTCAAAGTCATGAACATGGCCTGGGATACCTTTTTAGTTTTATTCGATTCGGGCCAAACGAAATCAACGCACGCGATTAGCTCCAATTTTTCACAAAACTGCGGCTTAACAATCACAGAGATGTTTTTTCGTCATTCTATAGGTCGTGCCGCAGTTTTGTACCTGAGTGACGTTACTGAAGTTCGTTAAACTTCGCGTTTTACGATCATCCGCCTGTTAAGGCGCGGTAGTTTCGTTAGAGCTTTGAATCGAGAAAACAATTACGTGCATGAAAACCAATTATTTTATTTTGACCGTACCCTCACCCAGCATCTTCTCCATCTCGGAGAACAAAGAGGGCGAAGGTTTAATCCGGTAGGCATCACTCAATGCGAGCAGCTTCTGCTGCTGTTCATAGAAGAGCACCGTCGCAACCGGACCCGAATGCTGCTGAAGCAATTGTTTCAGTCGGGCGAGGAGCTCTGGATTCTCCGCCTGCGGAGTGATCTTCACGAACACCCGCTGCTCCATCACTCGCGGCCCACGACTCTGCTCCGTGCCGCCAGCGGCCTCATCAGCCCGGCGAGCCACGGAAGCAGCCCCATTAGCATCGGCCGCTCCAGATCCACCCGCAGCGCTGTGCGTCGCTGACGGGCCTTGGCTTCCACTGCTGCGCTGTGCTCCGGCTCCCGCGCCAGCCGCCTGCCGTGGTGGAGCCGCCGGGCGCGAAGCACTGCCGCTGCCGGGCTTACCGCGCCGTTCGCGGCTGCGCAGCTGCTGTTCCAGTGCCGCCGATGACAACGGCGCCACTTCCTCAGCCAGCAGCTTGAACCCTTCGTCCTGCTGCTGCACCTTGGCGCGCACGACGAGCAGTTCACCTTTCCCGACATGCTGCTGGCTGCGCCGCCATACTTCGGGAAAGAGAACCACTTCACAGCGTTCGATCTGGTCTTCCAGCTCCATGAACGCCATAGCCTTGCCCTGTTTCGTCGTAATCGACTTCACAGACACAACCATACCGGCTGCGACGGCCATCGTATCGTCAGCCGCTTCCGTCAGTTCCATAATGCGATCTGCGCCGCTGGATTCAAGCACATCTTCGTAATCATCCAGTGGATGACCAGACAGATACAAACCTAACAGCTCACGCTCCAGCTCCAACTGCTGGCTCCCGGAATAAGGCGGAATTTCGGGATATTCAATCTCCCAGTTCGGCGTCTCGACAAAATCAAACAATTGAATTTGCAGATCCTCGCGTTCCTTGCGCCATTTCAGAGCGGCTTCCACGGTCTCATCCAGCATCGCCAGTAATTGGGCACGGTGCCCAGGCAATGTGTCAAAGGCTCCCGCCTGAATAAGCGATTCAATTACACGTTTGTTGCATACACGCAAATCGACGCGACGACAAAAATCGAGCAGGCTGTCGAACGGTCTTTCCTGCCGTACAATCATGATACTCTCCATCGCCTGGGTACCTACATTTTTCACCGCAGCCAGACCAAAACGTATCGCCCCGGTTGCTGTATCTGCATCAGAGTTCTGATTCGACAATCCATCTTTCTCCTGTACAGCGGACATTCCATGCTGTTCGGAATGCGAGGACTCCTCTTCCCCAGTCCCATGCAGGCGTTCTGCTGTAGAAACAGTCACTACGCCAGAATTATTTCGATCTTCGGACTGCTCTTGCACTGTCGTCGCTGCCTGCCACTCATATGCACCACTACCGTCTTCGTCTGGTTCGGGACCCGGGTCATCCGGCAGAGGTGCTTCACCGTACTCTGCTTGTCCGGAATAATGATCATCATGTACAGCACGTTCCACCGTAGAACCTGCTGTACCGTTCTCACCACTTTCTCCCCCTAAACGTTGGGTTTCTGCCGCTTGTCCAGCACTAATTCTGCTAGATGATGCAAGCACAGGTGTAAACAGAATGCCGCTCTCATTCACATCCGGTGGAAGCACTTCAATATTCATGCGTCTGCATTCCACAACGTACTCCGCTACTTTACGGTGACTGCCCATAACGGCTGTTAACATGGATGCCATAAAATGAATGGGATAATGTGCTTTCAGATAAGCCGTCTGGAAAGCAAGCACGCCATACGCAGCGGCATGAGCACGCGGGAAACCATAGTTGGCAAACTTGACGATCATGTCATAGACCAGGTCTGCCTCCGCTTCAGTGTATCCTTGCTTAAGACTGCCCTGAACAAAATGCCCACGTTCGAGATCCAGTACTTCCCGTTTCTTCTTGGAAACCGCTCTACGGAGCAAATCCGCTTCACCAAGAGAGAAGCCTGCCATCCGGGAAGCAATCTGCATAATTTGTTCCTGATATACAATGATGCCATACGTATCCTTGAGAATGGACTCCAAATCCGCATGTGGATAATCCACTTCGATCTGTCCGTGTTTGCCCTGAATGTATTTGGATATGAACTCCATCGGGCCCGGACGATACAAGGCCAGTACGGAAATAATATCTTCAAATACACTCGGCTTCAGCTCCTTCAGGACACGACGCACTCCTGCGGATTCGAGCTGGAATATACCCATCGTGTCACCTCGACCAAGCATCTCATACGTGAGTGCATCATCGTCCGGAATATGACGAAAATCCGGAATTTCGCCATTTTCACCAATCCAGCGCAGACATCGTTCAATAATTGAAAGGGTACGCAGACCGAGGAAGTCCATTTTGAGCAGTCCAATAGACTCCAGGTTTTCCATGGAATACTGCGTTAGGGCCGTTCCCTCACTGCCCTCCTGAAGCGGAACAGCATCCGTCAGCGGATCACGGGAGATGACAACCCCCGCCGCATGCGTGGAAGCATGACGAGGCATGCCTTCCACCTTCATAGCCATATCGAGCAATTCACGTGTTTTCGGCTTGGTCTCATACAAAGCCTTCAGTTCAGGGGTGGCTTCCATTGCCCGCTGAATGTTAATACCAAGCTGTGCAGGAATCAGCTTCGCTGCCTTGTCCACCTCGCCGTAAGGCACATTCAGTGCACGTCCAACGTCCCGAACAGCAGCACGGGCAGCCATCGTACCAAAGGTAATAATTTGGGCGACATGGGCTTTACCGTATTTTTTCGCAACATACTCAATGACTTCGTCCCGACGTTCATCGCTGAAGTCGATATCAATATCCGGCATGGAGATCCTCTCCGGATTCAAAAACCGCTCGAAGAGCAGGTTATATTTCATGGGATCAACGTCTGTAATACGCAAGGTGTAGGCAACCAGACTACCCGCCGAGGAGCCACGACCCGGTCCGGTGACAATTCCCTGCTGGTGAGAATAGGCGATAAAATCCCATACGATCAGGAAATAATCCGAGAATCCCATACTGTCTATAACCCGGAGCTCATAATCCAGCCGCTGTTCAAGTTCGACTCTGAGCTCCGTATCCATCCAACGTGATGATTCACTATAGCGCTCTTCCATTCCCTCTTCGCACAACTGACGCAGATAGGCAGAAGGAGTTTTCCCTTCAGGAAGCGGTCTATATTCCGGCAAAATGGATTTACCGAACTCCAGCTGCAACTCACACGACTCCGCGATGCGAACCGTATTCGTCAAAGCCTCGGGCACATGGGGGAACAAACGCGCCATTTCTTTTTCACTCTTAAGATAGAGCTGATTGGTTCCGATGCGCAGCCGATTCTCGTCATCTACCGTTTTCCCTGTTCCGATGCAGATCAACACATCCTGAAGCTCGGCGTCCTCTTCGGACAGATAGTGCGCATCATTGGTCGCCACCAGTGGAATATCAAGCTCTGCTGCCAGACGGATCAGTTGGGGGTTCACTCTTTTTTGCTCAGATAGCCCGTGATCCTGCAGTTCCAGATAGAAATCGGCACCAAAAATATGTTTGTAACGCAGCGCCGCACGCTTCGCCTCTTCCTCGCGTCCATGCAGCAAATGCTGGGGAACCTCGCCTCCCAGACAAGCACTTAAACAGATGATACCCTCGTGATGAGCAGCCAGACTCTCCATATCAATACGTGGTTTGTAATGGAAGCCTTCCAAATGACCGATGGAGCATAGTTTCATCAGATTGCGATAACCCGTCATATTTTTGGCCAGTAAAATCAGATGATGGATCGGCTGATCCTTCCGGCTTCCCCGCTCTTTGCGAGACCCGGCAGTCATATAAGCCTCACATCCAATGATCGGCTTAATTCCCCGCTCGACGCATGCTTTATAGAAAGGAATAGCACCATACATTACACCGTGGTCGGTCAATGCCAGCGTAGTCATTCCGAGATCCGCGGCTTTATTCACGAGATCCGGTATACGCGCAGCGCCGTCCAGCAAACTATATTCACTGTGAACGTGCAAATGCACAAAAGAACTCATGTTTTTTTCTTCCTTTCGCCATGGATAGTCGCAGCAACCTTCTTGAATCAGGTTACAGCACTATCTTCTTCTATCCGTATTTTTCATCCTTCGGTTCAGACCGAAAGTTGCTTTCTGTTTTCATGTAAAATGCTCTATTAATGAAATGAATGAAAATATAAGGATTCATCCTATTGAAGAGTGTTTTATTATTCTATTTTATCATAACGTTCGGGGGCACGCCCATACAATAGAAGTACAAGCCGCTCCCCCTGTTACGGACCGAAGACAGGAGGTGTGCTGCTGGGTCTGAAAGGGGTGTTGCCGGATGAGCACATTTTTGTCCAAAGCTATTCTTGATTTCTTCATTGCGTTTGGGATCGTGCTGGGCGGCGCGATGATTGGAGGTATTGGAGCGGTGGTCTCTCTCCAGCCTCCGACACAGACGATGCTTGACGTCGCTGGGAAAATAAAAATTTGGGCGCTCGCGGCGGCCGTTGGCGGTACAATCGATCCGATGCGGGTGATCGAAAGCAACGTGCTGGACGGCAATCTGTCTCCGGCAGTCAAACAAATTTTGTATTTAATATCCGCATTTATGGGCGCCCACATGGGCACCGAACTGGTGAAATGGGTATGTGGTGGAGGACGGGGTTAGCATGACTCCAGAACAGCGCCCATGAGAATCCCGCCTTTTGCACGTTACCGCCCGCTTATGCGCATGACTGCTGTCTTTGTTCTGGGAATGATCGCCGGTTGTGTCGTGTACAACGGTGTATTTCACTTGAGTTACAACGAGTTGTGGCTCAACAATCAGGAGTTGCAGCTTCAGCTGCATCAGAATGAGGAGGATATTAAAACGCTGAAAAAATACAGTAAACGCCAAACCGTCATTAAGGAAATCAAGGTCCGTGCAGAAGATTCTGACAAAGGTCCGGACGAGGCCTCCCTGAAAGTGATGTTACAGAAACTGGGCGATGAACTTGAGGTGCTCCGGGGCCGCGACGTATTCAACATCGATGAGTACAGCAAAATGACGCGCATCATGCTGAACCAAAAAGTGTACACGGTCAGAGAAAAGGAATATACCGTTCAGGTGAAAACAATGCTGGTGATGGAAGGTGTGCTGCAAGTTTGGGTACAGATTCGGATGCACGTTCCGGCTTAGAAATAGATGATAGCCCCGGAAAAAAACTGCCCTTGCCCTCTGCCTGCATGGTACAATAAGGGCAGTAAATGCTTTCCAGAAAAGGAGCTGCGTCTTTGTGTTCATCGATGTACTCAAATATGTCCTAATCGCCTTCTTTGCCCTGGCCATGGTCTGTTCAGCTCTGAACAGCATTCGTTCCCGCAGAACCACTGATCCCATCGCGACAGGTCTTTATCGCTCATGGACCAACGTCTGGATGGGTAGCATGCTGATTATTCTTTCCCTCATCCTGATGTTTGTGTTTACCGGTTCTACGCTATCCGTCGTTGTGGAAGCGCTATTTCTAATTATGGGAGCGTACAACCTGTTCGCCGGTTTACGTAACCGCAGTTACTATGCCCGTCTTCAGCAGCATGCAGACGGTGCAACTGGCAAGACATCCGGACAATCTGCCTGATGCATTAGCACGATGTCATTACGTTTTACCAAAAAAAGAGTATCCTCATCTATCGAACAAGCCTGAGCCACGTTGATTTCGGGTACAGTGCGCTATTTCGATAAGAGGATACTCTCTTTTTTCTGAACTTATAATATTTTTCAAATCCAGGATTTCTCGCTTTTCTAGGCATGGTCGATGGATTGCAGGGTCATCACCGCTTTGCATACAACATTCCCATCACGGGAAATGACAATATCCATTTTGCAGGTCCGGCGACTTGTCTCCAAAATAATGGGACGAACCAGAATCTGATCTTCAATCTGTACCGGACGAACAAAATACGTTGTTACATTATCCACCACATGGTCGTTACCTGTAACGTCCCATGCGGCACGCCGTCCCGCCTGTGTCATCACATTCAACAGAACACCTTCCGAGATCGTACCGAGGTCTGTCGCCATCTGTGGAATGATGAATCCGTGGAAAAACAATTCGTTCTGCTCTCCGCGCTCTTCCGCAAACCCGTTCCAGATCAGATGATCAAACGTCTCTCCAAGCTGTGGCTGCTTCTGTGCATCACGCATCGCCTGCAGCACTTCCTTACGTGTGACGGATGCAATCAGTTTACGATTCCGATCCACAATTGGTAGGAAGTCAATACCCTCCCAGGTCATGATCTGTGCAGCCGAAGCCAGTGAGGTTTGCAGCGAGGCTGTGATTGGGCGACGTACGACACACTTCTCAATACTCTGATCCTCTTTTAACTCGCTCACATCTTTGAGACTTACGATACCGATAACCCGGTTCCATTCATCTACTACCGGAAAGCGATGCTCTCCCGTTTCGGAGACCAGCAGATGAAAATCCGCGGCTGAACTGGTCACCTTTAGCACCTGAAGACGTGGCTTTTGACCGATAATGTCCTCCACCAACATAATCTTTTTCTTAATCAGTCGATCGAAGATCGCACGGTTAATCATTGAAGCTACTGTAAACGTGTCATGTCTGGAGGAAATGATGGGAAGACCCAACTCATCAGCCATCACTCTCACTTCACGGCTTGTACCGAAGCCACCTGTAATTAATACACCTGCGCCCTGTTCGAGTGCGAGGGAATGTGCATTGTCCCGGTTACCAACAATCAACAGGCTTCCCGCGTCAATGTATCGGGCCATGGCCTGCTCTTTCATCGCACCGATCACGTACTTGTGAAGCGGTTTGGCCAGACCGTCACTTCCACCCAGCACATGACCTTCGACGATGGTTACCACATCGGCAAAAGTCAGCTGCTCGGTCATACCGCGAGGTCTTTTCTCGATCCGCACTGTTCCAATTCGTTCCTTGGTCACGACCAGGCCGAAGTTCTCTGCCTCTTTTACTGCACGGTACGCTGTTCCTTCGCTTACGCCCAATTCCCGCGCCAGTCCACGCACCGATATTTTGCTGCCTACCTTCAGTTGTTCAATATGTTGAAGCAATTGTTCGTGCTTCGTCACGTTTTCTTCCTGTCCGTCCATCTGTACCACCCCCGAAGATGCATCTGTACTATTCTGTATCTATTATAACACGACCTTAGGAAAATAACCCCATTCTACGCACCATTCTCCTAAAGATCCACGCTACATTGATCTGAATAATCGGAACAGCTAATTACGGGTATAAAAAAAAGACCGGTCCCTTTCATACCAAAGGGAATCCGGCCTTACTTAGACAGATAGAACCATCTCTATCACCATGTCATCTGTGTTCCAAACCTTATACAGATTTGCTCTGCTCCTGCTTGTCCACCAGTTTCATCTCCCACTGCCGCAACTTCGCTCGCCGAACAGCTTCCAGTGCACGCTTCTTCTCTTCATCCACACCGAGAATAAAATGTAGATGTGCACCAATGATTAATAAGGAGAACAGCACCCATACGATGCCAAAAATATTAACCCAGTCCATTCCCCCAGCAAAGGAAATCCGCGGCAACGCAATGACTAGCATCGACAACGCGATAAGCAGATAGATCACATGTTTTGCTTTCTTCAACCTTTTCACCATTCACAGCTCCTTCGTTCTTGATCGACTCTATATGTCTAGTCTATGAACGATAAGGAGCTAATATGAGAGGTTCAGGCAAAAAAACGGGACAAGGTTTTCGGTTTAGGCTTCAGCGCCACCGTACAGATGACCCAGGCTGTCTGCAATAATTTTGTTCACGTCTTCGATAATAACACTCAGGCGACGTTCAGCGTCAAACAGACGACGGATATTCAGGTTCAGGCTCAGTACCTCAAACAGTTTCTCCATTTTCTCCATTTCGTCCGGTGCAGGCATATCCCCACTCATCATACGTTGTTGCAATTCCATCTGTTGATCACGGAAATTATCCAGCATAGCCTTTGCTTCCGGGTCTGCTTCAATCAGCTTCATCGCAGAAGTAATTTCTTCCACCTCGCTGCTTTCTCTCAGTGCTTTGGCCAAATCATTGGCTTTGTCATAAATGTTCACTATAATTCCTCCTCAAATTGGGTTGTTCTTCTGTTATCCATTCGTATTCATTCGCATTCTCATCGCAACGTTCACCCGTGTTAATACACGTATTTCACTTCCGTCAAACAAAGATTGCGGAAACATGCCATCCATTACCTATCGGGCATCAAATGCATTTAATCCAAATGGGTCAATCACCAAGGGTTATATGTCCTCATATGATGAAGCACATGCCATGTTCAGATGCCGTTCAACTTCGAGATCAGACATCAAGTTGCCGCCCGGAAGGAGATCCGTGATGTCCACTAAAAAAGTAACGATTCAGGTTACCGGCTCGGGCATCCTGCAGGACGACGTCATCATGCTGGGCGAAGGGGTGCTCAAAGCACTTAAAATCCCTTCAGGCCGACCGCTTCAGTTACAATTCGGCTCTTTCCGCCGTGAGGTCACTGTCATCCCTGTTCCTAGGTATGACGGTCTGCGCATCAATCAGACGGTAGCCAGCAAGACCGGCCTTGTTCCCCGTTCGGTCCTGAGGATATCTTATCGTTCAGCCAGCCGCACGCTGCGCCTCGGACCTTACATCAGTGTATTAGTTAGCCAGGATTACCCCGATCAGCCCGATCGGCCCTTTGGCTCCATCACGATGTTCTGTCAAGAACTGGTGAACGCCTGCCGGAAGCAGGGCGCCTATGTATCCTTTTTCACACCGGAGGATATTGGAGCGGTAACGGGTTATATGAAAGGCTGGGTGTATGATGACGGCTGGAAAAAGACCGTTCTGCCTATAGCAGACGTCGTCAATAACCGGCTGACGTCCCGTAAGCTTGAGAACAAACCTAGCGTACAGCATTTTATGAAAGAAGTAAAATCGCTCTACGGTACACAAACCTTCAATGAAAAGTTTCTGGACAAAAATGAAGTATTCGATGCCTTGAAGTCCATTTCAACACTGAAGAAAGTGCTACCCGAATCCCATTTGCTCAAAGCTTCCGCCACACTCAAAACGATGTGCAATCGATATCCGGTTGTCTTTCTGAAACCGGTTCGTGGGTCGCTTGGCAAAGGTATCATCCGGGTCTCCCGTCAAAGCGACGGCAGCTTCCTCACCCTCGCTACAAGCGTTGGGGGTACCCGAAAACAAACGTATGCTTCACTGGATAAACTGTATGCCAGTCTGTCCGGGAAAATGAAAACAACGCGCTACCAGATCCAACAGGGTCTTTCCCTGATTGATAACAGCGGCAGACCCGTAGACTTCCGTGCGCTTGTGCAAAAAAACCGTACGGGCAAATGGAGTGTCACTTCCATCGTCGCACGTATTGCAGGCGGCAGTCACTATGTATCCAACTTGGCACGAGGTGGAAGTCTCAGCACCGTCAAGGAAGCTGTAGCCAAAACCCAATTGTCCGGATCAGCCAAAGCTTCTGCTTATGCAGGATTGCATACGGCGGCGCTGGATATCGCCAAAGGCATTGAAGGTGCCATCCCCGCTCATTTCGGCGAACTCGGCATCGATTTGGCCTTGGACACCAATGGAAGGGTCTGGCTTCTTGAAGTGAACTCCAAACCATCCAAGAACGATAACACGCCACTTAGCGAGAGTAAAATCCGGCCTTCGGTCAAAGCGATGCTGGAATACTCCACCTATCTGGCCGGATTCTGAAGAGTCATCCATTAGAGGAGGTGCAGCGGAATGTTCCTGCAACATCAGACAAACACAGTTGCTATCCTGGTTCGGGCAACAGAAGGCTCGCCTCCTTTCGTAGATGAACTCTTCTGTCGTCGTCTCAGTTTGGAAAGCCATCGTTACGGCCTAAATATCATTGTGCTGGCCGTATCGAATAACCCTAGCGTGTCTCGTCTCACGCAGGGCTATGTATTCGACAGAGGTGAATGGAACATCGTGCCTCTTCCTGCTGTAGACCTGATCATGGACCGCTGTCTACTGCCACTTCCCAGAACATTCAAACAACAGCTTCAGCAGCTAGCATCCTCAGGAAACGGACACCCTGCCCGTTACTGGTCTGCTTCTTTACCTGGTAAATGGAAGGTATATCGCGCCTTGTCTACTGATATAAGACTTCGTGCTCTTCTTGCGCCTACGACACTTCTTAAGTCGGATACCCTATGGGAGCAATGGCTGGAGCGCTGGCCGAAAGGTATTTTCTTTAAACCTGTATCGGGCACCCATGGTAAGGATACGTTTCGCCTCTATCGTGAAGATCGCCACACCTCCTGGATTATGGAGGGCAGAAATACTCGCAATGAATTGATACACCGTACATTTGAGCATCGCCAGGATGTCTCTGCCTGGCTGGATTCACACAAGGCCAGTAAAAAGATGATCTTACAGCCTTACCTGGAACTAAGTCATCATGAACGACCGTTCGACATTAGGGCCTTGGTGCAAAAAAATGGGCGAGGACACTGGTCTCTAACCGGATGTATGGTACGGGAAGGACCGGCTGGCTCACTCACTTCCAATTTGCATGGAGGGGGAAAAGCATACCCCGTGCATCCTTATCTACTGGAACGATATGGGAGCAAGCAATCCAACGCTCTGCTCGAGACGATCAGGCAGGCTGCTGCCCGCATCCCTACCCTGTTGGAGGGCCGATTTGGCAGACTGGCCGAACTGGGCCTTGATTTTGGAGCAGATGTTGATGGTCGCCTTTGGCTGCTTGAAGTGAACTCCAGGCCGGGACGCTCCTCATTCGCAGAGGCGGGTGACCCCCGTATGCACAGTCTGACCTACGCCCGGCCGCTTGCCTATGCCCGTTATTTGCTGCAACAACATGTTCTCACGGACGTGAAGCGTACAACGAAAATGCCGAATACATCCAGCACAGCTGGCCTGAAACCCATCCCGATTCACGGCGGTTGAGGCACGCAGCGCCCCGCTTGCCATGGAGCCGAAGGATCTTTTCAGGATAGGAGGATAAATCATGAGTTTGACCTTTTGCAATCTGCATTTCACACAGCAGCCGGATAAAGTGGTTTATGTATCCAACGCATTAATGAAAAGCCTAAATCTATCCGGCAAAAAAACGATTCATCTGCGGTTTGGCCGTGACCGGGTGCCCGCAACCATCAAACCAATCAAAAAGGCTGGCAAACATCTTTATCTCGCTTCGGGTATACGTAATCTGATGAACGTTCCGAAACGGGGCAGCATCTACCTCCGCAACTTGCAGAACGATGAAGTCCAGTTGGGTCCACTGATCGGCGTGCTGTCTGACGGACCTTCGTCTGGCTCCAACCCGTTTGGTTCCCGTACCGGTTTTATCAAACAACTGCTCCGAGAAGGCAGCCGTAAATCCTATATTTATGCGTTCACTCCAAGAGATATCAACTGGCAGAACGAAACAGTGTCCGGTTTTTTCCTTAACGACAATGGAAGCTTCAGCCGCAAAACCGTACCTCTGCCCGATGTCGTGTATAACCGATTACCCAGCCGTCGCTCTGACTTCTCACCGGCGATCAACCAGCTGCGGGAGCGATTTATCCGACGCAAGATCCCTTTCTTCAATTGGAGTTTCTTCAACAAGTCAGATATTTATAAACTGCTGGAGAACGACCCGGCGGCAGGACGTTATATTCCTGAATCCATCACCAACCCGACGGTAGAACAGATGAAAGAAATGCTGGAACGCCATCAGTTTGTCTATTACAAACCAACAGCAGGAAGTCTGGGCAACGGGATCTATCGATTGACCTATTCGCCCAAACGTGGATATTTCGCCCGTTATCGTAAAAAAGGCGGCAACGCCCTGCTTCGTTTTGGTTCATTCAACAGCCTGATGCGCATGCTTCAAGGCAGACACGGCAAACAACTTCGCGGTTATGTCGTTCAACAGGGTATCCGGCTCATTGAGATTGACGAATGTCCGATTGATTTTCGTTTTCACATGCATAAAAATGGAAACAACCAATGGGTCGTCGTTGGCATCGGCGCCAAAAAAGCTGGTCGCGGCAGTGTAACCACCCATATTAAAAACGGCGGCTCCCTGATGACACCCGAGCAGGCTCTCAAGCGGAACTTTGGTGACCGCTCTGGAGAAGTGCTTCAGCATGCCAAATCTGTCGCAATAACACTGGCCCAGGCGATTGAAACCCAGCACCAGCATCTAATTGGTGAGATTGGCTTTGATCTGGGCATTGATCAGGAGGAACATGTATGGATGTTCGAAGCGAACGCCAAACCCGGCCGCTCCATTTTCCGTCACCCTTCGCTGCGGCTGGAAGGAAAATCATCGGTGGAGCACATCCTGGAACATTGCCTGTATTTGAGCAAATTCCGGAAGAAAGACGGCATTTGATGAGCTTGCAGGATGATTTTAGACCCGTTATTGCTGTCTTGACCATGCATGATGATCGTCGGATGTTCAGAGGAAACCAGCAAAACTTCTTAGATATTGTACAAACGGGCGAAAATATGGGATATGTGGTGTACGTCGTGACTGTACGAGATTTAAATGTGAGCGGCCCCACTGTGAAAGGGTACACGTACAACAATGGGATTGGGAGATGGACTTCACAGTCCTTCCCCCTTCCCCATGTACTCTACAATCGGATTCCCAATCGGGAAGATGAACGCAAACCTTCAGTACAGCGAAAAATTGAAGAGTGCATGCATTCCGGAATCGAACTATACAACCCGTTTTTCTTCAATAAATGGAATTTGTTCGAATGGCTCAAGAAATCCAAGTCTACCCAGCAGCTGATTCCCTATACTCGCCGAATGCGAACAGCAACCGCTTTGGGGACGGTCCTTCGATCGTATCCTTATCTGTATCTGAAACCAGAAAGCGGCAAAGCCGGCAAAGGAATCATGATGCTCAAGTTTCAGGAAAAAGAACGTCTCCCTTACCGGCTTAAAATACAGAGTACCCGAAAAAGCACAACGTACAAAGCCGCTACCCTTTCCAAATTATGGGCAAGAATTCGTAAGGAGACCGGACACACGCCTTATATCATGCAACAGGGTATTGAGCTGGCTTCGTCCCGGAAGCGTCCATTCGATCTACGTGTACTTGTGCAGAAAAACGGTAAAGGACAGTGGAGCGTAACAGGGGTCGGGGCCCGGCTCGCCGGCTCTCGAAGCATTACGACCCATGTGCCGCGTGGCGGTAGTGTAGAGGACCCTGAAAAGCTGCTTACCGACCTTTTCGGAGAAGAAATGTCGAATACATTGATGAAGCGGGTGAAATCCACTTCATTGTTGATCGCGCGTCAAGTGGAACGAGGTTCAGGGCATACGCTTGGTGAAATGTCCATGGACCTGGGCATTGACGATCTGGGCGAGATCTGGTTCTTTGAAGCGAATGCGAAGCCGATGAAGTTCGATGAACCGCAGATTCGACGCAGGTCATTGGAACGCATTTTTCAGTACAGCGCCTACCTTGCCCGCCAATCGAAACGATGATGAACAGGAATAACAGCAAAAGAAGGTGATTGTTTGTGTCCTCACCTGTTCTGGGCATTATGACGTTGTACTTAAATGAACATCGCGCTCTGGAAGAACGGAGCATATACCGCAGAATGATCCTTGAAGGGCGCAAGCGGGGACTCGATATCTATGTGTTCACACCTGCCGATGTACACTCAGGAGGCAAACAGATTGAGGCTATGGTCTTTCATTCGGAAAAAGGCTGGTCCCGGGAATGGCGTTCATTCCCGGACATGATCTTCGATCGCTGCCGTATACAGCGCAATCGCAGATTCCAGCAACTGCTTGCCTTTCGGGAAAAGTATGGACATCTGCTTTTTCTAAACCGTCCTCTGCGCAATAAATGGACCATTCATCAAACGCTCTCGGCCAAATCAGCCTTCCGTGAACATCTGCCAGATACCGTTCTGTTTCAGGATATGTCCGATGTGAATCGTATGCTGAAAGCCTCCTCCCTCATCTATCTGAAACCCATCAATGGAACCGGAGGGCGCGGAATTCTTCGCATCGAACGCAGTGGCAGCGAGGCCAATACGGTTCTTGTACAGGGACGGGACCAGAAGCGACGGATCATCACCCCACGTAAAGTCCATCTGTCACGCTTGGGTTCACTGCTACAGCATTGGAATATGAAAGATAAATACCTCGTTCAACAGGGCATTCAGCTTCAGCTTCCGAATGGCCGGGTTCATGATTATCGAATGCTGGTCCAGAAGAATGGTGAAGGGCAGTGGGAATTAACTGGATGCGCTGGACGTATGGGTGCGGAGAAAAGTGTTACCTCTAATCTGCATGGCGGTGGCCAGGCCATTGCGATGCACAAATTGATGAAACAGTGGATTACTGATGAGAAGGAACGGGCTGAGATCAACACCACTGCCGAGAAATTCGGGATTGACGTTGCTTCATTTCTGGAGAGTACCTATGGCACCTTGTGTGAGTTGGCTCTGGATCTGGCGATTGACAAGAGTGGACGTATCTATCTGCTCGAAGTGAATCCAAAACCTGCACGTGAAGTATTTGCCCGCATTGGAGAGAAAGATACTTATTCCAAGGCAATCACTCAACCACTGGAGTACGCTCTATGGGTGTACCACAACCATCCAAGTGCGAATCGTCCCCCTCGTGGCGTAAAGGTAACCAAACCAGTCAAACGCGTAAAAGGTAAGTCTGCCACCCTCAAAAGGACCAGAAGATCCCGGTTATGACCGTCAGACTTCATTAGTAGTGAACCAACTTCTCCTTGAACCAAAAAAATGACCATCCAACATCCGAATGGATTTAGGGTGGTCATTTTTTTCTATTCTGCTTCCCGATATAAACGAAGCAGTTCCGTAAAATCAGAGATTAGTACATCTGATCCTGCAAGTTCTTCATCTCGTCCGAACCCTGCATAAGCACAGCCGATGACGGTCTGTTTGTTCATTTTACCTGCTTCCACATCCGAAGAGCGGTCCCCGACCATCCATGCATCCTGAATCCGATGCTTCTCAAGCAGAATCTGAACCAAGTTAACTTTGGAAGGGGTCTTGTACTGTCCTGCACTATAAACACCTTCAAAGAGCGGCATGATCTCATGGGCAAAGGCCACACCTTTAACATAGTCCTCCAGCCCGTTGCTGGCGACAAACAACCGCACACCTTGTTCTTTCAGTGCTTCCAGCGTCTCTTTTACATGTGGGTACAGCTGCGAGCTTCCCCCATCCAGCCCTTCAATCTCCAACTGAAGCAGCAGTTCATCTGCACGTCGATGGGCCGCAACTGAAGCTTCAGGCATAACCACTTTCCATATATCTTCTAGCAACATCCCCAGGCTTCCCAGCATTCGTTCTTCAGGAGGAGTCTCTCCCTCAAAATGCCCTTCAGCCCGCAATGTATCAAACAACTGATGATAGGCTGGCAACAACAGTGTTTCCGTCTGAAACAAAGTACCATCCATATCAAAAATCATTGCTTCCGGTTTACGTAATACCGTCTCTTTTGTCATGTCCAATGTTCCTTTCGGATTGGGATATGTATTCGGAATCGTTCCCCTTCCATGATAAACATAAACGTTTGGCAGTGTAAACCGTGCAATGTAAAACATCTGTGTCATCAACGTTATACAAAATCTACAAACATTATACTTAAATTAAACAAACTATATACAATTTAACTTTCATTAAGTATAATACTGAAAATAGTTCTTTAGACACCACATCCAAAGAACTAAAATAGCTCTCATCCAAGTTTTTTCGACAAATACATATACCCCAAGGAGAGGCATAACAAACATGAAAAAGCACAGAACCTTCAAAATTTTTTATAAGATTGGTTTGGGCTATTTGCTCGTACTTGCTGTTTTGGCGGGTTGCATTCTTTTGATCCAGAACAGTACCAGCAAACTTCAAAGCGAATTGGATTTTCTCGTGGATCACGATATGAATGTACACGCCCTGACTTATGAGATTGAAAAGAATATGGTCGATATGGAAACAGGCCAACGAGGCTACGTTATTACAGGGCAGGAAAATTATCTTGATCCGTATACCCATGGAAAAGAACAGATGGTTGTACTTAAGGATCAACTTGCTACTTTGATCTCGGACAACCCCTCACAGTTGAAGCTGTTGGAAGATATACATAAGACCATGGAACACTGGATTCAAATCGCAGGAGAACCGGTTGTTACGCTGCGCCAGGCCAATGACCTACCTTCGATCCGACAATTTTTCACAACAGATCCCGGTAAACAGGATATGGACCAAATTCGGCAATCTCTGATTACATTCCGTACCAATGAACTGGCTCTGACTGAAACCCGTACAGAAGAACTGAAACAGAAAAACAAGGTGCTCAACTGGGAGTTGTACGGAGCATTGGTCCTTGTTGCCTTAATCTCAGTCATCGCTGCCTTAGTCCTGTCCCGGTCCATTGTAAGAAACATCCGTGCAGTTACACATGCACTGAATGATATCGGCTCCTCCAATGGTGATCTGACCTTGCGAATTGCTACTCCGATGAAAGACGAGACACGAGATTTGGCTGAAGCTGCCAATACCATGCTCTTGGGTCTGCAACAAATGATGCTCGACATTCAAAGTAATGCCACCATTCTGAGCACAGCCTCTGATCGACTGGATAAAGGCGTTTCTGACAATCACATCGCAGGAAAAGAAGTGGCCACTGCCATGGAGCGAGTCGCTGAGGGTGCTGATGAACAAGTTGCCCTTACCCAGACCATGGTCGCTGCCATGGAACAATCGCTCATCGGACTTAATCGAGTAGCGGCTTCAACTGCTGACGTGGCTGAACGTGCCGTGCGCACCGAATCCATTGCCGTTGATGGACAACAGCGTATCGATAATGCCGTAGGGAAAATAACGTTCATTGAACAATCCTTCTTGTCAGTGCAGGAAGCGATTAATGAAATCTCCGAAATGTCTGATCAAGTTATTAACATTGCCGATTCCATGTCAGGGATCGCAAGACAAACGAATCTGCTCGCTCTCAATGCAGGAATTGAAGCTGCTCGTGCGGGGGAACATGGACGTGGATTTGCTGTCGTTGCCTCTGAAATCCGTAATCTGGCCGATCAAAGTGCCACATCAGCGAAAGAAATTACAAGCATATTGGAAACCGTTGTTTCCGGAGTCCAAAACACAGCGCAGGTTGTGGACGAAAGTACACTCCATGTCAACGAAGGATTACGGACGATTGAAGATGCAGGGCATGCATTCACAAATATTACCCAGCATATTCATGATCTCAGCAGTGAAGTTCAGGACGTATCCGCTGTTGTAGAACAACTGACATCCGGCAGTGAAACGGTGATGAAGTCCATTAACGAAGTATCCGCCGTAGTTGAAGATACTGCATCAGCGACGGAAGAGGTATCCGCTATGACCGAAGAACAACTTGCTTCTCTACAGGAAATGACAGACACCTCAAAGCAGTTAAACGAAATGTCCGATGCGCTTGATCAACTGGTTAACCGATTCAAATTGTCTTGATCTTATGGATAGATCCAGATAACACAAAGAAGCAGGTCCCTACTTTACAGGGATCTGCTTCTTTTATTCAAAAAGAAAGAACATTTAACACGAACCCTCTTCTAGCTCAGTACCTTATTGGATCAGGATTGATCCGAATTACGCAGCGCTTCAAGGACAAGCTGTGCATGATAACCATCGTTGAAATCGTATATTTGGGCAGGTTGGCTTTGAATACGGGCGATGACGTGTTTAAGTACAGGCAATTGGCTTAAGGATTCATTAACTTCGACGGGAACAAGTGGCTCTCCGATGCGTCCATTCCATAGTTGATCCCAGTTTTCCAAGGCAATTGTTCCTTCAGTACCGTAGACCACCATAGATACACGCTCTTCACCTGCAAAATGAGCAATCCCATTTAACTGGATTCGGGTTCCATCCTCCAGCTCCATCGCAGCCTGAACCTCATGTTCACATTCAACTGTATTTTGAGGAAATTGAACCTGACTATTAATCACGCGTATAGCACCAAACACTTTTTGGATCATATGAATCCAGTGAATCCCCACTTCAAGAATAAATCCGCCCTGCTCGCGGCTGGTAATCCAGGTATTTTGCTGCCACGCTCGAGGCCACTGAGGGAATTGCAGGATCAGATCAATTTTGCGAATCTCGCCAATCGTTTCCTGACGAATCAACTCTTGCAGCTTCAATACTGATGGTTCATGCGGCATGGAGAAATGGATTGCATGTACTACACCGGCCTTCTCGGCTGCCTTCAGCATTGCTCTGGCTTCCTCCACGCTGTTTGCCAGTGGTTTCTCACAGAATACATGAATCTTGCGCTTTAGTGCCTCCATAACGACGGCATAGTGATATTTAGGCGGGACCGCAATGTACAGCAGATCAACCGCATGTGTGTCTAGTAATTGCTTGAAATCCGTATACGTCTTCGTCTCTGGATGAGAGGAAGCAAACGAGGTCAAATTTTCCTCACTGGCATCGCATACCGCTACAATCTCTACTTTTTCGGATAGTTCTACCTGTGTTGCCTGATGTATCATATGTAATCCCATTTTGCCCAGCCCAATTACAGCCATTTTTATCATTGTCATTCAACTCACTCCCATCGAATTTCAGTATAACAGAAAGCTTAACATTGCCAATCTTTGCACGGATGCGAAATGAAAAGCATATGATCTTCATTGGATACATATAAAACAAATCCATCATATTCTACTTTATATTACATTTTATTCTATAAATCTTGTTCATAGGTAAATTGTTGCAGGAATATATAACCAATTTATTTTCTCTTATAGGGTAAGACATTAAGCGCTTCCAACCTAAGAATCAGGAACTTATACTCATAAAATCGGTTGACAAAAAACCACAAAAAAAGCTACTCTTCCTATTAACAAGGATTTATTTCCTTTTACAACCTTAGACAACGACATACATCCCAAAAATGGAACTTGACCTGTGGGTCCAAAAACCTATTTTGTGAAGCGAGGTGTCCCGCATGAGAACAGTTGCGGACTATTTGGCAGAAGCTCTGCGTAATTTAGGCGTTACTCATGTCTTTGGTATTATCGGAAAATCTATATGTCCTGCTGTCCTGAAAATGGTTGATTACGGTTTGGAATTCATTCCAGGTCGCCATGAGTCCAGTTCAGGCTTTGCCGCATCGGGCTATGCCCTCCAAACAGGAAAACTGGGTGTGGCCTTCGCCACTTCTGGTCCAGGCGGAACCAACTTACTCACCGCTGCTGCCCATGCAAAGGCCAATAATTTGCCCGTCCTGTTTATTACAGGTCATCAATCCATTCAGGAATTGGGGCTTCCGCAATGTCAGGACTCCTCTTCCTACTTGGCTGATTTGGCGGAAATGTTTCGTCCTGCCACCCTGTTCAGCAAGCTCGTGGAGCGCGGTGATCATTTCAGCACCATATTGAATCACGCCCTTTCCATTGCACTCGGTCCCAACAAAGGTCCGGTCCATCTCTGTCTTCCGTTTGATGTACAAACTGAACAGCTCGCTGATTTCCGGGTGGTCATCCCGGAGCCAGAACCCCTGATTAGCGTATCCAACCTGAATCGTATCCTTCCCTTACTTCAACAGTCCAGTCATCCTTTAATTATTGCAGGCAAAGGTGTCAGCCGCGCCAGAGCCCATGATGAATTGCTCCATTTTGCTGAACATTTCAATATTCCTGTCATTACTTCTCCAGGAGGAAAAGGTGCCATTGCCTGGGATCATCCCCTATATCATGGGCCCTGCGGTGTTGGCGGCTTCCCTCATGCAGATGAACTGCTGAATCAAAGTGATCTTTATATCGTACTCGGTTCACGTCTGAGTGATATGACAATCTGTAATTTGAAACCTGCAAACCACCCTGCACATCTGATTCAATTCGATGCTGATCCTACATTCGTTGGTAAAATACTTAACGCTCAAACCTTACATATCACCGGCGACCTGAAGGACAACCTGCAGTTTTTGCTAGGCACACTGACAGAACGTCCTGTTGTTCCAAGAGAAACGACCACTGTGGATTACACCGTACCTCTCCCGGATCTGCCGCATCTGTCCTTGGCTTCCATCTTGGAAGAAATGAGTGAACTGCTTCCATTTGATCATAAGCTGTTTGTGGATGATGGCAGTCATGGTTTTCATGCGGTTCAACGATATAAAGTCAAGAAACCCGGCAGCTTTGTGTTTGACGCCTACTTTGCCTGCATGGGCAATGCCATAGGCATGGCTATTGGGGCCAAGACTGCCGCACCGGAAGAAACCATTGTATGCATTACAGGTGACGGATGCTTTATGATGCTTGGAACCGAGATTAACACCGCTGTATGCAACAATCTGCCGGTCATCTTCATCGTTGTAAACAATAAACAGCTGGATATGGCACTGAAAGGCATGGAAAAAACAACAGGTCGAATTGATGGCACTTTATTTGAGGTTCCCTTGGATGCGACAAAGTTTGCCGAGTCGCTCGGTGCTGTTGCTTTTCGGGCAGAAACACGAGCTGAATTCATCTCAGCTCTCCAAACCGCACAGCAACTGAACCAAGTTACTGTCATTGAGCTTCTTACCGATCGCGACGAGATCCCACCCACGGCTCACCGTACCGTGACTTTGAATTAGGAGGAACATAGCATGAGTGAACAAGTGACTCAAGGATTGGAGCGTTTTGCAAAGCTTTCCGGTGAATATGGTGCAAAAGCACTGGCACCGATTAAGGATCAGTTCCCTGAGCTCGCCGAGTTTATTATGGGAACAGCTTACGGGGATATTTTTCAGCGTACAACCATCACCGATCAATGGAAGGAAGTTGCGATTATCTCCTCACTGATCTCACAGGGGCAGTATGAGCAGTTGGGGGTTCATTATACGATGGCGCTAAGTGTCGGTGTAACCGTGGATCAGCTCAAAGGAATTTTGCTGCATCTGGCACCTTGTGTTGGCGCCCCACGAATCATCAGTGCTTTTAATATATTGCTCACTACACTGGATGAAATCCAATAATTCACTCTTCTACATTTTTATACACGATTCGACTTTTTTATTGATCTTATTACATCTCTACCTTTATAATATGGTTAAATTATCCTTCGAATCAGCTACATCTCAGAAGCAGTCAGCGAGGGCCTCAAGGCCTATGTCTTGGTTAGCAGGATAGCCTTAACTCATTTAAAGGAGAGAGAACAATCATGGGAAGTTTTATACTGAAAACTGACGTTCCGAACAAGGTGTTGAACATTGAACTGGAGGGCTCTTTCTCTCAAGAAGACGGTTTACGTTCCATCTCGGCATATCAGGATACGATCGCTCCGATTAACACCAAGGAGTATGAGCTGAATATTGATTGCAAAAAGTTGAATGTTACTGCTCCGGAAATTGTGCCTCTTCTCGAGGGCTGCCTGCAAATGTTCAAAAAAGATGAATATAAAAAAGTGGTGTTGACGCTTGAGAATAATGCCATTCTGAAAATGCAGCTGTCCCGTCTTGGACGGTCTGTCGGATTGGACAATCTTGAGATCATCTCCACGGTAACGACATAATAAACCAGGCGGACATGCTGAGGGTTCACCCATCCGCTCAAGAGGAGAATGAAGATGGCTGGAATTCGTATTGTAGATATCGATATCTATCATCCAACGAACAAGGTGGGCAATGACTTTTATATTGAACATTTTGATGCAAGAGGTGTAGATATTCGGGGATTGTTAAAGGCACTTGGGCGTGATACACGTTACAAAATTGACAACGATGATGAAAACTCACTAAGCATGGCCTTTGAGGCCGCCAGTAATTTGCTCGAAAAGACCGGACTCACCGGTGCCGATATCGATCTGATTACTTATGCAAGTCAAACGCCGGAATACATCTTTCCTACGAATTCCTTAATGATTCATCGCCTGATTAACGGGGCATCCCATACCATCTGCATTGACAGCAATGCCAACTGTGCGGGCATGACCGCAGCCTTTGAACAAGTTAGCCGTCAGATGCTGGGCAATCCCAGAATTCGTCGTGCTTTGATTATTGGCTCGGATTACATCGCTCCTCACGCCAGTCCAGACGATCCTGTGTACTTCGCGAATTTTGGGGACGCAGCAGCAGCTGTTATTGTTGAACGGGACGAGCAGGCAGTCGGATTTATTGACTCGATTTACCAGACTGATACCTGTGTGTACGGCAATTCTCTCTTCCCGGCACAAGGTCTTGCAAAACTAGGCCAAACCGGTGTTGACGCAGGTGCCTTCCATGTAAAATTCATACCGTTTGATGATTCCATCTGTGTAGGCGCTGCCTCTGATTCGATTCGAACTTTGCTAAGTCGTAATGAAATCGGTGCAGATGAGATCAAAGCCGCTTGTTTCTCCCAATTATCCATTGGCAATATACGTGCTGTATCCGAGAACATTGGCATTGGCGAAGATATTGCCGTCTACATTGGAGACGAATTCGGATACACCTCAACCAGCAGTCCGTTTATTGCATTCCATCGAGCCATAACATCCGGCCAAATTCAGCGTGGTGATAAAGTGCTGTTCTGGACCGTTGGCGCTGGGTGGCAAAATGTTGCCATGGTCGTTGAATACTGAGAGTTTGACACGGAACCCCAAAAAGCAGGGCAGCCTTTTTTAATAAAAAAGGACGGTCCTGTTTTTTTATTATTTTTTTGAGATGATAACTTTTACTGGATACATCCCATTACCCTTACCTCAAAACCAATGAGGAGCATGATCTGAACAATTCCTTTCATCGCAAAAACCGCTCTCTTGAGAGAGAACGGCAATGAGAACAATATGTTGTCCTTTTCAGAAAATCTTCTTCGTCTCCCGATCATCCTTCAGAATCTCGACTGCCTCACGAAAACGCAAGGAATGCACAATCTCCCGTTCCCTCAGAAACTTGAGACTATCCTGTAGATCAACGTCATCCGTAAGATCGATCAACCACTGATATGTAGCCCGTGCCTTCTCTTCCGCTGCAATATCCTCGTACAAATCCGCGATAGGATCTCCCTTCGAGGCAATATAGGCTGCTGTAAATGGCACACCGGAAGAATTGGTATAAAACAGTGCAGAGTCACGCTGTGCGTAGTTTGGACCAAGCCCCGCTGCTTCCAGTTGCTCCACCGATGCATCTTTTGTCAATTTATATATCATCGTTGCAATCATTTCCAAGTGAGCAAATTCCTCGGTTCCTATATCATTCAACAGCCCGATAATCTTGTCCGGAATCGTATACCGCTGGTTCAAATACCGCAGGGCAGCCGCCAGTTCTCCGTCTGCGCCCCCATACTGTTCCGCCAGCAATTTCGCCATATGAGGATCACATTTGCTAACCCGAACGGGATATTGCAATTTTTTCTCATACACCCACATGCAGACGCCTCCTCTATAAAATCAAATTCAACCTGTTACGATCCCTCGAGCTCCTAGCCTGGAACGTCTGCAAGGAAACCCGAGGCTGTTATCTCATACTTGCCAAGGCCATGGCGTCTGGGACCATTCCCACGGATATTTGGAGAAAGCATGCCCAAAATTCATCAGAGGTCCGTACAATTGCTGAAACTCATGCGCCACCCTCATCCGCTCCTGGCTGAATTTGTTGTATTGCTCGATGCTTTGATAGTCGCCCGGGTGGGTGTCCAGATACAGATTCAACTCAACCAATACAAAATCGAGTGCCTGAAGTTCCTCCAGCAGCTCATAGTATTTTGCATCACAGGCTTTAGGTGCTTCAGGTTCCATCTGCTTCCACCTTCCTTCCCTTCGAGCTCGCAGGTGTATAAGGACTGTATAAAGCAGGCCACAACGTTCCAACTCTTAAGGCTTCTGCGGGACTGAACTGCGGCCAGCCCATCGGCTGAAATGGGATAAACAATTGCGGAGGAACTAGGTACGTCCGAATCGTCTTCGGTGGACATGGATCAAACGGCCCCACAAAAGGGGCGTAAGCACGAAGCTGCGGATCTGACACAGAACAACGCCTCCTCCATCACTGATTTGGTACATTCGACATCGCTTCATTCCAAGCTTTCATTTCCCGTCTCTATAACCATATGTCGCTGTCCCCCAAGTTAATCCCATATTTAGCTGAACGCAAAAAAAGACCTTCGAACGACTTACCCCGCTGGGCAGTGTCCAAAGGTCACTTCATTTGATATGGAGGCTATGTGCCCAATGATTATTTCATCAATACTCAGTCCCTGTCACGTTCACGATCATCCTGCATCGAACCTGGTTCCTGTTCTCCTATTTCGACCTTATTTTCTTCAGGATCAGGTCGCTTATATACCTTCACTCTGGTAATTCGGAGACGGGTGGATTCTTCCACTTCAAAGACATAACCGTTTTGCTCCCGTGTTTTACCTTTGACCACGCTGCCTTCCAATTCCTTGAACAGCCAGCCGCCAATCGTATCGACTTCCTCATCCTCAATGACAGCACCGGTCCATTCATGAACCTCTTCAATCAGGGAGCGACCATCAATGGAAAAGGCTTCTCCACTGCGCTCCATATGCGGACGTTCGTCTTCGAACTCATCATACAGATCGCCAACGATCTCTTCCAAAATCTCTTCAGCAGTCAGCAAGCCCGCTGTACCGCCATATTCGTCGACCACCAGTGTCATCTGGGAGTGCTTTTTCTGCATCAGACGAAGTACATGACTGATCTCCATCGATTCAGGAACATTCAGAATCGGACGAACAAGCGCAGCCAGATCATGCTGCTGGTCAGGTTCAGCAAGAAGCAGATCGGTAATGTGGATAAATCCGATAATCTCATCCTTATCCTCAACAGCCACAGGATAACGGGAATGCTTCGTTGCATTAATGATTTTCAGGTTTTCTTCCAGCGACATATGAGTATACAGACAGTCCATATCCGTACGTGGCAGCATAATTTCACGTGCCAGCATATCCGAGAAATCAAAGATGTTATCCATCAGTTTGATTTCATCCTTATCGATGACGCCACTTTTCGCACTTTGCTTCATCAAAATTCGAAGCTCATCTTCCGAATGGGCCTCTCCTTCGCTGGCGGGTTCAATGCCTGCCAATCGCAGCAGTGCATTGGCTGACGCGTTCAGTACCCAGATGAATGGGAAGAAAATTTTATAAAATAACAGCAACGGTGCCGATAGCAGCAAAGCCACTCCGTCTGTTTTTTGGATTGCCAGAGATTTGGGCGCAAGCTCACCCAGCACAATGTGCAAAAACGTAATGATACAGAAACCGATGATGACCGATACCGTGGATATAAGTCCTGTATCTGCTACACCAAGCTTGAACATCAGAGGCTCGACCAGTAATTCGGAAATGGCCGGTTCACCGAGCCAACCAAGCCCCAGCGATGTCAACGTGATTCCGAACTGGGTTGCCGATAGATAGGCATCCAATTTACCATTCACCTTCAGGGCATAACCAGCCAACTTATTCCCTTCACTCTGTAATTGAGTGAGGCGTGTTTGTCTAACTTTGACCAGAGAAAATTCCGCTGCGACAAATACGCCATTCAAAAATACGAGCAGAAACACACAGACCAGATTAAATACCAACTGCCCAAGATGAAATTCGGTATGAATACCCAAGTCGAAACTCCCCTTTTCTATCTATTTCAGGAATACACCTGGAATATCAACGTGTAATTGCTTTTCTCGATTTGAAATCCACACCTTTATAATACATATCTGCCACTAGCAGATTCGGACCGCAGCAAGAAGCAGCATCACAATGACAGTTCACTGTCTGATTCAAGGGATGTTCAGCTGACCACTCATGGAATACATCATCCAGCTTCCGGTCACGAATGTTGCCAAACGCCGGGATGTCGGCAAAATCGGTCACATACACGTTCCCGGTGAACATGTTGACGTTAACGCGGTTACGACCGTCGGGATCATTACGAACCGTGACTTTAGGCTCGCTATACAGGCGGTTAATCAGTTCACGATCCTGCTCTGCTGCACTGCATGCGAAGAACGGAAGTGTACCAAACAGCATCCACATATCCTTGTCACGCGCATCCAACAAACGATGAATAGCCGCTCTCATATGATCAAGGGAAAGTACCGGCAGCGAAGAAGCAAAATTCGAATTATACATCGGATGCACTTCATGACGGACACAGCCCATCTCACGGATCAATTGATGAATGCCCTCAAGCTTGTCATGGGTACGGAAATTAATCATGGACTCCGCAGAGATAAACATGCCCGCTTCACTGAGTTTACGGGAATTTTCAATCATTTTCTCATACATCTTCACCGCGACTTCCCGCTTTACAGGTCTACCACTGTTGGCAAACCCGACTTGGTGAAAATCATCGGCATTCAGATAATTGAATGAGATATGCATTACGTCCAGATAAGGCAGAAGTTGCTCATAGCGACGGTAATCCAGCGTCAGATTCGAGTTGATCTGGGTACGAATGCCCCGTTCCTTGGCATATTTGAGGAGCGGAATGATCATCTCATCCACGGTCTTCTGGCTAAAGCTCGGCTCACCACCCGTCAGACTAATCGTCTGAAGGTGCTCAACCTCATCCAGCCTTTTAAGCATCAAAGGCAGCGGAAGCGCAGGTGCTTCGCGCATCGTTAACATATCTCCTACCGCACAATGCTCGCAGCGCATATTGCACAGATGAGTCACGGTCATTTCTACACTGGTCAGCACATGGCGTCCATATGTACGCAAAGAGCCGATCGGATCCCAAGGATCATTAGTCGGCGATAAAGGCATCGGTTCTACCGATCCTGAGTTTAGCATGGTCATTGTTCTTCACCTTATTCCTTTTATTAACCTAAAAAGTTTTATTTACAACATACCCCGTCTTCAACTTTTGGAGTTATCTTTAATCATAGCACAATTTCCTGTGCTCTGGCATGAGCATGCTCTGTCCATTACATGACAAAAAACGCCCGTGTAATATCAGGCCGGCTCGGTCCTGATATTACAATATGAGCGTTACCCATTATCCATTGACGTCAGGTTATCAAAATAATTCGCCACGTACTGAAGCTGGCGTAGCGTCTTCCACACCCTCAACGCCTGTAATCATAACAGACAACGCTGTGGACAGATCGATCTCGTAGGGTGCACTTAATGTCTGGCCGTCCGCATCCTTGAGAACACGAATACGTGGTCGTTGCGGAACGCGCGTATGGATGTCTGCAACAACCCCGACCTCCCCTGTACTCAGCGTGACGGAGATACCTAAGGGATAAATGGCTACGCAATCACGGAATTTCTCCAGCATTCGCTGTTCATATAAAGTCCCTGAACCCGTGTATAATACTTCCACAGCTTGATGTGGCAGCAAAGCTTGTTTGTATACCCGATTGGTTGTCATCGCATCATACGAATCAGCAAGGGCCAGCCATTTGGCGTACTCATGAATCTCTTTGTCTTTCAAACCAAAAGGATAGCCGCTACCATCAATCCGTTCATGGTGTTGTAATGCGCAATGGGCAGCAAGGAGCGGTATACCCGGTTCATCTTTGAGAATACGATGTCCATATGTAGTATGCTGCTGTATGATTTTAAATTCCTCATCGCTCAATTTGGCCGGCTTGTGCAGAATTTCTGGAGCAATCTGCGTTTTACCGATATCATGCAACAGAGCTCCTAGTCCAATCTCCATTAACTGCTGCCGAGTATAGCCTGATGCCACACCAAGAACCAGCGTATACACACATACATTAAGAGAATGATTATACAGATCAAAATCACTGGCGTTCATATCCATCAGCATAATCATCGCTTCCTTTTGACTGCCAATGTCCTCCAGAATCGTATTCATTACTCCGCTAAGTGCTTTTCCGAAGTGCGGGATTCGGCTTTTGGTTTTGAGACCCGACATGCTCTGAAACTGCTGTTTGATCTCGACTAGCGCTCTGCGCCTAGTCTCTTCCTGCAGCATATCCGGAATAATGATATCCTCTGTTGCTGCATCCGATATATACACATATCCAATCCCCAGGTCCTTTAGACGTCCAATCAACCGACTGGTCAGCTCTACTCCCTCACTGAGCAGCACCAAACCCTCTTCACTATAAATTCGTTTCCCCAGCTTCATGCCAGGCTGCAATAGGTTTATATGTACTAAACGCACAGCCTATCCTCTCCCGCTCCGTAGATGTAATTTCCACTAGCCGCCGCTTCAGCAGAAGGCAAGTAACTTGTTAGATTTCATGCCAACGGGACCGCAGGCTGTCATCCAGCGCCCCTGGCCTTTTTAGTTCCGATTCGAGCAGATCACGTATGAATTCAGGAAGTCGATACGCTGTATCCGTTCCAAGAGCAAGGGACGTATAACCTACGTTAAACGTAAACATGTCGAGTGTTCCTACGACATATTCTTGTTCATCGCGCATCGGCTCGCCCCCAATATATATGGCACGAATTTTCTCGTATGGAGGCGAATGGGGATCATACTCCACATCCATTCCATCCATGCACAATGTTCCTAAAATCTCACCGCGAAATCCAAATCCGATAATCGGTTTACGTGAAAACTCTGACAACAGGGACTGCTCCAGAGCTTCCCGAATTTGAATTCCATTCAAGCATATTGTACAGGCATTAATGGGAGATGGACATAGGGAATGTAACATTCCCTTTGTGATATTCCCCTGCGGAAGATCTCCAAGAAGCTGCCCCGCGTTAACCAGAGACAGCTGTGCTCCAGTGAACTGACGAACTGCTTGGGCAAGCAAAGACGCAAACGGAGACTCATGATCGTAATCAATGGTCAGCGTCCTATCCGTAATAACGGCTGTTTGGCCCAGCGAACGCTCAGCTTCCGTCCGGTGTGTATCTATAGCCAGCGACACGCTTTCTTCGAGCAACATGTTCTGGACTGGAACACAGCCGCTACTCACCAGTGTAAGTTCATTCGCTTCATATTCCCGCTCCAGTACCACCTTACCCAGCCACTGGCCAAACTTTCCTGCCGCTCCAAGCACCGTCTGACCAATGACTAAAGGTTCTTCCAGTATATGATGTGTATGACCGCCCAGAATGACATTGATGCCCTGAATCTGTTCGGCCAATCTGCGATCTGTGGAAAGCCCCAGATGGGACAAGATAACGACTACATCCACCTGAGAACGTAAAGCTTCAACTTGCTCACGCAGCGTCTCTACTGGGTCCAATACATCCCAACCCAACAATTCATAAAAGGCAGTAAAGGGTGCTGTAGCACCAAGCAAACCGATGCGAAATGGCCCCTTCTCCAATATGAGAGAGGATTTCATCCAGACTGGTGGCAGGCCCGTAGCCTGATCCACAACATTTCCACAAACAACAGGGCACAGAAGTCCAGAATATGACTGCGTCAGTTGTTCGGGTGTAAATGTTAGTCCTTCGTTGTTCCCGATCGTTATCGCATCATAACCGGTCAGATTAATGATATCCACGTTGGACGCCCCTAGGGTTCCCTCCGTCTCAACTGCCATCCGGTCCATATGATCTCCGATATCCACGACCAGAAATTCTCCAGCCTGTTCTTTCTCATGTCCAATCATGGCGGCGATGGAGCTCATGGAGCCAAAATGACTATGGATGTCATTGGTGTGTAGAATCGTTAATGTTTGCGCCTTCTTGGTGCTCATCACACCGCCTCCCTCTTATCGTCAATAACGTACATTCCTCTAATGGATAAGCATAACATTTTCCGCGTCGTTATGATATATTTATAGGGTTTAGAGATTAAAAAGAGGTGAGTAATTTCCATGAAATTAACAATTCAACTATTTGCAGGAATCGCTGAACGTCTGGGCACATCCCTGCTTGAATATGAATACCCCGGAACGGATCCAACTCCTGTGCAATTAAAAGAAAAACTGGGCCTTGCTTATCCTGAAGCGGCAGATCAAATACGTGTTTCTTTTCTGGCAGTAAACCAGCAGTATGCTTCTGCCGATATTATAATCAAGGCTCAGGATGAACTTGCCTTAATTCCCCCTGTGTCGGGAGGAGATGGTACCCATTTGAATGGTGACGGACATCGTTCATCCCATCCTGAGCATCGTACGGATGATGGATTATTCCTGATCACCCAGTCCCCACTGTCCGTGGAAGCTACAACGGAGCTTGTCATCACTGCAAACCATGGAGCAGCCCTTACCTTTGTTGGCACCACCCGTGAAATGACCGGACAGCAACGAACGGTTCATCTTGAATATGAGGCCTATGTACCTATGGCACTTTCTCAGATGGCAGCTATCGGTAATGAAATTACTGAACGCTGGCCAGGCGTAAAATGTGCGATTAGCCATCGGATTGGGAAGGTAGACGTAACAGAGATCAGCGTCGTTATTGCCGTTTCCTCGCCTCATCGCAGTGACTGTTACGACGCAAGCCGTTACGCGATTGAAAGACTCAAACAGAATGTGCCCATCTGGAAAAAAGAAATATGGGAAGATGGTTCCGAGTGGAAAGGTCATCAATTAGGACCCTGGAACCCCACAGACAATTAATTAACTAGTCATTCGACCTGTCCAAAAGGTGATGAAATTAGTAAATAAGTCGTTGTCAACCCATTTTTTTCTTGTTATTATAATCATATATGTCGATATTAGTCGAGGAAAAGGTGGTTTATACGTGAGAGTGCATGTTACTGATCTTAAAACTGGCGACCTGTTAAAAAATGATGTGTACAACAGTTCGGGTCTCCACATGCTGATGAAAGGTTCCACACTCAGCGACGATGATATTGCCAAGCTGCTGCAGCACGGAATCGATTACGCAGATGTAGAACATACAACATCTGACCTACACTCTGATGCACAAACCTTACCTTCCGATCAAACCCGTCTGTTAACTAACCTGTTTAACGATACGATCAAAGGTACAGAATCTCTATTTGAACAAGCCATGGAGAAGGGTTTTATTGATGAGACTCAGGTCGATGAAATTTTGATAACCTTAACGGGACAACTTGAAAAACAAAAGGACGTTGTCTCCTTGCTGCTGATGCTTGACGGAGATAACGACTACACCTACAACCATTCCTTACAAGTCGGAATGCTCGCTTTTTATATTGCCGGCTGGATGGGATACAACCCTGAGGAGTGTCTAACTGTAGCCAAAGCAGGATATCTTCACGATATTGGCAAGTCCAAGATTCCTTCTGAAATTTTACATAAGCCGGGCAAATTAACGCCCGAAGAATTCGAAGAAATGAAGAAACATACGTTATATGGTTATGAGATTGTTAAAGAGTCCACTCAGGACGAGATCCTTGCAACCGTTGCGCTCCAGCATCATGAGCGCGAGGATGGAAGCGGCTACCCTCATGGACTGAAAGGTGACGAGATACATCCATTTGCCCGTATAACGGCTGTTGCCGATGTTTACAGCGCGATGACGACCACTCGGGTGTATCAGACCAAGCAAGAACTAATCTCCGTGCTATGCGAATTGTACAGCCTCAGTTTCGGTCAGTTGAATGCTGAAGTTACGCAGGAACTCATCAAACATATGCTACCCAATTTTATTGGCAAAAGGGTTCTGCTCACGACAGGCGAAACCGGTCTGATTGTCTTGAACAACCCTGCGGATTACTTCCGCCCACTCGTTCAGACCTCTACAGCCTTCATTGATTTAGCAAAGGAAAGAGATGTAGCTATCGTTGAAATTTATATCCAGTAAGCATTAGCATTCAGTTATGCACAGCAGCAGTTAGAGTAATCAAATTCAAGAGAGAACATGTCACGTTTACATGCTTTACATGTAAACAAAGGGAAGCCGTTAAGGCTTCCCTTTGTTTTATTATTAATCGTTCATTCCGATTAAACGCAGAATGCTTTAGTGATGATAACCAACAGAATGAACAGTACCAAAATCGCACCTGTGTTAGTGAACATATTGTATCCGCCTACGCCGCCTACGTTGCCACCACAGCCATATCCAACTTCGCTCATGTGATTGCCTCCTCTTCATCAGGTATACCCTAACATATGACGTTTGCGTATGGATGAACCGGGCGAACTGGCAACATTCAATAAATAGTTATCTGCCTGCTTTGCCTGTTAACTTGAGGAAGCGGAAGAGACCTTAATGCCCTTCTCCTTGCGATACAGGATGACAAGCAATCTCCAAAAGTCATAACTACCTGTTTCGTTATTTATATACGATTGGTAATAATGATAAGCTTCCTCAGCCCAGGACGGACAAGCCATACTTGAAATGTTTTTCTGCTGCTGGATCCAGGCCGACTGGGATTCCAGCATCTTCTCCATCGCTGTTAACCGCTCTCTTTCCTCCGTCGTCATTGGGGTTCCCTCCTGTCCTTCAACCGTTGAACTATATTCAGATTGCAAGTAGATTCCTGGATCAACAACACCATTCTCACTAGCCGTGTATCCATACGAAGGGGAGCTCGTTTTGCGTACCTCATAATGCACATGCGGACCCGTGCTTTCACCTGTACTTCCCTGATTGCCAAGAAGCTGCCCTTGTTTTACTTGCTGTCCAACTTTCACTGCAATTCGGGAAAGGTGAGCATAACAATGTAAGTAGCCCCTATGATCCTGTACCGCAACCGTAAGCCCGTAGCCGCCGAATCCTGAGCCTGTAGCACCTTCCGAAGCAAAGCGTACAGTCCCGTCCATAAATGCATGGATGGGGCCATTCCATGGCTCTGTGACGAGATCGATTCCGCGATGAAATGTCTGGCCGCCAGAAATAGGATGGATTCGGTAGCCAAATGAACTTGTAATCCGATATCCCTTAAACGGATTTATGCTCATGTATTCACATCCTTTTCTATCATTAGATGCTTAAATCTAGTAAATGGCTTGTGCTATTGATCCTATTTTATTACAAATAAACCCAGATAGAGCATTCAAGTATGTTTTTTACTGCAATAAAAAAAGATCGAGGGATAAACTCCCTCGATCTTTCTTGATGCTGTATATAGATCACGTGAAACTGATTCAGCATAACTTCGCCACAATCAAAATCGACGTTTTCGAAACGTGCTAGGGCAGGTGGATTAACCAATAGACCCTTCCATTTCAAACTTGATCAATCTGTTCATCTCTACCGCATATTCCATCGGCAGTTCCTTCGTGAACGGTTCAATAAAGCCCATGATGATCATCTGTGTTGCTTCTGCATCAGTCAAACCACGGCTCATCAGGTAGAAGAGTTGATCTTCGGACACTTTGGATACCGTAGCTTCATGCTCCAGCATGATGTTATCATTCATGATTTCATTGTAAGGAATGGTATCGGATGTGGACTCATTATCCAGAATGAGTGTATCACATTTGATATTGGATTTTGCACCTTCCGCTTGGCGACCAAAGGAAGCCAGACCACGATAGGTTACTTTACCACCATGTTTACTGATCGACTTGGATACAATTGTTGATGTTGTATCTGGAGCCAAGTGAATCATTTTCGCACCTGCATCCTGATGCTGATTTTTACCAGCTACAGCGATGGACAGAACCGAACCTTTAGCTCCGCGGCCTTTCAGTACAACTGCTGGATATTTCATCGTCAGTTTGGAACCGATGTTGCCATCGACCCATTCCATCGTTGCATTTTCTTCAGCAACGGCACGTTTAGTAACCAGGTTGTAGATGTTTGGTGCCCAGTTTTGAATCGTTGTGTAACGAACACGGGCATTTTTCTTACAGATGATCTCAACAACCGCACTATGCAGTGAGTTCGTGCTGTAGATTGGAGCTGTACAACCCTCTACATAGTGAACGAAGCTGTCTTCGTCCGCAATGATGAGTGTACGCTCGAATTGTCCCATATTTTCGGAGTTAATCCGGAAGTAGGCTTGCAGAGGCACTTCACATTTTACGCCTTTAGGCACGTAGATGAAGCTTCCTCCGGACCATACCGCACTATTCAATGCAGCAAATTTGTTATCTGCTGGTGGAATAACGGTTGCGAAATATTCACGCAGGATTTCCGGATGCTCTCTAAGTGCAGTATCCGTATCCATGAAGATTACGCCCTGATCTTCCAATTCTTTTTGCATGTTGTGGTAAACAACTTCGGACTCATATTGAGCCGATACACCTGCGAGGAATTTTTGTTCCGCTTCAGGGATACCCAGTTTATCAAAAGTTTCCTTGATTTCGGAAGGTACCTCTTCCCATGTTTTCCCTTGTTTTTCAGAAGGACGAACATAGTACTGAATATCGTTGAAATCCAATCCGTCGAGATCTCCGCCCCATTTAGGCATCGGCATTTTTTCGAATTGTTTCAGGGATTTCAAACGGAATTCCAACATCCATTCCGGTTCGTTCTTGATTTTGGAAATCTCCGTAACGACTTCTGCAGTCAGACCTTTACCGGTTTGAAAGATGGATTTGTGTTCGTCGCGAAAACCATATTTATACTCTTCCATTTCTGGTGCTTTTTTAGCCATCTTGCTCTACCTCCCTATCGTTATTGTACATTGTCCTCTTCGTCAATTCCTTTGCGTAGTGCATTCCAGGCCAATGTGGCACATTTGATGCGTGCAGGGAACTTGTTCACACCGGATAGGGCTTCGAGATCTTCATAATCGTCGAAATCGACTTCTTCCCCTTTCATCAGTGAGGAGAAACGGTTAGCCATGTCGAGTGCCTGATCCATCGTTTTGCCTTTGACTGCCTCCGTCATCATTGATGCCGAGGACATGCTGATGGAACAACCTTCCCCCGTATACTTGGCTTCCTGAACGATTCCGTCTTTCAGCAAAAGTTGCAGTGAAATCCGGTCGCCGCACGTTGGATTGTTCAAATTCACCGTGACAGCTTCATTATCAAACGTTCCGCGGTTCCGCGGGTTTTTGTAGTGGTCCATTATGACACGCCGGTACAGATCATCAAGTTGCATCGCCAAAATACTCCTTTGTCTGGATTAAGGCGCTGACAAGCCGGTCCACATCTTGTTCGTTATTGTATAGATAGAAACTGGCACGAGCTGTTGAACTGACTTCAAGCCAGCGCATCAGCGGTTGGCAACAGTGGTGTCCGGCACGAATGGCTACGCCACTCGCATCCAGCACAGTTGCCACATCATGCGGGTGTACATCACCGAGGTTAAATGTAACCACTCCAACATGACGCTTGGCTGGTCCATAAATGGTCAGTCCGTCAATCTCGGCCATACGTTCCGTTGCATAAGCTGCCAGCACACTTTCATGATGAGCAATCTCATCCATGCCAATCTGCTCCAGGAAATCGATAGCAGCGCCCAATCCAACCGCACCTGCGATAATCGGCGTTCCGCCTTCAAATTTCCAAGGAAGCTCTTTCCAATTGGATTCATAGAGACCCACATCATCAATCATTTCACCGCCGAACTCAACCGGCTCCATGGACTCCAGCAGCGCCTTTTTGCCGTAAAGTGCACCGATCCCGGTTGGTCCGCACATTTTATGGCCGGATAATGCGTAGAAATCACAGTCCAGATCCTGCACATCCACCTTCATGTGCGGTGTGCTCTGTGCGCCATCCACAACGATGACAGCACCTTTGCGGTGTGCAATTTCAGCGATTTGTTTTACCGGATGAACAACACCCATAACATTGGATACATAAGCGATTGCTACAATTTTAGTATTGTTCGTAATCGTCTTCTCCACATCAGCCAAATCAATGTTGCCATCCGGCTGAAGCGGAATGTATTTCAGTGTCGCACCCGTTTCTTTGGCTACCTGCTGCCAAGGAATCAGATTGCTATGGTGTTCCATCTGTGTAATAACAATTTCGTCGCCTTCTTTGCAAACTGAGCGTCCGTAGGACGAAGCCACCAAATTCAGAGCGGTCGTTGTCCCACGGGTAAAAATAATCTCCTGTGTGCGGCGTGCGTTGATAAACTTGGCAACCTTTTCACGTGCGCCTTCATAAGCATCCGTTGCACGGCTTCCAAGCGTATGAACACCACGATGCACATTGGAGTTCTCATATTCATAATAATGTTTAATCGCTTCGATTACAGCCAGCGGCTTCTGGGAAGTCGCTGCGTTATCTAGGTATACGAGCGGGTGTCCGTTGATTTCCTGGTGGAGGATCGGGAACTGCTCGCGGATAGCCGGGTTCATTGTCCCAGTTTCCGTTCGATGAGAGACTGCAATTGGGTACGCAGTGCTTCCAGAGGAATATCCGCCACCACCGGAGCCAGGAAGCCGTAAATGATCAGGCGTTCCGCATCCGTACGGTTAATCCCGCGCGACATCAAGTAATGAATTTGCTCCACATTGACTTGACCTACAGAAGCCGCGTGACCTGCTGTTACATCATCCTCATCAATGAGAAGGATTGGGTTGGCGTCTCCACGTGCTTTCGGGCTCAGCATCAGTACTTTCTCTGTTTGCTGTCCGTCCGCTTTGGTAGCACCTTTCTCAATCTTCGTGATTCCGTTAATGATCGCAGAAGCCTCTTCACGCATAACTGCACGTGTAATCATCTGACTTGGCGTGTTTTTGCCAAAGTGACGAGCTTCTGTTGTGTAGTTCAGTTTTTGGGAACCGGAACCTACTGCGATCACTTTGGAATCGGAGCTTGAGCCGTTCCCTTTAAGAACCGTCATCGTGTTGCTTGCAGTATCACCGTTGTTCATCTCACCAACGATCCACTCGATCGAACCGTCGTTCTCCACCACTGCACGGCGGAAAGATACGTCAGTAACACTTGTGCTCAGTTGGTGAACTGATGCGAAACGGACTTTGGCACCAGCTTTCACGAATACTTCCACAACACCGTTATGGAACACAGGTGAAGACAGTTCGCCAGATACATAGTTATCCACATAAGTAACGGAGCTGTTGGACTCAGCAACGACAAGCACGTGTGGTGCAAATGTTGCAGTAGCATCATCTGTGAGCAGTACCGCTTGTAGCGGAACTTCAATCTCTACGTTTTTCGGAACATAGAGGAATACCCCACCGTTCCAAAGTGCTGCATGCAGTGCAGCAAGGGAATGCTCATCTGCTTTTACAGCCGTATTCAGATATGGTTTTACCAAATCGCTATGTTCGCGAACTGCTGTAGCCAGATCTGTGAAGATAACTCCTTTTGCTGCAAGATCAGCAGACAACTTGGAATATACCGTACCGGAATTACGCTGGATAACCAGACTGCCTTCCGCTTGGTCCTTAACCAGATCTTTAATGGAAGCTGGTACTTCCTCAAGGGAAGCAATCGCTTCACTAGCTTTGTATGTGCCGTACTCGCTGACATTCCAGCGTTCGATTTTTTGTTTTTCCAGTTTAGGAAGCGCAAGCCCACTTGCTAGCTTAAGGGCTTCGAGACGCTGCTCGGTCAACCAGCCGGGTTCATTGTTGCTTTCCGACAAGGCGCGAAGCGCTTCAGATTCAACCGGAAGAATTGTTTGTGTAGTCATTGATTATCCTCCTCCGTTTTGTCTTTACGCTTGACCTACAGTTTCGTCTGTGATTCCCAGCTCTTCCTTAACCCAGTCATATCCTTCAGCTTCCAGACGGTGAGCCAGTTCAGGTCCGCCAGATTTCACGATACGACCTTGCATCATTACGTGTACATAGTCAGGCGTAATGTAGTTCAACAGGCGTTGGTAGTGAGTGATGATCAGGAAGCCGCGATCTTCGCTCTTCATTGCATTTACACCGTTTGCCACAATTTTCAGAGCATCGATATCCAGACCGGAGTCAATTTCATCGAGTACTACGATTTTTGGATCAAGCAGCATCATTTGCAGAATCTCGTTCCGTTTTTTCTCACCACCGGAGAAACCTTCATTCAGGTAACGGTGAGCAAATTCAGGATTCATATCAAGTTCTTTCATTTTACCTTCCATTTGGCGAATAAACTTGATCAGGGAGATCTCGTTACCTTCACCACGACGTGCGTTGATTGCGCTACGCAGGAAGTCGGAATTCGTTACACCGGCAATTTCACTCGGGTATTGCATAGCCAGGAACAGACCAGCACGAGCACGCTCGTCTACAGCCATATCCAGTACATCTTCACCGTCAAGTGTAATCGTACCGTCTGTTACTTCATATTTAGGGTGCCCCATAAGTGCTGAAGCCAGTGTTGATTTACCAGTTCCGTTAGGACCCATGATTGCGTGGATTTCTCCACCTTTCATTTCCAGGTTGATGCCTTTCAGGATTTCCTTACCTTCGATCGTCGCTTTCAGACCTTCAATGACGAAATTCGTAGCCATGTGTATTGTTTCCCTCCATTGATTAAATTGATGTTTACTGTCGAAAACGAAAAAGCACCTATTAATATCTGAACAGGGCTTCCCCTGAATTTCTCCTGTACTCCAATCTCCAAAGCAAGAATCACTTTAGAATAATTCTAAACTGATTCTCAATGATTATCAAGTCATTTCCTAAGAACTCTTGTCCCTTACAGGAAACATTATTCTATCTGATTCTATAATAAAAGCCAGATTGAATCAAATGACAAAACTTCTTCGTCATAAATAGACAGTGAGAAAAATCACAGGAATTCAACCTTTTATCCAATCTGCTCCTCTCAATCGAAAAAGGACCTATCCATATCATGGACAAGTCCTTCCGATAAATAACATTACATTTTGAGCGTCTCGTTAATCTTCTGTACCTGTTCGTCAAAATCCGCAACGTCCACCACCGGCGTCATTTCGCGCGGCACCGGACCATTCGGAATGGAAATCCAAGAACGGCATCCGTTGTATTCAGGTAATACGGGAATTTCCATCGGTTCCTTCAAACGGTACACTCGGAGTATCAATACGTGGAGTGGATCTTTGCGTTTCCACTTTAGGCGGTCTTCGGCAAAATCAGCAGTCCACATATGAAAGTCTAGAAGTCGATCCAGCATCTCCTGATCCTTGATCTCCAAATCCTGTGCCACTTCAGCATATGCTGTGAGACGGATCGTCGAGGCTTCAGGCACCCATTCGGCCAATGATTCCTCAACATAGAAATGATCAGAGGACTTTATCAGTTCTTTACGCTGATGTTCATAAGTCGGATACAGATAGAACGCTGGACTTTTCAACTCAAAACGTCGGGTTTCCTCCACAATCCCGCCTTTGCGCATTACCATAGTCTGGCGACCCGTTTCCAGCGCTTTGATTGCGGAGGCCCATTCTTTTAATGCCGGTATCGTTGTGCCTATCATAAAGTGCTCCTCCCCAAGTCAGTCTTGTGAGCAGTATAGACGCTCGGCGTTGTCCTGACAACGTGAAAGGTAGGATAGAGTAACTTTATGGTTTATAAGCCAACGAACTCGTAAACGAGAATGGAATTAGCCCAAGAAAGAGCGCAACATCCACATATGTTTCTCCAGATCAGCCTTGAAACCTGTCAGCATATCAGAAGTTGGTTGGTCTTCTGCAGCGTCTGCCACTTCAATACCTTCCTGGTACTCGTTCGACAATGTAGCAAAATCCTCGATTAGATTCTGTACCATTGTGTTGGCATCTTCGCCACCAGCAGCCTCTTGAATGGAGGACAGCTCAAGATATTCTTTCATCGTAGCTGCTGGGCTACCTTTCAGGGTTAGAATACGTTCAGCGATTTCATCCATTTGTACAGTCACTTCATTGTAGAATTCTTCGAATTTTACGTGCAGTGTGAAAAAGTTAGGTCCTTTTACATACCAGTGATAATTATGGATTTTTACATACAGGACGTTCAGGTTTGCCACCTGACGATTAAGTACTTGTTCCACCGATTTTGCTTGATCTGTTTTGTTTTTTGTAGCCATCTTAATCCCATCCTTTTATTATAAAATTAGTCTGACATTCACTATAAGCAGGGTATCCTGCCGTAAATGACAGAGATTTAACATTTCGGCACCACCAAGTGGTGGAGAGCCTTGTCGGCGGCATTTCTATCAACCGTCCGGCCTATTTGTTTTTACCCGTACACCGGAAGTTCGAAACAAGACCGGTATAGTTTGTCTCAAAAAAAGGGTACAAAATCACAGTTATTTCCGATATACTGACATATACCAAGCAAAGAAGTGGGTTTTCCTGTTTCTTCATATATATGGAGGTGGCATTCTTGTCCCAATATCACCCTTTTACACCCCAGGATGCAATCGAACTGGCCAAAACTTTACCGGGTACGTTTGCGGCAGATGCGAATCTGGAATGTCGTGAGATCGGTGACGGCAATCTGAATTTGGTCTTCCATATCACGGATCAGAACTCCGATAAAAGTATCATTATCAAACAAGCTCTTCCTTATGCGAAAGTGGTCGGAGAATCATGGCCATTGTCTCTGGTGCGTGCCAGAATTGAACGGGAAATTCTACAGGAAGAGTATCGTCTATGTCCGGGAATGGTACCGGAAGTGTACCATTATGATGATGATCTCGCCTTAACCGTGATGGAAGACTTGAGCGATCATGTGATTATGCGTAAAGGCCTCATCGATGGCGGAACATATCCTCTTTTTGCACAACATATCGGGGAGTTCATGGCAAGAACGCTGTTTTTCACTTCAGATCTTGGTATGAACCAGCAGCTGAAGAAAGAAAAACAGGGAAGATTCGTCAATCCGGATCAATGTAAAATAACCGAAGATCTGATCTTTGATGAACCCTATCGCATTGCGGAGAAAAATAATTATGAGGCTGCCATTGAAGACGAAGCGGAAGCACTTCGTACAGATGGAGAACTCCATCTTGAAGTGGCTTTGCTGCGCGAGAAATTTCTCACCCATGGTCAAGCTCTACTTCATGGTGATTTACACACAGGCAGTATTTTTGTCACAGCTGAATCCACGAAAGTCATTGATCCCGAATTTGCCTATTTCGGTCCAATGGGATTTGATGTAGGAGCCGTGCTTGCCAATCTGCTACTCCACTACGCCTCGCTGCCAGGTCGAATCCAGGATCAGACGGCTCTTCATGAGCGTGAAACGATATTGTTGGATATGGTTCGTGACGTATGGACTGAATTCGAATCACGTTTCCGCAGCCTGTGGGCTTCAGATCTGGTTGATCCTATGGCTAAGGCGCCTGGATACGAAGATCTTTATGTACAACAATTATTCAGAGATTCTGCTGGCTTTGCGGGCGCGAAAATGGTCCGCCGTATTGTCGGACTTGCGCATGTCGCAGATATCGATACGATTGAAGATGCAACACAACGCGAACGTGCTCAGCGCAAAGCGCTGGCAATCGGTAAAGCACTCATCAAGCGTAATCGCAATCTGAATACCATTGGTGAACTTTTAGATACAGTAGATACTGCGGTTACTTCTATTAAAGCCTAACTCAAAGAAAGATACGGCTTAACTCAAGGAACGGAGGAACATCCATGACAACCCCTGAACATCAGCCTCTGTCCTCCCTTATATGGAAACAGGACAAGCTTGAAATGCTTGACCAGCGTCTGCTGCCTGAAACAATTCTGATGCTGAAACTGTACACGCCCGAAGAGGTATGGGAATCCATACACTCGATGAAAGTACGCGGTGCTCCGGCGATCGGGATTGCTGCTGCATTTGGTGTCGTGCTCGGTGCCAAGGCATATGACGGACTTGCCGTACAAGGCTGGCTCGATCATGTAAAATCCATCTGTGCTCATCTTGCCACTTCCCGTCCAACGGCTGTGAACCTGTTCTGGGCATTGGATCGTATGATGCAAAAAGCCAGTGACCTCGCTGAATCCGGTGCAAGCATCGAAGATAGCAATGCTGCTCTAGAAGCGGAAGCACTTTTGATTCAAAAAGAAGACGAAGAAGTGTGCCGCCTTATCGGTGAAAATGCTCTTCCTTTGTTCGCAGACGGTATGGGTGTGCTCACACACTGTAATGCAGGCGGACTTGCAACCGCGAAATACGGAACGGCGACTGCACCGATGTACCTCGCTCATGAGCGTGGCATCAACCTGAAAGTATTCGCAGACGAAACGCGTCCTGTCCTTCAGGGTGCACGCCTTACGGCCTTCGAACTCCAGCAAGCCGGTATTGACGTTACTCTGATCTGCGACAACATGGCTGGCATGGTGATGTCCAAAGGCTGGATTCAGGCAGTTATCGTGGGTACAGACCGCGTCGCTGCCAATGGGGATGTAGCTAATAAAATCGGAACTTACAGCGTAGCGGTCCTGGCCAAAGCGCACAACATTCCTTTCTATGTTGCCAGCCCACTGTCCACTATTGACCTGTCTACGCCATCCGGAGATCTCATTCCGATTGAGGAACGTGCTGCGGAAGAAGTAACCGAAGGATTTGGCAAACGTACGGCACCACAAGGTGTGAAAGTATTCAACCCGGCGTTTGATGTCACACCTAACGAATATGTAACGGCCATTATTACGGAAAAAGGCGTCGTTCGCGCTCCTTTCAAAGAGAATCTGGCTGCCTTGTTCGCCAAGGATGAAGCTTAATTAATAGAAGTAAGTTTGATTGTTTGATATAGGATTGGTACATGTAAATTAAAGAAAGGGCTCCCCAGTAGGGGAGCCTTTTTAATCGTCTAATATTCAGGGATTAGATCATCTTGAGCAATGCTTCTACACCCGTCATGCCAACCGTAATGCCCATGGCTTCGGCTTCCGTGGTCACCGACTCCATAGGTGCATGCAGCAGCTGTTCCAATGTGCGCACGCCAACCGCCCGAGCTGCAATAATCTTGCGATCCCCAAGCTTCTCATTAAGTAATCCCACATCGAGTGCTCCGCACATGATATATCCTTTGGATGTATTAATTGTCAACAATGTCGTTTTGGGCAGCTTAACCTCTACCCCGACCAAGACGTGCTCTCCAACCACAATCGGCTCCATCGTCACCATAATTTCCCGATACACCTCCTCTTCCACAGGTCACGATAATTGTATGCCTCATTCTGGATAGCCGTGTGGACACCTGCGGAAAAGGATTGGAAATGCATATGGTTTTACTTGATTTTGCCTAAGTGGTTGCTCATTTTCTATGTCTCCAGTACTATGATTATTGCCTTTTTAATGATATAGTGTATTGAAGCATGTTTTTGCTGACATATCTTTTAACGGGGCTGGGATGAATGAAAGAAACCTTATCCAACGAAGAAGAAATCGGCTTTTTATTCAATGTCGATATTCTTATTAAGAGCCGCTCGAATGCATTGGCACTGCAGTCCCTGTTGGAGTTCATAAACAAAGAGGAACAAATTGCGGACTTCCGGATTCAATCCGGTATAGAGCTTGGCAAAATTATTGAAGTGACACTGCAGTCCAAAAAGGACTCATTCGCCTTTCTTCATAAAGAAAGAAAAAAATCACAATCCAATGCAAGACAGAAGAACTCTTCACCAAATCAAGCGACGGCTTCAACCGTTCCAGTCAAACCACCAAGTGAAATCGAAACACCTGATTCCCAGATAGCTCCTTCAACCGAAGCATCCAACACTACCAACGGAAATTCATTCGATGTATGGATTGATACCCTTATCAAAGAAAACCGTCTTACTCGGATCGTTGTGAACAACAAGAACGGCCGGCATCAGAGCATTCCATGCCGAATCTTGAATTTTGATCGGGATACCAGCATTGTAAGCGTCTACCATGTGGATGAAAAACAAGTGTATACGTTCCGAACCAATGAAATTGATGAGTTTCTCTAACTCAATGTGTATTCAAACAAAAAGCAACTTACAGGGGAATTCCACAACATTTCCCAGGCAAGTTGCTTTTTTAGGTAATCATTCATGTAACAATGAACTGCTACATCATAAGTTCTCCATAACTACGCCCAGCTATTGTAAATCCGTCATCATGAGCGATCTTTTCCCCGCTGCCATACGTCTATTGCTAATAACAACCATCCGACAATAAAGGCTACCCCGCCGATTGGCGTGATGGCTCCCAATATTTTAATACCCGAAATACTCAGTACATACAGACTGCCCGAGAATATGATAATTCCAATAAACAGCAGGCGTGCTGCCCACTTGAGCTTGGTGGACGGACCAAGCTGACCCGCTGTAAGACCAATAATCAGCAGTGCGATTGCATGTATCATGTGGTACTGCACTCCGGTTTCATACACGGCTATGGCGTCTGCACCAATTTTTTCCTTTAGCATATGTGCACCAAACGCACCAATAGCTACCGAAAGCATTGTCATTACAGCACCAAGCATCATCCATTTCCGTTGCATTTAACTTCTCTCCCTTAATTCATCTCTCAACTATTATTTTAGCGAATCCTTGCAGTGTTTACCAGCCAGCTACGATGCGAAGGCATTTATATGTCTGGTTATATATACTTTACTTCGCTTTTGCCTCCAAATCGACGAAAACTGGCGTTAAACCTTGATTTTTATCGATTTTTATGGAAAAGTAAAAAGGAATGCCTTCATCCTCTTGATGAGAATCATAATACCCGGATTAGGTTAATTACACTCATGACCACGATTAAGGGAGGGATAACCCATTTATGGATAATCAAAATAACAAGACTAACCATCATCCTTACCAATCCAGTTCCGCTGCGGATTATTCAGATCCCAATCATGATAATCTGTTTACACCTTACCCCTCCGACCTTGAAGATCCATCCATGGGTCGATTGAAACATTCCGGGCCTGGTATTGCAAGTTTTGTGATTGGATTGGTCTCTATCATTGGTTACATGCTGACTTTAGGTATTGCCACAATGGCTATCAACAGTACAATTGGCGTCGTAACTACACCGATCCAAGTGGAAGAGATCGCATTACATCCAGCAGTTGTTCTGGCTTCTCTGGCTGTTCTGGTTTGTCTGATTCTTAATCTGGCTGGACTCATTCTCGGTGTGATCGGGCTCATTCTCAAAAATCGCAAAAAAGTCTTTGCTATCATCGGAACCATTCTCAGTGGAGTCATGATCCTGGCGTTTGCAGGGCTTATAATTGCAGGGATCTATATGATGTAAAAGCGTAACTCCGCTTCATTCTCATTCTTCAAAAATGTTAACACTGATCCATCTTATCTTGATCCATATGATCTATTCTATTGCCAAATTTTCGTATCCAAAGGAGATTGACATGTCACGAATCAAAATTTTCACGGACAGCACAAGTGATCTGGCCCCAGCATGGATCCAGCAGCACGATATCGGTATCATCCCTTTATATGTCGTGTTCGGTGAGGAATCACTGAAGGACGGTGCTGAAATTAAGCCGGAGCAGCTCTATGAACGTGTAAGCAGGGATGGGCGTCTGCCCAAAACAGCAGCACCTTCACCTGCTGATTTCATGACGGCATTTCAACCTTACATAGAACAAGGGTATGATATCTTATATATCAGCTTGTCCTCTGAACTTTCATCAACTTACCAAAATGCAAGATTGGCCAGTTCCGAATTTCCAGAAGGTCGCATCTCTGTCGTGGATTCTCTGAATCTTTCTTCCGGGATTGGCCTGATGGTCATGAAGGCAGTTCATGCAGCAGAAAAAGGGCAAAGCCTGATGGAAATTACACATCTCGTTGAAGCCATCAAGCCAAATGTGCGAACGGAGTTTGTCATCGATACGTTGGAGTATCTCTATAAAGGTGGACGCTGCTCTGGCATGCAAAACCTGATTGGCAGTCTGCTAAAAATTCGCCCCGTCATTCGAGTAGCCGATGGCAAGATGTCTCCTGCCTACAAAGTCCGTGGCAAACGGGAAAAGGCGCTGGAACAAATGCTGCAAAACACACTGAACCATAAGGAACAGATCGATCGTGATCTCGTTATCGTCGTGCATACCATGGCCGAAGAAGACGCGCTTGATTTGCAAAAGTCTCTGCAGGAGCAGACTGGAGCACGAGTGGAATTAACTACAGCTGGTTGCGTTATATGTAGTCATTGTGGTCCCAAAACGATCGGTATCATTTATAACACAGTTCTATAAAAGGGCTCAAAGACAAGCCAGAAAGGGCATCCCAAGCTACCGTAGCTCAGGATGCCCTTTTTCTATTGTAAACATGTAAAGTTAATAACTTTTTGTTTTCAGGTCATTCAAACTTTTGAACGCATATCCTTGCTTACGTGCCTCATCAATGATGGAAGCAAGCGCCTCTGTGTTATCCTTCGACACAGAGTGAAGCAGAATGACTGCTCCTGGATGAAGCTGTTTCAGGACTTGCTGACGTGCATACTCTGTCCCACGCTGCACTTTGGTATCCCAATCTTTATAAGCAACAGACCAAAACACATTAACGTAACCTTGGGCGTGGCTCTCTGCAAGCGTCCGGTTGTTAAAAATGCCACGTGGTGGCCGCAAGAAGGTCGCTTGCTGTCCAGTCAACCGATTGACCTCAGATCGTACCTGATCAAGCTCTGTTCTTATTTTTTCATTGGAAACTCGGGTCATATCGGGATGGCTCCAGGAGTGGTTACCCACTATATGGCCTTCTGCTGACATTCGCTTCACCAATTCAGGCTGGTCTTTCAAATAATGTCCGGTGACAAAAAAAGCAGCTGGCACTTTTTTGTCGCGCAGAACATCCAATATAGCTGGCGTAAACCCATTTTCATAACCGTTATCAAACGTAAGATACAGCTCTTTCTGTTTTGTATCCCCCAGGAAAATGGCATCGTTATGCTGCAATATCTCCTTAAATCCTTCCTGATCAATGGAAGGCAACTGGCCGTTTTGGCTCTTTTTGAAGCCAAAATGATAAGCTCCATTTATTGGCGATGCTTCAGTATGTGCCGGTAATATACCGAACGTCAATACAGCCAGCAGCATGTAAAGAACCATTCGCTTCATTGCTATCCGCTCCTGTTCCTGAAAAATTCGGTTTGTCGTTTCCTATCACGAACACCTTCAGGTAATATGCCACAGGAACAGCTAATGTATGTAAATTTCGATTACAGATCGCTTCACATACTTATACATCATGGAGCCCAGTTCTCATTTCTCCGTTCAAAACCGTTTATTGTCTCGCTCGGGATGATGAAACAATTCAAGTAAGGTCTGAGGTTTTCCACTGGAAGCCAACCATTCTCTAACCATCTCTATTGCACGTGTCTGACCATCACCACTATCCCGCCAGGTGAGCAGCTCAATGACTTTAATAATCAGGGCAGACATATTATGATTATCATGCTCAGAGCGATCTGCGCGCAATTTATGATACAGAGCCTCCTGCTCCCAATCAAGTAAAATCTCGTCACCAATGGTAGGCTTCATCAATGTATATGCTCTACCACACTCTGAACAGCGAACCGCACTGACCTGCTCTTGAGCAAAGATTGCCCGAATATCCTGATCACAATCCGCGCACTGAAAATATACCTGTATGTTGTGTATGTTATTGTTCATCTTGGTCTTCCTCCTGCTATGTATGTACTACATCTATACCCGAATTGTTGTTGATTCACGCTAAATTCCGCCAAATTCAGAAGGTGCTATAATCTTGTAAATATGTTAAAATATTATACATATCATAAGTAGGAAGAGGCGGATACCCATGTCAAAGGAAGAGCGTAACATCACCTGGCAGCAATCCAGCTTAAACAGGCAGGACAGGGAAAAACATAACGGTCATCGCAGTCGAGCCTTATGGTTCACCGGCCTATCCGGTGCAGGAAAATCCTCGCTTGCATTTGCCCTGGAGCAGTACCTGTATGAAAAAGGGGTTCATTGTTACGTACTTGATGGGGATAACGTACGTCATGGACTGAATCGGGATCTTGGGTTCACGGCCGAGGATCGGCAAGAAAATCTGCGACGGATTGGTGAAGTATCCAAGCTGATGGTAGATGCCGGGTTAATTGTTCTTTCCGCCTTTATCTCGCCAGATGCACAAGACCGGAATATGGTTAAACAGCTCTTTGAAGCTGATGATTTCATTGAAATTTATGTTCGTTGTTCGATCGAAGAATGCGAACGCCGTGATCCGAAGGGACTTTACAAAAAGGCACGCAGCGGTGTTATTCCACATTTCACAGGCATTTCTGCCCCTTACGATATTCCAGAAGATCCTACACTGATTATTGATACCGAAGAGCTGTCCATCGAAGAGGCCGTGCATGAAATTGTGCAGCATCTGGAACGTGTTGGTGCTTTTCAGCTGCCGCAACCTGTTAGCAATGCCATCGTTCACTAACTGCAAATGGCGATCAGATTGAATTACTTTCCTACTACACATGCTTCAAAGGCGCTGCCTTTAATGGCGCGCCTTTTTGCTTTGTTCATTTCCAGATTTACAGAGAGAATTATTGCCCCACGACACCTGCCTGCATATTCAACAGTTTGCTGAACGTGCCCACCGGATCAGTAGACAATTGCTGATAACCCCCTTGTTGGATAACCCGACCCTCATCCAATACAATCACTCGATCCGCTGTTCGAATAGTGGATAGTCGGTGTGCGATAACAATTACGGTAACATGCCCTTTCAGGCGTTCAAGAGCCTCATGAATATGCTGTTCGTTCTCACTATCCAGCGCACTTGTCGCCTCATCCAATACCAATACAGAAGGGTTCCGAAGCATGGCGCGGGCAAGCACCAAACGCTGACGTTCACCACCAGACAGGCGGATGCCCCGATCACCGATAATGGTATCCAGTCCTTGTGGAAGTTTGCGGACAAACGCTGCAGACGAAGAAAACTGTAATGCATGCCACATCTGTTCCTCACTGGCATTTGGATCAACCAAACGCAAATTTTCACGAATACTTGTATGAAACAGAAAAGGGTCCTGAGAGACATATCCGATTGAACTTCTCCAGGCTAACAATCGATTCTCGGTTAACGGCACCCCATCCACCAAAATCTGACCACTCTCCGGACGTATGAGTCCCATAATCAGATCAATCATCGTGCTCTTCCCGGCTCCCGACTTGCCTACAATGGCCGTCATGCCTTTCGCAGGGATGGATGCATTCGCTTCGAGTAACGAGTAGGTATCACTGCCTTCGTAGCGATAATTCACATGCTGACACTCGATGGATTCCTGAAGTACCAAGGGTTCAATAATACGCACAGCGTCATCTTCCTGCTCATTCGGCTTGACCTGGGCCTTCATTCTAACGGAACGTGGACCGGGAACCGTTAACTCCTCATCATATTGTTCACCAGCATTACCCGTTTTTTCGCTAATCTCACGACTTTTCTCGGTTTCTGTCTGTAACTCTCTCACAATCTGAAACGCGGGCAGCATCGAACTCATATACTCCAGATTAGATTGAATGGACGTGAAACGTGGCCACAACCGTGAAAAGATCAGAATGATGAGCAACAAACTTGCCGGAGGGACAGCGAGCACATGCAGGGATAAATAGATAAAAGCAGCAATAATGACAGCTGCGGATATTCGATGAATCAATTGTGTGCCGCTGTTCAACTGGCTGAACTGAATCACGTTACGTTCAATTCGCCCACACATACGTTCAAACCAGCTAATATGTGATTTTTCGAGCATATTGCTCTTAATATCCTTGATACCGTTAAAGTGCTCTGTAATACCGTTATAATAGCTCTGGGAATATTCCGATGTTTGATCCCCGATCTGTTTTGCCCGTTTCACGAATTTTCTTAAGACAATAAACAATACCAATCCGCAGACCAGGACAAGGGAGGTTAATTTGGCAGACAACCAGAATGCCAGGCCGATTTGAATGCCGGTGAAGATCAAGGAAGCCGCCATTTGCAGCATAATATTCGTTCCCTGACTGACACGGGCGAGTTCGGTCGTTAATATATGATTAAAATCGGATTTTCGTTTTTGGAGAAAAAAAGACCACTGCGCCATAATGATGGCACGATAGGTTTCCATGCGCAGCGTTCGAACAAATTGCTGCTGAATTCGAGTGTTGCGAATCGTCTGAAGACGTTGTAGCCACGCCTGTCCAGAGACAATGAGGACAAAGGTCAACAATACCAGCAGCAGCCGGCCATTTTCCGGAAAACGATTTAAAAATTCTGAAATCCAGGGTAAGTGCAGACCTGTTGAGCCCATTTCAAAAATACCAATAAGACTTAACATCGGAACAAGCATATATATGCCGATTCCTTCCATCAGACTGATGCAGATCATACCCAGCAGGTTCCAATACAACACTGGGCCCGTTACACGATGCAGTTTTCGCATAAAAAATTGTAGTTCCGAAATCATACGTTATCCCCTCTCCGTCATCGTGTTCCTTTTGATTCGCCGCCAGAACCAGAGAAACGGACGTAACGGAAAATACAAAAAATGCAGTGAACGCGGAAGTGGTAGTTGGTCTACATCCCAGGTACTCGGATACAAACGTTCGATGAAGAAAAACAGCTTCTGCCTTGTGCTTCGCAGTGCGAACAGATAGGAACGATAACTTTTTACATCTGCCGGGCTCTCAATCATCTCATTCATGAACACTACGCCGCGTCTGGCTAATTTCTCTCCCACACGTTCGTGAGAAGACAACAAAGCTACATAATTAGCATCCAACGGGGTGTCCAGTAATACCGAAGCCAGATGAAGAGCTTGTGATCCTATAGATAATCTGCCTTCTGCTTTCAGGCGTCGCTCCACTTTTTTGACATCCAGTGGCATATTGCGAATCATCTGGTCGATATCCAGTAACCAGCGCAGTCTGAACCACCCGTGTCTTGCGCCGTGCGTCACCAAATATGCCCACAGATCCTCCCTTTCCAGCATACGGACAGGCGTCTGGGTATAGGTGCTGAATCGGCTGCGTTTCCACAATAATTCAAAATCAGTTTCTCTTCCGGAGTCCGGGTTAAGCCGCCAATGGATCTCCACTTGGGTTCTTTTGACCGGGTGTTTGTAACAGATATGATGCTCCCGCCATTTCCAGCTGGAAACAGTCGGTGTTCTCTTGCCTTCCTTCGATTCATAACCAAGCGATTCAAGAATCTCTTCCGCAAACTCCACATCATCAAAGGGAATGAGAATGTCCAGATCTTTAGAGGTCCGCAAAGAAATATCTCCGTATAGATCATGTGCCAGCGCAGGCCCTTTGAGCGTAATATTCCGTATGCCTCGTTCACGAAAAGCACCACATACCTGCTCCATCTCGGCTGTCAGATGTAACATACGGAACGTATTAGTTGTATATTGCTGCCTCAGTTTCTCCACTACAAAAGCGGGAATAACCGCTGAATACAACTCTTTTATTTTCAGATATAGAACAGAGTACAGTCGATGATGATGGGCGAGCTGCAAAAAGAGCTGCCAGTCTATGTCCTTCATCCGTATTTGGGCGTCCTCAGGGGTTATTGCTGTTAGATCGCCTTTAATCATGCTCAAAATCAGCTTAAGCTCCTGCGGAAAACCCGCTGTATATTGTTCCCACTCATGTATCGTAGACAATCTCCCCAGCTCCCTTCTCAGGACACCGTTTGCCAAACACGCCGACAACCGTATATTGGTCCATTGTATCTGCTCCAGTCACAATCAATTTCCCACTTCGCAGCCATGCATGAGCCATCATTTGGCCTTGTTTATTACGCGCAGTACCCATATATAGAGTAGTCTCTACTTTGCGGCGTTCCAGCATCTTCATAGCTGCGATTGCCATGACAAGGCAACGACTCTCCCATAATGTATACCTGCTAGCAATGAGTATAGCTTTAGAAATATTTCGTATTGTCGTCACATCACTTCGATTGAGTCCCGTCATCGGCGTTTCGTACATGGGTGTACCGAGACCAGGAGCAATCTTGGCAAAAGGCATCGCCTTTAGTATTCGTGCCCATCCAAGGTGGACATAAGCTTCCCATACCAATCCACGAATTTCACGCGGCAATGAACGATATGCTTTTATTTTTCGCAACATGGTCTACTCTCCGCGGGTAACGTCAATTAATCCTTCATGCGTCAAATGCTCTAGAAATTGTACAACCTGCTCACGGCATATGTCTGTTTCAATCTCATATTCTGAAGCTAACACTTCAACCAATTCAGTCAATGTTCGTTCTTGGCTGATTAGATCCCAGATTCGTCCACCTGTGCTGCCCAGATTATAGTACTTGCCGTTATGGATGCTCATCATGACTTTTTCCCCGCCCATGTCACTGACAAGATTGCCTTCCTTACGCAACACACGGTCTTCCCCATTCATTGGCTTCGTTGCTGTCATTGTCCCGTATACACTCCTTTGCGCGCATATTCTGTAATTCGGTCAGCCATCTCAAATGCCGTAAAATCAGAGCCTGACCTCGTGATTCTAAAAACTTCAATACCGGCAGACAGCCGTGAGACCGTCTCGAACAGCCATTGTGCCAGACCCTGTCTGGAAACAAGTCCACTACGAAATGTATGAGAGCACAACATGTGAAGGCGTTCCAATCCGGCAACCTCCTTCATTTGTACGGGTTTAAGCATCTCTTCCGGCTTCGGATCAAGTTCAAAAACAGCGGCAAGCGGAACAGGTCTATCATAAAAATAGTGCTGAACCGGTATCGCGTATTTCGTAATTTCAGCATGAACCGTTGCGTAATCCTGTTCCTTCATGCCGAATCCGTCTAGACTAGGCTGCCATAACTTTTGCTGCGGATAACCCGGTGATACGATTGCTCTTCCTCCTGCATCCCATGTCAGTGCCACGACATCATCCGTTAAGAGCGGAAAGCCGCGTGAGGCAAGTGCAGCTGATAAAGTGGATTTGCCTGCACCCGAGTGTCCAACAAATGCATAAGCCCAACCATCAATGACCACCGAACTTCCGTGCAGCGGAAGAATGCCGCGCTGCATCATAATGACGGCCATACATGTGCCCAGCACAAATAACCTAACCTTTTTGTCATCAGCTCCCGTTTGAGGGGATACCACGATGCGGCGTCCTTGTTCCATAAGAAACAGTCCCGTATCCTCGATCCGAAAAAAAAGACTGCCATTTCGGGATACAAAGTTATCGCTCCCCACATCCCACGCTTCCCACTGTGCCGCCAAATCAGCTATTTCAATGTGTACATCCGTATGGGCAGTTAGAGAATCTGTACCGCTCTGTACGATTTGGAGTTCAGGCATTGGGAATTGGCTCAACCAACGCAAGCCATACGCTTCATACTGCACAGGCAACAATGAATGACTCCTCCTTCGCAATTCTGCTTGTAAGTAAAAAAGCCCTTATATTCGCATTGCTCAATATAAGGGCGGAGGCGAAAAGTTGGAATATTGTCCTTTCCGCCCTTCTAAGTATGATGGCACATGTTAAAACTAAACAACTTAGGAAGTTGGATCGTAGAGATCAGCATCGTGGACAGTGATCCAGTCGATCTGTCTGTAACCTACTCCTGCCATCGTTTGGTTCACTTCCAATACTTCCAGTGCTGGTGCTTGCCATTCCTTTTTTTCCATTTGCATCGTGTTCACCTCCTCTCATGTGTCAACTGATCAATGAACCTGTAGCCTAGTTCATATCGCTACATCCATTAGCTACATCAGAACTTTCGAATGAATCGATACACGATCAGGCTATGCATCATCAACCGCAAGTCGGGGTGGGAAGCAAGCTCCGGCCGAGGGTTTGGAAAATTAGCAAGTGCGGACTTGATTCGCTCTGTGTTCAATATGCCAGCGACCCGGCTGTCAGAACATAACGCACGCAATTCGGCAGTAAAATCGCCCCAATTTGGAATCATGCGGTGCAACCAATCCGCGGGCTGAACACCACGCACTCGCTGGTTTAACCTAACTTTGTCAGGCAACTCAGGTGATGTAGCCCGCCGAATCAAAGCACGATCCGTCCCTTGATTAACATATTGTTCAATCGGGACTGACAGACAGAAACGGATCACTCTAGCGTCACTCGTAGGATCACGCTCCCACGCCCGATAACGTAGAGAGCATTTGGTGGCGACAGCACCATTTTTGTTCGCAATGGCCAGATTGTTGAACTTCTCTGCCCGTACTTTGAGCGCATCTGCCTGAGCACCACCTTGCAGAACAATAATAGATTTGAGCCGTTCCAATACGCCTGTTCGTCTAGCAAACTCCGGATGGATTAATTGCACCGACGCAGCTTGGGCAGCCCCCTTTGCCATGGATTTGAACAATTCCGGATACGCTTTACGACCCGTAATTTTGGCAATTCGTGAGAACTTCATCCCGGTACGTTCACTGTACTGCTGCATTTCCCGGAGCCACCGGAACCAACGTCCGCTTTTTAGCAAACTGGCGTAATAATCTAGTGCTGGGCCCCAGGAGACCGTGAAGTTGCCCCGCGCTCCAGTCAATAGAATGCCTGCATCCTGCTGGCTCGCTTTTTCATAAAAACCCCGAATCCAGAATGAATTCTCAAAGTATTTATAAGGCATTTCCATAATATCAAGCCAGGTGTCCACTTCACTAAGTGGGCTTCTACCCTCAAAATCAAGATAATTCTCCTTGATATTACCGACATGATTAACCGTAGACTGGATAAACGGGCGTTCATCTGCTAACAGTGTTTTCGATGTGTAATCCGTAAAATCAGACACCGGAACGTAGCTGTAGGCATTTAATGTTTTCCCTTGACTCCGCAGAGTTCCTGATGCATATCCAACCACAGCCCCAGAATCCAGTCCTCCGCTTAAAGCAGCAGCCACCTGTCGATGCGTTCGCAAACGCGATCCAACAGCTTGACCAAATACCTCACGGAATGCTTCTACATATTCCCCGTCGGACTTGAGCCGTAGAGGCTCCACTTCGTCCCAGCGATGATATTGTTTCTGTTCCAGCCTGCCATCCCTAAAGCTAAGCGTATGGGCAGGGGGCAGCTGGCTCACTCCCCGATAGACGGTCGAATGGATATCTGCTGAGTCATGCATGTCGGGAATGGCAAGAAATTCGGACAACCAGATTTCGTCCAGTTCTTTATGTACACCTTCCAATTGCAGCAGCGGATTCATTAAGGTACAGAAGGCAAACCGCTCACCATCATGCCGAAAATAAAAGGATCTCATGCCCGTAATATCTCTGGCAGCGAAGAGTCTACGCTTGCGATCATCCCAGATTGCGAAAGCGAAATCGCCAAGCAGTTTCTCTGCCATATGTTCATCCCACCGCTGATAAGCTCGCAAGATCAGTTCACTATCCGACAATCCGGCTAACTCCGCCCTCGATATGGACAGTTGATCTGCCAGCTGCTCCCGATTATCCAAAATGGCATCCGCCGTGATAGTCAGACCACTCACTTCATCATATAAGGGCAATTGCTCGTTGACCGACTCCGGCGTAATCCACTGGGCGTGGCAGCTTAGAAAAGCTTCATTGCCTTTCCATACTCCCGTTGTATCCGCCGGAACGTGGCCCAGACTGGCATATAAGCGCCAGCTGTCCTCCCATAACGCTTGCTGACCATCGGTGTGAACAATTCCTGCTATAGCGCTCATGACTTTCCTCCCCGGAGTATCTTGCGCTGTGAAGCCCAGGCGCTTATCTGGTTCCCAAACGGAATCAAGGATTTGATACGCTGAATCTTGCTGTGAGCAGACGCAAGCTGTACCTTCAACCGTTCCCGCTCATTGTACCCTCGCTCCAGCCGATTATCGGCTGCACGTAATGCGGCTTCCAACTGCCTGATCGTTGCCAGTGCGGCCAGTGTCGGGTCAATTGCATCGGGTTCATTCGCTGCCTGATTATCCTTGTTTCCATCTGGAGTGTTGCTCGCTAGGTCTACAGGCTGCATCCGGTAACCTTGCTGCCAGCTGCTGCCCGTTGCTTCTGAGAATTGATGCGTTAACTTGGAGATGACTTCCTCATCCGGGCCAGCTTCGTAACGTACACCCGTCCATTGCTCGGCTTCTTCGAGCTGTTCACTGTAGCCCATCCGATGGAATAGATCTGTGCCTATCACCCGGCAATAGAATTCAACTTCCTGTGGATCGAGTATTTTTTTCCAGTTGTTAACAGAATCTTTATGAGCTTCCTGATGCGAGGATAGAAACGGATCACCGACACCCATACTATAGAACATATTGGACTTTGTACTGTCCACAAAGCGTCCATATTGCTCTATTCCCTCTTCATATCCGATGCCAAGAAAACCGCATAACTTTTCCATTTCGTCCCGAGGGTTGGAGACAAGTTGTTCATATTGAACTTCATAGGCATTCGTGTGTTTGTCCGCAAAATAATCATTTAAACGGAGCATGCCCAATGTGAGATCAACTGCTTTCATATTAAGGTTCGGACTCTGCAAGCTGCGAATCAGTTCGAATCCTTCTCCGGTATGGCGGTTTACCTTTTTGTAGGAAGCAGCTATGGCAAGGGGGTTACGCTGGAGATGAATGCGCTTGGACTGTGGAAACAGGCGATCAAGCCATTCCAGCATATAATAGTAACGAGGAGATTTATCTACGATGAAGTCTGCCCCGCTCCCCTCCAGAAATCCGTTATAGATTTCAAGAGCAAAGCTTCTGCACGCCTTCTCAAAACCTTCGTCTGAAACCATAGCGCTGTAAAACTGACGGATAATGGCACTTCCACCATAGGGGCGGGAATCAGCCTTCTGTAAATCTACAAGATTCATCAGAAACCACATCTCCTGTGTGGCAAATACACGGCTGTGATTTTGCAGCATCACGGTGGATAGCGAACTTCCACTGCGAGGTACACATAGTAGTAAGACAAGTCCGTTACCATGAACATCTACCAATGGCAGCCTCTCCTCTGTAAAATTAAAATAAGCATGCAGTTGGTATAGCTCTTTATATCAATATCCGCTAATATTCCCATATGGGAATAGGTAAAATGGATGATGTACTTTCGACAATCTTTAGATACGATATGTATTCATGCTTTTACTCTATGATACAAAATGTATCATGTCAATCTTTTATTTTCACCTTTTCATAATATCTTTCTATCCACTCTATTCTGTTTTCTGTCGTTTAAGCACTTATACTTATTCTATGACCCTCATCATTTGTAACTATTGCATGAACATGAAAAAGCTCCAGAGCAGTTTACGAATAAACATGCCCATGGAGCTACTATTATTAATGATGAACATTAGCTATAAAACGTTAATAACCACTTATCCAGTCGATCTTTCCTCTGAGCTTTTTCCCGAAATGGAAAGATGCATCCAGCCCTGCCCTTCTTCCTGATCCGCCTGAATCGCATCCGACATCCCCTGCTGCACTTTCACAGTCACCAGCACTGCAATCCCCGCAGCGAAAAAGAAAATTAAAGACAGAATCCCCCAACGGGTTGACCCTGTTAATTGGCCCACCCAACCAAATACAAACGGCCCAAAAATGGAAGAAAATTTTCCTGTAATATTCACAAATCCAAAATACTCTCCAGTTCTACCAGCAGGTATCAAATTACTGAACAAGGAACGCGCTGTCGATTGACTTACGCCCTGCACTACACCAACCAGCCCAGCGAGCAGATAAAAATGGATGGCTGACGTCATGAAATACCCTAAGATAACGATGCATATGTAAATAGACAAGCTTACCATCAACACCTGCTTTGCGCCCCAACGCTGTGCCCATGCCCCCAGCAACAATGTGCAAGGAAATCCGATAAACTGGGTCAGTAACAAAGCAAGCATCAGATCTGCTGTTCCGATCCCAATGCTTGTTCCATAGATCGTTGCCATCAAGATAATCGTGTTAATGCCGTCATTGAAAAACCAGAAAGCAACCAGCATGCGCATCAGCTGCGGAAAACGCCGTATCTGGCGAAAAGTTTGGCCGAGTCTGCGTACACCCACTCCTGCATACCCTTTCCATGACTTGGGCATATCCGGTGCAGCAGGTCGACGCGGGGCATGGCGGAATAAAGGAATGGAAAATACCAACCACCACAACGCTACGGAAATAAAAGCAAGTCTTGTTCCCTCAAGTGTGCTAGCCATCCCAAACCACCCTGGCTGCTGAATCATGAGCATATTGATCGCAAGCAACAATCCTCCACCAATATAACCATAAGCATAGCCTTTGGAGGAGATCATATCTCTTCGATCGGCAGACACCAGATCAGGTAGCATTGCATCATAGAATGTATTTCCACCTGCAAATCCGATCGTCGAAATGACCAGCAGTGCAGAAGCGAGCAGCCAGTCTCCCTCCCCAATGAAACTGAAACCGAGTGTTGCGACGATGCCAATAATTGAGAATACACGCAGAAAATCACCTTTGCGTCCCGATAAATCCGCTAATGTCCCCAGCAAAGGGGTTAACAGCGCTACACATAACATACCGATGGAATGGGTGTATGCCAGATAAGATGCTGCGGTATCTGCATCGAGTGTAGCTGCAGCCACGGAAGCGTAGAAGACGGGGAGAACGGCAGCAAGTACCGTCGTCGCATAGGCCGAGTTGGCCCAATCATACATAATCCATGCCTTAACTGCCCTTTTATCCAAATGGTATCCTTCCTTTACACACATCCCTCTGAGGGATGCCAAGTAAACACCTGTCCCTATTGTAAAGGAAGTTCGTCACACTTGTTCATCGTTTCTGTAAAAAAGTTCCGGACGATTTGTACAATTTTAGATGATCCCATAAGGCAAACTCGCGTAATTGTATCATTTTATCTACTCACGCATCACATATCGTCCCCGCCCGTGAATATACTTAATTACCGACAGGCCAAACTGTGCCGCGTAATCAATGGGGGGTGCCTACATGTCAAATTCACACCAGCCTTACTCGTTCGTCGTATCCCGTGAAGATTGGTCGCTTCACCGCAAAGGGTACCAGGACCAGCAACGCCATCAGCAAAAGGTTAAAGATGTCATCAAGCAGAATCTGCCTGATTTGATTACTGAAGAAAACATCATTATGTCCGATGGACAACAAATCATCAAGGTACCAATCCGCAGCCTGGATGAGTACCGTTTTGTGTATAACTACCAAAAGCAAAAACATGTGGGGCAGGGAGATGGTGACAGTCAGGTCGGGGATGTCATCGGTCGTGATCCCGCTTCAAAGAAACCAGGCAAAGGTGAGAAGGCCGGAGATCAACCCGGGCATGACATTGTTGAAGCCGAGGTGAGCATCGAGGAATTGGAAGATATGCTTTTTGCGGAACTGGAGCTTCCGGATCTGAAGCAAAAAGACAAGGATCAGATTGAGACACATACAGTGGTATTCAACGATATTCGCAAAAAAGGCATGCAGTCCAATATTGACAAGAAACGCACCATATTGGAGAACCTGCGTCGCAACGCCACTACCGGCAATCCGGGTATTCACCATATCAGTCCGGATGATCTGCGTTACAAGACGTGGGAAGACAAAATCATTCCACAGTCCAATGCAGTCATTATCGCCATGATGGACACTTCCGGGTCCATGGGCTCCTTTGAGAAATATTGCGCTCGGAGCTTTTTCTTCTGGATGACCCGCTTCCTCCGCCGTCAGTATGAGAAGGTCGAGATTGTTTTCCTCGCCCATCATACCGAAGCCAAGGAAGTGACCGAGGAAGAATTCTTCACACGCGGCGAAAGTGGAGGCACCATCTGCTCCTCTGTATATATGAAGGCACTGGAAATTATTGATAGCCGTTATCCACCTTCCAGCTACAATATCTACCCTTTCCATTTCTCGGACGGAGATAACCTGACCTCGGATAATGAGCGGTGTGTCAAACTGATTGGGGAATTGATGAAGCGCAGCAATATGTTTGGATATGGCGAGGTGAACCAGTACAACCGCAGCAGCACACTCATGTCCGCCTATCGTCATATCAAGATCGACCAGTTCATGTATTATGTGATCAAAGAAAAAGGCGAAGTGTACAAAGCTTTGCGCAGCTTTTTCCAGAAACGGGAAGGAGGCAGCGTAAGATGACAGATGAAATCCGCGACCTTGAATACGCCATTGCCGAGATTATGGAGATTGCCGATGGATTCGGCCTGGATTATTATCCGATGCGTTATGAAATATGCCCTGCCGATATCATCTATACCTTTGGAGCGTATGGTATGCCGACCCGCTTCAGTCACTGGAGCTTCGGGAAGACTTTTCATAAAATGAAGATGCAATATGATTTTGGACTCAGTAAAATTTATGAGCTCGTCATCAATTCCAACCCTTGTTACGCCTTCCTGCTGGATGGCAACTCGCTGATCCAGAACAAGCTGATCGTCGCACACGTGCTGGCTCACTGCGATTTCTTCAAAAACAACGCCCGCTTCTCCAAGTCGAATCGTAATATGGTGGAGAGCATGGCAGCGACGGCTGATCGGATCAGCAACTATGAGATGGAATATGGTACAGAGGCCGTTGAAGCGTTCATTGATGCCGTTATAGCGATTCAGGAACATGTCGATCCACAGTTGATCAAACCCCGCCACTTGGACAAACAACGTTATATGGAGATGAAAATGCGGGAGCAGCGTGGGGAGAAAACGCCAAGGCCGGAAGGTCGCTATGATGACTTGTGGTCCCTTGATGATACCCGGATCGAGGAAACACCTGCGGAAGGAATACAAGTGCATCACTTTCCACCAGAACCGGAAAAGGATGTCATGTGGTTTATCCAGGAATTTTCTGAAGTGTTGACGGATTGGCAGCGGGATATTATGAGTATGATGCGTGAGGAAATGCTCTATTTCTGGCCGCAGATGGAAACGAAAATTATGAATGAAGGCTGGGCCTCCTACTGGCATCAACGTATTATACGGGAGCTCGACCTGAACAGTGAGGATACGATTGAATTTGCCAAACTGAACTCTTCCGTCGTGCAGCCATCCAAGCAAAGTTTGAATCCCTACTATTTAGGGCTGAAAATATTCGAGGATATTGAACGTCGCTGGGATAACCCGTCCAAAGAAGAACGAGAACGTTTTGGACGTCAACCTGGGCAAGGTCGTACCAAAATGTTTGAGGTGCGTGAATTCGATTCCGATACTTCATTTATCCGCAATTACATGACCAAGCAATTAACCGAAGACCTCGACCTCTATGTATTCGAGAAAAAGGGCCCGGACTGGAAAATTACCGACAAGTCCTGGCAAAACATACGGGATCAGCTTGTATTTTCACGCATCAACGGTGGTTCTCCGTATCTCGTCGTTCAGGACGCCGATTATCTGCGAACAGGAGAACTCGTGCTCAAGCATCAATACGAGGGCATCGAGCTGGATCTGAAATATATGGAACGGACCCTTCCTTATCTGTACCGTCTCTGGGGGCGTACCGTCCATGTAGAAACACGGGTGGAAGATAAACCGATCTGGTTCACATATGATGGCAAGAAGCATCACCGCAAGTTTTTATCATAAGAACACAAAAAAGCGGCAAGTCCCTGGCATATGGCGGGGACTTGCCGCTTGGCAATTAAGTGAATAGTAGTTTGCAAATCAATAGAATCAGGCACGTGTTAAAATCAATATTTTAAATTGCGTTTCATTGCACCGTGCTTCAATGAAGTTATCACATAGCGCTCACCTTTGTCCAACACTTTGTAAGATACAACGTATTGATCCACGATACAGTAATATGTGTTTCGATACTCACGTGACGGCATTAATGTGCCCATGGTGACCACTTTCTGTTCCACTCGGCGAATGAGATTCATTTTATATTCCATTGTTTCTTGATCTGTAAAATGTTCGCTCTTGATCTGGCGAAGTCGGTTCATCGCCGTGGCGGTCCATTGAACCATCAATTACAACTCACCACGCTTCACCAGTTCAATGAGGTCATCTGTCGAATACAGCTTGCCTTGCTTGATGTCTTTCTCGGATGCTTCAATCATTTGTCGTAATTCCGGATCAGAATCCAGCTCATCCACCGGGTTATACACTTCATATTCCAAGCCGGCAATACGAATGAATTCCTTATGATCTTTCTCATAGGATTCAATGACGGTGCCATCAGGAGCTTTCAGACTAAAATTCATCCCTTGCAACCTCCTTCGATGATATCGCTAAACCTGCTGATGAGAACCTTAATCTGAATTATAGCATACAACCGTGTTGCAACTCAGCCATGAAATAATAACATTATAACCGCCTACAGCCCCGTGCCTAACTATTCCCATCATCTCCAACGCTTCAGCATTTCAATCCATTTTTCTGTTGTCAGTATTGGACTTAGAGAATTGTTGGAGCTCCATGCAGCCGCAGCGGCACAAAAAAGTCATGCTCCACTTCACTTGCCGGTAATGGACGGCTGAAATAATATCCCTGAATTTCGCGGCAATCATTTTGCATCAGAATATCCAACTGTCCTTTCGTTTCGATCCCTTCCGCGATCACTTCCATCTTGAGATTCTGAGCCATTGATATGATCGTGGCCACAATCGCCTGGTCACTTCGGCTCTCCGTAATATCCGTCACGAAGGAACGGTCAATCTTCAGTTTATGAATTGGAAAATGCTTCAAATAACTCAGCGAGCTATATCCTGTTCCGAAATCATCCAGGCTGATTTTGACTCCAAGCGCTGTAAGTTCATTCAGAATACCTGTGGATACGGATGCATCCATCATCATACTCTCTGTAATTTCCAATTCAAGATAACGGGCATCAAGGCCCGTCTCCGTGAGTGCATTTTTGACCTGCTCCACCAGATTGGATTGATGAAACTGCTGACTAGACAAGTTAACAGATACCGGAATGAGCGGCCCGCCACTCGCATGCCAAAGTTTCATCTGTCTGCACGCTTCGCGCAGTGTCCAGTTCCCGATCTCATAGATCAAGCCGGTCTCTTCTGCCAGTGGAATGAACACATTCGGAGACAGAATACCCTTGTCTGGATGATTCCAGCGAATCAAAGCCTCTACGCCAATCATACGGCTGTCTTCTGTACGTATCTGAGGTTGATAATACAGGACCAGCTCGTCCCGTTCCAGTGCTTTGCGCAAATACCCTTCCAGTTCAATTCGTTCATATAGCTCCGAATCCAGCTGGGCCGTGTAAAACTGAAAACCATTCTTGCCATTTTTCTTGACCTCATACATGGCAGAGTCTGCATGCTTCAACAACGCATCCGCTCCTGTTCCATGATACGGATACATTGCAATTCCAATGCTGGCTGTAACGTAAAAGTCATTTTCCTTTAATCGATAAGGTAGCTGAATCGCTCGAACAATCCGTTCTGCCAGTTCAGCGACCAGTTCCTCATTCCCCTGCTCATTCGTAACAACCAGTGTAAATTCATCGCCCCCCATACGGGCAAGCATGACATTATCCGTCGCGTTCGGGTCTGAATCCTGAATTGCACTCATGATTCTGCTGCTCACTTCTCGAAGAAACACATCTCCAATGGAATGTCCCAGAGAGTCATTAATCATTTTGAAACGATCGATATCCATCACCATAACCGCAAATGAACTTCCTGTTGCCCCAGATGTCGTGATCGTGCTCTCCAGCACATCATCCAGCTTGCGTCGATTGGGAAGCCCGGTCAGCGGATCATGCAGAGCCTGATGGCGGATGCTTTCCTGAGCCTGTTTCTCCTCGGTGATATCTTTGATCAGAATGTGGCTTCCCTGGTGTTTACCATCAATCAGTACAGGCACTACAGCGATACTTAGATCAATCAGGTTTCCATGAACGTTTTTCATATTCCCCATGAAATGCTGCTGCTCACGGCTATCATCATCCCATTCCACATGATGCATTTCACTTGCCCAATGAATGTCAACATGCTTTGAAATCTCATCAATAGAATGATGAATGATCTCTCTTTCTTGATACCCTGTAATACGTGTGACTGCAGCATTAATCCCCTTGATAGCCCCTTGTTTATCCACCGAAATAATGGCATCTGAATGGTTTTCGTACAGGGCTTGATACCACTGTTCATTTTCATGAATCCGTCGATCCTTCTGAGTTAGACGTTGATTAATAAAGATACCGAACAAGGTCAACCCCAAGGCAATAAAAGTACCCGCAGCGATCAGATATGCGAGAAGCGAAGGTTCAATCTGCATCCCCGAACCAGCCATTGCATCATGTGCATGATGAAACTGTGCAGCTGACATCCCTGTATAATGCATGCCCGAGATGCCCAGCCCCATAATGAGTCCGCTGCCCATCTTGTACACCCATGTATAACGTGACTGATGCTGCCGGAAGAAAAACATGAGCCACAAGGCAGCAAATGAAGCTAAAGCTGCGATCAGGATGGATAATAACACTATGCCTGGTTCATAAGTAATGGTAACCGACATGGCAGCCATTCCAATATAATGCATGCTGCTAATGCCTGCGGTCATGAGCACTCCTGCAATCAGGAGTTTGCTTATTTTACCTGACTGCTGACCTGCAATATTTAACGCTACACCAGATGCAATAATTGCAAGCAGAACGGATAGAAAGACCTCACCTGTGGAATACGACACATGCATAGGAAGAACAAAAGCTAGCATGCCCACAAAATGCATGGACCAGATTCCCAAACCCATTGAGACTGCCCCGCAGGTAAGCCAGATATTTCGGGACATGCCTTTAGCCAGACTTACCCGGCCCGCAAGGTCAAGCGCTGCATAAGAAGCCAACGCTGCAATAATGTAAGATAAAATAACCAGTTCTAAGTTGTACGTTCCATGTAGGTGCTCCACTCACTTTGTCCTTTCAACCGGGAAATGCCTTGTATGTATGCAAAATGTAAAAAAAAGCGAGTGCGCTGTCTGGATGACAGGCACTCCCTCCACATCATTTGTCTGGAGACCACCGACTTGTTATAAAGCCAAAGTCATACATCTCTAACCCGTTAATATTGATGTATATAGTCTAAACGTCCCAGACGTGAAAATCAACACTTTTTTCCAGATAAAACGAATGTTTAATATTGTCGAATTCCCATTCACCACGCGCCTTGCAGGCGTTTATCCCTCCGCGCCATCCTTTCCTCGCCACCTTATTCACCTTGGACCAATTTTGCCTTCTTGCGAACTTCTTCGGTCATCGTCTGTTCATAGTCCTTCACATCAAGCTTGTTGAATTCCTTCACATATTCATCCCAGAGTTTGTTAAAGTCAGACGGACTGGAGAGGACTAGTTTGGGTACATATTTCTTTTGCAAATCTGTACGTTTCTGTCCATAGATATGGGTTGGGGAACCTTGATCAAAAGCAATGCTCCAAGCCGGGTACCATGGACGTTCATCTGGCGCAGCAAACAATTGGGAGAACGTCTCCACGCCATACTTCTCCAGAATGAGCTTATCTCCATCCGTATAGGAGAATTGGGCAACTTCGGGTTGTCGTTCTACACCGACAGAATTACCGTCAGGCAGAGTCGAACCATTACCGTAACGCGGCCAGCTGTACTCAAAATATTTGAATCCGAAAGATTCACGGAACTCATCTGAATCTGTTTTCTGGATCATTTCCGCAGAGCGCGTAAATCGCCCCTTATCATCCACTTCGTAGGTCTCTCCTTTGATCCCCCAGTTGGACAGAATTTGATTCTCATCCGTTAATAGGTTATCGAAGAATTGGATGATACGGACAGGATCTTCTGCGCTTACGGTAATGCCAATTCCCCGGTTATTAACAAAGCTCGGCGGATCAGTATATTGATCCTTGGTGTTTGCGTCGTACACAATCGGCAGTGCCATATAACGCAAATCGTCATTACCGGCTTCCTTCAGATTGTTCATTTCCTGCCCTACCTGCCAGGCATAATCAAAGAATCCAAGCACTTTCCCACTGGTCACTTTCGCAAGATACTGGTCATAGTTATCGACAAAGGAGGACTTATCAAATAGCCCTAATGAATTCATTTCATTCAACTTCTGCATCCAGCGTTTGGTCTCTTCGGTGAGCCCATAGTCCTTGGCTTCCTGTGCCTGCATATCCACCATAATGGCTCCATCATTCGGATAACCTGCAAGATGCATGGCCGGGTTAGTGATCGTAAAAAATTTATCATCATACGTCAATGACAGGAATCCAGTCAATCCTTCATCTTTGTATTTGTCAGCGTATTGTTTAATCAGATCCATGTATTCATCCAGTGTTGTGATCTTTGGATATCCAGTCTCCTTTAATACACGCCGCTGTATCCAGAATGCACCTTGATCCACATTCGGATTAGGCAGATAGTCTCCAACCACTGCGCTCATGGGCAGAAAATAAATGTTGCCATCTTCCTCTTTCATCAGGTTGTAGTACGACTCATACACCCGTTTAATGTTGGGGCCATACTGATCAATCAGATCGTTGAGAGGAATAAATGCACCCGCATCCACAATTTTGTCAATAGCCCCGTCCGGGACCATCACATCGGGGTACTTATTACTTGCAATCATCGTTCCGATTTTGGTATTAATATCACCTACAAGGTATTCAATTTTGAAATTAACCCCCGTTTGTTCCTCCAGCTTTTTACCGATTGTAGTTTCATTTGTATTGATGTCCTTGCCGGAACCCGCTTTAAAATAGGTGAATGTCACTTTCTCTGTGCTTTCTTTACCGCCTCGCACTGCTCCGGATTCCGGATTAATCTCGCTTCTTCCCCAGGAACAAGCCGTCATCATGGTTAAAGCTAATGCTGCCAGTAGCCAGCGCTTCAGCATATGGTTAACCAATATGAACGCCCCCTCTTTCTCCCCCCACTGATGTAAGCACTCTCATTATAAGGTTGATGACAAACTTTGTTTACCTGATAAACTATATATTATTGCCTTATAATCTTTAATACTTTAACGTATTTGGTTAATCTTCGAGGGGTAAACCAATCTCGACACGTGTGCCAGTCCTAGGAGCGCTATCGATCTGAATATGGAACCGACTATCGTAGATCAGCTTCAGACGATAGATGACATTCTGTACTCCTACGCGATCACCCATTGAATCTTCCGTTTCCACGTAAGAAAGTAGCTGCTTTCTTTTCTCCTCTGTCATACCTGCCCCGGAATCCTCCACCACACAGATTAGTTCTGTACCTGTTCGCCGAATACAAAGCCGAATCTCCCCACCTTCCTTCAGTGGTTCGATCCCATGAATGCTGGCATTTTCAACAAAAGGTAACAATGTCATCTTGGGAATGGAACAATCTGCAGCCTCTGGGTCCAAATCAATCCTATAATTCAACTTGTGACCGAAACGATATTTCTGGATTTCAAGAAAACAGGTCACATACTCCAATTCTTCCTGAATGCTGACTTTATCCCGATTCCAGGTTAGGGCATTCCGAAAAATTTTAGCCATATGATAAATAATTCGTGCCGTCTCATCCTCATCTTTCATGAGACTGCGCATGCGGATGGTCTCCAGCGCATTGAATAAAAAGTGTGGATTAATCTGGCTCTGTAATGCGTTTAATTGGGCATGCCGCCGCTGTAACTCCAAATTTTTATGTTGAATGTCTGCCACGTAGACGTCGTTAATCAAACGATGGATCGTCATCGTCATGCGATTGAATTCGGCTGTAAGCTGCCCAATTTCGTCCGACGATTCCGGCTGTCTGATCGGTTCAAATCGCTGATGCTTCACTTTTTCCATGTGTTTCAATATTCGTGCCAGCCTCACGTGGATTGTACGTGTCATCCAGATAATGATCCAGGTTGGCAGAATCAGATTGATACAGGCCAGTACAACAACAAGGTGACTGGGTTTGCCCAATTCCTTATAAATTTCGGATTCATCGAACACTCCGTTGATTTTCCATCCCTCCATTTCACCGGACAATGGATAGGCCATTTCGAACTCTTTCTTACTTTGTTGATCCATGACATCGCCATAATTCAAGAGTTGACTGGTCCATGGGATACCAGAATCCGTCGAGTAGTCTATTTGTCCAGCCGGATTAATCAGATACAGGCTGCCCTGAACGTTAAGGTTGGTGAAAATTTGGCGAATCGTCGACGGCTTCAGATCCAGTCGTACGAACTTTTCCTTCCATCCGGGAAGAGCATCATAATAATTGAGTTTGCGTAAAATGCTGAACGTCTGCCGATTCCCTTCAGGACCGGATCTCATCAGAATGGGTGCGGAGTGTTCACTGTTTGCCAGCAGCCTGTATGGCTCGGACTGTCGAACCTCTTCAGTCAGAAACTCAACTCCCCCGGAAGGCAGTACACTTTTGTTATCCACATATATCGTCAAGCCTTGGAGGGAGCGGTAGCCGGAGTAATAGGTATTCAGGATTTTGCGAAGATAAGAATCATAGGCTTCGATATACTGAACCGGATTTGTATAATTCACATCCAGCATGTCATTTAATATACTGTCCGTATAAAAGCTTGAGGAAAAATCGGCCGCATTGCGAATCTCCCCCATAAATTGACTTCGAATCTGTTCCATTCCTTTGGAGAGGTCTGCCATTCGCTGGGATTTCACGTTCGCTATGGTCACCTGATAGAAAATAACATTCGTCAGGATAACGGGTACGAGTACAAAGAAAAGATACAAAATCAGCATTTTATCCCGTAGGCGGATATTATTAAAAAAGTTGAGCTTCACGGTGTCATCTCCCTACCCTTCATCCAGGATGCGATTTCGATATTCCGTAGGGGAACATGATTCCTTTTTCTCAAATTGAGTCGCGAAATAGTCACTGCTTCCGAACCCAACCCTCTCGGCAATTTCATATACTCGCATATCCGTCTGACGCAGCAGCTTCTTGGCTTCCTCCATCCGAAGCTGAAGCAGGAAGTCATTGAAATACACACCATACACCTTGCGGAAGCGTTGACCCAAATAGACCGGGTTCATGTAAAATTCGGAGGCAATACTTCTCAGACTAATATTGCTGCTGTAGTTGGCTTCAATATAATGTTTGATTTTAGTCATGGCTCCCCTGTGATTGTACTGACGCTGTTCCGCCAGTTTACGTGCTGAATCCAGCATAAAAACCGTCAACAACCGTTTAGCTTCAGCCAACGTTCCCCGATCTGCTTGCCATGCCAAAATTAGCTTGAACGAAGGTATCTCTTTCACATTCGCCTCAGCGGATTTCAGAATGGATAGAACCGCTGAGATCAATTGGTGAATTGCTGACGTCACGGCAACAGGAGCGTAATTGGCCGTTCTCATTCCGTTGAACCATTCACCCACTGCATTCTCCAACGCCTCAACCCGTTGTTCCTCCATAAGTGTCAGGAGTTCCTGCTCCTTTTCATGATCGGTATGCACCCACTGTACAGGTTCATGCTGCATGTCATCATACAGGACGATCCCACTCTTCTCTGAAATGAATTTATAGGAAATAGCCTTGAGTGCGGTCTGATAGGCATGTCCAATAAGTAAAGGTTCATAACAAACCTTTCCGATATATATGCTTACAGAGTCATGACCCATTTCGGCGAAGCAAGATTGCATCTGCCTGGCAACCTCATGAAGATTCATTGAATAGGGGTGCAGATGTTCCGCAGTTAACAGAACTCCGATACGTTCTCCATGCTCTTTTACATGAAGATACGAGCGATTTGCATACATCATTCCAAGAACAGACTGCACAATCCGGCCAAAATTCTCTCCGTTCCTGGCTCCCGGCTCCTCTTCTTGAGCATTATCCGAAACTCGGAAATGTGGTGTGTTATTCTCAAACAGCAGATATGCCAGTGCGTCGCCAGCACATGTACCCGTCAGTTCAGTCCACTGTTCAAGCGTTCCCAATTCCGATTCGCCATAGATAAACTGATCAATTAGTCTGACGTATTCCTGCTCACGTCTGGTTTGTTCAGCATGTTTGTGACGATTCAACTCCTCCGCCAGCTTGCGTAAAGTCCCTTCCAGTTCAATTTCATCAATTGGCTTCAAAATATAATCCTGCACCCCATACCTTACAGCCTGCTGGGCATAAGCAAAATCATTATATCCACTCACGATGATAAAATAGGGCTGTTTGCGCATGGTTAGAACCTGCTCATCACGCTCAACCGTACGCCGGATCAATTCCAGTCCATCCGTCTCCGGCATACGTATGTCCGTAATGACAACGTCTGGCTGCAGCTCTTCAATCCGGGTACAAGCCTCATCCCCATCATTCGCCTCTCCAGCCACCTCGAACCCGCATGCTTCCCAGCGGATCAGTTTTCGAAGTCCTTTGCGAGCATATACTTCATCATCAACCAGCAGTACCCGATGCATGACCATCACCCTTCCCATTGAATGACAATTGCAGTTTCCCTATATCCATCAGCAAAAGTAAGCGATTACATAAGTTTTTGTATTATTCTGCCTTTTATTGTTAGGGTCTGTGTGGCAAAAAGTCAACAGCTTTTCTTACCAGCTTTGCTCAGCAACTTCTGAACCCCGTTATTTCTTAAAATGAAACGACATACCAAAAAAGCACAGCCCATAGGCTGTGCTGGTTGGAAGATCTTTACGCTTGCGCAGGTGCAGTCGTTTGACGAATCACCAGATTGGATGGCTCCGTAATAACTGGTGGCGTATAAGCAGGATTTTCAATCATGGCGATCAGATATTCAATCGATTTGATCCCAATGGAATGAATATTTTGATTAATCGTGGTCAACCCTGGTTTGAACACTTCCGCATAGTATGTGTTATCAAATCCGACAACAGATACATCCTCGGGCACCCGTAAACCATGCTTCTCAATTTCGTGGATCGCACCAAAAGCAGACATATCTGAAGCACAGACAATCCCCGTAGGCTGGTCCTTCAATGCAAGCAATCGGCGAGCAGCCTTACTGCCCCCATCGAAAGAATAGTCACAAACCTCCAGGTACACCGTAGAATATGGAATGCCGCATACACGTAAGCCTTCCCGATATCCATCCAGTCGAAGATTCGCTACAGCAGGCCCAAGTGTACCTGAAATATAAGCAATTTTCTGGTGACCCAGTTCATGCAAATGCTTCACACTCATGGCAATGGCATTGGCATTATCCGTCGTTATGTATCCTGCCCGCTTGCCAAACAAGTCGGTATCGATGAACATCGTAGGAATCTCCGCAGTAACCAATTCCTGAAGACTCTTGTTGTCTCTTCCTTCCCCGAATACAACGACGCCATCTACATTTCGGCTGCGGCAATGTTTAATAAACGAGTATGTTGGATCATCAAAACGTGTAGATAAGCGAACAAGATCGTATCCACTGTTTTCCAGTGCTGTTTTGATTCCTTCAAGTAGCTCCGATACAAACGGATTGGTAAAAGGAACCGTCAACAACACACCTACCGTCCAAGAACGGCGTTTTACAAGTCCACGTGCAACCACATTTGGTTGATATTTCAATAGTTCGATAGCTATATTGACTTTTTTGCGAGTTTTGTCACTTACATCGGGATAATCGTTCAGCACTTTGGAAACGGTTGCAACAGATACGCCCGCCTCTTTGGCCACATCATGGATAGAAGCCACCTGATCACCTCAACCTCTTTCAAATCCCCTGTCTCCGGCTGCATTCACTATAACATCGGCAGGTTTGTCTACCCATTATAGCTTAAAACAGCCAGAAACGGTATCACAGCTTCCAGCCAGTATTAACGCCTATTCCTGATGATCCAATTTCCTGAGATCAAGTGCCAGTTTCTCCATAGTGGTAGCAAAAACCGCAAGCTCTTCTGATCGGGATGCCTGACGCCTTGCTCCCGAAGCAGTGTGCTCCGACTCCTGTTGAACACTACCTAGCTTCTTCATGATCTGTGCCAAGTTCGACTGAATTTTCCCTTGAGCCTCTCGGGAACTAGCCGCAAGCTTGCGAACCTCACTGGCAACCACCTCGAATCCCCGGCCAAATTCTCCTGCATGTGCAGCTTCAATGGCGGCATTCAAACCCACGAGATGACTCTGATCCGAGATTTCACGAATGATCTCACCCATTTTGCCAATCTGATGAATTTCCTTAGTCAGCTCTTCCAACAATCCATTTGCCTGATCCTGAGAAGCAGCCGTTTCTCTGGCCACATCAGAGATCGCCTGAGCATTTTCATTCAATTCACTAATCATGCCCGTCAACTGCTGGGTAATCTCCGTGATGGCCAGCAACGTATGCTGCTGATCTTCAGCGAGTTGATTTAATTTTTCCTTTTCCTTCTTCTCGTAAGCCTCCAATACAAGCTGTGAATCGAGATTGAACATTTTACTAAGAGCCTGGATGACCAGATGCCAGTGTTCGGGGATGACTTGCTGGAATATACTTGTTGCAATATCGAGGTAAACCATATACGTGCCCAGATAATAATCTTCGGACAAACCAATGCGGGAATGGACCAGTCCGATTGCAATGCGCTGTTCAATGTATGCATCATCAACTACACCATCGGTCATGGATAACCAGTATAGCTTTTGTGTTTCCTTCAAACGGTCAATGGACGAGAAGCGGGCAATCAGATCGACCAAATTCGGATAATTGCCTACATGATTGTAGAAATGGTCCACCACTTCGTCCACGACTTTCTCAAAAGCAGGTCGATGATCCGCAAGCAATTGTAGATCTCCGGCGGTCAACCCAATATAATCAAGTTGTTGTTGTCTTGCTATAGTAATACTCATAACTAGTTCTGTCAGCTCCTTAATAACCACAAAAAATATTAAATTGTAAATATCTGTTTACCGATTATAGACTAAATGACCTAATTTTACATATACCATTAGAACTAATTTGTCATGGAATTGACCTTCTCTGTCATTTTACTAGTCATAATTGTACAAATACCTATATAAAAAGACCCCTGACCCTGCTGTGAAGGAGCCTCACAGCAGGAGTCAGGAGCCTGATCCGGAATGGTTCGTTGCAGATTAGCGATTCAACAGACTACCCACATAACGGAGCAGTTCATTCGCACTAGCTGCGGTATATCCATGTTCTTCAATCAACCGTTTAATCACTTCATTCATTCGTTTCAGTTGAGTGGCATCTGGTGTCTTGGTTGAAGTTGTGATCTTCACAATATCCTTTAAGTCAGTGAACAGTTTCTTTTCAATCGCTTCACGCAAACGATCATGGCTGCTGTATTCGAATTTCCGTTCCTTCCGGGAATAAGCCGAGATGCGGATCAATATCTCTTCCCTGAAAGCTTTTTTAGCATTTTCGGAAATACCGATCTGTTCTTCTATCGAACGCATCAAACGCTCATCCGGGTCCATCTCCTCATCCGTCAGTGGATCACGAATTTTGGACCAGTTGCAGAATGCCTCGATATTATCGAGGTAATTTTCGAACAGCGTTCTGGCCGATTCTTCGAACGAGTAGACAAATGCTTTCTGTACTTCCTTCTTCGCCAGCTCATCATACTCTTTCCGAGCCAGGGCAATAAAGTTCAGGTAACGCTCGCGTTCCTCTTTTGTAATCGAAGCATGCTGATCCAGACCATCCTTGATCGCCCGGAGAATATCCAACGCGTTAATGCACTGAAGGTTTTGCTTAATCAAAGCACTGGATATCCGGTTGATGACATAACGTGGATCAATGCCCGACATGCCCTCATCCAAATATTCATTTTGCATCTCGCGCAGATCAGCTTCTTTGTACCCTTCGACTTCTTCACCGTCATACATCCGCATTTTTTTGACCAGATCCATGCCTTGTTTCTTCGTTTCTTTCAAGCGGGTAAGTATGGAGAAAATGGCTGCAGTCCGCAGGGCATGCGGTGCAATATGGACATGCTTCATATCACTTTGCTGAATGAGCTTGCCGTAAATCTTCTCTTCCTCGGAGACCTTCAGGTTGTAGGGAATCGGCATGACGATCATCCGGGATTGCAAGGCTTCATTCTTTTTGTTGGAAATAAATGATTTGTACTCGGATTCATTCGTATGCGCCACAATCATTTCATCCGCACTGATCAAGGCAAATCGGCCTGCTTTAAAATTACCTTCCTGCGTCAGCGATAAAAGGTTCCACAGAAACTTCTCATCACATTTCAGCATCTCCTGAAATTCCATCAATCCACGGTTGGCCTTGTTCAATTCACCGTCAAAACGATAGGCGCGCGGATCAGACTCAGAGCCGAATTCGGTAATGGTTGAGAAGTCGATACTTCCTGTCAGATCGGCAATATCTTGGGATTTGGGATCGGATGGACTGAATGTTCCGATTCCCACCCGGTTATCCTCGGAAATGATGACCCGTTCTACCCGCACCTTACTGATATCACCCCCATATTCCGTCCGAAGACGCATCTGGCAGGATGGGCAGAGATTGCCCTCAATGCGGACACCGATCTCCTTTTCCACTTCGGGACGAAGCTCCAGCGGAATCAGATGCAGAGGCTCCTCATGCATTGGGCATCCTTCAATGGCGTATACAGCACCCTTCTCTGTGCGGGAGAATTGTTCAAGGCCACGTTTCAGCAGCGTTACCAGTGTTGACTTACCTCCGCTGACTGGGCCCATCAGCAGCAGAATACGTTTACGAACATCCAGACGACGTGCTGCCGAGTGGAAATATTCTTCCACCAGCTTTTCAATGGAACGATCCAGCCCAAAAATCTCCTGTTCAAAAAACTTGTACCGTTTGTGCCCCCCAACTTCTTCCACGCCAAACGATTCAATCATCTGGTACACTCGTGCGTGAGCCGTCATTGCCGGAGTCGGGTCCTCTCTCAGCAGTGCAATATAATCTTCAAATGTCCCGTTCCATGATAAACGGTCACTCTCTGCCCGATGTTCCGCAACGCGTTCAAAAATATTCATGCTTGGTACCTCCCATGGCTCCTTTAGTGTGATTGTCAACCATTCCGAATGGTATGAAGAAATCAATAGAATTACGGCTTGTGCTTGAATACCAATCTTGCGGTCCGGATTAGTCCCGCCACCCTCTGTCCAAACATCATGTATTGTTGTGAAAAGTGTATTACATACCTATGCGGCAAATCGGATAAGTTGACCTCTTTTTTTCAATCCGCGGGTCTTAATTTGAGGCTTTCCCTGTTCTATCAGACATCTTGTGCACTCAGAAAAAAAAGAACGGATATGATATAATGAAGGTTCTAAATTCAAAAAACGGGACAATAGATGGCCAGAGACGAGCCACTTCAGGGAAGGAGCAGAAACGATGGCAGTAAAGTACGAAACTGAGTTATATTCACCTGTAAAGGCTTTTTTCGAACGACGCGGCTACGACGTGAAGGCTGAAGTCAAACATTGTGACCTGGTTGGGGTCAAATCGGATCAAAGTGAACCACTCATTGTGGAGATGAAAAAAACATTTAATCTGTCTCTGCTGCTACAGGGAATGCAGCGCCTGAAGCTCAGCCCCTTCGTGTATCTGGCTGTTGAGCGGAATCGTAGCAAGCGTGGTGCTGTGAACCAGCGTTGGGGCGATTTGACAGCACTATGCAGACAACTTGGGCTGGGCCTTATCACCGTTACGTTCTACAAAACCAAATCACCTCTGATTGATGTGCTGTGTGAACCTGCTGTCCAATCTCTTATACCTGGTAGCGGCACCGTTGTCCGTAAAGGCGGTATCCGGCGGCAGCGACTGCTGAAGGAATTCGACGAGCGCAGTGGTGACTACAACACGGGAGGAAGCACACGCAGGCAGCTGGTCACCGCTTACAGAGAAAAGGCATTACGTGTAGCTTTCGCCCTTCGCGCTCAGGGAGAAGCCTCCCCAGCCTCGATCAGCAAACAGACAAGTGTGGGCTCCGCTGCGGCCATTTTGCAAAAAAACTATTATGGCTGGTTCGAGCGGCTATCCCGTGGACGATATGTGCTGACGGTTAAGGGTGTGCAGGCACTAACCGAGCATGCTCATATGCTTGAGGATAATGATATGATTGAACGGAGTATAAATGAACTAGAAATAGATTTTTCCTTGAATCAACATGAAGACAGTGAGCTGGAACATATTGCGGAAGTAGCGGAGCCCTACCTGATCCATGGAAGGGATGACTGAGGCAACAGGCAGTGTAGTTCCATGCAAAATGCAGATGCAAAAAAAGCCCATCATCTCCAACGGAGATAATGGGCTTTTTCGTGTTTCTATATATAAGCTATTAGAAGCTTGCTGCTACTTCGGAAGCCAATTTCAGACCTGCTGCTACGATCTCTTGGGAACGGTCAGGTGAAGCATTGTGGCCTTCAACGATAACCAGTTCAGGGTTTTGAATACCCCAGAAGTTCAGTACATTTGTTACATATTTAACGGACATTTCAGCGGATGCCATTGGCTCAACGGAGTAAACTCCGCCACGCGCGTTCAACAATGCCACTTTTTTGTCGCCTACCAGACCTACAGGGCCTTCAGCAGTGTATTTGAACATTTTGCCAGCTTGGCTCAGGTAGGAAATGTAGTTTACCAGTGGTGCTGGAACAGTGAAGTTCCACAGTGGGAATGCAAATACTACTTTGTCTGCTGCCAAGAATTGATCTTGCAATTGTGCTGCCAGTGCAGCTGCTTTTTGCTCTTCAGCAGTTGCTTCGATACCATTAGCGGCTTTGTATCCACCTGTAATTACAGTGTTGCCGTAGTAAGGAATATCTGTATTGTAGAGATCCAGTTCGGTAACTGTGTCACCTGGGTGGGATTCTTTGTATGCGCTCAAAAATGCATCGTACAATTGTACGCTGACTGCTTGATCTGCAGGACGGTCGTTTGCTTTGACAAATAAAATGTTAGACATGTTCGTTCCCCCGTTAGTTAAAATATATGAGTGCTTCTCCTGAACTTGCAATGAATGCAGCTTATATAAAGAAAACAACAACTCATTAATACATATTATATATAAAAATGTTAGTGGATGCAATAACGTAATTACTTTGGGGGTAACTTATTTGCTTCCAAATCCAATGCCTGGAACTTCTGCTGTCACAGGTTCCAAACATGAATTTGACCCTACATTCTTTCTTTTCTATATCCGGATTAGCTCCGGGCTGTAAACTCTGTTATGGACTCACTGATCAGATTCATACCAAGCAGCAACTCATCCCGGCCGGGATGGCTGAAGTTCAATCGGATGTACCGACGATCCTGTTCACCCGTGGAGCATAGGGAACCTGGAAGAAAAGATACTCCTTTTAACAACGCTGCCTTGAGCAGAGCTCCGCTGTCCAATCCATCCGGCAACTGTACCCACAGATACATTCCCCCTTCAGGAATGCTGTACTGGCTCCCTTTCCATCCCGGACGCTTCAATAATTCGAGCATAAGCTTGAGCCTAGTCTTATACTCCCGGTTCAGCATGGAGAGATGATCACTCCACTTAAAAGGAGAATGGGCGAGCAATTGATACAATAACCTCTGATTCATGGGACTGGACTGTCCGTCTGCTATCCGTTTCACCGAGGCCATAGCCTGGATCAAGGCCGGATGCCCGGCAGCCCAACCTGTACGCAGGGCAGGTGCTACAGTTTTGCTAAACGAACCAATGTAGAGAACATGTCCACCCTGATCCGCTGTATCCAGCGCAAAGAGGGAAGGATACTTCCGGTAGAAGTCTCCCGGCTCCAATCCATCGAAATGAAGTTCGCCATAGGAATCATCCTCCACGAGCAGCACGCCGTAGCGTGAACACAGATCAAGCACTGCCTCACGCCGTTTCATACTCCACAGCGCGCCGGTTGGATTGGAAAAACTGGGTGCAGCAAAAAGCAGCTTCGGTCTCACCTGCTGCATGTGATGCTCCAAAAGGTCAGGCAAAATGCCATCCCCATCGCCTGTGACGGGCACGATTTTGGCACCTTGCATCTCCAAAACCTCGAGACAGCCTGGAGAAGTAGGATGCTCGACCAACACGGAATCTCCAGGCTCAAGCAGCAAACGCATCACTAGATCGATCGCCTGCTGGGTCCCTGTAGTCAATAGAATCTGCTCCGGGACTGTCCGTATGCCCTTGCGAGCATTCCAATCGTTGTCCAGCCATTCTCTCAACGGTCTATACCCTGCCGGTTCACCATACTGCAATGCGGAGGGTCCGGAACTAAATACAGACACCGCTGCTTCTTCCAGCAATTTGAATGGAAACAGCTCCTCCGCAGGCAGTTCTTCTGCCAGAGAAATGAAATAATCCCGACCAGACATCTCACGTATGTCCCTCAGCGGTGATGTCAAAAGCCTGTTTGTACGGGAGGCGAAGAAATATTTCATCGGTCCGTTCCCCTTTCATCCCTAATCCGAACTGTGCTCGCAGTCCGTAGCCCCTACAACCTATTCTTGTTGGACACTAAATATGACCAGACCGGACACTTGACGAGCATTCGTACATAGGGATTCATGGAGCGATGCTCGTCAGGATACGGTTTTGGTCTGCCTCGCATATAAAGCGTACCGTTCAATCGCCTGTGCCCTGCTGCTTACATCCAGCTTGACGTATATTTTACGCAGGTAATTATCAATCGAACGTCTGCTAACGTTAATCTCACTGGCTATTTTATCATAGGTTACGCCCTGAACAATTCTTTCCATGATAAAAGTTTCGGTTTCTGTTAATTCAACAATAAGTTCTTCTGCCGGAGATTCGACGGGTTGGGCCCATTCCGAACTGGCTAACCAGGATAATGGGATGGATACACATCCCTCACGCAGCCCAGATATCAGATGAATCAGCTGGCTAGGGGAAGCCTGTTTGGACAGCATGCCACTTGCACCTAGACTGATTAGATGACGAAATAATTTTACATTATCCTCGTCCGTTAGAATAATGATGTGACTATGAGCCGACAGATTTTTCATTTGGGATATATACTGATCTGCCTGGCCCTCAGGAAGCCGATAATCCATCAAAATCAGATCGGGCTGGTGAATGTTCACCAGTTCAAGACCTTCGGACCCAGTCGAAGTCATCCCCCGTACCAACAGATCCTGCTGTTCTTCCAAAATCAATTTCGTACCCAGCATGCTGGTGGGGTGGATATCTACGATGACCACCTGCCATACTTTTTTCATTGTTGTTCCCCCTGTTATGTATTGTACAAATTCCTTTTCCACCATCAGCCATGATGATGCCTCTACCCTTGCGACAGTCCGTGTATAGAAGAAGTAAAAGTCGGATAATGTCGAAAAATAGAAAAACACTTGATACAGCTGTAAGAACAGCTCTATTTCTACTGTATTTTGCTGTCATCACATCAGGACTTTTGTCTTCCCAAGTGAAGAAAGATCAAAATATAGTATAAATTTCCTGCATTTCTATCTAAAAAAGTCGAAAAACTTGCCCAAAGTTCCTACTTATTGCATCTATAAGAAATTGTATCCTAGGACTTCCTTCCGATGCAATCTCTTTTTATCCTATTACTCAAAGAATTTCATTTTTGCGTAATCAATAGTGGCGTGATAGAATGAGGACTGGAAAATTTTTTGTACCTATAAATAACCAGGAGTGATGATATGAAACCTTCTGTCCAACCCTCTGACATCCATCACACCCGGAGCGCCAAAGGTAAGGCCGGATCTTCAGTCAAGCTGTTTCTGGTCATGTGGATTGTTCTCATTGCACTTGGAGTACTCGGAACCTACTATTATAGTAACCACCTCCAGCAACAGATGATTAATCAGCTTCAGACCCATAATCAACAGCAGATTGCAGCGCTCAAAGCCGACTACGAAAAGCAGCTAACAACGATATCCAAGGAAGTAGCGGACCTGCAGGGCCAGGTGCAGTCCTTTAATGAATTACTGACTTTCACCAAGGATAATGCAAACGATAAAACCGACAACAGCAACAAATTGTATACTCAGCTGAGCGAAGTCAAAAAACAACTGGAGACACTCCAGAAAAAGATGGACCTGCTCAAATGATTACACCCGTAAAAAAGGTTAATCGTTTATTTATGCTTGCTCTTGCTCCTTTTGTTGGATTGATATTATGCATGCTGCTGATTCGTCCTCCGCTTGACCCCGGAGATTTCATTCATTCCGGTCTGGCTGAAGAGAATGTTACACCCCGGACCCAGGCAATTAGTCAGGAGCTTGCAGGGGCAAAAGAAGCTGCTGTTCAGACTTCTTCTTCTATTAAAAGAACAACACAGCTGTACAATCAGACAACGAGTACGATGTCGACGCTTGTACAGAAGGCTACGGTTCAAGCCGCTCGCCCGGAAACGATCTATAATCAACGAATCTCATCCAAGCTGGGCGTTCCGTTTGAACGGATAGACAGTGATCGACTTACGATTGAACTCTATAGGGTCAATCCAGGCCCCTATAAAGGCTATGCGATGAAAATCAAGCTAAAAGATCCCACGGCCATGAAGATGGCTCTGGACAGCGAGCCAGGCCGATCTGAGACAACCATGCAGGCGGTCAAGCGCAGCGGTGCCATTGCCGGAATTAATGCCGGCGGGTTTGCCGACAGTGGCGGTAAACGGTATCCGCTGAGTACAACAGTTATGGATGGCAAGTATGTGAATGGTTTTCAGGCCAGCTTTAAGGATCTGTTTTTTGTAGGTCTTGATGATGCCGGTAAGCTGGTAGGCGGTAAATTTTTCGACAAAAGTTCCCTGGATCGCCTACAACCACAATTTGGTGCCACATTTGTACCCGTTCTTTTGCAGAATGGGCAAAAAACGGTCATTCCCGCCAAATGGAAAGTGTCACCCAAGCGGGCTCCACGCACTGTGATCGGCAATTACAAGGACGATCAATTGTTGATTATCGTTGTTGACGGGTATAACGAAGGTGGAAGCTCAGGAGCCACCTTGGAAGAGCTGCAAGGACGTTTGTACAAGCTTGGCGTCGTGGACGCCTATAATCTGGATGGCGGCGGATCGTCCTCACTCATCGTGAACAACCGGGTTGTGAATAACCCCTCGGACGGGAGCCTCCGACCTGTACCTACTCACTTTTTATTTTACAAATGATGGAGTGAAGCATTTCTTTTCTTCCTATAATGGTTATAATAGAAGTAAAGATTTGCAGGAGGTGCTATGGTATGTCATTTTCACTGACATTTTGGATTATTGCAATTGTATTGGCTCTCTTCCTTACAGGCATTCTCACTTCATCCTACAACAATGACAAAACCAAGGGCCTTTAAGGGCCAAGCCTCTCCTGGTGAGAGGTTTTTTCTTTTTATAATGGGTCAATTAAAGAAGCTAAACAAGAGACAAGGCTTAAAAGAATGCTTCAATTCTTCTAAGCCTTGTCTCTTGCTGTACAGTCGTCGTTCAACACAACATGCATGAAATGAAGAGGGGGCAGCGTTGTCAATAGCTAACCGCCTTTTCACCTTGGGCTTGTGCAAGATATTCTGACTGAACCTTGCTGTTTACCGACCCGCCCTCCACCAGTGTCACGTAGATGCGTTCATGATCGACAGGCTCTCCGGCAATAATCTTGATTAATTGTTCGGCTGCGAGTGCGCCCCATTTTCGTTTGGAATAATCAATTGTGACCAGTCTTGGCTGCACATATTTGCTAAGTTCAATATTATCGAATCCAATAATATCAATCTCCTGACCTATGTTTAACTCGCTATCAGCAAGCCGGTCACACATCCCAATCGCCATCTCGTCATTGAGACAAAACACCCCAACTGGTTGAGTATATTCCTGAATAATACGTTCCGCTGCCCGTTCACCGCCACTCTTCTCGAAATCTCCGGTGATCTCAATCCATTCCACGTTCGCTTCCCGCTCCGATACTTGCCTTACAGCCTTCAACCGCTGAGCTGAGTCAAATGAACCTTCAGGACCTGTCACGACATAGATCTTCGTGTGTCCCTGTTCAATCAAATGCTCCATCGCAAGGGTTGCTCCTGCCTTGTTATCCAGCAGAACCTGATTAATATTGGGGTGATCCAGTTCCCGGTCAAGAACGACAATCTTGTGTCCTCTGTCTGCATATTGCATTAGTTCCTTGCTCGCAAATGTATGATCCAGAATGACAGCACCATCAATCATTCGCTCCGGAAGCATTCGATGAGATTGTTTCCCGCTGCACACAATTAGGTCGTACCCTTGCGCGTTACATACAGATTTCATACCACTAAGCAAGTCTCCATATACATCCCCGCTAAAATCCGTCAGAAATACACCCAGAATTTTGGATTCTCTCTTCTTCAATGTTCTGGCAGCAGCATTGGGAACATAGTTCAGCTCTTTGGCGATAGCCAAAATTTTGGAACGGGTCTCATCTGTCACTTTGTTGCTACCATTCAGAGCATATGACACGGTAGAGATCGAAACTCCCGCCTGTTTGGCGATATCCTTGATACTGACCACATTCTTCGCTCCCCTGTTATGTTCATCAGGCCCTTCGAAATCGAAGGACCTGACATCTAAAATATTTATACTTGATAAAATGGACTAACGTTTACACCATTAACTGTAAATCTCAATCACGTTATTCTCGCTCAGGCTCTGTTCAAGCTCCTTACGTGAAATACGCAGTCCACCAAGACGATAAGGTTGTTGCAGCCTAGTCGCATCCAGTTCCTTGCCATTCAGCACAATACGTTGTACGGCCTCTCCACTGAGATGATAAACGAAGGTTACTTTTTTGCCCGCAAATTGGAAATCAAAATGTAATCCATCCAAGCTGACAGGTAACACAGGGTCCAGAACCAGATCTTCTTCCTCCTGACGAATACCCAGAGCGTTCGAAATGAGCTGATTCATGTAGATTCCCGGTCCACTGGAATAGATTCTCCAGCCACCCTTCACCTGTACATCTCCGGTGCGAAGCTTATCGAATTGCTCCTGCGCTGCATAACGGTTGTTGAATTTCCCGTCAGAGCTGCTGAAATAGGCATTACTTTGACGCAAATCTGCGTTAGGAACAGCTTCCTGAATACCCACTGGATTGATAATGCCAAGGCCGTTCCAGACTTCATCCGGGTTGCCCAGCTTCGCCATGGCTTCAATATAACGGATGTGAGCATGAACATATTGCAAGCCCACTTCACGTCCGAAGTTGGATGCCTGCTCTGCACGTTTGAAATGAGTGCTGACGCCGCCATCATACTGTGCTGGACGATTCATCAATCTGACACCATCCGGGCAGTACAGCTTGTCTTTGATCAGTTCATAATGGGATTGCGCTTGCTCAGGCTCCAGCAGCTCGGCAATCATGCTGCGTGTCATCGGCAGCAAACGGTACTGAATACCTGTCTCGCTGTCATCCGGATGCAGCATGCGTTTTGCTTGTGCCGGGTCTTCCATATATACAAATCCTGGAATCACATCGGTATCCAGCATATACTTGCTGAAGTCTCTTTTCACACCCGCTGCCATGTCACTTAACTCGGAAGAAAGCTCCGGTTTCACAGGCGCAAGCGCTCTGGATAGCTGCTTCAACGTTTGATAGGTGAGCGCCACAGTCCAGCTGCTGACCATATATTGCTTCAATTGAGCATTGGCAGGCTGCAATGTATCGTCCCAGTCACCGTCACCATATGAAGAGAGGAATGTATCATGCAGGAAATGGCTGCGGATATACTCCAGCTCTTTCTGGGCATGCTCCAGCACGCTGGCTGTCTGATCAGTAAAATCAAAACCATGTTTTACGGTATAAGGTACTTCCTCATTCAGAATCGAATAATCCTTGGTAGCAATCAGATAATCACTTAGCACTTTAAGAGGCCAAACAATAATGTCACCATGGCTTTCTTCCTGCTGAACTTTGAAATAACGATCGAACATAAACCATTGCGGCCAGTTGCCGTCATCCTCATACTGATGGGAGTAAACTGTCTTCAGAATATCGCGAACCTGCTCATACTTTTGTGTAGCCATAAAGTATTCGACCGGCCCCTGGCAGACATCCCGTGTTCCCCAAGCTGCACCGCCATATTGCTCCAGTCCGTGAGGAACAGAGTAATGCACCAGCATATTGTGGGTGTACCACCATGCAAGAGCATTCACTTTGAACAACTCGTCCGCTCCTTGCTTCTGAGGTTGGGACAAATGGAATCCATTCATTACTTCTGCATAGAAGGTACGATAAGCTGACACTTCCTCTTCGAAGCTGCGCGTCGAGGATGCAGTCTGTCCTTCTTCCAACAGACCTTGAATGGTCAATGTCCATTCAGCGCTGCTGTCCAGACGTAAAGTCGTCAGTGAGTCGTCGCCTGCGTTTACTCCACTAGCCAGCTCAGTCTCATCGCCAACCTTCACTCCTGCTCCGCTTACCCGCATGCGGTACTCCAGATTCGGATATACTTCCCCACTGAGGGAGCTATGATCTGCCTTGAAGCTCAGTTCACCATTCTGCTCGGAAACATGAACAGGAAGTTCATATTCATTCACATTCATCGTAATCTGATTGGTGATTAGGTATCGATAAGCTATTCCTTTTTCCGACTTCACATGAAGATGTACTTCAGGAGTATCCAAAGTTGTATAATTTGTGATGATCAGCGTATCCTCAGCTGTTTTGTAATACCAGCGAACATAGTTGAAGCCCATTTCAAACAGGGAAGGCATCGTGAGTAGGTGGAAGACTCCCTCCATCTCAACGTAGATCCGCTGCCCGGATGTTTTGGGTATGTTGAGTGCACTACGTGCGTTGCTCATCATTTTATTGAAGTTCGTATTTCCTACAACCACATGGGAATTGAAAATACCATACATATAGGAAGACGTAGTGATTACGTTCTGACCCAGCTTCACATTGTTGCCACTCATCAGAATGTGTCCATGTGGACGTTCAACACGCATTTCCTTTTCCTTCAGCACAATATGCTCATACGTATCTGTAAAGAACGCCAGCAATTCGCCATCCGCACGCTCTTCCTGATGTCTCTTCGAAGCCGGGAAGTGGGAATTCACTTCTTCTTCAGTCATCGATAAAGTAGGCAAGGGTTCACCCATTACCGGATGGAGAGATACTTTTGGGAATACGTTGGTTACTGCCTGTACCGTGCTTGTATTCTCTTGACGCTTCGCTTCATACTCGTCCCAAGCCTGTTGTACAACATCCTGGTATTCAAGTTCCTTCACCGCTTCAGGATGGTTGGCCTGAAAGAGTCCATAGAACACAAAGCGAGCTTCGCCACTCAACACCACTTTTTCGGACTGTAGGGCTGTGTATGCAAATTCATACTGATACACTTCATTTGCAAGTGTTGGCTTGCTCAGACTTTCAGGGACATTCGTTTCCTTGTAACTCAAGCCAAAGAACTGAAATCCATCTGTGGAGTAACCTGTTGCACGGGTTAATGAACCCTGTTGAAGATAAGGAAAAGCCCCGCCTTGTGGCTGATTCTGCCGTGAGGCTACGATATATCCCAGCTTCGTATCCTCAAATACGGCATGGTCAATGTATTGCGACAAGTAAGCCTCATTGCTACGTACCGCACCTGGATCGGCATTGCCGACATCCTGGCCATAGACCACGTCGACCTCTTCTCCATTACCGTTTACGGTTACATCCCAGAACCATACACCTCGGGTTGTTGGAGCAAATACAACCTGATAGCCTACGCCCTCAGCGGTACCTGTCCATACTATACGGCTACCGTCGGTGCTCACCTGGCTGTCGGAGTGAATGCCAAGCATTGGCACAAACCGAATGGCAGATTCACTGTGAAAACGCAAGTACAGATTGTTCATGGAGCCGTCCACTGGACTAGCCATCCACTGATTAATCATCGTTGTTCCACTTACAGCCTTAAACAAATCACCGCTTTCCCAGAACGTAAAGCACAGATCGCCGGATTGTACGTTGATTTGAGATTTATTCATGGTCTTCATATATCTATTCATATCCTCCTATCCTGCCTTGTTCCCCGCTGCTGAACAGAAGAGAAGAAGGCAGTGCAGTTTTGCTGCTTTTGTATGATGAGTTCAATCATTCATCGATATGAGGTGTATCCCATTACACCAGCTTGAACGTACTCTCCAATGTGTCGCGGCTATTCGGCCCTACGAAAATGTGGAATGTTCCTTTATCACTGCGATGACTCAAATCGGAATGATGATAACGAAGCTGTTCTTCGTTTAATGTAAATGTAGCCGTACCACTTTCACCCGGTGCGAGTGACAGCTTAACATACCCTTTCAGCTCACGCATTGGACGCACAACTTCACCAGTGACATCACGTACGTACAACTGAACCGTCTCCACACCAGCACGCTCGCCAGCATTGGTTACACGCACTTGGATCGTCAGAGGTTGAGCAGCAGTCATTTCATTGCTCGAAACTTCCAGGTCACCATACTCAAACGAGGTGTATGACAAGCCGTAGCCAAACGGAAGCAGTGGATCATTCGGACTATCAATATATTTGGAAACATAACGCTCTTCCGTCTTTTGCGGATTGAGTGGACGTCCTGTATTAAAATGATTGTAATATACCGGTATCTGACCTACAGATTGCGGGAAGGACATTGTCAGACGCGCAGATGGATTCACCACACCTGTCAATACATCGGCAATGGCCGCTCCACCCTCACTGCCCGGGAACCACGCTTCAAGCACAGCATCGGATTCTTCAAATACACCATGTAAGTCCAGAGGACGACCGTTGAAAATAACGGTGGCGATTGGTTTACCCGCTGCTTTGAGCTGTTTAACCAATTCCAGTTGAGCTGCCGGCAAACGAATATCCGTACGCGATCCACCTTCACCACTCATTTCGGAATCTTCACCAAGTGCAAGCACGATCAGATCAGCTTTGCTTGCTACTTCAAGCGCTTCAGCAATCTGTTCAGCGGTGATCGTGTGAACGTTGCTGCCTTGAGCCATATGAACTTTTCCTGCAGTAAGACGTTCCTGCAAAGCAGTTCCGAGTTTAACGGCATCCTCTTTGACACCTTCACAGGACCACCATCCGAGAATGTCTTCACTTTGAGCAAAAGGTCCAATTAACGCTACATTGGCTTCTGGCTTCAGCGGAAGAACGTCATTATCATTTTTCAACAATACAGCGGATTTGGTTGCAAGCTCATACGATACCTGACGATGTTCTTTTGAGAAGACAATCTCACGCTCACGCTCCGGATCAGCTGCACGCAGTGGATTATCGAACAATCCCAGCTTTTCTTTCAGTTGCAGAATACGCAGCACCGCTTCATCAATGAGCGTTTCTTCCACTTCTCCGTTATTGATCAACTCTGGCAGATGATGGACATAACAAGGTGTCATCATCTCGATATCCACTCCTGCACGAATGGCGCGGTACGCGGCTTCACGATCATCTTCAGCAGCGCCATGAGCAATCATCTCGCGAATGGAAGCCCAATCGGAGATCAATACACCATCAAAGCCCCACTCGTCACGCAAAATGTCACGCATAAGCTTCTCATTTCCGCTCGCTGGAATACCCTCTACGGTATTGAATGAAGCCATAACCATTTCTACGCCTGCATCCAGTGCTGCCTTGTAAGCCGGTAAATAGTACTCACGCAAGTTGCGTTCAGACATGTCGACCGTGTTGTAATCACGACCACCTTCTGCTGCCCCATATGCTGCAAAGTGTTTTACACAAGCCGCCAGACGATCCGGCTCATCCTTCAAATTGTCGCCCTGATATCCACGTACAAATGCCGCAGAGAACAGACTGTTCAAATAAGGATCTTCGCCTGTTGTCTCCATTACACGACCCCAGCGCGGATCACGAACAAGATCGACCATCGGTGCAAAAGTAACATGGAGGCCAGATACGGCGGATTCACGTGCTGCAATCTCAGCACTTTTCTCTGCCAATTCAGTGTCCCATGAACAGCCAATGGCTAGTGGGATGGGGAAAATAGTTTTAAAACCATGCACAACGTCCGCCATGAACATGAGCGGAATGCCGAGACGACTTTTTTTCAGGTATGCTTGTTGTACATCAATAATGGCCTGTGCACCGGACAATCCCAGAATGGAGCCACTGGCATCCACGGACTGCTCCGTGATTCCCATCTCTTCCATTGGACCTGTGATCTGACCTTCAACACTGGTTCCTTCATAAAAGTTAGCGGTCAGCTGAAGCAGCTGGGCCGTTTTTTCTTCCAAGGTCATTTGTTTTACAAGGTCTAGCAACTGCTCGTTATTCATAGACATTATCCTCCACTACATGTTGTTGAAATAAAGAACCCGGCTGCGTTCGGGGAGAGACCGCGCACCGGGTTCGATTGAATGGGACAGACAGAACACACCTGTCATATCCCATCTTGCTAATTACTGAATGATTACTTGAATTCTTTGTTCAGTTCATCCAGGTAAGGTTGAACCAGGGACATTTTGCTGTTTACCCATTCTTTCCAGTTCGCTTCCAGATCTCCATTTTTGAGGATCAAGTTGGCATATTCATTCTGGTAGTCGAATGAAGCCTGACTTTTAGCTTTGGAATCGTACAGGTTGACATCCCAGTCGTATGTTGCGAGTGATTGACCTTCTGTACCGAGTTTTGCTTTTTCCTCGAACAGTTTCACAGCTCTATCACGATAATCCTTTTTAATTGCAGGGTTTACAACACTGAAGTCGTCACCCAGAAGATACAGACCTTCGAAACGTGCTGGGTATTTGTCTTCCAGAACAGTACCTTCTGGCAGCAAGCTAACCAGTTCTTTGTTCTCATCATATTTCCAATCTGTTCCTTCGAAGCCCATGTTGATGAGCAGTTGTCCTTCTTTGGTAGTCGAGTAGTCGATCAGATCCATGATCCGTTCGAATTTCTCGTCGCTGATGTCTGGATTGAAGATCAATGCAGACCAGAAGTTAGCTTGCTCCATGTTACGGTATTTTCCATCGTCGCCCACTACGATTGCTGTGTGTACCAGTTCATCACTATCTACACCCAGATTCTTTCTCATATCAGAATCCAGACCTTGTCTGTACGAAGCCAGTCCGCCCAGACTTGTTACTGCAGCTGTACCTGTTACTTTGAAGTTGTTTTGACCTTCATTGTTTTTCCATGTGTAGAATTCAGGATTGAGCAAACCATCTTTGTAGGCTTTTTGCATCAATTTAAGTCCTGTCAGAGTTTCAGGATCTGCTGGTCCCCAGTGGAACTGACCATCTTCACCTTTGTAGAACGGCGTGTCGGTCATGGCATGCACACTGTTCGGCATAATGATATTCGTCATAGCATCTGCCGCATTGTAGGACAGAGGTACAAGTTTGTTGCCCACTTTGCCTGGATCTTTTTCTTTTACAAGCTCAGCGTATTCATTCAATTCAGTTGTTGTATATGCATCTTTCAGTTCGAAACCAACCGCTTCAGCCCAGTCTTTACGAAGTGCAATGACACCAATTTGGTTCGTCAATGGGTCAGCAGGTTTGTTCTCGAAATAGATTGGTCTTGGCAGGACGTATGTTCCACCCGTCAGTTCTTCCAGCTTGTCTCCAAGACCGGTCAACTTGTAGGCTGCTGCCACGTTAGGCCAGCGTTCTTTCCAGTCATCCGGGAATTTGTAGAACAGGCCTTGATCAATACTGTTCATGGCATCGCCATGCACATAGTTCCATACTGCTACATCCGGCAAATCGCCAGAGTTGATCCATAGACGAAGCTTCTCGCCCCATGAATCCCAATCGATATAGTTGTAATCCCATGTTACATTGAACTTGTCTGTCCAGAACTTGTGGAAGTCATTATCCAAGTTCCCGTTTTTAATTTCTGTCAGGTTAGCTACAGAGATGGTCAGGTTATCTTTGTAATTTCCCTCTGCATCTTTTTCGTTACCACCTGAAGCTCCTTGGCTGGAACAAGCGGTCACCATCAGCATAACTACACTAAGCGTGATGGCAAAGAGAGCTCTTACTGACAACTTTTTGTTCGTTTTCATGTTTTACCCCCATGTTTTTTAGTAGAATTTTAATGCAAAATCCTATACGTATAATCAGGTCTTGATAGCCCCTGTTAATACCCCTTTGGCAAAGTGTTTTTGCAGCATTGGGAAGAAACACATAATTGGTACCATGGTGACAAATACTGCCGCCATCTTCATACCCATTGAGAAATTGCTTGCTTGGGCAGCATCGACACTGGATGCATTAGATGCGTTCGTCTGGGATGTGACGATAATGTTTCTGAGAACATTCTGGAGCGGCAACTGATCCGCTTTTCGCAGGAATATCATCGCGTCGTACCAACTGTTCCAGTACGCCACACCGTAGAACAACGTGATTGTAGCCATAATTGGTGTAGCCAGCGGAAGAACAACAGAGAACAGAATTCTCCACTCTCCTGCTCCATCCAATCTCGCCGATTCCATAAGCGACTCAGGCAAGGTATAGAAGTAGTTCATCATCAGAATCATGTTGAACGCACTGAAGCTTCCCGCCAGGATAACAGACCACAGCGTACCTGTAAGGTGAAGTGATTTCATGATCAGGTACAGCGGTACAATACCACCATTAAAGATCATGGTGAACAGCACTAGGAAAAAGAGAAATTTCTTGAACGGAAATTTGTTGCGACTAAGGCCATATGCCATGCTTGTTGTCAGGAACAAGCTAAGTGGCAAACCGATAACTAGCAAAATAATTGTATTTTTGTACCCCGACAGAATCGTTCCGTCAGCGAACAACGCCTTATAGGAATCCAATGTCCATTCTTTAGGGAACATCAAAAATGGATTGTCAGCATATTCTTTTTGTGTTGCGAACGAGATCATGATGACATTCCAGAACGGAATCAGAATCATCAGAGCAAGCACAAGTAAAATGGCGAAAATAATGTAATCGAGAAATGTCATTTTTTCTGTACCAATTCTCGGCTTTTTGTTAGCTTTCTTACTCATTTCATTTTTCCTCCTCTCTTATCGGAACAAACCGTCTCCGCCAAGCCACTTGGCAAATCTGTCTGCGAGAAGCAGCAAGACCATATTCACGAGGGAACGGAACAAGCTGACCGCTGTCGAGAATGAGAAGTCCGTTGAGGACTGGAACGTAATCCGATAGATATATACATCCAATACTTCCGATACATTTTTAGTTGCGGCATTTGCCAAGTTGAAGATCTGGTCGAAACCGGAAGACATCAATCCACCAACCGACAGGATGAACATGACGGTGATTGTAGGAAGAATGTTTGGCAATGTGATGCGGAACATCTGTTGCATACGGGATGCTCCGTCAATCTGTGCTGATTCATACTGATCCTGATCGATACCAGAAATGGCAGCCAGGAAGATAATCGCACCCCATCCACTTGATTTCCAGATGTCCGTCAACAGCAGCATCGGTACAAAGTTGGACTCGGAACCCAGGAAGTTAATGGTTGGCAATCCAAGCAAACCAAGTGCACTGTTTACCAGTCCGTCATAAGCCAGGACGTTGATGACTACCCCGGATACGATGATCCATGAAAGGAAGTGAGGGAACGTAAGAACTGTCTGGAACCACTTTTTCCCTCTGCGCATCCGCAATTCATTCAGCAACAGGGCCAGAATAATCGGGAACGGGAACTGAATAATCAGTTTTAGAATGTTGATGTACAGCGTCCGCCATACGGCGTCAATAAAGGTTGGATCCCGGAAAACGTATTTGAAATTCTCAAATCCGCTCCATGGGCTTCCCCAGATCCCCAGGTTTGCCTTGTAGTCTTTAAACGCAAGAGACAGGCCACCCATTGGCATGTAGGCAAACAGGATCAGCCAGACGAGCCCTGGAATAAGCAGGGTGTACGTCATTCTGTGCTTCCAGATTTCACTCCAGAGCGAATTGCCTTTCAAGTTTCCCTTCAGCTTTTTGCTAGGTCCTTCGGCTGCAGGTTTCAAATTGCATCTCCTCACTCTACTTTGGTCTTGTCGTTATACAGAAAATCAAACATTGTTCTCAGGTGTTGCTCCCAGAATCTCCATTCATGGGTACCCGGCGTCTCCACATACTGAAACTCAAAATCCGTTTCCTGCATGTATTCCGCGAATTTGCGATTCATATCCACAAACGGATCAATATCACCACAACAACTCAGAATATCCGGTAAATCTCCACCTTGCTTCAACAGCTTGGCAGACAGTGCGTACAGGTCCTGATCAGGTTTTACCTGTAACCGTTCTCCAAAAACCGCTTTCATTTCCTTGATCATGCCTGATGGCATTTCCGGATCGTGAAGCCGGGTCTGAATATCAGTTACACCTGATAAGGACACCGCCTTGCGGTACCTCTCGGGATATGTCAGTGCACATTTCAATGCACCATACCCACCCATGGATAGACCGGCGACGAAGTTCTTTGCCGGGTCTGTATTGAGATTGAGCTGGCGCCTGCAGAATTCAGGCAGCTCCTGAGTGATGTAATGGAAGTAATTCAGGCCGTATTCCATATCGGTGTAATAGCTTCGGTTCGCTTCCGGCATAATGATGGTACAGCCATATTGTTGCGCGTACATTTCAATTGTAGTCAAACGTTGCCATGTACTTGCATTATCGCCTGCCCCATGCAGCAAATATAGCGTACCGCCTGAAGTGTCTCCGGAGTCACTGGACACTACATGTATGCTTGTGTTCATGCATAACGTAGGCGATCCGGTTTCGATCGTTATATGCGCCATAAGTAACCCCTTTCATCGTCGGCTGCTGTCTGTAAACTTCTGTTTCTCTGCCTTTTTGTTGCAAATTCCAGTGATTCCCCCGTATTTCGCTCGGTTATCGAAACGATTTTCTCGAATCGTTTCAAAACATAGCCAACGTTGATTTACTTGGACTTGATTACAACACTTTTTATGTGGAAGCGATTTCTTCGAATCGTTTCGAATAAATCATAATCCCGAAGTACAAACCCTGTCAATAACCTTTTTACAAATTTCGCGCTTTTTTCTCAAAAAACTGATTTTTCGTGATGAAATTTGCGTCAAAAGGCACTTTTAAAGTAAAACATTTTCCTTTAAGTAACCGTTTGCACCTATTCATTGACATTGAACCTCGTTTGTAATAACATAAGTTCTAATTTTTGATCCAGATTGCGGAAACGTTTCACCAAGAGTTAAAATTCTTCTTTTTTTAGAAAGGATGTTAAGATGTCTAGTATTATTAATTCTTTTGTTCATCATATAGATGAGCAGCAGTTAAACGTTCATTCTGTTCGGGTATTGCAGAAAGGGGTTACAATCGGAGCGTGGGATCGCACCGGCGATATGCGCCGCTTACAACACTCTGTCAGCAAATCGTTCACCTGCATGGCGATTGGACTGGCTTTGGATGAGGGCACACTTACACTTGAATCCAAACTAGGGGACTACTTCACTTCACCAACACCTGCTTCCCATTTAACAGCCTTCCCTCCTGCGGACCTCACCCTGTACGATTTGCTGCGAATGTCATCGGGGCATGACGTACCTGTGTTATGGGCAGAAGAGCGAGCCACCCTGCCTGAGAAAGATTGGGCAAAATATTACATGTCCCTTCCTTTGGATAGAGTTCCTGGTGAAACGTTTACATACAGCAGTGCAGATACGTTTATGATCTCCGCCATGTTTCAGGCGGCCACCGGTCAAACCGTTAAGAACTATCTGATTCCCCGGCTATTTGAACCACTGGGCATTACGAATGTAGAGTGGGAGACTTCTCCCTTGGGCATTACATTGGGCTGTGCGGGCCTGCAGCTCACCAACGAGGAATTAGGTAGATTCGGTCAACTGTTGCTTCAGGAGGGCCACTGGAATGGCAAGCAGCTCATTCCTGCGGAATGGATCCGATTAGCGACAACACAACAGATCCCTACACCAGGAGACGGCGACTGGGGACAAGGTTATGGATATCAATTCTGGAGATGTTCCCATAACGCTTACCGTGCTGATGGCGCCAATGGTCAACTATGCGTTGTCCTACCGGAGCTGGAGTCCGTCGTTGCCATCAATAGTGATGAACAAAATATGCAAGCCATTCTTGACAATGTATGGTCGGATATACTGCCTATTCTGGAGGGGAACATTTGATTATACGGCCAGCCACTGAGGCAGATTATGCGGAGTTGAGAAACATTTATCTGGAGTCGCGACGTGCCCGATTCCACTGGGCTAAGCCGGAAGAACTGTCTCTGCAGGATTTTGATACAGATACCGTGGATGAGCATATCCTTGTGGCTGAAAATGAAGATGGACCGCTTCTCGGCTTCGCTTCGCTGTACCTTCCCGAGAACTTTATCCACCTTCTGTTTATTCATCCCGGTTTTATCGGCGGGGGTACAGGTTCACGCTTACTTGATGCGTCAGTTTCACTCATGCAGCAGCCTGTTCGATTGAAATGTGTATCTGATAATCATAAAGCAATAGGCTTTTACGAACGACAGGGTTGGAAAAAAGTCATTGAAGAAGGTACACCCGGGGAGAAATATTGGGTGATGGAATACAACACGAATAGCTGAATCCATTCGTTTGATCCAGGTAAATTGGAAGTGGACATGATTTTTCCACACAAAAAAAGTATCATGACCTTTAGAGGCCATGATACTTTTTATTTTACCCGTGCTGTGGAAGCTGGGTCATTTCATCTAAACATTGTGCGCATATGTAACGCTCTTTGAACTCATTGACTTCTTCCATCGATCCACAAAAAATACATTTTGGACGGTATCTCTCCAGAATGATATGGTCCCCTTGTACTAAGATCTCTACAGGATCTCCCTCATTCATTTGATACCTTTTACGCAAAGATTTAGGCAATACGATCCTACCCAATTGGTCAACTTTGCGAACGACTCCAGCTGGCTTCATAGCTACGGCACACCTCTCCTATCTTACTCTAAATTTCTAGGTACATTTGTACTATGTTTATTAATTCGCCAAGATTTTGTCGAATCCTGCTGGAAATAAACATTTTTTGTCCTTTTTTTTGAAAAATGTTTTTTTAGCGAATTCTAACCGTCACTTAAACGCGAATTAGACTAATCCAGACCCGGGAAATTAAGTTGACGCAACGCCTCATACACAATGATTGCTGCTGAGTTTGACAAGTTCAATGATCTGACATCACCTGTCATTGGCATCTTCATACAAGTATCTGGATTAGCAGCAATTAATTCTGGAGGAAGGCCTTTCGTCTCCTTACCGAACACTAGAAAATCTCCATCCTGAAAATTAAAATCGCTATAACGGTTCTTCGCCTTCGTGGTTGCGTAGAAGAAACGCCCTTCAGGGTACTGTTCTTGAACCTCAGCAAACGAATCATGATATTCAATATGAACGGCATGCCAGTAATCCAGACCCGCGCGTTTCAGTGTGGCATCATCCGTACGGAATCCGAGTGGACGCACGAGATGCAAATGTGTACCGGTAGCCGCACATGTACGGGAAATATTTCCTGTATTTGCCGGAATCTCCGGTTCAACCAGAACGATATGTAAAGCCATATGTGTTCAATCTCCTTTTCATTTCATGTAAACGACAATTCTCTAATCTTAAAGAAAAGCCCTCCACACGTCAATGTGGAAGGCTCTGGTAAAGCACAAGTGTGAATGCTTGAATTCACAACTCGCTGCCAGGTTGTTTAACCATTTGTCTTCTGGAAGTGGCTCATGAAGTCCGTAAGTGCCTTAACACTTTCATATGGAGCAGCATTGTAAATGGAAGCACGCAGGCCACCAACACTCCGATGCCCTTTCAGACCAACAAAGCCTTCTTGCTCTGAAGCCTTGATAAACTGTTTCTCCAGCTCCTCGTTAGCCAGGCGGAAGGTCACATTCATCAGGGAACGATCTGCCGGATCTACACAACCACGGTAGAAGTCTCCGGAGGAATCGATCGCATTATAGAGCAAATCAGCTTTCTTCATGTTCTTCTGTTCAATTCCAGCCAATCCACCTTGTTCTTCGATCCATTTCAGAACCTCATTCACCATGTATACGGAGAAGGACGGTGGTGTATTATAGAGAGAATTGTTATCCACATGTGTACTATATCGAAGCATCGTCGGGATCGTTTTAGGAGATTCACTAACCAGTTCTTCGCGAGCAATAACAACCGTAATTCCTGATGGGCCCAGGTTCTTCTGTGCACCTGCATAGATCATGCCGAATTGATTAAGATCAAACGGTTTGCAGAAGATGTCACTCGACATGTCGGCAATAAGTGGAACTGAACCGGTATCCGGGAATGACTTGAATTGAGTTCCCTCAATTGTTTCATTAGACGTCAAATGAACATAAGCTGTGCGATCCGGGAAGCTAAGATTCGACACATCCGGCAATTTCATATATTTATCCGCTTCGGAAGATGCAGCGACCTGCGTCTCCCCAATCAGTTTCGCCTCAGACAGTGCCTTCTTGGCCCAGCTGCCTGTCATGACGTAACTGGCTGTCTGCCCTTCCCCGAGCAGGTTCATCGGCAGCATGGCGAACTGAGTGCTGGCTCCGCCTTGCAGGAAGAGGACCTTATATCCTTTTGGATTGCCTAGCAGAGACAACAAACGTTCCTGAGCTTCATTATGTACAGATTCGTACACCGCTCCACGGTGAGACATCTCCATAATCGACATTCCTGTATTCCGAAAATCAACAAATTCTGCCTGAGCACGCTCCAGAACCTCAAGTGGCAACGCCGCAGGTCCTGCATTGAAATTATACGCTCTCTTTGTCACAAAATCCCCCGCCCTTTCCATCCGTAGCTGACATATGAAGTGAATATTATCGCTATGATATCAGTATTCCCTATCTGCTTCAAGGGCAATAAGCACCGAAGCTGCGAATCAGGGTTATCAAATTCCTTTATCACCCTGCAAAGTTAATGCACTACATCGTTCAATTCAAGGAAAAGCCTCCGAGAGCGAGTCCCGGAGGCTATACATTGGGAACAGTTTCTGTTCCGACTGGATTAGCAGTCGAAGTAGAGGCTGTACTCATGTGGATGAATGCGAATTGCTACTGCTTTCGCTTCGTCACGTTTGAGGTTGATGTAGTTCTCGATGAATTCTTTCGTGAAGACGCCGCCTTCAGTCAAGAATTCGTTGTCCGCTGCCAGAGCGTCAAGCGCTTCTTCCAGGGAAGCTGGCACACTGCGGATATTTTCTTTGTCTGCATCAGACAAATCATAGATGTTTTTGTCGAGTGGACCATATCCAAGCTCAGTTGGGTTGATTTTGCGTTTGATACCATCCAGACCCGCCATCAGCATTGCAGCGAATGCCAGGTAAGGGTTAGCTGTGGAGTCCGGTGTACGGAACTCGATACGACAACCTTTTGGTGTCACAGCCGCAACCGGAATACGTACTGCTGCTGAACGGTTACCTTTGGAGTAAACCAGGTTAACCGGTGCTTCATAACCAGGTACGAGACGTTTGAATGAGTTCGTACTAGGGTTAGTCAAAGCAATCAAAGCCGGTGCGTGGTACAGAATTCCTCCAATGTAATGCAGAGCCATTTCGCTCAGGTTTGCATATCCCGCTTTGTCATAGAACAATGGGGAATCGCCATCGAAGATGGATTGGTGAACGTGCATTCCGCTACCATTATCACCAAACAGTGGTTTTGGCATGAATGTTGCTACTTTACCATATTGACGTGCAGTGTTATGCACGATGTATTTGTATACAAGCAGGTTGTCTGCTGTTTTCTTCAACGTATCAAAACGGAAGTTGATTTCGGCTTGACCAGCTGTCGCCACTTCGTGGTGGTGACGTTCAATCGACAGGCCCGCTTCTTCCAAAATGCGACACATTTCACTACGAATATCTTGTTGTGTATCCACTGGAGCTACAGGAACATATCCGCCTTTAGTACGAACTTTGAAACCCAGGTTACCGCCATCTTCCTTACGGTTGGTGTTCCAAGAAGCTTCTTCGGAATCTACGAAATAGGAAGAGCTGTTCGTGCCGCTCTCATAACGTACATCGTCGAAAATGAAGAACTCGGATTCAGGTGCGAAGAATGCTGCTGTACCTACTCCGCTTTCTTTCAGGAATTCTTCCGCTTTGACTGCGATACCGCGTGGGTCACGCTCATAACGCTCGCCATCCGGAGTGAAGATATCACACATAACATTCAATGTAGGGTGTGCTGTGAACGGATCGACAAAAGTCGCTTCAGGATCTGGAATCATAACCATATCGGACTCTTCAATTCCGCGGAAACCTTGAATAGAAGAACCATCAAAGGCTACTCCATTTACAAAAGTGTCTGCGTCAACTGCCGAAGCTGGTAACGAGATGTGGTGCGCACGACCGGATAAATCTACAAAACGAAAATCTACCCACTCGATGTTGTTCTCTTGAATTGATTTCAATACGTTTTCAACCGACATGTATTCGTCCTCCCAAATATTCCGAACATTAAACAACCCCACTAAGAAAATGTCCATATTCGAATTTTTTTCTGTCGTCATTATAAAATCTCAAATATGACATCGTCAATACTTATGTAAGGTATTTTTTGCAACTATGTAAGCTATGCTCACATTTTATAAACCTATTGATTTCACTTAACAACGTATATACATTACATTTAACTGGTTTAATGCGGTAAAGCAAGGCTATATTTAGCCTAAATTATGGAAAAAAACATCACATCATAAATGTTTCTTATCACCTATGATTAATAAATGCGTTCAAAGCTCCAAATAACACAAAAACCGGACATTTTGTCCTAGCCCCATTCTCATTGAACGGAGCCAGGGCAGATGCCCGGGTGAACTATATTACCTATACTATGAAGATCAGTTATACGCCAACTCGTGCTGGAAAGAACTCCGCCGGTTGTTTGGCTGTATTGAATGTTTTACCGACGATTGGTGCCAATTTCTCCAGATCCTGAAGCAGGTTGGCAAATTGGTCAGGGAACAGAGACTGCACGCCGTCACCCGTCATAGAGTTATCGGGGTCCGTATGCATTTCGATAATTAGGCCGTTAGCACCAGCAGCGACAGATGCCTTCGTCATTGGTTCAACCAGCTCACGGCGCCCCGTACCATGACTTGGGTCCGAAATAACTGGTAGATGACTGAGAGACTGCAAGACAGGAATGGCCGAGAGGTCGAGCGTATTACGTGTGTAGGATTCGAATGTACGAATACCACGTTCACACAGCATTACATTCGGGTTGCCACCCGCAAGAATGTATTCAGCGGCATTCAACAGCTCATCGTAAGTTGCACTGAAGCCACGTTTCAGCAATACCGGTTTGCCACACTCACCCAATTTACGTAGCAAATCGAAGTTCTGCATATTACGTGTACCTACTTGCAGAATGTCTGCGTACTCGGCACAGATATCCACATATTCAGGCGTCATGACTTCTGTAATCGTCAGCAGGTCATGTTTCTTCCCTGCTTCTGCCATCATGATCAGACCTTCAACGCCCGTTCCCTGGAAGCTGTACGGACCTGTACGTGGCTTAAATGCACCACCGCGAAGCACCTGTCCACCGGCAGCCTTAACCAGCCCGGCAATCTCATCAATCTGTGCAGCTGATTCAACCGCACACGGTCCGCCCATAACGACGAGTTCTTTCCCGCCAATATCTACACCTTTGATGGAGATCACGGTATCTTGAGGATGGAAATCACGGCTTGCCAATTTGTAAGACTTCGAAATCTTAACGACATTCTCTACACCTTTCATTTGACGGAGATGCTCAGCCATTTTCGGTTCTACTTTACCAATAAGGCCAATGATGGTGCGGTCCTCTCCACGCGAGATATGGACCTGAAGTCCTTCCTTTTCAATTGTAGCGACGATATCCTGAATATGTTCCTCCGGAGTAGCTTTACCTGCAATAACGATCATTATAATTCCCATCCTTCCTTGTATGAGAGCGCCTAAGCGCGTCTGATTTAATCCTCAAAACTCTTCTCCACTTAAACGCTTGTTCGCTTTTAAGCTTTTATCCACTAAAGTAAATATAACATATTCACCCTTTTCAGTCAAGCCGACTCTTATCCCCTACAAAAAAAAAGAATCCTGCAGTCAGTCACCGAATTTCGGCTCTGTGCTGCAAGATTCTTATATTCATGTTTTGTTTACGTCGTACGAGTCTTTTCCCTTACAGGAGGTAGTAGCTTGCTCATATTCACCGTACGTTTGATTTCCCATGTTTCCGGCTTGTCATGTTCATATTGCTCCAGATATAGAATGACTTCCTTCGTGATCGGAGTTGGCGTAGAAGCGCCTGAAGTAACCGCCACCTTATTCACACCTTTCAGCCATTCCTGCTGTATCTCAGCCACATCTGATACACGATATGCCGTTACACCCGCAATTTCCTCCGATACTTGTGCAAGTCGGTTGGAGTTATTACTGCGAGGATCACCTACAACAATGACCAGATCTGCCTGCCCTGCCTGTTCGGCAACAGCTTCCTGACGGACTTGGGTAGCCAAGCATATCTCATTATGAATCTCTGCGCCTGGATACTTCTCCAGAAGACGACTCATAATGTGTTTAATGTCCCATTGACTCATCGTTGTCTGATTTGTGATAAGGATTTTGCCAGGAGGTACGTTCAGACCGTCAATCTCCTCTTCCTTCTCGATCAGATGAACATGATCGGGTGCAACACCAACCGCGCCTTCCGGCTCTGGATGATTCTTTTTCCCAATATAGATAATGTCATATCCTTCTGCCGTCTTCTCCCGAATAAGGTCATGGGTTTTGGTTACATCCGGACATGTTGCATCCACTGTAGTCAAACCTTTATCACGTGCCATCTTGCGCACTTCTGGAGATACACCATGGGCCGTAAAGATCACTGTTCCACTCTCGACCTGGCTCAAAATATCAATCCGATTCGGTCCGTCCAGTGTAATAATGCCCTCATCTTCAAAAGAGTCCGTCACATGTTGGTTATGCACAATCATACCCAATATATAAATAGGCCGTGGTAGGTCCAGATTGCGTGCCGCCTGGCGCGCGAGCACCATCGCATCCACAACTCCGTAACAATATCCCCGCGGCGAAATTCGCAGTACTTCCACTTGGTTGCCACCCGCTTTCTTTCTCGGCAAAGATAGCCGATGTAATTGCAGTCCTGTCTATTATAACCTTATTCGATAGGCGGAGCAAAGACTACCGGCAACCAAATGATAAAGGTCGTTCCTTCTCCACGTCTGGTTACAACCTCGACAGACCCTTGGTGTTCCTCAATGATCCACTTGGCAATCGACAGTCCCAGACCTATACCTGGTGTGGCACCGCGCGACTCATCCGCCCGATAGAACCGATCAAAGATAAATGGAACTTCATCCCGATCCATTCCGATTCCCGTATCACTGATGCGTAGTCCTACCTGACCTTTATAAAGTATTGCATCAAGCGTAACCGAGCCATCTGGAGTGTACTTGAAGGCATTCTCGATAAAAATAAACAACATCTGCTGCAAATAGTCCTTGCTGCCGTTCACATATATGCCATTCAGAATCGATAGATCTCCTGGACGCCAGTCTGCCTGATGATCAAGGAATTGCGACCTGCGAGCCACTTCCTGTACCAGAATCTGCAACGGGATCGGATTCAGTTCGATTTTCTGTCCTGTATCGGCTCTGGCCAAAGACAGCATATCACTGATCAGTCTACTCATGCGTTTTCCTTCATCCGCCATGTCCTCTATCGCTTCGAGCGACATTTGTTTAACCGTTTCTTCGTCCAGATTCGGTCGGTCCGTGCTCTCCTGATCCCACAGCTTCTTAAGGAAGTCCACATTTCCACGGATCGTGGTCAGCGGTGTACGCAGCTCATGCGAGGCATCAGATACAAATCTGCGCTGAGCTTTATTCGTCTCCTCGAGACCTCTGAATGACAGCTCTGTTCGTTCAAGCATATTATTGACTGTTTCAATCAGACGTCCAATCTCATCCATGGGACCCGTATATTGAATGCGCACACTAAGGTCATCCCCGGACTGAATCTGATTGGCCGCATCAATCACATTGACGAGCGGACGCATGGATTTGCGAGCCAGAATCAGCCCCGAAGTAATGGCAAGCGCCATTGCGACAAGCCAGCCAAAAACCAGAATATTTCGTAAAGCTTCCAGCAGTCGTTCCTGGGAACTAACATTGGCGCCGACTTGAAGAAGCCCCCTTATTTCATTGGTTCCCTGAAGAGACAGGGGCTGTTGATTCACCAAGAAAGGGGTCCCATTCACATAGATCTTGGATATTCCACGCTTTTTCTGGATCTCATTGGATTTCACAACAGGAAATTGAATCTGAAGTTTCTCCATATTGCCTGAGATTTTACCAGATCTGCTCTGGTAGTCCCACAACTGGATGTATATTTGAGCTTCCTGAAGCTGACTTTCCGTAAAAGGGTCCAGGTCCAGCGATTGTGAAAGTGGATTGACACCAATCTGATTCGTAATTCGTTCACTTTTATCTTTCAGTTGCTGTTCCACTTCTTGATACGTATTAAAATAAACAAAAGCGTAGATCACAACTCCCCAAAAAATGAGCACGGCTGCCAAGATGCCTGAATACCACGCGGTTAATCTTAACCGAATGGACATGTCAGGAGTCACCTCTCAAAATATAGCCGGCTCCCCGGATGGTCTGGATCAAACGTTTACCGCCGTATTCTTCGGTTTTTTGTCTGAGCATGGCAATATACACTTCGAGCACATTGGACTCACCACTGTAATCATAACCCCAGATTTTATCCATAATCAGATCACGGGACAGCACACGTTTCGGATTTTGCATGAACAGATTCAGCAATTCGAACTCCTTGGCAGTCAGTTCCAGACGCTGACCGTCACGCAACACCTCACGAGAATCATTATCCAGAATAATACCCTCATACATTAGTCGATTATCAGGCGTGTCTGCTATATCCGCTTTACGACGCAATAAGGCACGGACACGAGCCAACAGTTCTTCAAGCGCAAACGGCTTCACGAGATAATCATCTGCACCTGTATCCAGCCCAATTACCCGGCTCTGTACTTCATCTTTGGCAGTAAGCATCAGCACGGGTACCTTGCTCCCCGCTTCTCTGAGTCTGCGGCATACCTCAAACCCGTCAATTTGCGGCATCATGACATCAAGAACCACGATATCCGGCTCTTTATCCATCAGCTTACTGAGGCCCTCCGCCCCATTCGAAGCTGTCTGTACATCATATCCTTCAAAAGCAAGTCCCCGCCGAAGCATGGAAACGATTTTTTCATCATCATCAACAATCAGAATAGTTGAGCGCATGGTCTTTCTCCTTTATCCCTTAACGTTTTAATCTTATTGTAACAGCCAAAAGCGCAATCTGCATCTTTCCAAACACCTTGTTGCTTTGCGAGTCAGACCTTGATGGAGTACAAACGAATATAGTGCAAAAAAAGCGAAAGGGCCCTCGAACCCTTCCGCTCTTCTAAACCTTATTTTATAACCCATGTTTCAGCATTATGGTTGTTGTTGCTGTTGTTGATCCGTCGTTTGTGTAGTATCGTAATCGTTTTTGTTGCCGATTTTGAGTTTCACATCCATTTTTTTGCCGTCCCGAACAACATTCAGTGTCACTTCACTGCCGATTTCCTGTTTCTTGATGAAATCAATCAAATCCTGACTTGTGCTGTACGCTGTACCATTGGCACCTGTGATGATGTCATAAGCACGCAGGTCTGCTTGGTAAGCAGGGGATTGATAGATCGTGCTGGCTACAACTGAACCTTCAGTGATATCCGTTCCCATCTGTTTAGCCACTTCAGGCGTGAGGGCCATCAGAGATGCACCAATGAACGGTACGGGCTCTTTGGGAACTTCTTTGTTTTCTTTCAGATATTTAACCGCATCCGAGATTACACTCGAAGGAATGGCAAACCCAATACCCTGTGCATCCGCGCTAACCGCAACGTTCATACCAATGACTTCACCATTCAGGTTAAGCAATGGTCCACCGGAGTTACCAGGATTGATGGAAGCATCCGTTTGTAACAAGTGGCTGTACTCACGGGTTTTGCCTGTTTCTTCGTCCGGAATACTGATCGTACGTTCTTTCGCACTCAACACACCTGCAGTAACTGTGTGTTCAAATCCTTCAGGGTTACCAATAGCTACAAGCCATTCACCCACTTGTGTGCTGTTGGAATCACCCAATGGAGCAACAGGGAAAGCATCATCACCGCTGTTTTTCTCGATTTTCAATACGGCAAGGTCAAGGTCGAAGCTGCTTCCCAGCAATTTCGCTTCATATGGTTTGCTGTTGTTCTCCAGCGTTACTTGAATCACATCTGCACCCTGAACCACGTGTTGGTTCGTCAGGATGTAGCCTTCTTTGTCAAAAATAAATCCGGAGCCAATGCCGAGTGGAACCAACTGATTGCTGCTTTGTTGCTGTTGCTGCTGATTTTGGCCTTGGTAGCTGTCTGTTCCGCCATTGCTTCCGTTACCAAAGAAGTATTGGTACAATGGATCACTCATCGTAGAACCGCCCTGGCTGCTGCTGCGTGAAGACTGCTTCGCTAGTGTTTCGATTTTGACGACAGCCGGACTTGTACTCGTTACTACAGAGGATACATCCTCTTTGCCCGTTGGCAGTAATGACGCTGTTACGTTATTGCTGCTGCCTGAGTTAGTAGGAGAAGATGACTGACTGGAGCTTTCATTTTCTGCACTTGTCAGCGCTTCCTGTGGTGTAAACATATTTGTTCTGTCCGCTGTGTACATCAGCACTGTAATGACCAGCATCCCGGCGATGAAAGAGAACAGGAGCGATCTTACGGAAGAACGTGGCCGACGGTTGTTATAATTCCAATTGCCATTGTTCTTGCCTCCGTTCCCCTGATCTCCTCCGTTGCCACCTGAACCGTTGCCGCCGCCCCCTCTGGAGGACGTATTGGCTTGATCAGATGATTCGTTACTGTAATTACTGTAGTAAGTAGGTACGGGCTTCACGGGGTCAGGTCTTGTAATCTCTACATTTCCTTCTTCACGTAGATTATGTTCCCCATTATGACTTGCTGTATCTTCCTGATTCACGGACTGAAAAGGTCCATAAGAATAATAATAGGAGGAATCGTCCGTCCCGGATGAATTGCGATTCTCCGCTTGTTTAGTTTCATTTTCCTCGTCTTGACGGTTCGCTCTGTAATTACGTTCGTCCATGCCTCTCTACCTCCCAATCTCTTCTTCGCAAGAGATATTCTTTAACTGTCCTTATTTTGTACTTTAAACCTTAACCGTACCTTAAAAACAATTAAAAAGGAGATAAAAGCACGCTGTTATAGAACATTTTTCCCGCCAAATCTGCATTCTAACCCTTATTTCTTCACCCAGCCCTGACGATGAGCGTAGATTGCCAGCTGTGTCCGATCGTCCATTTCACACTTCATCAGCAGATTGCTCACATGGGTTTTGACAGTTTTGATACTAATATGTAGTTCTTCCCCGATGTCCTTATTGGTCTTGCCCTCTGCAATCAGCAAAAGCACTTCCTTTTCCCGTTCCGTCAGGCCGGATTCGTTCTCTCTTGCCGTGCGCTGCCTGATACCACGGGTCAATGCCTGTGATACGTCGCCTGTCATTACAGGCATACCTCGGTATGCTCCTTGCAGAGCATAGATTAACTCTTCAGCAGATACCGTCTTCAGCACATAACTGACCGCTCCAGCTTCAATCGCTTGTACCACAAGGTCATCCTCCAGAAAACTGGTCAGCATCACAATTTTCATGCCCGGAAATTCGGCCATGATCGCTTGTGTCGCTTCCGCACCATTCATCACCGGCATCATCAGGTCCATCAGGATCAGGTCAGGCAGTTCGTTTTCTCCCAGCTTGCGTAACTGATTCAATGCATCCTGTCCGTTACTTGCTTCCCCCATCACATGAAATGTGGGTTCCAACATAAGATACGTTTTCAATCCCATTCGCACCATATCATGATCATCCACAATCATTACATTCACTTTTACGCTCATTCTGTTTCCCCCTCTGGTTCTTTCGGGAATTTCGGGATGAATACCCGCACCGTCGTCCCCGCTCCCGGCTTCGATATAATCTGAACCTGACCCCCAAGCTTCTCTGCCCGTTCACGCATCGTTGATAATCCGTATGAGCCAGGCCGTTCCGCTTGCTGCAAAAAACCTTGACCGTCATCGCTAATGCTCATGCTGATCTGATGTTCACTCTCTCGTATGGACAGACTGACCAGACCCGCTTCCGCATGTTTGACCACATTAGCGACCGCTTCCTGAATAACAAGAAACAGCTGGTGCTCGATGGCATCGGAAATTCCGCCATCCAGTTCCAGCTCTTTCACTCCTTTTAAACCATTCTGCCTGCAATAATCAGGGAACCAGCTATCCAGCGCTTCGCCAAGATTCCTTCCCTCCAACTCCACTGGGCGAAGCTGAGCGATAAGCCCACGCATCTGCCGCTGGGCAATATGCGACATCTGAATAAGTTGGTCCAGCACTTTGCTGCCATGCTCGGGATTCATCTCCAGCAGACGTGGTAAGGAGGAAGCCGACATATGCATGGCGAAAAGCTGCTGGCTGACCGTATCATGCAAATCCCTTGCCATCCGTTTACGCTCTTCAATTACAGCGCGCTCAGATGCCTGTTCCTTTTCAATGACTTCCTGCTCACCGAGCCGCTGAAGCAATCTCATTTTTTTCTCAATCGAATCCATCATGACATTGAATTCCTGATATACCCGCCCGAATGAGGCATCATCTGCCTCAGGCATACGAACAGCAAGATTGCCTTTTGACACTTTCAGCATGTTGAGATCCAGTAGATCAATCTTACGTTGAAGTCGCAAAGCAGCAATATACCCCGTGATTACGGTAGCCAGAAGGACAACAGCAACATAGGTCCACGCACGCTGTCGCCCTGTTCCCATTAGCACTTCCCCGTACAGCAAGTAAAACCCGCCCAAAGTAATGAGTCCGGTCAGCGCAAAATACATCATCAGTTCCCACTTATTTGCTTTGAGAATCGTTCGAATCATGCGTTAACCCACCTTATTCACTTTGACATCTCCAATAAACACACTAACGACAATCCGTACTTTTTTTCCTGCTTCGCGATAATGCGCCGTTTCAGCCTGAGCACTGCTTAGGAATCCGCCTCGTTTTTGATTTAACAGCGACATGTCCCCAATAAACGAGTTTGTCGTCACAGTCACACCGAGATCCATATCTTCAGGAACAAATACCTTCACATCCCCAATAAAAGAGGAAATGTTAATTTTCGTCTCACCGTAAGGTATTTGCGCCTTCGTCAAATCAATCACCGTATCGCCAATAAATGCCGAAATATTCATCGGTTTCAGGGAGAACACTTCCTGTCCCATATACATATCACCGATAAATGCCGATTTGTTAATTGTATTCCCATGGCCACCATAGTAATTCGGATCATCATCATAGTGGTCATCGTGATCAAATGTTTCATATTCCTTTTTACTTGAACCGTAACCTTTATGCTTGTGATGATGATGTTGATGTTTATGATGGTGTTGATGTCCGTGTGTTTTAGGGTCTTCCTTATCTGTATAGAATGAGCCATGTGAATCATTCTTGTGTTCCTGTTCCGGTTTGCCAAATGTTTTCTCGAACTGTTCATCAAACGAAGACGGCATTTCCAGGTCCTCAGGGGACAATGGCTTATAAGGTGGCTCCGGTGGAGGAGGCGGTGGTACTTGGTCATGGTGTTTCCGGTCACGACGACGGGGTCCGATCAGAACGAACAATCCCCCACCAATCAGCATTACCGGAATTAGGTAGCGAATGAACTCGCCCATGGAATAATCAATCCACCCCAGATTGCGTGCCAAGAAGTATCCACCAATCGCCAGTACAATGGCCGGTCCAATCAATGCATGACTCCCATTACGCCGAATTTCGGTTAACCCTTTTACACCCCACCAAATCAAAAATAACGGCCAATATGTTCTGAACATGTATCCGATATCTATGTCATAGCCCAATTGCCTGAACAATATTATTGCGCCAATCGCAATAAGAGGAATGCCAACCCACCAGCGGTCCCGCGTAGATCGTTTCATCGCTCATGTCTCCTTTGTCTGTATTCTGTATCCAGTTTACATCAGACAAGGATTGGTTAACAGCGGCGGCAGATGGAATTGATCTCGGTCTCCAGACCGAGGCGGAAGGTTATTTATGTAAAATATTAAAAACACCCTGGAGAAATTCTCCAAGGTGTTTGTGCATTGATTTACTTTTGTGTTTTGCCTGTGTTCTCAGTACCGAACTCAGCATTGTATTTTTCATCAGGTGTTTGGAAGTTATCCTTCACTTTGTTTTGGTGCGATTGCTTCACTTTGCTTGCTGCATTCTCTTCTCCAAACTCTGCATTGTACTTCTCGTTTGGCGTTTGTGAACCTTGAGATTTCTTAGCCACGACGATCACCTCTCTCTTCATATTTACATTGCATGTCTGCAACGCGGGGTTCGTCCCCAGAGAGTATTATGTGAAGAGTGCGCGTGCGTTATTCATGTATTAAAATTCATCATCATTATACGGCCTTGTCCAGCCATGAATCGGGTACGGATTTGTACACATCGATAGCTTCCGATAACTCTTCCAGCATTTTTTCAGTGCATTTTCCAGCACCTTGTTTGATCACCTGTACTTCGACGTCCTTTTTGCCCCATTCTTTATATACTTGCTTTGTTGTTGGGAAATAAAGATCAATTTTATTGCCCTTGATCGCCGAGCCCGTATCTGCAACGATGCCGTAGCCATAACCGGGAATATATAAAATGGAACCCAGTGGGAACAGCTTTGGATCAGCTGCAATTGTCGAAACTGTTTCTTTATCACGGCGCACCTTTACACCTGAATACGTAATTCCGTATTGAGGATGTTTCGGACCTTTTCCGGTTGATTCCACACCTGCAGTGTATCCGGTAGCCGTCACCTTGTGTGTATCCAACACCTGTTCTGTACGCGGAGCGAGTACCGGCATGGATGGGTCAACTCCGGTCTGCTTCTCCGGAACTTCCGGCCGTGGAATAACAATAGGCTGTGGAGACCACAAAAACCCCATATAGACCAAAGTAGTGAGTTGAGCCTGATCGCTGTATTCATACACTGCCGCTTCTGAATGTACACCTTCAAGCTCTCCTAAAGTTTCGCTATGCCGATTCTCCACATACATGACTTCATTTTCCTCTTCAAAGGTATATGCTTCTGCCTGATTCAAGCCTAAGACTATTCCAGTGAGCACCACACAGCAAGAGATGATGAACCTTATGTTTTTCTTCTGAATTAAGAATTGCTTTTTCATTATAGAACCTCCCCCTTACTGCAAAGGTTTTCCAAAATGAAAAAATTCTATACTTTTCACCTATTAAGGCTTTTAAATCGGATATCCAGAAAACCTTAAAACAACAAAAAAACCGTCTAAACCATTGGATTTTACTCCAATACGATTTAAACGGTTCTTTATTATAGAAGCTACAATTCAGGATTACACCAGTCTTGTTGCAATCTCTTCTTTAAGTTGGGCTACAATTTCGTCCACAGGTTTCATGCCGAGATCGCCTTCTCCACGTTTCCGCACAGATACACCCTCTGCATTACGTTCATTTTCACCAACGACGAACATATAAGGCATTTTCTCAAGCTGTGCTTCACGGATTTTATAACCAAGCTTCTCGTTACGCAGATCCGCTTCAGCAGAGATACCCGCACGTTTCAGCTTCGCTTCCACTTCACGTGCATAGTCGTCGAAGTTGCCGGATACCGGAATAACCTTCGCCTGTACAGGAGACAACCACAGTGGCAGAGCCCCTGCAAAGTTCTCCAGCAAGAATGCAGTGAAACGCTCCATCGTACTGATTACACCGCGGTGAATAACGACCGGACGATGTTTCTGTCCATCATCTCCCACATATTCAAGCTCAAACCGCTCTGGCAAGAGGAAGTCCAATTGAACAGTAGACAATGTCTCTTCTTTGCCCAGTGCTGTCTTGATCTGAACGTCCAGTTTTGGACCATAGAATGCCGCTTCGCCTTCTGCTTCATAGAATGGAAGGTTAAGTTCTTCCACAACTTCACGCAGCATGCGTTGGGACATTTCCCACATCTCGTCGTTTTGGAAGTATTTCTCGGTATCCTGAGGATCGCGATAGGACAAACGGAAACGATATTCGTGAATGCCGAAATCTTTATAAACCGTTTGAATCAGCTCAATAACACGAGCAAACTCTTCCTTGATCTGATCCGGGCGTGCGAATATGTGAGAGTCGTTCAGCGTCATCGCACGTACACGATGCAGACCTGTCAACGCGCCCGACATTTCGTAACGATGCATCATGCCAAGCTCGGCAATCCGGATCGGCAGATCACGGTAGCTGTGCATGCTGGACTTGTACACCATCATGTGGTGAGGACAGTTCATTGGACGAAGAACGAGTTCCTCATTGTCCATAACCATTTTAGGGAACATGTCTTCCTGATAGTGCTCCCAGTGTCCGGATGTTTTGTATAACTCAACATTACCAAGCACCGGTGTGTATACATGCTGATATCCGAGGCTCTCTTCCAGATCCACGATATAACGCTCCAACGTCCGGCGCAGCTTCGCACCGTTAGGCAACCAGATTGGCAGGCCTTGTCCAACCAGTTGGGAGAATGTGAAGATTTCGAGTTCCTTACCCAATTTACGGTGATCCCGTTTACGTGCTTCTTCCAGGAAGTGCAAATGCTCATCAAGCTGTGCTTTTTTCACAAAAGCTGTACCATAAATACGTTGCAGCATTTTGTTTTTGCTATCTCCACGCCAGTAAGCACCGGCAACATTCATCAGTTTAAATACTTTGATTTTGCTGGTGGATGGCACGTGTGGTCCACGACACAAGTCGAAGAATTCACCTTGCTCATAAATAGTGATAACACTGTCTTCTGGTAAGTCACGAATCAATTCCAGCTTGTAAGGATCGCCCACTTCTTCGAAGATTTTGATCGCTTCCTCGCGGCTAACTTCCTTACGTACAATTGGCAAGTTCTCATTAACAATACGTTCCATTTCCTTCTCAATCTTTTGCAGATCTTCTGGATTGAGCGGTTGTTCTAGATCCATATCATAGTAGAAACCATCTTCAATGACAGGACCAACGCCGAGATGAACCTCTTTGTTTCCATATAAACGCTTCACAGCTTGAGCGAGCAAGTGAGCTGTACTGTGACGCATCACTTCCAGACCTTCTGGTGAATCCAGTGTTACGATCTCCACCAATGCTCCCTCATGAAGTGTTGTGGACAAGTCCACTACGATTCCATCCAGTTTGCCGGCTACGGCATTTTTGCGAAGTCCGCTGCTAATCGAAGCGGCCACATCTTCAATGCTGCTTCCGTCGGCATACTCACGAACCGAACCATCGGGTAGTTTAATGTTAACTGCCATTGTCTCATTCCTCCTGTAAATTCAACCTCTGTCCATGTATTTCATGGATGGATAATCTATTGCTGTTCCTGCAATTTTGCAAAGGAACGCAAAAAACACCCGTCCCGGCAAAGGGACGAGTGTTGTATACTCTCGTGGTTCCACCCTAATTCAGCTGCTTCATCCATATTGGAAGTACAGCCCTCATTGGCATGACGGTAACGGGCATGACCCGGCATATCCTTACTCATGGATGACTACCTGTATTATAGAGGCAATATTTATATCCATTTTCAAAACTGCAGCTCCAAAGGGGTAAACCAAACGTGGCATCCGGAGGAAATTTCAGCCTGGTTCCCTCTCTCTGCACCGACCGTGCGTATGGTTCTTGTCTTTGTCAACGCTTTTGTTTATTGTTCCATAACAACTCAAATAAATCATGGATCAACAGTTATTATAATTGCCGATATCACTTGCGTCAAGACCTGTCAACAATCCGGAGCGCAGGACTTCACACTCAGGACAATGATGGCATAATTGCACCTTGTCTTCAAAGATCTGACGGATCGTAGAGATGATAGGCAGATCAGGAGTACGTGTATGCAGCATGACCTTTTCAGGTGAGATGGAGATCAGCGTACTCACGATCATATCTTCAATATCCATTTCCAATTCAAGCCCCGGCATCTCCACGACGACCTGTTCATCCTTTTGTACGGGCAGCACATTAAGCGCAGCATCCAATACTTGAAATTCATGTAATCCTTTGTGTATCAAATGCACAAGAGGTACTTTCGCCTCCTGAAAGAACACAAAATATTTGAGCAGCCCCATAAACTCTTCATATTGACGATCCATCCAGAATTCATCCAGTGCATACTCTACCAGCTCGTGAAGTTCCTGCTTATATGGCCGAATCCGGAAATTAAGAATGCCTTCAAGATGAAAAAAATGCACCTCTTCCAAATCCTGCTTCAATCCATTGGCCAAAGTGTTACGGCGACGCTCGCGCAGGCCTGGTTGATCCAAGTCACCATTGAATAATAAAGGCATGCATATCCGGTTTACCTTCTCCACCTCATGTTCATCCATGACTGAGCAGGCCTTTGAGATCATCTCTTCCACCATAATACGTTCACGCGTATCCATAATGAAATCTGCAAGTCCGTTGGCAAGCAAATCACTGATCTGGGGCAACCACTGCTGGAAGTCAGCGTGATTCTCATTGCCTCTGCATACCCAGGCCGCTCTTCCGTCATTATGTTTGAAGGTGAGCCGAAATCCTCTTTTGCTTATATGTAAACCTTTGGTTTTTTCCTTCACACAACGATAAAATTGATCCGCTTCTTCCTGCCCTGATACATCGGTCCATACGGCGAACAGTTCCATAAGAATCACTCCTTTCCTTCCTGTTCAAAGTATATGGCAAGGCTGATAGGGATATACGAAGCGGATTGATGGAAAGCGTGTCATGATTTCTCAGTATATTATCAATCTGTTTGGAGTTAAGACAAAAATGTGTTATTATTTTTATAACAGTATGTTTCACGGAAAAGGGGGGAAGCCAAAATGAGACAACAACCAAGAATACTCCGTTACGCCTTTATTATCATTTTGTGCGTATTCCAAGCGTTGTCCTTCCCTATTCCGATGCAGTCGGAATCCGCTGTCGAGGTAACCGTTGAGACGACTTCCAACAAGGAAGTGCTTGTCCACACTTTGGAGTCTCAGCAGAAACCTGCCATTCGCAAATACCCACAAGTCATGTCGAAGTTGATTGCGGTCACGCATAACAAACCTGTCTTTCTTGTGCTCGCTTTGTTGCTAATGCTGCGAATTCCTACACCGCGTCTACCCTTTAAACCGTTGATTTGTCTGTTTAAACGCAGATTATTTCTGCTACCCATCAAATTCACCAGTATGTATGTATCTCCCACCCCGATAGCACCAATTTACGTGAACGCTCTTAGCTAGCCGTTACACCGTAATTTAGGTTGCTTTGCATGGAGACACCTCTGTCTGTGAGACGGTGTGCTTGTGCATAACTTTTAATCCTTTTAGCAAATGTTAGATATCGATCAGTTTTATTTGGCAACACCTATTTGTTAACGTCTATTTTGTTATCCCCATCTTCTAAAAATTCACAACACAAGGCTGTGTGTCAGGAGTCCCTGGCTCTGTTTACCCGCATCATTTAATGTTCCTAAGCGCAACAGTTCATTCTATTTTCGGGAAATAAGCCTGTCTTCTGTGGCCAGCCCTCAATATAAGGAGGCATACTATCCATGGATGTACGCGAAACAGATTTGCCGGGAATCGGCAAGAAATTTCAGATTGAAACGAGCAGTGGAGATAAAATTATTGTCATTATTCACGATGACGGTCGCCGGGAAATGTACCATTTTGAGTACGATGATCCAGACCAAAGCATCTCCATGATTACACTTGATGACTATGAAGCAAGACAGATTGCTGCCATCGTTGGTGGATTGACCTATAAACCAAAGCAGCTTGAAAATATTGAAGTAACGTTTGACGATCTGATTATTGAATGGTACAAAATCGAGCCATCCTACGGATGTATCGGTAAATCAATTGGTGAACTGGACGTACGTCAAAACTCAGGGGCAACGGTTATTGCCGTTGTAGAGAAGAATCACAAAAAACATATCAGCCCCGGTCCGGAGGTCGTGATTAGTGCAGAGTCCACGGTAGTAGCCGTTGGCGAACGCAATCAGCAGAAACTGTTTAAATCCCTCCTCCTGACTGGAAGGGGGTAAATAGATGGATCATTTGATATTCGAAGTAGGTCTGGCCCTTGTGCTCATTGCGGCAGCCGGCCTTTTATCGGCAAAACTAAGATTTTCGGTCGTTCCGTTTTATATTCTGATCGGGATGGCTGTTGGGCCACATGCTATGAAAATCTGGCATCTGGACTTCCGCTTTATTGAGAGTCAGCCTTTTATTGAATTTATGGGCCGGATCGGTATCCTGTTCCTTCTCTTCTACCTTGGACTTGAATTCTCGGTAGGTCGTTTAATTAAATCGGGTCGCTCTATTGCAGTTGGCGGCTCGATCTACATCGGCATTAACTTTACGCTGGGATTAATATTCGGTTTTATGTCCGGTTTCCCAGTTGCAGAAGCACTTATTATCGCAGGTATAACTACCATCTCTTCCAGTGCCATCGTGGCCAAGGTACTCGTGGATTTGAAACGAACGGCCAATCCGGAAACAGAGATGATATTGGGTATTATTATGTTCGAAGATGTATTCCTCGCTGTATATATCTCGATCTTGTCCGGACTTGTGCTTAGTGATTCATCCTCCATCGGAGGCGTCATCATGTCCGCACTTATTGCTCTCGGATTCATGCTTATCGTGATTATCCTTGGACGCAAAGCAACACCGCTACTAAACAAATTGCTTAAAATTCGATCGAATGAGCTATTCTCTCTCGTTGTATTCGGAGCCTTGTTCCTGGTAGCCGGCTTCTCTGAAACCATTCATGTTGCCGAAGCGATTGGTGCATTACTGGTTGGTCTGGTGCTTGCTGAAACAGAACACGCAAAACGGATTGAGCACTTGATTCTACCGTTCCGTGACTTCTTCGGAGCAATCTTCTTCTTCAGCTTTGGATTGTCCATTGATCCGTTGTCCTTGGGTGGCGAAGCCGTATGGTTAGCTCTGATTGCAGTTGTTATTACATTGTTCGGTAACTTCCTGGCAGGTATGATGGCCGGACGCAGTGCAGGACTATCTCCCAAAGCATCGGCGAATATTGGATTAACCATTGTGTCACGGGGTGAATTTTCCATCATATTGGCCAACATGGGTAAAGCCGGGGGACTGTTGCCAATGATTCAACCGTTTGCCGCGCTCTATGTCCTAATTCTGGCCATTCTGGGTCCTTTATTAACCAAAGAATCCAAACATGTATTCCGTTTATTGGACAAAATATTCAAGTTCAAGGATCCTCGGAAAAAGAAAGAAGAACCGAAGGTTTTACAGAAAGAAGGGTAACCCCCTTGTCTGTTCAGACAGACAACGTATCGTAATCGCGGCTCTACCGCCGATCTTTCTGTGATTAACCCAGGGAGAATTGCACGAAAGCCGCACAAAGGAGGATGACCTATGAAAGCACCTCTGATATCGGCTAATCCGGTGCCACAAACCGCCAAGACCAGATTATCATCTGCCCGTCGCATGTTGAATTTATTGTTTGTAATAGCGGGTGGAATTCTGGCCTCCGTGGGACTTGAATTGTTTCTACATCCCAATAAGATCATTATTGGAGGCATTACAGGCATCTCTTCGTTGTTCGCCCACTGGACCGAAATGAGGATTGGTTTGTTCCTGTTTTTGTTCAACGTTCCATTTATTTTTCTGTCCTATAGACTCGTGCAAAAGAAATTCGTACTGGTCACTGTTCTGGGTTTGGTTGTCTTTTCGATTGGTGCCATTGTGCTTCATCCCATGCCGCCGCTTGTCGAGCACCCGCTGGCTGCCGCCATGTTTGGCGGATTATGTCTCGGTCTAGGAATCGGTCTAGTCGTGCGGTATGGTGGGACACTGGATACGCTGGAAATCGGTGATCCGTCCTCCCGTCCACCTGAACGTGTATTTAGCGGGAAACGGATGCTTATCGAAAAAATAATCATGCTGCTCAACTTGTTGATTCTAACCGCCGCTGGTGTTGTCTTCGGTTGGGATCAAGCGATGTACTCGGTAATTGCTTATCTCATTGCATATGAAATGGTGTATATTGCATTCCGCGGATTCACAGCTAAGCGCAAAATATGTATTTTAACCACACAAAGCGCTCAAGTTGAAAAAGCCATCCGTAAACGGCTGCGCCGTGAACCTGGAACATTGGATCCTTCAGCGGATTCAGGACACCCTGCTGTAGCTGAAGGTTGGATCCAACACGTTCCGGGAGCACTCTACTATGAGATTCATTTCCTTGAAATGATCTGGCTCAAATCCATTGTGCGTCATATTGATCCACATGCAGGTATTGTGACGAACCCGGAAAAATAATCAAGATTTCTATAGGCTAGGCGCACAAAAACTCTCTCTGATTTCCCATGGATGTTAACCATTCATTCAGGATCAGAGAGAGTTTTTTTCAGTTATTCTTTTTATAACTCCACTATCGCTTTCACTACATGCGAATCCGGTTGTAACCAGGTGTCGATCGAATCAGGCAATTGATCAAAACTCGTCCTGTGTGTGATGTAGCCGTCCATGTTCAACTTCTTCTCCCGCAAGATCGACATGACCTGTTCAAAATCTTCCCGTGTGGCGTTTCGGCTACCTAAAATGCTCATCTCACGCTTGTGAAAGTCTGGATCATGAAAGGAAATATCGGCTTTGACTAGTCCAACAAAGATTAATTGTCCACCATGAGCCACGTACTGGATGGCATTATTCATCGATTGCATGTTTCCTGTTGCATCAAAGACAGCCGTCGCATAGTCCCCATTCGTGATTTCAGCAACTTGCTGTGCCGCTTGTTCATTGGCCTGAACCATAGCATCCACTCCGGCCCATGTGCGGCTAAGTTCCAGCCTGTCCAGATTCCGGTCAATAGCAATGACCCGAGCACCCGCCTGTTTGGCAAATGCCATCACACCCAGACCAATAGGTCCAGCTCCAACGACAACAACCTGTTCACCAGGCCTTAGGGCTGCTCTTCTGACCGCGTGAGCACCAATACTGAGCGGTTCTACCATCGCAGTTTCATCCAGTGTAAGTCCTTCAGCTTGGATCAGATGGGAGACAGGCACAACGATTCTCTCTCGCATGCCGCCGTCCACGTGTACACCCATCACCTGCATGGACACACAACAATTCGTCTTCCCTGATCGACAAGCGATACAATGACCACAATGCAAATATGGAATAATACTAACCTGATCTCCCTTCTTCAGTCCCGCTTCATTGTCCCCAATTTCTTCAATAATTCCTGCAAGCTCATGACCCAGTACACGAGGATAGGTGAAAAAAGGCTGATTACCTTTGTAGGCATGCAGATCTGTGCCACAGATTCCAATTCGGCGGATGGTTACCAGCGCCTGTTTCTCGTTTCTTTCAGGTTCAGCTATGTCTCGCAACGCCAAACGATTTATTTCTTCACATATAACAGCTCTCATTCCTGTTCCCCCTCGGATGATGCTTGTGACTTCATGTTATGTTCAATGTTATATTCAGGGCGTCCGCTGGCCCAGCTCTCATTACGAATTGGAGCCAGAATACGCAGCACCTCTGATAACAGTTCCTGGTCTAATGGTTCCTCAATCCAGGCTGCATTGTTGCGGATATTATGTTCACTTGCACTGCTGACCAATGTTGTTGGAATCCGTTCATTGGCTGTTGCAAATTGCACGGCAAGCTTCGCAATATCAGTGCCCTGTTCCGCGCAGAACTGCGCCGCTTGCTGGCAGATCTGCTTCATGCGATCATCTGCCGGGTGCCAGGCAGGAGCTCCTCTTGTGCTTAATAAGCCCATAGAAAGTGGCGAAGCATTCACAAGGCCAACTTCTTTCTTTTCCAAAAGGGGCAGCAAGGACAGCAGTGAAGTATCATTTAATGCATAATGGCAGTAGGAAATGATGGCGTCAGCATCAATCTGTGGCAACACTGTTTCGAATAACGGCAGCGGTAAGCCACAAATCCCTGCATGGCGAATGACTCCCTGCTCTTTCAGGCGAAGCAAGGTTGGAAAAGCTTCTTCAATAATAATATCGGCCGGGACAAACTCAATGTCATGCAAGAACAGGATATCGATATAATCAGTATGCAGTCGACCCAGACTTTCTTGTACACTATCATGTATCCGCTTACGCGAAAAATCAAATGCATTCTCCCCATAACGTCCAGCCTTGGTCGACAACGTAAACGAGCTACGTGGCAAACTACGGATGGCTTCTCCAAGCACCGATTCAGCCTTCGTTAATCCATAATAGGGCGAAACATCTATATAGTTCATCCCTGCATCTACAGCGGCGTGAACCGTACGAACACCCTCACCTCGGTCAATATCACGAAATACTGAACCTAGAGAGGATGCTCCAAAGCTCAGCACAGGTACTTCCAGTCCAGTCTTACCAAGTCTTCTCGTTTTCATCGGCCTGCCCCTTCCCAGCATGTCTGCATACTCACGTGTTCTTTCATTGTAACAGTTGAATTTCAAACTAAAATATCGCCAAATGCGTATTATGTACTGTTTGATGATCTGTGAATTATCGCTTGGTGTGAAGTGAAATTAAAAAGTCCGCCGATTCCCCTTATAAAGGGTAATCAACGGACTTCATATCCACACTGACTGAATGAACTTATCCATTCATTTCATCAGCGTGATGTGCTATAAAATAAATATTAGTTCTGCATTACAAAATCTTGTTGAATGGCATTATTCTCATCAAACGTCCGCAGGATATCATATCTCGTGTTACGCTGTGCTGGAATATAACCGGACTCCCGAATCAGTTGCGTAATGGAACCAATGTTGACTTTGTACGTTGCGCCTGCAGCAGATACCACGTTCTCTTCAATCATGGTGCTACCAAAGTCGTTGCAGCCAAATTCAAGTGATTTTTTGCCGACTTCAGGTCCCATCGTTACCCATGAGGATTGAATGTTTTTGATGTTGTCCAATACCAGTCGGCTGATCGCTACCGTCTTCAGGTACTCTTCTGGCGTCTGACGCTCCAGCTTCAGGTTTGTGTTATCCGGTTGGAATGTCCAAGGAATGAACGCCAGGAATCCTTCAGAATCATACTTGTTCGCAATGCACTCATCCTGAGCTTCACGTACACGAAGCAGGTGCAGTGCGCGTTCTTCCATCGTTTCACCAAGGCCGATAACCATCGTTGCCGTTGTGTTCATACCGATACGGTGAGCTGTCTGCATAACGTCCATCCAATCACGCCATGAACCTTTCAGACGGCTGATTTTGCGGCGTGTACGGTCATCCAGGATTTCGGCACCACCACCAGGCAGAGAATCGAGTCCCGCTTCGTGAATTGCACGTACAACTTCTTCCAAAGTAAGACCGTCGGACACTTCAACCATTTTCATAATTTCGGCTGGCGAGAAGGAGTGCATCGTAATATTAGGGAAACGCTCCTTGATCGCTTTGAGCAGGTCGGTGTAATAACTAAACGGCAGATTCGGATTCGTTCCACCTTGCATCAGAATCTCGGTACCATTCACGTCTTCGGTTTCTTGAATCTTCTGGAAGATGACTTCATCGGGAAGTACATATCCTTCGTCAGAGCCAGGTCTGCGGTAGAAAGCACAAAAACGGCAGTACACATCACACACGTTCGTGTAGTTGACGTTACGCCCAATTACAAAAGTTCTGTATGGTTCGGGGTGCATGCGTTTTACAATCACGTTGGCGGCTGCCCCGATTTTGTCTACTTCATTGGATTCAAACAGCTGAATCGTGTCTTCCAAGTCCAAACGTTCGCCCCGAAGGGCTTTATCTAAGATACGGTCTACCGTACTCATCGTAAAAAAGCCTCCCTCATGAAGAGAAAATATAATCACGATCCGTCCCAACTTGCTCATATAGATGAAAGTTTTGGTGGCAACATCGCATTTCTGTACTCCACATATCGTAACACAGGTTACATGTGAAAAAAAGCACCTTATGAGCAGGTGCTTTAAAAATTAATAAAAATGTTTACATATGCCATCTATTTCATTTCTTTTTCAGCGGGCTCTAACACCCGTGTTTCAATACAGCCAACTTACGAATCCTGAAGTGCCTGATCCAGATCTGCAATCAGGTCATCGATGTCTTCCAGACCTACCGAGAAGCGCAGTAATCCGTCAGTTATACCTCGATCACGGCGAACCTCAGCCGGCATAGCCGCATGAGACATCATCGCAGGATAAGACAAGATACTTTCAACCGCACCCAGACTCACGGCAACAATTGGCAATTTCACACGGTTGAGTACAGCCTTGGCACGATCTCCCGACCCAACGTCAAACGACACGACAGCGCCGTAACCGCTTGACTGACGTTCATGAGCTTCACGGCCGGGATGATCCAGCAGCCCCGGATAAAATACAGCCGTAATATCACTGCGTCCACTAAGCCAAGCAGCCAGCTTCGCTGTGCTTTGTTCACTGTGTGCCATGCGCGCACCCAAAGTTTTCATGCCACGCATCAGCAGCCAGGATTCCTGGGCACCAAGCACGGTTCCAAGTCCATTCTGCAATTGTTTTAGCTGTGTACCCAATGAATCCGTACGAGCAACGGCTAAACCTGCCAGCACATCACTGTGCCCGCCAAGGAACTTGGTCGCACTATGTACGACAATATCCACACCAAGCTCGATCGGCCGTTGGTAATAAGGCGTCATGAAGGTGTTATCGAGAATGGAGATTAGTTCATGTTCCTTTGCCCAGGAGGTGACCGCAGCAATATCCGTGATCCGAAGTGTCGGGTTGGATGGTGTCTCCATATAGACTGCCTTCGTGTTCGGTTTGAGCGCTGCCTTTACTTCCTCAATATTGGTCATATCCACAAAGGTAGTCTCAATCTGCATCCGGCTCAGAATGGAAGTAAGCAGTCGATACGTTCCTCCATATACGTCTTCCGTCACAATCATGTGATCGCCTGACGAGAACATCATGAACACACTGGAGATGGCAGCCATTCCTGAGGAATAGGCAAATCCACGTGCCCCACCTTCCAATAATGTAATGTAATCCTCCAATGCCTGACGAGTCGGGTTACCGGAACGACTATAATCATGTTGGGGTGGATTAAAAATATCAAAATGATGGAATGTGGAGGCCTGGTAAATTGGCACACTGGAAGCCCCGGTGGTTTTATCGATTTCGTCACCGAAATGCAGCAGCTTGGTATCGAACTTCAGGTCGGAATGAACATTCCGTTCATGATTGTTGGCATTATTGTTTTGCTCACTCATGATGCGGTTCCCCCTTCTATCTCCTGTTGTGCAGCTGTGAGTGCATTGCCCAGATCGGCAATCAGATCTTCGGCATGCTCGATCCCTACTGAGAAGCGCAACAGACGGTCATCTACACCTACAGCGTCACGAATTTCAATCGGAATATCCGCATGGGTCTGCACCGCAGGATAAGTCATCAATGACTCTACACCCCCGAGGCTTTCCGCAAAAGCAATCAGTTTAATGTGACGAAGCAATGGTTCAACATAACGAGCATCCTTTACCTTAAAGGAGAAAATGCCTGTATTTCCACTGGATTGTTTATTCTGTATTTCAAATCCGGGATGATCCGACAAACCAGGATGATACACTTCATTAACGGCTGGGTGCTCCAAAAGGTACTTGGCAATCGTCAGAGCATTATACTCATGCCGCTCCATGCGAAGAGCGAGTGTCTTCATGCCTTTCATCAGCTGATAGGAGTCACTTGGAGACAATACGGCTCCAATGGAATTGTGCAGGAATGCCATTTCGGCCGACAATTCCTCACCTTTGGTAATAATTAATCCGGCAAGTACATCATTATGACCACCCAGATACTTCGTGGCACTATGAATGATGATATCAGCACCGAGTTCAATTGGACGCTGGAAGAACGGAGTCAGTAGTGTATTATCCACAATGGTGAGCAAGTTGTGGCTCTTGGCCCAGGAGCATACCGCTTCTACATCCGTAATCATCATTAGTGGATTGGTTGGTGTTTCAATAAATACCGCTTTTGTATTTGGTTGACGAATATTTTCTAGAGCTGCCAAGTCATTAGTATCAACGTAACTTGCCGTCACACCAAATCGAGACAGGATGCGTTCAAGCAAACGATACGTTCCGCCGTACAGATCCAGCGATACAATCAGATGATCCCCTTGTCCGAATAAAGCGAAAATCGTTTGCAAAGCAGCCATGCCGGAGCTACAGGCAAAACCTGCATCACCGGATTCCAACGCTGCCGCTGCTTCTTCCAACACTTTACGGGTTGGATTGGTCGTACGAATATAATCAAATCCCGTGCTTTGTCCAAGCTTTGGGTGGCGAAACGCAGTGGATTGATAGATCGGAAAATTAATGGCGCCCGTTACCGGTTCATTGATAGACCCAATTTGGGCCAATCGACTTTCGATTTTCAACTTGTTGTCTTCCATTGCAGCATCCTCCTGTAATGTCGATTAAATTTGCGGACCAATATCGTAAGGTGTCTCTTGATACACATAGTAATTGAGCCAATTAGAGAATAATAAGTTTGCATGTGCTCGCCAAGTGGCCGGGGGAACACGGGAAGGATCGTCATTCGGGAAATAATGTCTAGGCAGCGCAATGTCCATACCTTTAGCTGCATCACGGTCATATTCCCATTTCAATGAAAGCGGGTCATACTCGGCATGTCCGGTTGCAAAAATCTGTTTGCCGTCTTTGGTAGCAACGAGGAAAATACCCGCTTCCTCTGATTCAGCCAATATTTCAAGGTTTTCATTTTTTTCAATATCTTCACGTCGCACTTCCGTATGGCGGGAATGCGGGACGTTGAATACTTCATCAAATCCGCGCAGCAGCTGCACATTGGATCTGTTGATCGTATGTGAGAATACGCCAAAACATTTTTCATCCAGCGGAACTTTGGGAACTCCGAAATGATGGTATAACCCCGCTTGGGAAGCCCAACATATATGCATGGTCGAAGTCACATTGGTTTTGGTCCATTCGAAGATCTCCTGGATTTCTTTCCAATAGTTCACGTCTTCAAAGTCCATTTGCTCTACAGGAGCACCTGTAATGATCATGCCGTCAAAACGGCGGTGTTCGATCTCATCAAAGGTTTTGTAGAACAAGTCCAAATATTCCTGGGAAGTGTTCTTGGACGTATGAGACTTCGGATGAACCAGAACGATATCTACCTGAATTGGTGTGTTACCCACCAGACGAAGCAATTGAGTTTCTGTCGTTTCCTTTGTGGGCATCAGGTTTAATATAGCGATACGTAGTGGACGAATGTCCTGCTGGTAAGCAGATGTCTCGTCCATGACAAAGATGTTCTCTCCTGCAAGTACTTCTTTGGCAGGCAGTGTGTCTGGAATTTTGATTGGCATGGTGGTTCTAACTCCTCCTTGTGCATAAATAGATGCAGCCACTGCGGACTCGATACGATTCGCATCCGTACAGTTTTAGGCTGCCATGAGCTTGCCTGCAGGCGCTGAATTGCAACCACATTGCTGGCGGCAAGCTCAAGTTCCTTAGCGAAAATCACTGCTGAGAAGTCGGTGCATATAACAAAGACCTTCCTCGGATTCCGAGAAAGGTCATATGTAAATAGATATGCGCCTCTCTCATCTCTCAGTTACAACAGTGCCACTTGGACACTTGGTCGCTGCAAGAATTAGCACCGTGCGGTATACCGCCGGTTGCCGGGTTTCATCGGGCCAGTCCCTCCACCTACTCTTGATAAGATTTCGCTTTATTCAATTGTAAAAACTAGTGTGGTTCACCTTTTACTTTAAGACATTAATCCCCTCACGTCAAGGTGTAGTTCAATGTCTGTTCCTCAGGATCGGAACCGTTCATCATCCGTTGTCATACACTGCTCCAGGGCGCGAAATCGACACATTTTTGCGCTTGAAAGGACCCTGTACCAGCGGTATACTAGACAAGTGTTATAAACCCTTATGTGAGAGGTGACATATTCAATGGATGGCGACCCGAGGCCTGACTGGCAGCCGAATTCCGACAAACTGCATAGAGAATTGATATCAGCATGCCGGCAGCGGGACGTTACTTCCGTTTGATTATAGAGCGAACGCAGTCCTGACTTCCAGGCTCCGCTGCCGACCGGCTGATCTGTTCTTTTTGCGCCCATATTGATGAAATCCGCCCATTTGGCGGGTGCAGAAGGAGTAGATGAATAATGAAAATCCGGTTGGTAAATAACGGTGTATTTATTCCGGTGGACGACATTCAGCAGGCGCTGACTCCACCAGCGGAGGGGTTTTACTGGATTGATGCGGACGTAGACGATTTGGCGGTACTTCAACCGCTGTTCATGATGCATGATCTGGCCGTGGAAGACTGTTTGAGTGACGAAGAACAACGTCCGAAGATTGAAATTTATGAGAGCCATTATTTTATTGTTATTAATAGCATTCGTTTTGATGATGAAGAGATTTTTTTACGTGCCGTCAACTTGTTCCTTGGCAGACACTTTATTATCAGTGTTACCAAACAGAAAGTCAGCGAATTGCGGACATTGAAACCGATCCTTTGGGAACAGGAAATTAGTACGCCAGATAAGCTGCTGTATCTGCTGGTTGACTTGATTGTTGATAATTATTTTACTGTCGGTGACCGAATTGAAGCGCGCATTGAGAAGCTTGAAGAGGACATTCTGATGCATACCAAGAAGTCACATCTGAATGAGATTATCGGGCTGCGCAGTGAGATTTTGTGGCTGAAGAAAGTGCTTGGACCTCAGAAAGAGGTCATTAACACACTCAATAAAAAAGATCTGCGTCTTATTGATGATCAACTGCAAAAGTATTTTAGTGACATTTATGAAAATGCTGTGAAAATATCCGAAACCTTTGAGACTTATCGCGACTTGATGGGGAACTTACGAGAAGCTTACCAATCCAGTATCGCCAACCGGGCGAATGAAATCATGCGTGTGTTCACCGCCATTACGACGGTGTTCATGCCGCTGACGGTTATCACTGGCATCTATGGGATGAACTTTACGAACATGCCCGAGTTGGACTGGAAGTATGGTTATTTTGTGGTTATTGGCCTGATGGTTACACTGGGCCTGAGTATGTTCTTTATTTTCCGCAAAAAAGATTGGGTTTGAAATAGCAAAAGACGAAGCGCTCCACTTCTGGAGACGTCTCGTCTTTTTTTTATTATCCGCTTAATGTATGACAACTAACGTCCTATTTCCAATCTAGCCTGCATTCTGCTCCGTCTCTGTGTGACGACGAAACCGGATGCGAATCATGCGCAGTCTTTCGTAGACCTGCTCCAGATTGCTCCCGCCAGGCTTCTCTTCTCCATACACCTTATGTAACACGGGCTTCAGGAACGTATCTCCCAGCTCCTCGTAGGCACTCCATACCGCCTCTTGCTCCTCTTCAGACATGACAGCAAGCTCCGCATCAAGTAGACAATCGGTGTCATACCCCTCCAAATCCAGTGTCTCCAACAGTTCAATTAGCTCCCGACGGGACAATCCGGAACGATTCACAATCTCCTCCAATGTATATCCTTCTTTCATACCCTCAAGTACCTGCTTCCGTGTGGTGAATCTGTCTAGCTCCTGCTTGTACTTCTGCTCTCTCTGTTTGTACAGCCAGCTCTCATATTCTTGTTCTTTCAGAACCGAGTACACCCAATCTAGCGGGAAAGATGTGGAACGTTCCAGTCCATTCGTAAGCTCCAGCCATTGCTCTCCGTACTCGGAAGCCTTGCTCTCCCCTACGCCAGGCAGTTGCATCAATTCATCGATGGTTTGTGGAACAAATGCACTGATCATGCGCAGCAACCGGTTCGTTGCAATAAAATAGGGGGCCTTCCGGTCAGACGCTGCTCTCTTCCTGCGCCATATGCACAGGTCCATATACAGCCCCTCATTGCCATATAATTCACTGTAGCAATGAAGACGTTGACCGCCATAACTGCGCGACTTCAAATCATCATTTTCGTGGAACAAACCTTGCAACAATGGACGATATCCTTCGCCCATCTGTATGGCTAACTGATGACGATACACATGCAACAGCTCGTCCCACGAACTGCCATCATACCAGATGGCATCCGTACGATCTCCTTCCTCATATCGGCTCCACCCCAGATGCCACGCCCCTTCTTCTTCACCAATCCACAGCTGCGCATGCTCTTCATTCTGACCTGACATTCTGGATAATCTGTTCATGAAAATGACTTCCATATCCTGTCCCTCCTTCAATAGTTCAGCTCGACACAGTCTGTATTGTGCTAAATTAAGCAGCACAAAAAAACACCTCTCCTGCAAAATCCTTGCAAGAGAGGTGCTTCCTCATTAACCGTGCTATGCTGTTGCTCATATATTACCACAATGGAAAAATTCGTCAACTACTTGTTTGTAAAGCTATTTACTTGTTCAAAGCTAGTTTCGCCAGGGCAAGTGAACCACACAACCCCGCATTATCGCCAAGTCCAGGTGAAACGACATACTGGTCAATTTCGGACTGAAGTGCAGGATGCTGAACGTATCCAGCGAGCAATTCCTGCAGTTTACTGCGAACCATTGGGAACAGATGCTCCTGCTTCATCACACCGCCACCCATTACAATTTTCTGAGGTGTGAGGATCAATACATAATTCATCAGAGCATGCGCCAGGTAATGTGCTTCAATCTCCCAAGCCTTGTGATCGGCTGGCAGTTCGTAAGCCGGTTGCTCCCAACGTTTATTGATGGCAGGACCTGCGGCAAGCCCTTCCAGACAGTCTCCATGATACGGACAGAACCCTTCATACGTATCCTCAGGATGTCTGCGTACAATGATGTGTCCCATCTCTGGATGTGACAATCCATGGACCATTTTGCCACCTACAACTGCGCCTGCACCAATACCCGTTCCGACAGTAATATACAGACAGCTATCTAGGCCTTGTGCAGCCCCCCAGGTTGCTTCCCCAAGCGCAGCACCGTTTACATCGGTGTCGAACGTCATCGGTACATCAAAGTGCTCTTTGAGCTTACCAATCAGGTTGTACTGACCCCAATGTGGTTTTGGTGTTGTTGTGATGTAACCATAAGTCGGGCTTCCTTCAATCGGATCAATCGGACCAAATGAACCTACACCTAATGCTTCAATACCTTTACCTTCAAAAAAAGCGATTACTTGAGCCATCGTCTCTTCCGGTGTCGTCGTTGGAAAACTTACGCGTTCAAGAACTTCTCCTTCTTCCGTACCGATACCACATACAAATTTGGTTCCTCCAGCTTCAATTGCGCCTAAAATCGTCATGTTAGTCACACTCCCAAGTAGTTTAAAATTAAAATGGATCTTCGAATCTGTTCTCTAAACAAGGGCATGAATTAATCCTGTTCAGCAGTTTCGAGCTTAGCCAGTCGCTTCAATAAGGTTTGCTTCCAGCTGTCGGCTAACGTTGGAATGTCCAGCAAAGCACGCATAGCAGCGACATCCTGCTTCCCCTGATGCATAATTCGATTAGCTTCCAGAATGGTCATTGATGCAGGATCCGTGCTTATTCGTCTGAAAGTTGCAGAAGGAGTTACCTCGCCCTCTTGCAACACCCGAAAATAAAATCCGGTATGCCCGCTATCCTGGAAATAAACAGGCAGCTCTTTGTAATCATACCGTGCACCAAGCTTGAAGCAAGGCTGTCTCGGCTGGCTGACCTGTACCGTGGCTTTCCCCAATTCATACACATCACCAATGCGGACTTCTTCCTCCATACAGCCTTCAACTGTCAGATTTTCTCCACAAGCTCCCCAGTCCAGCTTGCGATCCATCAGTTGTTCAAGCGCCGCATAGCGACTGTAATCGTATACACAAACCGCCTTGTCAGGCCCACCATGATGCTCCAGATCAGCCTGGGCATCCCCTGTCATTCCGGTGAATGACAGAAAGACCGGGCTGGATATGGGATGTTTCACAATGCCGCTCATCACTTCGCGCTTCTGGCCAGGCAAGGCCTGAACTTGCCCTACGTTTACAGCTAATACCGCCGTTTTGCTTTCATCTGGCTTCCGGTTATGTGTGAGTGTCATCTGATCCTACCTCCCATATTAGCTTTCTTTTAATGAACAGAGCCCCCAAAAACAAGTGTATTACTTAACAAGCGGCCCGGGGAAGTAAGCATTTTGCCGCCAGCATACATGCCAGAAGATGCACCACCATCCAGGTTCATTGCCTGTTTGGCTCCAAGCTTCTGCATGACAGCAGCCCATTCCTTAATTGTCGCTCCTGACACGGTAGCCAACATAACCGAACCGTCGGCCATTATGGCAATACCGCTTCTTGCGCCGGAGGCATTGAGAATTTTGGTATCCTTGAAGCCCTCACTTGCTGGATTTACGGCAACTTTGCCGTCTTTCACCAGACGTGGACCTGCGCCCACAGCGGTGACTACATCTTGCCAAGGGATCTCCGTGCCCGCTGCATTGGTGTACTTATAATTCATCTCTACAGTTGATCCAACGGTAAAGCGGTCGGACGAAGATTTCTGATTCCCCGTGAAGACCAGTACCGAGCCATTCTTCGGAATGGCTACATCGGTATTCGGTGCTTTCTTGGTGACAATCCCTTTCTCCATCACAACCGCCGTACCTCCTTTGAACCCGACTGTAGATCCCCGCTCTGGCGTGTATAACATCGTAATACTCGCATTCGCGGAAGGTGTTCGGTTAATAAAGGTCGCATACCAACTGCGTGATTTCCCTTCTTTATCTGTTACTTTACCCGTCAGGCTCACTTGAAGCGAATCCATGATGGCTGAGCCATCTTCCTTAAATCCAATCGTTGTTCCGTATCTTCCAATATGTATAACTTTGCCGTTTGCTATTAACATGCCGTATGGATCTGGAGCTCCGTTATACGCTTCAAAAAACGCTCCGTTAATGGCCGCTTGCGCGCCATATGCCTTAACAATCGAAGGTAATGTTGCAGTCTGACCAACCTGCTTCTTCGCTAATCCTACGGTAACTGGTGTACCCTTGGGAATACTAACCGTCTGCACGGTAAAACTGCGTCCTGCTGCTTTTACTTTCTGTACCTTGGTGCTAATTGTCGCTTTGGCATCTGCTGTCTGTGGAACACTCACTGCTCCTGAAAGGACTACAGGCAAAGCAAGGACGAGGGCCATAGCCCCTGTCCACCACTTTTTGCCCGTCCGTTTTGTCTGCATGCTACTCACCCTATTGCCACTCCCATCCAAGAGCCCAGGCTCTTCATCTCAAGTTGTTCGAACTTGTCCATCACCATATCCGGATCAAGACGCAATTCACATACATCCAGTGCACATGCTACCGGAACAGCACAGTGAATCTCTGCCAGTTTGCGGGACAGATGAAGCATGTCGAGATCATTCTCAATCTTGTTACGTACCGAAGGGGTAAGCTTATCCATATTGTCCAAAATACCTTCAATGGAGCCAAACTCCTGCACAAGTTTCAAAGCCGTCTTCTCCCCAATGCCCCGTACCCCAGGATAATTGTCACTGGCATCGCCCATCAGACCTTTCATGTCAATCACTTGACGAGGTGTCAGTTGTTTCTCCGTCATTAGAGATTCAGGCGTATACACCATGTAATTGCCATGACCTTTTTTCATAATAATAATGCTTGTGCGATCATCAATCAGTTGCAGCATATCATGGTCACCCGTAAGTACCATCACGTTCATATCCGTCTGCTCGGTGTAGTATTTGGCAAGTGTACCGATGCAATCATCAGCTTCATATCCTTGAGCGCCAATATTCGGAATGTTCAAACTATCCATCACTTCGCGAATCAGAGCAAACTGAGGAATCAGATCATCCGGAGCTTCCGGACGGTTCCCCTTGTACGCTGCATACTCTTCACCGCGAAACGTCTTGCCCCCCATATCCCAACAGCATACGACATGACTTGGCCCAAAGGTCTGAACCGCATCCCAGAAATAACGGATAAATCCGTATACTGCGTTGGTTGGCACGCCTGCCTTTGTACGTCTGATATATCCGCTTGCAGATGTTGCATAGAATGCACGGAACAACACCGCCATACCATCTACCAGCAACAAAGTAGGTTCATTACGTTGATTCACTTGAATTTGTTCTCTCCTGTCCTGTATCTAGCAAATAAAATATCGAACTAATTCTATCATTATAGCATAGTTCCGCCAAGGATCGACCAGCCAAAAAAGCCCTGAAATTTGAACATTCAGAGCCTTTTTCACCTTGGTTCATTTAACAATCAATGAAATCATTCGTCTATAAATTACGCGTTGTTCCATTCCTGCTCATACGTATCTTCCTTGAAACCTACGGTCACTTTGTGACCATCCGTAACGATTGGACGTTTAATCAGACGACCATTGGAAGCCAGCAAACGAATCTGCTCTTCTGTGGACAACCCCGGCAGCTTGTCCTTCAATTGCTGCTCCTTGTATACTTCCCCACTCGTATTGAAGAACTTCTTCACTTCAAGTCCGCTCTTCTGAATCAATTCCGTTAATTCTGTTTCGGATGGAGGTGTGTCGAAAATAGGGATTAATTCCAGCTCATGCCCCTGAGTTTCCAGCCATTTTACGGCTTTACGGCACGTGCCACATTTGGCATATTGATATACTTTTAGATTACTCATCGTTACTGGTCCTCCTAAAATTGCTCCGGTATCGGGTGCTCCGGTTTCGATTTCTCGCTTCCCTTGGTTTGCTTCGCAAATCCAAAAGTCGCTCCAAACCGATACCATCGCACTGTAAATTTAAACCTCTTTGCGAATGAGAAAAATGTCCATTCGGCTTTAGGATCAAAAGCCTAAAACATAAAATCTTACAACCTGAAAATATTAAAAATTAGCCTACGGCATTTTGTTCGGATGCAGTTTGCATACCTCACATGGGTTAAGGTAACTAACCGTTGACTTACAGCTGGCCACAAATGTACTCTGAGCTACTACACACAGCCGAATTGCAGGCTGTTTGATAGATTCCTACAACACTTCTCTCGGTGATGCCTCGGCATCCAAACGTGCCTCCAGGGCTGCCAAATCAGCGGGCAACGGGGCTTGGAACGTCATCCGACTTTGCAAAATGGGATGGTCAAACGCCAGCTCACATGCGTGCAATGCCTGACGGGCAATCCAAGTGTCTCGTTCATCTCGAACAGCCATGGTCTGCTCATCGATCTCATGCACAGGAAGGGTCTTGTACATCCGATCCCCAATTAAAGGGCAGCCAATCGATGTCATATGCACTCTTATTTGGTGGGTTCTGCCGCTCTCCAGCTTCAGGTTCACCGCACTGGCGCTTCCGCCCACCCACCTTGCAACGGTCGTGTATAACGTTCTTGCGGCATACCCGTCAGGTGTAACGATTCGACGATGCGGCTCTTCGGGATCACGATCAATCGGCCCATCGATGGCCCCCTCTTCTTGGGCAGGACTACCGTGCACAAAGGCAATATATTGTTTATCCACCGTTCCAGCGATCATCTGTTCAGACACATGCTGGTGCACATATGGATTTTTTGCGATTGCCAGCACACCCGATGTTTCCTGATCCAGTCGATGAATCGGTCTGAAACGGAAACGCTCGCCTTTGGACTTCCAATAATGGACAACCCCGTTTGCCAGTGTACCTGTGTAATGCCCATGTGTTGGATGTACGATGACACCAGAATCTTTGTTCACTATAAGCAAGTGCTCATCTTCATACAGTATCGTAAAGGGAATCGGCTCAGGTAAAATATCATCCGACTCTTCCTGTTCCATCCTGACTTCCAGGACGTCACCTGCGCTAACTTTGACGCTGATGTATACTCGCTCGCCATTCAACATAATTCCCTGCTCTGTAAGTTTGATTCTCGACAGGAGCTTGCGCGAAACCTGTAGGCGCCGCTGAAGCACGGTCTTCAGCAACCAGCCATCTTCATTTTCGGGAACCGTGTAAGTAAGTGGTGAATAATAATCGCTCATTCTTTGTCTTTGCGGCGGAATACTTTTTTGCTCCGCACATACTCAATGTCAGCTACCTGCTGTCTCGCATTGGCAGTCCGTGCTACAACGAAGAAATAATCAGACAGACGGTTCAAATAACGTCGTACAGAAGGGTTGATATCCGTATGCTGTCCGAGTGTTACGGCGCGGCGCTCAGCGCGGCGACATACTGTGCGGCAGACATGTAATGTGGAAGAGAGCAGACTGCCCCCAGGCAAAATAAACCGCTCCACCTTCGGATTTTCCGCATCATACAGATCTATCCATTGCTCAAGCCGGGTGACCATCTCATCCCGTACTTTATATTTGGTTTCGCTAATTTTTACAAAGGCGAGATCGGACCCGCAATCAAACAATTCTTGCTGAATTTCGAGCAAGTGTTCACGCAAATCCTCAAATTTCCCGTTTGCTTGATCAATAAAACTGATGGCTTGCCCAACAAAACAATTCAGCTCATCAATTGTCCCGTATGCTTCAACCCGATCATCGTCCTTGATGACCCGTCCACCAATGACTGAGGTTTGTCCCTCGTCACCTGTTCGTGTATATATGCCCATTGTAATCCCTCCTATTTTTAATATCATTCGCATGGTAGAACGCTGGGGTTAAATATAAATGCATGCCCTTCTAGAGTTTAACTTAATCAGTATACTTGACCTGCTATGAATACGGGAATGCTATTATTTTCAGAAACCAGTGAGATCCTTCACACGTATATATGAGTTGGTGTACTCTGCCGAGTATACGCCAAATCCTTGCAAACCAAAAGTAGAGGAGACGATTATGCAAAACTGGATAACCGATTTCATGGAACAATACGGCTACATAGGCATTGCACTCATTATTGCGCTTGAAAACGTATTTCCCCCCATCCCCTCCGAAATCATATTACCTTTTGGCGGCTTCATGACCACCTACACCAGCTTGACCCTTCCCGGTGTTATTCTTGCTGCTACCATTGGTTCTGTGCTTGGGGCAGTCATTCTCTATGGGATCGGACTACTGATTGATGTTAATCGGCTGGAGAAGATTGTAGAACGTTGGGGTCATATTCTGCGGATCAAAAAAGAAGATATCCACCGTGTCGATGCATGGTTTGACAAATATGGAATGTGGACCGTATTATTCTGTCGCATGGTCCCCCTTGTTCGCAGCCTGATTTCGATTCCTGCCGGCATGTCCAACATGAAATTTGGTTTATTCCTGCTCTTCACAACCATTGGAACACTGGCCTGGAATATTATTCTCGTCTCGGTTGGTGCGGCTCTCGGTGCGTCATGGGAGAGTATCCTGCACTTTATGGACGTGTACTCCCTGGTCGTATATGTACTTCTAGCGATTATTGTTGTGGGCTGTATAATTTGGTGGATCAGAAGAAATAAAACTCGGAAATAAAGAAATTTACACGCATCGCATTTGTCATAAAATAAAGCCTCCGCACCACATTTGTGGTGACAGAGGCTTCTTTAGGCTCGTCCATCGTTAACATAATGAAATGTTAATCTTCATAGCGCAGCCCTCGATCTTTGAGATCTACAGGCAGGCCAGATATTAACAGATACATCTGTTCCGAATGCGCCTGCAACGCCCGGTTAACTGACGCCATTCTTGCTGCAAAAATTCGTTCTTCCTCTGAAGGATACAAAGAGCCGTGCATTTCATTGGTAATCACAAGCAGTTTTCCCTGGTAAGACAGAAGGGCGTCCAGCAACAGCTGTGTCTCTGAACGCTGCTGATCCAGATCATCACTTGCCCTGAACCCGGCTGCCATCCATGCGGTCAGACTATCCACAATGACAATACGCTGATCTGCCAAGAAGAGATTGGATTCCCGATTAATCTGGTGAAGCACCTCCGTCAGGTGCTGGCCATTCCCAGCCTGGATGGCACGATAATGAGCGGATGGCAATTCGGGAATCACGGGATCATGATCACCAGTGGATAAATAGATGCCCTCCCGGCTAATCCGGGCTGCGTATCCAAGCGCAAATCGGGTTTTACCACTGCCTATGCCGCCTGTGACCGTAATTAGCAATCCGCTCCCCTCCTTCAGTAGCCATACTAGATTGCATTTACTCTGTCAGCGCCTTCAGCACTTTCTTGGATTCTTCGACACTAGACGCCGAAACTGGAATGGTAGCAAACAGATTTTGCGCAGCATAATCTACATCTTTGAACATTTTCATATCTTCCAGCGGAATGCCATAGAGATGTGATTCTGTCTTGATATCTGAACCGTCATCTCCTTCACCCTTTTCAACCAAGACCCCGCCTTCAAATACACCGCGCTTATACTTCTCCGCATCAAATGTATCATCCAGCGGAATATTGGAGCCGTTACTTCCGTACTGCTTCATATCAGCCTCAGGCAAAATGAAAATATCATGACCACCGGCCGCGTACTCTACCATAATTTTCTGCACATCATACATCGCACTGGTGATAACCTCCACCTTGGGCTCCTCGCCCAGCTTCTGCTGCAAATTAGCTTGCAACTGCTCCGAGATCACGGATGGATTTCCTTGGTTATCAATGATAAAAATTGTAAAACCGTCCTTACCGCCACAGCCAGCAAGCAGAAAAATCATAGAAATGATTGCGGCAAGCCCCCAAAATCTCTTCATTCCAGTTCCCCCTTTAGTCTCCTATGTACAATATATCACAATTGTTCCACGCAAAAAAATAACCCTGCCTATCCGAAGCAATCTATTCATAGATCAAAAAAAAGACCCCTGCCGGGTCTTCTTTGAATTGCATATGCGTAACGTTTCGATACAACGAAAAATTACTTTCCTTTGATCGGATTAGCCTTCATGTATTCATTAATCTTCAAATCTAGTAAACTGCTAATTTCAATTACAATATCGGATGTGAATGATTTCTCTTCAAGGAATATCTGTTCCATCTTGCGGCGTAGCATATGGATCTCATCTTCCAAGGAAACGTTATGCAAAGATGCGTGATCCGGTTTCACCGACCATCGGTCGCCATGATCGCCTTCTGCCAAATAATGCCCACGATTAGTCGGTAAATCATATTCAACACAAAACAAAGCCAACCCCTCCTTGGAAAAATTAGTTTCCAAATACAAGAAAAACATATTTCAAATTGAAATTATATCACAATATTTTGTAAAAGAAAGTTATTTTTTTCTAGTTTGAAAAATGTTCATATTACTCAAAGGCTTCTAATCCCTATTAACCCTCTTTTTGCAGTTTGTAAACAAAGTTTCCGATTCGTTCCAGTGCTTCATTCAATTGGGTCACCGATGTTGCATAGGAACAACGAAGAAACCCCTCACCTTGTGGACCAAATACATTACCCGGAACCGCCGCCACTTTATTTTCCGTTAGCAAACGCTCAGCAAACAGATCCGAACTCAGCCCCGTCTTCTGGATACTAGGAAATGCATAAAATGCTCCCTGGGGTTCATGACAGTCCAGCCCGATATCTCTAAAACCCTGCACGATAAGGCGTCTGCGCTGATTATAGGATTCAACCATTCTATCCTTCTCACCTAAACCGTTTGTCAATGCCTCAAGCGCGGCCACCTGTCCCATGGCAGGTGCACACATCACCGTATACTGATGAATTTTGAGCATGGCTGCAATTAGTTCAGGATGTCCGCACATATACCCGATCCGCCAGCCGGTCATGGCAAAAGCCTTGGAAAACCCACTCACCAAAATGGTTCGTTCCTTCATATCCGGAATCGAAGCGAAACTAACATGTTTTTGCGTATATGTCAGCTCAGCATAAATCTCATCCGCAATGACGATCAGGTCATGCTTTTTGATCACTTCAGCAATCGGTAACCATTCTTCATAGGTCATGATGGCACCTGTAGGATTGCTCGGATAACATAGAATAAGAACCTTGGACTTCGGCGTAATTCCCGCTTCCAGCGCCTCGGCAGTCAGTTTAAACTGATCCTTCGCATACGTTTCTACACCAACCGGTATACCTCCACCAATCGAAGCGATCGGTGAATATGCTACATACGAAGGTTCTGGAATCAGAATTTCGTCTCCGGGTACGATCAAGGCACGTAATGCCAAATCAATGGCTTCACTGCCACCAACGGTAACAATAATTTCGTCTTTTGGATCATACTTGGTATCAAACTGAGTATCCAGGTACTCGCTAATGGCTTCCCTCAGTTTCGGCATCCCTGCATTGGAAGTGTAACTGGTCATTCCTCTTTCGAGTGAGTACACACAAGCTTCACGCATATGCCATGGTGTTACAAAGTCCGGTTCACCTACACCCAGTGTGATGATATCTTTGTTATCGCCAACTAGATCAAAAAATTTGCGTATGCCGGATGGCGGTATCTGTTGAACCAATGGAGCCAAGTACGAAGTCATTTTCTTGTTGTTTCCTGTTGTCTGTTCATTCACTATCATGACACATCTTCCTTTACGGCGAGATCATGAGACGGTTGTCTTCCTGATGGTCTTCAAAAATAATCCCGTCCTGCTTATATTTTTTAAGAATAAAATTCGTTTTGGTTGAAAGTACAGAGTCAATCGGAGACAATTTCTCCGATACAAAATTAGCGACTTCACGCAGGTTGCCACCTTCTACTTCTACGAGCAGATCATATGCACCTGACATGAGATATACCGATTTCACTTGCGGATACAGATAAATGCGTTCAGCGATCCCTTCGAAGCCACGACCACGCTCAGGCGTAATCTGTACTTCAATCAAGGCTGTTACTTTCTCATCATCAATCTTGCTCCAGTTCACAACGGTTGCGTATTTTACAATCACGTGGTCCTGTTCAAGCTGGGCCACGGCGTTCTTGATCTTATCTTCCGACTCCCCCAGCAGCGTCGACAGCAGTGCGGGAGTCCTTCTCGCGTCTTCCTTCAACAAATCCAGAACTTTTAATTGCAGATCGTTCAGATCCTTCATGTCTTTCCCTCCAGCGTCATTCAGGTTCCTGAAAATGAATTAATACTTATATTACATGAATTCAACGATCATGCAAAGACAAAAACCGCCCGCCCTGAATTCGGGCAAGCGGTGGTATGGTCTGCAACAGTACCTGCTTCAAATCATAATGACAAAGGTTACATGTAATAAGGGTTACCGTAATTCGGTTGATGCTGGGGTACATTAGGCGCCTGGCTGTAAGCACTCGTCTGCGTATTCTTTTCCTGAATGAACTGTTGACATTTCTGTTGGGTCTGGTGGGCCGATTGAATCTGCTTGTCCACATCCTGGCGCAATGCCTTCGAACCTACCGAATACATGTTGTTCTGCTGCATCACATTGAACAGCTCACCTTGCAAACGGAGTGTATCATTGGTCAAGTCTGTGAACATCCGACGTGTAATAGGACAGGAAGCTTCGGTAGTTGCTGTCGTATATTCGCGCGCGGTTCGTCTTAAATCCGCAAGAATCGACTTCAACAAATCCTGCTCCTGCATAAATGATCCATTAGATGATAAAGATTGAGAATACACAAAGTTTCCTCCTATACGGTTAGATTCGGCTTCTATTACTGTGCTTGTGTTGGAGCAATAGATTGATGTTGCTGCAAAGCATTGACAAGTGTGTTCAGATGCTGTTCATGGGAACGAACATAGTGATTCAGTGCCTGCTGGATTTGCGGATTATGTGAGATGGAAGCTGTAGCCGCACACTGTTTGATTAGCAATTCTTCATTGGTTATTGAATCCGCAATATAATTTAACTCTTTCGGACTCAGCGCTTGCATGGATTGATTCTGCATATTCTGGTTGACCTCCTCGGCATTAAGTTATGCGCAATTATTGTTAACCCGGTCACTCAAAAGTATACTCACTTAATACATTCTTACTGAGGTGAATCCTATGGAACTTATAAATGGTAATCCATTCTGGCCTACCACATTACAATCAAATTCCAGTTATCCCATTCTCGAAACAAATCTCTCCTGTGATACCTTGATCATCGGAGGAGGCATGGGGGGGGCGCTCTCAGCCAAGCTCTTAACAGATCGTGGAATAGACACGGTTGTCATTGATAAAAGAAAAATAGGCACGGGGAGCAGCATGGCTAACACGGGATTGCTTCAGTATACCAATGACAAAACACTTACCTCGTGCATTAATACGTTTGGTGAGGAACAAGGGGTGAGATTTTATGAATTGTGCCGCAATGCGATGCAGCAGTTAAAGGAAGTCGTGTCGGGTCTTGAAATGGATACTTGGTTTATTCCTCGGACGAGTCTATACTGTGCCAGCACAGAAGACGATGTGACCAAACTGGAAGAGGAGTATCATACCCTGAGACGTTATGGATTTGAAGTAGAGTTATGGAATCAAGAGAAGATCGAGAGTCATTTCCCATTTAGCCGTTCAGCGGCTTTATATACATATGGGGATGCTGAAGTTAATCCTTACCGATTAGTGCATGCTCTTCTTCATTCGTCTGTACAAAAGGGCGCACGGGTATTCGAACAGACTGAAATGACACACTGTGACTTTAAGGAAGATGGCGTTGTCTGTTATACCCCCAATGGCACGATCAAAGCCAAAAATGTAATCTTCTCCACAGGTTATGAAACGCAGGAGATCAAAAATGATCGTGGTGCCTATTTACAGAGTACTTATGCGATTGCGACCAAACCATTGAATGACCTCAGCAACTGGTATAAGCAAAGCATGATTTGGGAAACATCTCGTCCTTATCTGTACATGCGGACAACACCAGATGGCAGGATTATTGCTGGTGGTCTCGATGAAAATACGCCTCATGAGGACCAGCGTGCTATTCGAGCTCTGAACAGAGCACGGGTTCTACTGGAGAGAGTTGCGGAGTATTTTCCACTGCCAGACCTCGAAATTGATTATGCTTGGGAAGCCACTTTTGGCAATACACATGACGGACTTCCCTTTATCGGACCGCATCCGGAGTATCCACACTCCTATTTCCTGGAAGGATATGGCGGTAATGGTACCGTATACAGCATGATTGCTGCATCCATCTTAACGGATACTATAACAGGGAAAGAGAATAAGGATCTGGAACTTTTCTCATTAACCAGAACGAGTAAACCCTCTCCCCTCTAATCGAAAAAAAAGGGTACGCGCTCAGGAATGAACTCCTGAGCCGTCCCCTTTTTTTGCTACACAGAAGGTCCTTGTTGATCCCAATGTCCAAGTATTTTGCGCATAAATATCCAGCCAATGAGCGGGAAAGCTCCAAGTGTCACAATAAGCCAGGTTAACGTTTGTAACGAAGGGCCATTCATAACCGTCAGAATAAATACAGCAAGGCCAAATAAACGACCGACCATCAAACAAAGCTCCCTTAATACGACAAGTTCAACCCTTTTCTCTACATTTTCGCCGTTCGCCCCCATCAGGTCGAATCCTGCCGAAATCATCGGCAAAATATACAACGGCATCGACAAGGCAGATCCAATTCCCATAATTAAAAGCGTACCATAACTGACCTTCCATAATAGCGGAATCAACACGATGAATAACAATATCGCACCGGCTAACATCCCCCTGGACCTGTATTGCGGCTTAAACCATTTTCCTGCAGCCCAGTAACTCACCAGTGCTACGGCAGAAGTGATTAGTGAGAACTGCCCAAGCTTATATTCCTGCTTAGTTGCCACATAGACGAGCAACGCAATCAGAAAGGCAAATACGCCTTCTCGCACGCCTTGCGCAAACAATCCCATGCCAAGCGGCCTCCATGCGCTATCTTTGGCAGACAGCTGTCGCCACGGTTCAGACCAGCGGTATGTTCCGCTGACCTCCCTTTTTTTCAGAAAAAAACTGAACACAACGGCAATCACATAAATTACCAACGACACCGTAAAAATAAGGCGATAACCCGAATTATCAACCATCCGTGAAATAATTAGACCTGAGAACCAAGGACCGATAATACCTGTCATCGAACCCAGTAAACCCACCCAACCATTGAACAGGTCCCGATTCTCCCGGTCAGTCACCTCAAAATAAACCACATTGAACGCAATCCAGAACAATCCCAGTGCACATCCAAACAAAATCCCCAGAGGCCATATCCAGTCAACCGCTTTTGGCCCTGCCCATAACACAAGCATGTAAAAAATACCTGACAAGGCTGTTCCCAAGCGCAACGCACTCATTTTGTTATGTTCCTTGACCCACTTTCCCGCAAGCCAAAAAGTGAGTCCCAGTGCAATTTGTTGGCTTATCGTGAACCATCCCAGCATGGCGTAATCCGGGCGGCTTTTCCATAGATACACGTTCAGAAACGTCCCCGACAAAGCTCCGGCTAACACAAACAATCCATTCACGCCTAGTAGCAGAATGGATTGTCGGCCCAGAGAAATCTTCATCTGCTCCCTCCTTATTCCACCTGAAGTCAGCACTTCACAGGCAAGGTCTCAGGGTTAACGTACCCCAAGCAGAAGGAAAACATGATGAATTTTCGGAATATTATATATTTTCAGAGCAGTATACTCCCTTATTTCCGCGCACTCAAATTCTGGATCAGACGCAGACGGTCATCCTCGGACAGGTTATATTGAACCTGGAAGCAGCCTGAGCATACATACATTTGTACAGAGAACGGCGCATCAAGCAACGAATCCGTACCAGTTACGGCATTGGCAACAGGATTGAACGTATCCTTGCTTGCCTTCTGTGTACCCGTAAGAATCATGAATTCACGGCAGTGTGGACATTCTGGAACTTCTTCTTGCAAATCAAGTTGCTTCTCCACGCCTTCTTCGTATTGAATCAGATCATTGCCCTCATCCGCATACTTCGTCAATGTGCGAAGCTCCGGCATTTTCAGCTCTACTTCATCACCCCACAGATTGGCGAGATCGGTAGTTTGTTCATCGTCCTCAACTTCATCCATATCATAGATGTCTTCCTCAGATTCATTGTTCTCTTCATCACCGATATTGATGTTTAGTGTACGGTATCCCTTTAATTCATTGTGACAGTAAGGGCATTCTTCTTCAGGACCTAGCTCCTCATCCCATACAATCTCGGTGTGGCACCATGGACATACTGTTGGTTCCATATTGAATCAACCTTTCTCTTTCGAATAATCATGTGTTTAAAACATAAATGACGCCAATGGCAAAAAATACAATCGATGCAGCAAACAGAATCCGTATCAATATTTTCATGAACGGTCCCCCTACATGATGCTCGCGCCAATAACAAATGACAACGAGACGGAAATAATCATAGATATCAATCCAACGGCCCGGTTATCCGCTTCAATCTCCTTGTCAATGGAGAACACCGGTGTCAGAAACTCGAATAGAAAATAGGCAATGAGCAGAAGGACAAATCCTACAAATGACCACGTCATCGCTTCATACACCGATGATTTGGTCTGAATGCAGAAATGAAGCACGTTGCAGATTCCAAAGATTTTGCCTCCTGTAGCCATCGCAACCGCCACATTGCCCTTCTTGATTTCATGCCAGCATTTGTACTTGGTCACCAGTTCAAAGCAAGCCAGAAATACAAGCAGCTCCATAATCGCTACGGAGAAAAATCCGAGCACCATCCCCAAGGGATGAGACAGCAATTCGTCAATCGTCCCTTTCACTCACCGTTCCCCTTCCCCATTCTGCTGCCTGAACTCGTCAGGCGGCAGAACTTCTTTGATTCCTGGTCGGGCTATTCCAATTCTGCGACGGTCACACCGTTTCCGCCTTCTCCGTAATTGCCCAGCCGGTAACTTTTTATATGTCTATGCTTACGCAGGTAATCCTGAATACCGGAACGTAAAATTCCTGTTCCTTTACCGTGAATAATATAAACCTGACCCAGATTAGCAAGGAAAGCTTCATCAATAAAACGATCTGTCTCCATCAAGGCTTCTTCCAGATTCGTCCCCCGCAGATCCAGTTCACTTTTCACATTATCATCGCGAGTTCGTTTCACACCAGTTACCGGTTTCTGCTTCGGTTTGGCTTCTGCTGGTGCAGACTGTTGTAATTCAAGATCATTCAGGGATACTTTCATTTTCATGATCCCCAATTGAACCATGGCATCCTTGGTGCCTGACATCTCCACCACATGACCTTTTTGATTCAAACTGTAGACAAGAACTTCATCGCCCGGTCCGATGGCCCGAGACTTCGTTGCCGTTGAAGTGCGTTTAACTGTCTTCTTGCGTTTCTCAGGTTCAGCTTCATCCAGTTGTTTGCGAGCAGCAATAAGTTTGTGCTCTTTCACGGATGCGCCTTCTTCCATGGCGAGCTGGCGAAGATCAGCTATAATCTTCTCAGCTTCTGCTCTGGCCTTGTCCACAATGTTACGAGCATCTTCTTCCGCTTTTTCAATGCGTCGGTCACGCTGCTGTTCCAATTTCTCCAGTTCGGCTTGATGACGGCTGCGCAATTTCTCCATATCTTGGCGCAAACGCTCTGCACTCTCACGTTCTTGCTCCGCAGTAAGCCGGTTTTCTTCCAGGGAAGCGATCATATGCTCTACGCGCTGGTCTTCCTCTTTCACTTCGCCACGCGCGTAATCCAGAATGTATCCTGGCAGGCCGAGCCGCTCCGCAATTGCGAAAGCGTTACTCCGTCCCGGCACACCAACGAGCAGTCGGTAGGTAGGGCTCAGAGTGTTAACGTCGAATTCCATGCTGGCATTAATAACACCTTTTCGCTCATAAGCGTAAGCTTTCAGCTCACTGTAATGCGTTGTTGCTACCATGCGGCATCCAGTCTGATGCATATGCTCCAGAATGGAGATCGCCAGCGCAGAACCTTCTGCTGGGTCGGTACCTGCCCCAAGTTCGTCGAGCAGCACCAGACTTTTGGTCGTCATGTTTTTCAATATCCGAATGATGTTAGTCATATGACTGGAGAACGTACTCAGGTTCTGTTCAATACTTTGTTCATCACCGATATCCGCATAAATCGCATCAAATACGCAGAGCTGGCTGCCGTCTTCGGCTGGAACGAACAAACCCGACATCGCCATAAGGCTCAGTAACCCAATCGTTTTGAGCGTTACTGTCTTACCACCTGTGTTTGGACCCGTTACGATAATGGACGTATAATCGTTGCCGAGTTCAATGTCGGTTGGCACCACATTTTCAATCGAGATCAGAGGATGGCGTCCCTTTTTGAGCTTGATGAATCCGCGATCGTTCATACGTGGCAATGTGGCTTTCAGTTCACGGGCAAGACGTGCTTTGGCAAAAATGAAATCAAGCGATCCCAGCAGGTCAACATCATACAATAACCATTCTGCCTGTTCACTGACAAGTGCTGTTAATTTCTGCAAAATCACTTCAATTTCGCGTTCTTCCCGGATTCGGGTCTCGCGCAATTTGTTATTCATCGCAACGATGGACTCTGGCTCAATAAACAGCGTTGCTCCCGAACCGGATTGATCATGTACAATCCCACCAAAGTACGAGCGATATTCCGATTTCACGGGAATCACGAAACGGTCTCCCCGAATTGTAATCAGCTGGTCCTGCAGCATTTTGGATACCGTAGAAGAACGTATCATTGAATCCAGTTTCTCACGGATGCGAGCTTCACCGCCGCGCAGCTCACGACGAATCTGCGCCAGTGTTACACTCGCGCTGTCTGAAACTTCAGCATTGTCGTCAATACAGATACGAATCGCATCTTCCAGCGTTTTTTGCTCAGATAACTGATCACTGATATAGAAAATGGATTCCACTTTTTCATCATCGTGGAGGGCAGCGATCTGACGTTTCAATCGACGTGCTGCCAAAGTGGTGTTGGAAATTCCCAGTAACTCATGCGGGTTCAACGTGCCCCCTATTTCAGCACGTTTGATCGACGCGGTAATATCCACAATTCCCCCAAAAGATGGAGAGCCTTTCAGACGATCAAACGTAAAAGCTTCATCGGTTTGCTGGAGCAGTCTCTTCACTTCTTCCAGTTCACTGATCGGCTCCAATTGTTCCGCTTTCTTTTTTCCCATCGTAGTCTGGGCAAAGCTTTGCAATGTATTTAAAATTTTGCGATATTCCAGTGTTTGTAAAATTTTCGTGTCCAAGTGTACAACTCCTTCCAAACTATAACTGTATTATAACGAAAGAAACTTTCTAGCGCTATTTAACGAATCCTTCCACACATAACTTGGGACATAGCGCCGCAAACTACAGGTGTCAGGATTGTGCAACCTCACCAGTGAACAGGATGTACAATGCTCAATCCGATTTGAATAAAGGAGGTATAACACCATGAATTTTCTGGGACATGTCGTGCGATTTATCATCGCCGCAATTGTATTGATGGTCGTCAGCTGGATCGTACCCGGATTCGCCGTCGGTGGTTTCTGGAGCGCACTGATGCTTGCTCTGGTTATTGCTCTGCTTGGCTGGGTTGTTGAAGGCATCTTCGGTAAAAGGGTTAATCCTTTTGGCCGCGGTATAGTCGGCTTCATCGTCAGCGCACTAGTGATCTGGATTGGTCAATATGTCGTAGATCATGTACATGTCAGTCTGCTTGGTGCTGTTCTGGCTGCATTGGTCATTGGGATCATTGATCTGTTCATCCCGGTTTCCACCCCTTTTGATGCCGGAAGAAGATCCAAAGATCACGCATAGGCTCCAACGTACCTACTCTCCATAGGCTTCCCCTAAACCTCTGATGGCTTAAACGCCTGATGAGGTTTATTTTTTTAGGTTGTGCGCATGCTGATGTTCAAAAAAACGACATAGGCAGCATGTACAGGCATCTTCAATTTGCGGTATGATGACTGGAGAAATCATTCAAATTTTATCCATATCACGCTTTTTGAGGAGGCATATGATGAAGAAAGGCCTGGCATGGCTTGCAGCCTGTATGTTGATTCTGGTCCTTGCTGCATGTGGTGGAACTGGACAATCCGCAGAATCAAACGGTGAGTCCGACTCGGGTGCAACTGCAAGCGAAGAACTGGTAATCAAAGCAAGCAACTATGAATTTGACCAACCTGAATACCATTTAAAAAAAGGTGTCCCGGTTAAGATTGTTTATGAAAATACAAACGGAAACCATGGTGTTCTAGTACCTGAGCTGAACCTTCGGCTGGATACCCAGAACAGTTCCAAAGTGATCACTCCCGACAAAGCAGGGGAATTTGAAATGTCCTGTTCCGTCTATTGCGGAAGCGGTCACGGCAGTATGATCTCCAAAATTATTGTTGAAGAATAGTGTTCAAGACAAGGAGCCCCCGTAGCGACGGGAGCTCTTTCTTCATTATAACAAATTGTACAAGAGTGCGCTGTCCAGGATTCCAGTTATGACATAATCATCAGCTAGGTCTGATCCTGCTCAATCAATTCAATCCATTCGTTATATTCCGTCTGCAATTTCGTATATTCATCCCGCAATTGGCGGTAATCCGTATTCAGTTGCTCCGCCTTCTCCTGCTCCATCTCACGTTCAACTTGCAGCAAACGTAACTGATTGGCCGCAAGTTCATACCGCTCACCGATATCCAGCAGTTCATTTTCCATCGTCTGCTTTTCTTCGATTGCTTCTGCACGCTGCTGGGCAAGCTGCTGCCGCTCGTGTTCCAACTCTTCTACCTTCTCCACACTGGCAGCACTTTCTTTCTGCCAGAGATTCAATTCATTCTCCAGTGCAGCCCATCGATCTTGCCAGGACTGTTCCTGAGCCGCCCATTCATCAGCACGACGTTGCCAAACCTGATCTTGTTGTTCTGCTTGTTGTTCAGCTTGTTCTACTCTGGATTTCAGTTCAACTTCCCGTGCAGTCAGCTCTTGCAGGCGAGAGGAGAGCTCTGCCTGTTGGGCAGACAATTCTTCATGCTTAATCTGCCACTCAAGTGCTTCTTCTTCTGTCTGAGTCAGTAAGCTGCCTTGCTCATCGATCCGAGCAGATAGCTGATTGGCATTCTGTCTTGATTCTTCAAGCGCACGCTCAATCTCTCTCTTTTCTTCGCTCATCTCATTCAGCTTGCGAGTATAGTCCTCTTCGCGCTGCAGAGCATCACCATAATCCTTGCGGATTTGTTTATAATTTTCCTGCAGCTTGCTCAGTTCTTCACGTGCATCATTCAATTCACCATCAAGCTCTTTATGTTGTAGCTCCAGACGACCAGCTTGTGCAATGTAACGTTCCGCTTCTTCGCTGGCGTGACGAGCTTCTTCTTTAACAACGGATAATTCATCATGAAGAGACTGTACACCTGACTCCAACGTTTCATTCTGTTCTGCAGCTTCAAGCACCTGTGTCTCCAATTCGCCGATCTCGATCAGACGTTGTTCAGCCTGCTCTTTCCAGGACAGCTCGCTCTGCGTCAGTGCGCCAAGTTCATGTTGTAATGTGCGTACTGCCGCATGGGCCTGCTCAAGCACTTTTTGCAGCCTGCGCTGCTCATCCTCGGATTTCGCTTCGGCTTCACGAAGTTTCTTGATTTCCTGCTCCAGTTGACTGTGCTGCTCCTGTACTTTTCGCAGCTGTGCTGTCAGAGAAGATTCACGTTCAACGGTCTCGTTATACTGCTGTTTCCATTGCTGTTCCGCTTCCCGGAAATGTTCGGCCTCAGCTTCTGTGTTGCGGAGTTGTTCAGTCAGCAGAGCACTATCTGCTTTTAATTGTTCCAGTTGCTGCTCCAATTCCGTAATTCGACGAAGCTGAACATCTTGCTCCTGTTTGTATACGGCTTGTTCACTGCGCAACGTTTCAGTTTGATTACGCTCGTGTTGGAGCTGTTGCTCCTGATCCACAACCACCTCTTGAGCATTCTTGAGCTGCTTACGTACCTCGGTTAATTGGGCTTCAACATCGATTAAGCGCGATTTGGCCTGTTTACGCTCTTCTTCCAACTGCTGCTTCAGCTTGCCTTGCTCTTCTTGTAGCAAAGCTTCAGCAGTTGCCGCAGCTTCGTTCGCCTGGGTCTGGGCTGCTTCATGGATTTGCTGAAGCTGTTCTTCATAAGCCGCTTCTTTTTCCATCCATTCCAATTCCGCCAGTTCGGATGACTCCTTGAATGCTGCATTCAGCTGTTCAATTTCAGCCAATCGCTTCTGCTCTGCTCGTTGCTGCAGTGCGACTTGTTCTTCTTTTGCCTTCTCAGTCAGTTCTTGAGCCTGATTGACGGCAGCTTGCTCTGCCTGCTGTATACGCTGCTCCATCTTATTTTGAAGTTCACGATATTGAAGCTGGGCTTCATCCTGAACCTTCTGCAATTGAGCTTCGGCTTGTTCCAGTTCAGACAAAATTGCCGCTTCCGCTTGTTCCTTCGCCATTTGTACCTGCTGTGCAGCCTGCATCTCGATTTTTTGACGTTCTGCTACGGCCCGAGCTTCGGCTTCTTTCAGTTGAACTGCCGTCTTCTCCTGCAGCTCCTTGTATTGTGCAGCCGCTTTGGCCTGGGCTTGCTGCATCTCATTTGCTGAACGTGTCTGTGCTTCCTTCAGCTGCGCTGCCGCCTGAGTCTGTGCATTCTTGATTTGATTCGCTGCTTTTTCTTCTGCTTCTTTGAGACGCGCCTGCGCCTTCTCCTCAGCCGCTTTCAGCTGTGCAGCAGTTTGGGCTTGAAGCTTTTGCTCGCGACTTGCTGCCTGAGCGCGTTCCTGCTCCAATAATGTATTCAGCTTGGCTACTTCTGCCTGCTGATCCTTCTGGAGTTTCGCGATAGCCTGTTCCACCTCAGCCTTAAGCTTCATTGCTTCAGCGAGTTCTTGGTCCCTGCGTTCCAGTTCCTGCTGATGTTCATTTTGTATGGCATTCAGCCGATTAAGTTCATTTCTCATTTCGGTACGTTCACCGGTCAGCATTTTCAGCTCATTCCGAATTTCCTGAGTCTGAAGAGACTGCTCAGCCATATGTACAGCTGCTAGAACTGCAATACGCGGGGTATCCAGTCGGGAATTATGTTTGGAGATGGCGCTCATTCGCTCATCCACCAGGTTAGCTACTTGTTTCATATAGTCGGCACTGCTGCCAACCAGTTTATAGGAAGTCCCGTAGATCTCTACGGTGACGCGTGTACGATCAGGTATAGTCACAGTTGTGCCCTCCTTAAAGTCTGTATGTTGATTCTAAGCTGTAAAACAAAAAAAGTCACATCGATCCTCTAATGCTAAGGATTCGATGTGACTTCAAGCAATTCCTGCTAATCTTTGTTCAAAAAATTGACTTATGTTCTATTTACGCAATTCGGCTCCAAATTGCTCCTCCAGACGAGCAACAACACGAGCATGAACCTCAGTAATTTCCTCATCCGTCAATGTGCGTTCACGGTTGCGATAAACGAGAGCCATCGCTACGCTCTTCTTGTCTTCACCTAACTTGCTGCCTGTGAACACGTCGAATACCTGTACAGTTTGCAACAGTTCGCCAGCAGATTCACGAATCGAACGCAGCATATCCCCAGCTTCGATATCTTTACTCACAACAACCGCGATATCTCGCTCAACTGCCGGGAATCGTGGAAGCTCACGATAACGGATATCCGCATCCGCTTCACTATAGATCGCTTCAAGCCCGATCTCTGCGAGATATACATCGTTCAAATCATATTGCTGTTGCAGTTCAGGATGCAATTGACCCATCGTACCAATCAGTTTGCTCTCTCCGCCATCTTTTGCTTCAAGGTATACCGATGCGGAACGACCAGGATGGAAGCCTTCTGGGCTGTTTGCTACCAGGCGAATGCGCTGCTCCAGGCCCACATAGGCGAACAGGTTCTCAAGTGCACCTTTCAGATCGAAGAAGTCCACTTTCTCTGCTCCCACATTCCACTGCTGGGATGCACGATTTCCGGTAAGCAACAAGCTCAGAACCGGAATCTCATGCGGTTGCTTCGTCAGCTTTTCTTCTTCAGTGAAGAACACACTGCCTACTTCAAATACAGCTAGTGAATCATGTTTGCGGTTCATGTTATACACCGTTGCATCCAGCATTTGAGGCAAGATGCTCTTACGAAGCACGCTGCGGTCCTCACTCATTGGCATAGCCAACTTCACGGCTTTACTACCTTCTGTTAGAGCAGGGAACAAAGATACTTTATCTGGGTGTACGAATGAATAGCTGATCATTTCCTGCCAGCCACTACCTGCAAACAGGCCACGAATGGTACGACGCATTGCTTGCGAACGTGTATATGCACCCGGTGTTGTTGGTCCTTCGATCAAAGTAGTTGGAATATTGTCGTATCCGTACAGACGAGCAATCTCTTCAAACAGATCCACATCAAGTGTAATATCCCCTCTGCGGCTAGGCACTTCAACATCAAGCAAGCCCTGCTGCGCATCACCACACGCAAAGTGCAAACGAGCGAAAATGGTTTTCACTTCAAGCAGGGACAACTCAGTTCCCAGATAGCGATTCAGTTTATCCAGCGACAGCTGCACAACATGTTTATCCGCTGCGGCTGTTCCAGCTTCCACGATCCCTTGATGAACTTCGCCTTCCGCATAACGCTGGATCAATTCAGCCGCACGGTTCAATGCCGTAATGACAGCAGCCGGATCGACTTCTTTCTCAAAACGCATGCTTGCTTCGGAACGCAGCCCCAGTTGGCGCGACGTTTTCCGAACGGTTCCACCGTCGAACTTGGCGGATTCCAGCAACAGATTCACTGTAGTTTCCGTTACCTCGGAATTCTCGCCACCCATAACACCTGCGATGGCTACCGGTTTTACGCCATCCGTAATGAGCAGCATATGCGGCTCCAGCTTGCGCTCTTGGCTATCCAACGTCACGATCGTTTCGCCTTCTTTGGCCATTCGCACTTCAATGTGGCCCTTCTCCAGCTTATCTGCATCAAAAGCATGCAGCGGCTGTCCGTATTCCAGCATGACATAGTTCGTGATGTCAACGATATTATTGATCGGACGGATGCCAGCGGCCATCAAACGGTTTTGCATCCACTGCGGGGAAGCTCCCAGCTTGATCCCAGTTACATAGCGAGCTGCATAATGACTGCATTGTTCGCCAGCCGTAATCTCAACCGAGATATGATTCGCAGCCGCATCACCGATTTCCACCAACTTTTGAGTTGGATCAGGCAGTTTCACTTCACGACCGAGAATTGCACCTACTTCATAAGCAGCACCCAGCATGCTCAAACAGTCGGAGCGGTTCGGTGTCAGGTCCAGTTCAAGAACATGATCGTCGAGACCAAGCACTTGGCTGATTGGTGTGCCAATTTCCGTTTGTGCCGGCAATACGAGAATGCCTTCCTGTTGGTCCTTCGGCAGCAACTTGTCGTTCATGCCCAGTTCTTTCGCAGAGCAGATCATGCCAAGGGATACAACGCCGCGCAGCTTGGCTTTTTTGATATCGAGTCCACCAGGGAGCTTCGCTCCTACCAGGGCAACGACTACCTTTTGACCGGCATCCACATTTTTCGCACCACATACGATTTGCAGATCTTCTTCCTGTCCAGCATCAATCACACATACATTCAGCTTATCAGCGTCAGGGTGTTTCTCCTTACTCTTCACGTAACCAACAACCACTTTGTTTACGCCCTGGTTCCGGTTCTCCACTACATCAATCTCAATCCCCGCACGGGTGAATTTCTCTGCCAACTCCTGCGGTTCCACGCCTTCCAGCGCGATATAATCAGACAGCCAATCTGTCGATACTCTCATGGACGTTCACTTCCTAATCTATGAATTGGTATTGCAAATGACGGGCGTTCGCCCTGTATGCTACTTCGGTAATTACAGTCGTCCGAATTGTTTCAGGAACGCCATATCACTGTTGTAGAAATGACGAATGTCATCAATGCCATATTTCAGCATGGCGATACGTTCTACGCCCATTCCGAATGCAAACCCACTGTATTTCTCCGGATCATAACCGCCCATCTCGAGTACTTTCGGGTGAACCATACCGCCGCCCAAAATCTCAAGCCAACCTGTCTGTTTACATACACGGCAGCCACTGCCACCACATTGCACACAAGTCACATCCACTTCAGCACTTGGCTCTGTGAACGGGAAGAAGCTTGGACGCAGACGAATCTCGGTGTGTGAACCGAACATTTCGCGTACGAATTGCAGCAAGGTACCTTTCAGGTCACTCATGCGAATGTTCTCGCTAATAACCAAACCTTCAACCTGATTGAACTGGAACGAATGCGTCGCATCATCATCGTCCCGACGGTATACTTTACCCGGACAGATGACTTTAACAGGCACTTCACCTTTCATGCTTTGCATCGTGCGAACCTGAACCGGAGACGTATGCGTACGCATCAACAGGTCTTCTGTTACATAGAAAGAATCCTGCATATCACGCGCCGGGTGGTTCTTCGGCAGGTTCAGTGCTTCGAAGTTGTAATAATCCATTTCAACCTCAGGACCTTCCGCTACGCGGTATCCCATACCGATGAAAATATCTTCAATTTCCTGTACCACTTTGGTCAGTGGGTGCAGTCCGCCTTGACGTCCGCGACGTCCTGGCAGGGTCACATCAATTTTTTCGGATTGCAGACGTTTCGCCGTCTCTTCCTTCTGGAACTGCTCCTGCTTGCTATCAATGACTTCTTCAATCGCGCCGCGAACATCATTGGCAACCTGACCAATCACCGGACGTTCCTCTGCACTAAGCGCACCCATGCCGCGCAAAATCTCGGTTAATGCACCCTTTTTCCCCAAATACTTTACACGCAGATCACTCAGCGTCTGTGGATCGTTCACGCCAGACAGTTGCTCCAGCGCTTCGATCTTTAATGCTTCCAAACGTTCTTTCATGTGTAAATGCCCCCTTTATGTGGTTAAATGCAACAAAAAAAGGCCTTCTCTCCCCTGAAGGGACGAAAAGACCGTGGTACCACCCTTGTTAGACATTCAGTACTGCCCGGCCCTTCCGGCCTGCAACATGTTTGCCTCACTCTATACGGAATAACGACCGTTAACCGTTACCCCCTACTGACTCTTGCGATGTATCGCAAGATTTGGTTCAGGGAACCGCTCCGGAGTGAATTTCAGCAGCCTTGTTCTACAGAAGCGCTCTCAATCTACGGCGCTTCCTCCCTGTACAGAGGCACTGCTTACTTGTCTCCATCATCACGTTTACATGTCAGATAAACCTTCAAATTTACTGATGATCGTCCATTATTATATGCAAAATCGCTCGAAATAGCAAGCCGTAAAGCCACATGTTCAAACGTTAAGCCAAAAAGTAAAACAGCATAAGCTTCATCAATAGATTACTTATGTTTTCGCAGCTCGTGCAACTGTTTCAAACGACGCTGAATTTCGCGAACCTCGGCAACTTCAGCCGCCCGTTCAATTACATCATCAGGCTTAGTCAACACATCATTGCCCGCACTGTTCATAGGAGATAATAACTCGGATAAACGCATTTCAAGCCGCAACCGTTCATCATCTGACTCCCGAACCTCAAGGGCGGACTCTCGCAATTTAATGGATTGCTCCCAATCCTCCACTCCACCTTCATACAGTGTAGCCTTCCCGCCGGGTTCTAAATCAAGCAAGCGGCTGGCGAGTACTTTGGTCAACATGCGGTCATGGGATACGAGCACCAGTGCTCCGGATGCCTGCTTCAATATATTCTCCATCACTTCCTGTGTGTCAATATCCAGATAATTGGTCGGTTCATCCAGCACTAGCACGTTAGATCCTCCGAAATACAACCGTAGGAATGCAACTCTGCACTTCTCTCCCATGCTTAGATCCCCAATACGCTTGAACACATCATCTCTTGAGAACAAAAAGCATCCGAGAATGGTACGTGCAGCACTTTGTGTCATGGATGGAAGACTGAGCAAACTATCCAGTAGTATCTCACTTTCCGGTAACCCCTCAAGCTCTTGCGAAAAATAACCGACCTTCAGTTGTGGATGTCGTGTCACTTTGCCCTGGGATGGTTCCAGCTCTCCAATCATCAGTTTGAGCAGTGTCGTCTTGCCTGTGCCATTCGAACCACGTACGGCAAGACGATCTCCACGTTCGACAGCAATCCGGATATGGTGAAGCAATGTCTGGCTCCCCGGATAAGCAAAGCTAACGTCTTCCAGTGCAAAGAGTTGGCGGGCAGCCAGCGTGTTCACTTGCAGCTCCATGTTCAATTTTGCAGTTTCGCGGGGTTTATCCACGCGTTCTTTCTCCAGGCGCTCCAGTTGCTTTTGCTTGGCATGGTAGCGGGAAATGTTCTTGTTGGCTTTCGCTTTGTAAAAGCTCTGAGTTATTTTCACTTCCACATCGCTTGCTGAATTATGAGCCTGATGAAACCACTGCTGATAATTGCGGATCGTCTCTTCTAGCGCTTTCCGTTCCAGCTCCTGCTTGCGATAGGTTGCTTCCTGCTCACGTAATTCGCGTTCCTTATGCCCTTTGTAATCCGTGTAACCGCCTTTATATTTGGTCAGTGCATCCGGACTAAACTCAATGACACCCGTTGCGACCTGATCAATAAAGGTCCGGTCATGAGAAACAAACAACAATGTTCCAGCATAGGCGGAAAGCCATTCTTCAAGCCAGCGCATGCTCTCTTCATCCAGATGATTCGTCGGTTCATCCAAAATCAGAAATTTGGGTTTACTGACCAGTAATCCTGCGAGACGGGCCTTCGTTTTTTGCCCACCACTCAAAGAATGATACGGCCGATTCCAATGTTCCGACGATAACCCCAGACGCGTCAGTACCTTCTCTACCTCAGTCTCCCACATATACCCGTTCAATTGCTCATATTGCTCCATCGCTATCGTATAAGCTTCGAGCAGCCGCTGCTCATCTGCCGCTCCACTGTTGCTCATCCGTTGTTCCAGTAATTCCAGGTCCCGCTTCACCTCGTAAATCCGTCCACTTTCCTGTCGGACAGCATCAAGCACATTCATCTCAGGCTTGATCAATGAGCGCTGGCGCATGAAACCCCACTCCTGCTGCGGAATGTGACGTTCGATGCGTCCGCCACCCTCTTCTTCTCCAAGAATGATGCTTAATAAGGTGGTCTTGCCACAGCCGTTGCGACCTAGAATGGCTAGCCGCTCACCTTCATTTATTTCAAGATTTAATCCTGCAAACAACTCATTCCCGTTCCACTCTTTCGATACTTCATGTAGGCGTACCATTGTCATCATGAGGCCTCATCCTTCCTGCAATTCAAAATAAAAAAAACCGCTGGCATCAGCCGGCGGTCTGGCAATTCAGGATTGGATAAAGCGTCAAAAAACAAGCATAAGATACCCCACGGTATGAACAAAGAACCCTTAAAAGGGTATACACAAGCTAAGCCAGAACAGCCTGCCTGTTTCCATACCTGATCCCATAGCTGAATTTGGACACACGAATCCCCTCATTGCTCAGCCGCTTTTTGGCTGACTGCGTCATAAACTCTCTGCAGTTACTGGGGTTGAATTCATGTGTTTTACTTCATGGGACGTATGGTTACCTCTCATTCATGTGTAGTATCAATTTCTCCGTTATTGTACCAGATGATGGGGAAAAAGCAAAGGTTTTCAATTCAGCGCCATGATATTCTCCACTCAAACATGACTTAAAATACACTAACTAACTTCTAGAAAAAGAAAAAAACCTTGTTTTCACAAGGGTTTCAAGTGTTACATTAGTTAAGCGGGTGATGGGAATCGAACCCACGCTATTAGCTTGGAAGGCTAAAGTTCTACCATTGAACTACACCCGCGCGAATGACGATCGGGACGACACGATTTGAACATGCGACCCCCTGGTCCCAAACCAGGTGCTCTACCAAGCTGAGCTACGTCCCGTCAAGTTCCGAGGAACATTAACATGAATTTCACAAAATTAATATACCATGATCATCCAACGCTTGCAACTTCTTTTTACCATTTTCCCTCTATCCTTTCGAAACAAAACAAGACAGAAGCGTGTCCACGCCCCTGTCTATCCTTACCCCGTGGGTTTATCCACATCTCTCAAAAACTTTTTTTCAAAATCGGCTGCCACAATCGGTTTGCTGAAAAAGTACCCTTGAGCCTCATGACAATGCTGATCACGAAGAAATGAAAGCTGGTCCTCATTTTCAACGCCCTCAGCAGTCACTTTCAACTGCAGGTGATGAGCCATCGACGTAATGGTCGACACAATTGCCGCGTTATTGCTGTCCTCCATCACTTCATTGACAAAGGAACGGTCAATCTTGAGGCGGTCAATCGGAAGATCTTTCAAATAGTGCAGTGAACTGTACCCGGTGCCAAAATCATCAATACTAATGTGCACACCAATTTCCTTAATCTTGCGCAACTGCTCAAACGCACGATCCTTGTCAAACGTCATGCTCTCCGTAATCTCGAGTTCAAGCCACACAGGTTCCAAGCCTGTCTCTTTGAGAATACCGCTGATGTTGTCCAGCAGATGGGAATGCCTGAATTGTCTCATGGACAGGTTAACCGACACACAAAGCTTGCGATAACCTGCTTCTTGCCAGCGCTTGTTCTGTGCACAGGCCTCACGCAATACCCATTCTCCCAGCGGCACGATCAGCCCGCTCTCCTCAGCAAGAGGAATAAATTCCCCAGGGGATACTGAGCCTCTCAGCGGATGCTGCCAACGCACCAAAGCCTCCATACCCACAATCAACCCACTCGCCAGATTAACCTGCGGCTGATAAACAAGATAGAACTGCCCACGATCCAATGCTTTGCGCAAATCATTCTCAAGCTGCAAACGCTCCTGGGCTTTCATCTGCATCGCATGGGCATATCGGTTTAGCTCTATTCCTTGCTCTTTGGCATTATGCAGCGCCGTATCCGCATTCTGGATGATCTCTTCCGGTGTGTCTCCGTCATGCGGGAATATCGCCATACCAATACCCAACGTAAGATGATACTCGTTCCCATCCACCGTTACAGGTTTTTCGAACAGTTGTAAGATCGATCTTGTCCGCCGCAACGCCGTATCTGTTGTGCAGAAGTCTGTCATTGTCAATACGAACTCGTCTCTTCCTAGTCCGAACACTTCCTCTCCCGGGAGCGAAGAATGCTTCAGACGCTGTCCTACCTGACGAAGCACACGGTTAGCCGCTTGTTGGCCTAATGAATCATTAATCGTTTTGAACCGGTTGATATTCAATACCAAGACACCGACAAGCTGCTCCTCTACCATAGCTGCATTCATCATCACTTTCAGTCGCTGAGAAAGACGACGGCGATTCGGCAGCCCTGTCACATCATCATGGTGAGCAATAAAGTTCATTTTCGCTTCCGCCACCTGCTGTTTCAGGAAAGGCGTATCTACCACAGACGAATACAGTCCCTTCTGGATGAAGAAATAGCCCAAACAATCACTTAACAGACCTAGCAACAGATTGAGATCATTAATCTTCGTAGCAGAGACAAAGTAACATTCCCCAAAGAAAAAACAAAGGATTGCACAAAGAATGGTAGGCAGATCACCATCTTTGCCTTTTTTCCATTGAACGAATAACACGACCGCAGTCACGCCATACAGCATTCCGATCAGAAAATGAATTCGGGTAAACATGCCACCAAGCACATTCCCCTCCAACAAGTTCGGCAGTATAGCCCATTCCTGAATTGCAACTGTATACAAAACAATAAAAATACCGAGTGTTCCACTGAAAATTAAAAATTTGCGTGGTAACGCAATTTCCCTCTCGTTGACTGCATATATGAACAGCAAACCTGCCGCACAAACAAGAGATCCAAGCGAAATCATCTTCAGCGAGAATTCCGATTCCACCATCGCCCCATTTGGCATTTCTTCGGCAAAAGAAACGATGTGAACCAACTCAAACAAACCAATCAATAAAAATAACGTAGTCATGAGGACCCTACGGAGGGTCAGTCTTTGAGTCTGAAATAACCAGCTTTGATTATAAATGCCGATACAGGCCGCTGCTGCAGCGAAGCCACCCAAGAGTGTCAAAACCGGGTAACCCGATATGATCAGATCAGAGCTTGCGGAGGAACGAAACCATTGACTTGCGAGGAAACACAATAAGCCGCCTATTGCGACCCAACCTATTTTTCTCTGATCTTGCTGATTAGCCTTCATGCCGTGTTTTTTCCTTCCCGGGATCGCCTATCCTGAAATAACCTTAACGATATAAATCTAATTTGTTACAATATTCGACATTTTCATCTCTATCAACGTTCAATTCACATGTGAAAACATGCTATCTGGTACATAATAACATTTATTTCCGCAGACGTGAACAAAAAAAATGAGCATTCCTAGGAATATTTATTCATAGATATGTAGAAAAACAAGGCAATAAGAACTAAAAAAACATGAACTCCCCATTGGAGTCCATGTTTCTTTAGTTTGCAACTGTATTTCAGACTAATTTTCGCCATATGTGTACTTTTCGACTTAAAACGCTAATGCGCTAAAGTTATAGACGTATTAGATCCCTTCTCTTGTTGACTTGAAGTCAATTTCAAGAATTATGCAACAAGCTTATTTATCAAAATTAACTTCTGGTGTTGTCAATTTATCGTAGAAATCAACAACCTTATCTTTGTCTTCCGACGAACGCAGTGCCATCGCCGAGCGAGGATGCTCGTCCAATGTACCTGTAATCATATAAGGCAAAATGTAACCCCACTCTTCTTTTTCACGGAGAGGCACCATCAATTGCTCCAATACACCAAGTACTGGACGCAGGTTGTATTTTGTTCCTTTCAAATGAGCAACGAGCAGTTCAGTAGGACAGTTTCCTGCAGCACGTCCCATACCGTATACGGAAGCATCCAGCAGTTCAACACCAAGCTCAGCTGCTACCAACGAGTTCGAGAACGCCAGTTGCATGTTATTGTGTGTGTGAACGCCAAGACGTTTGTTCGGCAGATGAGTCTTGAACTTCTCCACCAGATATTTCACATCGTTATGATCCAGGCTTCCATAGGAGTCTACTATGTATACAACATCCACAGAACTTTCCTTGATCAGTTCAAAAGCTTCCAGCAGTTCATTTTCCATAACATTAGACAATGCCATAATGTTCAACGTTGTTTCATAGCCACGATCGTGGAATGTTTGAACCAGAGCAAGTGCCTTGTCTACATCTTTGCTGTAGCAAGCTACACGGATCAGATCCAGCATGCTTTCGCTGCGCGGCAGAATGTCATTCTCGTCCACACGTCCAACGTCAACGAGTGCAGACAGTTTGGTATTTCCTTTTTGCGGAATTACTTTGCGCAGGAAATCATCATTCAGAAAACGCCATGGACCTGCTTCTTCTGCACCTTTCAAGAGCTTAGGTGAGTTTTTGTATCCAATTTCCATATAATCAACGCCGGCTTCATTCAATCCAGCATAGAGCTGTTGAACAAAGTCCACGCTAAAGTCCCAGTTATTTACCAATCCACCATCACGGATTGTACAATCTACTATTTTGCAATGATTTGTCTTCATTAATGTCTGCTCCTTTTCTGACCAACTTGTGTATTCCTCTCATGATACTTGAACGTAACAAGAAAAGTAAAGGGATTCCCGACTTATTTACTTCGATAAGATTTCCATATCCGATCAATCTCACTCATCTCGGAATCGTCTGGAGATTTCTTCCCATAGCGCACAGCGTTATAGGTATCTGGTAGCATAGCAGAGAGCTTCTGATCATCTTCTCTGGCCCCATGCTGAACAATTGTCTCTGCAGCCTCCAGTGGCGTATGTGCACCCTGTATATGCACGCCCCGGTGTGCAGCTCTGTCGATCCACTTCCGATAATAAAATCGAACACGTTCGTCATCCTGTGAGGGTAGCGACTCCTTCTTGCGGAACCAGGATTTGCGCGTTTTTGCAGGCGCCTCTAACGTTTCGCTAATGTCCACATACTCTGTCCGAGGCTCTGCCTTCTTCTGACCGGGCTGCAGCAGCCCTTTGAAACGCTCCATAAGTTTGTTTATCGCCTTCTGACCCAAACGCAGGATAAGCCACAAGATCACAACTGCGACAGCCCCCATGACGACCCACCCCAGGATATCCCAGAAAATAGAGGGCTCCCCTGCCGGTTCCATTCCTTCAGGTATCATTGGCGGTTCATTTGGAGCTGTAGGCGTAATCGGCGGCTCCTGATTGGAACTCGAGCCTATTAAACCTCTGATCCATGCAAGCAGACGGTCACGCAGTGGTCCTAGCCAGGCAACAAGACTGGGAAAAGCACCAATTCCCGCGATCACAATCAGCATCCATAACAGACGCTGGTGATTCGCCCGGGCAAACTCACGTAACACAATTCTTTTTGAGCCATCATTTAATATCGCACGATCCAGCTGCACACTGTATTGACCTACCAACCAACCAACAAAACTGATTACTCCCGCTGCATATATGGTGCCGGTGTAAGCAAGCAGAGGCTGCATGAATTCAATTCCATTGGCCGCCCCACTGAGCACAATTGCACTGGCAACACCCCAAATCTGCAAGCGCCAAATCAAAATCGAACGGAAGACAGGTTGAAAATTCAACCCAATATAGGCTGATATAACTCCCCATACAACTGCCGTCAGCAACTCAGGTAAAGGAAACGCCCACACTAATGCAAATACCAATGAGATTAACAGCCCCAAAAGCAACGCTGCACCCCATCGAATAAACGTGTTCTTTTCACTGATGGTTGGTAACCTGTGCTGTACCCATTGACCTAACCAGCCAGCAATAACAAAGATAGCCATTAATGTGTATGGAAAATGACCCGTTGAATAGAGAGAAGTAAGCATTAATAGCGGATAAAAATATACCCCAATCAATAGAACGGCTGACATGGATATAAGTACTGTTCCCTTGGTATTGTTGCTTTTGGTCTCATTCATGCACTCACCGCCTTGAAATCGCTTTTCCCGCCCTCTACGGGGAGTATGGTCACACGGTGGCCTTGCTCATGCAAACGCGCAATTTCATGTTCCATAGCTGGAGATACATAGGACGTAATTAAGAGATAACTGCGAACCTGCTGAGCCTCTTCATTCCGTTCTACTTCATCACTCAGGAACTGCTCCATGGGAACCATGCATTTCAGCTCCGTCTCTGCCATAGCTTCCAGTAACATTTCCAGATGAGGACTACCGTAATCCGGCTCAATCCGCAATGGATCGCGCCCTCCACTCACACGATAGCCATTATGAGCAAATCCCGCGGGTAACCCTCTTCCAATTGCATCTACCGCTGCTGTTGCTGCATAACGAAGTGCCCGTTCGATCATCTCCGGGCGGGTAACGACACTCCACATGTCCGCTGACTCCTGAATGTTAACCACAATCCAGGATTGAGGGTCCGCAGTCCATCCCTGCTTATAAACCTGCAATTCTCCTGTGCGTGCACTCGCTTTCCAATGAATACGGTTCATCGGATCACCCGCACCATACGGTCGTACCCCGAGAATCAGAAAAGGATCTTCAACAATCCAACGGGATACCTCAACCTCACCTTGCCATACTTGATAGATCGCAGGCAGATCCTCCGCATGAACAAGTGAAGGATATACGACCATGGACAGATGAACGGGAATAGGCTTCGAGGTACGCCAAAGGCCGAACAAGTCCCCTCCGGTCATGGTTACGGTGTTTAACGTGTAGATCCCACGTCTACTGCATACAAAAGGATGCTTGCGCGTAATACGGGTAAATGGTTTCAAAGTGAAGATACTTTTATGATTCTGATAAATTTCTCCCTGACTGATATCCATGCCTGAGCCCGAACGAAACACAAATGAAACTGGCATCATAGCTTCAAGTCTGAGCCATGGAACCGATATTCGTTTTTCATTCGCAATCGTCTCAACCATCTCCAGCTCATCCCCAGCATAACAACGCATTTTGCTGAATTCTCTGGTGTACTTCAGCTTGCGTAAAGCCGGACGGCCGAACCATATGCCGTGTACTCCAATAACAATGCCTCCGACAATGACTAGCCATAGTAATGCCATATGTTATCGCCCGCTGCCTGTAGCAAAATGCTCCGTCGGCACTTCAGTCTGGCTCAGAAGTTCCTGAATAATACGCTCTGCCAAGCCCTCTTGTTGTCTCACCCGGTTGCGGAATACAAGCCGATGGGCTAACACGGGCTCCGCCAATATTTTAATATCATCAGGGAGAACGAAGTCTCTGCCATGTAAAGCAGCCCAGGCCTGACTTGCCTTGAGCAACGCCTGAGCTCCTCGTGGACTTACGCCCAGTGAAAGCTCGGGATGCTGCCTAGTCGCTTCTGTCAGACGGATAATATATCGCAATAGATCTTCGTCAATTTGGACCGATGTATAGGTGCTCTGTGCCTCAAGCAGCTGCTCGCGACTAATGATAGCGGACAGATCGGCAACAGATCGGCTCGCTACCGTACGTCTCAGAATTTCTACACTTTCTTCACTGCTTGGATAGCCCATTCGGATCTTCATCATGAAACGATCCATCTGTGCCTCGGGTAATGGAAAAGTTCCCTGGTTATCTACCGGGTTTTGGGTGGCAATGACGATAAATGGCCGTTCCAGCTGTCTGGTCGAACCATCAATACTGATCTGCCGTTCCTCCATACACTCCAGCAAACTGGACTGGGTACGCGGTGTAGCCCGATTAATCTCATCTGCCAGCACCAGGTTGGCAAACAGGGGGCCAGGTCTGAATTCAAAGTCACCTTCTTTTTGATTGAAAAAATGAATACCCGTCAAATCAGATGGCAACAGATCCGGTGTGAACTGAATACGCTGGAAGGTACAATCCAGTGAAGAGGCTACTGATTTGGCCAACATGGTTTTCCCCGTACCAGGTACGTCCTCCAGCAGGACATGCCCTGAGGCAATGATTGCTGTCATCACAAGCTCAATCGTATGGTCTTTGCCCACAATGATCTTCCCTACATGGTCCATTAGCTGTTTGTTCATTTGTTCCATTCCCTGGATATTCATAATTGGTTCTTCCTCCCGTAAATTGAGCTATGTATTCGCATTCATTCTAACTATAACCCTAATCGTCCCAACAAAAAACAACAGGAATCGGCGGGTAGGCCAATTCCTGTTCGCATAACTCTGTCTTTACACTAAGGGAAGCATGATGATGAACCGGGTGCCTTCCCCTTTTTTGCTATCCACAGAGATGTTGCCTCCGTGATTTTTGATAATGCGATAACTCACGGAAAGCCCCAGTCCTGTTCCGCTCTCCTTGGTGGTGAAAAACGGGTCAAACAGGCGCACAAGGGTGTTGTGGTCCATCCCCTGTCCATTATCAGCAATAGAGATCTGCACATACTTGTTCTCGGTTCCCGTGGAAATCTGAATCAAGCCAGTATGCTCTTCGCCCACATCCTCGATGGCATCCATTGCGTTTTTAACCATATTCAAAATTACCTGCTTAATCTGTTTGACATCAATGGACACATTTAACGGGACTTCTGCTTCATCCAGGGTTATCTCGCACCCCTTCATTAATCCTTCGCTTTCTGTCAGCAAGACCACCTCTTTGAGCAAAGAGTTAACAGACATAATGGTCTTCTGAGGAGCTGACGGTTTCGAGGAATTCAGAAATTCGTAGATAATGTCGTTCGCCCTGTCAATCTCCGTTAGAATGATTCGAGCGTACTCGTCTTTCCCCAATTGCAGCAAATGAGGACGAAGCAACTGGATAAATCCGCGGATAGCCGTCAAAGGATTGCGAATTTCATGGGCAATCGATGCCGAAATCCGCCCCAACATTGCAAGTTTGTCATTTTGATAAGCGGTCTGCTCAATCTGTTTATAATCGGAGACATCCTTCACACTGAAAAGGAAGTCCCCATCCATCTGATCCCCGTACGTTACTGTAACCAGCCAATGCCTGCCATACTCGTCAATCAATTCATGATAGCGCTTACGATGAAAGATAGTTTCCCGATAGATGCGTAAAATTTTCTTTTTCTTGAATCGGCTCATCTGTGGATGATGCAGCATCTGCATCAGGGTGCAGCCGCTCAATAGACTCCTAGGAAGCTCCAACAATTTTGCCATTTGAACGTTAATAAACGTCAATACACCATTACTGTCAAACAACATTATACCGCTATCCAGATGCTCCAGGACATTCTCATACTTGTTGTTATCCAGATGTACAGGCGGGAATCCATTCGTTGGTCGAGGCACTGTATCCTGAAATTCACTAATCATGTCAGGTTCCTCCTTTTCACGTAAATGATAAACTTGCCATTCGGACATCATATCATCACAGAAACAGGAAGGGCCGATTTTATTTTTCATTACCGGTGCCCTTTCATTAGGGGGCTGAGCCGAAAATATGGATGGCATGTCCGGAACCCAAGCTGGTCTATTCCGGGTAACCAAGAGTCGATCCGGAAAACATTATACGTCTGTTCCATTCTAACCTTCTCCTATTCCCAAACACGAACATTTTTTGCTCCGCCTCTTTTGCAAGTCTGTTTTTATCATAGACAAGTTTATAGAAGGGAGTCAATCGGAGAAAGTGTCGAATGGAAATTATTTTAAGAAAAACCGTGAATTAGTTTCTATATACAACAAAAACGAAGCTTTTTCGCTCGATTAGCGAATAAGCTCCGTTTGTATAGTTTAAATTTTAAATAATTAAATTCAATCTATAGTCCACTCTTGTTATGCTGAATTTTGAGTCTGCGCTGACTCATGACGGCTAAGCGACGCTTGAGTTCACTTTCCCACTTCTCATCCTTCATTTCCTTGGCAAGACGAAGTAGATCCAGAGACATGTCGATCTGACGCTGCACAATGACCATAGCATCTTCGCTTTCACGATTCACGCAATTTTCAAAAATCGCATCTTCATCTTCCGTCACGTAATCTTGAAAATCAATCTCCGACGCACCATCTCCATGCGCATATTCAGCCAAAATTTCATATTCATTTTCCACTTTATAATGCACTTCTACCCGGTGACACACCGGACAAAACAGCAGGGGAACATTATGAACCTGGGTGCGGTAATGCTTCAGCGTGCCCTTTGTTCCCACCATACTTGCCCCACAACAGTAACTCATTTTTGTTCACCCTCCTTATAACGTGCCGAGACTTTATAATGGATAGCAGTCCCGTACACTTCAAGCACTTCCGAAAAAGGAATAGTTCCATCAGTGTATCACATTCATGTACAAATTATAAATGCAGAGCACCGGAATATTTACCGGGTTTCCATACCCTATTCGCCTTAAGGCCCTTCGATTCCTCTTTCCAGAGATAAAATGAAGGCTTTCTTCTATTACATCATTACCACGTTTACGTCCCTGTTTAAACACTTTTCTCCCTTTAGGCCTTATATTCTCGCAAAAGGGTGCAAAAAGCCCTCAATCCCATGAGGGATGAGGGCTTGAACAATAAACGTTCAAGTTCAATCAGGCTTACAGGTTGTTGTCGCCTGGTTTCCAGTTCATTGCACACAATCCACCGGATTGCAAAGCTTGCAGTACACGAAGTGTTTCTTCAACACTACGGCCTACATCATTGTGGTTAACGACTTGGTATTTCAATTCGCCTTCTGGATCGATGATGAACAAGCCGCGCAGTGCAACGCCTTCTTCTTCGATCAGAATGCCATAATCTTTAGCAACTTGTTTCGTGATGTCGGAAGCAAGTGGGAAGTTCAATTGACCAAGACCATTGCTGTCTTTAGGTGTGTTGATCCAAGCTTTGTGGCTGTGTACGGAGTCAACGCTCACGCCAAGAACTTCAGTATCCAAAGCTTTGAATTGCTCAGCAGCATCACTCAAAGCTGTAATTTCAGTTGGGCACACAAAAGTGAAATCCAAAGGATAAAAGAAAAATACGAGCCATTTGCCACGATAATCGGACAGTTTTACGGAACCAAAGTCTTGTCCATCTCCCGATACTGTTTCCATTGCAAAATCCGGTGCGGGTCTACCAACCAAACGTTCTGCCATAACTAACAATTCCTCCTTTGGGATTATGTAAGCACTCAAGTTTGAATGCTCATCATCAAGAAAAACGAGAACGCTTTTCCTGTAATTAAAATGGGTTTGTTACTTGATAACAAGTACAAGTAAAATGTTATCATCCGGACTTCTCAAAGTCAAGATTATAATCGTTGTTTTATTATAATAATTATAAATAAGGATTTTTCGTGGCAAAAAATCATAAAGGAACAGCCCTCTGCAATTCCGGATCGGAGCAAAGGGCTGTACTGTTCTTACTATTATTAAGCCTGTTTCTGAATTGCCGCGACGATCAGATCGCCCATTTCCGTCGTACTGATCGCTTTGCTCTTGTCTACAGCGATATCGCTTGTACGATGGCCCGCATTCAGCACATCAGACACAGCTGCTTCAATTGCGTCAGCACCTTCTGCATAACCAAAGGTTGTACGGAACATCAATGCCAACGAAAGGATCGTTGCGATCGGATTCGCCAGTCCTTGACCTGCGATATCCGGCGCTGAACCGTGCACTGGCTCATACAGACCAAAACTGCCTTCACCCAGTGATGCAGATGCGAGCATGCCGATTGAACCTGTCAGCATCGCTGCTTCATCACTAAGGATATCTCCGAACATATTTTCAGTCACAATAACATCAAAGCTGGATGGACGACGCAGCAACTGCATTGCACAGTTGTCTACAAGTACATGTTCCACTTCAACATCCGGATATTCCGGTGCTACACGGTTAACAACTTCTCTCCAAAGACGGGAAGTTTCCAGCACGTTGGCTTTATCTACTGAAGCCAATCTTTTGCTACGTCCTTGGGCAATTACAAATGCCTGACGAACAATGCGCTCCACTTCGGTTACATTATATACGCAAGTATCTACTGCTTCTTCGCCTTGTGCACCTTCACGTCTGAACTTTTCACCAAAGTAGATTCCACCAGTCAACTCACGCACGACCATCAGATCCGTACCTTCCAGCACTTCCGGTTTCAAGGTGGAAGCATCCTTCAAGCAATCAAATACCACTGCCGGACGCAGATTTGAGAACAATCCGAGCGCTTTGCGAATACCAAGCAAGCCTGTTTCCGGACGCAATTCCTTACTGTTGTTGTCCCATTTTGGACCACCAACGGCTCCGAGCAGCACAGCATCTGCACTCTTACATACTGTCAGTGTTTCTTCTGGAAGTGGTGTACCTTTTTCGTCAATAGCGATTCCACCAAACAGCGCATGCTCTGTCTCAAAACGGTATCCGAACACTTCCTCCGTACGTTTGAGAACTTTCTCTGCCTCCGCTACAACTTCAGGACCAATTCCGTCACCTGCGATAACTGCAATTTTTTTCACGTCTGCCATGGGTTGTCCACTCCTTATATCCATTCATTCGGTTATTCACTTCAATGATTAACGTGTCATTTTTAACTCTCTCTTTTGTATCATATTCGGAGGTCATTTGACCAAGATATACAATCTATGACTTTAATAGTTTTTACCTATAAGCGGTTTAAGATTGGTTGTTCTGTACCTCTGACTGAGTTAAAATAAAGCCTGAAGACAAATTCAGGTAACTCAGGAGGGATTGCAATCATGCAATACACGTACTTGGGAAAATCAGGTCTTAAAGTCAGCCGGATCTGTCTCGGCACGATGAACTTTGGTCCTGCGACAGACGAAAAAGAGGCATTCCGCATCATGGATGCGGCACTCGATGCCGGTGTGAACTTTTTTGATACCGCTAACATTTACGGCTGGGGCGAAAATTCAGGTCTCACCGAGGAGATCATTGGACGATGGTTTAAACAAGGCGGCGGCAGACGAGAAAAAGTCGTTCTTGCAACCAAAGTTTATGGCTCCATGCATGATGATACGGACGGTCCAAACAATGATGCAGGTCTCTCCGCATACAAAATCAGACGACATCTGGAGGGTTCCCTCCGCCGCCTGCAAACTGATCATGTTGAACTGTACCAGATGCACCACGTTGATCCCGCCATCTCATGGGACGAGCTTTGGGGCGCGTTTGAGAACGCTGTTCATCAAGGCAAAATTGGTTATGTAGGTTCAAGTAACTTTGCTGGCTGGCAGATTGCCGTTGCCCAAAGTGAAGCCAAAAATCGCCATTTCCTCGGTCTTGTATCCGAGCAGCATAAATACAGTCTTAACTGCCGTTTGCCTGAGCTCGAAGTGCTGCCCGCAGCGAAAGAACTGGGCCTTGGCGTTATTCCATGGAGTCCGCTTGACGGTGGGTTACTTGGACGCAATGCGCTCCAGAAGCTGGAAGGTACACGCAGTGGTGGCATTGCTGAACGGATTGAGTCCCATCAAACTCAATTAGAACAATTCGCAGCACTTTGCCGCGAACTCGGCGAACCACAGGATACCATAGCTTTGGCTTGGGTTGCTGCCAATCCGGCAGTTACCGCACCCATTATTGGTCCGCGTACACTAGAGCAGTTTGAAACTGCGCTCAAATGTTTGGATGTTACTTTGGATGAAGCTGTCCTCAAACGTTTGGATGAAATCTTCCCAGGTCCGGGAGGACATGCTCCGAACGCTTATGCTTGGTAAGAGCATATCGGCTTAACTGAGTACGTCATTTCGATAAAAATGCTCTAAATAATAATGCAATTATCCTATACGTAACGTAACAACAAAAAAGTCTGACCTTCAAATGTTGAGGGTCAGACTTTTTATGTACCTCACTGAACTACAATACTTAGGGCTGGGAACTCCATCTCAGCTTCTCCAGCCAGACGAATTCCAGTCCAATGAAGAGCTTTGCTTGCTGCAAATGATGTGTTACAGGTTCACATTAACGCGATTCGTATAAGTCTTGCGTTTTTCAATCAACTTGTTCAATCCATCGACATAAGCACGTGCACTGGCACCCAGAATATCGGTGCTTACACCACGTCCTTGTACAGATATTTGGTTTTGAGTAAGTACGACGTGTACCTCACCCAATGCATCCTTACCATGTGTAACCGATTTGATCGAGTAGTCGGATAACGTTACTTCTTCTCCGCTCACTTGGTCAATCGCATTATAGATGGCATCTACCGATCCATTTCCTTCTGCTTGTTGTTCCACCGTATCACCATCAAGTGTAGCAATACGAACTTTAGCCGTTGGAGTGGATTCATCACCATACGTTACAAAGATGGATTCCAGTTTAAACACCTCAGGTGCATCCTGCAATTTCTCTTCGATGACCGCCAGCAAATCCTCATCTGTCACTTCTTTTTTCTTATCAGCCAGATCTTTGAATTGGGCAAAAGCACGGTTCAAGGCTTCATCTTCCAGTTCATAACCGAGCTCAATCAAGCGCTCACGGAAGGCATGACGTCCCGAGTGTTTACCCAGTACGAGCTTACTTTCCTTCAGACCGATGGTCTCTGGTGTCATAATTTCGTACGTTGTTTTCTCCTTCAGCATGCCATCTTGGTGAATTCCGGATTCGTGTGCAAACGCATTCGCACCAACAATCGCTTTATTGCCAGGTACAACCATCCCCGTCAAACGACTCACCAGACGACTGGTCCGAGCAATTTCAGAAAGTTGCAACGAAGTTTTCGCCTGGAAAAATTCCTGACGTGTCTCCAGTGCCATAGCAATCTCTTCAATCGCGGTATTACCTGCACGTTCACCAATGCCGTTAATGGTGCCCTCAATTTGATCGGCTCCATTCAGAATGGCTGCAAGCGTGTTGGCAGTTGCCATCCCCAGATCATTATGACAGTGTGCACTCAGCTGCACTTTATCAATGTTGTGTACGTTCTCCTTGAGATGTTTAAAAATATTACCGTATTCATATGGGCTCAGATAGCCCACCGTATCCGGAATGTTTACAACAGCTGCGCCTTCTTCCACAGCCATATTTACCATCTCAACGAGGAAATCATACTCGGTACGACCTGCGTCCTCCAACGAGAATTCAAGCTTCGAAAAAGTTTTCTTCGCATAACGAATTGCGGAACGAGCTGTATCGAGAACCTGGGCTCTGTCCATGCGCAATTTATGCTGACGGTGAATAGGTGAAGTTGCCAAAAAGATATGGATACACGGGTCTTGAGCGCCCTTCAACGCTTCTTTTACCGCATCAATATCCTGCTCTCTGGAGCGGGACAAGCCAATGACGGTAACGTTTTTGACCGCTTTAGCTACTGCATTAACTGCCGCCAAATCGCCTGGAGAGGCCGCGGGGAAACCGGCTTCCATCCGGTCAATACCAAGCCGCTCGAGCTGGTGCGCAATTTCCACCTTTTCACGAGTATTCAGATTGACCCCCGGGGATTGTTCTCCATCACGCAGCGTTGTGTCAAATACATAGATTTTACGCACGCCTCGCACCTCCTAGACTTGTATTTTATGTTCCTCTAAACCAGTAATAGCGGCACACGCATATGCACGGCCGCTATTCCCGGTTAAAGCTGTAAGTTTACTAGAATACTTAAAATGAATGCTTACTTCTTGATCCAGTGCATCATCTCACGCAATTGTCCGCCAACCACTTCGATTGGGTGTTCAGCTTCGTTGCGACGAGTTGCTGTCAGGAATGCACGGCCGGATTGGTTTTCCAGGATGAAGTCACGTGCAAATTTACCTTGTTGGATATCTGTCAGGACTTCTTTCATTGCTTTCTTCGTATCTTCAGTTACCACGCGAGGTCCAGTTACATAGTCACCGTACTCAGCTGTGTTACTGATGGAATCACGCATGCTTGCAAGTCCACCTTCATACATCAGGTCAACGATCAATTTCAATTCGTGCAGACACTCGAAATATGCCATTTCAGGAGCGTAACCCGCTTCTGTCAATGTTTCGAATCCAGCTTTTACCAGGGCGCTTACACCGCCACACAGAACAGCTTGCTCACCGAACAGGTCTGTTTCTGTTTCTTCACGGAAGGAAGTTTCGATAACCCCTGCACGCGTGCAACCGATACCTTTAGCATAAGCCAAACCGATATCTTTTGCTTTACCTGTTGCATCTTGCTCAATTGCGATCAGGCCCGGTACACCGAATCCTTCCACGTAGGTACGACGTACCATGTGGCCAGGGGACTTAGGAGCTACCAGCAATACATCGCTGTCTTTTGGAGCAACGATTTGACCGAAATGAACGTTGAAACCGTGGGAGAAGAGCAATGCAGCGCCCTTTTTCAGGTTTGGTTCGATTTCGTTTTTGTATACAGAAGCTTGTGTTTCGTCAGGCAGCAAAATTTGAACTACGTCTGCGCGGCTAGTAGCTTCAGCCGGGGACAGAACTTCAAATCCGTCATTTTTTGCAGTGTCAAAAGATTTACCTTCACGAAGTCCGATGACTACGTTCAATCCACTGTCACGCAGGTTTTGAGCTTGGGCATGGCCCTGGCTACCGTAACCGATGACCGCAATCGTTTTTCCTTTCAATACGCTAAGCTCTGCATCCTGTTCATAATAAGTAGTTACTGGCATGTTTATAAGTCCTCCTTTGTATTGTAAAGAACCCTTCATTAATGAGCGGGTGTCTCAAGGGACCGGCACGCTTTTCCTGCTTTAGCGTCTCTGGTCTGATCCGATCCGTTCAGACACACGCCCGTTAATGCGGGTGTGTGGCTATATTGTCAAGCGTTACATCACTAAAATGTTAAATTGCAACTTATGCGGGACTGGCACCCTATCTAAGATTAACGATATTTCTCAGCTTAATGCTGCTAACACACCTTTGTCGTTCCGTTGATAAGCATCAGACCAAGCTTTTATTTCAATATGACTGTTTAAACGTTGCCTCGTACCAATGCAGTTACGCCTGTACGTGACAGTTCGCGAATGCCGTATGGCTTAAGCAATTCAATCATCGCATCAATTTTATCTGTATCCCCAACCACCTGTACAATCAGGCTGCCTGGACCAACATCTACAACAGATGCGCGGAATGTCTCCACCACACCCAGAATTTCTGGACGCTCGGATGGCTCTGCTTTGACCTTGATCAATGCAAGTTCACGGGCAACCATCGGCTTCAGACTAAAATCAACTACTTTGATGACATCAATGATTTTGTACAGTTGCTTTTCAATCTGTTCCAGCGTTTTGTCATCACCAATCGTCACAATGACCATCCGGGACAAACCCGGTTCCTCGGATTGACCTACCGTGATACTCTCAATGTTGAATCCCCGTCGACCGAACAACCCCGATACCCGCTGCAGGACGCCAGGCTGATCGTTGACCAATATCGAAATCGTATGTCTTATCATTCCTCAGCATCCCCCATCAGCATTTGATCGATTGTCGCTCCTTGCGGAACCATTGGATATACATTTTCTTCCTTGCGTACTACGAATTCAACAACGACCGGTCCTGGTGTATCCAGGGCTTCTTGCCAAGCACGCTCGGCTTCTTCCTTGTTGGTTGCACGCAATCCTTTTACGCCATAAGCTTCAGCAAGTTTTACAAAATCAGGGCTGCCTGCCAGATCGATATGACTGTACCGGTTCTCATAGATAATCTCTTGCCACTGACGTACCATTCCAAGGACCTGATTGTTGATAATAACAATTTTCACCGGGATATTGTTAATGGCACAGATTGCGAGTTCTTGAGAACACATCTGCATTCCGCCGTCACCGTTGATGGAAATAACGAGTCTGTCCGGGTTGGCCATTTGAGCACCGATTGCAGAAGGGAATCCAAAACCCATCGTTCCCAGTCCACCAGAGGTTACCCATGAACGTGGTTGGTTGAATTTGTAATACTGAGCAGCCCACATTTGATGCTGTCCAACGTCCGTAGTCACGATTGCTTCGCCTTTGGTTGTATCATTCAGCATTTCTACAACCCACTGCGGTTTTAATACTTCATCTGAATCTGTATAGCTGTAAGGTTTCTCTTGTTTCCATTGTTTGATCTGATCTCTCCAAGCATCCGCACGTTCAGCACGTTGAACCTCTTTGTTCGCTATTTCGAGAACCGTTTTCACATCACCAACGATTGGAATATCGGTTGCGATGTTTTTGCCAATTTCAGCCGGATCAATATCAATGTGTACAATTTTGGCATGTGGAGCGAATCCGTCCAGCTTGCCTGTTACCCTGTCATCAAAGCGTGCTCCGATGTTAATCAGCAAATCCGATTTTTGTATCGCCTGATTGGAAGTGTATGTTCCGTGCATACCCGGCATCCCGGTCCATAATTCGTGACCACTTGGGAATGCTCCAAGTCCGAGAAGTGTTGTCGTGATTGGAATGCCTGTCTTCTCGACAAATTCGAACAGCGCTTCGTGTCCACCAGAGTAAACTACACCGCCGCCTGCCAGAATCATCGGACGTTCAGCTTCCTGAATCGCCTGAGCCAGACGATCAACCTGAAGTTTGTTCGGTACTGTCCGTGGGTTGTACCCTCTCAATATAACAGGTTCAGTCACGGGTTCAAACAACGTTTTGTTTGCCGATACATCCTTCGGAATGTCGATCAATACGGGACCTTTACGACCAGTATTCGCAATATGGAACGCCTCATGAATGACACGTGGCAGATCTTCTACGTCTTTTACCAGGTAACTGTGTTTGGTGATTGGCATTGTGATTCCGGTAATGTCCGCTTCCTGGAAAGCATCTGAGCCGATCAGGCTGGAAATTACATTCCCCGTAATGACTACGAGTGGTACGGAATCCATATACGCTGTTGCAATACCCGTAACTAGATTCGTTGCTCCAGGTCCGGAGGTAGCGATACAGACACCCACTTTTCCGCTCGCCCGTGCATATCCGTCAGCTGCATGAATGGCGCCTTGTTCGTGACGAGTTAACACGTGCTTGAAATCCTCGAAACCATACATCGCATCGTAAATGTACAACACTGCGCCGCCCGGGTAACCAAAAACACACTCTACACCTTCCAGCAACAAGCTTCTCAGCAGAATTTCGGAACCGCTAATGACCTCCGGCTTCATCCATTTTTCACGTAATTCATCTGTCGATCGTACTTCTGGAATTTGAGCTCCCATCAGTCATCCTCCTCTCGGAATTTACATCATTCTGACATTTAAAGTTACAAAAAAAACCTTCCATCCCTGCAAACAAGTTTATGCTTGCGAGGGACGAAAGGTTGTTGCTTCCGTGGTACCACCCAACTTTGTCCGAAATTTCGCAATAACGGACCTTACCAGGTACAAAAAACGATAGATCAAACGGATATACCCGTTCTCCATACCTGTTGTCTGTAACGCAGACATACGATTTTCCCTAATAACCCAATGGAGTGACATCCAATGCTTTTCAGGAAAACAGCTCCGAGGTGAGCTCGTATATAAGGGGTAATGGTGGTGGTTTCAGCAATTCCAGCCACTCTCTGAGCAAAAGAGCCCTTAAAACTTCGTCCTCTTCATAGCCGATGAAATATTCTCGTTAAATGTTAGGAACATTATATGATTCCTCCAACCGATAAGTCAATACCCCTTTTGTATAAAAATTCAGAACGTCCTTAATCCTTCACTCTCCATCTTTAACGTTACCCCAATCCCAACGCTTCATTCAGTCACCTTTCAACTTGCCTCAGGCATAGGATATACGAGCAGCACGACTGGTCCTGAAAGGAGGCTTCCGATGGTGATTCGGCAACGTAAATCCAAGCTGGATGATGTCGCCATAATGAGGCTGATTGACTCTCAACTTGTTCCTCTATCTCATATGAGTGAAAGTGAAATCAATAAAATACGCAAAGAAATACCCCTGCGAATGAACAGGGGCATGACCTTTGTTGTCTCATCGAATCCTGACAACGAAGCCGTCGCATTCATCCATTTTCTCATGCACGGTGAACTGCTGTATGTGGATATGATGGCTGTTGCCACAAAAGAACAGCGAAAGAAATACGGTCAGACCTTGCTGCTCAAAGCGGAAAATTTTGCGGCATCTCGTGGTTGCAAAAGATCCAAAGTGATGGTGGACGAAGGCAATACCAAGGGTCTTCGATTTTACCAAAAAAATGGATATAGCACCATTCGATACATTATGTTAAGCCGCTGTTACGAGTTAGAAAAAACATTATAAAACTGTTTAGAAAAAGCCCGGTGGCCGTGGTCCATAGGGTCCATATCCTGGGCCTGGGCCATATCCACCACCAAATCCCGGTCCATACCCCGGTCCTGGTTTTGGCCCTGGGCCATATCCAGGACCACCACCTGGACCAAAACCGAATCCAGGGCCAGGGCCGTAAGCATAAGGAAGCGTAGCGATGGCGAGTAAATCAAATAATACCAATGGCAAAATAGCTTTAGTGTGTACTTTTTTGCCAACGTGACGTTTCAGCACCAATTTATTACCCGATACTTTCAACAGTCTTCCGGTTACCCGAGTACCGTCTTTTTTGATCGCGACAATATTTTTGCCTATTAATTTCATCGCTGCATCACGCGTAACATGTTGTTTCATACTTTCCCCTCCTCCTCGGATCGTTCAAAACAGTGTATTCGTCCAGAGCCGGCTTCGCCTGTTTCTTTGTCCCTAAATGAAAATATGGGTGCCTTTCTCTATAACAGTTTAAAAACTAGTAATCTGATATTTTTCTTTGTGAAACAAAAAAAAGGTTCGCACGAGGCGAACCTTTTCAAGTAAAGCATTATGTGGGAAATCATAATTCTGTCGTTACCTTTTCCCGGGATCATACGGTTCCCCGAGTGCGGACGGAGCAGAAGAGCGTCCAACAGCCGCAACGAGTACGATGATGGTGAGTAGGTAAGGCAGCATATAAATAATTTCCTGGGGAATACTTTGAGACCATTCGAACAACTGTACATAGTTCCGGATAGCTTGCGAGAAACCAAAGAACACAGCCGCCCCAAAGGCACCAATCGGATTCCACTTACCAAAGATCATTGCTGCAATCGCAATGTAACCTTGGCCGGAAACGGTATTATGAGAGAATGTGCCTGTCGTAGTCAGCGTGATAGCAGCTCCACCAATAGCAGCCAGCGCACCACTGATCATTACCGCAACGTAACGATAACGACGCACTTTAACACCTACGGTATCCGCAGCACTTGGATGTTCACCAACCGAGCGAAGACGAAGACCGAATGGGGTTTTGTACATAATGTAATACGTCAGAAAGACGAACAAAACAGCCAGATATGTTGTCGGATACACATTCTTGAAGAAAGCTTCCCCAAGCAAAGGAATATCTTTTAACAGCGGCACATCAAACTTGCTGAATCCTTGTACCAATGGTGAATCGCCTGATCCTTCAAACAGCAGCTTTACCAGATAGAGTGTGCTTCCTGCTGCTAGAAAGTTAATAACGATACCACTAATAATTTGGTCAGCCTTAAACGTAATGGAGGCAACCGCGTGGATCAGTGAAACCACTACACCCAGCACAACCGCGAACAAAATCCCCATCCAGGCAGACGTTGTTCCACCCATGCCAGCTTCTTGTGCATAATGCGCAGCAATCCCTGCAGCAAACGCACCAAACACCATGAAACCTTCAAGTCCAAGGTTGGTCACACCGGATTTTTCCGAGAATATCCCGCCCAGGGATGCAAAAATCAATGCCGTGGCAAAGACAAGCGTCGTATTGATAATTTGCCCAATTGTCAACAAGTCCATCTACAACACCTTCTCTTTCTTGCGCTTGGAATAGAACGGTTTAAGTACCCAGCGCACGATGCCTTGTGCCGCAATGAAGAAGATAATCGAACCGATAACAATCCGAATAATCTCGGGCGGTACATCCGCAGCAAAGCTCATTCCCGCAGATCCATAAGTGAGCGTACCGAATAACAACGCACCCAGCAACACACCAAACGGATGATTCAAACCAATCAGTGCAACCGCGATGCCATCAAAACCTGTTCCTGGCGAGCCAGACATAACGGTCTGGTATTGGAACACACCAAGAACCTGGAATGCACCGCCAAGACCTGCAAGCATACCACTGATAAACATAGCTTTAACGATATTGCGATTGACATGCATACCCGCATACTCTGCCGCATTCGGATTATATCCTACAGCACGAATCTCGTACCCTTGTTTGGTTTTCCACATGTAGATATAAAAGAGTACAGCCATAACAAGAGCTATCAATGTTCCCATGTGAACACGAGAGTTGCCCATCAGCTCAGAAAGCCATGTCAGACTAATCGATGCGGTATCACTGATATCCACCGAACGATTTTCACCTTTTAACAGCAGGAATTGGCGCACGATTAGGTTGGCCAGATACAGACCAATCCAGTTCAGCATGATACTACTGATAACTTCGTTTACCCCACGCGCTGCTTTCAGGTAACCAGCAATAGCTGCCCACAGTCCACCAAATACTGCACCAGCAATCAATGCCAGTGGAGCATGAATGTAGATTGGCAGACCTGCAAACTTCACACCTACAAAAGTCGCCGCAGTCATACCAACGAGAAATTGTCCTTCTCCCCCGATATTAAACAGTCCTGCACGTGACGCAAATGCAAATGCAAGTCCTGTCATAATCAGCGGTGTCATTTCTCGGACTGCTTCACCAAAGTTGTACATGTCTCCGAAAACCTTCGTAAACAATGCACTGTACGCTTCAATCGGATTGTATCCGCCGATCAGCATGACAATACCACCGAGGATCAGACCCATAATGATGGCTACAATAGGTAATATAAATGAATCACGGGTAAACCATTTTAATACGTTATTCATGCACAGTACCTCTCTTTTGGGTGCTGCCCGCCATCATCAAGCCGAGCTCCCTGTCATTGGTTTCTTCCGGCAGCACCTCGCCCACAATCTGTCCTTCGTAGATGACAGCAATTCGGTCGGATACGTTGATAATTTCATCCAGCTCGAATGAGATCAGCAATACCGCTTTGCCCTGATCACGTTGTGCAATCAATTGTTTTTGAACAAACTCAATAGCACCTACGTCCAGACCACGAGTTGGCTGAGCAGCAATAAGCAGTTCAGGGTTCTTATCAACCTCACGTGCGATTATGGCTTTCTGTTGGTTCCCTCCCGATAAGGAGCGGGCCTTCGTTTCAATGCTTGGTGTACGCACATCAAATGCCTCGACAAGACGCTTCGCTTGCTTCTTGATCGCATCGAAGTTAAGGAATCCTTTACGTGTATAAGGAGCTTTATAATATGATTCCAGGACAATATTTTCACTCACCGAAAAATCTAGTACAAGTCCATGTTTGTGCCGGTCTTCCGGAATATGAGCTACACCTGACTCCGAAATATGGCGCGGAGAATGATTAGACAGTTCTTTACCCTCGAGGCGAATCGAGCCGCTATCTACTTTACGCAGTCCGGTAAGAGCCTCAATCAGTTCGCTCTGTCCATTACCATCAACACCTGCGATTCCTACAATCTCTCCTGCACGTACATTCAGGTTGAGTTCGTTCAGTACCGAGATACCTTCTTTATTCTTGGCGGTCAATTTGCTAACTTCAAGCACATTGTTTCCTGGAGTAGCTGGCTTTTTGTCCACTTTAAAAGTGACATTGCGGCCAACCATTTTTTCTGCCAACTCATTCGGATTCGTTTCTGATGTTATAACTGAATCAATCACTTTACCACGACGAATAATCGTCACCGTATCGGAGATTTCCATGATTTCTTTCAGTTTGTGTGTAATCAGAATAATGGACTTGCCTTCGGCCACCAATTTTTTCATGATTACCATCAGTTCTTTGATTTCCTGAGGTGTTAATACAGCAGTAGGCTCGTCAAAAATAAGAATGTCTGCACCACGATACAACGTTTTTACGATTTCAACACGTTGCTGCATTCCGACGGAAATGTCATGAATTTTGGCATGCGGATTCACTTTGAGTCCATACTGTTCAGACAGACGCTGCACTTCAGCAGCAGCTTTTTTATAATTAATGTTGAGACCTTTCCTTGGTTCAGATCCCAAAATAATGTTCTCTGTTACCGTGAACGGCTGTACAAGCTTAAAGTGCTGATGCACCATGCCGATGCCAAGATCGATTGCTTTGTTAGGGCTGTCGATGATGACAGGCTTGCCATTCACTTCAATGGAACCTTCATCCGGCTGATAGAGACCAAAGACAATATTCATCAACGTTGATTTACCAGCGCCGTTTTCGCCCAGTAGAGCATGGATCTCGCCTTTACGAAGCTGAAGGCTGATGGCGTCGTTGGCAACAATGCCTGGGAAACGCTTCGTGATTTGTTTCAACTCAACGACGGGGGTTGCTGCACCCATGTAATCACCCTTATACCTGATATAGTGTGGTTCCGCAAACGTAAGAAAAACGTCTAACGACGTTTATTCAAGGAAGATGACCGCATTTTAGCGGTACTTTTTCTTAGGATCATCGATAATCTTAAGAAAAGCTCCTACCGGAGCGTTGATACGAAGTCTTCTTGCTTTTGCCTTGGGCTAATCCCCAATCACATAATACATAGCTTGTACAATTGTTATGATGATCTGAGCAAATTTTCCTACTTTGACAATCATAAGGCCGGTCAAGACCGGCCTCGATGATTATTCATTTTATAGCAGAATCAGATTACTCTGTAGGAACTTTGATTTCGCCGTTGATGATTTTTTCTTTGTACTCGTCCACTTTGGCAAGTACATCAGCAGAAACATTTTTCGTAGAAGTATCAGCGACACCTACACCGTTTTCTTTCAAAGTCAGGTTCTCAGCTCCGCCTTTGAATGTACCATCGATGATTTCTTGGTTTACGCGCTTAACAGCTTCGTCAACTTTTTTGATCATGGAAGTCAGTGTTACTTCATCACCAAACTCCAGGGATTGGTCTTTATCTACACCGATAACCCAAACGTCTTGACCTTGTTTCTTACGAGCGATTGCTTCGTTGAACACACCATTACCAGTAGCACCGGAAGCGTGGAAAATGATATCTACGCCTTTGTTGTAAAGTGTAGCTGCTGCTGCTTTACCAAGGTCAGGCTTATCAAATGCACCTGTGTAGTTCGGAATGAATTCAGCATTAGGATTAACAGCTTTAACGCCTTCTCTGAAACCTACTTCAAACTTTTTGATCAGTGGGCTTTCCATACCGCCAACAAAACCAATTTTGTTCGATTTAGTTGTCAGACCAGCTACAACACCTACCAAGTAAGAACCTTCTTCTTCAGCAAATGTTACCGATTTAACGTTAGGAGCATCAACAACACTGTCGATGATCGCGAGTTTGGATTCAGGATTTTGTTCAGCTACAGTCTTGATCGCATCAGCCAATTGGAAACCGATACCCCAAGTCAGATCATATCCACCTTTAACGAACTCGTTCAGGTTTGGAATGTACTCTTCATCGGATTTACTTTGCAGGTATTTAACAGCTACACCTGTTTCAGTTTCAGTTGCTTGCAGAGCTTCCCAAGCGGATTGGTTAAACGATTTGTCGTTAACTCCACCTACGTCAGTAACCATACCGATTTTCAAATCGGATTTAGCTTCAGTGTTTTCGCCACCTGTAGTTCCTCCGGCATTTGTTTCCTCTTTCGGTTTGCTACCGCAACCTGCGAGCATAACCGATACTGCCAGCAACATGACCAAAGACAAGCTGAGCATCTTCTTCATTTCTCTTGTTCCCCCTTAATGATATATACCTAATTCCTGTCCAGGCCAAAATGGAACGGATCAACAGATCGATAATATGGCTTTTATGCAGAATGTATGGTTTCTTCGACATTAAAAGCGCATTCTTACCCCTTAAAGTTTGTGTCACCTGTCGAAAAACCGAACATTATGACTTGAAGAGAAAATTTTAGGACTAGCCTACTAGAGGTGATTATACATTCAACCCGTGGTAAAATCCAGATGTTTCATCACCAAATCTCACTTATTTTTGCTCTTTTTTTATTGAAAGCGCTTAATAATTTAACGATTTAACACACTAACGTTACAACGATGTGATGTTATATAACAAATACATATCACTCTTCCTAGAAAGATGTGGAATTCACCTGTTTTCGTTTGTATTATTTCACCGTTCGTATTTTATGTATTATCACAGCCTGTTATTCACCCGTTATATGCTTTCATTGTTCCCTTACAGGCTGCAGCATATTCGTTACACACGACCCTGCTCTTTGGAGCAAATCAATCTTCAAGCCGTAAAAAAAGCCGCCATAGGTACGGCGGCTTGCATAAAAATTTTAAGCGTTGATTTTGCCTTTAGCTACAGTAGCCAAAGAGTTGAACGCATTGATGTCGTTAACGGCCAGATCAGCCAACATTTTGCGGTTCATGTCTACTCCAGCAAGTTTCAATCCATGGATCAGTTTGTTGTAAGACAAACCATTCATACGTGCTGCAGCATTGATACGAACGATCCACAGTCTGCGGAAGTTACGTTTTGTGTTGCGACGGTCACGGTATGCGTATACCAGGGATTTCATTACTTGCTCGTTAGCTGTTTTAAAAATACGGTGTTTGGAACCGAAATAACCTCTTGCCAGTTTCAAAACCTTTTTATGACGACGACGTACTACAAAACCGCCTTTTACTCTTGCCATATTAAAGAACCTCCCAAATAAATATAAATGTATCCGTGGTATGTGTACGGCCGTAGCCGATCCCCCATACGGAATGTACTAATTAGAATTAGCCTTTCAAGTTAGCCAAACCTTGTTTCAAACGTCTTACGTCCCCGGCAGCCATAACTGGGTTGCCGTTCAGAACGCGCTTAGCACGTTTTGATTTGTGGGAAAGCAAGTGGTTTTTGTGAGCTTTGTAACGCAGGACTTTACCGGAACCGGTAATTTTGAAGCGTCCTTTCAAACTGCTGTGTGTTTTCATTTTAGGCATTTTGTGTTTCCTCCTCCAATGTTATCAGGCTTTAGGAGCCAGAATCATGATCATACTGCGGCCTTCCAATTTTGGTTGACGTTCGATGGTGCAAAGTTCTGCAACCTCCACCTTAACGCGTTCCAAAATCCGTTGACCAATGGCGGCATGCGCAATTTCACGTCCGCGGTAACGAACGGAACATTTTACCTTGTCGCCTTCTTTCAAGAACTTAACTACATTACGAAGCTTCGTTTGATAATCATGCTCCTCAATATTGGAACGGAACCATACTTCTTTAATGTCAACAATTTTCTGGTTCTTACGGGCTTCTTTGTCTTTCTTTTGTTGCTCATAGCGGAATTTGCCATAGTCCATGATGCGGCATACCGGCGGTTTAGCCTGTGGTGCCACATTGACCAGGTCCAAGTTCAGGTCAATCGCCATTTGCAGTGCTTCCCGAATCGGCGTGATCCCAATTTGTTCTCCTTCAGCTCCGACAAGGCGTACTTCCTTCGCCCGAATCTCATCATTAATCATGTGATCTTTACTAATAACCGTCCACCTCCAGGTCATTTTGAATATCCTGTTACACAAAAATAAAAGGGATGCCGGTTAAGCTACCGACATCCCTGTAATCAACACAATTCTTCATGAGTAAACACTTCATAAATCATTGGGATCGTTGACCAGCCAACATATTTGTTGATCAGGTGAGAAGTCGGACTTCTACTTGTGATTCCATAGCTATTCATTTAACGCACTTGAATACTATAACATCCTGTAAAACTATTGTCAACGTCTCTACAATATTTTTTTACAGACATGCTTTCATCCAAGGCGACCTGTCATTATCCCTGCTTACTCTGTACCTCATCCAAACGTACAACACGTGTATGTTGGGTATGGCTCCATTGTTTGTTGTTCTGCGTAAAGAACGCGTAGAACGTAATTGGGTACCATGAAAGAAGGTAAATCGGGAACAAGATCAGGTACAGATACACTTTGGCAAAAGTAACCTTTTCCAACGCCATGGACAACAAGAATGTCAGGACATTCAGACCAATCGCTACGAATCCTACCCAAAGCGGGAAATATCCGTATATGTTTGCGATATGTGGACCACTGAATATCGCTGTATCCACCCACAGGACAGCTGTCATCAGGAACGTAAGCAAAACAACGTACACGTTTGCTCCATACACAGCAAGGTCAAATTTCACCAAGCTTCTTTCCTTGATACTTTGCCACAGCAGCGGGAAAAAATATCTACGCGCAACTGTAAAGTGACCTTGCATCCAGCGAAGACGTTGTCTTGCTGAAGCTTTAAAGGTTAACGGCTTCTCATCAAATACTTTGGCATCATAGTTAAAGACAGGATATACATTACGCTGAACACTGCGCATCGTAAACTCCAAATCCTCAACCAGACTTGTAGCGCCCCAACCAATTTCCTTCAGCAGGTTGGTCTCGAAGCACATTCCAGTACCTCCGAGGAAATTCGCCATATTCAAATTATGACGGGACAACTGCCACAGACGGTTGATGTACCAGTAAGATACGCCATAAGCTGCAGTGATCCATGAATCCTCTGGATTTTTCGTATCGATGTATCCTTGAATTACACGCGAACCATTGCACAAGTTGTCATTCATCTCGAGCAAGAAGTTACGGTCAACCAAGTTATCCGCGTCAAACATGACAACTGCGTCATACTGGCGTGGCAATTTCCACAGGTATTTAAGCATCCATTCAATGGCATACCCTTTACCTCTGAGATCAGCATTCGTACGTACACAAGCATTCAATCCATGCTGTCTTACAATTTGAGCCGTTCCATCCGTACAGTTGTCACAAATGACAAACACATCGTACAGATCTTCTGGGTAATCCAGTTGTTTCAAGTTCTCCATCAAAGCACCAATAACTTGTTCCTCATTGTGTGCTGCGACGAGTACAGCGAAAGATTTTGTCGCCGGATAATGTTTCTTTTTCTTTTTCTTAATCAGACCGAACAGCGAAAACGTGAATTGGTACACGGCTAGCAGTGCCAGAATGACCTGCATCGTGACGAATATAGCGTCCAACATCGTTCTCTGTTACCCCCTTTTTTTCAAAACCAGATTACTTTAAAATGTTTCTCTTCCTGGATTCTGCACTTTTTATTTTTTTTGTGATGCGCAGAATATGACCCTGTTCTTTTGTTTACTACGCAAATATTTCAGACAATGTTTCAAGCATGGTTGATGCCAGTTGGCTGCTTTATCGATTTTGTATTCTTTTCAGCCATTTGTCAAAACCGCAATTCCACTTCCTGAAGCAGAAATGTGAACTTTAAACGCTGAATAGGCACCTCGTGATACTCCAACCTCGCATTCATGCCTGTTATATCTTATTTTCAGCCGTTTACTTGATTTTTATTTCTAAAGTCCCTGCTTTTTTCATCAGGCTGATACATATCGACAGAGGCTCTATATCAAATAACGTAAACAGACCTCAAAAAGTTCAGTCTTAAACTCACATTTTTTTAACCGCATTTCAGCCATGTTGAATCATTGTATCTTTTTTAGATCGTCCGAGTCAAAAAGTTAAGTTGGGTGTATATCCACTCTTTAACATGAATTTTACCTTATTCACATGTGTTCTTCTTGAAAAGGACAACATTTAAAAATATGATAAACATATACCTGAAATAACCTCAAGTTCACGAAAAAACGGTTATATACTAATCAGGACGAAACCGGACACAGCAATTTACCGGAAATACTGCCGCCAACATGGGGCCTGACTGGCAGGAGGCCAATATGAGCCGTTTATTCGTAAAGTTTCAAGAGTATGATCGAAATGTATTTATGTGGATTAATGGTCGACTTCATAATCGATTTATGAACTTTTGGCTGTATTATTTCACCCATCTGGGCGGAGCAACTTCTTCTATTGCAGTATCCTTACTAATTTGGCTGCTTGCTCCTGCTCCTTGGAGCACAACAGGACTTCAGGCATGTATTGCTCTAGCGGTTAGCCACATTCCCGTAGCAATCGCCAAAAAACTGTATCCGCGCATTCGGCCTTACCTGGCTCTACCGGATACGATTACGTTCCGCAACCCCCTGACGGACCATTCGTTTCCTTCAGGGCATACTACTGCCGTATTCTCAGTTACGGTCCCTTTTATGACGATGGAGCCGTTCCTGTTGCTGTTGTTACTCCCTGTTGCATTAATTGTCGGATTTTCACGAATTTACCTGGGATTACACTATCCCTCAGATGTGCTCGCAGGTGCTACGATCGGTACTTTAGTCGCACTTGCAACAGTTGCTTTATGGACATAATGTGAATATGTTAGACTAAGGAAAACCTAGCAGGAACAGGTGAAGCAAGCGTGGAGAAAAAAAGAGTATTACTATTATCTGAAGGCTTTGGCGCTGGTCATACTCAAGCCGCTTATGCGCTGTCCAGCAGTTTGCGAAAACTTTCGCCGAATGTGCAAACCAAAGTACTTGAGTTGGGAAGTTTTCTGAACCCCAGAGTTGCGCCACTCATCATTACAGCGTACAAAAAAACGGTCATTAACCAGCCCAAGCTCATCGGGTATGTATACAAGCACCAATATAAAAAATCCTTGAATCGGCTGACTACACTCGCGTTGCATAAACTGTTTTATACCCATACACGCAGCATTGTCCGTCAGCTTCGTCCGAATGTTATTGTATGCACCCACCCTATTCCCAGTGCCGTCATATCCAGACTGAAGCGTCTGGGTGTGCAGGTTCCACTTTGTACAGTCATCACCGATTATGACGCACACGGGACATGGATTAGCCCAGAAGTGGATCTGTATCTTGTTTCTACAGATGAGGTAAAGTCCAAATTAATGCTGCGGGGTGTATCTTTAGACAAAATTCGGGTTACCGGCATTCCGATCCACCCCAACTTCTGGGAACATCCCGGGCGGGATGAGATCCGAGGCAAATTTAATCTGAAGAACATGCCTACTGTACTTGTGATGGGCGGTGGTTGGGGAATGCTCAGTGATGAAGTGGTTAACCAATTATTGACACGCTGGCATGAGGATGTTCAGATTATTTTCTGTCTTGGCCGCAATGACAAAAGCCGTATCAATATGGAACAGAATCCGTTGTATCAAAAAGATAATATTCATATCATCGGTTACACCAATGAAGTGGACAAATTAATGGAAGTATCTGATCTCCTGATCACCAAGCCGGGCGGAATGACATGCAGTGAAGGGTTGGCAAAAGGAATCCCCATGCTTTTCCATAATCCGATACCGGGTCAGGAAGAAGAAAATGTTCAGTATTTCACCGCACGAGGTTTGGGAGAGCCCATTACTTCCCTCGACGTTGTTGTAAAATGGATGAATAAACTGCTTCATAACTACCCTGACATTGTCCGCAAACGTAAACGCCACATGGCGCAGATCGCCAAGTATCACCCCATGCAGAGCGCACAAAGTATTATCGACCTTTTGGACCTGCGTCCCTACTCTGCAGACCAAGCCGGACTGTAACGGCTTCAAACAAGCTTGCATATACACAGTAAAGGTGCCTTCGAATCGAAGGCACCTTTTTTAATATGAAGAAAAGTACAAACTATTGAATCCCAGCCGACTTCAAGTATTCCTGCCACTGTTTGGTATACTCAGTCTGAATTTTCTCAAGGCCTGCCTGTTTGGCTTTTTCCATGAATGTATTCAAACCTGCTTCTACATCCTCTACCAATCCCACATTCAACGGATAGAGATACTGCTTTTCTACCTGCTCCAGTGCAGCTTTCTCAGCTTGGAATGGCGTCCAATCTTCAGCAAATCCAGTAAAGATATCCGGCTTTTTCATTTTGTCCAGCTCTTTGAAAATAGCCAGCACATCATCAAAACTCTTATCATAGAGCATGAATTCCGGATTACGCCAAGCCCAGCCATTCATGCCTTCGCGCGGGAAGCCATTGGTCTGGGCATCGCCCACCATTTTATAATAACCGTCTTGAACTTCAAAGTTCTTGCCTTCCACACCATATTCGGTAAGCCAGTTGTAACGTTTGTCGGTAACCAGTTTCTCATAGAATGCGAGTGCTTTCTCCGGGTTTTTGCTGCTGCGTGGAATTGCAAAACCATTGTGGATCGGGTGAACTGGTTGTGCAAATCCTTTGGCATTCGGGTAAGGGAAATAACCGAGCTTCCAATCCGGGTGAGTGGACTGGACCTTGATCACATCCGCATTAAATTTGTTCGGGTTCTCACCCGACAGTACAACGGCAGATTTTCCATTTTGCAGCAATGAGTTGGATGTATCCTTCACATTCAGCACGTTTTTCGGGAAAAAGCCTTTGTCCATCCAACGTTTGTACGTTTTCAGGTCTTCCAGATGCTGTGCAGATCCCCAATAGGAAGTGATATTGGATGGTGTATCATACATGATATCCAGGCCATAAGGGAGCTGACCTGCCGTATTCACCAGCTTGGACGTCAATTGTCGAATACCATGGGTATGGTTCGCATTGCTATCCGCAATTGGAATCATATTCGGTTCATTAGCTTTGATTCCATCCAGATAAGCTTCGAGTGTCTCCAGAGATTCCGGTTTGGGCAGATTGTACTTCTCACGCAAATCCTCTCGGTACGCAATACCCTCAGTAACATATTCAGTCCATGTCGATGGTACAGTATAGATCTTGTCATTGACTTTTACCGCTTTCCACATGTCATCAGGTACATAAGCTTTGAGCGTTGGTGCTGCCTTAGGCAGTAGTTCATCCAGAGGCAGGAATGCTCCTTTTTTCGCATAGGACTGATAAAATGTCCAATCTGCGGTAAAGATCAGATCAATCGGTTGACCGGAGGACAGCAGCAGTTTATATTTTTGGTCCCAGTCTGTCCAAGAGGTATAGTTAAATTTCACATTGACGTTCAGATCGGCCTCAGCCAGCTTGTTGATTTCCGACTCAATCACAGGCAGATCCTTAGGTGCATCACCAAGCATGTAGAATTGCAGTGTTACCTTCTCCCCTTTGTTTTCAGAAGAACCTCCCTGCTCACTTCCTTGCACAGATCCCCCCGAACCGCTATTACATGCAGCAAGCACCCCGGCAAACAACATCAGGGCAAGTACCATAGACAGGTGCCGAATTGTTTTGTTACGCATACGCATCCTCCCTTTTTGTGGTCAACCTTATATGTTATCGCAGACTCGCCATAGTTCAGACGCAGACGGACAGACAGCTATCCCGCAATCTGCACCCACAACGCGTGCACGTTCTAACCTTTTACCGCACCAATGGTAAGACCCTTGACAAAGTAACGCTGCACAAATGGATACAGGAACAAGATCGGGCCAGTAACCACAATAGCCATCGCCATTTTGGTCGATTCGGTAGGTACATCCTGGCTAAGTGTTATGCCGGTACCAATCGCCATCTGGTCAATGAAGGTAATCGTGTTCATGGTGTTATACAAATAGAATTGCAGCTGGTACATATCCGGGTTGTTAATGAACAAGGATGATGTGAACCAGTCATTCCAGTATCCCAGTGCCAGAAATAACCCTACAGTGGCAATGCCGGGCATCGCCAGTTTCAGCACTACGCTAAAATAAATGCGAAAGTCATTCGCTCCATCAATTTTGGCTGACTCAATCAGCTCATCTGGTACGGCTGAACGAATGAAGTTTTTCATCAGAATAATGAGAAATGGCGTCATCAGTCCGGGAAAAATCAACACGGTATACGTGTCCGTAAGATTGAAATAGTTTGCCAGCATGATGTACCAAGGAACCAATCCCCCACCAAAGAGAGTTGTGAAGTATATGAAAAATGAGAAGGCGTTCCGGTACCTGAAATCTTTGCGTTGCAGTACAAATCCCGCCATCGTAATGAGAAATAGTCCAAGAGCCGTACCCACAACGGTTGTAAATACCGTCACGCCATAAGCTTTAAGCACCTGGGTCGGAAATTTGAACACCATCTTATAACCTTCCAGGGAGAAATCGGTGGGAAAGAGGTGATACCCATCTCTTACAATGGATTCGTTGCTGCTGAATGAGCCGGATAAAATTAAAAGAAATGGAATGATACAGATTAAGGAAAGAATCAGGATCATGCTGTAAGCGATGATTTGAAACAACATGGTGAATTCCGTATCTCGGGCACGAGTATGCATAGTAGCTCTCCCTTCTGCCTATAGGCGTTTTAGAACAAGGCGTAGTCCTCATTCACTTTACGGATGATATAGTTGACGGTCATGATCAGGATAAAACCGAACAGCGATTGATACAGACCCGCCGCAGTAGCCATTCCGATATCAAACGTCACTTTCAGGGAACGATACACATACGTATCGATGATATCTGTAGCGTTATATAAGACACCGTTGTTTCCAATGAGTTGGTAAAAGAGATCAAACTGTCCCTTCATAATGCTTCCGAGCGAGAATAACAACAGGATGACAAAGGTCGGTTTTAGCATTGGTACGGTGATATACCAAATACGCTGAAAGATATTGGCCCCATCAATCCGGGCTGCCTCGTAAAACTCATCGCTGATCCCTGTAATAGCTGCAAGGTAGATGACCATGCTGTATCCGAGATTTTTCCACAGATAAAAAATGATGATAAGGAACACCCATATCCAAGGTGTATTGTAAATATCGATTGGGCCTGCCTCAAAACGTTTGAGTACCGTGTTCACAAAACCGGATTCATAGTTAAACATGTTGTAAGCGATTACACTTAATAGTACAAACGAGATGAAGTACGGTAAAAACATGACCGACTGCGTAATTTTCTTAAACACTTTTCCCCGAATTTCACTGAGCAATATCGCACAGAAGATCGCTAGCCCGTTTCCTAATATAATGAAGGCCAGATTGTACCCCACCGTGTTGGTTGTCAGCTTGAGCAGCATTCCGGATTGCCACAGGAACTTGAAGTTCTCCAGTCCAACAAATGGACTACCGAACAAACCACCTTCAAAATCATAACGAGTAAACGCATAATAGATGCCGACCATCGGAAAATACGAGTTAATCAGAAAAAAGATCAATGTAGGCAGCAGCATCAGGAACATGATTTTGTTTTTGTTCAATTCTTTGAGCATGGCTCGATCCCTCCCGAATTTCTTACGGCGCGGCGCGCAGTGGAGCTCTGTTTTTATTGTAGTTGCCCTAAGTGCTACCGGATACTGAATCATTCGGCCGGATCATGAACGATTCTGCGAAACAGAATATGAACAATATGAACGAACACTGAAATGATGCCTGAGCGTTCACAAAAGTTGATATCGTGCATAGGTTGAACCTAGTGAACAATAAAGCGAAAGTTGAACTTTAGCTAAGGAAATCGGGCATAGCAGCCGTTCTTCGTTGATGTAAACGCATACATAATATATAATTCAAGATACATCCGTGATTCACCACGCCCATATATGAAGTCTTATCCTTCGCTATGAAGTCGAACTTTGTTCATCCAAAACAGGAGGTCCACGGGAGGAAAGGTCATGCGCAAACGTTCAGAGGACAGCCAGAAGGTGTTTGCACGGATTCTCATCGGCATTATTGTTAGCACCGTTGCCACCTTGCTTGTGGCTTCTACCATTTTGTACGTCAACTATAATCGTATTGCCCTTCGTCAGGTCTACCGAACTGATATGAATGGTCTTACCCAGACCAGTCGGGAAGTCTCCAAGATGACCGAGACCGCCAAATCACTGTCTTACCAGATTTATCAGGATTACACCATCTCTGCCCTCCTGCTCTATTCGAATCCGAGTATCTATGAAATTACATCAGCGATGGAACAACTCGACAACTATCGCATGTCCCTCCCTTTTATCGAATCCATCTATGTTTATAACTCCAAAAATGATGAGTTCTTTATCAGTTCAAATGAAGTTCGCAATGGACAACAGTCCATCTCGGAAATTGACGATCAGGGGATTACAAGCATCCTCGACAGGTTCCATGACTACAAACCATTTGTCCCCATTCCGCGTACATACCAGGTTGGCTCCACAGAGGAAACTCAAGTCAGCAGTTATACGTACCTCTGTTATGACACGATCAATGACAATGCCACATTGAATTATGCGGTCGTCGTAAATATCAAGGACGACTGGCTCAGTCCCAATATGAACTCAGCCGATCAGCCTGGGAAAACGTTTATTATCAATGAACAGGGACAGTTATTGTCCGATTTCAGCAATCGTGCGTTGATGAAAGATTTGTCCAATGAAACGTTTATGCAGCCAATTCTGGAAAACAAGGAGCAGTCCGCCTACTTTACCGCAGAGGTTGATGGAAAAAAGTCACTTATTACCTACACCGCTCCTGATAACCTCGGGTGGCGCTATGTACGAATCACGCCATATGACCTGATCACCTCAGATATTCGTAATATGCGGACACACACTGTTCTGTTTTGTCTTGGGCTATTAATTGCGGGAGTACTCTTGTCCTACCTCGTGTCCCGAAAGCTATATCATCCTATTGATAAAGTACTTGTCCGTATGCGTGTGATGGAAGCAGAGCGTCGTGGCAGTCTGCATCTATTACGACAGGACTTTCTACGCGGGGCTTTGCAAGGACGTGAAACGGTAACAGGAGGTATGCTGGAGGACCGAATGAAATTTTATGGCTCTTCTGTTGATGTTCATTGTCTAACCAGACTCGTACTGCTTCGTATTGATCATTTTACCGATTTCAATGATACCTACCGGGATGAAGTCCAACTTATAAAATACGCGATGATGAACATTTGCACGGAAACGGCTGACCTTTACTACCACACCGAAGCTGTGGATATGGGCGGCGATCTGATCACACTTATCTTTAATGATAAAGTTCAGGATGAAGCTGATTATGAAAATAACCCTATTGAGGACCTGCTGCGCATGATGCAGGCTGCCGTGATGACACATCTAAGATGTTCCATTTCATTTACCATTGGACCTGTGGAAGATTCACTGGAAAACAGTATTGCTTCTTATACCCGATCAGCAGAAGCATCTCTTCATCGTTTGTTCATGGGTCCTGGATGCCTTATTTACACCTCGGACATCATGGCGTACCATGCCAAAGAATATGCTTTCCCTGTTGGAAAAGAGAGACAGTTGATTGATTGCCTGATGACAGGCAAAACAGGTGAAGCCAAACAGGTCTATGCAGACATCGTGAGCGAAACGGCAACATATCCATTTACCGTATTTCAACTGGCTCTGTCCCATCTGACCATGACCCTGAATCATGTAAGAAACACACTCAAAAAGAACAACCAGCTTACACTTGAATCCATCTCCGATCGTTCAATGCTGCCGATCCATGATGCCGAGGATCTCAGTGAAGTTCACGCACACTTCTATCGCATGTTCGACGAGCTTGGATCCAAAGTTGAGGAAAAAAGAACGCTTAGACATGAAGAACTCATTCGCAAAATTAACTGCATTATTGAGAGAGATTACGCAGACACCAATCTTTGTCTGACCTCGATTGCAGATGAACTAGCCATGTCACCCATCTATGTCAGCAGACTCTATAAACAACTAACGTTAAAAGGTCTAACCGATGTTATTAACGAGACTCGCATAGCCAAAGCGCAATTCCTGCTCATTGAGACGGAAAACTCTGTAGCTGATATTGCCGAGCAAACCGGATTCACCAACAGTTCTTATTTCTATCGGATGTTTAAGAAATTCAACGGGGTTACTCCCAACGATTATCGACGTAAGGAGCTTCATTCGGAGCTTTAGCAGAAGTAAAATGGACATCCACAAGTTACGGCATGAGGTTTAGTTCATCCAAAATAGCAAAAAAGCGTGATATGAGAGTCTGGTAGCCAGATGCATATCACGCTTTTTTATAATATTACTCTTGATCTTCGCCAGACTCGTCCGCAGCTTCCCGAACTTTATACTTGTCCAAGCGGATCTCTTGATACTCGCGCAAGGCTTCTTCACCAACGATGACTTCAACCCGGTGAATGTTCATGCCTTTACCCATGAATTTCTGCTCATACTCTGTCATGACATGCTCTTCATTCAATCCATCACGGTGCAGGTTCAGGGACAAATTGGTCATTTGCAGGCCAAAGTCGGCAATCGCATTGAGAGAGAAATCAAACAATGTCTCCGAATCTGTTTTGAAATGAATCTGTCCTTTGGTGTTAAGCAGTTCCGTATATTTCTTCAGGAAACGTGGATGTGTCAAACGACGGCGTGCATGCTTGGCTTTTGGCCAAGGATCGCTGAAGTTCAGATAAATCCGTTCCAGTTCTTCCGGTTCAAATACATCTTCAATCTGTTCGATATTAGCAAGCGCCAGCTTCAGGTTGGGTGGTGTCTCCACTTCTGCCTGACTCCATGCTTTCCGAGCCTTCTCGCTGGCACGACGTACCAATTCATCATACATATCAATACCGATAAAATTAAATTCCGGATATTTATAACTCATTTGGCTGATAAATTGACCTTTACCCATGCCAAATTCCACAAAGATCGGATGGTCATTGCCAAACAATTCAGACCATTTTCCTTTGTACTGTTTGGGATCAAGAACAACGAGGTCAACTTGTTGCTCCAAATTTTCACGAATCCCTTTTCTGCCACGTAAACGCATCTTATTCCTCCGTTTATCCATACTTGTCTCAGAATCATTTTGCCGAAGAACTGGCTAATTGTAAAGAGCAATGAAAAAGGAATCTTCGGATCTGCCACTTTGGGGCAAATCTCAAAGATTCCCTCTTCGATTTATTTGGAATTGGGGTCCAACTACTTTAATAGTTCATAGTCTACCTTATCTTGGTGTGAAAAATCAAATGTCTTTTCGAAAGCATCGCGAACTTTTTGTCTTGCAGCCGCTTTCACTTTCGGATTGCCATTGAAACGAACACCTGTCAAAGCCAGAGCTTCTTCTGCCGTCAGTTCTACAGAAACATGATGAAGATCATTATTTTTAACTTGGGAATTCATTCATATCACCTCACGGTATAGTATGGTCCATGACGTCAACATTGATTCAAATGCTATGATGAATAGTACCCATTAGATGGTGTCTGACGCTGATTTAAATATAACATAATGTGTAAACTATAGCAAGGATAAAACCTCGTTTATACGGCCTATTTTTGCGACTAGATTCCCCTTTTTTTGAGTTTTTTGATACAATGGTAAAAGTTCAAAAAGAGTCGAATTCGGTATTATAATAAGCAAGCCATTAGGTAAGTCAAAGGAGTACCCTGAAGATGAATGCACCTTCAATACAACCTCCTCTTCTATGGGGAGATAAACGATTCCATACCTGGAATTACGAAATGAGAGACGAGTTTAACAATAAGGTCTTCAAAGTGATGCTGGATGCGGGTTTCACCTGCCCGAACCGAGATGGATCTATTGCCAAAGGGGGCTGTACATTTTGCAGCGCTCGTGGATCGGGTGATTTCGCCGGTAGCAGACGGGATGATTTGGTCACCCAATTTAATACCATTCGGGATAAACAGCATCTGAAATGGCCTACAGCTCACTACATTGGCTATTTCCAAGCCTATACGAACACATACGCACCCGTTGAAGAACTGCGTGAATATTTTGAAGAAATTTTGAAACAGCCCGGTGTTGTCGGTCTGTCCATCGCCACTCGGCCTGACTGTTTACCGGATGACGTCGTTGATTATTTGGCTGAATTGAATGAACGCACCTACCTCTGGGTTGAGATGGGTCTGCAAACCATTCACGAGTCCACGTCAACCCTAATTAACCGTGCACATGATACTCATTGCTATGAAGAAGCCGTTGCGAAGTTGCGCAATCGGAATATTCGGGTGTGCACACATATTATTTACGGACTGCCGCAGGAAACCCATGAAATGATGCTGGATACCGGACGAGCTGTTGCCAACATGGATGTGCAGGGAATCAAAATTCATCTACTTCATCTGATGCGCAAAACACCAATGGTGAAGCAGTATGAAGCCGGGCTCCTTCGTTTCCTCGAACAAGACGAGTACATTAAACTGATCGTCGATACGCTGGAGATGCTTCCACCCGAAATGATTGTACACCGCCTTACAGGGGATGCACCGCGTGATTTACTAATTGGGCCGATGTGGTCCATGAACAAATGGGAAGTGTTAAATTCCATTGATCGTGAGCTGCGTGAGCGGGATTCCTGGCAAGGTAAATACTGGAGGGGTGCTTAAGATGGGTTTTCTTTCGGTTTTAAGTTGTGCCCATCAATGGATTTCTTCCCGTCTACTGCCTGGAGATTTAGCTATTGATGCAACGGTTGGAACGGGGGCGGACACTCTGTTTCTGGCACAAAAAGTTGGTAAACGCGGGCAAGTCATTGGTTTCGATATTCAGAGCGAGGCACTTACCTTGGCACAAGCCCGTATTCGCAAACAAGAGGACAGCACTAAATTGGGGTCCATCTCCATGCTTCAATTAAGCCATGATCGAATGGCTGAGGCCGTTCCTGAAGCATGGCAGGGTAATGTGGGTGCTGTAATGTTCAACCTGGGGTACCTGCCTTCGGAAGGTGCGGACTCCACCATAATTACGGAAACAGACAGTACTATTGCTGCTCTCCAGGCTGCACTGGCATTGCTCAAGCCGCGCGGCATTATTACCGTTGTGCTGTATCCAGGTCATGATGGAGGATCACAGGAAGCGGATGCGGTATTGGAGTGGTCCTCTGCTCTACCTGTAGAGCAGGTACAAGTGGTGATTTATCGCCAATTGCAGCGTGATACCTCCCCTTTTCTGATTGGCATCGAGAAAAAATAATTTCCTTTGTTCCACAAATGCAATAAACTAGACACAATCGCAACAAAGCACTCTTTGGGTTCAATTTATGCGATTTGTGTTCTACATAAAGACGTGCAACCGTATTCACTGTTACATTCATGCCAATTACGCGGTCATGATTGATTAAAGCGATCCACCATTTCATATACTAGAGGAGAGATTAGGAATGCCTACGCCATACCCACTGCAATTTCAACCAGAGTTTAAAGAACGTGTATGGGGAGGACGCGCGCTGGAGCAATTCGGCCTGACGCCACCTGAAGGACATATAGGAGAAGGCTGGATGATTGCGGATCATCCCAATGGTACAACCAAGGTATTAAATGGAGTACTTGCTGGAAAAGGCCTGGACGAAGTTCGTGAACAGCTGGGCACAGCATGGCTTGGAACTAAAGGAGTTTCGGAAAAGGGCGGACGATTCCCGCTTCTGATCAAACTGCTTGACTGTAACGATGATCTGTCCGTACAAGTTCACCCAACAGATGAGTACGAAGCGCTCCCTCCCGGCGAGCTTGGCAAAACGGAAATGTGGTATGTGCTGGATGCCAAACCAGGAGCACATATCATCTACGGTTTAAATGAAGGCGTTGATCGTGAAGTACTGAAGGAAGCGCTGGAAAATGGTACGGTCATGGATACCCTTCGTCAAGTACCTGTAGAGGCTGGAGATACGTTCTTTATTCCTGCGGGAACGGTACACGCTTTATGTGCAGGTGTCGTTGTTGCTGAGATCCAGCAAAACTCGGATACAACATACCGGATTTACGATTATAATCGTCCGGGCCTGGATGGCAAACCACGTGAGCTACATGTTGAGGATTCATTGAATGTAACAGCTTATGAGGGCGCTGGCGCCACGACGATGAAAACCAACAACGCAACTCCAGGTGAGTGGCTGAAGCTTGCGGAATGCCCTTATTTTGTAGTGGAAAAAGGGATTGTTACAGGACGTTGGGAGCTCTCTACAAGTGCTGAAAGCTTCACTATCCTTGTGGTCTGTGAAGGTAGCGGAACGCTGGAGTGGGATAACGCGGAATCGGATAAGATTGAACTAAAAGCTGGACAATGTTACTTACTGCCTGCCAACTTGGGCTCCTATACGCTGGATGGTAACACTACTGTTCTTCGTTCTTATTTGCCTTAATCCAATAAACAATGATCTATGCAAGTGATTGCTGTTAGCTTAAATGGCTCTAATGTGACCTGTGAAGGAGGATTTACACGAGATGCAGGAATCTACCTTTAGCCTGATTGGCAATGAAGGTACCCGTATTCATGTGTACCGCTGGCTTCCCGATCCGGAGTGCAACATCAAAGGTGTAGTCCAGATTGCACATGGCATGAGCGAGACTGCTGCCCGATATGCTGAATTTGCCCAACATCTCACCACGCACGGCTACGCAGTCTACGCCAATGATCATCGTGGTCATGGTAAAACGGTAGAAAATTCGAATTTGTTGGGCAATGCCGGCGTCGATGCTTTCCGCTGGATGGCGAGTGATATGATGAATCTGGGCGAAGTTGCCGCCAAAGAAAATCCTGATGTGCCCCTTTTTCTGATGGGGCATAGTATGGGGTCGTTTTTGGTACAGCATTTAATGTATGCTGGCCACGAGCGTTACCATGCATTTATTTTGTCCGGCACCAATGGCAAACGTGGTCTTCTTCGGATTGGAGAGAAACTGGCTTTCTTGCAGTGTGGCATTCAGGGGGCCGGTCATCCAAGTATGCTGCTCAATGCGCTCGTATTTGGCGGATTCAATCGCTCTTTCCGTCCGGCAACAACGCCATTTGATTGGCTGTCTCGTGACCCCGAAGAGGTCAAGCGGTTTATGGATGACCCTTTGTGTGGAGCCATCTGCTCCGCAGGTTTTTTCCGTGACTTTTTCAAACTGCTGTTGGACATTCACTTGCCACGCAACATGAAACGTATTCCCAGGGATAAATCTGTATATCTGTTCTCGGGTGAACAAGATCCGGTGGGACTTCATGGCAAAGGAGTGCTTAATCTGGTCTCCCAATATCGGGAGTTTCAGCTTGAGGATATTGAATACCGTCTCTATCCGGGCGGACGCCACGAAATGCTGCACGAGACGAATCGGACTGAGGTTGCAGGACATGTCGTCGAGTGGCTGGAGAGGCATACGCCCGACTACAGTGCCTATCATTCCACAGCACATGGCGAAACAGCCGATTCCATATAATGCGGCATAAATTGCCTATACAATGAAGAAAACCCCTGAACGGGTGCACAGCATACACTGTGCTCGTTCAGAGGCTTTCTTTTTTTTATTTATAAGATGGCAATTTAATGTTAATCGTTATGGATTACCCTTCGATCAGCAAAGACTCTGGATCTTCAAGCAATTCTTTCACCGTCACGAGGAAACGTACAGCTTCGCTACCATCAATGATACGGTGATCGTACGACAGCGCGATATACATCATCGGACGGTTCTCCATCCGCTCTGCATCAATCGCTACTGGACGAAGCTGGATTTTGTGCATACCCAGAATACCCACCTGAGGTGTATTCAAAATCGGTGTGGACAACAGGGAGCCAAACGTTCCGCCATTGGTAATGGTGAAGGTTCCTCCTTGCAGATCAGACAAAGCCAGCGTGTTGGAACGCGCTTTGGATGCCAGGTCAGCAATGCTTTTCTCGATCTCAGCGAAGCCAAGACGATCTGCATCACGTACAACCGGTACGACAAGACCTTCTTTGGCGGATACCGCAATGCCGATATCATAGTACTTTTTGAGAACTACATCTTCGCCATCAATTTCAGCGTTAATGGTGGGGAACTTTTTCAGTGCACCTACAACCGCTTTGGTGAAGAAGGACATGAATCCGAGATTGATTTCATGTTTCTCTTTGAACTTGTCCTTACGACGTTTACGAACATCCATGATAGCCGTCATATCCACTTCGTTAAACGTAGTCAACATCGCTGCAGTCTGCTGTGCTTCCACCAGGCGTTTCGCAATGGTAGCACGACGGCGGGACATACGTTGACGTTCTACTGGTTTGGTATACGTGGAACCACCTGCTGCCGGAGCACTAGGTGCTGCAGCGGGAGCTTTAGCAGGAGGCGCTGAAGGAGCCACAGACTGGGTGTTGTGAGTTTTCACATCATCCTGATAAACACGGCCAATCGGATCCTTGCTCTGTACCTGATCAAGCTCAATACCACGCTCACGTGCAAGTTTACGAGCAGATGGTGAAGCTGTCTTCGAGCTGCTATCCGAAGACTCCGGTGCTACAGCAACTGGCGCTGGTGGAGGAGTTGGAGCTTCCGGTGCAGGAGCTGATTGTTTCTGCTCCGTTGCTGCTGGTTGGGAAGCGGACGCGCCGCTTCCTCCTCCAGTTCCAGCTGAAAGTGTTCCAATCGTTTCACCAATTTCTACAGTCTCGCCTTCCTGGCGAACAATTTTCTCAAGAACACCGCTCTCTTCAGCACTGATCTCAATATTTACTTTATCCGTTTCCAGTTCCAGAAGAACATCACCCTGATTAACGGTTTCGCCTTCTTTGACCAGCCATCTGGATACAGTTCCTTCCGTTATCGACTCACCCATTGCAGGTACTTTAATTTCACTCACAGCTGTTACCTCCCCAGTGGAATATTATTCTTCGTCGTTTGCTTCAATGCGGATGTAATGATCTGTTGCTGTTCCATGCCATGCACAAGTTGATAACCGCTGGAAGGACTGGCATGTTCCGGACGACCTTCGTATTTAACGGTTGTTCCTTCTGGCGCGATTTCACGAAGACGAGGCTCCATGTATGTCCAGGCACCCATGTTTTTGTTTTCTTCCTGTACCCACACCAGCTCTTTCAGCTTGCTGAAACGTGCAAGTACACGCTTGATTTCTTCCGCCGGGAACGGATACAGCTGTTCGACACGAATAATGTGAAGCCAAGACCAATCTGCTTTATCCTTCTCAAAAGCATCTTCCAGATCGATGGCGATTTTACCACTGCACAAAATGATGCGCTCTACGCGATCCGGTTTCGTGCCCAATCCTGCTTGCTCCAGCACAGGTTCAAACTTGCCCTCGCTGAACTCTGTTGCAGGTGAAGCAACACGCGGATTACGAATGAGACTTTTCGGCGACATCATAACCAGCGGACGAGCATCTTCCGTTTCAGTCAACGAAGCCTGACGACGCAGCAGATGGAAATATTGCGATGCACTTGTCAAATTCGCAACGGTCATATTGTCTTCAGCACAAAGCTGTAAGAAACGTTCCAGACGAGCACTTGTATGCTCAGGTCCCTGACCTTCGTTCGCATGCGGAAGCAGCATGACCAGACTGGATTTTTGTGACCATTTGGCACGACCGGCAGATACGAATTGGTCAAAAATAACCTGTGCACAGTTGGCAAAATCTCCGAATTGCGCTTCCCAGATTACAAGCGTATCTGGTGAATAGACATTATATCCGTATTCGAAACCAACAACGGACTCTTCAGACAACGGACTGTTGTAGATAGCAAAGGATGCTCTCGCCTGTGGCAGATGATGCAGTGGGCAGAATTTCGCACCGTTCTCGGAGTCATGCAACACCAAGTTCCGATGGGCAAACGTTGCACGTTCTGCATCCTGTCCACTGATCCGGATCGGTTTACCATCCGCAAGAATGGTAGCAAAAGCAAGCGTCTCTGCAAGGCTCCAGTCTACTTTCTCGCCTTCGTTCAGAGATGTGCTTCTACGCTGCAAAATGCGCTGCAACTTCGGATATACATTAAAGTTCTCTGGCCATTTCAGCAAGTCTGCATTGATTGCGCGCAGATTTTCCAATGGTACTGCAGTTGGAATAATCGAAACTGCCTCTGGCTCGCTAATTTGACGTTGGTAATATTCATGTACTTCATTGTTCTTCATCTGCTCGTAAGCTTCTTTTAAGCGATTCGTCACAGCCTCACGAATGCTGTTGATGGAGGCATCGTCGATTACCGATTCCTCTTTCAGATGATCCTGATACAAGTGACTAACCGTTGGATGAGCTTTTACTTTGTCATACACTGTCGGCTGTGTTGTTTCCGGATCATCCGTTTCGTTATGACCATAACGACGGTAACCAATCAGGTCAATCAGGAAGTCCTTTTTGAACAGGTTACGGTATTCTGCTGCCATACGAATAGCTGCGATACATGCATCCGGATTGTCTGCATTGACATGCACAATCGGAATTTCATATCCTTTGGCAAGGTCACTCGCATAGTACGTTGAGCGTGAATCACTGCTGTCTGTTGTGAATCCAAGACGGTTGTTCACGATAATATGAATTGTTCCGCCATTTTGGTAACCAGGCAATGCTTTGAAATTGAGCGTTTCTGCTACAATACCTTCCCCAGGGAAAGCCGCATCACCATGCATCAGAATAGTTGCTGCTTTGGTTACATCCTGCTTCGGATATCCCGGATCACGGCGGTCATCCTGTGCTGCACGTGCAAAACCCTGTACAACCGGATTGACATATTCCAAGTGACTCGGGTTATTGGCAAGCGTAAGACGCGCTTGTACTGTTTCGCCGTCTTTTACATAGCGGTTTGCGCCCAGATGATATTTGACATCCCCCGTCCAACCGTAATTGATTCCTGTTGACCCTTCGGAAGGAACCAAATCTTTATTCGGAGAATGATGGAATTCAGAGAAAATTTTGCTATACGGCTTGCCCAGTACATGAGCAAGTACGTTCAATCGACCACGGTGAGCCATCCCCATCAGAATATGGCTTGAACCAGCGTGTGCCATAATTCGGACTGCTTCATCCAGCATAGGGACTAACACATCGTTACCTTCAATGGAAAAACGTTTTTGCCCAACAAATGTTTTGTGGAGGAAATCTTCAAATTGCTCCACTTCAACCAAACGTTCCAGCAAAGCTTTACGTTCCTCTGGATTAAGCGGTGCCGGCGAAGTACGAGATTCTGCACGGCGGTTCAGCCACTCCCGCTCATGAACTTCATGCACATGGCTGAATTCATAAGCGATAGGACCAGTATATATTTGCCGCAGGCGCTGGATGGCATCCAATCCTGTTACCGTCTGTCCATCTGCACCTTCCCAGATCAGGGAAGCTGGCAGAGCTTTCAAATCTTCTTCATTCAATTCAAAATGCTTCGGTTCAAGCAAAGAAGTATCTGAATCTTCACTGATTCCAAGAGGATCAATATCGGCCGCAAGGTGACCATAGGTACGAATATTCATTACCAGTTTCCCTGCTGTAACCGCTTTCTGTAATAGTTGAATATCCACGCTTCCGGAAGCCTTTTGGGCGTTGCCAGAATACGAGGCTGTATGTGCATCCTTGCCAGACATCGGCGGTGCACCCCATTGTTCAAATAATTCCCGATAAGCCGGTGTAACTGCACCCGGGTCTTGGGAGTATAATTCATATTGTTCCTGTACGTATCCCATATTCGGGCCATAGTAACTTTCCCAGGGTTTCTTGTTGCCTTCCTCGATCGTCATCGACGTTCCCTCCGTCTTGATTTAGTCATAAGTTTTTGACGGAAATCATTGACTAAGCCGTAATTTGCGTTCGTTCAACATTTTAAGCTAAATTTTTCATGAAGTCCAATAATCGTGCTGTTGGTGGTAGTAACGTTGTTCCGACGCTCCCGTCAAGGTTTGTCTGCGTTTTCAAAATCATAGTAAACTGATGATTGTATATACCGTCGCACAGATGTCGAATACTGTCCTGATCCGTTCGAGGGTTACACCTTCCTCAACTTTTTAAAGTGAAGTCCGTGTTCTAATATCTATTCTATAAACTTTTACGCTCAGGAGCATTTCCTATTTTTAGTTCAATTGATGCATAAATTAGATGAATCGAATAATTGGAACATTTCCGACCCACAAATGTGCTCTGATTGTATGGCGTTTTGTCGTTAATCGCCTATCCTACGATGGTTTCTACACATTTTCCGGTTTCGCTCGATTTCTAGCCTCCTTATTTAGAATTGTGGTCCATAATGTTCAAAAACAAACCGTCAAGATAAATATTAACCATTTGGCTTGGTATTCAACAAAAAAATGGGTGTTTCTTGCAATACAATGTGATAAACCAAAAGCCGCCTGTAATGCGTAAAAGCATCCTGGCGGCTTCTTTTTGACTTGATTTATTTAGGCTGACAGACTTTGTTTTTTTTAATGTGGAACCTGAGACTGAAAATCGCCCCGGCTGGACTGATCTGCATGGTAAAAGACCACATCGCCATCCTTCAGGGGCCAAGTTCTACCTTGACTGTCTGTTGGGCGATTGTTGAAACCTTCCATCTGCCACTGATTCATCAGTGGAGCATAAATGTATTGCAGGTGTGGAGCTTCTGTATTCCCATCTCGAAGTGTCTCAATATTAAAGTTGACTACGATATATCCGTCCTTCAGAAATACAAAAGCCTTTTCATCCAGTTGATTTTGTCTGGCGAGCGTTTCGAGATTGGTTCCCTTTGGAACGGCGTATACATCCGCAGGCAGGCTGTATTCTCCGTACCAACGCTGGATCGCCGCATTGGCTCGGTCCACATTAACACCCGAAGGAATGTCTGTCTTAGGTCCAATCAATGTGCGAATGGAAGCGGGCAGAATCATCCAATCATAGCGGCCTACCCATGTTTTCTGGTGAGAGGTTTGATCTACCAGCGTAACCATATAATCAGCAAGCGAACTCTGGTTGCGTTCATCGGCGGTCAGTTCATACGTATACCGATAACGCGCCGTATCCCCCAATTCCGTACCGGGTATATTACGCAACCTCGAGTTCAGGACAACAAACCTTTTCTCCAAATCCTGCGCCGATCCTATTCTGATAAGTCGCTCTTGACCACGGTGGTAGTATAGATCGACTTCTTGTCTGGAAGAGCCGTCTTTGCTCACAAAGTAGAATGTTGGAGTAATTCGGACACCATCCTGTTTGCCAAACATATTGCCTTTTGTTTTCAGGTCGAACTTGATATGGTAACCCGTTTTTACTGCAATATTACTGAAACCCTGCACAGGATGACTGCCTGGGCGAACAGGTAACACAAATGGTGCCAGATTCCCTCGCGGATCACCATCAATACTGTTAAATCCTGTCCAGTAACTCACCCCTGTCGGCTCTGAACTCCCGAGCTGCTTGCGGAACACGTTCTCCCAATTATAATCGGCGATATCCGTAACATGAAAATCATACAATCGCCCAATAACCTCCACCGGAACCGTATCTGCCGCAACATGATGGGTTAGATTCGTATTGGCATCCTGCTGTTCGGTGAATGTCGAAGGAGCATTTTCCGCAATATTGCGAAATTCAATTCGGTAATGTCCTTCATCCACCCACACTGGAAGATAGAAAACGGTATCCAGTTGGTTGACCGGAATGTCCACCCAGGTCTTGGCCGGAATGAACTGACTTCTATCGGCGTTATAGACATCAAAGGGGAAACGAACCTGCTTGATGCGAAAATACTTGGCATAGTCCCTATTTCCATAACCCGGGTAACTGGTTACGTCCAGATGCTGACCTGAGGTCGGGATGCGTACGATAAACGGTCGTTCCAGAATAAGTGCTGAACTGGTCGGATCAGGCACTGTTTTCTGGTTATGTGGCTGATCATCAGACACCCATGCGTAGTTAACGACAGGCGTGTGCACCGTGACAGAATTGATCCCTTGAATAGAAAACTTCTGATCCTGGCCGCCTTTAATGTTGCCAGGAATCAAGCCATATTGGATCTCGCCTGTTGTCGGTTGGTCCGCCTTGTTGACCAGTGTATTCTGAATAGTTAAACGATTTTGGTACAGCACGTTGTCATCGATCATACCAGGCTGAGGGATTGTCCCAGGTCGCGGAGCAGTCTTATCCATCGGAGCAGGATCCATCACCGTGGCACCATTAAACACCACCATGTCATTATTTACAGAATTCTCTTTGACCTCGGCCTCTGCTTTGGATTGGAATAATGACGTCTCATCAGGTGTAGGCGGCTCGCTGTCACCGCCTGACTTTGTTTCAGTGCCAAGGTCGATTTCCTTGCAAGGTGCTGGTTTCACATGTGCGGTAACGGCATCATCATTAGCCGATTGTAAGGTCGGCGGTGTATATCCGTTTGGAGTCAACGTTACTGTACCACCGTAGCCACCAAGTGCATAATTGGATATCGTAGCTTGATCTAGCTGATAGACTTCCAAATTATCAATCTGCCAATAACTATATTGCCGGATGACCTGCATTGGTTTTTCCACAGGAACGTCTAGTTCCTTAGGTTGTGGAGGTGTGCCTGGATCATTCGGTCCTGTCGAGGCTCTACCCGGAATCGTCCATGTTTTGTGATACTTCTTTTTTACGTTAACCGTATAAGTCACTGTTCCCGTCATGTTCACCCAACGGTGCTGGAACAAGTATCCTCTAGCCATGACATTTGCATAGAGATCTTCAGAAGTCGGGATGCCGCGGGTGACATCAAACTTCTCAGATCCCCGATCATCAGCTTTCAGTACGCCCCGAACGGAGGGGTCCATGACAGCCGATTCGATTAACGCTCCTTTATTAGGTGGACTGATGGTCACGGGGCAACCCACAACTTCACCGCCGTTACCTGGATCAGTTCCCCCATCTCCTCCGTTACCTGTGCAATCCTTTACATCTAAAACCTGAGTTCCTTGCTCATCCAGCTGCTGGGCAGTGTCCAAAAATCGTGCAGTGATGGTGGAGCTGCCGACGATACCTTTGATCGTCATTTTCCCATCTGCACCTATGGTCGCTACTGCTGGATTGGAGCTTTGCCAGGTCAATTTGGGATGAGCGGTAAGCTCATGAACAGAAAGATCTGACTTGGTCAGGATAGCTTTAGCTTGCAGCGGTGTTGCTGTGTCTGCTTTACAAGCGTTTGGCAGGTTCACAATGAGTCCTGGTTCGGACGTTACCGTAATGTCAGCCGTATCCGAGATAAGATATGTACCATTGTTCCAGATTGCACGTACAAAAGCAGTACCCGGCTTTTCAGCCTTCACCATTCCGGTTTTTGGTTCAATACTCACAATACTCGGATCAGATGACCACCAGGTGGTCTCAGCCTCGCGACGACTTACATCGATGCCTTCACTAAATTGAGTAGCTCCATAGTTTTTCGTTTTAACTTTGGCTACCATCTGTTTAGTTTCTCCAACCGTTAGGGTGGAATCTGGAGTTACGTCGATCTCTTTTTCTTCTTCAAGATCCCCTTCCCAGATGATGTCCATCGGGGTGAAATAGGCTACTTTATGTTTAATACAGCCTTCGGTTGTTTTTCCTCCATTTTCAAATGGGTCGTTCTGAGTCCATTCATGGTTTCCACCAGTTAAAGTCCGAATACCCACAATTGTGCTTGGAGGTGTGATAACCGTTCTTCCTACTCCTGTATAAGATTCTTGTTCAGGTTTTGTTTGATACTCTACACTTTTGATGTTCACTTCCTTGAAACTCGAGGCTGATAAATTATTCCCGTTATATTGGGGCCAAGAAACAGCTGGCCAGCGTGAAAAGTCAACACTATCCGGCACCTCTTTTAAAGCGGGATAGGGAGTAGAACAACCCCCATCATTGTTAGAATATGTGGGACCACCACTGTGGTCTGCTCTAAATCTTCCATCATCAATTTGATACCAGTAAACGCCGGGGGTACCGATTGTTTTTTCAGCTTGAATAGATTTAAGAATAGGACTCTTCATTGACTTTGGACCATATGGATCACTTACAGCATAAATAGAATTATTCATCGACAACCCCGCCAAGCCAAAACTTATGACGAAGAATACAACCACTGTTTTAGACCAAGTGAACACGGGCAACCGCATTCGTTTTTTCATAGAAGTACAATCACCTCACTAATAGTACATATTTTGTATTTTCATTTCTCCTATATTCTCCGAAGTGATATGATACGTCCCATTCTTGAAATCTAAAGATGATCTAGTCCAGAACCTAACTTTTTTGCCCTTAGTAATGAGTTCTTTAGGACTGTTAGGAATGGTAGTGAATCCGTTCTTTTTTGCATAATCTAAATCTAATCTTCTAAACTTCAATAAACCATTATTCAGACCACTACTATAGGTTATTAAATCTGTGTTATCTGTGTTTGATGTAAAAGATAGATCTGCAAATGTTAAATAGTAATCACCACTTGAAATTTTGGGTTCCACAAATAGTTTGGTGTATATTCCTTGAGGTTTACCATTTTGAACTTTCACTACTATAAACCTATGAAACGTGAGCACTCCTGAATTATTAGATAACTTTATATCTCCCTTAGATAGATCACTTACCGTAACAGAATTTTTAGTATAAAAGTAATTACTAATCGTCGTTAAATTCGTTCCAGTCGTACCAACCTCGCGCATTTCATTCAAATCACTGTACTTCCCTGCATCCGTGCCCTCAACATCCATATAACGCAGCAAAATAGCAGACACTTCGGCTCGCGTTGTTGGATCAGCAGGCTTCAAGGAACCGTCCTCAAATCCACCCACAATGCCAGTGCCGCGAACAAGTGCAAGATAAGGAATTTGTTCTGCACGAATCGTTCCCCGATTTACTTCAGGGGTAGGTAGCAGTGTATTTTTGCTATCGTCAAAAGCATCCTTGAAACTAGTTCCGGACTTGATCAGTCCGTTCGCAATCCATTTCATCATCTCGTAGCGTGTCAGCTCGGCATTGGGGTTGAATCCTTTCGGATAATCATTAGCGTTAATAAAGCCTTGGCCCACCAACTGTGTCACAGCGGATTCAGACCAGTGTCCCTTGAGATCAGCAAAAGGATTCTCGCCTTGTACCTTTTCCAAGCTGGTTGCACGGCTGAGAAGGGTGGCATACTCACCACGAGTGATTTTGGCATTGGGGCGGAACGTACCATCCTGATACCCGGAGATCAGATTTTTATCATAGGCTTTAACAATTGTAGCTTGCGCCCAGTGCCCTTTGATATCTTTGAACTTCGTAAGTGCAGAAGCCGTTGTACCCGCTCCATTCGTGCTTGTAGCAGCATCCACAGTAGACATCAGACCCACGGTTCCAGTAGTCAGCAGCGTTCCTGCCAGCAAAGCCGTCGTCAACAATCCGACTATCAACACATTCCTTTTTGACTTACTATCAGCTAATCTCATCTTTTTCTTCAATCTAATCACTCTCCTATGTACCTTAGTATGGGGCAAAATTCTGCTTCTTCAGCACTCGTACTACTCTTCAATCCAAAACCTAAATTTGTAATATTCATCAATATTCTACCATGCAAATCTAGGCTATTGGTATTATTTTTCAGCAATCCCCATCCCTACAAGGCATGCAACCTCCCCTTCCAAAGACCCAATTCACCCCTAAAAAACACAAAAAAAGGCCACGAATCCGCAGATTCATAGCCTTATGCTTTAAGGTGTCAGTCCTATTCAGTTGAAAAAAAATTGTATTCTATCACAGAATAAACGATTCTGTTCCATTTGACCAGTCCTAAAATTCAAATCAAAGTAGGTTTCTATTAAAATTGTTAATCATATACTCTGCAAATGGCGTCAACGATAACGCTCCAACCTCTTCCATAGTAAACCATTGTGCGCCCAGCGAATCTTCGCCATCCGGTTCCCTTTTGATCTCATAAGGCCGACTTTCGCTTGTCAAATATACATCGTATAAAATTCCAATATGGTGCAGCTCTTCCGGCTGGCCTTCGTAAACCCACTCCAATACGTTCGATTCCGCAGAACGAATCACCAATTGTAGATTGTAAAGGCCTGTCTCCTCTTCAATCTCACGGTGCAGAGCGGTCTCCGGTTGCTCACCAAATTCCAATCTTCCTCCAGGCAAATCCCATTTCCCCGTATAGGCTCCTCTTGCCTTATGAACTAACAGGAATTTTTGCTCCCAAGTGACTAAACCGTATACTCCCATGTGTGTGTACCGATCCACTTAAAGGTTCTTCCTCTCGTCTGAAAGATATCTAACCTGCTCTTCCAATCTACGAATACGCTTATTCATCTGATAGAACGATGGAGTAAAAATCACCCCAATAATAATAACAATGACCCAAACACTCAAATCATCAGCCCCTATCTAAGAGTCTCCCTCCTCTAGCGAAAACCGAACAATTAGTTCTTCGCCCTCAATCAACAATGCGGTTAGTCCTTTGTTCGATCCAGATTGATGATTCTCTCCGTTAGTCCAATACGCGGCTTCTCCCGATCGTACAGCTACCCGTTCGCCTGTCTCACCTTCCACCCAACCTTCCCCTTCAAGCACCAGAAACACCTGCTCACCCACTGCTGGATGCAAACCTACACTTCCTCCTGCAGACAGTTTCAGTTGTGCTACGTGGCAGGCTGTTGTGCTTCGGAGTATCGGCGTAATCTCTGCTCCCTCACTGCCATAAGCGGTAATGCTGCGACTATCCTCTGATTTCAGGCGGTATATCTTCACTTCTTGTTCTCCTCTGCCACGGTATCCAGATCCAGAGCCAAACGAATCATATCGACGCAGCGAATACCATCTTCGATAATCTCTTCTTCATAATGTTTCACAAAAAAGTCCCGATCGACCCCTATAATGCGAAAACCGCAGCGTTGATACAGCTTCAACTGATGAAAACTTGAGTTGCCTGTCCCAATTTCTATCGTTCGACCACCGAGCTTGCGTGCTGCTTCTATCGCTTCCTTGATCATGTGTTTGCCAACGCCCTGTCCCTGTAACTCTTCCTGTACGGCAATATTAACAATCTCTACCGTCTCTGGACGCGTCTTAAGCAAAACAAACTCTCCCACCATTTCTCCTTCATATTCAGCGATAAAGCAAACACCGCGACTCAGATATTCGTCAACTATGGCTTTGGACGGATCAGCCATCAATAAAAGTTCATAAGGTTTTTCTTCTTCCCAGTCCAAAATCCGGAACGACAATTTCACACCAATCTCCACCTTTTCCTCGTACATATTCATTTACGTCCCGTTTGCAGAAGCCTATGTATGGCTAGTTACCAAATATATAACAACCTTCCGTATATAAATGTTGTAGTCTGAATTCATATTTTTCTCTTTTTATAACTTCAGGTTACTCCGGAACGATTTTTATACTTTATTTCAACCATCTCATTCACCAAATCTATTAGCTATTTACCGCTCCAGCCTGATTTTGATAATGACGAATCACCATGCCAGATGCTTTTTGCATGCCCTGTTTCTCATAGAACTCCTGGAGCTCGTTATCGCACAAAAGATCAATCATATAGAGATCACCCAGACGATTAAACATACGCTTGATGAGATCTGTTCCGATACCTTTACCCTGATACTCTGGAAGCACTTCCAATAAGGGAATATATGCACTAAGAACTCCATCTGAAATCGCTTGAATAAAGCCCACCACATTTCCGGTTTCTTCATCAATAGCCAGTTCGACAGCATAGGATTGTTCCAGCAACTTCAGAAATGTAGGCGTAGATGGAGGGTTTGGCCAACCTTCGAAAAAAGCCCCGCTAAGTTGGTCGATTTCTATTCCCTCAAGGGATTCACGAAATGTAATATCCATAATAGCAAGTCCTCTCCTTTTAAAAAGTAAACTTCATTATATCATAATATCTGGATATAAATATATAGAATTGGCTGATAAAATATGAGGCATGCATCAGATAGAAGCTTAATTATTAGCTTTATTCAAGTAGACTGTTATAACAACGCAACGTTCTATTCCTCACGTTATTCACCCGCACTTAAATGTTCATGTATTAATTTCCATTCTCCGTTGATGCCTGCAACAAATACATTGGTAGCCCGACCTTTTCCAGCAGCCAGCTGCCCTTGATACATTCCTTTCCAGTGATAGGTATAAATACAGACTGCCTGCTCTTCGCCAGTCGTAATCCACGTGACATCTTCTGCACGATATACCTCATCCTTGACTGTCTCCCAAGCGTTTTCAAAATAAGCCCGAATTTCGTTAAGGGTAGTACAAGACGTTCCCGTAAACCAATATACGGCATCCGGTGATAACCATTTGCTTACCTCATCAAAGTCATGTGTATTTGTCGCTGCAATGTATCCTTCCAGTGCATGCTGGTATCCCATATTTTCTTCCGCCTCCTGAGCGTTTTGAATTATTTGACTTCACTTTATTCAAGAACCGAATCACTATACACCATAAACGTCTCTTTCAGTGTACGTCCGGTTGATTTCTCCCATATTACACTCCGCTCAAACGTACCTGCTTGAAAAAATCGTGGGAAACGTTCCGCAAACCAATCCTGCATAGGCAGTTCTAGCGCTTGACCTAAAGACACCCACAACAGTTCACCTTCAGGCGGCTCGCTCAGTAGCTCCCCCTCATAAGAAGTAGCCACGTAATTAAATACCATATAACGCAATCCTTGCTCCGGATCACAAAATTCATCAAGACCTTTGTATGTAATCTCTTTCACCACAAGTCCTGTTTCCTCTTTAACTTCTCGCACGGCACCATCCACAATACTTTCTGGAAAATCAACTTTCCCTCCAGGAGCAATGTATCCCGGAAATCCTTTTTGGTTGGGTCGATTCATTAATAGCACCTGATCATTTTGTTTGTCCCATATCATACACATCGTTAAAATCTCAGTTCTAATGTCCATGTTTATCCTCCCAGTTGCCTTATACAGAACCTAATCCATTGCAATTCATACATAGAATTAAGCTTATATACTTCGTTGTACACTAACACTTCTGGTACATAGATAGATTCTCCTGCTTCAATCTCTATTCCGAATCTCTCTGAACTTTCCTGATTATCTGCAACGTCAATTTTGATATAAACGCATACGAAAGACGGACACCGGAAATTTCGGAAGCCCGCCTATTTATGATGTATGCAATACTGAACCAAATATCAAATATGCGCCACTCAGCTCATGCCTGTAATTAACACCCGACGCTCTTTCCACTCGGCACGGCGATAAGCCTGCAGCAGACCAAATTTGCGAATACTTGCTTTCGGCACCGATTTGTAAGGCATAACGACTGTAAAGTCCTCATCAAACGGCACAAAAGACAATCCTACTTTCTCATTGGAAAGCCACTCGGCCTGAATGGGCTGCCTTGAACAGGCATCGAAGGTAGAGCCCAGTCCATCAGCGAAAAAATCATAACGTGCAGCAGGTGTTCCGGGTTCCTCCATACAGAGAAAAAGGCTGAGCTGATCACAAAATAGCATAATTTCTAAATCATGTTTCAGCCTAAGCTTCAACGCTTCACCACCACCAAGCTGCTGTTCCATACGTAACTGATGCTCCCGTTCATCGTTCAGATATTCCCTAATGTCTTCATCATCATTGGCGTTAGCACCAAGGTTGTTTTGAAACAAATCTGTATACATCATGCTGCACAACAACCCGGCGTACAAGTTTTTCTCCCGAACCTCTTCAATACCTTTACGGTAAAATACAAATCTTGGACGTAGCGGGAAATCACGAAACGAATACGGTATCTGACTATAATCATTCCAGAATGGAGCAGAATCCAGTTCAATCCATCCCCGATCATGCTCTTTTGCGGCAAAAATCAGATCTTCTCGATGAGCTTCATCAGTTAACAATTCCGTTTTCCAATGGGAAGCCATTTCTCCGGCTACTAGTCCATGTTCATGCTGTGCGGTCAAAACAAAATCATGCTCTCTCTCATATACGATCATTTGCTGTCACCCTCCCGCATGGTATACGTTGACTTTAACATAATTTGGTTTACAATTTCCTATAAGTTGCTTTTCATTCAACTTTCAGGGAATATACTAATGGAGCCATCAATGTAAAGGTGTTGTCAGTTCCCTGAAATTTGGTACACTAATGATTGTGCCAACATAACATTACATACAGAAAGCGGGATCTCATGAATTTATACTCTCCTTACACCGAGTTTAACCGCAAGGAATGGGCTGACTTGAAGAAATATCAGACCACTCTTCCACTAACGAAAGCGGAATTGGAACAGCTAAAGGGATTAAATGAAGAGGTATCCATTCAAGAAGTTGAGGATATTTATCTACCTCTTACCCACTTTATTGACTTATATGCAGGTGCTTCACGAGAGCTGAATCGCTTAACGGCATCTTTTTTTAAAAAAGAAGCACATCACGCTCCCTACATTATCGGTATTGGGGGCAGTGTTGCCGTGGGCAAAAGTACAACTGCCCGCCTGCTCCAGGCTATGCTTGCAAGAGGTAAAGGAAATCCCAAGGTGGATCTGGTCACAACGGATGGTTTCCTGTATCCTAATGCCGTGCTGCAAGAGAAAGGCATTATGAACCGGAAGGGATTCCCGGAAAGTTACGATATCAAGTCACTGATTCAGTTCATGGGTGATGTCAAATCAGGCAAACCCGAAGTGATGGCTCCCGTTTACTCCCATCTTGCCTACGACGTCATTGCAGGTGAAGAAAATGCCATATGTCAGCCGGATATCCTCATTATTGAAGGAATTAACGTGCTCCAGGTTAAAAAGGAAACCCCACTGTTGGTCAGTGATTTTTTTGACTTCTCCATCTATATCGATGCGGAAGAGGAGCATATCCGTCACTGGTACATTGAACGTTTCAAGTTGCTACGCAATACAGCGTTTCAGAATGAGAATTCCTTCTTCCACAGTCGTTTTGCCAATCTGGAAGAAGATGAGGCTGTTCTTACGGCAAGTCAGATCTGGAAAGATATTAATGCCAAAAACCTGCACGAAAATATCCTGCCAACTAAAGGACGAGCCAGACTGATTTTGAAAAAAGAAGCGGACCATTCGATTCAGCGCATTCAATTGCGTAAGCTATAAGCGTCATAATGAGCAGAAATATTCTGCTTAATACTATTAAAAGGAGAAAAGACCACATGCAGACCTTGATTATACTTGGAAGTATCATGATGTTTCTTGCTGTTGCCCTTGGAGCTTTCGGTGCACATGCGCTCAAACGCAGATTGTCTGCTGACATGATCAAAATATACGAGACTGGCGTTCAGTATCACCTTGTTCACGGAATCGGAATCATCCTGCTCGGACTGCTCGCTGATCGACTGGAGCAGCCATCTCTTGTGTTGCTGGCTGGATGGTTGCTATTCGCCGGCATCCTCTTGTTCTCAGGCAGTCTATATGTCCTAAGCGTAACTGGCGTTCGAAAACTGGGGGCGATCACACCCCTGGGCGGAGTAGCTTTCTTGGCCGGTTGGGTGATGTTATTAGTTGCCGCTTTGTAAAACCAACATCGTAAACTGAAAAGAGTGTTCTAGCCGATCTCAAAAATCGCTGGAGCACTCTCTTTATGTTTAACTTCGCCATATACGGCGAATGCTGTGTGTAACTTTATCCCCCTGCTGTTTTTCCAGGACATATACATCAGGATTAGATAGATTTTTCCACTCCTCGAATCCAAAGGATGCATTATGACTGCGGATGAGCAGAGATAACAGATTGCCGTGTGTAATCACAGCCCCGCTATGCTCCGGCCTGCTCCACAGCTCGTCCAGCACCTCAAGGCCCCGAGCTGTCGCCAAACGAGAAGATTCACCACCTTCTTCTGTCCAGTCTTCGTCCGTGTATGTACGTTCAAGCACATCCATCCAATTATCCAGATGAAGGGAACTAAGCACCCTTTCTTGAAGACGTTCATCCGTATGTATATGTTGCAGGACGGTTTTGCCCAGTGGGGCAGCGGTCTGAAGTGCCCTTTTCCACGGACTCGACAGAATGTATTGGATTGGGTGCTCCGCCAACATCTCAGCAAGTTCTTCGGCCTGATGAAGTCCTTCATCCGTAAGCTCGGCGTCTGGTTCTTGCCCTGTTGCTTTGGCATGACGAATGAGATAAATAGCCTGCATCGCCCCTCACCTCCTGTTGATTCAATTTACATTCAATACTTCTCCAGATATTGGAGTGCAATTCTCATATTCTTCTGGTCTTCCGAACGGCCAGATGAACTAAGAAAAGTAACCTTATCCTCTGTCCACACGCCCTTTTGTTCTGCCAACCCAAGAAGCTGCTTCAAGCGGTTAACTGTTCCCGTACTACCATCAATAATCTGAATATGATCTGGCAGAACCGTACGAAGAATCGAAGTGTAGAACGGATAATGCGTGCAGCCAAGTACAACTGTACCGTATAAGCTCAGATCAAGATCAGTCAGTTTGAGGCGGAAATATGCCGCAATCTTCTGTGGATCAAAATCCAACTGTTCACACCATTCCACTAGTTCTGGTAATGGAATGGAATCAACACTATGGTGATCATCCACACGGGATACCAATTCATGATATTTCGTTTGACTCAAAGTCAGGGCTGTAGCAAATACAAGCACTCTTTTGCCGGTTCTTCGATTCATTTCCACAGCTGGTTTCACAGCAGGCTCCATCCCGATAACTGGGATATCATACTTGGCACGCAAATCCTTTACGGTCAGACTGGTCGCTGTATTGCAGGCAATCACGATCGCTTGCACATTTTCCTGAACAATAGCCTCCACACAATTGAAGATATGTCCTCTAACCTCATCGGCGGACTTGGTCCCATAAGGAACATGCAATGTATCGGCATAATACAGAAACGCTTCTTCAGGGAATTGATGCAAAGCCTTATGCAAGACGGTTAAACCACCGATTCCCGAGTCAAAAAATGCAATTTTCTTCTTCAAGGGTTTCACCTCTATAACGTATTCTTTCAGGTTCCTGGAACCTCTCATTCCTGCTCATGATGACTGGGAGGTGAGTTATGTTATTCTGGGTCATCACAGACGTTAACGTTTGACGACCTGCAGTGATCGTTTCGGTTACGGATCGTTCTTTCGATCGCTGTTATCTCCAAATTTTCTTGAGCTTCTTCAGAATCGATTCCGTTCCCTCCACAACCTTCGCTGTAAGTCATGCACTAATGATGATGAGCCATTATTCTACCTTTATTTTATACTGTCTGAGCCAGTCTTTGCCACTTTGCCAGCGTTCCACGGGGTTACGCTCTCCGAGCAGCTCCGTACTTGCCTGAGCCATAAGCCATTCCTTAAGGCCATTATCTGCACTGGACTCCAGTTGCTGAATCAGAACGTTCAGTCCCTCTTCACCCGTATCCAGAATCTGTGCATACGCCTCTGTATTAGCAGCAATATAGTCACCTGGATTACTGCTGGTCAGAATCTCAGTTTCGTTCACGATTTGCTGAAGATTGCTATCAATTTTCCAGCTCACGTCATGACTTTCCGCCTGATTCGAGCATGCTACCAACATCCACACTGCACACGGCATCACCGTGCCGCTTGCAATACGTTTGCGAATCATGGAATCACTCCTGTCCCTGCTCAAACTTATGAACGGCACTCTCAATAAACTCGACAAAGCTATGATCATAATTATACTCATCCCGATAGATACGGATATGCGCTACAATGACTTATTGCAGGTTCTTTTGTACAAAATTCCTAATCATTGCTGCAATAACAACTTTTGATCCCAAGTTTCAACACAGCGGATTGATGTCCTTCATTTAACACAAATGATTGCATCTTTTATGACGAAGTCGTGATGTTGAAATCCACACCAAACTGGATTAGTCCCAGTTTCCGGGCAACAGTTTGTGAAGCTATATTATCCCATGATGTACTATAGATTGGAATGCGCCCGCTCTCTTTAACATAATACTGCCAGCACTTTACCGCCTCCGCTGCATAACCCTGTCCTCTGAAATTAGGCGCCGTATACAGACTAGCCTCAGCACCCTGTTGGGATACACGGGCCGAACAACATACAGCGACAGCCGAATCCTCCATAACATAAGCAATAACGGGCATTTTTTCATGCAGATGCTCTATTAAATTAGGAAAATGCTTTTCCAGCAGAAAAGTACGATGACTCTCTATAAGCTGAACATTCGGATGCCATTCGCCGCACTTCTCGGGAAATGCATAAGCCGGGCCCATCCATACACTCTTCACTGGCTTAAACGTCTCCACTCTCCGAATCAGCTTCGCAATATCGAGCGGAAGCTCAGTGTCACAGCCTAGCTCCTCAATCAGAGTGAGCGGCAACTGCTCATGATAATAAGAGCATTGCCCGACAGAAGTTATCCCTATAAATAAGGCTGGAGCCTGCCCACCATCCGGTTCGTTAATACTTAACAGACGCTTCTGATTGTCCATCGTATACAATGTATTTGCCTGAATTTTCATCATATCCATGGGTGAAAAGTTTGAAATGGGATCCATAACTACGGTATGAACCTCTGTAATAATGGTTCGCCTACACTTCTTTTTCGAGCGTCATGCTTCTTCAGAAAATCAGTTATTAATCCTGATATCGTATATTTGCACATTGGCTATACCCCCTCATTAATTTCCATTATACGGTATATCCCGTGCAGATACGAATCAAATGTGCACAATTGCGTATGAGTAATATATTTGAGGACTTTAAAATCTAGACAGTGATTCAATATCGTTTATTGATCCTGCAGCACGGCTTTTTTCCATGCTTCACCCAATTCAGCAACCGATGTATAACGACTTGCCCGCTCAGGGTCTACTGCTCGAATAACCACCTGGTACAACGCTTCTCCCGCATCCCATCTGGCATATGAACGATCCAACTCTCCACCCAGCAGGGAGAAAGCCATCGCTCCTAAGTTGAACACATTCGTGATTCCATCCATTGGTGCACCCAATTCAAATTCCTCAGGAGACATAAACCGGGATGATCCCCACATCCGTCCCATCGTATTCGTGAAAGAGCCCTTTCGATACAAATCAATATCACATATTTTCATCGTTTGTTTGTCAAAATCATAGATCAGACTACCATCGTAAAAATCGACAGCCACATATCCTCTCCGTTGCACTTCGATGTGAAAATCCAAAATACGCTCCATCGCCTGAATACGTGTCTTTACCGAAAGCTGTCTGAATCGATAATAAGGGGAACGAGGGTCCTCATACTTGGCTGGTGGTGGAAAATCCCAATGGGAATGCAGACATTCTCCTTCCACCCAATCGAATACACAGGCGTAGCCATGTTCCGTTGCAAAATGGTCTTTTAAATGAATCAATGTGTCATGTGTCAAATCTTCGTATATGGAAACGGATGATTTCAAATAATGAATCGCTTCGGCAGGTGCACTTATACTGTTCGCATGTATCGTGCACGCTCCAGCATATTTCACGAATATCCGCTTTCGGTCCAGACCCAGAATACCAAAGGACAAATTGCCGGAATCCTGCTGATCAAACACACGGAATACAGTACCCAGGCGCGCGATCCACTCGAATGAATGAGGTTCTTTTAACTCAAAAGGAATGCCGTCAAGTTCAAGCTGAACCGTGTCCGTCATAAGTCACCACCTGCTTCAACATGCTCATCGCTCATATTCAAACGACGCTCAGCATAAAAGTACGTCATATGCGCTTCATCGTAACCTTTTCCCTGAACGACCAGTGCATTGCGCTCAATGCCATAGGTTTCAAATCCATGCTGCTCATACAATCGCCTTGCTGACCCGTTTGTGGTAACCACACTGAGATTGATTTGCTCTATGCCTTCCAATTCCCTGCCCCGATCCAACACTTCGCGGAGCAAGCGGGAAGCAAGTCCACATCCACGATAAGACGGTGAGACATAAACTCCCCAGATGTATCCTTTGTGCCTCAGCTTTAGTCCATGTTCTCTTTTGAACCCCATCGTTCCTGCGAGGATGCCTTCTTCTGTATATGCACCCAGAATGTAATCATCAGCTTCATTATGTATACGTTCCTGCACTTCACTCATGGGAAGCTGAATGGACATTTCAAATGAAGCCCCGAAGGCTTCCGGATGTTTTTTCAGCGCTTCCAGCCGTAAAGGCCAATATTTCTCTGCCTCATCTCTGCGTAAATTGCGAAGGATGAACACGTTCTCCTTTTGACCTCCATTCATGCTTCAACCACTCCCTGCATGTCATAAGGATAATCGATCTGGAGCTTCACATTATCTGCAGCTTCCTGGCCTGCAAGCAAACCTACAACATAGACCCCAAGATCAATGGACGTCGCTACCCCGCCGGCTGTAATCACATTTCCGTCTTTCACAATCCGGGTTTGAATCACCTCGGCAACGTATGGCTCAAGCAGTTCATAGACATTGGGATGCGTTGTTGCTTTTTTACCTGTTAAAAACCCCGCTGCCCCCATCAGCAGAGAGCCTGTGCACACAGATACCTTCAGTGGAACATTCTCGGCCTGTCTCAGCCAGCCCACAAAAGCTTCATCGAATCGAAGCTTACGTGTTCCCATGCCACCAGGCACAAAAACGAGATCATATTCCGCCAAATTAGGCTTCACCCGGTCCACCTTCAACGTTAGGCCTGATTCGTCCGTAACCTGATCTGTCATCGCACATGTTTCCCACGTTGTGCCTTTGGTTTGTTCAAAGAAATTCAACCGATTGATCACATCATAAAATCCTGCAAAATCAAGGAAAGTCAAACCATCAAACAAAACAAAAGCGATTTTCATATGAAGCCCTCCAGTGTTTTTTATTTCGACGCATCCCGCTCCATGGCTTCCTTCACCCAATCACGTTCTGGTAGTTTACTGTTGATACGGAAGAGCAGGCCAACAATGGATAGCAGTAAAATAATGACGATGATTTCGAACATAGCTCTTTACCCCCAGCATATTAGTTGAGTGCATTTTGCCCTACTTCAGTCCACGCGCAATAATCCACTCCAGCCATTTCCAGGGAAGCAGCAGCTTGCCGATGATAAGCAAACGCGAACCTTTGCCCAGCGCATAACGAAGCCTTGGTGCACGCATCCGTGCAATGCGAGCAATCAGATCGGCCACTTCCTGCGGATCAGGTGCAGTATTCCCAGCATGCTGGGAATATCGAAGAACCGCATCCAGCTTATCTTTATATGGAGAATGTTCGCTCCTGTGAATTTCACCCAAACCTTTACTCCATATGGGTGTACGATAAGCACCCGGCTCTACGAGCACACCCCGGACGCCGAACGAAGACATCTCATGACGCAAACTTTCCGTGAAACCTTCCACGGCGAATTTGGATGCAGCATACGGCGCATAACCTGGAAAACCGGACAATCCACTGACGCTGGACAAGTTGATGATCAATCCCTGCTTTTGCTCACGCATGACTGGCAGGACCGCACGTGTAACGGCAATCAAGCCGAACAGATTCGTTTCCATTTGCCGACGCCAATCATCCATGGATACTTCCTCAATAAATCCGCCAAGTGCAAATCCTGCATTGTTCACCAGCATATCGATCCGCCCATAGTTTTGAAGTACCGTCTGAACAGCCTCCTGCACCGAATCAGCAACCGTTACATCCAGCCGAATAACCTGTAACCGATCCGAGATGCCCGCCTGCTCCGCCAGCCTTACCAATTCCGCATTCCGACTCAAATCTCGCATCGTTGCCACAACACGATATCCTTGTTTAGCCAGCGTAACCGCCGTAAGCATACCGAACCCACTCGATGTCCCGGTAATTAACGCAATAGGAGCGTTTGAGTCGAACTCTTCCGGTTTCCCCACGGTTGAACCTGTTTCGCCCTGTATATGATCGTCCTCTGTCTGTATCTTCTGTTCTGTCATCTGCTTCACCTCTTCCCTCGATGGATTTTCCTTCGTTAAGACTATCATCAAAACGCTTCACTCAAGTGTGCTGTCTCTCCACTCGGCGCAGCTTCGTTATTCCCGGTTCAAACGTATAAGGAACGAATCCGATCTCGGGTACCGTGCATTCCAGCCGCTCTCCCAGCTTCGTCATCTCCCGCTTCACATTGGCTTCCACCTGCTGCATCCCTTTTCCTCCTCCAAGCCGAAGTGATACTTCCAACACCCCGTTACCTCGCTGTACGACCCGATAATGCTCAATAGCCGGAGAGGCTGCAATCACTGCACGCGTAACAAAATCCGGAAATACAGGTACGGCTTCGCCCGTTTGTCGATGTGGAAAATAAAGCGTGTCATCACACCGGCCTTCGATCCGCTCAATGGCAGTGAACGAAGACCCACAGGCACAAGGAACCGCTGCCTCGGTCAGAATGTCGTTCAGCCGATACCGGATAATCGGCTGTGAGGTTCTGGAGAAGTCCGTGATCACAGGCACGAACCTCCGGGTCGTGGGATCAATGAACTCTTTTTCAATATGAACGATATCTTCATTCAAATGCAAAGTGCCGAAGCGGCAGGTTGCGCCCAGAAATCCCTCAGTACACTGGTACACCTGATGAATGGTTTGCCCAAAAACACTCTCCAGCACCTTGCGATCCAGCGGGTCCAGCACTTCAGCAACCGAAATGATTTTGTCCGGTACAGTGGTCAATGTGCCTGACGTATAAGCGTCAGCCAACATTCTCAGCATGGAGGGCGGCGCTACCCATATGGTGGGTCGGTATGTTTCCATACGTTCAACCAAGGTATCGACACGCTCCAGCAGATCAAAATATTGAAATTGCAGCTTACCCCGCTGCACGGATTCATACAGATTACTGTTGGCTCGCAGGAAAAAGGCGATCTTGGCCGGCTTCCACAGTCCGCCAGGCAGGAGCTTGGCCAGCACAGTCCCTGTCCAAGCATCCTGCTCCTGATCACTCACCAGAAACAGCCCCCGGTTGCCTGATGTCCCTGAGGACAAGCCTACCGTCACTCCCTGAACCGATGGCTTGAAATCACGCGTTTCCTCGCTCTCCCCGGCGAGAGCCATCGCCTCGTCCTTGGAAATGCCCACTGTGTTGAGCCGATCGAAATGCTGCATCATGATCGTTTTGTCAATTAGCGGAAAGCTTCTCCAGTTGGATGCAGCAACATCACCCCACCACTCCCGGTAAAAAGATGACTTTTTACGAACCCGCTCCACTTGCTGAATGATCTGGCGTTCCTGCCAGCGTTCAAGCTGCGCTCGTGTTTTCCATTTTCTCAATCCCCTTGCAAGTGCATAATGATAGACAATCCGCAGTGTACTGCTCATATGTGCTCACCCTCTGTACCCCAAGCATTCAACGCTTCACGGCAATGACTAGGCACAATCCGAATCGCTGGAAACTGCTGATACAACTGAACGAGTCTGTCAAAGTTTCTTCGATACGCCTGACGATCCGACATAATAATTCCAGCGAGTTTGTGAGGTCTGCGTTGTTCCTGAAAAGCACGACTCGACCACACCGCGTCCGCACACAGAAAATAGTCATGCGACTCCGTACTAAGCAAAATTCCCATCATGCCTTCCGCATGACCCGATACGTCAACACCCAGCAGACTGCCATCACCGAAAATATCGTATACCTCGGGAAAAGGAAAATCCTCACCCGCTCTCACCCATCGCTCCGGCTGCTTCGTAACAGGCAATGATCGGGCATCAAAGTCCTCTGGCAGCAGGCCGGGCAGAAAGCCTGCCTTTACAGCCGCAATGGGTCCAAGTGAACGCACGGCGTCATAGGCTCTTGGCAGATAGATCAATTGCGCCTGTGGGAAATCCCGCACACCTGCAATATGATCCCCATGAAAGTGCGAGAGGATGATGTACCGAATATCCGATGCTTTCAGCCCTAAACGAGCCAGAAAATGTACCGCACTGTCTTCTTCACGATAGACCACAGGTGTAATATGACGGTACAGCGCGTTTGGCAAATGAGCGGTTTCCTTGAAAAAACGGGAGCTATATCCCGTGTCCAACAGAATCGGACCATGTACAGGATGAATGATACACGCAAAGCCGGCCGGAAAGGCCACCGGACGCAAACTTCCACCACGCATCGTCAGAAACTCCGGATGTGTACAGTAACCTGCTGCGCCCAGATGAAGCTTTACCGAAGTTGTTGTCAGCATGATTCAGCCCTCCACCAGTTAGCAAATTGTTGTAACCCCTCATCAATGGTCAACCGAGGTACATACCCCAGCTTCTTACGGGCATCCGTAATATCCAGCGTCTGCGGGATAGATAACGAACCAACCGTATAACGCGTCAATTGAGGTTCACCTAACGCAGGAATCAAGCGATGTACACGTTCCAGCACGGAGGCTGCTCCGTATGCTGCTCTGTAGGGAATGTTTCGACGGCGTAAAGGCATTTCCAGCATTCCAAATAACTTTCTCACCAAATCCTGGAACGGTCTCGGATCTCCATTGGAAATATTGTAGGCACGACCCAGCGCTTCTGTCTTGGCATCCCTGCATAACAACAGCGCATCCACCACGTTATCCACACAAGTCAGATCAATGAGTGCCTGTCCGCCTCCGATCATAGGTACACCCGATTTGCCATTTGCTGCTACGATTCTGGGAAAAAGGGTCTGGTCATACGGGCCAAAAATAGCTCTCGGACGAATCATGATCGATGGAAGTCCCTTGGCATGAGCCTGTAAAACCACCTGCTCAGCGAGCCGCTTGGTGGCTGCATAATGATTAGCTGGTTTGGATGGCAAGGGGTCATTCTCATGTATGTCATATCGCGGACTGTAGTTAAAATATAAGCTCGGCGTTGATACATGAATGAAGCGCTGTATGCCACCTTTCATACAACGGTCCACCAAATGCTGTGTCCCCTCCACATTGCTGCTGTAAAAATCCCGATATTTGCCCCATGGCGACGATAACGCCGCACAGTGAAACACAACATCCTGACCCGAACAGGCCTCAATCACCGCCGCCTGATCCCGTATATCTCCGTTATAAAATCGAATGCCTGCTGCCTCAAGCTGTGCACCGTGCTTTAGCTGGCGCCCCATCCCCGTAACTTCCCAGCCTTGCTCTGCAAGCCGTATCGCCAGATGCCTGCCCAGACATCCGGTTGCTCCTGTAACCAAAGCTCTATTCATCGTTGTTCACCGTTCCATTCTATGTCGTGAGTCAAAGCTTCAGTCAGCGAAAACTTATGTTTCCTTGCCAGACGCCAGGCGGAGAGTACAATTGCAAATTGCTCAAACAAAGGTTTCATATCGAGTCTCAGATACACCACATCTCTCGTTCCCCGCCAGGCTGTCATCCATGTCCGCAGGCTGCCCTTCCCCCAGAGCTGCTGCAATCCACTTCCCAACATCGGAAGCATCAACATCGCTTTGCTTCCTTGCTTGGGGATGATCACCTTTGCTGCTTTCACCAGTTCTTCTGGTGCAATTAAAGCACGTACCAAGCCATCACCAGGGTGAAACAAATGGATTCCACTGGTCGCCCTCGGATTACACTCAATAGCATACACTTGTCCGTCCTCTGTTTCGATAAAATCAAAACCAATCTGCCCGCTAAGCCCTGTCGCCTGTACAAATTGCCTTACCCACTCGTAAATTCCTTCATGCTCCACATGTTCAAAAAAAACACTCGCCCCTACGCTACCCGTTCGATAGCGACTGTCGTAGGTCGTATGAGCAACGATTTTCCCTTCATAAGCTACGCTGTATGTACATAACATTTGCCCGGCAACATAAGCCTGTGCAACCCAAGGGGAAGCCGAGGATATTTCCGTGTCACCAGGAGGATCATTCCGCAAACGGTGCTGCTTCATTTTACCTGCGTATATCTTCTGATCAGGTGCGTCTCCATCAAAGTCTGTTGTGGAGGATATCGGCGGCATACGAACTCTGGCAGCAAAACGGGAGTATACGGGCTTCCATACCCATTCCCCCTCTATTTCTAGAACAGCCTGCGCTTCCCTCCACTCCTGCCGACTGTTGATCAGACGGGTATCTGGAACCGAAAGACCAAGCGACTTTGCAAGCTGGATAAAGTGATATTTATGATGCAAATCATGCAGCTGCTCTATAGGCGAAACAAGTACACGGCAGTGATCACGCAGTCGCTCTGCTCCTTGAGCAATATAAAAAACTTCTTCACACATTGGAATCAACAAGTCGATCTGCCAGGTTTGAACCAGACTCTCCATCTCTAACAAGTAATTCTCTGTTTCATGACGTGGAGATGGAACCATGAAGCACTGCTCCACCGCACTCGACAATCTGCACAAATGATGCACCATGCTCTCCGCGACGTAAACCCGGTGACCTGCACGATGAAACATTCGCGCCAAATCGAGGGTTACCGGAGCCCGGCCGCCCGTGAGCAGCACATTTAAGGACGTAGATGCTTGATGTTCATTCTTCATGAATCTAGTAGTCAAAAATAAGTCCTCCCAGTGATAATCCGGCGGCTGTTCCGATCATTAGCACCCGATCTCCCCTCTGAATGCGCTGCTGCTTGATCGCTTCATGCAGACCCATCGGAATGGAAGCGGCAATGGTATTGCCATGATTTCGTGTAATGTCCATAAAACGTTCCTCTTCGATTCCTAGCTTCTTGCGGATCAGCCTCATCGCCATGGCACTTCCCTGATGCGGAATTACCAATTGGAAATCCTTCATCTGATTACCGGTTGCTTGCAACATATCGTCAATAAATGCTGGCAGCAACCTGGAAGCCATACGGAAGATGGCCTGTCCATCCATATGAAAAAGATAGGGCTCCGGCTGCTCTGCCACATAATTTGAGGCATGCAGACGAGTGCCCCCACCAGCAATTTCTGATAACCGCGCGCCGCGGCTGTATGTTTTCAGCGAGGCGTGCACAATCTGCGAAGACTCTCCTTCAGCAGAGCGTTCAATAATCACAGCAGCAGCTCCATCACCGAACAGGGCAGCACTTTCCTTGTTCGACCAATTCAACCCCTTTGAAGCGATCTCCGTAGCTACAAGCAGCACCCTTTTATAACGCCCGGCATCCACCATATAGGAGATAACATCCAACCCGTTCAGGAAACTTAAGCAGGTCGCATCGATGTCAAAAGCCGGTACACCTGAATCCTGCTGTCCCATCGCCTGCTGAATGAATACCGCCGTACTGGGTAAAGGTTGTTCCTTCGTACCGCTCGTGCATACCAGACAGTCTATATCTGCGAACGTCAATCCCGCATCGGCAAGTGCGGCTTCGGCAGCCCTCGCTCCCATGAAGGAAGAGGTCTCTACACCCGAAGCGTAATGGCGAACACCTACACCTGTTGCTTTGCTGACCCAGCCCGCAGGCACCTGCAAACGGCGATTTAACTCCTCGTCGGTTACTTCCTGTTCAGGCAAATACTTGCCTGTTCCAACAATTCTCACTCTTCTAAGCTGCATATGACCTACCTCTTTCTCTTCTTCTGACTGACGATATAAGTTCAACTAATAAATATTTACACTAACACTCCGATGACAGAACAACCTTTCACTCGCTGTTATCGTGTAGATGTTTAGCAGATATATCTAATTGAATTTACACTTCACTCCGCCTGGCTAAACGCCATGACGAAGTGAAGAAAATACAGCAGAAGGGCAGATATCTCTGCCCTCCCGTTGTGTTATCTTTTTTTATTCAGTCATGTTGATTCATTTCCTTACTTCAAGATCTCGGCCAGTGCAAGATCGAGCGTATCATATCTGAATGTAAATCCTTCTCTTTCCAGCCTCTCGGGAATAACCCAACGGCTTTTGAGAACCAGTTCCGTTTCGGTCCGAATGAATCGCGCTCCCAGTCCTAACATCCAGCGAGGCGAAGGAAGTCCAATCCGAACTCCCATCTGCCGCCGCAGACTCTCCATAAGCTGGCGGTTCGTGACAGGATGCGGAGAGGAAGCATTAAATACACCCTCCAGTTGCGGATGCTGCTGAACATAGATAACCATGCGGAACAAATCCTCTATATGGATCCAGCTAAACTGCTGGGTTCCAGGTCCTTGTGATCCACCCAGCCCAAAGCGGACCAGATTGGTCAGTGGCTCCATGACGCCACCTTCTCCAAGCACAATGGCAATCCGTAATGCAATCTGACGTGTAGACGGCAGACTGAATTCAAAAAAAGCCTTTTCCCACGCCTTGGCGACATCCACCGAGAATCCAGAGCCAATCTCGCCCTCTTTCTCCGTCATGGGACGATCTTCTGCATGTCTGTATATGGTGGCTGTGCTTGAATTAATCCATAGTTCAGGAGGATTGCTACAAGCCAGAACAGACTCGCCCAAAATGCGGGTTGTGCGTGTTCTGGATTCCAAAATGATTTTGCGGTTCTCATCCGTGTAACGGCAGTTTACGGATTTTCCAGCCAGGTTAATCAGCAATTCTGCACCTTCAAGTGCCTGTATAATTCCAGCCTGGTTCTCCCAGGCAATATGACCGGGCTGGCGTGAGATAATAAACACCTCATAACCAAGCTTCTTGAATCTTTGGGCAAAATCCTGACCTACAAACCCTGTTCCACCCGCCAACACAACCTTTTTCACGGTATCCCCTCATTTCCCCATACTGGGTAAAGCAAGTACGCTATATAGGACTAACACCATCTGCGACCGTTTTGTTTGATTTTAATTTGCGCCCAATGCTGCGTATAAACGATTGCGTTCTTCAATCGCCCATGCGTTCGTTGAATTTTGCTCCAACTGATACATAAGCTCATCATGGAAATCATGAATCATGAACCCTTCAGGCAAATTCCCCAGCATGGCTGTAAAATTGTATTCAGGCAGTTTTCTTTGTCCTTTACCGATCTGCTTCAACCATTCCATCCATTCGGCAAGCGTCAGCACTTCTGCCTGCCATAGTTCGGCCTGTAATCCAAGTGCATCCTGAAGCTGCTCATAAGCAGATGGCTCGTAGAAGGGACGACAAGCTTGCACAGCCAGCTCATACAACTCGATAACTGCGCGCCGTACCTCATGCTCAAGCTCGATTTCCAACCCTTCCATGAAGTCCTGAACTTGAATTGTCAGCCCGTCATCGTATAGTAATGGTGCGTGTGCCAACAGACGTACAATCTCTTCCATGTCGTGCGCTGAAACTTTCTTTTGCTCATAGAGAGCAGGTAACATATATGCTGTAATGATCATTCACTCCTACATCGTTCTTCTATTAATGACATATATTATATCATGATTTGGCATTGAAATATTTGAACACTTGAATCGTTTCTTCCAGATCTTCAGGACCTGAATAGATATTCATAACTTTACCGATTTCGATTCCAAAATCCACATAAGCACTCGCCTTGGCTGTAATGATATGTCCATCAACAACAACACCTTCATTCACATATTCCCCTTGGGCCGTGACTGCTCTCATCTCGGATTCAGCATTAGTGGTAAATGCTCTGCTCTCCAATACTTGCGCTTGACCGAACAATAATGTTCCTGCACAGATGGCTGCAATGGGCGTCTTGCGCTCATTAAGTAATTTGATGAAGTTCAGCAACTCCGGACGTTGCAGCATCGCCTCAACATCTCCTCCGGGAATTATGAAAAGGTCCACTTGGGACGGATCAATCTCATTTAATAGAACAGAGGGATTAACTGAAAATTCCTCATATGACTGTAACGGTCCCTTTTCCAACGCCACCGTTATGATGTCTCCTTGCGTTTTCATAAAATAGCTGGCTAACATAATCTCAAATGATACGTATCCTTCAAATAATAATATGTATGTTTTCAAATCAGCTGCCCCCCTTCTTTTTATCCTTCTACCCTCGATACATATCAGTCCGCAAAAGTTTTAAAGCATACTGATGTTATTTCTGATCAGATGATCATGGGCCATTCTCAAAAATTAGTTGTGGGCATCATTTGAATCCCGCAGCTGGATAAAATGCTTTTTAATCCCGCTCTTCTATTTCACATAAAATGATCTTGATTAGTAACTAATGCATCCTCTCATGTTTATCCCTATTTATGTTTCAATTTTCCAACTACCTCATTGTACAAGATTCTTTCAATTGATGGCGTGTTCCAACAAAAAACAGCCTATGTGAATGAAAACGAGGCAACTCTCCTATGAAGATAGCAACATTCAGAAACTAATTACCATCCTGAGAACCAATGAACCACATGAAATAGCTATGACTCTCAATGTGATCACTGAAATTTTCAAAACGTACGATAAGAAATAACAAAAAAGGCAACGTTCACTCGATTAGGAGTTGATCGTTGCCTTTTTTTGGATCTGATATCTTGAAGTTTGTAATCCATTACTGAATTCGCGCATTATCCATTAAATAAATGCTTTAACCGATGCAAAATACTCCCGTATCATATTGATCGGTTTCAAATAACCCGGTGAAGGAGCGGAGATGCCGTATTCGGCAGCGTAACCGTTCTTAGCGGCCAGGTACTTGGATCTGAACATATGATAATCACTTGTGACAATCATGATCTTGGGATGCTCCAGCCCGGATGCATCAATGATTTTTTTGGAAAAAGCCATATTCTCCTGAGTGCTCGTCGATCGATCTTCCATAATGACTTGTGTGGGGCTGATCCCCTGATCAACAAGGTAGTTTTTCATGGCGAGTGCTTCAGGAATGGATTCCCCCGGCCCCTGACCGCCGGATACAATCACAGGCGTCTGAGGATGACTGCGGATATAGTCCAGACTGGCATCCAGCCTTTGTTTCAAAGTCAATGACAGTTCCGTTCCTTTGATGCCCGACCCGAGAATAATGACATAGTCCGCTTCTTCCGGATCATTCGCGTTAAGCTGAGTAAACACAAGGGCTTCAATAATAACAAATGAAACTGCAGCAATCCCGAAGCCAGTAAGCAGAATGCGTTTCAACAGGATATGCTTTTGATAATCAATTCGCCTTAACACGATAAAGGCTACAGTGATCATGCCAAAAAACTTCACCGCGAAGTTCCAGCCCCAGAAAACAAGGAAGAACACAAAACATGCAATGAAAATAAGATCAAGGATCAGGCCTTTTTCTCGTATAAACTTTTTCATAAATCCAGTAACACTCCTTCTCGGACCTTCACTACCGTCACATGCCTTGATTCAGGATTTTATGATCGTGAGCTGGGACCACTGCTGTTGCCAGCATTTCTTCTCAACACGATGATTATAGTAGCCTGCATCCGAGAAAAACGGACTTTGGCGTACGATTAACGCATACAGATCCTCCAGCCCATGTGGGGCACAGATACGCACCTGACCCTGTTCATCTAACCGCACACCTATGGCTGTGACGATTTCTGGCCAATATCGAAGGGCATCTTCTGTGGATTGATAGGGCTCGTTTCCATTGCGCAGATGCATCCTAGCCTGATTTTTCACCGACCATTTGGAATTGCCTGTCTGATCGCGAAGCATTTGTTCCAGCAGCAGGTCACGCTTCTCACGCATGTCTTCCGTATCGTAGTAAACCACATCAATATCGCTGTGTAGTTCGCGAAGAGGATAGCCATGAAGCACATCCCAGATATAATTGCGAATATACCCCGCACCTATGTAACACTGAGGCAGATCAAGACTGCGAACCCGCCTCAGGTCATGCATTAATTGGTCATGCTCCGTAATCGCCTGAATCAACTTTTCCTCATGCAGCATATAACGTCTCTCCCCGTCACTCTGTCCATTTCATTATAGAGCTATCACTGCTCACTTTTACATTACCGACACGCTACTCCTTCCAATATATCATGTTTGAGTACCTGCGATAAAATAAACAAATCCCCTCAGGCAGTCATCCTAGGCTCATCTGAACAGATGTTCCTTAAGATCATTTACCCTGAGGGGATCAAATGAAGAAGATTGAATAAGCGATTAGGCCAGTGCCTGCCTTTTCCGAATACGTGATCTGCATTTTCTGCATTTTACGTTACGTTGGGTTAACCATAAGCGTCAGTTGTCCATGATTCTCCTGCATGCGGAAAATAACAGGTCGTTCATTCGGATGATTGTTCGGAGCATGAATGGTGAGACACAATTGTCCTTCAAACGTTCGAAACAGCATCCCATGTCCTCCATTATTGGCGAACAACGGCTTCTCATCCTGCTTCCATGGACCTTGCGGTTTGCCGGACACCGAGCGGGCTAGTCCCAGTGTATAACCGTCTTGACCGGATGTGGACCACATCATGACGAGTTCATCATTTTGCATCCGATACAGAAACGGACCATCCGTGACATAACGGTTTCGCTGTTCTCCACCTCCGACAGACCATGAGGCTTCGGAAGCTTTGAATAACAGATCAGGTTTGCCTATCGTTCCTTTCAGATCGGGTTTCAGACGTACCGCGTACATCTCACCATCCTCCACCTGCACCCATTCCTTGCAAAAGATCATCCACGGATCACCCTGATCGTCCACATACAATGTACCGTCCAGGCATTCCCAATCGGGAGGCGTCAGGGAGCGACACCACAATTCAAAAGGCCCTTCCGGCTGATCAGCCACCAACACTCCTGTTACCCGTGGAACACCTTCTGCCTTGAAACTGGCAAACATATAAAAGCGTCCTTCCCATTCATAGACTTCCGGGGCCCAATAGTGGTGATCGGACCAGAAGTCCGCTGGTGCACGGAAGCATGGGGAAGGACCGCTCCAATGGATCAGGTCTTCACTCTCATAGACATCAAAACCGATGGCTGGGCCTTTCCACACATTTGCCCGATAGAGCCGTATAAATAATATTTCTTGCGCGATGGTATTGCCAGTATGTAGGGATCACGAAAATGAATATCTTCTAAACGGTGCACGTTCAATGGTTCATCCTCCTCATGAAAGCGATTCATTAACCATGAGTATACACCATATCTCCAAATACTGGAATTCCATTAACCCCACATACCAATCAGCAATATGCCGCCAAAAATAACGATGGAACAGAGAATGCGCTTCTTCCCCTGCTGTTCTTTCAATAACAAAATACCGAGGAAGGCAGCGAATACCGTTCCTACTTCCCGAAGCGGGCCCAGTCTAGCCATTGGCGCCTGCTGCAATGCAAACAGAAACAACAAGTACGAGCCCGGATTCAGCAGCGCTCCCAGCATAATGGTTGATCGGTTCTTCTGCCACTCCTGACGCAGTTGGCGGGAAGCGAGCAGCGCCGGAGTCAAGCCGGCAACAAAGCCAATGTTCGTCACTTCAAGTAACGACAGGGGTGAAATATGCTCTAGATTTAATTTGTCCACGAACACATAACTGGTTGTACATAACCCGACACATAAGGCCATAAGCACCGGCTTTGATCCTGTTACACTTGAGCCAGATTTGCCAACTCTACTTCCCACACCACTCAGCACCGTAAATCCTACAATCATGCAGGCAATACCTAGCCAGCCGAACATGGATAACGTTTCCCCCAGAAAAGCAACACCGATCAATGGCACCAACAAGGTGCTCGTTCCCCGCATAATCGGATAAATCTGCGACAAATCGCCCAATTCATACGTCTGCGATAGCAGCCAGGAATACAAGGCTTGCAGCGCCATCGATAACACGAGTAGTGCATAGGCTGGCATGGATAAAGGTTCCCGTACCAATTCCACAATAAGCACAGGCAGCAGTATTACGGTTGGAATCATCATGATGGACCATAAAAACACACTTTTGTTTAAACTGCGTTTGGTGAACATACTCCAGACAGCGTGAGCCATCCCGGAAGCGAGCACCAGAACTATAGGTAAAATCATAATCAAAACGTTCCTCTCTAATGCCTTGCTCTTCTATATTCTCTAATGTGCGGAAGTGCTCTCAGGTTGATGTTCTGGCTGTTCCTTCACGACCGATCCGTCTTCCAGTCGAAGCCAGGTATCAAAGCTGCGTTGTCCCGCCTGCAATTGAATAACCCGTCCTCCGCGCAGCATACCTTCCCTTCCATATGTGCTGTGTCCACTCGAACGCCCGTAGCAGAGACGAATGCCATGGTAAGTCCCCTGAAAATCATTCACATGATCATGTCCGCAAAAGCTCCCCATCACATCGCCCATCTCCAGCAGTGCAGAGAACAGACCCGAGTTCACTTGGGCAGAGCAGACAGGTTCGTATTTGCTGCCGTAACAGGTCTGTGTGTCCCACATGGACTGATATTCAGGAATCGGGATATGGAAAAACGCCAAGGCTGGGAGCTTCTCCCCGCGGCAGCGGCCGGGATTGACGCGTGTGGATTCAGACATCAGCCACTGGATCTGATTGGGCTGAATCCACCCATAACCGGGAATGGACTCGAACTGGGAATAGTTCCCTGAATCGAGTAAATACAACACTGCTGCCGGACGGCCATCCGCTCCGGCAATCTCCAGTGTGTAATTGCCTAGTCCCGCAATTTCACGTGGACCAGGTTCTGTCACATTATGGGCATGCTCCTGAATCACATCCATTAATCCATCGGGGGTAATCCGATTCTCTGTATCATGGTTGCCATATACAAAAGCCCACGGAATACCACGCTCTTCCACTACCGACACAGCATCCCGGAATGCCTGCTCCGGGTGTTCACATTCCTTATTGCCAGGATCAACCGGTCCCGTGTAAATGACGTCGCCTGTAAAGACAACCAGATCGGGTTGTTCCGCTTCAATGACCGTCTTCATTAACTGCCCGGTCCGAAGATCTTCAGGTCGCCCATCCTTCCAGTGTAGATCTGTAAATTGCACGATTTTGAATGTTCCATTTTTTTGAAAACCAAGCTGACGTTTCACCCTTTTTCCTCCCTGTTGATCCATGTACTATGGACTAAAGTTTTTAATGTTGTTTGTTGTGGTTTTACGTTGTTTTATATGATCTTATCGTCACATCATATTGCTGTCAATACATATTAAGAACAGAATATACTCCTTATATCCATTTCAAAATTGACAAGGTCTTCTCTCCAACATAAACTATTAAAGCAACAACAATCCACACTATCTCACAACTCTAGAATAAATAGAACTTAGAATCGAAACTTCAGGAGGCACAAACATGTCTTTAACGTATGAAGAACGCAGACACACCATTCTTATCCAACTTGCTACCCAGGGCAAAGTTCAGGTACAGGTTCTGGCGGATCTGTTCCAGGTATCCACGGAGACGATTCGGCGGGATCTGGACCGACTTGAAAAGGAAGGCGAATTGCGCAAAGTATACGGAGGTGCTGTACGTGTACGTTCAGGCATGATCGAAGCTCCATTTCAAAAGCGTGCGCAGCTTCAACTGAACGAAAAGCAGGCTATTGGCGTGGCAGCTGCCTCTCTGATTGAGGATGGAGAGACCGTAATGCTGGACAACGGCACAACAACGCTAGAGATCATGCGACAGTTGCGACATCGGTCTCAGGTGACCGTCATAACCAACTCCGTCCCCATTCTTACCTGTGCACTGGAGGAGTTTGCAGGCAAAATCATTTTCGCAGGAGGAGAAGTCACCCCGGTCGTACAAGCCTCTACTGGACCCATTGCTCATGAATTACTCAGTCAATTCAAAGTCAACAAGGCGTTCATCTCAGCAGGCGGCGTTTCGTTAACGGATGGGATCACAGATTATGTGCTGGAAGAGGCACTCATCTCCCGCAAAATGATGGAGCGTGCGGAGGAAGCCATTTTGGTAGCTGATCATACCAAGTTTGGACGTTCCACCTTCGCCCAGATTGCACCAATAAATCAAATATCCATGGTGATCACAGATTCTGGATGTCCCACAGAATGGACAGATGCTCTTCACCAAATGGAAATCGAAATGGTTCACAGCATTTGACAATGTGAGCCATTTTCTATATTTTAGAAGTATAATGATCGTTCTATCTTATTCTGAAAGGAGCGTATTACTTCCTATGAGCAGCAAAAAGGAAATGCTGTTGAACGTGGCTGAGGAATTATTCTACCTGCACGGCTTTCATTCTATCGGCTTGAAGCGAATCATCACAGATGCCGGGATTGCCATCATGACATTATATAATCACTTCAACTCCAAGGATGATCTCATTGTTGAAGTACTTCGGCGGCGAGAACAGCGCTATCTGGAACAGTTGCGGCAGTATGCCGACAACAAAGCGCAGCACGTATTCCTCAATCTGGCGGAAGGACATTCACGCTGGTTGATGGAGCATGAGTCAAGAGGATGTTTGTTTCTGCGTGCCAAGGAGGAATTTGGCGGAGATCCAGACAACGTCATAGTACAAACTGTCAACGCGCATAAGAAACATGTGATGACCTTGATCAAAAATCTTGATCCTGCCGCAAGTGATCGTGCAGTGCTGCAATTTAACCTGCTGCTGGAGGGTTCTACTGCACTCGCTGAGACAGAAAATGTAAATAGCGTATGTCGGGAACTCATTGACATGACGCAAAATAGTTTCAAGTAGTCCCACACCGGGTGAGTTAGTAGTTCAACTCACTTTTTTATTTCAAAGAAAATATAATGATCGTTCTATCTAAAAGGCGGTGGATTTGATGAAAAAAATTATTTTCCCAGGGATTGCCCTTATCGCTGTATGTTATGCATTCGGGAGATTCAGCTATGGGCTGTTTATGCCAGAGATCTCGGAAGCACTCCAACTGGACGATGCCCAATCCGGAGCAATCAATTCCGCAACCTACATTGCGTACTGCCTGTCTCTACTTAGTGCTCCACTGTTAATTAATCGCATCGGGCACTATCATGTCATTCAAATAGCGGGTGTTAGTGCTGTGCTCGGTTTATTGGGCATTGCCTTGTCTCCAAACGTATTTGTTCTCACACTAGGCGTATTTCTTGCCGGATTAAGTACAGGCTTAGCCTCTCCTGCATTGGGTAACACCGTCTATGCTGAGCTTGCGCCTGATCAGCAAGCCAGAGGAAACAGCTGGATTAACACAGGTACCAGCTTTGGCATTATCGTATCCGGTCCGATCTACTGGCTATTCACCGAGTATTGGCGTTTGACCTACATCTTCTTCGCTGTACTCGGTGTTGTAGTGGTGTTATGGAATAGACGTGTTCTTTCCCCACGCAAAACAGAGCCTTGTACCAAGTCCCTTTGGAGATGCATGAAGCCGACCAGACCCGGTGTAGCTCTGCTCATGGCTTCCCTTCTGACAGGTATCAGTTCTGCGATCTATTGGACCTTTGCCCGAAACTTCCTTACGGACGAAAAGGGGGCCTCCGATTCGGAAGCCGTGCTGTTCTGGATTGTGATGGGGATTATGGGGATTCTCGGCGGGTGTGCTGGCCGCATTATTGAACGCATCGGAATTGGATGGTCCTATCGGATAGGCCTTCTGCTGTTATCTGTTTCACTTGGCATTATCCTTCTTCCATCGATGGCCGCCAGCCTGGTCTCAGCCGTTATGTTTGGCAGTACCTATATCTTCCTGACCAGTGTATTCATCGTGTGGGCGACCAGGCTATTTCGTCCAAATACGTCCATTGGGATCAGCCTTGCTTTTCTCGCGCTTGGTGCGGGGCAGTTCATAGGTTCATCGATAGCGGGTTACACCATTGAGATGTTCTCCAACACTACAGCATTTCTGGCCTTTTCTGTACTGGGTCTGTTTGGATTACTCATTCGGGTGAAATAGACCGAGCCTTATTCTACAAACAAGCAAACCAACATACTATACATCCGCTGCGCATCTGAAACCAATATGCCCAGTAGATGTATCAGGCGTGTTGGGAATTCTCGCCGCCACTCTATAGCGATTGCAGTAGGAACGGTGGCATAGGTAGGAACCGCCTTTTAACACCTTGCGATCTTCATGAGGAGATAATTCCGTGTCAGCAGCCGTAGCCTTCTCATGATCCGTAACGTAGTTGTCTGCGCACCACTCCCATACATTGCCTGACATATTATAAAGTCCGTATGCATTGGGAGGAAACGATTGAGATGGAGCGGTGCCTGCATAACCGTCGGCTGCATTATTTTTCGTTGGAAATACCCCCTGCCAAATGTTGCAATAGTGCTGTCCATCTGGCCTTAACGTATCGCCCCAGGGATATTTTTTCTGAATTAGGCCACCTCGGGCTGCGTACTCCCATTCGGCTTCTGTGGGCAGACGTTTACCCGCCCAGCGGCAATAGGCATTGGCATCATTCCATGAGATATGAAGAACCGGATGATCAGAGCGATCATTCACATGAGATTCGGGTCCTTCGGGATGAGCCCAATCCGCACCTTCAACAACCCACCACCAGGGTGTCTGTTGAACCACGTTTCGAACTTGAGTCGCCGTTTCCGGAGAAACGAACAGATGAAAAACAAAAGACCAGCCAAACCGCTCCGCCTCAGTCCGATACCCCGTCTCACGAACAAACTGTGCAAATTCTGCATTGGTTACCGTACAGGCATCCAGATAAAAGGATTTCACCTGAACTTCCCTGACGGGGCCTTCCCCATCTGCTTCAAAAGCTTCGGGGTCATTCGTACCCATCAAGAAACGCCCACCTTCAATACGAATGCTTTCTTTCTTCTCTGCTCTATTGGTTAGAGCTATCGTGAAATCAGCTGTATAACTGGTATGACTGGATGGTTTGTCCTCAACAGCCTCTACCGCTGCAGCCGTTTCCTCTGGCAGACTCTTTTCCTCCAACTTACCGTCTCGGCTTGCAGCGCAGCAGCAGGAAGAGGGTTTCTTTGGCAGCCGATCATGCATCTCAAGCATCCCCTTCTATGGTTAGGTTTAAGACTTTTTCCCCCTATTGTACACGGCAGGACGAATATTCGGATACGGTGGTGTTATCATTCCTGCTCCTACTTTTTTGAACAGTCCATTCAACTGAATTTCTTCATCCATTTCGCATATCAATCAAGGTAACGATATGGTCTGATAATTCTCTCGTTCCACACCTGTACTTCGATATAACGCTCCGGTCCGAGATCACCCTGTTGATTCCATTCCTGAGGCCAGCCATAGGATTGAATAATGTCCAGTATTTCATCTTTCGTGTAGACCTGCTTACGATAAGGTTTATCATCGATATAACGCATCGTTGGAAACAAATCGCCGTAGGTAAAACTTACGGAATCAGCAGGCAGATTCTCCCATGAGATCGTGACCCAATCCGGTTCGGTATACCAAGATTCCAACCACGCGCATGCACCCAGGGTCATATAGTGAGGATAACGGTTGGTCGGTTTCCCACCTTTGGAGATAAACTGCTCGTACGCTTTCCGCTCAAGTTCTCTTCGAATCATCATGTAATCTGCTGATCGCTGACTGGCAAAATTCCGGCCTCCCTGCCTGATATGCTGCGCAACGGCTTCTGCATCCTGCTCGGACAAACTGGAGAGATTGCGGAATGGTCCAACCCTTTTTTCAAAATAATGATACGCTTTCAGATCTGTCATACGGCACCACCTCCATGTACATCTCTTCGTCCCCCGTTTTCGTTAGTCATAGTGTACATCACGCCAACATGTATGGAAATAACTGTAGCAAACCATTTCCTCTGGTACACTATGCCATTTCAATTACAGTACCATCTTCCGATCGCTGCTTCGCTTCTCCAGGATGATCCAGCACTCTCCGTCCAATAAGTGATAAACTAATAAAAGGGCATTTATCTTCAACAAGCTTAAAGGGAGGAGGTTGTGTGTATGTTAGGCATAAAAGTACAGCAAGTAGAGAATCAACTCATCATCCGTTGGCAGCTTTCCAAAATAGAAATTCCCATCTCAGATATTAAAACAGTTACCCTTGATGATACATATGGTGGAAGTGAGCCTTCAGCCGTTCGAATCGGCGCAGCGTATGGCTCTTCCGAAACAATTCTAATCCGTACAACCAATCAACACTATATCCTGTTCACTTCCAGTGAGACTTTATTTCCAAAAATCAGTGCCATGCTATCCAATAATTCAGGTGAAGCGGAATGCGTCAAACTTGCAACGTGCTAACGAATCTAGCGCACCTTAAAGGTCCGATTCTCAAGGCAGGCCAAATTAACGCGAACAAGGGGCGTCCACCGTCATGTTCATGACTTGTGGAACAGTCCCCTTTTTTTTCACGTCGGTAGAAGTTCAAATGATATCCCTATCTCCAACTCCACTTCGGTAATTGATCCAGCGTAATGACTTCTTCACTATTATATACTTCCTTCAAATACGCCACGGTATTATGATTACCACCCTGTAGGAATTCTCCCGTCCAGGTACAAAACCAGCTCCAATGTACACCTTGCTCTTTCATCTGCTTTGGATCTGGAATGGAGCCGTTCTCGGCTAAGGCAATGATTTTGCTGTCATTCACCAGTTCACGCAGATTTTCATAACGCTTAGCTAATGGGCTGTGATCGCCTGCTTCTGGATACACATCCACACTCACAATGTCCACCACATCGTCACCCGGATACCAATCCGGCTTTTCCGAGTTCCACACCCAGATCAGATTACCCAGCTCATACTTGTTGACCAATTGATCATACATTAGGCGATATAACTGTTTGGCAGGTTCAGGTCCTTTGGCTCCCCACCAGAACCAGCCTCCTTCCGCTTCATGAAGCGGCCGGAATAACACTGGCACCCCAGCCTCCTTGAGTTCTTGCAGATGTACTGCAATTGCATCGATATCCCGGATCAATAAGGTATACTCTTCCGATTCAGGGTGAGCCAGCGCTGACGCGAGATCGTAGGTGGTGGCATCCGTATAGAAGCCGCGCCACCATTCTTTACCGGGTTCATTGATCAGATTAGCAGGTGCATTCCAGTGCCAACATAATGTCACAATTCCGCCTTGCTGATGCCATGCAATCGCATCCCGAATCTCCTGAGAGATCGCGCCGCGTTCTGTCCTTGATGGAGAATAATCCATGAGATCGAATCCAATTACCGCCGGCTTGCGGCCTGTATTCTCATTAATCCAGTTCAGATTGCCGTAATCCTGTTGACCTGACAGTACCCCTTTTCCATAACGGTCCGCCAAATACTTCATCAGTTCTCTAGCCTCGGAAGTCGCATCTTTATTCACTAAATTACTGCTTATCTTTTGCTCCGTCATTGATAATCCCCCATTCCCATGCAGGGCACATAGCGACCCAAATATCAAAAACACCCGAATTACGCATCCTATACGACTACTCCAAACCCGGTTAACCAACTACACCTGAACGTTCAATACTCTCGACGAAATAGCGTTGTACAAACAAATACAAAATAATGAGCGGTGCAATCGCCAGCAGAATGCCTGTATCCACGATCATGGCAACATAATTAGGGTCTGCCTTCATGCCCGAGTTCGAACCAAAACCCATCAATTGGGGAATTAACTGGTTCGCCTGGGCAGGCAATGAAGCCACCTTCAGCGAGATAAGCGGGCTTTCACTCATGAATAGCGCGGAATAGAACGTATCGTTGTACTGCCAGACAAACGAGAACAGAATGACTGTGATCAGCGGCGAAATGGCGTTCGGCAGCATAATTCGGGCAAATGTCCGAAATCCGCCCGCTCCATCAATCAGTGCAGCTTCTCCAATTTCCTTGGGCATGCCCTTGAAGAACTGGCGGAAAATATAAATGAACAGCCCCGCCTTCAGCCCACCAGCCGTAGCCGCAGTAATCATGGACGGCCAGTATGTATTCAGCAGGTTGATCCCCTCTCGTCCCGTGAACAGATGAACCATTCCAAGGATGTCAAAGTTGCGGAAATGCAGATACATCGGCACCATCAGGGTGCTTGTTGGCACCAAAATAGTGAGGATGACCAATACAAACAGCACATTGCTGCCGGGAAAAGAAAAGCGGGCGAAGCCGTACCCGGCTAACGCACAGGATATCGCTGTGAGCAGCGTTGTAATCGTGACGAACAAGAGCGTATTCGCCAGCAAAGGCAAATAATCCATCACCTGCGCCGCAAGCTTGATATTATCCAGCGTAAAATGCTGGGGAATCATATAGATGGTCGGATTATAGATATCCTGTTTATCCTTGAACGCAACCGAGATTTTAAGAAACAATGGATACAAAATAATAAATGAAATACCAATAATCAATGCATATCTGAAGATGGAATACAGGAGGTCCGATGTCTTGTTTCGTACCCTCTGCATGCGGTAGTTCTCTTTCGGAACCACCACCATACGATCCGTTCCCGACACAGCCATAGTCTCATGCCTCCTTCTACGTTCGTTAGCTTTCAGTTGTAATGAACCCGTCGTGACAGTACCCATCCGACAACAACTAATACCAGGCCGATGACCAGCGTATACAGCCAGGACATGGCTGAGCTCAGACCGAAGTTCTGGGTTTTAAACGCCGTCTGGTAAATGGCCTCCGTCACCGGGCTGCCTGCAAAGGAATCAATAATCGTATAGATGACATTTGTCAGGATCAATGGACTCACCATCGGAAACGTAATTTTCCAGAAGGATTCATAGGCCGTTGCCCCTTCAATTTTGGCCACTTCGTACATGGAACCAGGTACCGATTGCAGCGCAGCGAGGAAGATCAGAATCTGTACGCCAGAGCTGCTGACAATATCGTAGATGCGCATAATGGCTTCCACGATGTAATCGACATATGCCATTGGCAGCCCCACATCATTCAGCATTCGCACGATTGAAACGACGTTGAACGAAGCTCCCCCTTCGGTAGACGATTCAATCGCACTGGCGTCCCCCATCAGATTGATCAAACCTGCGGACTCGGCCGCCGCCACCGCACTGGAGGCCAGTATGACTGGCAGGAAGAAAATCGCACGTGCCATCGTTCTCCCTTTGAATTTCTGGTTAAGCAATGTCGCCGTAAATAAACTGAAGAATAGAATCATCGGCACATTCAGCAGCATCGCTCCGACCGAATCCACCAAGATCCGGTTGAATGTTGCATCGACCAGGATGGCATCCTTGAAATTTTTCAGCCCGACAAAATCCAGTACATATCCTCCCGGGGCAACCGACAGATTGCTCAAACTGAACCGGATCGATTGCAGCAGCGGCGTAGCGAACAGGAAGATGAAACCAATCAGCCATGGCAAAATAAACGCAAGTCCAAGCAGCGCTCTCCGTGATTTCAAAGATAAACGAAGGCTTCTCATTGGTTCACTCCTTCCACTGCATAGTCCGCCCCGCCAACGGTAATTCCATTAATCGTTACCGGATCAGCCGTGTAATTCACCAAAATCGTTGCACCGCCACTATAAGTGACACGCACTACGCCATCCTGAACTCGTTCATGCTCGGTTATTGGATGGTTCCGCAAATGACCTAATACTTCATTCGCTTCCTTGTATAATGCAGCTGCGTCATCTACCCAATATGCAAAGTCAGTGGCATAAGCCGAATCATAATTGGTCAGCTTCAGCTTGGATGATGGTTCATACGTCCATTGAAATTGCGGAGCTGAGCCCAGCTCCAGACTGCGGAGCAGCTGTTTGCGCAGATCTTGATCCCCTGACGTATTCATTGCGGAAGCAGCGTAGTCCATATATCCATGAATGACCATTTCATAAAAAGGAACTTCCTCATCGGTAATGTTGAACCGGCTGGAGCCTGAGGGAGCATTAACAATATGCTGCGTATATCCCCACGCATAAGCATTAGCGGATGATAACATTATGTTCGGATATTCCTGCTGCAGCTTGCCCAGTTGCTCCTTCACGATGTTCTTCGCGGTTTCACGGTGGATGACACGACTATCCCGATAATCCGAGCTCAATACCTGCCCGAGATCACGTAGCGATAATGCGCTGAATTCCAGTCTGTTGATTTTCCCTGCAAACTCGCTCACCACATACGGCAGCTTGGCGGCCGACAACAGATAATAACTATCTTTGCTCTGATCCATCCGGTTGAGGGCAGGACTGTATGGATACAATTCAGCCGTCTCCTTGGTGACAAATCGCGCTGCATCGGAGGAAGGAGCAAAGTTCCAATCGTCGTGATAGATACGCTGGAACGCCACATCAGGGAATAACGCTCCACCGGACTGCTTCAGTTGTTCAGACAGATCCTGCAACTCGGAACGACTGCCCACTTCACTGTCCAGCTTGACCTGGGTAGGTGTATGGTGGCTGACCCCCCCGCCAAACCATCCCTGATACCGCATCTGCACGCGGTTCACACCTTCCTGCTGCAGCTTCGCAGCCATTTCAGCCGCTTGTTCATACGTCGTCATAGCCAATGTGGTCCGATAAGGTACACCCAGGAATGAAGCTTTTTTGTCCACTGCACCTAACACATCCACGTAAAAAGGCAAGGCTGATACGTCCTCCAGCGGTTTCAGTACGTTCTGCTTCACCAATTGCTGCTGATACAAACGGGCCATACCGGAATAGCTGGCATCCTTACCATTAAGAAAATGGTATCTCACCTGAATATCCCCGCGGAATGGTTCCTCGCTTAATAGCTGAATCTCCTGCATCTTTTGCGAGGTATACATCTCCAGCTCATCCTCACCCCGCAGGGAGAACGTGCCGTAGACGTGGTTGTAGCTATTTTGCCTACCTCCAATATCCGCAGAGATACTGGCCATGCCATCCCCTTTTTCAATCACGGCAAACCAGGCATGTTCACCGTTCTTCAAACCAAAGACAGGCATATGCACAGATTCACTAACCTGCGGGCGACTGAGTGAATTGTCACTCGGATCTGCACCGTACACACGCTGTACGTACTGCTCCTCTTTGACCTTTCCGTTATTCAGATGAATCAGACTGCCTGAACCGTCAGGTACAAACATATAACCTTCACCTTTCGTATCCGCGGCACCAAAATAAGCGAGCAGATCGATATTACGAATGCGGTACTGACCGCTCTCTTTCACCTGACTTAGTGGCACGGTTACAACCAGCGAACCTTGATCCAGCCGATATTCCACCGGAATGACGAAGCTTGGTTTATCCGATGAGCCCCCGCCTTCGACTCCATTCTCCTCATTGTCAAAAGCAAGATCGTCAGCAGTGTACCCCGCCGCCTCAAAGGCATCCAGCATCTTGTTCAGCACAAGCTGCTTAGATATCTGTCCATCCAAGCGTTCCAGCACATCCGGGTTGTTTTTGGTTGGATAATAACGAGCCGATGTGTATCTTGCAACTGTCGCATCCAGTTTCGAAAGAACCTTTTCCTCCAGACGCTGTTTGCTGATCAGTTTGGGTAGAGCTTCAATGCCGAGCGAGGTATCCCCAAGCGTGTATGTAACGCGAATACCCTGATCCACATTGGTAGCTGCGAACTGTTTGTTGCTGATACTGGAGCTAAAGTTCGGAAAATTCTCCAGCGTACCAATTGCATCCCGAAATGACACGTTCAGCTGGGAGGACAGCACCTCCTTTTCATAAGCAGAAGCCAGGCCATCCTGATTACGTTCGTTCGGATTGCTGTACCAGATCTGACCACTCGCTCCATCACGAACGGCAATTTCCGTCGTTTCCTCGTTGTAATACAGCGCCAGTCCCTGGTCTTCGACGACCAGTTGCATACCCGGCACACCCTCTGAAGAATCGGTAAGGAATTGCAATGATTCCGTCTCGGTTGGCATAGCCTCTGTTGTTGCTTCAAGATAAGCCGTTGCTTCCACAGCAGGTACTCCCCTGTTATTGATATACAGCAGTCCAGCCGCGATCAGAATCACAGCAGCACCACTGGCCAGCACCGTATATATTCGTTGCCTTTTGTTCACGGATGCCGCCTCCTTTAGGTCCGAAAAATCAACTCGCGGTAGATGTTGTAACCGAATTCATATAACTGCTGCAACATGCTGAACACCAATGCTCCGAGGAACACGATTATGCCCATGACAATTACCGTCAGCAGCATCGTCAGAATCGTTTTGATCACGGTGTACTGGTGTACCGTCATCGTGCCAATGAAGAGCAGCAGCACGAACCAGAAGAACGCGATGCTATTAAATAAATAATAAAAAGCCGTCTCTTCCTGTACCATAAAGCGGCTGATGATAATCATCGGGACATAGATCAAAATAATCGGAATAAGCGAGTATCCTGTTGCCAGAAAAATCTCCTTGAACTTCCCTTCACCTTCCATCAGGGTGGTTACAGCACAATTGGCTATGCACCAAAGAAAGAATGGCACTGCAACCGTAGCGATCTCCCCTATGCTGTTGATTGTGCGAGGATCGACGTAATTGACGAGAAACCCCGCGTATTGTTTTTGCAAAATCATCATGATAATGGTAAGCGCCAGTGCTCCAAAAGCAACGGTCAACCTTCCCCGCTGATCCGACTTGATATCCCAGAATGCATCAATGGGGTGAAAAATGAGATGCAGCGGAAACTTAATGTAATCCTGCTTCACTGTCAATCTGCCTCCTCCGTCTCCATTTAACCGCCACTCGGACCAGGATCAGCATGAAAATCAGTGCGATGGCAAGCGTCAGAAAGGTGCCGAAATGTTCCTTCATCATCTCTCGCCGATATCTTTTGAACGCGACAGAATAACTTTTGCGATCCATTCCCAGTTCGAAGTAACCCAGAGCTTCCTCGTTTTTCTTCTCCATCAGCAAGGACTTGCCGATACCGATATAAGCGATATCATAGTTGGCGTTCAGCTTCAGCACTTCTTTCCAGATATGAACAGCCTCTGTATCCTCGCCCTGATAATGAAGGGCAACCGCCTCATTCACGCTGGCTCCAAACCGTGTTGGCTCATAGATAACCAGATTGCTTTTTCCCCGATCCAACACTAATTGATGATCCCCGGACTGTTCCATGGCGACTGGTGTTTTGAGCGTTCCCACCTGATTTCCTTTGCCTCCATATACGTAGAGCAGATGACCTTCATCATCGTAAGTAAACACCCGGTTCTGCGTCGCATCCAGCACACTGTACATACCGTTACCCAGTACCTTCACATCAATCAGCTTGGACGGACCCGGGTTATTGCGGAATCTGATATCTCCTTTGACTTCAAAATAACCAAACCTCTTCAGCACATCCTCACCGGATGGATTGAGACGTTTAATCGGTTCGCTGGAACCTGGGTCGATATTGGTCGCATATACGAACCCTTTGGAGTCGATATCCACATTGGAAAACTCGGTCGGTACAAACAAAACCATCTGCGCCCGCTGGGCTTTGGTTGAGAGCATCCGCCAAATGTATTCGCCGTAGTCGCGTTCCACCTTGTTCGTACCAACGTATCCAATGAACTGACCGTGCTCGTCAAACTGCATAATTCCTTCATAGACACCCTGAGCCACCACATACACCCTGCCTACCCGATCCACAGTCAATTTCAACGGTTGGAATTGAAAATTGGTCGCGAGGATATCAGACTCTGGCTTCGTAATGGTATGGACCAGCTGACCTTCCGCATCCAGGACAACTACGCGGCTGTTCCCTGTATCTGCGATGTATACTCGATCCTCTTCATCCACGAATAATCCACCTGGCGTATTAAAACTCTCCTTGCTGCCGTCCATCATAAATCCTTCGATTACCCGCAACAGCTTATACTGCGCGTCAAGGACAACAATTCGGCTGTTGCCACTGTCCAAAATATAAATCTGCCCGGAGGGAGAGACGTTTACATCACCGGGGTCTTTGAATTCGCCAATGCCCAGGTCGCTGCCCGAAATGGTTTGCTTGGGCAGATAGGCATCCGGTGACGGAACGGCCTCTTTCCAGTAGTTGTAGTTATAACTCTCATACGGCGCCGGGGAGGCCGCCGCAGGCACGGAATTCACCAGCAGCAGCGATACTGCCGCCAGGAGAACAAGCCATCTTTTCACTGTGCGTGCCATATCGTCCCCCCTTATTCCTTCATGCCCGAACTCGCCATCGTCTCAATGATGCGGCTCTGGGAGAAAATGAATAGCGTAATGGGCACACTCATCAAAATAAGTGCTACCGCAGCACCTGCCCCAGCCCGGGATATCCCGCCCTGAATGATCTGACCCGCCGCATAGTGCAAGGTCTTGAGCTGTTCACTGTAGATGTACCCATTGCCATCACTGCCCCACAGCATCTGGAACAGCAGAATGATCAATGTGAGCCAAGCTGGCTTTACATTCGGCATGACAATGGACCAGAAAATTCGGTATTCACTGGCACCGTCAATTTTGGCTGCTTCCAGCAACGCATCCGGGATCTGCTCCATGAACTGCTTCATCAGATACAGACCCAATGAATAGGCAAATGCCGGAATAATGACGGCCCAATACGTATCAATCCAGCCCAGCCATGACATGATCATATAATTGGGAATGGCCGTCACGGCAGGCGTGAACATCAGGGAAAGCACAACAACCTGGAACATGAACACTTTGCCCGGAAATTTGTGCTTGGCGAGTGGGTATGCCGCTGCCGATGCGAGCAGCACATGGCCCACGATGCCAATGCCTGTAATAAATACCGTATTGAATATATAACGTGAGAACGGAACCCACGAGTCACTCAGCAGATTCAGCAGATCCGTGAAATTGCTGAACGTTGGATTTTTGACAAATAGCGTTGGTGGAAAAGTAAAAATCTCATCCAGCGGTTTGAACGCATTATTGATCGCATAGATCAGCGGCAGCACCATGAAAGCACCAAATACGAGCAGAAGGGTAAACAGGGAGATGCTGCCCGATAAGGAGCGGTTCACCCGCTTTTTGCCTGTTGCAATTGCAGCCATAGCTATTCCCCCACCCTTCGAAGCAGTTTCTGTACCAGCAAGTTGGTGCCCACCATAATCATGAACAGTACGGTTGCAATCGCCGAGGCGTATCCCATCTCAAACCGCGTTGTACCAAAGTCGATCAAATGGGTCACCACCGTCTCCGCCGCATAGTTCACACTTGGGAACCCCGCCAGCGCAATAGATACATCGGCCACGGCGAATGAGGTCGTAAGTTGAATGACCGCACCGAACATCAGTTGCGGACGCATTGAAGGCAGGGTAATATACCAGAGCTCCTGCCAGCGATTTTTGATCCCGTCTACCGCACCTGCTTCATATAACGTCCGGTCTACGGTCTGCAAACCGGCGATAAAAGCCAGAAAGCCTGTGCCAAGACTGAGCCACAATTGCACCAGAATGAGGATTGGCATAATGTAGGCTTCCGTTTTCAACCACTGGATTGGCTCCAGCAGAAATCCCCATTTGATCAGTAATCCATTGGCTATACCGTAGCGATCCCCCGAGAAAATCATCAACCAGATAAAATAGACATTCCCCGAAATGGATGGCGCATAGAAGATCAGCGTCATGAACGCTCTCCATTTGGGCGTTAATTCATTAATGATCCACGCAAATACGAAACAGGCAATATAACTGATGGGTCCGGTAATAATGGCAAACAGCAACGTGTTTTTGATGGCAATCAGAAATACGTCATCCTCCAGAAACAGCCGGGTATAGTTCTGCCAGCCAATAAAACGCGGAAACTCCAGCATGTTGAAATAGGTGAAGCTGAGTATGATGGAGATGACCACCGGAATCACAGTAAACATGATGAATAGGATCATATAAGGAGCTAGCAGTACATAGGAATGTTTGCTGGCCTTCATTTCCTTGAGCTTCCAGGACCACCATGATTTCATGCCCATGCCTGGTGTTTTCTCAGGAGGACTGTTTTGTCCGTCTCGGAGTGATATTTGTGACACTGTTAACCCTCCCTCTGCTTACGGAAGACCAAATTCATTACGCTTGACTCGAATCTCGTCCTGAATGTACTGGGTGTAATCCATGATGGATTCCCTGGCTTCCACTTGACCAACAACCGTCTTGTAAAATGCATTGAACAGATGACGTCCGGTAAAATAACCACCAGGTACTTCGGGAATGCCCTTTACTGTCTCGAATTGTGCCTTCAGATTCGCATAGTCCTCAGCAGGCCATGGAAGTGAATCGAGTGCCTTGATGTTGGCCGTCGGATAACGCGCAGCCGCACCCATCAGCCCTTCCATCTCGCGGCCAAACTCAGCCTGAACCGGTGTACTGGTCCACCATTTCATGAACTCCCACGCCGCCTCCTGATCCTTGGCACTTTCCAGCATCATGACCGCACTGCCGCCACCCGGAACGTCCCGATTCAATGTTCCATCCGGCTGCACAGTCCCCGGAACAGGAACAAATCCCCATAATCCACGGATCTCCGGTGCAAATACGGACAACTGGTTATACATCGTGTAATCCGTCAGACCAATCGGCATCTGTCCGGTCCGGAAACGGTTGGCAAAGTCATACTCCCGCTCCAGCTTGTAATCGGTATAAAACTCTGTCCACTTCTTAAAGGTCTCGATGCCGATGCGCGAATCCAGATCCGATTCCTTGTCGTCATTCCGATAGAAGGAGCCGCCGTTCTGCAGCAGCATCGTTGCATACTGCGAATTAGGCGGGATATTGACCCCCTGCATGTTGGCCTGGGCCACCACCGGCATGCCAAATTCCATATGATTTTTGCTCAGAATCGCCAGCAGGCTCTCGACATCATCCCACGTTTGAGGAACTTCAAGCCCCAGCTCTGCAAGCACATCTTTTCGATAAAACAACATATTAAAGGTCTGTGTCTCCGGCAGGGCGTACACGCCTGAATCATAGGCGTACGGTACGATGGCACTATCTCTAAACTCCTGTTCCACCGTGGTATAGTCACTAAACTGGGTGAGATCCACCGCCGAGTTCCGCATGGCAAAATTCACCGGCAGATCATTGCCGATCTGCATCGCGACATCCGGTCCTTCACCGGACAAGGTCGCTGGCAACAGCGTACCCATGTTGACCAGTTTCAAATTAACGTTAATGCCGCTCTCCGGTGTGAATGTCTCATCAATCATCGCTTTCATCGTGTTCGCCTGATCACGACCACTGCCGATCCAGACCGTCACCGTGCGCTGATCCTCTGATGTGGCTACGTTCCCGATCTGGTTATAATCAATGAAGAACGAATGATAGAATGTCTTCGCTTCATGACCAAGCTTCGCCAGCGGACCCATACCCGTTCCGGGAATGCTACTGTCTAATGAAGCTACATAGAGGGCATCAATCTCAAGCGGTTGCTCGCGAGCCTGCTGCACCCAAGTCCCCAGTCCGCCCGTGTTCGTTTTGTAAGCAGCAAGTCTTCTTGGAATGGTATCCGGCTTATCGATCATCTCATCCAGCTGTTGGGCCATCGTTTTGATCAACGCTTCCTGATCGCTGGACTGGCCTGACAGAAGACGAAGTTGCCTTGCCACTTCCTTCAGGCGTTTGCTTTCTCCGCTAAATACCTCCAACAGATTCGGAATCTGCTTCTCCACCCGATAATCCCGGAATTCATCCGGCTTGGTGCCTGTAATCATCAGAATTCTCCGGTACATGGAGTTCAGGTTGTACAGGCTGTCCTCCACATTGCGAATAAGTGGTGCGAAGTCGCCCAGGCTGTTCTCCAGCCGAATGACATGTTTGCCTTTATCCAACTGAAACTTGTAAGCATCCTCACCGCCCAGCACATCAATGCGATAGTCGCTTTGGTAACGGAACGGGGCTTTCGTCATCTCCGCAAACGGAATCTCGCCATCGATGGTCAGCTTGCGTGTGGAATAGATGCCTTTGACAAAATTTTGCTGAGCGGTAAAACCGATATGATAAAGTCCACTCTTCGACACGTCCACTTCCCATTCGATCCACTGTCCTGGCAGACGCCAGTTAAAGCCACCAATCGTATTAATACGCACCTGGGAAGCGCTGTACGGAGATACGGCTGAACTTGATCTTTCACTGGTTGGATATAACGTAGGTGAAGATTTGGCAACTGCCGCTTCCCCTTCAATTCGGATGAGCACATCCTTAGGCTGACCGGAAGAATCCGTCTGCTTAGCCCCTGCGGTTTCCGCATAAGCAACGGCTGGCTTCTCGTTGAATAGTCGTATGGATCGAATTACCATGGGTTCGCGAGAGGATTTCAGCGTTAACGTGTGCTTCCCTTTTTCCAGATAGAATTTGAATGGAGCCTGTTCATACCCGTCCGAGTCCTGAAATGTTTCCTCCATCCAGCGGGGCTTCTCCACTTGTTTTGGACGAAGATCATTGCCCTGATTATCCTGTTCAACAGCTTGCTTCTCATTGCCCCATACCCGATCAAACTGCAAATAGGCGGCTTCCGCAAACGGAAGTTCACCGTCAATGTACAATGCACGCTCAATGGCCGAACTCTTGCCTTCTACGGGAAAATAGACAGCAGAGAGGTTGTACAGCCCGGTTTCCGGTACGTCAACTACCCAGTCGATCTCGCCTGTCTCCCCAGTATGAAGCGATACACCCGGCCTGCCTTCATAATCCTTCAGTTTACGTACCTCTTCACCCTCTGCCCGTATGTAGTCTCCTGCTTCGATGGTCATATCCACATTCGGTCTTGAGGCCTCACCTGCTTGGGACAAATATTGTTCATATCCGTTCTTCTGCCTCGTCTGCTGCAAAATGGCATCCACCTCAATGGCAGGCAAACTGCCAGAAGGCACAACTGCACTCTTTACACCTGCACCGGAAGTAAGCAAAAGTATGACGCAGGCAGCTAATGCTGCAATGACTATGGGCAGGATCCATTTCTTTCGTTGTAGAATTCCAGCCATCTTACGAGCCCTCCTCATCAAGGCTGATGCCAGCAATACTTAGTTCGTGATACAGAAAAAGAGGTACCCGTGCGTGAGCCCGGACACGAGGCACCCCTGTCTGAATCATGCTGAAATTACTGTTTGCCAAGCTTATCGACTGCTGCTTGTGCCTGCGCTTTATACTTCTCGGCTGTTGCTGTAACGGAAGCATTTTTTTTGATAATGTCGTTTACATAGTCACCGATTGGATAACCCGCGTAGGCGTCATCCAGCAGGATGCGGCCCGTTCCAGCGATATGCTCCCGAATCATGGCGATGTCCTTCTCGTCGGTATAACGGCTTTCCAGGTAATCCTGACCTGGGTACTCTTCGATCTGTGGAATGTCGAAGGTTTCTTCATAGATTTGGTATACAATCTTAGGATCTTCCACACCTTTAGGAATGAATTTTGCTGAGGCAGCGTTGTTGGCGTATGTTACATCCTTGCTGCCCTGAGGACCGTTCGGAATTGGTACGACTCCGGCAGCAAAGGTGATATCGCCCAACTGCCATTCCGCAGCAGTGAACAAAGCCACATCTCCATCCTTGAATGTGTTGCTTTCCTCCCAGTTCGTTTTGTCACCTGTTTTGACTTTTACAACATTCTCGACGTTATACAAGCGTTTGACAAATTCGGCAGCTTCAATCGTTTTCGGATCGGACAATCCTTCTTTTGAATGTTCGTCATCTACAATCGTGCCGCCATTAGCTGCAGTAAAGTGACGAAGCACGTCAATAGCCCAGCCGGAGAACCCGTATACGTCAATTTTTCCGTCGTTATCTGTATCCTTGGTCGCTTGTTTCGCCAGTTCCAAGAATTTATCCCAGTTCCATTCGCCTTTGTTATAAAGCTCCTGAGGATCAGGTAACGACAGCTTCTTGAACAAGTCACGGTTATAGTGAAGTCCCAGACCAATGCTGGTTGGAGATTCAAATGCGTAGTAGTTGCCTGCAATGGCAGGGTATTTTGCGATCAGATTTGCCTCTTGGTTGATGTTATTCTCAGCTGTGGTGAATTCGGAGATCGGAAGCAGTTGCCCTTTGAGGATGGCGGGTAATGCGGATTTGTACTCCATCTGAACGATGTCTGCGAACGGTTCGCCAGCCAGCGCTGTCGTTGTAAATTTGTTCATGTATTCTTCGAATGGTACATTCACGAACTCGATTTTTACGTTGTATTTCTTCTCGACTTCAGCGATTTTATCTAGTCTCGCTTTATCCGAAGCGGTCTCCCCCGCTGGCTTCAGATCCCACCAGGCCGCAACCTTGATGACACGCCCACCCAAATCAGGTACATCGACTGCCACTTCTTCTGTTCCGCCTTCTTTGTCTGTCTCGACGGTTCCAGTGCTATTGCCCGTATTCGCTGGAGCATCATCAGCCGGCTGAGCCGTCCCCCCACCACTGCAAGCGGATACAAAAAGCATTACGGCCAATAACATGAGCGGCAAAACGTTCCATTTTTTAGTCACGATTTTAACAACCTCCCCGAATGTGTATACAAATCATGGTCCGGCATAACTCCCTGACTCCCATTTATCCTAATGAAATTCGATGATCACCACCATTTGTTATTTTATAGTTTGGTTTTGACAAACAAAATTTAACATAGCATAATGTAAGCGTCAACATTTTTATTGTTAACATTTTCTAATCATTCTGATAAAATGCTGTTATACCGCTTTAAAATCTTATCATATAGCATATTATCCGAATACCATTCTGAGTACTCCCATATCCAAAACGAAAATCATTTTAATTATTTTGTTATTTTATAAAATAACAAAAAGATAATAAACTATTCAAAATTCGCCTTTTTCTCCTGCAACATGTCCATCACCGTGGTCTATCTCCGTCGTTACATGTATGGGACACTAACATTTTAACTTCTACAGCCGTTATTAGATTAAGAGAAATACAACATGATATACTAGAAACAGCTTTATTGCACAATGTTAGGAATACGGCAGAACTACGAGTGTAAGGATGGTATGATGAAGACGAAGGTAACAATTCAGGAAATTGCACATTTTACAGGTCTGTCGAAATTTGCGGTCTCACGAGCACTGTCCGGAAAATCAGGTGTTAGTGAGCAGACACGGGACGTTATTCTTAAGGCCGCTGGCAAACTTGGATATTTCAAAGATAACAGCATGTTGTCTGGTGATATGTATAGCAGCAATGAACTTCAGGACCCGCAAAACACGCGGTGGAGTGGCACCATTTTGATTTTGTTTCCTAATGTTCGTTATCAGAATCAGGAATCCGTATACTGGGGGCCTGTCTTTAACGGGATATCCTCCAGACTGAACCAGAAAAGCATCAATATTCTTACTCTGACAGAGCCTTCGGCGGATCAACTATTCACATTGCTGAATCCGGATGCCATTCGGGGCATTATTACGGTTGGCTCCATCTCAACACCCATTCTTCTTGAAATTAAACGTCTGGGCATTCCTGTTGTCATGGTGGATCACCTCGACCCTGTCTTTCACAGTGACAGTATTTTCACAGACAATTTTGCTTCCATGCGTGACATTATGCTCTACCTTCTACGCAAGGGATTCAAGCGGTTTCAGTTTGTTGGAAACACCAGTGACGCTCACAGCTTCTATGAACGATGGGTCGCCTATACTTCCGTATTGATGGGTCATGGATTGGAAATGAATCAGATCCCCGAACTAAGCAGCCCGGATGTGGATGATTTTCACAAGACGTTCACTTCGGTCATTCATGAGGGGAATTTGCCTGAGGTTTTTGTCTGTGCCAATGACTTCTATGCGCTATACACCATCGAGGCTCTGGAGAGCATAGGGATTAGTGTACCCGATCAGTGCGTAGTCACCGGTTTCGATAATGTGTATGATAATATCCCTGTACTCGCCACAGTTAATGTGAACAAGGAACTGCTTGGTGCACGTGCGGTCGACCAGATGTTATGGCGAATTGTAAACCCGGAGAGTAATGTAGAGAAAAAGCTGATTCTTGCTGATGTGATGATTCGGGAACAGTATGGAAGACATAACGGCTAAAAGATAAGGTACCCATAGACAGCAAAACACCCCCATAACCAGTATTCGACTGGCTTGGGGGTATTTGAATTTGAATACCATATAAAAAATAGTTGATGTTAAAAGTCCATTCTACGTATCTGTCCGTACATCATCCCAATCTTGATCCAGATAACAGATCAACCAATTGAGCGCACGGTGACGTTCGTAGGCCACTCCGCCATTCAGACCCCCAGGAGGTGTTTGCTCCTTCACACGACTGTCTACACACACCCAGTTGTACCGGTAGATTAGATCAGCTGCATCCAAAATCTCGCTTTTGGAGCGAAATTGTGCCCCGGCTACAAAGGCTTCAACATCGTCACATTGCTGCAAATATCCTACATCTTGTCCTACGTTACAAAGATTTACCGGTGCTCCAAGTTCTTTGACGTAGCCAAGCGCCCATAACATCACATGATAAGCCTCATATCCCCATGAAAAGGAGATAACCTCCTGATGCTCTGCCCCATGTTGCTCCACAAATCTTCTCTCCACAGGTGAAAAGAATGAAGCTGCATCATACTTGTCGATTACTTCCTGGACCAGCGCTGTTGTATCTTCTGCGCTCTCCCCCGCTCCAAGGCATTCACCTTTGAGAGCTGCAATACAAAGGGCTACCGCGCGCTCTGCAACTTGTTCCACACTACGGATCGTAGTATGCTCATCCCCCGCTCTTGCAGGCAAATGAACATTGAATGGGATTCCTTGCTCGTTTAGAAGCTGCTCGGAGCGCTCTTTGCGCAGCATTGCAGATTCCGACGGGGGTCTGACATCATCCAGAAAACTGGTGTGCGCTGTCACTTTGTAATCCTCTACTTCGGATTCTCCGTTGACATCCAACAGCAGCTGACCTTGCGCATTCAGCAAGGAGCCACCTCCCCAGAAAATGACTGCATCCAGGGCATCGGCCAGATGTAATAATTCATTAAAGAATTCTTCGGAAATGTCCTCTTCCGTCTCGATGCCAACAACCATATTCAGTGTAGAGCATTTAATCAGTACCTTTTCCTGCAGCGAAGCATTCTTTCCCTCAATTTGACTCAGAAACCCCAGCATCCCCTGAATCATAGCCGTAAATTCTTCAGGGTGGGTCTGGCTCGTCATGATATTGAAGCCCTTTGTCTTCTTACTAAATAACTTCTTGCGTGTAACTTGAATATGGGTTTTGTCTTCCTTACGCTCAATTGTATCCTGAGGGTATATGGATTGAATTATTTCAAACAACTGATCTAGGTCAAACTGCGAGCTGTATATCGCACAATTTCTCATGAGGTTCACCTTCTTCTTTCTATATAAGTTCAACTAATAAATATTTACACTGGCACTCCGATGACAGAACAACCTTCCGATCGCTGTTATCCCCAGATTTTGTTGATTCCCTTCTCCAAAGGGAAAAATCCGGGGATAAAGGCGAGGTCTATGCTTCCGATGCAGCTTTCTTTCAGAAAGCTTTTAGCTTCGCTTCTTCAAGTTATTTCTGTCCTCTCCGTTGTTGTGTAAATGTTGAGTTGAACATATCTAACTAGTCCTTATACGGGTCGAATTCGTTGCCCCCGGCCATCGCGACACCTACGGGGCGAAGGGTATGGTTGATTTTCAAGGTATGCGCATGCGCATTCAGCACATCCTGCAGTTTCTTGTACACAAAAGGACTTTCATCCGTTCCTGCACCCCGAAGCTCCACACCATATGCACGAATTGCCGCTCGCATCTGTTCCTCGCTGATCTCGCCGCCCATACGTGTGCGCAGCTTGTAATTCATTTTGCCAGCCGCTTGGGTTCGGCTCATAATCCGACCTGCACCATGCACGGTGCTGCGGAAAGACTCTGTATTCTCTTCGCTGTGGATTCCTTCCACGATTACCGAGATATCTCCCATGCTTCCGCCCACAAAACCGAGCTGGCCCGGTGCCAGCGGCGTTGCTCCTTTGCGGACCACCACCACTTCTTCGCCCATATGCCGTTCTTTCCAGGCAAAGTTATGATGGTTATGAACCGAATACTCTGCGCTCGCCCCGAGAATGCCGAGCACCTGTTCAATCACATAATCTCGCCCTGCGTATGCATACCGGCCGGCCAAAGTCATCCCGTCCCAATACATATCACCCATTTCACTCTTGAGGTCAAACAGTGTTGGTGGTTGGTCCATCGATTCTCCCGGCGCTTTGCCACTAAATGCACGTCCGGCAGCCAGGTTCAGGAAACCACTGGCGACCTTATGCCCAAAGCCACGGCTGCCAAAGTGGTTTGCAATCCATACTTTACCCGTCGCCTCTTCCACAAAAATGTCGACAAAGTGATTGCCACTACCTACCGTCCCGAGCTGGTTGCGTGCGAGTGTCTTCAATTTGTGCTGTAGCCCATGCTCAATGGAATCAAACAGCTTCCAGCTGGCATCATCGAACAACTCATGCTCCACAGGATTTGGATTGTTGCGTCCTACACCGAAGGATATAGTTGCATTAATGTCATCCATAATGACAGCAATCTGATTCCGGATATCATCCCACATCAGGTTGGTGCGCACAGCCTTGTTGCCGCAGGCAATATCATATCCAACCCCTGACGGACTGATCATGTTCCGGTAGGCAACCACGCCCCCGATGGGCTGTGAATATCCTTTGTGATGGTCTGCCATTAGAGCCACGCCCAGTACATCTCCATACTGCGAGCAAGTCACCGCCTGACTTACCGCATTCTCCAGCGGCTCCCCCCAGACTTTAATGTTATCTACGATACGCATGATCTGGTTAACCTCCTTTTGTCTTCACTACAACTTTAATGAAATATATACGTCCCTGCCCATAACTTTCTTTATTTTACCAAAGAGAGATCCTTCCCGAAACTATACATTCCTTCAGTTCAAGGTTATCCGTATAAAGTAAAAAAAAGAGCGCTAGGCTCTCTTTTACATGATCGGGCCCTATTTTATTTCTTACTGATCTTAAACTTGAACTCCCACGTCGCTGTGTTACCCGAATAACGGCCTCTGTTCTCCGTCACGACAACCGATAGAGTCTTGTTGGTTGATTTGGAAATGGAGGAAACCTTAACGTTCATACTTTTGCTTCCCAGATCAGGAATTTTGTCCTGCTCTTCGGCATTCGCTTGTAATTTAAGCGTATCTGTAGGTTTCAGGTTCAACGTGACCGACGAACCCTCCTCCAGGCTCTTGCCGTTCACACTTGCCCCAATGGCCCATTCATTACCAACGGAATTGTTTTCCACCAGTTCTGCACTGACAAGCGTCACGGTTACTTTAACCGTCTTGGCAGCGGCATAGGATGTTGGGGAACATACAGCGAATACCAAACTCAGAATCATCAAGACATTAGCCCATTTTTTGAACACGAGAGTGCCTCCCTCATATCAGTTCATTTATTTCAAGACTATGCCTTATTCGCCCTGCTCCTTAAGTAGTCCTTCTACCGATTAGACATTTTCCGTGCTATATTGATTAATTAAAATGCTTCCGATAACCCTGAACCTTCTCATCTTTAAAGCCCAGCTTTTCATAAAAAATGTGAGCCTCTTTGCGCTGATCGCCAGACACCAGAATCATGTATTCACATCCAAGATCTCTCGCAATGTGCTCAATCTGAAGCATAAGCTTCTGACCAATTCCTTGTCTGCGTACCTGATCGGATACAATCACATTCTCCACAACCATGAAGGGATTGCACTGACCCGCCAGATCCATACATTCAATACCCATAACTGATCCGGCCAGTTCGCCATTGTAAAATGCACCGAGTACATGGTAGTGTCCATTTTGCTGGATATAGTGAAACATCTTCTGCATCTGTTGTTCATTAGTCGGTGTACCCATCAATTCGTTGTATAACTGACTTAGCGCCGGTAGATCCTCAAGTTCGATTGCTTTAATGGTAACCATAATAATCCTCCTGATTTGTCCTATTTCGCATACATTGCTTAAGTTAGGTCCTTCTTAAAATAATGATGACTGTGTCCGGTCGGTGCATTGTCGATCGTTGTGATCAATTGGTAGCCATGCTTCTTGTAAAATTCCGGTGCTTGATATGAGAATGTGTTCAACATGACAAAATCACAAGATTTCTCTCGCGCAATTCGCTCAACTTCAAGCAACAACCGAGAACCATATCCCCGATGCCGTTGTTCAGAATTCACCCAAAGTATATCAACCTCCAGCCAATTCCAGCAAAGTGTAGTAAGCACACCTGCAACAATCTCGCCGGTCTCATTTTTGATATTGAAATTCAGTTCTTCGTAACGATGCCTTAATTCCTCGCTCACATGCGCAGCATTATATGCGATAAGTTGCTGGCGAACATATTCTGAATCCTCCGGAGTACTTGGATAGATATTGATTTGGGTCATCATCTTCTCCCCTTCTCGTTCTTACTTCGTAGTAAATATCTGAATAGGACCATCCCAGTCAGGTTCTCTAAGCTCTTGGTATTTATTATCGGTGAAGCGTGCAATGACCTTACGCCAGAAAATCTGAGCAGGCTCATTCGTCTCCATCTCCGCTATTTTCCATGTTCCAGGAAAAAGATTGAACACATGAATGGCGGCTTGCGCACCCACTCCCAGCTTTCTGTATTTTTTCATTACAAAAAACTCTGCCATTTCGTATACACTCGTCCCCTGTTCACTCTCAATTTCACGAATCAGTGCGAATCCCGCCAATTGTCCTTCTACTCGAAACAAAAAAGGATGTCTGCCCGCTTCTGTCCAATAATGGTCCAGGTACACATACTCATATAACCCGTTTTCGTTAACATCTTCCGGGTCATACTCACTAAAATCGTATTTGTACAATTCCATCAGATTGCGCAAAGTTGATTTCTGTTGGTACTCCGCTTGATGAATCGATAACATGAGATTATTTCCTTCTTTCCAGTTGATCATCGTTTGACGATGTCACTCGAAGCCACATTCGTTTCTTGCATATTTTAACATGAACTTATCTCCTACAAAATAAAAACAACGTCCCTTCCATATAGGGAAGGCACGTTAGTTTAACTTACTATAGTCCAGTTATACCTGATGTAGAATACTCTATTCTAATTCTCTTAGATCAACGTACACGTGACCTATAGCCATTTTGCCCAGTGGGTCCGTAGCCTTCACCTCAATCTGAATAGGCTCAATACTCGTCCCCAGTGCTCTAACATATAATTTCTGTCCAACCATTCTGACATCTGCCAATTGTGGATCAGGTGAGTCAGCCATAAGTTTGAGGCTTGACCTAGCGTCATCTTCATCCTCAAACATGAAGGACAGGTCGATCTCAATCTCATCTCCATTAACATAAGCGGTATTACCCGCAGGTGCCTCCACCAGCACGGGGGGAGCATCATCAAAATCATACATGTACACACGTTGCAGCAACGTGTGATGCAGTGTGAAATCAGGCTCTTCTCTCAGGGATATGGAATTGTTGCTCACATCCAAGTATTGCAGATCAGACAGTTCAGCAATTCCAATGGGTAAATGAACAAGCTCATTACTGTTCATATCAAGTTCCTGTAAGGAATGTAGTCCGCTAACATCCACGAAAGCCAGTCGATTATTCGCGAGATTCAGATATTCCAGCTGATCCAGTCCCGTAACATTGATCTCCGTCAGTTGGTTACCGGATAAATTCAGCCAATTCAAGCGATCGAATCCGGAGGCATCGGCCTTGCTTATTTCGTTTCCGGACAGATCTATCTCGGTTATATTTAACCCCTTGAATATCTCGACTCCTGTCAGATCGGAAATGCCTGCATTCCTCGCATACAACCCCCCATTTGTCTGAACGAGAGCTTCCGCCAATTCATCTTTGGTCAGCGGATCATCCACATCCTTTTGCAACCAATATGCAATGGCTCCAGCCAAATATGGATCAGGAAATTGTCGACTTATCGTATTGGCCAGTACCTTAACTTTGAGTTTCGCCGTGACACTTGCACCCTGATCATCGACAGCTTTGATCGTCAGCGTTATTTCTCCAACAGCCTGTGGTACAAGTCGAATTACTTGGCCCACCACAGTGGAGGAAACGATGGTTTCATCTCCTGCTATGACACTGAACTGCAATTCATCACCATCTGGATCACTAAAATAAGAGGAGGCTTGCCAGTCCAGTGAGGCGTGATCCAATGTAAGTTCCTGATCAGGCAATCCGCCACTAACGATCACTGGAGCCCTGTTTCCCGTACCTGGATTGGAGGGAATGGAAGGATTCGTCGGTGTTGTTGGTGCAGATCCACTTCCTCCACCCGAACCTCCATTTCCACTTCCTGGCGTCGCCTCGGAATTACCGTTTGTGTTTCCTTTACCGTTTCCTGCGTCATTGCCGCCTGAAGTTGTACCCTGCACCTCAGTTATTCCTGGTTCATTGGATTCCGGATTGGCGCCCCCTTGACTCGCAGCTTCTTCAAGCGCTTTAATCACTTCAGTTGTGCGTAGTGCGATCACAGCCATTTCCTGTCTGGAAGTGGAGCGCTTCGGAGCAAAGTTTCCATTGTCCCCTTTCAAAATCCCCAATTCAACGGCCTGTTGTACACTTGGCAAAGCCCAGGTACTGATGCTGGACGTGTCCTTAAATGACAATTCTTTGGTCAGTTGTAACGCTTCATCATATCCCTTACTCTTGAGCATTCGTATAATCGTCGTTGCCAGCTCTTCCCTTGTCACCAGACCGCCTGGACGAAACGTACCATCCGGATAACCATTCATGATTCCGGCTAATTTGAGAGCATGAATATAGGATCCATTCTCAACGTTACTATCCAGATCTTTAAATAACAGATCTGGAAGCTGAGCTGACGACAACATGTTCATTTCCATTAGTTGTGCCAGTGTGTACGCAAGGTCCCCTCTTGTCAACGTTGCGCTCGGGTTGAAGTTCCCTGCTTCGTCCGCCAGAATCATCTGTTGCTCAGCAGCTCTTTCAATGGCTTGCCTTGCCCACGGTGCTGCCTGATGCAAGTCACGAATACTTACTGCATCGGTCGCTGCGCTCACTGTTCCGGGAACAGTAATGACTGATAAAGACAGAAGAGCCGCCAAATAAGGCGAGACCCTACGGTTCTTATTTTTAGAACAAAATTTTTGTTTGGATATACGTGTTGTCATCACTTAATGTTACCTCCTACATGAACATAACCCTGGAGTCAGCAAAGACTCGTCAGCGTTATTTGATTATTTTCATTGTAGGAGAGACTATAGTTGGAAAACAGTCTACAAAAGAGTAGACAGCGTTTCAGCTCATCATAACAATCCCCGCTGCTCAGCAATTTGTACAGCATGAGTGCGACTGCTCGCACCCAGCTTCGCGAACACTCGGCGAATGTGTGTATTAACAGTGCCGGGTGAGATACCAAACTCGACAGCAATCTGTTTGCTGGTCAGGCCCTCAGCGATATAACCGAATATCTTTTGCTCCATCGGACTGAGCCCCACTTCCTTCGTATCCAGTTTTGCCTCCCCTACAGAGGAGAGGCCCCTTGCCCGTTTGTCTCTTGCGAATGCCGATAATAACTGCTTCACATAAGCCATTTTCACACCATCATCCTGTATCGCCTTCGTACGGCGTAAATACAGGTAGTCCTGCAACAACCGCCTAATCTGCTCACCTTCTGCAACGAATGAACGTATATATCCTTCCGGTCCCCCCAACACCAAGGCACGGGATAATGCTGCAACACTGGCATCTGTGAATCCTTGCTTTTGCAGCATGATGGATTCCAGCAGAGCACACTCTACCTGTTCAGTCAGCCAATCCCGTTCTTCAGCCTGGTTACGGATTCGTCCCAGTTCCTCTTGTGCAAAATCATAATGCTCAAGGACAATCATTGCACGAATGCGAACCATGGAATGGAAGATTTGATCACAGCTGGTCTCAGCTGCCATACTGCCTTCGCCTGCTGGTTTAACCAGAATGGTTTGAGCCGATTCCACGGGACTCACTTCAAGTAAAATTCGATGTTGATGTGCTTCCAGTGCTGGCTGCCAGTAGTCCATATCCTTCACAGATAACAATCCTGTGACCTGTTGAAGCAGCTTCATGCCTTCCTCGGGTCGACCCAATGTAAGTTCAAGTCTGGCTTTGAGTACATACGCAGGAACGAGCAGCGCAGCTACCTTGATCTGCAAAGCCACTTCAAGGGCTCGATCTGCATAACTTACCGCTTCTGATAACCGATCCTGTTCCATTAAAATTTCACCATATCCGACACCATAGTAGGACGTTACATAGGCATGTTCAGCTAACCAACGTTCCGTAATTGCCCCAAAGCAAGCTTCCGCACGCCGTAAATAGCCATTAACGCCATGAAAGCTGCGTAGGCGCATGCTCTCTCTCCGATCATAATCCATATACTGAAAGGCAATATCATCGGGATATCCCTGATCGATATAGGACACCAAATAATGAGTGAGCCCATCCAAATCTCTGTTCAGATAAGCCATGTAGGCTCGCATCACACAAATGACTTGCAGCAAATACCCGATAATCTCAGGTTCAAGCTGCCCTTGAAGATGCACCCGGATGACGTGTTCCAGTTCATCAAGCTGCTTCACCATCTGTCCATAAGGCATTTCGCGCGCAACTAGAAACAGGTAGGACATATATAACTTCGGACGTGCTTTCACGATCTCCAGTGGCAAAACATCGAAGTATCGCCGGAGCGTCCACCACTCTCCCATAATAAAGTGGGCAAACAGCTCTTCCAGCAGTCGGGCTGCATCCTGCATGTGCTGTCCAAGAATATAATGATCCAGTGCTTCAGCCGGGTACCCTTGCTGCTCATACCAAAGTGCAGCAAGGGCATGTAAATCATTCACCTGTTCTGTGCCATAACGAGCCAGCTCACGCTTTAGAAATGCAGAGAACAAATGATGATACCGATACCAGTGCCTTTCCCGATCCAGTGGAACAAGGAAGAGATGTTCCTTTTCCAGCTGCCTTAACAAGTGCGGAGCTTCCTGCATATCACTTAATACCTGACACAAACTGTTGTTCATTCTTCTAGTGATCGCTGTCCGGAGCAGAAATTGCTGCATTTCGGGTGACTGACGCTGAAACACCTCTTCAAGCAGGTAATCCGAAATTGTCCTCTCCCCAGGCTGCCCGTGATCTTCACGAGACAGGGAAGTGGATGGACTGACCAAAGAGTCTGCACCCCATGCGTGAGATAAAGCCAGCAGCTTCAATCCGGCAGCCCATCCCTCCGTCTGCTGTACCCAACAACGCGCATCCTCCCCCGCAATATCCAATTGCATAATCTCCTGGCAAAATTCAATGCCCTCCTCTGTCGTAAACGCCAGTTCCTGAAGCGTGAAGTGCTTCAATTCACCTCTCAGACGCAGCTTCTCAAGCTTGAATGGAGGATAGGTGCGACTTGACAGTACCAGATGAATGGACAGGGGAAGATTTTCGATAAAGTATTGCATCTGCTCATGAATCTCAGGCTGAGTTACTGCATGATAGTCATCCAGAATAAGCAGTGCCTGTTGATTGGCCTGGGCAACACGGTTCAACAATAATATTAAAGCTGACCTTGGATCTATCGGATACCGTTGCAAAAAGTGTGGCAGAACATCTCCGCAGAGCCCCTCTCTCACTCGATCCAATGCATGAATAATGTAGAGCCAAAACTGAAGTGGGTCCTGATCTTTATCATCCAGGCAGACACTGGCCGCATGTACTGCTTCATTTCTCACCCAGCTGCCTAGAAGTGTGGATTTCCCTGAACCGGCCGGGGCAGTTAACAAAGTGACTTTGGATCGAAACAATTCTTTGCGCTGCAAACTGAGCCGTGGACGGTCCATTGTATCCGCTGGCAAGGGTGGCAATTCCAGTTTGGTTGTTAAAATCATAAATTGAAGCCAGTCTCCGTGGAGACCAGCGGTATGTTCCTGTTGCATGAGATCCTCCTGAATCAGCACCATGGTGCCCGTTTTCCGATTCATTGTATGTACATTCAGATACCCTAAGTATACAAGGAACCACGGCCATGCCCCACACATTTTTGAACGGAAGTCTTGCGTCATCCTCCTTTTTTTCACAAAAAAAAGAAAGGGCAGACTGTATATCATACAGTTACCCCTTCTTCTGAATTCTTTACTGTATTCCTTTGTTGCTCATCCTCTGATCTATAATGATTCTTTTATCACACGTTTGTAATACCATATGGACAACAGGCCGAAGATTGAATACAACAACGTATACACAATCATGACGATTACAGTAGGTGTGGCAAGTTCGGTGCCAAAGAAGAACCAGCCTGATTTCACGGCAAAATAACTATGGCTTAGTCCCACGACAAGTGGAATGCCGAAATTAAACAACTGCTTGTACTGAATTCCGCGTAACAAATTGCCTTGCGTAAATCCAAGTTTGCGCAGAATGGTATAGTTTGATTTCTCTTCTTCGCTCTCATTCATTTGTTTGAAATAGAGGATACACCCGGATGTAATCAAGAAAGTCAGTCCCAGGAAACCAACAATGAACATGATTAGGCCCATACTGGTACGTTGATTATTTCTGAATTCAATCTGGGAGAAGCTTGGAGCTTCCAATTTCAGATCTGCAAAAATGGCATACGCATTCTCGTCTTGACTTGAATCTGTAATTTGCACACCGTAATAATCTGTCCTTTCCACCTCCTGAATTGTCGGATCAAGATCCTGCGCAAGCTCCGCATAAACCGATTCATCCACAACCGCTACTGGCGTACCTTTGTTGTAATATACGGGAAGCACGCCCTGTTTGGAGGTTCCAATCAATTGCTGGTCAATCGTATTTTTCAATCCGTGCAGAACAATGGGACCTTCATCCCGAATGGAAAAGAATTGCTGAATCACATTGCCATATCCCATGAAAATGACTTCACCTGGTTTCAGATCAATGTTATCCACCATGCTGTCACTTACTACACTGCTGAACAACAGCTCCTCCATTGTGGAGTCATTCATCACCTTATGTGCATCAATTTCAATATATAAAGGTTGTCTGTGCTTTTCTTCGTATGGAATCTGTTTGTTATCCAACTCCGCTACAAAACGATCCTTCACCTCAGCCTGAGCAAATGAAAAATCTTCCGGCAAGCTTTCCTTGGCTTGTGCCTCTGCCGAATAATAGGAAATGTAACTGAGCGACAGCATACCTATGGCGAGTGCCGATACAGTAGTAATAATGGTCAGCAGCAAGGCATTCGACTTCATGCGAAACATGATGGAGGATAACGACAATACCTCGTTAATGGAGAGGTAGCCTTTTTTGCTTTTGCGAATCATATTAAAAATAAAACTGACGGAACCTTTATAGAATAGATAAGTCCCCAAAATAACCGAAAACAAAATCAAAATCATGGTGTACATTAACTGCTGCATATCCAATTTCTCAACGCTGAACAGCCGTGCAGACAGGATGTAACCGAACACGATCAGAGCAATACCCAAGATGCCCATCAGAATCTGCCCCACAGATAACTTCTTTACCTGCTGCTCTGTTGTAGAAGACACCCGAAAGAGTGATAGAATACTCTGTGCTCGGATAAACGTGTAATTCATCAACATGATAAGTAGATACATGACGGCAAAGACAATTAGCGTTTGCACTAGCGCCATCGGTGAGAAGTATAGCTTCGTGATCACATCAACGCCAATAATTTTGAACAAAATCATCAATATCAGCTTGGAACCCAGAAACCCGATTAGAATACCGATTACCATAGAACCAAAGTAGAGAATGCAATTCTCCGCACTCAAGATGCCAAATATTCTCCCCTTCGTGAGTCCGATCAGCTGAAACAAACCGATCTCCTTACTGCGTCGCTTGATAAAGATCGTATTGGCATAGAGCAGAAAAATGCCCACAATAACAATCAGTAACACGGAGGATGCGCCGATCGCAGCCGCTCCTTTCGTTGATTCAGCAACCTCATCCATGGAGGGATCATACTGTAAGGTCACAAAGGAAAAATACAGGGCCACACTAAAAATCAGGGCAAAGACATAAAGATAATAATTTTTCAGATTTTTCCTCAGATTGCGAAAGATGATGTAGTTCAGGCTCATGGCTGCACACCACCCAACACGCCCTGAGTTTTGATAATATCGTTGAAGAAAGTTTGTCGGGACTCGTCTCCTTTATTTAATTGGGTGTAGATCTGACCGTCCCGGATGAAAATCACCCTGCTGCAATAACTTGCGGCAAACGGATCATGTGTAACCATAATAATCGTAGCCTGATGCTTCCTGTTCATATCACTCATTTTGCCAAGCAGGTCCGAAGCCGATTTGGAATCGAGTGCACCCGTCGGCTCGTCAGCGAAAATAATGCTCGGATCATGCACAAACGCACGGGCGGCTGAAGTTCGCTGTTTCTGTCCACCCGAGATTTCGGATGGATATTTGTCTTTCAGCTCATATATGCCCAGCTCACGGGCGATTTGTTCGAACTTCAGGTGTGCCTCATGCTTCGGAATACTCGTAATCGAGAGCGGCAGCAATACATTTTCCTTCACCGTGAGGGTATCCAGCAGATTATAATCCTGAAAAATAAACCCGAGATGATGTTTGCGGAATTCAGCAAGCTGTTTCTCCTTCATACCGGTGAACTCCTGACCCTCAATGTCAATCGTGCCCTGGCTGACCCGATCGATCGAAGAAAGAACATTCAGCAGCGTCGTTTTCCCCGAACCCGAGGGCCCCATAATCCCAACAAATTCGCCTTTACTTACCCCGAGATCAATCCCCTTGAGGACTTCCTGTTTATTTAATTTGTTGCCATAGACTTTATGAATTTTTTTGGCTTCCAGTATCAACATATCCCACTCACTCCTCTTTGGTATATCTTTATCATAGGCTGGATGCTCCAATTAATCGTGCGATTCACCGAACAAAACCAAAAAGCATGTGACAATGTTGTCACACGCCTGCTAGGTGGATCATGTCATTTTTTCTCGGGAAGGTTAGCTTGACACTAGTGCCCTCTCCGGGAGCAGACTGTACTTTAACGTCTATACGAAGTGCTTGTGCCACCTGTCGGGTCAAATACAAGCCCATTCCCGTTGCCGTTCCTTCCAGTCTACCCTGAGTTGAAGTGAAGCCTTTATCAAAGATACGTGGTAAATCCTGCGCTTCGATCCCTCGTCCATAATCCTGAATGGTCAATATAATGTGCCCATCCTGTTCCTTGCTTTCAATGACAATGTCAGAGGAATGGCTATATTTCACCGCATTGCTAAGCAGCTGCCGTATGATAAAACCTAACCATTTGCTGTCGGTCAGCACCTTTGTCACATCTAATGACACGTCGAAGCCAATCCGTTTGGATATACACCATGACTTCAAAGCTCTAATCTCGCCGTTCAAAATCGGTTCAAGCTCTGTTTCTTCCACAAACAAATCATTATGCATAAATGGAATACGCTTCTGGTGAAGCTGCTGATCGAGCAGTTGATGAATTCGCAGCCATTCATACGTCATCTGACCCTGCAGCTTGTCATCATGCATTCGCTCAATCATTAATTGCAGCGCGGTTAAGGGCGTCTTCACCTCATGAATCCAGGACAGCATCTCATCCTTTTCTTGCTCCAGCAAAATAAAATGAGATGAGGACTCCTTCCGATAACGTTCGGTCTGGGAAGTCACGGCATCGTGCACAATCCGTTCATAAGGACTTTCAGCGATATCCAAATCCCCTGGATCATAGGTATGATCCCAGGCAGTTAATCTTTTGTAGAAACGAGTCTCTCTTGGATATCTCGCCCAGATAAAAACGATGCATACCACCACATTCAGCACGACGATATAGGATACGGATCGGAATGGAATGGACGTGTCGATATAGGCTACAAATAAAAAGATGAGCTGCATGCTTATAAGCAACACTAACCAGCTTAGCTTTTCCCGTATGTACTTACCAATCATATTTCCGCCTCTTCTGTTGCCATGTAGCCCTGACCAACTTTCGTTTCGATATAGCCATCCAGATTTAGCGGCTCCAACTTCTTGCGTAGGCGATTCACGTTGACCGTGAGTGTGTTGTCACTCACAAAATGTTCATGATCCCACAGACTGCGAATCAGGTCTTCCCGGGTCACAATCTGATTTTTGTGCTCCACTAGCACTTTGAGAATGAACATTTCATTTTTGGTCAAAAGGACAGATTCATTGTTATAGGTAAGCGTATTTTTCACATATTCAATGGTAGCCCCACGCCATGTGCGCAGCTCAATCCGCTCTGTATTGTAGTTATATACCCTACGCAGGATCGCCTGGATCTTGGCAATCAGCACATCGAAATGGAAGGGCTTCTGGATAAAATCATCTGCGCCCAAATGCATCGACATGACCATATCCGTCGGGTGATCCCGTGAGGATAAAAAGATAATCGGCACATTGGAATGGGCTCGAATCATGCGACACCAATGAAATCCGTCATACTGGGGAAGCTGAATATCAATGATGACCAGCTGTGGCTGAATGGCACTGTATTCCTGCATCACTTTGCCAAAATCCTGCACGCCATACACGTCATATGACCACTGGGATAACCGTTCTTTGATTTCACTGAATAACGATTCATCGTCTTCAATGAGCATAATTTTAAACATATACCTTCACCACGTTTCTGTTCTTCTTGGGCATTGCCCGAAGCATATTGTTTGACAATCTACGAGGGACCGTTCCAGATACGGATCGTTCTTCCGATCGCAGTTGTCCCCAAATTTCCTTTATTAGATTTATTAAATGTAGAAATTAGGTGACAAAGGCGAACGCTACCGCTTCTTCAGAATCGATTCCGTCTCTTCCACTCCGACCGCTATTAATAGATCAATACAAATTTCGAGGCAAAATAAAACCCATAATCTCTTATCAATTTAGATGAATCTAAACGTATAACTGTTAATCTGTTATCCCTCCATAGTATGGAGGACCTTGCTTGGATCACTGATTTCTTCCATCCGTTCGATTAATTGCTTTGCGACATCTTGTGGCGATCTTAATTGGCCTGCTTCATAGACCTGACCGAATACCTCAGACAGTGCAAATTCCTCTGCATTTTTGCCTCTTGCCACAGCCTGTAGCTCAGTATCTACCATCCCTGGATCGAATGCAATCACTTCAACGGGATTGGGTTGCCCGGATTGTTCCATCGCTACGCACTGGGTGAACATGTTTATTCCAGCTTTGGAGGCACAGTAAGATGCCATTGAAGGTGCCGGATAACTGCCTGACCCGGACGATACATTGACTATTTTTCTGCGTGTGGTCAGGTGATTGGTATGTTGTATAAAAGATGAAGTCAGAATCATAGGCGCTGCCAAACTGATGTTCAGATTAAGACTGATCTCCTCTGCACTGCACCGATCTATCGATTTCAACGGTTCCAGCATCGCTGCATTGTTAATGAGCCCGATGAATTCAACTTCTTGCGGTGGAATCTGTTCCAATATGCCTGAGACAAGATCGTCGATGCTATGAATATCTGCCAGATCAAACTGAACATGCTGGTAACGCTCGTAAGCTTCCTCCAAGTCAGACGTTCCGCGTGCAATACCGTAGACGTGATCTCCCTTTTCCAATAACAATTCCGCAAGCTGTTTGCCGATTCCTTTGGATGTACCTGTAATGATAAAATACCTTTGTCCCATATTCTCCCCGCCTTTCTCTCACTCTGTGCAATATTGGTTAAACACGTCAAATCTATGATCCTTCCTCTATGACTACACGTTTGGTTTTCTCCACAATGTCACCCATAGGATGGGCAAGCCAAAACAATCTTCATCCTGATCCATCGCCTTCATCGGTCGCAGCTCCACGCATTCAAAAGGATCTTCCAGCAAATAGCGAAGCTTTTCTTCCGTAAAAGCCAGACCACCTTTCATCGACTTCTCACGGTATACCTCCCAATCGTCCATAACGCTCTCCGGTCCACCCTGACCGCCAAATCCTGGAGCAAAGCAGGTCATTCCAAAATACCCTCCAGGTTTAAGTCCGTTCTGAATCTTCTGTATGTAGGGAATTCGCTGATGTGGCAGCAGATGGTGAAGACAGCCCGAATCATAGACGAGATCGTACTCTTCATGTGGCGTGAGTTCTAATGCTGATTTGCATTCGAAATTCACTTCAAGCTGTTCCTCCACAGCTCTTTCCTTGGCCCAGGCAATGGCTGTCTCTGAAAGATCATAAGCATCTACTTTATAACCCTGACGTGTTAGATATATTGCATTTCTTCCCGGGCCACAACCGAGCTCCAATGCTTTGCCCCCAGGTAATATTCCTGAGTTCACATGTGCTACCAGATTTTCATCCGGTTTGTTTGGAAAGAAGGGGATTGGTCGCTCCCGATCCGCGTAAAAAGGTTCCCAAAATTGCTTCGCTGATCTGAATTCTGCGTCAAGCATGTCATATAGATCCTGGACATTTTTAATCGTCTTCTCCACGAACACATTCCTCCTCGAATTCATACAAAATATCCTGCACATTCCCTCTTATGTATTGATCTCTTTCCCTTTAAATCGCCCGCTTCATCACGGTTTATACGCTAAATCAACTACCCTCTATTATAACATTTTCACCCAATCCAACTCTATTTTTCTTGTAAGATTAGAGCCGAAAACAGTCTGATTATATGTAAAAAACGCTGTTTAGAAGAAAGTAATTCCCTGTCCTCTCAACAGCGTTATAATCCTTTTTATTCAGGATTCGATCAGCTTAACTTCTTCGTTAAATAGAGCACTACATCGTCGTCGATGATCGTTTCATCGCCCCATTTTAGATAACGATCATGCTTGTGAATGCCCTGTCCATCTGGTATATATCCACGACGGGCATACAGAATTTGAGCTTTGCCATAATCGGAGAACACCCCGACACCAATCCCGGCAGTTTCGGTTCGCTCATGAATGACTTCTTCTGCCCGGTCCATCAAACGTGATCCAATTCCCTGACGCTGATACTTGATCAGCACATTGAAATCATTAATTTCCGGAATACCCTGTTCCCTGAACGAAGGGTAATACGAATTCCACAATACATTCACGTAACCGGCAAAAGCTCCATCCAATTCCGCTATCAAAGTCACTCGCTCACCATTCTGCTGCTCTGCAAGATATTGAATGTACTGCTCCGCCGATTTCGCCCAACCCTGTTCCTGAAACGCCTGCGAAATTACGACCGGATCGCCCTCATCCAAAAGTCTGATATGTATATTCATCGATGTAATCTCCTTAATAAGTTATTTATTTCACCACTAGATTCCCAATCTGCTTCTAAGCGAGGTAATATGGGCAATGTGGTGTCTGCCATGCCATGCATATACGCCCAAATTATAGTCCAGTCTGGTCGTTTCTTTGGAAGCGGGATGATAAAAGGTTTTGGCATAGTCTGCATCCGTTAATGTGTTTAATAGCGCTACCCAACGACGGTGCAGCGCATCCAGGATTTGCAGAGAAAACTCGACATCCAGCTCCCGCGAATCACTCAGTTCAGCCCATCGTTCTTCGTAATATGGTCTTATCGTGGGGTTATCCTCCGTCAGTGCCAGCTTGAAACGAACCATGCTATTCATATGGCTATCTGCCATATGGTGTATGACCTGTTTGAGCATCCAGCCACCTTCCCGGTAGGGTAACCTCAATTGTTCTTCACTCAATCCTTTGACCGCTTCGCGGGCGCGCTCCGGCAACTCCGCAATATCTTGAATCCACTGCTTCCGCTGCTCTAATGTAACCTCGCCTGTATGTTCAAATGTTCCAATTGGGTACCTCAAATCCATCGATCATTCCTCCTTGGTTAAATGGTTTATATAGCACCGCGCACTACCTATGGGGCATACTCCATCAGCCAGCAGTCTCTCATCTGTCCTTCGTGCAGCTCATGTTCTGGTAACAGTCTGACCTTCCTGAGACCACACTTCTCGTAACAGGATATGGCTCGTTCGTTCCATGATTGCGGGTCCATGACCACTTTCCGAGCTTGCTTTTCGTTGACTAGATAGCCCAACATAGATTTTACTAGTTGTGTGCCAATACCGCGGTTCCAGTAATCAGTTTCTCCAATAAACTGATCTGTTCCATAGATGATTTCATCGGTGTCTCCATAACCATACTCATTCCGTTCTTCCTCCTCCAGTTCATAGAACTGGATATAGCCGATCGGTTTACCTTCGTGTTCAACCATACAACGATGTGCCGTATCCTCTTGTCTATAAAAGTGTTCTCTGACCAAATTCAGTTCATGCGGCTGATCACGGCCTTCGTAATATTGAAGTACTACTGGGTCAGACAACCATTGAACAAGGCGCTGTTCATCCTGTTCATCCAGTAAACGTACCGTGATCTCATTCCATTGATAGATTAGCATCACTCTGCATACTCCTTAATGATTTCCAGAGGCTCTCCTGAGACCCAGCTCAGGTCTTTGCCCAGTAATTTTTCCTGATGAACATAATAGATCATCGGTTGCCGAATCAGTTCTGCCTCCTCACCCAAAGGATGAATGGTAAAACGAACCTTGTACGTGCCCACTGCATCAGGTATGGAGAACCCCGCAAATTCAGTAATCGCTGTTGATGACTGCCTCTGTAACACTTGACGAAGAATCTCTGCCATTGCACCTGTGCTGCCGACGGAGGTAGGTCGAATAAATCGGTTGTCCTTTTTGTCATCAAAAGATATTGAGCCCCAGCCAGGTACAAGCGGATATACGGTATGCTGACCCTTGTCTTCTTTTGTGCGTGTAATGGTTAATTGCACCTCGTATTCATCCGTAGCTGTCTGCCGAATCGTGCCCTTCATGTTAACATCCTGCGCTGTAACGCTTGGAGCCAGATTATTATATACAATGAAAGCTGCTACAATAACAATTGCAACTCCAGTTAGCCAAAATATCGTACTTCTACGCATGTATTTACCCCCAAGCTGATTAACCGTAAGTCTGAAGTAATTCGCTCTCCATTAGTGCCTGTGTAACGCTGTCCAGTTCCGGAGAAGCAGACCAATCACTATCTGTATTCAAACCATATTTAATCGTATGGATAACGCTATTGGCTGACATATATAAATTATGGTGTACTCCCGGTTCCACAATGATGTGATCTCCTTCGCCCATAACTCTGATTTCAAGCGTCTGATCATTCGCAAAATTTGCATAAGCAATCCAACCAGACTGCACAACATAGAACTCGGTTATATGGTTATGAAAATGGCTATTTTGCCATGCTCCCTGAGATGAAGCTATCGTTCTGCAATAATAACCGCCATCCTCTGAAACCATCTTGTATTTCCGTTCCCCGTTAGCCATCTGCTCGAAGCTGGTATTCACATTATCTGGTCCTAAATTTTGTTCTAAAGTTTCTCTATCCAAAACACAACCTCCAGATCTGAAATACGAAGTCAGGCAATCATATTTTATAATCTTTCTTTAACGCCTTACGGCCTTCCAGATATATTTGTGCTCACGCACAGCAAGTCTCCCCTCAATCTGAATTTCCTTCAGCTTAACTTGAAGCTGCTCATGGTACTCAGGCTGTGTGTAATCCGGGTTGCCAGGGATATCGGAAAGAAAAATAGCGAACTCTTTTTCATCAGGGAAGACCATTAGGGCCTCATTGAATTCCTCAATTTCAATGTTTTCATACTGATTTGTATGCAGCCTTTCTCGTACCTTGCTTACATCGGTATGAATGCCAAAGATCACGCCACCCTTTCGCAACAATCTCCTATGTTCAATTATCGACGTAGGTCCTCTGCGGTCATAGATCAGGTCGAACTGTTCGTCTTGGAAGGGCAACTCTGTTTTGGTTGTAGCGAAGACAAATTCAACATTGCCAGCGTCACTGGCCACAAGCCCAGCCTGAGCGATACGCAGTAGCTCCTTCGAGTTGTCAAAACCCGTAATATGATCGGTATAGGCCGACATTTTTAATGTGAATTCCCCATGACCACAACCTGCATCAAGCACAGATTTATACTGAGGCAGCAACTGCATTAAACGCGCTTCAAATACATCTTCTGCGGAATTGCCCTCCCATGTAAATACCGATCTGCCCTTGTATCCTCCGTTACGTTGTCCGATCATGTCATACCATTCCATGCCCAATAGATATCCCCCCCAGAAGAAAATCCCATATTAAACAACATTCGACACAGATAAGTCGATTTTCCTGTCCATAGGTTAACTTTTTTCTCACTTAAGAGTTTTATCTATCCTCATCTTGTGCTTGTTAAAATTTGAAACTCTTCTCTCGTAGGCGCCGTATTATGCTCGAAGTCGTATTTTGCCACTTGGATAAACCAATAGGATGTGGAGGTTGAATGAATGTCTTTTTTTAAGAAAATGTTAGCCAGTGTAGGTGTTGGAGCAGCCAAAGTAAATACAGAATTACATACACCTGAGGTTACGCCTGGAGGAGTCATCTCTGGGATCGTGTACATCGAGGGTGGAGACGTGGAACAGAATGTAGACCGAATCTACCTTACGATCAAAACCCATTACATACGGGAGCACAATGATCGAAAAGTAAATGAAACTGCCGTTGTAGCCAAATACTTGCTTACCGAAGGTTTTATATTACAGCCTGGCGCCAAACTGGAGAAGTCCTTCTCATTTGAACTACCAGAAAACCTTCCAATTACACTGCATCGTGCAGAGGTGTGGGTTGAAACTGGCCTCGATATCTCAAGCGCCATGGACCCCTCAGACCGGGACAGACTCCATGTAGTTCCTACAAAAGATATGAACACTGTGCTTGATGCAATTGATCTCCTTGGTTTCAAACTGCGTGAAGTGACCAATGACTATGCTCCAAAGCTTGGTGGCAATCTTCCATTTGTACAGGGATTTGAATTCGTGCCAACGAGTAAATTCCGCGGTTATTTGGATGAGTTGGAAGTATTGTTTTACCCGATGGGAGATTCACTGGAACTGTTGCTTCAGATCGACCGCCGCGCACTTGGACTCGGTGGCATTTTCTCGGAGGCGATGGGGACGGATGAGAGCTTTGTCCGGCTGCATCTCTACGAGAGACACCTTGCACGGGGTGCGGATTCGGTTGCCCAAGGTCTGGAAGAAATCATCTCCAAGCATCTATAATCTATTAAAAATAGATCCAAAAACAAAAAACAGTTCTCCTACCAACTTTCATTGGTGTAGAACTGTTTTTAAATATGTTTTTCTTTTATTAATAAACAATCAGGAACGCTGTGTCCAGCGCTGTATCCCCGATCGAAGTCCATAGTATGCAGCAGCAAGCAAGAGAAATCCAACGGCAGCGATCAGAATGGAAGTCATATCCCAACGGGCAATGGAGCCAAAGTCAACCTTGGACTGCAACATCATAACGGATGAATCGGTGTGCATCATTTCAGGTGTATGATTCAGCGTCATTAACATGCCTTGAACGACATTCCAAGCCATAAAACCCAGTGTGAATAGCAAAGTTACCAACAGGGATTCCACACCTAATCGTTTGTTGATACTCATCATTTTGCCTCCTCATTTACGGTTTGACAACACTTTGGAAGTTATAAAATTCACTACATCATCTGTCGTTTGCCCATCCGTCTGAATGTACTCTTCAAAGCGTGATCCATGGAATGCTTCGACACACTTAACCGCTTGTTGAAAAGTCCATCCATCAGGCTTATCCCCGCGCTTCAACAATCTCTCATGTAATGTTTCCATGGATGTCATCAGGGTAAAATGAAAAAGGTCAGTATCTATCTCTTTCAGACCTCGATGGATGTAACTGAACTGCTCTGACTTGTAGATGGTCATTGGAACAATCAGATGTTTGTTATACTTCTGCCTGATTTCACGGGCGACTTTCACGGTAAGGACTTTCCACAGCTCCATATCCTGAAAATCGTCCGTTTTCTCCACATCCATTCGGACGTCATCCACAATCACGTTTCTTAACATGTATCCAATCTCTTCTGGATCGTAGATCATGCTGTTCGGAATTAACGGCTGCAGCTTGGTTGCAGCAGAGGTTTTACCCGAGCCAAATGCCCCATTAATCATCACAATCATAGTGAAGTCCTCCTGCGTGTCAGATTGAATTAGACAAGAGGTGCTCCAACTCCTGTTTCAGGCGATCTTTGTTCGTATCCACATATTGATAAAGGAGTTCAAATACCTCTTCATTATCCGATTGCATGCTTAAATTACCCGCTTCCAGCTCAACCCGTTGCAAAACCTCATGGATCTGCTGTCCATGCGTATTCAGGGTCGTCGTTACATCCTGTTCGGAGAGTGCATTCACATTTTCTCTTAACTGCTCAGGTGTTACACCACTTTCGGATAACATATGCTGGATGTTCTTCAGAATCTCTGCATCAGCATCATTGCCTATGCGCTGCATCGCTTCCGTCGTTTCACCCAGAAAACGCCCACTCAAATTTTCAAGAAAACCAGTAATGCCGCTCATAGATAGCTCTGTATCCAGATCTATGATCAGGATGGTATCTCGCAATACCTGTGGAAGTTCAGGTCCACACTCCCGAATGGTCGCAAATTCCGCGCGATACAGATCCATGGCAACACTCCCCACCACTTCCTCACCCGACATGCTGTCAAACTGATCCAAGGGTAATAATTGCTGCAATTCTTCCTGTAATTTGTTCATCTCTCTGCCTCCTGTATCTCTCTATCTATATAAGTTGGACGAATGATTTCACACGGGTCCACTTAACTAAACGCCTATATATCATAGCAGAATATGTTATATAAGTTTATCCGATGTAAGTTTGCCCCAGATTACTTCCCCGCACACTTTACACGGAATATGGATAAAGTTAACCTTCACTTGACCTTTGGAAAATGATCCGCTGTTATGATCTTGTCATCAAGAGTCTTGGGAGGGGTTATGATGCGCCTGGCCTTGTTCACTGACACCTATGTTCCGGAAACCAATGGTGTTGCCGGTACGCTGCACCGCTTGAGTAATCACTTGAACCGCAAAGGCATTGAGCATCTGTTATTCACACCGCAGTCTGTTATTGAGGGCAATGATGCCGCTCCGGTCCGTTCGGTTACCAACATCCCCTTTTTCCTCTATCCGGAATGTCGTATCGCCTTACCTAATCGAGCATCCATCCATCGAGAGCTAAATACCTTTCAGCCAGATCTGCTGCATATCGCCACTCCGTTCAATATGGGTCTTTTTGGTCTCAGATATGCGCTCAAGTATCAGCTTCCACATGTCATCTCCTACCACACTCACTTCGATCGGTACCTCGAATACTACAAGTTGAAAAGTGTCATTCCTTTGTACTGGAAGTATATCCAATGGTTTCACCGAGCCTGTGATGCAACATTGACACCGTCTCAGGAGACCTTAAACGCATTGCAATCAAAAGGCATTCAACGTCTGAAGTTATGGTCCCGCGGGATCGATTGCAGTCTGTATTCACCTGATAAACGAAGCTCCGATATGCGTACTCGCTACAACATAACGGCTCCTCTAATTTTACTCTACGTTGGACGTATTGCCCCGGAAAAAGATATCGCTACCCTCACCCTTGCCATGCAGCAGTTGCCAGAACATATGCAATCCCGTGTACACTGGATCATTGTAGGCGATGGGCCATTGCTTCCCAAAGTGCGTATGCAAGCCCCACCCAATGTCACCTTTACGGGGTATCTACATGGTGAAGATCTTGCTGCTATGTATGCTTCGGCAGATCTCTTTGTGTTTCCTTCCTCAACAGAAACATTTGGCAATGTGGTGCTGGAAGCGATGGCTTCGGGATTGCCGGTTCTCGCTGCGAATGGTGGCGGTGTAAAAGACTTGGTCACACATCATCGAAGCGGTGTTCTGTTCGAGCCGGGTAATACGGATGCATTGATTCGAGAGATATGCCTCTGGGGAGATCATATGGATCAACTGAGGAATATGGGTCTTGAAGGTCGAAAACTTGCTGAACAGCGTTCGTGGGATCACATTTTTGACAGGTTAGTTGGAGATTATGAGGAAGCCATTGAGAATCGGAGAAAACGCACGAAAGATCGAATCATCACAGCTTGATTTTCATTTATTAAACCGAATTGAATAATGGATGATCATTGCCGCTCCAAGACCCACCTGTTGAAGTATGGATATCAGTATCCATCATGCTTTTAAAAAGAGAATTTATTTTCAATACGAGGTATTAAAAAGAGCGGGGATGGCTAATATCCTCGCTCTTTATAACAGTCGCCTACAGACGTTTAAACGTATGGCTTTTTCGATCAGAGATAGGTCCCTTTCCCGGTCAAGACGTCTAACATTACACAACGGGTTCAAAGGATATCGTGTCTTGCATAATACTCCATTCCACCCTTGGTTTACCCGTTGCCCCTTCCCCCTTTAGGACATTACCGATCCATATCTCGTCGGTCTCCTGATTCTGCAAAAAGTGCCGGATCGCTGCTTTAATCAGAATGGATGTGTGTAAATCCAATAGCTCATCCAAAGGTACCCAAAATAACTCCCCTTCATCTGATGGAATAAAGGCTCGATGTGTCGTCTCACCAAAATATACAAACTGCTGCCGAACTTCACCGTCGCTATACTGCATCAAAACATATCGAAGACGGAAATTTTCAATTTCCGCTTGCTTGAACCCCGTCTCTTCTTCAATCTCCCGGTAACTGGCAGTCATTGGTGAATTAAGCTCGCCGTGCTCCAAATGCCCGCCAATACCACCCCAGAACTCAAAATCGAACAGCCTGCTGCCTGCCTTCTTCATCATTAACATGTCGTTGCCATTACTCAAAAATGCCGTAGCCATTTGTCTGATCTCTATGTGCACCTACCTCACTGTTCTGTTATGTAATGTTGTGTTGTGTTGTGTTGTTTGAAGCTAATCTGAAGATCTCCCCTTAGAGTAGGCCTTTTAATTCACCAAGATGCTCAATAGCATGTAATGGTTTGGTTGTAATGCTGTCCTGCCAAGGCTGATTGACCTTCATCCAGATCGTGCTCATGCCTACTTTTGCCGCTCCTTCAACATCATTGACGGGATGATCCCCAATGTAGATACACTGCTCGGGAGAGAGGTTGAAATGATCCAATGCCAATTTGAAAATATGAGGATCGGGCTTTTTGACCCCAGCCTCTTCCGAAACGATAATATGATCAAAATCATCCCGGATGCCAAGTTGATCGATTTTGCCGTACTGAATCTCGGTTTTACCATTGGTGATTAAACCTGTTTTATATTTTCCCCTTAGATGCTGAACCACTTCTCGCGCCTGCTCCATCAATACAGCACTTCTCACATACTCTCTGCCATAGAACTCCATAAGCTCCGCGTGAGGCGGATTCTCAGCCCAAGGTAATTCATGGAGCAACTCATTGAACAACACATCTTTGTCCTTGTAACCGTCCTCATCCAGCTCAATAATTCGTTTAAGAATATCATCCGTAGTCTCAAGATGAGCAAAATAAGTGTTGATCAAGCTCTGGCTGAAGCCTTCAAAGGTACTTGTTCTGTTGAGAATCGTATTGTCTAGATCAAAAATAATCGCTTTAATATGATCCATCGTCATGCTCCTCCCATCTGTCTGTAAAACGTTATTTCCTCAATAGTTGCTCCAGTTTCCGATTGGTTTCGGCCTGCTCTTGAATTAACCGTTTCGTATTACTTTCTATGCTGATGAGTGTGACCGTCATAATAATTACACAAATGATCCCAATAAACCCGATAATACTACTCACCTCTAACGTAATGTTTATTGTATTCTGTTAGCTGCGACTACCATGAATTATAAACATGCAAACCCAACCATAGATTAGACCAGGGCTGGGTTTACCTTGTAAAACTCATTTTCATTTCTTCTTTTTGTGATAATGGTAGCCTGTGCAAAGGCCCTTTTGTTTGGATTTCGCGGAACAATTATGTCCACCATTTTTGTCAAGTCTGCCTGGATGGGCATACGCTGAAGAAGATACACCAATAAGTACGACAAAAGACAAGATTACAATGACAACCTTTTTCATAAGTCACCCTTCGATCACACCCTATGCTTTAGGGCTTAATTCATCCTCCATCATTCTACATGAAAACCCATAATTAGGATATCCTTATTACTCCAAAATTTTCTTATTCTATGATTTTAAACTTCCTCAACGCATGTGTGATGCCATCCTCACTTGCTCGCAGCGTGACATAGTCGGCACTTTGTTTGACGCGCTCTCCTCCGTTTCCCATCGTAATGCCAAGACCCACATACTCTAGCAAATCAATATCATTTTCACCATCGCCAAAGGCCATTGCTTCCTCTTTTGATATATTCAGGTGGGCGAGTACTTTCCCTGCCGCTATCGATTTGGATACTTCGTTCTCTTCCAGTACGTTAGACACGTAAGGATGAAACCTCACGAATTTTAATGCTGGAAATCTGGAATGGAATTTCTCCGCTTCGGCTTGATCGGCATATAAACAAATGCAATACACTTCCTGGTCCAAAGAACTGATGCTCAATGGGTACTCCATCAGACCGAGCGTATCTCTCAATGCATCGGTGACACGTACATCCCTTGTACATAAACCATTCATTTCGAATGACTCTGTAAAATAAGAAATACTGCTGCCGTTCAGCTCGGCAAATTCACTGAATTCTTTAACCATTCGTGCAGAAAGCACCGATTTATGTATCACTTCTTCACCGCACTTGATCAATGCCCCGTTAGCCGAAATCATGGTATCAATCCCGAGTTTTCTGAAATCTCGGCATAAATTGTACGGTCTGCCAGTGACCAGCACGACCTCTATGCCCCTATGAACCAATTTTCGAATGGAATCCTCTGTACTTGGAGAGAGACTTCGATCCTTCTCACTGAGTAACGTACCGTCCACATCCATAAATACGATTTTAATCAAAAGGATACCTCCTACTCACGGTCATTCGTTGGTTCAACATGTTTCAGATCCGATTTGGTTTTGCCTCTCCTTTGTGCTTCTTCGGATATACGATGAGCAAATTGAAGAACTTCATTATGTGCAAAATATATATATTCTACATCTGGTTCATCTTTAAATGTAACCTCAGCAGAGAAAGGCGGAAGCTTAACATTCCATATGCCTTCCACTGATTCAATTTCCTCTTGAGTATATTTCTTTTCCTCGATTAAGTACTCAGTAACTCTATGTGCATAGATCAGCTTGTTTACTTGTACATATATTATTGGGGTCAATACTAAAATAACCATAATGATCAGAACCGCTGACAGCACGTATTTTTTCTTCTTTTTCATCAGACACCTCCAAGCTATTAAAAATCCACCTTCCATACAAAAGGCAAGTGCACAGTAAACTTAGTAGTCTTCCTGCACTTGCCTTTACATTATCGAGTCTGGACGTTCTGGCTCCGCTCCATATACCACAGCTGAAACGCCTCTACCGCTTCAAGCGGTATATCGTTTAGCGTATGATGCAGAACAGGTTTGGCACGATTCACGGTTTGAATCGAAGCAACTCCAAACCAACGTTGCAGTAGATTCCGGGTGATCTGTACCTCAATGACTTTCTCTCGCTTGGAGATGTATAGTGTCGAGGTTAATGCACCCGTTCGCAATTGGATAAAGTTCTCATTCAGGATGTATCGTGTATGGAGAAAATCAGTTATTCTGCATATGCCAATCCACAGTAACAGAATAGCGGAAATCATCCACCATGCCTGATTCTGTCCCAGAATCAGCGGTTTGAAATAAAACAGTAACCCTGTTGCAATGATCCACACCCAGCTTGGTGTCAGCATGCGCAGCCATAATGATTTTCGTGGAAGCTTTTGCATCTCCTGCGTAACCTGATAGGATGGCAAAATCTCCGAGATCATATCGTAAGCTTGCTTCACAGGCAGAAAAGGATAGAGCGAGTTAACTTCCTGTTCGGATTCTCCCACACCACCTGCTGTCGTTAGTTCCACTTCTGCCAATCCTAGCAGTCTTTTCATCGGAGACTGTGTGATTTTCACCGCCTGTACTCGTTCTTTCAGGATCGAAAATGCGGTCTGTTCCAACATCCCCTTCGTAATGTAGATACGTTTGCGATCCGAGGAGATTTGGAAATCACCATACTTCACAAAGGTTCTGACAATCCCTAGCATAATGGAAACAGCAATAAGTCCTGTAATGATCAATGCGGTAATCCACCAGGTATCCAGCCACGTTAATAGGATGCTCTCCGTCACTTTTTCATCGGGAAAGAAATCTTTTATCGACGAATAGAGCGATCCCAGAATCGGAATAAGCACCAGAAAGCTGAGCGACGTAAACGAAGCTTTGAATATATCTTTTCGAGTGGACTTGTAATGGACATTCCGTTCAATCTCTTCTTGTACAGGTAGTTGAATATCTTCTTCCAGTGTTACGTGTTCAGGTCGCATCACTGGTTCCTCATTTGGTTCTACAGCATCACTGGCGACATTCGTTTCCGACATATGCCCTGCTACTACCTTTTCAAGCCGCTCCGATTCCGAAAGTGAAACGACTTGCAGCTGAAAAGTAGCATCTTCTCCCTTGATACCCGTCTCAAAACGAATAGATGTGACTCGGAACAAACGATGAAACAGCGACGTATGCCGGTTTACGTTCTGAATTTTGGTATAGGGTATCGTTCTTCTTGTGCGATTAAATACCCCACTGTAGATCTGAAAAGCCTTATCATCAGCGGTATAACGTAGTGTAAACCAACTCCAGATGATGCTTATCACACTTAACGCGATAGCCACATAGAAGACGATTCTGCCATACATAATCCACGTGGACGCCGAGCCATGACGGAGAATAAATAAAAAAACGATAAATGCAAAAGAATTTTTCACCAGTTTCCACAAACTCCAGAGCATGGCTAACGGGTGTTGTCTTTTCATCTCGTTCATTCATCCACCTCATTAATCCTTGCATAGGACGCAATCTGATTACGCAGTTCAAGCGCCACTTCCTCTGGCAACGCCGGGATCGTGTGAGATGAACCCATCGTGCCAATCGATACAGAATATAGGCCATATTTTCTCAAAAGAGGACCTTGGTTCGTCGTGACGGATTGTACTTTGGCCATGGGAACGATCTGATGTACCTTTTTCAAAGCGCCGTGTTTCAATTGCAAGAACTCCTCATTCGCATCGTAATACCAATGCTTGTATAACAATGAAGGCCGGATAAAAATCTCCCACACCGCATACAGCACTGATATGGCAGTCACTCCCCACAGCAACCAACCAATCCACGCCCTCCATCCAAAGACGGAATCCAGAATCAGCAGTGCTGTAAGCACAATCAACCCTATTCCGTTCAATATAATCGCACTGATTCTCCATATGGTTATGGCATCCGGCGATAAACGTTGCTCGGGTGTACTCTGTATGTACTGCATATCTTCACTCCTTTTTCTTACTGTACGAAGAATAGTCCTCTATCGATGCAGAAAGATTGACTTAATAAAAGAGATGACCCCTGTTCAGTACAGGTCGTCATCTCTTAGTCATTTATTACAGCAAAATCCTTCACATTACATAACCACACCATATGGTCCGTGCCTTCACCCCAGTAATTCTTTGCCGCGGCATAGGGTTCTCCAAACTTCCGCTGCCATTTCTTCTGGGCTATCCGGTATCCACTATCCAGGCAAAATTGCGTAATCTCACGTCTCTGAAGTTCAGTAGCCAAGGCATGAATGAGAGCAGAGCCAATTCCCCGACCCTGAACCTCTGGCAGGACGTAGAGACTACCCAATTCCCCTACGTAGTTCAGTTGGTGGTCGGTGCATTCTTGAATCTCCTCGCCGCAAGGTCCATACGAAATAGTGCCTACGACGGTATCTTCCCTTTTGGCCAGCAAGAAGAAAACATTCGATTCCTGTTTGTTGTCAGGATGCAAAGCTGAGTGAAGCATCGCTTTTTTGTGTTCAATTTCATCCCGTATGTCTTCGTGCAGGGAACCCAGCCCTTCCTGTGTAAATGCATTCGTTATGGATGTCTCGAATACCCGCCAGGCACCCGCCATATCCGATGCTGTTAAAGGTTGAATGGTAATCAGGTGACTCATATGACCTTCTCTCCGTTTCAATAGATATATAAATTAAACCAAAGAATATTTACACTTGCCACTCCGATGACAGAACAACCTTCCGATCGCTGTTATCCCCAGTTTTTTTTGATTCCTATTTTCAAAGGGTAAAATCCGGGGATAAAGGCGAACGCTGATGCTTCCGATGCAGCTTTCTTTCAGAAAGCTTTTAGCTTCACTTCTTTAGGTTTTTTCTGTCCTCTCCGTTATCGTGGAATTTTTTGTTGAACCTATATAGTAAACTGACTTACCGAAGGTAATCTGTAATCTTCTGTGTCAGTCCGTATGACTTTGAATCAGTTTCCTCACTCGGTTTGCATCCTCTATGGGTATGCTGTATCCTACGTGGGTATCCTCATGGTTAACCAGAAGGGCTGACTGCTTGGGATCTTTGCCTATGGAAAAATCATACTGGGTTAAGGATCCATCTGCATCTGTTAAGTTCATTTTATACTCCACGCTATAATCAAGACTTCCTGATATACGCTCCGCTTTGTTTATAGCCTCGATTACGATTTCGATCTCAACCGGATCTTTGAATTCCACATCCTCACACGCTTCAATCGTGAAGTTGGGGTTGCAGGTTAATGTAATGAGCGAAGGCAGAGCTTCCTTCGGTTTAGAATTACTTCCATTGGTAGAATTGCAGCCTGCAAGGAGCACCATGAAGAGACCTAAGAAAATCCCTGCTTTTTTTATTAGCATATGAACCTCCCGATTCTTACTTAGAACATGAGCGTAAACGCTCTACGTAATCATCTGTATTTAGCTCTAGATGCTTATGCTGACATGCTGCAGCTCAGTGTCCCATCCTTGGAGCAGTACTTAGAAACGCTGGGAGGTATCGGCCATGAAAGCACTTATCTTTATGTCCGTAATGAATTTGGGAACTATACCCGGTGTTCAAGCCTGCACTCGCTCTGTTTGTATCCTCACAAATAACTGCTCCAAATCCGTATGAAGATCCGGCTGTTCGTTAACGAGCAGGCTTATGTATTCCGACCCGCACTCATAGAAAACAAGACGATTAAACGGAGCTGTATCCCCAATATGATTGATTTCCAGTCCAAATTTCTCCCGAATTCGATTCTCCACATAGCGGGCGTAACCTTCGTTCCATTCCAGCCAGTTGAAGTACTCCCCTTGTTCTTCACTCAAAGAGCTGAACAGGGCTACTCTTGCCTCTTTCACTTGCAAGAGATCCTTACTCTTCAAGGCTGACAGCAACGAAGTGATCCGCTGGACAACCATCTCATTGTCATAAGGAAACTCATAATCCAGTTCCCATGTTACACGTTTGATTTGCTCCATCTTATGTTTGATCTCAAGTCGGTCACCCATGTCGGTGTAATGCTCATTTACGTAACAATGGACAAATTCATGAAAGAGATAGACTTTCTGCTCAAAATTTTGGAACGCCGCATCCGTCACCACTGCGCACATCCGCTCATCCATGTGATGCACTCGAAACGCCGCAAGGCATCCTTCGGGAATATTCAGGTCATCCGGGACGGTTTTCACCCATTCATATTGCTGTGTCCTGGACGAATAATCATAGATATATAATAAAGTTTCAAATGCCACAACCACGGGATAATAGTCTGCCAATAAAGGATGTATACTGACCAAATCTTTTTGAAGCTCCTGCAATTCGTTGATTTGCTCTAAAAAAGTATCCATGTCATTTACCCTCTCTTTAGTTGAATGATGAATTAATCATATCAATAGAACAACAATAAAACACTGAGAGAAAAATGATAATTCTATTGTTGAGTGATATTTCTACAGCTTAGAACCGTTCTCCTCGTTTCTCATATAGATAAATGTCCAACGCCTGAATCCCGAGTTTAGCAAGTTTGATAAATAAAATGAGGGCATATACACCCAAACCGAATAACACCAAGTTAAATAAAACTGCGAATGTTGAAATGAATGAAAAGCTCATCACACTTCCTCCTTTTTTATCAACGTACTGAATTCATAATTCATATGATCATCATGATTGATAAATAGTTCAATTTATTAATTCACCAAACTATTTTAGCATATTTTACCTCCATTTACTTTCCCCAATCAAATTCCTCATTCTTGATAGAGTGAATTCTAATCATTAAATTCAAAAAGTCTTCCCCCGAACATCCGGCAGGAAGACTCTACTTAAGACTTATTTTATTGGATACGTTCACCGCTTACCACATGCCAGTGTTGATGCTTCGAATCCTGGTAAGTGCCCAGGTTGGTTACGATTTTGGAAGAACCCGTCTGGACAACCATGTCCGCAGCAACCTTTTTTATAACGCGCATAATTTCCAATAATAGTTCATCATTATTATCTTCTTCCTGTGAAATGAATGATTGGATATGGATCTTTGGAATAACAACAATATGATGCTTGTAGTATGGTCGGGTATGATGATAAGCCAGCACCTTGTCTGTTTCCATAACGATATTTACTTTGGTATTACCACTAAGCACTTCATCACAATAAAAATCCTGTGTCATATATGATCCCCTTTCACTACTTAGTTAATATATCCCGCTTTTTTCAGCACATATTCCGTGAACGGGTTAATCTCTGGGATGGGTATACTCAGATCAAGATAACGCAGTTCCAGTCCTTCATCATCCATGACGGTTGGTTCGCCCTGAATTTCAGTAGCTTCATAGACTGCCATGACATTATACACTTCATCTCCATGCGGATACTTGTAATACATGTCCTGACCTGAGAAAACGGTAATGAGTTTATATGCACCCGCTCTCAGTCCGGCTTCCTCATATAATTCACGGGCAGCAGCTTCCTCCAAAGATTCTCCCGGTTCCAATGATCCGCCAAGGGTTCCCCAATCCAGGCTATCTGTACGTCTTTGCAACAGCAGATGGCGCTGCTCATTGAAGACCAACACACATGAACCAGCCATGATTAGAGGGCGTGAACCCACCAGCTTTCTCAACTCCATGATATATCCCATAAAGATTTTCCCCCGTCTGTAATCAGATAAATTCAGCAATGTGCTCTAAGACTTGGATTTAGTCAAGATTCCCTTGTCTACGGAATTTTGGATAATCTGCTGTGCGTACGTCCACAATGTTTCGGAACCGTTCTCAATCTCCCGATTTCTATTTAACACCTGCTCACTTGTAATATTGTATTTCTGCCACGTATCTCCCTCATTCTGATGATTGTGGATCAACGGCTGCAACCGATCCATCGACGAGGCAAACTGCGCTTCGTTGGTCTCCTTTGCCTCAAACTCCAGCCATAGGTTCAACAGTTCTTCGGCTTGTTCCTCAGGTAAAATCCCAAATAGTCGATGCGCAGCCTTGATCTCTCGGTCATATTTATCCGCATGCCCTACCGTATCGTAGGCAAATGTATCTCCGGCATCGATCTCAACGAGGTCATGAACAAGAAGCATCTTAATGACTTTGAGAATATCCACCTCCTTGTTGGAGTGACTCTGCAAAATCAGGGCCATCATCGCCAGATGCCAGGAATGCTCTGCATCATTTTCGAGTCTGTCGCCATGGATGATTCTCGTTTTTCGTTCAATCGTTTTCAGTTTATCAATCTCAATAAGAAATTGAATCTGACTCTGCAATGATTCGTTCACGACCATTCTCCTTCGGATTATAGAATTCATGCTTATTAAGCTCGCTAATCATGAGTTCATTCCCTCCCGAACGACACTCAGGAAATACTCACGATGATCCGGATGGCAGGCAATCAGATATGGCTCTGAATTCATGCCTTCAAAGGGAATCCCTTCAAAATCCATAACAATGGCACCTGCTTCTTTCGCCATTAATATGCCTGAATACAAATCGTCTCCTTCCGAATTGTAGAGCACAATGCCGTCAATATCCCCCTTAGCTAACATGCACCACTGTAAGGTTGGAGCCCATAATAGCATCATTCGTTTGAAACGAACATCCAGATGTTGACGTAGCCGTACAGCCTTCTCCTCATTTTGCACCTGATGCCCCTGAATCCAGCCAATGGTCCCTTTGTGAATATGCTCTTTCTTTTGGACTTTCATGGGGTTTAGATTACAACTTGCTCCATTCCCACGTGATGTCACAAACAAACGATCCACCAGAGGCTCGTAAATAACTCCGAGGACGGGTTCTAAACGATACAATAATGTAATCGAGACGGAAAATATCGGTAGACCAATGGCAAAGTTGTTTGTTCCGTCTAACGGATCAATCATCCACAGCCAGTCACTCTTCTGTCCGTTATGCCCCCGCTCTTCACTATGGATCTCATGATCGGGAAAACGAATGGTAATTTCATCACATATTATCCGCTCTGCTTCATGATCTACTTCCGTAACAACATCACCAAAGATGCCCTTCTCCACTGCACAGGTGATCTGATCAAAATGCTCTTTAGCAACCTCTCCTGCTTTTCGAATGACTCTCTCCGCAAGGTCTTGAGCTAAACGAATGGTTTGTTCGATGACAATCACTCCGTTCGTGTTATTAAAGCGCTCATTTTATGCAAATTTCATAGATCCGAGTCTCTTCATCATCTAGCAAATATCCTTTACCGATATACGCCCAGTTATTTTTTTCATAATAGTCCGTCAAATCCGTACATAAATACAGCTTATCGTAGCCCTTCGTCTTCACCTCATTAATCGCATGATTCTGTAGTTGCCCACCAAGGTTCTTGCCTCGGTATTCTGGATCAACATGAAGGCACGCAAACCACGGGAACAGATCCTGGCGGCTATTCAAATCACTCCTTAACAGAGCATATCCTCCAACAATCCTGTCCCCATCCAACAGTACATAAAATCGGGGTACATCACTCTCGGTTTCCACGGAACGCTCAATGCAATCCCGGTAAAAATGATAACTTGATTCCGAGCCCCACTGCTTCCAAAAGTATTGTACAGCTGTCTGCAGCATGTCCGGCTTTTGCCGAATATCAACTATCTCAAACATCACAGTCTACCTTCCTTATTATGTTCTTGTATATTTTTGTGGTAATAGCTGCCCAATCGTTGTTTTAGAATAACCCTCTTCTCCCTGCAAGATGACCTGTGTGTCCTTCCCATAATCACTAATCAGTTCTCTGCAAATACCGCAAGGAGATACCACATCTAACTGGATTTCCGCTCCGTTCGGTGCATCATTAGGATCAACTTCGGGATGTCTTACGGCCACGATCGTTTCGAATTCATGTTCCCCTTCCGAAATGGCTTTACCTATAGCAATCGCTTCCGCGCATACTGAGACACGACCAATATAGGCTTCCAGATGTACCGCCGTAAATATTTTTCCAGATCGAGTTCGTACTGCTGCCCCAACGTGATGCTTGCCCTCCTGATACAAACGCGAAATTACGTTCTTTGCTGCTTCAATCAGTTCCAGATCCTCTGTTGTTATAATCATCATGATGTCTCCTTTTTATTTCATCCAACATGTACTTCGCATAATCCAGAAGTAAATCATCACTTAGATTCACGCTTTCCAGCTCTCCGTTATATTTTGCTAGACATTGTGAGATGACTTCTTTGTACTTCGGTAAAATATGAATGAGTGCCCACTCGCCTGCTTCTCGCTTGGAGTATATAACCGACTCTTTCACATACAATAGAACCCGTGATAGGTTCAAAACATAGTAGACAGGATTCTCCGTTATTTCTTCCATAGCTGAACCAACGTCAGATGTAATAGAGGCCAACATATATTCACGTTTTACGGGCTGGAATAACTCCTTAATCGGTTTGCCGACAAGCACAATTCCACGGTCAACAATAACGGCCAGGTGTGCTACCAGATCCGGATCTTCGTATCCACCGCAAAGATATTGATCATCAGTTCTATACTTTTCCCGGTGATACCCCGAGTAATGAAACTCAAATGGAGTCGGAAATGTCAGTTTAGCAACCGTAGACTCCAAAACAATACTAAGTTCAAACCCTGTGACAATATGCATTTCATCTTCGGTCTGCATCAATCTCTTCGCAATCCTTCGATAGGTATCAGCAGACAGCTGCTCCCGGCATACCACCAGTATATCGATATCGCTTTGATTGGGATGGAAGCACCCCATAGCCATGGACCCGTGCAAATAAATTCCTACCAAAGAATCCGAACATTCTTCTTGTAACAAATGAGAAACTGTATGTAGTACCGCCTGTTCATCCACCTAAACCCTCTCCTTCATTTACGTTGTTACGTATTCAACTCCACTTTCATTTCTTCCACAAAAACAGCCGTGCCTCGTATTCTGACATCCATGTCCTGTCCATTTCTGACTACACTGACATGAACTTTCCCATCTCTGCCAATCTCATGCCCTTGCTCCACAACAAAATGAGTCTGATCCATCCCAGAATTCATATACTCCAAATAATAGGCACCCATCACACCGGATGCTGTTCCCGTAACCGGATCCTCCGTAGTTCCCGAAAAGGGCGAGGAAAAATGTCTGGCATGCATTAGCGCATCTGAATCGCGGGTTTCCAAAGCAAATGGATGCAGAGAAGCTTTCGGATTTTCATCTAATATCTCAGGAAATAGAGAAGAACCCGGTTTCATTTGTTGGAAAGAAGTCAGTTTGCGAATCGGTATCAACAAAGTCCAGGTGCCTGTACTTCCATAAACTATAGGTGTGGATAGATCAATATCATCCGTGGTTAGATTAATGGATTTTGCCAGCTTCTCTATGTCACCTTGGAATGGCATGAAACGGGGTTGATCCTGCTTCATCTCAATGTTGATCGTATCGCCATCCTGCTGGAACTGAATCGGCAATATGCCTACATTAGCCTCAATAGTGATCGACTGTTTATCCTCCAGTAGCCCTCTAGTCTTTAACCCATACATGGATGCCATTGTTGCATGACCACACAGATTAATCTCATGACCCGGTGTGAAATATCGTAATCTAACGTCTGCAACTACTGAACTCATCACGAAGACCGTTTCATTAAAGCCGACTTTATGCGCAATCTGCTGCATCGCTTCTTCACTGAGCGAATCGGCATGAAAGACGACTCCAGCCGGATTTCCTTTACCAGGAACCGTCGAAAAAGCATCATAATGATATACAGTGATTTCACTCATTGTAGTCCCACCTTATTTTCAGTTTATACGATGTGCATCGCCATATGACTCTACCACTTCACCATCGATAATAATCCCGCTACCATCTTTGCAAGCATAGATTGTTGTAGAATTGGCACGCGCGTAATCTCGTAATGATTCCAGAGCTTCTTCCGTTCCATCCCAATGTGGTGAAAATTCAAAATCAACGAGCGCCAGAGCCTGCTTGTCCATTAATCCAACATGGTTCTCGTCTGCATCTTTACCATATCCGGCCATTTCAATCGTTGGTGTAGTTAGAATACTACCCGCGCTAACTCCAATCAGAATGCCGCCCTTGTTCACATAGGAACGCAACAATCCCATTGCATTTCTCTTCTGCAATAAACTTAGAAAATAAAATGTATTCCCTCCAGATAAATGAATCGCATCGGTTTCAAAAATCGTATTGAATCTGTTTCCCTCGTATTCTAGGTCTAGATCATAATAATCAATTGATTTGATTCCCAGTTGATTATAGTAACGTCTCGTATGCTCGAAATATTTCCGTCCCGGATCGGAACACGAAGGTACATAACCAATGGAAGGCTGGTCAGAGTTGAACAAGCTCAATATCCTCTGATTCAGTTGGTGGTTAGATTCGAAATATAAATCACTTAACAAAACCAGCTTGGTCATCTGAATTTCTCCCTCTTTGTTCACTAAACTCTTTTTCTAAAATGGAGAAGAAATATTGATCCGTCCATTGATTGTTCCACCAAAGTTCTTCCTTGAACACAGCTTCCCGTGTCATACCTACATTCTGCATCAGCGCAGCCGATCGGACATTCTGAGCATTGCACATACCTATCACTTTATGGGCGTGTAACCCGTTGAATGCAAATTCTAATAAAAGATTCGTAGCCTCACTTCCATAGCCCTCCCCTACATAATTCGGAAGCAGCGCGAATCCGAGTTCCCAGCTTTTTCTATGACCTACATAGCTCCACATTTGGATAAGGCCAATTGGTTCACCTTCTGGATCTTCCAAACGACGAATAATGAAATCATAGGCATACGGCTTTTCCTCCACAGTAAAAAAATGACTACGATATTTATCGCGAACTTTCTCCGTATCCGTTTCAACGGTCTCCTCAAAACTCCATATACTCGCATCACATTCAATTTTGCTTATAAAGTCGAGGTCATGTTCTGTGACAGGTGTTATTCTTATCTTCTGTCCTGCGAACTCCATTTCAAATTATCTCCTTTGTTTGTTTAGGCCGTCGTTCCCCTAGGACTATTGCATCTGCCCATTAATATATCTTCTATGACTTGAAGATGCGTCCTGAGCCCACAATTCCAACTCGATTCTACTAACCAAAAATTGATCTTGAACCTTGATGAAAGGAAACATTTTCCCTTCAAAGAAACCGGATGCCGAGAAACTTCCTTGTTCGGCCTTAATAATGTCCATCACCTGTTCTTTAGTCATACTCAGATACTCCGCCGTTTCTTGGATCGTCATTAATGTTTTATTATTGTTCGGCACATCCTGTTCCACTGCCTGAGTCGATTCACTAGCTCTCCCCTGATTTGATAGCAACAGGCAGCCAACTATGAACGATATTCCCAAAATGACACTGGCTAGTAAAATGGAGATCGGAATGGATTTCATTGTTTGGGAGTCTCCCACTCTGTATTAAGCATACCTCTACCAATATTCCATTGGGCAAGCAATGCTCGCTGTCTATTTTCCAAATCAAGATATGGTGCTGCAATACAGGAAAGTGTGTCGAACAGATGGATAAAATGAGGGCCCTCCTTAAAACGTCTAAGCCCGCCATACCCTTCATCATCCGCAGCCCATACGATCTTTTTGATCCCCGACATTAATATGGTGCATGAACACATGGGACAAGGTTCACATGTGGTGTAGAGAGTCAGGTCATTCTTCGTGTATCGCTTCTTACTTACATCCAGCAAATGTTGCCCTGCCTGACGAATAGCATCGACTTCAGCATGTGCGGTGGGATCACATTCGGAGAAGACTCGGTTTCTTCCTTTACTAACGACATCCCCATCCGCATCCACAATTATCGCACCAATCGGATATGTTCCTTCTATTAGCGCCTGATCTGCCTCTTCCAGAGCCAAAACTAAATATTCATAGTCCGATAATCTCACGAAAAATCCCCCTTAGTTTAGATATTGATCTTTTATATTAGAGATCTCTAATCGTGTAATGCCCAGCTTCGCCTAGAAAGTCACTTCGGGTTAACCCCTGCTCTCCAAGAAAAGCTCTATAACTTGTTATCGTACCATCATGTGAAATGATAAAAGTACTCCCGCCCTGCTTTCTGCACCATTGAATTAGCTGTCCAGCATAAACCTCAAATTGATGTTCTTCCGTTCGATTAATCCCATCCAACCAGCAGTCAAGTTCAAAATCAAGAATTTGCAACCCTGTATACTGAGCATTTAATTCGTCTTTCGAATAGATTTGATCACAGCGCAGAACAGAGAACTCCGGATTTTGAGGGAACATTCTCGGGCCAACGAGTGGACAGACCGTCAGTTTAGCTCTTGATGTTAAGAGGGATGCCGTTTCTATTGTTCGTTTCGTAGGACTCACCAACACTATGTCTTCTGGTAAGATTTTAATCTGCTTTCGTAATTCAGTCGCCTGCCTCTTTCCTTGTTCAGTAAGTCCCGGATGCAACTGATTTAGCTGATGAGGATAATGAAGCAAATGTTCAGCATGACCATGACGAATAAATGTGATATCCACAAGCCCCTCCTATTTCTGAACGTAATGCTTAAGGCTTCCATAATTTTAACTGCTTCCAGGTTACTTTGCCGACCAGCCCGAAGATAATCCCTCCACAAATCCATTAACAAACGATGGAATAAAAAGTACAATCAACAAAATTAAACTCCCTATACCCCATCTAATCCATGTTTTGCGTTTGCTCCTTACACCTATGATGAACAATATAGCGGTAATGACGATTAGTGTTGCCTCCAGAAATAACATGAAAATAAACCTCCATTATGTATTGTATTACCGCACGAAGAAATCTCGTACTTGTACTTTAGTATCTCAAAGTGAAATTTTCAGAATCTTCTCCAGTTCCTCCTGGCAAGCAGCGCGGTTATATTCTGAATTGTCCAGCCAGTGCTTGTCCATCTTCAATAACTGATAAATCTCGGTCTCCAACTCTTTTCTTGCCTGAAGAACTTTCACCGTGCCTTCAACACCATGATATCCTTTCGCGAGTCCCCATCCTTGGTTTGTGTAATATTGTACGAATCCAGCTGACCATTCCTTGGGTCTTTCATGAATCGCCTTGTTAAAGGTATGTGCAAGATCCTCCTGATGAATATAGATTAGGAGCGGATTCAATGGTTGAACGATGCGCTCCAATTCCAGAACATATTGCACGTTTTCTTCTCTGGATTGATTGGTTTTCACCATACCTATGGTCAGTGGATTTTGAATGAAACAACATTCGAATATGGTGATGGAATCATCATCCGCACTTATCACGCTTTCGGTAAAACTCCGCCATTTTTCGGTGATCAGCTTCACATTTTGTTCAAAAGGCAGTTCATAAATATCTTTGTTAAATATCTCCTGCACCACATAATCAGGGAAATCCACTCCGAATTCCTCTTTCATTTTGCGATACGGAATCAGGAAACCATCCTGATAGGCTGTAGCTTTGCTCTCCAATATATGTTTATATGCCTTGTGAGCATCCACCAAAGCCCTGAACTCTTCCGCAGAATAAAAGGCCACACCATCATAATCAGCAGGGTGATCCAGATTCCCTTCCTGGATGAGTTGTACCCTTTTGCCTTGCTCAGTTAGAATCTCGGAAACCATCTTGGCAATCGTCGACTTTCCTGAACCCGGTAATCCCTCAATAAGTATCAATTTTTTTGTCATGATTTCATCACCCTTTACTTCATTTCCTTCAGTTGTTGTTAATCGATGTCTGCAAAAATCCACTTCGCAGCATCGCCATCTGCTTTCTTCTTCCAAAACACCATGCTAGGGCCGAACTCTTCCCCGTTCTCTCTTAATTCAGTAACCATCACAAGTGCCTCATAGAGCTTCTTTTGCTCTCGAATCTTGATCTTGCTCATAGAGATCACCTTGCGAACTTTTGAAACTGGTATGCCTGAGACTGGCGATTGTGGATCAAAAAGGCTCATATAGCCCTCCTCATCCTCTTCCCATATATAACGCATGCGCACGTTCATCAGTTTGACGATTTCCAGTTCATCACCTGTATACTTCGTTTCATCAAGATAGACAGGAGGAATGCCTTTGTCTTCTTTGGGTGCTTCTGCTTCATCGTCCTTCTGCTCGATTGCTTCATCAGTAACGCTTTCCGTCACTGGAATCGTTGGTTTCTGCACAGCTTCATGGGTTGTTTTATCCTGACAGGCGATTAAGAATAGAAATAGTAACGACAACACGGTTAACTTTTTCATATCCAAGCCTCCAACATATGCACAACTTCGCCAAGATCTTTGCACTCATAATCCGGTGTAATCTGTTGCGGTTTGAGTTTTCCTTTTCGATTCAACCAGATAGCCTTAATTCCCGCATTTTGCGCTCCTTGTACATCACTGACCAGAGAATCGCCTATATGGATCACCTCATCTCGCTGCAAACCATACCTGTTGATCGCTTCATCAAACATCTCTGACCTTGGTTTATAAGAACGAACATCCTCACTGGTAATTACTCCGGCCACTTCAATGTTATGTGCCTTCATTGCAGCTTTCACGTCATCCGTATCGATATTGGACAGGATATATACTGGAATTTTGAGAGAATGAAGGAAGGGAATTGAATCAGCAAATATGCCAGGGTTACGCCAATGTGCCAACTGTTCCTGATTAAGCGACTCAGCTTGTAGCTCCGATTTGAAATGGAGAAGCGTTTCTGCCAGAGATTGCACATTCAGCATTCTTTGCGTGGTAAACTGGCTGCCGTGGCTTGCATAAAACAATGTAGAAAAAGCCTTCCACCAGTAAGCACCGATCTCATCCGTTGTACACTCCACCTGCGTTGTCGCTTGAACTTGTTTATAAATTACGGGTAGAATATCATCATCTTCATGAGCAACTGTCCCATAAAAATCAAGGAAAATAGCTTTCATTCTATTCCTCCTACTGGAATAATCTCAATCCCAAAAAAAATTCCTATGTATGTTAAATTTTCTCTGTAGGTACATCATAACCCATAATGTGGAATTTGCGAATGAACCAAATAACGTAATCCTCCCCCTCCTTACGGATTTTGCTCAACACAAAAACCACGATGCTCTGCATGTTTTCATCATACAAAGAAGCGTGGTATGTATAACCCCTTTCCAACATCTGAACAGCAACCAACTATCTTTTAAAAAACATGTTCATTACACCAGTGGCTTTAATGTTGATCTCATTACCCTCAACATCCATAAAAGTCTCATTATACGTAGTAAAGATTCCCACATGCTGTATATGCCCGCTTCTGAAATTAAGACTTTTTTCCTGGCCGTTCGTGATCTGTGTATACGTCGTTTCATTGATATCGTAGGAGACATGTATACCATACTCGCTTTCCAGCCAAGTATAAAAATCACTTCTGGTTGGATTGGTAATAATCATAATGACAACGAAAGTGACAAGACCCATAACTACTGGTAATTTACGGATCATGTTTCGGTTCATGACCAAATCTATTCTTCATCTTGTTCATTCCGCATCTTCGTTATCATCTCAACCTTTTTAGCCAAAACCCAGCCACTTAATCCATACGATGATGAAATGACAAAGTACAGATAGTCCCCCTCGATCAACTTGGTTTCCAGTTCTTCATCAGTTTCATACATGATAGGCCAGCCCTGACCTTTCCCTTTCTCCAACAAATCGCGATTGTAACTAATAAAACAATCCAAACCAACGTCGTCAATATCGAAGATAATGCTGCCTTGCAACGGTGTTTCAAATGAATGTGCTAATACACCTGAGAAAAGGATATCAGTATCTTCAGACAAATCAGAGTGATACGAACGGGTACGCATCCTAATCCTCTCATTCTCCAAATCGACTTCGTAACTTAATATGATGTTATCATGAACACTCGGCATCATCCCACTCCTTTCAATGTTTAATTAGCTCATTTGCTTGCTCTGACTATGATCTGTTAAGCAACTGATCGTCAAACCATACATCCTCATAATCTTCTGCAATCACAAACCGCCATCCCGGCGCAAGTCCGAGGTACTTCTTGATTTTGGGGTCCCAGTCATCGATGTGCGTGACATGTAATGGGACAAAAAAGTCATCTGCCTCCGAGTATTCATCCGCCCAAATATACCATCCGGTTGTATCTCCCTCGGGCTGAATACGCATGCCGTGGATCGGTTCCAACTTCTCTTTGACGTTCCAGGCGATTCCGATTTTATGGTGTAGTTCGCTCGGTACATATTCGGCATTATATTTCTGACACATCTGCATCTGTTCCTGGATGGAATCAGCATTTGTCATCATTAATCACCTCACTTCTCACATGTTGGATATGACTAAGGTTCTTCATAATATTGTTTATAGTAAGAGACCCATTCCTCCTTGGAAAAATCAACAAAGTCATATGGCTCACACTGTCTAAGATAGTTCAACTGTTCTCTCACTTGATCCCCATCCTTCTGTTCCAGATAGGTCACTGTCTTCTCATAACCGGCACCACACAGAAGCTGCACATCAATATAACTGCCCGTATCCTGATTCTTGCGTTTTGCCTGCCAGATCAGCACAGTGTCCTCTACATTTCCGATGCAGAATAACATAATACATAAGGTTTTGAGATACTCATGATCCACTGCTTCTTGATTCTCAATCTCTTGCTGCAACAACTCTCTGATTTGCTGCCTATATTTGGTATCTGGATCTAAACCATACAACTCCAAAACCTTTTCTTCGTTCATTTCAGTACCCCTTGCTTACTTCAGAATATTATTTAATTCTTCCGCTTTTTTCCTGCTATCTATTCTAGCATAAAAATAGAAACCAATAATGTGCAGTACGATGGATAAGACCCACATTCCAGGGAACCAGGGAGCAATCAATAGGAACATGTCTGTAGAAAATAACCATACGATCGCCATTCCTCCTGCAATATTAAATGTGGAAGAAATGACGATATTCCACACCGGTTTCATCGTAAAGTAGTTCCAAAGTGCATTGTACATTACGCCAAACAGTATAGCGGCAATAGCTGAAATCCCAGCAATATTCCATAGGTAACCCATTTCAAAGGACTGACTTTTAGAGAATAGTGTCAATAACAAGGTGACCCACAACGAAGTTACTGTAAAAACCTGAAAAAATGAATGCTTCAACTGACTAATCATGATAATTTCCCCCTAAAGTTTTTAATATAGAATCGGCTAACAAAGTAACTGGAACCATCGTTCAGATCAACCTGGATCCTGGCATGGTCTGTTGATGAAAATTCGCTAATACAACGTGTGTTGATAATCGTTTGATTGTTGATTTTCACAAAATGGGATGATCCCAAATCCTGTTCCACAAACTTCAGGCGTTTGTTGAGCAAATACCTTTCGCCTGTGATGACACGTACACAGCACAACCGATCCTCTGATTCAATCGCGACCACCGAACTCAACTCGATCTGCACATTGCGATTGTTCTTGGCATTGATGACAACAAGTTTTGTTTCCGATTGGCAGATCGCTTCTTGGATACTGACCCAATGGGACTTCTCATCAGGATGGGTTATGACCTTGGCCATGCTTTTTTCCATTAACAGTTCCTCTTCAAAAATGACTTTCATTTGCTGTTCCTCCTCTCACAACTCATATTACAAGCAAAGCCACGACAAACCCACAGTATTGCGTTTTGTTGCATGAAATTGCAGGTTTGTTACATCGGTACTGATTTTTAAGCGTATAGACACGATAAAAAGGACTACTCATTCAAGAGTAGCCCCCGTGTCTCTCTTTCAGACTGTCATCTGGAATCAGGTTACCGAACTGTTCTCCAGATACATCTCCTGATTTTGCCGAATTATTTCATTCATATGTAAAATAGCTTCCTGAGCAGCGGCTCGATATTTAGCGTATAGTTCTTCCGTTCTTTGCAGCAGGATTGGGTCTTTCTCCAAATCCGCAGGCAGGACCTCACGCCACGTATCTCCAACTTTATTTTTATCTGTAATCAAACGCTCGATGTCATCCAGCAGAGTTACCATTTCATTTTGGTTAAAATAGCGCATCCCGTTCTTAATTCCATTCCAGCTCTTCATGTCAATAATGTTGTACGCCGAAAACCAATAAAACTCCGCCAAGCTCTTCGTATGGTTATGATAGGAGTAGAACAAAAATATCGCTTGTTGTCCTTCATGTAATCGCCGATATACCTCTATTTTTGCTGCAACATCTTTACCCCGAACGGAGATTAACATCGGTTGGACACACAGCCAGCTAAGCTGCTCAGAGCCTAAATCTTCTGGTTTGACATTAACTTTCAATAACATGCTCCTCTCTACTTGCGATGATTGTACATTCGAACTTCACTAGTCATTTGTTAAGGATTCTTTGGTGTTTCTACTGCGGGATCACTCTCTCCACCCATTCTACGTCTGGACGTTTCTTTCCTGCCTGTCGCTGGAACATGGTTAGACACTTTAGCCAACCCGAATTTGGGCATATTCGCATAGATGGTCTCATATGAACCGGATTGAGCTTTGTACGTTTCATGATAAATCCCCACGCTTCCATCCGCTCCAATGGATTGGTTAAATCGTTTCCAAGCCTCCAAGTGTAGGCCACCGCGTGCGTATTTCTCCAATTCATCATAAGATCTCCAATATTGCAGCAGAGTCACTCCACGCCAGCTCATAAAAAACTCCGTCCCCAGAAACCCGGTATCTGGGTTCATGTACAGTTCTTTAATCATCGGGCCCATGGATTTAAAAATAGGCAACCACTTATGTATGGCCCACAAGCGATTAACTCTCATTCCAATAATAAAAACAACAAACTCTCCTTCGATCTCAGCCGAATATCTTCCCTTGTGTATGTTCGCCACATTACTCCTCCTTTTTTAAAATTGATCTAACTAGCTAATATTAAAAGTTTCATTGGGCGTCACACCCTCTTTGATTACATGATCAGAGCACTATTCGGTTTGTCCACATTAACTCCATCTTTACCACTCCGATCTGACTCTTCGATCTTCGAATGATCATAATTCCCCCGATACCTGACACTTTAAAGAAAACAATTTCATCCATGATATAGGAATGAAAAGTTATTACAAAAGCAATCTGAATTTCCGATTATTTATCTCTTAACTTAATACTATATTCACGCTAACGTTATACTTTTTTAATGAATAAAGGACTTGTATTTTGGGGAAACGCAGAAGATGCGACACTATACAATTTGTACAATGTCGCACCTTTTCTGTATATAATCATAAAATAATATTGTGCATACAACCATCCATAATTAAGATTATATTATTTCTGATACTTATTACGTTCTTATTCAAAATTTATAAATCCAGATCCATATTTATCTCTCATTTTTTTCAGATTGTTTAATCCTTCTTCATATGACTCTCCCGTAACAATATAGATAGCCTCTTTTTGATTCGCTTCGGTATTTACACCTAAAATTCCAATATCTCTGAAATTATTATCAAACCAAATAATACCAAGTACTGTAGCGTTTTGAGTGTTATTATAGATCAAATTCCCCATATTAATTCCATTCATTCTTTTAAGTACCTCAGTGTCAATTGTATCGTATTTCTCTGTTATTTCTATGCCGTTTATTATAATGGAACCCTTAAAAACATGCTGCCTAAATAACGGCCTGTTAAATGTTCCTGCTATATGGATAGAGGTGTTTTTAAGTGATTCGGGATTATTATCATTAAAAGAAACTGCAGGACGAATGATATCGATTTTTTTAGGGAATTGGTAAAATAATAGAATCAAAATGATTAATACAATTGGAATAATAGAGAATTTCATTATTCTTTTCATGTATTGATGTCTCCTTACCTTCTAAAAATAAATAAGATTTGTGTAATTTAACAATACACAAATCTTATTTCTAAGCGATAGACAAATTAAAACAATATATTTATGGCATAACAACAGGTGATGCAGGAGTAGCAACAGGTATTAATCCAATGTTTTTGCCCCCAACTCCTATTATTGCGGCATAGGTCACATAAGCGTTTCTAGCCGCAGAGGGATTTAAATATGCTGCAACCCCCATAGATCCATTTCTATGTGCTACGGTGTTATAATAGTTATATGTATTAGACCCCACTACGTTTTTAACACTTTTTGTAGCGCCACTAACTTTGTAATTAAATGTTGGGATTACCCAAGTAGTTTCTCCAGCAACTGCGGAGGACATAAACGTCAATTCTTGGTTGTTGTCTGAATCACCCTGTTTCTTCACATACATGAAATCAATATTTTGATACCAAGATACCGTGTAGTTTGTAGTAATATCAGGAATTATTGTAGTTCTTCCAAAGTTTGCATCATTAACAAAACTTTTAAGAGCATCATAAATGGTTATTGTCACATCAATTGGTTTCCCTAATTCCGTAGCCCCTTCTTTAATAAGTGAAGTTACTAAATTTACGGAAGCTGCTTGAAGATTTATAGAACTTTGGATGACTTTAGCTTGTGTGCCCTTAAGAATAGAGGCATTACTATTAGATTCTGCGGTCAAATGTTGAACTTCATAAGTTACACCATTTTTTACCCAAGAATTTCGAATGCTTGACCATGTGTATTTCCCATTTGCAGGTATGATTACTTGAGGTGAAAAACCATTGTAAGATTTTTTAGCAATTTCCATTTTTTCTTCTACTTGTGAAGGAGATAAGAATTCGACTCCTAAAGATTCCAGTTCTTTACCCAATCTATCGTACTCCTCAAGGTAACCTTCTTTTTTCTGTGCTAATACAAGACCCCGCTTTTCATATATTTTATTTATTTGCTCATCGATGCTAGAAGATTGAAGGGGTTGGATACCAGAAGAAGTCATCTCATCGGAATTAGCACTAACAACACCTGAAAAGCTCATCAGCATTAGACAAATAAGTGTACTTAACACCATTCCTTTTTTTACCTTAGCCCACAATTTGTGAAGCATTAGCTCAACTCCTATAAATATATTTATCATACAATTTCTATAAGTTTCCATAAATAAAATATGATACTATGAATAATACATAATATTACAAAAAAATCAACAAATTATAGAAAATATAAAAAATAATAGATATTACCCATCAATAAAAGTTTATGATGAGCATTTTTTCTGCTTGTTTTATTCTTTTTTAATAGCTTTACTATTATATCGATATTTAGAATCTTTTTTCTGTTATCAATTAAAAGAGTATTGTTTCTTCGCTTATATTCATGTACCTAGGATTTATTAGGTCGTTAGCATCAAAAAAATACTCCATATTAGTATCTTTAAATTCTTTTTCAATATAGACAACACAATCTATCCACTGTTAGAAACATCCCATGTTGATTGTTCCTATTTGTTCATATTTGATCCTTTTGATCCTTTTGATCCTTTTGATCCTTTTGATTCAATTATTAATGAATATCCATTATATCCGCATGAACATTGAATCCCCGCTCTTTATCTAGCGATCAGCAACTTTCAGTATTTTTGTCTTCTTTCTATTTGAAAGATTGCATTTGCTAAAATTTACTTTCTTGCATGTATTAACGTCTGTGACAGAATCCGATGGCTTCCAGCGATGTTTTCAATTTCAATGCTATACTCAGACTCTACATATTCAATGTGATGATGTTCATAGTATTTTCTCCAGAATGAAACAGCTGATCGGTTATTAGCCAGTTGCTCCACTTTGAATCTGCCCTGAAATTGTGCAAACACCAGATCAACCGCCTGAGCGGCTAATCCTTGTCCACGATACTTTTTGACCAGAAACAGCTCTTGTACCGTATAATCGACATCATCATCTACATAAGGAGGAGAGCAAACCAGCACAAATCCGATTACTTTTCCATCATATTGGATAAAAAACGGATGCAATTCCGCCCGTTCCAGATAGAGATAGGTATTCGTTGGATCGAATTTCCCCTCTTCTAGCAAATCCTCCCCCGAGAATTCGGAAAGATCATACAGATAAAGGTTGTATAAGTTTAAAAATAATTCTTTCTGACTTTTATCGATTCTGGTGATCTGTACATTCATGTCATTACACCTCACTTTATTAATAAACCACAATTCCCCATCTTTAGTTGCATATCACGCCCCTGCTTACCACTTAAATGTATCGCTTCAACTCCAGTAAATATAGGTAAAGTTTAATTTAAACGATGAAGAATCCTTCCCATCATAAAAGGTTATGTGCAACCAAAAACGGACACGACATCGTCGCGTCCATGAGTAATCTCACTTAATGGATTAGATAATTAACTACAGGATAAGAAATCACGTTCCGGTCTCTATAGGTTGAAATCACCGCTTCGGAATGCGTACTTAGAATCCCATTTTGCAACATGACCGGTCTAAATCCTCGCTCCATCGCGCCATTATAGGTAAACAAAACACATTCTTCGGCGGCAAATCCCGAAATGATCAACAGCTCAACACCGTGACTCTTCAGAATCTGCTCCAAGTCTGTTTGCCAGAATGCATTGGAACTCTCCTTCGTCACTGTCAGATCCTTCTCAGTCACATCAACCTCAGAAATAATACGATACGCCTCAGAATTTGAATTCTCCATCCCTTCCACGTCTTGTACATGAACGACCACATGACCGCTCGAACGAAGCACGTCTGCAACATGATTGATATATTCACAAGCGCGGTCTATAGCTTTTTGATCTAACTTATCTCGTACAATACTCTCTTGCATATCCACGATCAGTAAACCTATTTTCATATCATCTCTCCTCTTACTTTCTTTCTCAGCATCATGATCTGTCCAATATGATACGCATTATGAATACACAGATTGGATATGACATTCCACCATGGGGCATTGAAGTACGATGGAATGGTCATCCCTAATTTTGCATCATCACTTTCCTCTACAGCCTGTATCCAGCGACTAAATGTTGCACCAACGTGTGCAATGCTTTTCTGCCAATCTTCTTCACTTACCTGGGATGGGTTAATAATGAACGTCTCATCATTATCTATGCTATTGTCCATAACCACTTCACCCTTAATGAACCGATCCAACCAAGTTTCATTCCAGAAAGTCAGATGATTCACCAACCTCCAGATGGATTGCCCCTCATCATTCAGCGATAAGGCCTGCGTAGCGGTTACATCACGTAACATCTCATCCAGCGGCACAAACCAGCTCTTGTCATGATGACAGGCAGTGAGTTGGTCCAACAGCACCAATTTGATACTCATGTTCGGCTCCTGTCTCCTTTCAAAATAAAAACAATTAGTCCTTGAACAACTCATTCAGCATCCGGTTGCGATTTTCCAGGAAACTGCGGGTGATCTGATAATGTTCTGTATCTTCATACTCTACGTCCTGAATACCACCATCGTCAAAACTCAAAATGCGTGCACCCGGATAACCCAATAGAATCGGCGAATGCGTCGCGATAATGAATTGGGAAGTGCCTGATAGATCATGAAGAATGCGCAACAAGGAGAGTTGACGGGCTGGCGATAAGGCGGCTTCGGGCTCATCGAGCAGATAAATGCCTTTGGAATTGAATCGGTTCACGAACAGATTGAGAAAAGACTCCCCGTGGGATTGTTCATGCAACGAACGCCCACCATAATACTTGAGCGACTCCGGCCCCAATTCATCTACATGCGATGCAAATTGATAAAAGGACTCCGAGCGCATGAAGAAACCATTCGTGATTTTGGGCAACCAGGATAGACGCAAATAGTCACCTAATGATGATTCAGCAGCATCAATCTCAAATGCATTATTTTTCCCGCCCCCTGCTGTGTTAAATCCACATTGATGAGCGATACCTTCGAGCAGTGTGGACTTACCCGATCCATTTTCACCAACAAAGAAAGTAATGTTATTGTTGAATTCCAATCGCTCCAGAGACTGTATGGACGGTATGTGAAACGGATATTGATCCGGATTCTCGACTTTAGCAGACAGTAACTCCACACTTCGAAGATACATAGACACACTCCTATTTTATAAAGTTCGACTCCTGTGGTTTCAGTCCTGTTTATTGATCCACGGATGGATGATTTCTTTGCGGGTGATGATCTCAATGGTCCTGATAAAAAACCAGGTGAACCCGGCATAAAAACCGATATGCGGATATCGGAATGCCGCCGGTTTGTTGCCTTCGAAATAGAAGTGCCCAATCCAGGAAAGGGCGTAATGGATAAGTGCCAGAACCAGCATGACTTTAAAATTTATAAACAAGAAAATCCAAGCCGCAAACGCCGATAAAAATGCGAAATAATGCAAGATGAGGTTGTTCCGATCCTGATGTTCCTGAAGATAATAACGCAAATCTCTGCGAACACGATTCAACATCCGGTCACACTCATTTCACCCTAAAATGTGATCATGGCTCCTTTTTCATCAAATACGGCGGTTGGATTCCAAGTGACTTCCCAGCAGTTATTCTCCGGGTCCAGGAAATAAGCGATTCTCCCGCCCCAGGCAGCGTCATATGGCTCTCTGATTACCTTGCCTCCGGCAGCGCGGATATTCACAATGGTATCGTCAACGTCTTCCGCTTGATCCACATTGATGGCCAGCAGCGTTCCTTTCAACCCATCAGATGCACTGAATATCATCCCCGTATCTTTCTCCAGCTCCTGAATGGGATATAACGATAGCAATACACCTGTTGTTTCAAAAACACTGTATTGATCTGAACTGATTGCGGTCTCACTCCACCCAAGCTTCTGATAGAACGAACGCAGCTCAGGCAGATGCATTGCACCAATGGTGACCAGACTCACTCGTTGTGGAACCATAAATTATTCCTCCCATATCTTTTTAACATGAATTCGGAATGTGGATGAGTTCTCCCGTTCCTGCCACACCTTGTACCAAGGACGACCTTGATAGCGGGGATTGAGGCCGTTCGTCACGTGCTTTCGTCCGGGAATCGCTTGATTTCGTTGACCCTCTGATAGTCTGGATCGGATTGCAAAGCGTTCATATGCTAAAAGCGGGTGTGCCCGAGAAGCGCGCAGTCCGTCAGATAATCCATGAGCATCGAAGCCGAATAGACGCAGTTGCTTCCCCGCATCAGTCTTTCATGGCGAAGGTAGCTTTTCATTTACACATTTCCTATATTAAACGACGAACAGACGGATGACAAAATTATGGTTGACGGCGGCAGATCAGCTTCTATATTATGTAGGAAGAACGTTCTGCATAAAAACTTAAAATGAATTGGCGTGTTACCACCCCAGAGGGCATGAGCCAAGAAGCGAACATGAGACTATACTCGCTTCTTGGCTCTTTTTGCGTTCCGGAGACCTGGAAGCGTTAACTTTAGAAACGAGGAGGCGGTGAACCGTGAGTAAAGGAATGATGCTGCAGGTGGAGCGGGTCGTCGGCAGCAATATTGTTCTGGCCCGGTCGCACCAGAATACCAAGGAGTACGTACTGATCGGCAAAGGGTTGGGATTTGCGTTCAAGGTGGAAAACACCATTCAGTCCGATGATCCGCGGATTGAGAAAAGGTTCCGGCTGGAGGACCGGGAGGAGTGGGGGCAGGCGCAGGAGTTGATGAAGGACTTGGACCCCAATGTCATCGACATCTCTGATCAGATTATCCGTCTCATCGCTGATCAGTTTCCTGGCAAGCTGAATGACAAGATCTACCTTGCTCTTCCAAGTCATATTCAGTTCACCTTATATCGTATCCGCAACGGGATGGAGATTCTGAATCCTTTCCTCACGGAGACAAAGCTCAGTTTTCCGAAAGAATTCGAAATCGCCTCGGAAGCGGCGGCCATGATCGGAGAGGCATTTGGCGTAGAGGTACCGGAGGATGAGGCCGGGTTCCTGACATACCATGTGTACTCCTCCGTGAATCACGTCCCTGTCGGACAGTTGGTTAAGGTATCCAATGTGATCAGCAAGCTTCAGTCCATTATTGAAGAGCAGGGTGGCGTTCGCTTTGAGCAGGGCAGCCTTAGCCAGGCAAGACTCCTGATACACCTGCGCTTCTCCATGGAACGCCTGTATCAGCAGCCGATGACGGCCCCCACCTTCGCACAATATGTGAAAAATGAATATCCGTCCGAATACCAGCTGGCCAGAAAGCTAAGTGCTGTAATGGCCGAGGATTTGGGTACAGAGGTACCCGAGGAAGAAACGGCTTTTCTCGCCATGCATTTATACCGGCTTTTTCAAACCCAAGCCAAAACCAACAACAGAGAGGATAACACACAATGATCTGGAAATGGAAAAACAATAAATCTGCCAAAACATCTGAGACAATATCCGTCGTCTCCCCACTCACCGGAACCTGCGTCAGTTTGGAAGAAGTGCCTGACGAAGCGTTCGCGCAAGGACTAATGGGTCCAGGAGTTGCAGTGATTCCCCAGGAGGGCAGGCTGGTCGCACCTATCGACGGCACTGTGGTGCACCTGATTAAATCGCATCATGCCGTAATGATTGAGCATGCTTCTGGGCTACAGCTGCTGCTGCATATCGGTATGAATACTGTCAGTCTGAAAGGACAGGGCTTCACACCCCAAGTGCAGACCGGGGATCAGGTCGCTGTCGGTCAGACCCTGATCGAATTTGACCTGAATGCTATCGTTTCGGCTGGTTATCCGGTCATCACCCCTGTCATCGTTGCGAATGCGGCAGAACAGCCGTGGGAGTCACACCCGACGTATGGCAACGTAGAAGCGGGCTTGGGAACTATCATGAAAGTCAGCTTGCCCAAATAACATGAATCTAAAAAAGAAAGGAAGAACAATATGCTGAAAGCATTGCAAAAGCTAGGGAAATCCCTGATGCTTCCTGTAGCAACCCTGCCTGCAGCAGGTATTCTTCAAGGCTTGGGTCTTCTTAATTATGAAAAGGACATTCCGCTTGGACCCGTGATAGGGGGATTTCTCAATCAGTATGTAGTTCCATTCATGAATGAGGGAGCGGGGGCGATCTTCGGCAACCTTGCGCTCATCTTCGCCATCGGGGTGGCAATCGGACTTGCGGGGGATGCGGTCGCCGCTCTTTCCGCCCTGATCGCTTATATGGTGCTGATACGGATTCTGGGAGCCGTTCCAGGTGTATTCGGTTATATTCCTGACGATGTCAAGCTGGATACGGGCGTTTTGGGCGGGATATTTGCCGGACTGCTTGCAGCCTATATGTATAATAAATACCACAATATCAAGCTTCCTGACTGGCTCGGCTTCTTCTCCGGCAAACGCTTTGTGCCGATGGTCACCGCCGGCTCCATGCTGGTGTTGGCCATCCTGATCGGCATGATCTGGAGCCCGATTCAGGATGCTATCGGCGCTTTCGGCGCCTCGATTGTAGGCTTTGGCGGCTTTGGCTCCATGGTGTTCATGATCGCCAACCGCCTGCTCATCCCGCTCGGTCTGCATCATGTTCTGAACTCCATCGCCTGGTTCCAGATCGGGGATTATACCAATGCAGCCGGGGAAGTCGTGCACGGGGACCTAACCCGCTTCTTCAACGGAGACCCTACGGCAGGCATGTTCATGTCTGGCTTCTTCCCGATTATGATGTTCGCTCTTCCGGCGGCGGCGCTTGCCTTGATTCATACAGCCAGGCCTGAAAAGCGCAAAATGGTCGCTTCGATCTTTATCGGCGCAGCGGTGGCTTCGTTCTTAACGGGTATTACCGAACCGCTCGAGTTCTCCTTCATGTTCGCGGCGCCTCTGCTGTATGTGGTGCACGCTATTCTTACCGGTGTAGCGGCACTGATCATGTACCTGCTGGATGTTAAGCTGGGCTTCGCCTTCTCCGCAGGTCTGATTGATTACCTCGTGAACATGAAGCTATCGACCAATCCGCTGCTCATGATTCCAGTCGGACTCGCATTTGCGGTCGTCTATTATTTCCTGTTCCGGTTCATGATTCTCAAGTTCAACCTGAAAACGCCGGGACGCGAGGATGACGCTTATGATGCCGATGGCCACACTCATGCTTCCGCCGTGGCAGCGGCGTCTGGCGACACCAAGGCTGGCAAAGTGCTCGCCGAGATCGGTGGAACAGATAATATCGAGAGCATCGATGCCTGCATCACTCGCCTCCGTCTTGTTGTTAAAGACGACAAAGCCGTCAACGACCAGGCGCTCAAACAGCTTGGCGCTTCCGGCATCATGAGGCTTGGTGGCGGAGCTGTGCAGGTCATCTTCGGCACCCAGTCCGAAATTCTGAAGGATGAGATTAAGAAACTGATGTAACGCTCGTCCTCCTTTGAGTTCAAAAGGTCGAGAACAGGGGTATGCTTTACCCTGTTCTCGACCTTTTTTATTACCAAGAAGCGCATGATATTCTTTTGAGTGGCCGTGTCTTCTTTTGGTCTATGAGTTTTAATATACAAAGTTAATATACAAATCTGCGCTGCGCCCAATAGCTGAACACAAAGATCGATACCTCTGTTAACAGCTTGGCTGCAATCAGCGGGATAATCAATTTTTCATTGTAGAAGTACAACAATCCGTAATTTAATAACAGCACCAGAATGACCAGTGAGAAGTACTTCGGTAAAGACTGACGGACTCTGGACGTTTTCCCAGCTGAAAATACATATTTCCGATTGATCGTATAGTTGAAGATGGAGCTGCACAGTCTCGCTGCAACGACCGATAGGAACAGATTATGCGTGAAATACTGGATCACGAACAGTAAGCCAAAATCGATCAAGGCCGATAACACCGAAGACGTACTGAACATCAGAATCGGCATATAAATGCGGAATGAATCTACCAATGGGCGAAAATGAGAAGATTTGTTATGATCCAGATAGACCGTATCAATAAACTCCTCAGTAATCTCATACCCTTCTTTATGTGCTGTTAGCAGCATGTTCATTTCATATTCAAATCTTTCCCCCGGTATCTGGCACAGCCAGTCCAGCATCGAGTACGGAAAACCTCGCAGGCCTGTCTGTGTATCGTATACTTTCGTACCTGTCGTGAGAGAAAAGACACCTCGTGTGACCGTGTTACCAAAACGACTACGCGCTGGAATGGTTCCACTGAACCGACGGCTACCCAGTACAATCCCCGGATTCGTTTGCTCCAATAGTACATCAAAGATGCGTTTGATATCATGCGGCAGATGTTGGCCGTCACTGTCTGCGCACACAATACCGCCCTGTGGGCCATGTTCCTTAATATATTGAAATCCTGTCTTGAGTGCACGTCCCTTGCCCAGATTAACTGTATGTGTCAGGACTGTACACCCATAGGCTTCTGCCGTCTCGAAAATCCCCCTGTAACCTGGTCCGCTACCATCATCTACAATGACAATGGGTCCTAACTGAAACGTCTGCAACTGCAACACGAGATTCAATAAACGAACATCCGGTTCGTATGATGGAATTAATATAGTCATGATCATTGTCCCTCTTTCAGATAAAGGATGTCACTTACGCCGCGTTCCTGGTTTCTCCCCAGCGGATTATTAACAACCCGGCCCATGAAATACATTGTGGATGAACCGCCGCCGTCCAGATTGTAGGCTTCCGTTGCTCCAAGACCTTTCATGACATCGGCAAGCTCTGCCAACGTCATGCCACGGCTGTCATCCTGCCGTCCGTCAACCACAACAAATACATAATGATTCGGGGCGATCATGCCGATTGCAGTTCTCGGATTGGCATCCTGGATCGACCGGTTACCAAAGTTGTTATCGATTTTCACACTGCTGAAGTCACTTACAATCTCACCGTCCTGAATCAGAATTGGTCCAAAAGATAGCGTATTGGTCGCACCTTCCGCCAGCAATTCCGATGAGGATTCTTCTGTCTCGTTATATGTCTTCATCGTGCCATCACTGAACAATGCCATCGCATCACGCACCGGATCATCCCGATATACCGTACCATTGCGGATAATTACGCCATCATCACGGAAGCCGTAATAGTCACCATTGATAGCAAAGATGGCATTGTTGGCCAATGCTATCTCTGAAGTGTTTTCGGTAATATTCGTGCCAAAGCTGTTATCTGCCAGAGCCGAGCGCAGGCTGCTCACATCTGTCAGCTGTACATCTGCGACGTAATACGTAATCTGATCTGAGCCGGACCCCGTCTGCACCTTGTCGATTTTGACCTGCATATCATCGCTGGAATAGTTCCAGTCATCTGACGTTGCATTTATTTCAGTCGTCGGGGTTGAAGTATCATTAGAGGTGCTGGTTACTGATGTATTGTCATCCGCTACAACAACCTGTACATGCCGGATTAAGTAGCGATCTGCCAGGCTGTATATCACGGTACCAAGGCCCAGAACAATAACAAGGATAATCATCAGCCATTTGCGCCTTGGTTTTGCATTTTTATATGGGTCGTTCTCGTTGGTTTTTGGATAGATCTTCATCATATGAAGTTCACCTCTTCATCTAAGTTCTTAAGGCTCATCATAGGCGGGCTAGCTTAAATGAATCTGAAACAGGCTGAACGCAAAAAAAGAAGGTCATCCTTTCCCCCGAGAGGAAATCAGACAACCTTCCATATAAGTGATAATGATGAATCTCAATCTATATATGTACCCTAAATAGGGACAAGTTCGATGCTAAACAACTTTCTATAAACGGGACTGTTCACCAGCAAAAAGAGCATCGTATGCAGGGCAGGGCTGCTTTTCTAGATAATCCATTAACGCTTGTGGCTGCTTGGTATAAATATCCTTCAAAGACGTACCCTCGTAGATATTGCCGATCACGACTGGGTGGCATAACTCACAGATGAGAATATCCCCATTACCGTGTAAATGTAGCTGCTTCGTCCCATCCACACAATTGGAGAAATACACACCCGGTTGTTCTCGTAACCCCAATTGCTCCGCGAAACGATCCATACAGGTAAAATATAATGTCGTATCTTCTTTCTTGTGCTTGATCAGATCATTTACGGACTGGATGAGGGACTCCTTGGAGGCAATCTTGCTCCATCTACTGTGTGGCATCACGATGCTGTTCTGAATCTCATGGATGCGCACACCCAGTTCATAGACTTTATCGCTAATAGCTTGCATGTTCGCTTGGGTTCCTTCGAATAACAGCGTTTCAAGCACAGTTTCCAGCCCCGCTTCAGTACAAAGACGAATGTTATGCTCCAATCGCTCATACATGCGCGGATGTACACGGTAATAGGCTGCATAAGCCTCCCGGTCTGTATAGTTAAAAGATATATGAATATTGGACAAGCCTGCATCCCGCAAAGCATGAATTCGTTCTTCCGTTAGCAGGCTGGCATTGGTATTTAATTGCGTGTCGATGCCATGTTCCCCACAATACGTCACAATCTCCAGGCAATCCTGATATTTCAGAGTCACCTCTCCCCCGGACAAACGCACCCGCTTGAGCCGCGGAAGCTCACGGATGATTCGGATAACCTCCTGACCGCTGATGCATTGCCCATCGTCCCGATTGTAGGCGCAGCAATAGTCGCATTTGTAATTGCAATTGGAGGTTACGCCGACCTCCAGTCCTTCCAGTTCATATACGCCGGGTGTTTCAAGTTCAAGTGATTTATATTTGTTTTTCGCTGTCAATTCAATGTACCTCCCGATTCCTTATCCATGTTTTTTCAACTTGGAGATTATAGCGGATCCCGGTCGATGCACGATATGACATTATGTACGTTGGGATGTTAAAAACAGAGTACCCCCCAGCCATTTTATTGAGTTTCAGTCCATCTATGCTCAGGATGATATGCAAATTCATAGTCTGCAATCATCAAGAATGACACACGACTTTGCTGATCGATCACCATGGATAGAATCATCAAATTTTCATAGCCACCTTCAAGTACGAATTTATCAAATGACGTTATTACACTGTAGTTGCCTTGTTTATCTCTCTCCATGAGATACGTAATTGAGCGTACTTTTCTTTGATTAGAATCAATAAAGGCTTTCTTTCCGTATTGCTGGATTACCTCTTGAATTGTACTGCCATAACCTATGCCACTTGGCGTTTTATATTTTTTGGAATTTGCAGCCGCATCATCGATCACGATTCCATCCACAATTCCTTCTTTGTAATGAATCCACATCCCTTTATACTGGTAAACATTCGTATGATAATAATAATCCACGTGTTTCCCCAACTGCTGCTCAACCTCTGCTCGAGTATCTCCGATTTGAATGGTGATATTCTTTGCTTTATTCTGCACTTTAAATTCTTCTTCTGTAAATATCGTAGGCGCAGGAGACAGATTAGAGACTTCGGACAGACTATCGGATACTTCAGAGTTACTTAAAAGAGTCATAAAAAGGACAACAAATAGTATTCCTTTGGTCAACATTAACATTCCTTTCAAACATGTTCAGCAGGTTATAACGATTGAAAATCTTCTCTGGTCATCGCATACAAATTCAAATCCTGCATTTCGTTTTTAATTTTCATATAACTCCGTAAAAGCCCCTCGAATTTCATGCCTGTCTTTTCCATGACCTTTGCGGAGCCGATGTTACCCACCAGACATTTAGCCTGAATTCGTTCCAACCCGATGTCTTCAAATCCAAATTGAATGATTCGGCTAACCGCTTCCGTCATGATGCCTTGGCCCCAGTACTCATTGGATAACACATAACCTAATTCCACCCTCATACTGTTGCTGTCGCATCCTAAATAATTGCAGCTGCCAATCAACTTCTTCGTTTGTTTATCCTCAATCCCCCATGGCCCCAGCTTATCCACCTCATATCGACTCGTCACAAAATCAATAAAGGCTTTCGTATCCTCCTTGCTCTGATGTGCGTCCCAAGTTGTGTACTCCGATACAGCAGGAACCGCGCAATAACGGTACATCTCATCCAGATCAGCATAGGTAATGGGCCTAAGGAGCAATCGTTCTGTTTCCAATACCGGAAATGGATCAAAATAACTTTCAATGGACTTCATATGTATGCCTCCCCAGCTTATACAAATTAATTTAGCAACTGTTGCTGATAAGAACTCACACTATCCAGTTAATCTGTTTTGTTCTGGCTTCCCGCTTCTTGATCTACAGATTCATAACTCACAAAACGCTTGAGACTTTCTTTGGTTTTGGAGCTGGTTGCTTCATATTCCGCCCATACTAAATAGAACAAACCCAGGATTAAAGCAGCTATACTCCAACTTTGCGGAGCGGTTCCCACATAATTCAGCATCTCCTGAAACAATTCCGAATTCCACGAAGCCACACCAGAACCAAAAATGGCAGCACTCAAATATCGAACACCGTATAGAAATGCCGCTATGACCAGCAGCAGTGTCCCTGTAGTTCTACGACTCACACAATTCCCCCCTTTATCAAATCACGGCCATAATCGCCGTTGCTTCCATTGCCCATGTTGCAGAACATATTGGATTCGCACATGCTTTCGCTCCGGGTCTCCCTGCCAGAACTCAACTTCCTTTGCGTTCACGGCGTACAGTCTCCAATTCGGTGTAATGACATCAGAATCCCGGCTGATCCGCTCTTTCTGAGCGGCAATGGCGCGTTCCAATTCTTCCTCACTCTCCAGCTCCTGACTCTGTCGTCCTGTCATCGCAACTGCGCGCGCACCTGCCGATCTTTTCCGAAAATCCGCTGCACCTGCTTCCTCGCCCATATCCACAGCTTCTCCCCTTATGCGGATCTGTCTGCCCAATGTAGGCCAGTAAAAGGTCAGTGCCACATGCGGATTGTTCTCCAGCTGCTGTCCTTTTCGACTCTCCCAGCCAGATGCAAAATAAAAAGCTTCGTCAACCACGTCTTTCAAAATCAATACTCGTGCATCTGGAAAACCATTCGAGTCCACCGTCGAGATCGTCATCGCATGGGGTTCCTTTACCTCATAATCAATGGCCAGTCTCAACCATTCCAGAAAAAGATCCCCTGGTCGATCCGGTAACTGTTCGGTATCCCAAGTCGGAAAAGGTCCAGACAAGGACTTCAACTCACGCAACAATTCACTTGGTTTATTAATCATATCTGCAACCTCCTTATACTTCCATTTCATTCCATTGTAGCGTAGTAGGCCATTTTCTCAACTATTTGTTTTGAAATGATTGATATGTTCAATCTATTTTCACTGATAAAAGAAGGATATATTAAACAAAATAGCAAATAACCTACATTAGAGTTTTTTCATTTCGAAAGGAGTGATGTGGTATGAAGAATAACCATGTTGCAATGATTTTTAGGAAGGATACGAAGTAAGTGCAGAGGATAAATTCCTCTGCAAAGTAAAATTTGGGAGGAATTTTGTATGGTAGTTGTATTAAAGCCAGTGTCTAATGAAAATTGGTATGAATGTACCCAGCTTAAAGTTAAGCCAGAACAGCTTCATATCTTTCCTGCACCTGTCGTTTATTGGATTGCTGAATCTAAATATGTTAATGATTTTGAATTACGTGCTATTTACTCGGAAGAGGTTTTAGTCGGTTTTCTCGTATTCTGTGCGAACCCAGACAAGGATGATAACTACTGGATTCCTGCCATAATGATTGACGAGAAGCATCAAGGAAAAGGTTATGGCAAGGCAGCAATGAAAACTTTGATTCAGCTTATGCGTATTTCAAATTACACAAGAATCATGATTGGACACCGACCAGACAATCTAATTGCGGGAAAGTTGTATGAATCTTTAGGGTTTATAAAAACTAGTGAAGAAGTAATAGATGGTGAAATAGTGCGTCTGCTTCAGATAAACTAAATAATATATATAAAGACTGACGGCACCTGTCGGCAGTCTTTATTATGACTGAAAAAGAATTAATTGTTGTGAAAATTGCTGCTTTTATATACTCCCTTTTCTAACCTAGATGACTCATCATATTCATGCTGCTAAACTCCCAACCATTTACTCCTTTTTCAAGCGTATGAACACTGGTATTCCCAATAGAATGAAACACCGATGTATTGGTCCAATTTTGGTTTCCTAAGAGATAATAAAGGATGTTGATTACTCCGCCGTGCGTGACCAGTAGAACATTCGATTTGATCTGTTGCTCCTCTATACTTCGGCATAAATCCCGAAAGGATGTACATATTCTGTTATAAAAATTCCGAGGACTTTCTCCTCCTGGAAACGGAGTGTCCATGCCAAGAGTGTTAAAATAAACTCCTGCATATTTCAATTCTGCTTCCTTATTTGGCATTCCAGCCAAATCTCCGTTGTTCATTTCTCTCCAGTCTTTCAGATAAAGCCCCTTTATGTACAGTCTTTTTTCAATCTCTTTGGCAGTCTGTACTGCACGCGGAAGATCACTGCTAATCACTGTGTTTATCTTATATTGCTCTGAATGATGGTACAGGTAATCTCCGAGCCTCGCCGATTGATTAATACCTTCCTCAATGAGCCCTCGCTGACTCCAGCCACCTCTATAACCCTCCTCATCCATCCCGTGCCTTACTAAGAAAATTTTCAAGATATCTCCTCCTCTATTTGAAACCCTTATAACAAACCCCGGCCCTAGATCTTCCATCTTAGGTCGGGGCTTATGTTTTTATCTGACAAACGTATTGTGAACTCGAACTGATTTGATAAAATAAGGAATCCATATGGCACAGGTGAGTACCGACCTGCCTATCCCTTTTAACAAACTTCCATCCTCAAGTTCTACCGCCATAGGAATCTGAAGTAATAACAGATAATCAATAATGCCCACGGCTAGACTGACACTGTAAAACATAATCATAAGACGAGGGAATATCGATTTCTTTCTATAAAACGTAATCAGCGTATATACGCTAAATACTAAAAATAGCACATTATATACCGTTTCAAAAATGAGAACCGGGCCCCACCATGCGTGATAATAGTCAGATTGTTTGGAAGTTAAGAGCTCCCAAGTCTCTCTCGTCATTGAAGGTACAAGGTATTGAAATAATTGCACAACAAGCATAATGATGGTGAGATAAAGTCCAATATGGACGAGAATCAACCATCCCCCAAGTCCTGATATACCCAAAGGTCGATAATCAACCTTCTTTTCTTCAATTTGTGGTTCCACTAAATAACACCTCCTATTCTGTTTTGTTATTCTGAGATGACTCCTCTTTCTCGTGTAAACTTTTACACAACTGCATTATTATACAATGCGAGGAAGAGATACGATACCAATTTCTCCAATTAAAGCCATTGACCAACAAAAGAGGGTTACTCTTTAAAAGATAATCCCTCTTCTTCAAGTGCTTGTCGAAGTTTTGGCATTGCAGAAGGCCCGATCCCGTGCAGCTTCAGAATCTCTTTTTCGGAGTATTGCGAGAGTAGCTGCAACGTCGTAATTCCCTGATTCTCCAGCGCACGTCTGGCGGGTGCAGACAGCAATGAAAGAAATCCCTCTTTCGGTTTCCGTTCCTTCTCACAGACAGGACAGGTCGGACAATCGCTACTTTTGTAATAGGAATGCCCTTGTTCGCATGTTCTTAGTGTTCCTTTTGCGTTTACCATGCAGTTCACACCTTTCCGTTTTATGTTTATGGGATAACAATTATCTCGTATCTCGGATTTAGCTACTCAACCAGTTCTCAACATCGGAGATCATATCCTCGTATTGTTTTAAAGCCTCTATAGTCCATGTAACTTGTGATGTTCCCAACTGTTGCTCTTCACCGTCTGTGCATTCAATCCACAAAGAGCGTTTCAGACTGTATTCGAGCCAATCCAATTTCCCGGAAAAACCATTTTCGAGAACCCTTCTCCAATTGGCGTTTAAATTCCCCACTCGAGACCGATATCCATTTATAAAAGCCAAGAACCTTTCTTTGCCCACGTTTCCGGTCTGATCCATAGACCAATACATCGCTGTTTCCAACAGATCATGCATCGGATTGATATAACCCGCTGATTCCCAATCAATAATGATGGGGTTGTCCTGCTGCCACATCACGTTCTTAGGTTCAAGATCTCTATGGCTAATAACTGCATCTGAAGCCAGTATTACTGATGCATTTTTTGCCTGAGCACTCCACTCATAGAGCTTTTGAATGTTATCAGCTAATAAGATTGTCCAATCCGAATTTTCTGTCTGCCCTTTGTTTAAATAATCATTCCAATCGGTTTCTTTGGAATCATCCAACTGAAGGTCAGGAATATGAAGCTGTGAAAAATCAGTTTTATGAATCTCCGCAAGAATCATGCCCATATGCTCACAATGGGTTTCGGTTACTTCATGAAGCTCCAGACTTTTACCATCGATCCAGTCAAATATAAGATAACATTGATGTTCTAAGATCTGCATTGAAGAACCGTTTATCACTTTGGCAGGTTGAGCATGGATAAAATTTGCTGCCACGTTTGCTATTTTTTCGGATTGGATATAATTCTGCATAGCTGTAGGTCTACTCATAATTTGAGGATTCAGTGCTTTCACAGCATATTTGGCATGTGTAGTTTCAATGGCATACATGCGATGTAAAAGCCCACCCGAGATTGCCTTGGGCTTACTGTTCAACTCACCAAGTTCTAATTCAGCGACGAGTTTTTCGAATTTTAGATTATATTGATTATTATTCATACGTTACAACACCTTTTGGAAACTACCAATATCCAATCTGCGATCAAATTTATATCCCACGCCTTTAAACATCGCACATTGCTCATACCCATGCTTTTCGAACAGGGACTTGCTGAGTGTGTTTTCCATGCATACCGTAGCAATTAAGGTGTAGAACCCTTGCTCGCGCGCAACATTCTCTATAAATCGCAGTGCCGTTCCACCAATGCCCTTCCCTACAATATCCGGTTTCAAATAAATGGTTACTTCTCCCGAGAAGTCATAGGCTTGTTTGCTCTTGTATTGCGTAATTAGCACATACCCTTTAATTTCGTTCTCTTCTTTAATGACAAACGATTTAAAGCGCGGATCTCTGTTTATGACAGATGCCTTGATTTCTTCCAGGGTCAATTCTTCAGTATGAAACGAGATAGTCGTGTTGGAAACGTAGTAATTATATATTTCTCTGACTTCAGTCAAATCCTGCTCCGTTATTTCTTCAAAAGAGTAGATGGACATTTCCAGTTTCATACTGATAAATAACATGTCCTCGTCATGCACTTTGCTATAAAACTCCTTATCTCTTTTAAAGCCTATCCGCTCATACACTTTAATTGCTCGTTCGTTGAATGTGGCAACCACCAGTCGAAATTGAGAACTATTAAATTGGTTTTGCAAGAATGCTAAACTTTGTTTAAGGAATACCGATCCTATATTTTGCCCTGTCAGATCTGGATCTAATCCAAGGCCTATATCCAGATATCCTTCTTCTTGATACAGTCCGATTGAGGTTCCTCCCGGTACACGTGCTGATTCCCCACAACAAATAAATCCCACTACCCTCTCCATTTCATCCATGACTGAAAAGTACTCCCCATTCATCAATTCTTGAATATCTTCATTGGATTCAGAGAAACTGTACATCGCATATTCATGTTCGTACTTCCAGGTAGCGATTTTTTCTGCATCAACTATTTTCATTGGATGATAGGATAAAAGCATGAATAGTCCCCCTTTTTATACACTTACGGGTTTAATGAAGTCGATAGAGACACCATCATTGTTTTTCATACAGACTGGCACTCCAGTTCCCCTGTTTCATTCTGCGAATGTATTGGAATCCATAGTCTTTATAGTATTGATTAAGTCTCAGGTTATCTGCCATGCAATCCAGCCTGATCAAAGTTTTACCTTTTTGCCTAATGTTCTCTTCTGCTGATTTTAGAAGGAGCAGGCCTATATTTTGCCCTTTAAAATCTCTATTCACTGCAAATCGGTGTATGTATCCGGAATTGGTGTTGTCGAGCTCTTCCCAAATCAGGGAATCTGACCACGTTAAGGTATACGTCCCTACGATTTCATGATTTATTTCAGCAAGATATACGTCAGATCCATCCGTCATGAATTCATTTACTTGTTCCAAATTGAAATACTCAGGACGCCATTGAAATATCTCTTTGGAGTTCAGCCATCGGGCAGACTCCTGCCATAGGTTCAACACAATGGAAGCTTCCTCCGGTAATGCAAGTCTAGTTATGAGTTTAGTATTAATTTGCTCCATCAAGATCCCTCGCTTATTCAAAAGTTTAATACCCCCCTCAACCACGCTGCAAATCGTTCTTTCTCCTCGAACTGTGGGTAATGAGCCGATTCTTCAAATACAACAAAATCTTTTTCGGGTGCTCCAAGCTCATCGAAATAATCCCTTGCCGCATCCACAGACGTCATATAATCATACTTTCCCATAACAAAATAAGTCGGTATCTCCAGCTGATCTACAATGTCTGGCAAATGGTTGGTGGACCCCTCCTTCAGGAGAATTTCTTGTGTAGCCTGCACTCCCATCGAATAACGAATCACATCCAGTGCATTATATTCGGTTCCCAAAAGAAAGCCGAGCATATAGTCCCTGTTGTCATCAATAAGCCTAGCCGCACCGCCGTATTTGCGAACCAACTTTCTTGGTGTGTACTGCTCGCCTCGCTCAATCGGAACTCGAAGCCGTTCCAGACTTTCCACATCCGCTGTGCTGTTGGCTTGTCTCGCTTGTGTGATCGTATATTCCAAACTATCCAACTCACTCTGCACAGTATCAGCTACTTGTCCAATACCTATATAAGCAACGAATTTTTCAGGTGCTTTGGCCGCCGCTTTTGTCCCTATGTATGTACCAAATGAATGACCGACCAGCGTAACCTTTCTTTGCCCCAGTTCGGCAGTAACGTAATCCGCTAAAGCCAGTAAATCATCTACAAGCACATCTGAAGTCACATCCGAATAATCCTCCATGAAATGATATGACTTTCCACTTCCACGTTGATCATAATGCACAATAGTAAAATGTTGCTCAAGCTCCTGCTGATACTTCCTTACATAAGGAATCTCGGAGCAACCAGGACCACCATGCACAAAAAGAAGGATAGGATTGTTCCGATCCGTCCCGCGAATCATAACCTCATGACCTGCACCATTGATCTCGACCTGTCCTAACGTGCTGATACTATTCTCTCCCTTGATCCCAGGGGTCCATGTGGGAAAGATCAGAGCGATTATTACGAGTAAAAGAATACTAAGCATGGCGCGTCTGAATATTTTAATCGACCTCTTACGCATCAGATGGCTCCTCCGGCAGATATTCGTGTGTTTATTAAGTGGACTCCAAACTTCTCACTTGTTACTCCTTACTGCTCCTTGTTACTTCACTTTATAAAAATACGGTCCGCACATGGATTCATGGGTATGTACATACGTCCACGTGAACACTTGGTCAAAAATATAAATATCCTGTTCCGAATCAAAATCTCCTGCGATGACCTTATTCGCATTCTGAAATACCTGTATGAATGGTGTATGTTGATACATGACATACAATTCGTTTTTATTTTCGGCATTGAAAGCATCTCGTGCTGCATCGTCTGTTAGGCAATCCTGTTTCTCATAACTGAACATATGCCACTTGTACTGGCTATAATAGATAGCCTCTTTTACCTCTTCACTGATGCTCTTGGCAAATGTGTTATCCCATTTCTGTATCATTCCTTCGGATTCCTCGCACAATTCAGTCACAAGGACCCCCTTGTCCTCCAATTTTTTGTTATACATATATTTGCGGTGCACTAGCTCGATTCGCGAGTAAATCACGTTCAGTTCATGGTCCGGTAGAGCATCCAACAACTCATTAATTTCATCTCTAATCATCATAACCTCCGAAGTTTATTGGATTTAAGATTTAAGATTTAAGATAGATTTAGAATACACTAGCATTCCAGTTACTCACCGTTTGCTTCTTCTCGAAGCAAATAGGCTAATCGGTACATTTCCGCAATGTCATATCTATTCTGTTCTTCAAATCTCTTAATCGCTTCACCAATCTCCACAACCTCTACAGCAATTACCTGTTCCCCATCTGCCGGATTCAATGGTTTACCGACCAGCTCAACTTCTCCATAGCCAATAATTCTCACAAAATGAGGATGTGGAATATGCGGTCTATACGGCTCAGGTGCACTCGACATGCAATGAAATTGTCCAAACACCCGATACGTGACCAACTTGGCTCCGAGCTCCTCCATCACTTCACGTTGCAGTCCATCCATATACTTCTCTCCTACCTCCAACGTTCCTCCGGGCAGCTCCCATTTTCCGTTATCGATCTGAAAAACAACCACTCGTTCCCCCACAAACGGGATGATGCTCACATTGCTGACCAGCGTTTCATCCACGATGTCGTTCAATCTAAACTCCGCTTTAACAATCCCCCAATGAATCGATGTACTGAGCGCAGGGAACTGTTCCCGATCCAAAATTTTCATCCTACATCCGATCCTCTCTATGTAAAATAAATCTTCCATTATAAGTTCTAACTCTCATTATAGATCAAAAAAGAAAAAAGAAGGCCACTTTTCCCATCGGGAAGTCATGGACCTTCTCATGTTATTTCAGTTGAACTAAAGAATGATTACACGATCCACTCTGAGTGCTAATGGTGTACCAGTTTCCCGTTTTCCAAAAAGAGAACCCGATCACATAGCGGCAAAATCCGCTCATCATGCGTAACCATGACTGCACTCTTGCCCTGCTCCTTCACGAGCCGTGCGATCATGCCCACAATATCCAGTCCACGTTCCGCATCCAGACTGGCTGTCGGTTCGTCCGCGAGCAGGACGGCTGGATCATTCATCAAAGCTCTGGCAATGGCAACCCGCTGGCGTTCTCCGCCGGAAAGCTTCTCGGCATATGCCTTACGACGATGCGATAAACCTACCGTATCCAGCAACTCATCGACCCGCTTCTCTGCCTTGTTTTTGTCCGTTCCAGCGAGCTTGGCGACCACCATCAGTTGTTCTTCCACTTTCAGATACGGAATGAGGTTGGCACTTTGAAAAATAAACCCGAGCTGCTGGAGCCGTACATCGGAAATGTCCTGTTTGTTTTTGCCCATAATCGATGCGCCATCCAGCATAACCTGTCCCTCCGTCGGTTCAAGCAGTGCACCTGCGATGGACAGAAATGTACTTTTGCCTGAGCCAGAAGGCCCCATGACCGCGACGAGCTCTCCTTCGGCCACCTTAAGATCCAACTTATCCAATATCGTCCGTTTGACCCCGCCATCTTCGAATGTCTGTGTAATTCCCTGCAATACCAGTCGGTTTCTCATGCTGCTGTCCTCCCAATCGCATCAAGCGCATCAATTTTGGTAACCTTCCACACCGAGAATAGCGAACCCGCCATAGACATCACCACGAATAACACACAGGTTAGTGCCAGGGTGGACAAGCTTAATTGAAACGGCATTGAAGCTGGCAAGATCGATTCAAATAGCCGAACCAACAGCACACTGATCACCAGACTGCCGATGGACAGAAGCAATACTTGCAATGAAACACTGCCCGCCAGATATGAATTTCGAGTCCCAATAGCTTTTAAAATACCAAATTGACTCGTTTTCTGAATCGTGATGACGTAGAAGAATACCGCAAGCACAAACGCCGAGATGACAAATAAAAAGGCAATCATCATGAGCAGTGAGCCCTGTTCTTCCTTGTACCCAGGAATGGCCGATACCGCATCGGACTTCGTAATTACCTCTGTATTCGGCAAAGCGGTACTAAGGTTATCCACCTTCTCGCCTGCATCCTTGACGGCAATCGCATTGTATACCGGAGCATTAGAGTTTGCTGTTCCTTGCGAAGTACGAGAACCCTCTTGAATAGCGAGCCATTCCTGCTCGTTCAGAAACACAACCGGTGAGTGACTGAAGGACTCATTTTCCACAAATCCACCTACGGTCCACTTCGTTCCCGAGGCTTGATCGACCAGTTCCGTTCCAATCGTCACGCCAGATTCAGACAGTTTTTGATCCACTACAACCTGCCCGTCTTTCAGATCCGTAATTGTAGAGCCTTCGGTTACGGTTGGAGCCAGCCAGCCTTCCGGGTTCACCATGAATAGCGTTACATCAATCTTCTTTGTGTCACCAGCTGGACTGACCGTTGTCATTTTCACACCCAGCGGTTCAGCGTTCTCTTGCCCCACAACGGAGCGTGTCTGCTCCAGCTGGTCCTGATTCACCTGGGAGCGGGTAAAACGATGATTCGAATCCTGCTCCAGAACAAAATGGGTTGCTGCCATATTTTTGATGGATGCCGCGTTATCATACGCAAGCCCCTGTGCCAGACCTGTGACAAACAAAACCAGAAATGATACAAGCACCATAATTGTAGCAATTAATGCATATCGCCCTTTGGCAAACCTCATCTCTCTAATAGCCAAGTACATATTCTCTGACCTCCTCTTGATAACCCAAGTATAGGAGGCAAAAATGAACGGCAAATGAATAACAGATTACATCTGCGGGAGCGTCACGGTAAAGACCGTTCCTTCGGTCGAACTGGAGACCTCAATCGTGCCCTCATGGATGCGGATAATTTTCTGCACAATGGCAAGCCCAAGCCCGGTTCGGCCGGAAGAACGTTCTCTCGCACGGTCTACTCGGTAGAAACGATCAAAGAGGAACGGCAAATGCTCCGCTGCAATCCCGTCTCCTGTATCCCGAATATGGATTACGCACTGGGCATTGGTCTCTTCTGCACGAATCTCAATGCTTCTCCCCTGCGGAAGATGATTCACGGCATTCCCCAGCAGATTCATCCATACTTGCATGAGCAACACTTCATTGCCATATAACTGGATGGATTCGGGTACCGAGATCCTTAGCAACAGTTCTTTTTCTTCCAACTGCCATTGCAGCACCTGAACCGCTTGGCGGAATTGATCTCGTAGAGAAAATCTCACTTTCGTCAAATCCTCATGACCTTGTTCCAGAGAGGACAACAGCAGCAATTGTTTACTGAGCAACGAGAGATGGCGGCTCTCCTCTTCAATAATGGAGGCATAGTGCTCCCGTTCTTGTTCAGGCAGATCCTGATCTGCTACCAGTTGGGCAAATCCCTGAATCGAGGTCAGCGGCGATTGAATCTCATGTGATACGTTGGAAACAAACTGCTGACGTGCCTGATCCACTCGCTCCAATTCACGACTCATGGTCATGAAATGCTGGGCCAGCTGTCCAATCTCATCACGCCTAGTCGTGGACAATTTCAGATTATAGTTCCCTTGCGCAATGCGTTTGGTCGCCTCGGACAGACGTTCAATCGGATTCACCAGATAGCGGGTACTGATTATAAAGAGCAGGATGCTAATGCCCACCGTAAACGCTCCAATCAACGCAAAAAAGATACGCAGCTCACCGAATTGCAAAATGACATCCGGGCGCATAAACAACGCATAACTTGCATTGCCCATCTGTAGATGAACACCAACGGTATTGCTCAATTGATTATCGAAGAAACCGGTAATGAAAGGTTTGCTGGGAAACTCAGCGACGCCGTGGTATATCTCACCACTGAGCACCTGATCTACAGCCTGCTTGTCCAGATCCTTCTGGCGGAATTCACGGCCATAGAATTGGTCATTCCCTTTTCCATCCGTTACATAAATTTCGTAACCGAGCGCTGCGGCATTGTTCAGATAATGCTCTACCGTAGCTGGTTCCTGCTCTACAAACTGCTTCATTTGCGTCGCAATGCCAACTAACTTCTCATCATTGAAAGACTTCAGCTTCGCATGATAATAAATATTGGATAAAAGAAAACCCAGCATGGCGCTGACCAGAATCACCGCGATTGTAATCATAAACACCCGAAAGTACAGTGATCTCAATGCGCTTTCACCTCAATCTTATAACCAATCCCCCGTACCGTCTGAATGACAAAATCATCCCCATAATCGGCAAAACGATCACGAAGCCGCTTGATATGTACATCCACGGTGCGGTCATCGCCTTCATAATCCGCTCCCCAGACCAACCGAATTAGTTCATCACGCGAGAATAATCGCCCCGGAAACTGAGCAAGTTGAGAGAGTAGCTCGAACTCCTTCATTGGTAAAAAGAGAATCGATTGCCCATCGGAGACCTCGACATTATTCCGGTCAATCACGATGCGATTCATACGAATGATATCACTGGAAGTACGATGGTACCGACGAAATAATGCTTTAACCCGGTAGACCAGTTCCTCAGGTTCGAATGGCTTCGTCACATATTCATCTGTACCTCTCAAGTACCCATCCCGCTTGTCGGATAGTTGATCCCGTGCTGTCAGCAGCATGATCGGAATGTCATAATGTTGCCGAATGAAATCACATAACTCCAGCCCGTCCATACCTGGCATCATCACATCCAGAATCGCCAGATCGATTGGTGTTGCTTGCATAACCTTGACCGCTTCCACTCCATCCTGTGCTTCATGCACCCGATACCCTTCCTTAGTCATGACATGCCGGAGGAGTGCTCTAATATTGGCGTCGTCGTCCGCCAGAAGCAGATTCTTCATATTGTTGTCCGCCCCTTTTCTGTAAAGATGAAATGAATTATTTTTACACTAGCCACTACAAGGTCAGAACAATCTTCTGATCGCTGTTATCCCCAGATTTTTTTATTTCCTATTCAAAGGTTAAAATCCGGGGATAAAGGCGAACGCTCCGCTTCTCCAGATTTTTTCTGACCTCTCCGTTACCGTGTAAATATTAGTTTCAACTTATATTTACTTCATTTTATTATTTGTAGCGGGAACTTCCTCGACATTCATCCTGCACAGATGGTAGCACAAAAGTAACGTAAACCGCCAGCGCACATGCGATGAGCTTACAGGTCATGTTTATATTTTCTCAAATCTGGTTGACACTATTATTAGGCGCACCTATAATAAAACCATAACATATGAACAACTGCTCATATGTTCATGTATTATCACTTTATCATTTCCGAAGATCACTTGTAGTCACAAAAGAAATCAATTACATAACGGAGCACGGCTCCAAAGGAGAGGATCTCATATGTCCGGACATCATCACAGCCACGAACATGGACACAATCATGGTAGTACCAGTAACAAGAAAGTACTGTTGTTTTCCTTTATTATTATTACCGTTTATATGATTGTTGAAGCCGTTGGCGGATTCATCACCAACAGCTTGGCCCTCATCTCCGATGCAGGTCATATGTTGTCTGATTCCATAGCTTTGGGGATCGCCTTGCTGGCGTTCACCTTTGGCGAAAAAGCGGTGAATACAGGCAAAACGTACGGGTACAGACGCTTTGAGATTTTGGCAGCCACGTTAAATGGGGTCACCTTAATCGCCATCTCACTTTACATCTTTTACGAAGCAATTGGTCGCTTCATCAACCCACCAGAAGTCGCAACAGTCGGTATGTTGATCATCAGTATCATTGGACTGCTCATTAATATCCTGGTGGCATGGATCATGATGCGCGGTAGCGATACGGAGAATAACCTGAATATGCGCGGTGCTTATCTCCATGTCATTAGTGACATGTTGGGATCGGTTGGGGCTATTGCGGCGGCACTGCTCATGATGTTCTTCGGCTGGGGTTGGGCCGATCCACTCGCGAGTGTCATTGTTGCTGTACTGGTTCTGCGCAGTGGATTCTTTGTCACTAAATCATCCCTGCATATCTTGATGGAGGGAACGCCAGCGAATGTGGATGTAAATGACCTTGTTCAGACCATCAAACAAGTCGATGGCGTCAAAGGCGTGCACGACGTGCATGTCTGGTCCATCACCAGCAACCTGAATGCACTGACCGCTCATATTGTGGTGGACGGAACGATGGATGTCTACGCATCCGAGGTGCTTGTTCAGAAGATTGAGCATCTGTTGGAGCATAAAGAAATCAAACATGTGACACTGCAAGTCGAGTCTGAGAAGCATCTTCACGACACCTCGGTATTATGCACCGTCAAAGGCGACGCACCGGATGCTCATGCGCATCATCATCATTGAGATTAATAGTTGTAAATAGATACAGGACTTATTCCCGTTAGAGGAATAGTCCTGTTTTTCATTTTGCACGTAACTTTAATTCCATTCAGGTGTTATGTAATACAAATGGCATTATCAAATTAATTTGTTGTACACCGTAATTTACTTAATATAACGAGGAGGTTATATCTACCATGGGGAAATTCCAAAAGTTCATGTCAGTGATCCTTGTACTGATAACACTGCTCCTATTTCTTAACTACCTGGAGCTAAGAGAAAACAATAGACTACAAAACATCATCATCAATGGTATATATAATTAGCTTATCCATTTAAATGGATAGCCTGGATATGTTCTCGATCAAAATCAATAATCATAATGTGACCTTGTAACACATTGTCTCCACAGGCTATCGTTGCTCCGTAGTCCTCTTTACTATTAAATGTGATATCTACTTGATAAACTTCAATTTCATTAAACCAATCCTTATGTACTTGTTCGCAAAGTTCGTTCTCATAATAATTTCGAAATACGGCCTCACACTCCGTAAACCAATGCAGATATGACTCTACTACATCAGCAATTGCATCTAACTGAATAGTCGTCGATATATAGATTCGGACATCCTTTAAATCTTCATCCTTTATGGATTGCTTAAATATTTGGACTGTATTTTTCAAAACATAACATTTGTACCTCTCATCACTCTCTTCAACTAACTCAATGAAATCACTTCGCACCTTAACCCTCCTTCCATAAAACGACTTGCATGATGCAAGGTATTGCATCTTGAATAGGCACCCTATACTATACTTTCTCGTCAATAATATATTTATTATCGCCTTGTTTATTGTTATTTTGTTTATTAATTTCAGTTCTCAAATAGTGTACTTCTTTTATTAGATCCTCAAGTCTTTTCGATGTTTTTGATGAATCTATCGCATAGCGTATAACTGCAGCAACGATAAGAAACACAATAAAACATAGGATCAACGCTATAAGAGCTCCAAAGAATTCCATCCTGAATTACAACTCCTTACTTATATTAAACTGTAATTGATTAACTTTTATGTTTACATGCATATAACGTATTGTCAAACCAAGTGCGACGGAATTACGCTGGAGGATTTGTGAATACCACTATATAGAAAGAGGTAATCATCATGACAAATAGAGCATTTTCCCCGATTCTTCTGCTCATCCTACTTCTCACAGCCTGTGCTTCAGAAGTTCCTACTGAAAACCATGACACTGAGGTTATCCTAAGAAAAGAAGCTATACCCATAATTACGAATGTTGAGACTAACTATCCCGAAAAAGAAGGTTGGATTGTAATTCCTACAGATAGCACAGAGTTAAATATCACAGTAGAGGCGACCAATGCAGAAACACTTCTTTTCTGGGCCGTTCCAACAGGAACTGAGACTTGGGGAGAACGAGAACTGATTGGGTATGATACTAACGAGGACGATGGTTGGAAGATAACGTGGGATATTGCGGGTAAGTCTTTGCATCACCACGTGATTGTTCAGGCATTGGGGAGTGATGGTAAGACCATTACCGATGAAACGTTAAATATTACGAATGAGTAAGGATGATTTAGATCATTTAATTAACGAAGATATTTATTAATAATGGAGGCCTCCCCCGATAACTATTATCTTAGGTAGGCCTCCATTATTTTGTTATTTAAACCCTATACTCTCTTTCAAGCGACTAAACATCGTTTTACTTCTTTCTGGAATTCCCCACTGAAGTTCCAACAAAATGGGAGGATAGTAGATGGGGTTGATCCATGAGTAGCTCCCATCCAATTGAAGGTTCCCTAACCAAATTTGCTTATCCTTATCTGCCTTGATCGCCCACTCACCGGAGTACACCATATGGCCTTTATTTTTACGAGCGAACTTCTTGGCTTTATCAAAATCAAACACTTCTAGCAAGGAGCTATCAATTTCCTGACCCATCCGCTCATGCTTTTCTTCTTTGGCTTTCCAGGAAAATTCCGAATCCCAGATCTCCACCAATTGATAACCCACGATGGATTGACTTAATATCTCTTGCAAAAAATCTGAAACATATATGTAAGATAACTCTCTATCCTCGCTTGGTAGTTTAATTCTGAATATGTGTTGTCCTTGTAAAGCTTTTTGATCTAAAACGAGTGAATACTCATCAAACTGAGGAACGTCGTCATAATAAGTCCTTACTTTAGAGTTTACCGGGTCTATGCAATCGATAACACTCAGCACGTGTAAAATATAGTATTCCTCTTCAGTAGCCGTTGAGAGTGGCAAAAACTCGATATGTTCAATGTGGTTCTGTTCCAATAGTTCTTTCACTTTCCCACTAATGACAAGCGCTCCTGTGTATCTGTTTAAAATATCGGCTGGTTTGCCCAAATCATTAAATTCTACGTTAGGTGCAGACCATTCCTGAATAATCGGCTTATCACTGCCTAATGCCTCATAAACCTGATCTGATTCCTCCGAATCGCTAAACTCAATCGTATTATTCGGTGGATAGTAGTCTAACAACCATGCTTTCATTCATTTCACTCCTGCTTATAAGATGCGTACTATTGCTAAACAAACCAAAAACGATAAAACTCTTCCGAAAACCAAAACCATATGATTCCTAATATCACCATGATGCAGCCTAATGCTTTTAATATCACTTCTATCAATTTTGGAATATCTCTGTTTGGCGGGTTGTCCTCAAATTCCCTATTTGGTTTGATTCCCCTATATCTCATCAGAACAAAGCATCTATATAAAATATCAGGAAAGAAATAAAACACAATCCCCAAGACAAACACCGGAATGGATAAATAACCAAATGTGCTGGTTGTCCATTCAATATCAATACCATTTGGTTTCTTCCCATATAGATTCATAGAATTATTTAATAAAATGCGTCCTTTCTTCTTGATTAGTACTAAAAATATAGTCTGGATACTTGTTTGCAATAGGTGGAAGCTCATGCTCGGGGAAAAATTGCAGATCTTTCATCTCTTCATTATCGGATGCCAGTTGTCCAGACTTGATACTGCATTCAAATACGATCGTTAAATATTCAACCTGGTGACCATTACTGTATGTAAACCGCTGCTCTTCACCACCATAGATCCCTATCACTTTCTCCGGTTTTATGATAAGTCCTGTCTCTTCCCATGCTTCTCTTATCATCGCTTGAGCAGGTGTCTCACCGAGCTCGATTGCCGATATAATCAGGTTCGGTCTCTGTCCATTTGTCTCTGAATTTGGTTAATGAGGATTCTCCCCAACCTGTCTTCACCATGATCTTTGTCGCTCCTACTGCATGGGCAGCAAGCATGTCGGTATCCCCCACGTCACCAATAACTACGCATTTTGATAAATCCAGATCGTGTTGCTCTGAAGCATGTAACAACATACCAGGTTTCGGCTTTCTGCAGCTGCATTCTTGTTCATGTGGACATATATAGGACTGATCAAATCCACCTTAATTCCGCTTGTTTTTAAAAGCATGATTGCTTCCTTCGCATTCGGATATAATTCAAAATCTCTAGGATGGATAAAGTGACCTGTCCCACCGATTGTTCCATCTCTATCCATAAAAACAGCTTGTACTTCCAAATTTGATTTGGTCATGGTCTGTTCCTTTCCAAGAGAATTTCACATTGTTAAGCTACACTATGTTTTTCGAGCCCAATTTAAAAGTTTTTTTATATACTTTCTCATTAACGATATGTTTTTCGTTCTCTTACTTATGGTTACTCCTTTTTCTTATTTTAGTTTCCTAAAGAAACCTCCTAAAATTTTTCATTTTTACTGTAACATTATTTGACTTGACCCGTTGTCTAAAGAGAAGGAGGAGGAAACTTGAAATGAGGAGTGATTTATATGCCGAACTATTCAAGCAGTACCAATCCTCCCTGCATCTCTATCTATACCGTATGTGTGGATCTCAGGAGACAGCTGAGGAGTTAGTTCAAGAAACCTTTTACAGAGCCATGGTATCCATGAAAGCAGAGCATGCAAGTTACGCCAGAGCCTGGCTATACAAAGTAGCTCGGCATTTATTTATTGATTGGTATCGTAAATATCGTGGAGAAATTCAAATGAATCGAGAGATGGAGCAGCAAGCGACAGAAAATACATATCGTTCCCCTGAGGAAGTGCTCACAGCTCGTGAACGTACCCTTCGTATTAAACAAGTGATGAAGAAACTTCCCGAACAATATAGAACCATTTTGTTGCTACGAGAAATGAACGAGTTATCTTATAACGAACTATGCGAGATTCTGGATATGAACATGAACAAGGTCAAGGTCACTCTTTTTCGCGCCAGAGAACGATTCAAAGCAGAGATGCTTCAAATGAAAGGAGACGTTTGAGAATGTCTAAAACACCACATGATGAGGAACGTGTATTTCGGGAAGAAGATTTTGAGTACCAGCGTCCTGAATGGGGCCATAAGCAGTTTAAACGAATGGTTTGGAAAACGAGATGGAAGTTTTTCCTAAATGCAGGAGGAGCTCTTTTTCTAGTATTTATGGTATATCACATCTATGTATCGTCACTCCATATCTATTTTGATCAGTCAAAGGTGCGTAATGACTTCATTCGTTCGATTGTATCTGTGGTTGAGATGCATGGTGACGGACTTCGGGTAGAGAAGACGAATTATGAACTCTTTGAAGTAACCCCACTCCTAACCCAGAAAGCTAATCTGAAAATATATCGACACGTGGGCTCATGGGAAGTAATCACAGGTGAAATTCAAGCTGCACTCAGTATAACCGGTAAATTCACCTATACGATTACAAATACAGGAGCGTATATGAATGGCAATAACCCAGGCCCTTTCTATCTCCCTTACTCCCTAGTAGATGGTATACCTACTAAAGATAAAGATACCTCTGATGAAAGCAGTAGCTTGAATCGGCTTCGTAAAATTGATGACGGACATGTCGCTGAGATGTCATTATCCTTGAAAAACCTAGCGCCTCCCGATCAACTGATGCAGCTTCTTACAGATTATGATGTTGCAGTAACCGCCATGCCGATCTATTCTGGCGAATTAATAGATCAAGATATCTCTTACTCTCGGTCAGGCATGTTTAACTATAATATTCCTCATTTGAGTCTTAAACCTCTTTCTGAATTTAAAGAGGATGGGGCAAATTGGTATAACTATTTTGTCCCAGACGATATAGGACAGATGCAGGAACAAGTTCAAGCGATGATGTCTGATCTAGAGTGGATGTCAAACCATATTGAGTACAGTGGTGCTGAACTGGATATACAACGTCTTGCCTATTTAAAAAAGAATGGCGTTCAAGTATATGGCGCGGTTGTTACTGGTCCCGTACGAGAGTTAGAGAAACTTACAAAGGTCCCGGAATTCCAACATTTCCATTTGAATCGAGTAGAGATATGGAATTGGGATTAAAATGACTTATCCAGTATCGACATTACGTTTCATATAAGAAAAGAGATGATACCTGTTTAATCAGTGGTATTATCTCTTTTTTTGATTTCTTTTTTTCATAAAATCACCTTGTGTAATATTATTGTTGCGGGAAGCTCAGTTTCTCTACCGCCGCCTCTGCCTCACTCTTCTTCTGCGAGAATATCTTCACAGCGAACGATCAGTTCAGGCATATCTTCTCCATAAAATAAAACATGAAGCTCATATCCGTTATCAATCTGGTACAGCTCTTGATACAGCCAGTAACTGCCTACAATCTCTCCTTCTTGCTTGATGATTTCGGATGCAATCAGCGTAAGTTTATTCATATTAGTGAAGCCTCCACTGGTATCAAAACGAATGACAACTTCCTCTCCCGCCAGCAGTTCCGTCACTGTACAATCATGAAATTGAACCCGGCTACGAATTTCATCCGAAATATCCTGCGCTAAAATGGCCTCCCTGTATTCTTTCGATACGCGGTCCATCTCTATCGTATTTTCCGCACTCTGTTTCTTCAACTGAAGCAATATTTCTCTTGTGCAATAACCGAGCGTAAACACACGGATATCTGCAATTTGCTCAACGATGTTTTGGGGTAAACGCTCTTTCTGGCTTTGGACACTCCCTTCCATCATTTCTTTATACTCTTTTTTGCATTTTCCCTCGTCAAAAGGAGGGCGGACATCATACTCCGCAATAAGCTTCTCAATATGCGCTCTTTGTTCTGGCGGCATATGATAAATCATCTTATCCTCTTCAGCTACCACTTCCTCACTAAAAAACTGGTCAGCACGCACAAGAACCGTACCATCATGCTTCAGCATAGAACGAGGATCGATGTTATATATCTCACGTTCCACATTTACATGCGCTTTTTCTTTTCTTTTGTACAACCTCAGAAAAAGTGCTTCGTCCAATTCGTTAGTTCCGCTATGTACTCTCAATCCAAAATGAAGACCAGTCCGCTGGCAGGTTTCATACCATTCTTTTGTTCGATATTTCATGAGTGATCTCTCCTATCTCGACGAATCCTTCTAGATGCTCTAACCAACGTAGAAGACTACATTAATGTTTGAAAGAATTTCTGTTTCACTTGTTTTTTATGGCGCGCTGCCCATTCATTTAATCCCCTTAAACCTTTGGTCTCCTGGCTTTGTTCAAAATAAAAACATAAATCCGTAGGAACTAGCCGTCTTCCATGGAGTTTAATTCCAATGCGGTCGTAATTCATATAGATGCACTCAATTTGAGTTGCTTCATATTTCTGATTTTTCGTAGATATCACATAATCGCTTCCCAGAGTAATAGTCGAATTGGTGAAAAATAAACGTTTGATAAGGATGACAATATAAACGAAAATAAAGATCATCATAGCCATTGTAAAATAACTTAATATACCTACACGGCTAACGGAAAAATTCATGAACAAAAAAATTTCAAGGATCAGCATTACTACTAAATTCAGCTTGGCCCGTGGATATGTAGTCATATATTTGATAAGCTATCCCTCCCAAATCACTTGTTGATATCTTAAATGCGTGGCGCTATGCCTTCTGATTGTAAAACTTCTAACTTGGCTGAAGGGATGCTTTCTTGCAAATCTCCATTCATCACATCCATTGCCTCCCATTCGACGAACACAACAAAGTTTTCCGTAAGTCCTGAGTAAGCAGACCAATTCATCGTTTCATTGAGGTCATACGCGACTTCCTTCCACAAGCTCATGCCTTCCTCCCACCAATCACCGATGCTACGCCAATACATAATAAGAGTTCTAAGCTTCTGAATTAAATCATGATCCATAAGTTCTTGTTGATCGTTCACAGGATGCTCACCTGAACTCCAGATCCTGTAATAATAATCTTCGCCCTCATCTTTTTCTTCTATTTGCTCTTCCCTTACCTCTTGCCAGCCTGGGTGAAAAATAGGTGAATAAACCGTATGAACTTCATCATGTAAGTAAATTGAGAGAAAACAATATGTTTTGTTTGATTGTTTCTCACAAAGAGCACCAACAATTTCTTTCAAGGCCAGAATGAGTCCTTTTTTCACAGATTCCCGGAGCACGAAGACTTCTTCGGATGACATCAGCACGTAGATCATACCTTGGGTCCCATCTAACACACGCAGGAGAACACCTTGCTCATCATATTCGAAATACGTTCGAAGAAGGTGAACAAAATAATCATTATTTTCGTATTGAGGTTGGTATACTTCCACAAGTCTGTTGCCTTCATAGATATAGTCTTCATACTCTAATTTATTGAATCGAGTAAAATACTCCACTGACCGACAGACTAACCCGTCTTGTGTCAGATATTCCTTGACTGAGTCTAATTCGCCATCGACATACGTTCTTGTCGTTATTACACCATCTGCATATGTAACGTAGGTGTAGCCATCAATTAAATCGTCGCAGGCCAAAATTCGTATTCTGCCTTCTTCATCAAACTCATAATATGTATCCGTCTCTTCATCTGAGATATCTCCAGGAATTTCACCTTGGCGCGCATACCAATACGGCGAAATGTCATAACGTTTACTGGTCGTATATTCTCTTCTATCTACCAGTGCTTCTGCTTGTTGCTTGTAGAACTGATAATGTTCTTGTGCATCTTGATTAAGCTTTACATAATATTCATTGTTAATCATACTACTCACACCTCTCCATTAAAGAATCTACGAATTTCTAATTTTTTATATTACTTTTAATACATTCAACTTCTCACCCCCTTTTTTCTCCGGCTCATTTCAATCACAAATCACCAACATTTGCGATTACGCGATGATCCTTTATTTAACTGGACCAGGTTCGCCTCTTCAATACTCTGGAGAGTCAAACTCCTCCAATACCTTGAACTTATCCCCGTGAACCTTTTCAAGGTGCTCCTCTCCCCAATAGCACAAAAAGTCCAAAGCAGGTTTGAGTCCCCAACCGTAACTCGTTAACTCATATTCCACTTTTGGAGGAACCTCCGAATACACCTTTCGCTGCACGATCTCGTCCTTTTCCAAACCTCTGAGCTGCGTTGTCAGCACTTTCTGCGTGATGTCCGGTATCAACCGACGCAGCTCCGATGTACGTTTTCGCCCTGTCATCAAATGATAAATAATCAACGGCTTCCACTTTCCGCCCATCACTTCCAAGGCCGCCTCCACACCGACTTTATATTTCTTTGGAGTGCTCGTTTTTCCATGTTCCGTCAACTTTTAACCCTCCTTCATCAAGCTGTTGCCGAGGTAAAATCATAACCTTCATATTTCTCTTCGTTTCGTTATTTGAACTCCATTTCGAGGTAGTGATTCAGGGTACTTTGATGTTCCTATGGCACCTCATTCTTCCTATAGTACATCAAAGTGCGTACTTCCAGATGTTTTCATACCTGTTTATAATAGCATCAGCCGGCGATTCATGGCTACAAGACAGCAATACAGAAAGGTAGTGAAAGATAAGATGAATGTATTAGTCGTTGTGTCGCATTCGAGAAAAGATTCCCTGACCTTCCAGGTTACCGATCATTTCGTGCAGGGCCTTGCCGAGGCTGGTCACGATTTTGAGATATTGGATTTGCATGGCATTGGCTTCGACCCTGTCCTCCAAGGCATAGATGAACCTGACTTTACCAAGGAACATCAGGTATTCTCCCCTGAGATAGAAGCGGAGATCGAGCGATTGAAGAAGCACGATGCTGTCGCTTTTGTGTTTCCTCTCTGGTGGTGGCATCTGCCAGCCATGCTGAAAGGGTATGTGGATCGTGTAATGAACAACGGGTTTGCCTACGGCTCGAACAAGCTTCATCATCAGCAGATGTTATGGATTGCTCTTGCGGGCGTGACGGAAGAACAGATGCAGAAGCGAAACTATGATGAATCAATCACGAATCTGCTCAATGTGGGTATTGCCAATTACTGCGGCGTGCCCCAGTCGAGCGTTGAATTTTTATATGAAACGTTGGATGCGCAGCCTGAGCATTATGAGGCACTTCTGAAACAGGCGTATCAGTTGGGACTAAATTATGGCAACGATATTCCGACTCCATAACGGTATTACGCTCCTATATGAGGTCTGAAGTTTTGTTGTAAGTTCGGTGGCTTGAAGCCTTTTTTGTGAAAATAAAATACGTTAACCATCACGCTAATCTCTCGAGTTTAAGAACAACTACCCTTTAAAACACAAAAAGGTCGCTCCGAAGAGCGACCCTACATTTGTATCATTCATTATTTTACTGTCGAGAGAAGAAACTTCTTCAGCATGGTGATATGGGTAATACTATGGTTGCAAGCATTGTTATCCATACATACGTACTGGGCAATGGAAGAAAAGTTATCCAGCGAATGGCTCTTGGTCTTCACGTTGAAGAATCCGAGCTCCTGATGGCGACTACAGAAACTACAGTACCCTTTCTTGTTCGTGGCTGTAATCCGTCCGTCAATACCGAGGAACTTGTTTTCCAATACGGAATTACAGCAGTATTGGGGTTATATGGGCATGGCGTTACGTCGCGATTCATTATACTTTACAGCATACAGGTGCAGGATCTTTCTCTACTTCGCTTAGATTTCATCAGACGGATCACGCATGATACCAATACATTGGATGTTCCCCGACCTTTTCAAATCCCAATTTCTGAGCCAGTTCATTTGATGCCAGATTATCCGCGTGACAGCTCCAGTTGGGAATGAAATTCTTGGCTAAGCATTCTTTTATAAAGAATACTCCCAATTGACTAGCCAATCCTTGTCGTTTGTATTCTTCAACGGTAATGATATCAATCTCCGCATACCCTCCACCAACATAAGGGGATGTACAAACACTAATCAATTGGTCGTTTTTCTTGATGAAATGCCCGATCCCATATTCACAGAACTGTTCGGTGGATGACCATACCAGTTGATAGTAGGGATAAAATTTGTCTCTATACTCCTGAGCTATGACTTCATTCAATGACAAATATTCAAACGGCTTTTGAACCGTTGCCTCTAGCTCTCTGTAAGATTCCATAAATTTCTCTTGATTAAACAAATAATATGTGCGAGTTATCTTTTTGGAATGCTGTATGTGATATGAATCGATCTTGTTCGCCCAAGCTGTTGTAAAGACACCTAAAGCAAAAAAGCTATGATGGTTCGACTCTTCGTTCATAAACTGGACAACATCTGCGATAAACAACTCGTCCTCTTCATCTCCGGCCAAACAGTAAAAGCCACCGTTGCTGGTAATCAATACAGAGGTTAGTGCGCTCTCTTCATTGACAAACACTCGACCTTGTTGCGTTTGATCAATAACAGAAAGTGCGTAGACTGCTTTATTCTGGATCGAATCCAATAAAGGTAACACCGTATGATATTGATCTATTGTAAGTTCTCTCATGCTCAACCTCCTCTTTTCCGTGATTTGCGCAAACAATACGTATACTATACAAAAAAATTATCCCAAGTAATTCTTTATAAGTACTATTTCGAATTCACCCCTGTTCCTCTATTTGACTGCACTAATAAAACTCGCTTTAAAAATAACATCATACACATGTGTATAACTATCATAGTACTCAAGTGCTTTTTTCTCTCTTGGTAGAAAGACTTTAATCTTTCTTTATCCCCGGTATTGACATAAGCTATTAACTCAAGACTTGCTTTTTTGTATGCTTCTACACTTTCTCTCACAGGAGAAAAATCATAGGAATTATAGTCCAATACAGGAGTAAATGTATCTGGACTGATACTAACATTCGATTCAGCTTCCTCTATGAACTGTTGTAATTTCGAGAAGTCTACTGACTCTTCTAATATCACTTTGCCAAGAATATTAACCACTTCTTGATCGATCTTGTTGAATCGAGTTGTAAAAACATGATCGAAAACATGCATCTCTATTAAATTTCTCATGTAAAGAAAATAACTATTCACCAGATGAAGCGTTGAATTTTTATATTCTACAGAGAATCTCACACCTCGAAGAATGTTGGCCGGGATATACACACGACCGTCTATGATTTTGGGTTCGGCACCTGCTGGGGTCTTTAGTTCTTTTTCATTAAATACCACACTTATCTTTTTTGGTGCACTTATAGCTGTATAAGCCATGGACGCGCTTAACAACGACAAATCAAGGGTAACGATCATCAGCTTCTTCACTTCGTACACACTCTTCGGTATGAATAATAGGGATCACCTTCAATCAGCTTTCATCGTACCATTTTATTCAAATAGAGGTAATACACTATGCACGATCTGTATATTTTCCACAAAAAAGAAGCCACCTCCCTGGCCTTCCCCAGTTCAGCAACTCCTTTTTCACACCTATTCGTACCGTTACTCGACTCTACTCCTTCACAGCCCCCACTACAATCCCGGTTACAAAGTACCGTTGCAGGAATGGATACACGAGCAGGATCGGCAGCGCACTGATAAAGATCTGTGAGGCCCGAATGGTCCGTTGGGACAGGTTCGCTACAGCTTCCGGATCGAGCTTCGACATGTCGGCTTGCACGATGATCGTCTGCATGAATGTCGCCAGTGGCAGCTTTTCTGCATCACGGATGTAGATGATCCCGTCAAAGTACGAGTTCCAATGTCCGACCATCATGAAGAGAGAAACGGTTGCAATGACAGGTACGGAGACGGGCAGATAGATTTTGATAAATGTCTGCAAGTGCCCTGCCCCATCAATAAATGCAGCTTCCTCCAGATCCTTAGGAACGGTACGGAAGAAATTCAGCAGCAGGATAATGTTGAACACCGCAACCAATCCCGGCAGGATCAAGGCCAGCAATGTGTTCATCAGTCCCAGCTTCAGAATCAGGATGTACCCCGGAATGAGACCACCGCTGAACAGCATCGTGATGACAAAATACCACAGATAGATGTTGCGTGCACGGAACACCCGCGTTTCCTTGGAGAGCGCGTAGGCTGCAATCGTATTGACGATTAACGCAAGCCCTGTTCCCAGTACCGTCCGCTCTACGGACACCCACAGGGAGGAAAGGAAATTGCTATTAGCGAACGTCTTAGCATACGCCTCCAGTGTAAAACCAATCGGCCAGAACGTCACCAGTCCAGCATTGGCAGGAGCAGATGCGCTCAGTGATACCATGAGTAAGTGATACAAAGGCAGCAAGCAGAGCAGCGAAAGGATGGTCAGTAACACATTGTTGATTATGCTGAATATGCGGTAAGGCATCGTTTTATGATACATGAGTTCGTCATCCTTTCTAGAAAATTCGGTATCCGGCGAATCGGTAAGCCAGTCGGTAGGAGATCACAATCAGGATCAAACTAATGACCGATTTGAACAGATTCACGGCGGTAGCGAAACTGAACTGCCCACTTAGCAGACCTTCTCTATACACAAACGTATCGATAATATCTCCTTGTTGGTAAATCAATGGACTATATAAGTTAAAGATCTGGTCGAAGTTGGCGTTAAGCACATTGCCCAGTGCCAGGGTTGCGATTACGATCCCAATGGGAATAAGTGCAGGGATGGTAATATACATCGTTTGCTTCCAGCGTCCTGCCCCATCAACTTCAGCCGCTTCATAGAGTGCAGGGTTAATGCCAGACAGTGCCGCGAGGAAGATGATCGTGTTGAATCCAAACTCTTTCCAGACATCACTCGCAATAATCGTGAATCGGAACCAGCTGCCATCCCCCAGGAAGAATATTGGCTTAATGCCGAATACGGAGACCAGGAACTGATTGACAATACCCGTCTGCGCCAGAATATCGATCAGAATGCCTGACAGTGTAACCCAAGACAAAAAGTGCGGCAGATATACGAGCGTTTGAATCGTTCTTTTCAGCGCCATCTTCCGTACCTCATTGAGCAATAAGGCGAAGACAAACGGAATAATTAGGTTCATAATGATCTTGGAACAGGCAAAAAACAGCGTATTCCACGTAATTTGCAGGAAATAATCATTTTCCCACATGTATCTGAAGTGCTTCAGTCCGACCCATTCGGAATCGAAAAAACCCAGTGCAGGTTTATAGTCTTGAAATGCCATCAAAATCCCGGACATCGGAATGTATGAAAATATAAAGACCATAATGGCCGCCGGCAACACCATCAAGTGCAGAATCCATGGTTGTTTGTAGCGTTTTTTTGTTTTTCTGTTCGGCTTGCTCCCAATGTCCGCCTGAGGTACCCGGTTAGCTTCCATATTAGCCTCCATAGCGCGCTCCTGTTCCCAAAAAAAGTTTTTGTGTGTAATGGGGATCTCTGCTATAAATAGTATCAGGCATTTCTCAGGTCTGACTATATAACATTGTTAGGCTTGATAGTGTTTTGTTAGGAACATCATCTGAAGAGGTTGTTTACACAGAATTTGAAGGAGACTTTTTATGAATACATGGAAGCGCTTTATAACTTTGGGAAGAACGTCCAGATCCCGGTTTAGTCTGTTTGCCAAAATAAACTGTTTAATTGTGGTCCTGTTCATCCCCATTATTATCATGTATACCTACTCGAACAACGTCACTTATGATGTTGTAAGCAAAGAGCTACAGGTCTCCAATACGAAGCAGCTCACGTTTTTATCCAGTCAGATCGATTCACGAATCAATCAGATGATGGATTTCAGTCTTATTCTCTCAAGAGATCCCAATGTCAGAGCATTTAATGGCTTGAACATATGGAATGATCGATATGACAAGATGCAAACCCGATATGTTATTCAGGAAAAGCTGATGCTTCAATCCGGGGTTACCGATATATGGCCTACTCGATACGCTGTGCATTCACAACAGAATCAAGATGTCATTGCCAACTATAATAGAACATCCGGGTATGATGAGGATTATTTGAAAAGAAATATGAGCGGACAATGGACATACGGTGATGGTGCCGAGTCCAAAGAGGATATGAAATCCTTTTATTGGTTCTTTACGGATTCCTTGGCCCAGCCGGGCATGTTGACGGGAAGCAATCTGGTGATTGAAGCCAGCTTCAGTTATGAGAACATTCAGAACATGCTGGATACGTATAAGGCAGGTGGACAAGGCGATCCCTTCTTTTATCACAAAGGAAATTCACCCATTCTGAATCGCAGTGCAGACAAGCAACTATCCGAGGAACTTATTCGTTATCTGGACGAGCACTCGCCAGAGGATACCACACAGGATGTCGTCAAGCTGAACGGGAAAAAGTATCTGGTTAGCTCGGTGAAATCTTCCTATCTGGATTGGCATTTGGTCGACGTCGTACCACTTTATCAGATTCTACAGCCGATCTCGCTCAGTCGGAATTTGTTCTATCTCTTTATGATTCTGCTGTTTGTGGTGGGCATTTCCGCTTCGATCCTGTTATATCGAAACATTCAATATCCGATCAAAAAGCTGATCCAGGGCTTACGCCGTGTGCAGCGCGGAGACTATTCCGTACGTCTGCATAGCAAGGATCAGAATGAATTCTCATTTTTGTTCCATCGATTCAATGATATGTCCCATCAGATTCAAGACCTGATCGAGAACGTGTTCCAGGAAAAGATCAGGGCCAAAGAAGCTACACTGAAACAGTTACAGGCGCAGATCAATCCTCATTTTCTGTATAATTGTCTTGGCTATATCATCAACATGGCCCAGATGAAGGACGAGCAAGCCGTCGTCTCCATGGCGCATAACCTAAGTGCCTACTACCGTTATACGACACGTGTGGAGCGGGAGACATCTTCTCTGAAGGAAGAGATCAATCTGCTCGTCAACTATTTGGATATCCAGAAGCTGCGTAATGGCAGAATTGAATATCACATCGACATCCCTGAGGATATGCTAGCCCAGTCGGTACCACGATTAATGCTTCAACCCATTGTGGAGAATTCCGTCATTCATGGCGTGGCGAAGTCGTATTCATCTGGTGAAATCCGGATTACTGGCGAGAACTCGAACGGGTTCTGCAAAATTTACATCGATGATGACGGACCTGGCTTGAGCCCGGAACAGTTGGAAGCGTTGAATCTGAAAATGCAGCAACCGCTGCAGGAGGAAATGGGCTGTGGCCTATGGAACACGAATCAGCGAATCATGCATCTATTCGGCAATCAATCCTACCTTCTATTCGGCCCATCCCCTCTCGGCGGATTCCGAACCGAGATGATCTGGGAGATTCCCAAAGAGGATACTGATTCCGATAAAGGAAATACCGATACGAATTTAAGTTAAGCTACATTACACGCTAAACGGAACGGGCAGAACAAATCTCGAAAAGCGAAGCGCTCGCCTTTATCCCCGGATTTCCCCATTGATTAGAGATTCAAAAAAATCTGGGGATAACAGCGATTGAGAGATGGTTCTGACCGTGTAGTGACCACGTGAAATAAAGAGATTCTACTTTTAAGGAGTAAACACCATGCAAATGATCATCGTAGACGATGAAGCACACTGGGTAGATAACCTGTCCATGACCAAACCGTGGCATACGCTGGGGATCGAACAGGTGCACAAAGCATACTCGGCGAACGAAGCACTTCAACTGATCGATACGCACCCTATAGATATTGTAATCTCGGATATTCAAATGCCCGAAATGACAGGTATTGAACTGATCGAACGGATCAGAGTCCGTGACAAAAAAATAAAGTGTATTCTTTTATCGGGACATTCCGAATTCGATTACGCCAAAAAAGCAATCCAGTTCGAGGCCGTCGATTACTTGCTGAAGCCGCCAACAGACGATGAATTGATGGGAGCCGTTCAGAAGGCCATCGATCAATTAAATACCGAATGGGAACTCGTCAGTTCACTGAAACGAACCCAGTTTACCCTACGGGAGAATCTGCCACATTTGCGGGGTCGACTGCTCCTTGAGGCTTTGCAGGGACATCGAATTGCCTCGAGTGAATGGGCACGAAAACTTGCCAATTACGATCTGCCATTCCACGCCGGGGATTGTGCGTTAATGCTTGTACGTATGGAAGAAGAATTCGGGCAATATGACAACAACGACCAAACCTTGCTTGAATATGCGGTCATCAATATGGCGGAAGAGATTATGGATGAGTTTATGGAAGTGTGGGGCGTGAAGGAGGAGCATGGATATCTGGTGTTTCTGCTTCAACTGAAAGTGAACAACACCGACATTGGCAAAGAAACCATACTGGAGAAGCTTTCCGTACAACTTCAGTCCAAAGTTAAGCAGTTTCTGAAGGGTTCCCTCTCTATCGTCATCACCGAATGGTTCGCGTTTCCCGATCAGCTATATGATCGTTTTCGGCAAGCCTCCGCTTATTTCCGGCAAATTGTCGGCGACGAGCGCGAGTTCGTTATGCGGGTCAGCGACGTGGAAACTCCCTCGGCACAAGGTCCGCTGGATGTCCTGTATACCCCGCCCACGTTCATTCATTTGTTAGAGAGTGGTCAATGGGATGCGGCAGAAGAAAAAATACTGGCCGTCTGCGCGGAGCTGGATGAGAAATGGTCGGAATCATGGGAGCATTGCATGGAGGCTGGTTTTTTAATTACGGCTTCGTTCACCAATCTCGCACACCGTAACAAACTGACTTTGGCTAACTTAATGGGTGACGATATCGAGTGGTTACAGAGCGGAGAAGCTTTTACCACCATCAGTAAACTGCGTAAATGGTCGCTTAGTGTACTCAGCAAACTCAAAGAAGGCACGTCCAACGAGATCAAGGACATCCGTTCCGAGTATGTGAAGAAGATTCAGGATTTTACAGATAAAAACCTGCATCTGGATGTTTCTTTGCGTGTACTGGCCGACCATGTTAATCTGCATCCGACCCATTTGTCCAAGATCTATAAGATCGAAACGGGTGAAGGCATCAGTGATTATATCTCGCGCCTGCGCATGGATCGGGCCTGTCACAAGCTCGTTACGACCACCAAAAAAGTATATGAAATCAGCATGGAGATTGGCTATATGGACCCGGCTTATTTTATCAAAGTGTTCAAGCGTCAATTCGGCGTCACGCCGCAAGAATATAGAGACCAACATTAATTTGCATAAGAGAGTCCTATCGAAACTAACAAACTCATATAGATGCCCTCCCGCCCAAATTGGTACAGTTACACTTGTAAAGATCATACATCGTAGGGGGATTGAACAATGATCAAATTCAAAACATGGTGGTCACTGCTCATGGTTATCGCGCTCATCACGATCACTGCGTGCGGCAGTGGCGATACAGCCAGTGACAATGGTACCAAAGATGATACACCGGCAACCGTCGGTTCAGCTGAAGCAGAAGCTGCTTTTGCCAAAGGAAAATACGACCCACCCATCGAATTCAGCTCGGTATTGATGCCGAAGAAATACGTGCAAGGGGACACCAAAGAAAATAACGTGCACGATCGCTGGATGCTGGAAACGCTGGGTATGAAGCATAAAGATACCTGGTATCCGGCCAATGACGATCAATACAGACAAAAGCTTCAACTGGCTATCGCCTCTGGCGAGAAGCTGCCTGATTTCGTGTCCGTACCGACCAATGCGGTATTGACCAATCAGTTGATCGACTCCGGTCAATTCATCGCCATTGATGAGTTGTTCGACAAGTACGCGAGTCAGACCCTGAAAGATCACGCAGCAGCACATCCTGAACTGTGGTATCCATTCACCAAGGATGGCAAGAAATACAACATGCCGATCATGGAGTATACGGATAACGACGATACGCTACTCTGGCTACGTGAGGACTGGATGGAGAAGCTGAACCTGGAAGCTCCGAAAACCATCGCAGACCTTGAGAACATCATGGACAAATTCAAAAACGAGAACCCGGACGGTCTGTCTCCAGACAAAGTATTCCCGCTGGCGATCTCGCTGAAAAATAACACCAACACCTGGATGGGCGGGCTCGACTGGTTGTTCGGTGCATACGGCACAATCGAGGAGCAATGGAACAAAGACGCAAACGGCAATCTGGAGTACGGCTCCGTTAACCCGGGTGCGAAACAAGCCCTTGCCAAGCTGGCTGAATGGATGGACAAAGGTTATATCCATACCGACTCCGCCCTGTGGGACGAAGGCAAATCCGCTGAGAGCTGGACCGCTGGAAAAGCGGGCATTTTGCCTGGAGCAAACTGGGTACCCGACTGGCCGGCACCTGACCTGCTGAAGAACGTACCTGGCTCAAAATATAAAGCTTACCCTGTTCCGGCTGGCCCAGACGGCAAGATCGGTACGAAGTGGCAGAATTCTGGTGTCAACGCAAGTATCATGATTAACAAGGATGCGAAGCATCCAGAAGCCATCTTCCTGTACTACAACTACCTGCTCGATAACCTGGCTAACCCGACTGCGGGCAGTGAGTATGAATACGGCTTCGCCAAAGGTTACGACTGGGATATCATTGACGGACAACCGACCAGTGACAAAGAGAAGATCAAAGACTTCTCCAACGAATTCCCGTTCCTGACCGGTCCAGCACGTATCCCGGATCTGTACATGAAAACACTCGTGAAGCTGGCCAACGGCGAGAAGCCTGAAACACCTTACGAGAAACAAATGGCTGAATTCCGTAAACCGGAAAACTGGTATGCAGGTAAAGTCGTTATGTCCCAGATCGACATCCGTAAACAAAACTACTTTACTGGCGCAGCCACACCAACCATGGTATCCAAATGGAACCTGCTCCGCCAGTCCGAGATGGAAACCTTCAACAAAATCATCTATGGCCAACTGCCGGTTGATGCCTTTGACCAATTTGTTGCCAACTGGAAATCCAATGGCGGAGATCAGATCACACAAGAAGTAAATGATTGGTTTAAATCGGTGAGTGGGAAGTAAGAATTGATGAATTAACACAGGTCAAAAAAAGTATTAAAAAACAAGCCGAAGCGTGCATTGCCATCGCTTCGGCTTGTTTTCTATATCTAGTTAACCTAGCTTTATTCTAAGCTTCGTTTTGGAAAGCTTTCCTTTGAGCATTTATAGCTCCTGAGTCCTCTTCATTTAAAGATTGCACCTTGTTTAAGAGTTCTTTCAATTTCATTATTTTGATCGTATGTTTCTCAATAATAGCCTGATCCTCTTCTTGGAGAACTTCATTAGTTGAGAAAGCTTCAACAATTTTTGAACTTCTTTCCAAGCTTTGATTTATTTCTTGAATTAAATCAGCTTTAGACGAAGTGGCCGCAATCTCTGGTTGGCTTACTTCATATTCCTTAAAATCATGTGCGTAATAAAAAACATCTTCATCTGAATTCGTAAATTCCTCAATACTTCTTGAAGAGATATTCAGTTCCTTCGCTCTTTTGTCAAATTGCTCTCTTGGAATTTCTTCGATTCCGTACTTCTCTTTTTCTGTTACCGACATCATTCCCGGGTTCCAATTTTCATTCGTTTTAGCTGCTAAACTCTTTCCTGCACTACCAGCTTCAAGATTCCGGTATCTTACACCCGCAGATAAGAGTTCGTAACCCGGACCAAAAATCATATATTCAGTTGATATTTGGGCAGTCTGGTTAGGCTCCACATCAGCGATGAACCAGAAGTACTGACCGGTATCTGAAATATCAGATGACCAATCCCACTTCCTCCACAATCGATTATCTGTCGAAATAACGTCATCCACTGTACTACGCATTGCATCAACTAATCCAACAATTGACCATGCATATCCAGCACTTAAACTGTTAATAGCTGTAATTGCAAAACCAATAACAGCGCCAGCAAGAGAGCTATAGCCTGGTTTTGAACCTGAAGATTCTGGCGCAGAGCCAATATACTTACTATCTGCAGTAGACCATAAAGCTAATTTGCTAGTATTAGATGTTCCCTTTATATCAAATGAAGCTATTCTTATTCTACTAGTAGCTTTATCGTTGTATCTACTTGCTCCTGTTCCAACCAATCTGTAGTTAAATCCCCACGCTCGGCGGGAACTTGACCATTCCGCACCCATAAATCCAATCGAATAAGCGGTATAAATGTCATAGTGGTTATTACCAGCTTCATTCCAAGTAAAGGAATTACTCGCCTCTGTATGATTGACAGGCTGATCCGCTGCAAAAGCATGATTTCCAAACAATATTGTCGAAAAAATACTTGTAACTAGCAGTGCGCTTATAGTTCTTTTTAAAGGCTTTCTCAATAATGAATTCATTCAGGTCAACTCCTTTTAGTATTTGTTTCCTACAACAAGAAATCAAAATTAAGTACTTTAAAATACAGGAACTTCAACTGAATCTGTGCCCATTACTCTTTTTCCATCTTTCTCTTCTGACCCGACCTCAATACCAATTTTTAATGACTCAGAGGGAGACTTATCCTTTTTATCCGGGATTAAATCGATTACAATCGTTCCAGTACCTCCGCCATTTGTTTTGTAATTTCGTTCTCTCCCAATTTCAATCATTGTGCGCCATGAAGAGTCATCAGAAGAATTCATCCAGGTTGATACATACTCAACGGGCTTCAGTCCCGATTGAGATTCAGGGTAACTACTGGTGATGCTGGAGACACTCCATTGGTCAGGGATATAAAATGCAACACCACCCCAGTCAGCGGGGTCAATCTCTACATGTGCTACTATTTTTATATGATCAATATGCTCCTTCTCACCCTCAACGAATATCGATCCTTCTGTCATTGTTTTTAAATTTGTTGATCTAGCATCCAGATCAAAGTTTTTAACTTGAATAATATCTCCATTTACAACTGGCTCATTGGTTTCCTTTTTGTTGAAATTCAAAAAAAACAGAATAGACACAATCACAATAAAAATAAAAAGCAAGATTAAGTATTTAGATTTTTTTTTCATATAACCATACCTCACTTCTGCCCTTGTTTCTTTAAGCTTAACACATAATTAACGTCCTCCTTTCCTTATCAGCTCCTCCCAAACCCTCGCAGAATTAAATTCATGGTGTATAGGTGCATACATATATAACGTTACAATCTGCATTATCTAACGAAAAAAGTATGAATATGTAAAATTAAAAAATCAATTGAATCACATAGTTTTATGAATCAACAAAATTTAATAACTTATTATTCCATATAAGATGTATAATTAACAAATAACAGATTGTTCTGTTTCGTGTTAATTACATAAAAATTTATGGAGGACACGTATGGTTCAATGGTTTGATTTTTTTAGAGACCCACTAGACAGTGTCGATTCAACAATTCAGGAAACGGTGTATAGCTCTTTTTACAAGTTCGTATATCCAAAGGTTTATTCCATGATACTTGATCACTCATTAACAGAAGATATTATTCAGGATGCTTTCATTAAAGCAATTACAAAGGGTCCATATATTAGATCAGATGCAAATATCCCAGCTTGGATTAAACGCCTGACCTATAATACTACTTTAGATTACTTAAGAAAGTTGAATAAAGAGCGCCGCTTTTTGGCACACCCCTGTAGTTACAATACTGAAACTCTCAGTGATGCACTTACTGTGGAACGAGAAGTAGAGAGAACAGAGACTAACGAAGAACTTTACAGAGCAATTGACGAGTTGAAATTAGACTATCAAGTAGCTCTTCTATTATTTTATGTGGAGGGAAAAACGTATCGTGAAATCTGTCAAGAACTTCATTTAACAGAGTCTGTATTTACACAAAGATTAGCTAGGGCCCGAAAAAAATTACTTAACAATCTCCAAAAAAACTGATTTGCTAACTTCGACTTATGCCGGGCACGCGGGCATCCTGCCAGGCTCCAACTGGGTTCTAGACTGGCCTGCATCCGATCTGATCAAGAACGTACCTGGCTCAAAGTATAAAGCTTCACCCTGTTCCTGCTGGCCCAGACGGCAAGATCGGTACGAAGTGGCAGAACTCTGGTGTCAACGCAAGTATCATGATTAACAAGGATGCGAAGCATCCAGAAGCCATCTTCCTGTACTACAACTACCTGCTCGATAACCTGGCTAACCCGGCTGCGGGCAGTGAGTATGAATACGGCTTCGCCAAAGGTTACGACTGGGATATCATCGACGGACAACCGACCAGTGACAAAGAGAAGATCAAAGACTTCTCCAACGAATTCCTTTTCCTGACTGGCCCAGCACGTATCCCGGATCTGTACATGAAAACACTCGTGAAGCTGGCCAACTGCCGGTTGATGCCTTTGACCAATTCGTCGCCAACTGGAAATCCAATGGCGGTGATCAGATCACGCAAGAAGTGAATGAATGGTTCAAGTCGGTAAGTGCGAAGTAAGATTTGGATTTTAGAAAAGTAGAGATTATAAAAACAGCCGAAGCGATAGTTACACGCTTCGGCTGTTTTTTTAGGTAGAGATTGAGGTCGCTCCCCTGTCTTACGGGTTCGCGTTAGAGGGTTGATGAGCCTTTGTATTGCTCTCCTCCAGCATCGACTGGCCCAGTAAGGATACTGTGAGCTTAACCCCATCCCTCAGCCCTTGAATATACAACCGCTCATTCTCTATTCCTTTACTGAGAATGTATCGGCTCTCCCACTCAGCATATTCAGGTGTTTCCTCGATATCCTTGCCAGCAAACAATCCTTCGAACGCTTCGTCCTTTTCCTCACGTACACGACTCAATTCTGGGTCATGCTCGATTCGGGCAGATACTTCATCTAGCCTCGCCTGAATCGCTTGTTCAAACTTTTTTTCAAAATATCCTTTACAAGGGAAGAAGTTTAAAACATGAGGCTTGTGCTTTTTTGTTGGAACCTTACCTGTCCTGATCCTCTATTCTTCTTTGCTCATTAAACATTTCTTGAACGCTTTCCTCCCATTCTTCATGCCCCCTGTTATGCTCGTGAATCTTATTTAAAAGATTATTGATATTTTTCACTTCATTGATATCTCCAAATTTTAAAACTAATTCCATCGCGTTGTTAAGATCACTTTTCAAATAGATAACTCCATTAGAGGTATGCATGTTCACTTCGACTATTTCAGCTAACCTTTCATAGACATAATCGTAAATCTTACTTTTAGCGTAGAAGAATTCTTCCAGATATGAAGACGACTTGTTCTTTTTAGCTTCAGCTAACGCTTCTATAGTTTTAATATTTTTCTTCTTAAATACTGTCTTCAAAAAGTCATCATCCATGTAATTTGTCGATTTAAGAAATTGATTAATTAAAGTTTCTTCTACTCCCAGATTATGCTTATGGGAAAATACAATACTTAAAAACGATTCTAAGGTACCGTTATCATTTTCAAACCATTTTGAGACTCTATGCTTTACAATACTTTCATCCTCGAATTTAAACCATTCTCTCAATAAAGTCTCAGCTTCTTTAGAAGGAAGCTTTTCAAAAAAATCCATACTTGCTTGCTTATTGTATAGAGATCTTATCTTCGCACCCAGCTCTTCATTTAAAACTGTGTCAGACTCCCCTTTCTTTGACGACAGTTTATAAATAAGAATTGTTAGACTCAAACTCCAATCTTGTTCAAGTATATTTTTCAACGCAGCTGTTTCTTTAAGCATAGGAACGGTTACTCTTAAAAAAATTTCTATTACAAACTTGGCTTCTTGACTATCCATTTGCTCATAACGCCGCATTGCCAAATGAATCATTGTTGATTTAAGTTTTTCATCAGCTTGTTCAACATGAAATCTTAATTTTTTATATACATCATTTGCATCAAATAAATTCAATTCTTCGTCGTAAAGCTTATATTTCTCCTCTAAGCTCAATTTTTGATCTTTTAATTTGTCCAAAACTTTTTCTAACACTTTTTGCGGTACTTCTCTACTTGGTAATCCATATCTAAAATATTGAGCAAAATACTGAGAAGAGCAGATTCGCTTATCCTTATCCAAAATCAGTTGATTAATTCTCTTTTTGTTTTTCTCTCCACTATAAAAATACTCTGCGCGTGGAAAAAGATCAGTGAGAATATCTTGGTACTTCTCAACTTCAGAAACACTTTTCCGGAAATATTCTTTTAAGCCATCATTTAATCCTGTGGGTAAACCGAGACTTTTCCTCACAGTCCCCATCGTATCTCCTTCTACTAAATTGGAGCCATTTTCACCGATAAACCTGTAGAGTTCCGGAGACTTAACCTGTATCAAAAGCAAGTAGACTAAATCTTTTAAATTCACTTCTCCTTTCAAAATTGGAACGAAAAAACTCACCAAATTCACGAAGCGTACAGTATCCCTCGGTGTTACTTCCAGTGTGCTCATGTGTTGAAATAATTCATCCTGTTGTAAATTATCTTGCTTCAAATCTTCCGGCAACCGCTCCCAAGCCATATTGTTAATATTTAATTGTTCGGCCTTAGGAAGATATATAGGAAGTTGAATAAACTTATCCAAGTATCTTTTTCCAATCTCAATAGACTTTTCATCGTTAGACTCCGCAAGTGAAGCAGACACAACTTTTTCATCGAGCGCCAGTATGTAAGTTATTTTGGGAAAGTCAGCGACCAATCGAATGAGCTTAAACACCATTTTAATTTCGTCGCGATCTAAGCGGTCAATATCGTCTATGAATACAATAATTTTTTTCGTCGATTTTTTGAGTAATGTATCAATCTTCTTTTTTACATCGCTGATTTTAAGTGAGTCTTTTGACGGATTGTATTTATCAAGAAAATCTTTAAATGAAAAAATCATTCCTCCTGCCCTCAAATTAAATGCAGACATATAAGAAGCATACTGTCGAAGTTTTTTATCTAAAAGAGGATCAAAACCATTATCTTCTTTGATTATGTCAATAAGCTGAAATAGATAAGTTCTGATGATCTCATGGTTGTCCGAACCAAAATACCAAGGCTTAAAATCCATGGTTACATATTCCTTGGATTCATTTATTTCTTTTAATTCTTTTTTTATTAAAGTATAAACAGAACTTTTACCTGAACCCCATTCACCAAGTATGCCAATAGTGAAATTTTGAGCTCCTTGCTCAACGATTGCTTTCGTTATGTCACGTGCAAAATCGTATCTCTTAAGTGAATCATTTTCATATTCGCCCAATTCACGATCCTCATAATAATTGCGTTTTTTCTCTTTATCGATTTTATTTTCAGTCTCTTTCTTACGTGTTATCTCGTGCTTGTGTCTTCGAATCAGATTGATGACAAAAACAAAAAGCAATATGAAAGAGAAGAAAAAACTTATATCTGACAAATCAGACATCAACTCACCCGACCACCACGGAGAAGGACTCACCCACAAAGAATTAAATATAATAGCTACAGGTATCACAAAAAGGAAGTACTCGTTTCTTTGAGTAAACACCTCACTTGTACTGTCTCTTTTGCTATATCCTTGTAGGAAATAAAATAACACCCCACATACTCCAACTATACTCACCAAGACATAAAGAGTTATTCTAACTTTCGATTCTTCTATCCTAAATTCTGCTTGGTAAAGATGACGTGAAATGGTCAGAATCACTTGTATAATCAAAAACAAAACGATACATGTTGTAAGCTTAAAAATAAAGGAAGATAACTTCTGCCGTCGTTCTTCCGTTTTATTAGAGTCTGCTGTCATAGTCTCACTCTCCAAGTGTTCAATTTTTAAAGTTTAGCTCTATTTTGTTTAATTAAAGCTTGAAATAGTATCTTAAGTTATCACCTTTATTCTGTAATTACGTATAACGTTCCTGTATTCACGACTCAGCGTATGCTGAGTGTCCGGCACATGCCGGACCAAGGACGAATGTCCGTAGCGTGAATATTATGTTATAAGATGGTCGGTACTTCGCGAGATACATACTAATTTTTTTTGAAATAATCAGCTAAAATATTATATAAAGATATTATTTTAGGTTTATTTTTATTAAAATCTTCGACTATAGCTTTATAAAATCTATCGAAAGCAATGAATGAGACTACACTCTCCAACACAATTTGTTTAATATTAATCCACATTAGGACGTCGTGAAAAATCATTTTATTGCTCAAAGTTTCTATTCCTGCTATAAAAACTAAGATAAAAGAAATCAAATAAATGATAGTTTTAATATTTATTACTTCGAAAAATCCAAAAAGAATGTTTGTTATTACATTTTTATCATTGTAAAAATCAGTAGGGAATAATTTATATTGGTTTTGCAATTTTTTAGGTATGAAAGAGAATACGATAAGGGTGCCTGTTAGCGCCAAATAATTAGTAATCACTTGTCCTAGGCCAATTATCCAACAGAATAAATAAATGATTGAGAATACTAAGTGTATGGATAACGCTAAAAAACTCAAGCAAAAAATAATTATTAATATAACTGCAAGAACAACATATAGAAATAAGATAATTCTAGCCTTGAAATTTGACTCTAAGGATTCTCGTCTGGGGAGTATAAACAAAATAGCAAATAAAGCCACTATACCGACCAAAAAAAAGAACCGATTGATATAGAAAACAAAATCTGTAGGTTTCACAATGTAACTTCTAACATATTTTCACACCATTCTAATATTTTGTCCGACTTTCTTATAACGTTCTCAGTGTTCACGAACCCGAGAATCCTAAAGGAGCGAAGCGGTTAGGTTCGCAGTGTTGTCCGTCTGATATCACTTCCCGAAATGCCTCTGGCGGACCAAGGAGCCATCAGGCTCTGAAGCGTGAATATAATGTTATAAGATGTTGGTGCCTTCCTGAACTAATACTTTCACTGTCACTTATTGTTTATCCAATTTGGAATATGGTGTTTGAAATATTGTCCTATCTTCGTCAGTTCATTCATAACATAATTTATTTTTTGCTCATCCAAAAACCAGTTATCTCTTGTGGTACCAGTCTTGTCTGTTACCGAGCATACATAAAATTCTACCTCACTAGGAAATTCAACCTGATATGTAAGTAAAGCTCGTCTAGCAAAATAAGATTTGCAAACTAATATTGCTTTCCTTGGATTGATCCCCAGTTGTTGAAGAGACTCCCATGAATATCTTGCATTCTCAAACGTATTTGTCGCTTTATCTTCACGTAAGATTGAACTTTCTGGTACACCCAAATTTAATCCTACGTCTCTAAGAAACTCCCATTCAGTAGAGGAAACATTTGGAGTTGGTCCTCCTGATGGGAGAATATAAGGAGCCAAACCCTGATGGTATAATTCTGCAGCTCTCTCCATTAGTTGAGGATGACTACCACCAGGTATTAGTATTACATCAGACGTTTCAATAGCAGTTTCAAAAAACATAAACTCGGAAATACAATCAAAAGGATAAGGCAAGTCGTTCATCCTCCCTCTTATTTTCATAGTTTGCACCAATTTCTTATAACATCTAATTTATGTACTTCGTGAATACCACACATCCTGTCCATTAGCTAAACTACAACTATGATAACCCATATTGTGACATTTGCGAAGAAAAATTCGGTGAAAAAAGGGTGGTGTAGCATAGTACTCAATCTCCCAAATCCATCCGATCAGCGGGCTTTGAATACGCTGAATATTTCCCTACTAACATGCGTATATCGCTGAGTTGTACGTGCACTCGTATGACCAAGTAACTCCTGAATGTAAGCTATACGAAATAAAGTTGGTTCACTGAATGCTTTCCCAGCAAAAGTTATCCCAAATGGTCGACCGTTTTCTCTATACCCCGCTGGAATGGCAATAGACGGATAACCTGCTCTCGCGCATATATCCGCCCAAATATAACCAGGAAATTTTATCGCATCTAATTGATTACGGTCTATAGTGTAATCAATCCCTTGATTCTGTATAGTCCTAGTATCATCTTTATTTCCTCCCCATCTTGTCGGATTCAGATAACTAATCTGTATTCACGAATCCTTAGTCACGACAACATCCCACTATGGTGGTCAACGTTGAGGTAGGGTGTTATATTGAAATAACTTTTTTAATTCTGTTAACCTTCTATATTGAATGCTTCAATATAGATTTCACGCAGCTCAGTGGAGTTATCATGCCACTGAATGGGTTTACCATGGATAATTTGGACCAAAACATCCAGACACCTATGCTATCCTACGGCGGTATTCACTGCCCATGAATCATCGTTAAACGTATGGGTAAAGATCATTCGACATCCTTTATCCTCTTCCTGCAATGAGACATAGGGCTTTTCTAATTCTATAATGCTCCCCTCATATGTCGTTCCTTCACCATCATCAAAGGCAATCCTGCCACCAAGTCTGAGATCCATCTCTTCTGTTGCGAAAGGGGACCATTGGGCGAAGGAACTAGGATTCGTAATAACAAGGAAAACATCTTCTGGATTATGATGAAAAGATCGTACAAACCTCAAAGCATACCGACCGTTTGACTCATGTAATGTACCATATTCATTCATCATTACATCTTTCTTCATTCATCACATATATCATCTTCAGGTTCACCAACTTCAAAGCCCAACACTTTTGACGCTTCCGACTTAAATGTTTCTATCCAAGACACCCAATCATCAATATTCATCTGTGCATAAAATGATAATCCACTAGGCTCTACGGATACCTCAATAAAAACATCATCCTCTTCAGACCCAAACCAATATGGAATTCCACTTTTATAACCAATCTACCCTGGCATACGCTCATACACTTTAGAAACTTTATCCCATACCTCATCAGGCAGATCACACCTTATATTTAGGTTGCATTGATGAGAATTTATGTTGTTCATCTACATTCTCTCCCTCTACATTGGAGGTGTATGAAGATCTATCCTCTATTTTTATGTAAATCAAGGATAGATCTCTTGGTCTTTATATACTATTTTCGTTATCATTTTTGAATATTTTAATCTCGTTATTTCAATAAGTTCATTTGGCTGCATCATATTCACGATGTGAATATCATTTATTTTAATTTTGGTATTACCTCGTCCCAATCCTTTGACTATTACGATGTTATTATTCATATCTACTATTTGTCCAATTGTGTTGAACTGCTCTTGTTTCTTGAGATCAAGGTATGTTACAAGGCCAAGTATACAAAATATAATAAAGCAAAAAATTGATAACGCAGTTGTCCATGCAGGAGGATGATATGCTAAGTTATTGGTAGTTACTTGAATTACGATTATAAAAGTAAATAGAACGATGAATAGAAATTGCTTTTTTAATTTGCCTTTAGCTTTTTCGTTCATAGCTTCTCCTTATTAGGTTTTCTGGTATTTCACATAACGTTCGTGTATCTACAAACCCTCACTACCTCAAAGAGTGCAGCGACTTGCCGCGACACGATTAGATAGTGCAGGGTTACCTGCTGACTTCACTTCTTCGAATACTCTCAGCAGACCAAGAAGCGAAAGCAAAGCGGTGTAGATATGTTGTTATTTAGATGTCAATCGCCTTACAAGAACTACTTATAGATTGTATTTCATTTTCATTCTTTCATATAACTTATAATCCGTATTTCTATTTACAATCTCTCCAATTAACTCTTTCCATTTATTTTCAATCCACTTAGGACTTTGTTCTTTCAGAATATCCTCGTTAAATTGAATATCAATATACTCCAAATCTTGCTTAAGAACTCCTATATCCTTAATCAGTTGATTTCTCGATTCTTTTTCTAGCGATATCTTATTCGATAATATTTCGCCTATGATTTCTACTCTTATATGCGTATACATATCTCTAAACACATTATAGATTAAATAGGTTGAAGATAATTGATCTTCCCGGAAGTCGGATTTCAGAAAGACGAATGATTCTTCACCCACTTTCAAAGATACTGCCACATTTCCTAATGCGTGTATGACTGTTTCCTTCGAAGAATTGTCCTCTAAGCTTTTTATCACATTATCTAAATTGTAGATGGATTCTTTTATACCAATTTGAGTTCCATGATTCAGTTTAACAGTGTAATCAACCTTTTGATTGTCTTTGTACGCTTTGAATTGATAGTTGAAAAACATGCTTATTATCAATCCAACCATTAGTATGATTATTGCTATGTTTTTTTTCATTGAATCACCTCGTAATTGTCAATTGAATTCCTAAAATATCTAATTTTTTTGCTTTTTTAACATACAACATATTCCATCTACTAGTGCCTGAACTACGTATATGATAACCCATATTGTTACATTTAAGAAGGTGAATTGGCGAATAAGGGATAATCATTAGTTTTCTCAAACCCTTATCCATACGGAACAAAAGAAGAAAACGAAAATTGTTCAAAATTAGTAAAGGCACGGGTTTTACTCGCAAATATCCAGTTAATACACTGCATTTTACTCGTTTACGACATAAACAAGAAAAGGTCAGCCTAAAGAGGTTGACCTTTCTTGTTTATAAATTAGCACAGAACTTATTACATAACCTTAATTCATTTAATCAGTTAATCAATAATTTTTTTAAGCTCAAAAATAGTTGCCTCTGATAACAAGATAAGCCTATCGTTATTAACAGCTAAAAAGCTTAAACTTACAGGTATGCTCATTTTTGTAGAAGAGTCACTTATATCTATTGCCTTTATTTCATCATTTATATGTAAGTCTGGGTTATCTATTTTATAATATCTATAAAAAGAGTCAGAGTTATAGCATGTCGCCGTAATCTGATATAATGGATTTTTTAGTTCATATTGATATTTCTTATACTTTTTAAGTCCTTTTGATGAAAAAAAGTCTTTTTCGATTATAATTTTATCTCCAATAAATTTTTGCCCTATTGGATATTCAGAAGCATCATTATATGAATTTGCAAATCCTAAAAGCTTCTCAACTTTCCAAGTTCCATAGAAATATTTTTCAGTTTCACTATCCAAGCTTATACGGTCTACCGTGCAATAATCGGATGTGTTTTTTTGAATAATAGCCTCCTGAGTTTCAGGTTTAAGCTCACTAGAAGTATTGGGATTTGATGTCTTTTCAACATTTCCACAAGCCGATGCTAGCATCAACATTATCATCATACAAGCCAATATTGTTTTTTTCATATCTCACACTCCTACTATGAAGTTATGATTTCGCATGTTTACTCGCTTGCTAACTGAATTAATCCCCGTATGGACTAAAATCTTCTGTTCCTTCTTTTTATATCACCATGTGCTAAAAGCTACTTCCATACAGCGAATAATTCTTCACTGCTGTATAACAAATGGGGCGATACTTTTTCTTTACTTTCCGATGACTTTATCAGTTTTCCCTCAGTGTTTTGTTCTGGTTGAGTTGTTACTTGTTTACTGGGAGGTTCGCTCTAGCAGAAATTATATCAGAGCAATTGAAGCAAGGAATGACATAAAATTTACATTATTTATGAACAAAGTTAACTTTATGTTATCTAAATCACAAACAACAATTTCCAATATAACCCATACCCTTGCACTTGGTGACAGTGACGCTGGTATTACCCCAACTTAAAAGATTATGAATATCTAACTTGCTTTAAGCTTTGGAGGTCTGACTTTGTGGAGCCATAAACAAAATCCCACTCCATGGCCGAGTGGGATTTTGAATAGAACTTCTCTTTTGTGGAACTATCGTTTCGCTAAATCAAGGGAGAGTAGTATTGCTAACATATTTCATTCCAACTCTGAAACTGATTCGCCACTAATTATCGTACCGTTATTCTTACCTTCACAAATTTCTTTCATCGAACCTGGTTTATCGAAGTTAAACACATGCATTGGCAGATTGTAGTCTCTTGCTAAAATGAAAGCTGATTGGTCCATTACCTTTAAGTTGTGTTTTAAAACGTCGTTGTAATGAAGCGAACGAAATTTCCTTGCATCTTTATCAAACTTAGGGTCTGCATTAAGAACACCATCAACACCTTGCTTTGCAACTAATAAAGCGTCACAATTAACCTCGATGGCTCTTTGTACTGAAGGATAGTCTGTTGTAACGTAAGGTTGACCGTTCCCCCCTGCAAAAATTACAATATATCCTTTTTCTAGATGGTGGATTGCTCTTAGACGGATGTATGGTTCTGCAACTGAAGTAATAGGTATTGCGGTCATTACTCGTACTTCTTTTTTGGTCTTGGCTTTAAGAACTCCACGAAGCATTAAACTATTTACTACAGTCGCAAGCGTCCCAATGTTATCAGCTTCTGCCCTTTCAATCCCCCAGCTTTCCGCCATATTGCCTCTGAAAATGTTACCCCCACCTATAACTAACGATACTTCAACGCCTAAATTTACTACTGACATAATTTCATCCGCAATATGGTCTAACCTTTCTGGCTCAAAACCAAATTCAGAGTTTCCTGCTACTGCTCCACCACTTAGCTTAACGAGAACCCTTTTGTACCTTGACAATTATTACACCCCCATAAAATAAAAACACTAAAGCAATAAATGCTTTAGTGTCCTAATGGAATGAAAATATGAAATTACGCAAGTCGACTGAATGTAAGTCTTCCGTTTCCACCTCATACTCCCACTCCTTCATGTTTTTTCCATCAAGTAATTTTACATTACGTGAGGCTAAATTGCAATTACCGTCAATATTAAATCTGCAAGCAATTTCAATAAGTTATAATATGATTTACGATGAGCCGTATCAAAGAGCTACCTTGCCGTTTTACGAACAACAAAAAAATCATAACCCCTCAAGCCAACAACGCCTGTTCAATCTGATCCACAATGCCATTAATGCCTGTCGGTCCATAACAGCCGATCCATGTCGCAGCATCTACGGAATGTATTTGCTGTCGCTCACCCGTATCCAGCAACCCCCACACACGCTGTTCTGTCGCGGATATCCCATCCTGCATAAGCTCATTACTGAGCAAAAAGTAGTGACTGGCTTGTACAGCCGTTAATCTATCAACCGAGATATGATAGGCTGTGTCAGCGGTATCGGATACAAATAACGGAACAGGCAGACCCAGATCACGGTACAACACAGCACCTGTACGATGAGCGGCAGAGTGAACCCGAACGAGAGAGTCCAGCGGACGAATCAATGCCACACTTTTACCTGCCAGTACTGGAGCCAGTTCTTCGGACAGCAAAGCAGTACGTCGATGATAATCCGCAAGTATACGCTTGGCCTCTGCCCGCTTGCCTGTCAGTTCACCGAACAGACTCAGGATGTTCTGCCAGCTCTCATTACGCTTGAACATAATCACTGGAGCGATCCGGCTTAACCGTTCAACGTGCTGATCATGCACCTCGGTGCAAATAATCAGATCTGGAGACAGTCGTTCCACAGCAAGCAGATCAGGGTACTCATACGTTCCGAGCAATTCGGTAGTTTGAAGTCCTGCCCTGATATATTGCGGGAAATGGAACGTTGCACTTCCTACTCCTACACTTCCCGCTGGAGACAACCCAAGCGCAATCAAATGATCGGCATACTGGACATCAAGTACAGCGATACGTTGCGGTAACTCGGTGACAGTATACTCTCCTCGCATATGGCAGATCACCGGGCCTTGGGCTGACTCATACGAAGAAGCCAATCGATTCCGCAGCAAGGAATGAGCATAGTTTGCATCTGTTTCCGAAGCGGCAGCAAGCCGATAACGCAGCGGAGGAACGCCATAATATTTCTTAAACGCCCTACTGAAATAATACATGTCACGGTAGCCCATTTTGTCAGCAATTTCCCCAATGGGAGCATCCGTATGATGCAGCATCCGCGATGCATTCTCCATGCGTAGCTGGATGACGTACTCCATCGGTCCGAGCTGCTTCTCTTGTTTGAATCGTCGCTGCAACTGTCTTACACTGCACCCAGCGAGGGCTGCCAGCTCTTTAAGCTCCAGATTCTGACGATAATGCGATGATATATATGACACGACAACATCCACCATGTCGGACTCTGCTCCGCCTTGACCACATTCATACTCCATGATCAGTTCGTAGATCATCATCTGGAGCAACGCATTGGCATGAAAACGTTCCAGCCCTTCGCCACGACGCCATTTGGCAACGATTTTTTCCGCATTCTCGATCCATTCCGCTTGGGTCACCGGATTCTGAATAAACGAAGTTTGCAGTGGGTGTTTGCGATATGAGGGTATAACATGAGAGGCTCCTTCCATGGAAGAAGCCTTATAATTGATCACTATATAATAAAGTTCGTCTGATCTGGCGGTCAGCGTGAAGGATGTGCCCTCCACCACATGACAGGCAAAAGAAGCTCCAATGTGGCAAACCTCACCATTCATTGCAAGCTCCCCTTCCCCTCCGCATGCCAGCAGCAACACATTTGAAGTTATTTCTGTTTCGCTAAGAACACTGCCTGTCTGCAAAGTACCGCTATACCCGTCGAGCATCTTGATCGTCGTATCACTCCATAGACTTGTCTGTTCTTGCAGCGGCATTTCTCTCATCTCCTGACAATAGCAAAGGTAAAATGGTTGCTGTTGTCATTTTAATTGAGATTTATTCTCATTGTCAATTTTCGGACATTTTCTGCAATATTCCCCTGACATCTGATAATAAAAACAACAGGTGATCCGCTCGCTTTTGGCAACGTAGCCATTGTCTTTGCATTCGGTGAAGCGAGTTAACGGATTCTTTCTCACGCCGAAAATCTGCCCGGATGCCACCTGCGTCAGATAGGCAAAGTCTGCCTGGATGTGCTCACTTTCTTGCTCATCATCGTCTGCTTTAGGAGTATATAGCGGCCCAATGCGTACCATGATATTCTCCCAGAGGATACTCATTGAAAGTGGAGCAATCACAGCAAGCATCTTTAACAGCGGTGTAAGCTGTACCGCAAACATCTCCTCTACCACCTTTTCCCGCGAGGATTCCCTGTCTTCCGATAGTGGTTCTGCCCGAAGTCCATTCACCGCTAGAAAAGGAAATCGTGTGCCGCCCTCATGATCTGAGAGCGCCGGATGATAGAGAAAGCTGTTCTCCAGCTGAAACGAAACATGCTGATGATGAAAAGTCATCGCGGTCACCAGCGGAGCCGTCCACAGATAGCCAATTCGCTTGGCTAACATGGAAGCGGCAACATTCATGTCAGGTGTATCGATATACTCCTGAAACCAGCTGATATACTCTCGGCATGCCGCTTCGTCATGCAGTTCACTCAAAGCAATGGTACGGACACTATGTTCAGGCGGCTCACCAAGCAAAATCGAATGATCCTTCACTGTCTCTTTCCATAAGTCTGTCGAGAGATAATGGGTCATATTAATTCGATCCGAGCAGAGCTTCCGATGCCTGATCTACAATAAGATTAATCGCAAGCGGTCCGTAGTATGCAATCCACAGTGTTGAGTTTACGTCATACGTGCGGTTATTTTTCACAGCATCAAGGGACTTCCACACGGGATTACTCACCATAGCCTCTGCCTCCGCCGCAAACAGCTCATCCGACAGTACAAAATAACGATCTGCCCCGATCTCAGGAACCTTCTCCATTGAGATTTCAACAGAAGTATCATCCTTGATTCCCTCAACCAGTGCAGGCATATTCAAGCCCAGATCCTGATACAGAATAACACCTGTACGATGCTCAATCCCATGAACACGAATGCCTTCTTTACGCGGACGAATCAGCGCTACCGTCTCATCACCCAGCTTCTCCGCCAGCTTGGTCTTCATTCCAGCAACTTTTTCCTCATACGCCGTGCGCACTTTCTCTGCCTCGTCCTGCTTGTCTGTAATCTTCGCAACTGTGGCTAAAGTATCCCGCCAGTCTTCGTAAAAATCAAGTACCAGGGTCGGTGCAATTTTACTTACACTCTCATACTGCTTCTCCTGGAAATCAGTCATGATAATCAGATCCGGGGCCAACGCTACAATCGCTTCCAGATTAGGCTCGTCCCGTGTACCCAGAACCTGTACTCCACTCGGTTGATCGCCTAAGTATTCAGGAAAATCGGTGTTGCCTCCAGCGATAACACTGCCAGTCGGCTTCTCGCCAACCGCTAACATTTGATCGAGAAACTTAACATCAAGCACCGCAATTTTCTTAGGTTTTTCGTTTAGCGTCAGCTCACCCTTCATATGCGTGATCGTTACGGGAAAAGCTCCAGTAGTCTGAGTTTCTTCATTCGCAGGTGTCTCCGCTGGCGTTTCCGCAGACGGCTTGCCGCTATCTGTACCTGTTCCGGCCCCGCAAGCCGTCAGGACAAGAATAAGGGCCAACATCAAGCCCATGAATAACCGTGATTTGTGAGCAGCATATGCCTTGCTTCCGGCAGCCTGCCCCTTTGTTCCTTGATTCACGATGAATCCCCCTTATGTATAATACTGATAATGATTTTCATTATCGAAACATAAAGAGAGTATAAACGATCTCCGCATCGCGTTACCATGTACTTTTGCGACATTTGAGTCGGACTAATGCGACATCACCAGCCGCTTATCCGCCTTTTAATTTCTCAGCGATATACGCTTGCAGTCGGTAAATGTCTGAAAGAAGCTCTTCTTCCTCCGGCGTATTTCCATACTCCCCTAGCCAGCGCGGTGTGCGGATATGCCACTCGTTAGACATGTATTGCTGTTTATCTCGATACACTAGAACATGTTCCAAGAAATACTCCAAAGAGCCGAAAGATTGCTTACGACTGTCGTTGATGATGGATTGTGTTTTCTCAATGATTACCTGTAACATGTTTTGGATATGATCTTCTGGATTCATAGAGCTGCCCTCCTTATCATCATTTCAAGATGTATAGCTTCATCCAAGCAAACTAGCAATCAATTTCTTGGATGCAAAACAGTAGACGATTGAACCGACGGGAATTTCATTCGGGAAAATCTCTCTCCCCAAACAAATACCAATATTTTTTTTACCGGCTAATGAATATAATTCACTTTCACTCATTTAAAATCCATTATATGGTTTAATAATGATTATCATCAAAATACAAAACGGAACGGTCTAACAATTAAAGATGGTAGGGATGTTATGTGAAAAGAAATGTTATCATTTTACTTCTATTAGTCATCATTATTCTAGTAGGGATTTATTGGTATGCAGACAGAGAACTCATCTCTCTTAAAACAGGATCTACATTACCATTACAATGGGAAGATCCATATAATAACCATGAAGAGCCAATTCAACTTACAGATCAAAATCAGACTTTGTCTGATTCGTAAGTGCATCTTACTAAGCTCTATTACCTGCCTAATTCAAAAAAACTGCAATTTGGCTTATGGTACAGTAAAAGAGAGTATCAACCGAATCCATCTGAAAAGATTCCAGATCGAATTTTTCAAGTTACGATCCGCGATAAAAACGGACAATTGTATGATCAAGATACCATTGTTAAAGCTGAAGGCTTGTTTGATGAGTTTCAACGCAGGTCGATTTCTATTGATTTAGACAATCAAGAATCTATAGAATTAACGATTTCCTTGATTGAGCAAAATGGAACAACCGTAACCCCGATGGAGTCAACAACTATTAACGTACCCTTAGACAAAATAAAAAAGTGAAAAACTTAACTTAGCAGCTTACTCAACGCTTTGTGTAGAGAGAATCTTTTCTTTATTGTGAGAGTTCGAAAAAAAGAAGCCGGATATTTAATTCACCGGCTTCTTTTTTCTCAAGTAAAACGAAGTGCAGTATCGCCTAAAGCATGAATATGATGTTATTTAGGCATCCATGTTCTATGAAACACTAACCTCTCTTCTACTTAATTTCTTAAATGCCGAGTATTCCTGACTAGAATTTATATAACTTAATATCTTTTCCGCACATTCCGCTGAGCTAAGCTCTTCCGTGTTCACTTCCAGATCATATTCATCATAGGCGTATATGTAGTCGAACTGGGAATGGGCGAGTCCAATCGCACGATCTCCTCTACTCTGCTCTCTTCTGTTGAGTTCTTCTTTCGAGCAGTGTACACCTACAAACAATATCGGATAATCCGATAGTAAATCATAAAAACCGTTAAACCACTTGTCATTGCTGATGACCGTATCAACGATGACATTCAAACCCATTTCCGAAAACAGTTTAATGGTTGCACAGTACAACGAATTGATAGGGTCGAACAGGATATCTGTCATCACATGGTGTTCCACTTCTCTCGTTGGTTTCATATCTGGGTATGTATTGTCGATAAACTGATCATAATTTTGGGCAAATTGATCTACAGACAGATGATGAAACGGAACCTCTCCCTGATTTTTCAATTCCATCGCGATGCTCGTCTTCCCCGCACTTGACGTTCCGTTCAAAAATATAATGAGTCCTCGTTCCATATCAATCACCCTTATCATTAAAATTGGCTTATCTTTTAGTTACATTTGTTGTATATGATCTTCTGTACTCATGAACGTCTGCCGATAAATAGCTTATTCTGAGTCCAATGAAGATTATAGCCATAACGGTATAAATCAAAATAAGGATACAGGCAGTCTTCCGCCTCCTGCAAACCGTGATAACGAGGCCACTGCAAGTAATAGGCTACCCAATAATCGCAAGCAATCGAATAGTATGCTTCGCTCAATATTTCGATAGCTTCATCGTAATTACTGCGCGAGCTGAGCAGGTCTCCGAGTGCTTCGTAAACGGCCTGAGAATCTTCTTCATCCGTGCCATGAAGTGCTCTTTGCTCTAACTTGCCAATCTCACCTGGCGGCAACACAACAACCTCCGTCAGACTTGCCAAATCGTGTAATGCTTCCTTAGCTGCGTCCGCCGCTTCGTCATCCTCCAGTACCATGGAGAACAGGCCCTTCAATCTTTGAATTAACTCCTCCCCCAGACCACGCAGCGTTGCCTCGGAGGCATCCTCATTTCCACCGTTGAAATAACCTGGCACATATTCGCCGGTGAAATCCTCGGGATTCAGCATCTCATAGATCGGACGTATCCTAGCCAAAAAATGTCGACCGTCTGGAATCGGCTCAAACACATGTTCAACACCTGCTCCCGATGGCATAAACCACTGAAAAAAGCCGTAAAGATGATCTGCTTCAACCTCATCATCAACTTCTGGCTCAAACTCTTCTCCACCCATCGCTAATAAATAGCGGCCATATCCCTGTTGATCCATGAATGCCATCCCACCCTCTCGATTCAATCAAACTAACACTCTCTCCATTCTTCCGTAATATCTTTATCCTCCCCAATGTCTAATCCAGCCAGACTAGCCGCCTGGTCGATAAAATCGGCCAATTCTTCACGTTCCATCGTTTCAATAAAATAACCATTGGCCTCATTCATTTCATTAAAGGTAACCACAATTTCTTCTACAGCCTTCACAATACGCTCGGAATCTTTCGTTTCCTGTAATGCTATTAATAGGTGTGAAAATGTATCCAGAGCTTGATCAGACAAGAGCAGTCTCTCTTCTGTAAAAAACTCATCCCCTCAATATTCAATGATATCTATATTTCACCTGTATTTGAGAATGGGCACAAGTGGTCCCACCCTCTCGCTTTCACCCTATTCTTCCCATAGCCTTGCCTTGTACATCTAATTTACAATAATTTTCAAATATGTGTATAGTATAAATGACCAATTTCCGCGCAAGGCAATTTAATCTAACGTAGAGGATGAGACCATGTCTCTTTTCAAAAAGAAGGTTTGAATTAATCATTATTGGTTATGCAACAGAAGATTTTCGAGATAGCGAGCATGTCATTACTGCATTTGATGATGGGACTATGCAAGACACACTCATTTGAATCGGCCCCGAAATAGGGGCTTTTTCATTGAACTCATTTTCATCAAGCCTTACTCTACAACCGTTTATCTCGATCGTATTCAGCCAATTTATTCTCAATGAATGCCCACGCGCTGTTCAGATCTTGGTGCACCCAGTCAATGTCTTCAATGGTCTGATCACTATATACTCCTAAAATTAATGTCCTTATCGCTTCTTTTGAGTGTTCTCCTACAATAAGTGCTGCTGGAAAAGGTATGTCCCGATACTTATCTTTACCAATAAAGAGAACATTTTCGATCCGATCACCCCATTCATATTCCAGCTCACTAAAGTCAAGGATCAAGCCAGCTGGTTCCCAAGCTTCCAACACCGCTTCTCCAATTGCACACATATAAATGGCATCTGAATTTCCAGCTGAACCATAACCGTACTCACCCAAGAACTTTAATATCATGATGCTACAATACTCCACGGATTTAGAGTCTCCAATATGCACCTCATATTTCAGATCACTAGGCTCTTCCAGCTTCAACTGCTTTGTTATAATGTCCATAACATCCTCCATGTTTAGCTTTTACTAACCAAACCAGAAAATCACCCGTACATCTTTGAACTCTCCTAACGCTGAAAGTTTCGGGATAGTTTCAAGAATGAAATCGGAACATACCTGTTTGACATTTCTGTATTCCATGAACGTATCACAATAAAAGCGCTCTTCCCAATTGAACTGCAATAGTTCCTCTAATAGAAGCCAGCTGTGGTCATAGAAGTCATCCTTATTCTCCAATGCAACTTCGCGTAATTCTGGAGAAAGATCAGAGGGAAGACCTCGCGGGGCAGATATGAATTTAAGATTGCGATCATTTCTCGTATTGGACAAAATACTAAACAAATCATAGTTTCTAGTCCCTCTATAAAATTGATGTGGATTACTCGGTATGAGTTGAGAAATGTTTTCTTCCGGGTACAAGTAGTAGTTAGGATTAACCTTCCAGCGATCCTCACTGACCCAGCGAGCTGTATCATTCAATTCTTTTTCACTCTTGGGAATCTCGATAAAGCTGCCATTCGTCCATTGATACTCTCTTCGGTAGTGTCTTTTCTCTACATAAAACCAAATGTCTGTCCCCATTACTCCTCCTAAAACATGTTATGACTTCATTAGATGATTGACTTCCAGCTAGCCTGGAATTTATCTTTTTAATGTAATGACTTCACCTTTCCAGTTCCTCACCATCACCAGTTAAGTCTGTATAGAAAATTTACGGCTTTGTCCCTGTATCGGGAATTTTCAATGCTCTAATCCTAATTTAGAATAAAATTTGATTGAATTCTATAAGTTACTCACAGGTAAATGTGTCTCATACAATCCAAGTATCATGTTTTTTCTCCCTCCATTCTTGCCGTTCCTATATAACGATAACATTTTTGTACTTACAAACTTTTAGGATTGAAGGCACTTATAAAATGTTTCATTAAAAGATATTTGGTCATAAACATAATTTTCTGTATATTTATTTAACATTCGCACCGCTACAGCGTTCAGTTCGGGTACAATAACGCAATGGCAACCTGCCTCCCCAGTTGCATAATACCAATTCTTTTTGTAATACCATCCAAAAATTCGGTTTTGATCTGCTGTATCATTTCTTAGTTGCTCTACCAGTTGAAAGACTTCATGCGGTACGATTTGTTCGTTATTAACCAAGCTGTGCTGTTACGGTTCTCAATTGAATTCAACTATGCCAGTCCACTCGACTATAATCATTGATTGGAGGAATGGAGTCATGGAAGAACTAATTCAATTACGAGAAATCAAAAAGATATATCGCCGTAAACATCATGAGACCTTTGCTCTGGATAGCATTAACCTGAATATTCACCGGGGTGAACAATTATCGTAACGCATGATATGGAAGTCGCCAAAAGATGCAACCGCATCATCGAAATTGTTGATAGAAAAATAAATAAAGATCAGCTTTCATAGTATGTTGAATGTATAAAGAAACCGTCTCTTTTGGTATATGGTTGCTCGCACACCCATTTACCAAGGAACGGTTTCTTTTGATTTTACAATTTTAATAATGGGGATATGCCTAATCATCTACGACTTATGGGACAGCCCCGCGAGCTGGATGTTTCTCCTCATCTATAAGCTGCCTCTCAAGCCAACAGAGCCTGAGCGATCTAAACGATAATGCCATTGATGCCTGTGGGTCCATAACAGCCGATCCATGTCGCGAAATGGTCCGTCCTAACATCCCTGGTTCCGCATCGCTGGAGCTTAATTCATACAAATGATGTTCAACCCTTTATACCGCTAAATGTAATGCCGCTAATAAACGTCTTTTGAAGAAAAAAGAACAAAACAATAATAGGTAATGTCATCAAGGTGGATACGGCCATTAATAGACCCCATTCAGATCCCTTTTGACTCTGGAATTGCTGCAATCCGAGCGAAACCGTGTAAGATGGTTCATTGGTTAAATAAAGCAAGGGACCCATGAAATCAGTCCAGCTCCCCATAAATTGAAACAATGCCACGGCTAATACGGCGGATTTGGCTAGTGGAAACATGATCTGTAAATATATACGGAACTCACTAGCGCCGTCTAAACGGCCCGCTTCGCGCAGGGCATCAGGCAGTCCCATGAAAAATTGCCGCAACAGAAAAATGTAAATGGGCACTCCAAAAAATTGGGGTACAATCAGTGGAAGAGGTGTTCCTACCCAACCTAATTTAGTAAACAACAGGAATAGAGGAATCATCGTCACCTGTCCGGGAATCATCATAACAGCGAGGGTAACAAAGAAAAGTATACCTCTCCCACGGTACTCTAACTTGGCAAAACTATAGGCAACCAAGGGACAGGATATGATCACACCCAGCGTACTAACGATTGTTATAATCGCCGTGTTTTTCAGATATGTCCAGAAAGGGATATACTCAACGGCACGGGAATAATTACTCCACAGAATTGGATGCGGAATCCACTCTGGTGGGAATGTAAAGATTTGTGTGAGTGGTTTAAGAGAAGTGGAGAGCAGCCAAATGAACGGAATAATGAAAAATGCAGAAGCAACAATTAGACATACATAGGCTAACGCACGATTGATTCTTTTGATAGCGGTAGGATTCATCCCTTACTTCCCCCTCCTTATTTCCCTTGATAATGAACCCAGCGTTTAGACGTAATAAAAATAATTCCGGTTAATGCCATAACGATAATAAATAAGATCCAGGCCATTGCGGAGGCATAACCCATTTTGAAATACCTGAATCCGTTCTCATATAAATACATGACGTAAAAAGTCATGGAATTTGCAGGAGTTCCTTGCCCTTTGGTCAACGTATAGGGAAGAGTAAACTGTTGGAATGCACCGATCATTCCCATGACAAGGTTGTAGAAAATAACGGGAGTGAGCAAAGGCAGGGTTACCTTTCTCGTTTTCTGAAACCAGTTAGCTCCATCGATTTGTGCTGCTTCATAGTACTCATCAGGGATATCTCCTAATCCAGCAAGGTAGATGACAACAGCTTGCCCAATACCCCAAAGCGACATCAAGATGAGCGAAGGCTTGGACCACGACTCACCACCAAGCCAAGAAGGCCCATCGATACCGATATTCGCTAACATCCCGTTCACCAATCCAAAGTTTGGATGTAACAACCACATCCACAGAACAGCCAATGCCACTTGTGGAACAAGTGTAGGCAAGAAAAAGATCGTTCTGAATATAGCCATCCCCTTGACCTTCATATTCAACATCATAGCGAGTGCCACACCGAAAAATATACTTAATGGAACAAAAAATACGGTGAAATAAAGCGTGTTATATATGGATTTCCAAAACAGAGGATCATGGAAAAGATCTTTATAATTACTCATTCCGACAAATTCACCAGGCTGCAGAATGCTGTAAGTAGTGAAGCTGAAGTAGATGGACATTAGCATCGGAATTGCATAAAAGCATAGCAGCCCTATAGCCCAAGGTGAAGCAAACAGCCACCCAATCACGTTAGTTCTGTGGAGTGCTCGTTTCCTTGCCGATGGAATTGCGTTTACTTGAACTGAATCGGCCAGTTTCGCCATTTGCATTCTCCTTCCAATTGTCATTCATTAATAGGCAAGGAGAGAGAGTTCTCTCCCTGCCTACCAAGCACCCTATTTGTCGTATTTTTCTAAAGCCTTATTAATAGTCTCTGTTACTCTATCCAGGTTCTCTTTTGGAGTACCGTTACCGCGGGTAGCCTTTTCCGTAGCGGAAGCTAACTCATTCCACAACAGCTGTCCTTCAGGAATAACCGGGCGATTGTGTGAATTGGGCAAAATATTAATAAATTCCTTCATAATCGGATCGTCCTTGTAACCGTATTTGTCGTTTACCGAATCGATAACGGAAATTTGAGAGTCAGCGTTTAATAACGTTTGCCCCTCTTCTTTCCCTAAGAATTCGAGGAATTTCCAAGCAGCAGCGACGTTCTTGGCGCCTTTAGGGATAATAGCGGACCCGCCTCCCGACCATGTCGTAAAATTAGTACCTGTAGGGGTCGGTATTGGTGCAACACCGTAATTTAAATCCGGCTTAAATTTTTCGATACCCTTCACCGTAAAGTTTCCACTTATCTTCATGCTGACTTGACCGGAAATGAACGGATCCATTTCCTCCGTGCCAGCTGCGCTTGTGAATCCGGCAATATCCTCGACATTGTATTTTTTGCCAAAGTCGGTCATCCATTGTAGGGCTTCAACGACTTTAGGATCATTTGCGGTAATTTTGCCAGTGGCAGCGTCCTGGAATTCTCCTCCAAATGCCCATCCCCAAGTATACAGCCATCCTTGCGAATACCATGGGATGAACCCGATCCGTTTGAAACGTTTACCTTCCTTAATGGTTAACTTTTCGGCGGCCGCTTCAAGCTCGGCGATCGTTTGTGGTGGTTTGTTGGGATCGAGCCCTACTTCTGTGAAATGATCCTTATTGTAAAATAGCAGGCGAGAGTCCGTATCCATCGGCATTGCATAAAGCTTTCCTTGATAACTGGACTCCTCCCAAGCAAATGGATAATACATTTCCTTAAGAATTCCAGATTCTGCTGCCATCGAGGATAAGTCAGTCAGAGAACCTTGTGCAGCCCAAGTACCGACCTTAAAACGGTCGAAAAGTGCAACGTCAGGAGGATTGCCGCCTGCGACTGCAGTTAGCAGCTTCTGATCGGATCCCTCGCTGGATTCTGTATAAACCAATTTCATTTTGATGGTAGAGTTTTTCTCTTCAAATGCCTTCACGACTTTATTTAAATTATCTAAATCAATGGAGGTAAGACCATGCCACATCGTAACCGTTGTATTCCCCTCTCCGGCCTGATCACTTGAGTCTCCCTTCGTTGAGCAAGCGGTTACAAGTAGTGACATAGCCAGAAAGTAAACAAGAATTGGAAATGCGAATTTTTTGGATCTCCTCATTCAAAGTCCCCCTTAAGTTAAATTAATTAGTTTAACTTGAATTCCTATAAAATCCACTCCATTTTCTGATCAATCCACATTTTATGTAAGCGCTAACAAGACTGGTGATATGAACTATTCAAATCAGAAAATGATGAACAAAGTGAATTGGTTATAAGAATCCTGCTGGCTATACTAATTATACTAAGTATATTAATATGACATTACGAAGCATGTCAATTGCAATATTACGACATACTTCACAGAAGACAGACCGCGTCTAGAAGAAGTTTTTCTTGCGATATCAGGTCAGGAAAGTCCATGCTTCAAAGTTTCATTTCTGATATCAAAAAAGGTGCCGATAAGCCCCCGGGGACTTCTCGACACCTTGAACAATATGCTTGCTTTTGTTGAGCTGCGCTTGTATTAACCCTACCTGTTATTTTTCACGACCATACGATGTTCAATGATGTTCAGCTCGGGAACTGCTGTTCCATGCAACTGAGAGATTAGCATATCCACTGCCAATTCACCCATCTGATTCTCATCCTGCTTAATATGTGTGAAGATGGGTTGACCTAAGTGATCGTTCAGGGAGTCGAAACAAACAATCTCAAATTCCTCCAGAGATTTCCCCATCGAGTGGATGACTTGAGCCAGCATGGTAGCTATTAGAAATTCCGACGCGACGAACGCCTTTACATCAGGGTTTTGTTTCAAAAAATGCTTTACTGTTTCTTTATCACTTTCAATCGCTGTTCCGTTTATGTTCATGGGAAGGGTGCCCTTCAAGTTCGTCAATACATAATCTTTGTTCAAGTTCATTCCTTCTTGGGTGAAGGCAAACGTATATCCGAGCAGCCTTTCCTCCAATGTTGACGTGTTCTCTTCCGGCGGAGATAAAAAGGCAATTTTTTTATGACCTTTGCTAATCAGATGACGCGTAAGATCCATGGCTGCTTTCTTATTGTCTGTGTATACCGAACAAACCGGAATTCCTTTTAGATATCTATCGACCAAAACAATTGGAAACCGATCTAATACAAGTCGAAGCAGCTCCGAATTATAGTGTTGACCATGAATGGGGGTCACCATTAATCCTTTGATGCCCAAACCAATAAATAAGTCGATCGCGCGTTTTTCCTCATCCCGATCCCCGCAAGTTCGCTTAATAATGAGTTGATAATTATGCTCAGCACTCCGCTTTTCCATCGATCTAAGAAGTTGTAGGCCAAACTCGTCAGAAAAATTCGGTATAATAAAACCGATCAACTGCTTATCATCCTCAGGCACCAAGGTCGTTTTTACCTCTGAATAGTGCTTCGGTTCTTGTTGTTCTCCAATAATACCATCGGACACATATGAGCCTTTTCCTTGTATTCGTTTAATAACCCCAGAATCTGCTAATTTCTCCAAAGCCTTTTTAGATGTAATACGACTGACGCCAAATTTTTCAGCCAACTCTTTTTCAGAAGAGACTCGGTCTCCTTCTTTTAATCGACCTTCTTTAATCTCTTGTACAATAGAGACATATATCTGCTCGTATAAATGCAATTCCACAAAACCACCCTGACATCATAATATTAGTATACTAAGTATATTACACAAGAAGTAATTCGCAAAGTTACTCAGATTACCGGCGAACTTCTGTGGCATGGCGTTTTCCAAGTCTATTGTGTCAGACCTCTCCTTACAGTTAGACCCCCTGGTAGGGTCATGGAATAACTGGCCCTAAGTCGACAGCCGATTCCCGTTTATCTTAGTGGATGCGATGGTATTGAAGGTCCGTGAAGAAAACTCTCGAACCCCAAACGAACAAAAAAAGCCGTCCCTCAAAATATATTCATACCTTGAGGGGCAGCTTATCGATACACTGCTGATTATTTAGATAGCTCTTCCTTCACCATAAGCTGACGGGCATATTCATTCAAATCGATAGACTCGCCCCCGTTCAGCCGCGACTTTTCAGCTGCGAATGCGATCAGATGGCTCCGGACGGAAGCTGCAGCCGATGTCGATGTCAGGCTCTCCTGGCCGTTATAGTGACGCACCTCATTCAGAAAATTTCTCACAATGCCGCTGTCTCCCCCACCATGGCCACTGGTTTGAGAAGGGATTGTGATTTCTGTTTTTTGATGTGTCAAAAAGTCGTACACCGTAATTTGATCTTCCTCACCGCGAAGTTCTCCTTTCGTCCCCATGATCTGGATTCTACGTTCCTGCTCAAATGTAAAGCCGCACATACTGAACATAGCCGTAGCTCCACCGTCAAATTCCATATTCACAACCTGATGATCTACCACATTATTGTCACTACGGTATACACACCGGCCGTAATCGGTATCACGTAAACCCTGTATGATATTCGTTTTCGTCAGCTCCTGTGTAAAATGTCCTGCCCAACCCCTGAACTGGTCACTCAAATAAAATCTTGGTGCAGAATACGCACAGGTTGGTTCTACAGCACAATCCAAGCATCGGTCAGCGGAACCTTCCGGTGCATTGCCTTCATGAAAATGTTTAAGAGATCCGAACGAACTGACCTTAAGGCAAGGCTGATCCACGAGCCAGGATAATACGTCCATATCATGGCATGACTTGGACAGGATCATCGGGCTGGATGTGTTAGAATTGTTCCAATTTCCCCGCACGAAGCTGTGGGCAATATGCCAGTAACCCACATTCTCATTCAACTGAATGGAGACAATTTCTCCGATACGTCCTTCTTGTATCACCTTCTTGATTGTATTCCAGAACGGTGTGTACCGCAGCACATGGCAGATCGTCAGCAGCCGATCATTATCTCTGGCCGCTTGTTCCATCTCAAGACATTCCTTCGGATCAGGTGACATTGGCTTCTCCAGCATAACATGATACTTCTTATCTAAAGCCTGCATCGTTGGACCATAATGCATTCTGTCCTGTGTACAAATAACCGCAATATCAGCCAGCTTAGGTTCAGCCAACAGGGGCTCCCAAGTCTCATAACAGTGTTCCGGCGGAATCCCGTGCTTCTCAGCAAATCTTGCTCTTCTCACTGGATCGGCTTCGGCAACCGCAATGAAGGTAAGCTCATGCGGATAATCAAGTGCATAGGGTGCATAGCCACCCGCTCCCCTCGCACCTGCTCCAATCAGGACTGCTTTCAGTTGACTCATATTTGTTCACTCCTTTATGATCTGAAATCTACGGATGAACCTTCTAATCCGCTTGGGTATAACGGTCTGCTGCTGATTGATAGATGGCTACATATCGTTCTACGCCCATCTTTTGGAGAGCTGCCACATACTGATCCCAATTGTCAAAGGATTCATTTCCAGTAATGAATTTGTCACGCATTTCATCTACATACGTTTCAATATCCGTCTGGAAAGTGGTCAGATCCCGTTGTTCTTCCTGCGTGAAATTAAATGGAGGCCAAATTTGATCTTGTGGTAAGATGTGAGACTCTGCTTTTTTCGCATTATCAACCGAAGTTGGCAGACCTTCAGCACCCTTGAAGTATTTCTGCTTCACAAAACCAGGGTAGTATCCACCCGGCCAAATCAGGTATTGACCTACCGCCTGGTCTAGATTAAGACCATCCGGGTTGTTTTTGATATTGTCGACATAGTCTACGTTACCGTCTGGGTCTTCTTTATACGTCTCATCTTTCCATCCCATGAAGAACGTCTTAATGCCCTCATCGCTGTAGAAATAATCCATCCAGCGGATCATCGCCTCTGGGTTTTGGGCTTTATCTGTAAGTACGAACATCCCGATATTACCGAGTGGAGAACCATAGGCATTGTATGTCTGATCTCCATGAGGCCCCTTCAGTACTGGCATGCCAACATAACCTTGCTGATTGTATATCGCAACCGGATCGACATTATCAACGACTCCGATCAGGCCTTCCATACCTTTAGCATCCACTTCGGTACTCTTAACAGATACAATGTCCTGCTCGAGCAATCCGTCCTTGTAGAGCTTATTCACGAACTGCAGCAGCTCCTTGTATTGGGGGTCGGTTGGAATAAAGCGTACTTTATCCGTCTGAGGATCTGTATCAATGTTAATGTTGGAGGTGCCATGATTATTCAACCCAAATGAACCTCGCAGGTAGTTCACCACACCATTCGTTCCCACACCGCCCCAAGCAATCTCGTCCTTTTGCCCGTTGCCGTTCGGGTCCTTCTCTTTAAATGCTTTCAACATAGTATAGAAGTCATCTAATGTCTGCGGTTCCTGCAAACCTAATTTATCAAGCCACTCTTTCTTCAACCAAGGTGTTCCATACAGAACCGACTTGAATTCCGGATCATACAAGGTTGGCAGCCCATATATGTTACCATCCGGCATCGTAATCCCTTTGCCAATAACCGGATACTTCTTCATTAGAGCCTTAAAGTTAGGCGCGTATTGGTCGATCAGATCATTCAGAGGAATAAATGCGCCCTGCTTGCCGTATTTCAGCAGATCCGATCTGGAAAACGCCGAGGCATAGAACAGCTCCGGGTAAGCGCCGCCTGCCAGCAGGAGATTGCGTTTTTCCTTCAAATTATCCTTCTGCACCGTATCCCACTGGATATGAACATTGGACATCTTCTCATACTCTTTCCAGAGTCTGAGATCGTTCCAGTCTGCATTGGCAAAAAACTTTCCGGCAAATCCGCTCACTGTAATGGTGTCATTTACGATCGGAAATCCGCTCGCATTGACTTTGCCATTGGCAGCTCCTTTATCCTTGCTACTTCCCGAATCTGCATCCTTAGTACTGCACCCGGCCAGCATCGAAACGGACATCATACAAACCAGAGCGATACTCCCCCACTTTTTGAGCGTCATTCAAATTCCTCCCTTTGTCCCATCGTTATCCATACAAGGAATCATCCCTTAATGGCACCAATCATTACGCCTTTCACAAAATATCTTTGCAGGAAAGGATAAAGCAGGAGCACCGGTATATTGGCAACGACGAGTACAGCATATTTGATGCCTTCCACTTCCCTTTGCTGCTTAATCGCAGACTCGGTTGACATTTTGACCATATCGTTCGTCTGGCCTTGAATCAGAATTTCCCGCAAAATGAGTTGAAGTGGAAACTTGTCCTTGTCTGACAGATACAACATTGCGTTAAAGAAGGCGTTCCAGTGCCCAACAGCATAGAACAGAATCGTCACCGCTATAATGGGCATGGATAATGGCAGGATAATCCGGGTTAACGTTTGAATATTGGAGCAACCATCAATCGTCGCCGCCTCATGCAACTCATTTGGAATCGATTGCTGGAAGAATGTCCGCATAATGATGATGTTCCAGATCGAAACGGCATTTGGAATGATCATGACCCAAAATGTGTTTAACATGCCCAGGTTTTTGATTAGCATATAGGTTGGAATTAGTCCGCCACTGAAGAACATCGTGAAAACAAACAGGGCCATGATGGCATTGCGGCCTATAAAATCCTTTCGGGATAGCGGATATGCCGCCAGAATCGTCATGACAAGATTAATCAGCGTCCCCACTGACGTATAAATCAGTGTATTGGTATAACCTCTGAGGATATCTTTGTTCTGAAAAATCTTCTCGTAAGAATGGAGATTGATGCCCTTGGGCCATAGGAACATTTCACCACGCAGGACAGCCTGCGGATCACTGAACGAAGCACTTAACACAAAAACAAGCGGGTAGATTACAATAAGCGTAATTATAATTAACAAAAAATGGTTAATTATATTAAAAATACGATCTCCTCTAGATTCAACAAGCATGCATCAGCAACTCCCTTACCATAGGCTCGTTTCACTCATACGTTTTGAGATCTGGTTAACCGTGACTAGTAAGATGAAATTGATTATGGAGTTAAACAGACCAATCGCCGCCGAGAAGCTGTATTCAGCATCTTGTATCCCGCTCCGGTAAACGTAGGTAGAGATAATGTCCGAGGTTTCTAAATTCAGTGTGTTCTGCATCAGCAGGACTTTCTCGAAACCAATACCCATGATGCTTCCGATATTTAAAATGAACAAAATGATAATTGTCGGCATAATACTTGGTATATTAATATGCCATATCCGCTGCAACCGGGTTGCCCCATCCACACGCGCTGCTTCATGAAGCTGAGAGTCCACGCCGGCTAATGCCGCCAAATAAATAATCGAGCTCCAGCCCATGGTCTGCCATACATCCGACATCACAAATAAGGTCTTGAACCAGGATGGCTCAGACAAGAAATTAATGGGATTACCGCCGAACATACCAATGAAGTGATTAATGATTCCGTATCGCGGCGATAAAAACATCATCATCATGCCTACGACCACGACAGTTGATAGAAAGTGCGGGGCATAGGTTATGGTCTGAACAAATTTTTTAAACTTTTCCGCCCTTACCTCATTCATCAGAAGCGCCAAAATGATAGGGACTGGAAAACCTACCGCCAAGCTGTATAACCCAAGTCCAAGCGTATTTTTAATTAATCTCCAGAAGAAATAACTGTGAAAAAAACGTTCAAAATGTTCAACTCCGATCCAGGGGCTTCCCCAGATTCCCTTCGTTGCAATGAAATCCTTAAATGCGATTTGAATGCCATACATCGGCAAGTACTGAAAGACAATGTAATACGCAACAACTGGCGAGATTAACAAATAAAGCTGCCAATTTCGTAAAATGGGGTTCCACTTTTGACGTCTTCTTCTCTTCTTTTCATGTACTGCATTCATTGCAGGTTGTACAGTTGTATTGGCCATGAACATCCCCCCTGGAATTGTCACTACAATTCTGCCTGGCAAAATGTCTTTGTGTTACCACCAGCGCTTACGCCGCTCGAAGCAGTTCCCACCTTTCTTTTTTGATTTCAAGATTTGATTTAAAGTACTTATATGTTAGAAGTTGTTACACAAAGTGAGTGAATAGCGTTAATAGATGACTTCATCATCTAACGCAAAAGGATTTGTTTTTTTGGATATATATTTGGATATATATTTGGTTCTATTTGGAGTATATTTTATGTAAATTGAAAGGAATCAGTTTGGATAATAGGTTGTAAGAGTTTTAGAGGATTCTTGTTTATTTTATATAAACATTGATTTAAAGGGGTGTGGAAGCGCAATCAATAATTTGTTTTAAGATAAAATCTTAGCTGCTGGCTAAATCCAAAAATATAGAAAACAAATCCAAACGCTTGATTCAATACATCATAATATAGCCCACAGACAGTTGTCAAACATTTTTTTGGCTTAATTTGGATTAAATTTGGCTAAATAAAACAAGAAAAACCCACGTGGATGCATTCCTCGTAGGTTTTATATTAAAGTTATCTGGATTCATATGTAACAAAATATCACACAACTATCTAGTCATTCGTACGATTTGTACGATCATAAACAGATGATTCCCTCACAATAAGGGTGCTGGGCAACAACACTTTATGGAGAGATGAATAACGTCCTTCCAGATAATCGTTAATTAATTGTGCTGCTACTTTGCCGATTTCATATTTTGGAACTTGCACGGACGTCAGAGGTGGGGTTGTATACTGCGCCATAGAAATATTATCCATGCCCACGAATGCGATATCTTGAGGAATACGGCCATTTTGTTCAACCACTGCCCGCATCGCAGGAATAGCGAGCATATCACTTGCACAAAAAATTGCCGTCGGCCAATCAGACTTGGGCGTCTCGGTCAGGAGATCCGTCAATCTGCTGTAGCTGAGATTCACATTCCAGTTGGTGTTGATAATCCAATGTTCATTCAGATTCAGGTTTGCTTCCAGCATGGCAAATTTATAACCGACGTACCTTTCTTCGCTCTCTATTTGTTCCGAATATGCGGGGCCACCGATAAACCCAATCCGGGTATGGCCTTGCTCGATCAAATGACGGACTGCTGTGCGGGCAGAAAATATTCGGTCACAGTCAACGACAGGTACAGTAAGCCTTTCGTCATTGAGACTTACACCCAATACAGTGATATTCTCTTGCTCAAGCAGCTCAAACAATTTTTCATCGTACCAGCTGATTGCGACTATACCTTGAGTACCCGTTTCCTGAAGCATCATCTTTATCCGTTCAGTGTCACTAAGTTCTTCGCAAGTGCGGACAATTGCTGGAGGCAGTCCCAGTTCCGTCATTTTAACGTGAAAACCTGTCAGTACCTGTGAAAAGTACGGATGATCATCCATCAAAATTTGTGGCACGATACAAGCTATCCGTTTGGCTGAGGTATTATCTTTGCCAATAGATTTGGAGGGTTCTTCCAAAATATATCCTAATTCAAGAGCAGCTTCCCTAATTTTTCGCTTTGTCCCTTCATTGACCGGTCGATTGGTATCATTGCTGATCGCACGCGAAACCGTTGATATGGATACGCCTACACGTTCTGCGATATCTTTTAATTTTGGCATTACAGCACCTCCCCTTGCTCTCTTTATTTGGAGCCAAAATTCATGTTTAGCGATGACCATATCATAATATTGTAATATTTGGGCGTCAATTAAACAAGCCGCCATACAAGTACTGTTATACTATCAACACGCGATTTTTGCCACTTTTCATAAGCTTTTAATTTGTTTGACAATCTGTACGATAAAAAAGCCCCCGGTTTCCCGGAGGCTCATCGAATACTAGTTATTTTACCGCGATTACTTCAATCTCCACAAGTCCGTCCTTCGGCAGCTTTGCAACCTCAACGGCGCTGCGTGCCGGATAAGGCTCCGCAAAGAAAGTCGCATATACTTCATTAACAGTTTGGAAATCGTTCATGTCTTTTAGAAATACCGTCGTTTTCACTACATGCTCCATGGCATAATCTGCAGCTTCCAAAATTGCCTTCACATTAGTTAGCGATTGCTTCGCCTGCTCCGATACAGAATCCGGAAACTCTCCTGCAGCATTCATTCCAAGCTGCCCGGAAGTAATCATCATATTCCCAAATTGTACAGCCTGTGAGTAAGGACCGATCGCACCTGGAGCGTTTGAAGTTGCGATTGATATTCTCTCTTGTTTTGTCATAGAAATTCTCTCCCTTTATCCACGCATTAATACGCTTTGTTTTTTCTGTTACACAAGCGAGGGGTGTGATCCCCCCTCTTATAATGATTTGGCTGCTTTTGCATCATCATATTCCTTGAGCATTTCCTGCTGCTGCTCTGGAGTCAGCTTGGTGATTCCAAAGCCTGTAAAACCCCAGATGATCGCAAAGATAATACCTGTCCAGCAGAGGACTGCCCAAGGCAAATATGACAGAGTTGCGACGCCAAGCGTACCAGCCATATAAGCCCCTGCTGCGGTCCATGGCAAGATCGGTTCAATAATGGTAGCGGAATCCTCAATGGTTCGACCCAGGTTCTTCGGATGCAGTCCACGGCGAATGTAAGCCTCTCGCAGCATTTCACCAGGCATCAGGATCGATACCTGCCCATTACTCGTTACCCCGATCATCGTCAGACCAGTAGCAATTGTTGCCAAAATCAGCGATCCTGTCGAATGTACAAATTTAAGGATCTTACCTACAATCAATTCCAGCGACTTGGTCAACGAAATGGTACCGGCGAAGGTAATGGCACAGAAGCAAATCAACAATGTTCCCATCATGGAGTTCATCCCACCGCGGTTCAGCAACCTAGGAATATCTGAAATCACTGTAGCGGCATCGAAGCCTTGAACGTTAATCATAGCTACATCGAAGCCGTTAATGACGGAAGTAATTACATCATGCAGTGTAAACCCTTGAAAGATCATACCGTTCGCCATTGCTACAAAAGAGGAAATCAGCATCACCGGTATGGTAGGTTTTTTGCGAATTGAACCGTACAATACGATCAATACCGGAAGCAGTAATAATAAATTCCAGTTGAACACTGTACTTAAAGTATCCATAATCGTAACAACCTTCTCAGGAATAGCCATATCCGAGCCACCACTATTAAAACCAGTGATCAAGAAGACCGCTCCAGCTACGATAAATGATGGGACCGTGGTATACAGCAAATGACCTATATGTTCATACAAGTTAACTCCTGTTGACAGCGCTGCCAAGTTTGTTGTATCTGATAAAGGAGATAGTTTGTCTCCAAAATATGCCCCTGCTACAACTGCACCTGCAACAGCAGCCAGATTCGCATCGAGGCCAGCTCCTACCCCCATAAATGCTACGCCGATCGTACCTGCTGATCCCCAAGAGGTACCTGTACATAAGGAGACAATGGAAGTGACAATGAATGCCGTAATCAGCAAAAATTGCGGATTAATAATATTAAGTCCATAATAGATCATCATGGGTATCGTTCCACCGATCATCCAGGCGCCAATCATAAATCCGACAGTAATCAGGATCAAGATAGCCGGCATGGTCTTTGCGATCTTTTGCGCGATGGAATTCATTATGTCGTCATAGTTGTGACCCAGCTTAATGGCGATGATTCCGGCAACTACTGTGGATATAATGATTAGCGGCTCAGGTGGCAATTCGAATAGAACATATCCTATACATAACAGTAAAACCATAGTAACAATCGGTAATAAAGCTAAAAACAGAGTAGGTTGCTTAACCGTCTTTTCCTTATTTGGCATAGCCATTGTAAGGTTCCCCCTATCGATGATGTAAGAAGTTATCTGTTACTTTAAAGGGTAATTGCTGACCATTCGCTCAAAAGCCTCTTGCAATAGTGCCCTGGGAGCACCGAGATTCAGGCGAATAAATCCTTCGCCATCCACGCCAAAGGACGAACCAAAACTGACGCTAACCCGGCTCTTTTGTTGAATCCATTCCATTAAATCGCTTTCATTTCTGCTAAGGGCCGTACAATCTACCCACAGAAGGTAGGTTCCTTCTGCTCTCACTATTTTTAGTTCAGGCATATGCTCAGCAAAAAAATCTTCCGTAAATGAAATATTGTCCGTAATATAAGATCGAAGCTCGTTAAGCCAATCATCACACTCCGTATAAGCCACTTCCAAAGCAGGGATGGCAAAAAAAGTAGGATTATGAATGCCGGCCTGTCGTAACCCAAGTTGGAATCCCTCTCGTAACTGCATATTCGGGATCACAATATTAGCGATTTCAAGACTTGCTAAGTTAAAGGTTTTACCTGGCGAAGTGCAAATAATGGAACGCTCCGCAATCTGCTCTGATAATTTCGCGATAATCGTATGCTCGTGTCCTTCGTGAATAAAGTCAGCATGAATGTCATCCGATACGAGCAATGCATCATAACGAATGCAGAGCTCGGCTATACGTTCCAATTCCGCCTTTGTCCATACACGCCCGGTCGGATTATGTGGAGAGATTAACAGAACAATCTTGACCCCTGCACTCATTTGGCGCTCCATATCATCAAAGTCGATCTCATATCGTCCATCTCTAAGCAGCAGCCGGCTTTCCACTAGTTTTCTATGATTAATTTCAACAGCATTAGCGATAGGTTGATATGCCGGAGTATGCATCAAAATTCGGTCACCAGGTTCTGTGAATCTTTCGATTATAATCGATACAGCCTGTACAATTCGCGGGCAGAACACAATCCATTCTTTCGGTACATCCCATCTGTAAGCTTTATCAAGCCATTGTTGTACGACCTCATAATACGGAGGGAACGCATCGGTATATCCGTAGATTCCGTGCCGCGCCATCTCGCTCACCTTATTCACGACTTGAGGAGGCGCTTGGATATCCATATCCGCAACAGAGAGAACGATCATATCGTCCCCCAAACTGTTCACAACCCCGTCCCACTTCGCGCTATTGGTACCTACTCTGCTAATCATTTGATCAAAGTTATAGCTCATGTATCTCACCTTCTTGTTTTCCATCTGGATTTCTGTTTATTTCAGCTTTTGTAAATAGCGATATACTGTAGGTTCAGATATTGATAAAGAAGCTGCTACCTGTGAAACGCCGCCTTTCAGTAAGAAAACTCCAAGCTCGTTTAATTCGCGGACAACTTCAATCTTCTCCTGCGATGACAAACGTTCCGGCGGAATTTTTAATTTGCCAATAACCGAAGTTATCATATGCTGCAGCAGATCATCTGCATTTCCCTGCAGGTACTCCGTTGTTTGCTTTTCTTCCTTCGACTTTTCAGCAGCAGCAGGCATTACATACGGGTTAGGTCCTCCTTGTAAAATATGTTGAACCCATTCAGCCGCTACTTCCATATGAGTAACGTCTATATTCAGGCAGAGCAGTCCAACCAGCTTATTCTCATCATTCTTTATATAGTAGGTAGACGATCGGAAACTCTGACCGAATTTGCCTGACGCTTTGTAGTTGGCTATATACTGTTCCTCATGATAAGCTTCCGATTTGAGGATTTTCAAAACAAGGTCAGTGGATGCATCGCCTACTTCACGTCCGCTAATATAACCGTTCTCAATAAAAACAATAGAGTGCTCCGGATCACTGATATCATGTACGACGACTTCACATTTAGGTCCTATAATTGCCGCAATAAATGAAGCGATCGGAAAAAACCTCTCCAGATACTGCCGATTCTCACTCCCCATCAATTTGAACTCCCTTCTCTTCATTCAACAATGTATTTTTATTGTACAAATAATAAATTATTATCTTGATAAAATAGTATCACACCTATAAAACGCTTTCAACTTTTTTTTGTAAATGACCTTCGTTTTAATAAAAAAAGCCTGCACGATCACTAATGTGATCTGTGCAAGCTTCTCACTCATTTTCTCGAACATTGAGTCGATAGCAAACTGAATTCACGTTATTTTTCCCAAAGCTCAATCAGTCGACCTTCAGGATCTTCAATCCAGACAAATTTTCCATATTCACTAATCTCTTTTTTCTTAACAAGAGGTACCCCAATATGTTCAAGATGTTGAATAGTCTCGTTTATATCATGCACTTGGAAATTTAACATCACTTGTTGTTCTGTCGGAAAATAACTGTCATTCTCCGGAAAGAAAGAAAAGATGGTCTCATTACCTGCTTCGGGTTTGATCACAGTCCCATTCCAATCTTCTATTTCAATCTTCAGCACATCACTGTACCATTTTTTTACCACTTCAAGATTCTTGGTTCTCCAGAAAATTCCTCCGAATCCTTTTATCATCGTTTCCAGCTCCTGTCTATCATATAAATATCCATTAGATTAGATATATCCCGAATCCAACAACCTTAATCACCTAACAGGATGCCCTCAACGTGCTATGGCATTATGAGATGTCAGACCTTCATGCATCAGCTGCATTTTACTGCTCAGATTTGTTATCTTTCTCATTGCCGCGTTTAAAATTCCCAGTAATCTTTGCCATGACTAACTGTATTTCCTTATGATCTTTACCTTCAATTGAATTTAAAAATTTATTACTTGCCTTGCCGGATAATATTGAAACTTGCTTTCCATTCCAGTATATAAAGACTTTATTGTCCTACGTTAATGTATAAGAGAAAACTTCCTCACTCAGTCTATTTCGCTTGTCTATATTACTAATATGAATATCTCCCTTCTTAACTCATTCCCAGGTTTCATCAAGATGTAGTGCATAGTATTGAATCGGTCTGCTAAAATACTGAAGTTTTTCATCTGAAGTTGTTTCTAGCAAATTAGCTAAAAGAAGTTCAGTTGATTCTTTGTATTTTCCCGTATTATAAAGAGATATCGCCAGAAACACTTGAAGACCTCTATGATCAGGGAACTCTTTTACACCTCGACGCAATGTTTCCTCTGCTTCCTGATAAAATCCTAAATATCGATATGTGCTTCCCAGACCAAGCAATGCTCTTTCAAGATCTGGCCCGGATAGTCCTTGTTCAATAGCTCGAACATAAAATGGAATGGCTTCTTTTCCTAGTCCTGAATTGTCATGAGCAACAGCCGTCTGAAAATTGATCTCAGCATCGTCCGGGTAAGTGAAAAGCAAATCTAAAAGCATTGTACGCGCTTCAGCAAGTATCGCTTGATCCTGCTTAGCTCGTCCTTCTTCGCGAAGTTGTATGGCTTTATCCAAAAGTTCTCTTTTCATTTTTACATTTACCTCTCTTTTTGAAATCTTGGATATAATGTTATCTGTCGTAAATCTCTACTGTGAATTAGCTATAATCTTCTTCGTTAAGTTAAACTCATGACGGCATTCATAGTAATAACTTTTGAGTTTATATCCCCCAGCTTTAAACACAGGCTTATGTTGATACCATACTATAATTAGCGTCCCTTCAAAAAGGATTCTACGAAGGATATAAACTATTCTGTTAAAGAGAACGTTTCTATTTTGTGCAAGTTTATGAAGTGTTTCGGATTGAAACTGAACATGTTTCTCCTCATCACTTAAAATCTGATTACATAAATCGATTAATACTTTTGACTTTGTAGATTTTTGCAAGGCTTTATAGTACAACTTAGCAATGATCTCAGCAATTAATAGAACAATGACTGATTGTTCTAGACTCGCATATCGACGTAATCTTCTAAATGCATTGTCCACCCAATGTCTACGAAGGAGTGGGATTCCCTGTACCTTCATAAATCTGCCTAGATCTCTAGCGTGCCGCTGTTCTTCTTTAATGAATTCTATAAGTGCTTCATAGTAATCCTGATCTTGCGTCTGATGTACATATTCTTGCGCACGTTTAATTAGATATTTACCTTCAGAGTTTTCTCCTAATTGAAACTGTTGAATTGACTTAATGATTATTTTTCTTTCATTAGTTGTTAATTTATAGTTGTCATCCCAATGAATATATTTGAGGTTTTGATTATTTCTTCGATAATATTGCACCCATTTCGAGAAAGTGATATTCATTATTTGCTCCTAAAATGTAATAGGTTTATGTCAGATAACCGTTTTGTATTGACGACGTCCTGGCCCCTTAGAGTCGCTGCTTATAGTTGTGAGGCTTGCCGAACACCTAATGCAGTGGGTCCCGACGGCTTAGGGGCTGAATCTGGTCATTCGCTTCTCAGAGTGACCCGGATCGTCAATATTTTGTTAGTCGAAGGAAGTTCTGGAAGCAGCTATTGCATTTAAGGCATTCTCAAAATAGCTATATACTTCATCTGCAGTTCCCAGAAACTCTTCAACAAGTACATCACTATCCAAGTAACAAGCATACAGATACTCAACTAAAGCGGAGTCAATCTCACAATAGTTTAATATGGCATTCTTCATCTCAATAATGTCATCTTGCCATACACCTGTATCTACTAAAACCAAAGAGTATAATGCACGAATTAATCTCTTCGAATACCCTTTAATATATTTAGTTTTCATTTTGTGATCACTAGCAGTAGAAAGTGAACGACGTACACGATCTACTTCTTCTTTGGTCTCTGTATTTAAGTCTAGAATGAACTCTGGAGAAATAATTATCGGTGGTACTTTTTCACCAATGTCATGACCATACATGCAAACACAAATGATCTTAACCCAAAAACCCCACTCATGTGGTTTACTTAATACATCGTCAATCGAGCAAATAATCGTATCGATCTTAGTTAGGACTGGATATTCTTCCAAAAGCCTGTCTTTAATATTTGATATTCTTTCGTAATCAATATCTTCAGGATTTGCACATACAATAGTAAAGTCTGCATCTGACTTAAAAGGTGTAGCCGTTCCTTTTGGAATCGAGCCACACATATAAATACTATGGATCTTACCTTTAAATTCGTTAAGTATATTATCTATATACTTATCAACAAAATCCTTATATTCACTTTGTATTACAATTCTATTTATAACTTTTTCTAATATCATAGAGACTCCTCCTAAACTAAGAACTTCTTTTGGCTAACGTTACTGCATCCACGACGCTTAGCGTATGCCAAGTATGTCCGGCAGCCCCTGCTTCCCTGAAATGCTTCTGCCGGACCGAGGGCGTATGCTCGATGCATGAATATATTGTTATTTGATTTCAGGGTAATCTATGAATAACTTTCAATAATGTTTCAACTAAGATCTTCAATCAGTATTAACTTCTTATCTTTCATTTGAAATATTGATTTCCCTTGAAGTTTTAATGTTTCTCCTGCCTTCATTCCATTAGGGAGATCACTGGACAATATTCCCTCATAATCAATGTCAACCTCTGCTTTATCTCCTGCGAAAATAATGTTCTTTATTACTTGACGCCTTTGAGAAAATACCTGAATGGACTGCTCTGCTAATGTGCGAAATTCCTGAATCCCCTTTGTTTCCGAATTCACTTCACCTTTAGAAATGTTTCGAAAATGAATATTTTCATTCAAAACTCCTATCATTCCATCAATGTTAAACGTGTTATATGCGCTCAGGTATTTTTCAATAAGATCTTTTAAATTTGAGTTCTCCAAGTCGAATCACACTCCTAGATTTTGATATTACTTATTTGTCCTGATTTTAGATAACGTTGCTGTATTCACTCCGAGAGGCTCAAAGGAACGTAGCGACTGGGTCCGTCAGGACCTAGCCTCTCAGTGGTTGTCGCCTGAGTCCGCTTCCGTTCTACTGAATTTCGCTAAAACCTCATCAATGTTATCCCATTCATAAATTAATTCATTTAGAACTTTTCCTCCGATTATTATTTGAATTGATTTACATAATTTAGCTCCATAATGTTCATAGAAATATCGTGTCTTATTATCTTCTAGAACTTCAACAAATATCTTTTGATAGCCTAAAAATTTAAATTGTAGAAAAAGTTGTTTAAGTAATTCTTTGCCTAGACCTCTTCCGTGATATTCCTTAAGTATGTATATAGATGTTAAATCACTAGAATTGGCTACTATATTTGTTTCTCTCTTCCAAGAATCTGCAAATCCAATAATTTCTCCTTCTGGGTTTTCTGCTATAACTACAAAATTATCTTCTCTTTCAATATTTTCGATCCATAATTCAGTTCTTTTTTTATATGATAGATTATATAAGAATTCATCTGGAATAATACCTTTGTAAGTTGTTCTCCAACTATCCACATGAACTTTTGCAATGCCTTTTGCATCATTAATCGTTGCTTTTCTTATTTGCATAATAACCACCTCATAAGATTAGTTAAAACGAATATTTCAAGCACTTAACCATAACTGTATATAATGAGTAGCATTATACAGTTCCTATCTTGTAATTTATTTACGATGATTTCTCATAACTTTCTTGTATTCACGAAACGCCCCGGCCTTAGATAGCTCTTATCTTAGGCTGGGGCGTTTGTTGACTGATATTCCTTCCATCATTATACATCTGTCAATCAAGGGGCGATAGCTATACAGCTTGAATACTGTGTTAAACGCAGTTTCTGGCTTCATCGAATTATCAAATATTTGCTTTCAGTTTGTTTTATATGATGCAGCATATGGTTTATATTCTATTAAATTGTCTATACCGCCAACGGGGGCGTTTAATTAAGCAGGACATTGAAAAGTACACTGTATCTCGCGACAATAATGAAGGAGTGAAATTAGTTTGAATAGATTCCAATTATCCATCGAAATACTCCAATCATCAGGAATCCCATTGAAATAGATAACATTCATCCCGTGATGCATTTATGACCCGATATGGCCTTCTTTATCCATAACCATTCGCAACACGCTTTCCTCGAGACACAAAAAAAGACAAGGCTATCTAAACGGTATCGATCATAAAAAAGTACTGGATAAGGAGAGAAGCATATTAGGAATAAGTAAATGGCATACAGGAAAACATAAATCCGGGAACTTCATTAACTAACGGATCTAGGAGGTTGGCAAATGGCAAAGTTTTTCGTTTTAATAATATTATTATTGGTGGCAGGCTGTTCGTCCCATAACAATATGATGCAAAAACAAGTGACTCCTGAGCAAAAACAAATTTCAATTCATGATCATGCTGCTGCACCAAACTCTGTCCTCACACAGGCATCATCAACAGCTACATCTTGGCAAGAGAGATCTATTACAACAAAAGAAGCCCAAAATGGAATTCCATTGGATTTGTTGGATCTGGTTCGAACACCGGATGGAAATCCAGTAAACCAGGCACCTGCAGGAAATCCTGAAAATAAGGAGCCAACAGGACAAGTACAGAAAGGTAAAAAAAATACTACGGATAAAACCGATTTTGAGCAGCAGGTTCTGGATCTAGTCAATCAAGAAAGGGCCAAAACAGGATTAAGTTCCTTGAGTAGGAATGAAGAATTGTCAAATGTGGCTATGGTCAAGGCACAGGACATGTACAACAACAGTTACTTTGATCATAATTCGCCAACACATGGATCCCCCTTCGATATGATGAAGGAATTCGGGATCACATATAATACCGCTGGAGAAAACATCGCAAAAGGGCAAACCACCCCTACCCAGGTTATGAAGGAGTGGATGAATAGCCCTGGCCACAAAGCAAATATACTGAATAATAGTTATACTCATATCGGTATTGCTTATTATAACAACACATGGGTCCAGGAATTTACTGGGTAGCGCCTTTCATCCCCCAACAATAAAGTATCAAAAGCCCGCAATTTATGTCGGGTTTTTGATACTTACAGATCCTGCATACGCCACCAGTTGTTTTGTTTCCTCGAACCGGATTAAATCGTAAATATTATCCATATTCATCTTATTTGCATTAATTTCACCTACCGTTTTTACGTGATAGATTGTCAAACCAAGTGCGACAGTTCCTCTGTGAAAGATTCGTGAGCGGTTTTCCAGCCCAGACATTTCCGAGGGCGATGGTTGATTAAATGAAGCGAACGATCCAATGCTGCATCTAATATTTGAGTAAAGTCTGTGCCCTTAGGAAAAAACTCACAAAGTAAGCCGTTTGCATCCTAATTTGAACCTCGTTGCCAGGAAGAGAAGGGTCGGCAAAATAGATCTGTACGTCGTGCGTTTCCTCCAAGTTCGCGTAGCAGGCAAATTCCTTGTCACGGTCTGTTGTAGCAGTTTGAAAAGCTACAGCAAGATACTGAGCAGCGGCTACACCAAAGGCAATCTCCATCGATAGAGCCGTACGATCAGGCATTTGAATCGCGGTGTACAGGCGTGTTTTCCGTTCAATGAAGGTTGCTAAATTGTCGATGTAGGATTTCTAGCTTGCTGCGTTTGATTATGCTAAGATGTGAATAACTCATGAAAGATTCTCCTTGTGTGAATGCTGGTGTGGTAATTTTCATTCTACACGAATCAGGCTATGGGCCATTTTTTTATTTCCAGTAGTTGTCGCACTTCATATTACAGTACGTCATGTTTATAAACCTGAGAGGCTTAATGAGAGTCTGCTTTTCTGCTTAACACTCTACTACCTTTAATGTTTCTAATGCAGTACATTCAGCTATTGTGACACTTGCATTTAGCCATGGTTGGACTTCTGCAATGACAGTTTCCTTAGCTTCTGCTACATAGAGATAAGAAATACCTTTAGGATTTACCCTACCATAAGAAGCTTTTCCGTCAGGCGGAGCTCCTAAATCCTTATCCTCATTAAACGGACTCAATCCATTAACCCTTGCTCTATAAAATTTTTGACCATTCATCACTTCATATGTTTTTGTTACAAGACTGGAAAGATAATCTTTGATAAAATCATGATCCTGATCGATCAAAAACCTATTATTTTTGAATAGTTCCGTAAATTGAGAATACTTGTTCAGAGCATCATCATTATTGGATATATATATTTCCATCTCTCATTTCTCCTTTTATTATGCTTGTAGTTCTGAGTATTTCCGATAACGTTCCTGTATTCACGACCCGACGCACGTCGAGTGTTCGGCGGATGCCGAATCCAGGGCGTATGCCCGCAGCGTGAATATTATGTTATACGAAGATTCAGACGCCTTTGACTATACTTTAACTTCTTTATTGCCCTTCTCCTCTATTCTACGTACAATTAAAAGCAAAGAATCAAAGGAGGAAAGGATATGAAATGGTCTGAGGCTAGAGTTCAGTTTCCTAATCGTTGGGTTCTTGTTGAAGCAATTTCAGCCTACTCAGCTAATAACATGCGTAATATTGAAGAATTCTCTGTCATTAATGATTATGAAGATACTAAGCTTGCTTGGGATGCTTACAAAAAACATCATTCTTCTGAACCTTCACGTGAGTACTATATCTTTCATACTGCCAATGAGAACATCGAAGTTCAAGAACAAGAATTCATTGGAATTAGAGGTCTTCGATGAGAATAAGATTAGTTAATGGCCTTCCTATTATTGAAGTTTTATTCACTTATCAAAATCAATCTGTCTTGCTTCCCAATGTATTATTGGATACAGGATGTGCAACTACCATCTTTGATATTGATTTAATCGAGCCTACTGGCCTAACCATTGATCCTATACAAGGTCGTGCCGTTCGAATGTATGGAATTGGAGGTCAAAGTGAACTTTCATTTCAACAGCCCGTTCACTCGTTGACCTTAAACCACCATACATTAAATGATTTCGTCATTCAGCTTGGACAAACAAAAGAACCTTATGGTTTCGATGGAATCTTAGGTGTGGATTTTTTATCGACATTGCAATTGAATATCGATTTTAAAGATATGGTAGTTAGGAAACCCTAACTGCTTTTTTCTTTTCTGAATTTTCGTATAACATTCCTGTATTCACGACCCGACGCATGTCGGGTGTCCGGCTTATGCCGGACCAAGGGCGTATACCCGCAGCGTGAATAATATGTTAGATGATGTCATTGTCTTCACCGATTAACTTACAAAGATCTTATATAAGTGCCTTACTAATTACAGTTTCAATCACTCTTTTATTATTCTGGTATATAATTTTGATCAATGATATTTCTTGTACTTCAGTTTGCATACTCTCTAATCTTTTTGTAGTGAAATGTAATGCTTCTAAAAGTTTTTGATCATCTAAGTGGTTGGCAATCGTACAATGGGGTATCCATCTTTCAGGGTGATACATCAGATTGGAAAAAGCATTATATTTCTTGAAGTGGTTATGATAATTAGAGTGAAAGTTTATAAGTTCCTCGGTCGGATTTGGGGATAAGAATAAGGCTCCGCTGTTCATAAAGGTTCCTAATGTGTTGTAGCTAAGACGAATTTTTGGAGCCGAATTATAGTAACCATCAAACAATTCGCTATACTCCGATTCCTTTAGATCTGAATAATCTGATAGTGTTAGATGAGGCTTTCTATTCTCAATCTCATAAGCATAGTTAGATATACCGCTATCGCTTAATTCCTTCCAAAGCGTTTTTATGATTCGTTCTGTTTCTAAATCAAAATGAAGGACTACTCCATACAAAATTAAATCCCTACTTTCTACTGTATGTATTCAATAAATACTAATAAGAGTTTTAAATTCTGCAATGATTTCATTTAACGTTCTTGAATTCACGACGTCCCTCCACCTTAAGCCACGAAGTGGTGGCCGCGACGCGGTTAGGTGGGGGATGTGTCCGGCTGAATCTGCTTCTCTGCTACTGAAATGCCACTTCGAGTCCTTTTCTAACTTCTGCCGGACCGAGGGCCGAGTGGACCAAAGCGTGAATATGTTGTTATGCGCAGCATCTGACTTCTCTGAAATTCTACGATATTTATTTATTCAATTGGTTTATATATCAACTTGAGGTTCTCTAGGTATGTATTCTTATCAAATATCATTTCAGGAACTGAATTTAACCAATTAACTTCAGTCCCAATTAGTTCATATTGAGATGTCAATCCTAAATTACTTATATCTGTTCCCACACGCTTCCATATTATCTGATTATTATTAATGATCACTTCAGCAACGATTACTGTACAAATTAAGTCACAATCGTCTGGACACATTAAGATTGGCAATATTACAGTCTCTTGTTCCGAATGAAATCGGCTGAGTACAAATATAGCCTCTTCCTTCATGTGAATCCAATCAGTAATAGTAGGAACTAATCCTAAAAATAAGTTGTCTGGATACAGATTATGAAGATATAAATCGAAGGGAACGCCATCAATAATTATTGTTGGGTGCTCTGTACATGCATATTTACTTTTGAACATTTCTACAGAAAAATTGTTAATCCCGGATCACTCCTTCTATTATCTGAACTTCAGGTATTGCGCATAACGTTCCTGTATTCATGAACCCCAAAGGGGTTGTCTGCTGAAATCCCTCTTCGAAATCCAACTCGCAGACCAAGGCTCCTTAAGGAGCCGCTGCTTGAATATTATGTTATAGGATGTCAGCAGCTTCTTTGAATTGCTTATCCCTCTTGTAACATTCCCTTTATATCAACTATATTTTTCTTTTAATATTTCTATATATTTGAGTGGAATTTCTGTGATTTTCGAAATATCTGATACTTCAATTCCTAGTTTTATAGCGCTTCTTGCAGTCTTCAAATTATGCTTTACTTTAATGATCCGATCTTTAAGTAATGCGTCTCCAAAATCCAGATAATCATCAGCAATCTCACCATTCAAAAAGAACTCTATATCATAAGTTCCTATGTGCTCTTCTATGTAAAAAATATTAATCGAGCAAAATACTACGGCTTCTGTTGTATTAAAACTATATTTTAGGTATATGGCTCGCTCTTCAACGCTTATAAATTCATCATATAATTTGCCCATGAAAGTATCATGATAATCGCTTTTGTTCTCGTCACGCCACTTCCTATAGGTTTTCCAATAGTTTTCTTTCGTGTTCTTCATCGCACTATGCTTACTGTCCCACTCAAGTAGAATGTCTTTATTCACTCAATCACTTCCCTTAAAAAATCTTGAATAAAATAAGTTTTCTTTATGTGTTTGCTGATTTCCTATAACGTTTTTGTGTTCCTGACGTCGATTTCCCTTATCTTAGGAAAACGATGTGTCTGCCTGAATCTGCATCAATGAAAATTCCTCAGGCAGACCGAGCGACGACAGTCGCGAAGTTGGAACACTTTGTTATCGGATGTCTTCGTCTTACTGAAATACTCTACAAAACATCTTTATACTCATTCATTATCCTCGTAACAAATTCTGTCTTTCCTTCAGTATAGGCTTTGCGATTGTTTCTGAATTCCCTTGACAGTTGGATCTTCAAATTTGTGTACTCAGATGCCAACAAGGGATACTTTCTTAATATAGCTCGAAACATTATATGTCTTTTTAGTTCGTCACTTTCTCTATTGCATACGTATAGATGATGTTCATGCTTCACGTAGCCTTCACTACTGTAAGGTACATAAACGTCCTTTCTTGCAAATGCCTCTCTGTTCTTAATTCCTAAATCACCCACGTGTACATATCCTAGTTCGTCTAGCTTCTTGATCACCCCTGGTAGGTACTTCATAGATTCAATTACTACATCAATATCAATTATTGGCTTGGCTGCAAGATTCGGTACCGATGTACTTCCAACGTGCTCGATTAGTAATGCTAGACCACCAAGTTTATTTGATAAAATTGATTCTATTATATTGAATGCTTTTGGCCATTCTTCATTGTATTCTTCGATAGCTACTGGTTTTTGATTCTTCATCGCAATCCCCCTTGAGTTTATTTGATTTATATTTACGAAGATTTCCGATAACGTTGTTGTATTCACGAACCCGAGAGCCTTAAGTGACCGCTAGGGATCGGGTCGTCAGACTTAGGCTCGCAGAGGTTGTTCGCCTGAATTCGCTTCTTGGCTTCTCACCTTCTGGCGATCCAAGGGCCGAAAGGCCCGCAGCGTGAATACTGTGTTATCAGAGGGTGCTGGCTTCTTTGAAAACTCTCTCAAAAACCTCTAACTTTACTCTTGATAAATCCTGCTATATCAGAAGCATTAAAGAGAGTCCCATCAATATACCCAGTAGTTGATCTAATTCCAGGTATTTCAGTATCATCTAATCTAATTGGAAGTATGTATTCTACTTTCTCAACAAAGGATCTCGCCTGAGCACTTTCCCTTTCATGATTTGTCCACACTTTTTGTTTGTAATGCTCTGATATAAACATTACGCAGTATTTTGATTTATTTCTATATATTTCGTCTAGATGTGTGTATAAGTCTTTCCCCCACAATGAAACAGTTTCATACATATCATAAAATACTCTAATATTAGATTTTCTTAAAAGATCGGCAATTTCATCAACCAATTCTCGATCTTCACCTGCAAAGGAAAAAGCCACTTCATATTCGTAGTACTTCATATCGTAGTACCCCTCTACTCTAGAATAATTAACAAAATATCGGCACTTATCAAACGGAACTATTAAGAAATTTGTTTGATTGGATTCTTCAATTTTTATCTTATATCTTTCACTTTGCATTGTGCTAATGCAGATCTCATCATTATTTTTTTCGTCTAAATGAATTATTAATATAAACTCATCACAAACTTGCCTTAGCCAATCGTTTCCACCAATAATGAATGAGTTAAGCTGTATCGCAACAATATAACCCAAGTTTTCATATTCATCGAAATTCTTTAGTATTGGAACTAGGTTATTAAATGCTGTAAATTCGTCGAGTGTATAAATTTCCTCAGCTAGCGCATCATTATTACTGAAAAAATCATTTATTGATAAATTAACATTTTTAAATCTACCATTACCTACAAGAAAACCGACACTCCTAGTGATCTCTTTATCAAGATCTACATTAAGCAAACTTAGTTTAAACTCCCAATACTGACCTGGTGATTCTGGAATGTCTTCAATGAATTTATAATCTGTTAGAAAGTCGTTTTCAACTAGTACTTTAAGTTGTTTTTTTAGAGCTAATGAATTCATTTTTATTTCTTTGATATTCATATAAAGAACTTCTCCTTCTCAAGGATTTCAGCACTTTCTGATAATATTTAATTTATGTACTTCGCAAAATATCACACATTCATCGTAATATCTGAACTACGTATATGATAACCTATGCGGTAATATTTGCGAAGAAAAATTTGGTGAAAAAGGGAGAATTAATGGGTTCTCAATCTCCCATTTCCATACGATCCAGTGGGCTCTGAATTCGCTGAATATTTTTCGTGCTGACATGCGTATAGCGCTGTGTTGTTTTTGCACTCGTGTGACCAAGCAGCTCCTGAATGTAGCGCAGGTCTGTTCCGTTCTCTAGTAAATGCGTAGCGAAAGAGTGCCTCAAGGCATGAATACTAACTTTTTTCACAATGCCTGCTCTTTGTCTGGCTTCTTCAAAAACCTTTTGCACGCTGCGCTCAGTCAGATGCCGATCCGAAGATTGTCCTGGGAACAACCAACGGTTGGGTCTATACGCAGCAATGTATTTCTGCACAATTTCCCAAGCAAGATTGGAGAGGAGCGTTCTCCGATCCTTCTGACCTTTCCCCTGCCTTACAATCAGTGTCTGACGCTCAATATCCAGATCGCTATAGCGTAGACGAACGACTTCGCCTACACGCAGCCCAGCCGAATAGGTGAGATACAGTAGGGTCTTATGCTTGAGATTAGTTACGGATTTAAGTAATTGAGCAACCTCTTTTTCAGACATGACGTTGGGCAGTTTGGTTTGATTCTTTGGACGAATATACTGGATCTCTGTCGGGTTATGAAGCACATGTTTGCAATAGAATCGGATCGCACTAATCGTCTGATTCACACTGGAATGGGAAACGCCTCTCTCAAGCAAACTCAAACAATATGTCTGGACATTGGATGTGCTGATGTCTGTATCTACTTGAGGAACACTAGCCAGAAATCGTTCAATTTGACTACAGTATGCTTTAATGGTTTTGCGACTGTATCCTCTTAATTTTAGCGCTTGCTGTACTTGATCTCTTTTCCATTTGGGATGTTCTCCACTTATCTTCCATTTCCTCAATACGTCACTCTCCACCCACAACTTCGGGCTAATCTGCACATGTACTGAATCAAAAAGGTTCGTAAATTTCTGGATTGTTACAATCGTATTAGGGATGATCCACCGTTTCGCTTCGGACTCCCACCGTCTACCCGCTATCTGCCGAATGCGCTGAATATGCTCATTGTTATAGGAAATTTGGACATATAATAAGTCGGCTGAACCTTTAGTTATGGTAATTGTTTCTTCCGTTTTAGCCTTATCATTCATACGAAGCCCTCCTTTAACTGAATTGGACATGTGATTCTATAGAATTCGAGTAAACAAAAAAAGGAAGACCATTCTCATCCCCTATGGGAATCCAATGACCTTCCGATGCTTTCGGAAAAATTTGAAGTTGTAAAAGGTAAAGCTTAGCTCGGCTTATGCAATGGCAAGCCGGGTAAGGCTGAGGTGTTGCGCCCATTTCGGGCAGCACCTCACGGGGGGGGGGGGCACCGCGTTAATGATCGCGGTGTTCTCCCACATGCTGCTGCTTCTATATGGCAGCGGCTTCTTCTCCCAGCGGCAGCGTGTAATACTGCGCCTGCTGCCCTTCATGCTGCTGGTATACTACGACCAGCAGCGTCCGGCCTTTCGCGGCAAGCGGGCTGGCGCCAGCTAGCACACGCTCAAGCCGGAACGGAAGCACATCCAGTACGGTGTGCTTCTGCAGTTCCTTTTCGCCGAGACCAAGGTCGGCGAAAGCACGGGCGCCCATGACCGTCTGTGCGGTCATGGCTGAGGTCATCGGCAACGCACGCGAAGCGTTGCCGTCCCCCATGTCCGCCGCTCCATCGACGGCGGACGCCGCGCCATCGCTGCCGATCACACCAGCCGCTTCTGCGGCAGAGTCTTCTCCGGCAGCAGCCGAACTTCCCGCAGCGGCAATCGCACTCGTGCCGCTGCTTTCCAGCCATGCCGTGCCTGCGGCACCGGCAACGCGCGGCAGGCGAACGTCTTCCGGACGTTCAGCCAACGTTTTCATATATCCCGCCCACTGGTCTTTCTGGAGCGGATCTTCCCACCAGATTTTGCGTGGTTTGTATTTGTGACCGAGGAAATAATCGAGCTTCATCAAGCCAAGCACAACATCCATGTGCGGTGTGTTGCGCGACTCCAGGAAGCTGTGCAGACGGGTGAACAGATCCTCCAGCTGGTGACCGATTTTCTGCCAGCCCTGACCCTCCCAGTAATCCCCGAACGCCTGGAAGAAATCAAACGGCGAATCGAACTCCTGCTCCATTAGATACTTCAGCGTATGGTCCATTCGGTGTGCGTTCCAGTATTTCTCCAGCACATCCTCCAGTCGCTTCAGGCGCACGATGTCGCTGAACGGCAGCACGTCACTGCCCAGAATCTCATACGGCGCGTGATCCATATACGTGTAGTTATACTTCTCCGCATCCAGACGCAGCCCCGTACCACGCAGCATTTTAAGGAATCCAAGCTGAAGCTCTTCCGGCCCCAGAGCAAATACATCGTTAAACGTCTTGCGGAACGTATTGTAATCTTCCTCCGGCAGTCCGGCGATGAGATCCAGATGCTGGTCGATTTTTCCGCTGGCTTTGACCTTGTTCACGGTACGACTCAGCTTCGAGAAGTTCTGGCGACGTTTCACCAGTTCATTGGTCGGATCATTGGTAGACTGAACCCCAATCTCGAACCGGAATGTGCCCGGCGGAGCATTCTCTGCCAAATAGTCCAGTACCTCGGGACGCATAATATCGGCTGTAATTTCAAACTGGAACACCGTCCCCTGATGATTCTCAATCAGGAATTTGAACATTTCGAGCGCATAATCCCGCTTGATGTTAAATGTCCGGTCCACAAACTTGATCAGCTTTGCACCCTTCTCGATCAGGTACAGAATGTCCGACTTTGTCCGCTCAATATCGTAATACCGCACGCCGACCTCAATACTGGACAGACAGAACTGACAACTGAACGGACAGCCACGGCTGGTCTCAAAATAAACAACACGTTTCCCCAGCTCCGGGATATCCTCTTCAAAACGGTGCGGTGACGGCAGATCATTCAGATCCGCCTTCGGTCGTCCTGGCATGAGAATGACTTCTTCCCCTTTGCGATACGCCAGTCCATATACGAAGTGGAACTTCTTGTCCCCCTCCAGCTCCGTCAAAAGCTGATGCAGCGTCTCTTCCCCTTCCCCCATCACGATGAAATCGACATTGGGAATCCGGTTCATCCAATATTCCGTGTCGTAGGACACTTCCGGCCCGCCGAGCAGAATTTTCACCTCAGGCATAACCTTTTTCAAAATATCAATGACCTTGATTGTCTCTTCAATGTTCCAGATGTAACACGAGAACCCGATAATGTCAGCACCGCGCTGATACAGATCGGATACGATATTCATGACCGGGTCCTTGATCGTGTACTCGGCCAGCTCAATATCAAAATCCTTCTCACTGTACGCCTTCAGACACCGCAAGGCCAACGAGGTATGGATGTACTTTGCATTTAATGTAGAAAGAATAACTTTCATGGTTCACAACCTTTGCCTGGACACCCAGACCTTATTTTTGGTAAAAGGAAAGCTGCGCAGCCATCCATCCGGCCTCGGACGCTGTTCATGCAAACCTCTTTTGATAGCCATTCCATGTCACATGGACATATCCAACTTTTGTCTTTCAAAGAGTGGACACTCCTTTCAAAAAGACATATCCACCCCGCCAAACCCAAAACACAACATACAGTATGAGATACACACAATCAAACTACATGCTGTATACGCTACTGTCTGCCATTCCTATGACCAATGTCCACCTTATGAAAGACAATTCACTGTCTTTTGTCCACACCTCAGAGACGACACATCCAACTTCAACTTGTAAAAGTCCTCATTCGCGCTCCATCTGTGGTAAACCTCAATCACGTTGCATGCACTACGCACTACGCACTACGCACTACGCACTGCCCACAAACCACACCGGTAACGAACGATTCCCCATATCATGGACGAAGCATCACTAAATCTAAAAACATCTATCTCATCTATTTGAACACTTGAACTTGGACTTTGCACAATCGAAAGCACGAATCCAACAACTCACTCATACTCGTAAAAAGCGTCATCATCCGTATCCACTTCTTCGCCCGTTTGCTTCTGGAAAAACTCAAGGAAAGGCAGCCCGTACTTGCGGTACTTAACCTCACCGACCCCTTTGATATCCAGCATGTCACGTTCTGTCTGTGGACATACCACACTCATCTCGCGCAAGGTCGCGTCATTGAAAATAATGTACGACGGAACATGCTCTTTCGCCGCCAGATCACGACGGATTAGACGCAGCTGCTCAAATACCGTCTCGTTAACCGCAGATGGCATTGCATCGCGTCCACGACGTCCGCCATAGTTTGTACCCGAAGCCGTCGCCGCCGTCTTGCGCACCACCCGCTGCATCACTTCACGCTGACCTTTGAGCACTTCCACCGCCAGTGGCTGCAAACGAACAACCGGATACTGCCCCTCTGACAGCATCAGATAGCCTTCCGATACCATGACGTTGATGATCTCCGCGATTTCACGTTCCGTACGATTACCCATCACGCCGTACGTTGGCAGGGAGTTGAAGCCGTAATCAAGTACTTTTTTGGCACGGGAGCCTTTGAGCACCGAAGCGACCAGCGATACACCATACCGTTCACGCATGCGGTGAATGCAGCTGAATATTTTCTGCGCATCAATCGTCATATCCACCAGCTCACGGTCGTCCGTACATGAACTGCAAATACCGCACGGCTTGTCCTCATGCACCTCACCGAAATAATCCAGCTGTGCACTGCGCAGACAACGCGTCGTGTAACAGTAGTCCACCATCTGTTGCAGCTTCCGGTAATCGTTCTGTTTGCGGTCACCCTCCATCGGGTTCTGCTCGATCAGGAACTTCTGGGTGATAATGTCCTGTGCCCCGAATAACAAAATGCACTGGCTCGGCTCTCCGTCCCGTCCCGCACGCCCGGCTTCCTGCACATAGGCTTCCATGTTCTTCGGCATGCTGTTATGAATAACGTAACGTACGTTGGATTTATCAATCCCCATCCCGAACGCATTTGTCGCCACCATCACCCGGATATCATCGTACAAAAAAGCTTCCTGGCTCTGGGCCCGTTCATCGTCCGTCATCCCGGCATGATAGCGTCCTGCTGGCAATCCCGCCTGCAGCAAACGCTGATGCAGATCGTCCACGTCCTTACGGGTCGCGGCGTACACAATACCCGGCTCGCTGGCGTGCTCGCGCGCGTAATTCAGGACAAAGTCCTTTTTGCTCTCGCCGCGCAGCACGCTGAACGCCAGATTATCCCGCCCAAGTCCGGTCACATACGTCTGCGGGTCCTGCAAACGCAGCAGCCGCAGAATATCGCCCATGACCTCGGGCGTCGCTGTAGCCGTAAAGGCCGCAACCACCGGCCGCTCCGGCAAACTGTCCACAAACGGCGCTACCGCCAGGTAGCTTGTCCGAAAATCATGCCCCCACTGCGACACACAGTGGGCCTCATCCACAGCAACGCAAGAGATTGGCAAATAGCCCATCTCCTCTCGGAACCAGTCTAGCTCCAGTCGCTCAGGCGCGACGTAGAGCAGCTTCAGCTCACCGCGCTGCGCCGCGCGGATGCGATCATTCACTTCTTTGCCGCTGAGCGTACTATTAATATAGGCGGCTGCAATACCAGCCGTGGTCAGTGCATCGACCTGGTCCTTCATAAGCGATATCAACGGGGAGACGACAAGTGTCAAACCCGAATATAACAAAGCGGGGATCTGATAACAGATCGATTTCCCGCCCCCGGTTGGCATAATACCCAGCGTATCTTCACGTTCGAGCAGGCTGGCTACGATCTTTTTCTGTCCCTCACGGAAGTCGGGGTAGCCATAATATTTTTGCAGGAGACCCTGCGCTTCTTCTAATGTAGGTGTTTGCACACTCATGTAAAGACTCCTTACTTATCACCGGTGTTCTTCCACCAGCTTGGTCCGATCCGATTCTGACATCCGAAAGCGGCTTATACCGCATCCTTGACAACAAAATGGCGTTCTCATGACTTGTCCGTCAAGCAAACGCCGCTCCCTTTAGTTTAACGGCCCAGACCCGAATGAGCAACCGCGTTTTACTGTAAAACGATCTAGGGCAAATTAAAAAACAACCGCCTGCCTTTTGGGGACAAGACGATTGTTTCAATTTAAAGTACTTTTGCTAATCTTTCAGTGCCTCAACTTCAGACTCAGTTAGACCACTTGTTTTGGCAATGACTGAAACTTCGATGCCGAATGAAAGCATATTTTTTGCAATTTCAATCGCCTTCTTTTGTTCGCCTTCCACTATACCTTTAGCAATGCACTTTTCCGTAGCCCACTCAATCATTGAGGCTTCATCATGCAAATACTTTTGCCGTTCTTCATACAAGCGACGTGCTTCACGATCCTGACTCAGAAACTCCAGCGTATCCATCGCTTTCTTCAACGTAGGTTCATTCATTTGCAGCACCTCCCAATTTGATTTGTCAGCACCTTTCAGGAACAAAAGCCAGTTAATCAAAGCTTTACAAATTATTCTACTTTAAATAAGATCAAATTCCCCATTACAACTAGAATCATTCCACTTATTTGTTATTAATTTCTATCATCAATATGATATCATCAATGAATGATTTACTATAGAAAAGATCCTAAATACACATCAAATTCGTACCTCTACAGGAGGTTGAACGTATTATGAAGAAACATGCACATGCTAGTGACTCTTCAAACATCTCACCATCAAAATCATGGATACGCCGACACCCGATATTCACCACATTTTCGATATTAATTTTTGTCCTGCTTGCCACCGTATACCTTTACTTCACGCTTCGCCCTTACTTCTCCACGTTTGATCGATCCGAACAAGGTGATCTGAGCTACTCCATGCCTTCACGGAACGGAGAATATACCGCCGAGATTTACGGCGTACCTTATGGTGGAGCGGCAGGTGGAGTCACAATCTGGGTTGAGGTAAAGAAAACGAATGCTCTTGATGATTCCAATGTAAAGGCCATATACCGCGCTGGATACCACGGACATAACCATCTTGAATGGGAAGATGAAAATACACTCCGGATCGAAAACTGGAATGAGTATGTAGATGAAAGCATTACGCTAAACATCGATGATGAAATCTATGACGGCCGGGGCTGGGCATGCCAAAGCCTGCGTATGAAGGACCAGTACGTTCGCTGCCTAGCACCAGAAAAATAAAAACACAAATAAGCAGCCCCGCTCACCGACTCTCATGGCAAGCGGGGCTGCTCTTATTCCACCTCTCGAACAGATCAACACTACTCTTTCTCTTTCTCTTTCTCTTTCTCTTTCTCTTTCTCTTCCGGCCCACTGTTCCCCTTACTCACCATCGCTTCAATCTTCTGCCGATTGGCAATCAGACTGGGGTCATTCGGCAGATACTCCCTTGCTTTGCTGTTATGCAGAAGCGCGTGCTCCCAGTTTCCCATGTGAGCGTAACAAAGGGAGAGCCGTGCGTGGGGCAGCCAAGTGCGGCATGCCGTAGGCACGGGACGCAGACCCGGATCCCGGCTGCTGACATCAAGCGCTTGCATATACCAGTAGATGGCAGACACAATCTCCTGCCTTTCCTGGAAGCAGGCAGCGATGGCGCAGCAGAAGTCGGCATGCGGCAGGTCGAATTGAAATGATTGCAGCAACGCACCCAGTTTCCGACCCGGCTCGCCCAGCCGCTCATAACATTCCGCCAGCCGTGCGCAGGCGATGAGCCGATCCTCGCGATAGCCGCTCGGCTCCAGCAGCAGCTTTACGTACGCCCGAGCCGCCGCCGCATAACGCTTGCGGTCGTAACATTCGCCTGCATAATAGAACAGCAGGCGTCCCTGGGCTGCGCCCTCTTCGGCGATCCATTTGCGCAGAATGCGCACGTTTCGCGCCGAATGATGGCCCGCTTCGCGGCGGTGCGTGACGGCAATGTCTGCCGTAATGACACCGCTCTGCGGGAAGCCTAACTGCTCGTGCAGCCGGCCATGCCAGCGGCACCCCGCCTCCCGCTTGACGAGGCGCAACCGTCGGTCCGTCACGAGCGGACTTCCCTCCGGCCCCTCGGCCAGCGTATAGCTCAAGATCACAGCAGCCGTCTCACCGCCTGACGGCAGCTGCTGCTTCAACCTTTCCAGTTTCGCCCGTTCCGCAGGCAACAGCACATCATCTGCATCCAGCCACAGGATATATTCCTGTGTGGCCTGGTCGAATGAATAATTCCGCGCTGCGGCGAAATCATCTTTCCACTCATACGTGTAGACCCGGTCGGTATATTGCGCAGCGATCTCCATGGTACGATCGGATGAACCGGTATCTACAATCACGATCTCGTCCGCGATGCCGGCGACCGAGTCGAGACAGCGCGCAAGCGTGCGTTGTTCGTTCTTCACAATCATACACAGACTGATGGTGATCACGGTTTAAGCCCCTTCCTGTCTTACCCGTATTGCGGTCTTTTTTTCTTCTCAATCTTATCTGTTACCCTTCTCCGTTCTCCTGACGTCGCAGACGTTTAACCTGTTCAACCGCATTATCCAACGCTTTCTTGCGTAGATTCATCAGACGAAGGTGATTCTTCTCCACAGCGGCAAAATGTACGTGATCCAGCTCCATCCATTCCGTCAGTTGGTTCAGGGTTGGTGACATATACAGCTGTGTTTTCCGTCTTTTGCGTGCCACACAACATAGATATTTATGATGAACTTCCAGCTTCAATACTTCAAAATACGGCAGCAAGCACATCGCCAGATTCCCGGCATAGAACGTCTGCTTGTGATCGTAAAAGGGATGATAACCATATGGCACGGTCACAACCAGGGTTCCCTCCTCCTGCAGCAGTCGGTGAATTTGCAGCAATAACGTCTCCGGATGGGCAAAATGCTCCAGCACTTCGCCCAGCAGTACTGTATCAAAGGTGGTTCTGGCTTTCCATTGTGTAATGTCCAGCAGGCGAAAATCCACATTGTTCCGCACGGGTCTGGACTCCTTCGCCAGTTCCTCGCGGGCGTATCGTATACTCTCTTCTTCCAGATCAATCCCGGTCACCCGAAAGCCTTCCCGCGCCAGCAAAATGGACGTGACTCCCTGGCTGCATCCAATATCCAGAATTCGCTTGCCTGTTGCTTCCCGGCACATCCAGTGCACACGTGTACGTGTGGCTTCGTGCGATTCTTCCGAATTGATCTCGCCATAATAACGCTCGTTGACCCGGTCATGATTCGCCATGGCTGCCTCCAGAATTTTCGTGCGAGTGTTCGTTAGTTGGTTCGATGGACGGTTCAATGTGTGATTTAACATTGGCCTTACTGTCTGACTGGATAGGATCGGTGTGTCCCCGCTTTTCCCCATCCTTCGTCCGAGGCACTCGCATGTTCTCGTGAATTTGTATTTCATGTTCTTTCTTGGCGTCCTGCACCACGTTTACTTCCGGTCGGATCGGCTGTCCAAGCACCACTATGTTTCCACCTACACATCCGGCTGTCGCATTGCGTGTGTCGAAGATGAGCTTGGCATGATCCGCCATCTCCTGATAGTCGAAGCCCGTATGATCCGTCGTAATGATGACCAGATCCGCCCCCGCCCACAATGCTGGTGATGCTAATTGAGCCTGGGCAACCGTACCATCATCCTTGCGGAACACAGGCACCATAGGATCGGTGAAAACCACATCTGCCCCTGCTTCACTAAGCAGTCTATAGACATCCAGCGCTGGCGATTCACGCAAGTCGTCGATATCTTTTTTGTACGCCATACCCGCCAATACAATTTGGGCCCCTTGCATCGATGAACCTTTCTGTTCGAGCAACTCGGCAGCACGTTTCACCACTCTTTCCGGCATTTGCCGATTGGTCGCATCCGCAAGCGAAATGAATTGCAGCTCTGATCCCTGACGGCCTGCGGCCCAGGACAGATAGATCGGGTCAATTGGAATGCAGTGTCCACCAATGCCCGGGCCCGGATAGAACGGCATATAACCGAACGGCTTGGTTGCTGCAGCGTCCAGCACCTCCCAGATGTTTACGCCCATTTGCTCACAGGCAGGTGTCAGTTCATTCACGAGCGCGATGTTCACGCTGCGAAACGTGTTTTCGAACAACTTTGCCGTCTCCGCCACCGTCGTTGAACTAACGGGAACGATTTCGTTCAGGAACGAACCGTAGAATGCCTTTCCATAAGATAGACAGGACGGCGTGGAGCCGCCAATGATCTTCGGTGTATTTTTCACCCCGTAATGCACACTTCCGGGATCTACTCGTTCTGGTGAATAACAGACATGGAACTGCTGTCCTACTTTCCACCCTTTTGCAGCTTCGATCGGGTGCTTCACACGCTCCTCGGTGGTGCCGGGATACGTAGTACTTTCCAATATAACAAGGCAGCCCTCCTGAAGATAAGGCGTTATGCCATCCACTGCTGCAGCGATAAATGAAATGTCCGGCTGGTGCTCCGCAGTCAAAGGCGTAGGCACACAAATAACAATTACATCCGCCTGACCCACCGCTGCGAAATCAGTCCCCGCCATCAATAATCCAGCCTGCGCAAGGGATTGCACAACCTTATCCTCAATGCCGATTACGTACGATTTCCCGGCACGCAGTTTAGCCACCTTCGCCCCATCGATGTCAATTCCTTGCACCTGATACCCAGCCTGCGCCATCTCCACCGCCATCGGTAACCCGACATACCCAAGACCAATGACGGCGGCTTTGAGGGAGCGGTTGTTTAGGTTTTGAAGCGTAGTACGTTCCTGTGTTTCCTTATTTCCTTCATGCTTGCTGCTCTCTACCATTCCTTCCACCTCCAAACGGTCCGCCTCCCTTCTATTAATGAATAAAGCCGCCTGCACGTAAAAACTGGGCAATAGCGGAACGGTTCATCATTGCGCTGTCTGAACGATACTCGGAAAACGTCACGCGAGGCAGCCCACTATACGGATCTGTCAGGCGCTTGTCCGGTTCCTGTGGCAAAATCACATAATATTGTTCGTCAACCTTGTAGGTACGTGGTGCCTCGAATGGAGAAATGAGTACTTCATGTAATTTTTCGCCCGGTCGAATCCCGGTTACCTTATAGTCGTGAGCCGGACGACCTGCCTGCTCCAGCATGACCGAAGCCAGATCCGTCATTTTGCAGGCCTTCATTTTCATCACAAAAGTCTCGCCGCCCACCGCTGCCTCAGCCGCCTTCAGTAGCAAATGAATGGCCTCCGTCCGCGTCAGGAAAAAGCGGGTCATGCCTTTGTCCGTAATGGTCAGGCTCTTGCCTTCATCAATCTGACGACGGAACAATGGAACAACACTGCCGCTGGTCCCGAGTACATTGCCTCCGCGAATACATACAAAACGGGTGGACTCGCTCAGCCCATTAGCACGAATCATCATCTTTTCCCCCAAAGCCTTGGTCATGCCGTAAACGTTAATCGGATCTACCGCTTTGTCAGTGGAGACGTCAATGACCTTGGCAACCTGCATGCGAATCGCAGCGCGAATAATGTTCTGCGTGCCGATGACGTTGGTCTTGAACGCTTCATCCGGCTGATCCTCGCATACCGGAACATGCTTCAGTGCAGCCAGATGGAAGAGTACATCCACCCCGCGACAGGCTTCCTCCACTGCCCGATAGTCGCGAATATCTCCGATGACAAAACGCAAACGTGCATCATGACCGAAATCCCGCTGCATCGTTATCTGGGCGTACTCATTACGCGAGAGAATCCGAATCTCGGCTGGATTCTGTTCCAGCAGTACCTCGGTCAGCTTCTGCCCCCAGGAGCCCGTGCCTCCGGTGATCAAAATTGTTTGTCCTTTAATCATGATGAATCCCTCCTTGTTCAAATCATGAATTCGCGTAATACCGCAGCCATCTCTTCCCGGCTCAATCGGTCTTTCGGTGGTACTTTTTTGATGGATGTATTGTTGGAATGCACTATATTTACATAATTGCGCGGAGCCAGCAGTTCATGCGGCAGCTCAATGACATTGCCATGTGTTCCCCGGCCCGGCAGCTTCACCCGGTATCCCGCAGCGTACTCAGCCGTTTTATACAGGTAAACATAGAACTGCGGGGAACGGTGAAATGCTGGAGCCATCTCATGATTCACACTGTCCCACAAGTATCCATTCTGGTTGATGAGTGCTATCGTTCCGGGCTGCGGCTGCACGTCATAGAGCTGCTGAACAAAGGTCCTGTGATATAGATCATCCGAATCCAGACGCGCCATGTAGATCTCCTCCACCCCTTCTGCAAAAGCCAAGATGGCCCGCACACTTTCTATGGTTGTTCCAAAACGGATATTGGAAGGCAGCGGCTCCTGTTCAGCTAAAATGTCTTGCATCAATTCCCCCGATTCCTTGGAAAGCTTCACCACCGTCAGAAAATCCTGATTCGTCTGCGCCTTAAGACAATGAAGAGTGAAAGTACGAAAAATGCTCATTCGTCGCTCCAGCCACTCTCTTGTCAAGCGCTGTGGGTCCATTCCGTAATTGTTGAAGTTAATCTCAATAACCACTTTTCTGGACATGCCCTTCCTCCTCATCTTTTGTTGAACTTCTTTCAATTCAGTCAGACTATTTTCATAGTTTTTACAGCCCTTTCCACGCAAAAAATGCCTCCGTCAGCCCGAAACTGCTATACAGAAGCTCTCTCCAATCCAGCCGACTCTATAACGTATGAAAAAATAATAGAACTGGTCCGGACACTTGCACGGGTTTTTGTATAAATCAGCTTTTACATAAGCCCATCAACACTTTCCGGTCCCGAAAGTAGATTGATATATAACCGAAGATGCGCCCTGCGGGTCGAACGCACAAAACGTTGCCGAAGCCGCAACATAGAATAGAGCAATTGAATTTTCAAAGGAGGCCTTATACCACAATGAGTCCAATCTATCTTGAAATGGATGGTGTGTTGGATCAACTCGAAGCCGCCGTGAGGGATAAGCGTCCCTTCTCTCTGGTCCGTGTGGGCGATGGGGAAAATATCGTCATGTCTCAGGAAACGGTCTGGAGTACGGAACAGGTTCTGCAGGAACGATGGGCTATCAAAGCTAATCTGGGACAAAAAGGACTGCGTCTGCCCAATCTGCAGCTTCGGGACGAGGTTGCCGCTTCCTTGCAAAGGGCAGATATCGTAGGTATTCTTCCTCACGGGGACAGTACCATCAAAGCGCCGGAGCATCTCAAAAGACAGCTGACCGATACGGTGTTCGCACATTTCGGCATCGCTCCGGCACTAACTTGCCATGCCTGTGTCAATCGGGAACTCGCGCAGGTGCCCCGCTTCTGGAATATGCTTGCCGGCAAGCGGGTGCTGCTCGTTACCCGCGAGATTGAGCAGCTGCGAGCCATGCTCGTTCAGGAGCCCTACCATCTGGATATCACAGCTGCGCTGCCGTTCGACAGCTGGGATCAGATGCAGGAAACGCTGCAATGGATTCAAACGAATCAGGATACCTTCGATGTAGCTCTTTTCTCCTGTGGCGTGAACGCGGTTGTTCTTGCGGAACGAACAGCGGCACTTGCAGGCAAAGTCGCCATCGACTTCGGCAAAGCCAACAACATTATTTTGAAAGGCCGCGCCAACTAGTCTGTAAAAGTAGATACTACAACAAAAATCCCGGACTCCTTGGAGCCGGGATTTTGTTCTGCTAATCATCAGATGCTTACGTAAACACTCTTCCTGCTGAACCTTTTGTTCATAGGAACCAATTGGTGGCTGCAATGCCATGGAACACCTCGGGGCCAGTCCGTACCGATGTGGACACGCCGGAAATAAACGAAGTATACACACTTTCCAGTGCAGGCGGTGCGGAAAGATCCTGTGCAGTGAATGAATGAAATTCAGCGCCACCGTTCTGACCTACCGTGCCTTCGGCGCGATAGATCACATAGAACGGATCGTAAACGCTGCCCCGTACAAGCTCAACAACAAACGTATCCCCCACTTCTCCGGTAACGCCAACCGTGCCATTCAAGGTGATAATGGGATTGGGGACACCAAGGGTCTGCAGACCAATGGAGCCAAACGCTTCTGGCGATGGGCCTAGAGACAAACCGGGCTGTCCTACGGTTCCCGAGTTCATCGAAGTTCTCATATCGAGAAACACACCCATGAGTAACACCTCCAATGCTATGGGATACGTTATTCTATGAATCTCGACTCTCTTTGGATTGGATGGATAACAGATTGTCTCCACCTATTTTTATTTGCCCCCGGTTAATGGTATATTGGACTGCATAACGAAATGAACGGATCGTATGCACACAAGCGGTACAGGCTGTTCAGAAGGAGATTACTATTTATGAATAAACGTAAACGCCCAACAGGCAATACTTCTGCCAAATCATCAGGACCATCCACATCACGCAATACAGGAGCGGCGAATAAGCCTGTAGCATCCAAATCCTCCGCGGCTCCCAAGAAAGCCGGAGCACCCAAACCCAAAGCAGCCAAACGCTCGGGCAATTCCTATTATAGCAAGCAAGAACCACCACGCCCGTACAAGGTTACTGAACCGGATGAGCTGCTCAACTTCTTGCTGAAACATTTGAAGTCCGGCCGTAATGCGGTCAAATCCATTCTGGGTCGCGGACAGGTGTCCGTTGATCAGAAAGTGGTGACCAAGTTCAATCTGGAGCTGAAGCCAGGGCAGATCGTAACAATTAGCAAAGAAGGCGCTGTTGCCGCTCCTTCCCTGACGGGCATTAACATTTTGCATGAAGACGATGATATCATTGTCATTCGCAAGGAAGCCGGACTGTTGTCCATTGCCGCTGACAAAAGTGATGATCTTACCGCTTATCGCCAGCTGACCGAGCATGTTCGCCGTACCAACCCACTAAACCGCATATTTATTGTCCATCGTCTAGACCGCGACACTTCGGGTGTCATGATGTTCGCCAAGAGTGAAGAAGTGCAGCAGAAGCTGCAGGACAACTGGAAAGAAAATGTACAGGAACGTGTGTATGTTGCCCTTGTGGAAGGCGCCGTTGCAAAAGAAGAAGGTACCATTTCCTCATGGCTAAAAGAAACCAAGACGCTCAAAATGTATTCCAGTTCTCGCCCGAATGATGGACAACATGCCATTACGCACTACAAACGTTTACAATCGAACCGTGAATTCTCCCTGCTGGAGGTCCGTCTGGAAACGGGTCGCAAAAACCAGATCCGTGTGCATATGGAAGATCTGGGCCATCCCATCGCAGGCGACAAAAAATATGGTGCTCATACCAAAACACTGGGTCGCCTCGGACTGCATGCACGGGTACTCTCGTTCGTCCATCCAACTTCGGGTGAGCTGATGAGATTTGAGACCGATATTCCAAAACAGTTCCTCTATCCATTCCGTACGGATGCTCCATCAGCGAACTAACGGGATGATTCAAAGAAGCGACATCGCTGACCCAGTGATTTCAGCCGATACTGGACAAGTCGCGGTGCCGGAACTGGCCGATGGCCTCACCACGCCTGAATGGAGGAACCGATGCTGAAAAACGTGTTGATTACCGGTTATCGTGCACATGAACTACAGATTTTTGGACAGAAGCATGAGGGAATTCCTTTCATCAAAAAGGCGATCTCCTCCCGTCTTACACCTCTGGTCGAAGACGGGCTGGAGTGGGTGCTGACGCCAGGCCAATACGGTGTAGACCTGTGGGCGTGCGAAGTGGTGCTTGAGCTGAAGAAGACGTTTCCGGACCTGAAGCTGTCGATCATTACTGCTTTTCAGAATCCTGAGGAACAATGGAAGGAAGACAAACAGGAGTATTATCGCTCCATTCTGCAAGGTGTGGACTATTATGGTGCGATTAGTCGTCAGCCGTATATCGGCCCGTGGCAGTTTACTGCGCGGGATGACTTGCTGCTGCGCAAAAGCGACGGTCTCTTGCTCGTGTATGATGAAGATTCCGGGGATGGCAGTCCCCGTTTTATTAAGGAAAAAGCAGTCAAAAAACAGCAGAATGAAGATTATACGATCATCAGCATCACCTCGGAGGATATTCAATCAGTCGCCGAAGATGAACGGATGAACGATGTTGGCGAATACGGAGATCCTTCATTCTGATCTGTGTACGACTGGAGTAACAAAGAATGAAGTACATATGTTTTTTTTGGCGGCAGGTTGGGTATAAGTAGTAGTAAAACTGCGATCACCATGTCGTATGGGACAAAGGGGAACTGCAACCATGACATTAACGCCAGAGCAGCGCATTCAACTGCATGGATTCAACAACCTGACCAAGTCGCTGAGTTTCAATATGTACGATATCTGTTATACGAAAACCAAAGATGAACGCGAAGCTTACATTGAATATATTGATGAACAATATAATGCGGCACGATTGAGCAAAATCCTGAACAACGTGTCTGACATTATCGGTGCCCATGTGCTGAATGTCGCCCAACAGGACTATGTTCCCCAGGGTGCAAGTGTGACGATGCTTGTGTCGGAAGGCCCCATTGTGGAGATCCCCGAAGAATCCTTCGATGAATCTCCAGGCCCCCTGCCCGATAATGTTGTCATGCAGCTCGACAAAAGCCATATTACCGTTCATACGTACCCCGAATTTCACCCGAGCGAAGGCATCAGTACGTTCCGGGCAGATATTGACGTCTCTACCTGCGGGGAAATCTCTCCACTAAAGGCACTGAACTATCTAATCCACTCGTTCGATACAGATATCATGACGATGGACTACCGGGTACGTGGCTTTACACGGGATACGAGTGGACGCAAGCTCTTCATTGATCATGAGATCGGCTCGATCCAGAATTACATTCCGGATGAGATCAAGAGCAGCTTCGACATGATTGACGTGAACGTCTATCAGGAGAACATTTTTCACACCAAGTGTAAACTAAAAGAATTCGATCTCGATAATTATCTGTTTGGTTATACCAAAGATAAACTGAGCAAGGCCGAGCAACAGGAAATTACAGAGTGGTTGAAGCTGGAGATGGATGAGATTTATTATGGCAAAAACATCAATCGTCCTTCTTCATAGCTGATTCGTGAGGACTGATTCATACGGGCTGGGACAAGGATAAGATGTCATGAAGCAGGATTTCGTAATGGAAACCTCCGGCATGCACTTGTCCTTTTCTTTTGCCTAACTTGACATGCAGCAGCTCATTTTTTTATGATGAAAGCAATTGCATTTCCATTGAAGGAGACTGAGCCGTTGATTGAAACGAACACTTCCAGACGCAATGAATCTCTGTTACAAGCGCTGAACGCGCAGCACAAGGTTACCACTGAAAATATTGCCAATGCAGACACACCCAATTACAAAAAGAAATCGGTGGAGTTTGAGGAAGAGCTCAGACGTATCATTGAGAATGGCAAAACAGATCAGCTCGATATGAAGCGGACTCATGAGAAACACTTTCCGGTTAGCAATCCCAATGACTCCATCGTAAACTACCGGATTGTCGAGAACAACGAAACTTCCATGAATAATAACAACAATAACGTTGATATTGACAAGGAAATGGCGAACCTTTCGGAGAATCAGCTTATGTATAACTACATGGTTGATCGGGTCAGCGGGCACTACAAGAAAATGAAAAACCTGTTGCAGGATATGAAATAATGAATGGTTGAGCAGCCCTTGGCTGCTTTTTGTTTTGTCTATATTCGGAAATATCCAGAGGATCTATGTTGAATTATATTGATCTATATTAACCGCAATTAGCGTCGCTTTTCTTTTCCCAAATCAGGAGGATATGCTCCCCTGCTTGTGCCCTTTTTCGGTATCCTCTCTGTTTCGTAGTATAATGAGATAAAATGTATGATTTCATATCCAATAAAAGAGGTGCAACATGGCTCCACGTCATTTAAATGCTTTTCAAGGCTCCAAAGTCCGGCTAGCCGCTCCTTGCCCAGAAGACTGCATGCGGCTCTCCCGCTTTACTGACAGTTATGATTACTTGCGTAATCTGGATACCGATATTGCTGTTCCGCTAACGCCGGATGAGACGGGGTCATCTGCAGTTCGTAGAGACAACGGCTTTGAATTTGCACTGCGTACTCTGGAGGACAATCGGTTCATCGGATTCACGGCCCTCTACCGAATTGAGTGGAATAACCGCTCTGCACGCCTGGCCATTGGCATTGGTGATGACAAAGATCGGGGTAAAGGATACGGCAGTGATGCTCTCGCCCTGATTATTCGTTATGGATTCCATGAATTGAATCTGAACCGGATTGCGCTGGAAGTGATTGAATACAATGAAGCTGCCAGACGTGCCTATCTGAAAGCCGGATTTCGGGAGGAAGGCCGCCAGCGTTCTGCCGTTCTACGGGATGGCACGCATTATGATCTGATCTCGATGAGTATTCTTGCAGAAGAATGGTCCACGCAGACCCAACTTCCGCTCGCGTTTCAGTCCACTCATGCCCAAGGAACTAAACAGAACGAAGATCACTCAGACTCACGATTGGTCGCTGCCGAAGGATCTGCGTTGTCCTTACTTAACACCAAAGGTACAGAGAATTCTCCTGTCCAACCTCGGATTGGTGTCGGAGCGGTCATTCTCAACGAACGTAATGAAGTCCTTTTGGTTTGGCGAAATCGTCAGCCTGAACAGTACACCTGGAGTATCCCTGGGGGCAAAGTCGACCCGTACGAATCCATTGAAACGACGGTCATTCGGGAGATCAAGGAAGAAGTCGATCTGGATATTGTCATCGACAAGCTGCTCTGCACCGCAGAGACGATCCGACCTGAACAACAGGAACATTGGATTTCCGTCCTCTACTCAACTCGAGTTATCGGCGGTATTGCTCGTAACTGCGAAGAAGGCGGAGCGATTGGTGAGATTGGTTGGTTCCCGCTGGATGATCTGCCATCGCCGCTCGCTAGTTTCGCGGTGCCTGGTCTGGAAGCTGCGAAACAACTCCATCTTTATTCTGAAGATTGAAATCGAGAGAAACTAACCTCACTACGGTTAGACAAGTCATATGAATAATAACAGCCGCCGAACTCCTCTCTCTAACATAAAGGGGACTTGGCGGTTGTTTTCAGTTTCTGCGCAATTTTCTTCTTTTTGGTAGTCTTCGGTAAGTGTATACATAACTTTTTTCCAAAATCAAGAACCGTTTGGCCCCTACCACGGTCTAATACGGAACAACATCCATGAAAGGAGGAGCCATGTGACCCCTGCTCAACTGACCATCGCCGCACAAAAAGGGGATGCCGAGGCTTTTGCAGCCTTAATGGAGATGCATCAGAGCCGACTGTATCGGATCGCCTATGCCTATCTGCACAACGAGGGCGATGCGCTGGAAGCGATACAGGAATCCACCTATAGAGCTTATCGAAAGCTCAAGAAATTAAAAGAACCCTCCTATTTCGCCACTTGGCTGATCCGCATTCTGCTGAACTACTGTGCGGACGAACGCAAACGCAAGAGCCGGTTCAGCCACGTTACTGAAATTCATGAACCCAGCAGCTGGGACCGGCCCGCAGACCCTGATCTGGCCGCAGCCGTATCTGCGCTGGATCGGGATTGCAAACAGATTATTATTCTAAGTTATTTCGAAGGTTTCTCCTTAACAGAAGTCGCTGATATTCTCGAAATCCCGGCCGGAACCGTAAAATCCCGACTGCACCGGGCACTCGGCCAACTTCGGAACCAGCTTGAAACGAAAGGAGATGTAACATTATGAGCGATGAAATGAAGTCATTTGAAGCCCTTGAGCAGCGTCTGAATGATCGTAAAACAGAATACGACGCCATGTCTGTACCGGATGCAGCAGCATATCAGGCTGTACAGACCGGAATTCGTCTGGCTGCGCGCAAGCGCAAGTCCCGGCTGCGCTGGGTTATGAGCTCCATATCGGCAGCCGCAATCATCCTCGTGTTTACGGGATGTATCCGCGTCTCCCCCGCCTTTGCATCCTTTGTGGAGCAACTTCCAGGCATGGAGGGCATCGTCAGTATGATTCGCCAGGATAAGGGGTTAATGATGGCCATCGATCAGTCCCTCTTGCAGAAGGTTGGTGTGACCGATGAGCATGATGGTGCTTCCTTGACTGTGGACAGCATCATTACGGATGAGTCACGCATGGTTATTTTTTACACGATGAAAGGCATGAAAGATCCAGACAAGGGTATGTATGACATCGATTTGCTTGATAGAGATGGAAAAAAGCTGCCTGTTGCGTTTAGCTATTCCTCTCCTAAGCCGGCTTCAGAAAGTGGCATTTATGAGGATAAAATCGATGTCTCATTTACAGAATCTTTACCGCCACAAGAGCTGACCGTTGTATTTAAGGAAAGAGGTAAGGAACCGAATAATAAGTGGAAGGTCACTTTCCCAGTGGACCGCAGCTTAACAAAAGGCATGAAAAAAATCATTCCCGTAAACCAAACAATGACCGTGGACGGGCAGCGTATTCATGTAGAACAGGCCATTCTGTATCCCACTCGCCTTGTACTTGATATCGAATATGATCGGTACAACACCAAAAAAATCTTCGGAATTCGTGATTTGCAGTTGGTAGATGAGCAAGGCCGAGCATGGCGAACGGATTCCTCCTCCATCTCAGGCTCTGGAAGTTCTGTCTTTTTCGAAAGCATGTACTTCTCCACTCCGAAAAAGCTGACGCTGCAAGGGTCTGGCCTTTCAGCGGTGGATAAGGATGAACTGGTTATCAGCATCGATCCATCTTCAGGTGAAATACAAGGTGGCCCATCGAGTTTGAAATTCCTGCATAGCAAGGTAAAGGGCAAAGATCTGGTCATCGAGTTTTCAATTGCAGACGCTCAAGATTCCATTTCTGCTCTGTCATTTACCAATATCAAGGACAGTAAAGGAAAGCCTTTCGAAATTAATGAGTTAGGCTGGAGTCCTTCAGGTGAAAATGGGATCTCCGAAGCAAGGATTTTCATTAAAAATGCAGCCGCAGCCGAAGGAAATCTGACAATGGAAATATTCTCTTACCCTGATCAAAGTCGTGCACCGTTCTCTATTGAAATCCCTGTGACTCCCTAAAGGAAATGTAACAGGCATAATCCGCAAGCCACATGAAGTAGTCATGCACTATAATGAAAATATCAACCATCTAGAATTAAATCGATATGTTCCCAAGAAAGGGTGTTTTCACAATGAATAAGCGTTCAATCCGTTACCCGCAGCCACTCGCTCCGGGAAATACCATTGGCGTGGCTGCACCATCCAGCGGTGTAAGTGAATCCTTGCATCATTACCTTGAAGAGAGCAGGCACAACATGGAGCGCCTTGGTTTTGGTGTTCAGGAGAGCCCATTTCTACGGCATAATGCCAAATGTGTAAGTTCCTCCAAGGAAGATCGCGCTGCCGAGATTAATGCATTTTTCCGTGACCCTGAGATTCAGGCTATTATCCCTCCGTGGGGTGGAGAGTTCCTTATGGATATTCTCCCCCTACTCGATTGGGAAGCTTTGAAAACCTTGCCTCCCAAATGGGTTATGGGATATTCGGATATCAGCACCTTTTTATTCGCATACACCCTGATCACCGGAACGGCTTCGGCACATGGTACGAACTACGTGGATCTAAGATCCAATGAACTCGATCCGGTGACAGCCCGCTGGATTGATGTATTACAAACTAGCCAGGGAGGGCAGGTTACTCAATCTTCTTCCACTCACTATCAATCAGAATGGAAACCGGATTTGTCGACATTCAATCTGGATACTCCTTCTCTCTGGAAACAGCTTGGGCAACCCGAAGGAGCAGACTCGCAGGTTACATTCTCAGGTCGGTTGATCGGCGGCTGCATGGATACGATCTCCAGTCTGATTGGCACGCCGTATGCACCTGTTGCATCCTATCTGGAGCAATACTGTGCAGTCGAAGGTACCATCTGGTATCTGGAGAGCTGTGCGATGAACGCAGGGGATATCTACCGTCTTCTGTGGCAGATGAAACAGGCAGGCTGGTTTGCAGGTGTGAAAGGCTTCATGATTGGACGACCTGCGGGTTATTCCGATACAGAGGATTTCAATTTCACCGATGCCCTCTCCGCTGCACTGGGGGACCTGGATGTCCCTGTATTGTACGATGTGGATCTTGGCCATATTCCGCCTCAGTTAACCTTTGTGAATGGAGCACTGGGCAAAGTGGCTTATGAAAATGGACGCGGGAGCCTTGAGATGGCATTTGTGTGATCACCTTTTGTAGGCAGATGCATACCTTGAAGTAAGAAATGATTTTGAGGAAGGGTTGTGCATCATGTCTGAATCCACGTCCACACCATCCGCACGGGTCGTATACCAAGCCAATCAACCAATGCTCCAATCCGTGCAAAGTGTGCGGAATATGCTTCATCATACAGCCCGGCAGCATGTAGGCAAGAAGGTGCAAGTCCAGAATATCGATGGCCAAGTATGGGAAGGTGTCATTATCAGCGCAGATCGGGGAATTTTGTATCTCCAGGTTACACCGATGCATGGATATCCTGAGCCACGTGCCTTGTTTGGACCAACTATTTTGCCACTCGTGCTTTATGAGCTGTTGGTCATTACCCTGTTGATGTAGTTGTTTTTTGTTTCGATCGAGCCTAATCCAAGAAGCTTCTCTCCCTTTGACCATCAGGCCCTGGGAGCGAAGCCTTTTTTGGGTTTTAAGAGTGTTCGGTTATCATTTTGGTGTGAATGCATGCATTAATCTCTGCAACCTGGATGACTTCCTGTAGTTCGTGCGGTATGTTTCATTGCTAACGTGTGAAATATGATACAATGGTGTCGGCACCAAGCCTTATCTCATATGAACGGAGCTTGATCCGGTTGGAATATATCCCTCATGATCCTCCACCCGTGCCTCAGTCTGAGACGGAGCTGGTTGGGACAAATCATACTGAACAATCCCGCGTGATTGCAATCTGTCTATTGGCAGGCAAAATCATGCTGCAAAGCGGCGGTGAGACCTATCGTGTGGAAGATACGATGAAACGCATGGCTGCCGCGCTGGGCCTTCCCCATTCGCACAGTTATGTTGTGCCCACAGGTATCTTCTTCTCGGTTGATGCAACCGAGCCTGCCAAGCTGATACGGATCTCTGAACGAACCACGGATTTACATAAGGTATCCGAAGTGAATGCCGTTTCCCGGCGTATTGGACAAGGTGAATTGTCCGTTGAAGACGCCTATGCATTGTTACAACAGATTGAGGGACAGCCCTCCTCCTATTCTGCAGTTGTGCGGCTTACAGCGGCGGCGTTATCCAGTGGTTGCTTTACCATTATGTTTGGTGGAGGCTGGGTCGACTTTCTCCCTGCCGTTCTCTGCGGTGGTATTGGCTATGCAGCAGTCATTGCCTTCCATCGACTGGTACTCGTAAAGTTTTTTGCCGAGCTGACCGCTTCATTTGTCATTGGTCTGCTCGCCTTTTTGCTTGTCTATATGGGCGCGGGTCATGAACGGGACAAAATCATTATTGGCTCAGTCATGCCCTTGGTACCGGGACTGCTGATTACCAATGCGGTGCGTGACCTGATGGCCGGGCATCTCGTGTCCGGGTTATCCAAGGGAGCCGAGGCGTTTCTGACGGCTTTTGCGATTGGTACCGGCATTGCTGTTGTTTTTTCACTTTTTACGTAAGATGGAGGAGTTGCAGGTTATGCTTCATTTTATTGAACAGGCCCTGACCAGCTTTGTCGCTTCGGCCGCATTCGGTATTATTTTCAACGCTCCTCGGCGCATGCTGCTTCACGGTGGATTTGTCGGTATGATCGGCTGGATCATCTATATTGTGCTCGAATATGCTGCGGATGCTGTTCCTGCTACTCTTGCAGCGACCATCGCGGTAGGTGTCATAAGCCAGCTGTTCTCCCGCATGTTTCGCGCACCCGTCATTATCTTCAGCGTAGCAGGTATCATTCCGCTCGTTCCCGGTGGACTGGCGTATAATGCGATGCGTAATTTTGTGCAAAATGACTACGGCGCTGCCATGGAGATGGCTGCCAAAGCGCTCATGTTATCCGGTGCCATCGCGATCGGACTTGTATTGTCCGAGGTGTTGAACCAGATGATTCGTCGTATACCTGAATCATTGCGAGCAAAATCCTAACACAGTAGATGAATATATTATCACTAAACTAAACAATAAAGACCCGTTAGAGACAGGGTAAACGCTGTCCTTCACGGGTCTTCTATATTTCCAGCCAATGTTGATCCGTTATCATCTAATATGCAGCGTTTTGTTTTCATCATTGTATCCATTTGTTCGATAACTGTACGATCCATAAAAAGAACTCCCCATGTCTGTTGGACACTCCTTGTCCATTGGTGTACGGTAAACCATTCTCTTTTATGGCAAAGCACGCTTCATCACCGACGCAAATAAATCCGCCGCCACACCACTTCCGGATCTCATATAATGCTCTGCATCTGTACGATCAAACCCCATCCAGACTGCGGCCGTCCACTTGCTCGTATATCCTACAAACCACAGATCCCTGTTCGCCTCCTTGCTTACACCAGGTAATGCAGCCTGCGTTGTTCCTGTCTTCCCCGCTACCTTATGCTGACTCAGTTGTGCCCTGCTACCTGTTCCTTGACTGACCACATCTTGAAGCATGTCGGTCATGGCCGTTGCCGTGCTGGTGGAGATCACCTGCTTGTTCTCTCGCTTAAAAACATAGATTGTCCGACCGCGTGAATCCTTAATTTCACGAATTAGATGCGCCGTATTGAACTTGCCGTTATTGGCAAACACGGAATATGCCTGGGCCATTTTTATTGGAGACACCCCTTTATGCAAGCCACCTAGGGCAATCGACAGATTAAGATCCTCCTTGCCCAGTTCAATGCCCAATCGATCTGCAAATTGATGTGCGCTTCCCAGTCCTGTCTCATGCAGCAGCCATACAGCTGGAGCATTAATGGAGTTTTCAATGGCTTGCGACATCGTAACTGTACCTCTGTAACGTCCGCCCAAGTTGCTTGGTTGATAACTCCCATATTTCATGCGTTGATCAGGCAGCATGCTCTCTGGCTTAAACCGCCCTGATTCCAATGCAGGTCCGTATGCAATAATAGGCTTAAATGCAGAACCAGGTTGCCTTGCATCCGTCGTTGCCCGGTTAATGCCTCCTTTTACAGGGTCTCTCCCACCCATCATCGCTTTGACTTCACCGTTATGCTGGTCCAGTATGATCATACTCGCCTGCACTTGCTCATCCTCACGATCATCGGTGAACCGTGAAGATTCACGGAATGTTTGCTCCATCGCCAGCTGCGCTTGATCATCCAATCCCGTACGAATGGTCCAGCCTGCCGATCGAATCTCTGCTCCACTCTTGCCTGTAAGTCGGGAAGCCTCCTCGATTACCGCATCCAAGGCAGACACGTAGGCAGGCACTGTTGAGCCCGGAGTCGATTCAACTGTCGAATTGGGCGGTGTATAGTCCACATTTCGCGCTTCCTCCATCTGCTTCTTAGTAATAATTCCTTGCTCATGCATGATACCAAGAACCACAGAACGCCTCTCTTTGGACAGGTCTTCCCGATCCACCGGATTGTATATAGAAGGTCCCTTCGGAATGCCGACCAGCGTAGCCATTTGCCAGATCTCCAGCTGATGTAGATCCTTAATCCCGAAGTATCGCCAAGCCGCGGCTTTAACCCCATATTGCTGGCGTCCCATATAAATATGATTCAAATACAGCTCTAATAGCTCATCCTTGCTAAATCTCTTTTCCATCGCCAGGGCAATCGACATTTCATTCACCTTGCGAACCAGCGTTTTATCTCCGTTCAAATACAGATTTCTGGCCAGTTGCTGCGTAATCGAGCTGCCTCCTTGACTCAGGTTCATATGTAAAACATCCTGCACAACCGCCCTGCCAATGCCGATAAAATCCAGGCCATCGTGGTTATAGAAACGTCGATCTTCCGTAGCCAGAAACGCCTGCTTTAACAGATCGGGCATATCCTTTAAATCAGCATGCAGCGCATATCCCTTGGTTTGTACTTGTAATCTTGAAATTTCTGTTCCATCCGCATTGGTAATGATCGTGGAAGAGGCCACCGAAATGGCCTCAGGATGATTGCGAAGGACACCTTCGCCGTAAGTAACTAGATAGATATAGCCGACCGCAAGCAAAATAACGATTACTACAGAGGCATCAAATATATGATAAATTCCGCGCCTTATGCTGGATCTCAACATTCAGGCTCCCTAAATACATGTGGATTGGAGCCTGAATGTTCCTGTTGCTTCATTTCCATAGAATCCAGAGCAAGCTCCAGCCTTAACGTCTGCTCATACGCTAGCCTGACCCAGTGCTGAATCTCCGCTTCATCCCGGCAGCGTCCTTCCACGATCGTTTCAAGCGAGGAACGAACACCGTAGAGAGTAAGTTTCATCGGCAGATCTGCATTTATGTGACCAGATTGTAATCCAACCCAATCTGCTTGTATACGTTGCTTATGACTTCTCTCACTTTCTGACGCTATTTGTTGTCGGCTACTTTCTTCGCCATACATATACATACCAGAACTGAACCATTCTTCGTCTCTCGGCTCTCGATCTATCCACTCCTGGTCTGAACTGTTTAAGCGCTCCGATTGTATACGTATCGCAACGTCATTCAGATCCGTGGCAATCTGCCGCAGCTCTCCTCCGTTTAACACTTCAATTTGTGCTGGAATTCGGCCATGGGCCAGTTCATGAGTTCCACGACCAATCACCTTGAGGTCATCTGCAATCTTCTGGGATCGAATCCAAAAAAACAATGCAAACATACCACCACCGATGAATATAACCAATGGCGTTGTACCGATATGGTTTATCACCCAGTACATAATGCGAGTTATTCCTGTTGTCTCCGATAGGATATGTTGGTGAGCAAAACGTAACATGTGATAAACGACAAATAGGAGCGCTGCGCTAAGTAACGCGCTTGCTCCGCAAATATATATGTAGCTCAATCTGACTGTACGTAATAATAATCTCATATTCGGCATCCTCCTCAATTTTGCAGTTCATCTTTTCGATTGAGGTTAAGAATACCGAATATTTCTTAATTAAGAAGTGGGTAACTTCTTATCATTTTCTTAATTAAGCAATTTGCCTACATGTTGAATCAAGCAAGCTCTCTTATAAGTAGAAGAAAATTCTGCCCGGTTACCGTTCCTCTGCATCTCTGTTCATCGGAGGAGCAGTCACCGGAAAACGCGTAACAAAATCGGTTCGGCCCTGATCACTGTAGGCAGCGATAGTTCCTTTGTGTAATTCAATCATGGATTTGGCAATAGCCAGCCCCAGTCCGGTGCCGCCTGTATCGCGAGAGCGGGACTTGTCCACCCGGTAGAATCGATCGAATAAATGCGGCAAATCCTGCGCTGGAATCGGTTCACCATAATTGCTAATGCGCACTACAGCTTCTTCACCTTCAAGAGACAACGCAATCTCCATCACTTTACCCTGTGCCCCATAACGGATCGCGTTACTGAACAGGTTCTCATACGCACGAACAAGCTCTCCAGGAGCGGCCTGAATCCATAAAGGTTCTTGTCCACCAATGATCTTGTATGTCATGCCTGCTTCTTCCAGCATCGGAGAGAACTCTTCAGCGAGCTGCATCAGAAACGGATTCAGGTTCAAAGAAGTCAATGACAAAGGAAGGCTCCCACCACTGACACGGGTATATTCGAACAAATCGTCGATTAGCTTCCTTAATGTTAAGGACTTCTCGTACGCAATGCTCACGTAATACCGCATCTCAATTTCATCCTGATATCGATCCTTCTCTATGTACTCCAAAAATCCGAGAATGGAGGTCAGCGGAGTCCTCAAATCATGAGAAATACCCGTAATTAAGTCATTTTTGGCAGCAACTGCACTACGCTCCTCTTGCAATGACAGCTGCAATTGTTCAGCCATCTGATTAATACTGGCAGCCACAACGCCAAATTCATCCGATGTCTTCAGATCGATCCGATGAGACAGCTCTCCTTTGGCAACTTCCTGAATTCCTGCCGTAATCTCATCCAGAACCAGCATCACCCTGCGCGTGAACAGGAAAAAGAACAGCACAAAGCCAAGTATGCCAACCATAATCATTAATGGCATAGACCCAATATTGTTCACCAGCCACCTGATGCCCCTTGCAGGGATCGAATAATTAGGATAAGTCTGAGCCGCCAGAATGGAGTGTACAACTTTGCTGCCCCCATACAAAATAGCCCCCGTCAAAATGCCACTCAGCAGAAATGCGTAGATAAATTTCCACCGGACTGTGTTAATTAATTTTGAATTCATCTCGGAACTCCTTGCTCACGCTTTGTATCCAAATAACCTCATAGACGCACGTGCTCATTGTGGTTTGATCATCTTATAACCAACACCCCATACCGTCTGTATGAATTTGGGATGTTTGCTGTCGAGTTCGATTTTCTCACGAATCTTGCGGATATGCACCATAACGGTATTGTTGGACTCCATAAACTCTTCTTTCCAGACCTGCCTGTAGATCTGCTCCATACTCAACACAGAGCCTTGATGGCGCGCCAACAGTTCCAGAACAGCAAATTCACGGGGAGTCAAGCGAACAGGTTGCTCATCCAGCCAGACCTCATGCGTATCCGTGTTGATGACCAGATCGTCAATCACCCATTCATGCTCCTTGTTCTCACGGCCTTCATTGAAGGTATGGTACCTGCGAAGCTGTGACTTTGCCCGTGCCACAAGTTCAAGCGGGTTAAACGGCTTGGTCACATAATCATCAGCGCCGATGCTCAGCCCTGTAATTTTATCCATATCCATGCTTTTGGCGGACAGCATAATGATCGGCATTTTCTGCTCTTCCCTAATTTTCATACATGCTTCAATTCCGTCCATATTCGGCATCATGACATCCAGAATGATCAGATCAATTGGCTCTTTCTTCAGTTGCTCAAGCGCCTCGATCCCATCACTGGCTGTCAGAACCCGGTATCCTTCATTACCAAAATAAATCTCCATCAGTTTAATAATATCCTGCTCATCATCCACAAGCAGAATGGTTGCTGGCTGTGCCACGGCATTATTCCTTTCCATTCCATGAATCATTACTTGATCAAAGTATACCACTAGGAAATGGATCTGCGAAAATCATCGCCCTAGGAAAGAAGCAAAAACGTTGGATTTTAGGAATAATATACTTTTTCTATTTTATATAAAGTATGCTCGATTGTTGGGCAGAGATCAGCATCGACTTTGTGAAATTTAATTCGAAAGTATAAACTTTTCAAAAAGTTCTTTATATTATTTTTTTGCCTAAAGGCAGGAAGGAATTCTGGATTTTTCTCCACATCACCAAAACGTTGAATCCATTGCTCTACATAAGTCTGACTAAGTATTTTTCTATTTAAAACACTAATTATGGATTTTACCATTCTTTCATCTTCCCCATCGGAGTAAACTCGATCAGTGATGGTCATCTTTTCGTAAACCAAATCGAGAATGGTTAAGAGATCATTTTTATCCAACTCGGAACATTGGGCCAATTCGTCTAAAGCATCTGCTGCATGGGCTATGGCATGAGCCCAGCCTTTTTCTTCGTCATACCCGCGGTAATCTCGCTCTTTATGTACATTGTAAAACACGATCTCTTTTATCTGATGAATATGCTCTTTCGAGAGAAATGGTGATTCTTTATGCCTCATGAAGAGGAGCGGTATAACTAGCATAGAGAACGATCGAGTAAAGACAGAGTCTGTATTCGTTTCACCAAGCCTAAAAAGCAAATGCTTATTATCCAAAACAACGGATAGAAGTTGTTCTAGTTCGTTTACTGTTAAGGTATTATCAGGAATCCAATTTGATAAGGTTGTATAAATGAGGTCATCACGTAGTTGGGCATCCAAAGAACCGATATTAACCATCATTTCTTGTATCAACTGGAATGTATCGAGAGGTGTTTGGTAGTCATTCTCTTTTACTAATATCAACTTTTCTTTTAAACTCATTTTACACACCCCTAATAGAAGATTTTCCGAACTTACTATTTTAGTTTCTATTGACTATGTGGCATTTTTAAACGTTGGTTTTCGTTAATTGTAGCTGATCCGGCAATCTCTATTATTAACGTATAGTATCGTCGATTTAATCCTTGCTTAACCGTTGCTTGTGCGGATAACATGTTCTATGTATTCTATTAAATCTTGCTCTATATTCAGGCAGAACCTAGCATTACGGACCTTGGTCTATCTATTCAAACAACGATACTTTGGGCTCTATACCAGTCAGTGTCAGCATCGTATGCAGTTGACCCCTGTGGTGATACACATGTCCCATGATCTCAAGCAGCCACTCCAGACGACTGTACGAAGCTCCCCAATAGGAGTCAGTCACCTGTAATAATTCCTCCGTATTAAACTGTCTGTATCGATGATAGAGGTACATCTGATTCGCAATCAGCGCTTCCCTGATCTCACTCAGTGAATTTGGCTGATGTTCCTTATAAAACAAAGCCATTTCTTCTTGGGAAGCTCCCTCCGAAATATGTACATCTGCACGACAAATGACAGATAGATGAGAAAGCAATTCTCCAACCGGCCGTTTGCCTTCAATCGGAGTCAAAGCCAAGTCCTCCTCCGACAGTTGGTCACATAAATTAATTAATGATGTCACTGCCACATCAATATGTTTAAATGCAGACTGAATCAACAGAAACACTCCCTTTTTATTCCATTATACAGAACATATGATCGCCAATCAACTATAAATTCCCCCTTTATATATAAACCAGCTTTGCTCGAAAACCAACAATGATGAACAAAAAAAAAGTCCCTCCTCCCTCATATAGACGGAAATTGGGACATTTTGTTGCTCCGATGATAACAAACACGAACTCAACTTGAATATAACGAACAATACGTTTGATCGAATCGTCCTGCGAGCAAGTCAGCCTTGCGAATGAAAAATTGCAGCTCCCCACAATCCCACCATTGAAAACCGATAGCGTCATGCGTATCAATTTTTAATAGAAGTAAGGTATCCGCAAGCTCTTGTTGTGTCCGTTTCTCATCCCCGCCATAATGAGCAGTCAGCTTCTTCTCACACGCCTGCTCGTCATAAGCATACTCTTCATCAAGCACAATCTGTAACAGCGCCTGATGTTCTGCATCCGGATGCTGACCGTCCGGGTATCCAAACATGCCACCCCAGTTCTGCGTACTTGGATGATTCCAGCTGGACTCGAATTCGAGGTATCGGTCATACAGACCTTCCTCCCCTTCAACAGCTACCGTTCCACCAGACAGCGGGGCGGCGATTGCATTCAGAGCCAGAGAATCAATGTATGCGTATGTAGGAAACTCGAGATTAGGCAGCACTGTTACCGAATGTGCTACAAAATCGTCCTCACCCAGCGCGGTTTCGCCATCAGGCTCTCGCCTTGTCAGGTTATGAGCATCCGGCTCGTAAATCACACGATGCTCAATATGATAAGCAGGTTCATCCACACCAATGAAAAAGTATAACATGCCCCGTTCGGGCAAACTCCCGCGCCCATCATTTGGCGTATATGGCGTCAAATCCACGAGATTCAACTGGGCCAGGAACGTCATGGGCACCCCCTCCTGTGTCAAAGGCCATTTCATGTTACCCGGCAGATCGGGATTTCCACCTACACGTGAATTTCCTGTTCTGCGATACTCATCGATTGTCGATACATCAAGGCGAATTCCCCAACGGCTTGAAGATAACAGCAGATCGGCAGCATTACCCAACCCATATTCTTCAAGAGTTTTCCGGGCTTTTCTGGTCAGACGTTCACATTGTTCAGGTTTAATCATACAGATCCTCCCCTTCTGACAATACATCTATGGTGAGACATATTCAGGTTCACACCTGTATATTCTTCCGCTGACGCTTCTTTCCCTGCTTCTAGCGAAAAAAGAGACTGACATCCGGTGTCAGCCTCCTTCCTTATTATCCATTAGGTTCATTCTTAACGATCCCGATTCGGTGAATCATTCTGGAAAGCCCGAATATGCTCCTCGCCATCCAGAAATTCATGCGACTGGTGTGCAGCCATTACACCATGATAACTAATATCCAGACCTAATTCTTCCTCTTCTTCCGTGGAACGGACAGGAACGATCTTGCCAATCAGTTTCAGACCAATCCAGGTCATGACAAATCCCCAGACGACCAAAGCCGTGAGGCCAAGCGCCTGAACACCCAGCAGCCTCCAGCCACCTCCCATGAACAAACCACCATCGGTTGCAAACAAACCCACGGCAATCGTACCCCACATCCCGGATACAGCATGAACAGGGAACGCACCCACAGGATCATCAATCTGCCTGCGGTCTAACCAATTCGTTGCAGCCATCATGAGCAATCCGGATACCGCTCCGATAAATATCGCAGCCACATCACCGACAAAGGCACACCCTGCCGTAATACCGACTAGACCGGCCAGCGAGCCATTAATGACCGATGGTGCATCTGAACGATTGAATCGGAACAAGGTGTAGAGCAGTGTAACCGCACCGCCTGAAGCAGCAGATAACATCGTAACGATGGCAATGTGACCGATCCTGACATCAGTTGCACTGAGCGTACTTCCTGCATTGAAGCCAAACCAACCGAACCACAGCAGGAATGCACCTACAGATGCCAGCGGCAGATTACTTGGGAGCGCAATGGCACTTACGCCATGCGGCGTGTATTTGCCTTTACGCGGCCCAATAATAATCGCTGCGGCCAGTGCAGAGAACCCGCCCAACGCGTGAATGACTGCGGAACCGGCGAAATCCTGCATCCCCAGCTTACTGAGCCAACCGCCGCCCCATGCCCAGTGTCCACCAATCGGATAAATAATGGCCGTCATCAATATGATGTACAGCAGATAGGCACGAAAGTTAATCCGCTCAGCAACAGCGCCCGATACGATGGAAATGACAGCAATGGTGAACGCGGCCTGGAACAGCCAGAATGTTTCCAATGATACGGGTACGTCCAGGTGAGACAAGTCTCCATTGAGGAAAAATCCGGTTATGCCCACAAAACCTCCAGCATCAGAGCCATACATCAAGCCAAATCCGATGGCATAGAAAAGCAACGTTCCAATGGTAATGTCAGCGAATACCTTCATAATAATATTCACGCTATTTTTATAACGTACAAAGCCAGCCTCCAGGAGCGCGAATCCGCCCTCCATCAACAAAATCATGGCTGCACTCAATACGACCCAGACCGTATCAATCCCGGAGCTTAACGTCTCCAAAGTCATGCTTATACATCCTCCGTTTCCCTAAGCTGTCTAATCTCCCGGATCGTTTCGGGCGTAAGCTCGATTTCGTCCCGTTCGATGCTGTCCGGATGCTTGATTCGTTCAGCAATACGGTCCAGTTCTCGTATCCGCCGCCGGATTTGTTCCATTTTGCGAAAACGTTCCTTCACCTGGACCATATATTCCACCGCCTGGTGATGGGATGCAGGGCGGCCTGCGAACCATTTGCGTACAGTCGACAAGGATTGATAAGCCACTTCTTCCGCACGTTTTTTTTGTTCGAATTGTTCAATTTTATGTTTAAGCGTTTCGATCTCATTTTCTTTTTTGACCTTGAGCTGTTGGATAAGGTACAATAAATCGGACGATGATATTTGCAATGCTGTATGGTGATACACCTCGTCAATTACTAACATACCATGTCATGACTCCTTACATATCAAGTTACTTGTTATCGATTATAGAGTCCCGCACTACTTAGCGTCAATTCTTTTTTTGGCGATTGTATAATTTGATATGACCCGTTTATAAAAACAGCTTCTTTCTCATGTACATAACTTCAACTAACAAAGAAAATTAACCACCACTTCGCATTCACCTTTCAGATCCTCTATGATGTATATTAAGCATCCACATTTTAGGCACTACACTTACACAAGCTGACATCATAGAACTCATTTAAAGGAGAGGATCGCACGATGTTCACTCGTAATGACGACATTCGGAGCCAAATTTGGGAAGCCGTCTCTGGACTCAATGAAGAGCAATTGAACCTCCAACCCACACCTACTCACTGGAGTATTATGCAAGTTCTCCGTCACCTGAATTTGATGGAAAACATCATTGTGAAGCAAGCCCACGCCGCTCTAAAGAAAGAACAGACCGTTGCTGTGGACAAAAAACCATATGAGCTTACACTGGATCGCAGCCACTCTGTCAGCGCCCCGTCTCATCTCCAGCCTCCTGCGGAACCAGAAACGCTGGCGAATGTACGACATGATTTGGAAGACTCACATCAAGCATTGATGCACGTTGCACAAGATCATGAGTCTGAACTGCTGCGGAGCAAGTCCTTTCTTCACCCGGTTTTCGGTGAGATGGATCTGGCTCAATGGGTCGATTTTGCAAGCTATCATGAAGAGCGTCATCTGGCACAGATTCAGGATATTAAACAAAGGCTTGGCGTGTCGCACACCTAAGTCATCCCCTATTTACTCGATGTAAGCAAAAATAACCTCCAATCCACGCATGTGGATTTGGAGGTTTTCATTTATTGTGAAACATGTTTATATTTTTTTGCCCAAAATCGCCAAATCCCGGTTGACGCCATCCAGCACAGCCACTTCAGGGTAATAGCCCCACTGCTCAAAGCCATGCTTGCGCAATAAACCGAGACTCGGTTCATTATGTCCAAACACAAAGCCCAGAATCGTCTTGATTCCAAGCGCAGGACAAGCGTCAAAAATGGTGTTCAGCAAACGTCCGCCAGCCCCAATTCCCCGGCACTGCTGATCCACATACACACTGACTTCCACCGTCCCATTGTACGCAGGGCGTCCATAAAACGAACTCAGGCTGGCCCAGGCTACAACCTGTCCCTCAAGTCTCATCACCCATAGCGGGCGATGATCGGATGAATGCTCCTCAAACCACGGAATACGTTGCTCCACGGTCACCGGCTCCAAATCCGCCGTTACCATCCGGCTCTCAATCGTAGAATTATAGATCTCCACAATCCTAGGCAGGTCCTCACGACGCGCATACTCAATCTGTACACTATCCAGCTTCATGTCTACTCCTCCATCATCCAAATCGATTCTATCTTATGACGGTATTATAACGGAGGAAGGAAGTCGACGTCATCCCCTAACATTCAGCTCAATTCCATATTTACTCAGACAACCCTTGAATCGTGTTACCCCGGGTTAACTGCTGGCTCTGATCCGCCCAACGAATGTTAACAGAACGGGAAGTGAATAGATCCGGGCCATCCGATACCTGGAAGTGCAGATGAGCTTCACTGGAATTACCTGAGTTACCCAGCTCTCCAATGAGGTCTCCCTGCTTGACTTTGTCCCCTTTTTTGACGGCCACACTGCCTTCCTTAATGTGCCCGGTGATGCTGTAATCTCCGTTTCCATGGTCAATGACCACATTATTACCCGCTGGTTCTTCCGGGTTCATAACACCTGGTATGTTATCTGGAATATCATTCTTGATATCGACTACGGTTCCATCTGCTGCTGCATAGAGCGGTTCACCAAAAGCGTAGTAGTTTTCGTTCACTTTCGCATCTCCGTTGTAACTGGAAGCTTCTTTGGTGCGAATAATATCTAGCGCATAGCGCTGTGTTTCATGCTCATAATGATAGTTCGACATCACATCATTACCTCCCCAGAACACATACCATTCCCCCTTCATAGGGAATTGAAATTCGGTTTTGGTGAACGTTTGATCCGTATCTACATGGGGTTCCAGTGGTTGGATTAATAGCCCTTCAATCTGATTAGCTTCGGTAAAATAGGCTTGAATCCCTTTGGTTCCTGTTTGATCCTTCCAGGCGAACTCAGTTAAATGGTTCACTTTGGCATCTACCACTAGATCAAAGGAAGTTACTCCCTCAAGGAATTGATCCGCAGACGTTTTAAACTGTTCAAGCGTTAGTGCTTCCTTCAACTCGGGACTCATCTGACTGTAAATGGCATCCTTGGAACCGTTCATTAACGTATCGATGAAATTCTCAGGTGTAATGATGTCGCTCACCTCTTTACCCGAATTCTCTTCCTGATTTTTACTCTCACTCGCTTCATTGGCATTTGTCATCTGTTCCTCGGACTGCTGTTCCCCCTGCTCGGATGTAATCGAATTACTGTTACCACAGGCAGACAACATCACGCAGGCTCCAAGGGCAATGGCAAGCAACTTCCAGCTCTTTTTGCTCTGTAATTTCTCATGTGCAGCATATCCTGATTTCGGAAGACTTTCCCCGCCATTTAAGTGATCCGTAAGAATTTTAAATCCTTCTTTTAACCTATTCATTCTCTACATCCCCTCTGGTGTTCGTTATACTTTCCAGTTAAGTGTACAGAATGAATCTTATCCTTCGTCTAACTCTTCCTTACATGTAGTTAAACTGTCGCGTCTTCTATGGTTTCATAATTAAGATTCCGTTAAGATAGCTCACACACTACATAGCCCTCTCGGATGGTATGATTAGCAATAAACAAACAGGAAGCCCTAGGAGGTCATTTCACATCATGGATCACGTCTCCATACTGCTAGTTGATGATGAACAAGCCATTTTACATATGCTCAAAACCGTCCTGCTCAAAGAACAATTTGTAGATATCGACACCGTTACCACTGGGGAAGAGGCGATTACCGCCTGCGAAAATAAAACCTATCACTGCATCGTGCTGGACATCATGCTGCCTGGCAAAAGTGGACTGGAAATCTGTCCCTTTCTGCGGCAAGTGACCGATGCACCGATTCTTTTTCTGACTGCCAAAACTACGGATTATGACAAGTTAACCGGATTCGCCGTTGGCGGCGATGATTATGTTGTTAAACCATTTAATCCACTGGAAGTGGTCGCCCGCATCAAATCACTGCTGAAACGTTATTTACCTACCAAAATGGCGACGACTACGACGGCAATTCCACCCTTTTCTGACGTAACTTCGTCATCTCCTGCTGTGCAGGAAGGGGTATATGATTTTGGCCGTTTTCAAGTATTTGAACAAGCTGGTGAGCTTCAGGTTGAAGGACAGCCGGTAAACTGTCCGGCTCTTGTCTATCAGCTGCTGCTCTTTTTCTGCAAGCATCCCAATCGTATTTTCACCAAATCGGAATTGTATGAACGCGTATGGGGTTCGGAAGCCATCAGCGATGACAACACCGTTATGGTTCATATTCACCGTATCCGTGAGCGGATTGAAGCCGATCCCTCTAACCCTGCCTTTCTCGTCAACGTCCGGGGGCTGGGATACAAACTCATTTTGCCTAACCAAGTGTCACGCGCATGAGTATTCGTCGCAGGTTAATGACCCGATTTATCGTTATGCTTGCTGGCGCAGTAGTCCTTATCATCCTGTTGGGTTCTGCAGCCACCTATTGGGTCGTTCAAAAGGTAAATGAAGTAAGCCTGGTGGATGACTTCGCTACCAGTGGTCTTGACCAACTGATTAATACCGCAGAAATCATGCCCGATGGGACGGTCCGCTATGATCCCAGGCTGCTGAAGCAGGTCGAGAAAAATCAGGGATGGCTTCAGGTTGTGGATGAAAAAGGCTACGTCATTGATGATTTTGATACACCGGATGACGTTCCGAAGCAATACAAGCCTGGAGAGTTGATCGCATACTGGGAAGCAAAAAAACCGTTCCCGTACCAGATCGTCATGCTGATTCGGGAGAAAAACGGCGAGATGTTCACCTTGCTGTATGGCGAACGCAATCAGGCCAAATCCTTACTCGATCAAGCCCGTGAGGACAGTCATTACACCAATGGAGAGCTTATACTTCTCCCCAAACAAGAGGATGCCATCCGTTCCAAAGGTGCCTATCTGCAAATTTTGGATGCCTACGGTCAAGAGTTGGCTTCTTATAATAAACCTGCCATGGGCGTCCCTAGCAGTTACAACATACAGGAACTGGCTTTGCGTATTCGTTATCCCAATCGATATGGAATATCAATCGCAACCTTTTACGATGTACAGAATGGCACAACCTGGATGCTCAGTATACCTGTCGATCCAACTGCTACAGGGGAAGAAAATCCCTATAACTTCATTTTGACCCCTGTGCTCATTGTGCTGATCCTATCCGTTATCATTTTGCTAATTCTGCTGGCCCTATGGTACGCTAATCGTTTCGGTTCCCCCATGCTGCATATGCTCCAATGGCTCCAACGACTGGAACAAGGACATTATGAAGAACCCACAGGCATTGGCGGCGTACCTCGCAGCCAGCGACGAAATGGCAAGTGGAAACGGAAATACCACGTGTATGCTGAAGTGCTTCGCTCCATGCAGGCATTATCCGCAACATTGAAACAAGATGAAGAGCTCCGTAAACAGACCGAATCTCTGCGTGAGGAATGGATCGCCGGAATAACGCATGATCTCAAGACACCGCTATCCTCCATCCAGGGATACGCCCATATGCTTGAAGCACAGAAATATAGCTGGTCCCCGGAAGAAGTGAGGGAATTCGCGGGCATTATGCTGGACAAATCCATGTATATGGACCGACTTGTGAATGATCTTGCCATGACGTACCGATTGCGAAGCGGTGGATATCAGCCACCTGTGGAAGAAACTGACGTAAATACGCTACTACATGATCTCGTCCAGCGTGCAGAACGCAACCCGGTATATGGCGAGGGACGTATTGTGTTCCTCCCTGCGAAAGTTCCGGTATACGGCCATGTGCATATTCCTTCGTTTGAACGTATTGTGGATAATCTGACCGCTAACGCCCTTCTGCATAATCCAGCGGAATCGACACTGACCGTTAGTGTACATCCGGGTAAACAGGCTGGGGAGTTCAGTGTTCATTTTGCCGATGATGGACAAGGAATGGACCCGGAATTGGTCTGGAGGCTGTTTGAACGATATTACCGAGGGACCGATACAGGCACGTCCGATGTCGGATCAGGCCTTGGTATGGCGGTAACAAAAGGGTTAATTGAAGCGATGCAGGGCCGTATTGAAGTACAATCAACTTCTGGTGAGGGTACTGTCATTCGATTAATATGGGATGGACAATCAGAACATGGGTAAAAAAACATTCCGCTTGACCTTTTCATTTTCAATCTATATAATCGACACTCAATAACACCTGTTCCAATATATTGATATGGACTTCAACGATATTAAGATCAATTCAATTGATATTGATTTTGCATATTTGGCGATGACCAGAGACAAGATTCCGTTTGCGTGCTGCCCAGAGAGAGAAGGGATTGGTGAAACCTTCTTCAGCGAACGGACCGGAATTACCCCTCTGCAGCCGTGACCTCGAACTTCAGCTTTTCGGTCTTCTTCATGAATTCCGGACAAAGCTGTCAGTAGAGTTCACCGCCTGATCCCCGATAACGGATCCCAATGAGGGTTATGATGTTCTTGTTTGCGGCGGCTGGTCGTGTTCAGGAGCATTCATAACCAAATTAGGGTGGAACCACGAGCTGAGCGCACTCGTCCCTTTTCCGGGACGGGTGTTTTTTGCGCTTCAAATTTGAATATTGGAGAGTGGTTCACATGAGTAATCCGAATAATAACAGCCAATCCAGCAACCAATCGAATGACCAACAGCAGCCCGGGCATCCGATTGAAATTCGCCTGCAAGGCGGAGCTATACGTTCTTACAACGCAGGCATCACTGTAGGAGCGGTCGCCTCATCCATCAGCACAAGTCTAGGTAAACAAGCCATCGGCGGAATCGTAAATGGTAAGAATGTCGATCTCGACTGGGTGCTTGAGCAAGATTGTGAACTCGTCATCGTTACTTTGGACAGCGCGGAGGGTCTGTATCGTTACCGACACAGCACAGCTCATGTACTCGCGCAGGCTCTCAAACGCATCTACGGTGCGGAACAAGTCAAGCTGGGCATCGGGCCTGTCATTGAAGATGGATTCTATTACGATGTCGATCTGGAATATGCTCTATCGATCAGTGATTTGGCTGCCATTGAGCAAGAAATGAACAAAATCATAAAAGAAAATGAGAAAATTAGCCGCCGGGTAGTTAGCCGGGAGGAAGCACTTCGCATCTTTGGAGAGATTCAGGACCCGTATAAGCTTGAACTTATTCAGGATTTACCGGAGGACGCTGAGCTTTCCATTTATGACCAAGGAGAGTTTTTCGATCTCTGTCGCGGCCCTCATCTTCCGTCCACTGGTCGGATCAAAGCATTCAAACTGCTGAATGTGGCAGGTGCATACTGGCGCGGCAACTCGGATAATAAAATGCTGCAACGCATCTACGGCACTGCTTTCCCGAGCAAAGCCCAATTGGATGAACATCTACACATGCTGGAAGAAGCGAAAAAACGAGATCACCGCAAACTGGGTAAGGAGCTCGAACTGTTCATGTTCTCTGAAGAAGCACCCGGTATGCCGTTCTATCTGCCCAAAGGCATGACTGTTCGTACAGAATTGGAGCAATTCTCCCGTGAATTGCAGCTGCAGGAAGGCTATCAGGAAGTTCGTACTCCCCTCATGATGAACAACCGTCTGTGGGAGCAATCGGGGCACTGGGAACATTACAAGGACAATATGTATTTCTCGGAAGTGGACGATGCGACTTTTGCCCTGAAACCTATGAACTGCCCGGGACACATGCTGATTTTCAAAAATACACTCCATTCCTATCGTGAGCTACCGATTCGTATGATGGAATTCGGTCAGGTCCACCGCCATGAATTCTCAGGCGCTCTGAACGGCATGATGCGGGTGCGGACTTTCTGTCAGGATGATGCCCATCTCTATGTGATGCCAGAGCAGATCGAGGAAGAGATTAACCAGGCGATTTCATTGATCGGACGTATGTACGACATCTTTGGATTTGAGTACAACATTGAGTTGTCCACTCGTCCGGAAGATTCCATGGGATCGGAAGAGCTGTGGGATCAAGCAGAAAGAGCATTGCAGAGTGTACTTGATCGGCGCGGTGTGAAATACCGCATTAACGAGGGTGATGGTGCCTTTTACGGTCCGAAAATTGACTTCCACATTCTCGATGCACTGAAGCGCAGCTGGCAGTGTGGAACAATTCAACTCGATTTTCAAATGCCCGAGAAGTTCGATCTCACTTATATTGGCGAGGATAGCCTGAAACACCGTCCTGTCGTGATCCACCGTGCCATCTATGGCTCAATCGATCGTTTCATCGGCATCCTGACTGAACATTATGCAGGTGCATTTCCGCTCTGGCTCGCGCCCGTGCAAGTGAAGCTACTGCCAGTGTCAGATCATTACGCAGATTATGCGCTTCAAGTTCAGAGCCAGCTGCGGGCTGCCGGTATTCGGGTAGAAACAGACTTGCGCAGTGAAAAGCTCGGCTACAAAATCCGTGAAGCTCAGATGGAAAAAGTGCCTTACTCGCTCGTGCTCGGGGAAAATGAGAAAAACGCCTCATCCGCCTCTGTCCGTGCATACGGTCAGGGCGATCAAGGCATTCAGCGCATTGAAGCATTTATAGAGCTGATTCAGCAAGCTGTGAAGGCCAAAGCCTGAGCGCTTAATTAGGAATTGGCTGGACCTTAACTTTAGAGGCAGCCCGTTAGTATGGAAAACAGCTGCCTCTAATTATGTGGAAACAAGTAAGCCGCATCTGCTGCTTCAAACAGTCTGTAGTTACAATTTCTCTTCGGGTCTAAGTCCAACTTGCTCTTCACTCCATGTCCAGAAACGCTCAGCATCTGCCGCATCCAGCGCATGGGCTTTCAGTTCCTGGTCCTTTTGTTGATAAAAGTAACGCCCGGTTACCCCGGCGACTTCGGGGCTTGTGGCGAGATAGATGGCCGTTTGTGCCCCTTCTTCTGGTGAAAGGAAAAACGGTAGTTTGCCCACCAAAGCCATAATGCGTGTGCCAAAACCGGTATTGCGGTCTACGCCAATACTTGTACCCACCGCACCGGGATGAAGGCAGTTGACCGTGATTCGGGTATCCGCTAATTTGCGGGCCAGAACACGTGTGAACAACACGTTAGCCAGCTTGGATTGAGCGTAACTTTTGATTGGATTGTAACTTTTGTGCAGATGGGGATCTTCGAAATGGATTTTCCCGGCTTTGTAGGCACCAGACGAAACATTCACTATACGCCCCTGCTTCGCAGACTTCAAAGGTTCGATCAGGAGTAAGGTAAGCAGGAAATGTCCAAGATGGTTAATACCGATGGCTTGTTCGAAACCATCAGAGGTTTCCTGGCGCTTCAACATGACGACACCCGCATTATTAACGAGAACGTCAAGTGTGTCGTAACGCTCACGGAAAGATTGAGCAAAATGGCGGATGCTCTCCAGTGACCCCAGGTCACACAGCATCAGTTCAATCGCAGTAGAGCCGGACTGACGCAGCGCCTCCTCCAGTGCCTGCTGTCCGCGCTTCTCGCTGCGGCATGCCATAATCACGTGATACCCTTGCCTTGCAAGTTCAATGGTGGTTGCCAGACCCATGCCTGAGTTGGCTCCCGTAACAACGGCTGTTGGAATGGACATCAGGTACTTCCCTTCTGAACCAGAGGTTCTTCATATTTTGAGACAGTCACCCTTTTGTTTTTTAAGCACTGCTGACGTCAATATGAGATAATTGAAAGATCACATATTGGTCTTATAGGGAGGATACGTATGCTAACCAAAGAAGACTTCAAGAAACTGAAAAAAGAAGCGAAACTTGAGATTGCACTCATCGAACAGGAAGCTCATAATCTCCAGCAAAAGATAGACTCATCCCTGTATGAAAAAGATAAACTGTGGAACGATGAAGAGATTGGTGAGCTTACCCAAAAACGGAAAGAACGAAAATACAGTTCATGGACGATTGAATTATGCTCGATCATTGAAGACCTGCTGAATCAACTATACCAACAAACGTATCAAAAAAAATTTAATTCGATCCAGTTGATGAAAACTCCTGCATACCGCTCATTATCCAATATCGAGATCCTTCAGGCTGAATTGAAAAATCAGCATCTGTTCCTAAAATCGGAAGAAGAGAAAATTGAAGAAGAAATAGCCAAAGTGTTTCAACTGAGAAATAAACTTATTCACTCCAACTTTTCTTATGCTTCCATTATTAGAGAAAATCACGATGCAAAGCAAGAGTTTGAATCCACCCTGGATACGGTGAAGAAGTATAGAAAACACTTGAAATATAATCAGCCAGAGAACTGACGAATACATGATACACGCAAATGGTCATACACGACAAAGGAGGTGCTCCGGATTCGCTCCGGAAACAAATATGAACAATCAACCCATAGAAATTACGGTTCTAAATCTTCATATTGTCACACCTGCGGGTAAAAACCCAATCTACCCTGTTATGTTGCGCGATGAAGATGGCATTACGCTTGTGGATACAGGCATGATTGGCCAATTCGCCGAACTTCAGTCCGCACTGGAGCATGAAGGCGTTCAGCTATCTGATATCAAGCGCATTATTGTAACCCATTCCGATATAGACCACATTGGTAACCTTGGTGCCTTGGTGAATGCTGTTCCGGAAGTGGAAATCTGGGCGCATAGCGATGAAATTCCGTTTATCACGGGCAAAGAGCCCATGATCAAGTTCACGCCAGAACGAAAAGCGTTGCTGCCTGAACCTATTGCGGAGCTGGCGGAACAATTGATCTCACAGCGGACTGAGTTCAAAATATCCAAAGTGTTAGAGGACGGTGACATGCTGCCTATACAAGGTGGTATCCAGGTCATTCATACACCAGGACACACCCCTGGACATATCTGCTTGTACTTCCGGGAGCAACAATTCCTGCTCGCTGCCGATGAATTGCGTGTGGTCGATGATGAATTGGTGGGTCCTGCTCCACCTGCAACACCGGACATGCCTGAAGCACTTCGCAGCTTGAAAAGGCTGCTTGGCCTGAAGCTGGAGAAGGTACTTTGTTACCATGGTGGCGAGTACACCGATGAGCCGAGTCGGCGCATTGCCGAACTCGCGGAAAGTGCGGACTAATTGGTACCTGCAACTAACTTAAATTTACGTAAATATTGAAGCGAAGGGCTGTCCCATACGTCATAAACATGGCGGGACAACCCCTTTTCTATTATAAATGTTACGGTTTAGGCGTCAGAACGATCAGTTGGTCATCTCCATCGCGTGGAGATCCCCTGCCATCCCGGTTGTTCGTGAGCACGTATAACTTCCCGTCTTCTCCAGAAGTCACATTGCGAATACGTCCCCACTCGTCTTTAAAAATCGGCTCTACCTGCGTTACTTGTGTACCATCTTTGGACAGAGTAATTTTAAGCAGTTGTTCACCCCGCAGATTGGCAGCAAGCAGTGATCCGGCCCATGGCCCTTCCTTTATAAAAGCTACACCTGATGGAGCCCATGTTTCATCTCCACTATGCGCAAGCGGAGCCTGATATGTGCCATTCTTATCATCGTCTCCCTCTACCTCTGGCCAGCCATAATTCTCACCAGCTTCAATCCGGTTAATTTCATCAAAATTACGCTGCCCATGCTCTGTGGCATACAGATAGCCATTGTCCAGGTTCCAAGCCAGGCCCTGTGCGTTCCGATGCCCCATGCTGTACACCGGTGAATTAGGCCAAGGGTTATCTTCTGGGATCGATCCGTCCAGACCAATCCGCAATATTTTGCCACCCAAGCTATCTTCGTTCTGAGCCAGCTCCGGCTCATAGCGTTCACCTGTCGTAATATAAAGCAGATTGTCCGGGCCAATCTTGATCCGTCCTCCATTGTGATTCACGCCGCCAGGAATGTCACTGAGCAGCTCCTTGTCTATGGTCGCCTTCCCATCACTCACTTTCAAACGCAACACCCGATTGGCGATGTCACCACCACCTTCCAGATAGGAATGGTATGCATACAGATAGCCATTATTGTCAAAGTCCGGATCAGCAGCAAGTCCAAGCAGGCCACCTTCCCCTTCTTCATTAAACGGTGCAGAAAATTCAATCAGAGGTTCAGATGCCAGCTCTCCGTTCTCGATGACCCGAATGGTACCCGGTCGCTCTGTTACAAACATCCGTCCATCAGGCACGCTTACCAACTCCCAAGGTACATTGAGTCCGTCGACCAGCACGGAAGCCTCGTAAGGAATTACAGCATTTTCATCTGTTTCCTCTTCCCCACCACCAGCACTGTTATTACCACCTTCCGCTGTCTGTCCCTGACCTGTACCCTGTCCTTGTGACGTCTGCTGCGATTCTGTCGTCGGGTCACCCGAAGTACAGGCTGTTAGCAAAGCCATACTGAGTAACGAAGCATATAACGGAACGCTTAGTCGATTATTCATGAATACATCTCCCTTCTAATGTCGATGTTATATCGTGTAATCCCAGTTTCAAGGGACTGTCCATTTCTAAAGTAAGTAAATAAATAAGTAAGGCAACCCTACGCGGTTTCGCCCTGTATTACCCTCCCCACCTGCCACTCAAACGGCTAGTTAAAGCTAATTTTCGGTCATCATTCCCGCCTCCATTTGGATTTCCCCGACATTCTTCTATAATAGAAAGATAGAACGAATGAAAGGTGGACATATAACTAATGAATCAAACTCCTTTATCCCGGCTGGAAGCTGGTCTGTCTACGCAAGGATTGGACGCCATGCTGATTACAGATCCGAAACATATTTACTATTTAACAGGTTTTGCGAGTAATCCGCATGAACGTTTCCTTGGGCTTGTCCTTGCACGGGGCGAAGATCCGCTGTTGATCGTGCCTGCACTCGACGAGGAAGCTGCCGCAGCCGCTTCTTCGGTCTCGAACATTGCCACGCATACTGATACGGACAATCCTTACGCCTTATTTGAGCGTTATCAAGGACGTCTGGGCCGCGTAGGTCTCGAAAAAGAATACGTGACTGTCGCACGTTATGAACAGTTGACCGCCGCACTGGGCGCTGCCAACTTTGAAGATGTCGGCCCTTTGCTTCGCACCTTGCGTGTGAAAAAAACACCGGATGAGGTCGGTCGCATTCGCCACGCCATTCATCTGATTGAAGAGACGCTCCGCCAAGGACTGTCTCACGTTCGTACAGGTGTAACCGAAATCGAACTGGTTGCCGAAATGGAATACCAGATGAAGAAACTGGGTGCAGACGGCCCTTCCTTTGATACCATGGTGCTCACAGGACCCAAAACAGGCTTGCCACACGGCACACCAGGTGAACGCAAATTGCAGCATGGTGATCTGTTGATGTTTGATATGGGTGTCTACGCTGGTGGGTATGCATCAGATATTACGCGCACATTTGCCTTTGGTGACATTTCACCTGAACTTAAAACCATCTATAACACCGTGCTCGCAGCAAATGAAGCTGCCATTCGGGCAGTTAAGCCAGGTGTCACCTGTGCGGATATTGACCGTGCAGCACGCCAGGTTACGGAAGATGCTGGATACGGCGAACGTTTCCTGCACAGAGTTGGACATGGAATGGGCATTGACGTGCATGAGTATCCTTCACTGCATGGTCAGAACATGGACATTCTGGAGGAAGGTACGGTATTTACGATTGAGCCGGGCATTTATGTAACCGGCGCAGGCGGTGTGCGTATCGAGGATGATGTACTTGTGACAGAAACTGGCGTTGAGGTGCTGACGTCCTATTCAAAAGAGCTGCAAATTCTGACGGACTAATCCTTTTTGGCCATAACCAAAAGTCCCGCGAAACCATGAATGCATGGCTTTGCGGGACTTTTGTGTTGAATTCAACATTTTCCGGACGAATGAACTACGAATCTAGGCTTCGTCCTTGAATTTAAAGCTTCGTGCAGCATATAGAAACGGCGTTCCTACCGCAGTCAATACAAATTTGATCACGTATGTCGTCAAGAAAATTTCAAGCCAGACGTCCCATGGATAGATGAAGGCAAACGCAATCGTGCAGAATACCAGCGTATCCGCGAACGAACTGATGATCGAACTGCCGTTGGTACGTATCCACAACTGATTACGCCCTGGCGCCATCTTACGCAGCCAAGTGTACAGTCGCACGTCCAGGAACTGACTGATGAAATAAGCTGTCAGACTTCCGAGTGCTAGCCGTGGTAGCAGACCAAACAGGGTTTTCATCGAATCCTGTGCAAAATCCGTCGATGCTGGCTCAAAGAACAATACCATCTGCATCAGCACGGTCGTCATGATTAATGTGAAGAACCCGAACCATACGGCTTTGCGCGCCTCACCCGGTCCATATTTCTCATTGAGCAGATCACTGGTCAGGTACATGCTAACATACATCGTATTACCCAGCGTTAGAACGATACCCATAATATCTATCGTTTTGGTCACCTGTATATTGGCAATGACTGTTGCCACACCAATCCAGGCATAAAGACCCTTTTTACCGAACAAGCGGTAACACAAAAGAAAAAAGCCATACGTTACGAGAACAAAAAGCGCTCCCCATCCTAAATTAAACAATATAAATACACTGCCTTCCTAGTTTTGATTACGCGGGATGGTTACGAACCGCGGTTTGGCTCTGGGCCAAAACATGAATACTCTATCACATTTCCCCAAGGTTGAACAGCACTAAATAACTCCAACTGACTTCAGGTGATATTTACGGTATACCCAACAGATGCTAAAAACAAAAAGCCGCCCTTCGGATTAACCCGAAGAACGGCTGCTCTTGCATGGCTTGTGGCAGTAACTGCCATCCGCCTATTATGAATCTGAATTACACCTGAACGGCGGAATCCAGATCACGAGTTTGATCATTGAATGTATCCTGATCGTTTTCTTTCAAAATTTTACTGGATACGAGACCTGCGGTCATCGAATCGTTCACGTTCAGCGCCGTACGGCCCATGTCGATGAGCGGTTCAACCGAGATCAGCAATCCTGCCAAAGCTACCGGCAGGTTCATCGTGGACAACACGATCAGGGAAGCGAAGGTTGCCCCGCCGCCTACACCGGCTACGCCGAATGAACTGATCACGACTACCAGGATCAGAGTAATGATGAAGTCCCAGCTCATCGGGTCGATCCCGACCGTAGGAGCAATCATCACCGCCAGCATGGCCGGATAGATCCCGGCACAGCCGTTTTGACCAATCGTAGCCCCGAAGCTTGCCGACAGGTTCGCAATCCCGTCCGAAACACCCAATCTCTTCGTTTGTGTCTCCACGTTAAGCGGAATCGCTGCCGCACTTGAACGGGATGTGAAAGCAAAGATCAGTGTTGGCAGAACCTTTTTCACATACGTAATTGGATTGAAGCCAAACAGTGAAATGATAATCAGGTGGATGATGAACATAACGATCAACGCCACGTAGGAAGCAATAACGAATTTGATCAGCTTCAGAATCTCATCCGGGTTCGTTGTAGCGGTTACCTTCGTAATCAGCGCCAAGATACCATAAGGAGTCAGCCTGAGTACCAGCGTTACAATCCGCATAACCACCGCATATACCGCATTAACCATGCCCCGGAACGTTTCCGCCTGCTGTGGTTTTTTGCGATCCAATCCCAGTACTGCCACACCGATAAAGGCCGAGAAAATAACAACAGCCAGTGTGGATGTACGACGCTCTCCGGTCATGTCCGCGAATGGATTCGACGGAATGAATTCCAGCACTTGCTGTGGAATCGTCTGATCCTTCACGTCAACGAGACGTTCCTCCATCTTCTGCCCCTGTGCGAGCTCTCGGTCTCCACCTTCGATCTCAATGGAAGTCAGGTTGAAGCTCAAGCTAGTCACAATACTTACACTTGCGGCAATCGCTGTCGTGATGAGCAGGATTGCAATAATCGAAAGGCTCATTTTACCGAGATTCTGCTTGCCTTTCAGATTCATGATGGCCGAAATGATGGAAACCATGATCAATGGGATCACGACCATTTGTAACAAACGAACATATCCTGAACCGGCCAGATTAAACCAATCGACCGACTTGGTAATGATGTCAGAATCAGATGTGTAGATCAGTTGCAGAATGACGCCATATACAACCCCAATGCCCAAACCCGCAAATACACGCTTGGTAAACGAAATATGTTTCTTCTGCATCCAGAACAGGACACCCAGAAGAGCGAGCATAACCACGACGTTCAAAATGATTAAAAAGGTATTCATCTGTATAAATCCTCCTCAGTGTGAGTAACCGGATATTCCGGTTTTCTACTCGCTCAAAAGCGATATTCAACAATATATCACATAACAAACTATTCTGGTAGGTATTAATTGATATTATGTAATATGCGTGTAACAAATTCATCTATTTCTGAAAAAAATACACTGAATCGTGAAAATTATTGTATTCAACCTCCGGTTAATTTTGTAATATAGGTATATCCGCTTATTCCCAAGTTTTCTCAACGTGAAAATTAGGCCTTTCTTCGTTGGTATTTAGTCTTACGATAACGGAAAAGCGATAATGTTAATGAACATGACGTGAAAGGATGATCCTATGTTTCGAAACCGCACCGTTGCCGGTAAAATTAGAGGCACTTTGTTCCTCGTACTGCTGGTTGCTTCCCTGTTGTTTAGTATCAGTTTCTATGCTGTCTCCATGAATATTATGCAGAGCTACGTGCTTCCACAGTTCGACAAGGTCCTGAGCACGTCCATTCAGGATATATACAAGAACACATCCGCTTCTAAAATTTTGCAAGTACAGAGTGGCGGAGCCGGATCTGAGGGTGCTGCACTGACCGTGGAATCCTATTTGGCTGGCAAAGCCAAAGAGCATAATCTGGACGGAGCATACGTGGTGTCCATTCAGGATGGTAAAGCTACCGTGGTCATCGCAAATACCTCCTCGGGCATGAAAGCCGGAGATGAGATTAAAGTAGAAGCAGCAATGAATGAGGCCATTGAGAAAAAAGAAATGGAAATCAGCCAGGTTTATGCCGATTCCTTCGGTGTACATAAAGCAGCCTTTATACCGATTGCAGGAAGTAACATGATCATGGCTGTCAGCATGGATGCCCAATTCATTCAGGACAAGATTGCACAGATCTTCTGGTTGTGCCTCGGTATCACAGCATTGGTCTTTGTGCTCGGATGGCTCATCTCGACAAGCATGATCAAACGTGTAACCAAACCGATTATCAAGCTCGTTCAACATAGCAAACAGATATCACAAGGAGATCTGACTGCTGAACTTCAGATTACAGGTAAGGATGAAATTGCACAGCTCGCTGCTAGCTTCCAGACGATGACTCATAATCTGAAAGAAATGATTAGCCGCGCCCTCTCCACATCCAATGAAGTTGTCGAAGGCTCCAATGATTTGCTCAAACGGGTAGAATCAATGTCCGGTATGGTGAAAAACTCCAGTCGTTCTGCAGAAAGTGCCGAGAAAGGCAGCGTAAGCATCGCTTCCAGCGCGGCCGAAAATGCCAGAGCCATGGAAGAAATTACGCAAGGCATTATGCATATTGCTTCCTCTTCTGCCGAAGTATCCGAGCAGATCGGAGATGCTGCGAACGAAGCTGTTAACGGTAACCGCCTGGCACAGGATGCCATTCAGCAAATGGAACGTGTCGGTCAGACCGCAAGCGAATCTCTGCGTTATGTTGAAACGATGAACGAGCGCTCGATCGCGATAGGGACCATCGTACAATCCATTTTTGAAATTACGAAACAGATTAACATGTTGTCCCTCAACGCTTCCATTGAAGCAGCACGTGCGGGAGAGCATGGACGTGGGTTCGCCGTTGTTGCCGGAGAAGTACGCAAACTGGCGGAGCAATCCAAGACAGCTACAGAGGAAATCTCCGATTACCTGGGTACTATCCGTGAAGATGCTGAACGTTCCGTTGATGCCATGAACCGGGTAACCCAAGAGATTGGATCAGGTACTCACGTGGTTCAACAGGCAGGCTCTGCGTTCCAGCAGCTTAACGAGTTGATTCAGAACGTCAATCTGACCATTCAGACGGTATCGGCCTCTACCCAGCAAGTATCAGCTGGAGCTGAACAAGTCAGTGCTTCCGTGGAAGAAACAGCTCAAATCACGTCCAAGTCCCGTCAAAGCATGCAAGAGATTGCTTCTACAGCGGATCTCCAACTGAATGAGATGGACTCCCATTCCAGTACCGTACGGCATCTGCATGAACAAGCGGTAGAACTTCAATCCGCTATGAAGAACTTCAAAATAAACTAATCGGAATACCTTTAACCCATTGTTTCCATTTTCGAATCAAACTTAACATTAGATACTCAAATACCCCCATGCTCAGCATCGTTCCAGATTTCAGAGAACGTTGCCAAGCGTGGGGGTATTCTTTTGGGCTGCATATTATATAAATTGAACTAACGTATATTTACACGCGCCACTCCGATGATCGAACAACCTTCCGATCGCTGTTACCCCAAGCATTTTTTTATTCAGGTGGCTGAACGCCCATAATCTCGTATAAACGCTGCATATCCAAAGAAGAACGTAATGATTCAGCTACACGGTCAAACTCCATTTCCTTTCGTTCACGTGCGCTGTACGTCTCCCGCAGCGGAGCAAGTCCTTTTCCTTCACGTAGACCATTGAGCCATGAACGCCGGAACTGATCACTTTCAAACAAACCATGCAGGTATGTTCCCCACACTTTGCCGTCAGTCGTGCCCCAGCCTTCATTGAAGGATTGACCGCCCGGATGGGCGATCTCGAACAAGGCCGTTACACGTTCAGGCTCAAGACACTCGGTAACACCCATATGAATCTCGTATCCATTGATCGGCAACAAGTTTGCTACATCACTTTCCTTGGGCAAACGAATTGGATGATGACTGTGTACGTTCCCAGAGGCTCTCACCGTTTGTTTGTTCTGTAGAAATGTTGTCGATAGGGGCAGCCATCCCAATCCATGGGCTTCCTGAATCTGATTCGCTTCTACCGCAAATGGATCTCTGAGATGCTGACCGAGCATCTGATATCCACCACATATCCCGACAAGCTGAACATGTTCACGCTCCGTCTGGCTGGCAATCGCTTGCTCCAGTCCTGACGCTCGCAGAAATGCCAGATCACCGATCGTATCCTTCGTACCCGGAAGCAGAATGGCATCGGGATGCCCCAATTCATCGGGAGAAGTCACGTATCGCACATTCACATCCGGCTCCCTAGATAGGGCATCAAAGTCTGTAAAGTTGGAAATACGCGGATAACGAATTACTGCCAGATCCAGCTCCTGCTGACCGGATTTGCCGTGTCGCATGGAGTCCAGCACCACGGAGTCTTCCGCTTCAATCTGAATATCACTTATGTAAGGCAATACGCCCAATACAGGAATGCCTGTCCGTTCTTCAAGCCAGTCCAACCCCGGCTGCAGCAAGGAAAGGTCTCCACGAAACTTGTTAATGATGAATCCTTTTACACGCTCAACCTCATGCGGCTCCAGCAGCTCCAGTGTACCTACAATGGAGGCAAAGACACCGCCACGATCAATATCCGAGATCAGAATAACCGGAGCATCCGCCCAGCCCGCCAGATTCATATTAACGATATCCCGATCTTTCAAATTAATCTCTGCAGGACTGCCCGCACCTTCCATCAGTACGATATCATATGTCGCGCGCAACCGATTCAGTGCATCCATGACCGTTTGTTTGGCTTCGGGTAGAAAATGCTGCCTGTAATCCCACGCACTCATCTGTGTAAGAGGCACACCGTGCACGACTATCTGGGAATGCATATCCCGAACCGGCTTGATCAGGATCGGATTCATATCCGTCGTCGCTTCAATGCCACATGCCTCGGCTTGCGCTCCCTGGGCTCTTCCGATTTCCTTGCCGTCTTCCGTGACGTAAGAATTCAGTGCCATGTTCTGTGATTTGAACGGAGCCGGCCTGAAGCCATCCTGCTTGAATATTCGGCATAAGGCCGTCGTAATTACACTTTTCCCCACATCTGATGCCGTCCCTTGCAGCATTAATACTGCTGCCTTTTGTTCGGACGTTTGTGCAGAAGTATCTTCCACGTTCCCTCACCACCACTCTCAGCGTTATATCAAAAAGAATCCCTGTAACAGACTAAGTACCGTTAGCAGTGCGGCCTCAAGCAGCTCATTCATGGCTCCATATGTGTCCCCTGTAAGTCCACCCAGCCTTTCGCTGATACGCCCGGCAACGAATTTGCCAATCACATAACCAGCCAGTGGCACCACAATGATCGCTGCAACGGGATATAGCCACCATGGTAACGTCCCCAATCCATTCTCCGTCGCCAGTACCTGGAACATGGCTGTATCCGGCTGGAAGATCCATACCGCAGCCCATGTGATCACACCTGCCAGAATGGTTAGCCCAACCGCGGAGCTGCGCGCACGCTGGACTTCCCTCCGTTCCCCCAATCCCTTGAACAGGACAGCGAGTCCATCGTCCTTGCGGGCATTCGGCCAGGCCGCCATGGCATATACCATGAACCAACGGCTCCAGATCATCGGCAAGATAAGCAAAGCTCCATAGGCCCAGTTGCCACGTGCGATAAAGTCAGCAATCAATGACGCTTTCATCATCAACAGTAGGACACAAGCGATTACACCCATGGCTCCCACACGACTGTCTTTCATAATCTCCAGCATTCGCTCACGGGTTCGATAACTAAGCAGCCCATCTGCCGTATCCATCCAACCATCCAGATGAAGGCCTCCGGTTAGCCATACCCATAACGTCAAAGTTAACACCGCTGCCGGAAACGATGGAAGCAGTGCACCCATCAGGGCTCCGCCCAGCCAGACGCATAATCCGATGATCGCACCAACCAGCGGGTAATACACTACACTCTCCCGCAATAATGGCGGGGCGAAATCAAGCTGCATTTTTACCGGGAAACGGGACAGAAATTGAAAAGCGGCCGCAGCCGCATGTTTTTGTTCAAGATCGCCTTTACTCATAAACGATACTCCCTGCTTTTCAGCTCAATCGCAATGCCCACTGTCACCAGAAACACTTCGCGGCAAATCGCTGCAATCCGCTGATTGAGAATGCCCGCCAGATCCCGATATCTTCTGCCCAGCGCATACTCCGGCACAATACCGTCCCCTACTTCATTGGTGACAAGCACGAGCAGACCCGGGTACGACTGGATGGCCGCTACCAGCGCGTCCATATGATCGTACAGCACCTGCACCGGTTCATGTTCATGCGCTAACAGCACATTGCTGAGCCACAGTGTCAGACAATCTACCAGAACGGTCGGTGCAGACGTACCTGTATGGAACTCTCCCATTCGTGTAATTAACTCAGGCAATGCCAGCGGTTCCTCCACCGTATGCCATAGATATCCTGCTTCATCCCGCTGGCTCTGATGCAGGCGTATACGCTCGCGCATCTCGTCATCATAAGCTTGAGCCGTAGCGACATACCAAGCCTCAGAGGATCGCTGCATACAGAGACGCTCGGCAAACGAACTTTTGCCACTACGCGCCCCGCCTGTCACGAGTACACTCATGAGGATACCTCTCCTTGTACAGATGAATCAGCAGAAGCTGATGAAGACTCCGTAGGTTGAGTCTCGTTCGTGCCACCAGATACACCCGCACTTGCAAATGTCGCCATCTCATTCAGAATGCGGCATGATGCATCAATCAGATGAAGACTAAGCACGCCTCCGGTACCTTCACCCAGCCGCATGTCCAGATCCAGCATGGGCTTCAGGCCCAGTTCACTCAGCAACGCTGCATGTCCACTTTCATGCGATGTGTGGGAAGCAATCATGTATTCTGCGCTGAGCGGAGCAAGATGACTCGCAATCAACGCGGCAGCGGTGGAGATAAATCCATCCACGACAACCGGGCATCCGTTTGCAGCAGCAGCAAGAATCACGCCTGTCAGTCCGGCAATCTCCAGTCCGCCCACTTTGCACAGTACATCGAGTGCATCGTCTGCATTCGGAGCATTCACGCTGAGGGCCTGGCTGACTACTGCGGCTTTGCGCTGCAAACCGACATCATCTACGCCTGTTCCCCGGCCAACCGCTGAAACAGGTGCTGTTCCGGTTAATGCACACATCACCGCAGCGCTAGCAGTTGTATTCCCGATCCCCATCTCTCCGGTCACAAACAACTGCGTTCCCTTCGCAACCTCGGTGGAGACCACTTCAGCTCCTGCAAGAATGGCCTCAATCGCTTCGCCCCGGGTCATTGCAGCACCCTTCGCCATGTTGGCTGTTCCTTTGCGGACTTTGCGGGAGACCAGTTCTGGATGATCCAGATCCGCATTCACGCCGATATCCACACAGATCACATGAGCTCCAGCGTGGCGCGCAAGCACATTGACAGCCGCTCCCCCTGCTAGGAAATTCAGGACCATCTGCGGCGTTACCTCAGCAGGAAAAGCGCTAATCCCTTCTTCAACCACCCCATGATCCGCAGCCATAACGATGACAGCTCTTCGATCAAAGCAAGGCCGAGCCTCACCGGTGATTCCCGCCAGACGAATAACTAGCTGTTCAAGCTTGCCCAGACTGCCGGGAGGCTTCGTCAATGCATCCACATGCGCGGAAGCCTCAGCCGCAACTGCCTCATGTGGACCCACGATCCGACCCATTAACTGTTCCAACACCTGTTCATTATTCATACAGCCAGCACTTCCTTTATCAAAATATGGGGTCTCCCCCGCCTCATTCATTTCTTCTCTCGTCTTAGCAAAAGCTGTGGCAATCCATTGTCGGGATGATTCACCATGGCCGGGCTCACCCGGAAGATCTCCCGAATGTTCTCTTCCGTCATCAACGAATGGGGTGTGCCACTGCCTACACAAGTCCCGTCACGCAGCGCCAGAATATGATCGCAAAATTGCGCGGCCAGATTCAGATCATGCAGCACCGCCACAATCGTAATATGATTTTTTTGACGCCACGCTGATAATAACTCCATGAATTGCAATTGATATTTGATATCGAGAAAGGTGGTTGGCTCGTCCAGCAATAATAGCCTGGGTTCCTGAGCCATGACTTTGGCAAGCGCAACCCGCTGCCGTTGCCCGCCACTCAGTGCATCCAAAGGTCGTTCGGCCATGTCACTCAGACCCAACTCCTCTAACACCTTATCAACTACCGCTGCTCCATCCGACGATTCTTTGCCAAGCCAGTTCTGGTAAGGGTAACGTCCCATCTCGACAACATCCCTTACGGGATAAGAGATGGCCGGCAGTCCATCCTGCTGCAAGACAGCAATCATGCGCGACAGATCTTTACGGGTGTATGAGGAAATGTCGCGTCCATCAATCTGTATGCTGCCTACGTTCGGCTGTTCGGTTCCGGCAAGTAGCTGAAGCAGGGTCGATTTTCCACTGCCGTTTGGACCAACAACGCCCCACCATTCACCCTCTGTGACTTGCCAGTCCACCGCATGCAGAGCCCGATGGTTACCATACATTTTACCAGCTTCTTTGACTTCTATCATCGGCCGACTCTTGGTAAGGTCTGTTTTCATGAATGTACTCATGGCATCATCCCCTTCCGCAGCTTTTTATTCCGGTGCAGCAGATACGCAAAAAATGGCGCTCCAACAAAAGCCGTAACCACACCCAGCGGAATTTCGGTTGGAGCCAGCAATGAGCGTGCAATCGTATCTGCCCAGACCATGAAGATGGCTCCCCCAATCGCTGACAAAGGCACCAGCAAGCGATAATCAGGTCCGACGATGAGCCGAAGAATATGCGGAATGACCAAGCCGACGAAGCCAATCACGCCGGATACGGAGACAGCGCCTGCGGTAAGCAGCGTACCCACAGCTAACACCGACAGTTTCAATCCATCCACCTTAACCCCGATATGAGCAGCCTGTCGTTCCCCCAAGGCAAGCACATTCAACGAACGCGCACGGCTCCAGAGGAAAATCAGCCCCAGCACAAAATACGGGAAAAGGATGGCCGTATACGACCACCCACGCAGTGCCAGACTTCCCATCGTCCAGTATATAATTTCATTAATTGTCTGCTTCGACATGGTCGACAGGAAGGAGACTACGGCTCCCAAGAAACTTTGCATGACCACGCCAGCCAGAATCAGGCTGTGTGTCGGTATTTTGCGTCCCTCACGAGCGAGGGCCAGTACAAACCACAATGTGATTACTCCCGTCAGAAACGCGACCAGTGGCAGAGTCCAGATCCCAATCAGTGCATACTGCAATCCGAAAAAAATCAGAAAAGCCGCACCTACCGATGCACCGGACGATACGCCCAGGGTAAACGGATCAGCCAGAGGGTTACGAAGAACCCCCTGGAATCCAGTTCCGGCAATCGCCAGCGATGCACCTACAAGCACGGCAAGCAGTACACGTGGGAATCTGACCTTCCATATAATCTGTTCTGCTGCTGTATTCCAGTCAGGAACAATCCAGTCGCCCAGCCAGGGAATGCGATGAAGCAGGATGCCCGCAATGTCCCGGACAGGCAGGGCAACCGAACCGATGCCCGTGCAGATGAGCACGGTTAACACAAGCAGCACAATTCCGGCCGTTCCGTACACTGCCAGCTTTTTACTCATTTGAACAGATCAGGGTAGATCGCTTTGGCTACTTCTTTCAGACCTTGGGTTACCCGTGGTCCCGGACGGCTCAACAGGTTGGCATCCAGACCGATGACTGCATCGTTCTTCACAGCCGTGATTTGATCCCATCCGCTGCGTGCTTTGATGATTTGATCCAATGTTTTGGAATTTTCATCAATAACATCGTTCGCATACAGAATGACGTCCGGATTGGAAGCAATAATGTTCTCTTCATTAATCTGGTTCCAGCCAGTCAAGTCGGAAGCTACGTTGTTTCCTCCGGCCAGTGTGATCAATTCATCCATGAATTCGCCTTTACCCACAGTCCAGCCTGGGGAGAACTCAACATATACTTTTTTCTTTTCTTCTGGTTTAACTGCCTTCACAGCTTCAGTTACATCAGCCACATCTTGTTTCATCTGAGTGGTGATCTCCTGTGCTTTTTCCTGATGATCCGTGATTTTACCAAATGTTTCAATGTTATTCATCACATCATCCACTGATTTAGGATCTGTTTTGAAAATGGTAATGCCCAGATCGCGCAGTTTCTTAACAGACTCTTCGCTCATCGAGATACCTGTAAATACGATATCTGCTTCAGCCGCAATGATAGACTCTTCATTAGGCTTTGTTATGCCGCCCATTTTTGGTTTCTTTGTTGCTGCTTCCGGATAATCGTCATAGTCGGATACCCCTACGATCTGCTCGTCCAATCCGAGTGCGAACAGGGATTCCGTTTCAGCTGGAGATACAGATACGATTTTGGCTGGTGCTTTGTCAAAGGTAAATGATTCACCCGTAGCATCTGTAACCGTGAGTGGATATTGTGTTTTGAGATCTGTCTGCGCCTGTTCCTGGGATTGCTCCTGTGCAGGTTGCGAGGTTCCTGTGCCCTCGTTCGTTGTTGTTGTACCACATCCGGTCAACGTCAGTGCCAGCATCGCTGCGCTCAGCAGTGACGCTACGCCTTTCCATGTCTTGAAATTCATTGTGTTCATTCTCCCCTTCTCTATCCATTCTAGTGAGTAGTGCTCCTGTCCCAATTCCGCTTGAATTTGTGTTCCGAAAAAAATAAAATCCCCAATCCTTGGGTCAGGATCAGGGATGACGTCTCGCATGTGGCGATCTATGCATGGTCAGCTTGGCGCTGTAAATGCACAGAGAACTGCCCGAAACGCTGTCCTTTCCTCGAAGGAACACCGGTTTATACGTCCAGGGCAGGTAACCTGACTTACAGGAATTCATCCTGATTTACAGTGGCGGGACCGTGCCGGATTTACACCGGCTTCCCTATTTCACCCGTTTGCCGTTCATGGCCTCATATGAACCCATGAAACATTGCTGCATGCACGCGGGACCCTTGGTCGCTAATATTGTTCAACCATTCAAGTGAGCATCTTGCATCCTCGGTAGAGCTTATTGCGCCTCCATCCGATGATGCACTTGCTAAGTCACACTTCTGTTGTGATTATAGGTTATATTGTACATCCTTACAACCCGATTTACGGAAAAGTCAATCTGGTTCCAAACCAGCTGTCCCCCTCGCCATCCAGCCGGATCTTTATCGCTTGTCCTGGTACCACCTGCGTATCCCAGAAATCTTGATTCGGAATGAGACGTGACACCATATAACGAATAACACCGCCATGGGTAATCACGGCTACTTTTGGCACGTTTAAGCTGCGAGAGTGCAGTATTGGTGAAAAGGACATCAGACTCTCTTTCAGAAATGAATCAATCCGCGCAGTAAATGCTGTCCAAGGCTCGCCACTCGGTGGCGTTACCTCCTGGGGCGCATCGATCCAGTCTCGGTACTGCGGATTGTCCTTGAGCTGATCATAGGTCAACCCCTCCCACTGACCAAAGTAAATCTCCCTTAGACGGGCATCAAGCTTGGCCTGTCCAGTTTGGGGCGATGCAATGTATGTGAATGTCTGCTGACAACGCAGCAAATCACTGCAATACAGGGCATCACATGTGATATTGCTGAACTGCTCACGCAGCGAAGATAGCTCCTGTTTTGCTTCAGGCAGCAACCCGATGTCGGTATGTCCAAGATACCTTTTTTCCAAGTTCCACGCCGTTGTCCCGTGACGTATCAAAATAATCTCACGGCTTTGCATGCCACCATGTCCAGCTTCTATCTCCATAGCAGTGCACCTCCAGCAGACCATATCCCTAAGGTGACCAACCAACATACTAACACAAAAGAACCTGCCGACCAGAACATAAGCCGTGTTGTTCGTACAATATCTTCTGCTTCCATCCGCCTTGTAGGCTCGCCCATATATGCGCGAAATGAAGCCACGCCGTGATATACGTTATGCCCGCCAAGTCTTATGCCCAGCGCTCCAGCCACCGCCGACTCGGGGAAACCGCTATTGGGGCTTGGGTGCAGTCGTGCATCCCGGGACACCATACGTGCAGCCCCTCTGGCATCCATCTTCATGCACCAGGCTCCTATAATTAACAGCAAAGCGGTAAGCCGCGCGGGAATCCAATTGGCCCAATCATCGAGACGGGCAGACGCCCAGCCGAGATGCAGATATTTTTCATTTTTATAACCTACCATGGAATCCAGTGTATTCACCGCCCGATAGGCCATGGCAAGGGGTGCACCACCAATCAGGGCATAGAACAGTGGAGAGACGATAGCATCCACGATATTCTCCGCCACAGTCTCCACCGTTCCCCGTACAATCTCCGGTTCATCCAGATGAGCCGTATCACGTCCTACAATCATACCCAGTGAACGTCTCGCCGCAGGCCAGTCCTGTTGACTCAGATGGCGGTAAACTTCCATGCCTGCATCCTTCAAACCTTTCGAGGCAATGGTGGTTGCTATTAGCGCCACTTCTGCCACAACCGAAACAGCGGGATGAATAAGACCCAGCACATAGATTAATCCCCAAGTCAGTGCAAAAGAACCGCCCGCAATCAAAAGGGGAAATAAAACGCCAGCTCTTTTGAGAGCCTGGTTCGAATCCACCCGCGACCTTATCGCCCGCTCCAGTGCAGAGATGGCCTTTCCCATTCCAATCACCGGGTGGGGAATCCAGCGTGGATCACCGATGCAGCGATCCAATATGTATGCTCCTATAATAATCCAGGCTCCAGCCATTCCCGTCCAGATCGGCCAGGAAGCCCATTGATGCAGCAGAGATGTCATTGCTTGTTATTCCTCTCTTTCCACTCCTGCGCGGCTTGCAGGCTTTCCGTTATTGTGTCATACACCAGCCTGCCAATCGCTGCACCCATGACTGTAGCCGTCCCGGCGTAACTGATGAGCGGTTTATTTACATCAGCCTGACTTACCGCGAGTACGATGGCATCCGTTGTTGTTCCGGTTGCAGTCAGACCATTCTCTGAATCCGCCACACCGAAATCAGCTAACGCAGCGGCCTTCGCCTCCACCGCAGTCTGAATGGCATTCACCATCGCTCCAGCAGTCATACGCCCATTCATCCACAACATGATATTGATCGTACCGGGAGTATAGGTTGAAGCCGAAACCTTCCCAATTTTCTGGGACACCGTCCCATTGCTCATCTTATTCCCCGCAGCATCAAATACGGTTCTTGCTGAACCTGCCCGTGCAGCATTGGATACCCCTGCTGTAGTGCAGCAAAGTAATCCGAACTCATCACTTTCGTATTCCTGGATCGCTGTGTGCTCCAATCGAACCGCAGTCAGAAGACCGGCACATTGATCCTGTGGCTCCTGCCATTCACTCAACAGATCAGCAATATCACGTGGTGGATCGTCACAGCGATAATGTCTGTCCACATAGATGTTGAATATACGATCCAGTTCAATCATGCCCCCTCCATACACGGCACTGGAAAGGGCTGTTACAGCAGAAGGACTGGACGCTTTAATATGCCGCTCATGTGCGGAGACGTGTAATCCAGGCCACACAGAAGATCTGTATTCGTTCTGGTCCTTTAGTACATGGGAGTAATAATTATAGAATGGCAGTGCCATCGCTTTGTCCCCCTGCCTCTAACCCGGTTGTCGGATTAGGCGTAATTACGCTTCCCATGGTTTCCAGCATACGTCCGTTAGCCTCTGCGTCCTTAACCGCAAAACGTACATGTCGTTCCCCAAGTCCGGGATACATCGCGCAGCTTCGGATCAGTATTCCCCGTTCACCGAGAGCAGCCTGCATGGATGTCGCTGTCCATGGTTCTGGAAGAGCTGCCAATATAAAGTTCGCTTCCCCTCGCGTTACCTTACATCCCAAAGCTTCCAGACCTTCCGTTAATCTCTTTCGCTCGTGTGACACCAGTGCCAATGTCTCCTGTTCAAAATTTTCCCCACTGCGTAGACAGGCTTCTCCTGCGATCAGTGCAAGCCCATTCACACTCCAGGTGACCTGTTTCTCTGTCATGGCACGAATCAGTTCGGGACGCCCCATCGCATAACCCAGACGCAGGCCTGGAATCGCATAAAACTTGGTCATGGAACGAATGATGATCACTTGCGGATACTCTTTCAAGTTGGATGCAAGCGATTGCCGCTGTGATTCAGGAATAAAATCGATAAATGCCTCATCGACAACCAATATTGTGTCTGTTGTCTCTGCATTACGAGCAAGCCGTTGCAGAACGTCCACCGGATACTGAACCCCATTGGGGTTGTTGGGCTGTCCAAGGAAAAGCAGGTCCACCCGCTCCATCAGCTTCTCAATATCTTCCGGTTCTGCTCGCCAGTCCAGCTCTTCCCGTCCTTGAACATGGTGGACTTCTGCTCCAAATTGTCTGGATAATGCACTGTACTCCGAAAAACCGGGCTCTACAGTACCTACTCTACGCGGCGCGAGTCCAAGTAAGATTAGAGCCATGCTTTCCGCCGCCCCGTTTCCCACAGATATGTGATCCGGGGTTAAACCCAGTCGGTCACTAAGCAACATTTTGAACGCCCGATGGCCCGGATCGGGGTAACGAAGTACCGTATGCATTCCTTGCTCCAGAGCCTCCAGTACTTCCCGAGGTGGACCCAAAGGATTAATGTTTGCGCTAAAATCGAGGAAATCCGCAGGATTCCCTCCAAAACGTGCCGCGGCCGTCTCCACATCACCGCCATGTCCGAAAACTTCAATTAAACCGGTCATCCTGTCCGTCATCCTTTCTGCATGTCCTTTTTATTATGGATGTCGTGGCAGGCAGGGGTCAATCCTGATTTGACTATTCAAGCCCTTTGCGGCTTCAATTTCTTTGTGTCCTTTCGACAATTCGTTTACAATAGAGAAGGAATTTCGATTCCGTAAAGCATCACTACATAAGGGATATACATCCCTCACATACATTAATGGAGGAATGACCATGCTGTTTGTTGATAACCAGGGCATTACAGATCCTTCTGTAAACCTCGCCATTGAGGAATACATTCTGAAGCATCTGCCGATGGATGACAGTTATTTGCTGTTTTACATCAACCGCCCGTCCATTATTATCGGAAAACACCAGAATACCATTGAAGAGATCAATATTGAGTATGTTCAGGATAACGGTGTTCAAGTCGTACGTCGTCTTTCGGGAGGCGGAGCCGTTTATCACGATCTGGGCAACCTCAATTTCAGCTTTATTACCAAAGATGACGGACAATCCTTCCATAACTTCCGCAAATTCACGCAGCCTGTAGTGGAAGCCCTGCAAGAGCTCGGAGTTAATGCCGAACTGACCGGACGTAACGATCTGCAAGTCGGAGAGAAGAAAATTTCAGGCAACGCCCAATTCTCTACGCGTGGCCGCATGTTCAGTCACGGTACATTGATGTTCAACCTGAACCTCGACCACGTCCAGGCTTCACTCAACGTTAATCCGGAGAAGTTCAAGTCCAAGAGCACCAAATCCGTACGCAGTCGTGTTGCCAATATTCGTGATCTTATCGACAGCAATCTGACCATTGAACAATTCCGGGACGAGCTGTTGCGCCACATTTTCCGTATGGAGCCACAAGACGTTCCTCAATATGAACTCACAGAGAAAGACTGGGACAAGATCAACGAAATCTCTGCTGAGCGTTATAACAATTGGGACTGGAACTACGGGCTTTCCCCGGAAAGCAATGTGAAGCATACCCGTAAATTCCCTGTCGGCATCATCGATTTGCGCATGAATATCAAAGATGGACGGATTGAAGATATCAAAATCTTTGGTGATTTCTTCGGCGTAGGCGATGTAGCAGATATCGAAGATATGCTGCGTGGCAAGCGTTACGAGGAATCTGAGGTGCGTACTGCACTTGAGGGTCTGGATGTAAAACATTACTTCGGTAACCTGGAGCTTGAGGACTTTATTGGCCTCATTTTCCTTGAGGAGTAAGTAATTTAGATGTATATAGATGTTTTGAACTAACTATGATCACTGAAACGGAGAGGACAGAAAAAACCTGTAAAAGCGAAGCGTTCACCTTTATCACCGGATTTCCCCCTTATAAGAGGGATCAAAAAATCTGGGGATAACAGTGATTGGAAGGTTATTCTGTCATCGTAGTGCTTATGTGAGTTTATTTAGTTCAATTAAATAGATACAGATAAAAAAGGAGAGAAACACAGATGACCTACAAATTAATCGCAATTGACATTGATGATACTCTGATTAACGATAACAAGGAAGTAACGCCTGCAACACAGACTGCCCTGGAACAGGCGGTAGCTCATGGTGTCGTTGTAACACTGGCAACTGGACGTGCTTATGCTTCTGCACAAGCACTCGCTCGCCAAACGAAGCTGAACGTGCCAATCATTACGTATCAAGGCGCTTTGGTGAAAAACTTGCTGGACGAAAAAGTACTCTACGAGCGCTACGTTCCACAAGACGCTTCCCGCAAATTGTACGACTACTGCCTGGAGCATAATTTGCACCTGCAAACGTACATTGACGACAAGCTGTATGCCCGTGAAGAAAACGACAAGCTGCGTGACTACGCTAAACTGAATGGTACTCAGTACCACATTGAACCGGATTTCATCAAAGTGATCGAGCAAAAAACACCGAAACTGCTCATCATCGATGAGCCGGATTACCTCGATGAGGTTGCGGTTGCCCTGCGCGAACTGCTCGGATCAGAAGTACACATCACCAAGTCCAAGCCATACTTCCTTGAAATTATGCACCGCGAAGGAACGAAAGGCCATGCACTAACCTTCCTGGCAGATCACTTCGGTCACCAATTGAGCGAGTGCATTGCCATCGGGGATTCCTGGAATGACCATGAGATGCTGGAAGTTGCTGGTCTTGGAGTAGCGATGGGGAATGCCATCCCTGCTTTGAAAGAGCTGGCAGATTACATTACCGCGAGCAATAACGAAGACGGCGTGAAGCAAGTGATTGAGAAGTTTGTACTGAACGCGGAGTAAGCTTTTTAAGAAGTCAAATCTATATAAAACATGTTATTTCAAGATACAATGAAACAGCCCTGCACGGTGATGAATCGCTTGTGCAGGGCTGTTTCTGTAATAAAACTGTTAATTATTCTGATTACCATACTTCTCGTCAAATTCACGATTCCGCTCACTGATCTCCTTCATTAATCTCCCTTTGGATAAATCGGCTAATGGCCTAGGGAGCAGGAGCGTAACTCCTATAATGAATAAAAGAATGGCCAAAATAAGTCCAATGATGCCACCCGTTTCAAAAGCAGATTGCAAATAACGCCCCCACTGATTGGACCAGATCGTTACGTCAGGTAAATGCATTATGGTCCCAATATGAATCATGCCATAGAGCACGATTCCCGCAAACAATAAAACAGCACCGATCCCCTGTCTATTCAAATGGATGACTCGCCTCATTCCTGCGTAAAATATATATTCCCTATTTTACCATGGATTTGGAAGTCTGACCCAATGAAGTTGTACGTTTTCCCTTTTTAAGCCACCCCATCACTTTCTCATTCATCGCCAGCAAACCTGAAACGATCAGCGCAACGCCTAACCATGTAATCCAGCTTACATGTTCATTGTAGAGAACCGCCCCAAGCCCGACAGCAATCGGAGGAGAAATGTATAACCAGGTCGCTGGGAATAACGGGTTGGTACGAGACATGATCCAGTAGAACAAGCTGTGCCCGACCATCGAACCGATTACCGTCAGATAGATCAGAGATGATACCGCTGGCATCCAATCCTGTCCAGTTGTGTTCCACGATTCGGTCACCGCCGAAAGCGCAGATAACAGCAAACCTCCGTACATCATTTGAACCGCATTGATTGCTACAGGACTAGCCTCCTTAAACTGGTTAATGACCTTTTTGGAGTACAACGCACCTGCCGAATAACAGACTTCACCCACCAATACGGCAATACAGCCCCATAACCACAGGGAATTACCACCAATGGATACACCAGGCAATACAACGAGGATAACTCCGGCAAAACCAATCAGGCAGCCCGCAATCATGCGTGCAGACGTTTTTTGACGCAACAGCGCTGTCTGCATCACCATAATCATCAGTGGACCTGTTGCTGACAGAATCGCACCAACACCGGAGCTCACATATTGTTCAGCCCAATACAAGGTCGCAAACGTACCAAATGTCAGTCCCGCCCCCGTCAAGAGCATCTCTTTCCGCCATAATAAAGACAGGTTCACTTTCCCTTTCATCCACATCCATGCAAACATTAGAGCACCTGCAATGATAAAGCGCAGTCCGGCCGACAGAAAAGGTGGCATGCCTGCCTCCACGCCAATTTTAATCGCTAGAAACGTTGTTCCAAAAATAAGACACATTACGGTAAATGCTACTGCAACCATGCTAGCCCCTCCTTCATCTGTTCTCCATCATATAGCACTGTCTACAGAACAGAATGAATAAAACAGAACAGTTAGTTCCCGTTTGCTGTTACAATGGAGTTCAAAAGGAGCGTGAGCCGGGTGGGCAAAGCCATGTTGATGACAGATAACAGCCTGAAACTATATGAGCAAGTGGTACATTATCTGGTTGTACGGATCGAGGCCGGAGAGTGGAAAGAGCATGAGAAACTGCCGTCCGTGCGGAGCCTGTCCGAGCTGCTCGGTGTACATCGTCTCACCGTTTTTAAGGCCTATCAGGAATTAAAGGAACGCGGGAACGTTTACGTCAAGGATAAGTCCGGTTATTATGTCAGTCCCGCTGACCCTGCTCCCGTGACCGATCAGGCCGATGACCCGGCAGTGTCTGCCTGGCTGCATTGGGATTCACTTGCCCGCGTGCAATCCCTGGAGGCGGAGTACCAATTTTCCAAGTCATTGATCGACCCCGCCCTGCTACCCAACCGATATTGGGGAGAATTGATGCGGGATTTACTGGATCTTTACCCTCGTTTGCTTGGCACATACTCCACTATTCAGGGAGATCTGGAGCTACGTAGTGCCCTGGCAAGCCATCTGACGACAAAGGAACGTTTCTACATCTCGGCAGATGAAGTGCTGATTACTTCAGGTGCACAGCAGGCCATTGATGTAATCTCCCGAAGTCTCGTCAGACCCGGTGACCGTGTGCTCATGGAGAGGCCAACGTACGGCCCTGCGATGGAAATTTTTCGCAAACAGGGTGCCAAGTTAATTTTTACGGATATTCATCCTGATGGCTACGATTTAGAACAGATTGAACGCCTGATGAAGCAGGAAAAGCCAAGAGTATTTTATATGACGCCGACCTTCCAAAACCCTACGGGCATCAATATTCCGACTGAGCAGCGCAAACAACTGCCTGAATTGGCGGAACAGTATGGATGTTTTCTGGTGGAAGACGACAGCACCTATGATATCTATTTCAAGGAAAAACCTCCTGCGCCAATCTTCACATACGATACTACAGGGCATACACTCTATATTCGCAGCTATAGCAAATATGTCGTGCCGGGTCTGCGGATTGCCGCCATTATGTGCCGCCCCCGATTCATGCCAGGATTACAGGCCGTAAAAGCACTGACAGATAACGGATCACCTCTGCTGAATCAGAAGCTGTTCCTTCGTTATTTCCAGTCGCCACGCATGCACCAGCACTTGTCCAAGCTGCGTACCGCCATTCAACTGCGGATGGAAGTAATGGAACAGTGCCTTCAACAAACCAATTGGACGTGGACTCGTCCTGAGGGTGGACTCAACATCTGGGCGGAGCTTCCGGAAGGTGTAGATACGGGGCGCTTGCTTCACCGATGCATGGAACATTCCGTCGCTTTTGTGCCGGGAACGGTATTCGATCCTTCCGATGCGAACGCCAGTCGCAAGCTACGTCTCTCCTTCTCCTATGCTCACGAGCAGCAAATCCGGGAAGGCATGAGCAGACTCATTGCGTTGGCTGAAAATACGTGATGATACTTTTGCAAAATCTGCATTTTGCAGATTAACGATAGCTTGTCTAGCAGGTCGCAAATTATAAATCTTCTGTAACATAAAAAGTCGCCGTACGGCGACTTTTTGGGCTGCTTCTGTTCTCGACTGATAAAGTTAGTTAGATCATTGTTTTTTATTGAAATCCCGCTCCATTCATCCTATAGATCCTTCCTTGCAAACAGACGGACCGTTACAAAATAGGAGGCAATGAACAACAGAAGAATGCAAACTGAAACAAAAACATAAACCGAAGCACGAGCCATTCCGTTCTCGCCTGCCATATTCATGAGCGAGGCAACAGGTTGCGCTAAAATAATAAGAACGATCATGAAAACCGTATTAATTATTCCCGCTCCCTTTTTACTAAGGGCGTAAAAAAGAGGCATATAGATTGAAATTAAAACCAGCACCATTCCAACCGAAATCAGGATGTCCAGCACCGATAAGTCGGGCTTGTTCAGTTCAGGAAAAAGAAAGTTAACAAGCCAGTGAGCGCCTGACGAAGCGAAAACTCCAAAAAGTGTATAGAGAATGGCAGACAGATACTTCGCTTGCACAATGTTTCTGCGGCTAAGCGGGAGCGTGACAAGAAATTTATGATTATGGTTTTTGATATCAATCATGGTTGCAAGCATAATCGAACCGAAAGCGGTATAGATCCCTACAAAATACATCGACATTTCCACTGTCGGGATAAATGCGACACTGAATACAACAAAATAAAAAAGGATGGACCATAGCGAGCTTTTCAAAGCGATATAATCTTTGCGAAGCAAGTTAAGCATGATGCTTTTCCCCCTTGGCCGTAAAATAGATAAGGTCTTCGAGGGAGGGTCTATGTAGAAGAGCATAATTGCCAAATAATCGTTCTGCCTCCGCCTTGTTTTCTGCCAAGCCTTCAAAACCAACCGCTGTCTCACGGATTCCCACAAATTTCCTTCGGGTGTCTGCATCAAGCAGCTTCATATCCCCCTTTACTATCGTATATCTCTCAAGCACATCATCCTTTGCTTCATTAAAGACAAGCTTTCCTTTATGGATAAATGCAATATAGTCTGCTATACGCTCCAAATCAGTCGTAATATGAGTGGAAAAAATAATGGATCTGGTTTCGTCCTGTATTACATCTGCAAGCAGGTCAAGCAGTTCTCTACGAAACACAGGATCAAGCCCGGATGTCGGCTCATCCATGATGAGTAGCTCAGCATCGTGAGATAAAGCGATAGCCAGTGAAAATTTTATTTTCATGCCTTTGGACAGTTCTTCAATCTTCTTTTTGGGAGATAATTCGAATTGCTCCAGATAGTTGTTAAATTGCTTCTCATCCCATTTCTTATAAAAAGGAGCAATCATGTTTTTCATTTCACGGATCGTAAGATGCTCATAATAGAAACATTCATCTGAAACAATGCCAATGCGTTCTTTAACGTTAACTTCCTGAGCAGGCATCTCTTTTCCCAATGTTTTAATACTCCCGGAGTCCGGACGAATCAAGCCGGTGATCAGGTTGATCAGTGTGCTTTTCCCCGCCCCATTCGGGCCGATAAGTCCGGTAATATAACCTTGTTTTACATCCAAAGTGATCTGATCCAGCTTGAATAAGGGGTACGTTTTGGATAGGTTGCGCAACTCAATTGCATTCATCATGCTTCTTCCTCCTCAACTAGCAACGTAAAATGCTTAACTACATCTTGAACACTCATGCCCAGTTCCTTGCTCTCACGAAGGATATCGAGCATTTTATCTTCGATTCGTTTCAGCCGCTGTTCCCGAATAAACTCCTGATTGGCCCCGGAAACAAAGGAGCCTTTGCCTACGACAGAATCAATCAGTTTCTCTTTCTCCAGTTCTTCATAGACACGTTTGGTAGTAATTACACTGACCTGCAGATCCTTCGCAAGTTGACGGATGGAGGGGAGACTCTCCCCTGCAACCAGTTCCCCGCTTAAAATGCTCTGTCTAATCTGGGTCAGAATCTGCATGTAGATGGGATCGCTTGATGCGTTTGATATTAGTATGTTCATGTTCTCTCACCTCACTGGTTTCAATCCATCCCATGTATAGTGTATATATATAATATATACACTATACATGGGATGAGTCAATAATCATTCAATTTTTTTCCAATACAGACTAGATAGCAAAGTAGCCCGAAAAGTCGAATGACCTCCCGGGCTACTTTGCTGTTCATTTTTCTTGCTTTTTTTAGTCGTGTTTCTTGGCACGTATGGTACCTTTTTTCTTACGTACTGGATATCACCTTATCCACAAGACCATACTCGACGGCTTCCGCAGCGGTCAGGAAATAATCTCTGTCGGTATCCTTTTCAATCCGCTCCATCGGCTGTCCCGTATGATCGGCAAGCAGCTTATTGAGGCGCTGACGGTGCTGGATAATCCGGTTGGCATGAATCAACATATCCGAGGCCTGCCCCCGTGTTCCGCCAAGCGGCTGGTGAATCATAATTTCACTGTTTGGCAACGCCAGCCGTTTCCCTTTTGTCCCACCAACCAGCAGGATCGTACCAAAGCTAGCCGCCATGCCTGTGCAAATCGTAGAAATGTCAGGTTTCACGAATTGCATCGTGTCATAGATGGAGAATCCGGCAGTCACGGAACCACCAGGACTGTTGATATACATCTGAATATCCTTCTCCGGGTCCTCTGCGGTCAGAAACAACAATTGGGCTACGATGGCATTCGCCATCTGATCCTCAATTTCCCCCGATACCATAATGATCCGATCTTTCAGCAAACGGGAATAAATATCATAGCTCCGCTCTCCGCGGGCTGTCTGTTCAACAACATAAGGTACCACGTTCATGCATTTTGCCTCCCCGGTTTATGCAACCATGCTGACCGTATATCCTCCCCCATACGACATTGAATTCGTACCGGAGCTTGAATAACTGTACATCACTGGCTGCATCGATTGAGACGGCAGAGTCTGCTGCAAAATCGTTCCCGCCACAGCCATCGGATCATCGGTCTGACTCAGGCATAAATCAATTAAACGGGCTGTATCACCACTGCGGAACGCCAGTAAATAGCTCCGCAGTTCCTCCCGATTTTGCTGATACTCTTCCAATTGATTGGTCTGATCAGCATCCGTTTCGTTCAGGCTGTGCCTCACTTTCGCCAGAGCAGAGCGGGCACGACTCAGGGCAGCTTTGACCGCCCCTTCCGTCGTGTCCAACAGTTCAGCAGTCTCTACCGTCGTGTATCCCATCAGATCACGTAACATATATATCGCTCGCTGCCACGGTGGCAGTTCATCCACAAGGATTTGAACAGCGGACTCGACTTCCTCGAATCGCTCTTCTTCCTCAAATTCTTGCATAAATGGCTTCATGCTTTCCAATTTGCTTGCCAAGTTCTCACGCTTCCGTATGGCGTCAATCCAGGTGTTGCGTGCAACACGGATGAGATAGGCTTCCCAGTTCATGTTCTCTGTCATTCCCGTTCTTCGGGTAGCTGAAGAGGATAATGCTTTAACACATGTATCCTGAACCAGATCCTCCGTCTCCCAGACTGAACCAGTTAATGACATACAGTAGGCGTACAACGAACCCAGCAGGTTCGGAAGCGCAGCTTCAATCGTTTGCTCTAAAGAATATCCAGTTTGGACACCGGAATGGCTATATGGTTCAACCTGTTTATCATCATGTGGTCTGTTGATTCTGCAATCCACGGACTTCACAAAGGCCATGTTTGGGGCCCCCCTTTGTTGGTTCCTGATTGATCTTGCTTCAATTCACTTGCTGTAATTGCCTTACACTATGTAAACGAAGAACCTCCGGCAAAGGATACGCTCTTCTGAATTTATTTTTAACATTGTTGTCCTATTCTCCCAGCTTCACCTTCAGACCAGTAAGTGCCAGCGTAATTCCCTGATCCAGATCATAATTCTGGCGTATATCCACGTCGTGAGACATATGTGTAAAATAGGTCTGATCCGGCTTCAAATCCCGCAACAGCTCCTGCGCCTCAACCATATCGTACACCGAGCGTGAGGAGAATTCCGCAAGTTCATGAACAAAGCTCGTTCCGAGTACCAGCAGATCTAGCCCGTATAGCGGCTGCTTCTCCGCAGCTTTCAGATCAATGGCATCCGAGCAATACGCCCAGGTATATCCTTCACGCTCCAATCGATACGCATACGAATAGCCATTATGACCGTGGCAAACTTTCCAGGAGTGCACCTTCCATCCAGCAAGCTCGATATCCGCATCCGTTTCCAGGAAATTCATATGACGACCGAGCCATGGAAATTGACTTTGGATGGTCGCGATCACCTCCCGCGGTGCATACAACTGCCCTTTTACTCCCAACCAGCGACACGCATCTGCCCATTCAGGCAAGCCTCCAATATGATCAAAATGCGCATGTGTGATCAGCAATGTCTGCACCATCCGCATCCCCTGGTCTTCCATCTGTGATCTCCAGTCCGGTCCACAGTCAATCATGAAAGGTTCGTGCTCGCCATCACCATGGACCAATACAGCAGCACGTTTGCGGCGGTTGATCCCCGAAAGTCGGGCTTCTGTACAAACGTCACAATCACAATACACCCGCGGAACACCCATCGCATCCCCGGTTCCCAGAAATGTTAGCTGATTCATTATGAAAGTCCCCTCTCTATCCCTGAAGCAATACATCCCAAATTTATGTTCCATCCGATTAATGATATGTAAATTGTAATCTTCCATCTCTATTTTTGCAAAAAAAGACCATCCCGCCGCAGTTATTCACTGCAAACGGGACAGTCTGTTGTTTCATTAAACCAAAGCCCGCAGCTTCAACGTCAGCTCTTGGCCCTCAGGTACATCTTTGGATTCGGTAATTACCCAGTTTGATGCAAGGCGTTTTGATAGCACATCTGCCTGCTCCGGTTTTAATTTCAACCCGGTTACGATGCCTTCACCCACAGTAAAGTCTTTCTCTGACTGTAATCCGAAGGACTTCTCCAAGTAGATGCCCAGACCACCACGAGTGTTAAAGGTAATCCGGTAGCCTTCTTTAACCGCACCTTCCAGATTCTCGCCATGCTCGTCCGCATAGGAGAAAAGATCATCATATCTGTAGTGCTCTTCAGACACGGCATCAAAAGCAGCCACATCTTTGGCTTGTATCGCTTCCAACAAAGCTTCATCCGACATGCCTTTGCTACGAGCCTGTTCCAGCCGAATGGCTGTATTTTGGGACAACTTAAACTCAGCGCTCATCCAACTCACACCTTCCTGTCACTATATATCATTATTCCATTGAGATTCCTAATCCATTATATCCTGTCTCGATAGCCGGATACAAAGTGGCCTGGTGAAACTTCCATCCACTCCGGTTCTTCATCCCGTCCCCGAGCGGATGGGTCAGTATCTCCACTGTAGATCGGCGGCATCACGTTCCGTACCGTTGGATCAGGTACAGGAATTGCCGCCAGCAATGCCTGGGTGTACGGATGTACAGGATTACGGTACAGTTCTTCTGTTGGTGCTACTTCCACCAGCTTACCGCGATACATCACACCGATTCGGTTCGAGATGTGACGTACCATGGACAGATCATGGGCAATGAACAAATAGGTCAGTCCCAGCTCTGCCTGCAAATCTTCAAGCATATTGACCACCTGTGCCTGTACGGACACATCCAGAGCGGACAACGGCTCATCACACAAAATGAACTCCGGGTTCACCGACAATGCACGGGCAATGCTAATCCGCTGACGCTGGCCTCCACTGAATTCATGTGGATAACGCTCCGCGTGCTCTGGCTTCAGTCCTACACGGTTCATCAGGTCAAGCGCTCGCCCCTTCATCTCTGCCTTGGAAGCATAATTATGAATTTCCATGGGTTCACTAATAATCTGCAAGACATTCATACCCGGATTTAATGAAGAATAGGGGTCCTGAAAAATCGTCTGCATCCGTTTGCGGAATGGCTTCAACTGTCGTTCATTCATCTTCGCAACGTCCTGTCCACCAAACATAATGCTTCCATCCGTCACATCATAGAGTCTCACGATGCTTCGTCCAGTTGTTGATTTGCCACAGCCGGATTCACCAACAAGTCCGAACGTTTCTCCCTTGTGAATATGAAAACTGACGTTATCCACGGCTTTCACGACGTCTTTGCCTTTGCCAGCACCACGTACCGGAAAATGTTTTTTCAGGCCACGCACGTCCAGCAGCACTTCACGCTGATCGATTCCTGTACTCATTTCTCCACCTCCTCTGACGATGCTCCTGTTTGTACTTGTTGTTGTTCCCGACCCTCATCGTCCAGCAACCAGCATAGCGCTCGATGACCAGGTGCAGTCTCGGTATACGCAGGCATCTGTTTGCATACTTCCATGGCGTGTGGGCAACGTTCCATAAACGGACATCCAGTTGGTGGATGAAGCAGATTGGGCGGTGTACCTTCAATGGTTGCCAGCCGCTGGCGTCCACCCTCCTCGCCGTGCTTCGGAATGGAGCGCAGCAATCCTTGAGTATACGGATGCTGCGGATGAGCGAAAATACGCTCCACTGGACCCTCTTCCATAATGAGTCCACCGTACATCACAATCACTCGGGTACAGACCTGAGCAACGACACCAAGGTCATGCGTAATCATTAGAATGGACGTCTGCGTGGACTCTTTCAGCTCCTGCATCAGCTGCAAAATCTGTGCCTGAATGGTCACATCCAGCGCTGTCGTCGGTTCATCCGCGATCAATAACTCCGGCTTGCAGGACAGGGCCATGGCGATCATTACCCGCTGTCTCATGCCTCCGCTGAACTCATGTGGGTATTGGTCAATCCGTTCTTCCGGGGAAGGAATGCCCACTTGTCGCAGCAACTCAATCGCTTCCTTCCGTGCAGCCGACTTGTCCATTTTCCGGTGACGACGAATGACCTCTGTCATCTGTTTACCTACACGAACGACTGGATTAAGTGATGTCATCGGGTCCTGGAAAATCATCGAGATGCGGTTGCCCCGGATTTTGCGCAGTTCATTGTCCGACTTGGTCAGCAGATCCTCTCCACGGAACAGAATCTGACCATCCGTAATCCGGCCCGGCGACTGGATCAGCCGAATCAGCGAACGGGCAGTTACACTTTTGCCACTGCCGGACTCGCCGACCAGTCCAACCACTTCTCCTTCTTTTAACGTAAAACTCACACCCCGGACGGACTGTACCTCACCTTCACGGGTTGCAAAGGACGTTTTCAGTTGTTTGACCGATAATAAATCTGTCATTGTTGTATTCACCCCGTTGTTTACATGATATGGGTTGTCGACTATATAAGTTAAAAGGATTAATTTCACACTGGAACACTACGTGATCAACTCAACTTCAATTATTTATCGCTTGTTCGCTTTGGGCTCGAAGGCTACGCGGAACACATCCCCCAGGAAGTTAAACGACAGCACCGTCAGCAAAATAAACAATCCCGGGAAGATCGCCATATACGGCGCTTCACTAATAAATCCCTGTGCATCATTCAACATGCTGCCCCAAGAAGAGTTCGGTTGTTTAACACCCAGTCCGAGGAAGCTTAGTGACGATTCCATCAGAATCGCACTCGCGATGTTAATGGTTGCTGCGACAATAATGGTTGGAATAATGTTGGGAATAATGTGCTTCATGATGATCCGGCCAGGCTTTTGACCCGATACACGCGCATACAGTACGTATTCCCGCTGCTTGACCGACATCGCCTCAGCCCTGACAATCCGGGCAATATTCATCCAGCTCAGCACCCCGATAATGACAATAATCGTACCGATCCCCGGCTTCAGATAAGCGTTCAGGATCAGCATCAGGAAAAAGGATGGAATCGACATGAGTACGTCAACAATACGCATCAACGTATTATCCACCCATCCGCCAAAATAACCACTAACAGTACCTACCAGTGTTCCCATAATAACGGCGATTGCCATCGACAGGAAACCTACGGCGAGAGACACTCGTCCTCCGTATAACGCCCGAGCCAAATAATCCCGTCCGTAATCGTCCGTACCAAACCAATGATCTGCACTTGGCTGTTGAAGCCGCTCCATCACTACAATTTCATTAGGATCATGTGGGGACAGAAACGCAAACAGGGATGCGAGCACAAAGATGCCCAATATGATGACAGCCGCAAGGCCCAGTTTCTGCTGTCGGAACTGCGTCCGTAAATTACGCCAGCGCATTGAATTCATTTTTGTCTCACCCCGTTGTCTTGATTCGTGGATCTACCACGCCATATAAAATATCAGCTACCAGGTTTCCGACGACCAGCAGCACAGAGGACATCATCGTAATGCCCATAATAATTGGATAATCCAAACCGTGAACGGCCGAAATCCCGAGAGATCCCATTCCCGGCCACGAGAAAACGGACTCCGTAATAAACGCTCCCGCAATCAGCTCCGGCAAAGACATACCGAGAATGGTGATTACAGGCAGCAGTACATTTTTGAGTACATGACGAAGCAGTACCGTTCCTTTGGTTGCGCCGTAGGCATACTGGATTTGAACATAGTCCTCTTCCAGTTGACTGATTGTATTCGAACGAATATACCGCATGTACACGGATACGTTCATGAAGGTCAATACAGTACAAGGCAAAATGCCGTGTTTGATTATATCCCAAGCGGAGTCCATACCTACCGTTCGCATACCCATGCTTGGTAACCAGTGCAGCTCTACTGCAAAGAAATAGATCAGCATCATACCGAACCAGAAGCTAGGAATCGATATCCCGATATACGAGATTAAGCTGAGTCCACGGTCAAACAGACTGTTCTGGCGCGAACCCGCAATCATGCTCAGCGGAATGGAGATCAACAAAGACAATAATAGCGATGCCCCCATTAACCCAAACGTAGCGGGCAAACGTTCAATAATCATTTCGGCAACCGGGCGATGGTTCACCAGTGAATAACCAAGGTCACCAGACAGTACATTTTTGAGCCATACGACATATTGCACGTACATCGGTTGATCAAGACCGAGGTTTTGCCGAATACGCTCCACATCTTCTGCCCCCATATTCGGGGTAACAAAGGAAAGCACCGGATCGCCCGGCGCCAGCTTGATCAAGGTGAACGATACGATGGAGATTACAAAAAGAAGAGGGATCGCTTGTGCGATCCTTCGGACAATATAGTTGTTCACATGGGCACCTCCGAATCAACGCCGGCCTCGCGGCCGGCGTTATTGGCTTGTAACTTATTTTTTAAAGATTTTGGACAGATCTTCAAGCATAACGACTGGTTTCGGATTTGCATCTTCAACGCCGCCGTATGTGTTATCCACCGCCACTACAGCTTTCGTGTAGGCGATAGGGTATACAGTCATTTCGTTTGCTACAGTTTGTTGGATTTGTTTGTACAAATCGCCACGTTTCGTTTCGTCAATTTGAACGGCTGCTTCATTCCACAGCTTGTCGAAATCGGCATTTTTGTAATGGGAGTAGTTATATGCCGCATCGCTCAGGAAGAGAGATTTATAAGCATCTGGTTCATAACCCATGATGTATCCACCAAAGGACAATTCAAAGTCTGTATTGTTCATGTCCAATGTACGGTTACCATAAGCCGTTCCATCCATCGGCAGCAATTCCACTTCAATGCCCACGTCTTTCAGCTTTTGCTGAATGTACAGCGCTTGGCTTGTTTGTGGTTTGTTCGTATTTGTGTAAGCAAGACGCAATTTCAGGTTGCTAACGCCTGCATCAGCCAGCAATTGTTTTGCTTTTTCCACGTTGTAGTCGTATTTCTCAACATCATCCGTTTGGTACAGCGTGTCCGGTGTCAGAATCGACGGAGCCGGTTCAGCAAAATCAGCTGAGGAATACGAGGCGGTGATCAGTTCATTTTTATCCAAAGCATAAGCGATGGCTTGACGAACTTCTTTCTTTTGCATCGAAGGCACGTTCAGGTTGAACACCATGTATTGCAAGCGGCCTTCCGGGTAAGTCAGCATGTTGAATTTGCCTGTGTCGTTCAATTTGTTGTAATCCTGTGTGTCGACCATACGCATTTGAATCTCGCCGTTTTGCAAAGCCAGGTTCGCTGCGTTTGGATCTTTCGCTACACGATACGTCACGCTATCCAGATGAGCTTTGCCTGCAAAGTAGTCATCAAAACGTTCCAGTGTTACGTATTCGCCCGGACGGTATTCCTTGAACTTGAACGGACCGGAACCAATCGGGTTGTTGTTTTTGTCGCTTTTCTCAATATCGGCTTCGCCTTCGAAAATGTGTTTAGGGATTGGAGAGAAAGAAACCAATGCTCCTTCAAAAGCAGCAGATACTTCCGGCAATTTGAATTCCACCGTCAGGTCATCGACCTTAGTTACTTTAACCGGTTTGCCATCAAAAACATACTGACTACGGGAAGAACTGTGCTGTTTCTCATCAAGGATGCTATCCATTGTGAACACAATATCATCCGCTGTCAGAGGCTGTCCGTCATGCCATTTCAGACCGTCTTTCAGCTTCAATGTATACGTCAGGTGATCATCAGAGAAGCTGTCGCTGTCTGCAAGCACATACGTTTTTTTGCCATCATTCACATTGAACAGTGGAGCATATAAAGATTGATCAATCGTCAACGTTACACGGTCACCCGCATAGATTGGATTCATCACTTTAGGATCATCCTGAACAGCAATAATGATGCTTCCGCCGTCTTTCGGTTGCCCATCATCCGTTGTCGCTGTATTTTCTGCGGTATTAGACGAAGAACTTGTTCCGTCACCGCTGCTTCCGCATGCACTCATGATTGCTACAACCAGAACCAGCATCAATGACAGCCACATTTTTTTCGATTTCATTATGATATTTCCCCTCGCTGTAATTTAACGTTCTGTTAGATAGTATAGGCAAGGATTCGACAAATTGCAACGATTTTTTCCAACTTAACCTATCGGGTTTAAATGAAATAACATTATTGTCTAGCAATGCAAAAAACCTCCAGCTCACGTTGTATCGTGAAATGAAGGTTTGAATAACAATTAATCATCTGAAATTCAATAACAGGATGATGCTCGTACGGGTTTACAACCCGGCCAACACCTGGTACCATACGCCTCGTTTGGAATACAGTGTACTGCGTACTTTGTCCCATCCGCCGAGATAGTTAATATCGAACAGACCTTCAGGCGTTGGGAACGAGGACTTCGTCTCTGCAAACACATCCGGGTCTACCGAACGGAAACCGTGCTTGGCAAAAATAAGCTGTGCTTCCGGCGTACTTAGATAGGCTACAAAAGCCTCCGCCAATTCACGATTGCCATGCTTATCCGCATATTTGTCTACGACAACTGCCGGATTCTCAATCAGGATTGTGTTTTTGGGAACCACGATGTCATAATTTACACCCTTGGCAATCCGGGCAAGCAATTCATTTTCATACGTGACGATAACGTCACCCACGCCATATTCGAAAGCCGCCATGGAGGACCGACCACTCTTATCCAATGACTCGACATTCTCATGCACTTTTTCCAAAAAGGCTTTGGCCACGGCAGGATCTTTCTTGCCTTGCTCCTCCTCAGATAACTTCAACCCTGCACCATAGATGGCATTAATGTCCCACTGTGCTCCGCCTGACGTCTTGGGATTAGGATACAGCACTTTAACACCCGGCTTAGTCAAATCTTCAAAATCGCGAATACCCAGCGGGTTGCCTGCTCTTGTACCCAAAACAACGATCGAGCGGGTGATCATGCCATCATTCGGCGCCTGTTTCCAGTTGGAGCTGACCAGATCAGCTTTGACCAGCTTATCGATATCACTTTCCATCGCCAGAAGCGCAACATCAGCTTCGAATCCACCAACAATGGCTCTGGCTTGTGTCCCTGAGGCTTCATAGGATTCTTGGAAGTGAACCGTCTGTCCAGTCTTGGCTTGCCATTTCGCCTGGAACTTGGGCAATAACTCTCCGACGGCGTCTTTGGCTACACTGTAAGCACCGATAACCAATGTATTAGATTGGTCGTCTGTCGAGGTTCCGCTCTGTCCGCTTGCATCCTCCTGCTTGCTACATCCAACGGTCATGCAGACGAGCAGAAGCATGAGGACAACGTATAAAGGGTTGATTTTCTTCTTCATCGTCTGCATGGGCAGCACCTCTCTCCAAAATTCTAAAAAAATTAATTTTGAACCAAGTGATCTTCGATTAGATGATGACCGGCATTGGATCTTCCTTCAATCGGTTCTCAACAACCCAGCTATGGGTATCATTGAACAGATATGCCCGATGCACGAGCACACGAATCTGTTGGCCGACTTGCAGCGTTGTTTTCTCCAAGGAACGATACGTAATGAGTTTATGGCCTTCAACTTCCACTTCCACCATCCATTCACTTCCACGGAAATGAAGGTGTTTGACGATACCTTTTTCAGTAGCGGACAGCATGCTAAACTCGTTTTTCAAACCGATCTCGATATACTCAGGCCGGATCAGTGCACGTGTGCGCTCTCCTTCCACCGCATGTTCGAAGCCCTTAAGCTGTGAAGCGTCTTCCACAACGGTAGATTCCCCTATAAATGTGGCAACAAAAGGCGTCTCTGGATTTTTGTAAATATCCCATGGCGTGCCCTTCTGCTCTAAGCGCCCTTGGCTGATAATCATGATTTCGTCGGCAACTTCAATCGCTTCATCCTGGTCATGGGTTACAAAAATCGAAGTGATGCCTACCCGCTCAATCAGCTCTCTCAACCATGAACGCAATTCCTGACGGATTTTGGCATCAATGGCGGCGAACGGTTCATCCAGCAGCAGCAGCTGCGGCTCAGGGGCCAATGCTCTGGCAAAAGCGACACGCTGCCGCTGTCCACCAGACAATTGATGTGGATAACGCTGTTCGAAACCTTTCAGCCCTGTCAATTCAACCAGCTCCATGACCCGATCACGGATCTGGGCTTTGGGAGCCTTTTTGACCTTGAGTCCAAAGGCGATATTATCAAATACCGTCATATGTTTGAACAAAGCATAGTTCTGAAATACAAATCCGATTCCTCGCTCCTGCGGAGGCAGATGATTTACGACCTTTCCGTGAAAACGAATCTCTCCGGAACCCGGATTCTCGAGACCCGCCAGCATACGCAGAATGGATGTTTTCCCACCTCCGCTGGGTCCCAGCAAACCGATAAGATGGCCTTTGGCAATATCGAACGAGACATCTTTTACCGCATGAAAATCACCGAAATGTTTGTTCAGATCACGGACTTCCACATGCATCTCAATGCACTTCCTTTCGCTTCTTGGCCCATTCCATCATAAGCAGCAGCCCGACAGAAAAAGTAACCAGTACCAATGCCACACCATTTGCGGCAGCTACGTTAAAATTCTCTACATCCTGATATACAAGCGTTGTTGCCGTCTGCGTTTTGTTCATAATGTTACCCGAAACAACCAGCACTGCACCGAATTCCCCAAGCGAGCGGGCAACCGTCAACACAAGACCGTACACAACCGCCCAGCGGATGGAAGGCCAGGTAACACTCCAGAACGTTCTCCAGCCGTATGCACCAAGCGTTGACGCAGCCTCTTCCTGCTGAGATCCAAGCTCCTGCAAGACAGGCATCACCTCTCGAACCATCAGTGGAAAAGTGACAAACAACGTTGCAATGACCATACCCGGGAAGGCATAGACCACATTAAATCCGATTCCTTCAAAAAAAGCGCCCATAATGCTGTTGGGACCCAGCAGTAGTACAATCATCAATCCACCAATGACTGGCGATACGGCATAGGGCAGATCCACAATGCTGTTCAGCAGCCCTTTCACCCGGTCACTCAGCCATCCGGCGCGAACAAGATAGATGGCCATCATAACGCCAAACAATGTATTTAACAGTGTGACGACAAGTACAACAAGTCCTGTCATCATCAAGGCATGCAGCGCCTCAGGGCGCAACAGCCCATCCAGGAATCCTCCTGCCCCGTCTTCAAATGCACCAATAAAAATACGTCCAAGCGGGATGATCAGCAGTACAATGAACACCGCAAACGTCAGTCCGATTAATAGTCGCCTCATCGTCTTCTCCCCCGCATCTGCACCAGATTAATGAGCCAGAGGATCAGGAAGGAGAGTGTTAAGAGCAGTACGGACACGGCCGCGGCACCGGTTGGATTGTCACTTTCGATCTCGCCGTAAATAAATACGGAAGCCGTCAATGTTCTTCCCGGAATATTGCCTGCCACCAGCACAACAGCCCCGAATTCGGCCAGTGCTCTGGAGAATGCGAGCATTCCCCCACTAATCATGCCCGGAGCCATGGAAGGAAGAATGACCTGCCTGAATGTGCGCGCCTTCGATGCTCCCATCGTGTAGGATGCCTCTTCCTCCGAGGGATCGATCTCCTCGAGCAAAGGCTGCACCGCACGGATGACAAAAGGAAACGTTACAAATGTCATCGCGATCACAATCGCAGGCTGGTGAAACACAATTTCAAACCCCATAGATTCCGCTAGTTTGCCTATGGCACTGATCGGACCCAGGAGAAGCATAATCATCAGGCCACCAACAGCTGTTGGAAGAGCAAAAGGAAGATCTACCAGACTGTTAAGGAACGACCTCCCAAAAAAGCGATAACGTGTCAGCACCCAGGCAATCATGGTTCCCAAAATGACGTTAATCACCGTAGCTATAACAGCCAGCCGGATCGTTAACAGCACAGCTTTCCAAGCAATTGGATCCATAATGCTTTGGATAAAGTTGCTCCATCCTTCAGAGAAGGAATTGACGTACACACCGATGATTGGAAGTACAATGAGTACGATAAAATATAACAATACGGTACTGCGGAATCCCCAAGTCCATCCCTTGTGACGAAGAACGGTATTCATTGCTGCATTCCCTCCCAGCCTCCGGTTCTATGTCCGGTCGGCAGTCTTCCTGCTTTCGTACAATCATTTTCCTAAGTTGGATTATATTACTTTAATATTATTCCCATTAGTCTACTTGGTTTTTGCTTATCTGATACTTTACCAGTTTGCAGTGCTAATCGTCAATGCTTTTATTGAATAAAATCGGCGTACTTATGAGATGGATTTTATAAAAATTACACTCGCCACTACGCGGTCAGAACAACCTTCCGATCGCTGTTATCCCCAGATTTCTTTGATTCCCTTTTCTAAAGGGAGAAATCCGTCGATAAAGGCGAACGCTTCGCTTCTTCAGGTTATTTCTGCCCTCTCCGTTATCGTGTAATTGTTATAACATCGTAATACGAGATTTGTTTGGTATGTTGTGGTTAAGGTACAATCTAGAGGACAAAATGTGGAGCAAAGGAGTGGAGTAATATGTTATATACGAAGAATTTATCGACATCCCGACGAGATGAGATGAAGGATATTACGCGGGAAGTAGAGCAGGTTGTCCGTGACAGCGGTGTGCAGAATGGGACTGTATTGATTTATTGTCCACATACGACAGCAGGTATTGCAATTAATGAAAATGCAGACCCTGATGTCAAACATGATGTACTGCTTCGTCTGAACGAAGTGTATCCTTGGAAACATCCCGAATATCGGCATGCTGAAGGAAATACGGCTTCTCACTTGAAATCGATCACAACCGGACCATCACAAACAGTGATTATACATGAGGGCAGATTACTGCTTGGCAGATGGCAAGGCATCTATTTTTGTGAATTTGATGGTCCTCGTCAGCGGGAATATTTCCTTAAAATCATGGAAGGTTAGCTCCATTTCACCTCATTTCTAATGATTCGCCATCAATGGAAATAAAAAACAAACAGGCGGTCCACCCTCTTTTAGGGATGTAACCCGCCTGTCATGGTCTTCTTCGCGCCAAAACTTTCGCGAGACAACGTTATAAAGAATTAATGTTATGACAATTCACCGCCCTGAAGTGTGGAGTGCGACAAAAGCGCCTTATTGGACGCCAGGCTGGTGTTGGAGATTACGGCAGAGTACTTTCACATGAGATAACGCAGCCGATTCAATCTCTGCAAAGGTTAAACGGTCCTGAATATAATACGATATGAATCCGTGCATGGACAAAAACAGCGTACGTGGTACACATTGAATATCCTCTTCCGTACAGCCCTCTTCATTCATGTATTGCCGAATAATAGAGGCAAACAATTCAAAGCATCTTCCTTGCTCCGTACGACAATACGATAGCAATTCCTCATCCCGAATCATGAACATGATCTCGTACTGATACGGATTCTCCAAACCAAAACGAATAAACTCCATCATGATATGCTCCACCTTGCTCACGCCGCCCATGACTGGCCTGACCATGGCTTGCAGCAGCAAATGCCCCAGATGATTGAAATCTTCAACCACGATGGCATAAAACAGCTCTGCCTTTTCCTTAAAATGATAATACAGCGACCCATGACTATAGCCCAGATGCTGACCGATGCTTCGCATCGAAATGGCACGGTATCCTTTGGTAATAAAAAGATGCCTCGCCGCCTCCAGTATCCGCTCCCTCGACAACTCCTGTTCGACTGCTCTTCTAGCCATATATTTTATTCCCCTTCAATAAAATAAAGCCGCTGTCCCTCCGTGATCCGGGATTGCCCTTGCGTCAAATCTGTGATCCAGGCCACAAATGCCTCGGTTTCACTATCCGGCGGAAGACAAGTCAACGTAACCTTATCGGTGAACCCAGTTTCACCTGTACGGACTTCCCGGCTCCTTAATTCATTTTCCACTTTGCCCAGCCATGTATAATCCAGTTCAACAAACACTTCACGATGGAGTACTTTGGTAATCGCTTCCCCGGCTTCTATGGCTGCAACTGCTCCATCCGTATAAGCACGAATTAACCCACCGGCTCCAAGCATAATTCCCCCAAAGTAACGTGTAACAACGATAGCCACATTTTTCAATTGCTGATTTTTGATGACTTCAAGAATCGGTTTTCCAGCGGTTCCGCTTGGTTCACCATCATCGGATTGCTTCTGGATCTCATCCCGCTCACCAATCATGTATGCGGAGCAGTTATGAGTAGCATTCCAATGTTTTTTCTTGATTTCATCAATAAAAGCGTTGGCTTCTTCTTCTGTCGTGACCGGCATAATATGACCGATAAATCGCGACTTTTTGATTACAATTTCCAGATTGCCCGGTCCTCGAACCGTGCGATAACGTTCAATCATCCCTATCCAACTTTCCACCAATTTGATCCATTTTACAAGAAAGCAGTTCCCCGCGCGCACGCGGACGAACTGCCTTGGTTTAACATCCGGGAAACCATTGCTTCACAATGACTCCCCGAATGTAATTACATTACCTTATTTAACTATATGAGCAGACCGATGAATTATTCGGAAAGTCTCGCTTCAAGCGCTGCTTTCTCTTCTTCAAAGCCTGGTTTGCCCAGCAAAGCGAACATATTTTTCTTGTAAGCTTCCACGCCTGGTTGGTCAAATGGATTGACTCCCAGTAGGTAACCACTAATGCCGCATGCTTTTTCAAAGAAGTATACCAGATATCCGAAAGAATATGGAGACATATCTGGAATGTTCACAATCAAGTTTGGTACTTGACCATCTGTGTGTGCAAGCAGTGTTCCTTGGAACGCTTTTTTGTTAACAAAGTCCATCGTTTTACCTTCAAGGAAATTCAGACCATCCAGATCATCTGGATCCGCTTCGATCGAAATATGCTCCGATACTTCAGCAACCTGAATCACTGTTTCGAAGATGTTCCGGCTACCCTCTTGAATGAATTGACCCATGGAGTGCAAGTCAGTCGAGAAATCAACGGATGCAGGATAAATCCCTTTGTAGTCCTTACCTTCACTCTCTCCGTAAAGCTGTTTCCACCATTCGGATACAAAGTGCAAGGATGGCTCGTAGTTCACGAGGATTTCTGTTCCTTTACCTTTGCGATACAGTGCGTTACGAACAGCTGCATATTGATAAGCTTCGTTCTCAGCTACGTTCGGGTTGCTGTATTCTTTGGAAGCGTCAGCCGCACCTTGCATCATTTCTTCGATGCTGATGCCAGCTGCTGCTATTGGCAGCAAACCTACAGCCGTCAGAACGGAGTAGCGTCCACCTACATCATCCGGGATAATGAAGGATTCATAACCTTCTTCATTCGCCAGTTTTTTCAGTGCGCCGCGCTCTTTATCTGTTGTAGCATAGATACGTTTGCGAGCTTCTTCTTTACCGTATTTTTTCTCCAGTGCTGCACGGAAGATACGGAAAGCAATCGCTGGCTCCGTTGTTGTACCGGATTTGGAGATCACGTTAACGGAGAAGTCTTTGCCTTCAACCAGATCCAGCAAATGAGTAACATACGTGGAGCTAATGTTGTTTCCTGCAAAGTAGATTTCAGGCGTTTTGCGTTTGTCTTTAGGCAGATTGTTGTAGAATGAGTGCGTAAGCATCTCAATCGCTGCACGTGCACCAAGGTATGATCCACCAATACCGATAACGATCAGTACTTCAGAATCGCTTTGGATTTTAGCAGCCGCTTTTTGAATACGGGAGAACTCTTCTTTGTCATAAGCGGTAGGCAGGTCGATCCAGCCCAGATAATCCGATCCGGTTCCCGTTCCGTTGTGGAGCTGCTCGTGAGCCAAACGAATCGGTTCAGCGAAATAGTCCACTTCATGCTGATTGACGAATTGCAGGGCAGTGCTGTAGTCAAACTTCACTTTTTTTGCCATGATCTATAAAACCTCCTGATATCGGTAGCGTATTTTTTTCCGTTTTCCATTCTAAACAACTTAGCCTAAGGATACTTCAAATCCACAGGGCTGACAAGCTTGCAGCACGAACTTTGTCGTTAGAGTTTAAGAAGCAAAAAGGGTTAACCGAATCCGCGTGTCGCGGTTCTGGTTACCCTTCTTGTATTATTCCGCCGGGTACGAACAGCAGTAGTCGGTAACGCTGCGTATCTCCAGTTTAAATTTGGATTCGGCAGGCACGTGGAACGTAGCTTGACCTTGAATCTCTTGCCAATCTTCTTCTCCGGGAAGTAATACTCTCAGATCGCCGGACAGAATCTCCATAATTTCACGGGAATCTGTACCGAACTCATAACTGCCTGGAAGCATAATACCCAGAGTCACCTTGCTGCCATCCCCCAAAATAACTGTTCTGCTCGTTACCTGGCCCTCATAATAAATGTTGGCCTCTTTCACTACACTGACTTGATCAAACTGTGACATGCGTACCCGCTCCCCCTGAAGTTAATAAAAACAAAAGGCAAAACAGATCAGGGTGGTTGTCCACCCATTCTCTGCCGGAATTCAATTGCTGCCCGGCAGGACAGAAATTAACTGTCCCTCCTGCAGCATTTTTCAAGCAATTACAGCAATGCTTTTACGCGACTAACCACGTTTTCCACAGTGAAGCCATACTCTTGGATAACACGGTCGCCAGGCGCGGATGCACCAAATGTGTTGATTCCGAGAATGTCGCCTTGGTCGCCGACATATTTTTCCCAACCCATTGGGTGAGCCATTTCAATCGCCAGACGAGCTTTAACATCTGGAAGCAGGACGGATTCTTTGTACGCTTTGTCCTGTTTCTCGAATAGATCCCAGCTCGGCATGCTGATTACACGAACTTGGATGCCTTGTTCAGCAAGTGCTGCTTGGGCTTTGACAGCCAGTTGCACTTCGGAACCTGTAGCGATGATTTGGGCAACAGCTTTGCCTTCTTTTGCATCAGAGACAACATACGCACCACGTTTCACGTTTTCACGGGAACCTTCAACGGTACCGTCCAGAATCGGCAAGTTTTGACGAGTGAGTACGAGTGCAACCGGGTTGCTCTTGTTCTCAAGCGCATAAGCCCATGCTGCAGAAGTTTCATTACCGTCAGCCGGACGAATAACTGTCAGGTTAGGAATGATACGCAGGGATGCCAATTGCTCGATTGGTTCGTGAGTAGGACCGTCTTCACCAACAGCGATACTGTCGTGAGTCAGTACGTATGTTACAGGCAGACCCATCAAGGCAGCCAGACGAACAGCTGGACGCAAGTAGTCTGTAAATACGAAGAATGTACCTCCGAATACTTTCACACCACTGTGCAGTGCCATACCGTTCATTGCTCCAGCCATACCGAATTCACGGATACCGAAGTAGATGTTGCGACCGGAGTAATCTTCAGGTGAGAAGTTCTCCAGGTTGTTCAAGTGAGTCATTGTGGAGCTTTCCAGGTCAGCAGATCCACCTGTCAGTTGTGGCACGTTATGAGCCAAACCGTTCAGGGCATTACCGGATGCTACACGAGTGGATACAGCTTTGTCTGTTGCTGCATATTTAGGCAGATCGCGATCCCAACCTTCTGGAAGGTCGCCATTGATTGCCGTTTCGAATTGAGCTGCCAGCTCAGGGAATGCTTTTTTGTACTCAGCAAACTTCTCGTCCCATGCTTTGTTTGCAGAGATACCACGATCTTTCACTTGTGCAAAGTGTTCGCGAACTTCAGTTGGAACGTGGAAATCTTCCTCGTAAACCCATTTGTAAAACTCTTTAGTCAATTTGGCTTCGTCTGAACCCAGTGGAGATCCGTGAGTACCGCCGTGGCCGCCTTTACCTTGTTTGTTCGGGCTACCGTAACCAATTACAGTTTTAACTTCAATCAGTGTAGGACGAAGCGTATCTGCTTGACCTTCCTCAATTGCTTTTTGGATTGCAGGCAGATCGTTACCATCTTCAACACGCAGCACTTGCCAGCCGTAAGCTTCAAAACGCTTCGCAATGCTTTCAGAAGAAGACAGGTTCAATTTACCATCCAAAGTGATGTCATTGGAGTCGAACAACATGATCAATTTGCCCAGGTGCAAACGTCCAGCCAGGGAAGCTGATTCATGGGATACGCCTTCCATCAAGTCACCGTCACCACAGATTGCGTAAGTGTGGTGGTCGATTACGTTGAATTTGTCTTTATTATATGTTGCGCTCAGTTGAGCTTCAGCCATAGCCATACCTACAGCCATTGCAATACCTTGGCCCAGTGGCCCAGTTGTTGCGTCAACGCCTGCAGTATGTCCGAATTCCGGGTGACCCGGCGTTTTGCTTCCCCATTGGCGGAACTGTTTCAATTGTTCCATAGGCAGGTCATACCCGCTCAGGTGAAGCAAGCTGTACAGCAACATGGAGCCATGTCCTGCGGACAGAACAAAACGGTCCCGGTTAACCCAAGTTGGGTGGTCCGGGTTATGTGTCATCGTTTTTGCAAAAAGTTGGTACCCCATTGGAGCGGAGCCCATAGGCATTCCCGGGTGTCCGGAATTTGCCTTCTCGATTGCATCAATCGCCAGTGTACGTACAGTAGTGATCGACAGGTTGTCGATGGTGTTGTTCTCTTCCTTTTGAATCGCTTCGTTCTTGTCAGTCATGGTTTGTCCTCCTCATGTCTTTAGATAAGTCGGGTTGCGCAAGCGAATCCCTCTCATCATACAAGCAAACCGAATTTCACAATAAGTGAATCCGCTTGAGTGTTTCATTTTGACTTATTCACTTTTGTATTGTATCACTTGGCGTGAAGGTTTTCCATAACCTTCTTTTAGAAGATCGGGAAAATTCGGCTGTTTATGACGAGGAATTTGCTTCCAGTTGCGTAAAAAGAGTGTCCTACTGAGCATTTCAGCATATCCTCTAGCTCAGCCAGCATCGCAAATCCATCGGATGAAGTATAACCTTTAAGCGGAAAACCATACTCTTTTTAGATATCGAAGTTGATTTTGCATATAATGGTCCTTGATCATGATTGCAAAAATCGGACTTTTGTGCACATTAGGCTGTACTTCTTATGGAAAGGAGGATTCGCATATGCCGGAACATTTGGCTAAGTCACCAAATTCGCTAAAGCACATATTACCCTGGAAAGCCGGAATTTTAACAGGTCTTACGTCCGGACTGGTGCTCGGGTTCTTTTTAAAGGCTATTCAGACTTACACTGGTGAAAAAGTCTATACCTTGCTGCTGAACATTGATTTTGTTCCATGGCTTCCGCCTACACTACCTGAATACATCGAATTTGGGCTGCATCTTATCGTTTCCATAATCATTGGTATCTTCTACATATGGTGGATCCAGCGTGCAGGTCATCCGATAGCAAAGGGAGTCCTGATCGGCATTTTCTCTTCCCTGCTGTATATCCCGCTCTCCCAGCTGTCGAGCCGTGTGCCTGATCTATATGATATAAATGCGATACTTTACTGGCTGGTAGGGCATCTGTTATTTGGCGTGGTCGTTGGTGGGTGCGGTCATCTGTGGAAGCACAGCCAGAAGCAAGACCAAAAAGGCGACCCCCCGTTCAGACATGAATAGGGAATCGCCTTCTCTTTTTTCGGAATAGAACTGAACTATATCTTTCCGAATCAACCTTGCGCAGTATTAAAGCATTAGCTTAAAACACAACGGTTTTATTTTCATGAACCAGTACACGATCTTCAACATGCCATTTCACAGCACGAGCAAGAACTACACGCTCAATGGTACGTCCAATGCGTTTTAACTCAGTTACATCATCCCCATGGCTTACACGCTGAACGTCCTGTTCAATGATTGGTCCGCCATCCAGCTCTTCCGTAACATAGTGAGCCGTCGCACCGATAATTTTGACACCTCGGTTGTACGCTTGGGCATACGGTTTACCGCCAACAAAGGCAGGCAGAAACGAGTGATGAATGTTAATAATACGATTGCGGTAATGCTCAATGAACATCGGAGAAATGATCTGCATGTAGCGCGCAAGAATAATCACGTCGATATCATTGCCAATGACGTCCAACTGACGTTGTTCCGCTTCCTTCTTTGTATCCGCTGTAACCGGAATATGATGATAAGGAATGCCAAATGATTCTACATAATCCTTCATATCCAGATGATTGCTCACAACAAGCGCGATGTCTGCATCCAGATCGCCAGCCTGCCATTGCCACAACAGCTCAACCAGACAGTGATCCTCCTTGGATACAAAGATAGCAAGTTTCTTCTTGCGGCTAACCGCAGAAAGACTCCAATCCATTTTGAAACGGTTTGCCACTTCTTCGAAATCAGCTTCCAGCTTAGGCAGGTTCAACGATAATTGTGGAAGATCGAACTCAATCCGCATAAAAAACATGCCGCCAGCCGGGTCCATTGTGTATTGGTCCGACTGTACAATGTTTGCACCATGCTGGTGCAAGAAATGGGATACTGCGGCAACAATTCCCGGTCCATCCGGACAGGAAATGAGCATCCGCGCCCGATCGGCGCGGTTTTTAACATCAGGACGTACTTGTTTAGCGTGAATCTCCATCGGGTTATTTTTCCTCCTTCAACTAGGCCGTGACAAAAATTTCTTTGCCTGCAAGCCAGGCGATCAAACGATGATTCAGTTGTTCTTCATTCAAATGCGGGAACAATGCGGCTTCAGCCACGAGGTCATACAGACGTTCCAACGGCTCACGTGGATCGGCTTTCTTCGCTTTGGCATCATTCTTGAGCAACGTCCAGATATCCAGAACATATGAACGGGACTCAATCTCTTTTCCTTTGAAGAAATGATGCAATTGTTCCACTTCTGTCAGGAACTCAGGACCAAATCGACCAGCAACATCCCCGCGAAGCAATGCAATCTCTGCTTCATACATAGGACGCTGAGTTTTGGCTTCTTTACCAATCCAAGGCGTTTCCAAAATAAACGGACGCCCTTGAAGAGCCTCGTGATGCACGATACGGTTAATCGCCTCAAAACCAATCCAGCCGGATCCAATCGGTGTATGACGGTCCTTGTGCGCACCCACAGGGTTCTTACTATCATTAATATGCATTACGGCAATGCGGTCAAGCCCTACCGTACGATCAAATTGTTCAAGAACACCGTCCAAGTCGTTCACGATATCATAACCCGCATCGTGAATGTGACATGTATCCATACACACAGTAAGGCGTTCATTGTGTGTGACCTTCTCCATGATCTGAGCAATTTCTTCAAAACTGCGGCCCATTTCAGTTCCTTTACCAGCCATCGTTTCCAGAGCGATATTCACATCCGTCTCCTTCACTCCGTCCAGCACTTCATTCAAGCCTTCAGCAATACGTCCGATGCCGTAGTGAGCATCCTTATCCGTAAATGCGCCGGGATGCAGCACGATATTTTTGACACCAATCGCATGTGTGCGACGAATCTCTTCCTGAAGGAAACTTACGGCTAGCTCATACGTGTTTTCTTTGTATGATCCTAGGTTAATAATGTATGGCGCATGGACAACGATATCTTCCATTCCGCCCTCTTGCATCGCAAGCTTACCTTCCTCAATAAACATGGACTCAATAGGCTTGCGGCGGGTATTTTGCGGTGCACCCGTATATATCATAAACGAACTGGAACCGTACGAGGACGCTTCCTTCGTTGCACTCAATAATCCCTTGTCCGAAAAGGACACATGGGAGCCGATTTTAAGCATCATTAATCCCCCTTTTTCTGAATTATCCCTTATTCTAACGCGATTATCGAAATAAATCTAGAAATGCGCTATAATTCGGGATATAGGCTATTTTTTACAGCTGTAATTTGGAACATGGGTGGGCGGAATCCGTCTTTCCGTGAAAATCAATAAACCGAGGTGACTCCGCAATGATTTTCGGCTCCTACGCTTGGACGTTGACTAGTAGTTCCCCCAGCAATTGGTTTATGAACACGATCGCATTCTGGACCGTTCTTTTGCTTGGAAGTATGTGTGTTGGCGGATTTTTTATGATGCGCAAGTTTTTGAAAGTGCTTCCGAAGGCAGACGGGAAGTCCAAACTCGATTGGCAGAACCACTGGGTTGAAACCAGCCGTCATTTATGGACAGATGAAGCAAAAGCTTTTCTGGACCAACTTGTAGAACCTGTTCCCGGCCCATTTCGAGATATCGCCAAACATTCCATCGCAGCAGAAATCGGCAAAATTGCGTACGAAAATAATGCACCTGAAGTATCCAGAGATCATTGCATTAAAGGATACATTATAGCCACACCGAAGCGGGATAATAAGTTTCTGGTGAAATTTCTGGAGAAAAACCAAATTGACTATTCGCCTTATAAACATTTGATGAATAAATAGATCAATAATTCAGCCGAACCGAACATTAACATGTACTAGGCTTACATATTCAAACATGCTCCGTCAGGTAAGTTATACCCAGTAAGGTAATGCTTACCGCCCGGGGCTGTTTGTCGATCCAATATTACATGTCAGCATAGTCAAAATAACAAGGAGGTCGCCATGATGAAGATTGCGATTTGCGGAGGTACCGGTTTTGTCGGAGGAGCACTCGTTGATTACTGGCTTCAGGCAGGCCATCATGTGAAAGTTATTACACGTAAATTGCCGAATTTACATAATCCCAGCCAAAACCTTACTTATATCTCATGGGAACAGGTAGAGGAACAGCCTCATTTGCTGGAAGGAATGGATGCCTTGGTGAATCTCGCCGGGGAAACGTTGAATCAACGTTGGACAACCAAAGCGAAACTGGAGATCGTTGAATCCAGAGTGACTACAGTAGCGCGCGTAGCCAAATTGGTAGATTCGTTGGAACACAAACCGGAGGTTGTCGTACAGGCTTCTGCCATGGCGATCTATGGGACCTCTCCCACAGAAACATTTGATGAGAGCAGTCCTCAAAAATCGGTGAATTTCCCATCCCGCGTTTCTCAACAATGGGAAGTTGCTGCTGATGCCATCAAACATGTGAGACTCGTGAAAATCCGCGTTAGCCTCGTGCTTGGTCATAAAAAAGGTGCTTTTCCATTAATGAAACTGCCTTATATGCTTGGTGTTGGGGGCAGGGTGGGAAGTGGCAAACAGTGGACCAGTTGGATTCATATTATGGATATTGTGCGTTTGATTGATTTCACGATCCAAAATAAAGAAATCTCCGGTCCGGTGAACGCCTCTTCGCCCAACCCGGTAACCAACGATGAATTCGGACGTACGGTAGGCAAAGTGTATCATCGTCCGCACTGGTTCCCCGTACCCGGAATTCTGATCAAAACACTGGTCGGTGAACTCTCTGTCGTGCTGCTTCAGGGACAGCGGGTTATCCCGAAAAAAGCGTTGGATCACGGATTTCAGTTCACCTTCCCTACATTAACCGATGCATTGGAAGATCTAAAACACCGGGGTCTATCCGACTGATCGATACGTGTAAACAGACTCAGCCAACGTAAAGGTATCTCCATCTTCCAGTGGATATTCTTTGTACGGAGCAAGAACATCGCCTTTGAGAATGGTTCCATTCACAGAACCCAAGTCCTTAATAACATAGCCGGATTTGTTCCGGCTCAATTCCACATGAGCACGGGACACACCGGTTGCTGAATCTACCCACTGGACCATGTCCGCCGATCGGCCAATAACAAACGATGCTCCACGGACATCCATCCGTTCATTTTTGTCCCCTGTTGCTGATCTACGTTCAAGATAAAAAGAAGGTGCTACTGGACCTGCTCCTGTAATGCTTCCGCCAGCAACACTTTGCAGGTTTACAGTTGCATCAGCCGCCGCATGATGACGGACAAGTTCCGATGTTGCAGCCATGGATTCGACAGTATGCTGAACAAAAGGTTCATCAGATACTTCAGATGGTACATGTAGATTTTGAAAGCGAGAATTCCCTGCTACAGATGACCTAGATTCAAAAGAATGCCCCCGTCCTGATTCAGAACTTTGCATATCACCAGAGCTCTGTTGACTCGTGTAACCTTGTCCATAGGTGTTACCTTCTGGTGACATTTCAGATGCATTCCAACGCCAGCTCTCCTGAAACATCTCTTCTTCGCTTTCTTTCTGCTTATCTTTGCCTCTTCCCAATCCAAAAAAAGCAGATCTCTTATTGGTAGAGCCCTCTTGTAAGTCGCCATCTGTATATTCTTCATTCGGCATCTTTCTGCGTAGCAAATTGGATTTCGAATTTCCGAATTCCCCTTTGGTCACCCATACCCAACCCGCGATCCCAAGCAACCCAGCACTTAATGCTGCAGATAGAATCATTTGTGTCTGCCCTGGTTGTTCCATATAGATGAATCTCCATACCAGCGCCATGGCAATCATACAGCCCAGAATGATATAGGTCGTTTTGGAAGAATTCTGCTTCTTGTCCTTCTCATCCTTTTCCATATCATCGTCCTGTATTGAATCAAACGTTTGGCGCTGTGACGGATTCGTCGTAACACCTTTCGCTTGCAATGAGGACTCTATCAGTGAACGTCTGCCGGAAAATCCTGAAAAGGGTTTGTTAAGTGGTTTTTCATCCTCCGTTCTAGATTTCCTCGGTTGATGATTTGATTTCAACTGCTGCCCAGCTTCGTCATTTTGATCCAACTGACGATACTGATCTTGCCCATTTCTATTGGAAAATAGATCATTTCCCTGCTCTGGAACTGCAGAAAGTGGCATCCCAAATTGACTGTCAATTGTGCCGGATGACCCGCGTGAAGACATAAACGATGCCTGGCCTGAACCACTCTGCTCATCTGCATATAATTCAAGCAAAAGTTCACGCAGTTGTCTGATATCCCATTGTTCACTGTCACATAGTTGAAGGACACGCTGAATTCCTTCGCCCTGAAGTTCCTGAACATGGGCCATTAGCCTAATAACCAGTTCGCGGAATTGCTGAGGGGTCGGATCGACCTCAACTGCATCGATAATCGGGATGTATACTAAACCGAGTTCCCCCAGTTCAAGTGAACCATTAATGAATATGTACTCTTCCTGAATCTGTAATTGACGTGAATCCAACATATATTGTCTACATTCCGTAAACGTATCTGCCAGCTGAAACAATAGACCATATAACACACGCAGCTTCATTTTTCCTGATTTCAACATTTGAGGTAACATCTTATATCCCGAAATATCATATTGTAACGTTACATTTCGGTCTACCTCTCGAAAATGAACGGGAAGAAGACGGGGAATTTGATTGGAAGACAACATACCCATCTGTACACGGCTCAGTTCGTCCATTCGCAGCCCTTCCGCTTTCTCCAAAACCATAAATGATCCGCCGTTTCGAATGAAATCTCTCGTTAATCCATACATGCCAATCCTCTCTTTCCATTGCTTAGTTAAGTCATGTAGATATAGGCGCTAATGAATCCCGGCAATACGGCCAGCATAAAAGGAAACTTCAGTGACTTTTCCTGATTAACCAGTTTGAGCGAACCAAGCATGAAGAAACCAGCAAGATTTCCTGCCATGCCACGAATCCGCTTCGCTGAATCCCTGCGAAATAAGAGAATGACTAATCCAATTGCCCCTGCGTACAAAACGGAGTAAATAATAGTGTGAACACCAAAGGCCAGTCCTGTCCAAGCTCCAATTCCTCCAAACAATTTTACATCTCCCGCACCCACTGCGCCGATTAGATACATTAGAAATAAGACACCAAACCCCATCGCGAATCCGGCTGCGGAGAACAAAAAACCCTTCCATCCTCCCCAGATGATATGGGCCAGCACTCCCGCGACAGTCACTGGTAAGGTTAAACGATTTGGTATTTTCATCGAACGAACGTCTGTAACAAAAGCTGCAATCACATACAGACTACAGGCCAGGTAAAACCACTCCACCTCCACCATCTCCTTCCTTATTTTCTGGAAGCCACATTAAACTCGGTCACCGTCTTGGCACCATCCGCAGTCTCTACCACAAATGTCCATGTGCCTTCCGTTGTACGTGTACCAACAAACCAGTTCCACTCAATCACACCATTTTCATCAGCAGTCGCCCACCCGATATGTTTGGCTGAACTTTCACCGGACTTGTAAAATATCGTTAAGTTCGCTGTAGCTCCGGGCTCCACTTGAACCTTAATTGTCGCGTTGTTGCCTATGTATGCTGGCTCCGGCTTGGATAGTACGGTTGCTGCTCCAGCTGAATCCGTGTCTCCCCCACTACTGTTGGAGCCTTCTCCGGTATCTCCAATCCATACCCGTTCTGCCGCAGCCGCTTGAATGCGTAAAGACTTCCCTAGAAAGGGAACTTTAACAGGCAATTCATAGCTCAATTCAAGCCTGAAGTAAGGATTCGTTTTATTTTTGAGATCAGGTATGGAAACACCATTAACATGCACTCGCTCTACATCCAGTACAGAAGTATTGATAAAAGGCTCAAGCAGCGGTTTAACGGTCGGATCAAGAACAGTCTCAAGAACAGATGTCTTGATCTCCTGTAACGGTTGTTCACCTCTGGCAGCAGCTGCGCGTACCCAATCACTTAGCGGCTCCGGCAGTGAAGAGGCATACTCTTCGGCCCATTCCGTCAGTGAAAGCTCTGGTATTTTCCATCCACCCTCCGAGCCTCCACTACCTGCGGAATCAGAGGGGCTGAATACAAGAGAGACCGGATATATTTTCGTGGATAACTGCTTTACTGCCTCTCCTGCCGTGCTCTGCAATGCTGTCGATACCAACGTCATCTGTACGATGTAAATGAGGAACATGACAAAGAACAGGAATACAGGCAAAACCAGTGAGGCTTCCAAAACGATGCTGCCCATTTCCTTTTCTGATGAACCCGTCTTTTTTGGAAAACGCACTTTCGAAATAGAATGTATTTGCTCAGTCAGAAACTTCATTCTTTCCAGTCTACGCACTCGTGTAAGTCGACTCTGTAATCGTGCCAATATTTTTTCCTGCTGATGTTGCTTATCCATAATCCCTCCACCGAAACGATCCAGATTACTCAATAGGAATAATCGGCCTTTCGATCAATGAAAAATCGCCCATCTTCTACCTGATCTTCACTACCCATGACAGCGCCTATACTTCTTGTGACTCCTGGTAAAAACCACAATTTAATACTGCTACGCATGTTTCCTGAAGCGTATGTCTGCTTCTCATCCGGATTCACGCCGGTATTCAATCGGATCAAAGCCAACATTCTGGACATTTTGCGTTCATTGTTGCTATGCATTAATAGGAACAAACGCAGATGGTCCCTGTATGTAAGCTTGACTTTGATATATTTGGACAATTCCACACTGCCGTCTTTAGCCAGTTTCACCATATCTGCTATAGCGTTTGTAATTCCGTATAAAATTGCAGCAGATAATACAAGTAGTGGGTTCCCCAGCTTGCTATTCTCAATTAATCCTTCCGCAGTTCGAATCGCCAGACGCATGCCAAAGATCTCCGCGTATGCAGCAGCAATGTTCCCCGAAGGATTATGAAAACCATATACGATGTACTCCAGTTCCTGATTCTCCAGTTTGAACACTTCACTAGCATCTCCACTACCTTCAGTCCAGTTTAGCAACTGCCCAAAATCCATTGAGTTGAAATACGCCAGTGCATACTCATTCTGAAACAATTCATCGCCAAGACTATCCAGCAAATTGGACATTCCTCCGAACAAACTGTCCATTCCGTTCATGGCGTTACCACCGGAGTCATACGGATCGCCAGCAATCTCTGCCTTCTTGGCTTCCTCACGGCTCGCTTGGTTAAAAGTTATGTTGGCGTTGTAGTACTCCTCCAGCTGTTTGAAGGCTTCCATGGAGCCGGAGCTCCCCTTTTCGATTTGTGATAATATGCGTTTAACATCCTTCAACTTCCCTTTGGATTCTTTATCGTTCGCTTTGCGCTGGGCATCAGATCCACGACCGCTTTCCAACAGCTGTTTACTTTGGAGAATGACATTGGAAGGTCCACTCCTTACATAAGTATCCATGTATCGTTCCGTGACCTGACTAGCCTGTCTAACCGCTGGTTTAATGGAGACACCACTCATTACTGTAACCGAACGAAGCTGCGTATTAAGCTCCATACTGTCATTTCTGACATCGGTAAAATCCGAATTTTGAGAGCGTACATGAGCATTTAACTGATCAAACAGTGTGTCGGCTCTTACAAGTTCCGAAGCAAGGGAGCGTGTACTCTTGGCTTCACTTCCCGATCCGGTAGACGGAGGGCTCGTCCCAGGCAGCGTTGAGTTGCCTACTTTTTCGTAACTGGCATTCTGTGAACGGTTCTCCCCCTCAGCGATTACCCGCTTCATTTCCTCATTGATTTTGTGAGCTTCTTCAATCTTGACTTGGGCTTCCTCCAATTTAGCCTGGTGAGCCTGCAATGCTGGTTGTATGATCGTGCTGATGCCTGTCGCCACATTCCCTACGCCTGTTCGATAACGAGCCAGCTCTAGCATGTACTGTTGCTGGTTGAATGGCAGTCCCTCATCCATTTGTTTTTTGTTTAGATAATCCGCATAACGCGCCGCTACTTCGGCGGCTGTCTCTGGCGTATCTCTTAACATCTCATCGTAAATGGCAGAGGAAGGCGGATTCATGATCAGTGCAGGTAGACCCTTCAGCTTATCGGCGGATTCCGTCTGATTAGCTATTGCTTCGTCCAGCAATTCCTCACGTTTGTCATACAGTTTTTGCAATTTTTTGAGCAGATCCACAGTATGAGCAGCTTCTTTCATCTCTTCTGACATCGGCTTAAAACGGTTGACCACTTCCAGGGTAAAATCAACCGGCGCACGATATTTCATATCCTCCTGGATCTGGCGATTAAAAATATCGTATCTGCCCAGTTCACGCCCCATGCTTAGTGAAGTCGTATCCCATTGGATATCCAGAATGGGAAACCCATCTTTCACAGCCGAGGGCTTCACACTATCATTCAGCACCTTGGCCATAATGGACTCACCACTGCTGTCACCGTATCCAAATAGACCATACTCCCGCAAGGAAGTATCGTAGGCTGACATCACAGATCTCATCGCTGCATGCGTCATTCGTTCTGCCTGTACTTTGAAAGCAGCAATACGTGCATAATCAATGAAAATGGAAACAAACATAAAGATTCCAGCCAAAATCAAGATCAAGAACACGGTTACGGCACCAGATTCACCGTCTTTTTTTCTGAACAGTGTTTCCTCCTCCTCTCCTCATTTTTTGGTTTTGCCAAAATGCTGTACAACCTGTCCCGCTTCAGCGGCAGTACTGGATGCGGCTCCGCCCTTGCCTTTAAACTTGGCTGCATAATAACGGACCAGATCCACCGTTCGGATAAATTCCGTCGGTTCTACAACTGCAGACGAACCTTGTGTTAGCACATTGTTACCTGAATCAAACAAAAAAGAAGGCAGCGGTAAAGAAATCACCTGCTCCAGCTTGGTTGTAACTTTTCGCTGGATCAGCGAGTTCTGGTATTCAATTGTCCCGTTCATACCAGAAGGCATGCCTTGTGCTGCTTGGGACAGCTTCTTTTCCGATAAACTTCCACCTTCTCCTGCGGGTACAGACACAACAACCTCATTGTCCGCTCCCGCCCAACCAAACAGTGCTCCGAGCAATCGATCATCGGTCAGTCTCCAGTACAAGTTGTCATGTTCCCCAGCCACAACTTCACCCGTCATCGCCTGCTTGTAGCTGTTGTCCCAGCTGTAGGCGGCACGTTCAGAAGCTGCATACGCATGTTGGTTCAGAAATGTCTTTTGATACATGTACATGGAGAAAAATAAAAGCAACACGAGAATAAACAACACAATAGGGAAGACCAGGGAGGCTTCAATGGTGAAGCTCCCTTCTTCCTTTTTCAATTTACTTACCCGGGAAAAATTCATTGCTTTTCGTGTCCACTTTACTAAGCAGGCTCGTAATTAATGCTGTTATTTGATCCTTGAATATCAATGCAATAATGATAATAACGCCGATGATCAGAATCAGCTCCAACGTACCAAGCCCATCCTCTTCCTTCCAAAATCCAGTTACTTTGCTTTTCATCAATTCCAGCATCCCAATTCCTCCTACATATTCATCATCATAAAAGCAGGTGCCCCGATCATCACGACAATCGAAAAAAAGATCAGTACCATCGGAAACACCAGTTTGGAAGAAGCCTGTTCTCCCTTAGCCCGACTAACGGCCTTGCGTTTCTCCCACAGCACATGAGACAGATCCCGCAACGCCAGTACAAAGTCACCTCCCCCTCGCCGGAAATTCAGCAGCACTGTTGTTGTAAAAATCGTCACTTCCTGTACACCACAGCGACGACTGAACTGTTCAAAGGATTGTTGAAACGAATAACCGTTGTTCCAATCGCCAACCATCTTTCGCAGCTCATTATAGAGGGGATGATTCCGTTCTCCCTGACTGGCTACACAGTGAACAAGGGCACGCTGCACCGTTTCTCCCGCACCAACTAGCAGAACAATTCGGTTCAATAACTCTGGCAGCTCCATGAGTATGTCCTGATCTCTTCGCTGTACTTTGGTGTTAAGATCTTTGTAGAGCGCAAAGGGTAGTGCAGCACCGAGTGCCAATCCACCTACCATACCCCCAAGCCCCATGTCCCCAACGAGCGCCAGAAGGCAGCCTACGAGCAACATCAGCCACGAATAAGTCAGCATCTCAGCACAGTAGAGCATCGTTTTCTCTCCACTATGCTGTATGCCATACATTTTCTGAATGGCATGCTGCATACGGAACATGAGCACAGGCAATCTGCGGCCCACCTCGAACTTGTCCAGTAAAAACAAAAAGGGGCCATGCAGCTTCTTCAGACGTATTCCTTCCATATCCAGTTTGCGCAAATGTCGGTAGGTCTGCCCTCGCGTTCGATCAAGCACCAGCCACCCTGCTCCGAGCACCCCTCCGAAAATAACGGGAAGCAGCATCGTGTCAGCCCCTTATACTTTGATATCCATAATGCGTGTAATCCACAAATAACAGCAGGCAAGTAACGCCAATGCCCCACTGGAGATCATATATCCCATCCCGCTGTATAACGGCTCCATAAAATCCTTGGCCGTAAAGTTTAGAAAAATCAGAAAAATAAATGGAGCGGCAAACATCACTTTAGATTCAAACTTCTTCTGTGCCACCGCTACCATGATGTCCTGCTGAATATCCAGCTTCTCACCAATTACCGCCGAGGTTCGCCTTACCACTTCGACCAGATCTCCACCCGTTCGCTTACATGTGATAAACACATCGGCAAAGTTTGTGATATCCTCAATTTTGGCCCGATCCGAGAAGTCTTGCAGCGCCTCTTCAATGGGCTGACCATATTCCATCCGCGTCCTCAGAATGGTGAATTCACGAATGAGATCTGTATCCGCCTCAGGATTCAGCATGCGCAGATCCTCCACGGATTCCTTAAATCCATTCTCTACCGATTTTCCCGCAGCCAGCGCGGAGGATAACGCATATAATGCCTGCTTAAAATGTAAACTGAGAGTCATTCTTCTTCGTTCCAGCAGTACTTTTGTCCAGTGTTTTGGTACCCATATACACCCCGCAGCCAATATCAGTCCGGCCAACCACTGATGATAGAACAGAATACCGACACCAAAGAACAACAAACCACTAATCAGCATGCAGACCATCCGCTGTCTTCGAGATAGCGTATATACGGTGTAGTCCGTTAACGCTTGTCTGGCCTCTCCCAACTTCATCACCTACCAATAAAATCGACTATTTCATGTTGTTATCCGATACATTCAACTCATCACTATTGCGTTCTATGTACTCGTTCAACCATTCCGCTAGCCCAGCCATCTGAATTTTATCCACTTGTCTCAATGTTCCAACTTGCACGAGTCCGCCAATAATCTTGCCTTCTTTTTCTTCGATTTCCTGGAAACGAAACAGTGGATTGAGCAGTACTTCTCCATCCTGCATGCCAGTCACTTCACTAATCTCGGTCACCCGACGTGAACGGTCCCGCAGCCGGGATAAATGTACAAAGATATCAATGGCCGAGCTGATCTGCTGCCGGACAACTGCAATGGGAAGATCCGCTCCACTGAGCACCATGGTCTCCAACCTGCTGATCATATCGGAGATCGTATTTGCGTGTCCGGTAGACAAGCTTCCATCATGTCCAGTGTTCATGGCCTGCAACATATCCAATGCCTCTGCCCCCCGCACCTCACCAATGACAATTCGATTTGGACGCATCCGTAGGGATGACTTGATCAAATCCCGAATAGATATTTGCCCCTTGCCCTCGGTATTCGCATTGCGCGTCTCCAGCGATACCAGATTGGGTACGGTGACAATCTGCAATTCAGCAGAGTCCTCAATCGTGATGATCCGTTCATCCGCCGGGATAAACTGAGATAATGCGTTTAGGAAAGTGGTTTTCCCCGACCCGGTTCCGCCGCCGATAAAAATATTGTATTTGCTGCGCACCAACTGCTTCAGCAACTCTGCCGCTTCCTCATGCAGGGCACCTTTACCAATTAGATCGGACATCTTCATCGGTTCACTCGGGAATTTCCGAATCGTCATGGTTGGACCCTTCAACGCAATCGGAGGCAGCACGATATTAACCCGCGAGCCGTCTTTCAACCGCGCATCCACGATTGGAGAAGACTCATTCACAATCCGGTTCACCCCGGATACAATCATCTGGATAATGTCTTCCAATCGTTCCCTGGACTCGAACTCCAGCGTGATCTGTCTGACTTCTCCTTCTTGCTCAACGAAAATTTCCCGGTGGCTGTTGATCATAATCTCCGTAATTTCGGGATGATCCACCAAGGGTTGCAGAATATCCAGGCCTCGAAAGGAGTCGAATAACCGCTGTACCAGCGTATGACGCTCCCCGGAGGTCAGATCATTCAGTTTCGGGTCAGAAAGTACTTTACGCTCGATTCCCTGCCACAGTTCTTCGTCTCCCGCAGAAGAAGTTAAATCCAGGCCTTCCCTGACCTCACGACGCATGATCTGAAACTGCTCTTCACGGTCCAGTATCATCTTGGATGAATCCATCATAGTGACCACCCATCACCCTTCTGGATTCGTCCTGTCTGCTTCAGTTCTTCTTCCCCATCCTGTACGATCATGGCGCATAGTCTCTTCACTTCGCGTTGAAAGATCGGTGAGCTGAGCATCACTTCCTCCTGGCTTAGCTGCTTCCAGGAAGGGATATACGGCAGCACAGCATCCAGATGCAGATCAGGTCTCGGCAAGGCATTGATGACGCTGTCCCGATACTTGTTGACAATGAAGCGGGCACGATCCAGTACACTTTCATGCAGATCCGGCCACGTACGCTCCATGTGCTGAATCCATTGACCCCAGCGGTGCATGGAAGAGATGTCATCCTCAACCAGCCACACGAATGCATCGGCAGCATCGAAAATCCCCTCACTGCGTCCATCCCAACCTGAGTCCCCATCCAGAATGAGCACATCATATTGCCCGCAGTCCGCCAAATACCGAATAAGGCTCTTCGTATCCTCACGGGACATTTGTAGCAATTCCTTCCGATTCGATAATGGCCAGAATACATCCGACTTCAGCACTTCGTGACGAAGTACATATCCGTCCACCCCTTTGGAGGAAGACTGTGCTTGTCCCTGTTTGCCCGATTCCTTCCTGCCCACCTTCAAATCGTAAAGAAGACGTGACAGCCCTGTTTCTGCATCGAGTGTACGCTGCCCACTTCTAGACAGACCTTTCTCCAGAAACGGCATCGAGCTATCTAACGTCTCCAGATTGAGATACAGAACAGCATATCCTGCAAGCCCAAGCTGCTTCGCCATATGCATCGCCACCGCAGTTTTGCCACTCCCGCCGGAAGCTGATACAACTCCAATAGAAAGTGTCTCCTGTCCTGGACGATGGGTTTTCTTCCGACGCGGCTGCCGACAAGCATTAAGAACAGCATCCATCAGCGTAGGCAATGGTTGATATTTCATCAGCCGTTTATCCTCATCCACCTCATCTAATCCTTCACTAAGCATCAACCATGGAATACCCGAGGTTTCGCCACCGTGACTCAGCCAGCTGTTCAGAAATTCCGGTTCCGCAATCACCAGGTCCGGCAGTTCCCTGCCTTCCTGTTCGTTCATGTGATCCCTGAACGCTTCCCATTGTGAAAAGGCGGTAAATCGTATACTGGAGCCGGACGGGCTGCCTTGTACAAAATCAAGCCAGGCGCTGATATACTCTCTGTCTTTAGAAGCCAGCACTGCCTTAAGAACAATCAATTCTTCTCCCCTCCCTGCAAAAAAAAGCACAAAAAAGCACCGTCCAATAACCGCAAAAATATGCAGTGTATGGACGGTGCTTCCGTCACGTGCTATGAATGTATGGATAATATAGCATACAATTTCTGGAGGAGCAAGGGATTTATTCAAACGCAAATCATTCAAGAATGATAAGGGGCATCGAACTCAATAATATTGCGGTCAGGATCAAGTACAAAAATCTGTGCAAACCCGGCAACACTATCTGGTCTTGCCTCATATTCAATTCCCTGCTGTTCCAGCCAGGCCAAAGTCTCTCTGTAGCTCTTCACCCAGATCGCAAAATGTCCATCTGTTGTATCGATGCCAGCCTCACGAAGCGTATGTCCCTGCGGATGCTGTAATAGATGAAGCTGCTGACTACCAAGGGCATACCAAGTGCCTGTGGAGTTGAAAGGCGGACGTTCAATCTCCTGCATACGGAGCAAACCGGAATAGAATTTCTTCGCAACTTCCAAATCACGTACAGCCAAACTCACATGGTGTATATGTGCATATTCAATCATTTCTTTTGACCTCCTGCCTGAAATAGCCTTCCTTCAACTTCCCATCAACTCTAAATTTAATCGCTTACACGACTATACTATAACACCTTGGACTCTGACCACAACGCATACAAAAAAAGAAAAACACCCCTGATTGAATTCAGCGAACCTGTCGGTTCACACAAATTCATATCAGAAGTGCCATCTCCAGAAGATCCACATCTTTAAGCAACTTTACCAGGTTAACTTCTCATCGGAGAGTCACCCCCTCTTATCCTTGCGCTTATTATTTAGCACTATCCAATGCTTCTTGCGGGATTTTAATCTCTTTCACGCCATTATGGTTAGAGAACGTGCTGGTCATCTTCATGTCCATCGAGATTTTCTGTCCTTCCTGCTCCATATTCATAACCATGTTGACATCCGTACTTGCAGGCAGGTAGGTTTCTTTGTTGATCATATATTTCATTTTCATGCTGGTAATATTCATTTGATCAAGCATTGCTTGAGTTTGGGCATCCGATCCATTTTGCTCTATAACCGCTTTGGCCAGTTCTTTCACGTTATCACCGGATACGTCCGCGTTAATGACGTAGTTGTCGCCTTCTTCCGTAATTTTGGTGTCTTCGGCAATCTTTTTGAATTGCTCCAGCTCACCTTCCGGATTCATGCTTGCCTGCATCTGCTCAATCAGTGGTTTTGTTTGTTCGTCAGGAATTTTGACCCACTGTTCTCCCACCTGTGAATAAATCTTATCCGAAGTGATGTACTGCTTCACATTCTGCGCTTCCTGTCCGGACATTTCCATCTTCATCTCCTGATAGATCATCATCGGATCTTTGATGATATCCATCTTCAGCGATGTTTTCACCTGTTGATCCTGGGACTGCTCGCCAGCCACCATTTTCAAATTTTGATCAATATTGGCTTCCGTAGTGAAGCTTTTCATATCTTTAGTCGCTGCATTCGTTTTCTCAATTAACTCATCCAATGTAGGGATCTTTGTCTCCTGCTCCGCAGTTGTATTGCCCTCGTTAGACGTTTCGTTTCCAGCTGGCGGCGTTGCTGTACTGTTATCTGCATCGCTTCCGCAAGCTGTCATGCTTACTGCTAATAATGCCCCAATAATTAATGTAGTCCACTTCTTCAAGTTATTTGCCTCCCAAAATAGAATTGATCCGTACTCATTACCCAATTATTTCCGTTATTAATCAATCGGCATCGATACAATCTGTCACACTTAGCCTTTTTAAAGGAATCGATCCTTGATTTCGGGTGTAGGCAGCATACACGCTTCATCTTTACCGAACCAGCGATATCGATTGCGAGCTACCATGTTATATATGGCATTTCGAATAAATTTCGGTACAATAATCAACATGTACAATAATGGATAAGGGAATTTTAAGCCTTTGGCCAGACGCAGCGCTGCGGTTGAACGTGTATAATATTTCCCATCCTCAATGAGTACAAAAGTATCCATGCTGTCCGTGGACAGATTGCCCTTCTCCAGCAATTTTTTCGCTACATCCGATTGAAGTGATGCAAAATGATACTTCCCCTCAGGGTCACGCTTGATTATCCACTTCGTTAATCCTTGGCAGAAATGACAGACTCCGTCCACAAGCACAATCGGGTGTCCCTGATGCTGATCCGTTTGGTTTGCTGTCATAATCGTGGCCTCCTCATGTGTGCTATTAGAGTAACTTACCCGTTTTGAGTCATCCCGTTCGCTTTTTTCACATTTTATTTAAGTGTAACGAAAAATAGAAAAAGAGCGCAGGCTCTATGCCCACGCTCGTATCTGTTTTGGCAATTACTCTGCAATTGCCTTTTCCATCCATTGGTCGTCAATCATTTGTTGGTGCAGGTCACCAGCCCACTGGTCCATGCATTTGCAAATGAAATCTTTGCGACATACCGGACAAGGCGTTTTCTGTAGACGGCTGATATTGGTTAGCTTCCATTCCGGGGAATGGGAGTAGAATACACGGCATTGTGTACCGTCTACCAATTTCATTTTAAATTCATACAATCCGTCTTCCTTGTTGCCACTAGCTAATTCTAAATTTGCAATACGCGGTCTATAAGACATGGATATCACCTGTTAATTCAAATTTGGTTCATGCATTGACACTTCTTAGTACTAAATCATATTAAAGAAATTTTAGTTCGATGTCAACTCACGCACATTTACCCACCAAATAGAATATCAAGAATGGTACCCACCTGACCCTGTTTTTTCCCTTTCAACACATCCGGATCGAATACTTCTACATATCCACAGGAAGAACAGGCGACGAAGAGATAATGATTGTGCTGAATATCAAACATTTTGCTAAGTCCCGCTCCTGACATGGATACTTCCTTAATATTGCAATCCGTACCCCTGCATTTGGTACATACAAATCGTCGTTCTATCATCTCTTCAATACTCATTGTCGTTCCCCCTCATTCGAATGTATGACTTCAAGCAAGAGTAGATTATGTAAAATAGTACGCTGTCCAACATGCAATCTCCTGCATCGCAATTGTTATAAAATACAAAACCCTGCCGAAGGCCAGCAGGGTCTTGTACTCGAACATCAGGTATCCAAAGATACCCTGCTCTATATGTTCCCTTTACTCCTACGAGTCAGGTCTTAAACTACATTAAGTACCACATCAATATTGCCACGGGTTGCTTTGGAGTAAGGACAGAAATCATGTGCCTTGCGAGCGAGATCCTCTGCTTGACTGTGATCCACGCCAGGCATGCTCACATCCAAACGTACAGACAGTTGGAAACCATCATCCGCCGGATCTTTGCCGATGGATACATTACTTGTGACCACCACATTCTCCAACTTCACGCCCGCTTTGCGTGCCACATTGGCAAGAGCACTTTCATAACAAGCACCGTATCCCGCTGCAAAGAGCTGCTCAGGATTGGTTCCTTCACCACCGGAGCCTCCAAGTTCTTTTGGCATTTTCAGATCATGCTTGAGCACGCCATCCGAAGAAGCCACCGAACCTGTACGTCCACCTTTAACTGTCGCTGTTGCTGTATATAAAGCTTCCATTAAGAATCTCTCCTTCGCCTTTAATTTTTTGTTGCCTACTATTCAATTTAAACTTCTGGCTCATTTTGAAACGTTGTTAATCCTTATTCAGGTTTTACATCTTTATCTTTTTCATGCATCGGGAAAGGAACACAGGTAATTTATCCAAGGTTGGGTAATATACTAAGGCACAATTCACTCTCCGGTAAATTTTGTCCTCATACACAAAAGTTGCACTAGACAAAAATAATTGAAGGAGTACAATGTAAGTATCAACATAAACGTTTAGACATATGAAAAGTAGTTTAATTACGCTTTTGATTTTGGTTTAAGTGTTCAAATGTAATCAAAGGAATGACACCGTTCCTCTTCATATAGAATATCAATACTTCAAAGTCGGGTGATTATATTATGAGTAAAAAAAATCCGTTCAGCACTCCTTCAAATGAACCATTGGCTGCGGGTATGGCCCCATCTCTCGGGGAAGCCCACAGCTCCATGAAGGTGCCGCAGAACGCTGCTTGGTGGAAAAAATTCCTTGCTTTTGTTGGACCGGGTTACCTCGTTGCCGTTGGATATATGGATCCCGGGAACTGGGCAACAGATATTGCGGGTGGTTCGCAATTCGGATACACGTTATTATCCGTTATTCTGATTTCGAACCTGATGGCTGTTGTGTTGCAGTCTCTCGCTGGCAAGCTCGGGATTGTCACAGGACGGGATTTGGCGCAAGCCTGCCGCGAACGATTTAGCATGCCTGTTGTGATCGTGTTATGGATCTTGTGTGAGCTTGCAATTGCAGCCACCGACCTTGCCGAGGTTATTGGTTCGGCAATCGCGCTCAAGCTGCTGTTTAACATCCCCATGTTATATGGCGTCATTATTACCGCTGTCGATGTACTAGTCATTCTTTTGCTGCAAAACAAAGGCTTCCGTGCATTGGAATCGCTCGTTATTGTGCTGATGGCCACCATCGCCCTCTGCTTCGGGATTGACCTGTTTCTCGCTAAACCGGATATGGGCGGCGTCATGCATGGTTTTGTACCCAGTGCCGAGATTTTGCAAAATCCAGCTATGCTCTACATTGCCATCGGGATTATCGGTGCAACCGTCATGCCCCATAATCTGTATCTGCATTCTTCCATTGTGCAGACCCGTCAGATTGAACAAACGCCAAAAGGAAAAAAAGAAGCGATTCTGTATTCCACCATGGATTCAACCATCGCTTTAACGCTTGCTCTGTTCATCAATGCAGCCATCCTGATTGTGTCTGCTGCCGTGTTCCATAGTGCAGGTATGACTCAGGTCGCGGAAATTACAGATGCATACCATCTGCTGACACCTCTGCTGGGTACTACCATCGCCAGCATCCTGTTCGGTGTAGCCTTGCTGGCTTCCGGCCAGAACTCAACACTCACCGGCACGTTGTCCGGACAGATTGTAATGGAAGGCTTTCTGAACATTCGTATCCCAGCATGGCTTCGTCGACTGGTTACACGTCTAATCGCAATCATTCCGGCCGTCATCGTAACAGCCATTGCCGGAGAGCACGGAACAGAGGAACTGCTGATTCTGAGCCAGGTTGTGCTGTCGCTACAGCTACCCTTTGCCGTCATTCCACTGGTGATGTTTACGAGTGACAAAAAAAGCATGGGGGCCTTTGCCAACAAGCTGTGGCTCAAAATCATCTCCTGGATTATTGCCGGAGTTATCGTTGTCCTGAATGTGTATCTGATTATCCAAACCATTCTGTTATTCTAAGTTAAACGGAACTACGCAATATTTTGTCTAACTCAAAAAGGCTGATCAACTCAAGTCATGTATCCCTTGAGACGATCAGCCTTTTATATGTTTGAGCAGCCATCTAATTCATACCGATTAGATCTTAAATACGGCTTGCTCTTATTTAGTTGTCTGAACTTTGAGTTACCATTAACAATGGAAGAAGTTCCTCCAGTGATTCAACAGTCCAGTCTGGACGCTCTGCATCCGCAAGCTCCGGCTGGAACCTGCCATAACCCTGCAAAATCCGGATCGTATGCATACCCAGCTTCTTAGCTGGAATAATATCATTATCAATCCTGTCGCCGATCATGACCGCTTCCTCGGGTTTACATCCCGCCTGTTTCAACGCTACAGCATACAATTCAGGATCAGGCTTGGACACTCCTTCTTCAGCCGAACAGGCCAGCACATCCACATACTTGCGCAAGCCGTAGCTATCCAGCCGATTTTCCGTCCCCGGGCTCTGATTGGCAATGATACCAATCTTATAGTGTTGCGATAACGTCTGGAGAACAGCGTCGGCTGACGCGAAGGGCCGCTCAAGCTCTTTGCGGAACTTTAGCTTCTCCTGTATCTGTTCCCGGTGCCCCTCGTCGCTGATAAGGGTACGAATAGCCAATTTCATCGGCCATTGCTCGTAATTCCGGTAGGAGGCGGCAAATAGTTCTCGCACCGTCTGCATCTCCACCTGATAACCAAGCGCACAAGCTTCACGAACGAACTGACCGATAATATCATCTACCGGCTCCCATTCGTCCACGAGCGTATCCCCCACATCAAAGAACAACCATTGTATTCCACGTACATCCGGCACGCCTACTCCTCCTCGTTAGCCACAGGAAATTATCCCTATTTCCCAAACCATAAAAAAGAAGACCCACCATCATGCATGAGTCTCCTCAAGATTCCGTTTATTTATGATTTCAATTATAACAGGCAGCTGACACTGGATCAATCACAGGAATAGTACTAGCCATTAGCCATTCAGCAGAAACCCAACTTCCCCATTCAAGGAATATACAATACGGTCTGCTCCCATTCCCCGATAGATCCCTTTGGGGTGGCTTTGTTCCGTAATGACACACAAGGACTTGGATGTCCAGGAGCGGCAGATCTGCAAATATCGACAGGTCAGGTTTAGGCTATTTTCAAAAATAAAAACATTGCCGACACTACCTTGCGGCAAAAACCATTTCTGAGCTGCAGCCGTGTTCATGCGAATGACATGCTCCACACCGATTCTCCGGAGCCTGCGCTCTTCCCCTGCACTGTTGGTCAGAACGGCAAACGGCATTTTTTTGTACATCAGCAATTTGATAAATTTACGTCCTGCTTCATTTGGAGCAGTCACTAAGATCATCTCTTTATCCATCATTCGTTCCTCCCTTGGCGTGAAAAGACAACAAAAAAGAAGCGTGGGGGACCAAGGCCTCCCGGACGCTTCTTCAATAATCCATAGCAAAAAGACACTATGAACCAGCGTACGGCTTGTTGCCTCTCCCTTTAACGCTTACGAGGTTAGCTGACGGATTCGGGCGCGAGAGTCGCCCTATTTCTGGCTGTCACCGGAAAATTCACCCCATGGATGCCTACTGTCCTGGACAGTTCATCCTGTTGGTTCCCCCGTTTCCCACCCATGAATGAATGGAAACTCAGCGATTAAAACATCGTTCTTTTATAATCAATAATCAGAGCGATATTATCGTTTGTTTCGTTTTTCATGTAAAATTTAATTTAAATTGGAATTACGATATGAATCATACACCCGTGCCATATTGGTGTAAAGTCTGCGCAGATCACCGAATCGACGGATTTTTGCCATTTCCCATCAATAATAGCGCTTACAACGCATCCATTCTCTACCCATCTCATCAAAGCTCTCTAATTCTCTCTATAGCGATAATTAGGTATTAAATCAGTCACAGATCATACACGACAGCCTCAAATTGAGTTAAAAAAGCAATATTAATTTTGCAATATTTAATTGCAATCAATATAATAGAAGGAAGAGAAATATGAAATGGAGGCGATTTTCATGTCAGTCTACGACTACAAAGTAAACACCCTTCGCGGTCAGGAAGTTGAAATGTCCAACTATCGTGACAAAGTACTGCTTATCGTGAATACAGCAAGCCAATGCGGACTCACACCTCAATTCAAAGGTCTGCAAGAACTTCAGGATAAGTTTAAAGACTCCCCGTTTGAAGTTCTTGGTTTTCCAAGCAACCAGTTTGCACAGGAAAAAGGCTCTTCTGATGATATTGCCGAGTTCTGTCAGATGAACTATGGTGTCAGCTTCCCGATGTTCGAGAAAATCGATGTGAATGGTTCAAGCGCTCACCCTCTATTCCAGCATCTTACCAAAGAAGCACCGGGTGTACTCGGCTCCAAAGCCATCAAATGGAACTTCACCAAATTCCTTGTGGATCAGAACGGACGTGTTCTGAAACGGTATGCTCCCAAAACAACACCCGATAAAATTGAAGCAGACATCAAAGAATTGCTTAAATAACAACTGAAGGCCATCCGACCCCTGAAGACAGAATGAACATGCATTCAGGGAAACGGGTGACCTTTTTTTGTCTGGACTCATCATTACTGTAAAAAAACATAAAAAAGAAGCTCCCCATATGGGAAGCTTCTTCCTAATCGTTCTTATGATGCGGTCGAGAGGACTCGAACCTCCACGGGTATACACCCACTACCCCCTCAAGATAGCGTGTCTGCCATTCCACCACGACCGCATGTCGTAAATAATCGGCAACAGAATTGATTATACCCGGTTCATGTTTAAAAGTAAAGCATTTTTATAAATATCATTTTAACTGCACTTTTCCTTCCATAAATCGTATAATCTCGTCATTTTCTCCTACGAATTGCATATGATTAAATTTGACCTCATTTATATATCCGATTAGGCTGATCACTCTACTTTATTTGTATTAACAGCCTTCACATCCTATCAGTATAATATAACTCATAAAGTTATATAAAATAACATAGAACAAATTAAATATTTAAAAGCCAAGAATCTATTGACAAAAAGCGGATATTTATGTGAATATATATATCATATAATTCGGATTTACGAACATAAAACGAACCAAAAAGGAGTATAAATGTTATTTAACATAACATTTAACGAACATAGGAGGCGAAAGATTGTGAACCGTGGGAATAAGCTGCTCGATTACGTCAAACTGCTTGATTCCTCTATTCAGGTTGGAGGCTTCACCCATTCCTTCGGAATGGATGCCCATATCGCTGAAGGTACCATTCGTAACGCCGAAGATCTCGAATCATTCATGCGCTGCCAATTGCACCCCAGCATCGTACGTCTGGAAGGTATGGCGATTAAAGGCATATACACCGCCGCAGATCACAATGACGCGTGGCGTACAGCCCTCATTGACAAACTCGTTCATGTCCAGCGCACCCCAGTCAATCTCAGAGAACATGCCTCCACAATGGGCAAACGTCTGATTAAGCTGGCTCATGCACTCCACCCCTGGATTGATTTTAGCCACCTCGAACAAACCCTGGCTAAGTATGAATCCGTCGGCTGCCTCTCCACTGTTCACGCCTGGATTAACCACCACCTCGAAATCCCTGTCGAGGAGGCGGTCCTTGGTTATCTGCATTCAGCCATGAGTGCCTGCATAACTGAAGCCTCCAAAGCGATTCCTCTTCATACCGATACAATCCAGGACCTGCTGGTTCGCCTGGCCGCAGATCTGGAGCATGAATGGCATACCGTCAGCGCCTCCGCTGCGGATGGACTGGTACAACCAACCTCAACGTCCATGAAAACATTGTTCCCAAGCTTTCATATGCTTGGAGCAGGGCTTCACGCCTACAGAGCCTAATCTATCCCCTTCCCTTCATAACCGCCTCCTCAGACTGTAAAATATAAAAAACACGCCGCAACCTCATTGCTGGCGTGTTTTTTATGTCAATTATTTTGTCTATTTAACGTATTTACGCCATTTAACATCTTAAAATACACTTATTTCCGTCTTTTTTAATTGTTAGATGACGCAAATACGTATATAATAAAACATACAGCTCGCATATCTCTATATTTTACACCAAGAATAACCAGCTGAACACTACATTCCAACGAGGGGTGAACCCTTTTGAACAAAAAGAAACCTGTGACTCCTTTCGGATGGGCCATTAAACGACGACTAACTGAGCTCCAGGTCGATCAAAAGACATTTTGTGAACAGTATGGCATTCCGCCATACCGTCTGTCCAATCTCATTCACGGCACACGCAAAGCAACCCGGTTCAGGAACCAGGTCGCTGACATTTTGGAAATTCCAGATGATTTAAGATAAGATTTCTGCCAAGGAGGAGCTCATTTCATGAGATACTTAATATCCGATCTGGAGAGATTGTCGTTCCAGTCCATGCAGCACCAGCTTATCATCGTCGACCACAACTGGATCATTCGAAGCTGCAACAACGCTTGGCAACACGGACTCGGGCAGCTGCTTCCAAATCCAAGCGTTACAGGCCCCTCCAGAACAGCACCTGAACCGCCTCATTACCTTCACCTTGTAGAGGGGTGGACATTACGCGAGGAGAAAACAAAGAATGCGAAAATTGTTCAGGAGTTAAAAAGTATCACTGCACCTTTTAAAGACAGTTATACATACGACATCGCCGTTCAAACTGTCCACAACGAACAGCGGTGGTTCCGCCTGGAACTCACCCCATTGATTCAGGCCGACCCATCCCTGCTGTCTGATCTCGCATTGATTGCACACACGGATGTTACCGAACAGAAACAGACAGAACGCCAATTGAAGAAGGCCCTGTCTGAAGTGCGTACGTTGCGTGGACTGCTTCCCATCTGCGCTGTCTGCAAACAGATCAAGGATGAACAGGACAGCTGGAACTCTGTTGAGAGTTATTTGGAGAAACACACTCATGCCGAATTTACCCATGATATCTGCCCGGATTGCATCCGTAGATTATATCCGAAGTACTCCAACATTCTGGACAAGCGTTCCTGAACTCACCCTACACCAAGAACCCTAAGCTACACAGACAGATGATGCTCAAACTGCGACATATCCAGCTCTCGCGGTGTGCCTTGCAGTGCAATTGCCCCTTTGTCCATTACATAGATATAATCTGCAGCACCGCGCACAAAATCAATACTTTGCTCCACCAGCAAGATGGAGATTTCACCCTTTGCCTTAATTTGCAAAATGACCTGCCGGATATCCTCTACAATGGAAGGCTGGATGCCTTCTGTCGGCTCATCTAGAAGCAATAATCCCGGCCGGGCAGCCAGTGCGCGGGCAAATGCCAACTGCTGTTGCTGCCCACCACTTAGATCACCACCCTGTCGACCATACATCGTGGCAAGCACCGGAAACATCGCCAGCACATCCTCTGGGAACGTCTTTACACTCGCTGCACTTGTCTCCAGACCCAGCAGCAGATTTTCCTTTACTGTTAGCTGCGGGAAGATTTCTCGCCCCTGCGGCACATATCCAATCCCCGACCTGGCCCGTTTGGCCGGATCGTGGGTGGATAATTCCTGACCTTTCCACTGAATACTTCCTTTGCGCGTTTTAAGAAGCCCCATCAACGTCTTCATCAAGGTGGTTTTCCCTACACCATTACGCCCCATCAGGCATACCACCTGACCTGGCTCAACATCCAGATTTACACCGCGCAGCACATTGCTCTCCCCGTAGCCGGACTCAATTCGTTGCAGCGACAGCATGGTCATCCCTCCTTTTGCCCAGATACACTTCAGCCACTCTCGGATCTTCCTGCACTTCCGCCATCGTACCTTCTTTTAGAAGCTTGCCTTCATGCATCACTGTCACTTTGGCTGCATACTCACGAACAAACTCCATATCATGCTCCACTACCACAACAGACCTTTCTCGCGCAATCTCTTGCAGTAGGCGGCCCGTCTTGTGTGTTTCCTCGTCCGTCATCCCCGCTGCCGGTTCATCCAGCAGCAATACACGGGGTTCCTGCAGGAGCAGCATGCCAATCTCAAGCCACTGCTTTTCCCCATGTGATAGCGCCCCTGCACGTGCGTCCACACGGCCCTGCAGACCAATCTGGAGCGTAATCCGCTCCATGGCTGGACTTATTTTTGAATACCGTTGAATACCCAGAGCCTGTAAAGGAGAACGACGATTCTCCGCAGCCAGCATCAGGTTCTCCTGCACGGTCAGACCAGCAAAGATGGACGGAGCCTGGAACTTGCGCCCTACCCCTTTTCGAACAATCTGGTGCTCCTTCAGACGTGTCAGATCCGTACCATCGGCCATCTTCACTGTACCGGACAAGGGCTTGGTTTTGCCGCAAATCACATCCAGCATCGTTGTTTTCCCCGCACCGTTGGGACCGATCAGAAAATGCAGATCATGTTCATGCAGCTTCAGATTCATGCCTTTGACCGCAACAAAACCGCCAAATGCCACCGTTATTTCCTCAGCTACCAGGACTACCGGAACATCAGTAGACTTTTGGTTTTTCCTGACTGACTGGAACATGCACAACCTCTCCTCTCCGTTTCAGCAAGCGCACCACATGACGGTATACACCAACAAGCCCATTCGGCATGAACAAGACCACTGTTACAAAGAGCCCACCAATGACAAACAACCAACCTTCCGGATAAGCTTCACTGATGCCCGTTTTGGCTGCGTTTAGCACCACAGCACCGATTACCGCACCAATCAGCGTTCCACGACCACCCAAGGCGACCCATAACACCATTTCAATCGATGGCACGATCCCCATCATGGAAGGTGAGATGATCCCTACCTGGAGTACAAATAACATACCAGCGATTCCCGCAAGCGCTCCGGAAAGGGCGAAGGCCAGTGTTTTGAAGCCTGCCGGGTCATAGCCAAGAAAACGAACCCGATTTTCCCCATCCCGCGCAGCTTCAAGCACCTGACCAAACCTGCTGTTCACAACCCGGCGACAAAGCAGATAGGCGAGCACCAGAACGGCAAGCGTTATATAGTAAAGAGCAATCGTTGTCCCTGCCGAATGAAGGGTAAAACCAAAGATCGCGTTATATCCCGTTATACCGTTGGTCCCTCCCGTCCATTCCTGTTTGCCCACAAATAACGTTACGGTAATGAGGACTAATGCTTGGGTCAGGATTGTAAAATACACACCCGTAATCCGGTTACGGAACGTGAACCACCCCAAGGCAAAGGCCAGCAATGCCGGAAGGGCAATCCCCAGCAATAGCGCCATCGGAAATGACCTGAACGGCTCCCAGAACCACGGCAGACCGCTAAGACCACTCCATCCCATAAAGTCAGGAAGTGTTGAACCGCTCGCCTGCAGCTTCAGATACATCGCCATGGCGTACCCGCCAAGTCCGAAGAAAACGCCATGCCCCAAACTAAGCACCCCTCCATATCCCCAGATCAAATCCAGACCGATCGCCAGAATGGCCAGGGCAAGGAATTTCGCCAACAGACTAAGTCGGAATTCCGTGGAAATGAGTGGAGCCAGACACATCATGATCAGGACAACTGCCCAGATGATCTTCATTTTCAGACTACCCGTCTTAAGAAGTGCCGACATCATATAACCCCCTTCTTCGCATTAATCCAAACTTCGAGTCCGTATGGCAACGAGCCCGCGCGGCTTCCATTGCAGAAAAGCAACAATACAGACAAATACCAGCACCTTGCCGATAGAAGCTGAGGTATACGTTTCGAATAATGTATTGAACATGCCAATTCCAAGCGCACCACACACGGTTCCCACCAGTTTCCCCACACCGCCCAATACAACCACCATGAACGCATCCACGATATAATACGTGCCCAGCGAGGGGCCAATCGGACCAATCAGTGTCAACGCACACCCAGCGATGCCAGCAATGCCCGAACCAATCGCAAAGGTCATGCCATCCACTCGTCTGGTGGAAATCCCAAGACAGCCCGCCATGCTTCGATTCTGCATCACGGCCCTCATCCGTCTCCCGGAAGAAGTCCGATAGATGTACAGATACATGCACAGCAGTACAACCGCAACCAGCGCGATAATGAAAAGACGTTTATATGGAAACACAATGCCGTCCGCGATGGTCAAACCTCCGTTGAGCCAAGCCGGACTGGATACCCCTACATTTGGTGCCCCAAATATCGTTCGGGCCAATTGTTGCAGCATCATGCCTACGCCCCATGTTGCAAGCAGACTGTCGAGCGGCCTCCCATACAGATGCCTGATCAGCACCACTTCCAGCAACCAGCCTATAAGAGCCGCCACACCAAAGGCGATAGGCAGAGCCACAATAAAGTAGACATCGAACCACGCTTGCGGAGCATACGAAATGAACAAGTTTTGCGTCACATATGTAGCGTAAGCGCCAATCATGATCAATTCACCATGAGCCATGTTAATGACATTCATCAATCCAAATGTAACCGCGAGTCCCAATGCAATCAGCAACAGGATGGAACTGATGCTTAACCCATTGAACATTTGCAGGACAAACATATCCATCACTTTTCCCTCCCATGCTGTGAACATCTAATTTTTATAGAAGACATCATTAACGTTCCGCATCAACGCTTTACCGTAATATTGTATGAGGGTGTGTTGTCTCACCCTCGTCTGATATTCAGCAGTTCTGAAGTGAGATACCCATACTATTTGGTACTGAGGGAAGCGCCCCACTCGTACGTTTTCAGATACGGATCAGGTTTGACTGGTGCGCCGGAGTTCCACAATTCCTTGAACTGTCCATCTTCCTGCACTTCGCCAATCCGCACCGTTTTGTAAATATGCTGGTTCTCTCCGTCCACCGTCACTTTTCCTTCCGGTGCATCGAATTCCAGACCTTTGGCGGCCTCCTTCACCTTTTCAACATCGGTTGATCCGGCTTTTTCCACGGCTGCTTTCCACAGATAAACTGCAACATATCCCGCTTCAATCGGATCGGCCGTCACCCGATCAGCTCCATATTTTTCTTTATATTTCTCTACAAATGTTTTATTTTCAGGTGTATCTGTAGTCTGATAATAGTTCCAGGAGGCCAAATGCCCTTTCAGTACATCCGCACCAATCCCCCGAATTTCTTCCTCCGCCACACTCACTGACAGAGTTGTCAACTGTTCGGAAGAGATCCCGGCATCCTTTAATTGTTTGAAAAAGGCGACATTGCTGTCTCCGTTCAGCGTGTTGTATACAATATCCGGCTTGGCAGCCTTGATTTTGCTGATAATTGTACTGTAATCCGTATGTCCCAGCGGTGTATATTCTTCCCCTACAACTTCGCCACCTTCAGCTGCCAGCTGGGCTTTGATGACCTGGTTGGCCGTTTTCGGGAAAACATAATCGGAACCAAGCAGATAAAACTTCTTGCCCCTGTTCTCCAGCAACCAGGTTACGGATGGAACGATCTGCTGATTCGTTGTTGCTCCTGTATAAAAAATGTTTGGTGATGATTCCAATCCTTCATATTGCACCGGGTAAAACAACAGACCCTTGTTCTGCTCAAACACTGGCAGCATCGCTTTCCTACTCGCAGAGGTCCATCCGCCAAACACAGCGGCTACTTTATCCTGCTGCAGCAGCTTCCCGGCTTTCTCCGCGAATGTTGGCCAATCGGAAGCGCCATCCTCGACCACAGGCTCGATCTGTTTACCCAGAACTCCGCCCGCTGCATTGATTTCTTCAATGGCAAGCATCTCCGCATCTTTAACGGACACTTCACTGATTGCCATCGTTCCACTCAGGGAGTGAAGCACACCTACTTTAATCGTATCTCCGGATGAAGCTGGCTCTCCCGCCCCACCGGAACCCGACGCCTCAGGCGGCGTGCCACCTTCCACACATCCTGTCAACGCAATGACCGCACCGAGCAAAACACTCCATAACTTGACCGACCTCTTCTTCAATAGCCTACACTCCCTTTTTTTAGTCTATTGACGAACATTAAGGTCATATATGTCCGAAATGTTCGTTGATCCAAATTATGGAGTCTTACACTCACCGTGTCAATAATGCTTACACAATTTTATTTTATGCATACTCGTTTCATGCATGCTGCTAATATAATTGGAACCATATTGACAAAGGGTCCACCCTGTGTGAGTATATTTAACATATAACATGATCCATGACGACATAGACTATCTAAGGGAAAGGTCGGATTACCTTGCACTGGACTGAGCAGGAAAAAGAAAAACTCCTGATTACCGTGGCTGCTAACCTCGCCCGTGAACGCAGAGGACGCGGACTTAAACTGAATGTTCCCGAAGCTATCGCATTGTTGACCTCCGAGCTCATGGAACGCGCACGCGATGGCATGAGTGTTGCAGAGTTGATGAGATACGGCGGCACGATCCTGACACGCGAAGACTGCATGGAAGGTGTACCCGATATGATTCCTGAGGTACAGGTGGAAGCCACTTTTCCTGACGGAACAAAACTGGTCACTGTCCATGAACCTATACGCTGAGAAAGGCAGGAAAACTCCATGATCCCAGGTGAATATCGCTTAAAACAGGATGATGAGATCATCTGTCATCCCGATCGCTTAACCGTGCGTCTGATTGTACTGAACCGCGGCGACCGTCCCGTTCAGGTTGGCTCTCACGTTCACTTCTATGAAGTCAATGCTGCGCTGGACTTTGATCGCACTTCCGCTTTCGGACACCGCCTGCATATTCCGGCAGGCACCGCTGTTCGTTTTGAACCTGGTGAAGAAAAACCGGTCGAACTCACCACATTTGGCGGCAAACGTCAGATTTATGGATTTAACGGATTAACGGAAGGATCGGCAGATCAGCCACCTGATCCACAGAAACTGGAAACATTTCTGAAGACATTCGCACCCCCTGTACAGGACGGAGGGGAACCTCTATGAAACGAATGAGCCGCGAACAATACGCGTCCATGTTCGGACCAACAACCGGGGATGCTGTCAGACTGGCGGATACGGAACTTTGGGCAGAGATTGAGCATGATTATGCAGTTTACGGGGATGAAAGCAAATTCGGTGGTGGTAAGGTTATTCGTGACGGGATGGGTCAGTCCACATCAGCCCTTCGCAGTGATGGCACACCTGATACCGTCATTACCAACGCGGTCATCATTGATCATTGGGGAATTGTAAAAGCAGATATCGGTATTCGCGAGGGCCTCATCTGCGCAATCGGCAAATCCGGTAACCCGGATACGATGGACGGAGTTGATCCCGCGTTAGTTATTGGGGCTTCGACCGAAATCATTGCCGGGGAAGGCATGATTGTGACCGCAGGAGGCATTGATACCCATATTCATTTTATTTGTCCACAACAGATTCAAACGGCATTATCTTCAGGAGTAACAACCATGATCGGCGGCGGCACAGGACCTGCAACCGGAACCAAAGCCACCACCTGTACACCTGGAGCCTGGCATATCCACCGTATGCTGGAGTCCGCAGAGGCATTTCCCATGAATATCGGTTATCTCGGCAAAGGCAACAGTTCCAGCACCGCTCCATTAATTGAACAGATTGAAGCCGGTGTCATCGGACTGAAGCTGCATGAAGATTGGGGTACAACGCCAAGCGCTATCGATGCCTGTCTAACCGCAGCCGGAGAGCATGATGTTCAGGTAGCCATTCATACCGATACGCTGAACGAGACCGGATTTCTCGAAAATACACTGGCGGCCATTAACGGACGCACAATCCACACCTATCATACGGAAGGTGCTGGCGGCGGACACGCGCCGGATATTATCCGCGCTGCCGGAGAGTCTTACGTCATCCCCTCTTCAACCAACCCAACACGTCCTTACACACGCAATACCGTAGAAGAACATCTCGATATGCTGATGGTTTGTCACCATCTGGACCCGTCGATCCCTGAAGACGTTGCCTTTGCTGATTCGCGGATTCGTCCCGAAACGATCGCGGCCGAAGACATTTTGCATGATCTCGGTGTATTCAGCATCATCAGTTCCGATTCACAGGCGATGGGCCGGGTTGGCGAAGTCATTATTCGCACCTGGCAAACCGCAGACAAGATGAAAAAGCAGCGAGGCAAGCTCGAACTGACCTCTGGCTCCCCTTCCGATAACGATCGGATCAAAAGGTATATCACCAAATATACGATCAATCCGGCTATCGCTCATGGCATAGGCCATCTCGTCGGTTCCGTGGAAGTTGGCAAGCTCGCAGACCTGATCGTCTGGAAACCGGCCTATTTCGGGGTAAAGCCCGAGATGGTCATTAAGGGCGGCATGATCACCTTTGCTCAGATGGGTGACCCCAACGCATCGATCCCTACGCCTCAGCCCGTATTCGGCAGACCGATGTTTGGTGCTTACGGCAGTGCACTTGCCAAAGGGTCGATCACCTTTGTATCCCAAGCCGCAGCAGATGCCGGAATTAAAGAGGCGCTAGGCTTGAACAAGCGTGTGGAACCCGTCAAAGGCTGCCGATCGGTGAGCAAAAAAGACATGATTCACAACGACGTTACACCCATCATTGAAGTTGATCCTGAAACCTACGAGGTACGGGCTGATGGCGAGCTTCTCACCTGCGAGCCAGCAGACGAATTACCGATGGCACAACGCTATTTCATGTTTTGACAAAGGGGGCCACGCATGATGATGCACAGCGGCACGAAATTACTCCGTTATGTTCAACTGCTGGATTCGGCCTTGCCCATTGGCGGGTTCTCCCACTCGTTCGGTCTTGAGGCATACACTCATGATGGCAGGATACGGACCATCGCCCAACTCGAACAATTCATTCGTGGCCAGCTTCATTCCAGCCTCGTACGGCTCGATGGTCTAGCCATCAAAGGTGTCTACCAGGCCATTGAGCAACAAGATGCCGCCCTTCTAGCCCTTTACGACAAACGTGTACACGCTCAGCGAACCCCCAGGGAACTGCGGGAAAGCGGGCACAAGATGGGGAAGCGATTACTCAAACTCGCGAGATCACTTTACCCATGGATGGACTTTTCTCTAATCGATGAAGCCGTACAGGAACATGGTGCTTTTTGCGGCATTACAACGATTCACGGTTACATCAATTATCAGTTGGAAATCGGAATGGACGAAGCTGTCACCGGACATTTGTATACCTCTGTTAACGCTTATGTTAATAGCGCTCTGCGTCTTCTGCCCATCGGGCAAACCGAAGCACAGATGCTTATCCAAAAACTTTTGAATGATATTGATTCTGAATGGTCTCAAATCCGGGATAACGACCCGGAAGACATGCACAGTTTCGGTATTGCCCAGGAAATCTACGCTATGCGGCACGAGAGCCTGCCAGCCCGTCTGTTTATGTCCTAACTTCATTAATTTAAAACCAAGGAGGAATTTGTTATGTGTGGAGGAGCTAATCATACGCATCATGCGGAGTGGGAACGTAAGGTATTTGATCGGAGTCGCCCAATGCGAATCGGAATCGGTGGGCCGGTAGGTTCAGGAAAAACGGCCTTAGTAGAGAAGCTGTCCAAGGCATTGCGTACACGCTACAGCCTGGCCGTTATTACTAATGATATTTACACAAAGGAAGATGCCGAGATTTTGCTGCGTCAGAACGCGCTCGCACCGGAACGTATTATCGGTGTAGAAACAGGAGGATGCCCACATACAGCTATTCGCGAGGATGCTTCAATGAATTTTGAAGCCGTTGATGAGTTGATTGAACGCTTCCCGGACCTGCAACTGATCTTTATCGAAAGCGGCGGCGACAACCTCTCTGCTGCGTTCAGCCCGGAACTGGCGGACGTATTCATTTACATTATTGATGTAGCTCAGGGGGAAAAACTACCTCGCAAAGGTGGTCCGGGTATTACGCGTTCTGACCTCCTGCTCATTAACAAGACTGACCTTGCCCCTTATGTTGGCGCAAGTCTGCAAGTCATGAAGGATGATACTGAACGGGTACGCGAAGGACGGCCTTATGTGATGTCGAACCTGATGAGTGGTGAAGGGGTATCCGAAATCGTCCATTGGCTTGAACATCAATATATGGATGACGATGCTTCCGCTGCGCATCTGCATACACACACCCATGAGCACGGAACAACTCACAGCCACTAATTCATCCTCCTCTTTACATGGAGTTGAATATGGACTGAACCGCAGTACCGGAGAGGCCGTGATACGCCGCAGCGAGCTTCGGGCCACTTTTGCCCTCCAAGGCGGGCGCACCGTCATGACCGATCGGTATTACAGCGCCCCTCTCCGGTTCAGTCGATCCTTTCGACCTCCGGGTGGCGGAGATGAATTATGTGTATATACTTCAGACGTCTCTCCAGGCGTGCTGAATGGTGATCATTATCAATCCAAATGGCAATTGGGCCAGAACACTCACTTAATGCTAAGCAGCACATCAGCCACGAGGCTTCATCCCACACCTACTGTTCCGTCATCTGTGAACCATCACTTTCGGCTGGAGCAGGGAGCGGTGCTGGAGTACTTCCCTGAATGCGTTATCCCGTTTAAAGGTAGCTCATCCTCACTCACCACGACCTTCGAGTTGGGTGAACAAGCAATACTTGCGTATGCAGATATCTGGTCCGCCGGACGGATTCATCGGGGAGAAGTCTTTCAATTCAAGCGATATCGCAGCCTGACAGAAATCTGGCAAGGAGAGCAGTTGGCCGTATGGGATCGGTTCGGACTCGAACCAGAATCGAACGATCCAACATCATCTGCAGCGTTGTTAGCCTACACTCACTCTGCGGCTTTATGGATGATTGCCCCCGGATTGGGCGCAGCACAATTGGAGTCCGTACGGTCCATCCTTCCCCCAGATGGCCGCATGCTTGCCGGGGCCAGCTTGCTCACCACAGGCGGGATTGGTGTTCGTTTGCTCGGAATGGCAGCCTGGGAACTCCAAGAACAATGCCTTCAGATCTGGAACACCCTTCGCTCCGATCTTTTGGGTAAACCTAACCTCATATTCCGCAAGTGAAGGGTTACTCCATCAGACTAACTTTCGGAATCACATATTTATATTGCAATAAGTCCCAAAGAAAAAACCTCTGAACAACTCACCGATGGGTTTCGGATGTGTTCAGAGGTTTTTTATATACCCAGATAATCCAGTCAAGTTGTAGCTTTCACTAACTCGCACTACAACAGTTCGTCTCCTTTGGGCTTATCTTCTCCCTTGTAACGAAAATCGCCTGAATCTCTGCTTTCCTTGGATTTGCGATAACGGGTAAATTCAATATATTCACTGATAAAAGACTGTTCTACAGTCGATAATTCGCTTTCTTGGCAATTCAATTGCCGCAACACGTCAAAAAAATAATCCTCCCGTTTTTCCCGTACCATCGCCTCCTTGGATGGACGCCCAATCATGAGCCAGTCAAGGCTCACATCAAAAAACGAAGCAATCTCAATTAGTTTATTCGTACTCGGAATAGATTTACCGCGTTTCCAATCACCCAGATTGCCCGTGCTGATCTTCAGCTGTTGGCAGAAAGCCTTCTTGGTCATTCCTTTTTCGGCAATCAGGTGTTCAATTCGCTCATAGATCGACTGCATACAGAACCGCCTTCCAACCGTAATAATCAATACATGTACCTAAATTATACCACAACCTCCCTGAATCCTCAGCCTTTTAATCCCAGGAATACGTTCATCCTATCATTTGTAAACAAAGAAAGACCCCCATGGATAACCATGAGAGTCAATACCCAGCGCGAGACAACAGTGCTCACATCGCTCGAAAAACGTTCAGCTTGGCAAGGCTTTACAGTTACATTAAGACCCGTGGTGAATCGACAGGAGCTTGGCATGTTCCGTAGACCAGATCGGCTTTACTTCTTGACTAGGGTTCAAATATGCTTTGATTTGATTAATAGCTGCCGGTCCCTCCGTAAACCCTCCCGCAATCAAGCCCGGCACTTTACCCGTATACTCAACGACATCACCTGCTGCAAAAATGCCCTCTATCGAAGTTTTCATCCAGGCATCTACAATAATGCGCTCCTGTTCTATATTCAGCCCCCAATTCTTGATCTCACCCAAATCCGGTTTTGCGCCGTGGCAAACCACGATTTCGTCCACTTCCAGCTCAACATCCTCTTGCGTATCAAGCTGTTCTATCGTCACCATGTTAATGCGATTATTAGTTCCGTGAATCTCCTTGACCTGCGAAGAAGTCATGATATGAGCTGCCGTATTCAGAAGTTGAACAACATTTCCCTCATGAGCGCGAAATTCATTTCTACGGTGGACAATCCCAACGAATTTCGCAATTGGAGCCAGGGCAAGTGCCCAATCTACAGCCGAATCGCCGCCCCCGGATATAAGCACTCTCTTATCGCGAAATTGCTCCACGCTGTCAGCTCCATAATGTAGATGACGACCTTCATAGCGTTCTGCATTCGGCACTTCCAGCTTGTTAGTAACCAACGTACCGAATCCAATCGCAAGTAAAATCGTACGCGTCAAGTGCGTTTCCCCAGTGTTGCTTGTTAAACGAAAGGTTCCATCCTCCAGGCGTTCCATTCTTTCAATCAACTGGGAATAGACAATGTCCGGCTCAAATGTACGTGCTTGCTTCTCCAGCTCCAACTTTAAATCTCCGGCCGTCATCGCCGCGACTCCACCGACGTCATACAGAAACTTCTCCGAATAATAGGGCAACTTCCCACCAAGAAACGGGGCGGCCTCAATAATTTTTGTTTTCAAATCCCTCATACCTGCATAGAAAGCTGCAAAGAGTCCAGTTGGACCACCTCCGATAATTGTTACATCAAAAAATGAATTCGTTCCGCTAGTCATTCCTAACGCCTCCTCTGATTTTTTTGGTCGATAGCAGTTGATTTCATGCACCGATCCTATGATAATGATTATCATCTTTGTCGAAGGCAACCTTCCACCTATAGGCGGATTATTTTCGGCTGTGAACGTATTTTTCAACCCTTCACTTCTCTCTTTGAAAATAGCAAAGACGCTTCCAAGCCCGCTGTATAACGGGTCCGGAAACGCCACACCTTAAGTCTCATCTTTGGATTCTGCTTGCTCCACAATGAACAGACAACCTGGGCACTTGCAGCCCTTGTCCGTGCTTAGGTAAGATTTGCCGCCACGGGCAAGAACTATGCCTGATTGCATTTGTCCTCGAAATTTTTCAATTGAAGCTGATCACGGGACTTCATCCTGGATTCGAGCGCACATAACGCCCCGGTTTGCAACCGTACTTTTTATAAAATGCCGCAGAAAAGTTGCTCGGATTGCTATAACCTACCGCCGCCGCTGCCTCTCCAATGTTTAACTGTTCATATTGCATTAGAAATAAGCCTTTTTCCAATCGCTGATCACGAATATATTCAAAAACGGTCATACCAAAAAGAGCTTTGAACCCCTTTTTAAGCTTAAACTCGTTTAATTCCGTGGCTCGGGCCAATTCTTTCAAAGACAGCGGATCTTCGAGTCGATCCTGAATGATTTGCTTGGTAGCGTAAAGCCTCTCTACATCCGGTTTTTTGATATAAGAAGCAACATTTGACCGATGCTCGCACGTGTACTTTTCCAAAACGAGTAAAACGATTTCCATAATCTTGCATTCCAAATGCAATCTCTTCAATGCGCCCAGATAGGACGATTGTAACATTTCGTTCACGGCGCGTTTAAGTGTGACAGAATTTTTCAAAGGGCTTATTTGTCCCCTCTGACTCTTCAACCACTTCTCTACGCTTCGATAATCCTCGGCATTTTCAAAATAGTGAAGGACTTGTTCGGGCGAAAATCTGATTTCGAGAAATTGATGTCTCTGTTTGGCTCTCTTGAACAAATGAATTTCGCTATCCTCCATCGAATATATATTGCCGGATTGTACTTGGGTTGAATAGCGGTTGCCTTTAAAAATACAATCCACATCTCCACTAAAACAATAATTGATCTCAAAAACCCGATTTTCGTGGATATACTGATTCCAATCCTCTTTCAACGTCATATCGGAGATGACAACTTCAAATCCTTGTCTGATTTTCATGCGGGAAATGCTTCCCATGCCCAAAAGAGGCGGAAGGATGATCTGTTGTTCTCCCTCTTCTTCTGTTCCAATCACCGTCAAATAATCGGAGAGGCTATCAAAGTACCCATGTATATTATCCGACCGAATAATCTGCTCCATATTAAACACCTCGTCTTCAAGTAATGAACTAAGTCCATTAGCAAACCTATACAGTTGATCGTAGCATTATTGAGAATCATTATCAACTATTGAAAGTCTCCTCGAAGATACAAAGCGCCTCACGCGCTTCAAATTCAACTACTCGTTCAGTTCGCTTCTCCATCGAACAAAGCCGAATCATACTCACAAATCAAAAATAAAAAGCCCTTCCATTAGGAAGAGCTTAATCGTAAATTATGATGCGGTCGAGAGGACTCGAACCTCCACGGGTATACACCCACTACCCCCTCAAGATAGCGTGTCTGCCATTCCACCACGACCGCATATTCAATTGTAAAAATGGTGAGCCATGAAGGGCTCGAACCTTCGACACCCTGATTAAAAGTCAGGTGCTCTACCAACTGAGCTAATGGCTCTTGCTGTAACTTCACCGGATGTGCCATGCGTAACTCTTTTGTATAGGAGCTATGACTTTTTGAGGATTCCTCATCAGGATTGTATATCCCTGAGGTGGTGAAGATAATGACCCGTAGGGGATTCGAACCCCTGTTACCTCCGTGAAAGGGAGGTGTCTTAACCCCTTGACCAACGGGCCTTGTAAACAAGTTGTCTTTCTTGGCGACAAGAATGAGTATATCATAGGCCAACTTAAATGTGCAACACTTTTTTTCAAACTTTTTTTATGCACTCCTTTTCACCCTTTTCCATGAGGTCAAGAGCATGTTCACGCCTGAAATGTCTTTCACAAATTTATCACCGTAATCATCGCAATTTGTAAAATTAGTATCAAAAAACTTAAATACACTTACATTCACTTATAATATTGCAAATATCATTATTAGTACTTATAATTAACCTATCAGTAATATACACGGTCAGCTACGTATAAGGAGGCGGCACGTTTGTTTCAGGAAGAACGAATGCAGCTGATTATTGAACATTTGCGTAAACACAATCGCATCTCGGCTGATGATATTGTATCCCTCTTTGACGTTTCCCGGGACACAGCACGAAGGGATCTGATCAAACTCGAAGAACAGGATGCCATTATCCGAACGCGCGGCGGTGCAATTCTCCCCGTTCCACCAGATGAGCGCCGATCTTATAAAGATCGTTTGCTCCACATTTCCGACGAAAAAAGAGCTATTGGCAAGCTAGCGGCTGCTATCGTCCGCCAAGGTGAACACATTATTCTGGATTCTTCCACTACAGTGCAGACTTGTGCCGAAAATCTAAATGGCAAGTCCTGTACTGTCATCACAAATTCCATTTATTCAGCTGATCTTCTCTCCAATCATACCGCTGTCGAGATTCGTTTGCTGGGCGGCAAAGTCGATAAGGAGCAACGTTATGTCTATGGTACTTCAGTGATTGAAACACTTTCCCATTATTATGTAGACAAAGCCTTTATCGGCATTGGCGGAATTACGATGGACGGCTTCAGTGCCTCTGAAGAAGAAGGAAAGATTAAGCACAAAATGATGCAGGCTGCAAAACAGGTTATTGTACTCGCTGACCATTCCAAGTTTGATAAGCGTTATGGTTATCGTTTTGCAGACTGGTCACTCGTTGACATGTTAATCACAGATCAATGGCCTTCCCAAGATTGGCGGACTTTTCTAGCCGAACAACAAGTCGAGATTCTCATTCCTGAACCTACAATTGAAAAGGAGTTGTAACATATGAAATTATTTGCTACCGATTTAGATGGAACCCTGTTGAACAGAGACAGTCAGATCAGCCCGGAAAACGCAGCTGCAATCCATAAGGCGCAACAAGAAGGATTAAAGATCACGATCGCTACAGGACGGGTCTATTCCGACGTATTAAGTATAAGCAGCGAGGGTGGAATTAACACGCCAGTTATCGGCTCCAACGGAGCTACCATCCATGATGCCAACGGCGAACGCCTATTCCATCTTCCACTCGAGCGTGAAACGGCCGCATCCGTCATGCAGTGGCTGGAAGATCATCATTGCTACTACGAGGCCTCCACACAACAGGGTATATATGCCCCTATAAGCAGCCATGAGGCGATGCTCGCTGAAATGGATCGCATCCTGGGTTCGAGTCCCGGGGAGGATATTGAACGCCTTATTCGAGCTGTTAAGAAGCACTATGACAAGAAAGACTATCACCGCGTAAACGCCCATCAGGCAATCCCTTCCGAAGCTTACATTTACAATATTATGGCCTTTTCATTGGATCCGGCTCAATTGCAGCAGGGACGCGAATACTTTGCTTCTCGGTCCGATGTAGCCATGGTGGTATCCTCTGAACACAACTTCGAAATGCAGCATCCTGATGTATCCAAAGGTAACGCCTTAAGCAAACTGGCAGCTCATCTGAACATCTCCATGGAAGATACAGCAGCCATTGGTGATAACTTCAACGATGTATCCATGCTGAAAATGGCAGGACTCGGTATTGCCATGGGCAATGCTGAACCGGAGATTAAGGCGCTTGCCAAGGCTATCTCTTTGACCAATGTGGAGCATGGTGTCGCACATGCCATTCAGTGTGTTCTTGAAGGAAAGCCCGTTTCCCGGCCGGAGACCGTCGTTGAAGGCGGTCAGTAACTGATTGTCGTGATGATTCGGCATTGCGACCTAGCAATAGCCAAGGCTCACCTCATATCAACGGATCGAACATGAGGCACATCCTGCAATAAAACAATTAATTGCTCGGCCCGATATGATCCAGGCAGTTGCAGAGTGAATTCAAGTACAGTCTCCTCTCCGGAGTCTGTGCTTATTTGCTGTTCCGTTTTGAATCCGACCACCGAGATTTTCTCCTGTCCCAGCAGAGCCAAAACAGTTTTGAGGGTATCCCCTTCCTTTAGCAGTCGAATGGTCAGCGTCTCTGTTCTCGCGGACACCAACCAGCGTGTCGGCCGATGCAGCAGCATCTGTGCCACTACAATAAGCAGCGTTACCCCAGCCCCAGTCCAATACAATCCCGAACCCACAGCCAGTCCCATTCCTGCAGTCGCCCAGATTCCCGCCGCTGTCGTCAATCCCCGGACCGTGTGGCGCTGTGTGAAGATCATCCCGGCTCCAATGAAGCCAACCCCACTGACCACCTGTGCGGCAATCCTGGATGGGTCAAGCGAGAGATTCGCCCAGCCAGCCTGATCCTGAAAGCCATACTTGGAAACAATCATCATCAATGCTGCACCCACCGCAACAACAAAGTGTGTACGTATCCCCGCTTCCTTCATTCGGTTCTTGCGCTCATATCCGATCAACACGCCGCATATGCCAGCTATGAGTACACGCATTAAGTATTCCATTTCCATGTTCATCACCTCTCTTATGTATATGCTTACATGTTTCTTTCTTTACTATTTACCCAATCCCTGCCTAATAAAATAACCGAATTATGTGATTGCCCACATGAAATCTCATTGGAGCCTCAATAAAGATAGAAAGAAGCGGCACCCCAACCGGCACCACTCCATATATTCTGGATTACTTATTCGTTTCTATGCTATACAGGCCATTTACTTCACTTCTCTGCCCGAAAACTCTCCCCATGCCTTTCTCCAAGTCCATAATAATGTCGGAAATTATAAATTAAAGGATTCCACTTCTCCGGGTTAATCTTGTTCAAACCTGATATCAGGCGGGTATGTACATGTACCTTCAACGCCTTTACTTCCACAATCGCCATGAAAGGTGTATGTTCGGGGATACGAATCTGTTTTACCGCGGCTTCAATCTGGAGCGGACACTCCGCTATTTTATCCGGCTCAACTTGAATTGAACCTTGGGGTGTCAGTCCAGAGACGGCAAATTTATCATCGCAAAACTCAAATCCCATCATCCTTTTCTCCTCTGGAACGGGATATATTCCGGTATAACGCCCGAGTCCCTCAACCTGCTCCCACAAGGATGCATCCGGCAGATTAATCACACATTCGGGATGGCGGCTCAGGTTCTCAAAGGCTTTGCCCTGAATACCAACTCCAAGTACAAGGCAGTCACCAAGTGCCCAGGATGATGAAAGCGGCGACAGGTTTGTCGTTCCATCTTCATTTAACGTACTCAGCAGCAATACAGGTGTGCCATAGTACAAAATACTTGGATTTATCACCTCGTGCTGTATCAGCTCTCTGTTCAAATCCCGATGCTTCACCGGTTCAAACTCTTTTTGCGTTCTATCATTGGTATACAATGCTTCTTCCTCCATTCTTCAACCCGTCCCTTCCATCTCTTGGGTTCTAATTCATGCATGATTAATTGTAATACACCAATAGTTAAGGTATCATCGAAGTATGAATACATATCCGAATATTTCTGTAATTGCATCGTTAATTGCTGATCCCAGTCGTGCTATTTTTTTGGAAGCTTTGTTGGATGGTCGTGCACTTCCTGCCGGCGAACTTGCATACATGGCGGGTGTTACCCCTCAAACTGCAAGCAGTCATCTCGCCAAGCTGGTCGAAGGCGGGCTGCTCGTCGTTGAACAGCAAGGACGACATCGATACTATCGTCTCGCAGGAAAAGAGGTTGCTTTTCTGATTGAGACGATGGGTAGTATCGCCGCACCAGTACAAGTGAGATCTCTCAAACAGTCTAACCAGCTTCAACATCTAAGCTTTGCTCGAACCTGTTATGGGCATCTGGCCGGAAAATTAGGGATAGCGTTGTGTGAAGCGTTATTGCGGGAAGGTTATCTCGAAGAACCTGAGGATGAGCAGGCCAAGGATTACCACATTACAGAGAAAGGGATTGAATGGTTCACTTCTTTTGGCATTTTGCTTGAAGGAAAAGCAGGATCACGCCGCGCTGTGGCTCGCAAATGTCTGGACTGGAGTGAGCGTCGTCATCATATTTCCGGTGTACTGGGAGACGAACTGGGACGCCGCTTGTCTGAGCTGGACTGGACCCGCCAGAAGGCAGGCAGCCGTTCGGTGGAAGTCACGGAAGCTGGAAAGAAGGGTTTGTACGAGGTATTGGGTATTTCATTATAGCGCGGCAACCAGGCATTCTTTCTTGTACATTGTCAAAATGACGATACATCAAAAATCCCCCTCCTCAGTATCCGTTAAAGGTTACTGAGGAGGGGGATTATGTTTGGTTTATTCAGAACGGAGAGAGAGGCATACTCTCACTTCATTCGAGACTGCGATGTATTTGCTTCGACGAACCTTTAGGGTTCTCATCCCTTATACAGAGAAGTAAATCAGAACGGAGAGAGAGGGATTCGAACCCTCGCACCGCTTACGCAGTCTAACCCCTTAGCAGAGGGTCCCCTTATAGCCACTTGGGTATCTCTCCAAGAATGGCTCCCCGAACAGGGCTCGAACCTGTGACAACTCGATTAACAGTCGAGTGCTCTACCAACTGAGCTATCAGGGAATAATAATCTTGAATAACCTAAATTTATCATGATTAATATTCCAAGTCAACATGCCTCCGGTGACTTTCTTTATAAGCTTCAGATACTCCCATAAATGCTCGCCAGGGAGCGTATTGCATATAGTCTTGAGGGTCTTGTGCTAAGAAGTGTTGTTTCCAATAAACGTTAACCTCAGATGGTATGAATCCCCAACTTACCCGCACATCGACCACAGCGATACCTCTTCGGATCAACTTTGCGTTTACGCAAATATTCCGTGCCGCAGCTCTTGCACACCAGCTTATAGCGATACGGTAATGGTTTTCTGCCCTTTCCATCCGGAAGGGACTGACAGAACCGCGAACCGCCCACCTTCTGCAATAAGGCCTTGAATTCAGGATCACGGTGTTGGTAGCCGCGTCCACGAATGTGCAGATGGTAGTGACACAGTTCATGCTTGATGATTTTCTCAACCTCTTCCCGCCCATAGGCTTCGAGCTGATGAGGATTAATCTCTATCCGGTGACTCTTGAGCATATAGCGTCCACCTGTAGTGGTCAAGCGACGATTAAACAGCGCCTCATGAGTGAACGGAACCCCGAAATGATCCAGTGACACCTGCTCAATCCATTGCTGCAATTCCTCATTTTCCATCGGCTTGTCCTCCTTTCACATTCCTTGGGCCATTTGTTTTTCCGCCATAATACTTGAATTTTAACCGTTTCGTAGGCTACACTGTCAAGTAGAATGTATGAGGGGAGATTATTACTCGTTATGCCTACAATGCGCTACGTCATCCTGCAGCAGGAACAGCAATTGCAGTTTGTGGAAATGCCTGCCGATTACGCTTATCAACTCAGTGCGCTCAACCTGCGCCTGCACAAAGAAATTGACAAACTTACCGCAGCAGATGTACCTGTTCTACCTTGGGCAATCGCCGAATGTGACAATCTTGATCTTCTGGACGAGCAACTCTCCATCATCGGAGGCCTTGATTATATCAATGCGCTTGAACAAAGCTTTGCAGCACTAAGAGAGAGCGAATATCCTTTGATTTCCCTGCTCACTGAGATCCGTGCCCTTCAGGCTCAATTAGAGCAATGGTATGAAGAAGAGATGGAATCACTCTGATTTACTTATGGACTTATTATTAATGCAGGATGGAACCGAAAGCGCATCTCCTAAAAGCGGGGGTTGCGCTTTTTTCATTTTTTCCACCCTACAACCATGGGCTCTGTCCTTTAATCCATATTCTTATACGTATTGAATTTTCCGAGTTCATCACGGGTTAATTCGCACAGTCCAGGCTATTGCCACATATGCTAACGTACAGATGAATTATGCAAGAGGAGGAGATACCCTTGCCTCAATGGCTTTGCAATCAACTGATGCGTGCATTTCACAAAAAGGACAGCAGACAGATCAAGCTGCTGAACGAATGCTGGTTCTTTTACCGAAACAAACCGACAAGTGGCACCCCGCGCAGCGCGGACAGCGAACTCTAAGAATCCGACGCCACTCTCTCCGTCCACTTCAAGCTCTCACTTCTTTCATAAAATCCCTTCGAAGAATACAGTACGGGCAACAGTACTATTATAACTGACAACAAACAGCCTTCCCATTACAGGGAAGGCTGTTCTCCGATCATTGTGCCTGGATTAGGAAGACTGCTTAGAAGAAGCAGGTTTCTTCATCGTGAGGCCGACACGGCCTTTTTTGGTATCCACGTTCATCACCCAAACCGTTACATTATCTCCGACAGATACAACATCCATCGGATGTTTGACATAACCGTTACTCAGCTGTGAGATGTGGACAAGTCCGTCACTCTTGATGCCGATATCAACAAAGGCACCAAAGTCGATTACGTTACGAACCGTACCTTGCAGCTCCATGCCTTCCACCAAATCCTCAATTTTGAGCACATCTGTGCGGAAGATCGGTAGCGGCATTTCCTCACGCGGGTCACGGCCCGGACGCTGCAAGCTGTCCAGAATATCACGCAGTGTAGGCACACCCACATCCAGTTTCACAGCCAGCTGTTCCGGTTGTTGCTCAGACAGGAGAACAGACAGTTCCTTGCTGCCAAGCTTGTCCAGCGCAACCTGAAGTTCCTTAAAGAGCTGGTCTACGACCTTATACGATTCAGGGTGAATCGGTGTGCGATCCAGCGGGTTCTCGCCTTCACCAATCCGCATAAAGCCTACGCATTGCTCATAGGTTTTAGCACCCAGACGCGGCACTTTTTGCAACTGGCGACGATTCGTGAACCGGCCGTTCTCTTCACGGTACTTCACAATATTTTTGGCAATGGTGGCATTCACACCTGCAACATAGGACAGCAGTGAAGGCGAAGCCGTATTCACATCCACGCCCACATGGTTAACTGCGGATTCCACAACAGCCTTCAAGCTTTCTTCTAATATTTTTTGAGATACGTCATGTTGGTATTGGCCTACACCAATGGCTTTTGGATCAATCTTAACCAGCTCAGCCAGCGGGTCTTGCACCCGGCGGGCAATCGAAGCAGCACTCCGTTCAGCAACGTCAAGATCCGGAAATTCTTCCTGGGCCAGCTTGGATGCAGAATATACACTCGCTCCAGCTTCATTGACGATCAGATACACGAGACTTTCGTCCCCGTTCTCCTGAATAATCTCGGCAACAAACTGTTCTGTTTCACGGGATCCGGTACCATTACCGATGACAATCAACCCGATATCATATTGCTTGATCATCCGATGGAAAACCTCGGCAGCTTCACGCTTCTTGTTGTGCGGTGGCGTTGGGTACGTAACAGCCACTTCCAGCAGCTTGCCCGTATCATCAACGACAGCCAGTTTACAACCCGTACGGTAGGCAGGATCGACACCAAGCACACGTTTGCCATGAATCGGCGGCTGAAGCAGCAGATTACGAAGATTAGCCGAGAATACGGATATTGCTTGGTTTTCACCTTTTTCCGTCAGCTCTGCACGAACCTCACGCTCAATCGAAGGGGCAATCAAACGTTTATAAGCATCTTCAATCACATCACGCAAAACGTCCTGTACCGCAGACGCACCCTTAATGATTTGTCCTTCCATGTGGCGGTGAGCTGGTTCAGGCTGCACGTCCAGACCTACCTTCAAAATGTTTTCACGTTCACCGCGGTTAATTGCGAGAATACGGTGAGGAGGCATTTTTTTGGCTAATTCACGATAATCATAGTAGTTCTCATATACAGACTCCTGCTCAGCATCCTTCGCTTCCGAAGTCAGCATGCCATGATCGAGCGTATAACGACGAATCCATGCACGAATAGCAGCATCATCTGCAATATTCTCAGCCAGAATATCTTTGGCTCCCTGAAGTGCGACCTCTGCATCTTCTACCCCAAGTTCAGCATTGATATAACGCGCAGCTTCCTCCAGGACATTGCCTTGCTTCGGTTGACCCCAGATCCAGACAGCGAGTGGTTCAAGACCTTTTTCCTTCGCTACACTGGCACGGGTTTTCCGCTTCTGACGAAACGGACGGTACAAGTCCTCTACTTCCTGCAGCTTAACTGCCTGAGTGATAGACTGTTTCAGTTCTCCGGTCAGCTTGCCTTGTTCCTCTATAATACGGATGACTTCCACTTTGCGGTCTTCCAGATTGCGCAAGTAAACGATGCGCTCTTCAATGAGCCGCAGCTGGTTCTCATCCAGCTCTCCAGTCATTTCTTTACGGTAGCGGGCGATAAATGGAATCGTATTGCCTTCGTCCAGAAGCTCCGACGTGGTGCGGACCTGCTTCAAGGACAGTGACAGTTCCTTGGCTACCTGTTTGATGATTCGTTCATGGCGTTCTGCCTTTATTGTTTCTTCATTGGGTTCCAGAACCGTTTCCTGTTCAGACAAATAAATCCCTCTTTCCTTCCTGAATCGTTCAGTTGAAGCTTGTTCAGGGCAGCTTTGCTGCTGTAATCACAGTATCGAACCTGCATTCAAGCAGATTCCTCTCCCCTATATTATCACAAAATCCCGTTCAGATTTCCAGCATTCGTCCAGGTTACAAGTTCTTACAATTGAGATTACGTATCAAACCATCGTCTCAGCCATTAGAAAAAACCGAAAAACGTCTCCCCGACGTCTTCCGGTCTCTCCTGACAAACACTGCCATCACGCCAGTTTATTATACCCGTTCGAAGCGGAACATTTCACTCAGATAGTCTCCCGATGCACGGCCTACGGAGATCCCACCATACATCAGTGCATCCCCGGTAAACGTCTCGGAACCACCTTTCAGGCGGTAATCCGCGTCAGGGTCGAGACCCTTCAGCTTCAGACGTTGGAGCGGTGCATTCGGTTCAGATAGCACACGGAAGTAGAATACAACGGCTTCGCTGCCATCTGGTGCAATAAACATCCAGGCCGTTTCATTTCCCTCAAACGGACTTAGCAAGCGACGGAACGTTCCGTATTGAATGGTTCCCCGAATTTCTTTGTACAGCTCAACCTGCGCCTTTACAATGGCATTCTCTTCCTCTGAGAAACGAGTCAAATCCAGCTCGTATCCAAAGTTACCAGACATCGCGACATGTCCACGAATCTCTAGAGAAGTAATTCGGTTGACCTGATGATTAGGTACAGCTGAGATATGTGACCCCATTGAACTTACCGGATATACCAGGCTTGTACCATACTGAATACGCAAACGGGATATCGCGTCCGTGTTATCGCTGGTCCACGTTTGCGGCATGTAGTACAGCATACCTGGATCAAAACGGCCGCCACCACCTGAACAGCTCTCGAACAGGATATTCGGGAACGACGAAGTAATCCGGTCCATGACTTCGTACAATCCAAGCATATAACGATGTGCTGTCTCGCGCTGTCTGTCTGCTGGCAGCAATGCAGAACCTATTTCCGTCATATTCCGGTTCATGTCCCATTTCACATAAGTGATCGGCGCGGATCCAAGCACATCGCTTAGCATGCGTACAATCTCATCACGCACATCCTGACGGGAGAAATCGAGTACCAGTTGTTGGCGCCCTTCCGTCCGGCGGCGATCCGGCACATGCAGACACCAGTCCGGATGAGCACGGTACAATTCGCTGTCTGGCGAAATCATCTCAGGCTCAAACCATAATCCGAACTGCATGTCCAGACTGGTTACCCGGTTGGCCAAATCATCCAGGCCTTGTGGCAGTTTATTCTTGTCCACAATCCAGTCACCGAGTGAGGAGTTATCGCTGTCCCGATGTCCGAACCATCCATCATCCAGTACGAACAGTTCAATACCAAGCTTCTTCCCTGCTTGGGCGATCTGCTCAATCTTATCTGCGTTGAAGCCGAAATAGGTCGCTTCCCAGTTGTTAACCAGAACCGGACGCTCTGCATTGCGGAATTGTCCGCGTGCCAGTCGCTCCCGATACAATTCATGATACGACTGGGACATACCATCGAGGCCTGTGTCCGAATAGACCATAACCGTTTCAGGTGTCTGGAATGACTCCTGCGAATCCAGCTTCCAGCTGAACTCAAACGGATTGATTCCCAGTGTTACACGAGTGGTATGGAACTGGTCCACTTCTGCTTGTGCAGTGAAGCTGCCGCTATACACAAGACTGAACCCGTAGACTTCACCCTGATCTTCGTCTGTACCTGGTGTCATCAGTGCAATGAACGGGTTCTGCTGGTGACTGCTTGAGCCGCGACGGCTCTCGATGCCTTGCAAGCCGGAAGCAAGCGGTCTGCGAACGATGTCCCGTTCACGCGTCCATGCTCCTGACAGTTGCAGCAATTCGTAATCAGCATGCGGGAAATCAACGGAAGAACTGAGCGCACGGGCAATATTCACCGAGGTAGCGCTCTCATTAATGATGCGCATGGAACGCGTAATCGCATTAAATGCCGTAAAGGCAGTGTAGTTAAGTTCAATCTTGATCCCTGCAACACGATCTTCCAGTTCAACGATGAGTGTCTCAGCTTCATCGTCAGATTCAACATAAGTCGCAGGTAGTCCAGTAAGCGCTGCCTTTCCTTTGATCAGTCGATGGCCTGTATACGTGAACTCCGAAACGGTTGAACCATTCTCAAGCTCCAATTGGATTGCCGGATTACGGAAATCACTTGTACCATACACCGGCAGTTCTACTGCCAACGTGTCGAAAGAGATCGTCCGATCTTCCGGCACCGGATTCGGGCTGAACGAAGCACGCTCTGTACGCACATGAAGCCAGCTCAGATCGGTATCACGCAGTTTTTTGCCATAATATAAATGTACCAAATATCCCGAAGGCAGGACCTGAAATACATAGCTTGCCTTTTGAGTCTGTAGATGAAATTGAAGCTTCTCCTGATCAATATAAATGCTCATATGTCTCCTCCACCTCTATATATGTCGATTACGTAAACGGTTTCTCAGGTATCATTATAACGAAAAGCTTCAAAATGTTCTACGCTTTCATGAAGCTTTAATCAAAAGAGCGTACCCCGGCCGTTAGGCTGTTGTACGCTCTTCTGATTGCTGTCTGAAATTGTGTGTTCCTGTAAGGAACATCCATTGTCTACGGATGGCACGGCAGAACAAAGAAACAACTGCCTGCTGCCTTAAAAATCGATTAAACCTAGGCTGATCTGTAAGGCTTCGTTGACCAGTTTCATGGTCTCCTCGTCCAGATGGGTAATCTTGTCGGTCAGCCTCTGCTTATCAATCGTCCGTATTTGTTCGAGCAAAATAACCGAGTCCCGGTCAAAGCCGTGTGCCGCCGCATCAATCTCCACATGCGTCGGCAGCTTTGCCTTTTGGATCTGGGCGGTGATCGCCGCCACAATACAAGTAGGACTAAACCGGTTGCCGATGTCATTCTGGATGACCAGAACCGGCCTGACTCCACCTTGCTCGGAACCGACAACGGGAGAAAGATCCGCAAAAAAAACGTCACCGCGTTTTACGATCAATGTCTACACCCCGCTAACTAAGCGGTCCAGAGTGCTGTCCGCATCTTCCTCCGCGTGAAAGGCCTCGGATGCCATGGTGAGGTTAATCTTCGCCATCTCCATGTACCCTCGCTGCATCGATTCACGGATGTAACGTTTCTTACGCTCCGTCAAATACAGCTTCATGGCCTGCCTAATCAATTCGCTGCGGTTGGAATTCTCCAGCGCTACGATGCCATCCACTTCTTGCAAAAGATAATCAGGCAAACTGATCATGATCCGCTTGGTGTTCTGCAAGTTGGCCACCTTTCTTCCACCCCCACAAACCTTTCGCCATTGTGAACCAGTATTACGTTTTTCCAGAACTTTTATACAAAGGAATATATATGCCCCGAGTATATCAAGTATGCTGTACTCCATTATAAACACGGGGAACAATATTCGTACAGACCAAACATCTCTTTTCAGGATTTTTCATCCCAGTCATCATTCATAATTCGAGATGCTCCGACAGTTTTCCTTCTGTTCTGAAAAAAAGTTTATTGGAAATAGCGTCCAGTCGAGCTATCAGGATGTCAAAAGAGGGTTGATTCTGGCGACTACTGCTCCATTACGGGTATAAACCCGCGGGATTCGGTGCGCCATCATGCAGACCACTTCGTAGGGAATCGTACCGAGTTGAGATGCCACCTCGTCTGCAGTTATGACTGCACCCGATTGGTGACCGATGAGAACAACCTCTTCGCCGGCTTGAATTTCTTCTGCTTCTGCTGCAAAAGATTGTAGCGACACCATACACTGATCCATGCAGATCGTACCGACGACGGGAACGCGGCGGCCGCGCACAAGTACTTGTGCTTTACCTGACAGCATTCTTGAAAATCCGTCTGCATAGCCGATAGGCAGGGTCGCTATTCGTTCGTTCCCTTGTGTTACATAACGGGTTCCGTAGCTGACACCCCAGTGAGGTGGCAGCGTTTTGACCAGAACCGCCTTCGTCTTCAGTGTCAATACCGGGGACAGCTTCACTACCTGATGATTCACCTCTCCCGAAGGATACAATCCGTACAGACTAATGCCCACACGTACCATATTGTAGGACAACTCCGGCGTATCAATGGTAGCGGCGCTGTTCGCCGTATGTATAATCGGGATGACACATCCCTGATCCCGCAGCGCATCAACCACGCCTTGGAACCGTCGATACTGCTCCAGTGTATAGGTCTTGTCTTTTTCATCCGCCTTGGCAAAATGGGTAAACATGCCTTCAAGCATAACCTGCTTCAGATGGGCTACTTCCTGAATGAATGCAAGCGCCTCATCGCCAGGCAACAGCCCAAGTCTGCCCATGCCGCTGTCGATTTTGATGTGAACCTTGAGCTTACGAGAGGATGTGCCCGTCTCCAGATGTCGAATGGCTTCGAGTACTTCCTTACTGAACAGCGTAATGGTTACATCATGTTTCCAGGCTTCAGCGATGCCTTCTGGCGGCGTGTAGCCCAATACCAGAATCGGAAGGGTAATCCCGTGTTGTCGCAATTCAAGCGCTTCGTCAAGAAAAGCTACACTTAAGTAATCCACGCCAACTCGTTCCAGTTCTCTGGCCATCTCCACTGCTCCATGTCCATAGGCGTTTGCCTTCACACAAGCGAGCAGTTTCTTGCCTTGCGGCAATGTTTCACGGAAAGCGTCCACGTTGTTGCACAAATGATCCAAATTGATTTCCGCTTGGGTCGGCCGATATTGTTCTTGCACGTTAAGTCACCTTCTCTAATCATCTTAATCCGGCTCACGTCAGACTCCATCGTAATGCTCAAGCATGTGACTGTCAAATGAACGGAAGATCTGCAGTCCAAAACACATACAGGAGCACTATCTGAAGTCGGGAGCAAAATCGGAATAAGACCCATAAGCCAGACCATGAATGAGATATTCATCTCTCCATAACGTAACTTATCTGCTTATATCGTATTATTTACCCGGTTCCTCCCGCGTAGAAGCGTGTTTTGCATTATTGAGTGCACCGGACCTAATCCTTGCTTATCTTACGCAGGGTCATGGGCTGTTGATACACACAGGCTCAACCGAAATCAAATCCTGTGAATCACGGCTATAAAACAGGAAAGATGACCTCTATATGCAGCAAAGCACCGGAGAATATCTCCGATGCTTCTTAGCATTCCTTATGTTAGGACGACTATACTTTGCAAATCATTTCCCTGACTCTTCCTGCATTGAAGTCGCAATCTGTATCATCTCGTTATCTGGCAAATCTGCGCTTGTAATTCGGTACTCCACTCCGTCTGACATCCATGTGAGTGTCTGCAACGCATCTCCACTTATCATTCCGAGGGTAAATCCAAGATCCAGAACACGCGATGGGGCAAGCGATACGGCTCTGTCCTGCGGCCGCGCCTCAAAGATCGTGTAATTATATGTTCCTTCGTAGCGAAGCATAACCGAATAGTCTCCTGATCCTTCCACGATCTGATCGTCTTTCAGCTTAACCCCTTCCGGAGCATATGTCGGCTGAATAACTCCGAAGCTATCCGAACCTTCCGGCTCGGCCGATGTAGGTTCTTCGGTTCCTTGCCCGCTGGCCGGATCTTCTGAACCTTGCTGCTCGGCGTTATCACTCACACCCGTCTGTCCGTCACTAACGGTTCCGCTCGGATTCGATGCAGAACCTTCCTCTGTTGCAGCTTGAGGATTGGTAGTCTCTTTACCATCCCCAGCAGGAGCCGCGCCTGAGTCAGTACCAGCCTTGCCACCATTTTCTGAAGCAGCAGTCATATTGCGCTGCATGTCAAACGCGTCTTTCTCAAATTCAGTACCAAATTTGAAGCTATCAAACTTCACATCGACCACCACATTGGCATTCGAGTCGGATACTTCTACCTGTTTTGGAGCGTAATCACTTTTGTTTAACCATATTTTCTGTCTGACCAATGCATGTGTATTGTAGTTGGCAGCTACATCGAATACATAGCTTTCCTTCTCATCGGCAAACTGGCGGGTCGAATCACCTGTTATGCTGCGGATCAGCGTCTCGTAGAGGTAAACCTGGCCTTGGTTATCCGGCCAGTTACTCTGGAAACGGAAGCTTTTGTTCTGACTCGGTGTCAGGACAAATACGCCCTCATCATTGCGCAGTACAATTTGTGTTACATCCTTTTTGGCATTCGTTAATGCGATACGATAATACGAAGGCTTTTGATGCCATACCTCGACCTTATACTGCTGCGGCGTATCTCCGGTATGCAGTGTCATAACGCCTGCCCCCTGATAACTTTCCATTTCTCCTACGACTTCGTTCAGATCTTTGACCACGGCTGCCGCATCCTTCTTCCCGCAGGCGGCAAGTAAGGTCGATAAGACCAATACCATGGCAAGCATCCATGATATTCGGCGCATGACATCATCCCCTTTAGCACATGTTTTCACTTCAGGATTGTGCGTACAGCAGAACCCCTACTTGATTAGTACATGTTATGAGGGACTTGTTCGATATATGCGGACTAGTTTGACAAGCATTGCATCATCCAATGCTGTAATACCCTATCTGGTAACAAAATCAGTCTCGGGTAGGATGTAAAATCCAACCAGATTCTTCATAGTAAATACAGATAACAACCCAACCCATTTAATTACATAACACTAATATGTAGCTAATTTGATGTACAACTCTATTTTAAATTGGAGGAAAATAATGAACACAACCTACCTTCACTCATTGCTGAATGGATTGGATGATTTTGTGGAAGAGCAGCTTAAACGTTGGAAAGGAGTAGGTGTGGCTGTAGCGGTTATCTACAAGGATGAAGTCATTTTGCAAAAAGGATACGGTTATCGCGATTTGGAGTCCAAGCTTGAAGTTACACCCCGTACCCTATTCGCGATCGGTTCAAGTACCAAGGCCTTCACAGCATCAACCGCCGCCCTTCTCGTCGATCAAGACATTCTGAAGTGGGACACGCCTGTCAGAACGTATTTGAAAGACTTCAAAATGTTCGATCCGGTAGCTACAGAACGACTCACCATCCGAGATATGCTCTGTCATCGCTCCGGACTTCCAAGGCACGAGATGGTGTGGTACAACTCATCAAGGAGCAGAGAAGAACTTGTAAACGCGCTTCAGTATCTGGAGCCTAATGAAGACTTTCGGAACAAATGGCAGTATCAGAATCTGATGTATATGGCTGCTGGTTATCTGGTAGGTCAACTCAAAGGAACTTCATGGGAGAATGTTGTCCAGGAGTCCCTGTTTAACCCACTTGGTATGAATTCAAGTGTCTTCTCTATCGATGAGATGCAGAATCAATCTGACTTCGCCTTCCCTTATATGGATCAAAACGGTGAGAATACGCGGATACCTTTTCGGAAAATAGATGCCGTAGGGCCTGCTGGCTCCATTAACAGCAATCTGGTCGATATGATCGTCTGGGTGCAATTTCAATTGAATCAAGGGCAACAGGGTGGGAAACAGCTGATTTCCAAAGAACAGTTGGCTATTACACACAGCCCGCAAATGGCTAGTGATTCACCATTCTACTGCAAAGAGTTGCCTGTTAGCACGTATGGTCTGGGCTGGATGATTGATTCTTATCGCGGACACGCCATGATTCATCACGGTGGGGCAATTGATGGATTCGCTTCTCAGGTCGCCTTTTTACCGGAGGAACAGATCGGTGTTGTAGTCCTTTGCAATACCCATGGGAGTATTCTTCCCTACACGATTTCTTTTAACGTTATTGATCGTTTGCTTGAATTGGAACCTGTAGATTGGAGCGAGAGATTAGCCAAATTAATGACTGGAGAATCAACCGATTCCGAAGCAGCAACAAACACCATAGAAACACCAACTACGCCAGAAACCACTGTTGAGGAAAAACCAGTGGATACTCAGGTTCATCCCCATGATCGTCCTATCCATGCGTATGCGGGAAGTTATACCCATCCAGGTTACGGCGAAATCGTTATTCAACAGTCGAATGATGGGTTACAGGCCACATTGAATGCTATTGAAATGCCTATGGAATACACTGGAAAAGATACGTTTTCCGTAGAGCTTGTCCTGTTTGGCTTGAAAATCACTTTTACGTTTAAGACGGATGAAGAGGACACCATAAGCTCTCTCTCCATTCCGCTGCTGCTGGAACCTGGCACGAGTCCAATTGAATTTATAAAGACACCTTCAGTATAAAAACATCCTCCACCGGCCTATCCCATTGTAGTAACTACACTTTTTACCACAGTGGGATATACGCCGGATAACTCGCAGTATCTTCTTCTGTATTTGGACTTCTCTTCACCCACAATCGACGCAGATCAGGCATACCGTATGCTACGACACGATAATCCTGAAGCGAAACGTGGTGTGCATGTTCTTCCCTAAAGCTGTATGTAGGCAGGAGCAGCGCCTCTTGAATGAGTCGCTCCTCCAAACTCATAAGCGTACGAAATCGCTCAGCACTATCCTGAATCATGACGACGTGTCTGAATTCACGTTCCAGCTCGCTTTTTCGCTCGTCATCCAGTGCCATGAGGAACAGCGTATTATGGAACGTATACATCGTTAGTAGACTCAGCGTCACATGCTCATCGAACACTTCACCCGTATAAATCACATCATAAGAGGCGAATTCATCATGGTATACGGCATCTACCGGATTACCTGGCGTAACACTTACTTTCAGTCCAATAAGCGCACAACGCTGTGCGAACCAGGCCATGTCCGTCTCCATTTTCTCGCCTTCCTCTACCCACACATTCACGATCTGGCCTGCGTAACAGCTGCGTTGTAACAACTCTGAAGCTCTTACGAGAGAAGAGTCAGCTGAGAGCGCTGTTGGTTTCGATCCAATCCGTTCAAGCATCTGCTTTTCCTTGGACTTGTCCCGAACCAAGCTATATGCAGCCTGTACACCTGTGTGTGCCAATGCCCCCATCATCTCCTGTGGATCCATTAGTTGCTGAACAGCCTGACGAAAGTATAAATCCTGCTGTGGGCCTTCTTTTCGCATATTAAAAGTCATAAACACACCGCCCTGAACCTCATGTTGAATCAAGCGAGCTTGTCCGTCTGGAAACAAGTCCTGTTTGATCGCCGACTCCACTCGACCCGTCTGGGAAAGCTGCCATATTTCAACCCGATCAATAAACGCCCGCCCCCTGAAATAGGAAGGGAACACCTCCAGCACAAGCAGCTTGGGATGATTACGTGTCAATCGGTACGGCCCGGTACCAATCGGATACATCGGGTCAAACTCCACATCACGGGGCAAGATGGATGCATTCATACTGCTCATCAGATCCGGGAACATAAAGTTGGGAAACCGCAATACAAAACGCACCGTTAGCTCGTCGAACGTTTCTATGTGATGAATGGAACCAAACAGTGACTTGCAAGGGTTCACCTGATCGGAAATAATTCGTTCAAATGTATATCTTACGTCCTCTGCATCAAGCATCCTTCCATGGTGAAAGAGTATGCCTTTGTGCAAATAAAAGGTCCACTCTGTTCCCTCAGGGTTGCTCTCCCATGCAACGGCAAGACTCGGTTCACAGACTTGGCGTTCAGCGTTGTACTGCACCAAGCGATCAAATACCTGCGCAACAATTCCAACTTCTCCCCACATGTAAGCCCGGGTTGGGTCCAATGTCTCAAAAGCCGTCTCCTGAGGAATTCGCAGTGTATCAACTCTTCCTTGAGTGCCGTGATCGGAACGCAGACCGAACTGGCCTTGCAACCCTTGCATCAATATTTCTCGCATCGAGAACGGCATTGCCGAAGCCAGCGCATAGGCCTCTTCCAACCTGTTGCTTTGCAACAGGCGGTCGAATCGTTCCTGAACAGCCTGTAACAGAGAATGGCAAAAAACGAGCACTGATGTCTTCCCTCTGCCGCGCTGTGGGCTCCATCTGATCCAGCCATGATCCATAAATTTGTTCATAATCAGATTCATATTGCGCATCGTACAACATAAATGATTCGCCAGTTCACCAATCGTTGTATGTATTTCTTCCTCTTCGTCTACATTCGAAAAGGCCATGCGAAGCTGAATATAATGATCCATAACCTCCACAACTATCCCTGCCTTTCCTTCCCCTACGTAAAATACGAAATTGACTCGTACGCTTCTACAGTTTTTCTTCAGGTTTTCCTCCATTATACTCAGGTACATCGACAACACCAGCGGGAAGGAAGAGAACTGCACATGAAATATACTGATTTGCATCGCAACATCAAGATTCGTATCATTACTGATTTTTTTACGGATCTAACTCAGAAATCCATTATTCCTTTTATGGCGATTTATCTGAGTGTCCAGATTGGTGCAGGCTGGGCAGGTATGCTGTTAACCGTTAATATTGTGGCCTCCATGATCGTTGGCTTGGGCGCAGGATACTGGTCTGACCGAGTCGGACGCAAGAAACTGATGGTCATCGCCCAAATATTGCAGGTATTCGCCCTGTTCTGGCTGGCTGCCGCCAACTCCCCGTGGATGGACTCCGTTCCTTTAACTTGTGTCATGTTTCTGCTTAGCAGCATCAGTTCTGGCATTACTGGGCCCATTGCCAATGCCATGATTGTAGACGTGAGTAGTGAGCATAAACGTCAGTATGTGTATGGGCTGCAATATTGGACGACCAACGTTGCCATTACGATTGGAGCGCTAATGGGCGGGTTATTGTTCGAGTCCTTCCGCTTCATTTTGTTCAGTTTGGTATGCATAGAGAGCCTGGTTACACTATTTATTCTGTTGTTATATATTCATGAAACAATGGATAATAGACACTCCAATCAGCTTGATGTCCCGATTAATAGGAATATACTGAAAACGTATGGCGGTGTATTTAGGGACAAACGATTTATGGTGTTTTTCACCGCAACAGTGCTGGCTGTCTCGTTGGAATTCCAAATGGATAAATACATCGCCGTTCGTCTGAAAAGTGAATTCAACGCCCAACTGTTCCATTGGGATATCTCAGGTCTGCAGATGTTCAGTCTGATCATGGCGATTAACACTGTACTCGTCGTAATCATGGCCATTCCTTTCTCCAAATGGCTGGGGCGGTTCCAGTCCAGATTTATTATGACTGTCGGCATGTGTATGTACACTACTGGATTTGGCGTGCTCGCATTCAGCAATTGGGCCTGGCTGCTTATCACATCCGCTGTACTGCTAACCATCGGTGAGCTCATGTATGCGCCTGTTCGTCATGTTATGCTTGCTGGCATGATTCCTGAATCTGACCGTGCTGCCTATATGGCTGCTGACGGCATGAGTTATAATGCAGCCGCTCTGCTGGGTAGTCTTGGGCTGACGATTGGGGCCTTCCTGCCTTCTTATGCAATGGCTGGTCTGTATATATTGATGGGCATCGGCGCTCTCGTATTTTTCCGGCAGTCGCTTCGCCCGTCAACGGGTCAAAGAGAACCACAACCATGCGCAAACGCCTCCTAAATATTCGGCTCCTCTATTCTGTATTTTGCTCCTGATCGTTGTGAGTTCTATTGAGGAATGGATATCACAATCTACTATCTTGAAACCTATTGGGCCAGTAATCAGTAATAAACAGGAGAGTTCCTTTTACAAAATTTTCTTTTGAAGGAGTGTTTACATGCATTTATCCAATCGAAGCACCCGCTTCAGGCTCACCTCCATAACAGGGGCGTTCATGGCGTTGGTCCTGTCCCTCAGTCTATGGGCACCCGCCGTGCAGGCGGAGACCACACCTGCTGCGGTCAATGAAAAAGGAAAAGTGACAGCGCTGACAACAGAGTCTGCCGCAGCCTTTCTGGATACATTTTTTGATTCCGCCGAAGCGAAAGCCCAATATGTTGGTGCTTCCGTAGTCGTTGTCAAAGATGGAAAAGTCGTGGCAGAGAAAGGGTATGGATATTCCGATCTGGAGAGCAAAGAGCCCGTTGATCCGAAAAATACCACTTTTCGTATCGCTTCGGTCTCCAAAACATTCACATCAGCCGCTGTCATGCAGCTCGTAGAGCAAGGCAAGGTGGATTTAAAGGCTGATTTCCAGACCTATGTGAAAGGACTGGAATTCGATAATCCTTTTGACAAACCTGTAACGGTAGAGAATCTGCTCACACACACCACCGGATTCGAGATTCGCGACCCACAGCAGGAAGACATCCATGATGACTTTGACAAAAGTGTATCGATGGAGGATTATGCCAAGTTACATATGCCACCTGTCGTCAGAGAACCTGGTAGCGCCTACATGTACGACAACTTCTCCTTCCTGCTGCTTGGCATGATTGTGGAGAGTGTGAGTGGCGAGCCGTTTGAATCGTATATGCAGCAGCATATCTTCAAACCTCTGGGTATGGATAACAGCAGTTTCTTGCTGAACGGCAAGTTCAAAAACCAACTTGCAACAGCCTATGATGCGGCCCATAATCCACTCGACCTGTACACCCTTTCCCCAACACCTATGCCTCAAGGCGGCATGCTCTCAACGGCAGAGGATATTGGGAATTTCATGATTGCTTTCCTGAATGATGGTGTGAAGGATAACGAACGTATTTGGAAAGAGTCTACGGTAAAAAGCATGGAACAATACCGTTCTTCCATTCATCCGCTGCTCCCCAATACCACTTATGGATTTGAAGCTGCTTTTCAGCTTCCGGGTGCAGGCAGCAGTTCCAAAATTATCACCAAGGCTGGTGACCTAATCGGATTCAGCTCTTATCTATTCCTTATTCCCGAGCAAAACACAGGTGTCTTCCTTACTTACAACCAAACGGGAGCACTTCGTAATCTCTTCTATCCTGCCTTTATCCAAACGTTCTTCCCGCAATATGCGGAGCCCATCAAGTTTAAGGACTATACACCTCAAACTGCGGATGAGCTGCAACGCTTCGCTGGGCTATACGCGGATCTGCGACTGAGCACCATTGTTAGTTCCCTGAAAGATGACGGCAAAGAACCTGGACAATTGAGCATTTCCGACGTCTTCCTTGGCCCACGTACCCTGATTCAGGTTGAAGATAATCTCTTCAAGGACGAATTAACAGGCCAGTTCACGGCGTTCAAGGAAAATGCTGATGGAACCATCTATATGAAAGAACCTTATCTCAACCCAATGGGTTATGAGAAAAAAGGGCATAAACCCCAAGGCTTCCGGGATGTCCAGGCGAATAGTCCTTATGCTGAAGCCATCTATGGTTTGCAATCCCTTGGATACTATACCAATGATGCAAGTGAAGCTTTTCAACCCAAAAATGCCGTTACACGGGCTGAATTCATTGAGGATGTCCTTAAAATGAGCGGGCTGAAAGCCAGCAAAACGACGCCACCTGCGGATACCGACTGGGCAACTCACCCTGCTGCCGGTTACATTCAGCTAGGTTATGAATCCGGCATGATCGCCGGTGCGGATGAGAAACAGTTCAAACCGGATCAGGTCATCACACGTCAGGAAGCTATGGTGATGATTTGGAGAACTCTCCAGCTGCAATATCCAAATGAACTGTTCGAGGATGTGAAGCTGGCCGGGCAGACAGATGCCTGGGCTGTGCCTGCGATCCAGATGATGGTTAAGCTAGGCATCCACGGTCCTGAAGTGAAGGTGCTGGAGGATGGATCAGTCGATTTCCTTGCGCGCAAACCACTGATTCGCCAGGAAGAAGCAGCAATTATGTACCAGCTGTTTACACAGCCAACCGACAAGATCGTAGCTGACCTGATGACAAAGCAGCCGCAATCGGAAACTTCCTCAGATGAGGAACCTGCCGAAGATACAACCGCGCCTGCAACCGTAACTCCTGAATAACCGGAGCACCAACCTTATATTCACGGTATAAAAAACGATAAACAGGCTTGTTCAAAGGAGGATAACCCTCCTTCTGAACAAGCCTGTTTTGGCTAGCGTGGTGACCTTCTGGTGTACCATTTGATGGTGCGATGATACTTAAGAGGTCTTCTCAAGTTATGAATTAAATACCTCGCTCAACATGGAAGAGACATGTTGATTGCCATTCCGCTGGTCATATTTGTCTGCGGCCGCTTTGGCATATGCCGCAAAATAGTCGACCAGTTTACGCAAATCTCCTGGATCTCCTTCATAAGGGAATGAAGCGGGAAGCCGCAATCGGTATCCTGGAGATTCATCAGCCCAGCGGCGCAACAGTTGTGCTGCTCTGGCATAAAACATCATTTTGGCAAACGGATCTTCATGGTCCATCGCAAGCACTATGTTTTCTTCCAGAACATCGATGCCCTTCGCCGGGTTCGTGCGTGCAAGATAATCCATCTGCTCAGCAAAGCTCTGCACAAAATCATTATGTCCTTTGATCATGCGATAGCCTTTCGCCTGATGTTTGTCAGCTTCATCAATCCTGCCAAGCCGGTATAGTGGCATCAAAATCTCTGATAAGGTCAGGTGCGGAATTTCGGCACAACTCATTCGCCCTTTCAAAATGGGCTTCGCCGCTTCCAATACCTTCTCATCATCACCTACCAATAACCAGTAACGCATGATCTCGTCCTGCTCACAGGCTTCACAATCACTCATAAAGTCACGATCCATACTTCTGAACTTCGTATAGCTGGTACCTGCCTCCTCCAGCTCGCCAAGATCCATAGATATGCGGAATCGATAATACCAATACGAACGTTCACTGTACCCAAATGATTTGAAGCGACGTCCAAAGTCCTCCAGCAGCTCCATCATTTTATCGCGAGACACTTCCGGGAAGCTGGATAGTTCACCCAAAATCCATTTATATGACCACATTAACGTTTCTTCGTCATAGCGTTCAGGCTGTTGATCAAACTTGCCTAGCTGCCAGGAAAAAGCAATCAGTGCTTTCATCGGATAACCGCAAAATGTCGCGGTCTCCACGATCTCTGAACGCGCTTCGTATGCTTCCTCCTCCATGCCATTCACATCGGCGACTCTTGCCGCTTCCTCCAGCATGCCAAGCTTCGCCGTTCCATTAGGCAAGCCATAGGCTTCATCCATCAAATCCTCAAAATCCATTTCGGTCTTCATCAGGCATCCCCCTTACGGTCTGTATTCGCACGCAAACCCCAATCAATAAAACGAACGATGCCCTGATTCAGCACCTCAAGCTCCTGCCGATTCATCGCATAATGCCCCATCATTAGTGCATTGACATACAACATCTCGATGGCAATCGGAGTCATTTGGACATCCGGTGAAGTCAGGACCCGCTGAATAATTGGATTGTTGATGTTCAGGTACAGGGTCGAATAACCTGCGGAACTAATGCCGGATGACAATGATCCGAGGACAGATGAGAACAATTCTGTACTCTCCTCACTTGCTTTTTCCAATGCACGCAGCGTGGAAGACTCCTGCGAGAGCGTGAACAGCACCGGCAAATCGGCTGGCTTGAAGCCCTTGACCTCTGCACGGCAGCGGAAACGTTGCAAAGCTGAATCCGCAAGACGCAAGGCATCATAATACTGATTCCGTTCAGCTGGTGGCACATCGGTGAAACTCATGGATACCTCATCCGGCTGCAACCGCTGCGTCTGTACATGCTGCACCACTTGTGGCAGCATTGCCATCAAATCGCTGTCGTAGATGTATCCACCGTTAATGACCAACATCGATTGGGCTGACGCGACATGATGAATCTGACGATACTCATCCACCGTGGTAGTGAAGTACAACGTCTCTCCCTCGCTCATCAACTCGCCCAGTTCCCGATGACCACGTGTACTTTCAAATGGAAGCCAGCGGTGAATCATCGCGTAGAACTCCTGATCCTGCACAGCCAGTGCTTTCATCGACAACGCATGCAGACGAATCAGCTTTTGCAGCCGTTCCGTCTGGCTCTCAGCCATGTCGGCCAACCCTTTACGAAGGGCATCGCCAAGTTCGGAGCGAACCTCTTCCAGCTTTTCATTTTCATAAAAATGTTCCCGTGAAGCCGTTGGTTGAAGCTCGTCTGTCCAGATTAGGCATTTCACGAAGAAGGCCCATTCCGGCAAAATATTCTCCGCCTTCTCCGAGATCAGCATTCGCTTCAGGTACACCCGGTGAGAACGCTTGGCATTCAGATTGACAGCATGGGGCAGTACAAAAGCTATACCTCCTGTACGGCCTGAAGCCGTCGTCAGTGGAATGAAATCCTGAAACTTCTCCCCAAGCAATCGTTCACCAAAAGCCAGCACTTCCGCCCTGCGTCCACGTGCAAGCTCAGGCTCCATCAACCAGATCGGTGACTCGCTATTGACGTTATGTTGAACACCGTCACTATGCAGAATGACTGGATAAGGCAGCAACGCTCCATAATAGAACAAGGCTTCTTTCACATATTCCGGTTCAAAATAATGTGCTGCGTCCGGTGTACAACGCAGATATACTTTCGTTCCCGGAGACAACTGCGTCTCCAATTGCCGAATCGTATACGTTCCATCGGGCTTACCCCGCCACTCCATCGAAGGTCCACCCTTCGCGGATTGCGTCAGCATGACGATTTCATGACTCACCATGAAACAGGACAATAATCCGATTCCGAATCGCCCGATAAACGAAGTCTCTCCATCCAGCAAGGCCTGCTGCCCACGCTTCGAGGATTGACCTATCATCGCGAGAAACTCATGGATATCGGCTTCCGTCAAGCCAATGCCGTTGTCCTCCACCATCATGGTCAACTGCTCGCCTGTTCCTGTCAGTTCCACACGTACTTCACCCTGGAATCCCGGTTCCGCTTCTGTTCGAGCTGTAATGGCATCCGTCGCATTTTGCATTAATTCACGTAAAAATACTTTCGGGCTGCTGTATAGATGGTTCGATAAAATCTGGATCATACCGCTCAGGTTCACCTGGAAGCGATACTCATTGGATGCTGTCATTCCGCTCACCTTCCTCTGGTCCAAACCCATCTGATGTTTCCTACTTGGAAGTGTTCATACGATGTGTTAGACGAAATAGTTATGTAATCACAAGAAATGAGGCGTTCCATTGGATGGATACGCCAAGTAACGACGTCAAACCGGCCTTGGCTAACCAAGACCGGCGTTAGATGAATATTCAGGCATTCATAATATGTAAGAGGCCTTAAGTCTAATTACCACGTTATGGATGGCAATGAAACGAGATATTGCATCCTTTTAACTAGAATACATGGTATAGACCACAGTGAAAACAAACCTTAGACCCGATTTCGCCGGACTTTAGGGTGGAGTTGCTGCTCACATTTGGGACTAAAGACGGAGAATCTTTATTTTCTGGCCCTCCATTTGAACGATATAGCTCATCTGGACGTATAATCTCCAAACTCAGATCGGATGGTGAATGTACATGATTGAAGTTCGCAACATTTCCAAACAATTTAAAGTGCATCAGGCACTGAACGATGTCAGCTTCACGGTTGAACAAGGCAGCGTTACCGGGCTGATTGGTCCCAACGGTTCGGGCAAAACCACCCTGATCCGCATCATGAACGGTGTTCTCGGAGCTTCGGATGGGCAAGTGAGCATTAACGGCCTTGATCCCTTCCGTGAGACGGAGAACGTACTCGCCTTCTGCGGCACATTAACCGAGCAGAGCGGATTGTATGAAAATATGAGCGGGCGTGACAACCTGATCTTTTTCGCTGAAGCTTTCGGTGTACAACGCGCCAAAGCACGGATTGATGAGCTTGTGGATCTGTTCGAATTGCAGGAATATCAACATCGCAAAGTAGGCACTTACAGCACAGGCATGAAAAAACGCGTAGGTCTAGCACGGGTGCTGTTGCACCGCCCCTCCATTCTCTTTCTGGATGAACCAACCAACGGGCTTGACCCGGATGGGATTCAGATGGTGCTCCGAATCATCCGTCGGCTAAATCAAGAGGAACATATGACGATTCTCGTATCGTCTCATGTGTTATCTCAGCTATCGGCCGTGTGTGATCGATATATTTTTATGGAAAAGGGGCGCAAGGTTGAGGAAGGTACGGAGCAGGAGATCATCAACCGATACCTGACCTCGCCCCGGATTGAAGTTGAAGCGACCATGGCGAATGGCTGGCAAACGGTAGCAGGGTATACACCGGAGATGGTTTCCGCGAACAAAGCCGTTTTTCAGCTTCAAACTCGTGAAGATATTCCATTGCTGCTGCGACAATTGACAGAGCGTGGACAAGTCTATCAGGCCCGGATTACGGGCAGCGATCTAGAGAGTATTTATTTTGCCATCAGGGAGGCACACCATCATGAATAACAGACAAGCCATACGTGCACTTGTTCGTAAAGATATTCGAGCCATCACGGCCAGCGTGCAGCTCTGGCTGCCTATGTTGATCGTTCCACTAGTTATCGGGATCATCATGCCTGGGATACTCATTTGGACAGCCTCAAGGTTGGAACTTGCTTCCCTCGGTAATATGAGCTTCCTGCTTGATACGCTGGATAGCCTAACCCATACCGGGCGGATTCCGCAGCTTGCTTCAATGCCTACGGATAACCACCGCATTGTCTATTACCTGGCCTTATACATGTTCGCGCCCCTGTTTCTCATCATTCCAGTGATGGCATCCAGCATTCTGACGGCCAACAGTTTTGCAGGCGAGAAGGAACGCAAGACCCTGGAAGGTCTTCTGTTCACTCCGATGAGTATGGATACGTTGTTTAAAGGCAAGGTGTTAGCTGCCCTTATTCCTTCTCTGTTATTATCCTGGATTACCTTCATTATCTACGGCATCATTGCCAATATCCTCATGTACCCCATGTTTGGAGCATGGATGTTTCCCAATCTGAACTGGATCATTCTCGTTCTGTGGGTTGTTCCGGCGTGCAGTCTTGTGGTCATTTTGTTAAATGTACTGATATCGGCGAAGGTACGCGGATTTCAGGAGGCCTATCAACTCGGTGGATTGGTCGTGATTCCATTGCTCGCGCTGATTGCCGGTCAGGCGAGCGGCATGTTGCTTATCAGTCCTCTCATGTTAATCTTGGTCGGAGCGGTACTTCTACTCATCAGTTTCATTTTGCTTCGTCTAGTTACTTTGTGGAACAGTCGCCAACAGCTGGCTGAAAGTCAGATATAGGCGGAATATGGCTGAGATATAACGGCAGAAGATCTGGTCTTCTGTCGTTTTTTATCATACTGAGATGTATAACATATTTTCCATAGTTTACCGATATAACTTAAGGTGTTATTGTGTTTATTACATACATAAAGAAGAAGGGTGACGATTGATTTATGAACAAATGGTCCACACGCTTGCAACGCACGGTTTGCACCTTGCTGCTGTTCACACTGATCGCGGCAGCAGTGCTTGGAGGCGGAGCCAATGCTCATGCAGCTTCCCTGAACCAAACTACGGTATATTATGATTCCGATGGTGTATTGTACAAAGTATCTGGTGACGGAAGCGGAACCACAGAGGTATTGCTTGATTTTGAAGGAGATGGCCTATCTGCGGCGGGATCCTATCTCTATTACACCCGTTCCGAGTCTTCCACAACACTGCTTCGTGTTCCCAATGACGGTTCCAGCGATTCTGCTGAAACGTATGCGACAGATGTGTTGAGCTACTTTACGGATAATGGATTCATCTATTATATGGATTCCAAAGGAACGATCTATCGTGCAAATGGCAATAGCGAAGCTTCCGCTGCCACCAAAATTGCAGACAAAGCGGATACAGATTTTCCGCTGCTCGCCGTAACGAAAGGCCGTGTATACTATAACGGGCTCGTTAATGGAAACCCATGGATCGTTTCCAAAGCATCCAATGGTAGTGGAGCAGTGCAACGAATTGCTGCTGGTGCAGTAGAAAGTCGTTATTTTATGAACGTGGCCAAAAACGAACTGCAACTGATGGTGAACACTGACCCATATGAGCAGTACTACTCGACCAACGCCATTATCATGTACAAGGTAAACTACAATACAGGCAAAGGTACCGCGGTTAATCCAAAAGCAAAGCTGGACGTGAACGCTGTTTATGCCGGCGGCTGGGGCAACAATCTGTATGTGTATAACAAAGGCATCAAGCTGGACAGTAACAAGGATTATGATTATTCAACAGGCAAAGCCTTTGCATTGACCACTTCTGGCAAAACTCTTCAGATTCATAGTAAGAGCATCCGGGAGGTAAGTCCGCTAGGTACAGATAAGGTTGTAGTTGTGGATGCAGACAAAAAGGCGTATGCCAAAACCATCGCCGGGAACAAGGTATCCAAATCTGCCAACCTGAATTTGAACAGTGTTACTTTCGTAACTGCTCAGCTGACCAACGGAACACCAACTATTGCATATCTATCCGGTACAAATGGTCTTTATTCCGTGAGCACAGCCCTCAAAGTAACCAAGCTTGCTGGAGAAGAATGGGCTACGTTCCAGCTTCATGACGATGTTCCGGGCATGTTCTACATCAACGCAAATGATCTCTATCGTCTGTATCATGTGCAAGCCAATGGCACAGGCAAAAAGGTACTAAGCGACGTTTTCCTGGATGATATCCTGTTGGTCGTGCCAAACTAACCCACACATGTGGGAATAGACTTATAGAGACTTATAGAGACCTATAGCTATCTTAACATTGTTGTTTCAAATAAAGAGGATTACCCTAAAACCATCACGGCTCTGGGTATCCTCTTTTTTTTCATGTCCAAACTATTTTTCAAAAACATCTTCCATATGAGAATGATAATTGTTATCATTAAGAAAATAAGACAAAAGGATGGTCCGTATGACTGAACAGCTTCCCTTCATTTCTGAAACCTCATCTCTACCGCTCCTCTCTTCCATGTGCCGTGTACGGCGCGGGGAGCATTTCCGTGTGCAAGGCAAGACGGTGTCCCGGCCCATGCTCTGTCTTATTTTACAAGGAGACGGTGTTCTGGTCCTGAACGATACGGTCTATACCGCCGAAGCCAATCAACTGTATGTTCTGAAGCCAGGAACAACGATTGAGGCGGCTGCACGCTCGGCTGTTACGGAGTTTATAATACTTAGCATGGATACGGTATGTTTGCAGCAAGTGCGCGGCCAATGGAAAATGTCCTCCTCCTCTGGTTTCCCGCTGGATTGGGAGACAGGCAGACTGATGGTTCGTCATGACCAACAAGCCAGAGCGCGAGTTGAACAATTGTATGAAGCCTATCGCGGCGTTCACCCCGATCACTTTATCAGTATACATAGCCAACTGCACGAGCTTTTGCAGTATCTCTCCGAGAATCGGCTTGAAGAAAATTATGAGAAAGTCGATCCGGCGCTTGAACGCAGCATTATGTATATGAGAAGGTTCATGAGTGAAGGTATCAGCATGGATCAACTGGCCAAAATTGCCGGATTGACGCCAAGCTCCTATTCTCGCAGTTTCAAGAAAGCCAAAGGTATGTCACCTACCGATTATTTGAATCGCTTACGGATCGACGAAGCCAAAAAACAGCTCAACCAAGAGTCATGTGTACTCAAAGACGTCGCGGTCTCTGTTGGCTATGGCAATGAATATTATTTTAGCCGCAAATTCAAACAAACCTTGGGGATCGCACCCAGCCTATATATGAAAAAAGATCAGATTCGTGTGGCTACTGCGTCCAAGATGGGACTTCATGAGAATCTCTCTTCACTCGGATTACATCCCGTAGCTGCTATGGACGGGTTCCATGATCGGGAGCTTGATGAGGTCGAGCAGCAGCAGCGGCTAGCTACACAATTGGAGAAATTACGTCAGGCCAAGCCGGACCTGATTATCGGTGACTTTTATCATCAAACCTATTACGATAAGCTCAAAAGTATTGCACCTACGGTTATCCTGGATCAGGCACATGACTGGAAAGAAAATCATTTACGCTTGGCTGAACTGGTCGGACGGGAGCAACAGGCCTTGCAGAATTTCAAACAGCTGGAGCTACGCAACCTTGATATCGGACTGCGTTTGAAGCATCATTTCGGGCAAGAACGTATTATGCTTATGCAGGTTACGAATCAGTCTATCCGGCTCCAGGAAAATATCGAGCATCCATTGAATCGCCTTATCTACGGTGAACTTGGACTGAACCCTGCACAGATCATATCTTCAGACTTCATGACAGATGAGTATGCGGCAGATAGTATTCCCATGCTGGACACGGATCATCTGTTCATGAACCGCGTCTCTAACTCTCCAGCAAGTGAGAAACTGCTTCGGCGCATGAAACAAACTACCGCCTGGAATCGTTCTTCCGCTGTGTTGAAAGGTAACGTACACGATATATCCGATTGGTCTGTACTATCCTGGACCCCAAACGGACGCCATCAGATCATGGACGAATTGGAACAGATCGTTCAGCAGCTTGTGACTTTATCACACGTGGGATTAATCGGACAATTGTAAAGCATGTCTTTTTCTTCATTATAAATGTACAAGTATATAACCCACCAAGACAAAAGAGCCCTCTCCAATTCGGAAAGGGCCCTTTGCTTTTGCTGTTATTAATGTTCCTTGATCTCTTCCTTCGGAACCAGTTTGTATATTTCCTCATCTTCCATGGTATCAATCAAGCGATCCAGCCATTTGTAGTAGGCCTCAGCTTGAAGCACCTTATGCTTGTCTTCCTTAAGAATGTGAAGAAGCTCAGCATCTGCTTGTTCATCCAGGTCAGCGATCAAACGATTCATCTCATCAACGGATTTGCGCAGTATCTGAAGGTTACTCTCCACGGCTTTTCTCCATTTAATCACAAAATAATCCGTAAACGTCTGATGCCAGTCATACTCCACTTCATATAGGTCTTTCCGGGAGCCTTTGCTCCATACTTTATTCACCATTTTTAGATCCAGCAGTGTACGTACGCCGGTACTCATGCTCGTTTTGCTCATTTCCATTTCCCGGCCCATATCGTCAAGGGTCATAGGTTTGTCTGCAAAAAAAAGCAATCCATATAAGTGTCCCGTGGACAGCGTAACGCCGTAGAGATCCATATTACGCCCAATGGCTTCAATGACGCGTTTACGGATTCTAAGAACGGTTGCCTGCTGTTCCTCTTGTAAATGGTCCAAGCTCATGCTTGCAACCTCCATTCTGAACATTCCCAGTCTCGGCAAAATAATTGCAACTGTTTAAGATCCGGCTTACATGGGAAAGTATCCAGCAGGACATCCTATATGCCAACAGGCTTTAGGTTACCACATGTATCATGGGAGCTTTACCAAGTTGCAAACGCCTACGACTATCTTTTAACCAAAAGAAACTGCTTAGATTCAGCACATTTTCTATTGTAGGAAAAGCGATATCAAATGTAAAGGTGTCTTATTAGCCAGAATAAGGAGAATGACGGAGCATATGGGCGGAAAACTTTGTACAGTTTTTACTGTACAAACATTATGTTCTGTTTATTCGGTTGCTATACGGGTTAAGTATTGTTAGAATACAAAACGTTACCCAGAAAGACGGGAAGCGAAGCAACGATTACCGGATTTCGTGGCTGGGCGCACAAGTGTATGGGCTTGTAGATGCTGAAAGCCGTTCGAAGTGCACAACACATCAGAAGGGGTGAAAACATGACCATACTTGAAGTAAAGAATGTAAGTAAACTGTTTGGCCCCCAAACCGAGCAAGGTCTACAATTACTGGAGCAAGGTTGGGGCAAAGAAAAGTTGGCCAAAGAAAAACAGATAACGGTTGGTGTCAACCGGGTCAACATGGAAATACAGGAAGGTGAAATTTTCGTCATCATGGGATTGTCCGGAAGTGGTAAGTCCACACTTGTTCGAATGTTCAATCGTCTGATTGAACCGACATCGGGAGAGATTCTCGTCCATGGTAAAGATCTACGTAAGATGAATAAAGAACAATTGCGCGAAGTGCGTCGGAAAACGATCAGCATGGTATTCCAGAAGTTTGCGTTATTCCCGCACCGTACCGTTCTTGATAATGTGGAGTATGGACTCGAAGTTCAGAAGGTTGATAAAGATGAACGTCGGGAAAAAGCAAAAACGTCGCTTGAACTGGTTGGCCTCAAAGGCTGGGAAGACAAAATGCCGGATGAGCTGAGTGGCGGGATGCAGCAACGTGTAGGTTTGGCCCGTGCGCTGGCGAATGACCCGGAAGTACTGCTAATGGATGAAGCATTCAGTGCACTTGATCCACTGATTCGTCGTGATATGCAAGATGAGCTGATTGAGCTTCAGGATAAAATGAAAAAGACCATTATTTTCATTACCCATGACTTGGACGAAGCGCTGCGCATCGGCGATCGTATTGCCCTCATGAAAGACGGCGCAGTCGTGCAGATCGGTACTCCGGAAGAAATCATGATTCAACCGGCCAACTCATATGTGGCCCGCTTCGTCGAAGACGTGGACTTGTCCAAGGTCCTTACCGCATCTCATGTTATGCGACGTCCTGAAACGATTACGCTTGACCGTGGTCCTCGTGTTGCCCTCGAATTAATGCGCGAACGTGGTATTTCCAACCTGTTTGTCATTGACCGTTCGAAAAAGCTGCTTGGTGTTATTACAGCAGAAGATGCAACCCGCGCGATGCGCGAAAACAAAGTGTTGAACGATATTCTGATTACGGATGGGCCGACTGTAGCGCCTGAAACCCTGATTCATGAATTGTTCGAAATTGTAAGTTCAGCCCATGTGCCGCTCGCTGTTGTTGGCGAAACCGGCCGTCTGCAAGGTGTTATCGTCCGCGGTGCCCTGCTTGGAGCACTAAGCGGTGAAGTTGCAGTAAAGGAGGAACTTGTGAATGATTCCCAAAATACCACTAGCATCGTGGATTGAAGCGATTGTTGACTGGATGAGCTCCTCGCTCTCCGGATTATTTAAAGTCATTTCTGTTGTTATTCAGGAGGTAGTCGGATTTTTCTCCGGGCTGTTCATGCTCCCTCATCCGCTCCTGTTTATTGTGATACTTGGTGTATTGGCATATCTTGTTGGCCGAATACCACTAACCCTGTTTACAGTTATCGGTTTCTTGCTCGTAGATAACCTCGGATATTGGTCCCAATCGATGGATACTTTGGGACTCGTTATTACATCAGGGTTAATCTCCATTCTGCTTGGTGTTCCCATCGGTATCTGGCTCGCATACAGCAAAACTGCAGCTCGGATTATTACACCATTGCTTGACTTTATGCAGACCATGCCTGCATTTGTCTACTTGCTGCCAGCGGTAACCTTCTTCAGCCTTGGTGTGGTTCCCGGTGTTATCGCGTCCGTTATATTTGCGATTCCACCAACGATTCGCCTGACTCATCTCGGAATTAAGCAGGTATCTGGCGAATTGGTCGAAGCAGCGGATGCTTTTGGTTCCACGTCCATGCAAAAGTTGTTCAAAGTACAGCTTCCACTCGCATTGCCTACCGTAATGTCAGGGATTAACCAAACCATCATGCTGTCGCTGTCCATGGTTGTTATTGCTTCCATGATTGGTGCACAGGGTATTGGTGCGGAAGTCTATCGTGCGGTAACGCAGTTGCAGATTGGTAAAGGTTTTGAAGCAGGTCTGGCTGTCGTGGTTCTTGCGATCGTACTTGACCGTTTCACTCAAAATCTGTTTATGCCAGGCCGTAAGAAAAGCTCACGCTTCTCAGCGAAGCAAAAAGCCTGGATTACTGCTGCAGCAACATTCGTTGTGCTCGTAGCTGGTTTCTCACAATACTTTGTTGGCGGCAACAGTTCTTCTGCGGGCGGTAACAACACTCCAGCTAATGCTGTAGGTGAAGAAGTCAATTATCAGATCATTGGTATTGATCCGGGTGCAGGCATTATGAAGTCCACTGCCAAAGCCATTGAAGATTATCATCTGACGGATTGGACCCTGATTGAAGGATCTGGTGCAGCGATGACTGCCACTCTGGACAAAGCCATTAAAGCGGAAGAACCAATCATTATTACAGGCTGGACTCCACACTGGATGTTCAACAAATATGATCTAAAATATCTGGATGATCCCGAAAAATCTTTCGGTGATGCAGAAGAAATTCACACCATCGCACGTAAAGGATTAAAAGGAGATCACCCGGTTGCTTATGAATTCTTGTCCCGTTTCCAATGGACATCAGATGAAATGGGCGAAATGATGAGTGCCATCCAAAATGGTACATCTCCAGAAGAAGCCGCAAAAGACTACGCTGAGAAACATGCAGACCAGATTGACGAATGGACCAAAGGTCTGACGCCAGTTAACGGTGATGCATTTAAACTTAGCTATGTAGCCTGGGATTCTGAGATTGCGAGTACTAACCTGTTGAAATATGTCATGGAAAGCAAACTTGGCTATAAAGTTAACGCCCTGCAAGTTGAAGCTGGACCTATGTGGACGGGTGTTGCCTCAGGCGACGTAGATGCCTCTCCAGCAGCTTGGTTGCCATTAACTCACGCTGACTACTGGGAACGTTACAAAGACCAGGTGGATGATCTGGGAGCCAACATGACCGGTGTACGCACAGGGCTCGTTGTTCCTGCCTACATGACAGACGTTAATTCGATTGCAGATTTGGAAACAGGTGCTTCTTCCTCCACTCCATCGGCAAATGCCAATGTGGGAAATGAAGTGAATCACCAAATTATCGGTATCGATCCAGGTGCCGGAATTATGAAATCCACAGCGAGTGCCATTGAGAAATACGGTTTGTCTGACTGGAAACTGGTCGAAGGTTCAGGAGCCGCAATGACAGCTACGCTGGATAAAGCGGTTAAGAATAAGGAACCGGTTATCGTTACCGGTTGGACACCGCATTGGATGTTCAACGCATATGACCTGAAATACCTCGACGATCCGGAAGGAGTCTACGGTGAAGCAGAACAAATTCATACCATTGCCCGTAAAGGGTTAAAGGAAGACAAACCTGTCGCTTATGAATTCTTGGATCGCTTCTCCTGGACACCTGAGGATATGGGTGAAATCATGGTCGCCATTCAAAACGGAGAAGATCCCCAAAAAGCCGCAGCAGCTTTTGCTGAGAAGCATAGTGACAAAGTGGCTGAATGGACCAAAGGTCTGACTCCAGTGAATGGAGATTCCATTAAACTGAGTTACGTAGCCTGGGACTCCGAGATTGCAAGTACCAACTTGCTGGAGTACATCCTGAAAGAAAAACTGGGTTACAAAGTAACCTCTCTTCAAGTGGAAATCGGTCCAATGTGGACCGGCATTGCCAATGGTGATGTAGATGCAACTCCAGCTGCATGGTTGCCGCTCACCTCTGCAGATTATTTCAACAAATACAAGGATCAGATCGATGATCTCGGTCCAAATATGGACGGTGCCAAAACAGGTCTGGTTGTACCAACCTATATGGACATCAATTCCATTGAAGATTTAAAAGATAATTAAACCAGATTGAGATGGATAAACCTGAATTTGGAAAAAAGACCACCGAAAAAATTTCGGTGGTCTTTCTTTTTGAGTGTAACTTTTTCTTGGATCGGTAAGCTAATGGGTTAAAGCTAGTAGTGTTTAAAGGCTGTGAAACTGAATTATGTACTCAGGCTCTACGAATTTCTTTTCTTTTTCTACACTTACCCAATCAGCAACAATAATACGCCAATGGTAATTAGCACAATACCAAAAATCCCATACACCACTCTTGCACCCTGACGTCCAATGGTTTTCACAAAGAGACCTGCTCGGAAACTCTTCATAAACCAATCCCAATTGTTGATTCCACCCAACAAACTGAAAATCCCTGCGGCAATAGCCAATAGTGCGATTAAAACCGGTTGATCTTGCATTTCAACACTCCTTCAATATAATCCTGTCTACTATACCTTCCTCTGGTAAAAATGAACAGTCATTAATTAGTAAAAAAAACAGCTTACAGATGAAGGTCTGCAAGCTGTTTTCATTAGAGTATTGGCTCCCTTTTCATAGAAGATTGATTAGTCTTATTACTTCGCCTGAAACTCACTCGCTGACATCAACAGGGTTACAAATTCAGCACGAGTTGCTTCAACAAGGGGATTAAACATGTTCTTGCCTGTGCCTTTCACCAGTCCTGCATCATATGCAGCTGCGATATAAGGCACGGCCCATGCAGGTACTTTATTTGCATCTGCAAAGGTTAATGTGGCATTCGATTCAACTGGAAGTCCGAGTGCTCTTACGAGCATAACCGTCATCTCTACACGGGATACTTTGCCGTTTGCACGGAACGTCTCATCCGTATAGCCACTAATGATCCCTTGTTCTACAGCTTGAGCAATAAAGGATTGTGCCCATGCTGGAATTTTGGAGGCATCCTTAAACGTCAACGCCTTGCTGCTGGCTGGAAGTTCAAATGCCCTTGCCAGCATTACAATGAACTCGGCGCGTGTTGCCGGCGCATTTGGACGGAAATTACCGTCCTGATATCCATTCACAATTCCCCGGGAAATGGCCTGCTCAATGGCAGCTGCTGCCCAGTGATTGCCGATATCTTTCAAAATCACGCCCGGATTGGTTGGTGTAGTACCTCCTCCATTCCCATTACCAGGGACGGAAGGTGTTGTAGGCGTGATCGGAGTTGTTGGATCCGTTGGTGTTACAGGTGTGGTTGGTGTCGTTGTACCTCCACCACTATTACCACTGCCCGGATTACTTCCATTATTTCCACTGCCATTACCAGGGTTGCTTCCATTCCCATCACCCGGAAGTGGAGCTCCCTTCAGATCGGTACTACGTCCTTCTGCTGTCTGGTTTACCGTACCTACGCGGTCCAGATGTTCATGGAAGATTTCATAATCGACCAAATTGAGTTCATAGTACCGATTATCATCCTTCGCTGCTCTCATGGACCGATAGAAGTCTCCACCGTTAGCCATAAACGAATTCGTCGCTACGATGTAGTATGCGTTTGGATCGATATCCGTGTACGTACCATTAGCATTCTTAATCTGTACTTTGAGTACGCGTTGACCGACTTGGGTCACCGTATTGGATATAGCGTCAACTTTCTCGCCCGGCTTCGTGGAATCATAGTAGAAACGCATGCCTGAAACTTGCGGGAAGCGCCCTTCGCCTGTTTCTACACCACTCACGCCATTTTCCAGCGCAGCCGTAATTTCCTTACCTGTCATTTTCAGCGCAGACAGGTTGTTGCCGTATGGCATTACGGCCAGCAGGTCGCCCAGGGTAATATCTCCCTGCTTGAATGATTCCCGAATGCCTCCACCATTTTGGATGGCGACATATCCTTTAACATTGTTTTCCTTCACAATAGATTTCACTTTCTCAAGCATGCCGTCTGTCACGAAGTTTCCTAGATTCGTTTCTTTTTTACGAACACTGTTACGTTCTCCATCAAGGAATACATTCGTTTTACCGATAACTTCTTTTTTGAACTCAGCCAGAGGTTTCGCATAGGTTGCCAGCTTCGCTTTTGCAGTCGGATCATCTGTGTAAACATACTTACCGGTGGCATCCTTCGCATCCAGGTTCAGCAATTTGCCGTTCCATGTTTTTAGTACGCCTGCTTCGTTGAACGTTACATCCAGTTGACCCAGGGAAACGTCATATTCACCTGTCTGTACGACCAGCGTCGGATCGGTGTGCGTATCTACAACCACCGGTTTGTTCAAAATGGTGTGAGAATGACCACCTACTACGATGTCGATGCCTTTTACCGCCTCTGCTAGTTTCAGGTCTTCCGAGTAACCCAGATGTGTCAGCGCGATAATTTTGTTGATACCTTCATCTTGCAGCATATTCACTGTCGCCTGAGTACTAGCTTTGTAATCCTTAAACTTCAGATCATCTCCCGGTGATGAAAGGGATACGGTATCCGGTGTCGTCAAGCCAAAGATTCCGACTTTCTCGCCGTTTACTTCCGTAATAATGGCCGGATAGATCTGGGAATTCTCGCCTGGATTTCCGATGGTACTGTTGTACAAGCCACCCAAACTCGCATCCTTGGTATAGTCAATATTGGCACTCACAAATGGGAATTCCGCTTTTTTAATAAATTCCTTGAGTACGCTTGGACCTTTATCAAACTCGTGATTTCCGAAGGTCATGGCATCGTATCCAATCATGTTCATGAACTCCAGATCCGCAAGACCGTTAAAGAGGTTAAAGTACAAGGTACCAGAAAATACGTCCCCTGCATCCAGCACCAGGGTGTTATCATTGCGTGTTTCCTTAATCGCTGTTACACGGCGCGGAATATTATCCAAATGGGCGTGCGTATCATTGGTGTGCAATACACGCAGGTTGAAGTCGCCCTCTTCTGCCGTGCTTCCAATGCTTAGCTGTGCAAGCAGCGGATCATGGTCACTGACACGCCCATGTGAATCTTCAAAATCAGCATTCACATGAACCGCTTCAATAGCCGCTGTTTCAGACAGATTTTTGCTCACCAGAATATGATCCAGTGTCTGAGAGTTTCCATCATAGATGTAGGAATAACGCTTGTTCTCTGACAGTTTGTTTACCAGATTGTCCAGTTCATTACCTTCAACAATATTCAATGTTTTGGAGAACTGGAAGTCATTGAAGTCGCCAAGAACAGCGACATTCACCTCAGGGTCTTTGTGGATTAATTCAGTTACAAATTCATTGACAATCGTTGCTTGCTGCGCACGTTGCACTTCGCTGCTGCGGGTTGCAGGCTGGACATTTCCAAATGGGGCTAAATCCCCACCTTTGGAGTTGAAATGGTTAGCGATAACAACTACACGTTCACCATTAAATTCAAACTCTGCCGTGAGCGGTTTTCTTGAAGTTTTGAAAGCGACATTATCTGGTTGAATGCGCCCTGGATTCAGCGACAAGTTTCCAATTGCATCGAGGGCAAGCGCTGTTATTGCATCACCTTTGGTACCTGCTTTTAAGGATACCCGATCCGGATTGTACAGGAACCCTACACGAATGTTGCCCCCAGTTGCTCCACCATCCATATTATTTAGCGGTGCAATATCGGTATACTGATAACTTGGTCCATTATTGCTTTTAATTGCATCCAGAAGCGTTTTGAAGCTTTCACTCGCGTCTGTGTTTCCGCTATCTGTTGCGCCGTCGTTATCCTGAACTTCCATGATCCCTATAATATCAGGGCTTTTTAGATTGTTAACGATAATCTTGCCGATTTTATTTCCACGTGTTGCATCCTTTTTACTGAAGTTCTCTACGTTGAACGTAGCAATTGTCAACTTGTCTTGTTGTGGTTCAATTGAGGTTGTTGCCTGTTTCAAACCAATGGATGTAATCGGAGGTAAATCGCCTTCCAAGGTGACCTTATAATTACCACTCGAATAAGAAATCACCCCATTAATCGGCCATGCAAATTTATCACCCGTGGTCACAGCTTGAGAAGGTTTTTTGTTAATGAACAAGCGTTGAGGATTTAGAGAACTTTCAAACTCTCCAGCTCCGTCTCTCCGTAAGATCAATCCTCCTGACGGAGTCTGCAATGGATTATTAGGTTCGTTGTCCACCGTCACTGCTAATCCAGGATTGTAGGAATAAGGTCCAAGAATAGTCGCATCATTTAACTGAATACGCATGCCTTCCAGACTTTCATAGAAATCAATGGCATCCACGTCCGGGTTGAATTCGCTCAATCCATCCGAATCAATGACATTCGGTATTACGCGACCACCTTTTCCAATGATTACGGGTTGTGGCAATTCAGCATTGGGTTGTTCCAACGTAATCTCAGAAGCTACAATTTCAGTGGTTGGCAGGTCTGTTGCGCTTGCTGTATACTCTTTGACTTGACCTGAAACCTTAACTTGATGCTGGATTTTCATTCCATGATCTTTCTTATAGATTAAAATCCCCTCAGAAGTTGCCGGATCTCCATCTTCCTGACCAGGAATGGATTGCATATAGAATGAATCTGCGTTAACTACAGATGTAACTACACCTTCTACATTCTGGACTTTCAGTCCGTCATAAATGGAATAATGGCCTGCCCCCTGAATTTCGTGAATACGTACACCATCCAATCGATTCACCGCAGTATACTCAAAAGAAAAAATGTTACTTACTCTGTTATCAGCAGTGGCAACAGCTTTAATGATTTGATCTTGATTGATTGTAATAGGCTGTGTGTATTCCGTAGAATTCACAGTTGGCTCATAACCGTCCAGTGTATAGAAAATTTGGGCACCTACGTAAGGAGAAGACAACGTAACTTCCGTTCCTTTTACAATGCCACCGGAAGGTGTACTCGCTGTTACGGAGAGCAAATCCTCCAGAATATCCGACGCCGTTCGAGGAATCAACTCCAGACCGTAAGTGGAATGGTACGTCAAGACTCCTGTCACTTTATGATACGATTTGCCAACGGAGAGAGCAGACGGGCTGTTTTTGGCATAAATCAGCATTTCACCGCCATGTTCATCTGTCGCCGTGTAAGTGGGCGTGTTGCTTTTTGTCACTTGAATATTGTTTACTTCGACAAGCATCCCTTCATATTGCCCTCCAGAACCCTTACTGCCCCCCGCTCCTGGAGCAAAATGGGAAGAATTGAGCGGTACAGGTGAAGGTAGATCCTGCGACTTTTCGACAGTTCGAATATATCCACCCTGAAATCCAGATTTGCTTGCTTCAACCTGTACTAAGCCGTTGTAAATCGTAATTGGGCCGTAGGCTTCAATCCGGTCACCAACTTCCACACCAGAAGCATTACCGCGCACAACGATCCCGGCATCGTTATCCTGAATATACAGATTGGATACACTTCCGGATAATTCGCTGTAAGTTACAATGCCTTGAACGGTAACGGTCGTATTTTCAGTTGCATTTCTTGCATCAGAGATGGAAATAGGGCTGTTGTCGACGATGGTGTAGTCAAAACTGGTAACATCGCTATTGTCGATCCCTTCTTTGGCTGCGTAGGTTTCAATGTGAGTTGCATCATTTACCGTGATGGGCACGGTGTAGGGAAGATAATCAACTTCCGTATTCTGCTTGTAGTATACCGTTGCACCAACTGTGGTTGTTTCCAAGGCCACCTGGGTCCCTGTTGGAACAGCGCCGGAAGTAGGATTAGCTGTGACGTTTGCCACTTTAGTTACAGGAGTCTCATCGATTAGTTGGAAGGTTGTTGAAGTGGAGTCAATGTATTTGAGGCCAGGAAGAGAAAGATAGGAAGATAACGTTCCATTGGTTATCCTGACTTTTTTACCAAAAAGCTCGGGATTTTTATTTAATCCAAATATGTCACGCACGGAGGTATCACTGGGAATTTGAACAGACATAATCTTGCTTAAATCCGTTTCCCCTGGAGTATCGGCAAGTCCGAAATTACTTCCTCCACTAAACGGAGCTTCGGTTTGAAGTTGGTTTTTAGAATTATTGTTAAAGTAACCGATAACGTATCCTTCTACTGTCCCCGGTAATCCATCATTATTCCGAGCTATCGCCTGAGCAATCGTTAACGGCTCAGCCGCCGCGGCTGCCTTACTGCTGAACAATCCGGCTGGAATAGCACCCGTGATGAGCAGGACCATGGCCAGGAACAACCTGAGCCACCTCTTCATTTGCAGAATATGCATCTTTTACCTACCTCCATGTTTTAAATTTATAATCATTTGTTCATGAAGCTTGTACATTAGTTCAAATATAAGATAACCGAACTTCTATTACGTGTAAACAATATTCTTTTGAAATGATATAAAATAGAACATACACATCACAAATTTGTTGATTGTAAATAAAAATAAGTAGAAAAGTACTACTATACAGCTTTACATGTCACATTTATGACCTTTACATCAATTCTTCTGTGTATAACAGCCTATATGAAGTCACTTAAACTAACATTAAAAGACCCAAATCTCTGTATTCGACACATATTGATAGATATCCCCATAGCCAATCCGCCTTAAAGCGATTTTGTTCAAGACCTTTTCACAGCAAAACGATGCGATAGTCAGGGTTGACCATCGCATACGTCTCACTCGTTATGACATCCTAAGTTAAGCCATACATTTCAACTTTGCTATATCCGGCCTCAAGTTTGTCCTATTTCAAGAAATAAGTTACTTCTTCACCGTGCTGTTATACTGTGCAATCTTGTCTGTAATTTGCTTCGCTGCTGCATCCAATACGTCTTGCGGTATACCTTGTCCATTTAGAACTGTCTCGATCGCTCCTTCGACAATTTGACGGGCTTCGGGGAATACACCCATTACCGCCCCGGATGTTGCTGTCGAATCAGCGGAAGCGTGCAATTGGTCGACTGCTGTCTGGAATTGCGGGTACTTCGCCATATTATCCTTTAATACTTGCTCATCGTAGGCTGCTGTCGTAATAGGGAAGTATCCTGTCGCAACACTCCAGTTGGCCTGTACCTCAGGTGTAGCCAGGTACTTGATGAATTCCCAAGCGGCTTGCTGTTGAGCTTCGGATTTGTTATTCATGATATACAAGCTTGCGCCACCAACAACAACGCCGCCTTCTTTGGCATCTGCTGGACGTGGCAGGAAGCCTGTTCCCAGCTCAAACTTCCCACCAGCACCCTCCACAATTTTGCGCAATCCAGCGGTGGAATCCAGCGTCATACCGATTTGCTGTGCGGTAAACGCAGCGGTCGTATCGTCCGTGCTACGTCCCAGATTGGATACGGTTTTCTCGTCCATCATCTTTTTCCACCATGTCAAAGTCTTCACGCCAGCTTCGGAGTTCAGCATGGATTCGGTCGCTGCACCATTTCTTCCGTTACCATTGTTTACATAATCTGCATTCTGGTTCGCGAAGAACTGTTCCATAAACCAGCCATAGATGGCCATGGATGCGCCTGGTTTGCCGTCTTTCGCCAGTGCTTTGGCTGCTTGCTCAAACTCTTCATATGTCTTAGGCGGGTTCTCCGGGTCCAAACCAGCAGCTTTGAACATATCTTTGTTGTAATACAGAATTGGGTTCGATGTGTTGAACGGCATCGCGTTCAATTTGCCATCGATGGTGTAATAACGGATGATATTTGGCTCCAGTTGGGACAGGTCGAACTTGTCTTTATCGATAAATTGCTGTACCGGCGTAATCATGCCCGAATCGATCATGAACTTGCTGCCGATCTCGTACACCTGGATAATGTCCGGACCACTGTCCGATCCCATGGAAGCTTTGAGTTTGTTCAGGCTCTCATCATATTTCCCTTGATAGATTGCCTTCACCTGAATGTCCGGGTGACTTGCGTTAAAATCGGAAGCGAGTTGATTAATGGCTTTCTCCCCTGCACCCGACATCGAATGCCACCATGTCAATTGTACCGGTTCAGCAGCTGCAGCATCTGCCTGCGCTCCGCCCGTTGTGCTTGTTGTTTCGGCTTTTCCGCCACAAGCGGACAATACCAGCATAAGTGCAGCCAACATCAATGCAAATGTTCCTCTTTTTTTCAAACGAAACCCGATCATAATCGCTCTCCTTTTTTTGAGGCTCACTTCAAAATAAAACCTTGGAGATGACACGGAGTGGCCGTTACGGGTCCGAATCGTTCTTTCGATCGCTGTTATCCCCGGATTTCATTCAATTCCCTTCAAAGGGGAAAATCCGGGGATAAAGGCGAACGCTACGCTTCTACAGAATCGATTTCGTCCCCTCCACTACTACGTGATTTATCTTCTCAACATCTTATTTCAAGAGTGAGGCCTTGTTTATTCGCTCCTGGGAATCCAAACCACAAACCCGCTAAATCCATACACTTTTAACTGAATCAACCCTTCAGCGCGCCTGCGGCCATACCGCGAACAAGCTGCTTCAAACCAAAAACCAGAAGCAGCAGCGACGGTAAAATAACAAGCGCTGTGCCGGCAAACACCAGATTCCATGCTGTGGATTCCTGGAACTCCAGCATCGAGATTCCGATCTGTACCGTTCTCATCTCTGGCGTATTTGTGACGAGAAGCGGCCACAGATAGGAGTTGTACATGCTCAGAAACGAATAGATTGCCAATGTTCCAAGTGCCGGACGCGACAATGGCAGGACATGGGATACAAAATACCGGATATGCCCACAGCCATCGATCTTCGCCGCTTCAAACAGTTCCTTCGGCAGCTGCATGAAGAATTGTCTCAGCAGGAATGTACCGAACGCTGTTGCCAGGAACGGAATGGTCAGCCCCTGATACGTATCGAGCCAGCCCCAGCTGCGCACTGTCAGATAGTTCGGGATCATGGTAACTTCCCAAGGAATCATCATCGTCGCCACAAACATGCTAAAGATGACGTTCTTGCCCTTAAACTCCATTTTCGCGAATGCATAGGCTGCCATGCTCGCTGTAACAAGCTGACCAAGCATCGTCAGTCCTGCCACCAGGAACGTATTACCGATAAACGAACCAATCGGAACGATATCGAATACTTCCGTGAAATTGGACAGGTCTATCGATTGCGGGATGATATGAGGCGGATACGCACTGGCATCCTCCGGCGTCATGACCGCCATGAAAAAGGTGTACAGCACCGGATACAGTACAAGTGCCGCACAGATTGTAAGCAACACATACAGCAATGTTTTAGTCCATGGTGTCCTCATTGGTAATGCACTTTCCTTTCCACCCATTTGAACTGAATCAGGGTCAGCAGCATAATGACCGCGAACAGGATAAGCGCCTGCGCACTGCCCGTTCCGAAGCGGAAATTAACAAAGGCTTCCTGATAGATGGAATATACGAATACATTGGTACTGTCCATCGGGCCACCCCGGGTTAGAATGTTGATCTGACCAAATGATTGGAACGCACCAATGATCGATACTACGGTGACGAAAAACAGGGTTGGCGACAACAGTGGCATCGAGATTTTGCGAAAAGTAAGCAAAGGACCTGCGCCATCAATCTTCGCGCTCTCATAAATTTCATCCGGGATACCCTGTAATCCGCTGGATAGAATAATGTAATTGAATCCTAGATTCATCCAAATCGTCATAATGGAGATCGATATCAAGGCCCAATCCGGGCTGGTCAGCCATGGAATTGGATCGATTCCAACTTTACCTAATAAATAATTCAGCATGCCCAAGGTCGGATGGAACAAAAACTTCCAGATGACCGCCGATGAACCGACAGACAGTACCACGGGCAGAGAGAATACAAACTGGAATATACGCATTCCCTTGAAACGGTTGTGTGTTAATGCCGCTAGAATCAGAGCTGCCAGCATGCCGGTTGGCACGGTAAACAGGACAAATAGCACCGTCACTTTCATGCCTTGCAGGAACAGTCCGGACTGGAATACCGCCTTGAAATTGTCCAGTCCCACATAAGCTGCAATCTGTCCGGTAGGGTCAGTGGAATGCAGACTCAGGTACACCGACTTAAACATCGGATAAAACAGAAACACTGCAAATAAAAGCAGCGATGGTGCCAGGAAACCATAGGCCAGCATATTCTCCCGCATCCGCTGTACACGCAGCGAAGCTGTCCGGCGCTGACTCGTATTGGATAAGCGCCGTCTGGCAGCAGGCAAGCTGATCCGGTTGTCAAGCTCACTCATCGGATTTTCTTCCCCCTTGATCTACGCATTCGGTGTGTGAACTTCATCACCCACATTAACTAGTGTAAAAGCCAACTGTCACAGCAGCATCTGTTCTGAATCAACGCAGCGTTAATCGTGGACAAGCGACTTTACCAAACAAGAGACGTTAAATAGACTTCAAAACAAGATCAGCAAACAGCAAAAAAACCGCAAGAACTCCCTTAATTCGGGAATGTTCGTGCGGTTTTGTGTGTTAAGAGAAGGTGAACAACAATGGATATCATCTTAATAAATTTAACAGAAAACTGGATATTTAATGTTAACGAAAAATATTCGGTTGAGAATTCCTAAGAAAATGGATGACACGTAAGCACATTACATACTCTTCTCATACCATTTCCTATTGTAGAAGAATCCTACTAACGATTGAGATGGTACGGCACAGTCGTGACAATCACGTCTTTGTAATTGATCAGATAAGCGCGGATCATGAAGCTGGTCTGGTTGTGCAGTACATTTTGCCACCAATGCTTGGTGATGAACTGCGGAATTAGAATCGTGATATGGTCCGTCTCGGCCGTCTTCCATTCCACGGTATCAATGAACTTTTTGAGCGGTCCCATAATACTGCGGTATCTCGATTTAATGACAACTAGGCGAACGCCAGGGTTCCACTCTTCCCACTTCTGCTCCATCTTGCGGATAGCTTCATCATCGAACCCGATATACAAGGCAACCACGTGATCTGACATCGTTTGAGCGTAAGAGATTGTATTCATCACCACCCTCGTAATGCCAGCCACCGGAATAACGATGGTATTACCCTTTCTCACCGGTTTCTCCAGCTTGATATCAATCCGCAATTCATCCGCGATGTTGCAGTAATGACGGTGAATGCGCATGAACACATAAACGACGAGTGGCAAGAAAATAAAGATAACCCATGTTTGCGTGAACTTGGTGAATATAAAAATCAATGTAATCGACAGTGTGGTCAGCATCCCTATCGTATTGACGAGCAGCTTCACACCCCAGCCGGTTGGTTTGACTTTGATCCAACGAATCATCATGCCCAGCTGCGACAGGGTGAATGGAATGAACACACCCACCGCGTAGAGCGGAATCAGGCTTTCCGTATTTCCTTTGAATCCAACAACCAGCAAGGCAGACATCACACTGAGAAAAATAATACCGTTCGAGAAGCCAAGGCGGTCTCCTCTAACCATAAACATATGCGGCATATATTTATCCTTCGCCATCATGAAGGACAGCAGCGGGAATGCAGAATACGCCGTATTCGCTGCTAGGAACAAAATCAGTGCCGTCACACCTTGAATAATAAAATACATCGTGCCCCTGCCAAACGTGGCTTCGGCAATCTGGGAAATGACTGTGGCTTTCGGATCAGGCTTCACCCCGTAACCATAAGCAAGTAACGTAATCCCGATAAACATGGCTCCCAGAATACATCCCATAAGCATCAAGGTTCCCGCTGCATTTTTCTCGGCAGGCTGCTTAAAGTTTGGGATCGCATTACTCACCGCCTCAACCCCGGTCAAAGCTGAACACCCCGAGCTGAATGCCTTCAGCAGCAGAAACAAACTCACATGGGACATGCTCGTTCCAAATTCAGGGGCGGCAGCTTCCATGCCTCCAGCGAGGAATTTGACACCCCCGGAGATAATCAGAATCGCAATCGAAAAGATAAACAAATATATGGGGATCGCCAGTACGGAAGCAGATTCCGTCACCCCTCGCAAATTCATAATGGTCAGAAATACAATCATGATCAGTGCAATAACTATGCTGTAATCATGAAGCATTGGAAAGGCAGATGTAATCGCATCGGTCCCTGCGGACGAACTTACCGCAACAGTCAAAATATAATCGACCAGCAAAGACCCTCCGGCAATCAAGCTCGGAGCCGTACCGAGATTATCCTTGGCTACGATGTACGCGCCGCCTCCTGTTGGATAAGCAAAAATCGTCTGGCGGTAGGAAAAAATTAAAATGACGAGTAATCCCAACACGGCGATAGAAATTGGAACAGAGTACCACAAGGCGGCGAATCCAGCCGCAACGAGCACCAGTAAGATTTGCTCCGTACCGTAGGCAACGGACGATAGTGCATCGGAGGACAGGATGGCGAGTGCCTTCCATTTCCCCAATTTTTCTGCATCCAATTCAGCCGATTTCATAGGCTTGCCTATTAAGATTCTCTTCATTTTGCCAAGCATGATCATAACTTCCTTCCGTCTTTCATCTGTGAAGCATTGTTATTATGCAAAATCGCCGAGCCATTGACAATACGTCATTTCACCCGAATTTCGCCAGCGTGTGATAATGCATTCTACGATTCAATAATCGATAACAAAGCCGCGCTTTATCCACTTTTTGAACTTTTTTGAACCAAAACGGCGTTTGTTTGCCGAAAAAAAGGAAATGGCCTTCGGTTTAATAAACCAAAGACCATTCATATTAGGCTGTGTTGGAGCTCTTTCTTTTATACGATTTCGATCCGTCAAACTTCCATGCCCAATATACCAGGACGTGGAGTGACACCAAAAGCCTGTGCCAATGTAGCTAACTGCTGATCCGTAATTCTCTGTCTGATCTCATGGCTTGCAACCAGCATATACACCTGGGCCGCCTTCTCAATGGTCTCTATAAGGCCAAAAGCTTCATCAATCGTTGTACCCGTTCCAAAAATCCCGTGCTGCGGCCAAATGACCGCGTGGTATTCCTTCATTTTCCCAGCCGTTTCCCGTCCAATTTCATTCGACCCAGGCACCATCCACGGAATAATACCAACACCGTCAGGAAATACAACAACGCATTCGGTACACATCTGCCACAAGGTCTTTGTAAATTTCATTTCATCCAACTCATGGATAAATGTCATCGCCAGAACGTTAGTCGCATGGTTGTGCATCACAACACGGTGTTTCGGGTCGACTTTCAAACGTTCGATATGACTCATAAAATGCGTAGGCAATTCACTCGTTGGGTTAGCTCCCGACTTTAGCCCCCACAGCACTTCGAGCTCTAGTCCATCATTCGATACACGCAATACTCCCAGATTGTTCTCTGGATCAGCCAATACATTTTTGAAATATTTGCCCGAAGCAGTCACAATAAAATACTTGCCTGCCAGCTCATGCATCGAAAATGCTGGTTTGATCTTGCGGATCACATAGTTGATATCGATATATTGGGCAACTTCCTCTTCCTCCAGCAAATAGCTGACATTGCCGCCATTGCGTTCATCCCATCCATTCTTCCACATATGTTGAGTAATCTCCGCCATTTCACGAACAAATGGGATATGGAAGCCCGCAGCCTGCGTTGTTTCATTCGTAAGGGTCACGTTCATCATCATTCTCTCCTCATGATAAAAAATAATGTCCGTCACGTACAAAGTAAGTTCCTTTTTTCACATTCATTATACCTTTGTTTACTTTTATAAGTCAATAATATGCAGCGTTATTTGCTTTATTTATTTTTGTTTGTGTTTGTTTTGTGTATATTTATAAAAATAAGCAAAAAAATACCTCACCGGCGTCCGGCGAGGTCAGTCACACATCTATCTAACACGAGAAGGGGTTTACAAGAATTATCTTACCTCTGCTACCTTAATAGAAGCTGAAAATGAAATAAAAAAACGATGAAAACCCATTTACCAAAAAATCACAGTCACAGCTACTATCCATACATTTAAGCTATATATTTAAAAACGTTTCGTTGTGCTGCCCTGAATGTGGAACATATTTATTCCTTTTTCAGCAAATAGGATGGGTGCATCAGTCCTGTCGGTTCATACCGCTCATCCCGTACATACTCAAAGCCCAGCTTGGATAGCATATGACGTGACACTTCATTGTCTGGATGATGCCCAGCAAACAACGCTTTAGCCTTCAGTTCTCCAAATGCATAGTCAATCACCGCTCGTGCCGCCTCCATGGCGTAGCCCTTGCCCCAATGATCCCGGGTAAGATGAAATCCCAATTCATATATCTCTTCTTCCGGAGAATACGGGCGCAAACCACAGCAACCAGCAAATACTTCCGAATCTTTCTCAAAGAGTGGCCAGTATTGCACTCCCACCTCTTCTTGCCTTTTTATTTCCTGCGTCAACCGCGCTTCCACTTCATCCTCGCTCAGAAATCCCTTGCTACTAATCCACTTCGATACCTCATGATCTCCCCATAGAGCGGAAGCCAGAGCACGATCTTCTTCATTCCATGTCGAGAAAACAAGCCGCTCGGTTTCAAGAAACGTTGGTCTTTTCATCGTCCAATACCCTCCTGTTTCACAACATCAGTCTACTATTACTTCTACAATAAATTACTCGAATAGCAGCCTTAGTAAACAAAAAATTTGATTGTACCCGTTATATTTCTAAGAATAATTACTATAATTTCTGAGCTAGTTTCTCAAACTGATTAATATGAGGCTTAATCTCTTTTTCTACACTTTTGATAAAAGAACTAAATTGCTTCTGACTGAATTCATCTCCAACACCGACATCTTTGTATACTTTTCCTTTTTGATATGTAAATGAAAAGAAATAACCGTCCTTCAATCCATCTAAAATATTTTCTGCACCGCCCAGTATTTTAAGACTTAAATTTGAATCCTTGTATGCAAAGTAATAAGGCGGGTCGTATTCTCCATGTCGTACATCATATCCTGAAATCCATTGGTCCTTTGCAAAGGTCCCATTCTGAATACGATTTTCAAGCATAGTTGCTTCGTAGGATATTTCTCTAATCTCCAGTTCACCCTTTCCATCCTTTTTGTCATTCTTCCAAAAGCCATCATACTTGAGGTCTGTAACACGGTCCTTATCACTTGTCACTGCTTTGTAGACACCATATCCTGAACGTTTGCCCGCTACCCAGTTTCCTTTATAAGTCTTGCTCTTTCCCCAGGTCATCGTCCCATAGCCATGGGGCTTGCCATTCTTAGTTTCACCATAATAAGTTACTCCATTTCCAAGCTCCAAGGTGCTCATTGAAGAGGCTGCATCTGAAGTGTATGGAGACATGAACAATGATACACACAAGGTTAATCCCAAAACGTACAACAACATCTTTTTCAAAATTTCAATCTCCCTTTCGTTTTGATATAAGAATATCAATCATTCCTATAACAACTATTTAAATTTATAAATACCCTAGTATAATATCATTTTCACCCCAGATGCATCCATAAAAAATAGAAAAACCTCTGCCGACAACATGTCCGACAGAGGTTCACAAAGCATGCTACATTCATTAGAAATCAGCTGTTGCGATTTGAATTGTACCTGTTGAAGCACCTGCGGGAGTAGTCAACAAAGCAGCTACGAGCAGCAAATCAACAGACAACGTAAGGCTGTTGCCAGCAGGGATCAAATACGTGATCACTGGAGCGTTAACACGAGTCACAACCAGGTCTACCGGGAAAGGACCAAAGTTGTTAACCGTAATGCTGGCATTGGTTCCTCCAGCCAGGTTTTCGTAGTACGATTTGCCCACGCTTGCAGCCAAATTGTAAAATTGTTGCGGTAAAAGGATGGCCATCGAAATCACCTCCTTTTGCTTTGATACGGTATTCTATGCTTGAAATCTATTAATGTAACGGTAAAATGACCGTGTGATAACGTCCATTTTGATAGAGATGCTAGACTAAAGTAATCAAAAAGCCCCGCCAGATCATCCAGCGGAGCCACTTACATGAAACTCATATTGTGAGATTATTAAGCATACAGCATGAAAAAGTTCAGCTCATGCCCCTGCTGTTTGAGGTAATTATACAACTGTGAACGGTGATGGAATACATGCGTTAGCGTTTCAATCTGCCATTGAGCCTGCAAATGACCATGCTCCATATAGAAAGCTTTGGTTGAGCGGTTCAACAGATCTTCTTCGCTCAGTGATACAATATAAGCTTTGTAGGCTTCCAAATTGCCCCAAAGTGTTGCCTCCAGTTTTTCAATATCCTCGATCCCTGACAGGCTATTCTCTACCACACCAACCTCAGCTTCGCTCTTCTCCTGCATAATGGCAAGGTCTGATGCCGTGATTTGAATAAAATGATGGACCAGTTCCACCAGTGAACGCATATTGTCCTGCGGGCGGTACGCCCAATCCTCTGGACGGATCAGGCGGATCAGACTCGCCCCCGTACGTACTCCCGTCTCCAATTCATTGAGCAGATGATCCCGAATTTGCAATGTTCCATTCATATATGATATCTCCTTTACTATTATTCTCACGATCTAAGTATATCGGAAGAGACAACCGAGTTATTGTACAAATCGGACAACCTTTGTTGATGTTCTTTGGCAGCGGTCAGCGGAGTTTCTCCATAAAACTTGCGGAATTGACGAATCAAGTGGGCTTGGTCAAAAAAACCATGATTCAGGGCCAGCGCTGCCCCATCCGCCGTATGCCCCTGATGAATACTGCCCAGGACGCGGTGAAAACGAACCACCTCACTGAATCGCTTCGGACTGATTCCGATCCATTCTGCAAACTTCCGATTCAGCTGGCGTTCGCTAACAACTTCACGCATGGCCAGCTCACTGACGCTCATACGTCCCCCATCGATAAAGATACGATGCAATGCATTTTTCATCAGATTATTCTCATATGTACTGGTTTGCACGGATAATGGAATCAGATAGGCATTCATTACCTGCACCCGTTCTTCAAAGGTTTTCGTTCCAGCTATCCGCTCCTGAAGCTCATTCAATCTGAGCGGCCAACATTCCTCAAGCGGAATTCGCATGTCCGTAAATCCTTCCAATGGCAAACCGTGAAAGACGTATGCTCCACCCGGAAAAAGACGTACGCCAAATGTGTAATCTGCGGAAGGACTGACATCGGATGGCTCGGGCAGAGCGAACGGATGCGAATAATTGCCACAATACGCATAGGAATGAACCGAACGGACCGAGTCGTATGTAATCAGCATGTCCGTTCAGCCATCTGGCAATACCCGAGCGGGCACTGAGATCCTTTCCTGATCTCGCTCTCCCTCATGCGGAATAGAACCCGATTCCCAATAACAGGCTACATGAGCCATCAGGGAAACAGAGGGTATTTGCTCAATATAATACGTGTTCCGATCAGACCCATTCATCTGAATGGGTCTGAACAGCGGATGCAGGCTGGGGTCCACGAGCCATCCCTCCGTAACTAGCATTTATATATTTAACTATCATACCATTAACGGATAAAAATGAAGAAAAAAAGTGCCCCGCCGGACGATCCGACGGGGCTAGTCACACATCTATTAACACGAGAAGGGGTTTACAAGACTTATCTTACCCCAGCTACCTTAACGGAATCTGAAATGAAGATGAAAAGAACATCAATTTTTATGAACAACGCCGGAGACATTTATTTCTCCCATGAAGGATTAAGCGCTCTAGCCATGGCACGAATATAATCCTGACTAGCCCGCTGGCTAACTTCCGCATCAGGCACAAACACTTCGAAGCAATGATAAGCACCAGGATACAGGTGCATTTCGACATCCACTCCAGCTGCCGCAAGGCGTGTCACATATTCGATTGTCTCGTCTCGAAATAGATCGAGCTGGCCAACACACGTATACATTGGAGGTAACTCTGCCAGATTTTCAGTTCTTGCCGGGACAGCGTAGGAAGGCATGTTGTGTCCTTCGTTTTCTCCCAATCCCTCCATCTCTCCTCCAAGGTACATACTCCATGCCTCCAAGTTATTTGTCCGATTCCATGTAGCATTTTGATCCGTAATTTCATGGCTCGAAGCCGAAATATTGCGATCGTCAAGCATCGGGTACAAAGGCATTTGGAAGATTAGACTCGGTCCACCTTTATCACGGACCATTTGTGCAAGCGCTGCAGTCAGTCCTCCCCCTCCACTTGCTCCAGCAATTGCGACCCTGGTGAGATCAATGCCGAGTGACTCTGTTTCGTCTGTCATCCATACAAGACCTGCATAGCAGTCATCAAGACCAGCGGGATAAGGATGCTCAGGGGCCAGGCGGTAATCAACCGATACAACTACGCAATGTGCCGCTTGTACAAAGCGCTCACATAACGCATCATCCATATCCGGATGTCCCAGCACATATCCTCCTCCATGAATCCACAACATCGCTGGCAGCTTATCTCCAGTACGCTCAGCCGGTTCATATATTTTGACCAGCATGTCTCCTGCTGCCCCTGCAATAATTCTCTTTGTGGTGCGTACGTCTTCCGACTTCTCAATCGGTGGATTCATGAGCATCGCCCGGCTAACCTTCAGTCCCCCCTTCAAATTAAAGCCCGGAAACTGGGTTAATGCATCTCTTAATTCAGGTACCACCCGATCTACAAAACTCATATACAATTCCTCCTTCAGTGTATGTTTTCTATGCTTTTTGTCCATGCTCAGCTTCCCACTTAGCCAACTCTGCCCGTACTCGAGGAGCGACCTCTGTTCCGAGCAATTCGATCGCTCTCATCACCTGATCATGCGGCATCGTAGCAATGGGAACGTACATCATGAAACGTGTAATGCCCACATTCTTGCGTAGATGAACAATCTTCCGGGCAACCGTCTCCGGATCACCTACATACAGAGCACCGTCGTGACTACGTGCAGCATCAAAGCTGGCACGACTGTAATGTCCCCATCCGCGTTCCTTGCCGATTTTGTTCATGCCCGCCTGAGTAGAAGGAAAGAACAGATCAGCAGCCAGCTCTGTATCTTCAGCCACAAATCCGAGCGAATGCGACCCTACGGTAAGCTTCGAAGCGTCATGTCCGGCATGTGCCGCTGCCTGCTTGTACAGCTGTACAAGGGGGCCAAAATTCCGTTCCGGGCTCCCGCCAATAATAGCCAACGTCAACGGAAGTCCCAGCAACCCTGCACGAACAACCGATTCCTGATTGCCCCCGCTGCCAATCCATATAGGTAAAGGACTCTGCACAGGCCGAGGATAAACGCCCAAATTATGTATTGCAGGTCTGTGCCCACCTCGCCAATTGACTATTTCGGACTTCTGCAGGTTGAGCAGCAGTTCCAGATGTTCATCGAACAGCTCATCATACTCACCAAGCTCATATCCAAACAAAGGGAATGATTCGGTAAAGGAGCCCCGCCCTGCCATAATCTCTGCACGTCCATTCGAAATGCCATCCAGTGTGGCAAAATCCTGAAACACACGTACCGGATCAGCCGACGAAAGTACTGTTACTGCACTAGTGAGCCTAATACGCTTGGTCAGGGATGCAGCTGCGGACAACACCATCGCAGGAGAAGAAGCGGCATAATCTTTACGATGATGTTCTCCTACGCCAAATACATCCAGCCCCACCTGATCGGCTAGTACGATTTCCTCCACTACTTCACGCAATCGCTGTGCATGACTTATGACCTCACCTGTGCGAAGATCGGGTGTCGTCTCCACAAACGAAGTAATTCCTATTTCCATAACTCATTTCTCCTTTATTCAAAATTGGACTGTTACTGACAAAATAAATTACCGATCGGTATGTTATTTAGGTAGTTAATATATCTTACTGTTTCGCCTAATGTCAATCATTTTATTTGCATAAAATCTATATCATATTTCTTAAATACATCATCAAAAAGACGTTCGTTTGACAAATAATTGAGAGTTATATAGTATATATCATACTGATGAGTAATAAATATAATTAGCAAATCAAGATCTACATGATCCAATACAAAATATCTATACTTTAGAAAATATAAGTAACAAGGAGCATTTATTATGGCGAGAACTCGCGAATTTGACGAAGAGAAAGTACTGGATGCAGCGATGCAGCTTTTTTGGGAAAAAGGATATGAGGCCACTTCATTAAGCGATTTGACTTTGAGAATGGGCATCCAAAGGCCCAGTATATACTCCACTTTTGGAGATAAAAGAGAATTATTCGAAACTTCGCTACGGAAGTACACGATGGCTCGTGCCGCAGAGATGCGAACCAGACTGGCGGGTATTTCATCGGTAAAAGAGGCCTTTCGTACTTTTTTTGCAGAAATCGTGGATGAAGAATACAACGCAGAGCGACTCAGTCGCGGATGCTTTTGCATCAATACGATGGTTGAGCTTGCACCCCATGATGAGAAATTTGAAATTCTCACCCGGGAACATCAGATGTACCTGTCGGTCATCTTTCAGGAAAATATTGAGCGGGGAATGCGATCAGGTGAACTTAACCCTTCCCTGGACGCCAAGGCTGTCGCCCAAGCACTTATCGTATCGCTAATTGGACTGACCGTTTTTATGAAATCCCGTCCCAATCGTTCATTTATAGATAACTCGATTCGAGTCACACTTTCCTTGCTGAATTAAATCCAAGCGATGATAAGAAAAAAATAGCATTGCTGGCTAAAACGCCGACAGTGCTTTTTTGAGGTGACGAGCGAAATAACGATGTATTATGAGGTGAGAATTTGCAATATCTGTTTACAATACTATTCATCCTTAGTTTTATAGCCTTCTTCGTATTTCTTGTTTTGATGATCTTATCCATGAGGAAACATAACCGGATACCGATAAGGCATGTTATGCTAACGGCGGCATGTTTTGCAATTGCTTCGATCGGAATGTATGGCATATTGGCTTTACCTTCAAATCCTCCGCAATCATCTGGAACAGATCAGACGGAGAAACACGAATCAGGCGCTGATACAACAGAGGTAGATCACGCACCTCTAACCCAAACGAATGCCTCTAGCTTCTATATGACAGCAGAGGAATTCAAAAACAAGTTTAATGCCGCCGTGGGCAAATACCGACTGAACGGTTTGAGTATTACCCGCTTGAATATGAAAGCCTCTTCAGAGCAGGATACTGGTGCTTTCGAGTATGTATTTAATGATGATTTACGATTGGTTGGTAAATTAAATTCGAATCAAAAAGTAAAAGAAGTCAGGTTATACGGGACTGGTGATGTCAGCGAACCAACGGGTGGAATCCTGTTGACTGCTATCGCTACTCTTATTCTGACAACCAATAATGAATACACATATAATGATGCGCAAGAGGTGATTCAGGATATCGGCATATTGGATCGCGATGTAAGTCAGAGTGAATTTGATGGAGCGACTGTTCGAAATGGATTTGAATATCACTTCAGCATTCAAGACAATGTTTCTATTTTTGGAATAACAACTGTTGAGTGAGTTGCAAATGTGCAAACCAGTCGTTTAGATAGGAACGACTCAACATTCCTTCTCCCTTCTGCAAACTTCGTTAGCCTTTCCTTCATATCCACTCCTGTATCTGAATAAAGAAAGGCTCCCAAGTGGGAGCCTTTAAACTATTGATGGACAAAAGTTGTAAACATGTCCGTTAACAACAAAGCTATGTATGGCAGGTTCATTGATTACTACCTCGTGTATCGATCGATGTCATCGATCGCAGACTGGTGCTCTCTTCTATGATGATCTTCATGTTGTCGAACGTCGTTCTTTAACTTGGCTAAGAATCCCCACCCCATAAATACAAGTAAAAGCACGGTAATCAGTGCATAAGCGAAGCTATATAGATTCATATAGAAGTTGATGAAAATTGCAGCGAGCATCAAGCCTAGAATCCATAATGTCCACTTTGTACTCTTTCTCAAATGATTTCCTCCCCCCAGTTATTAAAACATAAATTCAAAGCACCCTATCTAATTAATGAAAAAAGGCTCCCTTTCGGGAGCCTTTCATCTATCGGCATTAAAAGGTTTTTACACCTTTATTACATCATGCCGCCCATTCCACCCATACCGCCCATGTCAGGAACGCCAGCAGCGCCTGCAGGTTCTGGTTTGTCAGCGATAACCGCTTCAGTAGTCAGGAACATTGCCGCTACGGAAGCAGCGTTTTGCAATGCATAACGTGTTACTTTCGCAGGGTCAACGATACCCGCTTCGATCATGTTAACCCACTCGCCAGTCGCAGCGTTGAAGCCTACGCCAGTTTGTTCTTTTTTCAGACGTTCCACGATTACGGAACCTTCTTCGCCAGCGTTAGCTGCGATAGTACGGATTGGTGCTTCCAAAGCGCGCAGGACGATGTTTACGCCTGTTTGCTCGTCACCGGACAGGGCTACGCCTGCAACCGCGTTGTATACGTTCATGAGCGCTGTACCACCACCGGATACGATACCTTCTTCAACCGCAGCGCGAGTTGCGTTCAGGGCATCTTCGATGCGCAGTTTGCGTTCTTTCAATTCTGTTTCAGTAGCCGCACCGACTTTGATTACTGCTACACCGCCGGACAATTTAGCCAGACGCTCTTGCAGTTTCTCTTTGTCGAACTCGGAAGTTGTTTCTTCCAGTTGTGTACGGATTTGGCTTACACGTGCATCGATATCGGATTTGTTACCAGCACCGTCAACGATGATTGTGTTTTCTTTCGTTACACGGATTTGACGAGCTGTACCCAGTTGTTCCACAACAGCGGATTTCAGGTCCAGACCCAGTTCTTCCGTGATCAATTGGCCACCAGTGAGGGCAGCGATATCTTGCAGCATTGCTTTACGACGGTCACCAAAGCCAGGAGCTTTAACAGCTACAGCGTTGAATGTACCACGCAATTTGTTCACAACCAGCATCGCCAGTGCTTCGCCTTCGATATCTTCAGCGATCAATACAAGCGGTTTGCCTTGTTGAACGATTTTTTCAAGCAATGGCAGGATTTCTTGCGTGTTGGAGATTTTTTTGTCTGTGATCAGGATGTACGGGTTGTCCAAAACTGCTTCCATTTTGTCCGTATCCGTGATCATGTATGGAGAGATGTAACCGCGGTCGAATTGCATACCTTCAACCACTTCCAACTCTGTAGCGAATCCACGGGATTCTTCAACCGTGATAACACCGTCTTTACCCACTTTTTCCATAGCTTCAGCGATCAGTTCGCCTACTTCTTCGTCAGCTGCAGAGATCGCTGCAACTTGTGCGATGGATTGTTTGGTTTCAACTGGTTTGGAGATGGATTGCAGTTCAGCTACAGCAGCTTTAACCGCTTTGTCGATCCCTTTACGGATACCGATTGGGCTAGCGCCTGCAGTTACGTTTTTCAAACCTTCTGTGATCAGCGCTTGAGCCAATACAGTTGCAGTTGTTGTACCGTCACCGGCAACATCATTTGTTTTGGTTGCTACTTCTTTAACCAGTTGTGCACCCATGTTCTCGAATGCATCTTCCAGTTCGATTTCTTTAGCAATCGTTACACCGTCATTCGTGATGAGCGGGCTTCCGAATTTTTTCTCCAGAACCACGTTACGGCCTTTAGGACCGAGTGTTACTTTAACTGCATTAGCCAATGCGTCCACACCACGAAGCATGGAACGACGAGCGTCTTCACTGAATTTAATGTCTTTAGCCATGGTAAGAAAACCTCCCTAGTATATTGTGTAAAATGATGTTGCTATATGGTTCGGTTAACCGATTAAATTTGAATTAGTCGAGAATCGCGTGAATATCGCTTTCTTTCATAATCAAATATTCTTTACCTTCGAACTTGATTTCTGTACCGGCATATTTGGAGAAAATAACGCGATCTCCTTCTTTCACTTCCAGAGCTACACGTACTCCGTCTTTCAATACTCCAGCGCCAACAGCAATAATTTTACCCTCTTGCGGTTTTTCTTTAGCGGAGTCCGGCAGTACGATCCCGAAAGAAGTTGTTTGCTCTTGCTCCAGTGGTTCTACCAATACGCGTTCACCTAAAGGTCTGATCATGAAAAATAGCCTCCTTTTGAAATTATATAACGTTACATTGTAGGTTGTAGCCATATGTATTAGCACTCGACAGTGTTCAGTGCTAACAACCAACTTTATGATACTTCAACTTGAAGCATGATTTCAAGTCCTTTTCATGAATTCCTGCGAGATTTTACGTTGTATTTACATGAACCCGGCCAAAAAACTCCCGATTGGCCTGCGTAAATGCCATAATACCTTATTACTTATTCCACAGAATCCGTAAGTCCTCCTGCATCGTTCTCAGTCAGCCCTTTTCCATTGTATCCATTGTTGAACATAATATGCCTGCTTGTCCCGTCCATCAGAATATATAACTGTAAAAAGTTTGTCGCCCTTCATATCCCGGGTAAGAACTGACCGCCTTATCCCGGGACGAGCACCATGCAAAATTATTACGATTACAACATCCTATGGAATCTCTCTTGTTATACTGCGCTCTGCTTATCCTCGGCACGGATGTAACGGGACTCAGCCTCTGCATCAGCTGCAAGCTGTTTACGATACACAAAGCCAGACAGAAACACACTAATCTCATATAACAGTAACAACGGAATCATCACTAGAAAATCGGAAATAAAGTCAGGTGGTGTGACCACAACTGCAATGAAAATCAGGACAAAATAAGCGACTCTGCGCATTTTGCGAAGCCGGATCGGATTCAATATCCGCAGCCCTGTCAGGAACATAATAATTAACGGAAGTTCGAACAAAAGGGACACCGGCAGTACAATACCAAACAAAAAACTGAAATACTGCTTCATTCCGTAAGTCTCGACAAGCCCCATTTTTTCCGTAATCGATGAAGTAAAAGAAAGTGCCATCGGGAAAACAACGTAGTACGAGAAAGCTAACCCGATCAGAAATAACAGAAATACATAAGGTACATACTTCAACGTGGCTTTTCGCTCACGCGGGCGCAGACCTGGACTGACAAACTTCCAGAGCTGAAACACCGTAAACGGCAGCGTAATGACCAGCGAGAATAGTCCGGCAATCTTCATGTAGATGCCAATCCCGTCCCAGAACGAGAATGCATGCAGCACAAACCCCTGAGCAGTCTCTGCCTTCGTCAGATATTGATACACTGGATCCGCCACCAGAAAGCCTGCCACCAGTCCCAAAATAAAAATACTCAACACATAAATCAACCGCTTGCGCAGCTCACTCAAATGTTCTGTAAGCGTCATTTCTTCCTTCTGCTGCGTCATGCCTGCCCCCCATTGTTGCCAGCTTAAAATACAAAACCCTTCCGGCAGGAAGGGATTTCTCTTTCATTGCCGTCAAAGTTATTCCGGCAGGCGTTTATCCTCAGGCTTGTCTGTAGATGCAGTCTCAGATGCCAGTGGCTTCGCCTTTTCCTGCTCCTTGCGACTGGATGAATCATCATCCGAAATAATCTCACGTGCGCCTTCTTTGAATTCACGGAAAGTGCGTCCGACTGCCCGCCCCAATTCCGGAAGCTTGTTAGGTCCAAACAAAAGCAACGCGATAACGGCCAGCAAAATAAAACCTGTTGGTCCAATGGAACTTAACATTGATATTATTCCTCCTCGTTTCAAGCTTCAAAGATGCACACGCTTGGCCATAGGCTCATAGATGTCTTTGCTTCATTTTGAATTATGTCAATCATACCATAGATGTAACCACTTACATAACCCACATTATTCACAAAAGAGACCTCGACATCCAATCATTTCTCCCTGCTTGATTTCACACCCGCTACTATATGATTCACTCTTATTGCTTGAACTGACCCGTAACCATCAGCAGCGCTTCCGGAAGCTGATCCATAATGGCCGCCAAATGCTCATGCACACCCTTCGGTGTACCTGGCAGGTTGACAATCAATGTACGTCCGCGAATGCCGCATACGCCGCGGAACAGCATGGCAGAACGATTCTTGCCCATGACACTGTATCTCATGGCTTCAGCCATGCCTGGAACTTCCCGTTCAATAACCCGCCTTGTCGCTTCTGGAGTAATATCACGAATCGCAAGCTCCGTTCCCCCAGTGGTCAATACCAAATCAGCGTGAAAATAATCTGTCATTTCAATCAAAGCCGCAATAATCTCATCGGGTTCATCCGGAACGATGCGGTACTCCACGATTTCCCCACCCAGTTCTTCTTCCACAAGTTCCCGGATCACTTGGGCACTCGTATCCTCACGTTCCCCGCGGGCCCCTTTGTCGCTGGCTGTCAGGATTGCTGTTCTCCACACCATAAAGATCACCCTTCTCCTCTATGAAAATAAATGTCCCTTATCGGCTGAAATCGCCGTTTTTGCCACCACTTTTGGAATTAAGCATGGTTGGACCGATAATCATATCTTTTTGCATGGCTTTACACATGTCATAGATCGTCAGTGCCGCAGCCGACGCCGCCGTGAGCGCCTCCATCTCGACACCTGTCTTCCCTTCGGTTTTGACCGTAACTTCAATCTGCAATTCATCGACACCGTTATCATGAAAACGAATATCCACACCCGTCAATGCCAATGGATGGCACATCGGAATCCAGTCCGACGTTTTCTTGGCGCCCTGAATACCCGCAATTTGGGCCACAGCCAGAACGTCACCTTTACCGATGCGGCCCTCCCGAATCGCTTCAAGCGTAGTCGGATTCATCGTCACTTTGGATACCGCAACAGCTGTACGCACGGTACTTTCCTTACCCGAAATATCAACCATCCGAGCTCGTCCCTGTTCATTAAAATGAGTCAGTTTACTGCCGGAAGCCTGGTCGTTATTCGTTTCTGAATTCAATCACATCACAACCCTTTATACGATATGTAATATACCTTCGGTTGTTATCAACAGATCAATCCGCAGATCAAGCGGGTCCATCGGAATTTCATCTTGAAGCTGGCCTGGCAATACCAATGCAGCCATCAGTGGTCTTTTGTCCGTCATTGCACATTTCACTGCAAGTGTCTCGGCAAAACGATCATAATAACCGCCGCCATAACCAATGCGCCCTCCTTGAAGGTCATATCCTAGCCCAGGTACGATGACAAGATCGATATCCGGCCAGCTATGAGGTTGCAGCACTTCACAGGAATTCTTGGGTTCAGGTATCCCCCATATTCCTGGCTGAATATCCTGTTCACCCATGACACGCCGCAACTCCATACGAGCCGGATTGGCCAGCACTTTCGGTGCGATCATCCGATCTCCATGCTTCCAGCCTTCTTCAAATAAAAAGGCCGTAGATGCTTCGCTTCCATAAGACAAATAGCTGAAAATCATAAGCCGCTTGTTCCCCAGCTTCCATTTGTCCCGTCTAAGGCGCTCCAGCTCCCGCTTCGTCACATCATTGATCTCAGTCATCGCCTGCTGACGCATGCTTTCATCCATCAGATCCCGGCTCTGTCTCAGCTTGGAACGAAGACGGATTTTCTGTTCCGTATGATCCTGCATGTCCTTGAATAACCTCCTGTTGATCGGGAAGGTAAACTAGCTCTCAATTAAAACCATTTATATGTTATGCACCAGTTGTCATCGTGTTGGAATCGTTAAAATGATTCATTTTCTGCAAAATCCTCATGTATTAACATGCCTTCTTTCAGTTTATCATTGATTGACCAAAAAGACTACACGCCCCAGGCACTCCAAATCGGTGCAATTGCTCTGTATTTCATGTAAACTGGGATATAGTTGTCATATCAAGAACTGGACCTATGGAGGAACTTAATTTTATGCTGCTGCAAGTATCCGGAATTATCAAACGTTTTGGTGTCGATCCAATCCTGGACGGCGTGAACTTACAAATATTAGAACGCGAGCGCATCGGCCTCGTTGGTGTTAACGGCGCAGGAAAATCCACTTTGCTCAAAATTGTAGCAGGGGAAATGTCCTATGATGGCGGACAGATTTTCAAATCCAAGGAAACAACGCTTGGTTACCTCGCCCAGAACAGCGGACTGCAATCCGATCGCTCCATATGGGAAGAAATGATGAACGTATTCGCCCATCTGACCCAGGCTGAAGCGGATTTGCGCCAGATGGAACAGGATATTGCCGACCCCGCACAGATGGAAGACGAAAAAAAATACGCCGATCTGCTTGAACGTTATGCCAAACGCTCGGACTGGTTCAAGGATCATGGCGGTTATGAGATGGAAACCCGTATTCGCAGTGTACTTCACGGGATGGGCTTCGGTGAATTTTCACCAGATACTCAGATTGCCACACTGAGCGGCGGACAAAAGACACGTCTTGCGCTTGCTCGCATTTTGCTTCAGGCCCCTGACCTGCTCATGCTGGACGAGCCTACCAACTATCTCGACATCGCCACCCTCACGTGGTTGGAAGATTACCTCAGAGGTTATTCAGGCGCCTTGCTGGTTGTATCCCATGACCGGTATTTCCTTGACCGGCTTGTAACAACCATCGTGGAGATCGAACGACACCGCTCCAGAAAATATACGGGCAATTACAGCCGATACATGGAACTGAAAGCTGCCGAGTACGAAAGCCAGATGAAGCAATATGAGAAACAACAGGATGAAATCTCCAAAATGGAGGACTTTGTTCAGAAGAATATCGTACGTGCTTCAACGACCAAACGGGCACAGAGCCGCCGCAAGGCACTCGATAAGATGGAACGGCTCGACAAACCGATGGGAGATCTGAAGAAAGCTCATTTCTCTTTTGAAACGGCTGTCATGTCCGGTAAAGAAGTGCTCCGTGTGGATCAGCTTTCCGTTGCCTACGATGAGGCTTCGCCGTTGTTCCGCAATGTATCTTTTGATCTAAGACGCGGGGAAACGGTTGCTTTGATCGGTCCCAACGGTATAGGTAAATCCACCTTGCTGAAATGTCTCACCGGAAGTTTGCGTCCTGTAAGTGGTGATATCCAATGGGGAACCAAGGTGCAGATTGGCTATTATGATCAGGAGCAGACGGGACTTAATCCTTCCAATACGGTATTGGAAGAGCTGTGGAGTGCCTATCCAGGCATGGAGGAAGCACGGATTCGTACGGTGCTAGGCAACTTCCTGTTCAGTGGAGATGATGTACTCAAAAAAATCTCATCGCTCAGCGGTGGTGAAAAAGCACGTGTCTCCCTCTCCAAGCTCATGCTCAAGGAAGCCAATATGCTCATTCTGGATGAGCCTACGAACCATCTCGACCTGTTCGCCAAAGAAGTACTTGAAGCAGCACTGATGGACTATGAAGGCACGTTGCTGTTCATCTCGCATGACCGGTATTTCCTCAATAAAATGGCTGAACGCATTGTTGAACTGCATCCGGGTGGAACAGAACATTACCTGGGCAATTATGATGACTATGTGGAGAAGAAACAGGAGCTTGAAGATATCGCGCGCGAAGCGGCTGAAGCACGCCTTGCCTCTTCCAAAAACTCGGCTAAATCTGATCCAGCCCTATCCTCAACCGAAAAATCCGGAGCCGCCTCATTCGAAGCGGACAAGCAGGCCAAACGCGAAGAACGTAACCGCCAGCGCAAGCAGGAAGCTCTGGAACAACAGATTGCGAAGCTGGAAACGGAGATTACGGAGCTTGAGGCTCAGATGGCCCTGCCTGAAATATATCAGGACTACATGAAGCTGCAAGAACTCCAGGAGAAAGCAGAGGATCACAAACTTCAACTGGCCAAGGCTTATGAAGAGTGGGAAGAATTAGCTATGGAATAAAATTGGACCATTCCAGTGCATTTCCTGCTGCCATGCGGCGTGGAACATTTAACAATACTTAAAAGCTGATTCCTTGACGGAATCAGCTTTTTTGTTAATGATAAACCGTAGAGTTTTGACAAGGGTGTTTGCATAATTGTCAAATTCACTCGAATCATGGAAATTATTTTTCTGTTGATTACCTTCCCCTTTATCCACAAGAAAGCAATATAGCAAGCAACTTAATCAACTTAATTATACGGCGGTAGAATAGCTTTTTTTGCACAAAAACCATATTTATCCACCAAGTTATCCACTTTATCCACAACTTTGTGGATATAACAGGGGACTTCTATCCCCTAAAGACATTTATTTTCGAAAACATTACTGGTTTGGGTTTGCTAGAGTTACCCACAAATTATCCTGAATATGTGGATAACTATAATCACATCTTGACAAACCTATCCTGGCCCTCATATTTTATCCCCTATAAAAGGACAAAAGCAGACCTCTGTATTTAAGGTCTGCCTCTGGTTTGCTTTTGAATACAAAGCACAAAGTTATGTGGTGTGATATGTGGAAGTGTAATATTACGCGTGCACTGATTCATCACTTTCAGTAGACTCCGCCTTCAGTCCGGCCGCATTGCATGCTGCTACATAAGCCAGACCTGCTGCCATGACAATATCATTGTGCGTGGCAGTTCCTCTGAATTCACGTCCAGCACGCTCCACGGTAACCGCAGCTTCTGCACTCGCAGCCTCTCCTCCGCTCAGTGCGTGCATTTCCATATCGACAAACGTAATGTCGTCCGAGATACTTTGACCAATCGCTCGAATCGTTGCATCTACCGGACCACCGCCAACCGCAGAATAGGATTGCTCCCCTGCGCTCGTGCGAATGCGAACTGCTGCCATTCGATCCGTCATGCTGCCCGCCGTAACCTGCAATTCAACCAGCTCATAATCCTGCGCAGGAATATTCATGGTCTGACTTACCATCTGCAATAACTGGTCATCACTGACCACTTTCTGTTGATCGGCAGTTTCTTTAAATATCTCATACAGCTGTTCCATTTGCTGCTCATCGGGTTCAAAGCCATATTTGCGAACCCGATCTTTCAAAGCGTGACGCCCGGAATGTTTACCCAGAATAATCATACTGCGTGGAATGCCCAGCGCTTCCGGGTCCATAATCTCATACGTACTCCGATTCTTGAGCAGACCATCCTGGTGAATACCAGACTCATGCTGGAAGGCATTGCGCCCTACTACAGGTTTGTTGTAGGCAATTGGGAAATGCATCGCACGACTAATCTGACGGGATGTCTCATACATCTGGTTCAGTTTGATATTTGTCGTTGCGCCAATAACGTCTCCCCGCGTCTCCAGAGCCATAATCAGCTCCTCCAATGCACAGTTACCCGTCCGTTCTCCCACACCGTTGATGGTTACTTCGATCTGGGAAGCACCGTTGGCAATCGCAGCCAGACTGTTGGCAACCGCGAGACCCAAATCATTATGACAGTGTGCGCTGTATCGAACCTTATCTCCACCTCTTGCGCCCTCACGTACCTGACGGAACATCTCTCCATATTCATGCGGCAGTGCGTACCCGACCGTATCTGGCAAATTGATAATACTTGCTCCGGCTTCAATGGCTACTTCAACCATTTCGATCAGATCATCCATCTTCGTACGAGCCGCATCCATGGCAGTGAATTCCACAATATCCGTGAACTGACGAGCATAGGAGACCATCTCCCGGGCGGTAGCTACGACTTCACTGCGCGGACGGCGCAATTGATGCTCTATATGGATGTCCGAAGAGGAGATAAACAGATGAATACGACGGCGTGCTGCGTCAGCCGTTGCTCGAACGGCTGCATCAATATCCCCTTTGACCGCACGCGCGAATCCGCAAATCTCCACGTTTTGCAGTTGTCTGGAAATCGCCTGAACCGCAGCGAACTCACCTGGACTTGAGATCGGGAATCCAGGCTCGATGACGTCAATGCCCAGAGAAGCCAACTGATGTGCCAGTTCAATTTTTTGTTCAGGCTGCAGACTCGCTCCCGGTGCTTGTTCTCCATCGCGCAGTGTTGTATCAAAAATCTCAATCATGCGTTTGTTATTGTTCGTTGTCATATTCATCAACCTCCATCAAATTTGAATGTATATTGGTTATTTTGGGGATGTGAACGAGATGTTCATTTCCCGTTTTCTATGTTTATTCATTTTGGATTCCATGCCGATGTGCACGTCGACTTGCACGCCGGACATATTTCTTTGTCTAAACCATAATTATTGATTCCCATCGCCCACCCTGCTGCCGGCAGCAAACACAAATAACCCGCCATCTCATCTAAGAGACGGCGGGTTATTATCCCTCCGCGGTACCACTCTTGCTTGATGGTCCAGGCTTGCGCCAGGCACCATCCACCTCGTCGTCTCCAGCCAAGATCCATTGCAGCTACGTACGCAACAATAACAATCGATCCAGCCGGAGAAACACCCTATAACGGAGGTTAACCGTTGCTGTGTACCACAATGCCCTGTTGGTTATAGGACAAGGGATGAGACATAGTCTCATCTGTTTCCACAGCTCCGTTCCCGGGCGAGATTCGAACGATTCCAGCCACTGCGTCGCACCACCCCGCAGCTCTCTGTGCGCTTTATCGTTTTACTGCTCCCGTTCATTACATTTATGATATGTGACCATGAATTTCATCACCATTTTGAAAATCAAAAAAGCCTGCCATCTCCTGCAATAATGCAAGAGACGACAGGCTGTTCACCTTCGCGGTACCACTCTTGTTGACTTTCATTTCCTTCGAGCTGATCCTGTATGCGTCCATACCATTATCATTGCCCAAAGTGACAAAAGCCCCCTCAGTTATTGTTGATCTTCTACCGATATGTCATCCGGATTCCATCAACAACGGCCCATTCACGGAGGCAACCCGTAACCATGTACTTTGGGCCATCATCGGCCTTCGGCTTCTCCCAGGGAGTTACCGTGTTCCATCGTTCCGCTTCCAGGTGAGTTTCAGGTTTCCTTCGACTGCGTTGCACCACCCCGCAGCTCTCTATGACCGGGAAATACCCTACTGTTCCTGTTCATTGCGTTTCAGTTCAGGAATCTATATAAGTCAACAAATGAATATTTACACTGGCGCTCCGATGACAGAACAACCTTCCGATCGCTGTTATCCCCAGATTTCTTTGATTCCCTTCTCTAAGAGGGAAAATCCGGTGATAAAGGCGAACGCTTCGCTTCTTCAGGTTATTTCTGTCCTCTCCGCTATCGTGTAAATGTTTAGTTGAACATATCGTATTCCTGTTTTAATTTGTAATTAATATACAGTCTTCACTTGAGACTGTCAAGTATATACATGAATCATTCTAGAGCGATTGAACAGACCATGCTTCAAGTGAAAGTCCAGGATCAGCTTTGGCATCGAATTCCGAGATTTCTCCCCGCTGCCACTTCAAATACGCGGCAGCTCCAATCATCGCTGCATTGTCGGTGCAATACTCCATCGGCGGGATCAGCAATTCGAGCCCTTCCTTCGCACAACGTTCCTGCAAAGCTGAACGCAATCCCCGGTTTGCCGCGACGCCACCGCATAACAGCAATTGACGTGATCCGTACTCACGGACAGCCCTTACTGCTTTTTCTACCAGCACTTCGACGACAGCTTCCTGGAATCCCCGTGCCACAGCAGATGGTTCAAGCGTTTCTCCGCGCATTTTGGCTTGATTCAAAACATTCAGTACAGCAGACTTCAGACCGCTAAGGCTGAAATCATAGGAATCGGCTTCCAGCCAGACACGAGGCAAAGGTACCGCCTGCTCTGCTTCAGCAGCCATCCGGTCCACATGTGGTCCTCCCGGATAGGGACAACCCAGTGCACGCGCCACTTTGTCATAAGCCTCGCCTACAGCATCGTCACGCGTACGTCCGATCAGTTTGAACTTTCCTTCGGATTCCATATGCACAAGCTCGGTATGACCACCTGAGACCACCAGTGCCATTGCTGGATATTGCAGCTCATGGGTAAGTCTGTTGGCATAGATATGTCCCGCGATATGATGTGTGCCAATGAGCGGTTTGCCAAGTGCCATGGCCATAGTTTTCGCTGCCACGATGCCGACCAGCAATGCACCAACCAGTCCAGGTCCTTGTGTCACGGCGATCGCACTCAGATCACGCGGACGGATGCCGGATTGCTCAATAGCCTGTTCCAACATCAATGTAATGACTTCCACGTGTTTACGCGAAGCGACTTCAGGCACAACCCCACCAAATGCCTTATGAGTCTCGATCTGACTGGAGATCAGATTGGACAGCACTTCCCGTCCATCCTTGACTACCGCTACGGATGTTTCATCACAGCTTGTCTCCACTGCCAATATATAAGATGGTGCTGAACTTACCTTTTCATTGAAATCCTTCATGAATCCGTTACGCTTCCTTCCTCTTCGCCGCTCCGGCTCGCAGGCGGCAAATTCGCCCACATAATCATCGCATCTTCCCCATTGTCGGAGTAATACCCTTTACGAAGACCAGCCGATTCAAACCCTTTTTTCTGATACAAGCTCTGGGCAATCCGATTCGAAACCCTGACTTCCAGCGTCATTCGTTCCATCCCGAGATAAGCCGCCGTTTTCATCAATTCGTCCAGTAGCTTCTCACCGAGCTTGCGCCCACGATAAGCTTCCCGGACTGCAATATTGGTAATGTGGGCTTCATCCATAATTGTCCACATACCGGCATAGCCGATCGCCGTACCTTCCAATTCCATGACCATATATTTAGCAAAATGATTGTGTGTCAATTCATTTTGAAATGCTTCTTCCGTCCAGGGCAGGGTGAAGGCTTCATGTTCAATAATCATTACATCGGGAATATCACCCAGAGTCATGAACCTGAACTGAAGCGCTGCTTCCTGCGCGTCATTCTCCACGTTGTCCATCTGCTTCCCCTCCCTTTTAGTGCGTGTTCAAAAAGACCGGTTTTCAGTACCGAGAAGATGGGATAAAGCTAGAAATGGAGTAGCGGAGCGTAGGGAAACTACGTGAGCAACTTCAATGTTTCCCAAGGAAACATTCTTCGTAAGCATCCGCTTATTTCGGCCGAATTCCATATTCGATGCTGATGATGCCACTAGGCATCCTTCGTAATCAAAAGCGGACTTTTTGAACAACCTCTTTTAGCCTTTGCGTAGCAGGTTGGCTTCCGCTTCAGCCAGCTGGGTGTAGTTGGGCACGAGCGCATGCACGTCATCTCGCTGACCTGCAAGCAGCGCCTCGGCGCCTAAGCGCCCAATCCAGCGGCCCTCCAGCTCATAGGGTACGAGCTGGAGCGCCGTTCCTGCGGGGCAGCGAAGCTCAGCCGCTGTCGCAGCATGCGGGCCCGTCTCGCCGACAATCCAGACGGCAGCGGGCCGCTCTTCCGGCGCCGCTTCCGCCATGCGGGCGGCGAGGGCTTCCAGCCATCCGTCTACCATACGGATGGCATCTGGCGCCAGCCGCCGGGGCGCAGCGCTCCCGGCGGAGGCAAACAGCGCGGTATAGGCTTGGCCGCGCCGTGCATCCACGAGCGGAACGATCCAGTGGACAGGGGCGGCACCGGTGCCGCCCTGGTCCGCGGATAGCGTTCCGCCAGCCCCTGCGGCGGCATCCTCCGCCGCAGCTTCGGCCTTGGCGGCGAGGCCGCTGTGCCAGCCGCCCCAGGCTAGGGCCTGAAGGCTGGACACCCCGACAACGGGGATGTCCCACGCCCAGGCTAGCGTCTTCGCCGCGGTCACCGCAATGCGGATGCCCGTGTACGAGCCCGGGCCAATGCCGACGGCAATGCCGTCCAGCTGTCCCGGTTGCGTTCTGCTGGCTTCCAGCAGCTGCTCCATTACAGGCACGACGTGTACCGAATGGTTGCGTTCTGCCCGTTCATTGCGTTCTTCCAGAAGGGCGTGGCCTTCCATCACTGAGGCTGCCATCACCGCAGTCGAGGTATCCAACGCCAAAAACCGCTGGCGCGGCTGTTTTTGTAAATCTTCCATCATCATTTGACTCCATTCTGTCTGAACTGTCGGCACATGGCAGCATAAGTCTCGCCATACCCATCCAGCGTAATCGTTCGATCCTCCGGGCCCGTCGTCTCGATCTGCACATGCAGGTGTTCCTGTGGCAGTAATTCGGGAATGATGCTGGACCATTCCACCAGACTAACTCCGGTTCCATAGAAATACTCATCCAGTCCAAGCTCGTCCGCTTCTTCCAGTGATATGCGATACACATCCATGTGATACAAGGGCAGGCGCCCTTCGTATTCCTTGATCAATGTAAACGTGGGGCTGTTAACCACATCACGTACACCCAAATGCCACGCAAACTTTTGTGAAAATGCCGTTTTGCCCGCGCCCAGATCACCGTCTAGTGCAATCACCATGCCGGCGGTTGCCTGTTCAGCGAGTGCGGACGCGAGTACTTCTGTATCTGCAATGCCTTGGGAGTGATACACCCACTGCTCATGCGTCTGATTCAATATACGCCCCACCTTTGGCGGTCAAGCCGCCTGAGTTCACTTTGAACTTTATTATATCGGTCCCATTCTCACCCCGCAACATCGAAGGATCAGAAGCAGAACGGAAGATAGGCCACCATTCACACGAATGACAAATAAACCGGCACCTGACGGCACCGGCCTTTCCTAGACATCCTTTACCAGATGTTCTCTTTTACTCTTCCAAACGGTCTACACGTACCGTCTGGGTATTCCCCGGTCTGCTGCCTACCTGCACCGTTGCCATGCCATTGGCTTCATCCACATTTTCGATCCAAACCGGATCTCCTTCCAATGTAACAGCAATCGTGTCTTTGGAATCATAAATGGCTTTCGCCCGTTTCACATCCATCATTGTTATTCATACTCCCCTTCCGGATCATCATGCGATTCCCGCACCATGCTATCTGTTGTACTCTCACCAATATATCCGTTATCTTCTGTAACTTGTCCACCGCCCAGACCTTCATTCACCATCCGGTCAATGTCCAGCATAAACGACTCCCTGTCAAGCGGCAGCTCTTCTGACGTGATAGCCTCCCAGTTAACCGCTGTTGCAGGTGTATGAAAACCTTCAGACCCTTCCGACTCGGCACGAGGATACGGAGAGAACGTATGGGCGTGAGCTTCAGCTTCGTCTCGTTTGTTCTTCATAGGGGTACCTCCTGACGTGATAGTTAATAACTAACATCATCCTCTTTCAAAACAACGCTATAAGCGAAGATCTTCAAGGATGTTTCTGTTATCATCCCCCACTCTTTCTGAAGCATACCGATCCGGGAAAATAGGGTTATCCCGCCCGTGAAATGCCCATACTATACCTAAAATGTTCTCGGAAAGGAGCCGTTCATGCATACAGTCTGGAAAGGTGCCATTAGCTTTGGTCTGGTTCATGTTCCTGTCAAAATGTTTTCGGCTACCGAAGACAAAGACATCTCCATGCGTTACATTCACAAAGTCTGCGGCAGTCCACTTGCTTATGTACGTAAATGTCCTTCCTGTGAAGTTGAGGTTCAATGGGAAGAGATCACCAAAGGATATGAATATGAGAAAGGCAAATTCGTCTTGTTCGAAAAGGACGAGCTTGAAGCGTTAAATGATTCCAGCAGCAAAACCATTACCATTCTGGATTTTGTGGATTTAACGGAGATCGATCCGATTTATTTTCAAAAAACGTATTACCTCTCTCCCGATCAAGCGGGAGGAAACGCCTACCAGCTATTAATGACAGCCATGCGGGATACAGGAAAGATTGGCATCGCCAAGATATCCATTCGCTCCAAAAGTAGTTTGGCCGCCATTCGTGTGCTGGACGATTGCCTCTCCATGGAAACCATTTTCTATCCAGACGAGATTCGTCCCGTCTCTCAGGTTCCCAACCTGCCCGAGGTTCTAAACGTAAACGAGAAGGAATTGACGATGGCCAAATTACTGATCGATCAGTTATCTACTCCTTTTGAACCTGGTAAATATACGGACGACTACCGCGCCAAACTGCTGGATCTGATCAATCACAAAGTAGCCGGTGAAGAAATCAAAATTGCCCCTGCTAAACCAGAAGCGAATGTCATGGATCTCATGGCAGCACTGCAAGCAAGTATTGAAGCTGTGAAGCCCATTCCAACCGATCCCGGAACCACCACAGCCAAACCTAAGAAACGTGCTCCCAAGAAAACTTCAGTCCAAGCAGCAGCTGGAGGAGAAACAGAGACTCCTGCTCCTGCCAAAAGAAAGAAGGCTGCTCCTAAACCCAAGGCGTAAACAGCAAACAGCACAGGATTCACTTGTCACTAACATCAACATTGGAGATCCGGCCATGCAGCCGGATTTTTGTTTTGTACTCCATAATTGAAGTAATACTCAACCAAGAATGAATATACCAAAATCGAAAATACAATTGACGAAAGTTGATTTATATTTTATATTAACTTATGAAAAGTAACTTATTTATAAATGTACAGTTAGGCCTCATAACTATATGAACTATGACATTACAATAGCCCTATTCCATTGCCAATAAGTGAACCGCAACAATTCAACTAAACTTTATACAGGAGGAATTCCTTATGACTTCTACTTATCAAATCCCTGCTACAACCCATCTGGGTGAAGTAAGTCTGCGAATCAGCAATTTGGATCGATCCATTCAATTTTATACCGAAGTGGTCGGACTGAAACTGCTTGAACGCAGCGACAAAGTCGCTACCCTGACAGCCGATGGAAAGCAGTCTCTTCTGCGCCTTGAGCAGTTGACCGATGCAGTAACGATGCCTGTTCGCTCCACTTCAGGTCTGTATCACTTCGCCATCCTGCTGCCTGACCGCAAATCGCTGGGCCTTGCTCTTCGTAATCTGGCTGAATTCGGCATCGAAATTGGTCAAGGTGATCATCTGGTCAGTGAAGCATTCTACATTTCCGATCCAGATCAGAACGGTATCGAAATCTATGCAGACCGTGCCCGCGACACCTGGAAGCGAGATTCAGAAAATAACTACATTATGTCAAGTGATCCTGTTGATGTAGACAGCCTGTTTGCTCTCGCCGCGAACGAACCTTGGCAGGGATTACCTGCCGGAACGGTCATTGGTCATGTTCACTTCCATGTACGCAGTCTGGAAGAGTCACGCCGTTTCTACACAGGAGTACTTGGATTCGATATCGTTGGTAACTTCGCCAACATGTCCGCCCTGTTTGTATCGGCTGGCGGTTATCACCATCACATCGGACTGAACATTTGGGCTGGTACAGGCGCCCCTGTAAATCCGGCCAATGCGACAGGCATTGACTACTTCACCATCATTTATGACGGAAAAGAACAATTGGAACAAGCTCTAGAACAACTACGTCAATCCAACACATCGATTGAACAGCAAGGTAAGGACTGGTTTACTATAGACCCACAGAATATTCGTATTCGCTTAACTTCAACGAATTAAGACGGGGAATCTGTGACGTAAACGTTGTGCCTTAAGTTGATTACAATCTGATTAGCCCGGACATCAATTTCCTCGCTCTAACCATGGGGAAATCCGTTGTCCGGGCTTTTTTGCCTACTTTTTCATGCAGATCTATTCCTTTACCCATTTCCTAATAAAATTGGTGCAATTGGCGTATCCTAACCAAATATCTAGATCGACATGCGAAGGAGAACCCACATGATTGAAAAGGGGCGTTTAACTGTAAGACAACTGGGCTCACTGATGTTCTTATGCACGATTGGTGAACAGATTATCGTCTTCCCCTCAATGGTTACCTCATATGCGCATCAGGATGCATGGATATCCGCATTAATGGGGGTTGCCGGGGGAGCAGGGGTACTGTCCATCATGCTCGTTGTATACAAACTTCAGCCCCGCATGAATCTGATCCAACATGCATTGTATACGCTTGGCCCCTGGATTGGGGCGTTCATCAGCTGTTTTTATCTATTCTATTTTCTAATGGGTACATCTGCATTCATAAGAGAAATTGGGGATTTCATGACGACCCAGATCCTGCCTGAATCTCCCCTCTTCATTGTGAGTTTGCTTTTTGTTTGTACTCTTGCCTGGGGACTCTTTTCTGGTCTGGAACCCATAGGCAGAAGTGCCGAGGTACTTCTGCCCTTGATCGTGCTGTTCCTGCTCATTCTGACCGTCTGTCTATTCCCGCATTCGCATCTGGACAACATCAAGCCCGTTCTTGCAGAAGGCTTTCTGAATCCCTTTAAAGGCTTTGTCGCTGTGCTTACCTATCCTTATTGTGAATTGTGCATCTTTCTTATGCTCTTTCCTTATGCGAAAAAGGAAGCACATTGGGAAAAGGATATCCTTCTAGCAGCCATCATAGGGGGATTGATGCTTACCCTAACGCTAACCATCTGTCTGCTGGTCATGGGTCCATTTATGACGCAGCACCATTGGTTCGCAGCATTTAATCTATCGCTGAAGATCAATATAGGCAACTTTTTGCAGCGGATTGAGGCCTTTATGGCTTCCGTCTGGATAATTGCCGTCTTTTTCAAGAGCATTCTGTTCTTCTACAGCTTTGTAATCGGAATCACTCATCTCTTCAAACTGTCCAGCTATCGTCCACTCATTTTGCCTGGCGCCATGTTGATTCTGTCCATGTCCATTGTGCTAGCACCCAACGAAAATTTCTATCTCAAAGTTGTTATTCCGTATTGGATTGATTGGGATTTGACTTGTGGTATCGCGATTCCTTTACTGCTTATTATGGTACATAAGCTGAAAGAACGGCTGCGGAAGAGCTAGACCTACCTACACTACTCAACTTAGAGAATCAACCTTCAGGCAGATTTGAAAGAGGAAAGGAGTTTTAAGCACATGTTCAATCCCTTGGTTCCTTTTGAACCTATATCCCGAGATGTGATCCCTACCGGGCAAAATTGGATTGCCCAAATCAAATGGGATGGGGTCCGCATGCTTGCTTACGAGGACGGAGAGGGAATTCAGTTAATTAATCGCAGATTACACAACCGAACTGCACAATATCCTGAGCTGGCTCAGCCACGCAACCTATGCTCCGTCCCTTCTTATATTTTGGATGGAGAGATTATTGCCCTTGATCCAGATACAGGAAAACCGTCCTTCTATCACGTGCTGCGGCGAGATCGCATGAGCAGACCGGATGGCATTGCCCAAGCTGTAAACCGGATCCCGGTGACTTATATGGTATTTGATATTCTTTACTGCGATGGAGAATGGGTCACAGATCAGCCACTTGCAGATCGTCAGCGTCTGCTGCACCAAGTTCTGAATTCTGCTCCACATGTTCAAGAGGTGACTAACACGTCCGATCCCGACGCCCTGCTCACTGTGATGAGACAGCACCAGATGGAGGGAATTGTATGTAAAGACCTTGCTAGTACCTATGGAATCAACGGCAAAGATCAACGCTGGCAGAAGGTTAAGATTTTCCACGACCTATATGCCATGATTGGAGGGGTTACCTACCGAAGCGGCATCGTCAATGCAATTGCAGTCGGTGTATATGATGGGCCTAACTTTGTCTATATTGGTCATGTCGGCACTGGTAAATTGAACTCGGACTCCTGGCGTAAACTAACCGAAGAAGTACAACCTCTTATTCGTAAGGACAGACCTTTTCACAACATACCCGAGAGAAGCGCGGAGACGACATGGATTGAACCACATATCGGCGTCAAAGTGCAATTCATGGAACTCACCCACCATCTTACCCTACGTCACCCAAGCATCCAGGCTTTTGCTTTGGTAAAGCGAGATGAGTGTGCGATCAGCCAGATCAGTCATCTTATCCCTGAACGATAAACTACTTTCACCATACACCCGAAACATCAAAAAGGCTTACCATTTAAAATTATACTTGCTCACCAGAGGAGGTGATATTCATGGCCCATACAATAAAGGGCACCATAACGATTAATGGAATGGAACTTACCGTGACCAATCCGGATAAGTTGTTATGGCCCGAAGCGGGTGTAACCAAGGCTATCTATTTGCAAAAGTTGGCGGCACTGGCCCCCTATCTACTGACGTACACCCGAAATCGGTTGCTCACCACGATACGTTATCCACATGGTGCAGGTGGCGAGTTTTTCTATCAAAAAAACGCCCCGGAGCCCGTTCCGGAGTTTGTACGAACTGAGATGCATGATGGGATACGATATGTAGTGATGAATGACCTTCCTGATCTGTTATGGCTTGGCAATTTGGCCGCTCTTGAGTTTCACCCTTCCTTACATGCTGTAGGCAGCCATCTGCCTTGCGAGTGGATGATTGATCTCGATCCTTCGCAGGAAGAAGAACCTCGCATCATGCAAGCTGCTCTGATCGTGGGGGAAACGCTAACTTCGCTTGGCCTTAGATCGGTACCGAAAACCTCCGGTGCCACAGGTGTACAGATTATTGTTCCGATCCGCCAAGGTGTAACTTTCGATGAATTAAGAGACATCGGTTATTTTGTAGGCAAATACGTCACTCAAAAACATCCGGATCTATTTACACTGGAACGACTAAAAAAAGACCGGGGGGATCGCATTTATTTTGATTACCTCCAGCATTACGGTGGCAAAACGCTCGCAGCTCCCTACACTCCCCGCGCCAAACCAGGCGGTACAGTTTCTACTCCTCTCACATGGGATGAAGTTCGGAACAACGTTTCGGTTAAGGATTACCACTTGATGAACATCGTGGAACGCTTGACGGAGACTGGAGATCTGATCGCAGCTGTCGACCCCCAGCCTGTTGAACTGATTATCCAGCATTTAAAACAAAAATAGCCGGTTACCCTCAAACCAAGGGTACCGGCTATTTTTTCGTTTACTCGCGATGAGATTCGCTAATGTATACCTTTTTTCTTGAAACGTCCGCCCTTCACATCGTGAATGTTACCTATTGCCACAAAGGCATGTGGGTCCCAATCTTCAACAATGGACTTCAGCTTAGCTTCTTCCAAACGGGTAATAACCACAAAGATAATTTTCTTCTCGTCTCCACTGAAGCCGCCCTCTCCATCCAGAAAAGTGACGCCACGACCCAGACGGTCGGTTAAGGCTGAACCAATATCACGATACTTCTCACTGATAATCCATACCGATTTGGATTGATCCAAACCTTCATTCACAATATCAATCATCTTCATTGCAATATAATAAGCAATCATGGAGTACAGGGCGTTTGGCCAGCCAAACACAAAACCTGCACCTGCAAAAATAAATACGTTAATGAACAATACGATCTGACCTACAGACAATGGTGATTTCTCACTCAACAGTATGGCTACAATCTCCGTACCATCCAGTGAACCGCCAGAACGAATGACAAGACCAACTCCAACCCCCAAGATCAATCCACCAAATACAGCTCCAAGCAATGGTTCTCCTGGCGTCAGTGCAGGAACGCGGTGTAACAATGACGTTCCAATGGACATTACGACGATCCCGAGCAGTGTGGACAACGCAAACGTTTTACCAATCTGTTTATACCCCAGAATCAGGAAAGGCAAGTTAAGCAAGGTCAGGAAAATTCCGAGTGGCAGATGTGTAAGCTCTGACACCATAATCGAGATCCCTGTTATTCCCCCATCAATAACGCCATTCGGCACGAGAAATACTTCGAGTGACACAGCCATCAGTGCAGCACCGACCAGAATCATCACAATGCGCTGCAGAAGCTTCAGTGAAAACACCGAGCTCTTCACATTGCGGTCCGGCTTGGATGTTAGTTCTTTAACCGATACATTGGACATGGTATCCCCCCCGTTTTGATCAATATGTGAATCCATTTCATAAATCATTTAAGTACTCAGAGGAACCCTACATACAGAGGAACAACACCGTTCCAACGCTATATGCACCCCGTTATAAAAGCACCTAAAGGCTATATGAAATGTATTCAAGTATGTCTTAATTCCGGTTGACAATTCCAAAAGAGAGCAAAAGGGAGCCTGTTTTCCCGCAGACTCCCCTCCTTCGCCAAGACATAATTTATATAAACATTATATCATAAAAGATCAAATTTGAGCAAAATAGTTAGCAAAAAGAAGATAAATTCACAAAAAGTGAACTTATCTTGAGAAATCCGCCTTATAACGGCTAAAGCAGCGGAGAAAGCATGCGAGAAAGCATTTCTGCCCCTTTTTCCCACCGTGAGCGCTGCTGAAACACCTTCACGTCAATCTGGCTGCATTCATTCAGATCACGTTCAAAATCCTCAGTCAGCCGGTCCATAGATGATGTCTCGAACAACACGGCGGTTAACTCAAAATTGCAGAAAAAGCTGCGCATATCCATATTGGCTGTACCTACCGTTGCAAGCAAATCATCCACAATTAAGACCTTGGCATGCACAAAACCTTTGCGATATTGATAGAACTTCACTCCCGCACGCAACAATTCTTCGACATAGGACATAGAAGCCAAATGCACCAGCCGCGAATCCGATTGATACGGAATGATGATTTTCACATCCACCCCACTGACGGCAGCCGTCTTGATTGCTTCGTACAAAGCGGGGTCCGGAATGAAATAGGGTGTTGTGATGTATATGCGTTCACATGCCACGGAAATCGCCCCAAAGCACATTTCCTGAATGGCATCCCAGTCCTGATCCGGCCCGCTGGACAGAATCTGAATCCGCTCTTCCCCACTGCAAATATGTGGCGGGAACAGCTCTGTCAGCTGAGGCTCTGTAATCTGCTCGCCGGAAGCGAGCTTCCAATCGTTCAAGAACGTACTTTGCAGGAAATATACGGCATCTCCCTCAATCTGTACATGAGTATCACGCCAGAATCCAACCTCCGGATATTGCCCAAGATAATCATCACCTATATTAATCCCACCCACAAATCCAATCCTTCCATCCACCACAACAATTTTACGGTGATTCCGGTAATTCACTCTTCGGTCAATCGTAGCAATGAGCGGTGGCAGAAAATAATGAAACTCCACGCCTGCGTCCTGAAACTTGCGAATAAAGCTCCAGCTCATCTTGTGACTGCCAAGTCCATCGCAGATCAAACGTACTTTGACACCTTCCTTTGCCTTGCGAATCATCACATCCTGAAACTTTGTACTGATGACATCATCTCGAAATATATAAAATTCAACATGCAGATGGTGCTCTGCCTGTTCCATGGCCCTCAACATGGCTCCAAATGTCTCTTCACCATTCGTCAGTACCTGGCTCCGGTTGCAGCCTGTAATCGGGCTCTCAGACAGGTGTGTCAGCAGGTTAAACAAACGATGCTGATGATTGTATCGGCCGCCCGACATCTGATCCGCATGCTCGACAATATGAGCCTGCTCCCAGATCGTTTCCCGTATTTCACGAAAGATTCGCGAACCGCCTTTACGGACCTTCTTGCGTTTGCTGTAGTCCTGGGCGACAAAATAATACACAACAAAGCCGATCAAGGGTACACAGAATAAAATAAAAAGCCATGCCACAGCTTTCGCCGGATTACGGAATTCCAGCAACAGAATGGTGGCTGCCTGAAAAGTAAATACGAGCAATATAATGACCAGCCAAAACATTCGGCTTCCTCCTCATGGCAAGGTGTATCCTTGCCGTTCTCTCTCACTGTACAAGCTTTGACGATAAAGCCTTTAGCTAATCATTAGATACCCAATGTATGCACTGTTCGTAACGTTTGCTTAGATAAAATGTTACATACACAGCTGATTGTAGCGGCGCTCAGCCAGTTCATTCCATTCTTCGACGTTGGATATTCTGACTGTGTTCCCCTCTACATATGATTCATTCCAGTCTGTGGATCAGCATTCCATCGCCATTTCGATCATATGGCCTTCCAGACTCTTCCTCTTTTCTTGATCGGAAGGTGGTCTTCTTACGTAAAATTAGATATAATATTCGTTAAAAACTTATTACTTAAAGGAGAAGACTAGTTAATGGACAGTGAGAGGTATGCGTTAAATTTAGTATTGGTTGCTTTTTTGATAGGACTTTCGGCATTTTTTGTAGCGGTGGAATTTGCACTCGTAAGAATTCGCCCGAGCCGGATTGACCAAATGATTGCAGAAGGAAACAAGCGTGCCTTGGCTGTTAAACAAGCCGTTGCCAACTTGGATGGATATTTGTCCGCCTGTCAGTTGGGTATCACGATTACATCTCTGGGACTGGGCTGGCTGGGAGAACCCACGGTTGAGAAAATTCTTCATCCTGTGTTCGAAAGCATGAGCATGCCGGAGGCAGTTTCTTCATTCTTATCGTTTGTTATTGCGTTTGTCGCCATCACGTATTTGCATGTGGTAGTTGGTGAACTTGCACCTAAAACGATTGCAATCCGTAAAGCCGAAGCCGTTGCTCTACTGACGTCTACACCTATCATCTGGTTTAACCGAATTATGTATCCTTTTATCTGGCTGTTAAACAGCTCAGCGAATCAACTGGTCAAATTGTTCGGAATCAAACCTGCATCAGAACATGAAGATGCGCACTCCGAAGAAGAATTACAGATTATCATCAATGAAAGCTTTGAGAGCGGCAAAATCAACCAAGCTGAGTTCGGATATGTAAGCCGGATTTTTGCTTTTGATGAGATGCTTGCCAAAGAAATCATGGTACCCCGGACTGATATGGTCTGCCTTTATGTCAATAGATCGAACGAGGAAAACCTGGATATTATCCGGCAAGAACAATACACCCGTTTTCCAGTAGTAAATGAGAGCAAAGACGATATTATCGGTATCATTAATACCAAACAATTTTTCCTGGAGTTATATGGAAACGACGAACCTGTCGATCTGTCTTCCCTGATTCAGCCGGTATCGGCTGTTCACGAAACGACACCGGTCAAGGACCTGCTCAAAAAAATGCAGAAGGATGGCGTGCATATTGCCGTTCTGGTTGATGAGTATGGAGGGACTTCCGGGATTGTAACGATTGAGGATGTGCTTGAACAGATTGTCGGTGAAATCCGGGATGAGTTTGACGCAGACGAAGTCGAGGATATTCAGGTCATCAATGAAAACTATGTCATTATGGATGGCAAGGTGTCCTTGTCCAAGGTTAACGACATGTTCACGTCAAACCTGGATGCTGACGAATGGGATACCATTGGGGGATGGCTTTATAGCCATCGTCCAGAGATGAATGAACAGGAAGAATATGAGTTCGAGAATCTGACCTTCGTTTTGCTGGAAAAAGACAAAAATCGCTTCTACAAAGTCGCCGTTGTTCCTAAGGAACCACTGACCATGTCCGACTACACTGATGAAGACGAGAAGAGAGCCTAATTGGGCTAAATAAAGCAACAACTTCATATATAATAAGAAGAGCACTTGCCCCTACTTTGGTAAGTGCTCTTCTTATTATTTCTGGCTGAATGTGTTACTTCCCCATGTTATCACTCAACCAGAATGGAACTTACCGTCCCATTTTTTAATTTGATTTTAATACCCACTTCGCAATATCATCGATAATGGCTTTGGAGACATTAGATGGCTCAGCGTACTCTTGACCAATCGAAAGTCCATCATAGCTGGATAAAAGATGATTTACCTTTGGATAGCTATTGTATGTCACATTGGAATGATCTTGAAGAGCCGATTTCCAGTTCTCGAATTGATTCATAGACACTTGCACATCATTTTCGCCTTGGATAATAAGCATAGGGGTATTTTGTGTTTTAGCCAGTTCCGCAGGCACATAATCTCTCTGCTCAAACCACCAATAAGCAGGTTGAAGTGGAAACGCCTCAGGAAGATGATCTACGGAATATTTAGGATCTTTAACGATCGCAGCAACATTTTTATAAAAATCAGCTTGTTCTTTAATGATCTTCGTGTCTAAATCTAGCCGCTTCATCCGATCTACCAATTCGTCTTGCTGCTCGGTCAGCACATCCACAAAGCTACTGCTTGGTGCAGCAAGTAGAATACTCCCTGCAATATCATGCTGATTATCGTCAGCAATGATTAACGGCACTGCAAACCCGCCTTGACTATGTCCAGCCACAAAAATCGCTGTAGGATCAATATTTGGATTCTTTTTAAGCAAATCTACTGCATCGGCTACCTGATTTACACTTTCTTGTTTTAACGTGAATTTAGGCTGTGAAGCGACCTTATAGGTATGTTCATATGTGACCTTATCATATCTTAATACAGCAACTCCTTGTGAAGCTAAACCTACCGCAAGATCGCGAAATGGCTTTGCACCACCAATGGCAGCATCTTGATTGCTAGGCCCAGATCCGTGTACCAGAATGACAACCGGGAAAGGTCCCTCTCCCTTGGGCAAAGTTAATGTCCCTGGCAAAGCCAAATCACCCTGACCAACGGTAATATCTTGCTCTGTATAAGCAGATAGATCGTCATAGCTTGGTTTTTGATAAACATCTGGCGTAGCGGCAGCAATATACAAGTCATCCACAAGTCCGTTATGATTCATTCTGACTGTAATATTTAAACGAGTAAGCGCTGTCTTAAAAGTGTAGGTGACATTGCGATGCACTGTGTTATTTTCTACGTGTTTAGCTATGGTTTCACTTGTAATTTTGCCATTTTGTCCTTCTAAAGCTCCCCATAGCTGACTCAACAACGTGGGTGACAACACTCCGCTAACAGAGGTATGAACATACTTCGCAGCTTCCTTACCATTGCCCTCACTAATAAGTGAAATGAATATATCCTCAGGTGCTGCCTTCAGTGTCTCGGTAAGAAATCTCCCATCCATAAAGGTAACTCCTTTCGTTAGCTCAACAGGATTGTCTAAGGGGACGACTTGCCCATTCACCATCGCCTGTTTCTCTCCTACCTTAGCTACAATCGTAAGCTCATTTTTTCGTATTGTGATTTGTCCTGTTGTTTGTTGCCAAGATACTTCTGCCCCATTCTTTTCTGCAATCTCACGAATAGGAACTAAAGCTTTGCCATCAGCGGTTTGTTCAGTAGCTGCTGAGATAGATGTTACTGGCAGGATGAGACATGCAGAAATAAGAGAAAGTAATAGCTTTTTCCAATTGTTCATCGTAATAACTCCCCCTAAGCAATTTTTATTATATGCATAGACATATGAGCGTTTATTGGCTCAGGACTATACTTATAACAACAATAGCAATGATGAATAATAACAGGACCCAAGATAGTGGACGAGCGAAGTTAATAGTCCAGCCTATTCCATAACGTTTTTCTACGGTAAAAGAAGGATCATTGCTATTGAAGTAAATAAAACCAAACTTCCAATAATCATCGTCATTCACAGGCTGCTCCCTGGATCTTTCACGATCCTCTTGATGATTCCGAATTTTCCCACCGCCTTGTCTGCCTGTGAGAGACAGCAACACAGCGCCTAAGACGATCACCACAGGGGTGATGAAGCTAATACTTGTTAACAAGACCATATTCGGGACGAACATATTAATCTGAATGAAGGCAAATAAAATGGTAAGAAGCAACCCTGTTATGATCGTAAATAGGGACCATTTACGGCGGAATTGAATATTTTCAGCAGCAAATTTGGCAGGATTAGACGTAGTAAGCTGTTGTTTGCTTGCTTTAATACTCCAGTTCACCAACATCATAAGTGCAATGATTCCTAGCTGTACCAGATTAATAGCCAGTACCGAAAGGTAGGTTTTAGGCACACTGGAAGTGACATTGCCCTGAAGATCATATTTCATTGGAATGATGTTAGGTAGTGCCTTATAATTCACGATCGAAATGATCGCAATGGCTACAATAATAGCAAAGTGAATGAGAAACCAATAGTTGGAATAGGTGAGCTTGTTTTGGCGGAAGGTGGTATCAATTTTAACCCGTTGAGGTGCTTCTACAGTTGTAAGTGTTCCCTTTAGCTTTTTCATCTTGAAATGAAATATCATATTTAGTGCTGCCCAGTACACAATGAATATCATTGTACAAACACCGGTAATCATTGCGGTAGACTCTTCATTAGCAGATCGGAGTAAATACAGACAGACAAGTATAACAATCCCGTTCCCGATCAGGCTTACTGTAGCAAACATACTCCGGAGCTTACGTAAGATGGGTGTGTAATAATTATATTCACTTACCGTAACCCCAAAGCTGATGGTTTCCCTTGTCAAATATGGTGCAAAGGATAGAAGTAAGGCTAATGGAGCAAAGATTAAAATGATAGGTAATATACTAAATAGTTCCATATATAACACACTCCCTTGATTCTTTTATTCTATGTTGTGACCCATCTTTACATCATCATACATTTGGTCTAATACCGCAGATAGTTCCTCTTTGGTCATTCCGCGACAGATCGCTTCGGCAATAATCGGTCTTAATTCTCTCTGCTGCTTTTTCAAAAAATCATCTGTTAAATCAGGCATTCCATCAGGGTTCACTACGACTCCCTTTTGTCTATGAACAAGAATGTATCCATCTTGCTTGAGTAGTGTATAAGCTTTGTTGACCGTATGAAGATTAACACCAATATCTGCGGCCAAATTCCGAACCGAAGGTAACGCCTCACCTAGCTGTAACTCGCCACTAGCAATACCTTCAATAATTTGATAAACCAGTTGCGAATAGATGGGAAGTTCGGATTGCATATCCAGTTGAATAATCAAGGGTCCACCTTCTTTTTCGTTATCTGTTATATATCAAGTATAACAGATATAACATAAGTGAGCAATAAGTATGAAAAAAAGCCGCATATCCATCGCGAGGGCAAGTTTCCTGACCCTTCACCATTGATATGCGGCATATCCTGTTGAGCTTATCCATATGTTTCAAGAGCAAACATTAGTGGTGACACATGACACAGTTGTATTTCAAATTCCATTTCAAAGTTCAGTCTTATCTTCGACAATCCGATAATGGATTTTGCGAACTATAATTTTCAGAATCATGTACAGCGGAATAACGATAATCATCCCAAGAATGTTCCCCAAGTCTGCACCTACAAGCAGTAAGATAACGGTAGTCAGCGGATGAATGTCCAACTGTTTGCCATAGACATAAGGAGAGATCAGATTGTCCTGAATTTGCTGGGCGATGACAATGATGACAAGCGACCAGATCGCCATTGAAGGTGATTCGATGAACCCCACAATAACGACAGGAATGGCTGCCAGCAAGGCCCCTACATAAGGAATGAAATTCAGAACAATGGATACGGCCGTCAGTAGTAAAGCATATGGCAAACCGAGAAAGAGAAAACCAATATACATCAGGATGCCCAATGCTACATTGACAATGACACGACCTACAATGTAGCTGCTTAAGGCTTCGTCAATTTCATGGACCGTCTCTTCTCCATCTTTACGGTAACGTCTCGGGAGCAACAGTGTAAGATTGGTTCCAAATTTGCTGCCCTCCTTGAGCATGTAATACAGCATAATCGGGAACGTCGCCAGAATGATAACCAGATTGGATACAACCGAGAACAATCCGGACACGTAATCCGTTACCTGGGCAATTCCTTGACTTAAAAAATCAGAGAAACGTGAGAACAGATCGGAATCCTCAGGTATATATTTTGAAAGGAAACCACTCTTCTCAAATTCAGCCAACTGATCACTGAGCGAAGTAACCAGTACCGGGGCATTCTCCACAAAATTCAACAGTTGTTCACGCAGTGAAGGCCATACAAGCACACTGAATCCTGCCATAATCAGCGCAATCACCACGTAAATAATAAGAACTGACAGTGCACGCTTCATTTTGTGCCGTTCCATATAGTCGACAAGCGGACGCAGCAGATAATAGAAGAAACCGGCAATCAGCAGCGGAATGATGATGATGTGAATCAGCGAGGTCAGGGGGCTGAAAATAAAGTTGACTTTATCCCCCAAATACACGATGAGCAGCAGCAAAATAATTGCTGTGCATATACGGTAAAACTTGTTGTTTATCAAGAAACGTGATCCCTCCATACGCTGCTCTGCCAAATACGACTGCGGCGATAATATGTATGTATTGCAACTTAATACAGCTTGGGCAGCGTGTTCCATTCCAAGTCGTATTCGCATGTATTATTATATGTACCCTTAAATGCTAGTCATGCCACAGCGGATGCTGAATATACTCTCTTTTCTATCCCGAAAGAGAAATTGGGCAAAAAAAAAGAAGCAGGCGATTAGCCTGCCACATCTCTTTTGTTGAATACAACCCATGAGATCAACATGAAAATGACATAATATACAGCTAGAACAGCAATAGAAAAGCCAAGTGTCATACCTGCATTTCCATCGCCGCCAAGCAATCCATAATCCGCCGCTGAATTCATATAGCGACTGAGATCCATGTTATTGAACAGAACATACTTGGCCCATTCGTAACGAACGGGATTGAAGATCAATGAGAACAAATTCTGTGTAAACATGATAAATAGAGACAAACCGATGGCCAGAGCTCCCGAACGAAACACGGAGGAGACCATAAAGGCAATAGCGAGCGTAATAAACAAGTCCACGTACAGATATCCCCATAGTGCAAATGCATGTGATGCAGAAGCACCGCTTCCATCCGGAGTTACGGAATGAGAGAACAGCATATACGACATTACGGTTGCCAGAATAACAACAAGTAACGTACTCAGAATACTGAACCCAATCACGGACAAATATTTGGATGCCAGTATTTTGCTGCGCGACCACGGACGAATCAGCAGAAGTTTAATCGTTCCCCAGGTGAACTCACCAGCTACCGCTTCAGCTGCAATAACGACACAGAAGATGGTATTCAGGAAAAAGACAATCTGAACGGTTGTAATAGCTGCTTGCCAGTATGGGACCTCACTAGATCCCATGCCTTCATTAAGCAGAACCGGCATCAACAGTGAGATCAATGCCAGAATGGATAACATAATCCAAGTACGCGGACGACGGAAAATTTTCATGTTTTCATTCATAATTAGATTGCCGAAATTACTCAATGCTTCCGCCCCCAGTCACCTGCAAAAATTGATCTTCCAGTGTATGGGTTACGTTACGGATACCATATACCTGAAACCCTTCACTGACCAGCCTCGCATTCAAGTCCGGAATCTGCTCACGAGATAAACGAACCACAATGGCATTGCCCTGAACTGTAGCTTCGCTAATTCGTTCGGCTGCACGTGATGCATCATTTACTTCAAAAGCAACTTCAGTAAGTACGTCCACTCCTGCCTCAGCTTTTAGATTTCTTACATCAATCAATTTGCCATTTTGGATAATCGCAACGGTATCACACATCAATTCCATCTCGGACAGCAAGTGGCTGGATACAAAGACTGTGATCCCTTCCTCCTGACAGAGCTGGCGCAAATAATCCCTAAGTTCCCGTATTCCCTGCGGATCAAGTCCGTTGGTGGGTTCATCCAATACCAATAATTTTGGTTTATGTAATATGGCTTGGGCTACGCCCAAACGCTGGCGCATACCTAGTGAATAGGTCTTTACCTTGTCATGAATGCGTGCTGTAAGCCCAACACGTTCAATCGTCTCGGCAATGCGTTCTTTCGTAATACCAGGTGACATCCGGGCAAAGTGAACGAGATTCTGATATCCAGTCAGAAACTTGTACATTTCTGGATTCTCAACAATAGCTCCAACCTGAGCTATGGCTTGCTCAAATTCATTCTTCACACTGTGTCCCGAAATAATGATATCTCCTTGACTGATGGACATCAGCCCTACCATCATTCGAATCGTTGTTGTTTTCCCCGCCCCATTGGGTCCTAAAAAACCAAAAACCTGCCCCGGAGAAATATCCAGAGTCAGGTCACTGACCAATGATCGGGAGGAGATGATTTTACTGACGCCCTGAAGACGGACGACCGGCTCCTGTTGCATTCCATTTCCTCCTTCATCAACGGACACTCACATCATGCCCGCTTCTCATATGAAGATAGTGTATCATAATCTTTAGTATATTGTCCCGCAAACTGGGATTTCCCCTGACGTTTCGTATGAACTACACACGCTTCACAGCATCCAAGCGGCATCTCACTCCGATAAAATCCGGTGCGAAATACGTGATTGCCTCCACAGTCCTCTTCCTTTAGTTCGACAGAGCCCCTAGCGACCGACACAATCATCCCACAACTGACACAGTAAAAGCGGTCCGTTTCGATCAATGATATTCCTTCCCCTCACAAGGAGCATTGAAGTCCCTGTTATTTGTCGTTAGACGCTGAATTTTGATACAATTTGTATCTAACTCGTAATTTACTTGACACCGGGACTAATGTCAACCCCTTACAGGTTTAAAAAGAAATGAAATGCAAAAAAAGCTCCATAAATGCGACTAAAGTCTCGCATTCATAGAGCCTTTTCAAGTACAAATGATACAATTCGGTACATAGTATGGGTTAATACTATCATTCGGTTTTATCATGCTCAGTCTCGGTATCTCCATTCTTCGGATAATACCAAAGCAATGTCCAATCGTCCCCATCCTTTACGATATAACAATTCTGCACGATTTTAAATTGACCAAAGGTTCCCGTAAACTTCTGGGTAACACCAATGCGATACGCCTCTGCAAATGGTTTAACGCCATCAATTACCGTAACGTCAAACTCCCGCTCCGGTTTTTCCATCTCCAGATCAAAGGTTTCGACTCCAAAATGCTGCATGAAGATATGCGCTCTGGACTGTAAGTAGGCGCTTTTGGGAAAACGCTCTTTCATCAATGGATGAAACAACTCCCATGAACTGCCGAAATCACCTGTCTGCTCATATTTGTAAAACTCTTGGGCAATGGCAGCAGCTTCATCTGGTGCATCTGCACGAAACAGATATGGGATGGTTCTGACTATGAGCCACAACAGCAGCAGCACAAGTGCTATGAATCCGATCTTTTTAAGTAACGCATTCCGGTTCCTTCTTCGCAGCATGCATCGTCCCCCTTGTCCTACTTCCATACTTATGATGGATGGCAAGCAAGTAGAAGCAAGAACTAGCGGGTAGCATTTCCTGGGAAATCACTTTCTTTTGACTGATGATCGTCTTGGAGACCTGAATCTTCTGAAAACGACATTAGCCCCTATATATAAGGCAATTCCGCCACATCCGCCAAGCAGATCCACGCCGACATCACGGATTGAACTCGTCCGGTCAGGGCTGAACTGCTGAATATATTCATCAATGGAGGCGATAACCGCTACTACGACCAGGGCTGAAGCCATACAAGTGAACATGCGCATTTTCCTATACCTCAGCCCACCATAGATAAGCACCGCCAGCACAGCATATACAAATAAATGTGCACTTTTCCGAAATATGAACTCAACAAAACCATACGGTCGCTGTCTTAAAGAATATTCAAGCTCACCGTATGTGAATTGCACATCGGGTAGTGCGTATCCGATCTTCACCTTTTCAGACCATTTATGCAGCCAAGGCTGGATGGTCTGCTGCTGATAAGATTGGGTCGAAAAGTGCCAAATCACCAGAACCCAGGCTACAATCAGCAGCAGGGACAATATATAAACATAAGGTCGTTGTTTACGTCTATGCTTATGTCTTCTTTTCCCGTAATCCTCCTCCATAAGCAAGGTTCTCACCACTTTCATAAGCCTTTCATTTTCTGTTTATTTCTCCAAATGTTCTTCAATTATTCCGTGAATGCGATCCCTTTCCTGCTGATCCACGATGTAATAATAAATCCCATTGATTTTCTCGCCTTTACCCTTGATCTCCACCGTATCTACATTCTCCAGATCATTACGATAATCGAGGAGGAGTTCCTTCATTTCATCAAAAGTAACATCCGTTCTGACATGAGTACCTAGTTCATCCAGCATATTTTGGATATGAAGTACACTGGAGAATTGCATCGTATTCTTAAGCATCTGCTTCAGAACTTCACGCTGTCGATCATTACGCCCCAAATCCCCTTTCGGGTCATCATAGCGCATTCTTGAAAAACCGAGCGCAGCAACGCCATCTAAATGAATATTTCCTTGATCGTAACGCTGGCCCTCATAATCAAATGCAAAAGGATTGTTTACGTCCACGCCACCGACCAGGTCAATGATTTTGGCAAAGCCCTCCATATCCACTTTCATATAATAATGAATGGGGACTCCCAAAAATTGCTCGACGGTACTTACCGACATGTCCACGCCTCCGAAGGCATAAGCATGATTGATCTTATCTACAGTGTTGTGTCCCACAATTTCTGTCCGTGTATCCCTCGGAATATTAAACATGAGCACTTGTTTTTTCCCGGGGTTCACACTCAATACGATCATCGTATCCGAGCGCCCTCGATCATTCGGACGTTCATCCACGCCCAAAATCAGTGCGTTAAAAGGCTCTTTGCTGTTGATGTCCACCGGTAGCCCACCTCTGCTATCTGTGACCGAGACGGGCTTTACAGGATTTCTAGGCTCATAAATTTGGTCAGCGGTTGATTTAACGGATTGGTAGAGATATATGGCATAACCAAACACAACAACTACAAAAAAGGAAACAATCCAGATGGTAACTTTCATCCACTTTTTCATGGGTTCTTCCTCACTCACATTCAAGATGATGAATAGCGGTTAAATGATTGCTGCCGTTTTCCCTTCCAGCTTCGTCAAACCCGGACGACCAACAGAATAATATTGAAGATTAGATGCCTGAACCTGTTCAGCACTATACAAATTACGACCATCAATCATAATTGGATCCTTCATGATTTCGGCCAGTTCTTTCAAATCGATATGAGCGAATTCCTTCCATTCAGTCAACACGCACAAGGCGTCTGCTCCTTCAGCAGCATGAAGTGGATTCTCTTCCCACGTGATGGAGGCGACATCTACCTCTTTACGGAAATTTGCAGTTGCAATGGGATCATAAGCCTTGATTACTGCTCCAGCATCACTTAGATGCTGAATGATATCGATCGCTGGAGCGTCACGCACGTCATCTGTCTCCGGTTTAAACGCTAATCCCCAGACAGCAATGGTTTTTCCTTTTAAAGATCCCAACGCCTCTTCCAGTTTGTGAATGATATGAAAACGCTGATCCTGGTTTACTTGGACAACGGATTTTAACAGTCTGAAATCATAATCGACCATGCCTGCGATCTGAATTAAAGCCTGTGTATCTTTTGGAAAGCATGAACCTCCATAACCAATACCTGCCTTCAAAAAGGAAGCTCCTATACGCTTATCGTAACCCATACCTTCGGCTACTCGTGTAACGTCAGCTCCTACTTTTTCGCATATATTCGAGATTTCATTAATGAATGAGATTTTGGTTGCGAGAAATGCATTGGAAGCATATTTAATCATTTCGGCTGATCGAATATCTGTAATGATCAAGTTCTCGGTCAATGGCCGATGAAGTTTTTTTAGTGTTTTAATCGCGCGATCACTGTTTGTTCCAATGACAATCCGGTCAGGATTCAGCGTATCATTAACCGCAGATCCTTCGCGGAGGAACTCGGGAACAGAAGCCACATCGAAAGGCTGAGATGAAATACTGCTAATCAGCTCGCGAACACGATCATTGGTGCCAACAGGAACGGTGCTTTTGGTCACGATAATTTTGTAGCTTTCAATGTGACTTCCAATCTCTATAGCTACCTGCTCCACATAGCTCAGGTTGGCTTCACCGCTCGGAAGAGAAGGCGTGCCTACAGCGATAAAGATAATATCCGACTGGCTAATCGCTTCAGCAATATTGGAGGTGAACGATAGTTTTCCTGCTTTCATGTTGGAAGCCATCAACTCTTTGAGGCCTGGCTCATAGATAGGAACGTTGCCCTCGTTGAGCATCTCCACTTTGGCCTCATTGTTGTCCACACAGATGACTTGGTTGCCGATCTCCGAAAAGCATACTCCTGATACAAGACCTACATACCCTGTTCCAATCACCGCGATATTCATCTTGTTTTCCCCCAATTCACGCAATTTTGGATAATATCTGCCCATTCCATCTCGATTCGCACGATATCCTCTTCCACCAGCTCACTGCCCAGCTGAACTTCTATAATTTCAAGTTCGGTTACGGCTTTTACACTGTGTTTACTACCTGCCAGAATCGAAATGACATCCCCTTGATTAAGCAATCTCAGTTCACCATCCAGAATCAGTTCGCCTTGACCCGAAACAACTGTCCATACTTCATTTCGTTTGAGATGGTATTGATAAGAAAAATTTTTATCCGCCCCAACGATAATGCGTTTGGTTAATACCTCTTCTCCTCTGGCATTACGCGTGTAATCAAGCACTTTGTAACAACCCCAGCGGCGTTCCTCATACATAGGACGTTGGGTATCATCCTTAAGAATCTCTTTAATCTGTGGACTTGCCTCTTTCTCACTAACCAGAATTCCATCCGGACTGGTCGCAACGATAAGATTGGAAACCCCCAACACACACACCGGAATATTCAACTCATTGATCAGATGTGTGTTCACCGAGCTGTTCGTCATTACACCTTTGCCCACAATATGAGTACTCATCTCGTCCGTCAGCGTATTCCATGTGCCGAGATCTTTCCAATATCCCTCATAAGGTGTAACCACGATGTGACTGGCTTTTTCGACTACCTGATAATCGAAGCTAATTTTCTGTAATCTTCCGTATTGTTTCAGCATCTCTTCATACTGAATTGGCAGTTCAAGGGAAATCAGCAGATTAATCAGATAGTTCAGCTTGAATGCAAAAACCCCGCAATTCCAAAGGGCAGATTGTTCTATCATCTCTGCCGCTTCAGTCTCACAGGGTTTTTCTTGAAAACGTGATACTTTGGCGTAATGGTTATGTTTTTCGGTTTCATGGGGATCAGGAATAATATAACCGTATTTCTCTGAAGGATACGTGGGTTTTACCCCGATTAATGCGAGCTCCGCACCAGACTCATCTAACACTCCTTCAAGCTCCGTAACTTTATAGAAAAAGGATTCCTCCACATAGGGATCAACGGGAAGTACAGCAACCGTTTCGTTCAGACTGACACCCTGTACCGAGTACAGATACACAGCTGCCAAGGCAATTGCGGGAAAGGTATCTCTGCGTTCTGGCTCTACGACAAGATCAACCTCATCTCCCAGTTGACTCCGTAAAATCTCCACCTGCGGCTTACTCGTTGCGATCGTGGCCTGTTCGCTTAATCCAGTATGCTGTAGTTGCCTCCACACCCGTTGAACCATGGATTCAGTTTGCCCTTCAGGGCCCTCCAGTACTTTCAGAAACTGCTTCGATCTCGTATCGTTGGATAAGGGCCATAACCTCTTGCCTGATCCACCGGAGAGAAGTACGATTCTCATGGTTATCACTCCACTCTCTATATTTTACACGCATTTGAGCTTTTACTCTGTCTCATCTACCTCTCCTCAAAAATTTCTGCTGGTTAAGGCGTTTCAGCAAAAAATGAACATCATCTTTGTTAAAAACCATTTGTCTCATTGGAATACTATATATTTTTTTTAATGAGATCAGAGAAACCATAATCCGCACAACAGAACCTGTTAGCAGAGCAAGCGCAATTCCATGTAATCCGTAGTGAGGTGTAAGAAGGAAAAATAAAGTTATGGTTATGACAACAGCAGAACTCTGTCCAACCAGAATTACTCCAGGCCGTCCTAGAGCGTTAAATGAAGAAGCCAGTATGCTCGCTCCCCCGCCCACAACACATTCCAATGAAAGAAGATAAAAAGCACTGCTGGCATCCAAAAATTCTTCGCCAAATAATAAACCTATAAAGTAACGACCAACGATCATACTAGGCACAACAATGATCATCATAAAAATCATGCTGATTCTAAACGATCTACCCACAAGACCAAATACTTTTTCTTGCTCCAATCCAGCAGCTTTTGGGAATATGACGTTCGTTATAGCCGTCTGGAATACATTAAACATACGGGATAGTGCGTATACGACGGAATACAGACCAAAATCACGGGGGGTTAACAACGCTAAAATAATAATTTTATCAAACTGATTATAAAGTGTGTTGAGCAACTCAACTCCGCTTACTCTTGCCGCAAAACTAAACAAGTGCAAACTGGATTTGATGTGACCCATAACTTTGGATATCTGTATTGAGATATGCATCCGAAGTGTGTACGCATAGAATCCTAGTACAATGAAGTAGGAAATAAAACTTACAATAATAGCACGTTCCAATGAGAGGGTTCCGCTAATCCATAAAAAAACCAGGCCTACGAAATTAATAAGTGGGGCAAATAGCCTTGCGAAATTATAGATATGAAACTTCTCTGTACCTTGTGCCGTCGCTGCTAATACACCAATGATCAGAAAAATGGGAGAAAGGGATGTAATATATACCCTCGCAATGGAAATAACCGAATCAGGATAATTCGATAACCATGTTGATACTCCAAACCAACTTATGAATCCTAGAATAATACTGATTGGAATCTGCACTAGAAATCCCATCCCCATATATACAGGGATTTGAATACTATTTTTTTTGATATGATAGATTAGTGCCGTTGGCAAGCCTAACGTTGCCAGATTGGTAAGAAATCCTGGCCAAAACAGAATCGCAGCCAGTTCCCCCTTGCCTTCCGCTCCAAACATTCGACTAGTAATAATAGATGTCACTGTTGTAATTCCCATTATCAAAATGTTGGCGAAACTGGTCATTAATATGGACGTGTATATACTTCGCTGTTTGATATTCCCTTTCGAAGCTAGTTCCATCATAAGATTAACCTCTCTCTGTTTAGCCAGGCGTAATTATGATTCAACCTCTAAACTCCGTGTTCTTAGGGAGCGTTTCTTTTCTTTCTGATACAGAACCTCTTCAAAACTGTCTAAATATTTCCTGGACATCATTTTCCAATCATTTTGCAATGCAATTTCTCTAGATTTCTTACCCATTTTTTCCATTTTCATCTCGTTGAGAATAAGAGAATTGAGAACATTAGTTAACTGCTCTGCATCGTTTGGATCAGTCAGGACAATTCCTGAGGGCATATTTTCGCCTGAGCTCCGTATAATTTCAGTTACGCCCGATTCCTCTGTTATAACGACCGGTATTCCTGATGCAAGTGCTTCGAGTACAACTAGACTGCAAGCCTCATAACGTGAAGGGAAGATAAACAGATCCACATTGCGCATGATATGTCCCATATCCTTGCGGAAACCCAAAAAATGAACCCGATCTTTAATATTCAGATCCTCGGCCATTTGAGGATAAATGCTTCTGTTAGTAGAACCAGCTACAACAAGAGATAGCGCAGGTACGGATACCATTGACTTTAGCACGGTGTCTAGGTTTTTTCTTGGACTACTGATATCACCAGCAAAAAGACCTACAACCTGGCTGGGGTTGATATCCATTTTGCTCTTCTTCCCAGTTTCACAGGGATAAAATTCACGCACATCCACTCCATTATGAATGACTTGCACCTTATCATGCTTAATGCCCAATTTAATTAATTCATTCTTCACTTTCTCGGAAACAGCAATAATCTTACCGCTTTTGCGAAAAGCGTACCGTTCGAGAAACGCATTAACAAGAGTGTAAAGACCAAAATACCAACGTTTCCAAGAGCGGTGTACGCGGAAACTATGTACGGGGGATTTAATCCATGTGCTGTGTACAAAGTGAACAGCATTGATGTCACCTTTAGCCCAAGTGATAAAACCGTTGACCATGACAAGATCAACCTGTTTTGCTTTTCTTAGCTTGCGAATATGAATCGCACTCTTAAAGGCAAAGATTTGATAGCGCAATAGCTGCGGTAACTTGAGAGAAGGAAATACCTTAATCCATGTAGCGCTTTTATTCTCAAGTAATTGTGACTCCACCTCATTGGCAATCATAATAACTTCATGGCCCTGCCTTAAGGTTTCAACTGCGACTTCATAGTTGACTCTGCCTTGCCCTTCTCCTTTAACAATCCTATGGGTAACAATACATATTTTCATCCTTAATCCTCCTAGATTAGAACATGAAGATTGTGGATACAATTAGATGAGTTGCTTCAACAGCTGTCCGCGATGCGACCATAAGCAATGATTAATAACCCAGTCATAACCGTTATTTCCCATCGTTCTGGCCAGTCCTTCATCCGTAATCAATTCTTCGATACGATTGGCGATTTCCTTTTCATCCAGAGGATTTACAAGATAACCCGTTATCTCGTCCTTTACTGCGTCAGGAATTCCACCGCTGTTGCCCGCAATCACAGGTAATCTGTAGTAATTGGCTTCAAGGAATACGATTCCGAAACCTTCTACATCACCTTTTTCCTTAATATCACGGCTAGGCATGACAAAAAGATCAGAACATTCATATATCTGATGTAGCTCATGGTCAGTGATGCCTCCTGTAAAAACGACTACAGAATCTAACCCGTACTGCCTCACCAGACGTTCCAATTCCCCTCTGTGTGGACCATCTCCACATATTAGATATTTCAGATTAGGAATCCGCTCGATCAGATGACTAATAGCTTTAAGAGTGACATCATGTCCCTTGCGTTCAACCAAACGAGAGACGGTTATCATCACTTTTTTGCCATGCAGATTATATTTATCCCTGATATTTTCATTGAAATCAGAACCACCGATTAGTTTACTTACGTTTAATCCCGGTGGAATAATGACAATCTGCCTCTCCGGAATACCGAGCTCCACCAACTTTGACTTGGTATACTGACTATTGGCAATCACCTTTTCAGACCGCCTCAAAATGAACAACAAGAGTGGAAACAACTTGCTGTTCACCATCCCCATAACATCAAGGCCATGAACATAAGGGAAATATTTAACCCCAAAAAAAGTTTTCATAAACGGGCCTGTGATGCCTACTGGGAATATGTTAACAAAGTGTATTTCATCGGCCTTTTTGCGCCATTTCAGAATAATAAGCTGGAAGAATAGGATCAGCTGCGATACGATGAGCAGGAGCTTATTGGAATTCCAAAAGATTCGTTTCCGGATAATCTCGAAATCGGTCTTCTGGTCAAATTGTTCTGACGCTGCAACATCCTTTATTTTATTCGTTAGAACCGTAGTCTCTTCTGCCGGAATCTGTGATATAAGTCCATAAGCGTAATCATGAATCCCTCCTTTTTCGGGCGGGAAATCAATAGCAACAAATACCTTATTCATAGGTTTTATCTCCCTTGAAAGACCGCATAAAGCCTTCTTACACCGTACTCATGATTACGTTGACTGTATCCTTGGCACATTTGTTCCAGGAGAAAAAAGCCGAATGCTCTCTGCCCTGAATGGACAATCTCTGGCCAAGCTCCGGGTCAGACATAATCTCGACTAGGCGTGAAGCGGCTTCCTGCGGATGATGAGGATCAAAGTAAAGCCCAGCTTCCCCACATACTTCCGGAATGGACCCTCGAGAAGATACAATCACCGGACACCCGAGCGCCATCGCCTCAAGCGGCGGCAAGCCAAATCCTTCATACAACGACGGGAAAATGAAGCCAGCAGCATGTTCGTACAACGCTTTTAACTCTTCGTCCGTCACATAACCCACCCAATTTATGCCATCCGATTCGCTCAATGCGTGATTGCTGAATACCTTGCTGTTTTTCGAACCAACAATGACCACACTCAAATTTTGCGCCTTCACCTCAGGCAAAATTTCTAAAATCAGCTTGAAGTTCTTATATGGATTCATGGTGCTGACAGCCAGGACGTACGGTGATTTAATCCCGTATTTCTCCAGCGTTCCTTGAGCAGCTTGCCTATGATGAATATGATCAATGCCCAAATGAGTGACGGTTACTTTCTGTGCGGCAATTTTGCAGTGTTGGATCAGTTCTCCTTTGGAGAAATTGGATACCGTGATCACCTTTTTGGAAATCTTCCCCAACCTAACGGTCAAAAACTGATACCATGAACGAAAAGCAAAAGAAAATGCCTTCGGATAACTGAATACGGATGCATCGTGGATTGTAACGACCTGATTTCGTTTGAACGCCGGGCCTGTGTTACAAAGGTTGATCAGTAATCCTTTCCTCGCATAGAGCGGAAGCTCAAGCTGCTCCCACACATGTCCCTTGAATCTGCCGACCACCTGGTGACGGATATGCTTTAATTCAAGTTTAGTGATAACATTTGCGGGGGAAAGCAGACAAAACTCATATCTTGTTCCATCCACCTCTCCCGCCTCAATGAGTTTGTCTATTTCCTTTATAAGCTCAATTGCATACCGCTGTACTCCGGTAACGGTCTGAGTTAGGAAGCGGGCATTAATATATATTCTGATCATGTTATTCTCCATTTCTCTTTGAAATTTCCAAACGTGAAGCAGGATGAACCCCCTGGAAGGCAACCCCGATATTCCTCGCTTCATAATAGAGACTAACGAACTCTTCATTCATTCGATCAGAGCTGAACTTCTCCTTGTAAATGCCATGACCTACTTCGCCCATGGCGGCCAGCGTCATTTTATCCAGACTCATAAGAATCTCTCTCAGCTCTTCGGGTCGGTTGAGATCAAAGATGTATCCGTTCATGCCATGTGAGACTAACTCCGGCAAAGAGGCCCGATTGCTTGCGATCACTGGCTTGTGGTTCTTCATAGCTTCCAGAGCTACCAAGGGTAATCCCTCCCACCTTGATGGCATGATAATTGCATCGCATTGCTCGTAATAGTTATCAATTTCCGCATTGTCCACCCAACCCAACCGAACAACATTTTCAGGGAAGCTCCATTCATTCTTTTCCAGCACACTATCACCGATGACATATAGCCGGATTAACTGCTGAAGTTCAGGATATTTACCCATGACATCTAGAAGGATATCTAGTCCCTTCTGTCGATCATATCTGCCAACGAATAAGAGCTGAATGACACTCGTCTTATCCAAATCATCTTGAACAACTGGTGGAGAATGATCTGGTCGTTGGATATTTTTCCGATCACGCAGACCACTGTATACAAATCTCGATTTAGCAGGGGACATTCCTAGTCGAACGGATTGTTCCAACTCATACTTCGAAATATTGATGATAAAATCTGTTTTGAACTCCAGCACTTTCTCGATCATGAAATACGCCTTTTTATGTAAAGGCTTAGTATCCATTAGAAAGGACCATCCATGTGAGCAATAAAACACGCTCGCTTTTCGAGGCGTTATAAAAAATAAGCCCCTTGCGAGCATACCCGCAAATGAGCTGTGAACATGAATTATATCCGGTTGAATGCGTCGTATGGTTTGGTGAATCTGTCTCATGGCCGAAAAAAAGTGCTTGGGGTGCCGTTTATACTTGTAACGAAAAATGCGATCTGGCTCCAAATCAAAATCAGAAGCCGAATTATGGTCGCTCATCAGCAAATAAACATCAAAAATATGACGTTGGTATGCAACAAGCTCGTTTAAATATGTCGCTACCCCGCCAACAACGTATTCTCCTATATGCAAAACTTTCATTTAAGCTCACCCGCTTTGTAATGTATATCGTCTGCTTCGCGATACTGATAGAGAGCCATGCCAATGAACATCCAGAAGAAAACGTTGGCAGGAAGCAACTCAAGTACATTCGTTGTTAAACTTGCGGCTGCCACTCCTGCGCCAAGAGCGAGCCCTACCTGAGGCAGACGCAAAGAATTCGAATCAGGAAGTTTATCCATTCTCTTCACGAGCGAGACAACGATCCACATAAAAAATGCGATAAAATAAACGATTCCGATCCAACCTGTCTGTTCGTATAAGGAAAAGTACTGATTGTCTACCGCAAAATTACTGGAGTTTAGTCCTATCATATGTGTTCTCCGGCTTGCAGCCCCTACTGAGCCAATTCCATTACCGATCATTCCATTCATCGTGAACGGAGAGGTCAGATTGCTGCCCCATGACTGCAATCGATCTAATAGGGAAGAACTGGAAAGAAGATTTTTGGATTGCAGCATTTTTCCTCCGAAAAATACTGCTGCTGGGAGTAATATGAAAGTAACGCCTAAGATCAATGTATTTTTTTTGGTATATTTACGAATATGCAGAAAAAACATACCTACTTGATATACGAACCATAGTAACAGTGCTGATCGAATGGTAGATAACAGCAAGAAGCTGATTGTCAACAGCTGGATCAATATTCGAAAACTCCGATGGTTCACTGCAGCTCTGGTTCGTTCAGCAATTATACCTGTCATAAGAAGGGCGTAAGCGTAGCCATCAGGTGAATAGGTAATAGAAGACAGGCGTGGTACTCCCTCAAGATAGTTTTTGATATTCACTCCGTATACAAATCCCATGGTGATTAGCTTTTCTATGCCCAAAGAGTATTGAATTAACCATCCCGCAATTAGCATCATAAAAATGATCAGGTTAGTTCTGGCAAATGCATAAATTCCATCATATTGAGCTATAAGCATGCCTGTAAATAACATCACGAGAGGCAAAAACGTAATTTTGATACCATAGATCAGCGTAACCACACTTGAACCCAGCAATACGTTCAATGCTCCCAGCACTACAATGGATCCCAGTATAAACAGGAACGGATTTAAGAAGGAAACCTGATGACGATAAACTCTAGCAAAAGAAAAAATGGAAATGAACACCATACCTACGTCTTTCAAAGAACGAATCACAATATTATCTACATAAATTGAAATCAAACCGTAGATGGATAGATAGATAAGCAAAAAATGCATGGACACCGTAAACAATGAGGACGGGGATTCGGATCTCATCTGTGCAAACGAATGTGATCTGGTTCTGGCATCCAAAGAAGTCATGTACATGTTAACCTCCACACCTGATTAGCTTCTCATAGATGTTGGCGTGCTCCTTGAGAAGGTAATCTTCATTAAAGGATTGACTGTGTGCAAAGCATTGAAGCTTCATTTGATTTTTTTCCAATTCAGACAACTCATAATAGTTGAGAATCGCCTTACTAATCTCATCTGCACTGTGGGCTGCAAATGTAAATCTCCCTGAATCCATCAAAATCTCCGGCATTCCTCCAACCTTTGAAGCATAGACGGGTGTACCTACCTGATAAGACTCAATGACCACTCTACCAAAAGGTTCATCCCATGTAGAAGGCACGATGGTCAAATCCATCCCTGCCATCCTCCGGGCGATTTGTGATTTATCCAATTTGCCCTTAAAAATGATACGCGGTTCTGACTCAGCCAGTTCTTGCAATTGATGCAGCATCGGACCATCTCCGTGAATAAACAACTTTCCTAAAATCTTCTGATCTAATTTTTTCACTGCATCAATCAAATAATGAACACCCTTTACTTCGGTTAATTGTCCAAAATATCCTATGTTCAGCGGCTGATCATGACGAACCTCCTTGTCAGCATACAAGTCCTGAACATTATCATTATTCTCTACAATATTATGAATCACATGTTTAGAGGCGTGTTCGAAGAACCCCATCGCTGTATGCGTCCTGAGGATATGTTGCGATATGCCAATTACCGATGAGATCATGCGGCTGTATCTCTTCGAAATTTGTCTGTACACTCTGGAATACGCTGATATTTGAATAGGCTCAATCAGTGAGAAATCCCGAAGTGTATGCACCACTGGAATCTCCAGTTCAAACGCTGCTTTCCAGATCGCCAGGCTGAGACCAGGGATATTCTGGGTATGAACTACAACCGGACGTGTCAGCGCAAGATATCGTTTAATATACCGATACTGTCTGATGTTGAATATGTCCTGAACTCGCCATAACACTTTGTCAGAGGTAGATACTCGCCTCGAAGAATCACCAATCCAGTAACGATTGTTAAACGGCAATCTCAAGATTTCAATTCCGTTAACGGAATCTTTCCGCACTTCGCCCTCCTTGTGTCCCCCTACCGTAATGACCTTTACGTCATAACTTAGATCCAGAGTCTGAGCAAGGATTTGTGTGGATATTTCAGCCCCACCAATGACATGCGGTGGATATAAACTGTGGGCAATCAATATTTTATGCACTTATCTCAACTCACTTTGTTCAGCTTCATGAGGTTTCCTGCAGCATCGCCCGGTAATGGTGGATCGTAAGTTGTAATCCTTCTTCCAAGCCAATCTCAGGTTCCCAATTTAAAATTTCTCGAGCCTTGTCAATGACCGGACGTCTAACCTTAGGGTCATCTTCTGGCAAAGGTAAAAAAACGAGATTGCTGTCTGATTGCGTAAGCTCTTTAACCAAACGAGCAACTTCAAGTACGCTATATTCCGTGGGATTTCCAATGTTGATAATTTCTCCATTTGCTCTATCTACTGCCATCAGTTGCTGTAGTCCTCGAATGTTATCATCCACATAACAGAAGGAGCGAGTCTGTGATCCGTCACCATACACCGTGATATCCTGCCCCGTCAGTGCCTGTGTTACAAAGTTGGAAATGACACGACCGTCATCGTTTCGTAGTCCTGAGGAATACGTATTAAAAATACGCGCTACCTTCACGGGAACACTGTGTTTCGTGTAGTATTCATAACAAAAAACTTCTCCCAAACGCTTGGCCTCATCATAACAGGCCCTTGGTCCCCAAGTGTTCACATTACCTCGATAACTTTCAGGCTGTGGATGAACTTCAGGATCTCCATAAGCTTCACTCGTACTAGAATATAGGAACTTTGCTCCTTTGGTACGAGCGAGCTCCAGCAAATGATAGGTTCCTCGAGTGTTCACCCAGATCGTCCCGATCGAATCTGCCTGATAGAACTTGGGTGAAGCGGGTGAAGCCAAATGATAGACTTCATCCACTGGCTGATCTACCAGAAAATCCAGTGAGTCGGGTAGCGTAACATCAGCTTCACGGAAAAAAAAGAGGGGGCTGTTAGCCACCTCTTGCAGATTTTTAGATATGCCTGTTGAAAGGTTATCTATTCCGGTAACCTGATGTCCTTGATCAATTAATGATTTGACTAGATGTGAGCCCAAAAAACCCGCCGCGCCAGTCACTACAACATGTTTCAATGCGATCACGCTCCATATTATCTAAAGAGTTGGTTAAAATGTATTACTTTTGATCATAACGCCAACGGTTTTAAAAATGATAATGATATCCATCTTCATAGAGACGTTGGAGATATAGTGAAAATCATATTGCAGATTATGGTGAATCGGTTCCTTGCGAACATCACTTACTTGCCATAATCCAGTAATCCCTGGTTTCACCAGAAAACGTCTGCGCTCCAGATCCGTGTAGCTTTCTTCTACGATTCGCTTCATTTCAGGTCTGGGACCTATAAAGCTCATGTCACCCTTGATAATATTAAGCAATTGTGGCAGCTCATCCAGGCTAGTTTTACGAAGTAATCTACCCAGCCGTGTAATTCTCGGATCATCGCTTGTCGTTGGAGATACGCCATATTTCGGCGCATCCGTACGCATCGTTCTGAATTTATAAATACTAAATTTAACTCCGTTTTTCCCGTAACGTTCTTGTCTGAATATTACAGGTCCTTTGGAATCAAGCTTAATCATAATTGCTGCAACAAGCATGACCGGTGATGTAATCAGCAACAACACAGCCGCAATAATAAAATCGATAAACGGTTTTATTATGTCAGCATATCCGCCAACACGCTGGGAGTAAGGCTGTTCCAATACTGCCGAAGTGCCATCCTTGACCAGGGCTTCTCCACTCCCAAAGTATTCCGGTCTTGAAAGTTTCACAGACTATCCCCTCCTGCTACAAGCATTTGATTCAATTGTTCCTTCATTAAAATCTCTTCTATCGCCATTAGGACCGGCGCACGCAATTCTTTATTTTTGAGAGCAAAATCAAGTGTGGTCAGGATATAGCCCAGTTTCTCACCGACGTCAAATCGGGACCCTTCAAAATCATAAGCACTAATTCCTTCATCCCGATTCAGCATTTGCAGCGCATCCGTGAGCTGGATCTCACCACCTGCACCCACATTTTGTTCTTCCAGATACTCAAATACCTTAGGTGTCAAAATATATCGGCCCATAATAGCCAAGTTGGAAGGTGCTGTACCCAATGGAGGTTTTTCAACCATACTGTTTACAGAGGACAAGCGTCCCTCTGTATGCAGGGGATCAATAATTCCATAGCGGTAGGTTTCACTTGGACTTACTGTTTTCACTCCGAGTACAGACTGGTTGACCTTCTCATATTGCTGAATGAGTTGCTTCGTGCACGGCACATCCGAAACCACAATATCATCGCCGAGCAATACAGCAAATGGCTCATTTCCAATAAAGTTTCGAGCACACCATACAGCATGCCCGAGTCCCAGCGCTTCCTTCTGCCTTATGTAATGAATATCAACGTTGGAGGACTTCCGGACTTCTTCCAGTAAGCTGAGCTTTCCTTTTTCGAGCAGATTTTGCTCCAGTTCAAACGCGCTGTCAAAATGATCTTCAATCGCACGTTTTCCCTTGCCCGTTACAATAATAATGTCCTCAATCCCGGAAGCTACAGCTTCTTCAACGATGTATTGAATGGTTGGTTTATCCACAATAGGGAGCATTTCTTTAGGCATTGCCTTTGTAGCGGGTAAAAATCGGGTTCCCAATCCGGCTGCGGGAATGATTGCTTTCCTCACTTTAGTCATAAATACCACCCTATCCATTATTATTTTTTATGTTTAAAAGCATGAGTTGGATCATTTATTAAAATCCATGAAATCATGAAATAAATTGATGCAATTCTTACTTTTAATTTCATAAAAGGGCATTAAACCCATCCTCACATCACACCCTTGACGATATACGTCTAAGGTACACTACCCACAGTGTGACCGAGTGCCTACCTTGATAAAGGTATAGTAGACATCACCTTTGATGATATTATCTTTAGTTTAATGCGCACATTCGTTATGCATTTCCACCATAATAAGAACTTCGACTTTTGGGCAGCTGAACATTATTCAAGACGGCTCCAAGGATACGTGCGTTCACATGCTCAAGATGGGCTTTTGCCTTTTTGACAAGATCTTTTTTCACCTTGCCCGCGCTCACAACAAGAATTACTCCATCACACAATGAACTAATAATTAAAGCATCTGTAACCGCCAGAACAGGTGGTGTATCAAATAAAATCACATCGTATTCTTCTTTCAAATCCTGGAGCAAAGCCGTCATTTTACGAGATCCAATCATCTCTGAAGGATTAGGAGGTATAGGGCCGGAAGACAAAACATGCAGCCCTTCCACTCCGGTTTCTCGAAGTACTTCCGTAACTTTATATTGGCTGGATAAAACACTCGTTAGCCCCACATGGTTAGGAACATTAAACATGCGATGCACCGTAGGTTTGCGTAAATCGGTATCCATCAGAAGGACCTTCTTCCCTTCCTGCGCGTATGTAACTGCCAGATTACCGATTGTTGTCGTTTTCCCTTCACCGGACAACGCCGAAGCAATCATGATCGTTTGAATCTGACTATCAATAGAAGAAAATTGAATATTGGTTCTTAACTTCCGGTAAGATTCAGATGAAGTAGATTTAGGATTAGCCATTGTTACAAGGGTCCCTTTCTCATTGGTTAACCGTGGCATACTGGCCATCACCTACCTGTTTTTGAGATGTTGTTGATTGCTTGGATAAACGAGCTTCCTCTTTTCTGATTCTGGAGATAACAGCAAGTGTGGGGATACCCAGTTCTTTTTCCAATTCATCCTCCGTCTTCAAGGTATCATCCAGATATTCCAACAGGAATATAAATCCTATAGATAGTAAGAGACCAACAAGGAAACTAATCAGAATGTTTATAACAGGATTTACATTAATAGGTTTAGAGGAATCCGTAGGCTTGGCTTCACTCAGAATGGTTACGTTGTCCACTTTCATGATTACGGGGATTTGGGATTTAAACACTTTGGCAACGGCGTTTACTGTTTTCGCTGCTTTTTCAGAAGATAAACCGGTGGCGGTCAAACTCATAACCTGGGATTCGTTCGCGGTCGTTACCCTTATGCTCTGTGCTAGTTGATTCCCGCTCATATCTAGATCGGGATATGTAGCAGCAACTTTATCGAGAATTGCTGAAGATTTAATAATTTCGATATAGGAATTAATCACTTTAATATTGGTTTGAATCGAACTAATATCAAGGCTTGGAACACCTTGAACGTTATATGCCTGGTTCACGATTAATTTGGCATTTGCCTCATATAAAGGTACAGTCAAAAAATAATTTTTAACACCTGCCCCTATGCAAGCAACCGCAACAAAGGCAACAATAATCCAAATTCGTTTTCGTAAAATTTGCATATACTCTTTTAACTCCATCTCGTATTCCTCCCATTTAAATCAGCAATTATGATGAAGAACGGTGTCTTATATATTTTCATCCAGTTACCAGAACAACAATTTACGCTTCATCATTACGGGTTTTTCCGGCTCTATGATTTGATTGTTCCATACCGACCAAGCATTATTTTGCAAACTTTGAACCAGTTGATTTCCAAATCGGCGTTCAAGCAAACGGTAAGCGGCTTTCATTGAAAATGTTCTTTTTTCCATATCATGGGCATCTGATGAAATGAAATGAAATCCGTTTTCTTTGCAAAAATGAAAACACCATCTCTGAACTTTTCGTCCGAAAAGTCCTATGACCGATTGAGCCGTGATTTGACATAGAGCACCTTGCCCAACATATTCAACCAATAAATCGGGATTGTTCTGGATTGGACGATTTCGTTCGGGATGAGCAATAATTGGAATGATCCCCGCCAACTTAAGTTCTTGGAGTATCCCGGGGAACTGCGAGGGGATATGACCAAAGGGCAATTCCAGCAACATGTAACGACTCCCGGCGAGTGTGCAGCACTTTCCTGCGTATAAGTCTGCAATCAGGTTGTCATGTACCCTGATCTCCTGTCCGGGACGGATCTCCAAGCGAATATTGCGTTTGCGAAGTTCTGCTTGTAGCAGGTCCACTGCCTGATTGACCACGTTGGGTTGATTGTTGTACTGCCCGTTCAGGTGATGCGGAGTAGCAATGATCGAGGTAATTCCTGAGGCTGCCGCCTTCTCAGCCATCGCAACGGACTGCTCCATTCGAACAGGGCCATCATCCAGACCGGATAAAATGTGGCAGTGCATTTCAACCATATCCAAACTTCCTGAAATAGTATGATCCCCCTCGCCCCTTTATTCATTGCGCAAATGCTTTTGGTGTTAAAGAACTAATGCATAACGCTATGAAATATAGTAAAATGGCGTTAAGTACATGCTTGTTCAGAATATGTTTAGAATGTGTTCAACTCATATGGTAAAATCAATGTAATGATAGGTTTCCTGCAAGTTAGGTTGTTCCGATGCCTTCTCATACTGAAACCGGGAAACGGTCGGAAACTGAACTTCTCGAATCATTGTATTTAACTGTCCCGTTATATATAGTGTCTGCTCTTGCTGAATATGCAAGCTTGAATGATACAATGTGAGCTCACCGAAGGGCTGTTTCCATTGCAACCTTGCGTGGAGTCGTACACATACATGGCTATCTTCTACATCCAAACCAATCAGCATCTCTGATGAGATTGGCAAGTCCAGGTCGCTCAGGAAGGTGATCGCTCGTGTGTCCATACCAAGCAACAGAACGGGGCGTCTTTTGCGGTCTACCAATTTGCCATGAAACTCCTGAATGTACATATGGACATTTAACTTGAGATCCGCCCATTCCTGAATCATTGAATTCATGGCTTCATTCCTTTAGAATGGATTAGCTTACAAGAGTTGCCTATACTCCTTCTCACAGGTATATTGGCTAGGCAACGTGGTCATACTTAAAATATCCCAAATGATACATTTTGTAACTCCATACGTCCAATTTACGATACAATTTGTATCATGTCAAGCAGTATTTGGACATGGTTCTTTTGATTTACGACAATATGAGATGTCCTTAGACAGACCTATATTCAAATAGGACTACTAAGGCGTTACGATGATGCAGGAAAGCTGCCCTGATCAAACACTTGGCTCAGGATTGTTCTAATATATATTTGATGGCGTTCAGGGGGAAATAGCATATGAGCTACGGAAATCGCATTGCTGAATTAAGGGAACAGCGGGGACTTACTCAAGAAGAACTTGCGAGCTCCATTCATATTACAAGAGCTGCTCTCTCCCACTACGAGAAAAACCGACGCAAACCGGATTTCGAAGTGTTAACGAGACTTGCTGACATCTTTGGCGTATCCATTGATTATCTCATTGGACGGACGAAACAAAGTGATGTCGTAATGGATGAGGATGTAAGGGAGTTCGTGGACGCCCTCGAATTATCGGATAAGGAAGTGCTGGAACGCTTCGGCCTGATGATTGATGGCAAACCCTTAACAGAAGAAGAGGCACGTCGTTTTATTGCTTTTGTCCGTATGGAACGTAGTATGGATTAAATCCGCAAAGAAGACCCAGTACCGAGAAATACCATTCTCCGGTTGCTGGGCTTTTTTATGTCTTGATTTCCCTCCATCTATTCTAGGCTTGTCGATGTGTTGTCAAGCGCGCTTGTTGTTGTCGGAGGATACGAAATGGTTCCAACGCTCCGGGTCGATTCCGCATTGTAGTAAAACTTTCATGATGTCCATCTGGGTAGCTTCGACTGGTTTACCTTTCGGCTTACGGTCGCCCCTGCTTGGTTGCTTCATATTCATTCCGCTAACCTCTCTTATCTTTATACTTTCCCTGCACTCCAAAACTAGCCTTATTATACTTGAGAAAGTTCCTCAATGTTGTCGTCTCATGGCGATAGCGTTTTTTGTCTAGGTTCTAATTTTGTCGAAAACCAAATAGGAGCTCTACGGCGCCGGTTTGGCAGCCATAAAGCTCCTATAATTCTTAAGACAACCTGTTCATGCATTCAAACAGGGATGGTGAATCAACCTCCTGCACGTGCGAGTTCACGCATGTTTGCTTCAAATGCAGCCAGCAAAGCAGCCTCTCCGGTCAGGCCCGTTGCCTGAATCCGTTCGATTTGCTCAGTCATTCGTTTGAAGTCCTTTGGAATAACCCGAACAAATTGATCTAAAGATTGCTGCCAGTTATCCAGAATGCGCTGCCCCGCCTCACTGCCTGTGTTCGCAACGTGACGCTGAATCATGCCTCGCAGATCAGCACTCTCAGAGACATCTTCGATACGCTCCAAAAGTACCATTTCCAGATTACAACGTTTCAGGAATGTGCCTTTCGGATCATACACATAAGCGATACCTCCGGACATCCCGGCTGCGAAGTTACGACCTGTATCACCCAGAACGACGACACGTCCCCCCGTCATGTACTCACAACCATGGTCGCCTACACCTTCAACAACCACTTTGGCACCCGAGTTCCGCACAGCGAACCGCTCTCCCGCAATACCACGAATATACGCCTCACCACTGGTTGCACCGTATAGAGCCGTGTTACCAATGATGATGTTATCTTCGGCATCAAATGTGGCTTTCGGTGAAGGCATGACGATCAGTTTACCTCCGGACAACCCTTTACCTACATAGTCATTGGAATCCCCTTCAACGGTCAATGTAATACCTCTAGGTACAAAGGCCCCGAAGCTTTGTCCAGCGGACCCGACAAATTTGAATTGAACCGTATCTTCAGGCAATCCTGCTATTCCATATTTGCGCGTAATTTCACTACCCAAAATGGTACCTACTGCACGGTTTACATTGGTAATTGGAAGCACCGCTTCAACCGGTTGACCGGATTCAAGCGCAGGTTGCGCCAATGGCAGCAACTGCTGCATATCCAGCGTCTCTTCCAATTGGTGGTTTTGATGCTGTGTACGGTAACGTGCAGAGCCTTCTGGCATTTCAGGCACATGCAACAATACCGACAGATCTACACCTTTTTTCTTCCAGTGGTCTACAGCCTCTACCGTTTCGAGGCAATCGGTACGACCTACCATTTCCTGAATGGTACGGAAGCCAAGATCAGCCATGATTTCGCGAACGTCTTCAGCGACAAAACGCATGAAGTTAACGACATGAGCAGGATCTCCCGTGTAATTTTTACGCAATTCAGGGTTTTGTGTTGCTACACCTACCGGACATGTATCCATCTGGCAGACACGCATCATGATACAGCCAAGTGCAACGAGTGGTGCTGTAGAGAATCCATACTCTTCAGCTCCCAGCAAAGCAGCGATGGCCAAGTCACGACCATTCAGCATTTTTCCGTCTGTTTCCAGTACGACACGGTCACGCAGATTGTTCAGCATCAACGTTTGATGCGTTTCTGCAAGTCCCAGCTCCCAAGGCATACCCGCGTGGCGAATCGAACCCTGTGGAGAAGCCCCAGTTCCACCGTCATAACCGCTGACGAGGATTATGTCGGCACGACCTTTAGCAACACCAGCAGCAATCGTTCCAACGCCGACTTCGGATACCAATTTAACGTTGATCTCTGCACGTGGATTGGCATTTTTCAAGTCATAGATCAACTCGGCCAGATCCTCAATCGAGTAGATATCATGATGCGGTGGCGGAGAGATCAGACCTACACCCGGTGTTGATCCACGAACCTCAGCAACCCAAGGGTACACCTTACGTCCAGGCAACTGTCCACCTTCACCCGGTTTTGCTCCCTGTGCCATCTTGATCTGAATCTCGTCGGCATTAACCAGATAGTTGGATGTTACACCAAAACGTCCGGATGCCACCTGTTTGATCGCACTGCGGCGAGAATCACCGTTACTATCTTTAATGAAGCGAGCCGGATCTTCGCCGCCTTCACCTGTATTGGATTTACCACCAACACGGTTCATCGCAATAGCAAGATCTTCGTGTGCCTCTTTGCTGATTGAACCGAAGGACATTGCCCCTGTTTTGAATCGGCGCATAATATCTTCGACGGACTCTACTTCTTCCAAAGGAATCGCAGGACCGACTGGTTTCAGTCTCAGCATGGAGCGAATGGTCAGCAACTGATCATTTTCGCCTTGCACGAGTTTGGAATACTTTTTATACAGTTTGTAATCACCAGTGCGTACTGCATGCTGCAGCGTATGGATCGTTTGCGGATTGAACAGATGCTCTTCTCCGTCGTTACGCCATTGGTATTCCCCGCCGGAATCAAGCACTTTGTCATTGCCATCTTTGTCCGTAAAGGCACGGTTGTGATGAGTCAATGCTTCGGCAGCCACTTCTTCCAGGCCAATCCCGCCAATTCGGGAAGGCGTCCACGTAAAGTAACGATCAACGAAGTCCGATTTCAGACCCACCGCTTCGAAAATTTGGGCCCCACGATAGGATTGAATCGTCGAAATTCCCATTTTGGACAATATTTTAATAACGCCTTTGGTAGCGGCTTTAATGTAGTTCTTCACGGCTTTCTCATGTGAGATGCCACGCAGCAGCCCTTGCTGAATCATGTCATCCAGCGTTTCAAACGCCAGATATGGGTTCACCGCACTTACGCCGTAACCAAGCAACAAGGCATAGTGATGAATATCACGCGGCTCTGCCGATTCCAGCAAAATGCTGACTTTGGTTCTGGTTCCTTTACGAATCAGATGATGATGCAAACCTGCTACAGCCAGCAATGCTGGAATAGCCGCATTCTCGGCGTCCACACCACGGTCAGACAGGATCAAAATGTTGTGACCTTTGTCAATGACACGGTCTGAAGCTTCGAAGAGCAGTTCCATCGCTTTGCGAAGTCCTTCTGCGCCCTCTTTTGCTGTAAAGAAGATCGGAATCGTCATGGAACGGAAGCCCGGACGACGAACATGGCGAATCTTCGCAAAATCTTCATTAGAAAGTACCGGTGTATCCAAACGAATCTGACGACAGCTCTCCGGTTCAGGATTCAGCAGGTTACGCTCAGGTCCGATCGTAGTTGCTGTAGACGTTACAATCTCTTCACGAATTGCGTCGATCGGTGGATTGGTAACTTGTGCAAACATTTGTTTAAAATAGTTATACAGACGCTGCGGACGATCCGATAGAACCGCCAGTGGTGCATCATAACCCATGGAGCCTGTAGCTTCCATACCTGTTGAAGCCATTGGCTCCAACACTTTGCGCAACTCTTCAAATGTATATCCATACGCCAGCTGAAGCTGGGTCACGTTATCATGTTTTGGATCAGGCAGTTCCGGTGCATCCGGCAACTCATTCAGATCCATCAGATGCTCATCGAGCCAATCCTGATACGGATTCTCGGCCGCAATGAGAGCTTTCACTTCCTCATCCGCAATTATACGTCCTTGTTGTGTATCGACAAGCAGCATACGTCCAGGACGCAGACGATCTTTGTAAAGAATTTCTTCAGGAGCGATATCAAGTACCCCAACCTCAGAGGACAAAATAATGCGGTCGTCTTTCGTTACATAGTAACGTGCAGGACGGAGACCATTACGGTCAAGAGTTGCACCAATCTGTAAACCGTCGGTAAAGGCCATTGCTGCCGGTCCATCCCACGGCTCCATCATCGTGCTGTGATATTCATAGAATGCCTTCTTGGCAGGGTCCATTCCCTCATCTGTACTCCAAGGCTCAGGAACCATCATCATGGCCACGTGTGGCAATGAACGGCCGCTCAAATACAGGAACTCCAGTGTGTTATCAAACATGGCCGTATCCGAACCATCCGGATTGATAACCGGTTTTACTTTCGAGATGTCGTTACCGAACAATTCGCTCTCAAACAGCGACTGCCGGGCATGCATCCAGTTCACGTTACCACGCATCGTATTGATCTCACCGTTGTGGATCATGAAGCGATACGGGTGGGCACGTTCCCAGCTTGGGAATGTATTCGTACTGAAACGGGAGTGAACAAGCGCAATCGCTGATTCCACGAGATCTTCCTGAAGATCCAGATAGAACTGTCCCACCTGTTCCGTTGTCAGCATGCCTTTGTAGACGATTTTGCGACAGGACAAGCTTGGCAGGTAGAATGAACCACCTTCTGCTTCATCCGCCGAATAACGAATAGCCAGCTCCGCACGTCTACGAATGACGTACAATTTCCGTTCAAATCCCAATTCATCCTTAACATCTGCCGATCTTCCAATGAACACCTGACGCACATAAGGCTTCGCTGCAAGCGCAGAACGTCCCAGCATCTCATCAAACGTAGGCACATCCCGGAAACCCAGGAACGTCTGGCCTTCTTCTTCGATGATCTTCTTAAGGCTCTCTTCATGCGCGCTCCGAATGACAGGGTCCTGTGAAAGGAACAGCATCCCTACGCCGTAAAAGCCCTGTTCAGGTAATGCAAAACCAAGACGGTCCGCTTCCTGTGCAAAATAGCGATGTGGAATCTGGATCAAGATACCGGCTCCGTCACCGGAATTCGGCTCACTGCCCTGTCCTCCGCGGTGTTCCATGTTACTGAGCATGGTCAGTGCCTGACTAACGATGTCGTGTGAAGGTACTCCTTTGATGTTGGCAACAAAACCCATTCCGCATGCGTCTTTTTCGAACTGTGGGTCGTACAGACCCTGTTTAGGAGGTAATCCGATGTGTCTCATGGAACGCAACCTTTCTATAGTGAAGTATTTCGGAAAGATCAAGAACATAGGCAACAAGCAACAATAAAACGGGAGGGGCGGGCATTTTCAACCTGAAAAATTGCCTGCTGGATGAACGAGGGCGACAGCAATAAGGGCTGTCAATCTTATAAATGCTGCTATTGCGGCAGAGGCCATCCATGAGATGAGCTGGTCCGGATCACCCGGTAAACAGCTTGGTATAACAACACGCAACCGCTGGCACGGCCGCTGATATGGAGCGACGTTTTTTGATATAGTTCTATTATTTTAACACCGACCTAACATCAGCGCAATTTAAACTTTTTAATACCTCTGATAAGAAATGTTTTGCAGTACAGCTTTAGTGTACTGATGCTAAAATTCATCTCTTTTTCGAATAATTATACACATTTTATGTCAGAGTACAACTAATTTTAATTGCTGACAAAAGAAAATCATTCCATATGTGGCCTGTGTTTAACCATAGTTGGGCCAATTTCTCTTGCCATGATCCTGCGAATATCTTCATCCTTATGCATTTGTATACAAAAAGAGTCTGCAGCCCATTTTCGGGTCGCAGACTCTTTGCACTATTTGACTACTATATTGCATAATTTTGATACTTGAGTTCAAAGTTTATTTTCACTATTCTGTCCTATTCCGGTTTAATTCGGCTTATGCCGTCACCACTTGACCGGATTCATTCACTTCGGCTTCTTTTTTGCGACGTCTGCCGCTCCAAAGGAAGAAAGCCAAGGTCAGCAACACAGATATACCTGCATAGATTGCCAGAATACCGACCTGATGCCACATCACATCGAAATTACCACTGGATACAACTGCTTTGAAGCCCATGATGCTGTGCGTCATTGGCAGCCAAGGGCTAAATGCCTGAAGCCACGACGGAATCAGCTCTACCGGGAAGGTTCCCGCACTTGCTGCAAGCTGGAAGACCAATAACAGAATGACAACATAACGCCCTGGCAAGTCAAGCCAAGTTACGAGGGCTTGAACAATAAACATAAAGGTCAGTCCCGTAAAGATCGTGAACAGATAGAACAGCGGTACGCTGTGTGTTTCCAGTCCAAGACCGTACAGCATGAAGCTTGCCACGATCACGGATTGGATAATGCTCACAAAACCGAATACGAGTGTACGGCTGACAAAACGGTTCCAACCTGTTGCACCCGGTACGGAAGTTTCCCGCATTTTCAAAACAATCGTTGAAATCAGCGATCCAACAAACAAACCGATGGACAGGAAGAACGGCGTCAACCCTGTACCATAATTGCTCACGTTCTCTGTTGTGTTCTCGGACGTATTCACAGGTTCAGCGAACATATTCACCACATCGTCCGTTTTCTTGACTTCTGATGTTTTCTGAGCCGCATCGTTCAGCTTGGTAGCCAGTTCGCTTGAGCCGTCTTTCAGCTCAGTTAAACCGTCTGCCAGCTTGCCTGCTCCGTCACCGAGTTGTTTGGAGCCGTCCGTTAGCGAACTCACACCACCGCTCAGTTTACCCACACCCGTTTGCAGGGCTGTAGTTCCGGACCCCAGTTGCTTGGCTCCATCTGCCAGCAATGTGCCGCCACTTGCAGCCTCGCCCAGCTTGCCGCTAAATTGCTTCAGACCATCGGAGAGTTTCGCTCCGCCTTGGCTAAGCTGTCCAGCGCCCGCCAGCAATTGCTGCTGACCATCCACCAACTGGTTCGCACCTGTCAGAAGCTGCTCTTGGCCTCCATGCAGCTCGGACGCACCTGCTGCCAGTTGCTGATTGCCCTGGTGTAATTGATCTGCACCTTGCGCAAGCTTCTGTTCGCTCTCATGCAGTTGCTTACTGCCTTCAGCGACCGCTGCACTGGCTGCCAGCAGCTTCTGTACGTCTTCACTGGCTGCCAGTTCAGGGTTGGATGCAGCTAACTGCTTCAACCCATCAGCAACGCCCTGAGCACCGTCAGCAACCTTACTGCTGCCATCTACTGCCGATTGAAGGCCAGTGGCCAAGGTGCCACTGCCTTGGACTGCACTTTGCAGACCCTCAGACAGCTTCGCACTGCCTTGCTCTGACGATTGCAGACCCGCTTGCAGCTTGCCTGCTCCGTCCACGGAAGATTTAAGTCCAGTTTCCAGCTTGGCACTGCCGTCCTTCAACTGGTCTGCACCGCTCTGAAGCTGGCTTGTCGCCGCAGCTTGAAGCTGCTGCAAACCGGATACCAGATTCGATGTACCACTTTCAAGTTTGGTTGCCCCCGTGTGTAGTGCATTGACACCATCACTTAATGGAGACAAGCCATCCTGAAGTTCCAATGTACCGGATGCCAGTTTCGCCAGATTATCCTTGAGCTTCACAGCTCCATCATCCAGCTTGCCTGCGCCCGTATTCAAGTCTCCTGCGCCATCGCCAGCTTCAGCCAATCCGTCCGATACTTCGGAAAATTTGTCGAGCAGGGTCTCCGCATAGGATTCCGTTACTTTGGCCGAAACTTTAGCTTTCAGATCTTTGATGGCCGTTTTGCCAATCTGCGCACCCACAAAGCTGTAATTTCCATTTGGTTCGTAGATCAGATCAGCCGGTTCTGGCTTATCATCAAGCAACGTGGTTGCCTGGGATGAAAAGTTTTCCGGGATCGTAATTTGCATATAATACTTGTCGTTTTCCATGCCTTCTTTGGCTTGGATGGCACTGACAAAATCCCATTTAAAATCTGCATTTTTCTTCAGTTCATCCACGAGGTCACTACCGACATGCAATGATTTGCCTTCCAGTTCTGCACCTTTATCAAGGTTAACAACCGCAACCGGCATTTCATCGACATGACCATATGGGTCCCAGTAGGCAGCCAAATAGATACCACTATATAGAATCGGTATAAACAAAATTGCAATAACGGGGATCAACACCTTCGGGTTTCTCACGGCCGATCCCACATCCTTGAAAAACACGGATAAAGATTTCATGTCATTTTCTCCCCTTGTTCTCTCTGCTTCCTAAGCAGAATAACCATAATGAAATTAATTTGACGCGTTTCGGAAATTTACCGAAACACGAAGTGACTACTTTCCTCAAACGGTCACTTTAGAGCAAAAAAACAAACCTGTCTCTCGACAAGCCCTCACTGCCTTCAATCGTATGACTAACCCATATTATAGTAATAATAAATTCGGGTTACGTTGCTGCAGCAATTCCTTCCATTAAGAAAAGGCGAAAGTAATTCTTGATTTCCTCTTTGCTCAGCGGCTCGTGTTGCTTGCTCCAGTCTGAGGTGAGGGCAATGTACAAACGAATCATCATAAAGGAAACTACCTGTGGATCACAATCACGAATCTCTCCGTTGTCTCTTGCCTTCTCAAGCTCCCGTGCCAGAAAATCGGAGATAACTTTCTCCACTTTCTCCAAACCTTCCTTGGCCTGAAGAGTTCCAAAATCCTTAAGCTCCTGGGACAATTTAACCAGCAAATCGTGATCACGACGAAACTCTAGCAATGAATCAAGCACACGAAACAGATTATCAAAAAAAGCACTTTCCTGATGAACTTCACGATGAGCAATGTTTTTCATTTCCTGGATTACTTCCACCAAAATCTGATCAAACAATTGTTCCTTATTCGTAAAGAACGTGTAGATCGTTCCCTTGCCAACATTCGCAATCTTCGCTACCTGATCCATCGTGGTTGCCTTGTATCCAAACATGGCAAAAGACTGCGCGGCTGCATGAATGACCTGCTGTCTCCTGTCAATCGGAGCCATCATATCCCTCCTCGTTTTCGTTGATCGTCCTCTTTAAATGACCAGAAATACAATTCGGTCATTCGGTCAAAACCAAGATTACCACTCTCCTCATCAGATTGCAACCCTAACATTAAAAAATTGTGTTAATTTTTTTTAACCGAAATGCAGTGGAAACTGCTTCTATCGTCGTCTATAGTGTATGATGACTCCAACAACACGGATAAAGACGAAGTTTTGATGTATCAGAACATTAACTATAGTGTAAATATGTAACGAATGAACATGATTTTCCGCTTCGCTGTATATTCATGTAGTAATGCAACGTGCGGTATGACTGTGAATGTTAAATTTAAATTGATGAATAAAGGTGAACTCATGCGAAAACCAAGAGTGCTCTTGTTATCCGAAGGTTTCGGCACCGGTCACACCCAGGCCGCCCATGCGCTCGCAAGCGGCATTAAGAAAGTCAGTCCACATGTGCATAGTCGGGTTATTGAGCTCGGCAAATTTTTAAATCCAACCATGGCTCCGCTTATTCTGTCTGCATACCGCAAGACACTAACCGTTCAGCCCAAGCTGGTCAGTCTGCTGTATCGGACACAATATAACAAATCACTAAACGGATTTACCAAACTGGCCTTGCATCGGATTTTCTATACACAGACGGCTCAGGTCGTATCCCAATTGAAACCCGATGCCGTGATCTGTACTCATCCATTTCCGAATGCGGTCATCTCACGACTGAAACGTCAGGGACTTAATATTCCACTTTATACACTGGTCACAGACTACGACGTACATGCAACGTGGATTAATCCCGAGGTCAACAAATATTTGGTATCCACACCACAAGTTAAGGCTCTGCTTGAGATCAGGGGTGTTGAACCCTCTCGCATCCAAATCACCGGTATTCCTGTTCATCCTGACTTCTGGGAAGCAGGAGACAAGGTAAGCCTCCGACAGGAAATGGGGCTTCAGAACATACCCACTGCTCTGCTAATGGGTGGCGGATGGGGACTTTCCTTTGATGAAGAGCATATGAAGACCCTCACGTCATGGGCGGATCGGGTACAGCTGCTTTTCTGTCTGGGAAGCAATGAGAAAATGATTGCCAAGCTGAAGGAAATGTCCTGCTTCCAACATCCGAATATACGCATTCTTGGGTATACTCGTGAGGTCAGCAAACTGATGGACGTATCCGATGTGCTCATTACGAAACCAGGTGGCATGACTTGTACAGAAGCATTGGCTAAAGGCTTGCCGATGTTATTCGTACCTCCATTGCCGGGACAGGAAGAAGAGAACTGTGAATATTTTGTACAAGCCGGATACGGTCAAATCATTCACTCTGCTGACGTTATTACCAATCGCTTCAGGCATTTGTGTGAGCAGATCTATGCACCACGTGAAGCTGAAAGCCAGCTGAAAGCAGTCCACAAACCAGGGAACAGAAACACCTACGATCCAACGTGTTGTGCCCAGGCTGTCCATGATTTATTGTTCCCGGCTACAGCGGAAGTCACATCGGCGCCCAAGGAGCGCTTCACAGCCGGAATCGGGGCAACTTCGCTGTCAGGTACCAGAATTCCATTCTAGCAGCTCTATGACCCCTTCTAGTCGTTCTACGAAGGTATTTCATCTCTTAAAGACATGCACAAAGAAGGTTCCCCTCCATTAATCCGGAAGAGAACCTTCTTTTATTTCAATCTTATCTCCGTATGATTTGCTGCAAAAAAGGGTAATTTAAATAACAAACTCTCATCGCCAATAAAGTTAAAAACGACGAAATAAAACTGCATTACAGGGCTTTTCAAGGTCTATGTAGCGAATACATAGTTAACTACCCTGCCTGTTTGCAGAATTTACTGGTCAATTACTTGTAAAAAGTATGATGCCCGATCGTTTTTACTTTTTTCTGGGAGCGAGCCACTGTCAGATCGTCCGCAAGCGTCAATGACAAGAAATAATACGTATCATCGGCGACTTCCTTTTTCCCATTCAACGCTGCATTAACTGCCTTGATACTGTCCTCATTAGGAGTAACACGTTTCAAGCGCCCGTTCGCTACAGGACTGAATTGAGATTTCTGGTAGATTACTTTGTAAATGGTATCGGGAAAATTGGCTGACCGCAGCCGGTTTAAGACAACATTGGCAACTGCCACTTTGCCTTCGTACGGTTCACCTTCCGCCTCTGCCATGACAATTTTTTGCAGCAGAAGCAGCTCTTTATCGGACACACTGTATGACCAGGTTGCAAGTTTCGAGTCTTCCTGGTTCAGGAGTTTGGTCCGTGTAAAGTAAAGTTTTTGGGGGGGAGTCGTAATTGCAGCTACCGCTTTGGCATGCTCTATCTTGGCCAATTTCAGAGCAGCCTCTTTCTTTGCTTTGGCCGCTGCTGCAGCTCTGGCCGCATGTTTAGCCTTGGCTTCTTTCTGTTCCTGCTCTTCCTGGGCAGCCGTCAGCCAGTTCTTGGCCGGGAGCGAATTGGTCCAGTTATCAGTCTGTGTAGACGCATCAGAAGATAGACTTGTCCCGTCTTGCATCATACGCCTGTCTCCGCTAAAAGAATTTTCACTATTTTCTGCAGATGCCGCAAGTTCGGTCATCTGTTTGCTATCACTTGCCTCATTCCATTTTCCAGTCGCCTGAACGACGTTAGCCCCCACTATACATACAAGCAGCACAGATAACATCGGTGCCACCCAACGATTCTTGCTTATAATATCCATTCGAAGATTCCTCCTGTCGAAACAATTCCCTAAACTAAGTAACCACAAAAAAAGAATTTGAATAACGATGGCTAATATTACATAGGGAATAACGTTATGTCAATGTGATTTTATGTCATATCAATGAGTTTCAGGAAAAAGAAAACGTATCCACGACCTCATACATCGGCGCCTGACCTGGCTGTGTCACATAAAGCACAAAATCTTGGACCATCCAAGAATTAACACCTAAAAATTGCCCTGGAAGCACTCCAAATATTCCTTTATCTTCATTTCCTGGGTTCTGGCCCAGAAATTTACGCGCAATCGTAATATGAGGAGAATAAGGTCTTAATTCGGCCTCAAATCCAAGGGCAGCAGTTGCGCCCACGATCTGTTTTTGCAGAAGATGAAGTTGGTCCACTTCTCCTTCAACACCTTTCCACAATACCTTTGGTGCCTCTTCCAAACCGAACGTTCCCCATCCGGATAATTGCAGTTCAAACGGCTGGAACCCGACCGTTGCCAAACGTAGCGCTTTCCGCAGATGTCCAATGTCACTAACAAGGGTATCCCCCAGAAATTGCAATGTAATATGATAATCCCGGTAGTCCGTCCATTTGCGAAAATCAAGCTTTCCTTGCACCTGTTCCGCAGATATCCGAAGTGAATTCTGAATATGTGCCGGCACCCGGAGTGCAATAAACAATCGTTCCCGTCGGGATGGAAGATCCGTATGTGAATGTGAATAGTTATTCATGGTATACACCTCTTCTAGAGTTCGTTTTATTATTTCACAGTCGTCTCTATGGTTTCAAGCTGGTTAAGTATAGAGTGACACAATTTTTGGGATTTGCACATGAGGCTGTATTCCTGCCTTTTACGCACATCGCCTTCTTTTCTGCTAAACTAATACCACAACTTATTTCAATTCAGGAGGCCACTAACTATGGGTAAAATTGTATGTTTTCCATCCTTGTCGACAAAGCAGCAACAACGTATTCTGGATGCAGCACCAGGTTATACACTTACGGTTGGCAAAGCCAAAGAGATTGACACATCAGAGTTAAAAGAAGCCGAAATTGTCTTAGGCTGGTCTCCTCTGGTAACCGAACATGCACTGAAAGAAAACAGCCCTTTAAAATGGGTTCAAGTCTGGTCCGCAGGTGTGGACAACCTTCCTTTCTCAGATTTGGAACAAAAAAGCATATTGGTAACCAGTGCTAATGGCGTACACGCCATTCCCATAACCGAGATTATTCTTGGTATGATGTTGTCCCACAGCCGCTGGCTCAGACAAGCGATGCTGCACCAGCAGCAGGCAGAATGGAAATCCCCAGGCAAACCACTTCCGGAATTGCATGGCAAAACAGCGGTTATCGTCGGCGTTGGAGAGATTGGAACAGAAACCGCACGTATTCTCAAAGCACTAGGCATGAACGTCATTGGGGTTCGTCGCTCCGGAAAAGACGTTCCAAATGTAGACCAAATGTACAATATGTCCGGCTTACACGAAGCACTGGGGCAAGGCGATTACGTCATCAATATTTTGCCACTCACAGATGAAACGCATCATATCTATAATCAGTCTGCATTTGAGCATTTCAAATCCGGTTCCTGTTTCGTCAACGTGGGACGTGGCCCAAGCGTAAATACGGAAGCTCTGCTGGGTGCACTGGACAGTGGACAGGTTGCCTTTGCTGCACTTGATGTATTCGAGGAGGAACCGCTCCCCGCAGATCATCCACTATGGGGTAAGGATAACGTCTTGATTACTCCGCATATTGCAGGCAGTACAGAGCAATACACCGAGCGGGCACTTGATATTTTTGTTCAAAATTTGGAAGCATATATCGCCGGAAAAACCCTTCCGCTCAATCTGGTGAATTATAGTCATAAATACTAAAAATTCCAGATGGTCCTAGGTGAAATTGTACAAATTCATGTAAGGTAGTTTCCCTACGAAAATCAAAAACCTCCATACCGGAAAATGGATTTTTTCCGGTATGGAGGTTTTTTCTGTTATTTTCAGCGCAGCCGTTCTAAGTGCATAGCCAAATGTGACGTATAAACGTGCCTTTGCTCACCGTTCGATACTGATCAATGTTCCATCCGGCATCCAGAATGTGCCCCTCCACCCATTCGGTGGAAACGATCACTGCCCGTCCTGCAAGTCTCTTCAAACTCGTCAACATGGCAAGTTGTTCCTCATCCGGAAGAACAGAACAGAGATTATATGGCATGTCCAGAATGGCTGCATCGTAGAAACCTTCCAGATCATTCATATCCCCGAGGGTAATTCTGGTTGGATCATACCCATAATGAGGAAGATTAATGCGTGCACCCTGTACCGCCAAAGGGTTCAAATCATTTCCCTTGACCTCAATTCCCATCGACAATGCCTCAATTACAACGGTTCCCATTCCGCAGCATGGATCGAGCAACTGATGCCCCTCCACTTGCGGAATAGCAATATTGACTAACGCTCTGGCTAACGTAACACCAAGGCCTGTGGAGTAATTTTGCGGCTTCTGATGATGGGTTTGCCACGAGCGATCGGCTTCTGTCCATTGACCGAAGAGCCATTTTCCATTCACATGCATTAGTCCAAAAGTCACGTCAGGCTGTTTCATCATAGCTTTGCCTTTAATGCACATGCCCAGCTCTTTTTCCAGCAAACGAGAATGCGCATAATCCGGCATGTCATCACCCTCTTTCAAGCAGACAACCTTGAACGTTTCACGAGATGACAAGGCGACTTGTGAAGCAGCAGGTTTCAGACCTGCTACTGTATCCGCTTCGGCCATCACATCCAGTCTGCCCCGGACAAATGGACTTCTACCTGGTGGAATGCAAATATTGGAGCGTACATAGGCGTGATCTCCTGAACCAATATCTGTCCCAGGAACGAGCATCGTTTCCAATTCCAATTCACATAGGGCACGTTCATTCTCATGGCAAGCGAAGGTATATACGTAACTTCCGACAACTGAATCTTTGCTGTTTGTAGAGCTCAATATGGTAGCCGTCCTTCATGTTTCTTCTATTATAAGAAGAGGTTTTATATTTTTAATTTTTCAATGGAAGAAAGCAGATCTTCGGACAGATCTTTCAGGGTTTGAATATTGCCGCTAATCGTTTCCATTGAACTCACCTGTTCTTCGGCTGACGCTGACACTTCCTCTACACTTGCCGCGGATTCCTCGGATACTGCCGAAATTTGTTGACTGAAATCATTCATCCGTCCGCTCGCTTCCTGCATACCTTCCAGTCCATCCGTCATTGTACCAATGACTTGAACCATACCCTCTACCGACTCACTAATGGTACGGAACAGATTGCCGGAATTACGTACTTGCTGCTGCCCACGTTCTGTTTCCAGTACACCTGTTCGTAATTCCTCAACAACGCCCTGAGAATCCTTCTGGATGTCCTCCGTGATGACGGTAATCTCTTCCACAGAAGTTCGAACGGCTTCGGACAACTTCCGCACTTCTGCTGCAACAACTGCAAATCCGCGTCCACTCTCTCCTGCCCGGGCAGCTTCAATGGAAGCATTCAATGCGAGCAGGTTGGTCTGGCGCGCAATGTCATGAATGACTTGAACCAACTGCGATATATCTTCGTTTTTACGGTCCAGCTGTTCCATCTTGTTCATGGAAGAGGAAACTGCGCCAGCAATCTGTAGCATTTGGTTCACGGATTGCTCCATGGACTCGCGGCCGGTCTGTCCTTGTTTCAAAATCAGGTCTGACATCAGACGAAGCTGATTCCCCTGTTCCGAATGTTGCTGAATATTTGCGTTCAGCCCCTCGACGGTACGGGCGGATTCAACAGCCGTTTCTGCCTGACTCTCTGCCGCTTTTGCTGACTCTTCCATCGTTATGGCAATTTGGCGACTGCCGATCTTAACCTCTTCAGAGGAAATAGCCAATTCACTACTTTGGCGGTTGACGGCTTCAGCAATTCGTCTAACATTCAATACCATGGACGTCAGATTACCTTTCATGTCATTCACAGCTTTGGCAAGAACACCAACTTCGTCTTCATGTTTGGTATGTATGTCCTGGACATTCAATTGACCTTCCGCAATCAGTTTCACGGCACTGATCACCCGAAGCAGTGGTTTAACGACTTGTGAACGGATAATTGGGATCGCAATTGCTGTAATGATAATCATTACAAGAACACCAATGACGATAATGATTCGGCCATCTTGGACGGATCTGATCGTCTGAGCCGCAGAGAGATCGGACTGCTGCTGATTGTAATCCACCAGATAGTCCAGATGGACTTGCATGGCATCGAAGGAGGCGGCCCCTTTTTCGGATACTTCCTTAGCCAGTTGTTCCTGACCTTCATCACTCAGCTTGATGGATTGCGTGTTTATCTTGAGGTAAGCTTCCCACTTGCTCTTTAATGCTTCCCATTGCTCTTTTTCTTCAGCTGTCTTCTCCTGCTGATCATATATTTTAATAGCCTGGGCCGTTTCGCGAATGTATTTGGTGCGCTCTTCAGCAAGGTCCGCTTTGGCCCCTGCCTGTGCATCAAAGTGACGATAGCTCAATGACAAAATATGTTCTGTTGTATAATTCAATCGGTTAATCTGCTGGATGGAGGGCATCCAGTTATTGGTGATCAGATTCGTGTTTTTTTCCATTGAGTTCATTTGTGTAACAATCGTGACACTAAGAAGAATTAAACAGAGGATTAATAGATAGAACGCGATGCTGATACGCAGACCGATACTCTTGATCTTGAATCTGCTGAACATATGATTTCCCCCTTGTGCCCATCTTCGGCCACTCCGTATTTTAGGTGCTTTTGTCGTTGTTTTACCCTTCTTTTGGCATCTTGCAAATTACTCTTTTCTATATTATATCTATAGGAAAAGAGACGTAAAGTATTATAACATTCTTTTATTTTAGTCATGCTTTATTTTGTAAAATCTTGTGATTATTTCACATCATCTGTTGAACGGAATCGAATGATGTAAAATTCAGACTTAAATGAAGCAAAAAAGAGCTGCAGCATACGGCAAATATCCGATCTGCAGCTCTTACGATTTGAATCCATACAGATGACCGGAATGGAGCCCGCCATTCTTTGTATCATAACGGCTAGCAGCCGCCCCCTTATGCGTTCACCAGCAACTTGTAGGAGGCCAACCTTCTCTCGTAATCCGGTCCAGTTGTCACTACAAGCAGCCGATCCGTATTCAGCCTTTGGCACACCTGCTGCAACTGTTTCGAGACTTGTTCAGGTGTACCGGCATAGTGCCGTTGCACCTCATTCTCATTGGCATCGGTCATGTCATTGGTGCCGGTACTTGTGCTGACATGGTCAGACTGCGTTGAAACTTCTTTTCCAACAGCTCTGCGTCTCTCCGCCATTTCGCGGCTCCAGGACAACGCCTCTTCCTGCGTCTCCGCACACAGCACACTTACAGCAACCATAACCTCCGGCTCTTTCCTATTGGCGCTGGGGATAAAACCCTCCCGATAACGCCGCACAGCTTCCGTACCATCCGCATCACTCATGAATTGTCCGAATACATACCCCATACCGAAGCAAGCGGCAAATTCAGCACTCTTCACGTTGGTACCCAACATCCATAAGGATAATGGAAGCTCCGGAATCGGACGGGCCGTCACCGGATGTTCCTCATAAGTGTATCGATCTTCCAGTAGTTCGGTCAGTGCCGCGAGCGATTCAGGCAACTTGGACACATGCTGCAAGTAATTGCCACTCAAGGCCATCGTTGCATGGGGACCGCCCCCAGGAGCACGTCCCAAGCCTAACTCAATGCGCCCCGGGTAGAGCGCCGCCAACAGTCGGAACGACTCCGCTACCTTAAGCGGGCTATAATGTGGTAACAGTACGGCACCGGAGCCAAGCTGGATCGTGTTCGTTCGCGCGCCAATATGGGCAAGCAACACTTCCGGTGATGCTGATGCAAGTTCGTCCATGTCATGGTGCTCCGACGTCCAGTACCTTGAATAGCCCCAGGCTTCAGCATGCTGCGCAAGTGTAACGGATTGTTGTAGCGCCTGTTCTGCTGTGGCGCCGTTCAACCTTGGAACAAGGTCAAGTACGCCCAGATTGTATTTTCCACTGATGTTCGCACCCAAGCGTCTCATCTCCCTTCGTCATGCTTATCTCTAATCCAGATCGTAGATGGAACCCACCTTGAGACCGTATAGTTCATTGTATATTTTCTCGGCAAAAGCATCCGTCATCCCGGCTATATAATCAATCACCATGTGCTCCCAAGTCCAGATCGGATTCGCCTTCGCCTGATCCTTCTCATAACGTTGCAGCCAATCGGACGGAATAATGGATTTGGACGTTTCCGGGTCAAGAAAAGCATCCCACAGACGCTTAATCATCCATTCACTGCGCTTTTGCAACCTCTGCACACGCAGGTCACGAATCATGGTCACCCAGGCAAAGCTCTTAAGCACACTCACCGTACGCAGCATGTCGAGGTCCTCGGCACCTTCACGGACAAACGTCACCTTTTTCCAGTCTCCGTTATCAATAACCCCCAGGCTAGCGACAAAAAGGCTGACCCAGTAAGCCTTGACCTCACGGCGGGTACGTGAGTAATCATGCTCGCAGAATGGCATCTTTTCATTCCAGATGCGCAGGAACGAAGCGAGGACTTCTTCAACTTTTTTGCCAATCGCTTCCCTTGTCCATCCGTTCCAGAACAGATCCTCCAGTGTCGTAATCTTATCCACAATCAGTCGATTGATATGCGGATCTTGCAGGAAATGCTCGTGTACTTCGATTTTACCTGCTTTGATGCCATCTTCCAGATCATGTGCGGAATACGCAATATCGTCGCAGAGGTCCATCAGCTGCGCTTCAAGCGTTTTTTTGCCAGCAGGAATGTTCCAACGATCGCGAATCTCGCGGATATACTGCCATTCATGATAATACATGCCTTTCTTGCTCTCCGTGCCAGGATAAGGGTACTTGTTAATGCCCAGCAGCACTGCATCCGACAGGTTCAGCCCATCGATATCTTCCCGTTTTTCTAAATACATAATGAGACGGAAGTTATGCGCGTTGCCTTCAAAGTGCTCATACTTCCGCTTGAGCTCTGCACGAATTTCCGGTTCCGGTTGAGGTGATTTGGCCCCGCGATTTTTCTTCATGATTTTCTTGGCCTCTGTGTTAATGAGATCATCGAGGATGCCATCCAGCACTTCTTCCCCTTTATGCCCAAAAGGCGGGTGACCGAAATCATGCGCAATCGCGGCACACTCCACCACTTCAGAATCAATAATCAGTCCGGGGCTGTCCGCCTGGTTCAACTCCACCTCCGGGTAGCGACGCAGCAAGCTTCTTGCCGCTTCTCGTGCAATCTGCGCCACCTCCAGGGAGTGGGTCAATCGTGTGCGATAATAATCGCCCGTTCCTGCACCAAACACCTGCGATTTGCCTTGCAGCCGACGAAAGGTCGGTGAATGTATTAGTCTGGAATAGTCGCGCTCATAGGCTGCACGAGCCCCATCCAGTTTCGTTAGTTCAGGGTATTGTCTATGTTCTCTCAGATCGTTCCATTGCATGTTGATCACTCCTAGCCGACTGTCTCTATTTTGAGTGATTATACACATATTCTGCAGTTTCGAAAAGCAAAACCTGTCTGCGATTGTCATCTCTTCTCACATCAACTTGTGATGCACAGTCGTCTACTCTTATTATACCCCGCCAGACTATCATCCGTGCACCTAAATGATAATGATTAATATTGAAAGTAACTTATGACGAAAAAAAGTGCCTTATACAGTTTGCGTGGCCGTTCCGGTTACGGATCGTTCTTTTGATCGCTGTTATTCCCAAATTTCCTTGATTCCCTTTAGAAAGGGAGAAATTCGGGAATAAAGGCGAACGCTTCGCTTCTTCAGAATCGATTCCGTCCCCTTCACTACTTTCGCTGTTTGATTCACACCCAATCTAAAATGACATTACATCCCCTATAAAGGGGGACTTCAAACAAGACTTTGAGAGGCTAAAGAATACCATTAAATTGTTCATTCATTACTTCAATGATAGTCTGTCTTCCCCGTCCCCTCCGCTGTATGGGTAAAGAGATAAAAATAAAAAAACCGACAGGGCAAATGCCCTGTCGGGTGAAGAAGGTAGTTTAGACCATAACTTTGCAGATATCGTTGGTGAACTCTACCGGGTCTTGAATTGGCAGTCCTTCGATCAGCAATGCTTGATGATACAGCAAGCTTGTGTAAAGGCTTAGTTTTTCTTTATCCTGTGCGAATGCGTCTTTCAGGGATTTGAAGACATCGTGATTTACGTTGATTTCCAGCACTTTATCCGCCTGTACATTTTCGCTGTTCGGCATGGCTTTCAGGATTTTCTCCATCTCAATCGTCAGCTCACCTTCGGTGGACAAACATACCGGGTGGCTTTTCAGGCGTTTGGAAGCTTTAACAGCTTTTACTTTGCCGCCGAGCTGTGCTTGCATTGCTTCGAACAACTCTTTGTTGTCGTTGTCCTGTGCGTCCGTCTCTTCTTTATCTGCACTGTCCTCGATGCCCAGGTCACCGCTGGAGATGGATTTGAATTCTTTCTCTTTATAATTCGTGATCATCTTGATTGCAAACTCATCAATGTCGTCGGTGAAGTACAATACTTCATAACCTTTGTCGAGTACACCCTCGATCTGTGGCAGCTTCTCAATCCGTTCAATGGATTCACCGGATGCGTAGTAGATATACTTCTGATCTTCCGGCATTCTGGAAACGTACTCGTCCAGGCTAACCAGCTTCTTCTCTTTAGAAGAAGAGAACAAAAGCAAATCCTGCAGGGTATCCTTGTTCACGCCATAGTCGCTGTATACGCCATACTTCAGCTGACGGCCAAACGCTTGATAGAATTTCTCGTAATTCTCACGCTCGTCCTTGAGCAAGCTTTGCAGTTGGCTCTTGATCTTGTTCTTGATGTTCTTCGCAATCAGACTGAGCTGACGGTCATGTTGCAGCATTTCACGGGAGATGTTCAGGGACAGATCTTCCGAATCCACCATACCTTTTACAAATCCGAAGTAATCTGGCAGCAGATCACCGCATTTATCCATGATCAATACACCGTTAGAGTACAGTTCAAGCCCTTTTTCATACTCTTTTGTATAATAATCAAATGGTGTGTTCTCCGGGATAAACAGGATCGCATTGTATACCACTGCGCCATCCGCGCTGATGTGCAGATGTTTGAGCGGTTTGTCAAAACCGTAGCGTTTTTCCATATAGAAGTTGTTGTAGTCTTCTTCGGTCAGTTCGCTTTTATTTTTACGCCAGATCGGCACCATGCTGTTCACAGTTTGCTCTTCTTTGTACTCTTCGAATTCGTTCTCTGTACCCTCTTTTGCACGCTGACCAGTCACATCCATCTTGATCGGGTAGCGAATGAAGTCGGAGTATTTCTTGATGATGGATCTCAGGCGGTACTCTTCCAAAAATTCGTCATACGAATCTTCTTCCGTATTTTGTTTGATCGTCAGGACGATCTCCGTACCCACAGAATCTTTTTCGGCTGGAGAGATCGTGTACCCGTCCGCGCCTTCGGATTCCCATTTCCATGCTTCGTTGCTACCCAGCGTTTTACTCGTTACGGTGAGCTTGTCCGCCACCATAAATGCGGAGTAGAAACCAACCCCGAATTGTCCGATGATGTTGTGGCCATCTTTGGCTTCATTCTCTTTCTTGAACGCCAGTGAGCCGCTCTTCGCGATAACTCCCAGATTGTTCTCCAGCTCTTCCTGGGTCATCCCGATTCCTGTATCAGTGAGCGTAAGCGTACGGTTCTCTTTGTCGATGGTGAGCTTGATGTAGTAGTCCTCTTTGTTAAAGACGAGTGTGTCGTCCGTCAGTGCTTTGTAATATATTTTGTCAATGGCGTCACTGGAGTTGGAGATCAGTTCTCTCAAAAAGATTTCTCTTTGGGTGTAAATGGAGTTGATCATCATATCTAGCAAGCGTTTGGATTCAGCCTGGAATTCTTTTTTAGCCATGAATGGGTGTCTCCTTTCAAATTGGGGATAGAATGATTGGGTTAAATATAGAAAGTAAACCTTTGAATCCTCACATGCAGAATGTTACGTTACTAGAAAAGCCTTCAATCGCTTTGATACCTAGATTTTTTTGATTCACTCTATTCCTCATTTAAAATAAGCGCATGATTTTGTGCGGTCTAGCCGTTCCGGTTACGAATCGTTCTTTCGATCGCTGTTATCCCCTAATTTCCTTGATCTCCTTTTAACAAAAGAAATTAGGGGATAGCGTATGCTTCCGTAGCAGCTTTCCTTCAGAAAGCTTTTAGGCGAACGCTTCGCTTCTACAGAATCGATTTCGTCCCCTACACTATTGCCGCACCATTCACCAACTGATTTTAAACATTGAGATTTTAATCAATTGAAAATCTAATCTATTGATCATTCTTTCGCGTGCCAGGCTTTTTCTGGCTCATTTCACTCTCATGTCCTATTCAAGGTTAATTAAAACCATATTCAAAAACACAATCATTCCATATGTAGTCGTGTAGTAAAAATATCATTTATTAGCACTCTGATGATTGGAGTGCTAAACCCTTTCCTTTTATATAACATATGGGAAAATTGGGTGTCAATACGATGGCGGTTATTTTAACAAAATCATCGAATAACACTTCATGTTCTGCACATCTCTAACCATTTTAGCTCAATACATCATGCAACACAAAAGCCGCCTCGAACCAAAGTTCGAACCGGCTTGGAGACAGATTGTAATGTTGGAATAGTAGCTTGTATCACATCATCCCCATCTAATGTATTTCGAAGGGTCATCCACCTTGCTGTGTCGCAACTAGTGCGCTGGTTGACTGTCTTGGGCAGGTGACAGTAGAAATTCACACGCTAACGAACCCCACAGACATTAATTGGCCTTTTTAGGATGATTTCATAATCTAACGAATTGTAGACACAATATTGCTCACCTTTAGTCGACCTTTTGAGACTTACCGCAGGTTTTTCGCAAAATAGCGTGTGTGAAATTCGTTAGACTGGCGAACGGGCAGTAGATCGCAGAATAAGGCTTCCTAGGTTCGTTAAATTGGAGCAGAAGTTAGCGTTACAGCTACAAGTTACACTTACGGTTAGCGTTTAAGCTGCCGTTACAGCAAAAGTTAGAGTTACAGAGATAGGGCTACGGTTACGGTTGGAGATGCAAACCTCTATTTTTTGGCCATCTTTGGATCAAGGGTGTCACGCAGGCCATCGCCCAGCAAGTTGAAACCGAGCACGGTGAACATGATGGAAAGTCCGGGGAAAATAAGCGTCCACGGTGCTTTTTGTAGAAACTGGCGGGAATCCGACAGCATTTTGCCCCATTCCGGGTCTGGGGGTTGCGCCCCCATGCCGAGGAACCCAAGCGCAGCTGCTTCAATAATCGCTGTTCCAATCCCCAGGGTACCTTGTACGATGAGCGGGGTGAGACTATTGGGCAAGATGTGCCGGAACAAAATTCGCATATTGCCAGCCCCCAGCGTACGCGCTGACGTAATGAATTCCTCCTGTCTCAAGCTAAGTACCCTTGAACGTACCAGTCGTCCGTAGGTCGGGATGTTCACGATCGCTATTGCGAGTAATGCATTTTGCAAAGACGGACCGAGAATCGCCACAATGGCAATTGCCAGCAGGATAGCGGGGAAAGCAAGCAGGATATCGAACAAACGCGAGATGAGCATGTCTGCCCATTTTCCATAATATCCAGCGATCAGACCGAGCAATGCGCCCGCAATAATAGAGCCAATAACAGAAAAGAAACCAACCCACAATGAAATTCGCGCTCCGTGCAGCACTCTGGAGAATACGTCACGCCCGAGATCGTCCGTACCGAACCAATGCTCTGCCGAAGGGGCTTGCAGACGATCTGCGAGTACCTGCTCTTTGTAATCATACGGGGCAATATACGGGGCAGCAAAGGCCAGCAGGATGAAAAAAACGATAATAATCAAGCCTGCTAGCGCAAGCCGATTTTTCCGAAACGTTCTCCAGGCTTCCCGCCATGGACCTGATGCAGGTGCCGACGCGGCGTCAACGGATGCTCCGGTATTGGTCGATAATTTGGCCATGCGGCGTCTCCCTTCTTGAATATGAATGAAATACAAGATCAACGAGTTCTATTACACTCAGGCACTACGATTGCAGCACCATCTTCCGATCGCTGTTATCCCCAGATTTTATTGATCCACCTTTTAAAGGTGAAAATCCGGTGATAAATGCGAACACTTCGCTTCTACAGATTGGTTCTGCACTCTTCGTGTCGTGTAATTTTTTAAAGATCTTATATTAAGTTCCATTCATCAACCCAAATGATGAATTTCCTATTTATAACTAATACGCGGATCGAATACGGCGTACAGCAAGTCCACAAACAGGTTGATCACTACGAAGAAAAATGCCACGATCAGAATGCCACTCTGGATCACCGGATAGTCCCGCGAACTAATTGCTTCATATATATAGCGACCTACACCGGGCCACGCAAAGATCGTTTCGGTCAGTACGGCTCCACCCAGCAAAGATCCGGTCTGTATGCCGATGACGGTGAGCACGGGAATAAACGCATTTTTCAATGCATGTCCATATATGACGAAAAACGGGCCAAGTCCCTTCGCCTTCGCGGTTCGGATATAATCCGAACTCATTACTTCAAGCATGCTGGAACGCGTCATCCGGGCAATAACGGCCATTGGAATCGTGCCGAGAGCGATACTTGGCAGCAGCAAATGTTTCGTTACCGTCCACAGCTGATCCCAGCGTCCGGCAATCATCGTATCCAGCACATACAAGCCCGTAATGGCTTCAATGGGATCGCGTGCATTCATCCTGCCGATGGATGGCAGCCAGTGCAGTTTGTTCGCAAACAGCCACTGCTCCATCAACCCAAGCCAGAAGATCGGCATCGATACACCCACCAATGCAATGACCATACAGCAGTAATCGAACCACGAGTTATGTTTCCACGCACTGACAATCCCTGCATTCACGCCAATAATGATCGCAAACAGCATACTCGCCATCGTTAATTCAAGGGTCGCTGTCAGATAGGGCACAATTTCCTGGGCAATGGGAACCTTGGTGCGGATGGATGTGCCCAGATCTCCCTTAAACAGATCACCCAGATAAGCGAAATATTGTTGAAACCAGGGTTTGTCCAGTCCGAGCTGGTCACGCAGAGCTTGCTTGGATTGTTCGGTTGCCTTTTGCCCGAGTATGGTCTCGGCCGGATCACCCGGAATGGCGTGGATAATGGAAAAGACGATCAGAGTCATGCCCAGCAGCACGGGCAGTAACACGAGTACACGTTTGACGATGTAACTGTTCACTCCTCATTCACCTGCCTTTAACGTATAAAAAGCGCTGGCAGACATGCATGCTTTAGATCGTTACATCCTGATGTGGGTTCTGCCAAGCATTGCGTGTACGCCAGCGCTTTGAACTAATGGTTCCTATTTAATACTAAGTTCAGCTCGTATATAAGTTATTCAAAGTAGGCATTGGCGTAGGATTCCGTTCCCAATGGGGACGGCACGAAATCTTTCAGGTTCGCTTTACCAGCCAAAATAGGAGTGGTGTGCACAAGTGGAATCCATGGAGCATCTTCCTTAATAATCACCTGCGCTTGCTTGTACAGTTCCGCACGTTTGTCCTGATCCGTTTCTTTCTGCGCACTCGTCAGCAACGTATGCAATTCTTCGTTTACGTAGAAGCTGCGGTTGTTGCCCGGGATCGCATCCTTATCGAGCAGCGTGTACAGGAAGTTATCCGGGTCACCGTTATCACCGGTCCAGCCGAGCATGTAAATGTCGTCTTTCTCCCCGGCTTTGGCATCATCCAGATACGTTGCCCACTCTGGTGATTCAATGTTGACGGTCACTCCGATTTTCTCAAAATCGGCCTGGATCGCTTCGGCAACCTTCTTGCCGTCAGGCATATACGGCCTGGATACCGGCATTGCATAGAATGTTACCGGGTCAGGCAATCCATCAGGATAGCCGGCTTCGGCAAGTAATGCTTTTGCTTTTTCCAGATCATAAGCATAGTCTTCAATACTGTCGTTATACCCCCAAAGCGTTGGCGGCATCGGGTTTACCGCTGGCTGCGCTTGTCCGGCAAAAAAAGCATCGATAATGCCTTGTTTGTTCACCGCGTGGTTGAGCGCTTGTCTTACTTTCACGTTATCAAACGGTTTTTTCTTAAAGTTGAAGCCAATATATGACACGTTAAATGGTGGACGCTCGATTTTTTGCAGCTCACTATTCCCCTCAAGGATGGACAGATCGTCCGGGTTCAAGTCTTCCATAATATCAATCTCGCCGTTTTGCAACGCATTGAAGCGAGCCGTGTTATCCGGAATGGAACGCACGATTACTTTGTTCAGCTTCGGCAGTCCCTCTTTCCAATAATTCGGATTCTTCTCCAGGGTGATGGAGTCGTTCCGCTTCCACTCTTTGAATACAAATGGGCCTGTGCCTACTGGCTCGCTCTTGAAATTTTCCTTTTTCTCCTGAATCGCGGTTGGACTTGCAATGCCAAATGGCGTCATCGCAATGTTTTGCAGGAAAGGCGCTTGTGGCTGGTTCAGGGTGAACTCGACCGTTGTCTCGTCAATCGCCTTTACTTCCTTAATCACACGTCCGTCTTCTGGACCAAACATGGAGTCATAATAGTCGAAGGAATCTCCCTCGAATTTATATTCACTGGCCGGATCACTCCATCGGTTGAAGTTGAACACCACAGCCTCTGCGTTGAAGTCAGTACCATCGTGGAATTTCACGCCGGACTTCAGTTTGAAGTCATACTTGAGTCCATCCGCCGAAATCTCCCAGCTCTCAGCCAGTCCAGGAACAACCTCAGTTCCACCTTCTTTGTAGTCCAGCAATGAGTCGAATACCTGATGTCCAATCTTCAGCGACTCCCCATCTGTTACGATTGCCGGGTCCAGCGCCACCGAATCTCCGCCGCGTCCCATTATCATCGTATCTTGTGCTGCCACTTCTGCCGGAGGCTCGCTACCTTCCGCCGGAGCGGGTGAATTGCCTGTACCCTCATTACTGGCGCTGGAGCAGCCCGATAGAATCAACACTGTACTCATGGCCATTGCCATGACCCCGGATAACCACTTTTTTCTCATTCGCATACGTACAACACCCTTCCCTGTCTCATAATGTGTGTGATACTGGCGTGAAAAAACTTCAATGATTACAATCGATCGGTTTGGTGCCTTGTATCATATGAAAGGCTTTAGATGCCTTTGATACCTGTGATGGATGTTTAGATAAGTTGAGGAGTATATATGAAATGTAAAACGGATGTAACCGTACACATTTTGTTAGACTTTTCGAATGTTGTGACCAGATATAACTGCCTGTCGTTGTTGCTTAATAATTGAACTTAGGTCAATAAGCAATAGTAGAATGGTACGGACTTGGTGGCGGCCAACAAGGCTGATTTAGAGAGAATGGTGGCGTTGTTTGGTATGGAGTTTGGCTTAAGGTTTGAGTTGGAGTTAAACGTCATGGCTAAAGTGTAATGGCTTAAAATCCAATGGTGCAATTAGCTGTAACAGATAGTAGATAAACAGAATAGTCTAGTGGTTTTTCAAACAGGTTGGATTGGATTATGTCATAACGTTGTGTGATTAATCTAGAGATGTTGGATTTTACAACAGGGAGACATTACAATAACTTTTCATGTTAAAGTCTTGTCATGATGAGGAGGATTGTGTAAATAAACAGTGGTGAAAATCGATTTCGTGTAACTTACTTTACATCACATTCATCAAATAGACAAGAGATTTACGGACATAAGTCTTCAACTTTATTATATATGTTAATATCATTTACATAAAACACAAAAAAGGAACACCATTCGACAAAATGCGTCGTGTGTCCCTTGTTGTGTGCTCTCATTTAAAACCAGTTCCAACTTATATTTTAAGTTAGATTAGCTTATTTTTTGAATAAACCTCTGCGGTACATGACCGTGATAAAACGGTAAAAATCATAACTCGCCCCACTATCGATGCTGAACAGCGGATTTTTGGTATCATATGCCAGCGCTGCGTCCACGGCCGCTTTCGCCCAGACTGGAACTTCCATCTGCTGACGCGCCTGCAATTTATCGACCTGGGATTTGAGCGCATCAAACGCTGCTTTCTCTTCGGCTGTCATCGGTTCGCCCCCTTTCGGTGGTTCGGTTGGATTCGTGGGATTGGTCGGTTCGGATGGCTCTGGCGGCTTTGGTGTTGCAGTTGCATATCTTGCTCTCAATTCCGCTGCCGATCCTTCGAACTCGTTCATATCCACGTTGCCGCTGATCCCGTTCACCTTGCCCGAGTCCGTATACTGCCAGAACGTCCAACGTTTCCAGGCCTGCTGGTCATCCGGTACTCGTGTATTGCTGTAACGCGCAATCCATAGATCGTATGAACTGAGTGACGTGTCAAAATTCCCGGCAAATGAATTGCCCGTGTATATGATCGGTTTCACACCCGTGAGACGTTGCAATTCCGTTAAAAATGCCTTAGCTACGGTGTTGATCTGAGCTTTGCTCAGGTTACCCGGATTGTTCTCGTAGTCCATGACAGGAGGTAATTGCAGCGCCTTGGCGCCTCCTACTTTTTGCAGTGTATTGGCATAATGCGCCGCTTCAGCCTTCGCACCATCAGTAGTCGTTGCGCGGAAAAAATGGTACGTTCCGACCAGCATGCCTGCCGCCAGTGCGCCGGTTACATTGGTTTGAAAATTTGGATCGGTATACGTCTGCCCTTCGGTCGCCTTGATGAACACAAATGTAATACCGCTTGCCTTCACTCTAGCCCAATCGATTGTGCCCTGATACCGGGAGACGTCAATGCCCTGCGTATTGCCCGAGCTTCTCGTTTGCATGTTTCTCACACCCTTTATGCGGCAAACTGCCGTTTGTATATAGTTAATGCTTGGGGATCTGGGGTTGCTTGTGTGCGTGTCCCTGATTGTTGGTGAAAGGTAAGTTTGGATGGCTATGGGTTATGTCAGTGGGTTTGCTTGGTCAATCTGCTTAGTATTCTATGTCGGTGCTATCTAACTTCTATTGGTAGTCTATTGGCTTTCCATCAACTCACTAAGGAAAAATACCGAGTCGGTACGTGACCGTTCCAGATACGGAACGTTCTTCCGATCGCTGTTGTCTCCAAATTTTCTTGATTTATTTTCTTAAAGGTTTGAAATTCGGAGACAAAGGCGACCGCTATCGCTTCTTCAGAATCGATTCCGTCTTCTTCACTACTTGTAGCCAATGGACAGGGATCGGCTTTCGATTCGAATATTGATCTATCTCTTGCTACTAGGAACATTTGAATGAATGCTAAGTCCCTACTTCATTTCATCTCTGGTCTGTTGATCAGCGTCCTCATGATTTGATTTTACTAAAGATTCATTGGAATCAGAAGTATAATTGCTGGGAATACCCCCGTCCCCTCCCTTGCCCTTAAGCACCTCAATGGCCTGTCTGATCGCAGGCGGGATTGGTGCGCCCAACTTGCCCCCATTTTCAATAATGGACAACAACTCATTTGCGATATAAAAAAAGGCGACCGCATCCCTGAACAAATGTCCGTCTCCCAGAACACCGTCCACCAGATGAGCCACCGATACCATTGCAAATATAAATACCTTTCGTGCGATGCCGAACATACCAACATTGCTTTCTAGCTTGCCAGTCATTCCTGCCGCCGCGATGCCGGTAAGGTAGTCGAGGATGACGAACACGAGTAGTACACCCAGTACGCCTGACCAGCCTCCGAAGAAGTAGGTTGCTGAGCTGGTTAATAGAGCAAGGAGCCATTTCCATAGGGTGTCCTGTTGCATGGTTTCACCTCCTTTATGTGTTAATACTGGAAGCTTCGAAGCTTACAATGCTAATTCTATTCTACTGTCATTTTGGATGAGACAACCTATTTTGCAATCTCTCCAATGAAATCCGACTTTGTAACGGCAAGCACATAACCACTTAACCCGTCATTTCCATAGTTGCAGCAGATACAGCAGCTCCTGATATGTCAGGAACCTGTGCGGTCAAAGACGAAACGGATATTCGCGGGTTAAAAGCCTCTCGATTAAACACGGATCCGCCCCTTAAATATGAGAAGCCCCCTAACCACTCCAGAGGGCATAATAAAAGCGCACCACTTGGGTACGCTGCTTAAATTCCTTCAATTTTCTCTAAAATGTAACCTTCGACTGCTTGCAGATAATCGGCATTTGTGATGTCATCAAGTAAATACACTTGACCAGTCTTTGGATTAAGTCGCTTGTTCAGAATTCGTTCAGCAGCAATCCGTACCACAACTTCATTTACCATTACAAAATCCCTCCTGTATTTTCATTGGCTAATAATAAGATTTGGTCTTCCAATTCCCTCATTTTCTCTTCTGGAGTCAATTCGGGATGAATTCTTTCAATGACTGGCTTTTTGGTTTCTGGATCAATCTTCACAATTCGATAAATGTTATAGTCGATTTCGTCATATTTCAAATCAACGTATCCCAATTTTTTGATCTCGTTTCGGGGCGAACCGTCACCTTGCCAAAATGATGTTACAATTTCTCCATCTTGATCATATATAATTCTCATACCTGACTTCATCCTATCCTCACCTCCTTTTTATTTCTAAATATTGTTTACTCAGGCGGAAATAACTCTAACTCCGCTAACGATAACCGTAATATTATTTTTATTTGTGTTGAAATTTGCCCCTACAGCGACAAATTTCATTTCAGATTCTTTATTGAATAACGATGGTTTGGAAGTTGTGTGCAACACCCACTGTCCTGCGTTACTAAAAAAACCATAGTTACTGGGATTGTAACTGGCTGATGATGAGTCTGTTCCCAAGTCCACAATTAAACTATTGTAGCTGTACATCTGTGAATTCGTGCCCACTGTAAGGGGCCATATTACATTATTTGCGTCCGCAAGTGCCCATTGTCCATAAACGTTAGGAGCTGGAGAGATATTAAACTTAGCACTGGTGTTAACAGGTGCAATTGTAATTAATTTCGTGCCAGCATTAAACCTTATCCCCGTATCATACGCGATGACTGGATCAGAACTATTTCCCGGAATGCTATAAGCTGCATTTTGATCTATAAGCTGAACGCTGTTGTATCTAATCCCTCCAAACCCACCCAACCCGTAATTGCCTAGTGAATAATTATCAAGTGTCGGCATTACGTCACCTCTTTACCACTAATGTAACAATTTAGCGCTCCCGCCGTTGCGAGTCCTGAAATCGCTTCGCCGGAAAGCAGAACTTGGTCCATAAAAGGCAGCGTGATTGTCTCAGATGGTTTAATAGGGTAATTACTAATTACATATGTTCCAGCAAACAACAAAGTTAAATTAACAACAATTGAATTGGAGTTACATACTGTTAGTGCCTTAACCATGGTTGTCACACCATTAGGAACTGTATAAAGCACGGTTGACGTTGTTGGAATAGCATTGCTTTTCACCAATCTTTTTGCTACTGCTGCCATCTATAACGCCCCCCATAGGTTTTCTTGATCTCTATAAATCTTTATTGACTCCATAAGGCCCATACGTGCATTAACCTGTTGTATGTCCTGAACCAAGTTGGTTAGTAGCGCCTTTTCGTTGTCTGGGACTGATCCGACAAATGGAGCTATCGGGAACGTGTCCAGCATCAGGTATGTGACACTGTAGGCTGCTGACGGATCATAACTTGCGTTAGCTGAATATGCTCGCTGATTACCATAAGCTGACCCATCTGTTCTGGTCACGACGCTCCAAGCGTTATCAGTCCGCGAGTTTCGGTAGATCTTCATTATTAAAGCAGCTTTGTTTTTTAAGGGAGTATTAATCGAACTACTTACTATATTGATTCCCCAATCTCCATTTCCTCCCTGAGCTGGTTTCATACTCTCACGCAATACAATCCCCGTTCCCACTTCCACCTGATTATCTCCCTCAATCAACGTCAATTGTCCCTCGGACGTGATCGGCTCGACAGTTGGTATTGCAAGTTGATATACAAGCTGGTATGACGAAATTGTCCCATCTTTAATAGAGGGAGAACTCTCGTTTACTGGTACTGACGTTCTTAAATGTGCCCATGTGCTATTCCAGTTGGCCGGAGGTGAGTATCCTATCGGTGTCCATGTTTTTTGAGACGCGTTTGTCGGATCATTGTAATTGCTGGCGCTCATGTTACGCATCGTCCAGCCCATGAAATACGCCTTAATCTCATTTACTGTCGGCGTGTATGCGTCTCCCCATCCGCTGTCTGCGTTGGGTACGGAAATTGCAAAATTATTATTGAGTTTATCAATCGCCCATCCGTCTGCAATTGCCTCATGAGATCCCCACGTTAAGATTTTCCCATCGTATTTAACAGCGGCGGACGCCGCCATAGAAGAATAGCCATAATTGGCGCCTTCTAACTTAGGGTATAGAGTTTTAAATCCGGATTTGTTGCCTAAGATAGTGCTTGTAATTCTACTCCCCTCAAAATCAACTTTGTACCACTTTTTCATCTTGTAATACTGTCCACCCTGCTCAAATACTTCATCAGCATTCTCACCAGTTACTGGATCAGCATATAAATCCGTTTGTAGTGTGTGCATAACGTCTTTACGTGGTTTAAATGATTTGGCTTCATTACCGATATTGAATATCGGGTTAGCAAAAGTAAATAATCCAACTACAGCCCCATTCGCATCCACTGTATTAACAACAATCTCTACGTAAGATGCTCCAGCGGGGACGGTGATAGACCTGTTTGTGATCTTATTACCTACCCTTTGTTTGCTTGCATCACAAGCGTACATATAACAAGATTCATTCACTCCTGAATCGGATATAGTAACAGATAAGGCATAGGTTTGTCCTATCAAAACAGGAACATAATACCTTGCATATTGGCCCCACGTAGTGCTTGTATTTGAGATGCTAATTGTATAAGGAGATGACAGTGTATATGATCCTTGAGACGTGCTAATCTCCCACTCATAAAATGGCGGCAACAGATTTTCCCCATACCTAATCACGTATGGATTTAGCACAGGTTGCACACTATCAACATAAGGATACTCAAGAGCTACCTGTTCCGGATTCATGCTGTCGAGCGCATTGTACTCGGATTCGCTGATTTCATAAAGGCGACCAGAGTCAAAGTAACCATACTGATTCGGGTTTCCAAAAACTGCAAAATCAATAATTCCACTCCCCTGAGTAGAAACTTTTTTCTTTACCCATACCGTAACAAATTTATCAGATGTCTGAACGAATGTTGAATATGGCCCGCCAAAATCTCCACCGAATCCAATATTTGCCCCTTCTATTGAATTTCCGTTTTTTACATTTGCAATTAATACGTAAAAGCTATTCGCTTTAAAATTAGAAAGAGACACTGTAGCAACACCTGCCGCACTAGGAGAAGCAGCGGAGTTAACAGTAACCTTTAGTCCGCTGCTCCCGTCTACTTTATTCATCAGATCCAACGAAAGATTAGATCGAATGGCATTCAAGCCAGATAAACTCTCCATACCTCCACAACGGCCCAACAAGTTCACCAGCGTACGGCCCTTAATACCTTCCAACTTAAACGCCGAGGCACGTTCAGCATTAATAACTTGTAATCTTGGCTCCAGTGTTACAGTTCTACGCTTCTCCGTATCAAGCCGCTCCTGAATAGCGCTGACCTGCGCTGCTGTCTCCTCAGCCTTTCCCTGCACCTGCTCCGCAAAATCATCAACCTTCTCCCAGTTCTGATCCAGATACTTGTCCAGATCAAAATAGGTTGTCGATGGTGAAGAACGGTCAATCTTATTCAAACCAAGATTCGGTGTTTTTGGTTCATTCATTTAAGCTCCACCTCCTGCAAATTTATCCTGTCCTGTCTGTTCGATCTCCTCCGGCGTCATGCTTTCAACCTCCGAAATCGTCAAATACCGTAGACGGTACTCCACGGTCATATGTGCTGGTTTAATATCCTCAATCGCTGCCTTCAGATCGTCCAGATTGGGCGGCAGTCCCCATGTATCTATGAAGCGAATCCGGATCAGATATTCCTCGGGTGAGACGGATACATCAATACTGCCACTTTCGTAGGCCTGCGCCACGTTCTTAAGCATGGAGCCAGAGACTTTGCCGCTGCCGCGCATTTTGGAAATGATCACGGATCTCCGCTGGTCGTCCGGCTTGGCTTGATTCGTCTGAATCTGCAAATCCCGCTCATAACGCTCCAATGCCCAGGTCGCAGACTCCGGGTAGAATTGATCCAGCACACTTTCCAAACCAACGGTAAGCTTGTCTAACTCAACCCCTTCGGTCTCGGTAAGAAGCTGCATCTCCAGCACATTTTCATACAACGACGGCAAAAGAGTCATTAATACCTCTGCTTTGCTCATGTCACCTTCACCGTCCCGAGAACGGCGACTGCACCAGGTGCAATCTCCAGGTTGGACATACCACCATTCACCAGCAGATCGCTGTAATCGATCACAGGCGGAATATCCAGAATGACATTGGCAATACGCGTCCAGCGAACCAACGGATCGGCAAACGCCAATTCTTTCAGATAAGCAGTAACCCCCGCTTCAATCAGCGTTTTTACACCGTCGTACGTTGAGCCTGATGCAAGCGTGACCTGCACCTCGACATGAATGGGCACTTCTTCTGCTCCGACCACCGTGACCACGGGACCAATTGGGGCAGCGCCTTCGCCCATTCCATCCTGGGTTGGATCGATATATTCCTGCACAGCCTCAATGACCGCCTCAGCAGGTGTTTGCATTTCATTATTCAGCAATGCCACTTTGACTGTACCTGGACCATCCCACAGTGGAAAAGCCTTTGCTTTGCCAACCCCGGAGTTTTCCCGTGCCCATAACTCATACTGATATTTGTTGGCACTCGTGACCGGACGGGAAACTTTATCCTGATAACGATCAACCAAGGCTTGATCCGTTTCCTCGTCTTCACCAGGAACCAGCAACTGTGTCAATTCAGTCTTCGTCAGTCCGGCAATATAATCGATGGGCAGTAGTGCCCCTGTATACTCATTACCAACCGCTCCCGCGACCTCACATTCCAATACATATTGCCCTCCCGCTATTCGTTCCACAACAACATACACCCGCTCCCCCGTGGAAAAACGACTCTCCAAAGCAACCTCAACAGGGTTACCTTCATTATCCTGAAAACTACCAACCCAACGTGCCTTCGTGGCCGCTTTTCGACTAATGCCAGACCAAGCAACCGCGCGATCCAGGTACTCTCCAGATGCTGTATCAGCAAACTTCAGATTGGCGTTCACATCTAGCTCGATATACATCTGAGCCATTTCCACTGCCGCTGGCGCAAGCGCATCATAGATAATACTGCCTTCACGTTTATCCACACCATCCGGTACCCTGTCCAGCATTCGGTTTAAAATAACTTCAAACGTCTGCTCTTCATACATCCATGTTCACCTCCGTCTCTTCCCTGAAGCTGCCAAAATCCGTTTCCACGGTAAAAGAAACCCTTACCCCATCGGCCTCGTGGACAAAATCAAACTCCGTTACATCCGATATACGATCATCCGGAAGCAATGCTTCGCGAATCCAGCGTTCCAGTTCCGATTCAACCATGGATCTCCCTGCCATTCCTTCCCAGGACCATTCCATGCCGTAATCCGAGGAATAGATTAGATGCTCGTAGCGGCGTGTAGACAACGCTTTATACACCGCCTGTTTTACCGCATCTTTTCCATCCAGTTGCAGCCTTCCAATTCGTTGTCCCGAAGCTTGAAATACATACGTCAGACTTGGAAGCACAGCAGCTTCTTCCTGATCTTCTGCACTAATCTGCGCACCCTGTGGAATCATGGATTCACCAGCCGATCCAGCACGACAAAGCTGTCTCCACCTTGAACACGTAACAACAAGACATGGTCGCCCACGGTCCAAGCTTTGTTCACTACGGATTCCGGCAGTACCAGAAAAGGCTCAGCCAATGCCAGCCGTTGTTCAACAGTGATCTCCAGAGGTTGTGTGTTTGTCACGCTTCCGTACATTACCTGAACGGGAGACTTGGCATCTACAGCGGCCACCGCCGCTTTTTTAATCACGTCCAGCATCATTTATCGTTACACCACCTTCAAATCCAGCGACATCGTGTGCACGCCCCCCTGTACCTTATGCGTACATTCGTCTACCAGAAAATATTGATTAATCTTCAGTTCATCGATCTGGATGTTCACAAAACTGCCTGCCCTCACCTTGAAATCACCAAGCGCATCCACTTTCAACGTCTGCGTCTCGCGGTTACGGAGGGTCATCAGGGTCTTCAGCATGTCATCAATCTGGCCTTCGTTCAGACCATCATCCGCTTTTTGGTACAAAAAAAGCAGCCCCCATTGACGGATGCTGCCTGAATCCTGATGAACAAACGTTTCTCTTTTGCCCGTTTCCTTGTTGTCCCGATATAGCTTGATCTTGTTATATGTTTGGTCATCAATAGACTTTGTATAGCTGTAATCGGTGAGCAGGCTGTTATCCCCAATGACAAAGCCGTAAGGTATCTCTTCCACATCCCGAAGCACAAGCTTGCCGAAATCATCGTAGAAGATGTAGTTTTTTCCGCCATAGATCAACGTTCGGTCCAACGCCTCACAGATCATGTCAATCAGCTTTTTATTATCAAACAACATACGCGGAATAACATATTTCGGCTGGATCAGCTCGCCCACCTTCAACTGAAAGTCGGTAGCAATTCGTTTAATCACATCCGTAGCGGTTGCGTTAACGAACTTGTACGTCTGATTTGCGGTCAGATAACGAGTCTGGTCATAGGCTTTAATTTTGACACTTTCGTCCTTGCCACTATCCACCGAGAAGATATATCCGTAAAATATGCCTACCTCGTTGCTGATATATTTCACGACATATCCATTCTCATAGGTGAATTTCTTATTCTGGTACAGGCTGCCCTTGATCAACGTGAATTCAAGAGAGGAAGGCTTGCCGATACGGGAGGTTTTGTACGTAATATCGCCAGCAATTTCGCTAATGTCCCAGATGTTGCCCTGCTTGTCATCCAGCAATAACCGTTCCTTCATGTTTGCCAGCTTATCGTCCAGCCTGATCTGCTCTTGCATATTCCCTCTCCTTTCACGGAAGCTTGATCACAAGTCCAATCGGCAGCTTCTTCAGTTGTGCATCTTTGATGCCATTCAGCTTTTGCAACTCTTTCCAGCGAGATCCATCTCCCAGATGGGCTTTGGCTACAGACCACAAGGAGTCTCCGGCTTTGAGTGTAATAGTCTTTGGCTGGATTTTTTCATTGGGCCGGGAGGCTTTAGTTTTTGTTTTTGAAGCAGCAGTATCCTTGCTGTCCTTGAGTGGCACTACTTTTTTGGCGGCATAGAAAATGAACTGCTTCAGCTTGATATCATACTGGATATCCCCCACCGTACCCGCTGTCTCCTTCCAGTCGAAGCTCTCAATGGAAACCGCCATATTAATGGTGTACCTTTCACTGGAAAAGAACATTCTGACGGGTCTACCCGTCTGCATCCAACGGATGATCTTTTTCACATATTCATAGGGATCACGGTAGAACTGTTTCTGCAACGCCGGATGTCTTGCATCATAGTTCAGATGATACGGGCTGTAGTCAGCCGGAAAAATCCCGCTGAAACTGACTTCACGCAGCTTCGGCGACTTGATCACGTTAATTTCACCCAAAGCGCTCACGTTAAACGTACTACCGTCTCCCGAATCCGAAAACTCAATGCTCTCTGGTGTCACCGGGAAAAACATGTATTCTGAGCGGTTATTGAAACTCAGTTGAATATAATATTCCACTTATCCATACACCCCCTGAGCACTGGAGACGATCTGACTGTTCAGTCCATCGGTGATTTTGCTGATGATGCTGTCCACATCATGTCCGCTGTTGATATCCCCTGTGGTGACCTGAACAGTTGGCGTCAGACTGACAAATCGTTGAATCGCCTGCATCTCGGCAAGCTCACGCATCAATTTCAGATCCTCGCTCGTCACATCCACTGTGCCATCCACATCACCGATCTTGTCCACCTGCCCGATATTGTTGATTTTGTTGATGTTACTCATATTGTTATTTGGAACAACGGTGGGAACAGGTGCAGTTGGTATGGAAGGCATAGGAGGTGTTTTGGGTATTTCGGGTGTGAAGTCTTTGCCAAAATTACCGCCTGGTAAACCTTTATCCTTGGAATCCGCATTCGAGGTTGAAGAGAAACCAGAAAGTAAATCCTCCGCAACCTGCTGACCATCTTCAAAAGCTTTAGGATTGTATTCTCCGTCCATTTTGAAAAATGTCTTCACATCTTTGTCACTCGTAGGCTCCCAGGATTCCAGGCCTTTCTTCCACTCCTTTATTTGCTTGCCACCTAAATTAATATCTGACTCTTGAAACAAACCAATATTAAAGCCAAAAGTTTTGTTAACCAGTTTGATCAGACTGTTAAGCCCACCATTAATTCGTTCCATGGCATCTTCAATTACAGTTACAACATTATAGAATATATCAAGTATGAAAATCCCCATGTCTTTAAATAACTTCTGTATGGCATACACTGGGTCTATGAAAAAGTTAACAATAGCCTCCCCCAGCGAAGCAAACAGGTTCCAGACTGTAGCCACAACTACGCGTACAATTTCCCCAAGCATCATAAATGACCCAATAATAACTCCCAGGATCTGTGTACCTGACATCCCCATCATGTTCAGGATTCCAATAACTGCCGCAATCGCAGCAATTGCCAAAAGAATCGGCCAATTCAACAATAACCACGCAGCAACTAGACTATAGACTTGTGCGATGACCAATGCCAGTACAACAATTGCCAATGCCATCAGGATAGGCTGAATGATATCCCAGTTCTGCTGAATCACGGCTGCAAGGTATAAAATACCGTTTACCAGCATCGTCAACGCGTTTGCCGCAACAGTAAATGCATTACTAATCCACTCAATAATGAGCGTGAACTCCCCATTTGCAAAGGCTTCATTTAATCGATCCAGTAAAGGTGTTAAGGCAACGAGGGCTGCCTGTCCAATCTGACGGAGAACTCCATTAAACTGATTAACTAGTGCATTCCACTTCTGTAACGGTGAATCTAACATGGTGTCAAAAGCCTGTTGGGTATAGCCTTGTTTTTGCAGAATGACATCAAGCTTTGTGATAAACCCATCCAGATTGGATGAATCAATGGTTTGTTGCAGACCCGCTCCGCTAAGAGCTTCTGCAGGAATGTTAAAAGAATTGGCAAGTTCACCGTTGTCTCCGTTCATGGCAGCGACCAAGGCACTGGATGCATCTGACATACTTTTTCCATCTGGAGAAAGCATACTCAACCGTTTAGTCATATCTCTCAGTTGGTCAACCTGATCCGTATTCTGTGCATATGGGATGAGCGATAGCGCACCTTTCAAAGCATCAGTAACATTCTGTCCGCTCTTGAACGCTTCCGCACGGTACCGATTAAAGATCGTCTCCCCTTGAGCATCATCACCCGTAGTAGACATATAGCGATGCTTCAGATCCTCTTCCTGCGCCGCTGGTACAAGAACCGCTTGTCCTGCTGATTTAATCATGCTGATCCAGGAACGCACGCGCTGGGCTCCTTCTGTAAAGGCAGCATTTACCTTAGCCTGTTCTTCTGACACACCTTGGAGTAAGTTGCCTGCCAACTGAATTCGGCTCAGATTTCCAGGGTTGAATACCGAATTGATTACGGTAGGCAGATTTTGAAATTGCTGAACCATATTGTTTGACATGATATACAGTCTTGCAAACATGGCATACATTCATTTCTCCCTCCTTTCCTTTTTATTTCTTCCGGGCGCGATTCTTGGACCGTTCTTTCTTCTCTTCTTCTACCCGGATGGAGATCATCGCATAGATGGCCGCTCGTTCTCGCATGGAGAAGGCCATTAGCTGATGCGGCAAAATGTTTAATTCATGGAGAGCGTAATAAGCCAGATTGGCTTCGGAATCGCCCTCTTTAATTAGTTTTTTACGTCATCCACCAGTTCGTTCATATCCTGATTGAAGCCGTTCAGCTTCTGAACCTGTTCACCCAGCGAAGCAAATTCCCCAGGCAACAGCATTTTCCGCAAAAGCGATTCCGCCCCCATCACGCCATATGACCGCTGGAGTTCTGCGTTTTTCAAATCGGGGTAAACCACACTTGCACTCATCAGACGAGCCATGTAATCATTCGGATCGATGTCGGGTGTGTAGACACCGTTCTTGCCCTTAATTTTGCGAGTAGCCGCCTTGCGGCATTCCTGGTTCTCGTCCTCGGTCATGCTGCGCAGTTTCCAGGCCACTGGCTCGCCCTTCTCATCCTTGAAACGGGGGGACACGATATACTCCTCCGTTGTATCCATTGCTGCATTTTGGGCAAAAAACATACTTAATCCACTCATGTATTGTTCCTCCTCTAAAGTTAGGCTCCCCGCCGCAAGAAGCGGCGAAGAGCAGAATTTTGACATGCCAAATAGCCCGTAACACAGGCAAGTTGAACAGGTTTCTTTTACAAACCCGCTGTTAATTTATACTCTTTATAAATCTCAAATCACTATGCTTTCCACGCTACATTACTTCGGCAGATTGAACGATACAGGCATATCGACATCTTCAAAAGTAAAGCTCACTTCTTCCTCCAACGCCTCCGCCTCGGTATCCAGGGATGCCATGATCACACTGTCGAGATTGACGCCTTTGAGGGTTACGGTCTGTTTGCCAATCGTAGACGAAGGATCTTCGTTGGTCACTTCAATGTCGAAGTACGTGTCCACACCATTTTGCATGTACTGGAGCATCAGCTCACGGAAACGGGAAGTGGTATAAAAGATCGTCATGGAACCTGAACCGGACCAACCGGTTGCTTTGTGCTGTACACCGCGACGGCCCAAGGTTTTGACCTCTGCTTTTTGTTTCTCCACTGTTGCTTCCAGCGTCTTCACATAGAACATTTCTTCCGTCTGTCCGTTAATCGTTGCGTATGCGCGGCCTTCCTGGCCGGAGATCGTATCGCTTGCTTTCAAAAATGCCATCTTAAACCACCTTCACTTTCATATATACTTTTTCAACGGAATCCACAGGCTGGACCTGAATCTCGATCAGAATACTGTCCGTCTCATTTCCCGGAGCAACAGTGATATCTGTTTTGGAATCAAAATTTTGAATGGCACCGATATCCTGAAGTTGCTTCAGATAAGTGACACATTGGGAACGGAACAGGCTGCGCCCATCTTCGTTGTTGTTTACTTTGCCGATGTAATAGGACTCGAAGATCCGTTTCATATCGTTTGCGATACCATCGAGTACACGGACAACACGGTTTTTGGCAAAATGACGTGCCTTATCCGGTGTTACGGAACGGAATGTATTCACATCTTGTTCCACCACTGCACGGTTGCTGCTCGCGGTAAAGACAAACTCGCCATTACGCAATGCTGCTTCTGTCTCGCTATGCGTCAATCGTCCGTTCACATCCACGGCATCGTCATAGGCACGGAACGTCAGGGATTCATTCAGATTAGCTCCCGCTGTTGCACCGGCAGTCCATGCTACGGTTTGTTTCGGCGTAAGAACGGTACCATCTGCGAGCACAACACCATTTTTGACACTGATAATACCTTCATGATCTGCTGCCGGATAATCGGACAGAACCAGTTGCACCTTCTTGCCTTCGGTATCACGCAAACGCTTGATGTAAGCTGTGTAGACTGACTTGAGTGTGGCATCGTCTGAGATCAGACCGACCGTATTAAAATCTAACACCTCTAGCTTGGTGAGGAAATCGGCATGCTCCTGGTTCGTTGCTGTACTATCCAATCCACCTGTTAGTGGAAGTGACGCTGTAGCTGTGAGTGCCCCTTCACCAGTAAATGTGACGTATGCGTTGGATTCCAGAGCTTCGATGGTGGATGAAGTTTGTTTGTCCACTTCTTTACCCGCAAGCAACGTGGAGACATCCAATTGTTCCGGGTCATTGATATTTGCTGAGATTACAACAGCCAGATCATTACCACGTACACCACCGTGTTGGGCTGTCACCGTCAGTTTATCCAAGGTTGCCTTGGCTTTGGTACCTGCATTGAGTCTGTAAAAAAGCAAGGTCTGCGCCCGTTTCAATGCCTCGCGAATCAGCAGTAATTGCGGTGCTGTCCAGTCATAGCCCAACTTGGCTTGTACATCTTCACCTGCTTGTACAGTCAGGATTGTGCCTGCTTGTCCCCATGATAATGGAAGTGCCAATGCCACCGTTCCCCGCTCCCCTACCGTCCCCGGCAATGTGCCCTCCGATGCAAAATTCATATATACGCCGGGGCGTACCTTGTTTTGTGTTGTCCATGTTCCTCCAGCCATTATTGTGCCTCCCCATTCATAAATTGTTGGATGTGTTCTTGCGCTTCTTGCAAGGTGTACGTTTTTTGTTCCAGCAGAACTGCTGCCAAAATGTCTTTCTCAATTCGGCTGAGTTGCCGGGATTCGGCGAACTGTGCTTTGCTGTATTTCTGGTTGTTTTTCTGTTGAGCCTCCGGTTTTTTAGAGTCCGGTTCTTTTTTCGTAAACATCGCCAATGCGCCTCCTATTCCTTTCATACTGATCCCCTCATTTGATTGATTAAGTTCAACTAAAGAATATTTACATTTGCCACTCCGATGACAGAACAACCTTCCGATCGCTGTTATCCCCAGATTTTTTTGATTCCCTTTTTCAAAGGGGAAAATCCGGGGATAAAGGCGCACGCTCCGCTTCTTCAGGTTATTGCTGTCCTCTCCGTTCTCATGTAAATGTTTAGTTCAATTTATATAGTTATTCTTTCGCGGCTTTAATTGCGGTGGGTCGCTGCTCCAGTTGTTGCATGGCAGGGACGGACTCCGACACTTTGATGGTTCGCATGGTGTAGTACACCAGCATTCGAGGTGTAGTGCCCTCGGTCTCCCAACGTAGATCCGTTGCTCGATAGGGGGTTCCCTCTATATTGATCGTTTCCAATGCTTCTAAGAGCTCGTCCGGCAGGGTGTCTGGAATGTTGCTTGCATCGAGCCAGCGGATTTCGAATGCATGAGATTGCACGAAGCGATCGCTACGCTCCCGGGTAAGTTGCGCGGAAAGCAGGCGGTAGATGATGCCTTTGGCGTCTGAAGCAGGTGTGGTGCCGCCATTTGCTGGGTGGACCGGGATGTTAGGGAAATTCTTTGTTAGAGTAGTCGCGATGGCAGTTGTTAATTGGTGTGTGGTCATGGTTCACCTCCTTTTCTAGTGATGGAAATTTGAAATAGGTTAGGTCCTCCTATCTAACAGGGACTAGCATCCGATTTTACGTGTTATAAATATTCGTTCAGACCTGGTCGTGTGAAAGACGTAATAGGTTCACCTTATTTTTATCCATTTTTCTACATTTCACAGAATAAATCCCTGTATATTTTTAATAGGAATAATAGGCAAAGCATCCTGACCACTCCAGAGGGCATAAATGATTATTGCTCGTAACCCAGCGCTACCAGATCGGCTTTAACGTCCTCGCGAATGTTCGCCAGCACTTGATCAACCGTCCGGCGTCCAGCCACGATCAGAGATACATAAATCGTAACGAATACCTGCATTAGCTGCTCACCTCCTTTCAGAAACAAAAGGAGCCGAACAAGGATATTAAACCTCCAGATCCGCTCCTAACTGCATTTCGTATAAGGCTGCAATGGCTTCTTTGTTCTGTAAGTCTGCCTGCTTTAAGGCGTCTACTTCCTTGCTGAGCGCCGGACGCGGTTCCTGCGGCGTCTCTGGGTCAACTGGATCAGGATATGCGAATAGCGGTTCCAACTTATCCAGGTCAATCCGGGTTATTATCCCACCTTCTGCTCGATCAGCATCATATGCTCCGTATCCCAGTTGAATCATACCCACCGTATCGGGCACGCGTTCCTGCAATGCGAGGTATGTGGCGAAGTCTTGCTCCACAGTGGTTTCCACAACCCACCCGGTACGCTCCCCTGTATCTTGAATCACTTCACCCGTCGTTTTCAGATAATATAGACGTCTACCTATTGCGTTATTCAATGTCCCCAAGCCTCCCAATAAATCTGATTATATCTCCAATTGTAATTAGTAACGCCAAACCCGTCATTGCTGATGCGATTAACCGTCAGGGTTTCCCCAAACCCTGACCTCCCGCTTCCATTGATAGACGTGTCCGGAGGGATAATACCATATACGCTATGGATTGGTTCGTCGAAGAGAAAACAAGCTGTAAAGTAGCTCTCGTTGCTAGAATATTGACCGTACAGTTTGACCAATTTTGGTCGGAAGGCCACCCCACTGACATATACCTGCCCCTCCGAAGCATAGAGACTCCCCCGCGCATACTTTGAGGTTTCAATCATACCGATTTTTTGGGCAAGTACCACATTTGAATCACTCGTCGTAGCCCGTACACCTTTAGCTGTAATTTGATTAGCTATACTTTGTTTTTCGGATGTAGTCATACGTTCTAAAAGTCCAGCTATACCAAAGAATGTCTTGTCTTTAGGTAGATTTCCAGCTATAAGATTCGGTTCACCCTTAATTGTAATCGCGGTTGTGTATCGTCCTTCCGCTTTGGTCTGGTCAGATGCTCCTGGCGTAACGATACCTCCAGGTCCTCGATCAGGAATAGTACCCGTTAAACCATTTGCGTTCAAATTACTGAACGTTCTTCCAGCGATTACGTCGGCGGTTGTTGTGTTCCCTGTTGCCCGAATGATTCCGGACATTTTCGTAATCAGTTGCGCCCATGACTCAATTGTGGATGCCGATAAACCGATGGAGTTGAGGACGGCAACCACATTGGCTTTCTGCTCAACTCCAAGTAGCTTTACCTCTTCAATCTCGTCCATTGTAGGTACTTTTTTCCACAAACCCCATCCGAAATAGTAGTTGCGTTGAAAAACTTGTAGGTCACCCGGCTCGAAAGTTGTTAGAGTTTGGACGACACCAGCATGTCTTTCTATCGTCAAATGAAAAGCTACACCTGTTGGAGAATTAGCTAAAGTTTCTACCGTGGCATTCTCCGGGCAATAATACTCCCCTTCTGTAATATAACTATTAAGATCAGAACCAGCAGATATAAGGATTGCTTCACGTGTTGCCACACCTGCATCTATCTTCTCAAAAATCCCGTTAATACTCTCCCGGGTTACATTCTCGTTCCCCAAGGGAAGAGGCAACTTCAATCGATCTGTTTCTTTTGGCATTACGCCCACACCTCCAATTCATTCCACGTCAGGGACGCGGTGTCCAGTTCATCCCAGGTTATCTGTTTATTGTCCAGATCGTCCCAGATCAGATAGCGATACTCATACTCCACGGCCATGTGGGCCGGTTTCAGTTCATCAATCGCGCGTTTGAGATCGTCAATATTGGGCGGAATGCCCATCGTGTCCACAAAGCTCACCGTAAAGCTCCACGCTTCCGGCTGAAACGTTATATCCACCTTGCCCCCGGCATACGCCTCAGCTACGTTTGCGACCAGTCTGCCCGAAAATTTTCCGGCACCCCGCAGCTTGGACTCCACCACGGCACGCCGCTGCTCCATAGGTTTGAGACGATCCGTCTCAATGCCAAGCTCCTGTTCCCAGAAATCCAAACCCCACGTCGCCGTACGAACAAAGAACTGATCCAATGTTTCACCCAGCGCCTGATACAGCAGATCCATCTCGTTTCCTTTGGACTGCATATCGGCCTGCATCACACGGGAAGTCTCATAATAACTCGGCAAATACGAGAACAGCTCCCGCCCTTTTTCACTCGTCAATCCAACATGAACAGCAGAAGGTGCATTCATGAGCAGCATCCTCCTTTCCTTTCACATCAACGTAAATAGCTTCACTCAAAAGCTGCGCTACCGAGCGGCGTACCACACGACCCAAGCACTCTTCTTGCCCGACACTTTCTTCATTTCCAGCTGAACCAGATACCGTATAGTCAGAACATTCCCGATGTCCCACACTACCGCTGCCACCACATCCACACTTCGCTTTCACCTTCTGCCGAACACTACTCATCCACATCCACCGTCCCCTGCACCGCCACCTGACTCGCTTTCATCTCGATATTCTGGTCGCTCACACCGTTTACGGTAAGCTCCGAATAGTCGATAATCGGCGGGATGTCCAGTAGGATCGCGGCAATACGGGTGTATCGCACAAGCGGATCAGCAAAAGCAAGCTGCTTCAAATATGCGGTCACCCCGCGTTCGATCAATGCTCGGACATCCGCCAAGGTTGCATCACTCGCCAGCGTCAGCTTCACCTCAATGTTCATGGGCACTTCCTCGGCTGGCATGACCGACACCACCGGACCTGCCGGGGCAACGCCTTCACCTTGACCATCCTGCGTCGGGTCCACGTACTTCTGCACGGCCGCCACGAGATCGCTGCCTGCCGCACGTTTGTCCGTATCCAGCAGATACAGTCCTACCGTGCCCGGCCCCTGCCATAACGGAATTACGCGTGTTGCGCCAACACCTGGTACTTCACTGGCCCATTGCACATACTGTGCCTTGTTGCCGCTTGTCCCCTGGTTGCGGACTTTGGCATAAAAGCGTTCCAGCAGCGCCGTATCCGCTTCAATATCCGCACCGCCTTTGATAACGTCCGTGTTCACCACAGACGTCACGCCACTTACCGGTGTAGACAGCACGGTCACGGTGCCCGCAGGCACATTGCTTTCTTTTCCGGCAACGAGCGCCCGCACACCAACACTACCCAGACCATCTTCTCCCAGCTCCACACGACCAACGGTTTCATATTCGAGCGAAGCCTCACCGGAGATTTCATCTGCCAACGTAGCCACAACCGTACCCGCAGGAATCACCTTGCCCGGCGTACCCATGAACCTCACTGCACCTTGTGCCGCCACCGCAGCCCGCCGCGTAATGCCATGCTCTTCTGCCCGCAGATCCAGCTCTTCCGAACGAAAATTGGGATCACTGCTCGCCGCAGTACTCGCAAAGCCACGCCGCAGCAGTTCCTGCGCCCAGAGCGCCGCCTCAGACAGCATAAAAGCTACCGGGGCCTCCGCATCCCACAGAAACGATCCTTCCGACTTGTCCAGATCCGCGGGCAGACGATCCAGCATACGCTGCATAATCTGTTCCTCCTTCTGGTCTTCCAAATAACGCGGAATCTCAGCCATCTCGTCAGATCACCTCACTTTCCAATATAAACATCTCTTCCTGCACACTCGCCACCCGGCATGAGAACTTGCACTGCTCCCGATTCCAATCAAACGTAAACTGGTCTACCAAATCCGTGCGTGGATCAGCCAGCAGCGTCTCCGTAACCATCCGGGCGATCTCACTTTCCATCACACCCCGGCTGTCCCCCTGACCAACCAACTCATCCAGCTCCGATCCATAGTTTCGGGAGTAGATCACATGTCTGTACCTTGGCGTTTTTAACGCCTTGATGCACCATTGCACCCAAGCTTCATGCCCACTCGCCGCAGCGACTTTGCCACTTGGGGTCAGCACAAAATCCCCCGCATCGTAATCGAATCGCCAGCTCCGTCCAAATCGCACCTCTTCCGAGGTCGCCCCCGACAGATCTTCCTCGTCTCCCCATACCAAACCCGTTTCCGGGAACAAACTAGGCATTCGCACTCACCACCTTACACAGCACCACAATGTCGTTACCGCCATTCACTCTCATCGCCAGCACACGGTCACCGGCTTTCAATCCTTTACTAAGAGACCACACCGCTTCTTCCACTTCCCCTTTTTGCAAAAGAAACCGTCCCGTGCCCGTCGTTCCGCCGTTTGCCACGTCAGGTATACCGGAAATCGAGCCAGCAGCCTCGCGCTCCGGCAGTCCAAGCGTACCCGGCAGCTCGGCCACGAGATAGTCCTGCACTTCGTGCTTGAAATCATCCAGCTTTACGCCGGATGAAGTCATCGTACCTAGCACCGCTCCCATGCCGCTCACAGCCTGACGGGTTTGTGTGCTCATCGCACCCCGCATGACCTCGGCAAAATGCCCGTACGGATCTTCTTTATTCAAGATAAACCCTCCTTTTCACCATCTCGACCGTGCCAAGCTCCAACGTCATCGTTCCAGGCCCAGCGGACAGATCACGGCTAACCGACATGACAATCAGTTTCAACCCTTTGAGCAGCACCGCGTCTCCGGCACGAATCGTATTCACATCTGGTGCAGATACGGTAAAGGTCTCCTGAATACCCGTCAGACGGCTTTTCGCCAGCTTCTTGGCGGCAGTCGCCGTTTTGACCTGATCGTCTTCGATCAGCTTTTGCAGCGTGCCCAGCTCGGCTACACCAGCCTGCTCAATCGCGAGCACTTTGGAAGGAACTTCTTTGCCGCTGCTGGACTCCGAGGCCGCCATCACTTTAACTTTGGTGACCGCACCTTCGAGCGTACGCATCTGAGTCAGATCGATCAGCCGATCCAGCTCGTGCACCTTCGCATTACTGCCTACCTTGAACAACTGCAACCCACCCGGCGTCATCCGCGGATGATACATATCACCACCGGACTTCACCGTTTCCTTCAGATCGGCAAACATCATCGAAAAAATCGTCTGCGACCGATATACCGCTTTGCTCAGCTTCGTTTTGGTATCCGGCAGCGCGGTGTAGGGAATTTTCCATTCCTTAGCGTACGTTTTCAGTCGTTGCGTAGCAGTCTGGTCTTTCGGCAGAAGGAACTCATCCTCTGATTTTTCCAGATAAATCATCCGGTCGTAGACGGTCAGGGACAGTCGCTTGGTGCCGCTGTTAGAGCTTTCCACTTCCCAAATGACGGCAGGGTGCAGCAAGTGAACCATTGATTTTTCGCCAAAAGGAATCCCGCTGATCCGCACCGCCATACCCGGTGAGATCGAAGGCAGACCCGAAGACGCTGACACCGCCAGCCGGATGTTCGCCTGATAGGCAATCTGGTCGAGCGAATCCTTCAACGTAATCGTCTCCACCAGCTTGGTGATGTCATATTTGTCGTCGACAATGACCTTGTAGGTCATGGCATCACCAGCTTTTGTCCTGGCTTGATCCGGTTTGGATCACTGCCGATGGTCTTCACATTGAGCTTATAAATCTCGTTCCACTTGGAACTACTACCCAGCTCAAGCTTTGCTATTTTGGATAGGGAATCGCCAGATTTGACGGTGTAGGTCTTACTGCTCGTTTTCAGATCCGTACGGGAACCGGACTTGCTCGCGGATGTTGCACCGCCAACCTTCTCTACTTTGGAATCCCGCCACGTTCGCAGCGTAATGTCAAAGTAAATATCCCCGCTCTCACCGCCTCGAAAGGTCGTATTGTGCGAGATCAGATACACGGGCACGTTCACCCCCGTGTTGGTAATGATGAAACGCAGCGGCTTTTTCGATACCAGAAACGTATTCAGCATATTCATCGCTACACGCGGGTCAGGCAAAGGCTCGTACATGCAATAGGACGCATCATATTCTTTGGGAAAAAAAGAAGAGAAGGTGATCTCCTTCACCTTCTCCCCCTGCGCAAAATCAAACTCGCCATACTCCAGCAGATTAATCGTCTCATACCCTTTGGATCGGGAGATTGTCAGTTCTTCCGGTTTCACCGGGAATTGAAACTTCGTTTTCCCATCGATCAGGGTAAATTCCATTTTGACACCTTCCACGTTATCTTTAAAAACAGTCATGACAGGCCTCCTTTCTGCTTAGGCCATAATCGTTTTTCGATTTTCCATCGCACGGCGCACTTCACCTGCAAATCTCATTCCAACCTGATGTGAAATCGCATCGTAGTCGATAGCATTCTCACGGACAGTCACCTGCACAGCACCTTGTGGTACGTTGACGGTAATCTGGTTGGTTGTTTCGGTTTTAAAATCCTTGAGGTAACCGGACAGACTGCTCATCTGGTCTTCGGAAATTTGTAATTTGCCATTGGCATTTCCAGCAGGTTGCGCTCCGTTACCTAGACCCATGGCTTGGGACTGCATCACGCTTGTTCCCATGAAACCAGCAGATGTAGACTGGCCGACCTTATTGTTCATATAAGCTGCTGGACCCGTCATTGTCAGTGCCGGTGGAATATACGCAGGTGGCATCTGCGGACCTGTTGCTACTTGCGACGTTGAAGCGACCGTTGCTGCCGATACGGTCTTGTCCTCCTTCTTCGAGCCAAAACCGAAGAAACTGGATATGCCATCGGTGATGTTTTTCGTTTTCTCAGAGATGTAATCCGCTGCACCCGACAATGCGTTACCCACACCCTCGGTAGCGTTGGACATGAATTTTCCAATATCCTTGGATTTGTCCCCAATCCAGCCGCCTGCTGCACTGCCAGCCCAACCGCCGATTGCGCCGCCTATATACGTGCCAATGACAGGTGAAATGACGCTACCGATTGCACTACCAATCGCCGCTCCTGCTGTGCCCCCAATCATGGAACCAACCGCTCGGCCCCTCTCTTCCGGCGGTGCGCTTGCGATGTTGGCCACATCAGCGAGCATGCTGATTGGACGAACCAGTTTTCCAGCACCTTTGGCAAGGCCGCCGCCCAATTTACCCAACATGCCATCTCCCGAGAAGAGATTGGACATCGCCATGGGTGAACTAGACATCAAGCCTGATACCAAATTTGACTTTTTACCGCCACCAATTCTTCGGTTTCTGTCCATTTTTTTAGCTTCTTGAAAGGCACGCTCAGATGTGTCTGTATCAATTTGGGACATACTCGGCGTTGGTGCAGGAGTTGGAGTAGCTGCTCTGGAAGCAAACCTTCCTCCCCCTCGTCCACCAGATACTTTCCGGACAGGCGGTTTGCTTGATGTGTCACTACCTGTTCTTGAACTGTTTCGAGTTTGATTCTTGCCTATCTTACCTTCTGCAACTTCTGTACTCTTACTGGGATTAGAAGCCTTATCCTTTTTAGACTTTCGATCAGCCCAAGCTTTCTTTCCCTTCCCAATCAAATCAGTTAAGTTATTTGCAATATCCAAACCAGTACTGGTATATTCTAGCGCTTTTTCCCACCACTTTTTATCTTCTTCTTTAGCTGCATTATTAATGGTTGTATTGTTACTCCCGATCACAACGGATATGGAGGAACCACTCGCCGGGTTCATTTTCCCCATCGCCACTTCAACCTTCTGAAGAACCTCAACGGATACCGTTCCTGATGCCTTCACCATCTGATTCCTGAAACTGTTCAGTTTCACTAGTGCGCGATCAAGTGCCGGACTAAGTTGGTCATCCAATCCAATCTTAGGTGTAATCCGCAGTCTGCTCAATCGCACAGCCGTGCTATATATGCTCTCCAGCCTACGCCCGGTTGTTCTCAGCTCATTGTTCACCTTGATCAGACTCTGATAGCGAACTCTGCCCAGCCGTTCGGTAGAACGCTGGATCTGATCCAGATATCGGATGGTCGTTCGCATTTCCGCATTAGATTTGGACAAACCTACAATCATTTCTGCCATTTCTTTCACCCCCTGTCCGATCTAGTTATCGATTCATTTGCGAGGTGATCGCTGCCATTTCCTCTTCCGAGAACGCAATCAACAGCGAACGCTCCCCGCGTGGCAAAGACCAGAATTCTCCGGGCCGTAGATGATGACGAACCCACATATGATACAGGAACGTGATCATCCCGCCGGAGTGAATCAGTTTTTTAGGTCTTCAATCTCCACACCGAAGCCGGAAAGCTCCAGCACCTTGTCGCCAACGGCATCCAGCTCACCCGCGAGTAACATACGGCGAACCGCTTGTTCCCCACCGGACAGCTTCATGCGACCCGTGATGCGGTTGTCTCCCCAACCGGACAGTTCGAGTCCGCGCACATTCATTTTCACCGTTGCTTCGGAGATCAGTAGCGCGTTAAATGTTTCGGTATCCACCTTTTCCTCGGTGCGGCCTTTGACCGTTTTGCGAATCGTACAGCGTTCTCGGATCTGATCCACTTTAGAGGATGTCAATCCACGCAAGGTTAACAACAGATCCAAACGTTGAATGCGTACATTCTCTTCCGGCAAACGTTCTGCTGCTTCAAACAACTGATCCAAAATTTGTTCTTCAGACATATTTTCGTTCATACTCATGGGGTGCGATCTCCTTCTCATTTCACAATTGGTTAAAATATCTCCATATTCAGGGACAACAAAGAGACCGAGAATTTCTCGGCCTACATGTGTTCCCATTTCTGTAAGTCTCGTTGCACATACGCCTGATCAGACAAGCTTCATTACGAGGTCTTTTAGAAGTTCGAAGTCATTCCATCCTTAATTCGCTACAATCGGGTTCAACAATTCAAATCCTTCAAATGTAAAACTTGTTTCCTCCGGTACTTCCTCACCCGCTGTCCAGTTGGCGAGCTGGATTTTGTCCACCATGCAACCTTTCAGCAAAACACTCTCATGACCGTATGATTCTGGATCGTCCACCTTCGAGATAATTTGGAACTTGGTGAAGCCGCGCTGGATCATGTCCGAAGTTACTTTGTAACCTGTCATGGTACCTGTTCCTTTTTTAGCACCATTCTTGTGTACTTTCCAATCGTTGCCGACCAGATTCAGCTCACGTTTCTCAATTTCAACGCTGGCCTCCAGCTTATTAATATTGGTCTGCCACACACCATCGATATGCAGCTGACCATGGGTACCGAGAATGACTCTTGACGCATCCAACATGACAATTCCTCCTTGGAATGGTTGGCTGATCATTGTTACACGATATAACTCCCTGGCAGAACAATCTCCCGAACACTGTTATCCCCCAGATTTTTCTGCCCTCTCCGTTATCGTGCAAAACACCAGCTCAAATAATTTTAGTTAATCTAATAACCGATCTTCTCTTCTACACAACCTTATTGCACGTAAAACGTTCCAAACAACTGCTCCATTACATCCGTCAGCTTCACATTCCATTGCAGGAATACCTGATCCGCCTCTGGCTTGAGAATTGGTGCAGCACCATAATACGCTGGGTCGAGAACGACATCGTATTCCTCAGCTTCAATGACATTGCTCTGTGCGAGCAGCGCCAAATAGGCTTTCATCGCACCGATCAGCGCCTGACGTCCTTCTTCCGTATTGTTCACTTTGCCGATATACGTATCTTCTGCAGAGCGCTGCAAATCCGTATTAATTGCATCCATAACTCGGATGGAACGGATTTTTTTCCAGGCATTATTCTGTCCTACGGCAGGGGTCACGAGTGTATTCACTCCGCGAAGCGCCTTCACCTGACGTCCATCATGGAAGAAAATAAATACGCCATTCTGAACCGCCTGCTCCTGTTCTGCACGAGTCCAGCGACGCGTCACGTCATCGAACGGAGAAGGTGCGTATGTGGTGGATTCATTCAGACGTTGTCCGGCAATCAGACCCGCGACATAAGCAGACGTTTCCGCCGAGCTGTAGAATGCATCTCCCAAGCGCACACCCGTACCAACATTAATCACACCCTCATGATTCAATGTGAGTGAACGTGCCGCCGCCTTCTGTGCTGCAGTCGCAGAGGTATCGTCTGCCGTAGTACCACCGAATACAGCCATCACAGGTTTACCCTCATTGCGCACACGTTCCACCCAAGCTGCAAAGCTCGCCAGCAAAGGTGCATCCGCCGCATGATCCAGTGCCAAAACGTCAAATTGCTCACCTTCCAGCGCGCCCTGCACGGCGATATACTCCGCATTGGTCAGTCCATCGTTGCCACTTGCACCACCTTTGAACGCCGCTCCCGCAACAGTTGCAACGACACCTATACCCTCGCCAATCGCCTGAGCGTTAATCCAAATGTTGCTTTCATCCGCGTTGATCTCTTTCGCCAGCGACGCTGCCGAAATATCTGCAGTCAGCAGTGCATACAGCATCCGGTTGCCTTCAAACAACCGCACTTCATGCTTCGTATTATCAATTACCCCCGGCTGAATGGTGACATAGAACCCGTTACCCCGGTCACCCGGATACTTGGCGTCCAGTTGCAGAACGGCTGCATCACTGCTGTCTTTCAGCGTAAGCGTGGCTGCTTTCGCCGTCTCTCCGGCTACCCGATAAGCGAGCAGCTTTTTCGGTCCACCTAGCAAGGCGAGCTTCAAGGATGTATAAGCTGTTCCATTATCCAGGGCATGCGCCGAGAAAATACGCTCAATTGCAGCTTCGCTTCCGACTTCCACAAAAGTGCCTACCGGACCCCAGTTTGCCTTAATCGGCACAACCACCGTTCCCCGGTTACCAGCCTGAATGGCCGAGGTTGCTGCCGCCTGAAAATTCATATATAAGCCCGGAAGTACCGGACGATTCGTTTGCTCCCAAGTTCCGCCTGCCATTATCCCTTCACCTTCGCTTTCATAAATTGGTTGATACGTTCCTTCGCTTCCTCTATGGAAAACGTCTCTTGCGCTGCTTCGTACAGCGCACCATACAGCACCTCTGCCTTAACGGCAAAGAGGGCTTCGGCATGATTCATCAGCTCGGCCCGCGTATACTGCGGGGCAGCCTGTTTGTTATTTTTCACGGAGCTTGCCATTACCATTTCACCTCATCTGTTGGACTGCTGCATTCTTTGAACCAGATCTTGGCCTATAATTTTGACCTATGAATTTTTGTCCCTATGACCCTATACAAGCTATTCGATTTCGAAGCTATGAACCTATGAATTTGAAGCTAAAGTATGATATTGAATTTCTCATCTGGAACCCCATCTAGAGTCCCTCTCGACTAGCGCTTACTCTATCCCTTTGCTATGGTGAATCTCACGAATTAATGGCACATCCGTACCCGGACGGCGAATACGCTGCTGCAACGTCAGACGAATCTGCCCGTTTAAGTAAGCGTCTGCCTGCAAGTCGGCAGAAACTTCATCCACCGTCACATATCGCGTACCGTCTGTATCCGTCAAAGCAATACGGGGTTGCACAGCCAGTTGTTCAACCAGATGTGTGACCGTTTGATGGACATCTCCCACATTCGCAGCCAGCACATGCCCAATCCATTGCTTACGAATCTCCAGCGCAGAAGTCCCTGCGGTGGTTGTGCTGCATCCCGTCAATCGCCACAGTATGGACTTGGCCCTATAACCTCCAGGCCAGGCATCCCCATATACGGACCACTCCTGTCCGAGCTGAGTTCGTGTCCAGCCCTGAAGTGCAGCCATCCACAAATCTGTGGTTTCAGCCTGAGCGTATTCCAGCATTTCTGGAACATACACCCCAAACCGCAGGCTGCGCGTAACCAGTCCAGAACTGGCATCCACACGATCACCATCCGAAGAACCCAGATAAATACAGGTAAATGCCCCACCTTCTTCATCCTCCAGCCTGACTTGGTGTAGTCCTTCCATCAGCGCTGCTGACCATACTTCCACTTGTTCAGCTCCTCCATCTTCGGGGCGTGCATATGGAGAGATTTTGATAATCCTCCTATACCCGGCCCAAGCAGACTTCGGTACTTCTTCTGCAAAAGCAATCACGGCACAGGGTCCGGCTAACACCTCTCCCGGTGCAGGGATGTCCTTTACTCGGCCATTCCATGCCGGAACAAGAGCCTCCAGCTTCTGCTTCAGCGTTCGTCTGATGACGTTACTCGCTTGCCCTGTGCTGTCCGTGTTGTTTAAGTCACTACTCATAGACACATTTATTTCGCCCCCTTCAGCTGCAAGTTTCAATCTGCCCGCATTGTGCAGCGACAATGTGGCAGCAACGAACTCCCCCCTTTAACCGATCTGCTAATGGAAAAAGGAAATCATCGTCAGTACGTCTCTGTGCTAACGGTTCTCCACCGGCGCCAAAGCTGGACACCATTCACCGCAACAAAAAAGACCGGCCCCTTGTGGCCGATCTGTACATTAGCGTATGTGCTTTCGGTGTGTGTCCTTGCTATTGATCCGATAATACAATCTTACACCCTTTCATCCCTAGCGCGGATGGTGATTCGTACGACTTCGGTGCGAATAAGAGTGTATCTGGGGTGGAAAAAAGACGACTCAGCGTGGCTCATGCCATTAACACCCTATTTCAGCGTAACTTTCGGATTCAACTTAATCTCAAACGCACGTCCCCAAATGAAATCGGGATTCGCATATTCCAGCAGTGCACTGCAATACTCCGCATAAGCTGCTTCGCCATTACAAATTTGTTTGATCGCTACGTTCCCTTGAGCAAATGCTGTTTTGTTCGCCAGTGCCGTGGTGTGGGTCTGCATCAGATCCCTGAGTAAAGTCTGCAGATGAGCGTAATCCTCCTCAGAGTTGAAGAGTGACATGTTCTGATCCGCTAGAGTTGCCACATTGGTATAGAGCGCATGTGCTCTGGAATACGTACGGATATCTGCAATTGCTACTGCTTTATAGTAGTAATCTTTCAGGAAACGTTTGAACAACAATGACCCCTGTGCATTCACGGCATCTCGCAACGCGTGGGCATGTGTTTCTGTTGTAATCAAAGCATAACGGGATTGTCCCATACCAACAGCCATACCGATTTTGTTCCCCGGCGTATTCCATGCACTGTAACCCAGAACCCGACCCGTATACGGACTGTTCAGGAGTGCTTCGGCTACATCGACGTTGGCCGGACCTTTTCCTACAAAATCAATCAACACCGAAGGAAGCCCCTTCTCACTATTGCTCGTCAATTGCGCCACAGCCGCCTGCACCTGATCCAGCGCCGTGATGGCAATAATCTCAATGTGCACCGGTTTTTTACCCGGTTTGCCTGGATGACGGTTCGTCATGCGATCCAACTCAGACGCCATATCAAACGAAGAAGCTTCATCGACAGATGTAGCATTCGTTAATTCATTTCCATTTTCCACATCGGAAGTCGTATCCGTTACCACATCAGGCCCTGGATAAGCGGAATCCGCTACAACCACACCACCAACAATATCCACATGACGCACCACATTCTCGTGCACATTCATATATTCGTAGGTATTGATAATCGTGGAACCATGAGGGCCAAAATACTTCACTGCATAACGCGTCTTCGTCCCACCGCGCAGCAATTGGTTAGCCATACGTGCCACCAGAGCGTGACCCAGGCCATCCGCATCTGGAAGGATAATCGCCCGATCGGGATTTTGTCCATCCGTCCCACCGAGCCATTCATTGATTCGTGCTTCCACATAATTGATCTCGTTAATCTGAACACCTTGCGTATTCGCATCGTCGACGCCTACGGCGAGGAAGTCAATGTATCCTTTGCGAGCAAGCTTATCTAAAATGTACAGATTGGTTTTAAATTTATGTTGTCTAGTGTTGTAGTACTGTTCTTTATTAAAATACGTCGTTTCCCCATATTCCGTAGACTCTGGAGAAAGGTTGTACCCGTTCACAATATCCTCGAATGCCGTAAAAGACTGGCGTGGCTGCTGCATCAATGCACGTGACTCGTTGTAGGCATCCAATGCGAGACCATCTGCAAATGAGGTGGTGGCGAGTCGCATAATGGTATCCATTACAAACACCGGTTTGCGTGGATATTTTCCTTTAATCGCTTTGATCACATCGAGCAAACGGGTTGTGTCCTGATCGTAATCAGGATATGTGCCCCCTCCATCTTCACGAAGCTGACGACTGCCAATCAGACCACCATAAGCCAGCATATCCGAAGAGATGATGAATCCATCCACTTTGGCGGCATTTTTCAAAATGAAATCATGAATGTTGGACGGTTTACCGTACGTAGGCGTAGACGTTCCAAGCAATGTGGTGCCTTCTACCGTTTTTTCGGAATCCAGACGATTTTGAATGTCACCCAGGTGCGGTGTAATGATATGGATACCGGCTGCTTTTCCTTGTACAACGACGTCATCCAGATTCGCTGGACGATCATCCAGTGGAACATACAATACTGTTTTCATATCCGAAAACCTCCTGTTAGATATATTCAGTCTTTCTTTAGTACCCGATCAGAGCAAGTGTGCAATCACCGCATAAAAAAACCGGCCCCTGGCCGGTCTGTACATTAGCGTATGTGCTTATCGGGATATGTCTCTTGCTACTGATCCGATAATACAATCTTACATGTATAAATCGGTCGCGCTGACGGTTATCCGTATGGATTACGTCTATTTGTTGTTGCCATCATGGCGATTAAATGTCGGTTTCTTGCAGAGACTTCTGCCGGACAACCCAACAAATCCATTCCTGATGCTGTTTATATGATATAAGTGGCCTTTCTAACCCTATTTACCATAAAGGATGGATACGATCATGAATAAAAAGCTCTGGTTCTATCTGTGGATCGCTGTTACCAGTTATATGGCTGGCCCCGTTATGTATGCCCTGACAATGTACACCTTTTATCAGGAAACAGATGTTGTAACTTCATCACTCATTGGATGGACCGCTGCAACATTCTCATCCGTTGGTATCCTGTTTATCCTGGTCACAGTCATTCTGCTTCGAGTGCTCCACATCTATTATTTCTGGCTACAAACCCTGCTATTTGAGTTGCTTTACCTTGTGCTCGTCTATATGACCACTGTTCTTCTTGGGGCTGGCAACACAGGTCTGCCCTCGCTGTCCTTTCCATTTACGCCCGAAGGCATTCCCTTGTGGGTGTTCTGGGGCAGTATTGCGCTTATGAGTTCCTGGGGAATATGGTCAGCGCGTCAGCCCATACGAAAATCACCATTCATGCTGATATCCAGAGTCATTATAATCCTGTTTATCCTTGAAATTTGGCTCCTTTAAAAAGATAAAAAGAAACACAGCCTTCTCAGGCTGTGCTCTCTTAAAAGTATTTTGCTCACGCGATAATATAGCGGAAGTTTTCCCAGCTTTCCGGAACCGAATTTCCGTTTCTGGCATGATGGTAGAAGCTGAATGGAAATTTGAACACATGACCTCCATGCCAATCGCGGGAACGTCTGTCGGTGAGCCAGTATTCCAGTTCATGTGGGAGTGCAACAGAGCGTTCTGCACGAATCAATGGCAGACGGTCAACTGGAGATTGCAACGTTGGCATCTCCTGTTCAACATCCACATCCCGGCTCAGTCGCAGCGCCTTGACCATCCTGAGAAAAGGCGGAATGCCTTTATGGAACAAAGCAGGATAATCCAGTTCAAATAATATATTAAGCGCGTGCCCGTAGGTTAGCATGTGGCCGATCAGATCATGATGTGCTTCTGCCTGATAGATGGTACGAAATGCGCCAAGCTCATCCAGAATCAGCCGGGACAATTGTTCCGGTCGTTCTATATCAGGGAATCCGTCTGCCTCACTTAACTGCAAGCTGCGAATTTCTTTCACAGTTGTGTTTACCCAGGATCTACCTGGAATGGTTCGTTCAAAAGAATCAATAAGTTCAACCATCTGATTCATGTCATGCTCTGTACCCCAACCATCCAGTTCACGAATGGCTTTCAGACTAAGGGCACCATAGATGGCCTGATGGCCAACCCAGTGCAGTTCTCCGATGGTTCGATCCAGCGCTGCTGTAATACGCGCTTCGGCCTCTTCCCTTGGCAAAACCTCTCCATTCCGGGAGTTCAAGCCATCGTTCAATCCGTGCTGGCGAAGCATGGCTTTCGCTTCAGCCGTAACACTGCCCGCCGCAAGGGCAGTGAGACGATTTTCCCTCACCCAAAAATAAGCCGCAATAGCTCCCGCCCCATAATGGGCGTGCCACAAATCTCCTGTACGCTCCCGACTGGAGACAATAACAGCCAGCCCTTCTTCCAACAAACGTCGATCCAACATGCCACCACCCTTCATCGATGCGAACCCTGATACACACACGACCAGCAACAGTTTTTTAGCAAAACACTCCTTTAAAGCGTTTACTTCTATAAGATGATTCAAATGGTGCACATATGACCGTTTTACCTGCTATTCCGCGCATTTTAGCCGATTCGAAGTCTCCCAACATCACGAATGGACACTTCCAGTGGATATATGTTTGCTTTTTGCTCGGAAAAGAACCAGGTTCGCTCCTTCTTCACCACAATAAACAGACCGTTCACATCCCCAACAGGGGCAAATGTATCGCTAATCGCTCTCCATCGTTTCAATCCCATCTGCTCTAGTTCATCTACCGCAGAAAGCACATCTTCCGTGACAAGTCCCACCTCACACACCTGCAGCAGATCCTTCTCCGAAAAGGCGTGGTCACTCTCGTTATGAACGGTATGATGAGCAATCAGCTCCAGAATGTTACCGACAGGATCTTCGAAATAGAGCGAATTCGAGTTCCAATTGGTTGAATAGGTCTCATCCTCACCTTCATGCCTGCTTAGATGGACACGTGCCGCTGCCCATGCTTTGGCCTCCTGAAAACGATTCGCTGGAATCATCCAGGCGAAGTGGTAAAACGGATTCTGATCCGCTTCACTACGCATGAATATCATTTTCGTTAAACCAATCTGTAGCGTAAAGGAATGCTCGGACTCTTCAGCCACGTTCAACCCCAGAGCATTGATATAAAAGTGCTTGATGTCTTCCAATGGTGCTGTATATAATTTGACCTCTTCAAAAATCATGCTGTGTCCTCCTTCACCCGACCGTGCATCTTCTCCCACTCACTCCATGGCACCATGCCGAGTTCCGGCTTCGCTTCATCCGGGAGCATCGATATGAATTCCAGGGAATGACCATCCGGATCGGTAAAATACACGGACACAGCCGGCATCCATCCAAATACATACAACTCGCCAATATCATCATCCAAGAAGTTACGCGTCTTGATTCCTTTATCCTCCAGGTAAGTGACAGCTTGCTTCATGTCCTCCAACGATACCTGAAAAGCAAAATGCTGTCGCTGCACCTCGGAAGGGTCCTTTTGCCATAGTCCGAGCATCGCGTTGCCTTCACCGCCAATCCAGTAAAAGGAGTTCCCACGTTCCTTCTGCCCATAAGCATGCTGCAATCCAATGATCTGTTCATAAAAATGATGGGATCTCTCCAGATCCGTTACGTTCAGATGAGTCTCAAATATGCCTTTAATCATGATGAAAACCTCTTTCTCTTAACTCCCGGACGGCTTCCGTACTGCAGTTAACGTCTCGGCAAGGTGCAAAAATGAACCAATCACGCGTTTGATCCGATCCTCAATGTCCTGACTGCCTTCAAATTCTTCGTATCCGTCAAACGTTGCTTCAAATCTTCTGCGCTGTGCACCACCAATGGAAATCCACTCCTGCGCGTTAATACCGTGCAAATTACGAATAATTGCCTGCAGCTGCAAAAGCGAACTTACGCCCACCGCACCTCCTGCTGAGCTGATGGACAATACCGGTTTACCACTGAAATGAGCCTGGCTCAGGTGATCCAATGCATTTTTGAGTACACCGCTGATACTGCCGTGATACTCTGGCGTAGACAGAATAATGGCATCTGCTGCGAGCATACGTGTGCTCAGGTCAGACAGATTCTGATCTTCATTCTGTTTTTCATCCGGTGCATAGAATGGGAGCGGTGTCTGATATAAATCGAACAAGCTGGCTTCATGCCCCTGACCGCTGATTACCTCCGCGGCATATTCCCCTAAACGTGTACTGGTTGCATTTTTCCGATTACTGCCTGCCAAAATGATAATATTCATCTATGTCACTCTCCTTCGATTTTATAAAAACATTCCATCTCTTCGATTCAACTTTCTCTACTCTCATCTTACCTTGCTTCTACCTCGGAATCGTCAGCAGATAGACTTAACTTGCAGCACAAAAAAACTCAACCTTTGGGTTGAGTTTCTACGACTTTAGTCTGAGAATATTGGAAGCTGGATCAGACGACCCAACCATTTCTTACGGCGTGAAGCGCAGCTTGCGTGCGGTCTGCCAGTCCCAATTTGTCCAACAGATGACTGACATGGGTTTTCACCGTTTTCTCGGTAATGATTAGTTTGATGGCGATCTCTTTATTACTCAATCCTTGTGCGATCAGCCCCAGAACCTCTCGTTCCCGACGGGTGAGCATGTCCGGGCCATGAGAAGTTTCTTTTCCCAGCCCAACCCGCTCCTGCTCCGGAAGCCGAGTAGACGTATGCGGATTTGCATGCACATGCGCTTCATTCATCGACAGTTCAGATGAAGCCAGCACATGCATTAATTGTCCTGCTGCTGCAGGATGAAGCTCAACCTGACCTGCATGCACATTACGGATAGCAACGGCAAGATCCTCTGGCTCAATATCTTTCAGCAAATATCCCTTCACCCCAGCGCGTACGGCTGGTACGACATGATCCTGATCCGAGAAGGACGTAAGCACGATGATACGGATTCCAGGCAAGATCGCACGAAGCCTTCTCGCCGTCTCAATCCCATCAAGCACTGGCATATGCAGATCCATTAATACCACATCCGGGTGCAGCTGTTCTGCCTGTTCCAGTGCTTCCTGTCCGTTCGAGGCTTCTCCGACGACTTCCATATCTGGCTGTGTGGACAAAAAAACGTGCAACCCACGCCTCACCATTGCATGATCGTCCGCGAGTAAAATCGTAATCGGCATGTCTTCTTCCCCCTGATTTTATACAGATTCGGACGGAAGTGGAATGACGACCGTTACCGATGTTCCCTTACGGGATGAACTCACAAGTTCAAGTCTGCCGCCCAATGACTGGGCTCGTTCTCTCATGATGGACAGACCAAGTGAACTGGCAGGCAAGGCCTCACGCCTTTTGGCTCCACCTTTCCCACGATCTGTAACGATTAAGACCGCTTCCTGATCGCTTAGCTGGAGGGATATTTCAGCGGAAGGGACTCCCGCATGTTTACGTACATTATTGAGCGCTTCCTGTCCAATACGCCATAAGCCTTCCTCGATACTTTGAGGCAAGGAGCGCATACCCGTCCGATGTACAACGACCTGCAATCCCTGTCCTGTACCATATTCCTGCAAGGCACTGATCAGTCCAGACTCCAACCCCGCCGGACGAAGTTGCATAATCAAGGCACGCATTTCCTTCAATGCTTCCTGTGACAAGGAACGTATATCCTTCATCGCTTCCGCAGCCGGATGCAGCTGTTGTGATCCGGATAACATGCTCTCCGCCCCTTTGGCTGTCAGGGACAGGGAGAACAAAATTTGGTTCACCGAATCATGCAAATCTCGAGCTAGTCGGTTTCGTTCCTCCAGTCGGGTTAATTCCCGGCGTTTGTATACAAGTCTCAGACTCTCCCACGAGGCTGTAATATGTTCAGCGAGTGCATCGAAAACCTCACGATCTGCCTGAAGGAAGTCATTGGCCGAACCCAATCCAACCACCAGTACTGCCGTTTCGCCAGGAGAACTTAATGGGATGGGTGCAGCCAAGCCCGAAGCCAAAACGGACATAGGAAGTCGGGTATTGCAAATGGCAGAAATATCTCGAATATCCGTTGCCGACAATACCATAGCCCGATGAGAATCAATCACACGATGCATGCGATTCTCCACCTCTGGAGAGAGCCCAGATAGTGTCATCAGTTCGGACCTGCCATGAGCATGAGCGGCCTGTACCATAAAGCTTCCATTCTTCTGGGATAACAGTGTGGCAAATGGCCAGTCATAATGATGTCCCAGCAGCTTTACAACCGTCTTGGCCATATCGTCTCCACTGTTGCAATCGTTGACCGTCACGCCCAGCGATCGGCTGAACTCCCCCAGCCTGACATACAGATCCGCTCGCCTTTGCTCTGCGCTATATAATCTCATCCGCTCCATTGCACTACCTATCTGATAAGCTACAGCCTGCAAAAGCGCCAGCTCACTATCACTAAAATGCTCTTTTCCTGGTGCCGCAACATTCAGCAGTCCCAGCATCTTCTCCCCCGAGCGGAGCGGAACCGTTGCATGATGGGTGATGTCACGGGTATCTCCCCATTGATGATCGACGGCATCCTCCAGGCGTTTGCAATTAATGATATTGACGGCATTATCCAATCTCTCGTCCCGGAAGCGATTCACGCACCAGCAAGACCCACAGCGCATCGGCTCCTTATCATGATGCAGCAGAGCAGGAGGCAGACTGTAATCAGCAATACAGGAGTACTCTCCCTGATTATTGATCAGGAACACCCAGCCCGTAGTCAATCCCGTCAGTTCCAACAATTTACCGAGTACCGTATCCAGCATCAGATTCAGGTCGTTGGATGTGTTGAGGGTTTCCGCGATCGTCTTCAGTGTGTACATCTCCTGCATTCCGGCTTGTTCCGTCATGCGGATTCCTCTCCTTTGACTGATCCTTAGTGTTGTTTTCAATTATTGTATACAATCAGCGAAGGATATAAAAGGATGAACTTCTAGCTTCACCTCTAGCCCAGCTTCTGTCGCTCTTTACGAGATGCAGATAAAGGCTCCATATTAATGAGACCCCGATCTGACAGAGCCAGCGCCATTTTATAGAAAGCACGTGTCCGGATCTTCGTATACGTATCCTTGCTGACAGGCGGGTCAAACACATGGTTATACACTTTATAGTCAAATACATCGTCATCCTTCAGATAACGTTCTCTGACAAGTACACGTTCCTTCTCGCTCAGTCGAGATACCACAAAATCAATCGTATCGCAGTACGCCTGACGTGCTCGCTGCACATCCACATTATAGATTGCCGTTCTGGCAGTGGAATCCCCGGTCACATTCGTTGCACCATGGAAACGCTCTGTGTAACTCGCCGTCACCATTACCTCTCGTTCTTCAAAAGCAATCGTTTTATAAATCCGGTATTTTTCCAGCGCGGCTTCAACAGCAGTCTGTGTTTTGCGTCGGTCCAATTCGGGCAGCATCAGTTCCATATTCATTCTCCTCCTTAAAGGGTCAGTTAAACTCGCATTCATCTCATTTTTGGTATTTTGTATTATTCGGTTCCAGTCGCTTACGGGTACAATAGATAGACGAATAGAAGCTTTTCGATCTACCTATTGCTGATTTGAATCGCTCTCTGGATGAATACAAAATACTCCTTTTATTAGAGTTATCCAGTTCTCTGAAATAGTAACGGCATTATTCAACTTTTTTCTGTTGCCTTTTGGAATCAATTAAAGTCAGCTATGAAGCAAGAATAATCATTTTCCTCATCATCCAACTTGTCTCAACTTTACATTTTGTTCGTATTTTGTTCGTATTTCTATTTGAGGATACCACTTTCTGGGGATCGGCGTAAACCTTCATTTTGGGTCGTTTTAACTATAAAATAAAACCCACGCTCTCATTTCCTTTACCTTTTGGCATAATTGTTTCATATCCCTTTACCTAATGGTATATATACGATATAGTACAGATAATTAAAGATCCTCGTATAAGTCATTTGATTTTTATATCTTAAGATTGAATGGTAGATTTGCACGTCTACGGAGAGGGTAGAAAAAACCTGGAGAAGCGTAGCGTTCACCTTTATCACCGGATTTCTCCCTTTTGAGAAGGGAATCAAAGAAATCTGGGGATAACAGTGATCGGAAGGTTGTTCTGCCATCGGAGTGACTCGTGTGAGACAAGTTCTCTTAATATATAATTCAAGCACTTGTACGAATTAAAGGAGTGGCATGAATTGTGGAGCACGCTTTTGGTCCTTATCTGAAACAACTGCGCGAGCAACAGGGATACAGCATCAATCAGCTCGCCGAAGCAGCAGGAATCAGCAACTCGCAAATTTCACGCATTGAGAATGGGGTTCGCGGAGTTCCCAAGCCCGCTACCATCCGCAAAATCTCCGATGCACTCTCGGTTCCCTACGCGGATATGATGAAACAGGCCGGATATCTGGAAAACGGAAATACAGAAAGTCAGCTCCATGACGCTCCAGAATGGGCAACTTACAAGGACCGTCGAGACTTCAAAAAGATGCTCGAGGACGAGGATGATCTGATGTTTGACGGCATCCCGCTGGATAATGAGGATAAGAAACGAATCAAGGATGTCCTGACAGGTCTGTTCTGGGAAGCCAAACAGATGAACAAACGCAAAAAAACGAACGATCCGGACGAGCGCCCATGAAGCATTTCAAGCTGAACAAACTAAAGCAGCAGGTGAGATGATATGGATGACATTGTAACAAAGCTGATTCGAAAACACCGGACCAACTGCCCTTTCAGCATTGCCAGAGCCATTGGAATACAGATCCGGTTCACCAATCTGGGCAAGTCTACCAAAGGACTGTATTTCCGAAAGCTCCGTCGCAGATTTATCGTCATTCACAATGATTTACCGCCGGAATGGCAGCGTTTCGTGTGTGCCCATGAACTTGGACATGACCGATTGCACAAAGGCATAAACCGCTTCTTTCTGGAGGAACACTCCTATTTTGCCCCGGGCAAGCTGGAAAGACAGGCCAATCGTTTTGCCATACAGCTTCTAACTTCAGGGGTGATGCCAGAGCCGGATGAATCACTGGAGAAATTTTGTTTGCGTACTGGACTGCCACGTGAAGTGCAGCATTTTTTTTAGTCTTTTTAAGAACATACGTTCCTTTGAAGCAAAATTCTCTCTTCATCTTCCACTTTAAAAATCAGATGTCACTTTCAGGTTACCTATTTTTACGTGAATAGCGAGATTTCCTAATAGTAGTCTGGTAAAATACAACATGAGTTGTGTAAACGCTCACGTAGATTATTATTTTGGGGAGGTTACTGATTTATATGAAAATCTGGAAGACTTATGTTTCACTTATGCTAACGCTCTGTTTGCTGTTTGGCAGTGTAGGCATTGCCGCTGCTGCAACGGATACCACTCCGGGCACAGGTAAGCACATTACTATTCTACATACGAATGACACGCACGCACGCGCAGTTGAGTCCTCACCTGCGATGGGTTTCGCCAAAGTTGCTGGAATTGCGGACAAATACCGTAGCGAAAACCCAAATACCCTTCTGCTGGATGCCGGAGATGCAGTGCATGGTACAACCTTTGCTACACTCGTTAACGGTGAGAGCATTGTCAAAGTAATGAACGAAATTGGTTATCAGGCGATTGTACCGGGTAACCACGAATTCAACTACGGTTCCGAGCGCCTCATCGAACTTGCGGATATGATGAACTTCCCCATGCTCAGTGCCAATGTGAAAAAGAAAGACGGAACTCGTCTCTTCGAGCCTTACCTCATTAAAGAAGTAGACGGCGTGAAGATCGGTATCATTGCACTGACTACACCGGAAACGATGTACAAAACAAATCCGAAAAATGTGGAAGGTCTTGATATTACAGACCCAACTGCGGAAGCCAAAGTTCTTGTGAACGAAATTCGCAGCAAAGTAGATGTTGTTGTTGTATTGGGACACCTTGGACAAGACGCGTCCAGCACCGATACTAGCTTCAAAGTTGTAAAAGAAGTGCCTGGCATTGATGTATTTATCGACGGTCATAGCCATACGGTTCTGCAAGATGGACTTGTATCCGATAACGGAACATTGATCGCCAGCGCTGGAGAATATACAAACTTTGTAGGCGTGATCGACCTGTGGGTTGACGGCGGCAAAGTAACGAAAAAACAAGCTACACTGATTGATGAAACGGAAGCAAAAGACATCAAACCAAATGAGAAAGTTGCCACATTGGTGAACTCCATTCAGAAAGAACAAGAACCCATTCTGAAAGAAGAAGTAGCCAATACAGCGATTCTGCTGGACGGCAAACGTGAACAAGTACGCGCAGGTGAAACGAACCTGGGTGACCTGCTGGCAGATGCCATCCGTGACGTCAGCAAAGCCGATATCGCACTCACCAACGGTGGCGGTATTCGTTCTTCTATTGAAAAAGGTATCGTGACTAAAGGTGATATCATTACTGTCCTTCCTTTTGGTAATCAGGTTGTAACGCTTGAAGTAACAGGCTCCGATGTAATCGCAGCCCTTGAAAACGGTGTAGGATCTTATCCAGAACCAAGTGGCGGATTCCCACAAGTATCCGGAATGACATTCAGCATTGATTCTTCCGCTGCAAAAGGCAGCCGTGTACACTCCGTCATGATCGGAGATAAAACCCTTGATCCAAAAGCAACGTACACCATGGCTACGAATGATTTCACTGCTGTTGGCGGTGATGAGTACACGATGTTTGCAAAATACACAACGTCCGGCATGTACGGTGCTATGGATGAAGCGTTGATCGAATACATGCAAAAACTGGGCGCTGTAGATATCAAAACAGATGGTCGAATTAAGGAAGCAAAAGCTCCTGCGGTTGAACCGGAAGCTCCAGTAACGGAAACACCAGCTCCAACTACACCGAAACCAGAGACACCAAAACCAGAAACACCGTCGAAACCGACGCCAAGCAAACCAGCTCCAGCCAAAGTGCATGTTGTAAAATCCGGAGATTCCTTGTATTCCATCTCCAAACAATACGGTACCACTTGGCAAGCTCTGCAAAAGCTGAATAAGATCAAAAATCCACACTGGATTTATCCAGGTCAGCAATTGAAACTGCCTGCAGCCTCTTAAGTTCTGAGAAGAGCAGATATTTGCACAATAAGATTCAAAAAAAAGGGTGTCCCTCAAGCCATAACCGGCTGATGGACACCCTTTTCTATTTTACTTATTACATCACTCCGTAGTTAACCTACCGAGTTGTACACTCCATGTTTTCATGATTATAGCTTTGCTGCAAAAATAAATCCCCAAAGCCACTTTAAGAAATCCCTTCATCCCATGCCCTCTACCATGGACTATAGAAGAAATATCCCAAATTGCCACTCTCATGCGGTTATTTCACATTCAAAACGCTATATTTCTTGTTCCATGATTTGCGTATTTGCACATGCATAGATTCCTGACATGGTACGCTTGAAGCTCTTATGGACAAACCGACTGTATACAGAATACAGTTTTTCAAATTCTAGTTATTTGGTATGACAATACGCAAATAGTGTTGCATTCTTACATGACTATAGCCCTCTTTTTAATGCTTTAATCCGTTACATAACCACAAACATCTCTTACCGCATAATATCCGGACCTATTATACATCGTTCTATTATATAGAGGCACGTAGCACGGTTTCATAAGGATATATGTTTTTAATTCCGGACTATAATAGCTGTTCCTTCACCTGACTTACAGCCTCTTGTGCCGACAGACTGATTCGTTTGGATTCACCTTGTGCTGCAAGAACATGCGATCCAAATTCCACCTGTCCTTCTGCCGCACCTCGGCCAATAACAATCTGGACAGGCAAACCGATTAATTCCGAATCCTTGAACTTCACCCCTGGCCGTTCATCACGATCATCTACTAGTACGCTGTATCCGGCATCTAATAGTTGTTGTTCCAGTTCCAGCGTAAGTTCGCGTTGATGTTCATCCTTCCAGCTCATTGGGATCAGATGTACATGATAAGGTGCGATGGCTGACGGCCAACGGATACCATCTTCTCCGGCATATTGTTCAGCAATAGCGGCCATCAGACGAGACACACCGATACCGTAACAACCCATTACAGGTGCGCACTGCCGTCCATTGCGATCCAGGAAGGATGCTCCCATAGCGTCACTGTACTTGGTTCCCAGTTTGAAGATATGCCCCACTTCTATTCCTTTTGTGAATACAAGCGCTTCTCCACAGGTTGGGCAGCCGTCACCTTCAGCAGCGAAACGGATTCGATCTACTTTGTCCAAAGCAAAATCTTTACCTGGAACTACATTCGAATAGTGTACATCAACTTCATTCGCTCCTGTAATGGCACGTTCCATTGCAGCTACATCCGCATCTACTACAATCGGCAGATCCAGTCCAATGGGACCCAGGAAACCTACAGTTAATTTCGGATGACTTGCAAGAGCAGTTTCATCAGCCAGAATGAGCTCCTCTACACCCAATACCTGCTTCAGCGTAATATCATTCACTTCATGATCCCCACGAACAAGTGCAGCGACCAGTTGACCATCGGCCTGATAAAGCAATGTTTTGATCATGTGCTTGGCATCCTTGCCCACAAAGGCGCTTAACTCATTGATCGTACGTACACCTGGCGTTTGGATACGAACCAACGTGTCACCCTCGGTATTCCCATCAGCTTTTTCAACCATTTTTAGGTCAGCAGAAGCTTCCGCTTTTCCTGGATTCTTAGCAGAAGATTTAGAAATCTGATACCCCGCCTTCTCCAGATTTGCGGCATATCCACAGTGTTTGCAGGTTACGATCGTATCTTCTCCCACATCAGCAAGTGCCATGAATTCGTGGGTCTCCCCCTGACCACCAATGGTGCCCGCATCAGCTTCCACTCGAATATATTCCAGTCCACAACGCTCCAAAATGCGCGAATACGCTGTATTCATGGACTGATAGGTGCGATCCAGCTCTTCCCAATCGGAAGCAAAAGAGTACGCATCCTTCATGATGAACTCCCGTCCCCGCAGCAATCCAAATCTTGGACGACGTTCATCTCTGAATTTGGTTCCAATCTGATAAAGTGTAAACGGCAGCTTCCGATAAGAATTAACCTCGTCACGAGCTAGTGCAGTCACAACCTCTTCATGGGTAGGACCCAGGGCGAATTCTCGTGCATGGCGATCCTTCAGACGCATCAACTCAGGGCCATACTGTGTATATCTTCCGGATTCTTCCCATAGCTCAGCAGGCTGCATGATTGGCAACAATACTTCCTGACATGCTGCACGGTCCATTTCTTCCCGAACGATTCGTTCGACATTCAGCAAGATACGACGTCCCAAGGGTAGGTAACTGTATATCCCTGCTGCAAGTTGGCGAATCATTCCCGAGCGCAATAACCAGCGATGCCCTGCTGCATCTGCCTCTGCTGGTGCTTCACGTAATGTTGGAACAAGCATTTCACTTTGACGCATCTTGTCACACCCCTTATTCTTCTATTCATTATTGTTAATTTGGTTATAAACAGCAAAAAAACACATCCGTCAAGGGACGAATGTGTCGTGGTACCACCCTTATTTAACTGCACTTTGCCGGTCGACTCTGCCATCAAATCATCAAGGCATTGACCATAAACCGGTTCTCCGTTTGCAACCTATACAAAACGTGAACATGCAGTCCTTCAGAGCATAACGGGCCCATCCGGCGAAGGTTACAGGCCGTTCGGGCCTTCTCCTCCGCAGCTCGCGAGGTAGGAATAACGAAACAGCAACAGAAACCTTGCACTAAGCGGTTTCCTCTCTGTAGAAGCTGGCTGACGTAATTATGTCCTCGTTGATCGCTGTTATCATTTTGATCACAATAGTGTATTTACAAGAAATTGTCAACCATTCACTCAAATACTACCCCCGAATAATATTCCACCACATCACGGATGAGCATGTACGCGTCTCCATTCGTAAGCTCGTTTTTGTTTGCTATACCAGCAAGCGTGTCCTCGCTTACGAAGTTCTGCATTTGCAATTGAGTAAGTGCCAATTCAGGTGTAGTTTCAGCTTCAGTAGCTCCCATTGCCAAACATATCATATACGCGGCTTGATCCAGAGTTAAAGGTAAAGCGGAAGCATTCTTCATACTCACAACAACTTTATCAGCACTGCCTGTATAAAAGTTTGGAAACATGGCTTGCAATCTTTTCAATTTACTTAAGTATCGTTCCGGATTCATACCTGTATCCAGACCCCAACCATCATTATTATAATTACCTGAGGCCATGTACATACTCGCGGCAGCAAGTAACCCCCTATAATCTTTATGCTCCATGTACTCGGGCTTCTCAAAATTATGCATCGAGAGATCCATGCCTTGTTTCTCCAGCATCTTACGCAATTCAGTTGCACGCTCCTCGGAAGCTGAGAGTTCCCGGAAGGACTCTTTGTGTACATATGCCAGTTTGACCGCTGCTCCAGCAGCTTCTCCAGTAGCCATCCCCAGAGGGACGACTCTTGCGCTTCCATGTGGAATCGTGTCAAAACTTGCTGCTCGTCCTACTACTAACAGACCATCAACTTTCAATGGGACAAGCGAACGGAAAGGTACACCATATTGAACTGGACTCAGCATAATGGTACCGGGATTGCCCACACTCGTGCTCTGAATATCGATATCGTATGAACCATAACCAATTGCATCCCAATGATCTCGATTCTCCATAACATCAGCAAGTGTCAGACGATACTCACCATAGATGTGACGTGATTCTCTCACGTAAAGCTCATTCGCCGTTCCGGCATATTCAAGCCCTGCAAACTCCTCGTAATTTTTCTTCAAAAAATCAACGATCAAAGGAGCTTCCTTCCGCCCTATTTCCAGTCCTTCTTTCACAGATGCCGGATTCAGCGGATCTACTCCAAAGATCTGCATCGTATTGATCAAGATGGTATCATCGTTTTGTCTCCCAATGTTCAGACTACGAATCTTGATACGTTGCGGATCGGTCGATTCATATTTTCGCGCATCACCGTATCCCCAGGCACTCATTTTATCCACGCCCGTACCTTCTCTTTCCCTGAACTTCTGCCATACTTCATCTGTAACACCACTTAACTTAAATACAAGCGTAGAGACCATCTTGGCCTTGCCATCTCCAATGTCCTGTCTACCTATGGAATATGGGACCCCAGCCGCCGCTGCAATATCTGCATCCTGCGTAGCGTCAATGATTGAACGTGTTGCAATTTTTATAATGGTTCCGTCTTCTTTAGTGATGTTCATCCCCATAATTGTAGTTCGCCCTTCCGGGGCAGACTCAGTAATGGGCTCCAAATGTTTGACATTCATCAGAAGGTCAATGTTAGGTTCGGAATGAATCATTCGATAGAAAACGTTAGCCGCTGTATGGGTATCAAAAGAACTGCCCTCAATCTGGTCAAACCATTCCTGGAAAATCCCTTTATTCAGAAAATCAGGCTGTCGAAGACTGCTCAACCATTGCGGCTGATCAGGAGAGTAATTCAAATCTAACGTATTAAGTCCCCCTTCGGTCATCAACCCTCCCATCATGTTGCGATCTCTTGCTTCAACCAACAATACCCGCATCCCATTGCGGGCAGCAGATAACGCAGCCGTGATTCCCTCCGGATCAGTTCCAGCAACAATAACGTTATAAGAATCGGACAGCGTTGTGCTAGATTGTACAGTCTCCAATGGCTGCCATACATAATTATTATTGAATTTATAGTTCTTGTTCCAGATATAAAAGGCAGCATAAGCTGCACTAAATAAAATAATAAATACAGCGGCTGTAATTGCTGTTGCTTTCATTTTTTTGCTAACCAAAATAATTAATCCTCCACTATGTAATGTAAATTCATAAAAACTATTAATGTATCACTAACTCCGATATTCTTCCAACAAAATGCTACCCTCCTCTCTGACCAAAAATGTCCATAAAAAAAACACTCCCCAACGGTTTGCACCATGTCAGGAAATGTTGATTATATCGGCCTCATGTCATGATTAAGATCCTACGATTTTGCATAACAATGACAACAAAAACTTGGACTGCATCCTAACTTTATCCATTATAAAGACCCCTTTTTGCAATGTAAAGGCATATCAAACCTATACACTTCATATAAAAAGAAACTTCAACACTCCCCAACTGTTATTACTCACTCTCCATGAATTGCTGGGCGATGGCTGACATGGCCGTGCGTTCCCTGTAATATAGAGAAATAGAAACCATGTATTAATTGATAAAGGAGTTTGTCCTATGCCATATATTATTTACGATCTTGAATTCACGGTAAGTCGCAATACACGATACTCTTCTGAAATTATAGATATCGGTGCCGTCAAAGTAACGGAAGGTGAGAACGGCCTGTACGTATCGGACACGTTCCACACTTATGTTCGTCCATCCAATAAATCGGTGCTGTCCGCCGATACGATTCAGTTTACGGGTATTACGCAGAAAGACATTGACGCAGCCCCTCTTTTTCCGGAAGCACTGAATCAATTTATTGCCTGGATGGGAACTGAATCCTATTACATGTGCTCCTGGGGACCGGATGACCGCGCCAAACTGATCTCTCATTGTCGCACTCATCAACTCGATGTAGCCTGGATCACCAACCACAATGATATTCAACAGCAATGGTCACGCACAGTACGTAAGGAAGGAAAATTCCGTCAGCTTGGACTCGCTCAGGCTCTTGAACTGTGTGGTATTGAATTCGATGGCACTCAGCACCGCGCTTTGGATGATGCGATTAATACAGCCAAAGTATTCATACATCAATTTGATCAGTTCAAACTGGAAACCAATTGCGCCGCTGATGATGAGGGCATCACATCCAAAGTGGTCTATTCCAGTAGTGTAGAAGATGACGAGAAAGATTCCCCTTTCGGTAACCTTGCACACCTGTTCAAGACCAAAGAATAATGGACTACGATTGCATGTTGAACAAAGGCAGACCAGCCATGATCTGCATTGAAGTTCAGTTGTAGATCTCCCTCCAACGTTCCAGACGTTCTTTCATCATGAGGCGGCATTTCTCGGGTTCCAGAATTTCGGCATCGGGTCCATATTGAGACAACCACGTTAGAAACCCTTCTTCATCACTCAATATGGCTTCAAACAACAACGTGCCTTCCGGTTCAATCGTCAAGATGGGGCGTGCAAAAAACTGCTCCTGCATGACACGCTCCACAGCGTGCGGTGAGAATCTGATTTTGAAAGCAGTCCACTCCGTACTGCCGCTAAGTTCCTGTGGCGTACGGAAGTGAGATTGTAAAAGGTAGTCATCTTTGCGGAACGTGCGTGGCAAAATCCGAACCCTGTACAAACGGTTCACTTGAAATATTCTCAGTTTCTCTGACAGGTGACAATACGCCAACAGATCAAATCGGTATTCACGAGGAATAAGACAGTAGGGGTCCATTCGTGCAATCCCCTTTTTACCTTGAAACAGATATTCTCCTTCAATAGTGTTCTGGGAAATTCCGGCCTGAAGCAAGGTCACCAGTGAGTGATTCAGAAGTTCGGTACTTTCATTTTGCCAAGCAGAAGCACCCACCTTGAACAACCCGCCAATTTGCTCAGACCATTCCACTCGCTCTGTTTTGTTTTTCTGACTCGAAGCAACCACTTTCTCATACGCGCTCTCAAAAGCAGGCTTCAGCAACGGACGAATATTCTCCATGACTTCTGCCAGGTGCATAAAGGCTTGAGCTTCTTCATCAGACCAATTCAGCGGATACATGGCAAAATGGCTGATAAACATGTATCCTCTCCCGTGTCCCATATTGGCGATGGGGATATGCATTGCACTGAGGGCCTCCATGTCGCGGTATATCGTCCTTTCCGTTGTCTCGCACCGCTCGGCAAGCTCACGGGCCAGAATACCCGGCTTGGCCTGCACAAGAGTAATAATGCGCATTAATCGGATCAGTCGGTCTGTCATTTTGCCGGACCCTCCACGATGTTGTTTCAATAAATTCGATACAACTCCATCCATTTTTTTATTATTATGTTGTTTAGTACATTCGACTTATTCCTTGACTTCACCTTCAAAAATTTATGTAGAAACATTCCTTTCCGTACCAACTTCCCTAGTTCTTTATCCCTATTCACCTAACATCGTTTTTCCGCGATTATGAACCATGGAATTAAAAGTAATCCCGTAATGGTGCCGAAGTTTCTCCACAATTTCGGCTTCCGCATAATAATCCAGATCCTGTTTTCGTGCCGCTTCAATTAACAGAGCATCTGCGTGACGACGCAGCATGTCGCTGCCCTCTTGTGTACGACCTCTTTCATAAGCGCGCAAAGCTTGTTTAATCAAAGGAACGGTTTCATTTAATTTGATTGTCTTCTCTACCTTGGGATCTACCGGCTGGCGCAGCATGCCCAGATGACTGGTGTACTGAATGTACAACTGTTCTCTGCGCAGCAGTACTCTCTGGCTTTGTTTCAATTTTCGCGTACTCCAATAAGCTGAACATACGGCACTTTTCCCCGATACACGAGGTCCCATGGCGAATTCGAGTAAAATTTGTTTACTCTCTCCCTTGTATACATCTCCAAGTCTTAGAACCCAACCGATATCCGTTTCTTTGGAACGACAGCCGTAGATGCCTTTAAGCTGAATTCCAAATTCCGGTTTGAGCAAAAGTTCCAAGTCTCGCGACACAATTTTGGGTGCTATTTTCCTGAGTCTTTTGGCAGGGGATCCATTACGCCACTCTACCATCATATATACGGGGTCCGCTCCCCCTGTCGGTATGGCCTCTCTATTCCACGAATAAGATACTTCAAAGACTGAGTTCACTGGTAGTCTCTCCCCCGATTTATATGTATTATCTTCTAAGTTATCAGGGTAAATGGACACTATATTGTCACGGAACATATGTTCGCAGGAAATTTTTCCATAATATTAGTTTCTCGTCCCTAAATCCGTGTAATTACGACAATAAACGACGAAAAAGCTTGGCAGTATGCCAAGCTTTTAGACCACTTTTATATGACAAGTCCTAACTTAAATCGTAGTAGTATTCATTCCCATTTTGTGTGAATTTTGTATAGAATCAGGTTCTGTAATCGGAGCATAAGTAATACTGTCGATAATCAATTCACGCCCGATTGGCTCACCATTTACAGTGATCATAATCGTTTTGGTTGTTGCAGCTTGTTTAGTTGTGTACATACGTTTCTACTCCTTCGTATTCACGATCTTCTTAAAAATCGGATATATTGTTTTCACTCATTAAATTACAAATTTCGTTAATATGAATAGCAGGCACCCGGAGCTGAAGTAAAAGAATGATGTCAAGACCGTCCGCAGTGCTGCTCTGTCCTTCTATTACCCCGGGGGCCTAGAAATTAAACACCTGTCCACATGTATTGATTTATTCTCATATAGGGTAATTAAAACTACATCATCTTGAACCCATTGTCCTGGTTTTGACGTATAATGTAAGAGCCGTATTTCAACAAATGACGACGAAATCGGCAAACGATTATGTAACCGAAAGAAGGTGCCATTCATGCCAAAACCCATTCAGGGTTATTTCATTCGGGTGTTATTCACCACATGTGTATTGTTTACTGTTTCTTTGACTTCTACAGTCAGTGCAGCAAATGCCAATATATTCTCCGATATCTATAGTGGATGGGAAAGAGTCTCTGAGCTTCCTGGAGAAGTGAACGCCTTGCAGGAAAGCTATAAACAGACGCTGGAGCAGTTGAATCAGACTTCTGCCCAATTGGGACAAGCCCAGGCAAATGTCGAAGCATTCAAGGCCCAGAACGAGTTGCTGCTGGCGCAAAACGAAAAACTGACCGACATGGTGAGCAAGCTGCAAAATGATCAGGATGCCAAAACGGCAACTGCCAAACGCATTCAAACGATGATTATCACAGCCGTTTCACTCATATTGGGATACTTTATTCTGATTCGAGTGATGCGCTGGGGAATGCGTCGCCGTTCAGGCCGAGTATAAAAGAACAGGAGCAACCGCATGCACATACACCTGAATAATGCCGAAGCTGGTGGAGCCGGACAAGTGGTCACGTTCTCGTTGATCCAGGACGACCGCCTGCATATTCTCCATCCCCAGCAAATTGTCGCTTTTCGCGGCCCAAGCAGCAGTCGCAATGATAAATTTATGAATATTTCGGGTATCTATCGCAAAAAAAAGCTGATCAAATCCGAAATTACCGGTCCTTGTCAATTTGTGGCCGCCCTGCCTCCCGGCTTCACCATGAAGGAAGTTGAACTGAGTGAGAACAGCGATCTGCTGTACGACTTCCGCCATCTGTTCTTCTACTCTGACGGCGTCACGATGCACACCAAAATTCAAAAAATCAAAAACATGCTCATCACTCGGGATGCCGTGAAAATGAAGTTTTCGGGCAAAGGCAAAATTGGATTGCTGACACAAGGTCAGGTCTGCCAGCAGGAACTGCACCCTACCGCACCACTGTACGTGGATGCAGGCAGTATTATCGCCTATCCTGAGAACGCGCAGCTTGAACTTACCGTATACGGGAACAACCTTGCCAGCCAGCATATGAACTATCATTGGAAGATGACAGGACATGGCTCTGTACTATTTCAGGCTGGTCGTGAAAATCATAGGCTGGAACAGGATATGAACGATGAAGGCTTATTTAAGCGGATTCTGAAAGAAGTCATTCCTTTTGGAAATGTATTAATCAAATAAGTCCAGATGACGTTAGGCTCGGTTATAAATGGGTTCTCATGGAAAGCATGCTCACCGTATTGGAAATGTGATATACTGTACCGGACAATTGAAGAAGAAAATCCATGCCTATGGCATGGGAGAGGTTCGCGAACTCCCTCTATAAGACTCGACCTTTAATAAGGTCAATAAGTCTTGCGTACATTTTAGGTAACAACGTACGTAAAAAACTAAGGACACTAGATCGTGCCTGCTTTTTTGAAGCAGCCTACGAGAAGGTGTGTTTTTTGATGGATGCCAGTTCATGAACTTCTCTGTTCTTCCGACACTCTGTGCCTATGTGCATGGATTGATCTTAAGAAGATGGAGAGGTTTTTTTATGTTGAACGAAGAAAAAGCAGTCGTTGTATTCAGCGGCGGTCAGGACAGTACAACTTGTTTGTTCTGGGCCAAACAGCAATTTGCTGAGGTTGAGGTAGTTACCTTCGATTACGGCCAGCGACACAAGCTGGAGATTGAATGCGCCGCAGAAATCGCTCGCGATCTGGGTGTGCAGCAAACGGTACTGGATATGAGCTTGTTAAACCAACTCGCGCCCAGTGCACTCACCCGTACGGATGTAGAGATTACGCATGAGGAAGGCGAACTGCCGAGTACGTTCGTGGATGGACGGAATTTGCTGTTCCTCAGTTTTGCAGCCATTATGGCGAAGCAAAAAGGGGCTCGTCATCTCGTTACAGGTGTATGCGAAACGGATTTCAGCGGTTACCCGGATTGTCGGGATTCGTTTGTGAAATCGATGAATGTAACGCTGAATCTGTCCATGGACTACCCGTTTGTCATTCACACCCCACTGATGTGGCTGGACAAAGCCCAAACATGGAAAATGGCGGATGAGCTTGGTGCCTTCGATTATGTGCGGGAGCGCACACTGACCTGTTATAACGGGATTATCGGCGATGGCTGCGGAGAATGTCCTGCCTGCAAACTGCGCAAAGCCGGACTGGATCGCTATCTGGAGCAACGCACGAATTCAGCTACTGTTGGAACTGCGGGAGCGGACGTACGATGAGAGAACCGGGATCATTTCGTATTGTGGAACGGTTGCAGCGGATTGGAGAAGATATCCTCCCTGCACAGCTTCGCTATCATCGCAAACGTGTGCTTGTCAGCAAGGAGTTTACGTTTGACGCTGCGCATCATCTGCATTGTTATGAAGGCAAGTGCAAAAATTTGCACGGGCATACGTATAAAGTCGTTTTTGGCATTAGCGGTTATCCGGGTGAGACCGGACTTACGGTTGATTTTGGCCATATCAAGGATATATGGAAAACACAAATTGAAGGGTATCTCGATCATCAGTATCTGAACGAAACCCTTCCCCTCATGAACACAACAGCTGAAAATATGGTCGTCTGGTTGTTCGAGCAGATGGAACATGCCTTGCAGACCGAACCGTATTCCGCACTGACTGAGGGTGGTCGGACAGAGTTTGTCCGCTTATACGAGACGCCAACCAGTTACGCCGAGGCTAGACGGGAGTGGATGATCGATGAGTAGTGTGGAACAGAGCAAAGAGGCTCGTATTCCTGTGATGGAAATCTTCGGCCCGACGGTTCAAGGTGAAGGCATGGTTATTGGGCAGAAAACGATGTTCGTCCGCACCGCGGGCTGCGATTATCGATGCTCCTGGTGCGATTCGGCCTTTACTTGGGACGGCAGTGGCAAGGATCTGATTCGGATGATTACGCCGGAGGACGTGTGGAACGAGCTGCGCCGCGTTGGCGGCTCGCGCTTCTCCCATGTGACCATCTCAGGCGGCAACCCTGCCCTGCTCGCTTCGCTGGGCGGATTGGTTAAGCTGCTTCGGGAGAACGGCATCCGCACCGCGGTAGAAACGCAGGGCTCTCGTTGGCAGTCTTGGCTGGGGGACATTGACGAAGTCACCGTCTCGCCCAAGCCTCCCAGCTCAGGAATGAACACCGACTGGGCTGTGCTGGATGATCTGATCCACCGACTGGCTGTTCGCCCGGTGGAACGAAGTCACAGTCTGAAGATCGTAATTTTCGATGAGACAGACTTGGACTATGCCCGCCGTGTGCATGCACGGTATCCGGGCACGGATTTATTTTTGCAGACCGGGAACCCGGTTGTCACTTCTGCTGATACGCCAGATCTGGCGTCTTCTCTGCTTGCCCGTTATGAGTGGCTGATTGATCAAGTCAGTGCTTCCGATGATCTGAACGACGTTCGTGTGCTGCCACAGCTGCATACCCTTGTGTGGGGCAACAAGCGCGGCGTCTGATGGGCTATTTGGATGGAATAATGGGCGGCATGATGTAATTTTGGGAACAACCAGAGGCTAAAATGGCCTATCATATATACCGGTAAGCTTCGTGCGTCGCCGGAAATAAGGAGCGTTTACGAATTCATGAGACAACCTGATGAAATGCAAGATCTAACGTTGCTGGGCAACCAGGGCGTAAAATATACGTTTGAATATGATCCGGGAATTTTGGAGAATTTTGATAACAAACACCCGTACCGGGATTATTTTGTCAAATTCAACTGCCCGGAGTTCACCAGCCTGTGCCCGATCACGGGTCAGCCGGACTTTGCAACGATCTATATCAGCTACATCCCTGATGTGAAAATGGTGGAGAGCAAGTCACTTAAGCTGTACCTGTTCAGCTTCCGCAACCATGGTGATTTCCACGAGGATTGTGTGAACATCATTATGAACGACCTGATCAAGCTGATGGACCCACGCTTCATTGAAGTGTGGGGTAAATTCACGCCGCGCGGCGGCATTTCCATCGATCCGTACACCAACTACGGCAAACCGGGTACGAAGTATGAGCAAATGGCTGAGCATCGCATGATGAATCATGATATGTATCCAGAGACGATTGATAATCGTTAATTGGGTAGACACACCAATTATGCTTTGTATAAAATTATAGGCAAACAAAAGCCGAACACTTCTATCTGAAGAAGTTCGGCTTTTGTTTTTTTGTATGCTATGGAACGTGAGCGTTTGCAATAATCGTATGGATCGGACTCGCATTCAAGGGTTATGATCTTCCTTCAGTTCTTTCACTTTCTTGATATAGTGTCTCAACATAAGAACGCCAATAGACTGAACAACCACAAAAAATCCGATAGCAAAGTACAGAGACGTCGATGCAACATAGATAGTCAGAAAAGTCATGACTGCCATAAATAGAATGGTCATTGCCAAATTACGTTTGGCGAGAACATATGGTGATAGAGATTTCATAGGGATCAGTCCTTTATCATTTCTGATTTAGTAGAACTTTAATAGTAGAATCTTTAAAGTATATCAATAGTTTACATTATAAAGAGAACGTTAATTTCACCTGTTCCCCTTGTCGGCCTTTCAAATCTGTCCTATTATGTAACAATATGCTTAGGCACATCACATCATCAGGCGCTGATCCCTCGTGACCGCGACCAAAGGAGAACTGTTCATGTCCATGCAAAATTCATTATCCAAAGACGCCGCTGCGCGTTCGAAAGCTCCACCCGGATTGGATGCTCAAGGTACCGTTTACCGGATCTTAATTGCCATCAGTCTGGTCCATTTATTCAACGATTCAATCCAATCTGTCATTCCAGCTATTTTTCCAATTCTGAAAGACTCCATGCATCTCACGTATACGCAGATCGGATGGATTTCGTTTGCTATTAACTTTACTGCTTCCATCATGCAGCCTGTTGTAGGCTGGTTTGCTGATAAAAAACCGACACCATCCATTCTGCCCATCGGTATGGGCTTTACGTTTACCGGTATGTTATTGCTTGCCTTCGCCGACAGTTATATGGCTGTCCTGATCTCTGTCATCTTTGTGGGTCTCGGTTCGGCGGCCTTCCATCCAGAGGGTTCACGGGTATCCCATATGGCCGCAGGGCCTCGTAGAGGTCTCGCTCAGTCAATCTTCCAGGTGGGCGGTAACGCCGGTCAATCCTTGGCTCCATTGCTCACCAGATGGATTTTCATCCCTTTTGGGTTGTTCGGTGCCATCGGATTCACGGGCATTGCAGCTGCGGGAATCGCGGTTCAAATCTACATTGCTCGCTGGTATGGACGCATGCTGCAATCGGGAGGATATTTGCGCAGACAAGCTGCAGCTCGTCGTGCTCCCAATCCAGCATTACGTAAAAAGATTGCTGCTGCCATAACCATTTTGATTCTGCTCGTCTTTGTCCGTTCGTGGTATGTCGCTTCGATCGGCAGCTTCTATGCGTTTAACCTGAAGGATACATTTAACTTGTCCACAGAGGACGCACAGATCTATATCTTCCTGTTCCTGGCGGCTGGGGCTCTTGGTACGTTCTTTGGTGGTCCACTGGCAGATCGCTTCGGTAAACGCAACATGATCTTCCTGTCAATGGCTGGAGCCGCTCCACTGGCGCTGCTGCTGCCTTATGCGAATCTGTTCTGGACAGCCGTGTTGCTGAGTATTATTGGGTTCATCATGTTGTCCAGCTTCTCGGTGACCGTTGTGTATGCACAAATGCTGATTCCAGGTAAAATCGGGACCGTCTCCGGCCTGATTACTGGTCTGGCATTTGGTATGGGCGGTCTGGGGGCACTCGTGCTGGGGAACTGGATCGACGTGTTCGGCGTATCTCCAGTTATGCAAATGTGCAGCTTCCTGCCACTGATCGGTATCTTCACCTTCCTGCTTCCATCGGATAAGCTGTTGAACCGTTGGGCGGAAGAGAACGGTAGCGAAGAATAACAGATCCTATATAATCTAAGCTCCAATATACAATGAAACAAAAGTACGCTGTTAAGACAGCCTAATGAAAAGTAACGTCAGATCGTTAACCAAGCTGGAATTAACGCCAGCATATGCAAATGCAAATGGGATGAAGCCTATACCTTTAGGGCTTCATCCCGTTTTTGTTTTGTTAGCGTAGGATCAGAGCCAAGTATCTGTCATCCCATTGCCAATTTTGGTGATGGACATCATTGTGAAAGGCGCTGAAGGATTAGTCGTTTTTTGTACAACATTTTTCCTGCTTCGGCAACATCACGAATCGTATTTTTATTGCTCACCGAACCGAATACCATACCGGCAATCGGAATAAGCTGGAACAGCTTTTTCCACCCAAAAGATTCGCTGTAAGAATTAAAAACCTCCCGCCAGCCCTGCATTTGAGAGATAACTTCAACCTGCTTGTCCGGGTTATCGTAATCGGCGAGTTCATCAATAATTGCTTTCTTGCCCACAATATCGGCGGAGGAGAATTGCAGACATTTGACGATAAATATGCGCTCTTGAGGTTCGTCAGGATCATATCCGTAGCATAACGCCATCTCCTGCAGCACCTTCAGGGAAAGCCCCATCACCATCGGAATATCCGCCGCAATCGTTACAATGCCACCGATACCTGTTGCGGCCCCTTGTGCAGCAGCAAACCTCGTTCGACTGTCCGTAATGTTATTAGCAGTGCGATCCAGCACTTCAAGCGGTAATCCTTCCACACTGTGAATTTTCGTCGTATCCTTTGCCTCTCCATCCTGTTCATCGTAAGAGGTATCGGCCTTCATGGAATAACCGGATTTGATTGCTTCCTCTTGCAGTAGCTCCGCCACCTTCTTTTTCTGAACGAGAAATTTCCCACCATTCTGCACATACTGACCGACTTCGTTCAGCGAGTCTCCAATCTTCTGTTTCAGCGCTTTGGGCATAACTTTATCCAGCATGGCAAATGGCAAACGACCAATTTTGTCCCAAATAAACAAGTCCTTCTGCCCTTTTTCCCATTTTAAAATCTGTTCTAGCTCCCGGTCCAATGTCTCGCGCGAATCCATATATGGCCTCCTAATGTTATGTGTATAGCGAATTGTATACTCCTCATACGCAGAGGTCAGGGGATGGTTGCTAATATGCAGACCCTCGTATCCGTCTTTATGTCTTCATGTCTCCCTTTTCAATGTGTACATAAGTAAAAGCCCCTAATCAGCATGGCTCGCTGACTAAGGGCTTACTATATTAAAACTTTAACAGTATTATTATTTAGCTTCAGCCGCAGCCTTCCCATCTGGAACAGGGACTCCAAAGTCAGGTGTGCCATCTTCGTTCCAGCGAATAACCTGCGCGCGGGCGTGACGGTTTGGATCATAGAGAGGGTCTCCCTCGATGTCCTTGTAATTTCGTGCGTGATAGATCAGAATATCTGTTTTGCCGTCCGGTGATACCGTAAAGCTGTTGTGACCCGGACCATATTGACCATTCGCTTCACACGTCTGGAATACCGGCTTAGGTGATTTCACCCAGCTCGCTGGATCAAGCAAGTCGGCATCTTCATCTGCGGTGAGCAAACCCATACAATAATTATAGTCGGTCGCACTCGCTGAGTAGCCAATGAAAATCCGCCCATTGCGAGGCAGCACTGCTGCCCCTTCATTTACCTTGAAGCCGATGATCTCCCAATCATACTCCGGTGTAGAAATCATGACCTGCTCACCACGGAGAGTCCATGGATTTTCCATTTCGGAAATGTACAGGTTGGAGTTGCCTGGAATGTCCGGGTCCTTTTGCGCCCAGACCAAATAACGGATCCCTTTGTGTTCAAACGTTGTTGCATCCAAGGCAAATGTCTCCCAACGCGTCCGAATCTGTCCCTTCTCTACCCATGCGCCTTCAAGCGGGTTGGGCGAGTCGTTCTCCAGCACATACATGCGGTGGTCGAAAAGGCCCTCATTGGTTTCGCTGGTATGGGCTGCAGCGTAATGTATGTACCATTTTCCATCGATATAATGAATTTCTGGTGCCCATATGTTGGCACTCATCGGTCCTGCATCACGTTTGCGCCATGCCGTTACCGGCTCAGCCTCTCTTAACTCTTCCAGCGTTTGTGCACGCCGAATCTCTATCCGGTCAAAGGCTGGCACCGAAGCTGAGAAATAATAGTACCCGTCGGTGTGACGGTACACCCACGGATCAGCGCGCTGCTCAAGGATGGGATTGGTAAATGTAATGGAATCAGTCATGGGAATGCTCCCCTTTCAAATGTGTGTGTATGGCTCGGAGTGAAGATTTGTAAAAGCTAATGTATAAAGTGCAAAGACTATTTTGCTGGTGCACCGCGGACGCTCCGGGGGTGTCAGGGCCTTGTCGCTCTCTTGTCCTCCGATTTCTTTTTCCCACCGCTCTTGGCGGTTGAAATCGGATGCCAAAGTCGCTCCTTCGGCTCCTTCCTCCCCCTTCGCTGCTTGTGCACCTCAAAAGCAACAGCTTCGCTCTTTCCGCGCTCGCTGAAGCAAATCCAAACTCCGAGCCATCGGTGTGGCTCTGTATCTATGGGGTCGACCGCTTCGCTCAGTCGACTCTCCCCACTAAATGCTTGGCTGACCATATTTTCTTGGCCAGCCCTTGGTGCACCGCGGACGCTTCGGGGGTGGCAGGGCCTTGTCGCTCTCTTGTCCTCCGATTTCCTTCCACACCGCTCTTGGCGGTTGAAATCGGATGCCAAAGTCGCTCCTGCGGCTCCTTCCTCCCCCTTCGCTGCTTGTGCACCTCAAAAGCAACAGCTTCGCTCTTCCCGCGCTCGCTGAACCAAATCCAAACTCCGAGCCATTGGTGTGGCTCTGTATCTATGGGGTCGACCGCTTCGCTCAGTCGACTCTCCCCACTAAATGCTTGACTGGCCGTATTTTCTTGGCCAGCCCTTGGTGCACCGCGGACGCTTCGGGGGTGGCAGGGCCTTGTCGCTCTCTTGTCCTCCGATTTCTTTTTCCCACCGCTCTTGGCGGTTGAAATCGGATGCCAAAGTCGCTCCTGCGGCTCCTTCCTCCCCCTTCGCTGCTTGTGCACCTCAAAAGCAACAGCTTCGCTCTTTCCGCGCTCGCTGAAGCAAATCCAAACTCCGAGCCATCGGTGTGGCTCTGTATCTATAGGGTCGACCGCTTCGCTCAGTCGACTCTCCCCACTAAATGCTTGGCTGACCGCATTTTCTCGGCCAGCTCAAATTCCAAACTTCGAGCCATATCTGCGGCTCTCTACTTCTCCGCTGCGCTAATCTGCTTGCCCCAGACGGCAATGCCGTGGTCGTTCAGGCCAGTAACCACAAGCGCAGGCTGGCTTCGCTCCCAGTCCCAGGACGGGAGCAACTTGAGCTCTTCTGTGGAATCTCCGCCCCACGGGCTTTCTTTCCACTCCAGCGTCAGTGTTTGTTTGCCGTCAAACGTCCATTTGCCTGAACCGTTTTCGCTTTTCAATTTGCCGTTGGCTTGCAAGGTGTAAGGCACTGCCTGAACCTGTCCGTCCACCGACGGGTCAACAGCCAGACCTTCCCACTCCCCGGCGATCATCGACTTCGGAATGTCCTGTGCGTACTCACCTGCATAACGTTCTGGTGACACAACAGGCCAGCCGTCCTTGGTCCACAGCATTTTACGTACATGCAGATACGGCCAGTTTTTATCGGTCTCACCTCTCGCATGATGCACGATATAATAATCGTCGCCATCCTTAAGGACGGAGTTATGTCCAGGTGCAACCCAGCCCTCACCTTCGGTGAAACGATAACCACCCAGAATTTTGGTTCCCACTTCATATTGCGGCAGATGCTCCGTATCCAGCATGTTCATGCCATTTACATCCGTGTAGGGGCCTGTAATGGAATCAGCACGGGCTACACGCACGTTATAATCTTCGAATAAGGAATCATACGAGACGAATAGATAATACTTTTTGAACTCCGGGTTATACACAATATATGGACCCTCCACCGCACCTTCTTCCGTAGCACGATCACGGGCGGCAATGCGGGTACCATGCCCCTCTTCCTTGAACTTTCCGGTTTCCGGATCGAGAGGTGCAATGTATATCCCGTCAAAAAAGGAACCGTAAACCATCCATGAATTGCCTTCGGCATCCAAGACTGGATTGGCATCAATAGCATTCAACTTATCCTTTTCATTCTCGGATGTTTTAACAACTAACCCTACATCTTTCCAAGGACCCTCCGGGGACGAGGATGTCTGCAAACCAATAGCCGACCGCGTACTACCAAAGGTCGATGCCGAATAATACATCCGGTAGGTATCACCAACCTGAATCACATCCGGTGCCCACAGGTTAACTGCACCTGTCCAATCGAGGGCTTCCTTGGGGATGCCTGGCAACGCTTGACCTACCCATGACCAGTTGATCAGATCATCCGATTTGCGTACCATGACACCAGGTTTCGCTTCCCCTGCTACACGAACGTCTGTGGAATAAACGTAATATCCCTGATCTGTTTTGATAATGGCCGGATCATGCGCATTGTTCACCGTCCAACGGGATTCGTCGTCCAGAATGGAGGTATCATACAATTGAGTATCTTGGGGAGCATCCGGAAAGACTGGCGGGGAAACTGATTCCCCTGCTCCATCTCCAGAACAGCCTGTAGCCCCAACCAGCAGCATAAGCAACATGGAAGTAACAACTCCTTTTCCTGAATTCGTCCACCCGCGGAATGTTCTCCGCTGATTCATCCTTTCACTCCAGAGATCGCTACCGATTCAATAATCTGTTTCTGGAAGATCAGGAAGATGATCAATACTGGTAACAGAGCAACAATGGACGCTGCCATAATAAGCGGATAATCCGTCTGAATTGCATACGTGGCATTAAAGTTCGCTATAACGAGCTGCAAGGTCTGCTTCTCTGGTGAATTCAAATAAATAATTGGTGCCAGATAATCGTTCCAGATGCCCATGAACCAGAGAATCAGCTGAGCTGCAATCGCCGGTTTAATGAGCGGGAACGTAATGCTCGAGTACAGTCGGAAATAGGAGCTGCCATCAATTTTAGCTGCTTCAATAATGGCATCAGGTACACTAAGCAGGTATTGACGAAGGAAGAAGATCATGACGACGTTACCAAATAATCCTGGAACGATAAGCGGTAACAGTGTGTCCACCCACCCGAGCTTCGAGAACATGATGAATTGCGGAATCATGACTGTCGGATACGGAATCATCATCGATGCGAGCAATGCTAGAAACAGTTTGTTTTTATGCGGAAATCTCAATTTGGCAAAAGCAAAGGCAGCGATACTGGACGTAAACGTCCCGACAACGGTAACACTGACCGCCACGATCAAGCTGTTTTTGATCCCGCTGAGAAGCGGACCTGCTTCCCAGATTTCCTTATACTTTCCGAATTGGAACACTTCAGGTATCCACACAGGCGGAAGTGCGAACACATCTTGTTTCTCCTTCACGGAAGTGGATAACATCCAGATCAGTGGTGCAATCATCGCAATCGCACCAAGCGCCAAAACGATAAAAATGATAGAGTTCGTTAATTTCCTCTTTTGACTGTAAGACATCTCCGGTTCACTCCTTTCCTAGACCATTAATCCCCATCATAGGCTGATTTTTCGTTCATTTTGAATTGCACCAAGGTAATGACAAAAATGAAAATACCAAGAATCATGGCCATCGCAGAGGCATAACCCATTTGCAGGTTACTGAATGCTTTCTGCCAGATGTAGAAGACAATAGATGCGGAAGAATATTCAGGACCACCCGTAGGCGTCATAATGTTCATTTCGGTGAAGATTTGGGAACCACCAATAATATTCGTAACGACGAGGAAAAAGGTAACCGGCTTCACCATTGGCCAGGTGATGTTGCGGAAGATCTGGAACCCGTTCGCTCCATCGAGCTCTGCTGCTTCGTAATATGTACGTGATACACTTTGCAATGCAGCCAGATACAATAACATCGTGTAACCGAGGCCTTTCCACACCGTCATAATAATCAGGGCTGGTTTAACTGTGTCTTTGTTAGCGAGCCAGTTAGGGCCTTCAATACCGAATAGATCAAGGAATTGGTTCACTAATCCGTAATCCCCGTTGTACGCCCAGTTCCACATGATGGACACCGCTGCGAGGGAAGAAATGACCGGAATATAGTAGATTACACGGAACGTCGTTGTGCCGGGAATTTTACGATTCAGACCCATCGCCAGCAGTAACGCAAGCAACAAACCAATCGGTATACCCAGCATCAGATAAAAGGTGTTGAACATCGCTTTGTAAAAAAGATCATCTGTGAGCAAATCCTTAAAATTGGCTAAACCGATAAAGTTCATTTGTCCCAATCCATCCCAATCCGTAAACGAACCGTACAAGGAATAAAGGAAAGGGAACAAAACAAAGATCAGCAAACCAAGAACCGGAGGCAAAATAAACAAATATCCGTACAGCCTCTCTTTGCGATACAAACTAGATTTTGTAATCACTGCGCTCACCCCTGTTTCTAATATCAGCATGTTGCATGAATCGATGGATGCCTGCATTCTTGATCAATTCATGCAACATGCCCGTATGGAATCCAAAATGATGCCAGCAGCGTGATAGCAGGCTGCTGGCACCGCCTTTTTTTGAACACGGAATCTACTGCTCTATCCATTTGGTGTAGGCTGCTTCTCTCTAGAACCTACCCTTCAATCTTTTCAGTCCCATTATTTCAGCATGTTGATAAATGTTTTATTTCTGAGATTTCTTCTCTTGTTCTACCGCTTTGTCTAACAGCTTTTGCATTTTTGGCTGCTGTTGCTTCACATATTCTGCGGCTGTAATCTTGCCATCCAGAACAGGTTGAATGTCTGTGAAGAACATGTCATACCACTCCGCATTGTACGTGTAGTTACCTGGAAGTGCGCGGCCGTAATCTTCTACGATATCAATGAATTCCTGTTTGTTGGCCGGTTTCGTTGAAGTATCCTTGGCCCATTCGTCTGCCATATCAAGCAGATTCGGAATTTGCACTTTGGCATCAACCAACTGCTGCATGCCTTCTTTGGAAGCTGTGAGGTAATTAACCAACGCTGCTGCTTCTTCCGGATGTTTCGTTTTGGCCGATACACCGATACCCAGGGAACCGATCCACGTTGCGGATTTTCCGGTAGAGCCGGCTGGGAAAGGTAGCAAATCATATTCGAAAGGCAGTTTCTCAAATGTACTCATATCCCACGGACCTACTGGGAAGAAAGCCATTTCCCCTTTCATCCAGCGTTGGTACGTATCCAATGTTTGCGCTTCCTCAATGGAAGGCGTGATTTTGTATTTGTTTTGCATATCCGCAAAGAATTGCAGTGCTTCCGCGAATTTCGGATCATCAATGGTTACCTTTGTTTTGCTATCATCCAACCAGTCTGCACCATTGCTCCATACAAAGGACTGCAGCGCCCATTGTACGTTGAAGCCTGTACCAAATACGTCCGGTTTACCGTCTCCATTCGTATCCTTGGTTGCTTGTTGGTTGACCTTGATGAATTCATCCCATGTGTAAGGCTTGTCCTTATCAGGGAATGGGATGCCCTCTTTTTCAAATAATGTCTTGTTATAACCGAGTGCAAACGGACCCAGATCTTTCGGCATGCCGTAGAGATCACCCTGACCTGCCATTTTGCCATCATAGCGGTACAGGTCCACACCATATTTCCAGATGTTATCCAAATCTACGTCTGCATTATTTTCAATGTAAGGTGTCAGGTTCATTAGCACATTGCTGTTTACATAGGCTTTTATATCACCAGGGTTAAAATAAAATACGTCCGGCAAGCTGTTGCCTGTAATGGCAGCTCTCAATTTGGTTGCGTATTGATCCGCAGCTGTTACGATAATTTTGACTTTGACACCTGGATGCTCTTCTTCAAACTTTTTAACAACGGCTTGATATGCCTTCTGTTCATCCGTGCCCCCCCGGAACATGAATGTCAATTCCTTGTCCCCGCTTGATCCGCTGCTTCCTCCGCAGCCCGCAAACACAAGTGCACTTACCAGCATTAGAAGCATAAGTGTGACCAATCTTTTTTTCTTTACCATCTGAACCCCTCCTGATCTGGATTTGTAACCGTATTCAATTCAGTAAAATAAGATTTCTGTTGTTAAATTTATCAAATCCAGATCACTTTAGTCAATACTTTATTAAAACATTTTATATTTATTTAAAATAAATTAGTAGGTTGGCCATCCGTTGGAATCCCACAGCAGGTCGTTAATTAGCAATTTCGGATTGCCATTATCATCAGCATCATAGGCGTGGCGTGCAATCACATTACCGTTATACACATCCTGACCACCGGGTCCCTTCCACTTGACGTTCCCAGAGTCCAATATAGTTCCTCCGCCATTCAACATGCTCACACCGTTTTTGTCCACAAACGGACCTGTAATACTCGTTGAACGTCCATAGACCATTTTGTACGTGCTATTTACGCCCTGGCAGCAAGAATCAATGGAGGCAAACAAGTAATAATAGCCATTTCGATACAAAATACTTGGAGCTTCAATGGCACCACCATTATTCGGACGCGCCGCAATGGAGGATATGCTTCCGGTCGGTTTCATTGTGTTTTTGTCGAGTTTCACAATCTTCAGACCGCTCCAGAAAGAACCGAAAGCTAGCCATGGATTGCCTGAAGCATCGATGACCAGATTCGGATCAATAGCGTTATAATTGTTGGCGGTTGTGGTTTGAAGTACTAATCCCTCATCCTTCCACTGACCTGCCCCAATGCTGGTTGCAGACGCAAGCCCGATCGCAGATCTGTTGGAGCCAAAAGTAGAGATGGAATAATACAGCCACACTTTTCCGTTGTACTGCTCAACGTCAGGTGCCCATACATCCAGACCGCTCTGTCCCGGAACAGCAGAAGCCCACCAGGATGGCTTGCTCAGAAAAATCTGCGGAACCCGATACCATGAGGAGCCGTTATCCGATTTCAGTACCTGAATGCCAGGACCTGTTGAGAAGGTATACCATGAGTTTCCTTCTTTGATGATGGATGGATCGTGCACGGCAATATCTCCGCTCAGATTCCAAAATGCCGCGAATGCCCGGGACTGACCCGCCAATAGCAAAACAAGTACAAGTAGTGCAGGTAATGCCCAACGTTTCTTCCTGAATCCTGTCATTCCTTTGACCTTTTCCAAATCGAGTCCACCTCTCCTGAGCAAATAGTTAATTTGGTTCATGAAGTATTAAATCAATTTAGGTATACTAGGATTATAAAAGCGGTTACATCACATTTCAATGGTATATTTCAAATATATATGAAATGATTCAAGTTATTTTCTAAAGTAAATATTCATCAATTTATGAATATCCCGCCCATTTATGCTATGTATATAAGGGATTTGGCTTCCTTTACTCCGCCCTTCCCTTCCAACGGGGAATCATTTATAATTATCTAAAACAAACCATATAAATGTGCAGAAGCCTGGATCAGAAGGGCTTTGTTCAGAACGTGGAAAGGAAAACCACTTATGATTTATATTAAAGATCTGATGTCTGGCGTTAATATTTTCAAGGCACTCAGTTCAGAAATTCGGATCCAGATTATTGAACTGCTTGCCAAGAACCAGAGTCTTAACCTCAATGATCTCGCAACCAAACTGGGGCTCAGCAATGGCGCCATTACAATGCATATTAAGAAATTGGAAGAAAGCGGCCTGATTGAGATCAATACTGCGGTTGGCAAACATGGAATTCAGAAGATATGTTATCTCAATGAGGAAAAACTAATGGTAGACCTGCGCTCACAGGAGATTTATAACCGATACGAGGTTGAAATTCAGGTAGGTCATTATAGCGATTATCAGGCAGCTCCTACATGTGGTCTTGCTACCCGAGACAGCATTGTCGGTGAGTTCGATGATCCGCGCTACTTTGCTGACCCGCTCCGTATTGATGCGGAGATGATTTGGCTGGCCGAAGGTTATCTGGAATATCGAATTCCCAACTACCTTAAGCCTAACCAGACGTTCAGCGAAATCCAGTTGTCCATGGAATTGGGTTCGGAAGCACCAGGTTTTTGCGATAACTACCCTTCGGATATTTATTTCTACGTTAACGGCATTGAGATTGGCTGTTGGACAAGCCCAGGAGATTTTGGCAATACCCGGGGTACGTTCAATCCGGATTGGTGGCCGCCGCATCTGAATCAATACGGGATGCTGAAGCTGATCCGTATCACCCAAGAGGGCAGCTACATTGATGGATGCCGTATCTCCGATGTAACTCTGGACGAGATTGGCCTGGATTACAAAAGCGATATCCACTTTCGAATCGCTGTAACAGACGGACCAGTGAACAAACGCGGATTGACGATCTTTGGCAAAAATTTCGGCAATTACGGCCAGAACTTGCTTGCCCGTGTGCTCTATAATGTGCAAGAAGAATAATGACGCCATTACGAACACACCGTGTTATTACTTAAACATCAAAAACTGCCGCCAAGCATAAGCCTGGCGGCTATCTTTATTTCGATTACTAAACCTGCCTAGACGCTCTGCGAGACGGACCCATGTTTCCGCAATTCTTTGCAAAATCCCATATCCATGACTGTTTGGAGGCCTCTATGGAACATATAAAACGACGGATGGTGCTTACCCTAAGGTAAGTACCTGAACTAAAAGTGCATACTTACATCTTTGGAAATCTCCCTTTATACTCAAGAAACATTATAGCTTAGAGAGGAAGAATTCATTTTGAAAACACTTGTCATCGTAGCACATCCCAACCTGGAAACGTCGGTCATCAACAAACGGTGGATAGAAGAACTCCAACAATATCCGGAAAAATATACGGTACATGAACTATATAAAATTTACCCCGATGGACATATTGATGTGCAGCAAGAACAGCAGCTCATTGAAAGTCATGACCATCTTGTGTTGCAATTTCCGTTCTATTGGTTCAGCAGCCCACCTCTTCTTAAACAATGGCTGGATGAAGTTTTTACGTATGGCTGGGCTTACGGCTCCAAGGGGGATAAATTGCAACAACGCAAAGTTGCCTTGGGCGTATCTGCCGGAATCAAAGAAGAGGATTACGCGCAAGAGGCCAAATATCGCTATACCGTTGAACAAATGTTATCTCCTTTGGAGACGACCTTCCTTTACTGCGGTGCGGATTATCGATCATTTTTTGCCTTCTACGGGGCAGAACACGAGCCTGCGGCAAGTGATTTAGAACAAAACGTACAAAACTACTTACGTTTCATGGATAACCTGTAACACTCACTTCAAGCAAATCAAAAAAAGCAGTATCTCCGATTCAGGAAGATACTGCTTTTTGCTTTTTAATCTCACAATCTGACCGTTAGCGTTGCATTAACCCCGGGGCAGACACCATATTGGCTTCTCCCCAGTCACACATCATATCTAACAGTGGCATTATTGATTTTCCTCGTTCCGACAATGAATATTCAACTTTGGGCGGAATTTGGGGATATTCTTTGCGTAGAATCAGATCATGTTCCTCTAACTCCTTAAGCATGACGCTCAATGTTTTGTAGGAAATAGTACCGATACTTCGCTTCAGCTCATTATGTCGCATTACTTTGTTTTCAGACAGCCAATATAGAATAACCATTTTATATTTACCGTTTACCAGGGAAAGCGTATATCCAAAGCCGGTATCTTTTAGTGCCACGCCAGTTGGAACACAGGTTTCTCTCACACTCACCCCTCCTTCTTTTGTTCAATCACACCACAGCGGCATGTTATAGAGATTGCCTGTACGTTTTGGGAGACACGCCATACACCTTTGTGAACTGCCGGGTAAAATAATCGCTATCGTTAAAGCCGCATTCATAAGAAATTTGGCTTTAAACTAATTCAAATAGGCGTTGCTCAACAATTCGCCCTCAATGATTCATGTTGGAATGAATGTCTATATCATGCTACTCCATGGCCGAAAAATCAAGGTTTGCTGATCCTTGGATCGATATAATTCCTCATGTACTGAAGCAAATGAACCTCTCATAAAAAAAGCCCTTTTATAGCTTTACACCTGTTATTCTCACCGAGTTCCTCTTCTTTCATGTGACTTTCTTCCTGATTGCTCTGAAACTCAGAAAAGATTCATTGATTTATTAGAGAAGTTCTCCTAATATTTTTAGTAGGAACACCCAGCAGCTCGGCATCATGGTAATACTTCACTGTCTTTATGAGAGCGCTATCGCTGCAGCTCTAAAGAAAAACGGGAGGTTGCAGATATGAAATGGAATCACTTCAAGTCCAAGCTTCTGTTTAAGTACACACTATCCTATATCTCCATTTTCCTTATCCCTCTTGTTATATTAACTATTATTATTTATCACAATGCTGTGGACACGCTCCGTTCAGAGATTGAACAGACTAATGTTAATCAGTTGACCCAAGCCAAAACGGTCATTGATGACCGCATGAAGGAATTGCAGGACATCGCATTTCGTATCGCCTACGATGAGCAGCTGACCCGCTATTGGACTCACCATCCCTACTATAGCCGGGAATCAATTGCTGCCTTGGTCAAATACAAAGCCACCAGTTCCATTATCGATGAGCTATTTCTGTTCTTCCGCGGAGATGATAGCATCTACTCGTCTCAGGGCTCTGAGAACCTGGATGTATTCACGGGCCGCTACAAATTTAATACATGGAACAAAACGGATATGATCCGAGATTTGAATAACGTTCAGTTTCCCACGATACGACCAGCTGAACAAGTCGTTCAAGGAACCAAAGTACCCAATTCCATGCTGGCCTACCTTGTACCGATTGCACCTAACAATACACCCGCCCACGGCACCGTCATGTACCTGATTCACGAGTCCAATCTGACCGGATTGATTGATTCCATTCTCAGCGACTACCATGGGATGACTTATATTTTCGATAATTATGGGCAGGTGCTGGCCGCTAATTATAAGGGGGAAACCATTACCGAACAGGAAGTCAAATCTCTGTTTGAACTTGAGCCGGGAACACACAGCCTCTCCTTGAATCAAGAACCGCATTCGGTGGTATCCGTCAAATCAGACGCGGGCTGGACTTATGTAACCGCTATGCCAAGCAATCAATTTTTCAGCCGAATCGTCCATATTCGTACCTTTGTTGTTCTTGTTTTCTCCTTCATGGTGGTGATGGGCACCTTCCTCGCCATTTTGTTGGCCCGAAGACAATACCATCCGATTTCAGACTTGATGGAGTTTATCCGTTTAAAGAATAATCCTGAACCTTCCACAACCAGCAACGAGCTGGAATGGATCAAGAAAACGCTGCATGATTACAGCCAGCGTGTGGACCTTCAGGAGCCCTACGCTCGTAATCATATTCTGCTTATGTTACTGAAACATGGTCATACCGGAGAGCTCCCCTCTGAGTTTACGGATAATCTCGGTATACGCTTTAACCGATCCCATTATTTTGTTATGACCTTGGGATGGGAAATGCATGCTTTTCCCATCGTAGATCATCCCGAACAGCGTACTATCATGCAGCTGATCAACGATATGGAACTGCCGGAGTTGTCTGCTTATGCTTATGGCGTGGAGCTTCCACAGCCAGACCAAGTGGCCCTTATCGTTGGATTTAATGCCGAAGTCGGGCATGAATCCAGCTTGAATGCTCGTATGGAGCCTATTGTTGAATCACTACAATCAATGGTGACAGAGCACGTCGGAGTTGCTCCCGCGATCGGGATTGGCAACAGCTATAGTTCTCCATTACAGCTGAACCAATCCTATATCGAGGCATCAACCGCGCTGGAAGCGTCCATGCTGCACGGACAAGGCAGCAGTACCTTCTTCAACGCCCTTTCCGGCTCTAGTGAAGAGGATTCTTCCTTCTGGGTCCCTAAGGATGTGCTGCTGAAACTAGTTCAGAGCTTGAAACAGGGCAGTTACGATGTGGCGGTTCAAATGGTATCGACTGCGTTAAATACCCTGAAATCCGAAATGCCATCTGTACCGCTGCTGCGCTGCATCTGCTTCGATATTCTTAATACGATGCTCAAAACGGCCTCGGAGCTTGGCATACATCACGTGGTTAATCAACTTCCAAGAATCACTTCCTACGATTCATTGGAGGATTTGGAGAAAAAACTGACAGGACTTGCCGCCGAGATCTGTGCTCATGTCGAGGCAAAGAGCGAGACGGAAGAAAGCTCCCTGATGGATGAAATTGTTGCTTATATTGATGCCAATTTCTCTGATTATGACCTCAGCCTGGGTACGATTTCATCGAAATTCACGATCTCTTCATCGTATTTCAGCCGTTCATTCAAAGAGAAGATCGGTATGAACTTCACCCAATATATCTGGCAGAAACGAATGGATGAGGTTATCCGACTGCTGCTGCATACGACCGACCCGTTAAAAGATATCATCACTCGCGTCGGTTATCTGGACACACCGAACTTCATCCGTAAATTCAAGAAAGAGACGGGTTATACCCCAGGGCAGTACCGCAAAATGCACCGTCCCAACGACTCCTCCGATTCCCCGGATGACGATGACGAGGAATGCCTTGGTTAGTGGACGGATTCGTAAAATAAATAGAAACCTCCCCCAACCTTTTGGTTAGGGGAGGTTTTGTATGTTTTCGGCTCATATAGGCAAGCCGATCCTTCGCAACCGACTCTCTTCTTCTATTTCTCTACCGGAACATCTTGAAGCCCTTGATGTATTGCACCCAGCAGACGATGAGTGGGATCACAGCCGTATTCCCAGAACATGATGCCGGCCAGTCCCTGATCCTTCACGTAATCACATTTGCACTGAATCGATTCTTCATCATCATAAGATATTAAGCTCGACCCATTAAACAGAAACGGTGCACAGGCTTCCTCATCCCAATAACGGATATAACCATTCTTGTTGATGTACTTCGCTTCCAGTTCGGCAAATGCCGGACCATAGCCGCCTGTGCTACCGGCCATTTGGTGAAGGCCGTGGTTTCGGTCAGGAACCTCAGTCCAGATCCGGGAGTAGAACGCAGCGCCGATAACGATCTTCTCCTTCGGAACGCCGGCACGGACGAACACATTTACGGAAGCATCTGTACTAATTCGGAACAGATCACCGGTTGGTGTATACAGATTCGTATGATGTCCGGTCAGAACCTGAAAACCGCCGCGCATATCATAGGTCATCAACTGCACAAAGTCCAGGTACTGCTGCACCTCAGCCATCTCTGTACCGTCTACGTAGTATTGATCAGCCCCTGCCGCAATGGTGAGCAGATATTGACGGCCATCCTCGGAGCCCTTGGCATCCAGCGTTTCCCGGATCGTTTTGAGAAGTAAGGTGAAATTCCGTTTATCATCAGGACTGGATGCGATACCGGCTTCACCGTAACAAGGATACTCCCAGTCCAGATCGATTCCGTCAAAAGGGTATTCCTCCAGCACCCTAACCGCTGATGCGGCCATACTGTCCCTTCCAGACTGGGTTGAGGCGGCTTCAGAGAAACCACCAGCGCTCCATCCGCCTACGGAAAGCAGCACCGTTAGATTCGGATGCTCCCGCTTAATATTACGGATAACCTCTCCGTTTTTTAAATGCTCGGTGGAGATTTCATCATTCTTGACATGTCCAAAGGCTACATTCAGATGTGTTAATTTCAACAGATCCTCATCCGTCATGTCGGGAAGAACAGAATCGACGACATAACCAGTAGCAATATATTTCGTCATCCGCTTTCACTCCGATCCATTCAATGATTGAGATATCGCAGCAGCAATCTGCAGAGCTTCCTTGCCTGTACCAATCTTGTACCCTGAGGCCGAGTATCGGATTTGATCCTGATTATCCAACACGAACAGATGCGGATAGCCCGCTTCGTGAGCGGCAGGTTTCGAAATGAAACCGGACAAGGCCGCATAACTTGAATCCCGTACAAAAATCGTACGTACCGGCAGCTTCGGATAAGCCCCAGAGTCAAAGGAGGCGTTCCATTCTGTATCTCCGATCACCAGCACAATTGGCACGCCCAGCTTATCCAACGGCTCAGCCAGCTCACACAGCTCACGAATCAGATGTTTGGTCGGTTCCCGTTCTGGTTCAATCCACGCGGCAATGGCCCCCTCTGATCCCAGAAGGTCCTTCAGCACCACCTCTGAACCATCCAAACGAGTCAGTTCATTGCCGGTTGCCAGTTTACCAAGCACAGGGATGTCTACCACCGTCTCGCGATAAGTCAGTACTACCTCCGTGGTGGCTCTAGCCCGAACGATGCAGTAAATGAAGCGGACTCTTACCGTTCCATCTTTCAGACGGATGCCAGTCGTTAAGCGATAAGCTCCCGGTTCAACCTCAAATGGATCGCTATAGATATCAGTGTGACCATATGGATAAATCAGCGTTTTGTACACGCCATCCTCCAGACGGGCCAACGAGAAATTCTCCGCATAGGATGCTGACGGCGCATCCTCCCGAGCCTCTGAATCCTTGAGAAGTTGCAGCATTCCCCAGCTTGAGCTCTCCTGATTTCGCGAAGAGGTGAGACTGAACACCGCATCCTCCCAGCCTTTGTCACTAAGATACTGCGGTTTCTGCTCGCTCGGATGCAATCGGGCCGGAATGCCCAAACTGCGGCACACAGCGACAAATAGTATATCGAGCGACTGTGGATCTCCCTTCATCAGGCTGTACGTACCTACAGGGTTTCCCTTGCCTTTCAGGTTAGGGAGATCCTCATAATACGAATAGCTCTGTTCCAGATTGCATGCAAGCATCGAAGGATCTTCCCTGAACGCCGCTGCTTCTTCCTCGGAATAAGCATTCTGGAATACGGATCGATAAGGCACCACCATTTCATAAGAGACCCTCGGGCACAGGATGTACTTCACAAACGTCTCTTCTGCCCATCGTCCACGCTGCGAAAGTGCACCTATAAGATGATCGTCCAGTGTCGGCCGAAAAGTATCAATCAAGTCTTTTTCGTTCATCGACTCCAGCAACTGTAGTGGCCACTCTCCAAATTCACCGGAACGTTCCTCTAGGAAAGCAGCGATTTCGCGGCTGTTACCCCGTGCCTTCTGTAGAATATCCCATACGCGCTCCGGAGGCAGTCCAGTTGTATGAGCCAATGCAAATGCATCTTCCTCACTCAGGAATGTATCCTCATATCCACTCCGAATCTTCGTACCTTCCTCCAGGCGGCGGTTGTGATCCCGGATCTTCTCTTCTGGTAACGAAGCCACTACTTCTCCCTCCCCTTCCGGAGGAGGAACCATATCAAAATCCACGATCCCTGATGGCTGCTCTAACGATTTCAACACAAGCTCAACATGAGCACCGTCCTGAGCTTTGAATAGAATTTCACCCCACTTGCTACCACTAACCGCACGAATCACTAGGTCGCCATGGCCTGTCTTAAAGGAAGCTTCTCCTTGCTCATCAGTCTTGATTTCGGCAATGGGATAAAACTCAGCACTATTGTATAGCTCAAAGCGGACACTCGCTTCAGGCACGGGCGCTCCCTGCTCATTTACCACCTTCACGCAGATGGTATGCGCTGGCGCATAGTTCTCCAGTAAATTGATCTCCGTATATCCCTTCTCGGAGAGTGTTATATCCTCCGGTCCCGGATAGTCGGCAAATATCCTCGTATTAATCAGCATGGCCCTGCGGGCTGGTGGACTGAACCACCCTTGATTCAATCCGGCTTCCGGCTCGCATGCCCCAATGTAATACCACTGGCCGTCCGCCCAGGCTTCTACCCAAGCATGATTGCTGTCACAGTGAGCCCAGCGTGGTGTGTAGACCTGACGGGCAGGTATGCCAATGCTACGAAGAGCGGCTACCGCCAGCGTGGATTCTTCTCCACAACGGCCGCGGGCATTCCGAATCATCGTCAGCGGCGATATCGTTCGCAGATCGCTGCCAATATAAGTCGCTTTTTCATGACACCAGTAATTGGTCTCCAGAATGGCATCCGCCATGGATAATTTCGCTGTCCGGTCGGCCAACTCGTCAAAGATAATGCCACGGAAATCTTCAATATTCTCTGTATTGATTCGATAGGGGAGCACAAAATGCAGAAACAGATGATCTGGTACGCGTTCCCCCCAAGGCACACGCTTGCGAATGTCCAGTGCCCGACGCACATGACTGAGGAACAGTTCCCCATCATAATCAGCTAGGTCGTTCACCGGCATGTAGGCATACACATATTTTAAAGCCCATGCCTCTTCTTCAGTTAATGGCTGCTGAAACACATGAAACAGTTTATCTTTGCGGGTATCCGCAAAGTTTAACTTCTCCTGGAATTTCTGCTCGATCCACTCCAAGGACTGTGCATCCATCGAGAACACTAAGGTTTGGCTGGTCATCGCTAGCTCACTCCTTCCACAGCTTTCCGTCTTCCCGAATACAGATTAAGGTGGTGCCGTCCGAGGAAGGCGTACTAATCTGGAATAGGCTACGGGTCGTTTCAATTACAGGCTGGCAAATCAATGTTTCCTCACCCATAAGTAACTTCACATCCTGTGTAAATTCACCATGGGCTTCAAAATAATTGCGTTCACGGTAGTAGAGTCTGCGAAGTTCCCATTTGATTCGTTCGTCTTCTGGCAGCTCAAAGGGCTGCTCCATTCCGTCATCCGAAAATACGACATATCCCCATAGCTCCGGATAATGCATGTTGATAATACCCATGGGTGACCAGACCCAGTTGTCCTCCGGATAAGGTTTACCTGTATCCGGATTCACCACCTTGCGGTACTCACCATCCTGCACCTCGGTCTGCCATTCCACCCGTGAGAAGTTGACACGCCAGAACTCACCCGGTGCAGGAGGACGGTTGCCTTCTGCACATTCCTTTAGGCTGGTCCACGGAATCGCGACCTCGACGCTCCATTTTCGGTTATCGGCGCCAGGTGTGTTCAGCTCCCCATCGATATGTACAGCCGTCTTAAGACCGCTGATATCCCAACCGTTGACCGGAGGTCCACCATCCCGATATGGCTTCACCAATAACAGGTCCCACACCGTATTCAGCGCATTGATCTCGAACTCATAATATTGATGGGTATCCCCGTCGGGATCGATAAAAATCTCAAAATCATTGTCATAGAAAATAACAGAGTCCCGCTCGGTCAACGTAGCCCATATCTGATCTTCAATCAGTTCGGCAGCAAAGTAGAAATGGTCGTCATCCCACAGCATTTTTACCCGAGTCTGTTTTGCTGGTTTCGGACGAAGATCCCCTTCGATATCAACGAAATCATCTGTCCAATGAGCTGCATCCCAGAATGCCTTATCTACGCGGCCGTCCAGCATCAGCGGTTCCTGCGCACGCTTGCATATATAATGTTTGGGAGCATACTCAATCTTCGGCTCAGGTACTCCACTTTGGTTCATATCGCTCTCTCCGCTTCATGAGGGAGGGCATGCATCTATAAGTGCATGCCCTCCCGTAATGTTAGTTATGGGTAACAACGGCTCCTGAACCGCCGTACATTTCCAGTTCCTCGTCGAATTCGAGCTTAAGAACCGTCACCTGCTCATGTGTGTCCTCCGGGGTCATTTTGATCCACGTTGTCCCCGGGATATTGAACCAAGGCACACCCCCATGAATCTCATGGTTAAGTTCTTTGCCCGAGTGCAGCACAGTAATCTTCTTGATCTTATTGCATAGTCCCTTGATGCATACATTCTCTTTTGGATCGTCATAAACAAACAGATATAATGTCTTTCTGTCCTCGGATACGGTGCTTCCCCCCAGATAATAGCGAGGCATAATACCTTCGCCCGTTCCAAAGACGGCCTCTTCATGGGTTCGGATCCAAGCTCCCAGTCCAAGCAGAATATCCTCCTGCCTCTTATCAATGGTGCCATCCTCGCGCGGACCGATATCCAGCAACATGTTGCCACCCATCGAAATACAATCACAGAACATCCGAATGATCTGATTTAACGATTTGTATTTATGGTCTGTTGGCACATAGCCCCATGATGTGTTGATCGTGGTGCAGAACTCCCATGGTCCCTCCGGTCTTGTAATCGGGATGCCTTGCTCTGGCGTTTTATAATCCCCATAACCTTGAAGGCGGGAGTTGATGATGACATCTGGGTTCAAAGATTGCAGGTAATGCTTGAACTCCGGCAGGTTCCACTGCTCGGCGCTTCGCTCCCAGTCCCCATCGAACCACAGCAGATCCACCTTTCCGTAATTCGTCATGATCTCCCGCAGCTGGTGGTTATTGAACTCAAGGAATTTCTTCCATTTCTCCTGATCCTGAGCACCATCCACAGGGCTTGAATGCCGATTGACACTGCTGAGATCCTCCGGTACCTTTCCACCTTCAAACACGCTAGGATAATCCGGGTGCGACCAATCAATCAGCGAAAAGTACATCCCCAGATGTATGCCCTTCTCCCGAATTGCTTCCGCATATTCCCTCACGAGATCCCGATTCGCTGGTGTCTGCTTAACGACATTGAGGTCACTATACTGCGTATCCCACAGAGCAACACCGTCATGATGCTTCGTTGTCAGCACGGCGTATCGGGCTCCGGATTTCTCAATTAAGTCCGCCCACTTCTGTGCATTAAACTTCGATGCCGTAAAGCCGTCCAGCTGCTTCATGTACTCTTCGTAGGAGATCCTTCCATTATAGAAGGACCAGGATTCCGAAACCCCGTCCACAGCATAGATGCCATAGTGGATGAATATTCCCAGCTTGGCCTCTTCAAACCATTTCTGCATCCTTGTTCACACCTCTTTCTGGAGTCCTTGTTCTTATTGGCCTGTGTTCCAACGATCGTATGCCCCTTGATACAGTTCAACAATACGGTCGCTGCCCATTTTTTTGATCTGTGCAATATACTTATCCCAGTTCTCAAGCGGCTCTTGGCCTGTTACGAACTTCGCTTCCATCTGCTTGACGTACGTATCCAGATCAGATAATAAAGCGGTCGCTTCGCTTTGCTCTTCATTTGTTAAATAAACGTTGGGGAATGGTGATTTTCCGATAGGCACCAATTTCTCTTGATTCTGCTGGTCAAGCCATTCATCAAATTCGGTGCGAAGACCTTTCGCGATATCCGGATCATTAATACCCGGTGTCAAAATGCCATAGTTCGGCGTGATTTTACCGCGATATTCCTCACGATCCCCGCCGCCAGGAACAGGCAGCCACTCTTTTACGAGATTTTCCTTGTCTTTGAATTTCCACAGCAGACCTTCAGGACCTTGATTGAACAGGGTCGCCCCATCATAGCTGTACATATAATCGATCCAACGCATAGTTGCCTCAGGGGACGGGTTGCTGCTCGTAATAGCAAAGGTACCACGTGCCGATATGCCTGGGTGTTTACCGTATACAGGTGAGTCTGCGATCTCACTCTTCACGGGTGTCATCAGCGGATGCTTCGTGCTAGGCTCGCCGCCGAGTGTGAAGTATGGATGGTAGTCATTGAACAGCGCAAGCTTGTTGCTTTCGCCTTTTGCTTTTTTCTGATCGCCTGTTTGAGAGAAGGTCTCATGATCCAGCAAATCTTCTTTCCACAAGCGGTTCATGAACGTCAGATAACCTTTATAACCTTCTTCTTGATAAGGATAGTGAACTTTTCCGTCCTTATCCGCGTAGATTCCTTCGTTGTACATTCCCCAGAATCCGAAGAAGTACATACGAAGATCGTCCAGTTTTACAGAAGTAAGCGGAATTTCATCTTGTTGTCCGTTGCCGTTAGGGTCTTCTTCCTTAACACGCTTCAGGTACGTATATAATTCTTCCGTCGTCTTAGGTTCCTCTACATTAAGTGCTTTTAGGAATTCCCCGTTATACCACATCGGGCCTCTGTACCACACGGCAGCCGTATCGATAAATGGCAGTGCATACATATGTCCGTCAGGCGTTGTAAATGATTTGCGAACATCCGGGTTTTCGTCGAGAATCTTCTTAATATTCGGGGCATAGCCCTCATCAATGTATTTTTCCAGTGGGATCAGAATGCCTTGAGTTCCATAAGTAACCTGCTCAGCTGGCTTGAGATCCGCAGCATAGAACATATCCGGTAAGTCGCCGCTTGCGAATACCAGGTTCTTCTTTGTTTCAAAGCTGTCGATCGGCGAAAGCTGGTACTCCAGCTTGATGCCTGACAATTTCTCCATCTCTTGCAGGACTGGCATCGTGTTCCAGTCGGCTACGCCTGCATCCTGGGACATGACCTTTAACGTAAGTGGTTTGTCCACAATCGGGAATCCTTCTTTTTTGACCCCTTCGACATTTGAAGTCGCAGAACCTCCATCTTCATTGGAACCACAAGCTGCAAGCAATGCTGCTGATAGGGTAAGGCAGAGTACAATGGATGAAGCCTTGCGAAGCTTTTTCATGACGACAACTCCCCTTTTTTAGTGTGGATTATGGTTTAAGATCATCCCTTAACGGAACCGATCATAACACCCTGCACAAAGTAACGCTGAAGAAATGGATAAATTGCAATCACAGGTAAAGTTGAAACAATAATGACAGCATATTTGACCAGCGCAGCAATTTCCGCTTTGGAATTCATCGCTGTTGCTGAAGAGGTATCGATAGCTCCCCCGCCCTGTGCTGCCATCTCCTGAAGTACCAGGATTTGGCGCAGAAAGAGCTGCAGTGGATACTTCGAGGAATCATTTAAATAAATCATGGCACTGAAATAGCTGTTCCAGTGTCCGACACCGTAGAAGAGAGCCATCACGGCAATGATTGGCATGGAAAGCGGAAGCACAATTCGAATGAACAACCGAGTGTTGGTACACCCGTCGATATGGGCCGCTTCCTGCAGCTCCTTGGGAATGGTCGATTGGAAAAACGTACGGCATACGATAATATTCCAGATGGATGCAGCTCCCGGCAGAATAAGTGCCCAAATGCTGTTCACCATACCAAGATCTTTAACCAGCAAGTAGCTCGGGACAAGCCCTCCGCTGAAGAACATCGTTACCATAAACATAGCCATGAAGAATCCACGTCCCGCAAAATCAGAGCGGCTGAGCGCGTAGGCTGCTGGAAGAGTAACCATCAGGTTGACGAGTGTACCTAAGACAGTATAGATGATCGTATTTTTGTACCCAATCCAGATGTTGGTGTTCTCAAATACGCGGGCATAACCTTCAAACGTAATTCCTTTAGGTAGCAACCACATCTCACCGGAGCTTACAAATTTGGGATCACTGATTGAGGCGCTAATGATGTATAACAGCGGGTAAAGCACAATGACGAGCGCTATCGTCAGATAGATGTAGTTGCACCATAAGAACACTTTATCGCTTCTGCTTTCCTTAACCGCGGTTGACATGTGTTTTCCCCTCCTTTTACCACAAACTATTTTCACTGGTGCGACGTGCTATTTGGTTCACCGTAATCAGCAGAATTGCATTAACTACCGAATTAAACAATCCTACAGCTGTGGAGAAACTGTATTGCGCATCGACCAGACCGGACCGATAGACAAATGTCGAGATGACATCGGATGAACCCATGTTCAACGGATTTTGCAGCAGCAAGATTTTCTCGAATCCGACACCCAGAATACTGCCCATATTCAGAATTAACAAAATGGTGATCGTAGGGATGATCGCTGGAATGTTAATATGCAGAATCCGTTTAAACCGGCTCGCACCGTCCACCACAGCTGCTTCATGCAGTTGCGGGTCCACACCCGAGAGAGCTGCGAGGTATATAATGGTACCCCAGCCTGCACTCTGCCAGACACCTGAGAGTACGTACACCGTCTTGAACCACGCAGGGTCCGTCAGAAATTGAGGGGCCTGAAATCCAAGAGCCTCCACCAAATTGACAATCATGCCTGACGAAGGCGATAAGAAGGTAATGATCATACCCGACATAACAACGACCGAAATAAAATGTGGTGCATACGTGACCGTCTGTACGGTACGTTTAAAGAAGGAGTCCTTTACTTCATTGAAGGCTAACGCCAGAATGATCGGCAGCGGAAAACCTATAGCCAGCTCATACAAGCTGATACTGAGGGTATTCCATAACAAATCCCAGAAATAATACGAATTAAAGAAGCGGATAAAATGATCGAACCCAACCCACGGGCTTCCCGTAACACCAAGCGTCGGGATAAAGTTTTTGAATGCGATTTGTATGCCGTACATCGGCCCGTAATGAAAAATCAGAAAGTATAGAAATGCTGGCGCGATAAACAGATACAACTCCCAGTTTCGAATCATCCTTCTCCATAATTTATTTTTCTTGCTGTTCGGAATCGTGTACACCGATAGGTTTTGCGACAAGGCGGACTTCCCTTCTGGCTGCATCAGTTGTTTCCTCCTTTTCTAAATGAAAATCCGTCCGTTTTGTAAGAAGAGCGAAACACTCCTGTTCAAATGTAAGGAATGAGTCCCGGACCACATTTCTATCATGCGAGGCCTTGTTTCCCTCGCAATTTGGTAACGCTTACATACTGAGTTTATGGATCATTTCCGAATCCGTAAATATGCTATTTCGATCTTCACTGTTAAAAACACGGAAAGTACTGTTAAAACAAGGGTTTACGCTTTTGGTTTAAACTTGTCATTGTCATTTTGGAGGCATAAAACATGTGGAATTTGACTCATTTTCCTCTTAAAGTTGTCGTTTAGAGTAGCTTCGCATGAACTTGAGAGATGTCCGATCTGAATGAAAGTTGAGAAACAGACCTTAAAGTCAAAACCCACATATGTTTAGGAAAGAGGTATTCCATGTGTGTAGGTCGCATTCTGGATTCACATCGGTCATACAGGTCGCAAGGTCTTAGCATGCTCTGCCCATCGATATCTTGAATGTAATAGCCAGTTCCTCTTCATTGCTACTTTGTTTCTCCCCCTTTACTTATGCATTTGTCTTCCTTCTCTCCTGATGCTTAGAAAAAGTAATAAGGATAGATTTAATTCAATCACATAAATGTAATATTATCTATCATATATTTACCACCTGCATCAAGCTCCCTTATGGCTTGGCTTTATTCTATGAGTTTCTTCCCCGCTCGGTAAATATGTCGTTTTTATCCTTGACTACAATGCACAAAAACGTAGATAAACACTGGGTATATCCAGTCATATATGTTGATTTTGCACATGACATGGGGAGCTGGAATGAATGATAATTTTTGGATCAGGCCAGAAAAAAAGCCGCTCCGTTAATACGAAGCAGCTTTATCACCTATATAGATATTGATTTACATCTTATAAATGACAATTTTAATGTCATATAACATTACACAAATTAGCTTAATTCTACTTCACTAATCATCTATGAGTCACAAAATATAACATTTATAAATAGAATTATTACATTTCAGTCGGACTACTCAAGATTCGGACTGAAAGACAGCCCCTCTCCCTACGCAAATTCTTCATATCGATCGTCGGTTTCAGAAAGAAATCAAAAAAAAAAGCGCGCTCCGATCAAGGATCGAAGCACGCTGGTAAGGCTCGATTATTTTCCAGAAGGCTGTGCTTCTGCAGTGTATCCTGTTGGAATGTCTGTCTCTGCGGTAACATCAGTAATAACCATTGGATACATCATGTCCGGGTCAGGTTGGATAATGGTATACAGCACAATGGCACGTCCATCCTTCTCCAGTTTCACATCTTCAATCTTCAACCCATAACCAGGATGAGGCATTTGTGCGGTCAGTTTGACTTTTACCGTCTTGTCATCCACTTTGGTTGATGTCACGGTAGGCACAATCCCTTGTTGGCCTTCGCCCGGATTCGTTGGAGTCGGTTCAGTCGATCCGCCATTGCCGTGCTTATCTACGAATTCAAGTGCATTGAAGATCATGCTTGCAGCCTCCATACGGGTAAGCGACTGATCTGGACGGAAGTTTCCGTCCTTATCCAGTTCAATGATGTCCATGTTCAGCAGGTTCTGGACCGCAGATTTGGCGTCCTTACCGATTTTATTTTCGTCCTTAATATCATTATACAGCATGATCACCGGATATTCTCCGGTTGTATTAATCCCTTCAAGGAGCAAAATAGCAAACTGCTCACGCGTCATTTTGGCCTGTGGATTCAACTCCACCGGAATGGACAGACCATTCTGTGTTGCAGCCTGAACGGCATCGGCGTACCAGGTCGTTGGACTAATTTTATTTTGTGCCGAGGCGGCAGCGTATTCATTCTTCAGACCAAAAGCGTTCACGATCAGTTGAACACCTTGTGGCTCGGACAATGCGAGATCTGGACGAAATAGATCCGCCGTTACTCCATTAACAACACCCTTGGCATGTAACGAGTCCACAATCGTTTTTTGTCCTTCATCTTTTACATCCGAAAATGCAAGTACCGATGCACCTCCTGCCGTCAAAGACACGCAGAGCGCAAGCGTTGCAGCCAATCCTTTTTTATGTTTCATTTCTTGGCACCTCCATATTTAGTAAACCCAATTTTTGACCTCTTCAATCCTACAGACGGGAGACTCTCCTGAAATGTTTCAGTAAAATCAACATCTGGTGAATAAATGACGGAAATACTGCATATATCCCTTACTCTGCGGGCGCTGATCTGCTTTCTTTCCATTATGCTTGCTTGCTTCGTTGACATCCTTAACGATTAGCGCAAAAATAAGAATAGAGAATTCTATCGAATGACGGATAAACAGCAAACCGGATCGCATAAAGTAAGAGGGCACGACGCGCTATTATCAGGTGTCGGCCCTTTTCTTGACTCCGATTCCAAACCAACTTTTACCCTGAACAAAGGAGAACAAATCTTATGTCCAAGAAAGGATTACTACGAGGCTATGTCATTGCCAACTGGCCCGTATATCTGTTCGCTGTACTACTGATTATTGCCTCCAATGTGGGTCAGGCGTCCTTGCCCCGAATTCTGGGCAGCTTCACGGATCAACTCATGCAGAACACCCTTCAGATGAATACGGTGATCCGGTACAGTCTTTCGCTTTTGGCTATAGCCATCGCTTATAATCTGTTATTCGGTACCGGGCAATTCATGATCATGAAGCTTGGACGCCGCTTCGAATTCATGACACGTGAGCGCATTTTCGGCAAGTTTTCCGAACTTAGCGAGCACTATTTTTCCAAACAGGGAAATGGGAAACTGCTCAGTTACGTCATGAATGATGTCACCTCTGTACGTGAAGCCATCTCCAACGGCGTCACCATGATGACCAATGCAACATTTCTATTATTATCTTGCATCGTGATGATGCTGCTCAGCGGAATCCCGATGAAACTTATTCTGATCAGTATTGTGCCTTTGCTGGCCATTCCGTTTCTGGTCGTTTTTTTCGGTCCGCGAATTCGCAAGCGCTCTCGTGATGTGCAGGATGCTCTTGCAACCATGACGGAATCCGCAGAGGAACAGCTGGGTGGTATTCGTGTAACCAAAACATTTGCCATTGAAGACAGCGCCCGTGAACGTTTTGGATTCACAGTAGATGCAATCAAAAGCAAACAGCTGCGGCTTGTTCGTCTGTCCTCTCTATTTCAGGCCTTGCTACCGCTACTGGGTGCCATTTCATTGGTTGTCTCCCTGCTTGTTGGCGGAATTTTGACGATGCAGAACTCCATTACACTCGGAAGTTTTGTTGCATTAACGCTATACTTGCGGATCATCATGGGACCGCTTCAACAAATCGGTAATGTGATCAATACCATGCAGCGTTCTGGAGCATCACTGGAGCGGGTAAATGATCTGTTGACGGAAGTGCCTGACGTGCGCGAGCTTCCCAATGCGACCAGTCTCAAAGCCGTGAACGATATCACGATAGAGAATCTGTCCTTTTCCTATCCCGGCAGTTTATCCCCTGCGCTCAAAAACATCAGTCTGAATATCCAGGCAGGACGAACCGTGGGCATTGTGGGCAAAACAGGTTCTGGTAAAAGTACCTTTGTGAAGCTATTGTTGCGTACATATGAGCCGCCTGAAGGCACGATCCGTATTAACGGAACCGACATCCGGCAGCTGTCGCTGGAAAGTCTGCGATCCCGTATTGCCTATGTACCGCAGGATGGATTCCTGTTCAGTACAACCATTCGGGACAACATCGCTTTTAGCGACCGTGAGGTTCCGCTAGACACCGTAGAGCACAGTGCACGACAAGCGATGATATACGAGAACATTATCCGGTTCCCTGATCGGTTCGATACCCTGCTGGGTGAGCGCGGACTCACGTTGTCTGGTGGGCAGCGTCAGCGCACCAGTCTGGCACGGGGGTTGATCAAAAAAGCGCAGGTGCTCATTCTAGATGACAGTATGAGTGCTGTGGATGCCGTCACTGAAAGTGGCATTCTGCGCAGCCTTCGTGAGATCGGCAAAGGAAAAACAACACTAATTATCTCCCACCGGATTAGTGCGGTCCGTCATGCCGACGAAATAATCGTTCTGGATGAAGGCCGAATCGCTGAACAGGGAACACACGCAGGTCTGATGGCCGCAAAAGGGTTATATGCTGCAACCTATCGTTTGCAGGAGGAGGGATTACATCATGACTGACCGTAACGCTGAAGTTCGTTCAGATGCCGGAGCACAAGCACCGTCAGGGCATGGGTCCGGTTCCGATGCAGGCGCAGACCAGAGTAAGCGCACTTCCTTCAAAGCGATGATGTCCTACGCCAAACCCCATAAATGGGCCTTTGCAGGTATTTTTCTCTGTTCGCTGCTCGGCATCTCCGCCGATTTGCTTCAGCCTTACCTGGTGAAGATCGCGATCGATGATCACCTGGCAATTGGTCAGACCAGTGTAGGTTTCCTTGTCCAGTTGGCAGCTATCTTTCTGGGGCTGGCTGTAATCAGCTTTATTTTTACCTATGTACAAAACAATCTGCTGCAACATGTCGGTCAGAACATCGTCTCTCGCATTCGCAAAGACCTGTTCAAGCATATCTCCAAAATGTCGATGTCTTTCTTCGATCGTTTCCATATCGGCAGTCTGGTGACGAATGTATCCAGTGATACGGAAACGATCAGCAGTTTCTTCACTCAAGTACTGCTTAGTCTCATCCGGGATGGCATGATGCTGGTGCTCATTATCGTCTTTATGTTCCAGCTCGATCCGGTACTCGCAGGGTACTCCCTCATCGTGTTGCCTGTGATCGCCATCGTTGCGGTATTATTTCGGAGCCAGCTACGCAGGGCTTATCAGAATGCCCGAACTCGTCTCTCCCGTTTGATTGCATTTACGGCAGAGAACCTGTCCGGCATGTTTTTGATCCAGGCCTTCCATCAGGAAGAAGAACAGAAGAAAAGATTCACGGAACAGAACCAACTTCACCTGAAGGCCAATATCACACAAGCTCGTTCGAATGTTATATTCAACCGGACGTTTGATATCCTTGGCAATGCGGCGCTTGTTATGATGGTATGGCTTGGAGGACGTGCCGTGCTGGGTGAATCATTGCAGGTGGGTGTGCTCTATGCGTTTATCAGTTACATCCGTCAGTTCTTCCAGCCGATTAACCAGATCACCATGCAGTGGAACACATTCCAGTCGACAACCGTATCCATGGATCGAATCTGGAACATTCTGAGTACTCGTCCAGAAGTCGATGACCCCAAACCCGGGACTGCCTCCACACTTGAACCACGGAACGTGATGGGACAGATTGATTTTAATGATGTTTCATTCGGCTATCGGGCAGATCGCCCCCTGATTCAGCATATGAATCTGCATCTTTATCCAGGTGAAATGGTGGGTATTGTAGGCACAACAGGCGCTGGCAAAAGTACGTTGATCTCCCTGCTCAATCGCTTTTACGATGTGAATCAGGGCAGCATCGAGATCGATGGCGTAGATATTCGCCATTTCCCGCAGGCCAATCTTCATCGGATCGTTGGTCTGATCCAGCAGGAACCATTCCTATTCTCAGGCTCCATCATTGACAATGTACGCATGTTCCGCGAGGATATTACAAGAGAGCAGGCTATTCAGGCCTGCCGTTTCGTCGGAGCACATGCCATGATTTCACGTTTACCGCAAGGGTATGATACTCGTCTTTCCGAACGTGGAAGCGGTCTGTCGGCCGGAGAACGTCAACTGATATCGTTTGCCCGAATCGTGGTCTTTCAACCCCGAGTGCTTATCCTGGATGAAGCAACCGCCAATCTGGATTCGCATACCGAACAGTTGGTACAACAGGCGCTGGAATCCGTCTCTCAGGGAAGAACAACGATTGTTATTGCACATCGATTATCTACAGTCATGCATGCAGATCGGATTCTCGTTATGGAGAATGGTGAGATTGTCGAGGAAGGCTCACATCAGAAGTTAATCGATGCTGAAGGGGTATATGCTGATCTTTACACCCATGCGCGTGAAGCCGGTAACGATTCAGCTATTTCTGGCTAGCTCATCCAACCAAATGGGTTTTATAACGTTGAACGTGCCGCTCTGCGATGCAGGCGGCATGTTTGGTATATTTTCTGGGAAATGATGTTAAGGAGGCGTATTTATGAAACCTGAATTATCTAAATCATCAGAGTCGAAGCTTGAGCATCGACAGATTGGCTATCGCCGTTTCACGGCTACATGGAAAGGAGCAATATGTCTTCTGTTCTTTCTGTTATGTGTAACCCTGTTATGGATCATCTATGACGATCATGCTGGACAACTGGAGACATTGTATTATTCCATCGCAGCCATTCTTGGCATGTGGTTTATCGGGCCTTTATTTTTTATGTTTCTATCCCGCGCAATCGCGAGTTCTCCTGTGTTATTATCCTGGAATGATGAAGGTCTTCATACCCTTAAACGGACCATTCCCTGGAATGAGATTCGTAAAATTGAGCTTGGCTCTCCCGCCTTCAGCAAATGGATATTGTCTGCTTCCCCCATGATTGCCCTGTATTTGAAAGACGGCACCCGGCGTCATATCCAGACCGATCATTTGCTAACCAAAAAAGAGCTCGTTCGAGCAGTCGTCCTTTTACAGGAGACGCTGCGTGAGAAACAGCAACAGGACATCTGAAATCCAGCTCACATCATTCCGACTTTTCGATACCAACAGACAGGTTCATTCTATAATTTCCATACGGCAAAATGGCTTCCAGCAAACTGCCAAGCTGCTCCATGGTTCCTGTGCGTACGATCATCAGATAACAGCCCTCTCCGCTGACACGGTGAACCTCCACGATGTCTTCACGTGCAGCCATAAATTCACGGAAGGCGGCATGTCGGTCGCCGGAATTCAGAAAAATCGTTACAAATGCCTGCAGGCCCAAGCCGAGGCGTTCCGGGTTCCATTTTACCGTATAGCCTTCAATCACACCCAGATCATGCAGCTTACGCACTCTCGCACCTACAGCCTGTCCGGTCAGATGCACCTCTTCGCCGATCTCTTTGTGAGAACGTTTGGCGTCCCGGATCAGGCTTTTCAGTATGCGTATATCTGTATCATCAATCGTCTCATTCATCTATTTTGCAATCCTTTCAACTTGAAATTAAAGTGGTCTGTTTACTTTCAGTGTGTTATTTACGCCCATAAACGGGTTGTATAACATATAGGATAATAACATTAATTCCCGAAGGAGTGCAGGTTCGATGAAAATTCAATTGATTCGTAATGCTACATTATGGTTGGAATATGGGGGTCTGAATATACTGGTTGATCCCATGTTGATGGATAAAGAAGTGATGCCTGCTTTCCCGAACACGCCCAATGAATTACGCAATCCTAGAGTCTCCTTACCCGAGACGGAAACAGATTATATGAATCCAGATCTGGTGATCGTTACGCATACCCACCCCGATCACTGGGATGAAGCAGCAGCGAAACAGCTCCGCAAGGATGTACCTCTGCTGTGCCAGCCAGGAGATGAGGCCGTGTTCACTGGAGCCGGATTTACCAACGTTACCGCCGTGGATGAGAAACACGAGTATCATTCTGTCCGTTTGGCCCGCACTTCAGGACAACACGGAACCGGGGAAATTGGCGAACGTATGGGCAAGGTGTCTGGTTTTGTATTGGAAGCTGACGAAGAACCTGTCGCCTATATCGCCGGGGATACCATCTGGTGCGAAGAGCCCGCCGAAGCCATTGGTCAATTCCAACCTGAGGTGATTGTTGTGAATGCTGGCGGTGCCCGCTTCCTGCAAGGAGATCCGATTACGATGGACGGGCCTGACGTCGCTGCCGTGAAACGCCATGCACCGGATGCACATGTGATTGCTGTGCATATGGATGCCATTAACCATTGCATGATGTCCCGTGTGGACCTCGCCAGTTATCTGGCATCCGAACAATTGGACGGACAGGTGCTCATTCCACGCGATGGCGAGAGCTTTGTGTTCGGACCGGATACGGAGTTAAAATAAAGTTCATTGATGAGATGAGTGACTTTTAACAAATGGAGTCTTCTCTAGTAGTTCTCTCCAAGAAACACGAAAAAGCTGGATGTGATTTGTTCGCATCCAGCTTTTATTCACGTTTATAGTTGAGGAACACAACGATCCCAAGGTAGTTCTACCATCGGAGTGCTCAGTGTAACTAACCCTGAATGATTCCTCGACTCATTTCACCTATTATTGAACTTTCAATCGAATTACGTTCCACGAAGCTTTGGCCAGGCTTGCCGTGATCAGTGTATCTGATACTTCTGCATCACCACGATTATGCGGAGCAACGCGATTCGGCTGTGCTGCGGTATTGGCTGCTTTTAGATCATCACTTTCCAGCACAATATGCTCAATCAAGCGGCACTTCCCAAAACTGCGCAGATCCACTTCAAGTGGAAGTGATTCTTCCAGATGACGGTTTACAGCGAAAACAGTTACTTCACCCTGCTCTTCGTTATGCACCGCAATGCCCTCCAGATAAGGAACATCCGTAATTTGTTTGGTGTCATATTTCGGGGACTGGATCAACGGTACAAGTGCTGTTCCACGTCCAAACACGGAAGCATGCATGAACGGATAGAAGATCGTCTGTCTCCATGCAGCACCACCATTATCGGTCATGATTGGAGCGATCACGTTGACGAGCTGCGCCAGACACGCCATCTTAACTCGGTCCGCATGTTTCAGCATACTGATCAGCATACATCCCACAAGCAGTGCATCTTCATGGTTGTATACGTCCTCCAACTGTGGCGGAGCAATCTGCCATGGGTCCAGCTTCTTGTCACTTTCATTAGAGTGGTACCAGACATTCCATTCATCAAAGGACAGGAACATCGTCTTCTTGCTGCGCTTCTTCGCTTTGATATAATCGCAGGTTGCTTTTACAGTCTCAATAAAACGATCCATCTCAAGGGAACGCGCAAGGAATGTCGGCGTATCCTGCTCAGCATTACCGTAATACTGATGGAGCGACAGATATTCAACATGATCATACGTATGATCCAGTACCGTTGCTTCCCATTCCGGGAAGGATGGCATACCCAGGGATGAACTTCCGCAAGCGACCAGCTCAATCGTTGGATCTGTCCACTTCATCACTTTTGCCGCTTCAAGTGCAATCCGTCCATACTCTTCTGCTGTTTTGTGACCAATCTGCCACGGACCGTCCATTTCGTTGCCTAGACACCAGGTTTTGATGGCATGAGGCTCTTTGTATCCATGTTTAATACGCAAATCACTATAGTAGGAACCTTCAGGATGATTGCTGTACTCCACGATGTTGCGGGCTGCGTCTACACCCCGTGTTCCCAGATTGACGGCCATCATCACTTCCGAATTCGCCTGTTTGGACCAATCCACAAATTCGTTAAACCCGAATTCATTGGTCTCGATTGTTCTCCAGGCGAGTTCCAGTCTGCGTTTGCGTTCAGACACAGGACCAACAGAATCCTCCCAATTGTAACCAGATACAAAGTTACCGCCAGGATACCGCACAATCGGGACCTGCAGCTCCTTAACCATCTCCAGCACATCTCCACGGAATCCGGCTTCATTCGCTGTAGGATGACCCGGCTCATATATTCCACCGTATACGGCACGTCCCAGATGTTCAATAAATGAACCGTATAAACGTTTATCAACTACGCCAATTGTGAAATCCTTGTCTACCGTCATTTTTGCTTTTTCCATCGTGAAGTTCAGCTCCCTAAGATTAATATAAAAATTAATTGATAATCTATGGATCAACGTTCATATTTATATTAAAATCGATTATGGCACCAATTTCAACCTGAATTTTGCAAAATATTATTCTTTTGACTGGATTTATGTTTAACTTAATTCTATAAATCAAAAATGGAGGAACAGATGTGATTAGAGCAAATACCGATGCAGAATGGCTGCCCCTATACGAAGCACTCGCGAGTGAAGTGCGTCTGCAGATTATCAGACTTGTCGCGGAGACCCCAATGAACGTGAAGGACATTGCCGCATCACTCGGCCTGAGCAGCGCAATTGTAACCATGCATGTTCGCAAGCTTCAGGATGTGGGCATTATTCAGTCCAAAATGATTCGCAAGGATGGCGGCACGCACAAAATGAACAGCCTGGCAGTCGACTGGATTGGCATCTCTATGCCACAGGAAACGGGAGCTTCCCGCAAGCTTCATGAAGTGGCAATCCCTGTCGGGCATTATACCCATTTTGATGTGTATCCAACTTGTGGTCTGGCTACATCCAATCAGGTCATTGGACAATATGATGATCCACGCTATTTTCTGGATCCCGAACGCATGCATGCCCATATTCTCTGGTTTGGACGCGGATTCGTAGAATACAAAATCCCAAACTATATCTTGTCAGGTCAACAGATCAGTGCCATTGAATTGTCACTTGAAATAGGTTCAGAGGCCCCTTCGGTCAACCCAAATTGGCCCTCGGATATTACCTTCATGCTCAACGGAATTCGACTAGGTGAATGGACAAGTCCTGGAGATTCCGGAAATGGACGAGGCATGTTCACCCCGGAATGGTGGAGCGACAGTGTCAATCAATACGGCATGCTCAAAGTGCTGCGGATCACCCATGAGGGCACATTTATTGATGGACAGCTTATGTCCGAAGTTACGCTTGCTGATATTCCCGTGGAACGCAATCAGTGGACATTACGCCTCTCCGTGGAGGAAGATGCGCAGCATGTGGGCGGGTTGACGTTGTATGGTCAAGGATTCGGCAACTATGATCAGGATATTCTGTTCCGTCTGTACTACCAGGACTAATAAACAACAAAAAGAACCTTCCATCCCCCGTATAAGCAGAGATGGAAGGTTCTATATATGTTCATTATTTAATAAGCGTACTGGAACTTAAAGTGCACTCCCACCAAACAGGAAACGGTACTCCCAATGTTTACCGGAGATATCACTAATCGTTACACCGCCGCCAGCATTGGAATAAGTGTGCAGAATTTTGCCGTCACCCAGATAAATTCCCGTGTGGGTAATCGTAGCAGTGGATTTGTTCACACTAGAATACGATGAAGCCGAACTGCCTTTGTAGGACATAAAGTACATCAGGTCGCCACGCTTCAGATTTTTCCAATTGGTCTGAACGGTACCATTAGCTTTCACATAAGCACCTTGTTTACGCGAATCGGATGGAAGCTTGATTCCAAGTGCATCAATAAATGCCTGGCGGACAAAGCTTGAACAATCGAACGTAGCCGTACTGTTACGACTTGCCCCAAATTCATAAGGCGTTCCCCAATATTTCATACCAGCAGCTATGACTTTCTCCACCGAAGCACTGCCTGTAACTGAACTTCCTGTTGTCGTGTTGCCTTTCACGGCTTGTGTATATTTTGAAGAAGATGATATGTATCCTGTCCGGTTACCGGAGTCCGTAACTTTATACCAGCCTGATCCGGATTTTTGCACTACCGTGACAGTCTCTCCTTTTGGCACCAAACGAACAATGCTTGCGGAAGAAGATGGCGATGTACGCAAATTAACGCCCCAGATGACTTTAACTTTTGAATTATCAACTGCCGCTGCTGATGCAGGTGTCGTTAATGCTCCTGTTGTCAGACTTCCCATCAGCATCGTTGCTGTTACACTTGCAGTAATGATCTTGCTTTTCCAGTTCATGATGTCGTGTTCCCCCTGATGTTACAGAATTTTAACCTGGCCTCATTCGCCGGGCTTGCCCCATTGTAAAACGGGCTGTCCATAACGATCATCAGTCCAAAGTCCTGTATTCGATCAGGCAGGCTTGAGCACTAAGAATCAGGGATACCTCTCACATCAGTTGGCTAAAACTGCCGCAAATCTCTTCTTTTTCAAAGGTTAAATTATTGTAACTATTTGCTGTGCTTCGTTTTAAGCAGAAATGAGACCTAAACCGAGCATCACTTAGGACATGCGCCATACGACCTATATTTTAATATTCAAATTCTATATTTGGTAAACATTACTATGGTTCATTTCGCGATAATGAGTACCTGAATCCCAAAATCATCACAAAAAAGCCGGAGATCTCTCCCCGGCTGTACTCTGTCTCAATATAAATCGATTATGGCTCCATCCCCCAAGCATTGACTCCGCCAATATAAGCGGTCACTTTGTTCCAGGCGCTAAAGGCCGTTTTGGACGCATCGAAAGAATAGTCATTGGTCTGATCAAAATTCGTCCAGTTGTTCTTCGAGAAGCGACCCTGGATAATTCCCGTCTCTGCTCCGGCAGCCAGACTGCCTGCCCCGGATTTGAAACCAATCTCCAGATACGTATCCGCTGTCCCTTTAGCCGGATCTACTGTCACAAAGTGAGCTTCAACGTTGGCGCTGCCAATCTGAGCGTAATCACACCAGAAACTCAGATCGGATGCACTATCCTTCGTAAAGTAATACCGCACCTTCACCTGGCTCAGATCCACTGCTGTCGTGCCAGTGTTCTTGATATTGAACTGCGGGGTCACCGCATTGCCAGACGTCCCTGAACCACCATTGCGGTATTGCACTTCAAGTGTACCTGTCGTTACAGGAGGCGCTGTGGGTGTCACCGTCACTACATTGGACAAGGTCTGCCCGCTTGCATTTATAGCTACCACTCGGTAATTATATGCGGTACCGTTCACTGCCGTGGCATCCGTGTAAGTCAATGCCGTCTGACCTGTAGTTAGATCGGCGTAGGTTCCACCTACAACCGAGCGTTGTACCTTGTAACTTGCAGCCCCGGTCGATGCGGTCCATGTTAGCACAGCCTGATTATTGCCTGCCGTTCCTGTAAGGGTTAACACTCCCGGTATGGATGTTCCCGCTTGCGGTGTTGCGGAGGCCTGAGCAGAAGGTGCAGATTCACCTGCCGTATTCACTGCGGTCACCACATAATAGTACGTTTTGCCATTGGTCAGTCCTGTATCTGTGAAGGTCGAGCCAGTAACCCCCGTTGCTACGGAAGTATACGGGCCACCGTTTACCTCTGCACGTTTTACCGTGTAAGAAGCGGCACCAGTGGATGCTGTCCAGTTCAGAACAACCTGTTCACTGCCTGCTGCAGCTGTCAGACCAGCTGGAGCTCCCGGCACCTGAATTCCTGGGTTTCCGGCTTCACCCAGGAGACGATCATATTCTCCATACGCGGTAGCCATATCTACCTGTGACCAGAAACGGTGATACGTAAAGGTTGGTGCGCCATTTTCCCATTTTTTCGTTGTTGGATTATAAGACGTTTTGTACAGATTATCCAGATAAGCCCAAGCCGGATCTTGCTTGATGGCCGGACGCAGGTCAGAGTAACCAATGTATACGCCATTACCACCTTTGGCGGGGTCAGAAGGTACGCCAGCTGTACCCGGTATCGTGTTCCCTTGCCCGAAGGTTCCCGTCCAGTTCGCCGGAATGTAGATCTCTTTGGCGAAGAAGCGGAAGTAGTCTTTACGGACTTCTTCGGTGACAATTCCCACACCATCATTGTAATCCCAGGCTGTATTCAGCAGTTTCTCGGCTATATCTTTGGCTTCCTGTCCTTTGGTACTGAGTACGCCGCCTTCGGCTTGAGTCCCTGCAGCAAAGAACGTCAGGGCTTTGATATAACTCCCCAGTACGCCTGTGTCCTGAGCAGGATCTTTGGTTACCACATGGAAATTAGGATTGTTCGTAAAGGAACTGAACCCATTCCATTTATCCGGTTGCCCCTGCCATTCCTGGCTGCCTGGTATCCAAAATTCGCCTGGTGCAGGTGAAGTTGCAACCTGTGCATTGGTACCACCAAGAATACGCTGACCTGCCGCATTCAAATAATATCCTTCAGCATCTGTAACTGGACGTTCATCCACAAACACATAATCCTTGGACCAGTCAATCCACTTGGTAATGACTTTTTTGGCCATCTGGAAGTTCTCAGAGCTGAGGTCCCCGCTCTCGGCAAGAATGTAATACATCTCAGCTACACGCTCCAACGACCAAGCCTGGAAACCAAACCACGTGTTGGAGTCCGGGTCCCGATATACTGGAGCTTCCTGATAAGCCATGTCGTAGAACGTACTGGTTCCAGTAGGATAAGCTTTGTAAGCGCCATCAAAACTGTTCGTCGCTCCCCCTCCAATCGCTCCTTCGTGAGACTGTAGCCAAGTGTAGAATTCCAGTTGGCGCTTCAACGATGCATTCCAATCTGCCTTGGCAGTTGCTGATTTTGGAATCAGGCCGCCTTCCGGATCAGATAAGGCATAAGCTGCCACTGGATTCTGGTAAGCCTGATGCGTGTGACTGGCTCCAATCCGCCAAGCCCAGTTCCCACCCTCGCCAAGGCCGCCGCCCCATGAGGTATACCACGCCATCAGATACATATTAGAGTCTTTGCCTGTACCGGCAGTTGGTGTACCGTTCTTGGCACTTCCGATCTTCTGAAAGTACTTGTCGTGCATCCCATAGCGCAGATAGTCACCCATCTTCTTCGCTTTGTCCAGATACGCTGTATTGGTATAGCCCATCTCCTTCGCCCAATACAGTACCTGTACCGCACGTGCGTCAGCATCCGTTGCGTTGGTATAACGCCACTGGGCTGCTGGCGCCTGGGTCTCCTTGGTGAACAGGCTCATGAAACCTTCGCCCGTTTTGCCAAACGTTTTATTGTCCTGGGAAGGATGAGGGATGGCCTCCCATACAGACTCCTGCTCCCCACGCTGGAATGTATTCACATAAGCTGCCGTATGATTCGGATTCAGCAGGTTACCATAGCCGTACCAATTATCCACATCCAGCAGCCAATGCATCAGGTATGTCTGATTGTTGCCGTAGGAAGCTTTCAACTCGGCATCAAGTGGGTCTTTTCCGGCAGCATATTGACCATTAATGGCAGAAGGATATTGATCCGGATAAGGTTTTTCCGCTGCATAGGTGGCCGGGCTGTTCGGATTGTAATAACTCATCGTAGGCTGCTCTTCCTTGCCGTCACCTTCATTGACTGGGATGATGTATTTCTCCATGCTGTCCCAAGCGGCTTCCAGTTTGGACCAATCACCCGTATAGTGACCGTACATTGTTTCCAGCCAGAGCCAGTAACTGTATGCCTCGGATGTCGTCATGTGCCCATAATCCGGTGCCTCGCTCATCAGCGTTTCAATCGAGTGATACGGAATGCCCTCTGGAGAAAAATAACCGTTCGCCGGGTCCTTCAGTTGATCATACAATTGCAAAAATCGAGCTTCGTTTATTCCGTCCGCCTGAGCATCAATGGTCTGCTCTTCGGCATAAACCGTTTGGGGACCCGCCCACAAGCCGGTGTACCCGGTTAACATAACGGTGCCTGCTAGCATGGCAGACAAACTTTTTTTAGCAGCTGATTTCAACATGTACTTACCTCCCTGGAATGGTGAAATTCAATTAGAATTACTGCGGGTCTGCCCTTGCTGTTGAACTCCCTTAGGTTACGGCTCCATACCCCAGACTTTCGTATCTCCCTGAAACCCAGTTACCTGATTCCATGCGGTAAAAGCCGTCTTAGTTGCATCATAGGAATAGTCGTTGCTCTGATCGAAATTGCTCCAATTGTTCTTGGAAAAGCGCCCCTGGATCACGCCCGTCTCCGCTCCAGCAGCCAGGCTGCCAGCCCCGGATTTGAAGCTGATCTCCAGATACGTATCCGCTGTCCCCTTTGCCGGAGTCAGCGTGACAAATTGGCCTTCAATATTGGCCGTGCCGATCTGAGCATAATCACACCAGAAGGTCAGATCGCCTGCACCGTCCTTGGTAAAATAATATCGGAGCTTCACCGTACTCAGATCAATCGCCTGAGTGCCTGTGTTTTTTAGATTAAACTGCGGAGTCACCGCATTGCCGGAAGCACCTGACCCTCCGTTACGATATTGCACCTCAAGCGTGCCCGTCGTGGCCGGAGGCGCACTCGGTGTAACCGTCACGATGTTGGACAACGTCTGTCCGCTCGCATTCACAGCGGCGATTCGATAACTGTACGCCGTTCCATTTACCGCTGTTACATCGATATAATTCAATACTGCCAACCCAGTTGCCACATCGGTATAAGCACCACCTACAACTGAGCGCTGTACCTTATAAGACAAAGCTCCCGTTGCTGCCGTCCAGGTCAGAATCGACTGTGCATTGCCTGAAGTACCGCTTAATGTCAGTGCACCAGGCAGCGATGTTCCAGCCTGTGGCGTGGCAGAGGCTTGTTCAGAACCGGGAGATTCCCCGGCTGAATTAACAGCCGTCACTACATAATAATAGGTTTTCCCGTTCGTGAGCCCCGTGTTCGTGTATGTCGATCCATGCACACCTGTCGCTACAGAAGTATATGGACCGCCATTCACCTCGGCACGCTTCACGGTGTATGATTCTGCCCCAGGGGATGCTACCCAGTTCAGGATTACCTGAGCATTCCCTGACACAACCTGCACTCCCGAAGGTGCAACAGGAGTGACGACCGATGTAACACCTGGTTCCTGACCGTATATCCGTATTCCCGCATCGTAGACTGGGAGATATACACTCTTCGCCACATTGCCTGTGCCCAAGCCCTGGAATGAATGATCATTATTCGCATGCCAGGCGCCTTGCGGGCCGGTAATGCGGAACTGTACCTCTTTGCGATAATGTCCTTCCCCGCCTGGATATATCTTGGTTCCAGTAAAGTCCGCTGTAACAGCGTAGATTCGTTTCGCTGCATCAACCACAACCGGTTGGGATACAGTAGCCCCCTCGGCATATGCGGTTGTAACATGGACATCGGAAACGGTGTATCCTGCAGCATAAACTTCACTCAGATCCAGGAAATAACGAAAAGACAACTTATCCCCCATCCGCGCAGGCCAGGCTGAACGATTGTTCAGTTGAGCCTTGATTTCCGTGTAATTGGAACCGGATGCCTTCACAGCAGCTTCGACAAAGAACTCATCTGTCTTCACTTCCGGAGCCGGAAAATTCGCGATGGGCTGATCATTCTGGCCGAATAACAGATTCATTTTGGCTAACGCGCCTGTAAAGCCTGCATTGTAATCGGTTGCCACCTCATTGCTGACATAGTCCCCAATGGAATCGGTATAGGCATCCGTTCCATCCGGTCCCCCAACCATCGCGCCGTATAACGTGTGACGGTGCTCTGAAGGTACATTTTCATTGTTCGTCCATGAACTGTGGGAGGTCCGGTGATGAGGGTGCTTAGGCGGATTCTGACCATAACCGACCACATAACTACTTTGGCGAGGATTATCTCCCAGAATGTAGTTCATTTGAGAGACGGCAAAGTCCTGATACCTCGCCTTCTTCACCGGATCACTGACCCAGTCGGAGTACACAAAAGCAATAAACGATGCATTCGCTGCATACCGGAGTGATCCCCATGTATCAAGCCAGGCAAGCCCGCCCGGTGTATACTTAATCCTTTGTCCATTCGTGCCTACAGACCAATAATCCAGATTGCGCTCCGTGGATTGAATGAACCGCGTCGCTTCCGGCATGTTCAGACTCGAAGTAATGCGGGCCAGCAGAATCTGTGCTCCGTAATGTTTGTCATCCCAGCCTTGGGTCCATGTATAGGCCCAGTTCCCGTTCTGTCCATCCGCTTGCCACAGATTCGCCGTAGCAATCGCTTTGGACAAGTAAGCGCTATCATTTGTCGCCATATATAACCATGTTGCTGCCCAGGCGAGTTCATCATAGTAACCTGTCCATGAATTGTAGAACGATTGAGCATCTGTAATGCAATCCGAGTATTTGCCTCGATACGTATCCGCGAAGTTGTAAAGTTCCTTCGCATGCTGAAGCAGTTTGTTGGCATAAGCCGGGTCACTGTCACGGAACACAATGGATGAAGAAGCGAGTGCAGCTGCAGTTTCTCCCGCAAGTTCACTTCCCGGACAGGATGCATCGATCTTATAAGCAGGACGGTTCATCTGCATCACTTCAGCAGGGCCCCACCAGGCATGGTCTGTATTACCTGCTCCAACCTGTCCCCATAATTCATTTGGTTTCGTATGCGCTTTCACAAAATAGTCTGTAGCCCATCTCAAGTTATCCTTAATCTGCTCCAGTTGCCCTGCCTGCTCGTATCCCTCACGGTATTCCACAACAGACCAAGCTAACATCGTAGCCGAATAGGCCATGGGCAGACCAAATTTCACATGATCTCCAGCATCGTACCACCCTCCGGTCAAATCAACCCCAACATCCGCTCCGTCATTTAATCCGGAATCACCACGCCATTCCACCCGATTGTCTTCGGGCAAAATCCCTGAACGCTGTGTTTCATAGAAATAAACCGCCTTTTGTAATGCCTCCGCATAGTTATGATTCCCGGCAGCCGCATCTGCCTTACCACTCCATGCCTGTATGGATGTACTTCCTGCCAGTAGCCCTACCGATAACGCGAGGATAGCGATTCGTCTCCACCAGCTTCCCTTCATCTTCAACCATTCATCTCCTTTTGCAATAGTCGTCTCGTAATTTTCCAATTACACTGATGTAATGACCCGCTCCTTTCTATGGTGTGACTCCATGTATTTCCACCATTAATTACCATTATATCCTTTTGCTCCAGTTGCAATATCAGCGCTGGTGACTTCTGAAATAACATTGTTGTGACATGTTTGGGTAGTGATATGACAAAAAAGACTGTTTCTCATATCGCTTGAACGCAATATGAGAAACAGTCCTGATATTTTGAATAACCCGTGCTACAGGTTGCATGATGATCCATGGTACTATCCAGTCTGAACACCCTACTTTTGGATCGTTTACACTCTGAATTTGTTGATTTGCTCCTGCAACTCTTCAGCCATTTTGGACAAAGAACCTGCGGAGGAAGCGATCTCTTCCATCGAAGCCAGCTGCTGCTGGGTTGCTGCGGATACATTATGCACCCCACCTGCTGCTTCTCCAGCGATGTTAGAGATCTGATCCACATACCCTACAACTTCATTCGTACTTGCTGACATTTCCTCCGAACCTGCAGATACTTCCTGGATTTCACCAGCGACCTTGTTCACTGCATCCGAAATCTGCTCAAAGGCTTGTCCAGCCGCTGTTACAATCTCAATGCCGGCTTCCGTTTCATTGCTGTTCACTTTCACAGCCTGCACGGCATGATCTGTATCCTTCTGAATCAATTGGACAAGATCCGTAATCCGCTGCGCGGATGTAGAAGACTCCTCTGCGAGCTTCCGTACTTCTCCGGCTACAACTGCGAAGCCACGTCCGTGCTCACCTGCACGTGCCGCTTCAATTGCTGCATTCAATGCAAGCAGATTAGTCTGACGGGCAATATTGTTGATAACCTCGGTAATGGTACCAATCTCTGCGGAACGTTCTCCCAACCCTGTAACCAGTTCTGTCAGTGATGCAATGGAGTTGCGAACAGATCCCATCTGTTCAACAGCCTGCTGAATAATCATATTTCCTTCGGCTGACTGATTCGCTGCATCAACAGCAGATACGGATACACTTTGAGCAAGCTCAGCGATTTGTTCCGAACCAAGAGCCATCTCACTCATCGCCTGTGAAGAACGTTTCACCATATCTACTTGATCCGATGTGCCTACAGCCAATTCCTCAACCGTCTCGGAGATCTGTTCCGACGCCCTTGTATTCTGCTCAGCACTCGCGAGAAGTTCTTCCGAGGAAGCGGCTACCTGTTCGGATGTCATCGATACAGATTGAATCATCTCCCGCAGGTTGCCAGTCATCACATTGAAGGAATCGGCCAGCGTTCCCAGCTCATCCTTGTTCTTGAGAACAATCTTCTCACTGGTCAGATCCCCATCTGCAATCAACATCGCTGCTGCATTCATCTTCTGAATTGGACGCGAGATGATGCTTGCAATGAAGAAGGCAATAAACATGGCGACCAGGAAAGCAACAATAGTGACTCCCAAAATAATATTAAATGCTTGTTCAGCAGACTCAACCGATGCATTCGTTGCTGCATCCGACAGTGAGTTCCCCATCGTGATTAATTGAGCAATGGTATCATTCGCTGTATACCATAATGGATAGGCCTCTGAATGCAATCTGCTGGCTTCTTCGTAATTGTTAGCCATGCCCAATTTCATAAATTCCGGCATTTTAGCCAAATACGCCTCATAGTTCGTGCTAAATGTATTGTACATTCCCACCGCTTCGGTATTGCCTGAGATAAGTGAAACCAGTTCCTTGCGCTCAATCGCAATCTTGGCTTGGAGCTGTTCCAACACTTCATTCATCTTGGTGATTTCAGTTGGATTCGTTTCGACAATTATTGCAAGAGCAAGCCGTTCGACGTCGGAAACATCACCATTCATCATCCCGAGCAGGCTCACACTGGGCATCCACATCTTGTCGATCTCATCGGCCTTTTTGGACATATCATGAATTTGGGTTAACGCATAAATGCTTACAAAAGCCAGTAAAGCCACTACCATTAGAAATCCAGTCAGTAATTTCATTCGAATTGTTAATCTCAATTTCTTTGTCACGTTTCCCCGCGAGTCTTTCATGTTCCCCACTCCTCAACTAGTACATATTTATAGTATATCGACACGTATCGTCATGAATTGTATATATGAGAATTCGATTTTTTGTAAATTTCAGTTAACTTCGAAATAAACACAAAAAAAGCCTTAAGTCTTTGGCTCACCAAAGACTTAAGGCTTTCATATCCGAAACTTCTCTTCCAATCCCTACTATATTCAACCATTTCTAACGGAAAATTCGCCGATGAATGTTAATGAAGAAATCAGGAATCGACTTGGTATAATTACGCGTAGCAATCAAGATTACACTGACCAGGCTACCCAGAATAAATCCACCAAGGATATCCCCAGGATAATGTACACCTACATAAACCCGCGACACTCCTGTCAGCACAGCAAGCAACAGCATCCACATACCGAAGCGACGTCCAATAAAAAACGAAGCTGCAGCTAGCGCAAATACAAAGGAAGCATGTTTACTTGGAAAAGATGGATCTGGCACATGCGGAACCAGTTGATTCACCGTGCCTTCCATAAACGGCCTTGGATGACCTACCACAGGTGAAATTCCCCATTTTGCCAGAACAAGTGCTACGATTGAAGCTACACACGCATAAAACACAATTCGTTGCTTCGACGGGTTGCCAAGAAACCACACAATCACAAGAAGCCCTATCATAACCCAAACGGCATATTCAGCGGATGTAATCATAAACCAATCCAGAAACGGAATACGATCAGCAAACTGGTTGATCCAATTAAATACAGATTGATTCATAACAGTCGTTTAATACCTCCATTACACAAATCACGATTATTTTTTACATAATAAATATACACTAACTATTTGTCAAACATGTAGCCTAGTAACCGAACTTTCGAAATCAAAGGGGACATTTCTCTTACTTTTTGTTAAACTAGTTTGGGTTACATAATAGTTCATTCATAGAAAGGTGAAGATTATGCTTAAGAAATGGTTATGGGGAACATCCCTAACCCTGGCACTTGCCATAGCCGGTGTCATTGTATATTACGGATACTCGATCGTTCATTTTGCCAATAGCATCTCAACTGCTTCCGAGACTTCCACTTCTGACACAAACCAAAATACGGACACTCCAACCACCCCTGTTCCTAAATGGGAAGGGAAGGAACGAGTTAACATTTTGCTGCTTGGAGGTGACACCAGAGGGGATGATGCCGGCCGTTCAGATTCGGTCATGGTCGCTTCCATTGATCCGGTATCCAAGAAAGCCCATCTCTTCTCTGTTCTGCGTGATACATATGTTGATATTCCGGGACACGGAAAGAGCAGACTCAACGCGGCCTTCTCCTACGGCGGAGCGGAATTAACCAAACAAACGGTCGGTGACTTGCTCGGCATCCCTATCCAGCACTACGTGTATACCGATTTTATCGGATTTATGGCGCTGGTTGATGCTGTAGACGGGATCGATATTGATGTAGAGAAAGACATGTATTATACCAGCAAAGCAGATAAACATATGTACGATATTGATCTCAAAAAAGGACTTCAGCATATGGACGGTAAGACCGCCCTCCAATATGTCCGATTCCGGCATGATGCCACATCAGACTTTACGCGTACCGAACGGCAACGGATTTTCATGACTGAGCTGGCCAAGAAGATGCAAAGCACGACTTCACTCTTCAAGATTCCTGAAATTTTGGAAGCTGTCGCTCCATATATCGAGACAGACCTCAGTCCAACACAGATGTTAAAATTAGCTTCGCTCGGATTCGATATTAACGTGAATGAAATCGATAAACAGCAGATCCCTCCTAACAAGCTGCTTACCAATGAGCTTGCAGGCTCTGCCCAGGTACTCGGTGTTAATAAACCGAAACTTCAAGCATACATTCAGAATTTGTTTGAGGAAGATGCAAAATCTTCAGAGGATGAATCAACAAAAGTACAAGACTTAAACTAAATGGAATGGAAACAAAATGAGGCAGGTATCGCAAAGATACTTCGACTAAAAGATGGCTGCTGCCATCTTTTTTTGTACCTATTTCCCCCATTTAATGCAGTCTTAATGTTTAACAGGTACCCTTAAATGATGAATTCCGGTTACACGAAGGAGGGTTACACGTGAATAAACCGCGAATCGTGGAATGGACTCAACTGCGCGCCCTTGCATTTCTCGCTATTGTGATGCAGCATAACATTGCAGAATATATATATCGCGCTGATATTGAACAACCTGATTCCATCATACTGACCATGATTTATCATCTGACTCGTTTTGGTACACCGACATTCGTCTTTCTGTCCGGTGTAATGCTGTTCTATCATCATAGTCATACCAAACCGGATTACCCCAAGTTTATCCGTAAGCGGTTTGGAGATATCTATGTGCCCTTTGTGGTATGGACGTTCATCTATTGGTTGTTTGTCCGGGTATTCACGCCCGAGTTCTGGCTTTCGGGTATGCCAGATTTCCGCAGTCTTGTTCGTGAACTGTTCCTCCCCCAGACGGGATATCATCTGTGGTTTGTAATTATGGTGTTTCAGTTCTATATTCTGTTTCCCCTGTTTCTTGCGGGAGCCAAGTTCATTCAGAAACGTATTGAAAAAGTTACACGCTTCACCCCAATGCAATCCGTCATCACGCTGATTCTCATTGGGATGGCATTATACACTTTACTTATGAAATGGTCCTACTACGATATGGGCGGATGGACAGCTTCCTTACCCCAACCTTGGTCGGGTTTGCTGCAGTATCGCTCTTATTCATGGGTTATGTACTGGTTTTACTTTTTGTTGGGCGCAGTCTGTGCCTGGTCAGTGGATAGTTGGAGAAGTTGGACCGCAAAAGTATTGCCCTGGATGGTCTGTCTGTTTATCGGCATGTACATGTGGCTTGGGTATGATGTGCTGCGGGGATCGGGTGATGTCGTTAACCTGAATATATCAACCTATCTGAAACCAACAACATTCATCATCATCATGGCCCAGATGTTCATGTTCTATGGGTTCCTTGTACTGCTGCGTGGCAAAGATTCACCATTTCAGCGTCTCCTGACGTGGATTGGCCGATATTCCTTTGGTGGCTATCTGGTTCATGCACTGGTTATCTACTGCATTGCGTATATTACCCGACCACTTACGCTAACCGGATGGCATCTACCGATTACATTGCTTTCGTTTCTTGTCACCGTGGCAACGTCTCTTGCAATCAGCTGGGGACTTTCCCAACTTCCTGGCTCTCGCTTCACCATAGGATTACAACGGAAGAAACGCCCAAGTCCCCGTTTGCATGATACTGTTTCTGCAATCAGAACAAGTTCACCCGAGCGTAATCCGTCATCTAGCGCAAATCGCAGTCCGGAAACCAGCTAATCCTGATTGAATATAGAAGAAGCGTCTCCCTTCGTGGAAGACGCTTTTTTCTTACTTCACTTCTGTGGAAGCGGATCGACCGGGTACAGGTTCGTGAGGACCAGGAGCTTGATGTGTATTGCCCTTCTGATTAACGAACCTTTTCAGGTCACCCGTCAACTGCTCCTTCAGCTTGTCTACCAACTGCGTTTCACTGATGCCTTTTGCCTGAGCAATCTCAGCTAATGATTTCCCGCTTTGAAGCTGCTGATGGAGCTGCTCCGGGGTGATGCCGAGAAAACGTGCAATAGCGCCCTTGTCCATCATTGGATGTCTGTTGCCATGGTGAGCGAACTCACGTCTTAACTCCCGCAGTGGTGTGTTGATTACCTTCTTCAGCTTCGTATCCATACCTGCTTTGGCTGCTGCTGCCTGCTCTTTCGTGAGACAGCCTTCTTCGGCTGCTTTATCCAATCGCTGAGAGAGCGAAGGCTTCAGCTTCTCCAACAATTGATTTTCACTAAGTCCCTTGCGTTCCTTAGCAATCTGAGTCAACGTTTTGCCAAGCTCCATCTGTTCCTTTAAATCACGGAGCCCAATACCGAGCAGGTCTGCGGTTTCTCCAATCATAAACAGGCCATGACCTGCTTGCATGCATGGCTTCTTCTGGTTTGTGGAAGAGGATGGTGTAGCCCCATCTTCAACAGATCCATTTGGATCAGCGGATGCCGTATAGCCGGTTGATGCTGTTATAAATACGGCTGCCAGTCCGGCTGCCATCCATTTTTTCCATCTGTATTTCATTTCTCTTCTTCCTTTCATATGTCAAAATCCTGTGCTCTCTTAGTTTGAGCCTAACTTCCGCTTTTTTATGCCATAAAAATACAAAATGTCATTGTTTTTTTCACAATTCATCACAAAACCTCCTATTTTTTTCAATTCATTTCCGGTATACTGAAAGTAACTTCATGATCTAGTCGAAAAGTCCTTAATTACTTTATTATGGGAAGGGCGTAACCAAACGATGCGGAGAGAATGGTTTGATCCGTTTAGATCCGATGTGGAGGTGGTGTTCGCTGCAGCAGAGCAGCTGGTACAGAAATATCCTGAACCAATGTCAGAACATGCACTAGAACAACTTCATTTGGTCAATCCGTTGTTACGAGATTCGGGTCACAGCTACATCGGCTACATTATTCCATTGTGGATGCAGCTCTCAGATGGTCTACCTCCAGAGAAGGCACACAAACTAAGTACTGCTTGTCTCCTGCATATGCTATATTTTCTGAATCAGGATGAAGTTATGGACGAACAGCCAGAAGATGTAACACTGAAATTATCACTGGGTAATCTTTACTACGTGGATGCGATCTGTGCCTATTCAGAGCTATTCAGCCTTTCTTCCCCGTTCTGGACGTATTTCAGACAGTATGTGGAGGATTGGGCCATGAGCGTCACCGGTGAGAACTCCATCGATTATTTCAAGAGAAGCCCGCTATTAATCGCCCAAAAAGCCGCCCCACTTCAACTTGGAGCTGCTGGCTCACTCCTTCTTTTGGAACAGGAGCGTCGCATTACTCCGGTATGTTCTGCCGTCAACATTGCACTGATGACTCTCCAGATGACAGATGACTTCACAGACACGAAACAAGATGCTGTGCATGGAAATTACAACAGCTTCCTCTCACACATATCCGCAGCACTGGAACATAACTACCCGGCTCATCCTGTAAGCGAACGTGTACATGATAATGTATACAATACCCAATTGATGAACTCCTATGTAGACATTGCTCAGCAATATAACATCAGACTAACATCTTCTAACTCGGGAATTTCGCATCTCGAAGCATTTAATTCCTACTTATGCGGCATTCTGGGACAAACTGTTCACGACATTGAACAACACAAAAAAATGCTTTTTCAAGGCGGGTTTCATTACTGGATCAGCGAGAAACAACATTTGTCCTAATCACCAAAGAAGAGCTGGTACAGTTGAATTTTAAATATGAAGGGAATGTTGACGATGATGGTATCAGAGAAAACGTTGCACGAGGATATTATTGAAAAGGCCTGGACTGATGAGCACTTCAGACAACAACTGCACTCCAACCCGAAGCAAGCGCTTCGCGAAGCATTTGGCATTGATATTCCTGAACACATTCAAGTCCGTACCGTTGAAGAACAACAGAACGATTATGTTCTCGTGATTCCTCCCAATCCATCCAAAGTGGATTATGACGTAAATTGCGGACCGTGGAGAAGCTAAACGGATTAGATTGAATATGTGATTGATCGACATCAGGGGTAGTGAACCAAAAAGCCATCGTACACTTCTGCCGCTCGTCATTCGACGAACGCAGCAAAAGATACAACGGCTTCTGTTCCTACCCCTTTTGTGCTTGTAAAGCTGATCTGCCCATGCATGGCTTCAACGATTCGGAAAGTCACCATCATGCCAAGGCCTGTCCCCTTAATTTTATTCGAGAAATAAGGCTCCCCAAGGCGGACCAGCGCTTCCTCATCCATGCCCTCTCCATTATCTCTAACATGTACCTTGATGATCCCGTCCTGGGCATAAGCCCAAATATCAATCTGACCCTCTCCTTGCAGAGCTTCTATACTATTCTTAATAATATTAATAAAAGCCTGTTTGAACTTGGACGAGTTCCCTCTAATCCATAGATTTGGCGGAATATCAGTTGTTATTTTGCCACCTTCCAGATTAGCCATCGGTACAAGAATGCCTTCAATATGATCAAATTCATCCGCGATGTTTAGAGAGACAATATGATCGAACTCCGGTTTGGCAAACGTTAGGAAGTCGGTAATAATGCCGGATGCCCGATCAAGCTCCTCCAGAGCTATCCGCACATACCCTTTGTTTTTGTTGTCTTCCTGCTCTGTCATAAGCTGAAGGAATCCTCGTGTCACCTGCAGTGGATTACGAACCTCATGAGCAACCGACGCCGCCAGTTCGCTAATGATCTCCATTTTCTCGGATCGCTGCAATTCATTATTGAACAATTCCAACTCTTTCGAGTATTCAAGCACTTTGGTATGTTTTTCAGCAAATCGGCTTCCCAGTATGGCAATAAGTGAGATAATAAAAGCAACCATGGACCATTTCCACCATATCAGATGATATGTTCCATTACGCTGGTAATACCAGAGTAGTTCAGCAACACTGATTAAGGCAAATGTGCCAAATCCCGTAGCCAGCAAAAGAGCTTCCCGGCTCCGTTGAAGTGCTTTGGAGATGGTGCCGATCATTAAGATGCTCAACAGGATTACGAGAACAAATCCAATTACATTCTGAACCAACAAACTATAGAGCATGTCCCATTGACCGCCTGAAATAAAATCAATCATCAGGGCAGCCACAGCTACTATAGAATAGATGAATTGGAATTTTCTTAGTTTGGTAAAGATGCCATAACGACCTGGTCCGATAATTTGTTCAAAAAAATAACAGAGTGCAGGCATGCCCATCAGCATAGCCAGGTCAAACAATACGGAATACAGATTACCGTAGACCTGATAGAACGTATATAAAAACTGTGAATAGGTGATAATCATCGTTCCGATTGAACCCATCACGATACATAGCGAAATCCACAACCCTGTATGGAATTTGCCCAGGAAAAAAGTGCAACTCAGCATCGTTAGAGCCGTGAACACAAAGGTCGCTCCCAATATTACATCAAGCAGTCCATTGTGAATGTATTTTTCCTGTAATGTAGCATAAGGCCCAACCTGAACTGTTCCGTAGATGCCAAGTCTGCCTTTTTCATTCTCGGACCATACATACAGTTTGCTACCTGAATTCTCACTCGAAAGGGGTAACAACACAGCGTTGTTATCATAATTGTAATGATAATTCTCATACACCCTACGATCATCCAGATAGATTACAATGTGGTTCCCTTTAATATTTTCAAAACGGATTGCCGAGCTATCTTCATTTATTTTTGGAATGGTCAAACGAGTCCACATGGAACCCGAAGGAGCCTCTTCGCTGCTATATTCCAGCTTTTCTGCACCTTGCTTCTCCCAGATCTCCTCTGAACCTTGAACCTCACTGATGAATCCCTGATCGTGTACGTTCCCCCATTTTACTTCCCATCCCGTAATGGATACAGGTTTGTCAACTTCTCCTGCAGTCGCTGAGACGAAATCATGCGGCAAGCAAAGAATATTCAACATACTTATCCATAAGATGATGATAGCTTTGGGCACATTTTTCATTCACAGCACCTCAAAGTTCTTATTTTCTCTATCCCTCAAGTTCTCTCATTTATCATTCGCCACAGTTTGACGTGTCACCTTCTTGTAGGGAAATGAAAATTCACATTTTAGTAGATTTATAGTTTTATTTCCATTTTATTGATAGATTTCGAGTGTTTTCTCCATTATCCGCGCAGATCTTCGAACTGGTTCTCAATCATTTCGCGCTCTTTCTGTTCAATCTTCGTACGATATTCCAACCACTGCTCCGTCTCCTCATCGTCATAGATCGTCCATATATCCGAGAAAAGATAATCCCGCAACTGGACAATCTGTCCTGACCATATCCCGCCTACCCAGAACAGCCCGTCCGGACGGCGTATAACGGTACGGGAAAACCCGGGCGTAGACGCTTTTTGCCCGATTCGGATTTGAGTGATCATATTGCCCAGCGTATACCAATCCAATTGGAATCCCTCCCTCATATATCCATGTTTCATCATATCATAGGCCAAAGATGAAAAGCTGTAAAACTGATCTCTGCGATTCAATCGTCCCTTCCGGGTGTAATGTTCCTCAAAGCAAACACTTACCATTGAGGAGTGATTCAAATGAATGAGCCACACAGAACGGTAGAGGTAGAACATAAGGATGTCCAACACAAATCGGATTCAAGTATGGTCGCTTCCACGTTTATCAAGTATGCGGCTTATATCATTATTTTCTTTGGATTTCTGTACTTTTTGGTCAAATATGTATTTCCAAAATTTTAAAGCCTATACGTTGAATCTGTAATCCGTACATTGCACTTTCATCTTATATTCATATTTTGGGAACACAAGGGAATCATAAGTTGTGCGAGATTACAATGTTAGCCCTTTGGGTAACTACCGAATAAGAACCTTTACTAGATAACTGCCCAATTAAACAAACAACCATTAAATATAATCCACTAAAAAGGAGTGCTACTTATGTCAGACAGACCGATTAGTAATGAAGAGAGCGAACGTTACTACGACCGTTATCAGAGGTCACGTGATATTCCACTGGAAACCGAAGTTCCTGAAGGTGACATAGACACTTTTGATGAAGTTACGGGGAAACGTATCGATACCGAAAATACAATGAATCCGCCACTTGTAGCGGCTACGGAAGAACCGGAATTGGAGTCACGAACAGCGGAGCCTGCACTCGAATCCGTCCCTGATGCTGATCTTATCCAACCGAATAGTCCAGTTGATCCTGCCGCACCCGATCCCAATGCGCTTCACGGGACGGACCTGTTAAACGGCGCTGGAGCAGATGCCAAACCGGAGAGCGATATTCCACCACGGCGCTAATCCTCTTGTCACAGCCTGAATTAGGAGGTGCAGTCACGATGAAGGATAATCATAAGCGACAAGTACATGAGCCCGATAATCTGGTAACCGAACGGGATATTGATCCGAATTTTGGATTATTTACGGAAGATTCCTTTCCGGAAGCCCTAGCAGATGAGGATCAACTTGATGCTGTTGAACATGCCATTCCAAAGGAAAACAATGAAGGCGTTGAAGGTCCACGAAAAGATTCATCCTGGGATGAATAGGAACGCATTACAGATTCATTAAGGAATATAGGAAACCTCTTGCTCAAGAGGTTTCTTTTTGCTTTAATTTCGTAATAACAAAGGCTGTATCCTGAAAAAGAGATGGCTACCGTATCCGTACGGTGCCATCCCTATCTCTTCTATCTGATAAACCGTTTAACGTTTTACGTTTTTGATTACTTCGCCAAAGGTTTGCCCGACCCCGGCAACTTCTCCTCCAGTCGGGACCATTTCGCTACAATCGCGGTAATCAGCAGCGCCACTCCATTGATGATAAAAATCCAACGAATCGGCAACCAGCCACCCAGAACACCACCGATTATCGGCCCCGCCATCGTACCGATCTGGGAAGCCGACTGATTCAGGCTGAATGCTCTTCCCCGGAAGCCAGGTTCAGTCACTTGCACAATCATTGCATTAATCGCCGGGAACACCGCAGCAAAGAATAATCCATACACAAAACGCAAGATGCCGAATCCAATATAACCTGTAGTGAAAAACTGCAGCAGGTTACCAATCGCCCCACCAACGAGGCCAATGATCAGAACTTTGCCATATCCGATTCGTGAACCGATCTTACCCCAGCGCGGCGCCATAATAACCGTAGCTACACCAACCGCAGAGAAAATAATTCCCGAGCTAAGTGAAGCACGATCGGGCTGAATGCCCATTTCCATCACGTATACGGTCAATAATGGCTCCAGAATCATCACGGAGAAGGTACAGATACCCATCATGCCAAGCACCGTAATAAACAATCGATTTGCCCTGGCTTCACGGATGTCATCCATCACATGAGAACGTGCCTTGTTCCTGTTGAAGTTCTCTTCTTTGACCCAGAAGGTTGCGATCAACGCCGAGACCAACACTACGATGCTGGAAAATAAAAACGCATTCCGGTTGCCATAATAGTGGCTTACGACCCCGCCAATCAATGGACCGATTATGCCTCCTGTTGCCCCGGCTGTTGACATGATACCAAGTGCATACCCAGTCTTCTCTTCCGGTGTATTGGTACCGACCAGTGCAATCGCCGCCGGAACAAACCCCGCGAGCAACCCCTGAAACAAACGAACCACGATTAGTGAATAGGGATCCTGCACAAAATAATTGATCAAATACAAAACCGCAAGGCTGTACCCCGACCGGATCAGCATTGGCTTGCGCCCGTATTTGTCAGCCAGTGATCCCCAGAAAGGAGACACCAGCGCACTTGCCAGAAACGTGATGCCAAAGGCAAGCCCTGACCAGAACTCCAGGTGATCACGAACGCCCAGATCGCCACTCAGAAACAAAGGCAGAAATGGGATGGAGATTGAATAAGCGGTGCTACAAAAAAACACACCAATCCACAAAATCACCAGATTACGCTTCCACGAGAAGTCCATATACCCGCACGCCCTTTCCGTTAATGACGTCGGGACTGCCGTGTATTGGAGCGGACGGAACAGACCCGTACGTCCCTGACTGCGGAAGCATTTTCCTTATTTTACACCTCTGTAAGCATTTACACCATCCCTTATCGCCCATAATATGTTGCCTTGCATTGCCATCTTGTCCGCAAAAACGGTATGATAGTTGAGGGATTATCCGAAAATAATTCTGACTAAATATATTATGCAGAGATGCAAGGGGGAACGTTCTCATGTCTTTTCGGTGGAAAAAAACAACAGCTGTGTCGCTGGTTCTAGCGATGCTGCTTATCGTCATTAGTGGTTGTGGGCGCCCTGCAAGCAGCGCGACGGAAACACCAGTCCCAGCTGCACCCGAAGGGCCAAATCCAGTGGCCACAATTGAAATGCAAGACGGGCAGAAAATCGTCATTGAGCTATATCCCGAAATTGCACCCAATACCGTGTACAATTTCATCTCACTCGCCAATAAAGGTTTCTATGACGGTTTGAACTTTCACCGTGTTATCCCAGGCTTTATGATTCAGGGTGGCGATCCAAACGGTGATGGTTCGGGCGGCCCAGGATATACCATTAAAGGTGAGTTTACATCTAATGGTCACAAAAACCATCTGAATCATACTCGTGGAGTGATTTCCATGGCGCGTAAATCCGATAATTTGGACTCCGCAGGCTCCCAGTTTTTCATCATGTTAGCGGATGCCGATTATCTGGATAATGCATATGCCACATTCGGTAAAGTTACAGAAGGTATGGAAGTCGTTGATGGAATCGCTGCTCAGAAAATAGGCGCACAAGACAAACCGGTTACCGATCAGGTGATGAAAAAAGTCACTGTCGACACCCACGGTCTGGAATATCCAGAACCGGTAAAAATGCCTTAACCTTTGGAAGACAAACAAAAGCTCTGTCCTGCGTATTCACGCAAGGCAGAGCTTTATTCAATGTTAGCGTTTACATAAATGACTTTATAAAAAATGCCCTCTTCTGGCACAACTCTATATGCAGCAGCTCTGCAACCCGCTGGTCTCAATACATCCATCCCATCAAACGCAACCAACCGATGATCGCAATCCATAACGGACAGCTGAAAGCAACACCCCATGCAAGCCCTTTCAGTAAACTACGGTTTACTTCCACGAACAACGACTCCTTTCTCCAGGGAATAGTCGCAGTATCGGTAATAATATATGAATTTATACCCGTTTTCATTCGTCACGTAACCTCCTATTTCCTGCTTTTGTCCCGCAGTTTCATGGAATGGGTTTGGTGAACCTGATATAATAAGTTTACTGAACGATAATGGAAGCTGATTCATGTTTTTGAGAGGAGATTATTCTATGGCAAAATCTAAAAAACACACCCCTGCTCCCAAAGCAGCACAGGATAAACCGACTACCCTAAAGGATCTGCTGAGCAGTGATGTGTTAGAGAAACTGAAAGCTCAGGCCGATGAAGCCAAGGCTGCGGAGGCAGACCGGAAAGAGCAGGAACGCCTGCAGGCGGAAGAAGCGCGTAAAGCTGAACAGAAGCGAAAAGATAATGATTTTGAGTACCTGTTGAATAACAGTTCGATGGACTGGAAGAAACATAAGTAACTTTTGCAGCAATCAGATCATCATGATATCTAAATGATAGAAACAGGGCCGTTGAACGGTCCTGTTTTTTTGTATCGTACATTTGATTCATCACTCTTTAGTCGGGTATGTAGAAGTAGAGAGAGAGTTACTGATAATTCATACGATACGGAGGGATCAGGATGACAGAACAACGTTTGCAAGGGAAAGTTGCGATTGTAACCGGAGGTGGCTCAGGAATTGGTCAGGCAACAGCCATTCGTTTCGCTGAGCATGGGGCCAAAGTGTTCATGCTGGACCGGACCCCGGAGAATGCGAAGGAAACCAAACAGACGATTGAGAACGCAGGCGGAGAAGCCCACGTCATTGAATGTGATATTTCCAAACCGGACAACGTGCAAAAAGCAATCAATCAGGTTGCGGAGCAAGCTGGACAGCTCGATATTGTATTTGCCAATGCGGGAATTAATGGCACGATGGCTCCCATTGAAACGATGGAACCGGAGGACTGGGATCAGACGATGGGCATCAATATGCGCGGCACGTTCGCAACTGTGAAGTATGCCATCCCCCATTTGAAAGACCGCGGAGGTAGCATCATTATTACGAGTTCCATTAACGGTAACCGTGTATTCTCTGGAATCGGGTTCTCTGCATACGCTTCCAGTAAAGCAGGTCAGACCGCATTTACGAAGATGGCTGCATTGGAACTGGCCCGTTACAAAATCCGTGTCAACGCGGTCTGTCCGGGGGCCATTGATACCAACATCGGTGACAACACCTATCCTTCGGACGATCTGAAAGAAGTACAGATTCCAGTTGAGTTTCCGGAAGGTCATGAACATCCACTCAAAGGTGAACCTGGAACGTCGAAGCAAGTCGCCAATCTGGTGCTCTTCCTCGCTTCCGATGAATCTTCCCATGTGACCGGTACCCGGATCTACGTGGATGGAGCGGAATCTTTGCTCCGTGGATAAAAATTAGAAACATGTCCCATGTGGAGTTAATAGCCAAACATCCCGCAAACGATCTGGATATCCAGACCGCTGCGGGATGTTTAGTTTTAAATATATCTTTATAGAAGAACGAAGAACAGCTCCCTCTGCCTACCATTGGTATGGGATGACTTTTAACTAGAGCGCAGAACTCTTTCCTCTCTTCACTCGATTATTCAGCCGCTCCGGAATCGCAAAGAGCAGGACGTACATTAGGGAGAACATGACTAACGCCAGTACCTCTTCCCCAAGAATGTACAAAGGATAAGGTCCCAGCATGTCGAGAACTGAAGGTGTATCCGGTTTGTGTCTCAGGAACATATAATTAGCGTCAAGCAGGACGTCCACACCGTATACAACTAACGCAGCCACATTCACAAATATCATCGACCCCACAACAGTTCTCCAGCTTGGACGAAGCTGTTCCACCCAAGTCATATAGAGTAACGCCAGAATAATACAAGCGTGAGCCGTAAAAAATTGAATGAAACGAAAATGTTCATAAGCATAGCCAAGATTAGGCGTTACGATCGCCATCAAGGCACCAGCTATTCCTGCGAACAGCAATGCAGAATGCAGCAGTCTGCTGCGTGTCAATAATAGCAGCGCAGATAACAATAGTGACAAACTGCATAACTCCAGCGGCAATGAAGTCTTTAGACTCCACACATCCCCATATATGTACCATATCTGAAGCACAATCTCACAGCCGAACATGACACATGCCAGAGCAATCCGAAAGCTACGGCGTGTGTTCGGTGCCCAGGACCGCAGCCAATTCCGAAACAGGAACATCAATATAATTAATGCAGCAATAAGGCTAATCGCCCATAGGTGCGAAGTGGAAAACAGTATAAACGGTTCTGCGTCATAAGGGTCCAGCCACGGTGGATAAGCCATGCTCCTCTTCACTCCTTTATGTTACACAAACACAATATATCTCTTTAATGTTAACTTTTTCATTTTGTCATTGAATGAGTGTACTGTCCAGATGGAATTCTAAATTAGGATTGTATTTTAAATATCTTTATGTTAAGATAAATTCAACAACAAAACAAACTAAAAGTTAGTAACTTTCTTAACGGAATATTATAAAAAATAAATTAACCACCAGGAGGAATTTATAATGCAAATCAAAGGACTTCACCATGTATCTGCACTGACCGCACACGCCGCTGAGAATTATCGGTTTTACACCAACGTCATGGGTTTGCGATTGATCAAAAAAACAGTCAATCAGGATGATGTTTCCGTCTATCACCTCTTCTATGGAGATGAAAAAGGGAATCCGGGTACCGAGCTTACTTTCTTTGAAATTCCAATGGCCGGACAGACACGTGAAGGCGTGAACAGTATCTCAGCAACGTCACTTCGTGTTCCTAACGATGCAGCCCTTACGTACTGGCAACAGCGTTTTGACGAATTCGAGGTTCCTCATGGAGAAATCACCGAACGTGGGGGGCGCGCCACTCTCTCGTTCACGGACTTTGAAGGACAACGTCTGATCCTTGTTTCTGATGAACACAATACAGGTGTTGCCGGGGGCAAACCTTGGGATCAAAGCCCTGTGCCTGTCGAGTATGGCATTGTCGGCTTGGGCCCAGTCCATCTTACCGTTAGAGATGCGTCCCTTACCGCTCCAGTTCTTACCGAACTGCTCGGCTTCCGTCAAAAAGGAACCTATCCTGCTTTTGTCGAAGGCCAACCCGATGTACTCGTCTTCGAATCCGGTGAAGGTGGTAGCGGCTCCGAGGTGCATGTCGAAGAACGAAATGACCTTACCCAAGAACGCCCTGGACGAGGCAGTGTGCACCATGTTGCCTTCCGCGTCGATAATGAAGAAGAACTAAAACAATGGGTAGAACGGGTTCATAATTTCCGATTCCCGAACTCCGGTTTCGTAGACCGTTTCTACTTCCGCTCCCTGTACTTCCGTGAAGCTAATGGTATTCTGTTCGAGCTGGCAACTGATGGTCCCGGCTTCGACACGGATGAAGAACTGGCTTATCTTGGAGAGTCCCTGGCATTGCCTCCATTCCTTGAAGGTCGTCGTGCAGAGATTGAAGCGAATCTCAAACCGCTCGATACCGTAATTCGCTAACCTGATCATACGTCCCAAAAGAACAAAAAAAACGATTATCGTTATGCCAGTCCGGAATAACCGTCCGGCTGATGCATAGGCGATAATCGTTTTTAATATCTCGTTTATTTTTTGGTTAAATATGAGGTCGTCAATGGAACAAACAGAGAGGAGCCCGGAGCCTCATCAACGATTTCAACAAAGATGAAATCCGTGCCTGCAACATCCACGTCTACACCAATCAAACCGTCTTCAGGGGCAAGCGATACTGTCTTGAGCGTTGTATTGTTTTCGTCCATAATCTCAAGCTTCTGTGAACCGCCAAGAACAGCCAAATCGAGATGCAGCTTGGCATACTTTTTCTGGGTCATGACTTGGAAGCTCTTGCCTTGCTTGGCTGTGTCGGTATGCAGGTATACATCTTTGTAATCTTTGCCTTTATACGCCGTTTCGGCCGGATCCTTGGTATGCCAATCCGAGGTGCCCAAGGCTGCAGTTCCGAGCGAACTTAATGTCAGCTTGCCGGTTTCGGATGGTGGTACAGATCCATTATTGCTGCCAATGTTAACGGATGAGGTTGCGCTATCATACGTAATTTCTGTACCCAGTAGCGTGCCGACTGCACGCACTGGCAAATAGGTCGTTCCGTTATAAGTAATTGGCAATACCGTTTTGCCATTGGCATCTTTGGCTGTTACCGTTGTCCCATTTAATTTCAAAGATATCTTGCTGTTCAAATACGCTTTGATCGGTTCCAGACCCGTTGCTGCAAGTGCCCCAGTGCCGATGCCGAGTGTTAGTGTACCCACCATTAAACCCAATACGACCTTCTTCTTCATGAATGATCCCTCCTAAAAGTATGAAATAGATGAGTTCCATCCTTTATACATTTAAACGACTAAAGTGCTTGTGTCAACCATTTCATGGTAAATTCTTGGAATGAAATTCGATTTTGGATAGCACAAAGTGAGGCTAAAAGTACATCATTTTTTTCAGCCTCACCCGTTTCCCTCTGTCATTTCAGACCGTGGGGACATATTTTTTTATCATTGTTCTCAGCATTCCCGCTCTTCTCTAAACACTCGATTCAATCAAAAGATTCATAGTACTCATCTTCATACTCTTCCGTGCTGTATTCCAAGTCCACGGCCTGCCACTCGCCATCTTTATAGTCATAGGCAAAGTTAAGATCACCGTCATACAAGCCCATACCGTATGCACCAGATGCCGACACAACCAACTTGCCATTCTCCACACTGTAATAAACAACACCGCCGAACTTGAGCTGCTCGTTATACACTCCCTCGCTCGTGTCTTCCTCCATCAGGGAAGGTTCTGAATGAACACCATCAACGGTAACGTTGACCGTCACCTGACCTGGTTTAATACTGATTTTCGAATTTACATGCTGCTTCACAATCTCATCCAGTGATTGCATCTTCATCTCTTCCAGCGTTTCTGGATCGATAATATGCGCTTCACCCAGATAGATGCCTGTTCCATGACCGGCTGTAAACAACACAACAATCTCCTTCTTGCCATCTCCATTCAGATCCAGTTCGTGCACTTCGGGTTTGTAGGATCCGCCTTCTCCTTGCCATTTACTGAATTCACGTTTCTTGCCGTTTACTTCCAACACCATTCCGTTATATATATATCCTGAACCTTCAACTTTCATGGGGTATAGTCTTACATTCTCATTTTCCGGAGCAACCGAGACGTACTCTCCCTTAACAGGAATTGATTCCTTCGTTGTAAACGCTGCTTCATTCATTGTTTCTATATTGGAAGCCACGACCGCTGAGGTCTGGCTGGATTGATCATCTATGTTAAGCTGTTTTTGCGATTCATTCATGGTTCGGGCAGACGAAGTTGTACTAATCGTCGCTACCGCCAAAATAATCATCAGCAGGATACCTGTCCAAGTTTTCAATATGCTGGGCTCCTTAATCTGTAGTGGAATACTACCATTATATCTTCATTTATCGCCCAAGCGTTGCGAATTTGTTAATGTTTCATAAAAAAATCTTTACATATTTCAGTTTCTACGAAAGAATGTTCGGCTTTAACCATAATAAGCAAAAAAACACCCCGGAAACAGCTCAAGGCTGCATCCGAAATGCTTTCGTTTTGTCCATTAATCGATCTGTTAACTGTCTCAGCTCTTCTGCCGAGGATGAAATCTCCTGCATGATTGCCGTCTCTTCATGTGCTGCATCCATAATCCGTCTCGCCTCATCCGAGAATGATCCGGCTTTCCCTTGAATCTTTTTCACATGACCGTGCGTTTGTTCTACGCGGCTGGTCTGTTCCCCAATTTTGGATCCGATTTCATAAGCGCCCTTCATAAACACTTCTACCGTACCTGTAAGTTCCTGCAACGTCTGATCAACAGAGATCGTGCGCTCGGATTCATTCACGACGAGGCCATGCTGTTCATGAATCAGTTGAGCTGTATCTTTAATCCGCTGCTGTACGCGGCTGATCAGCTCATTAATCCGATGCACCGATTGTTTACTCTCATCTGCCAGCTTACGAATCTGCTGAGCAACGACAGCAAAGCCCGATCCCTCTTCTCCCGCACGCGCAGCCTCAATGGAAGCATTCAGGGCAAGCAGCCCTGTTTCCTCTGCAATGTTTTTGACAGACTGAGTAATGGCTTCAATATCCGAGGCTTCCTTCTCAAGCAGCACCATGATGTCCCGGGACCGGTTGTGTGACTCCGTCAGCTCGTCCATTCCTTTCATCAAAGAAGAGAAGGTCTGCTTCGTATGATCTACCGAACGTTCCATCTGGCCGGACATCTCTGTCATCCCAATCGACTGACTGTGCATACGCTGAAAATCGTTCAACATCTCATCTGCTGTAATCAACGATTGATGTGAAGTCGTCTTCTGCTCCTCCACACCCACAGCAATATGATCCACCGCATCAGACATCATCTCGATCTGCTCCGCTGCCTGGGCAATTGCTTCGCTTAGTGACTGGGCATTCTGAGAGGTTGTACGTGTACTATCTGTAATATCGTTTACAATACTTCTCAAATTGAAAACCATTACGCGAAAAGCATCATATAATACAGTAATTTCATCCTGTGTTCGCCGCTCTGGAATCTCGGCCGTCAAATCCCCCGATGAGACTTGTTGAGCCGCACGGGACAAATGCACAATTGGACGAGTCAACCACCGAGAGGCAAACCAGCCCAGGATTGCGTTCCAGCATACGCCCATGACAAGTACGATAGAGATATATAACCAGCTTGGCATGGAGAACGAGAGCCAGTCCTGAAGGAAAAATATAAAAAAGCCGCTAGTTCCGTACGTAATCAGTGAAATCAGTACCAAACCTGCGACGGTTTTTGCGCCTAAAGTCCATTTCATATTCACACCTCATAGTCCTTTTTTCCTATTTTACCAGTAGATAACCAAATAACATGTGATTTAGATCACTGAAAACGACAAATTAACCCCCATCTTATTCTTCATGCATGACTTCTCCTCTAAGTGGAGCATAATTGATAAGACGAGTTTTGACTGACTGGTTCCTTTGTAGTCTGCCAAGGTGATATCCTTAATTTAAATTATTTATCGGCAAGTAGGGTGAAATGATTTAGCTTGGCATCCATTTTGCTTAAATGATATACTGAGTGCGCTTCGGCATTGCCGGGGCTGACCTATTTTTGGATGCCACTGGAGGCGAACGAAATGTCTACATTGTCCACAAGGACGGAGAAAGATTTTATTGGAGAAAAAGAAATTCCTGCTTATGCTTATTACGGAATACAGACGGTTCGGGCTGTAGAGAACTTCCCGATTACCGGCGTTCCTGTACACCGGGAGCTGATTACAGCTCTGGCTGCGGTGAAAAAGGCTGCAGCAATCACGAATATGGAGCTGAAGATGCTGCCACGCAAAATTGGCGATGTCATCGTCATGGCTGCTGAAGAAATGATGAAAGGCCATCATCTAGATCATTTTATTGTTGACTCCATTCAGGGCGGTGCAGGCACCTCCATGAATATGAATATGAATGAAATTCTGGCCAATCGCGGACTGGAACTGTTATTGCAGAACAAGGGTGACTATTTCCACTGTAACCCGAATAACCATGTGAACATGTCCCAATCCACCAATGACGTAATCCCAACTGCACTGCGTATTGCTGCGTATCGGTTGTCCGAAACGCTGCTGGATACGATGAAACGTTTGCAGGATGCGTTCCGCAAAAAAGAACAGGAATTCAACGATGTAGTTAAGGTAGGTCGGACACATCTTCAGGATGCTGTGCCTATTCGCCTTGGACAAGAGTTCGGTGCCTATGCGCGCGTTATCGGACGTGATATTGAGCGTCTTGAGTTCGCAAATCGCCGCCTGCTCACCATTAACTTAGGTGCGACGGCTGTAGGTACAGGCCTCAACGCGAAACCGGAATACATCGTCAAAGTCACGGAGCATCTGTCTGATGTGACAGGATTGAAATTGCAAACGGCCGAGGATCTTGTGGATGCCACACAGAATACAGATGCTTATTTGGAATTGTCGGCCGCACTGAAAGTATGTGCTGTCAGTCTGTCCAAAATCTGTAACGATATTCGCATGATGGCTTCTGGCCCACGTGCAGGATTCAATGAGCTGCGTCTTCCACCGCGTCAGCCAGGTTCGTCCATTATGCCAGGCAAAGTGAATCCGGTTATGGCGGAAGTGATCAATCAGGTATCATTCCAGGTTATGGGCAATGACCATACGATCTGCATGGCCTGTGAAGCCGGTCAATTCGAATTGAACGTCATGGGCCCGGTTATTGCGTTCAACTTGCTGCAATCGCTGAAAATCATGAATAACGGCATCGACGTCTTCACTCGTTATGCCGTTGAAGAAATGGAAGCGAACCGTGAGCGTTGTGCATTGATCATGAAGCAGAGCTTTAGTGTAATTACAGCGCTCAATCCACATCTGGGCTATGATGTGGCAGCCTCCATTGTGAAGGAAGCGTTGAAGACTGGAAACACCTTGCAAGAGATTATTCTGGAACGGGGTCTACTGACACCGGAAGAACTGGAAGAAATTTTGCATCCGGAGCAGATGACTACTCCTGGTATTGCAGGTGAGCACTTCCTGCACAATATGGAACGTTAGTACGCTGTTTAAATTCAACTAATGAGTGATTACATTGACACTTCGATGATAGAACAACCTTCCGATCGCTGTTAAGTCGGAACAAGTAACCCCCGCAGACCGTTACCACGGCTCGCGGGGGTTACTTGTTTAGAATATATAATGAAGGCATACGTCATTCATGCCCAGCGCTTCCGTTCAAGTGAAGGCAATATCTGAAGCTCTTCCCTGTATTTCGCAACCGTTCTGCGGGAGATAACGATGCCTTCATTCGCGAGCAATGCCGTGAGTTGGCTATCCGAGTATGGACGTTCCGCCCGTTCAGAACGAATCAGCTCTTTTAATCTGAGCTTCACCGCCGGCGCAGAGGCCATTTCTCCGTTCATTGTTTCCAGACCTGAGGCAAAAAAAGCTTTGAGTTCAAAGACACCATGCGGTGTCTGAACATATTTGCCATTGACTGCACGGCTCACCGTCGACTCATGCATGCCGATGACCTCGGCAATAATCGCCAGATTGAGCGGCTTCAAACCGGCAGGTCCTTCACGCAGAAAAGATTCCTGTTCAGTCATGATCGCCGCCAGAACACGCATCAGAGTTCGGCGACGCATACGCACGCTGCGAATGATCGCTCTCGCCTCTGCTGCCCGGCCTGACCAGACCTCATCTGCATCAATCTCCCTGATCCAGCGGCAACAAGCTTCGTTCAAGGATACCCGCGGCACAACCGCTGAATTTAACCTTAGCGAAAGCTCACCATTTCTTATCTGCACAACGGCATCCGGAATAATATAATGTGCACGTTCCGTACACCCGATGGATCGGCAAGGTTTCGGGTCAAGACAAGCAATATAGTCATAGGCTGCCTGAGCCTGTTGTGACGTAATCCCCAGTCTTGTTCCCGCTCTGCCTGGATGGAAACGAACCAACTCTTCCAGACCTTCCTCCACCATGTGCTCCGCATGCTGGTTAGCGAATGGATCACGCCTAATCTGAAGCAACAAGCATTCACGCAAGTTACGCGCTCCTACACCTGGCGGGTCCAGCGACTGGAGAATGTCCATGGCTGCTTCAGCCTCAGGCATCGATATTCCCCTTGCTGATACAACCTCAGTCAATTCCATCGTCAGATAGCCATCTTCATTGACACAACCAGCCAAATATACAGCTGTTTTCTCCATTGCAGGCGGAAGATTCTGCAACCGAAGCTGAGATATCAACAGTTGTTCAAGTGTAGGTTCGGCCCCTTTCATCTGCAACAGCGGATCATAAGAGGAAAACCTCTCCTGATTCAATCGTCGGGGAAGACGGGGGCGCAGGGTAAAGGGCTCTTCTAGCTCAAGCACCGGATTTTCATCCGCGGCTTCCTGCAAATAACGTGCCAATTCCTGACCCGATAAGGTCAGCAGATGAATGGATTGCTTCATCTCCGGCGTAATAGATAATCGAATACGCCCCTCCTGCACCAACTGAAATCCTAACATCCGTCTCCCCCCTATAAGCGTTGCTCAAGCTACTACAGTATACTGACGAACAAAGACTATTTTCAGGAAATGATAGCATACAAACCAAACGATTGTCAGCGGGCCCAAACCCAATTTCTCAACTTAATATTTCTCCGATACCAACTTCGCTTGGGTGAACAGCAGCAAGTAATCCCTTCCCCCTGCCTTGGAATCCGTTCCCGACATGTTAAATCCGCCAAATGGATGTGTACCCACCAGTGCACCTGTACATTTGCGGTTAAAGTATAGATTACCCGCAAAAAATTCCCGTCTGGCTTGTTCCAGATGTTCGCGATTGCGAGAGATCACCGCACCTGTCAGTCCATAATCGGTATTATTGGCAATATCCAGTGCATCCCCGAAGGATTCTGCCTTGATAAAGGCCAACACCGGTCCAAAAATCTCTTCCTGTGAAATCCGTGCTTGCGGGTCCACATCGGCAATAATGGTCGGTTCAATGAAATAACCTGCCTCGTTCCCTGTACTACCCCCGAGTACAAGGCGACCTTCACCCCTGCCTATTTCAATATATTCTGTGATCTTGGCATACGCCTTATCATCGATAACCGGACCTACCTGATTTCCGACTTCAAGTGGACTGCCCATGCTCAGCAGCTTGGTTCGTTCAATCACTTTTTGCAATACCTCGTCATATACATCTTTATGAATAATGGCGCGGGAACACGCGGAACACTTCTGTCCCGAGAAACCAAACGCGGAAGCCGTGATGGATTCCGCAGCCAATTCCAGATCACTGTCGTTATCTACAACAATTGAATCCTTGCCGCCCATCTCAGCAATCACTCGTTTAATCCATTTCTGCCCCGGCGCAGTGCGTGCTGCACGTTCATTGATCCGCAGACCGACATCTCTGGAGCCTGTGAAGCTGATAAAGCGGGTGAGCGCATGGTCCACCAGATAATCGCCAACCTCACTGCCCGGCCCTGGCAAATAGTTCACTACGCCATCCGGCACACCCACTTCTGCAAGCAGCTCCATGAATTTAGCTGCAATAACTGGCGTTGTACTGGCTGGCTTCAATACAACCGTGTTGCCCGATACCAATGCAGCAGAAGTCATGCCTGCCATAATCGCGAGTGGGAAGTTCCATGGTGGAATGACAATCCCCACACCAAGCGGAATATAACTCAATTCATTATCTTCGCCTGCAATTCGTGTGAGCGGCTGTGGTTCACTCAGACGCTGCATCTCACGGGCATAAAACTCCATAAAATCAATAGCTTCGGCTGTGTCCGCATCCGCTTCTGGCCATGTTTTGCCTGCTTCGTACACCATCCAAGCGGAGAATTCATGCTTACGACGCCGCATGAGCGCCGCCGCTTTGTACAAATAGCGGGCACGTTCATGCGGGTCCGTATGTTTCCAGGTGCGAAATGTTTCCGCAGCTGTTTGGATGGCCTGCTCGGCAAGCTCTTGATCAGCCTGATAGATCTTTCCGACGATCTGATTTTTGTACGCAGGATTCACGGAGGATAACGTGCGGGCGCTTGTTATTTTTTGTCCACCAATAATAATGGAGTATTCCTGGCCAAGTTCAGCCTCCACCTTACGAAGTGCGTTCTCAAAAGCTTCCCGATTGGCCGGGACTGCAAAGGATGTGAATGGTTCGTTAACAAAAGGGATATTCATAAATGATTTCCTCCTTCAGATGTGGGGGTTCGCTGGCTGTTTGCCTGAGTTGCCATGCATTTTACTCATCACCCAATATATGTAGCAAGATCCGTGCCAACTCCGGTTGAAGAAGGAATATTTTTATAAATAAATGTTTTTTCTTCAAAATCACCGCCCGTTTTCTTCTATGCAGAATAACCTTGGCATGATTATTGCTTGATCACTTTGTTATATAGAAACATGATCCATAAGGAGGAACCCCGATGAGTATCGGAACCGAAATGTACCGTAAAACGCTGCTGACCGTCGCAGGTAATAAAGCTGTGGAGAATCTCTCCATCAAATACGGCAAAAAGCTGGCTGGCAAATTTATTGCAGGCAACACACTGGAAGAAGCTCTCGAAGAGATTCGGGTACTCAACAACAAAGGCATTATGGCTACACTGGATCATCTGGGCGAGGGCATTACCCATTTAAGAGAAGCTGCGCTGTATCGGGATGAGTATATACGTCTGGTGGAGGGCATTGCCCGTCAGGGTGCGGACTCCAATGTCTCGCTAAAACCAACCCAAATGGGACTCGCGCTGGACCCTGAGGAAGGTTATCGAAATATACGAGCGGTTGCCACCCAAGCGAAGCTGCATAATCTGTTTGTGCGGATTGATATGGAGGACAGCCCGTTTACCCAAGCGACTTTGGATATTGTGCGCCGTTTGCACTCGGAAGGACTGGATAATACAGGTACGGTACTGCAAGCTTACTTGCATCGTACCGTGGAAGATACACGTGATATGATTCGGGAAGGCATCCGGCTGCGTCTGGTCAAAGGTGCTTACAAGGAACCTGCATCCGTAGCTTATCAGAACACTTCAGAAGTGATTGATCAATTCAAAACGATGATTCGCAATCATCTCGATCAGGGGGTATACACTGCGGTTGCTTCACATGATGACCACATTATTTCCTGGACCAAGCAATATGCGAAGGATCGGGGAATTTCCCCGGAGGCATTTGAATTTCAAATGTTGTACGGCTTGCGTATGGGCGAACAGGAACGTCTGGCCAGAGAAGGATACCGCATTCGTTGTTACGTGCCCTATGGAACCATGTGGTACCCGTACTACACCCGCCGTCTGGCTGAGAAACCCGCAAATCTCTGGATGGTGGTCAAAAACATGTTTAGATAATTTCCCGGCTGGATTCAGTTATATAAAATACAACGAGAAAAACAAAAACCATGCTGCCACTTTCTTTCAGGGCACATGGTTTTTTCTGTACAACACAACATTCCAGACAATGTCTAAAATATGAACATCCCCAATTTAAAATGTCTAACTTTCTGGACACCAATTGATTATCTGCTCAATTGTTGAATGAGAATAGAAGCATTTGCATTGATCTGTGATCCGCCTGCTAGTGTTTGCAGATCAACAGCCGAGGCACTGGAATGATTTCGTAAAGTTATCACATCGCCGGGAGCAGCGGTAATAATAATCATTCCTGGATTCGGTTGAGTACCAGCTCCTGAACCATAGACACTGCCACCGACAGGGGCTCCGTTTTGATAAAGGGTAAATTGGTTTGCCTGAACACCTGTAATGATAAAGAACACCGCATAGTCCCCAGCATTACCAATATTAATTTCAGCCGTGCCAGGTGTATGAGTAATGTTGGTAAGGTTTTCGTTGCTATCGAAGGTTATATCCGTCTCGGTAGCTACAGACTGAGCTGAGGTGTTAAAAATATAGCCATACGATGCCAAACCTTGGCCTGTTGTACCGGTTGCCCCAGTAACTCCCGTTGATCCCGTAACCCCAGTGTCGCCTGTGTCGCCTGTAACTCCTGTAACTCCTGTATCTCCAGTAGCGCCTGTCGCTCCCGTAACTCCAGTGCTGCCTGTTGCTCCCGTCACTCCGGTGGCTCCTGTTCCTCCCGTCACTCCGGTGTTGCCTGTTCCTCCCGTCACTACAGTGGCTCCGGTTACACCTGTTACTCCTGTGGCTCCGGTTACACCTGTTGTGCTCAGTGCATCACTCAGTAATTCCTGGGATACCAATCGGTGAGCTGTGACTAACTCGCCTTCCGCGTCTTTGCCCCATACGGAAATTTGCGCTTCCGGGGCAGCGAGGTCTGCTGTGGAAAATATAAACTCGAACGCATCAAAATTTGCATTATAGTCTTTGGTTACGACCTGATTGGGAAGCACATTAAACATTTCTTCCACATATAACGTTCTGACTCCATCGAGATAGTAACCCAAAAGAAGAACGCTATATACATCTATTGAATCCCGATTATCGATTTTGACGGTGACGAATTGAGTGGGGCGGGTACCGGTTACACCTGAAATATTATTTTCAATGGGGCCGGTTGATAGAATGGCCATTTCATCAGCCTCCTTTTTATTTTTCTTCATGCGCATTGAGCCTTCTTATAGCATTATTCAGAAGTTTCTTAATGGTGTGGACAATTTATGTTCTATATGAATAATCACTTAAACAGCTCGGTACTGGGTGAGAGATAACAGTGTAGTCCACTGTTTCTAATGTTAGTTTTAATAACTCACATCTCACCTAAAATTTTAACTCGTCCATTGTAATTAACAATTATTCCTAAACCGTAAAATTGTAAGCGCATAACAAAAATAATAAATCGATACCCCTCTCTTCTGCGCCGATACCATGTACGCTTCATGTCAAAAAATATATACACACTTCATTTGGAAAGCTATAATATGGGTAACTATCATCCCCACAATCATTTCATCTGGGGGCCGCTTGTAAGCAGCTCGTGCAACAGGTATAGTTTCCGAAAGTTATGCCCTAACTGAGGTGATATTGATGAAACATTTACTTCCAGAATTAATGACCTTATTACGTACAAATATGAGTATCCTGGATTCGGGCCTTTCCATGCCCGTTATCCCTTCAACCACTGGACTGGCCGAAGCCATCCCCCTATTTAATACCAGTCCTTATCTGTTAGTTCAGGATGATGGACCTCTATTGGGCTATATCGCTGTATCTGATGTTTTACAAGAAATGATGCATGCCCATCGGCTTATGGAAGCTTATTTCGAGACTACTCTGGAAACGGCAGGCTCAGCTCTGACATTGATTAATGAAGAAGCAAAGGTGACCTACTGGACATCGGGTGCGGAGCATGTTTTTTCCATCAACAAAAAAGATATCATTGGGAAACCGGCAGCGGATTTCTTTCCGCCTGATCGCCTTCAATCGCTCAAAACGTTATACACAGGGGAAACCGTGTATCGAAAGCAGCACCAGCCAAGGCCCGATCTATTCGCCCTGATTAATGCACGTCCAGTGCAACTCGATGGACGTATTGTAGGCGCGGTTGCTGCGGAAGTGGATATAACAACCGAAATCCGTCTGCACCAAGAGTTATTACATATGACATCCAAAGTCCAACATCTGGAGAAAGCCGTTGCCCGTCTGCGCCCGGATTCCGATCCATTTTCCAGAATCAAGGGCAGCAGCCCGGTAATCAACCAGTGTCTGGAGACTATTCGCAAGATCAGCACCACCTCAGCTACCGTGCTTATTCTTGGAGAAAGCGGAACGGGAAAAGAGTTATTCGCCAAAGCCATTCATGACCTGCGTGAACCGCAGACAGCGCCGTTTATCGCCATTAACTGCGGAGCTATTCCTGGTTCATTATTTGAGAGTGAGTTATTCGGGTACGAGAAGGGTGCATTTTCAGGGGCTGATCCCAAAGGAAAAAAAGGAAAGATTGAACTGGCCGAAGGCGGCACGCTCTTTTTGGATGAGATAGGTGAGATGCCACTGGAGCTTCAGGTGAAGCTATTGCGTGTATTGCAGGAGAAAAGTTACTTCCCTGTCGGTGGAACACGCATGAAACAGGCCAGCTGCCGGATTATCGCCGCAACCAATCAGAATCTGCTGGGCATGATCGCCCGCAATCAGTTCCGGGAGGATCTCTACTATCGACTGAATGTCATTAACCTCGTCATCCCTCCCCTGCGTAAGCGCAAGGAAGATATTTACGAGTTGACACAGACTTTCCTGCAAGAGTTTTCCTTGCTCTATAATCGTCATATTGAACTGGTTCCTCCTGAGGTGTTCAAGCTGTTATTCCAGTATGACTGGCCGGGTAATGTACGGGAATTAAGAAATGTGATTGAGCGGATCACCATTCTCACCACGGATGGCGAGGTCAAGCCCGAATATCTCCCTGACACCTTCATTGCATCCATGGATCAGGAACAATCCATTTTGCACGAGGCGGTACAGCTTCATCCACAACCTGGTCTGGAATCAGTCTCTTCTAGTTCACCTGAAAGCTCGGACCCATCTGTTCCGATACATGAAGAAAAAAAAGAGGAGCCGCTGGATACTTCGACCCTATCCTATCAGGAGAAGTTGGACACCTACGAGTCGGATCTCCTGCTGCAATATCTGAAAGCCGCTGGAGGCAACAAAAGAACGCTCGCCCGGCAGCTCGGCATCTCCAGAGCAACGCTCTATAACCGCATGAAGAGGCTCGGTCTATGACCAGCCTCTTCTTGTCGTTATAATAAATGATACATAGAATTTTGTTAAGCCTCGATGAAGAAGGTTGGTTGTAGCACATGGAGATACAGAATCACATGATGTTGTGGAATCACGCTTCCTTCAACATATTTGATATCCGCCGCGTGGTAGTCCAAGCAGGTCAGACTTTGCGTCCCTATGTCTTGCCAGCCAGTGTCTTTATCATGTCTGTCCGCGGAAGTGCTCAGATTATACTCGATGAGACATCACACAATACACGACGTTTTCAGATATTCCATGCGGGTAAAGGAAGCATTCTGAACGTAGAAGCCGGACAAGAAGAGTTCGAATATTATTGCGTATATTATAAAGCAAAACTTTCACTGCCAGCCCATAGCGAACTTGCAGCACTAGCTGAACGTCTTCGTCCTTTCCACGTTACCTACAGCCTAATCCCTGCGGAACCCGTTATACTCTATCGCTGTTTGACGGACATGCATAAGGAATGGAGCAAAGCCGAAGCGCTTGGACATTTGCGTGCCAAGAGCCTGCTTTTTCAATTCATCACTGAAGTGCTGAATCAGATGCAGACTCAAGGTGTACGTTCTCAGAAACGCGATCTGGCTGCGCAAATCATCACGATTATTCAGTCTCGATTCGCCGAAGCCATTACGCTGGAATTACTATCAGAGAACCTGAATTATAGCGTTCCACATCTCTCCTCCTATTTTAAAAGCCGGACCGGACTCAGCCCGATTGATTATCTCATTAAAGTACGGATCGAAAAGACGGCAGCATTGCTGCTGGAGACGGATGCCACCTTAAAAGAGATTGCATCCAGCGTTGGTTATCAGGACCCCTACTATCTGGGCAGGCTGTTCAAAAAGTATAAAGGCGTCTCTCCCTCACATTTCAGAGCGGAGCATAGAGCCACCCAACGAGAAGATAGTCCTTCTACAACCATGAGATTATCCATTGGCCCTCCAAACCCCCTCAGCTATACTGTTGTAGATGATAATGATTATCAACGAGTTGGGAATGGAGAGGACGAATTGTACATGTACAGAGGATCAAGACCACCGATTACGGCGGTATTATTGCTTAGCTTTATGTTGTTGATCAGTGCTTGCGGGACGGAGGCTACAGGTAATAGTTCCTCGGGAGCAGCTGAGAATGCGACAACTCCGACCAATACCAAACAAGGACAAGCTGCTGGAACTACGACTGCCGAGCAACCACAGACCAAAACCGTATCCACGGTTACAGGAGATATTGAAGTCCCATTGCAACCCAAACGAATTGTAGCGGGTGAATATCTGGGCAGTCTGATCGCTCTGGGTGTAACTCCTGTCGGAACATCAAGTCACCACATTGCGAACCCCTACCTGCATGATGCGCTGAAAGACGTGGAGGATCTGGGAGATGGCAACGGCAACTTGGAGAAGATTGCTGCCATGGAGCCGGATCTGATTATTATGGATGATATGTACGCTGAAATGAATGAGCAGCTAACTAAAATTGCCCCGACTGTAATCATACCCTATGCCTCATTCAAAACCGTGCATGAAGAAGTTAGCTATTTCGGTGAGCTACTAGGTAAGCAAGAGGAAGCAAATGCCTGGCTTGCTGATTATGACCGCCGTACAGCCGCAGCGAAAGAACGAGTGCTCCAGGTTATCCCTGCCGATAGCACATTCTCCATTCTGGAATATATGGGTAAAGATATTTCAACCGTTGGCGCCAACTATGGCAAGGGCGGACCCGTAATATACAATGTGCTTGGCTTCAAACCTCCAGCTGAGGTAATCGCTGAGTTAACCGATCCAGGCTGGGCGAGCCTCTCCACGGAAGTTTTGCCTAAATATGCTGGGGATTATATCGTTCTAACAACAGATAACCAGACGATGGAGGATTTAAAGGCTGACCCCATCTGGGGAGGATTGGACGCCGTCAAAAATGATCATGTATATATCTGGGGTGCTGATCGCTCCTGGTATTGGGACCCCATTGCCATTCTCACCCAAACGGAAGAACTGGCCGATTGGTTAGTGGAAACAAAGAATTAAAGCTTCAATTTCACTAACCAATCAGCATCATGGCATCTGGATTTCATGGTCATCTGCTTGAGATTTATTTCAATCAAAAAAACACGCAGGACTGGCTCGATAAGCCGGTTACTGTGTGTTTTTGGTTTATTCCAATGATATTAATTTATGATTGATGTTAATTTCCCATGAATCCATATTATTCTTTCAATCACGCTACAGTACTCTTGCCAGCCGGATCAAAGCCGCTCGTAGATGCCGATAGAATGTCGCCCGGCTCATTGAGCATGCCTGTGCTGCGGCAGTTGGATTGCCAGCATATGTCCAATAGGCCGCGTATAACAGCTTCTGATCCTGCTGCGAGATACCATGAACCCGGCCCTCCAGCAAATCCAGGATATGCGACTGTAGATGAATGCCATCCGTCATGCCATTCACTCGCCCTGCGGACTCATGCAATTCTCCGGGAGAATGCAGATGAGTCAGCATTTTGCGTAAATCCTGTTCGGACCAGGGTACCTGACTCACGCCAGATGTCCCCTGCTGTAACCCGCCGTTCTTTGCATCAGGAATCAAAAGAGACATCACCCAATCACCGAATTGTCCACTGCGCAAATCCAGATCTAGCACATCTGCCTGATCTGCATACAGGTCACATAAACGAGTACGTGCTCTCTTACTCCGAAAACCAATACTCTGCAAAAACAGCTTCAGATACGGATTGGTTGCGACCAGTATGACCCTGGCCCCTTCTCCCAGTAGGGACAACCGATCCAGTGACATATAACCCACAAGTTCTTCACGTTTGTAGCCTGGTACATCATCCCTTGCTGCAGCGAGTACCGCAAAGTGAGTATCCGTCTGGTCTGGATCACAATCCAGCTCTTCCGGTGTGAAACATTCCTGCATCTCGGCTGGAAAATACTTGGACAACATCCCGCTGCTCTCCCGGTGCACGAGTACCGTAATGAACATCGCGATCGGATCGCCCTCCTTGTCACGCATCAGTACAATCCCCTCAGGATAACGCTGTGCAAGTTCGTCTAAAAAAGCAGGATAAGACGGCGCCTGCCAAGGCTCCACACTATACTCACACCACTGTTGGAGTAATTTGTGCAACGCTGGCAAGTCCTCCGATCGCATCACCTCCAGCGGAGAAAACAGTGAATCCGCCGACACATCAGCGTACTTCCGATGCTGGAGCATGGATTCCTGACACAAAAGGAGCATTTTCCTCGTAATCTGGCGTCTCTCATGTGGACCAGCTTGTTCATGGAGCGGCTTTAGCAGCCCCGCTATTCGCACCCGCATAGCTTGCAGACGCTGTGGTTCACGTTGGCGAAAATCCCGAAGCAGATGTAATCTGGCCATATCATGCAGCGCCAGACCATTAGGACCGGAACGGATGAACGACATACGTCTCAAGACGTTATATTCCTCAAGCGTCACCTCTGTTTGCAGTACAGATGCCAACAATTCCTGATTCGCCGTTTCCAGCAGCGTTAATACCTCTACCATTGGGTGCAGACGGGGAAGAGTCAATTCAAGCAGCAGCCTGGCACTAATCATTTGTGATAATTCGGTCCAATCGGAGATGGGAATATTCCTGCGCTGATCCGCAGCCTCCACAGCAAGCGCTAACCCGAGCGGATGTCCATCCGTCATACGCGCAATCGTCCCCGCTATGCTCCTGTTTAATGATCCTGCCACTGCAATATATTCGGACACTTCTTCACCCGTAAAATGTTGAAGAGGCATCTGCACGAGGCGCTGCCGCAACCTTGGATGTGTCCGCCACGCTGAAGCAGGCTCCGGTCGTGAGGCCAGAATAATAAGTACTCCATATAACGGAAGCTTGGATACAAAGACTTCCATAAACCAACTCTCCAGAAGAGCCAGTTCTTCATAGTTATCCACAGCAAGGACCAGCCGCCTCTTTACTGAAGTCTCACTCAGCAGGCTCAATGGTCGCGTGTGACCATCACTCCCCATTGTCTCTAGTCCCAATGTAGAGGAGAGATACTCCAAAAAGACCGACGGTGTAGAGCCGCAGGATCTGCCATCCATCCATATGGCGGTTGCTCCATGGTTCCGAGCAACGGACAACATCTCAGACAGCAAGGATGATTTACCGATTCCTCCCATACCCGTAACCGAAAAAATGGTTAAAGGTGCTTCCGGATTGTTGAGCCATCGGTCCAACACCATCAGTTCCTTGGCTCGACCCACAAAACGTTTTCCATGACCATAATGGCTATCGTATTGAATCTCACTACTGTTTTCCATCTGTGTCCTCCGCACTAGATACTGGTACTTTCCTTAACCGTATTTTCTCACAAATTGAGACTACATTGAGACGCACAGTTACATATGAAGTGATAAAATCTAGATAAAAGCCAAATTATAGTAAATATACAAAACAGCTGTTTGCAAACGTTTAACACAGGGTACATACATCTTTCATGAGGATGTTCAACATAATTCGCCATTCCGCTAATCGAGCACACCAATCAAGTGGGCATCCACCCATTTCGAACTTCATGCTTCCCTTTCAGAACCTATACAGCCCGATATTCCAGGAAAGGCGGATTTGTGTGAGAAAAAACCTCGATATCTGTAATCTGAGCGGACAACTAGGAATCAACCGTGAGCGACTTGATGAATGGTTGCGTCAAACCGGTGTTTCATCCCAAAAAATGGAGACGGAGACTTTTCCGGAGCGCAGTTCTTCGCCATATCGCTTGGCCGCTCCCACCTCGTTATCCCTTGCACCTTCCTCCGGCCAACCCAAACTGTTCCGTGGCCGCCGTCCAGCTTCTGAAAACTCTGTATTACCAAGAGCATTACGACACGCTCGGCGCATCAGTAAAAATTGCTAGACTGTGCATGCTTTTCAATAATGCACAGTCTGGACTGTCACCAGCCTGATTCATCAAGACAGAAATTCCTGTTCCTCCTCGATCATGGCATGAGCAAGCAACGCCATCTCCAGGCAGATTCTTCTTTCCTGATCCATAAAATCAGGTCCCATTAATTCTTCTAACTTCTCCAATCTATTGTACAAGGTTTGCCGATGTATGAACAATTGAGCAGCCGCATCCCGCTTGGAACCGAAGTTTTGCAGGAAGGCATCCAATGTCTCCACCAGCCTTAGATGATGTGTCCGATCGTAGTCAATCAGAACGCCCAGATGATCATTCACAAAAGGCTGCAAAAACGATTGGGGCAATGCTTTAAGCATTTGATATATACCCATACGTTCGTAAAAATGAATATGTTTCAGCCGATCCACGGATCGTGAAACTTCGATGACCTGGTACGCTTCCCGCAGACTGTCCGGCAATCCTGTTAGTCGGTTACGCACCTTGCCAAATCCGGCATGGATCGTAACCTGCTTCAGGTTGCGACTCGCAAATCTCTTCACATCACTAATAATGCCTTCAAGTGATTTTACCAGTTGATTTCGTGTAGATGTCTTGTTCTCTTCCTTGGCACAGCATACATATACCTGATTATTTTTCAGCATGATGAGGCTGGCGAGATTGTTCTTTTTGAGCAAGGAACGCAGCAGCACCAGAATATCCTGATGATTGGTTTCCATTCGCTCACGCCCAATGCCTTTCAGACGGTGCTCCATCTCAATAACTCCGCCGGCAAACCAGTACTGTCCCTTCACCAACAGACGGAGCCCCATTCGGGTCTGCGCCTGCTCCTCTTGAAGAATGTTACCGTTCATCAGATCCTGGATCAGCTCATTCTGGTTGCGTACCATCTTCTCCTCCAGAAACTGAGAGCGCAAAGTCAGTGCGGCCGCAGCCTTCGCTGTATAATCGAGCAACAACTTAAGATACTCAACGGGTGCTGAAGGATGTACAACCATACCTACCGCGGAAAAGACCTGACCAAAACATACGACCGGATGACACAGTAACACCTGTTCCTCATCCAGATGGAACCATAACTCCGTGTCTGAATCATTGAGATCCAGATGCTCAACCTCCTGTTCATACCATGTGTAGATCGCTTGCTGTGTCTCGGAGGGTAACTCCGGCACAAAACTGCCCGGTTCCATGGATGAGATATACACAACCGGCTTGGCCGCATATTCATGCAGAAGGTTAAGCACAGCCGACATGTCTGTACTCTGTAATGTTCGCTGCTGAAGCTGACGGGAATAGGTTTCCAGACTCTTCAGCAGCTGGTGCTGATGATTAATAAGCAAAGCGTGAATATCTTGCGTGATCTCAACAAAACGGACCGGTTGCTCAAACACGATAAGTGGGAATTGATGCCTGTCAGCCAGTTCAATCAATTCTTCGGGAATGCCATGAATGCTCGTACCAAACTCCACGCAAAGCCCCGCCGCTTCGCTCCGGATTAACTGGAGCAGATATTCTTCGCGCCCTTCTTCCGATTGAAGCCATAGTCCAGTGGATAAAATAAGATCATGGGGACTTACAAAGGGAGAAACATTGGTGATCTCCAGCACATGAACCCATCCAACTTGACGTGATGTTCCTTCTTTCCCCGCAGCAAGCCGGGCTTTGGCAAAGACAGGGCGAGCCAGAATATCCTTTATCGTAAACACGCGGTCATTTCTCAATATCGATCCCTCATAGTGTCATTTTTTCTTACATTATAAGCGATGGACAAATGTCCTGAATAGTCTTTTCTCGACATTATGTTGAATCAATACTTCAAAACATAGACATGAGGTAAGGTGCAAAACGATGATCCAGGTCATAAACTTGTAGTATAAGCTAACAACCATTAAATGGACGAGGTGCATGGCGATGAGAATCGGAATTCCGAAAGAAATCAAAAACAATGAAAATCGTGTAGCAATGACCCCTGCTGGAGCTGCTGATTTTGTCAGAGCCGGACATCAAGTCATGATCGAACGTGGCGCAGGATTGGGCAGTGGATTCACTGACAACGAATATCAATCGGCCGGAGCGGAGCTTCGGGATACAGCTTCAACTGTGTGGGCAGAGGCAGATATGATCATCAAGGTCAAAGAACCCCTTGTCAGCGAATACGCCTATTTTCGCCCTGGCTTGATTCTCTTCACCTACCTGCACCTCGCAGCGGAACCTGCACTGGCAAAGGCACTGATTGAAAGCCGGGTGACCGCCATTGCGTACGAGACATTGGAAGTTAACGGGACGCTGCCTCTGCTCACCCCGATGAGTGAAGTTGCCGGACGAATGTCGGCTCAGATTGGAGCGCAGCTGCTGGAGAAAACGGAAGGTGGCAAAGGCATTCTGTTATCCGGCGTACCCGGCGTAAGCCGTGGCAAGGTCGTTGTTATTGGTGGCGGCACGGTGGGCACCAATGCCGCCAAAATCGCGATTGGTCTGGGTGCGGATGTGACCATCCTCGATTTGAATCTGAATCGTCTGCGTCAGCTGGATGATATTTTTGGCAATCAGATTCATACGCTGGTATCGAGTCCATCCAATATTGCTTCGGCTGTTGCGGCTGCCGACCTGCTGATCTGTGCGGTGCTGATTCCAGGCGCCAAAGCGCCAACCCTTGTCAGCGAGCAAATGGTTACCACCATGGCACCCGGTTCGGTCATTGTGGATGTGGCGATTGATCAGGGCGGAATTGTGGAGACCATTGATCATATCACAACCCATGATGAACCGACCTATGTGAAGCATGGTGTGGTGCATTACGCGGTAGCGAACATGCCAGGCGCGGTGCCGCGCACGTCTACGGTGGCGCTGACTAACGCCACTATGCCTTATGCGCTGCAGCTGGCGAACCACGGTGCAGCAGCCGCGATTCGCGGCAGTGCGTCCATTCGCAGCGCGGTGAACGTGCTGAATGGACATATCACGTATGAGGCGGTTGCCCGGGATCTCGGGCATGCCTATGTTCCCGCAGGACAGGCGCTGGAGAATACGGCCACGGTCCAGTAATCTTGATATGACCGTTCCACCTGGCGCCTTGTCGCCGGCCTGTGGAACGTAATAGAAGCGCCAGTCCGGGCAGATCCTGTCCAGGCTGGCGCTTCTTGTTTTATTTTCATATGAAATAGGAATGAGTTCTGAAGATGCTTCGGGTGGCGCTCTATACTACACGTTCGCTGCACACCTCACGGAAATTACAGTCCCGGCAAGCACGGCGTGAAGGCATTGGCGTGAAATACGAAACGTCCTTGGGACGGTTGTAATACTCATCATCCACACAGGAGCGCATCTCCGCAATATACCGCCCCACGTTCTCCTCCACCTTCAGGATATCCTCTTCCGTTGCCGTAAACTCTCGGTGTGTTCCGGTTAACAGGTACTCCACCCTCAGCTCAATCTGCTCCAGTGGAACCCGGTAATGCTCCCTCACATAGGATGCGTACAGCATCAGCTGATCCGAGAAGTCATCCTCCTTGCCCGTCTTCCAGTCCACAATGACGATGTTGCCGTTGCTGCGACGATATAACAAGTCCATCTTCACATACACACGCGTATCGTGCAGCAGCATCGTATCCCATTTCTCAATCTCCAAAATATCCGTACTTGCACGGGACAGGTCCTCCCACGTGAGCGTCTGGTACAAATTACCGACACAGGCCGAGGCTCGTTCTTTAATTGTCGCAATCCGGTCATTCAACGTGTCATCCCCGTAATACATCTCAGACAACATCACCCGGTTCTTGGGATCGAGCCGCCACTGATCTTGATCCATTGATTCCACATACGCCTGATTCAGCAGCTTGCGCATCGTCAGTTCCAGAAAGTGCTCACGAGGTTTATCCTTGCCTTCTTCCCTGCTGCGAACCGCCGATTCACACATCCGATGCGCGAGGTCACCGAATACGAGGTATAGATTACTGAGCTGCTTCAATCGATACAGACGTACCTGCATCTCATCAGCCGAATCTGCCTTCCAGCCGTTATGGGCTCCATAATAATGATAATAATATTTGCGCAGGCACTCATCGAACATACTCGCCCGCGACTGCGAATAAGACCACTGCGGGTATTGTGCCATAAGATATTCTGCCTTTCTGTATGCCGGATCTGCATGAGATCCCTTAATGCTCACAGTATATAGGAAAGAGCAAAAACGTCGCAAGCACCCCTTCCGTAATTTTCTTCTATCCGCAACCGTTTCCGATTCAATGCGTAACGTTTATATAGTAACATCACCAAAAGATGAAATTACAGAGCAGAACGCATACTATTCTAAAAGAGTACAGGATTTTGCTTTGATATAAGATCAACCATAGATTTACACTAAAACGGAGAGGGCAGAAAAAATCTGGGGGTAACAGCGATTGAAAGATTATTCTGCACGCGGAGCGGCCGAGTGTAAAACTCATGAGTTGATCTTATATGAAAAAATATTGTACAGGCATATCCTAAAAGGAGGCACCACCCATGAATCGACCGGATTGGTTCCAGGCGGAAGAGGCATTACAACAAATCCAAGTCATCGGAAGCGACCGGAATGAGCTCGTTAACATCATTGGCCATGTAGAAGGACTGAATTGTATTGGCACAGGAACGGATGCGGCGGTATTTACGTATGACGGATTGCCGCAGTATGCCTTCAAGATGTACTCAGATCATGCCCTGGACAAACTTGAAAATGAAAAACAGGTATATGAGCAGCTCAAAGGCCTGCCCTATTTCCCTACCTATTACGGCAGCGGCCGAAATATTCTTGTGATCAGTTTTGAAGCGGGAGATACCTTGCTCGAATGTTTGGAAAAAGGAATCCCGGTTCCTGAGCAGGTGATGCTCGATGTGGACGCAGCGCGTGAGGCAGTACGCAGCCGCGGACTGAACCCTCGCGACATTCATCTGAAAAATGTAATTCTCCAGAATGGACGCGGGAAAGTCATCGACGTCTCGGAGTATATTCAGGACGGCAACGATAATCGCTGGGAGCATCTCGTCTGGGCCTATCACAACATTTATCCACGGATCAAAGGTACGCCCATCTCCCCACGCATGCTGCAAACGATCAAATGGGGATACAATCAACTGGATCAGGCCAATATCAAATTGGACGACCTCTCCAAAAAGGCTAATCGATTATTCTCCAAATTCATGAAATAAGCATCTTCATAAACAGATCAAATGTTTGTTCTGATATTTGATATTCATAAAACAATCCGGATTACTCGCGCAACTCTGGCGGTGATCCGGATTTTTGTTTGTACCCTGTTGATGGCAAGGCCTTCTTATTTTAACCGCCCCTGCGAGGGTGTCATCCCTTTGTATTGTTTATACAGCTTCGTAAAATAGTTGGCGTTATCACAGCCAACCTGGGCAGCGATCTCGGTAATGGTAAGGCTGCTCTCCTGCAGCAACTGTTCGGCTCTCGTCATTCGGCACCCATTCACATATTCCACAAAGGTGCGTCCAGTTAGTTTTTTGAACATTTTGCAAAAATGATATGTGTTCAGCCCTACCTGCCCGGCAGCCTCGGTCACGGACATTTTCCCTGTTGGCTCCGCTTCAATCTGCTCAATCAAAAGCTTAAATCGTTCCCGATTGGGAAAATACGATCCCGTTGTTTTATCAGGGAGATGGTGTGGCATAAATGTGCGGGCAAGCAGAGTGAACAAGGCATGCAACTTGGATTTCACAACCAATTGATAGGCCAGCGGCTGTGAGGCCATCTCCTCGATAGCTTCATCCAACAGGGAGTAATAGCCTTGGCAAGCTATGTCGTGCTCCGCCGGTTTTACCGGGAACCTTACCTTACCTTCCAGATAGGGAGCAACATATTTCAAGTGAACGGGGTCATGGGTAAAATCATGAAATAACGCACTGTTGAGCACAACCGAATCATAGTGGACATCCCCTTCCTCCAGAGCATACCCGACATGCAGCGCCCCTCCAGGAATGATAATGACCTCACCTGCTTGAGCTACATAGGGCCTGCTGTCGATATGAAACAGTGCACTGCCCTTCCGCATAAAAATCAGTTCAAAGTGTTCATGCCAGTGCAAGTACAGAATACATTCTTCCGTTTTCATCCCCCAACAACGATTCTGGAACAACTGAAATGGATGTGATTTATGGTCAATGCGGGTATTTTCGTGAAGCGCTTTCAGGTCCAGCACGCTGTCTCCTCCTTTCCCCACAAGATCAGACTAATATTGCACAAGATTGTATAGAGCCATGCGGCAGATGCCCGGCTATAATGAGTGTGTCACGAAGTACTATAAGCCAATATTGGAGTGAAATTCAACCATGAATAATCCGTTACGCATAGGCACCCTTGTGGGTGGACACGACGCAGTCCGCGTCATTCCACAGATCATGAAACATGGCTTCGAATCATTCAATCTGACCTTCTGGCAAACAACTGGTGATCTGGACCTCGCTGAAACAGCCAAACGTGTCCGTGAAATCGTGGACGAACAAGGAATTGTCATCTCTGCAGTAAGTGTCTTTGGCAATCCGCTCACCGGAGCCGGGGATAATGCCGATACACTGGCCAGTTGGGAACGAGTGATTGACCATGCCCAGCTTTTCGGAGCGGATATCGTCTCCGGGTTCACCGGACGACTGACCGATCAACCGATTGACCAATCCATCCCACGTTTCAAGGAAGTGTTTGGAGAACTGGCACGCCGGGCTGCAGACCGGGGTGTACGCATTGCTTTTGAAAACTGTGATATGGGTGGTACATGGCAGACAGGCGATTGGAACATTGCGCATAATCCAACCGCCTGGGAGATGATGTTCGATGCAGTTCCTGATGAAAACATCGGATTGGAATGGGAGCCATGCCATCAAATGTCCAGCCTGATCGATCCAATTCCTCAGCTGCGCAAATGGGCGCCTAAAGTGTTCCATGTGCACGGCAAAGATGCCACCATTGCCTGGGACATCGTCAAAGAATATGGCGTACACGGCCCACGTGAATTCGTCTGGCACCGTACACCCGGCTTCGGGGATACCAACTGGTCCGACATCATTACAATTTTGCGCCAAAACGGGTATCAGGGAACGATTGATATTGAAGGCTGGCATGATCCTGTCTACAAAGATGAACTCGAAATGACCGGACAGGTGCACGCACTAAAATATTTAAAACAATGTCGCGGTGGAGATTTTGTTCCCAATCCGGTATAGAAACGGGATTAACATGGAGTGGCATGATGTCCATTGCACGAACATAGAAAATGAAAAGTATAAGGAGATGATAGGATGAGTCATCCTTATCGGGTAGTTGTGGCAGGCTGTGGGGCCATGTCCAATACCTGGGTTGATTACGCCATGCAGAGACCGGACACGGAAATTGTGGGGCTTGTCGATCTGTATGAACAGACTGCCGTTGCACTCGCTGCACGGCACGGCCTCTCCTGTCCCACGTTTACAGATATCAGTGAGGCCATTCGAGCAACAGATGCCAATATCGTATTTGATGTCACCATTCCAGCGAGCCATCACGGCATTGCCATGACGGCGTTACAGCAAGGATGTCATGTATTTGGCGAAAAACCTCTGGCGGAATCCTTCTCTGATTGTGAAGATATTGTTCAGACTGCACGCCGTACAGGCAATATTCAGGCTGTGATGCAAAATCGTCGTTTCGATCCACGTATTCGCGCCTATCGGCAGTTGATTTCCAACGGAACGATTGGTCAGGTCGGTTTTGCAGGGGCAGATTTCTTCCTGGGACCTCATTTTGGAGGATTCCGTGACCTGATGGATAGTCCACTGCTGCTGGATATGGCGATTCACACCTTCGACCAGGCACGTTATATTCTCGGTGCCAACCCGGTCTCGGTGTACTGCCACGAATTCAATCCTCCGGGGTCCTGGTATCAAGGTAATGCGATGGCACTATGCATCTTCGAAATGTCCGATGGCTCCGTGTTTAACTATCGCGGGTCCTGGTGCACAGAAGGTGTGCCTACTTCATGGGAAGCATCCTGGCGTGTAACCGGCGAAAAAGGAACCGCGATCTGGGATGGACATGATGACATTTATGCTGAAGTTGTCTCGGCACAGCATCTGGATGCGGAAGGTAAACCGTCCTTTTTCCAACCGTGTGAGCGGATCGAAGGAGAGCAGCCTGTCATGGACAAAACAGGACACCACGGCTGTCTCGAAGACATGTTCGCAGCGCTGGAATCCGGGCGACTGCCTGAGACCGATTGCAGTGATAACCAGTTCAGTATGGCCATGGTCCTTGCATCCCTCGAAAGTGCCCGCACAGGTCAAAAGGTGCTCATTGCGGATCTGCTGAAAACCACATAGCGAAGCCGTGAGTCACATATCCTTCCTCATAAACCAAGCCCAAACTGCGAATCTTTAGCAGTTTGGGCTTTTTGTCTACTCACTCTTCTATTCTAGAAATGATGTAGCCGAAAAAATGTCATGCCAAATAGCAAACGCAGTGCAGGGAACGAAATCGATTCTAGAGAAACGAAGTGCTCGCCTTTATCACCGGATTTCCCCTTACAAAAAGGGAATCAAAAAATCCGGGGATAACAGCGATCGAAAGAACGATTCGTAACCGGAACGACTGCTTTGCAGGCAGTTATTTTTTTGAACTTACATCATTTTATAGAATTCCTTTTTTCATTGCCTTGTACACAAGCTGCGAGAACAGGCTGTTCGACCAAGCAAACCAGGGCCTTGTGAACGTGTTTGGATCATCCGAATGAAACCCTTCATGCATGTACCCGGTGCCTGCATCCGTGTTCTCCAGCAAATCTATCATGTCCAGCATTTCCTTATCATTGTCTGCGGTCAAACCCTGCATGGACAGCGCCATATGCCAGACGTATCCGGGAGGAGTATGAGGGCTGCCGATGCCTTTGGCTGCTTGTCCTTCATAATAAAACGGATTTTCCTTGCTCAAAATAAAGCGCCGTGTATTCTGGTACACGATGTCCTCGGTGGAAGCATACTCCAAATACGGAATAGACATAAGTCCCGGGGTACCTGCATCATCCATTAGGCAAAAGTTGCCGTAACCATCCGTCTCATAGGCATAAATCTGCCCATACTCGGGGTGACGGTAAGTACCGTATAAGGAAATACCATGTCGTATTTCTTCTTCCAGATGAGCCATCTCACTGACAAGCTTCTCATCTCGAAATACCCACCTTGCAATCTCCCCCATTTGGCGCAAAGTCACCGCTGCAAACATATTTGCCGGGATATTATAATGAAAATCACATGCATCATCACTGGGGCGGAAACCGGACCAGATCATCCCGGTATAGTTTACCGGCATCCCCAATCCTTCGTTACGGAGCGTATCATGGGCTGGACAATTCCGGCGCATGAATCGATATGGGGACTGATCACCATGACGCTGCTCCGTTTTCCACAGACGTACTACGCTCTCCATCACCCTCTTGAAACGCTCTTCAAATATATCCGTCAATTCCGTCTCACGCCAATACGCATAGGCGAGCCGCATAGAGAAACAAAGTGAATCCAGCTCAAACTTGCGTTCCCACACCCAAGGCGACATTTCTGTCTCATCATTCGCATCCCAATGCCATCCATTAGCCGTTTCGTTAAACGCATTGGCATAGATATCGATGTCCGCATAGAACGTATGCCGTTTGATCAGCCCGCCAATGATCCGCTGCAGCTGTTCGTCTTCCTTTGCCAGCGGAACGTAGTGCATCACCTGCTCCACTGAATCACGCAGCCACATTGCCGGGATATCCCCTGTAATAACAAAGGTTGTCCCATCATCCAATAGCTTTGTCGTCGTTTCCAACGTGTTGGGAAAACAGTTACGGAACTGTGCCAGCAATCTTGGTCTATGTTGCAGTCGTTCCTCGGCCTCGGTAAGAATGTTCTGCACAGCTTGCGGTAATTCCAGATGCGGCATGGGGATTTTCGGTAATCTGAACTGTTCCATGGATGTCGTCTCCTTTGAATTGAAGTTTCCATATTTGTTTGCATCGATTCATTCAATGATTTGTGTCGCATTGTTATTTTCGTTATGATAAATTATAATAACATTATTATTTGTAAGTGTACTGTGCCGGAAGATGATCGTCAATTCATAACGGATGGTATATTAAAAAATAAATTGGATCATATCTTGTAGATTGAAATGGCTCGTTGGTTTTATGCAAATTGTTTACATATGAAGGAGTAATGAAATGTCACGTAAAGTATCTATCCAGTCGCTGGCCGACCAGCTTGGATTATCCAAATATGCCGTCTCCCGTGCACTCAGTGGCAAGACAGGTGTCAGCGAAGCGACTCGCGCCCGTGTGCTGGAATTAGCCCGTGCCTTGGGATATCGCCAAAGCACCCCAGGAAGCAGCACTGTTCCAACTGCAACCCAGACAGAACAATCCGAACCCCCATTTGCTCTCATCTGCATGAATCAGCTCAACCGGGGTGAGCCCCACTACTGGCAGCGCGTCCTCTCAGGCATGATCTCTGCCTGTAATGAGAGAGGATGGCATCATGCCATTGTATCTCCCTCTCTGGGAGTCGCTGATGAACACACGCCGCCAGAACGGGCAATCGTTCCTCACTTGGATTGGGAACGTTGTGCAGGAGTCATCGCCATGGGCGCTTTCCCCCATGCAGTCCTGCAACGACTGACCCAGACAGGCCGCCCAATTGTGCTCGTGGATCATCAGGAGCCACTATTGAACTGCGATACGATCAGCCATGATAACCTGGAAGCAGGCATTACTGTGGCTAGATATTTAATGTCGATGCAGTGCCGCCGTATCGGTCTGATTACGGATGATGGCCGAGCTGCCAGCTTTGCGCAGCGGAAGATCGGCATCGAACTGGCTTTGAACCATTTCCACGCGGATAGCAGTCGGTTGACCACGTTCAGAGAATGGAATATTCCTTATGAGAACGGCGAATGGATCGACCAATTGGCTGCCACAATCAAAAACATGCCCGCGAACGAACGGCCCGATGCCTGGATTGGCGTCAATGATGATATCGCCTTGCAGTGGATGAATAAGTTGCAGGAAATGGGATTCTCCACACCTGAGGATTGCCTTGTCATCGGTATCGACAATGTGCATGCCGCCGCCACATCGTCACCGCCCCTGACCACAGTCAACCTGTGCAAAGAGGAACTCGGTCAGCGTGCGATCGAAGCGTTACAGCGCAGAATTGAACGCCCGGGAACACCAAAGGAAACGGTGATGTTATCCACGTCCCTTATTCCACGGGAATCGGCGTAACTCAATGTGCACAACTTACTTAGCATCAGCAGGACTTAACTTTATTGAATATCAAAAAGGCTCAGCATTTTATTATGCTGGGCCCTTCTATCTCTATCTTGTTATTCTTCCAAGCTTATTCCGTTCCGTTTCTTTATTTCTGCCAAGGCAGACTGGTATACGATGGAAGATCTACTTCCCAATTCACGTCTCGATACTCACGATTAACTACGGTTCGTTTTAAGGTTAATTTTGTTCCATCTTCTTTGTAAAAACCACGGATGACCAATTTCAGATTGTCTGCAACGTATTCTCCGTCATTATTAGGCTGGTCTGGATAACCGATTACTTGAACAGGATACTCTTTTCCTTCCGGATCTACAGCCACCCAGCGATCGCCATTAAAAGCATTTCGGAACGTCCCTCTTCCCTCCAGGACTAATGAGTAGTTTTTGTCATAGGATTCCCACACCGGTTTGAAATTGAAATCAGAAAATAAAATTTCATCTCCATATTGTTCAAATTGCAGTACGTAGGTGTAAATTTCAGCATCCTTACGCATCTTTTCCAGATCCACTTCCACCGACTTCTCTCCCCACACTGGTATGGTGTATCCTTCCAGGACAAAGCGAATCTTCTTCGCATCCACCGTAACAAAAGCAGGGTCCCATGTCTCCGATAACTTCAATGGACCACCATCCATTAATCCACTCAAATCTCGGAACCGGAACTTGGCTTGACGGGCATCTGGTCTGCTCCCGTTGAATATTCGATACTCATTCGTTTCAGGAATTTCGATGTGATACATCAGGTCCATATCATCTGCCCAATCTTCTCCGACTTTGGCACGAAGTTGATCATCCAGACTGATGTTCATATCAAGGCGGGTCCCGTTTGGCGTACGTACTAGCTGTGTCATGTCCAGTTTCAAACCCTCAGGAGTGGTGTAGGTATTGTTCATAGGAGCCTCAACAGCCAGTGATTTGGCTTTGGTCATATCGATGTTGAATTGAAAGCTCCAATCTATCACAGCATTTTTATCTTCGTATGATTTTGTCTCAAAATTATAATAGCTTCCTACTTTTAGATGCCCAAGTTCTCCACGCACGATCACCTGATCCGGGATATCATCATGCAACTGGAATACCAATCGTTCAGCTGCCGAACCGCTTGTTCTGGTATCCCGCGCAAGAGTTGCAACCTGTCGCCCCTGATCGTCCGTAATATGAATTCTCCCCGCCTCTGGAGATATTGCAAAAAGCCCTAGCCCATCAGGTGTTGTTTGTTTCAGTGTGATCACGATTTGAGAGCGATCTACCAACACATCTTTGATCTTAAGCGTGTAGCCCTGATCCTCAATGTTGATATTCGGATTAACCACTAGACCGAGTGGCTTCAAGCGTTTGTAATCATCGGCAAAATAGGAATACTTGAGTTCTTCTGGAACAGGTATGTTAGGTAATGGCGGGTTATTTACGGCATTTACCGTGGATTGAGTCGATTTTGCTGTGTGATCAAAAGCAAACCATGCCCCTCCCACAAGGATCACAACTGCCGCCGCTGCAATCCCAGTACGGCGCATCCAATGGGACTTGGAAGCCTTTTTCGTAAATGGATCCCCGTGCTCTGCGCTTTCCATGGACATTCCATCCAGTTTCCGCATCACCTCAAGCGTAAAGTCCGCATCCGGTTCCTCACGAAAGAAATGCTGTTCCCACAATCGATCCTCATCATTTGGAATAGGCTTCATACGTCGATAAACCTCCTTTGCGCTCCATTTGTTTCTTCAACGTTTTCTTCCCTCGATAAAGTGCATTACGCACTTGTGCGGGGCTCATGTCCGTGATATCTGCAATCTCTTCGTAGCTCAGCTCATTCGTATATTTAAGCAGCAGCACAAGCCGATACGACTCTGGCAGTTGGTCCATCTGGCGATATATTTCACGCTGCATCTCCTTATGCAGCACATGTTTCTCTGGCGTTTCACCATTGGTTTGTTCCAAGCCTGTATAAACAGCGGTCATGACCGGTTTCTGTTGCCGCATAAAATCCCGCATCCGATTCACAGCGATGGTGTATACCCAAGATGAGAAACTGCTTCCTTCCCTTCGTGTCGAAAGATAGCGGTACATCCGAAGAAACGTATCCTGAGCGAGATCCTGTGCATCCTGATGACTCGCACCCATTCCGCGCAAAATGCCGAAAACTTTATTTTTATATCGATCCACGAGCACAGCAAATAGCTGTTTGTCCCCTGCCATAATACGCTGAATGAGCTCCTCCTCTGGTATCTGTTGAGTCATGTAATCCCCCTTCTCTATAGCTTCCATGCATGGTTCTGTACTATATAGACGGAATCACTTCCTGAAACCTCTCACTTTATCCAAAAAAAAGAATTCGCGCCACCCGGTGTAAACCGGATAGCCGAACTCTGCAACCATTGAAGGTTCATTGTTACTGCTGCACTTACTGCCATGTGGAGTTTCTTTTTTGCTTCGTTTTCAGCCCTCCCTGCTTTTCTCTGAGACAAAATCACTAAGCTGTGAATAGATCGCTACAATTTCATCCATCGACATACGCACGAGTCCACTGGATGACGGGGCTACAAATTCATGAATTTCCTTGACGACCGGGTCGTCCTGAAATCCCCATTCCGCTTTGGCACGCTGACTATACTGAGTGTATACCCCTTTCCCCACAAAACAGGCGATGTCTGGTCGGTATTCCTCCAGCTTTTGCCGTAAAATCTGCCGTCCCTCTGTATATTCTTCCTTTGTAATATCGTCCATACCTCTTGTTGGCCGGGCAACAATATTCGTAAATCCGTACCCCAGCTTCAGCAACTCTCCATCCTCTTGTGCATCATATAAACGAGGAGTCAATCCGGAACGTTCAAGAATGCGCCAGAAACGGTTTCCTTTATAAGCATAATGATGACCCGTCTCTCCAGACGTGATGCTGGGATTGAATCCAATAAATAATATCGATAAACCATAATCCAGATGATCTGGAATCATAATGAAAAGCCCCCTTATCTTTTTTAGTCATTTACATCTTTCATCTGTGTATAAAATGATATAATGGTTGAAGTATTTTCGAAATCGGACTGAAATTTTCATGAAAAAGGAAGCTGAACTGATGATTGCAGACATCATGCTTGAAGTCGTCCTGCCCGTCTTTCTCCTGATTGCCGTCGGGTCTTGGATGCAAAAGGTGTTCAAGTTGGACTTGTACACCCTCGCCAAAATCAATTTCTATTGTATTACCCCCGCAGCCGTCTTTATGAGCATGTACCACTCCGATATGTCGGGGGAATTGCTCGGAACTGTCACGCTTTTTTACGCCTTATATGTACTTATTCTCTATATTGTGGGGTCTGTGTTCGCACGCTCGCTTCGCATGAACAAAGGCATGAAGGCTGCCTTCAACAACAGCATCATGCTAGACAATGCAGGCAATTATGGTCTGCCCATCAACTCCCTGGTATTTCGTGGTGATCCGCTGGCCTCTTCCATCCAGGCACTGGTCATGTCTTTACAGGCATTGCTGACGTTTACCTATGGTGTTCTGTCTATTCAGGGTGCCAAGCTCAAAGGCAATTACCGTGCGGTGATCATTGGATTTCTAAAAATGCCCGTTCCTTATGCACTGTTGCTCGGCATTTTGTTTCATATGGGGAACATTCCATTGCCCACTTTCCTGTCCATGCCGCTGACTTACGCGCAGCAAAGTATGGTCGCTGTAGCGCTCCTGACACTCGGTGCCCAAATTGTAAAATATCCGATCCGCCTGTATCGTCTTGATGTGTATATTAGCACATTTCTGCGTTTGCTGATTGGCCCGGCCATCGGGATTTCGATTGTACTGCTGCTCGGTTTGCAAGGTATCGCTGCTCAAGCCCTTATTATCGCATCCGGTATGCCTACCGGAGTCAATGCGTCCATTCTGGCCGAGGAATACGATAACGAGCCAGACTTTGCCGCCCAGACGGTTCTGATCTCGACGTTGCTTAACATCATTACGATTACCGCACTGATTTCGTTTGCGAAGACGTTCTGATACTGGCAAATCAAACCTGAAGCTTCTCCACTTCATGTTCCGTTTCCAAAAAAACAAGTCCATAACCCATGATACGGGTTATGGACTTGTTTGGTTCATTAGATTGGTGCTGAAACAGCAACAACACTAATCTGATATTGCCCAGCCGAGTTGAATGTAATTTTGAATGTCGAATCCATGCTTGGACTCGTTATAGTACTAAAGTTTTTGGAATAAATTAAAAGTAGCTCCCCATCCACACTACTACTTAATGCGGTTAGACCACCACTATCTCTATACTGGGACAAATCCAAATCACTTTTGGTGATGGAAGTTCCGTCTGTTCTGGTAATCTTAAAATAATATTGGATATTCTTAAAGTCCTGGCTAACGGTTGCGCGAAGCTTGAGATCCTTGCTGTCCCCGCTATTTACGGTTTGAAGCGGAAGTGTCTCCAATTCATGGTTGCTTGAATCCAACCATTTCAATACATAGGTAGGTTCTGCCGGGGCATTCACCTTGAAAGTCGCTGTAATTTTATTGGATAAAGGCGTGTAAGAATAGTCGGCATACGCTGGGGCCGCCATAGTAAACAATGCGGTAGATAGAAGTACTGCCATAACAAATTTCGGGATTCTCATAGGTATTGATCTCCTTTTTATCTCCAAGGGGAAAAACCGGATTCTCCCGGCTCTCTCCCGCTATTGCAGACTTTTCACAATCTTGACTTAAGCTGGTGAATTTAGAGCAACTACGCTGATCTCGTACTCACCCGTGTTGTTGAATTTCAGATTATACAAGAAGTCATGCACTGGTGAAGTGACCGTTTGATAATACCTTGTATAAATAGTCAGTTTACCATCACCTCCAACTTCTCCGGTTCTTGGCGATCCAAGCGAATTGTTTACGTATTCGTTCAATTCCACATCATTTGCAGTAATTGCAGTTCCGTCTGTACGGGTGATGGTAAACAACAATTGGATATCTGTATAGGTCTTGGATGTCGTTGCACGAACCTTAACATCCTTGTTTTCTCCGCTAGTCACAGTTTGCAACGGCAGCGTTTCCAGTTCTGCGTTCGCATTATCCACCCACTTTAGCACAAAGGATGGAGCAACAGGATTTACCTTGAAACTGGCCGTAATCGTATTGGATACCGGTCTTCCGGAAGCTGCATACGTAGGGCTGGCCGCCAAGAGCAAGGCAGAGGATAATAACAGAGCTTTTGTTAATTTATTCATTTTCAACATGAGAGAACACTCCTTTTTCTTAATCAAAATGTTTATGTTTCACAGCACTTATCTGCACGGAGTATGTCCCCGGAGCATTGAATTTCACCTCAAACGAGATTGTTTCCTTGCTTACAACGGCAGCATCATCGGACTTCGTAATAAGCCAGCCATTGCCGACATCGTATGATGTATATCCTGGCGTACTGATCAGCTCTACATCAGATGAAGAGCCGTTTTCATCAGTCCATTCAAGCAAGTAACTGGCGTGATTAACGGTCGTTGCTATTTCAGAAACAGGCTGAGATGTGAAGGATACCGTTTTGCTCACACCAGGCGTGGTTACGACAATCCCCGAATTTTCTGACCCTACCTGCAGTTTCAATGGCAGTCTAACATCCAATTTCAACTGAGATTTTTCGGAGATACCTTCAACCTGACCTGTGAACAGATATATCCCTGGTTCATTAATAAGGACTTCATTATTCGTGATTTGCACGTCTTTGGGTGCAGTCCAAACCACTGTTTTCATAACGGTACTGCCATCAGGCATCCGGACAGACACTTGCGTCGGAAGCTGATAGGCCTCAGCAACCTCCTGAATTTTGGCGATTGTTGAAACCACTGGTCCTGCTGGACCTACACTTCCCCCAGAACTGCCGCCAGTAGTTGTTCCACCCGTAGAAACCGCAGGTTGTACGTCTCGAGGTTTCCCATTAATGAGCTGAATCTTGCCCTGATTCCCACTGTAATCCTTGACCAAATTCGGAACGAGCTGCTTGTCCGGAACAATAATATCGTTGATTACGCTAGTTTGCTGGAGAACAATCTCAGAATCCTTAACCGCTTTTTGTGCCACAGTTAATGAGTCAACGGAAGTCGTGCCTGTCAAAGTCAACTTGGTAGCCACATTCAATTCCATTCCTTTGATCTTGGCATTCTCAAAAACCAGCGAGGTTTTGGTATTCCCATTAGTCAATACCTGTCCATCCACTGAAAGGTTTTTGATGGTTAGTTCATCACCCAAAATGATCAAATTCCCCGTAATATGCAGATCTCCACCATCAAATACAAGATTCTTTTTGGAAGCAGGCACCGTTAAATCCACAATGTTCTGAATCTTGTAATCCGGTGTCAGCGTGACCTTCAAGGTCGCCCCTTCGAGTAACTGCTTGTTGGCAGTGGTCAGCAGTTTTTGAATTTCGTCTGTCACCGGATATTTGAAAGCACCGATACGGACAGTACTCTCATTAATAATGGTGAGTTCCATCTCCCTCGTTTTCGGTTCTTCAAGTGCCTGAATCAAACGAGTCAAAAAGACAGCGATTTCCTGTCGTTCCGTTGGTCTATCCAAAGCCAACTTTTGACCATCCCCCTGCAACAAACCGATTTCCATGGATGTTTCAATGCTTTGCTTGCTGACAGGATCACTTACTTCACGATCCGACAGTACGGCAGTCCCTTTTCCTTGGGCTCCAGTGGCTTGGACAAAGATGGACAACAACTCTTCCCGAGTTACCAGATCTGTTGGCCGAAACGGCTCATTTGGATTGCCCATCAGTCCTTGGCTCTGAACTCGTTGGATGCTGTTTGCAGACCAACTGCTTGCACGAACATCCGGAGGCAGCACGGATGTAGATTCATTGGCCGGTAACTGGAGAGCCCGTACAAGCAATTCAGCCACCTCTTGACGAGTAATTTTTTTGCGCGGTTGATACGTCCCGTTATCATAGCCCTGGGTAATGCCCAGTTCGTTCAGATAAGCGATTGAGGCCAGAGACCAGTTGGAGGCTTGATCTATATCCGAGAAAAGTTTTTCGGTAACTTGCGAGGATACAGCAGTCGCATGAAAGTGACTTAACAAGAAAACACCAAGCGTTGTGCGTAAAAGCCATTTATTCAAAGATTTTTCTCTCCTTTTCGATAGTAAATTAGAGACCTAGAAATGTTGTGCTATATACAATGAAAGTTGAAACAAGACATTTTCCATCCATGTTTTATCAATATATCAGGTCGTTCTGAACGGATTCTGAACAAGTTAATCTAGATATGGAATACAAAAAGAAGTCCAGATACACCCTTCAACGGATGTGCCTGGACTTCTTTATTAATGAATATATGATAGAAAATTTGAGCTAAGTCTCCATGACTCATTTGAATTGACTACTAAGATTCACATGTCGTCCGTTCAGGGAACTTGCCACCTTCTCTGAACAAACATCGAACCAGTCGCTGCGCGGCCCGATTAAAATAAAAACTCGGACTGACACCCTCCACCTGAACAGGCTCCAGTTCCTTCACACTTTCCTTGACCTTATTCATTTCAATGAGTCCCATCTTCCGCTCATTCGGTCCGAATCGATAAATAACCTTTTCATCGTCTTCCGTCTGTTTCACCAGCAGAATCATTGACGCCATACAGGTTACCCCCTATCGTTACGTTGTGAGATTCCAATGACCACTTGCTTACTATTAATTATTACCCAGAATGGATTGGAAACATATAGGGCTTTAGTTATTTATATTAACGTTAAAACTCCTAATTTTAATTATCTTTAATGAAATATTTTGACGAAAAATAAACAAAAACAGGCTTGGATATACCAAACCTGCCCTATTACCTTGCATCTAAAGGAATCAGAAGTCTCATGCTTCATCGATCCTGTTACAAACGTGGGTCCACCGGTTCAGACTCCAGAGCCAATGTCCCGAGAACACATTCATGCACCCTTTCCACGGGCTCCATGCGCACAAAACGCTCGATTCCCTCCATGCCCAAGGCACTTCCCATCAGAGCGTGGCGCTCTTTTTTGGACGTTTTGCGTTTGCTGAGCCGGGACAAATTATCCGGTGCAAGGTAATCCATGCCATAAATGATGTGCAAATACGCACGACCTCGTACTTTAATCGCAGGTTGGATCATTTTGTTGCCGTTCCAGGCACGGAATGTTTCCGGCTTGATGACAATACCTTCATGTCCTTCTGCCGTGATTTCATCCCACCAACGAATGACCTCATCTTCATCTGCCCTACCTGCAATTACGCGATATTCTGTTTCCATCATCATCGTAGACATCCGAGAGAACTCACGATTTTGCTCCATATGCCATTCATGTGTCTGATCCCAGAACGCTCCGGTGCTATGTGCCAAGGTATGAAACGGCGCAATACGAATATCTCCGATGTCCTCTACATCCCAGCAATATTTCTGAAATACGTCGCGGAATGTTCTAGCATTGGCAAGCTTACGTTCTGTGTCCTGCAACCACTCCCCCACATCTCGGCCTGCCATCTCGGCTTCACGCAATTTGGTTACCACCAATTCCCGATCCATCAATGAGGCCTCCGCTACATGTGCATACTGCGATGAGATCAGCTCCCGCGCTTTCAGATTCCAAGGTACAATCTCTGCATCGAGTAATACGAACTCCGTCTGATGACGGTCAAAATAATCCGCTGCGATCAAATCCGCATGTAATCTTGATAACACCTTCTGCTCAATCGTCCGGTCAAAAAAGGAACGTCCTGTCCGGGTCACAATGTTCCCCAGCATTGATCTTCCCACCCGCTTCTCCGCTACTTGTTCGTCTCGGAACAGGAGCATAATGGCACGGCTTCCCATATGTTTCTTCTCCGCTACCATCCGAGTAACACCCTGAGATCGGTAGTACTGGAACGCATCCCGTGGATGTTCCAAATACCCTTCTACCGAAGAAGCTGTTGGTGGTGGGCTCATCGTAGGTGGGATATAAACTAGTTCCTCCAAAGGTACGGTAAAATGGGAAAACGTATCAATCGCCGCCTTCGCGACCTCAGCATGAATGGATACATCCAGCCGGGACCCGGTTTGCACTGTGAATCCTTCCTTGAATTTACGTAAGTTCGGAGGTGCAAATCTCCGCCGTTCCCAACGTTTAAGTGGACTGTCCAAATCTTCAGCGTAATCCTGCTTTGCCGGAACACTAATTGCTTCGCGTTCAGGCATCCGCCACGCTGTGAGCATACCACCAAAGACAACGCCTTGATCAATATTGACCGTATCATTCACTATCATGGGATATGGATGCGGATCGTGTCCCCAGACAATGCATTCACCCGAAGTGTGATCTACGTACCAATCCTTGCGAATCGGTCTGCCGTGTTCATCCGTTCCCTCCACATCACCATAGCGGCAATAATCCTGAATGCGTTTGGACTGTTTCCCGATAAAGTGATCCCGAATCCCTGCATGTGCTACAACCACCTGACGCACGCCATTTCTTGAAAAAATAAGATGCGATGGCGCATCAAGTAGAAATGTCCTTAGTTCTTCTCGTACTTGCAGTGCCGTCTCTTGGCCCTGCTCCTGCTCCAACTGAATAAGCTCAGCCTCCACATGTTCATCGCCATGACTTAACGTCACGTCACGACCATCCAGATAACGTCCTATCTTCCAGCCATGATTGCTGTCGATCATGTAGGCCAGTCCGGATGCACAATGCCGCTGCCAGAACAATAGACATTTTAACGATTCTGGTCCCCGACTGGTTACGTCTCCAACTGAAACCAATTTCCGTCCTTCCGGATGATAGTAAAGACCACTTCCATCTTTATCCTCATATCCGAGTTTCAGAATTAATTCCATCATTTCATCATAACAGCCGTGAATGTCTCCAATGATGTTGATACCTGTATCTATATCAATCACAAGGGGGTTGGATGTACGGATAAACGAGAATTCACCAGGCTGTTTCAGAACATAATTAGCGTCGAAGCCATCTTCACGGATGGAGCGTAGTGTTCGTTTAAACTGCTGCACCTGTTGTTTCACCCTCTGACGTCCGCGCGGATACTCTCGCTGAACATCACGTTCGAGCAGTTCTTTTTCAGGGATATCCAGTACGACAGCAATCACGGGTACATGAGCTTTTCTGGCGATTTGAATCAAACGCTGACGATCCTCTGGATACAGATGGGTGGCATCAACCCAGGTCAGCTTGTTCAGACGGCAGCGGGTTGCGAGTATCGCCTCCATCGCTTCAAACGCCCTGGCAGATACCTGGTGATACTCGGCATAGATTACGTCTGCTTCGCTACGAGGCCGATGTTTCCAATCTATATACTCGTCATCTCCAATTAACATTCGGAATTGGTCAGATGAGACTGCTTCGGTTCTTCGGATGACACCTTCTAAAATGAGACGATCCAACAACGTGCTTTTACCACTGTTCGAAGGCCCCACCAGAACAACGATGCCTGAATGCGGCAAGCGAATTTCACGCTGTATTCGATCCAAGGCATTCGCCTCATCGCCCTGGCACCTGATTGTATCTTCTATCTCATTAGGCTTCCTGTTGTTCTTCATGATCCATTCTCCTTTCTCCGCTCAAAAATGACCAGTTGTGTAGGTTGTCCGTATTCCTCTGCGTAATCACCAATACCCCGTATTTCAAAAGTATAATTCCCTTGAAGTGCCCATTCCTCACATCGTTCAGCCAATTCCGCCCGAGTCCACTCGAAACGATGATCATGGTGACGGAAGCTCTCCTGCTCCATCGTATACACTTCGTTGTACTCTTTGTTCGGAGTCGTCACCAGCAACACATCAGGTCGATAATCATTCATAATGGTATCCATAATTCCGTTCAAGCGATACGCTTCGATATGCTCTATCACTTCACACAGGATCATGACATCCTGGTTTTGCATCTGTTCATCAAAATAATAGAGTGAACCGATCACAGGCTCCGGCATAGCAATTACCCCACTGCGATCTTCCAACTTCGCAAAGCGCTCCATAGCCCGAAGCCGTGACTGACCTGATGGTTCAACGGCCAGAATGGATTCCACGCCCGAAATGTAGGCTAAGCGAGCAGAAAGCTTCCCTTCCCCGGCTCCCATATCGACAATACGCCGTTTGACTGGAAGACCTGTAACCACTTCCGTGATTGCACGATAACGCAGTTCATTTAAACTCACTGGTGACTCAGATCGCTCAACCTCACCTGCGGAGCCATCTTGAATCCCCTCATCACTCTCATTGATATCCTTATCCGAAATCTGATTCAACTCACCTGCCTGCTCAACCGAAACAGACAAAGCCCCTTCCTGAAGCTCATACTTCCGAATCAGTTCAGAAAATCGCAGTGTACGTCGGACAATAAGCTCTTTCAACGGATGGTTTTCCAGCCATCCTTCGCCATAACGTTTGATCTTATCAATCTCGTCTTCACTGATGAAATAATGTTTGTAGTTGTCCAACACTGGGATCAGCAGAAATAACTGACGCAGTGCATTTTGCACCGTGACCTGTCCATGCAGCCTAATACGACGGATTGAGCTTTTCTTTTTCAGATCAAACGTATAAGACAACTCATCTCGCTCAAGGGTAACCGCGTAGCCGAGTGATGAGAATAGTTCCTCCACAACCCGATCAGGGAGGTCCGATGCAACAGGTCCAAATGACAGTTCCATATCGAACGGATGCTCCACCCATTGCACATAGTCTTCCTTCGGTTTACCATTCAGCGCCGTCCCCAGTGCAGGACGTATGTAGGAGCAGAACAGACTGCTCGTCACAAATTCCCGGTCATTAATATATTGTGTGATGTCGTAACCGTTCGGAGTGCCTCTTACCAGATCAACAGGGTCAGGTTCGGCATGAATCAGCACTTCAATTTCGCTCTCAGTATCGGTGATGTACACAATTCGTACGCGTACACCTTTTTCCATCCGGTCATATACGTTATGTGGATTCTTCGCCAGCAAACGCGATACAGCTCCTGACCCTGCTCCTCTTGCTTTCAACATTAGATGCATCAGTTCTCCTCCTTCTCCTTGTTATTCCTTTGCCGCCCACACCTCTTGCAGTGCAAAACGGAAAATCCGGTCCAGTTCTTCATATTGAATAATCTGTTCATTCTCCAGCTGGGCGGCCAGTTTTTCAAAATGCGCGATCTTCTCCGCCAAAAAAGCATGTATCGCAGGTAGCTGCGGTTCCAGGTCGAGTTCCTCACCCGCCTTTTTCCGGCGCAGCAGTTCATGGATTTCCGTATAGAGCGGCGCGCTCTGAGGAACAAGCTCTTGCACCAGCTCTTCAAATGCCATCGGCGGCATCGCGTCATAACGTTCGATCCAGCCACAGGCGAGCAGTGGGCGCAGCACATAGAAATACTTTTTGATCTTCACCTGCTCACCCTGCAGATAATCCCGGAAGTTTCCCTTCGCCATATTCAGATAATGGTACATACAGGACTTTGGCGAGAAGGTCAAAGGCGATAGTCCACGAATATGCTCTGCCACGCTGTACGGTTCGTCATACTGAATCGGGGATTGCAGCCACTCCAGCAGTGGTGGATTCGACTTGCGAAACAGCTTCAAAGCTTTGCGTAAATCCCAACCATTAATATCAAGCTGATCACTGATCGGGCGTTCGATAACATCCCTTTTATCTTCAATGGACAAGTACCATTCCAGCGATCTCACATACAGGAAACGAACATCATAATCGCTGTCCTGTGAAGGAAATCCCCATGCCCGGCTGCCCGATTCACAGGCATAGATGATCCGCACCTGCTCCTCCTGTTCGATCTGCTTCAGCTGCTGTCTAATCGTATCTCTCATTTCTTCATGAACATGAGTCATCTCTATGGCCTCCACATTTTCCAATTTAAATCTCTATCTCTCTCACCCGGCTCGCAAGTGTATCATATCCCGCTACAGTCTCAGCAATATACGTCAGTACCGTTTCACTCCACCCATAGATATAAAAGGTATTGCCATCCCGTGGCGGCACCATTGCCTGCTGATAAGGTGCAATATCCACAATAAATGCTTTCAGGTCCGGATTCATCATCCGCCGATAACGTACAAGCTCAGCATATAACGGACTGCCTTCATTCTGCTGTTCATCGGTGATCATAATGATCTGATCCACTTTCTCTCCAATATCCCGAAGCTCTCGTACAGGCCGTCCCGTGTCGGTTCCACCTTGTGCGCGAATCCGATGAGCTTGGGAAAGGATACTTTCATCCATCTTGGGACGAGCATCCTCAACCATATGGTCGAATAACCAGAACAGCGAGTTGCCTCGTGTTTGTTTATATAGCGCCAGTGCCAGCACCGATCCAATTCGCAAATAATCCCCTTGCATGGAACCGGAGCGGTCCAGGAAAATGGCGGTTCTTCCCGGCAACGATGGCAGGTTGCCAATGGATAGCTCCACCGCTTCCCGCAAAGCAGAGCGCAGCTCTTCTCTTGCGATCATTTCATATGCACTGGCGAATCGGAAAGGTAAGATGCGCGACTTGCGCAGGGCTTCTGCATCCGTTAGACGACCCGTTACGTAATCGATATTTTTCGATTTTTCAAACACTCCCGCCCGATCCATTGCATTCAGATGACGTAACAATGCAAAGGTCGGCATCTGAGACATCAACGCCTCCCATACCGTACGTGTCGGCTGCATGATCGATGTGACCACCGAATACGGCAGTTTTCCTTTTTCGATCAGATGCATCCGACTTGCAGGGTTTGGGGTAGCCTTCAGCTTTTCCAGCGCCTGCAACTGCGGCAGGTCTGTAAGATCCACTTCATGTCCTCGCAAATAACGGAACAAGGCTTGCTGCTTCATATCTGTCGGCTTGGGGTGTGCTGTAGCGATCATATCGCCCAGACTGTATCCACGTCCGCGCCCGTTGTATTTGATTGCCCAATATTCAGTGATGCCGTTCAAAAATTGACTCACCTGGCGCTTCACCGCTCGACCGCCCTGTCCTCGCCCCGTTCCTCTTAGAATCGTCAGAAAATCGGCCAAGTCAGCCGGTGTCTGTACCACCTTGGAGAATACTTTCGCAAACTGATCCGGGTCCACCTTGGACAAGAGTGCCAGCCCGTATAGAGGCTGTAACCGCATCAAGCCTTCATTACGAGCATAGACCAGCGCCCGCGCCATAAACCCTGCATCGACCTCAGCCATCTCCTGATGACTGACCATCGCATCATCCATCAGTTGCTGTGTGTCTGCATAAAACGTATTGTTCAATGTATTGGTCATCAACATCTGTATATATTGTTCCTCCACCAAACGGTCATAGGCTCCGTAGTCCCCATGATTACGTGTCGTTGGCTGAGGTTGACTAAATAATTGTTTTGCTCTGCTCATCACTCATGACCTCCCGGTGTGAGTCTATTTACTGATATTCCATAATAAAATGTTCCGAGGAAAAAGGTGGGAAGGTATAATACCCGCTCTACCGCTGAGCTACACCGCCATGAACGGCGGCGATTGGATTCGAACCAACGACCTGGTCGATTAACAGTCGAAGTAACCCTCCCTGGCGCCTCGGAACCTTGATCCGCAGAGTTTGTTGCTGCCCCGCTTCACAACCTTATTATGCCTCACACATTTGCACGCGAACATGGCGAAAGTATGGCGACGAATCAATTTCATAACTCATTAAATTATCGTTTTGTAACGATTGAAGCAGCTAAAGGTACTAGGAAATTGATTCAAACATCCATAAGTTTAAAATGAAACCAGCCACTCATCCTGATACAATGTAGGGATATAGTAAATGGGAAGATCACCAATGTTTCTATATAACGAAGAATTGTTCTGCCAACATAGTCATCCATACATTCGCCTGACTCCAGGCCACCAAGGAGTGAATATTCATGGCTAAAGAGAGCTTTGATAAAGAAATTCAATTTCTGCGTATGCTGTCCCTGACAAGTGGTGCGTACAACCGTAAACAATATGCCGAACGGCTTGGTATATCCGTACATACTTTTGATAAAACCCAGCGTAGATTAAAAGAAATCATGCAGACCGTCGCTGACCAACGCTCAGGCTCGGAACCAAACAAAGAAATGGCGGACCTTGTTCGCTTCCAGTATGGAGAATCTGCTGAGCCTATGCTGCTCTTCCTCTTTCGAGCCAAGTCGATGAAAGAGACTGAAGTGCAGCGACTTTCTGTCCTTTTGCATACCCTGCAAGATCAAGCTTTAACCGCAATGGAATTACTGGATGCCTGCTGCGCTGAACTTCCAGAGGAACTGGCGCTGCCTGACGAAAAGACCATTCGCTCCGATTTGAAGTATCTTGAAGAAGTGGGGGTGATCCGCAAGGAACCTGGCGGCAGGCCATATCGTTACCTTTTGCAGCAGGACGTACTTACGGGTCTATCCGTGGAAGAACAGTTGGAGTTGTATGATTTTGTGGATATTATGGCAAACACTCAGGTTCCGTCCGTACAAGGCTATATATTGCGGGACAGTCTCAAAAAGGCCATTGCCGCAAGTTATCCGCAGGAAGAAGCCACCGAGCCATTCATATATAAATACCACTATTATTCACGCATTCTGGACGAAGCACATCTGTACACTCTGCTTAGTGCAATTCGCCAACGAAAACATGTCAAGTTTCTGTACTATTCACCCAAAAAACCGTCCAGCTACAGCTCGCAGAATACGAATCCACGCTTTGAACGGGAAGCAGGCGGACGGTCCAACCGGATCGTACCACTTGAAGTGGTCTATGACCATCAGTATGGCCGCTGGTATGTCATTGGATATCAGGGACGCCGAGGCTTTGTGAAATTCCGCATGGAAGGCATTACACAGCTGGAGGAACAGGATTCAATTGAAGAAGGATATATGCTCGAATTGAAACAACAGTGGGCCGAGATCAGCCGCTACAGCTGGCTAGTGGATACGGGGAACACCGTAACGGTTCAAGCCCGCTTCTTCCATCCTCAGGACAGCCAACGTAACTTCATTCTGGATCGGGTTCGTTTGCAAGGCCAATGGGGAACGATTACGCCCGAAACGGAACATACCTTTCTGTATGAAATCCAGGTCAACGGTATCACCGAGATTAAGCCGTGGCTTCGGAGTTTTGGCTCAAGTTGTGAGGTGATCGCTCCACAGAGGCTGCGTCAGGAGATGATTAAGGAATGGAAGGAGATTGCGCAATATTATGAATCTGTTCGAGAAGATGTTCAACTACCAGATGATGACGAGATTGAATGAAACCGGACTGTTCACCTGGACATCCCAGGAACGGGCCTGGCTGCGCATGATGCTGAATCACCCTGCCGCACCAGAAGCAATAAACCCTGACACGTTGCACAAAATGCATGACATGCTGGATGCAGAGCAGGATCTGGACCTTCAGGATTACCTGACCGAAAAAGCCAAAAGTGAAGAAAACAGTGTCTTTCATCCGCTGCTCAAACCATTACGGCAGATGATTTTGCATCATCAGGGGTTTCGCTTGACAGGGCGTGTACGCAATGGACGAATCAGCCAGGATCAGTTTGGATACCCCTACAAGCTCGAATATTCCATGGTCAAAAAAGAATGGTACGTACTCTGGTATGCTCCACTCTACAACAAACTGATGTCCACCAAGCTGCACAGCATCATTACCGCGGAAGCTCAGCCGCTTCAACCGGAAACTGCTTCTCAATATGCTGCCAAAATCGCGATTTTAACGGAAAACCGGAAGACGACCTTAATGATCGAAGTGCTGCCGGAGTTCAATCAGGAGTTGTCCCGAATTCTGTATGCCTTTTCCTGCTTCGAGAAGCAGGTGGAATTTGTGGAAGCCCAACAGACGTACCGCATTGAACTGACCATCCCGCGGAATGAGATGGATTATGTGCTGTCCAAAATGCGTTTTCTGGGCAAACGGGTACGGATTGCAGACAATGCTGCGCTTCGAGAGCGAATGTCCGAGACAGCCGCAAAAGTATTGGCACGCTATGCGGAAACCGAACTTGAAGCACTGCCTGAACGGACTTCTGGAGGAGTGCGCAGCCACACCATTGAAAAGCCTTTCGCCAATGCAGACGGCAGTGATTCTGCATAGCTCTTGTTAGTTGTGATTCGTTAAACGTCCAACTTATGCATAGGGGGACAAATAGGGTGTGTTCGTTTCATTAGAATAATATAATACAAAAAGGGCTGTCCCCCGTTATACTAACGACCTGAGGGACAGCCTCTTTGTTCATATGTTTTCTCTACGCGCCACTACCGGCAGCCGAGTTCCTTCTTTTATTAATCGCATGCACACCCATCACAACCGCTATCAATTCATACGTATCCAGATGTTCTGATTGGTTGTCTAACACAAATGCGCCTGAACCGAACCAGCCACTTGTACGCCTGAAGCTTGCCACAACTTTACCGCCCATCCCGGTGATATCATATTCATGTGAAAACGCGGGCGCGGAGACATCATACACACCACGCGGTCCTGCATCGTACTCATACTTCTTACTGAAAAAGCTGAACCTCGCCCGTAAGACACCCCACTCCCTTCCATCGGCTGAGGTCACATCCCAACGGTTACTAAACATGCGGAATTTACCACTGCAAATGAGTCCCGAGTTATCGAATACATCAAGCGATGAACCAAAGGCACTTTTCAAATCGAGATGACCTGCCTGTTCCTGTTCATGGTTCATAATCTCGGTGTACCCTGCATTAAAGAAATTATCTCTGAAATAGAGTTCCATGGAATTCCTCCCTTACAAGAAATAAACCTTCTCCCATATTGTAAAACGACATATATCCCTATTTACGTATAAGAACTGGGAATTGCTTCAAATAAAAAAATCTGCCAGCTAAATTGCAGCTGACAGAATCTTATCTTAAACTTCAACTTTTTTATTATTCAGATACACAGCAACACCAACCAAAATCACAGCCACGATGATTTCAAAAATAATACTGGCCCATGTTCCATCTGACCATGTAATCCGATTGGACGTAAAGGAGAGCGCTGTGCTTTCTTCAGTGAAATGAAATAATTCGTTCGAATTAAAACGACCCGAGAAGATGATATTCTCCAGCCAGCTAATGACATTGACTAGTACGAAAAATGCGACAATACTAATCCATGGTCCTGTTTTAAAGCGGAAGCTGCCTCCGATAGAAATGGAGAGGAAGATGATTATGATGCTGAACATAGCCACCCACCAGAGAAACAGCAACACATTAAGAATCTCCGAAACATGAATACCCGAATCGTTAATGTAGCTGGTAAAGTTAATCCCTGTATGCGTTGTACTGTAAATAAAGTAGTGAATGGCAGCAACAACCATTAAGCCCAACCAGCAGAGTGTTCCGAATATGATCGGAGACAAGACGTGAGACAGCCCTGTTACCGGCACAAGACGACGGTTGAACGAACGGATATTGGATCGGTATGTCTTGATCATTTTCACATAAATGGCCACACCTGCTCCGACATATGCAATGACACCTATAACACTCCCTGTTACTTCAGAAAAAAACAATGCCAGCCCAATTTGAACGATAATCAATACGGCTAACCCAGCCAAAAGCGTATTCCAATTCCTTCTAAAGTCATACTTCAGCAATGTCATCATTCCGCATAGACCTCCTTGAACATCTCATCCACACTTTTACCGTACTTGAGACGCAGTGTCTCCACTTCTTCCCGCATCACCAATTCGCCTTCACGGATGAAGATCACTTCATCAAAAATCCGTTCAATATCCGTTACGAGATGTGTAGAGATGATCAGACTGCTGTCTTCGTCATAGAACTTCACAATCGCATCCAGAATTTTGCCACGGGCAACCGGGTCTACCCCGCCAATCGGTTCATCGAGCAAATAAAGACGAGCTTTACGGGAAAGAGCCAGTGTTAATTGCAGTCGTTCATTCATGCCTTTCGACAGATGTCTTACCTTATCTCCCTCTCCAAGCTTCATGAAATCAAGCATCTCTCTCGCTTTCTCTTGATCAAAATCAGCGTAGAAATCGCGGTAATACGCAATCGCGTCCCGTACCTTCATCCAATTCTCGGTCAACGGGCGGTCCGGCATAAAGGATACCAGTGACTTCGTTTCCAAGCCAACCGCTTTTCCCGTAACACGAACATCTCCACTGCTGGGGTGCAGAAGCCCTGCAACCAGCTTCATCAACGTACTTTTACCGCTGCCGTTACTGCCCAGCAGACCTACAATTCGGCCTGGTGCGATATCAAGCGTGATGTCATGAAGTGCTTTCTTGCCGCCATACGTTTTGCTCACATGGTTCAGCTCAAGAATATTACTCATTCCCTGTTCCTCCTCTTCCATTACGATGCAGTGATTGCTTTCCCTCTGCAACGGCATCCGCCACGATATTTACGATATCCTGTTCTTCGATGCCCAGTTCCTGCATTCCTGTCAGAAAACGCTCCAGCAATTCACCAGCCATCTCTTTTTTGATCGTCATAATTTTCGACTCCTCACTTGTCACGTATCGACCCAGACCTCGCTTGGTTTCAACCACTTCTTCCCGCTCCAACTCCTGAAATGTTCGCTGTACTGTATTGGGATTGATCTGTAATTCGGCCGCGAGCTCACGAACCGAAGGAATTTTATCGCCTGCCTTAAGTGTTCCGGTCACAATCTGTCTTTTGATGTACTGCATAATCTGCAGGTAGATTGGCAAGTTGTTGTCAAATTCGATGCTCACAATGTCCTCGCTCCTCTCTGTATCTGTGTGTTAGTTACATAGTACACTAGTGATTTGTTGTTGTAAAGCCCATTTATTTAAAATGGCTTCAAATGCAAAAAAAAGAACAGATCCTCAGATCTGCTCTTATTACTCTTGATTCTTTCAACTTCGTTCATTGTATGATGTAATCGGTCTGACAAGAAGTTTTCTATACGATATCCAAAGGCACTTTGCCCTTAGGTGCAGGGAATGCCTCATTCAACCGAACCATTTCATCTTGGGTCAAAATAACATCCATCGCCGCAGCATTTTCCGCAACATGATTCAGCTGTACAGCTTTCGGGATCGCCAGTATGTCTCCATCCCTAATAACCCAGGATAACGCAATTTGCGAAGGACTGACTCCTCGATCCTTAGCAATCTCACGGATGACTGAATGCTCCAGTAACTCTTTACGAAGCCTGCCTCCCTGGGCCAGTGGACAATATGCCATCACAGGAATACGGCGTTCCCTCAACCAGGGAAGAAGCTCGTATTCTATACCACGAGAAGCTGCATGATACAGCACCTGATTCACTGCACAATGCTGACCACTTGGAACGTTCCAGAGCTCCTGCATGTCCTCTGTATCCAGATTCGAGACACCCCAGCGCAGAATTTTGCCTGATTGTTTCAACTGTTCCAGAGCTTCAACCGTCTCTTCCAACGGCACACCTCCACGCCAGTGCAGCAAGTACAGATCCAAGCGATCTGTACCCAAACGCGAAAGGCTGCGCTCACAAGCGCTAATCATCTGCTTCCGATCCGCATGGTGAGGATATACCTTGGATACCAGAAATACATCATCGCGACAGTCTTTTATCGCTTCACCAGTGACCTCTTCCGCCCCGCCTTCAGCATACATCTCAGCCGTATCTATTACTGTCATTCCACGTTCAATACCATGACGCAGTGCCTGAACTTCTTCTCTCCGACTGGATTGTTTCTCACCCATGTACCATGTTCCCTGTCCGATTGCAGGTAATGTTGTCCCATCGGGTAGCTGGATCGTACGCATCTGATTTCCTTGTTGCATCTGTACTCCTCCAATCTGAGAATACTCTTCTTCCTATCTATTGATTATTAAACAGATCAAAGCTACTCCCTTCACTCGCCCTTTCATTCGATCGCTTCCAACGCTCCACCATCATGATATACAACTGATCCAGTGGTAACGTGAGGCTGCTCTGGGCAATGCTTACCGTAGCATCGACCATGCTGCTATTTACCGTCATTAATTTGCGCTTCATCCCATTCTGACGATCCAGAAACGCTTTCTCGTCCCACAATTTAACCCCAATCATCTTCTGTCCCATGAATTCATACATAAAAATATTCTCAACATCTTTCCAGGCAATTAACCCTCCTGATGTGTAAGAAGATGAATCCACAAACCCATGCTCATCGACAACAAAGGAAGGTTCCTTCTTAATCATCTTCACCAGGCTGTAGCAGAGACAAAGCCCAAAAAATAAAATGGAGAACAAGCCTATAACGGAAGAAATGGCAGATCCCTTGGCTGAAGAATCATCAAACATCAAAAAAAATCCGGCTGCTACAAAAAGTGCCGCCCCTACTGTAAGCCATGCCATTCGTTTCCGGCTCGGGTATTCCACGTGCTGTTGATCATAGGATGTGGACAAAGTGATGCTCCTCCTTCATGGTGACTGAGACAAGAATGATCTATATAAAAGGGGTACAGCTCATTAAATGAGCTGGATGACCAAATATACTTAAATAGCATTGTTCATTAAACATATTCAACTGACATTAAACATCATTTTCAGACAGCTTTTCGTCTATTTCATGACTATTCAACATTAGGATTCGTCATGCTTCCAATAATTCCTTTCGGGCACAGGCGATATTGTTAAGAAATAGGAGTACGTTCGTTAGAATCGTGTTGTCCTGCCTCATGCTTTCCGTTAATATAAATGGAAAGGTTAGGAAATTAAAACAATCTGAATCGTGGTGGGAGGACAAACAATGAAGAGTCTGCGCGGCATAACATCGGAAGATCTTTTTCAAATTACATGGGTTAATGATCCAACTCCGTCTCCTCAGGGCGGACAATTGGTATATGTAAGTCGGAAAACAAATGAAGCACGAGACGGTTATTCTTCTCACCTGAGACTCCTTAACCTGGAGAACCAGAAGGAAAGACCTTTCACATCTGGGGATAAGGATCACGCTCCTGCTTGGTCGCCGGATGGTTCACAGCTTGCTTTTTTACGAGAGCATGAAGGCAAAACACAAGTGTGGCTGATCGCCTCAGATGGTGGAGAAGCACAACAAATCAGTCATTTGAAGCATGGCGTCAGCTCCCTGCTCTGGTCACCAGATGGGCTCAATTTGCTTGTTAAGTCATCTGTGGACATGAGTGAAAAAGACGAAGATGAAACGGAAGACATAGATAAAAAAATGCCGCAAGAACTTGTCGTGGATCGAATTCGAATGAAATCTGACAGCGGTGGACTGTGGAACGGGCGACGAACCCATCTCTTCCGTGTTCCAACTGAAGGCGGAGAAGCGATTCCTGTAACTACAGGCTATTATGACGTTGGGGATTATGCGTGGTCGCCGGATGGAGAGTCCATTGCCTGGATCGCTCAGTTTCCGGAAGAGGGCGAGGAGCATAACGATTACACCCTGACGAACCATGTGTATCGCGCCAAGGCTGACGGATCTGACGTGCAGCAGTTGACCCCGGAAGGATACTCTTTCGGCCGGCTGACGTACGCACCTGATGGACAATCCCTTGCACTGCTTGCCAGCGACCGCTCCTATGGAAATGCTACGTTGGTCAAGCTCTATACCCTTCCGATCTCAGGCGGCCAACCCGTATGTCTGAGCAAGGATTGGGATGTCCAGATCAATCACAGCCTCGTTGGTGATATGCGTTCACACCTGATTAATACGGGCGCGGTATTCAGTCGTGATGGTTTATCCATTCTCTGTCTTGCTACTATTGAAGGTAGCGTCCGGATTGCCCGATTTGCACGGGACGGCAGTCATGCCGAATACATCTTGCCGGACGAGAAAGAGTTCTATCAATTTGCTATGCTGGAAAATGGACAGATTGTGGCAGGCGTAGCAGACGTACTTCATCCTGGTGATCTCTTTCTGTATACCCAACCTGATGAAGTTGGGGCCGAGCCTATACAATTGACCCATAGCAATCCTCAACTGGATGAAGAAATCCAACTTAGCACACCGGAGACCTTCTGGTTCGATTCCTCTGATGGCCTGCGACTGCAAGGCTGGATGCTCAAACCGGCTGGCATGGTGGAAGGGGTCAAAGTCCCAACCATCCTTGAGATTCATGGCGGTCCACATATGATGTATGGCTTTACGTTTATGCATGAGTTCCAGATCCTCGCAGCACAGGGCTATGCTGTTGTATATATCAATCCAAGAGGTGGGCTCGGATACGGGCAGCAATTCGTGAATGCCTGCCGGGGTGACTATGGCGGCGGGGATTATCGTGATCTGATGGAAGCCATGGATTATGCGTTGTCCCGATATTCGTTTATCGACGAGTCCCGTCTGGGCGTCACTGGCGGCAGCTATGGTGGCTTCATGACCAACTGGATCGTTGGACATACTGACCGTTTCAAGGCAGCCGTCACTCAGCGTTCCATCTCTAACTGGCTCTCGTTCTACGGAGTCAGTGATATTGGATTCTTTTTCACGGAAGACCAGATTGGCGGTAATGCATGGGATGACACCGAGAAGTTATGGAAACACTCCCCGCTTGCATATGTGGGTAATGTCAGCACGCCGCTGCTGATTTTGCATGGTGAGCAGGATCTGCGTTGTCCGATTGAACAGGCTGAACAACTGTATGTTGCCTTGAAGCGGCGCAAACAGACCACTCGGTTCGTTCGTTTCCCGGGAGCCAATCACGAGCTGTCCCGTGGAGGTCACCCGCACTTAAGGGTACGTCGTCTGGAGCATATTGCCGGATGGTTTAACGAGCACTTGTAACGCCATCATAAGATCACATTTATGAAATAAAAATAAATATTCTTCCTCCTGCTCTTCATGTCTGCCTGCGCGAGAAGAATTCAGGATCAGCAAAAAAACCACCAGTAGAATCGGTCATATCCTGACCTTCTCTGGTGGCTTTTACTGTTTGGATGTTTGGATATGGGACAGTTACTGCTTCACTGTCCATACGCACACTCGAATCATTGTTATTGCATGAACAAAATCATGGAAGCAGCCCTATATAAAATGGAATCCATCTGCTGGTTACAAGTTGCGAAATCACCAAATTTATTAGATAATAATCTGTCGATTGTAGTCGAAGGAACGGATTTCAAGGGGGATTTAAGCAATGAGCAAGAACAATAATCATACATTTGACGAGCCGATTAATCGGCTCTCCACGGGATCAGAGAAATGGGATGCGCTTGAGGAGATCTTTGGCGTTGCGGATGCACTCCCCATGTGGGTTGCTGATATGGATTTCGCCGCTCCGCCGTCGGTCATTCAAGCGCTGAAGACTCGAATGGAACATGGGATTTTTGGCTATACGGTGCGAACAGATGCGTATCACGCTGCGCTATCGGGATGGATGGAGCGCCGTCACAACTGGAGTATTAACAATGAATGGGTTGTATTCACCCCAGGTATTGTGCCTGCACTCAGCATTGCTGTACAACGGTTCACCGTACCGGGAGATGCAGTAGTAATTCAGACTCCGGTGTATGCACCCTTCTATGATGTGGTACGTGGTCAAGGCAGAGAACTGATGACCAATTCATTGGTAGAGAACGATGGACATTACTCCATGGATTTGGAACATCTGGAATCCTGCCTGAAGACGGGTCGGGTCAAAATGTTAATTCTGTGCAGTCCTCACAACCCGATTGGACGGGTATGGACTCATGAAGAACTTCAAAGCCTTACTGCACTTTGCGTGCAATATAATGTAATTATCGTTTCGGATGAGATTCATGCCGATCTGGTACACCAACGCGGTGCGCATACTCCGTTGGCCCTTATTTCTGAAGCTGTCGCTGATCTTAGCATCATCTGTACAGCTCCAAGCAAAACGTTCAACATTCCAGGTCTCTGCACCTCCAATATCATCATTCCAAACGCCCAGCTGCGGGAATCATTCATGCAGGGCGTGAAAACGATGGGACTTGCCAACATCTCCACGTTGGGAGCAGTTGCAGCCGAAGCGGCCTACAACGGTGCCGAAGAATGGCTGGATGACTGTCTTGTCTATATCCGCGGAAATATGGAATACGTGCAGGAGTATGTCGCAGAGCATATGCCGCAAGTCGGAATCCGACTTCCAGAAGCGACTTACCTGCTGTGGATGGATTTCCGAAAGTTGAATATTCCACATGCGCAGCTGTGTACGATGCTGCTCAAGGAAGCGGGACTCGCCTTCAATGATGGAAGTATCTTCGGAGCAGAAGGCACAGGATTCATGCGTATGAATGTAGCCTGCCCACGTTCAACAGTGGAAGAAGCCATGCGCAGATTGTCTGTGCTAATGGGCAGGCTGTCGACCAAGAAAGTTGAAATACGTTAAAGTAAATTAAAGACGCTAACGAATCAGGCATAAGGTGTCTTCAATTCGTTCCAACAACGAAACTAGAATTTCGTCTAATAACTCGCGCTCGTTTCATTTAAGCGCTGAGTTCGGTAAAATTGCAAAAGGGGCTGTCCCTGTAGTCAAATCCATGATTCATGTTCATGATGGACTACTCGGACACCCCTTTTATATTGGAAAACGGTTTATACACCATAAGCTATGAAGTTGGCATCTGCACAATCCGATCGCATAACCTGTCCAGTAACTCCCGATCATGGCTGATGATCAACAGTCCCAGGTTGCGCTGACGCGCGATATTCATCACGGTATGCCAGATCTGTGCCTGTGTGATCGCATCCAGCATGGTGGTCATCTCATCAGCGATCACGTAACGAGTTGCTGTGCCGAGTGCACGTGCAACGCAGAATCGTTGCAATTCTCCGCCTGACAACTCACCGGGCCTTCGATCCAGCCAATTCGTCTGGATACCCAAGTCATTGAGCAGCTCCTGATCCTCGATCATGGCTTCCTTCAAGACACGGCGCATTCGCCAGCGTGGATTCACCGCTTTCTCCGGATGCTGGAATACAAGTTGGACCGGACAGGCCCCGGTTTTGGGCAGCGGTTTCCCATCCAGCAGCACTTGACCTGCCAACGGTTCCACATACCCTGCAAGGATACGCCCAAGACTTGTTTTTCCACACCCACTGGGCCCCCACAAGCCAACGACCTCCCCCTGCTGTATTTTCATATTTATATCCTGAAGTACCCAAGCGTCTTTACCATAACGATACCCTGTCTTTCTAGCTTCAAGTGGCATGAACGCACCTCACTTCCCCACCACGAACTTTGCGCAGCTCAGGACGTTCGTTCGTGCAAGCCATCGTCGCTCCAATGCAGCGTGGTGCAAATGAGCATCCTTCTACCTGCTGCCGACCTGCTGCAGGCTGGGTACCAGACAGATGTTGAAAATCATTTTGCGGCAATGCATTCCAGAGCGCCTTCGTGTATGGATGTCTTAATCTTTCGCCCTTTCCCGTAAAATCACAAACCTGCGCCGTCTCCACATTGGAGCCTGCGTAAAATACGGATATGCGGTCTGCTGCCGTCAAAGCAGTCGTAATATCATGGGTAATCCAAAGGATGCCTACGCCTTCATTGGCCAGTTGTCGAAATTGCTTCATCGTTTCAGCCAGCACTTCGGGATGAATGCCAGGTGTGGGCTCATCTGCAATAATGAGTTTCGGATCACCGGAGGTGGCCGTTGCCATCAACACCCGCCGAGCCATGCCACCTGACAGCTCAAACGGATATTTGCCCGACGTGCCCTGAGGCAATCCATAACGTCCCGTCAGTTCCTGCTCTGCCTTTTGCATCGTGGATCGGAGCGTCGATCGGTGCTTACGCCCTGTCTTTTGGCTTACAGGTTGAACCTGCCTGCCCACCTTCAACAACGGATCCAAATAACTGACCGATTGGGGAATGTACACCATTTTATCTCCACGCAGATGAAGCTGCCGGTCCATGGTCAAGGGTTCGCCTGCATAGCTAATCCGGCCTTCTATCGTCGCATTGGCAGGAAGAATGCCCATGATTGCCTGCGCCAACACACTTTTGCCTGATCCACTTGCCCCTACGACGGCGACAATCTCCCCTTCATTGACAGACAGATTCAGATCCTGAATAACTTGGGTCTCCTCGTGCCCAAACCATCCCCGAGCACGCCGGAACGAAACCGATACTTCCTCCACTTCAAGAAGCGCCATGTCTACACCACCTCCCTTGAACTGCCGGTTCCCGTTAATGTCTTCAGACTACCGCCCAACACATCAAACGCACGAACAACCAACAACAATGCGAGACCTGGGAAAAAGGCCAGCCACCACATCCCTGCGGACAAATATCTCATCGACTCTGATAAAATAATACCGATCGCTGGCTGCTGCGGTGACAGCCCCAGCCCCAGAAACGTAATCGCTGCCTCATGCAGAATGGCATGAGGGAAGATCAGCAGCACTCCCACGAATAGCTGCGGGATCAGATGAGGCAGCATGTGTTGCACCGCAATACGAATTCGCGAATGACCCAATCTGCGTGAGATGTGAATATACTCTGCTGATCTCAGCTGAATCATCTCTGCCCTTACAATCCGGGCCAGATTCGGCCAATGAGTCAGGGCAATGGCTAACGTCACCTCAGGCAACCCTCCACCGAACACAAATGCTAGCATTACCAGCGACACCAAGTGGGGAACACTCAGAAAGAGGTCTATGATCCATGAAATGACCCGGTCCACAGCTTTCCCTGAAGCAGCTGCAAGACCCAGCAAAAGTGCGATAAGTCCGCCGCCACAAGCCGCCAGTAATCCCACCTGAATGCTCGTTGCCAATCCTTTCAATGTGCGCAAGAACATATCTCGTCCTAGCCAATCCGTACCGAAAGGATGTGCCCAGGCTGGAGCCAGATTCCGATCCATTAATGAGGTCAGCGTCGATTCTGCGGGAAGCAGTCTGCCTGTCAGCCACACGGTGGCAATCCAGATCACACCTAGGCCACCCCAGATTATCGCCCATTTGCGCGGATTACGAAAACGAGGAATACCGCCACCTGAATAACCTTTCCCACCATGAATACGTGGATGTACTGGCCTCCAATTTCTCTTGTTCCCCGCCTCACTTTTGGGAGAGTTAACTTTCAGATGCTGTGCAGTCTGAGCCGCAGGCCGGGAGGGACGTTCTAATGTCTGTTTCATCCTATAGCCTCCTCCTTCATGCGCGGATCAATGATACGGTACAGAATATCGGCCAGCATATTGCCTGTAAACACAAATATTGCACTGCACAGCACAAGTCCCAGCAGCAGCGGCACATCACCGCGTAATCCAGCCTGGACTGTTGCTTGCCCCAATCCGGGATAGGAAAACACTTGCTCCGCAAGCACAGCTCCACCGAACAATTCACTAAATGAAGCAAATTGCAGCGTCAAAGCTGGCAGTACCACATGTCTGAACCCATGACGACGAAACAGTTGAACACCTCTCTCACCTCGTGCCCTCGCAAAAAGAATATAATCGGAGTCCAGCACATCCACGAGCTTCTGCCGGGTATGTAAGGCAATAGCGGCTACGCCCGTCAGACTCAACGTCAGCGCAGGAAGAATCATGTGCATGGCCCGATCTCCCCATGTCACTTGATCTGCTGCCATGCCCGCAGGTACACCAAGTCCGATTGGCAGCCAGCCAAGCCATACACCGAATACCATGAGCAGTAACAGCGCAATCCAGAATACCGGTGTGGAAGCCAGTGTGTAACAGTACCAACAGATCAGACGATCCAGCCGCGAATCCCGCCTCATAGCAGCAGCGACACCCAGACCGAATCCAATCAGACCGGATAACACCCATGCCACCGCCATAAGAGCGACAGAATTCATGAATCGTTCCTGGATGATGTCCGCAACTGGCTGTCTATAGATCATCGATGTTCCCAGATCGCCCTGAACTAGTGCCTGCCCCCAAGAAAACAGCCGTTCTACGGGTGAATCATTGAGTCCCCAACGTTCTTCAATAAGACTGCGTTGTTCTGCGCTCACCCTGATCATATCTCCACCAATGTAAGCCTCCACCGGGTCCACTGGAGAGAACTGCATTAATATAAAAGACACCACGCTGACTCCTGCCAGCAAAGATAACAGCCGCAGCATTTTAAATCCGACAAATCTGGCCCATCCCATCCTGTCCTCCATCCAATCTCTCCCCAATTCAGGCTAAAGCTACCGCAGCGTTTCTATTTCAATTCTTCCTCCCAGGACCATTCTTCCAGGTTGGATGTCACAGGCCACCCATGACCATGTGGATGGATCTGCTGTTCACCGATATTTAAACCACTCTTCACCAAATACAGATGATCAATGTTCACCAGCCATGCCCATGGCGCATCGCCTTGGTAACTAAATCCTGTCGATCCATCCCACTCCGCTTTCTGCCAGAAGGGCAGTGCTTCTTCTTCCGTTGTCGCTTGGAGAGCTTGTTGCATCCAGTTGTCCACAGTTGGGTTACTGTACAATCCAGTGTTGTAGTAACCTTCCCCTTTATGGGTACTACTGTAGAGGTTGTATGTCTCAAGCGGATCATGACTTCCCCACCCAAATAATACGGCATTAGTATAGGCTAGCTTTTTCGTCTCTTCCCTGCTCTTTCCCTCTACATTGACCTTGATCCCTGCCTGGGCCACCATATCCGCAGCAGCCAGCGCTAAAGATTGTCTCGTTAGATCCCCTGCAAAATAAATCAGATTGAACTCGGCCTTTATGCCGTTCTTTTCTACAATTCCATCACCATCTGTATCCACCCAGCCGCCATCAGCCAGAATCTGCTTCGCTTCATCGGGATTCCCATCTGCAAAAACAGAATCCGGATTGCTCCACGGCAGGTCGTCGCTGACCGAGTAGGCTGGACGACCTTGCCCCTCCAGTACCCCCTCCACCAATGCAGTGCGATCAATCGCGACATTTACCGCTTTTCGAATGGAGATATCGGATGTAACATCATTGCCTGCCGGCAGGCCGTCACCAGACTTAGCCCCTGCGGGTTGCATCGGGAACATGATGCCCCGGTTATCGACTGTTTTCACTGATTCCAGCTTCATGCCGCTTACCTGCTGCTTGCTGAATGCCGCCGGGATAGCCGCAATATCGACTGTTCCGGCTTGCGCCGCTGCAAAGGCTGCATCCTCATCCAGATAGAGGAACGTCAGTTTTTGGAATGTGGACTTTTTCCCGTAATATTGTTCGTTAGCCTCGACGATCGCCTGCTGACCCTTATCCCACTGCACCAGCTTGTATGGACCAGACCCAACCGGATGCTCGGCATAATCAGGACCATAGGCGTGCTCAGGCACAATACCGAGTGTAGTCAGAAGACTGATAAACGTGGACTGCGGCGACTTCAATGTAAAGACGACAGTTGTTGTATCCGGTGCTTCCACATCAGCCATATTGGTAAGATCAATGACCGAACCACTCTTGGCAGCCGTTTCAAATGTAAACCTGACATCTTCGGCCGTCAGTGGCTCACCATCAGAGAACTTTACATCATCCCGGAGTGTGACGGTCCAAGTCAGCCCATCTTCACTGACGGAATGCTCTGTCGCCAGATCATTGACCAGTTGAAGCTTGGCATCCCTTTTCAGCAAAGTGCTCTGAAAGAGCGGCGAACCGTACTGTCCCCAACCTGTAGTGGGATCAAATCCACCTTCCGGTTCCGTGCCAACGGCCAGCACCAATTCGTCTTTGGGAAGAGAAGCCGCCGCCTGATGGACGCTCTCTGTTGAGGATGTCACCTGTGTACATCCTGACAACCCAACTGTACATATCAGTAAAATGCCTACTCCCGCTCTAACTGATCGTTTCCCCCATGAAAATTCACGCATTTACGTTGTTCCCCCTCTAACTTTTACGATTCAATCCAATTCTGTGTTACTTTTTTTGAAAATTGTAGCACAAAATAGATTTATTGTGTCAACAAACTTAACTTCAAAATCCATTTATTTTCATTTACAGGGAATTTAAATGAGATTAATAGAGGTGTAAATAGATGATCCACTATTTGAAGTTAGGTATTATAACAAAACAAAAGAACAACAGATTATCGGTATTGGACCAATAATCTGCTGTTCTAAATACGTGCCATGGACGAAGTCGGCTAAAACCAATGAATCGGTTATTGAATTTTTAAAAGTTAATTCGCTGAGGAATCAGGATGATGGTGATGACTTTGTTAATTTTAGCTGTGATCATGATTGCGAGGACTGTGGTGGCTTGCCATTTTGTTGAGCTCATCCACATACGTTACGGACAGCTCTGCATACAGTACTCCTTTTTGAACCTGGATCTGCTGATGCAGATGACGCAATCGTCCTAGGTTGCCCCGTACCGCAATGACCTCCAGACACTGATCATGATTCAAGTGCACATGCATATTGGAGATAATATCGTGGTGTGCCTCGTGCTGCAGCTCCATTAACCGAATAGGAAGATCACTGATATGGTGGTCATACACCATCACAATGGTTCCAGCTACATCCTGCTCGGAATGCAATGCAGAGGGCTCCAGCAATGTTTTACGGACCAAATCACGAAAAGCTTCCGAACGGTTCTTGTATCCCTGCTCTTCAATATATTTGTCAAACTGTTCGATCAGAGGCGTGGGAAATGCCACACCGAACCGGGTCAAATCTTCTTTGTCTGCCATTCATATCCTCCTGCCGCCTCGTTTGCTTCGAGTGTACCACAGTCCTGTCTTCTCATCGACTATCCTGTTATTTCTCGGTAGCGGCAAAAAGGATAATGTAGCTCGCTTTTATTTAGGTCTCTTGGTCAGTTCCTGTCTGACTTTGGCATAGGTAGCACTTACCTTCTGTTCCAGTGTATAGATATGTTGTTTGGAGCCTGCCCATTTCTCCGCTGCTGCGGATAAGGAGTTCAACGAGCTTAATACGCGTGATGACTGGCCTAGTTTTGTACTCTGTTTAAACTGCTGCAACGCGTTTGAATATCGCTCTTTCGATAGGCTCGCCTGTTTTTTGCCCGTTTGAATCTGCTTCTTCACCGGATCAGCTCCAGCCAGTAAAGTACGCAACCGTTTCACTTCTGCGCTCTTTCGTTTGCGGGCTTCTCCAAGCTCCTTTTTCTTGAAACGAATGTCTTGTCGGGCAAGCTGAACAACTGGTTTCAACGTATCCGCTTGGGTGCGAATAGCCGCACTCCATTCCTTGTTTTTGATCGCTTTGGTAGCATCGAGCTGCCTATTCACTGAACTGTACAAGGCAAACAAAGACTCATACCGTGCCTCGGTTTGTTTTACCTTTTCGATTAAACCAGCGATCTTTGCATCATCGATTTGCCTTATACTCACACGTAATTGTTCCAGCTCCTTGGTATTGGCGGCATGAATGGTCTTTGTCTTTTGTTCCCAAGCTTGTTCCTGCGTCGTCCAGTTGCCAACGTTCTCGTACGCTCGTTGCAGGGACAACTTGGTCTGCGAATCGGCCTTGCTCAGCACGGTCTCCCACGCCTTCTGGGCTGTTACGCCAAGCTCAGGACCCGCCGCTTCAGCAGCGGAGGAATAGTAAATCACACTGATACTGAAGATGATGATGAGTCCCAGACTCATACGCGTCCATACGTTAGCGCAAAGGTTAGGGCGTGCCCCGTATCGGTTGCTAAGGTTGCTCATGAAACTATGTTTCTTCATGCTCCTCATATGATATTGGTTCATAATTTGTTGCTTGTCATCATTTCCCTCAATTATGCGGCTTTGCCTGGCTTGCACTGAACATGAACAAAGACCCACCTGATGATTTTCCTTTTCCTCCAAAATTCCAGTTTGCATTCTCTTATGCTCCCTTCAATATGAATTGATAGTTAGAACCTGCTGGATGTGTCTGTGCGGTGACTCGATTACGATCCCTGATATACAAACTGGCAAAAAACAAAAAAAGCACCCGCAAGTCAGGCGTATTGCCTGCTCTTACGGGTGCTTCCCTCATAAGCCGTTCCATATGGGATTCGCCGAAATGGTCATCATCTCGAATCGAATCATTACCTTTTTCTAATATATTCCATACTTGTATTCTGGTCAAGTCAGATAGAGAAATCAGCATATTTACCGGGAGAACCCTTCCCGCTTGCAGATTAACTTACTGTCCGGCCAGGATGGCTTTCATTTCTTCCGTCAGGTCCTCTTCCGTCAGTATCATATAGATGTTCTCCCCGCGGGTGACATTCAATTTGATCTGATAGAGCGTATCTCTCTCTGTTTGATAACCGGACCTTTGACGTTGAAGCAATTCGCTGATAATTTTTTTATTTTTGGTAGCGATTTGTTTGTTGCCACTTAAATTCCCGTCCACATATTCTGACTGAGGGTACACCATCTGAGGATTTCCGGGACTGTTGATCTCCTGCTTTACAAATTGTGCGGAAGCCACCTCATCTACTGGAAATTCCAGTTGCTCGTATAATTTGTTCTCTTTGAGCCAGTGCAGTACCCTGTCATAGCTCGGTTTGATCTCAAAGTTCCACATCTCCTTGGGTTGAGAAGGGTCATTCGATGAGGAATCCTGATTCATTTCAGCGTATGCAAAAGACTGCCACGGAGAACGTTGTTCCTCGTAAGTCTGGTCCATAATGTCCTGTTTCAGCAATTCCTTGAATTCACGAACTTGATTCGGATTGCTAATATATACTTTTCGGTATGAACTAACCGTTGAGCGAATACCAATACTTAGCGCGTCCTCATCCAGCTTATACGTATCAAATGCAAATTTTTTGTAAGCCTGAGACTGCTTCAGCGCCATCAATTCCTGACGGAACTCAGCTTCGGGAATGTAATATTTGCGTTTCATCACCTTGCCGTTATCCAGCTTGTAATTAATAAACACATACTCGTCATTACGCATACCAGGATTGATGGGATCATCCAGCAATGACAGATCAGAATCCACAATCTTCTGATGAAGAGCAATAACGGCTTTCATATATTCAGAATCACTTGAATAGAAAGGGCCATCATCCAACTTCGATGAAACACCGTTAGTATAAGTGTATCTCTCTCCACCAAGCTTGATACTGTTGACCTTGTTCAACTCAGGCACTCGTGCAGCATATCCACTCCAACTGGCAACAGGCACGTACAGAATCAATCCGGCCACAATACCATATAAAGCCATCTTGGGCAGCAGCTTGCTGCTCCAGATCAACCATGTCTTGCGAATAATCATCTCGGCAACAATATAACCGACAATTCCACCGAGGATATATCCGAAGATTCCCCACCCCGATGATCCTCTTGGAGCAATAATGGTGAAGTAGGCTCCACTAATTAAAACCAGCGTAAACATTAAACCAAATCGGAATATGGGTTTAACAAGCGTAAACGTCACCGCTTGGGTAGCAGATTCCACCTGTCTCTTCGCATAGAATACGTAAGACAACGGGATGAATAACAGTGTCAATATCGAATAAATAATGAGTTCCCAACCGATCACAGGAGCTCCACTAATCGAAGCCATGCGAAGAACTAAAGATATTTTTTCTGCATTTCGCCCAACCTCATCGTACGGATATCCAAGCAGGTAATGTTGAAGATGCAAGGAAAAAATGAACCATACAACAACAGGCAACAATAGAAGCGCATAGACGGTGAGTCCCTGCAACACGGACTGTCCAATGCACATACCAACCACCACGGTCAGCATGAACATAAACAACGAGTAGATGCTCATACTGAGGCCCCACATCCAGATTGAACTAGCTTCGAATATAAATGCGGGCTGATCCAGTGCTGCCCATACCCAGCCTGTAATGGCAGTCGTTATCCAGATCGGAAGCAGGATCATCATAAATCCTGTCAACAAATTAACGGTTAACAGATGCTTTCGGCGCAGCGGCAAACTGTGGAACAGATCTGAAGGTGCACCGGATTGAACATACCGGAACAGAAAAATGCCCGCAGCTACCGGGAACGTAATGGCAAACAGAATTTGTACTTCTCCATTCGCCTGAAACAAACTCGTAATTTGCTGTGGTAAATCCCGATACTCTGTACCGATATGGAGCGGTAGCGAAAACAACAACGTGATCAGGTACAAGATGCCGATCCATCCATGCTGCCTGAAATTTTGGAACAGGATGCCCCGGTTACAGAACAATCGGTTGAATATCATATCCTGCATCCTCCATTTCATAGATAAATATTTCTTCCAGCGTCAGCGGCAGCACATCCAGCAGATAGGGATCAAATGCACGGAACCGTTCCGTCACGACCTCGCGATTACCTTTCACAATAAACAGGGATACACTTCCACGCTGCTCTTCATGCAAAATATTCACCTGTTCGTCCATAGCCTTGGCATGATCAGGATGACGGAAAGCGACCTGAATTTTATGTGTATCAGCCTTCAGATCATCCAGATCTTTCTCTACGATAATCCGGCCCTTGTGCATGATGGCAACATGGTCGCATAGGTCTTCAATCTCACGCAAATTGTGAGACGAGATCAGAATCGTCACCTGACGCTCCGCTGCTTCCTGGAACAGCAGATTTTTGATCTGCTGCCGCATGACCGGATCAAGCCCATCAATTGGCTCATCCATGAGCAGCACTTCAGGCATGCAGCTAAGTCCAAGCCATACGGCTGCCTGACGGCGCATGCCTTTGGACATGCGATGCAGTTTACGTTTCACATCCAGTTTAAATACACTGCCGAGCTGTACAAAACGCTCTTCATTCCAGCGCGGATATACCGAACGATAGAAGGCAGCCATCTGATGGATGGACGATTGCGGGAAAAAGTATGGCGCGTCTGCCATAAAAATGGTACGTCCCTTGAGGTCCATATTTTCATATATTTCTTGTCCATCAATGCGAACCGTGCCGCTATCCTGACGATAGATGCCTGCCAGTATTTTGAGCAGCGACGTTTTGCCTGCCCCGTTGGAACCCAGCAAACCGTAGATCGAACCCTTATGTACTTGCATCGTGACGCCATCAACGGCTTTTTCCTGTTCAAATGCCTTAATGACCTGATTCAGCTCAATCATGTGGCTCCCCCTTCTCTATACGGGCCATCGCTTCCTCAAATAAAAGCTTCATATCGGCTTTGCTCAAACCGGAATATGAAGCTTCCGCAATCAGCTTCACCAGAGCGGCTCTGATTTCATCTCTCATGGCTGCATTCGGATGTTCCACGGACGATGATACGAAGCTCCCTTTTCCCTGCAATGAATAGATATAACCTTCACGTTCAAGTTCCCGGTACGCCTTCTGAATCGTATTCGGATTAACCGTAAGCTGCCCGGACAGTGTGCGAACGGAAGGCAACTGCTCATCGGGTTGGAGAACACCGTACACGATCATTTCTTTGATTTTGTCTACTAGTTGCTCATAGATCGCCTTACGGCTGCGTACATCCAATTCGAACATCCCGCACCTCCTCTCTATAAAAGTTGTAATACCCTATTGATGAACGATGACTGTATTTTGAAGTGTATGTATCCAACACTAAGGTGTATTAACTGTACTACTATTATTAATACAGTTAATACAGATTGTCAACCATTTACTTTGACTTCTTATATGATTCGCGTTAGGTTTATATATATGATCAAAGTGACATATAGCCAGGTGAAAATAGATTATTCTGTTATATGAAACGCGTAATTTCAGGGTTCAGACTGGTTCGGACGGATTGCTGCTGTTCGTTAAATCACTTATTCGGCTAAATACGTTCAAAGCTTGTTCTGATCTTTCCCCTTCCGTTATGATGGAGAAGAACGTTGTGCTCGTTCGCTGGTTCACGTGCTCGCTTCGCTCGTGTCAGTACAGTTGTCACTCCGTCTGGCCTATGCGTACATATTTTATAGATGGCTTTATAAAAACCTCATGAGGGAGAATTCGGGATGAATGAACAGAAAAAGAATGATTCTATAGATCGTAATCGCCCAGAAACTACAAACTTGTCAAGTAGCTTTGAAACAAACTCGACATCCACAGCTTCGACACAACGTGTATTAATCGTAACCGCCGTTGATGCGGAAAAAGAGGCTGTACTGCGCGGCCTGGGTGACCAAGCTGCGCACTTTGATGTGATTGCTGCTGGTGTAGGCCCTGCCTCGGCCGCAGCAGGAACCGCTGCCGCGCTGGCCTTTGCCTCAGCAGCGGCTGGCGCAAATGCATTGGCGCAGGGCTCCGCCGCGCCAAGCGAACCCGATGCGGCACAAGCATCTGCCGCATCCTCAAGGCCGGGGCCCCTGGCCGGAACCGGACTGACCCCAGCGTACACGCTGGTGGTCAGTGCCGGCATTGGCGGCGGGTTCCCCGGCCGGGCGGACGTCGGCTCACTCGTGGTGGCCGACGTTATGATTGCCGCCGATCTGGGCTCGCAGACGCCAGACGGCTTCCTCAGCGTGGACGAGCTCGGTTTCGGCTCGTCCCGTGTGGCGGCGGACGCGGTGCTTGCCGCGCGCCTGCGCCATGAGCTGCAGCGGGCAGGGCTCGCTGTCAGCGGAGGCACGGCGGTCACCGTATCCACGGCGACCGGAACTGCCGAGACGGCCGCGGAGCTGCTGCGCCGCGTGCCAGATGCCGCCGCCGAAGGCATGGAAGGCTTCGGCGTAGCAACTGCAGCCCAGCAGTTCGGCATACCAGCACTCGAACTGCGGGCTATATCCAACGCGGTCGGTCCACGCGACCGCGACGCCTGGCGCATCAAGGATGCTCTGGATGCGCTCCAGGCTGCAAGTTCCATTTTACGGGAGGTACTTACATCATGAAAATTGCATTTTCCCCTTGTCCTAACGATACATTTATCTTTCACGCCTGGGTGCATGGACTGATTCCTGGTGCACCTGAGCTTGATGTCCGTTATGCGGACATCGATATTACCAACGGCCTTGCGGCAAATCCGGATGGACCAGATACACCTGAAGTTATGAAAATATCCTATGCAGCACTGCCTTATGTGCTGAATGATTATGCGCTCTTGCCTGCGGGCGGCGCACTTGGCAGAGGATGTGGTCCGCTGGTTCTGACCGCTAACGGTACAACCGATCCAGCCTATCTCTCGGGACGCCGAGTTGCCGTGCCGAGCGAACGTTCAACAGCCTACCTGTTATTCCGTCTCTGGGCAGCACAAAATGTTCCCGGCGGTGTAGGTGAGATTGTCGTTATGCCATTCGACCAGATTATGCCTGCTGTACGGGATGGCAAGATCGATGCAGGTTTGGTTATCCATGAAGCACGTTTCACGTACCAGAATTATGATCTCAAACTTATGACAGATCTCGGTAACTGGTGGGAAAGCGACACGGGCCTGCCAATCCCGCTGGGTGCAATCATCGCCCGTCGTAACCTGGATGCTCACGCTCTTGCAGGTTGGGCACGTGCCTCAGTGGAATACGCTTGGGCGCATCCGGATGAGTCCAAAGCATACGTTATGGAACATGCACAAGAGATGGACCCTGATGTAACTGCGCAGCATATTGGCCTGTACGTTAACGAGTTCAGCGCCAACCTGGGCGATGACGGTTACGGTGCAATTACAGCGTTGCTTGGACGAGCGATGAAAGAAGGACTTGTTCCCGAGTTTGATCTGGATTTGTTACGGATCTAATTCGCCAGCATTAATACAAAACATCAATGAGGCTGTATCAATCTCGTTTTTCTATTTTCTATTGGGGATAAATCTCAGTGAAAAGACAGAAAAAACAAATGAACGGCAAAATAACGATTCTGGAGTTCGTTAGGTTCCATTATCTGCGGAAACCCGCCCATTAGCGTGACTCTATTTCGTTAGATAATACAAAGGGCTGTCCTATAACGTCATATTCATGACAATAGGACAGCCCTTATTAATTTATTCAACGACAAACCAAACCTATACAAAATGTTGATCCAAACTCAATTACTCCGCCACTACCGTGCGAATCATAACCCGCAGAGCATCCAGCATCATGGGGATGGGCAGTGACGGCACCGAAGGCTGAAGCACAGCCATCTCCGTTGAAGCTGGAAAATGTACAAATCCGGCACGAATCGGAAGCTGCTTCAACCGAATATGATCCAGCACCCGGTACATCGTATTGTTGCAAATATACGTGCCTGCCGTATTGGACACCGCAGCCGGGATGCCTGCTGCCCCCATGTTATTCACCATTGCACGAATCGGCAATGTGGAGAACAGGCCATCCGGGCTGCCTTCCACTATGAGCTCGTCCACGGGATTCTGCCCTTGGTTGTCCGCATAGGAGCCAGGAGGAATATCTTTGACATTAACAGCAATCCGTTCAGGTGTAATAGCTGTCCTGCCTTTGGCCAAACCACAGGCGATGACGACATCCGGTTGATAGGATTCCATCTCTGCGATTAGCAGATCCGCACATTCATCGAAGTGTACAGGCAGCAGCACTGTTTTCAGATCCGCTCCCTCTATCACTTCATGCGCAAGTGCCTCCATCAGTTCTCCCGTCGGATTCACAGCATCCCCGCCAAAAGGTTCAAATCCGGAGATCAGAATTTTCACCATCGCTTTTCCACTCCTGTCTATTTACTCGGATTTGTACCGCAGACCCCACTGCCCACGAATCGTGTCCATCAGCTTCATGATTTCCAGGGATTCGTCCAGTTGGATCGTTCTGCTCTCCGTACGTCCTTCCAGGATGCAGCGACCTGCTTCCTCCGCTTCAAACGCATATCCAATACACGTCCGGTCATCGATAAATGTCTCCGGTTCGTCCTGACCGTTCACATGCAGATAAGCTTCTTTGCCTGCCAGGAAAAGTGGTAAACGAATGTACCCTTCCGTGCCATATATGATAGCTTCGTTACTCAAGTTAAGACGAATGGCCCCATTCAGCGATGCAGAACGACCTTCGGAATAAGACAATAGTACGGAGAACTGTTCGTCCACACCCGTCTGTCCAATGTTCGCCGTACTCCACACATGCTGAGGCTGCTCGCCAAAAATCATGGACGCGAAGGAGATCGGATATACCCCTGCATCAAGCAGAGCACCTCCACCCAGATCCGGGTTAAGCAACCTGCCTTCCGGCTCCCAGCCTACGCGGAAACCAAAGTCTGCTTTGACCAAACGTACCTCGCCGATTCTGCCTTCCGCAATCCATGCTCTCGCTTGGGTGATTGGTGGCAGAAAGCGTGTCCACATACCTTCCATAAGAAAAAGATTGCGCTCACGCGCCTTCTCCACCAGTTGCTCCAGCTGACGGGCATTCATCGTAAACGGTTTCTCGCAGAGTACTGCTTTGCCCGCTTCCAGACAAGCAAGTACATTTTCCTTATGTAGCGGATGCGGTGTTGCCACATAAATAATATCCACTTCAGGGTCCTGAAGCATCTCTTCATATGAACCGTAAGCGCGTGCAAAACCATATTCAGCTGCAAACTTCTCTGCGCTTCCGGATGTTCGTGAACCCACCGCCGCTTTTACGGCGTTTCCGGCATGCTCCAGATCTCGTGCGAACTGGGATGCAATCCATCCTGTACCCATAATGCCCCAATTCACTTTGTCCCGTCCAACAACTTTCGTCATCATAAAGCCTCCCCTGATATCAACATATTTTAAAAAGATCACGATCTCGATTAGGCCAACACGGAGTCTTCTTTATTTTACCAAAAAGAACCGCTTGCGTCAGACCCGTTTCATCTCTTACATTCCATGCTCTAAGTTCAATGATCTAATTGAGATTCACTCTCATTTCAATTTTTTCGTATTTTTGCTAAGATGATTGCAGATCACGGATGAAAGGACGACCCGACTTTGTCCACACTTTTAACCATTGATAAACTAGTAAAACGTATCGGTTTAACCGAGCAGCGTATTTTATTTGAACATGTGAACGCAGAAGTGGATCAGGGAGAACGTATTGCCATACTCGGTGCATCCGGCCAAGGGAAGAGCACATTGCTCCGCATTCTCGCCCTGCTGGATATTCCTGATGAAGGAGACCTGATCTGGAAAGGAATTTCTTATCGGGATTCGGACCCTCGTATCTGGCGCACACGCATGACTTATGTCGCACAGCAAGCTGTCATGCTGGCAGGCAGTGTGGAAGATAACCTGAAAACAGTGCATCTGCTTCACAGGCAGCCATACGATCAGGATCTCGCCCGACGCCTGCTTACAGGTATGGGATTGGAGAATCTTGATATTCATAAGCGGGCCATCGACCTCTCCGGTGGGGAGAAACAGCGCATAGCTCTTATTCGTTCCATGATGCTGCGTCCTGAGGTCCTACTGCTGGATGAAGTGACTGCTTCCCTGGATCGGACCAACGCACGCCTGGTGGAAGAGCAATTGACCCGCTGGAGCCAGCAGGAAGGTACTTCGCTCGTCTGGGTTACCCATGATCAGGAACAGGCACAATCATTCAGTACAACCACCTGGTTTATGGGCAATCAGACACTGCTGGAACGCCAGCCGACAGCTCATTTTTTTGACAATCCGGCCACTGACTTGGCCAGACAATTCATTATGCACCCTGCCCCTGCGGCAGAATAAGGAGAAATCATGTCACTCATCGCTTTGAGTTTTACCATTATATTTGTGATGGTCACCATGCTCATCTCTGTCTGGCAGAAGCTTGATCTGGAAAAGGATATTGCTATAGGCACCGTTCGTTCCGCTGTACAGCTGTTGCTTGTCGGATATGTACTTCAATTTATATTTAACTCGGACCACCCCGTTCTTATCATTGCCATTGTCGGATTCATGATAATAGTAGCCTCCATTAATGCTGGCAAACGCGGCAAAGGACTTCGCTGGATTTCCTTGTATATTGCGGCTGCAATTACGGTTACGGAGCTGCTCATGATGGGACTGTTGTTGGGACTTGGGATTGTAGAGCCTACTCCCCAATACATTATTCCATTGAGTGGGATGACCATCGGTAATGCCATGGTAGTGTCCGGGCTGTTCCTGAATCAGATGAAACGCGAGGTCGAGTCCTCCAAAGGAGAGATTGAATCCCTGCTTGCACTGGGCGCAACGCCAAGACGTGCTTTTCAGGACGTATTGAAACGTTCTGTAAAATCCAGCATGATTCCCACGATCGATGGCATGAAAACGGTAGGACTTGTACAGCTTCCTGGCATGATGACAGGCATGATTATTGCGGGTGCTGATCCGGTTGAGGCCGTGCGTTACCAGATTCTGATCGTGTTTGCTTTTACAAGCTCAGCCGCCATTACCAGCATTCTGCTCAGCATGATGACGTACCGACAGTGGTTTACATCGGATATGCGGCTGCGCTCGCTATGATATATCAACCTCGCGAGGAAAGGAGGTCACACCATGTTAACCCATCCAAGCACCAATAATAACCGCAATACCTCCAACACGTTGACCCAACCGGATCACCCGAAACGCACTGATGAATCCATGACACGAACGGAAATGGATGCTTTTCTGAACGATGCGCTGCTTGAACTGCGTCAGGCAGAGCTGGTTACCATGAATACGCATTGGCAATGGAGTCAGACTGAGCTCCCTCACCATACCTTTGTCTACATGCATAAATTCACGGGCAAGCTGGTAGCGAACGGTATCGAATCCCTTGTCACTCGTAAATCCGCCTTCTTGTCTACACCAGGAACTTCTCTGGAGCTTTTCTCTGATGCGGACCATGAGATTGAATTGTATATCATTCATTTCGATCTGTTTCGGGTTGCTGAGAAAACGGAAGAACGACGAATATATGAGCGAGAGCTTGGTTCACCTGTAACAGGGTGGATTCAGGGCCCTTACTATGGGATACAGCGAATAGCCGCACAATTAACAACCGAAGCTTCACAGACCAGCCTGAAAGTGCAGCTGCTTCTGACCGATCTTCTTCATACCCTCTGGCCACAAGAAGGTCCGGTGCATGCGGAAGCACAGGACGAGCCTGAACAATGGCTCAGATCCACCTTGCAGTACATGCGGGAAAACTATATGAACGAAATCAAGCTGGAAAAGCTGGCCGAACTGGCAGGTATGCATCCGTCGTATTATTCACAGCTATTCAAGGGCCGGATGCAGAAAAATCCAATCGAATATATCACTCATTTACGAATGAATCGGGCCAAGGAATTGCTTATGACTTCAGAACTGCGAATTCGTGACGTAGCTCGCCAAGTAGGCTATCGGGACGAATTCTATTTCAGCCGCCGGTTCAGAAATCACGCCGGTTATGCACCAACTTCCTATGCCAAGCAGGTACATCGAAATATCGTCTCACTCTCCTATCCTTACACCGATCACCTGATGACTCTTGGCATCACACCATGTGCAGCGCAGATCCAGGGCCATCTGCCCCATGTTCCCAAATCGTTGACATTGCCATTCCATGCCTATGAACCATGGGAACAGGGACGTCAGGCATTTCTTGATGTGAATCCCGACCTGATTCTGACTAAGGACAACGCCGCCGCTAAGGCGATGGAACATATCGGAGATGTCGCTCCAATCATTACCGTCCCTTGGAATCAGACAGACATGTTTGGTCATTTGCAGAAAATAGCCTCTATCGTGGATCGTACTCAAGCGGCTAAGGAGTGGCTGGATCGGCATGAGCGTAAGGCGGAGCGGGCTCGCAAAAAGATTAGAGATACAGCAGGTCAGGTCACCGTGGCGATCTGTACCTTAACTGCAAAAGGACCGCGCATGTACAGCAATCGCAACTTCGGTCATGTATTTTACCGCAGCCTGCAGCTGTCACCTCCAGATCGAATTCAGAAAGAACTGACAGGCAAACCTGAAGGTGTGGGATTCAACTGGATGTCCTTCACGCCTGGAGAATGGGATGGCCTCGAAGCGGATGTGCTGCTGATTGCGGTTACGTCTATGCACGAACGTACTACTCTGTTACAGCAGATTACTGTTGATCCGTTGTGGGAAAACTATCCTGCGGTAAAAGCTGGGCGTGTGCATGTCATAGACTGGAATTCATGGGTGGTATACGCTCCGTATTCCATCAACATCCAGCTCGATGAAGCGCTCTCTATGTTGACGAACAAACCAGCATTTCTGTAATCTAAAAAATGTCCATCTCTATAATCTTAATTTATGCCATGTACGGGCCTGAATTAAGATTTTATAATGTTCACTAATTGATAATGATAATCAATAACAACAGCAATGCGTTGTTGGTACCAAAGGAGTGACCCGCATTCAACATCCGGGATTGTCACAACGTCCATCCAAATCACGAAAATCCGCAGTGACGGTTGGCCTGATGTTTTTGGCGGCCATTGCCGCACTGCTGCTTAGTATGTTTGTCGCCATTTCTCTTGGTGCCAAGGGACTGACACTGGAAACCGTATGGACTGCTATATTTCAGTACAACCCGGCTTTGACGCCGCATCAGATTATTCACGAACTACGGCTGCCACGTGTCATTGCTGCTGCTGTCATTGGCGCAGCCTATGCTGTGGCGGGAGCGCTCATGCAGGGAATCACACGTAATCCGCTGGCAGATACCGGCATTCTGGGGATCAATGCAGGCGCTACCTTTGTCGTGGCGCTCAGCTTCGCCTTCTGGCCGGGATTGCCTTACGGCTGGATTATGTTCCTGTCATTTGCAGGGGCTGTGCTTGGCACGCTGCTCATTTTCCTGCTGGGAATGGCGGCCCCTGGAGGGCTGACATCCATCAGGCTTACCGTTGCGGGTGCCGTTATTGCAGCCATGCTGAGTTCGCTCAGCACTGGTGTCGCCATATATTTTGACTTGAGCCAGGATTTGGCCTTCTGGTATGCGGGTGGTTTCGGGGGGATTGAATGGCGGCATCTGAAGTTGATTCTGCCTGTTCTACTGGTTACTCTCGTGCTCACTTTACCTATGGCCCGTCGGATATCTCTCATGTCGCTAGGAGAAGAAGTTGCGATTAATCTCGGAATCAATCTCCGCTGGACCAGGCTGTTTGCCTTGACGGCGGTTGTTGTGCTGGCTGGCGTATCCGTTTCTGCTGTAGGCTCGATCGGCTTTGTTGGACTGGTCATTCCACATATTTCTCGCAAATTGGTTGGCGTGGATTATCGACTCATCATTCCGATGTCCTCCCTGCTCGGAGCCGTCTTGCTGGTGCTCGCCGATCTGGGATCACGCATTGTGAACCCGCCTCAGGAACTGGCAGTAGGCATTATGGTCGCCTTTGTCGGTGTACCCTTCTTCCTCTATCTGGCCCGTAAAGAAAGGAGGGCCCTATAGCGATGAACACCAATGCACCTTCACGAGGTAAACGTTCCATAGCGGTCAGCGTTGCGCTGCTCTGTATCGCCTGTGCCGTTATCGTTATCAGCCTCAACTCGGGAACAATTCGCCTGTCACCAATAGCCGTGCTTCACACCCTGCTTGGCTATGGAACGCCGGATGATCAGATTGTATTGTTCGACTATCGACTGCCACGCATTCTGGTTACTGTGCTCGCCGGAGCGGGACTCGGTGTGGCTGGTGCAGCGTTGCAAGGCATTACACGCAATCCATTGGCCGATCCGGGCATCCTCGGCTTGCATGCAGGAGCGGCTTTTGGATTGATGGTATTCGTAAGCTTCTCCCATTCCATGAATGGTTCGGTTGCCTTGCTGATTCCGTTGTTTGCTTTTGCAGGCAGTGTCGCCGCGGCATTAATTATCATGCTGCTATCCTATGACCAACATAACGGAGTATCCCCCATTAAGCTTATTCTGGTGGGTATTGCCGTAGCAGCCGGTTTCCATGCCCTGACGCTCTATCTGTCCCTGCGTTTGGATGAAGACACCTATTCCTTCGCCGCCCGCTGGCTGGCAGGTAGCGTCTGGGGCAGAGATTGGGTACATGTTCAGGCGCTGCTTCCATGGGTTGTGCTGTGCATCTCGTACATATGGAGCCGCTCCAAAACGCTGGATGCCTTCAATCTGGGAGATGCTGCCGCGACCAGTATTGGTACACCCGTCAGATCCCAACGCGTTATTTTACTATTGTGCACGGTAGCATTGTCTGCCGTCAGTGTGTCCATGGCTGGCGGGATCGGATTCATTGGTCTGGCGGCGCCGCATCTGGCCCGCAGACTGGTTGGCCCGATGCATCGCCATCTGATCCCAGCCGCAGGACTCATCGGCATGTTGATCCTGGTTGCCGCCGATACGGTTGGGCGAACGATCTTTCAGCCCAATTCTATTCCGGCAGGTGTTGTGGTCGCGGCGATAGGCGCACCTTACTTTTTATACCTGCTGGTACGAACCAAGTAATGGCTTTATCGGAACAATCCGAAAAATTTCACCGGTACACCCAACATAAAAACGACATCCATGAGATGTTCAAGGAGATTGAGATTACCCATGTTAAAGAAAAACCTTATGCTCTTCATGAGCATCTGTCTTGTGCTTGTACTCGCAGCCTGCGGGAACGCCAATAATTCATCTTCTGCGTCGGAAGGTTCTACTACGGACACTTCGAACGCTACACAGGATAGCAATTCCGCTTCCGGGGATCAACGCATTGCATCCATGTCGATCCATCTGACCAATGACCTGCTGTCTCTCGGCATTACACCGGTTGGTTCGGTGATCGGCGGGGAAGCCAAAGCCTTCCTGTCCCATGTGGCTGACCGTCTTCAAAATACAACGCCGCTCGGTCCCGTTAAGGACCCGGACATGGAAGCCTTACTTGCCCTGAAACCAGATGTCATCTACCTGGACGAAGAATTCTCCGGTGATGATATTGCCAAATTCGAGAAAATTGCTCCTGTACACGTCTTCAATCTGGATGATGGCACTTGGCGCGACCACCTGAAAGACATTGGTAAACTGGTCAACCGCGAGAAAGAAGCAGAGCAATACATTCAGGATTATGCAACTGAAACGGAAGAAGTGAAATCCCTGATTCACGATACAATCGGTGACGGCACCGTAATGGCTATCCGTGTTACCGCCAAAGAACTGCGTGTATTCAGTACACGCCGCCCAATGGGCCCGATTTTGTATGAAGATCTGGGGTTAACTCCGGCTAAAGGCATTGAAGAATTCGATTCGTCCAAACCGTATCAAGTTGTTTCACGTGAAATACTGCCGGACTTTGATGCAGATGCGATCTTCGTTGTCGTGAACTCGGATGATGAAGCTCAGAACATGTTCAAAGAACTGCAAAACAATCCGATCTGGCAAGGACTGAAGGCTGTCAAAGCAGGTCATGTCTACCCAATCGGTGCTCAACCTTGGTTGGACTATTCTTCAATCGGCAATAAAATGGCCATGGATGAAGCCAAAGAAATGTTTTCTAAGAAGTAAAATGATCCTTACGCACAACATTTAAAAAAACACCAAAAAACCTCTCTTTGCAGATCGGAACAGAGTAAGCTAACATGCTCTCTCCATCCGCTCAAAGCAGAGGTTTTTTTGAATCCAAATTGGTATTCCTGTAGGTAAAAGTCCGTCGGCATGGCCTAATCACAAGGTACAAACGACGATCTCAACATCCGTTTCGGCAAAAGCATCTTGAATAATGCCCCTCACCTTATCCCACTTCAACCTGTCCAGCCCGCAGCCGATTTGTGGCATCGCCAGTTTGTTGAGCCCATCTCTAACGCATATGTCACGCATGGATTCAACGGCTCGGGTAAACGACTGATAGGTTGGTTTGTTAGAGAACTTGGCCTTGGTGACCAGATTCAGTGTCCGCCCCACCGAATAACATTGTCCGATCTCAAGCGGCTCCTGCTGCGCCTGCTCCTGGAGAATCTCCAATCCAAATCGCTGCCGAAACTGCACAGCAATTCCTGCACCCATGCGGGCATCCGCAGAAATACAGTGTGCAAGCGTGTAGTGATCATCCATGGCAAACAAATCCTGCTGTATTTCGCGAAAATCCATATTGTCTTCTTCTCCCTTACAAATTTTATTTTCCACCTTTTTCTAGTTCACTTTCCCGCCAAACGATCCTCAAACTCCTTGATTGTTTTCTGTCCTGATGACCGGTCCAATACGGCAAATACGATTCGTTCAAAGGAATGCCTGAAGTTCTCTTCCACCAATACATCATGGAAATACTTCGCTACGTCCGCCGGATCATTCCTGAATACTCCGCAGCCATATGCACCTAGTACGATGGTTCGATGTCCATGCAGCGCGGCCACGTCCAGAATATAGCGAATGCGCCCTTTCATGACGGACTCAATCTGCCGATCATCGGCATCTTCCCGCTCTCTCACTACTCCCGCATTTACAGCAGGCGCTGTGATGAATGATGTCAGATAGCATTTGTCGAGCAGCCGATCCTCGTCATCACGGATCACCGGAACTGCAGGCGAATAGATCATATAATCCGAGTAAAGACAAGATCGCTGCTTACGATTATAATCATACATTTCGTTCATTTGGGCGATACATGGGTACAGTCCCGTCGCCCGAGCCAAGCTTTCCTCCTGTGCCTGACTGCCTCCCAGGAAGCCACCACCGGGGTTTTTCGCTGATGCAAAGTTCAGACAAACGACATCTTTCCTTCCTTCATCCACAGAAAGACGTGATGCGGCTGCGAGTGTGGTCTCACCCGTAACCTCGATGCGAACGACTGAAGCTTCGGCGCGAGGTTGCAGCTGAACCATTTCTTTACTTCGTTTTTCTCGAAGAGCGATAAGTTCCGTCGGACGATATAAGACCGAATCTCGGATCGCTCGCTGTAAATCCGTACCGATCTGAACCCTGCGATCATATCCGTTCACGTATTCTCCTTCTTCCAGAATAGCCAGCGTCTGATGGGCGATCTGGGATCGTCTGGAACGTTGATTCGTACTATTGAAGCCAGTTGTTTTACTGCGATTGTTGTTCTGAATATTGTTCTTATGTTGTTGATCGTTCATCTTCATCACTTCCTATATTTTCTCTAAGACGGGTGAGGATCTCACCCAGCCAGTTGGTTCCCCGCCACGTCCTTCTATTACGAATACGCGAGTCTTCTTCCGCCAGTCCAACACCCCAAATGCGGTCATCCGGGCTTGCCTCCACAAGGGTCGTTCCGCGGGTGGCGAGCAGCGTGGTCAGCAGTTGTTCGTTTTGGGTGAATTTGGCTTCGTTTCCCTCATAGACAATACGTTTGCACTCCGCTTCCCATACAGTCTGGTCGAATCCTGCGACCTGTCTCCCCAGCTTTTTTTGGACAGATGCGGAGCTTGCTTTCAGGATCTTATCTGCAATAATCTGATCGCCGAACAGCAGTGCTTTCTGATGCATCATGTATTGCTCTGCACTCGTGTAGTGAACGCCACTCACGGTAAAATCCGCCGGGTGCCACTGTGAGAACGGAGACGCTGTACGCCAGAAAAATGTAAACTTCTCCATCGATATTCCCTCCTAACTTTATGGGGCCAATCTTTCTGGGTTCAGTCTGTATAAACGGGATGGGCGATGTCCAGCATTCCCTGTATACTCTCCCGTTTCGATGACCCAATCGGCGATTTTGCGCCGGAAGGCGGCAGCCAGCAGTTTTTTGCCACTGATGGTCTCGTATACTTTCTGAAGAGCAGTTAGCGTGAATGTCTCCGGCATCAAATTGAAAGCAATATCCGTATACTCCACCTTCGCCCGCAGACGTTCCAGCGCGTAGTAAATGATCTTCGCATGATCAAAAGCAATTCCTTGAACTTCGTTCACGGTAATATGGCTGCTGCGCACTCTGCCTTCCAACGTTTCCTTTGTCTCAATGACCGCCGACAATTCCTCTGTTCCATTGGTCAAAATCAACTGCACCCTGCACTCCGTCACACGTCCACGCTCATGGATATGGCGTTTCTCCTCCAGAAGCCGCTGCTCCATTCTGAACCAGTCTGCTTCGCTGGCATCGTCGCCAGCCTGAAGTTGCAGTTCGCTGCTGTCAACCAGCGCCATGTAAGAACAGCTGATAACACGCGTACGCGGATCGCGATGCACATCTCCCCAGGTATACAGCTGCTCCAGATAAATATCATCCAGTCCGGTTTCGGTGAACAGTTCCCGCCTAGCGGCATCTTCCAACGATTCCTGTATGGAAACGAACCCACCCGGAAGAGCCCACTGCCCCATATAGGGATGACCGCCACGACGGATCAGCAGCAACTGGAGCTCAGGTTCCGCAAGCTTACGATAGTTCTCCTGCGTTTCACTCCGTATTGTAAATACCAACATATCCACCGTAACGGAGGGACGTTCGTAATCGCTCGCGTCATAGGTTTCAAGAAACTGTTGTTCACTTATATTCACGTGATTCTGATGATCTAATGGATTTTGATCAGAATTACCTGCATGTGTCATTTCGAAAGACCCCATTCTGTTATTAACATTTTGTTATTAACAATTAGATAATAACAATCTAACATATCTTTTTGCCCTAGGTCAATATTTTCCATCTCCTTGAAAAATTCATTAGAGCACTCTCAGATATGCTTCCTCGGGATGTCAAAAATCGCTTGACGATATGTCAAATGAAACTTATCATTTAGTTAGTCGACTAATTAAAAGGATGGAAGCGCTTATGAAATCAGATCGAAATGAACGGTTAATGGGACAGTTATCAGAACTCGTCAAGCTACAGCGTTACAAGGCTCATGAGAAGCTTGTCAACCACCCTGAGTTATATCCTGGACAACCGCCGCTGCTGTTCCAGCTTGAACGGGAAGATGGTCAGACCCAGAAACATCTGGCCGAACAGCTTCGCCGCGCCCCTGCAACGGTAACGGTAATGCTGAAACGTATGGAAAGCTCGGGGTTTATACGGCGTGAAGCTGACCCGAAGGATCTTCGCAGTCTACGTGTCTATCTGACCGATCAGGGCCGTGCTGCGCTTAAGGAACTGAGAGAAGTATTCCAGGAGCTTGATCGCCAAGCCCAGAAAGATTTTACACCTGAAGAATCGCAACTCATGGCAGCGCTCGCCCAGCGCATGGTTCAGAATCTGCGAGAATATTAATTGAGATTCATCTATCTTCATCAATATTTGCAACATGATTATTTCATAACGAATGAGGTGATTTTTCCCATTGTGGACGTTAAAACGATTTCTTACCCCGTATAAGTCAGCAGCTATTCTTGCTCCGCTGCTCATGGTCCTTGAGGTTGCCATGGACCTCCTTCAACCCAAGCTGATGTCCAGCATTGTGGATGATGGTGTTCTTGCAGGGAACCTGTCCCACATCGTGACTACAGGTTTATTTATGCTTCTTTTTGCGTTAATCGGATGGGTTGGCGGTGCAGGCTGTACGCTGTTTTCAAGCAAAGCTGCCGTTGGATATGGCACTGATCTGCGCCAGGAATTGTTTGATCATATCCAGAAGTTTTCGTTCCGTAATCTGGATACCTTCCAGGAGGGCTCGCTTATCACTCGCCTGACGAGTGATATCACCCAGATGCAGACCTTTGTACAGATGCTTCTGCGTATGTTTATCCGTTCGCCGATGCTGATTATCGGCAGTATTATTATGGCGTTTACAATCAGTGTCAAACTGGCGCTCATTCTCATTTTGTCCGTGCCGATTCTTTTTATCATCTTATACATCCTGATATCCGCTTCCTATCCGCTGTTCGCCAGCGTTCAGAACAAACTCGACAAGGTGAACGCGGTTCTTCAAGAGAATCTGGCCGGCATTCGTGTCGTCAAAGCTTTTGCACGCGCACGTCAGGAGAAGAAACGTTTCCAGCAAGCCAATGAAGATTATACCCATACGGCAGTGAAAGCCTGGCGCATCGTATCGCTGAATGCACCGGTATTAAGCCTGATGCTGAATGCAACCATTGTAGCGGTACTGTGGTTTGGGGGCTTTCAGGTAGTAGGAGGCGATATTGCCGCCGGAGATTTGATTGCTTTTATCAACTACGTAACGGTTGTACTCTCGTCGCTCACTTCAATCGGCATGATGATGATGAGCTTCTCCCGCGCCAAAGTATCTGCAACACGAATCAACGAGGTGCTTCACACCCAGCCTGATATTCAATCGGGAGATGATATGTCTCGTAAAGGAGCAGGTCAGGTGGAATTCAGGGATGTCTATTTCCGCTATGATGGAGAACATACGCTCTCTGGAATTACACTGACGGCTCGGCCGGGAAAAAAAGTGGCCCTGCTCGGATCTACAGGATCAGGTAAAACCTCGCTTGTACAGCTGATCCCCCGCTTGTATGATGCCTCACAGGGTGAAGTGCTCGTGAATGGAGTGAACGTGCGTAACTGGGATCTCCAGGATCTTCGCAGCCGTGTGTCCATCGTATTACAGGAATCCATCCTGTTTAGTGGCAGCATCCGGGATAATATCTGCTTCGGCAGACCTGATGCAACGGAAGCTGAACTACGTGCCGCAGCTCAAGCGGCGGCGGCCGATGATTTTATTATGAATCTGAAAGATGGATATAACACGGAGTTGGGCCAGCGCGGGGTCAATCTCTCAGGTGGGCAGAAACAACGGATTTCTATTGCCCGTGCCCTGCTCATGCAACCGGAGGTTCTGATTCTGGACGACAGCACCAGTGCCGTCGATCTGCGTACCGAAGCAAGCATTCAGAAGGCGCTGCATTCACTAATGAAAAATAGTACGACCTTCTTAATTGCACAACGGATCTCTTCTGTAAAAGATGCAGACTGTATTTACGTGCTTGATGAAGGAGAGATCGTGGCAAGTGGTACACATGAACATCTCATGGCCCATTCGCCACATTACCAATCCATCTATTATTCGCAGCAACGGAAGGAGGATGTTCAGTTTGGCTAAAAACGCTTCTTCCTCCAACCATCAGACCGTTGTCCCACCGATGATCGGAAGACCTGGGCCACCCGGCCGAGGTCCGGTTCCCAAAGTACGAGCCAAGAACGCCCGGCACGCCATCATTCGAGTGTGGTCATACATGGGACGTCATCGTAAAGGGGTTATCACCGCTCTGATACTGACGGCTCTTGGAACGTTACTTAATCTGGCAGGACCTTATCTGCTCGGCCGTGCGGTCAATGAACATATCGTTCCCAAAATTACGGACGGTCTGCTGAAAGACTGCATGTTATTACTGACCGTATACGTTCTCGGCTCATTCATGATGTGGGCTCAATCCTATGTCATGATCGGTGTCTCTCAACTGACTGTGAAGGATTTGCGTCATGCTCTGTTTTCACGGCTGCAGCAGCTGCCGATCAGCTTTTTTGACAAAAATCAGAGCGGTGATCTGATGAGCCGGGCTACCAATGATATCGATAACGTGTCCACGACACTGAATCAAAGTGTAACTCAATTGATGTCCAGCGCCATCTTGCTGGTTGGCTCCCTGTCGATTATGCTAGCCCTGGATGTCCGACTGACACTGCTCAGTCTGGTGACGGTTCCACTGATTACGATCGCCACTCGGCTGATCGCTTCAAGAACACGCAAACATTTTACCGCCCAGCAAAAGTTGCTTGGTGAGCTTAATGGCTACGCTCAGGAAACCATTGCTGGACAAAAGGTGGTTGCAGCCTATAACCGCCAGGAGCAGGCACAAAAACATTTTCAAAATTTGAACGAAAAGCTTCGCACTTCCAGTACCCAAGCTCAGAGCGTATCGGGTCTGGTCGGGCCAACGATGAACGTTATGAACAATATCGGCTTTGCCATACTGGCAGCCGTAGGTGGATGGATGGCTTATCATGATCTGACGTCCATCGGGCTGATTGTAAGTTTCCTTGCATACTCCCGCCAAATTGAGCGGCCCATCAATGATTTGGCGAACCAGTACAACCTGATTCAGGCAGCTATTGCAGGTGCTGAACGTGTATTCCACATTATTGATACACCAAGTGAATACGTGGAAGAACAGAAGAAACAACTGCAGCAGATTCAGGGTAAAGTTGTATTTGAAGATGTATCCTTTGGGTATAACTCCGAGAGGGAGATTTTGAAAAAGGTCAGCTTCACCGCCAAGCCAGGCGAGATGATTGCACTTGTCGGCCCGACTGGGGCGGGTAAAACAACCATCATCAACCTACTGCCCCGTTTTTACGAGATTACGGGCGGACGGATTACGATTGATGGCTGTGACATCTCCGAACTAGAGAAAGACCAGCTAAGGCGCGAACTTGGCATTGTGTTACAGGATGCCTATCTGTTCTCCGGCACCATTCGTGACAATATTGCCTACGGCAAACCCGATGCAACGGACGAACAGATCCAGCAAGCAGCGAAGTTGGCAAATGCCCACTCCTTCATCCGCAAATTATCGCAGGGTTATGATACCCCGATCATTTCCGGTGGCAGCAATCTGAGTCAGGGACAGCGACAACTGTTAACCATTGCTCGTGCCATTCTTGCGGATCCTGCGATTCTAATTCTGGATGAAGCGACCAGCAGCATCGACACACGCACCGAAATGCAAATTCAGGAAGCGATGCGCACCTTGATGAAGGATCGCACCAGCTTTGTCATTGCCCATAGATTAAGCACGATTCGTGAGGCCGATCAGATTCTGGTTATTGATGACGGCAAGATCGCCGAACGAGGCAGCCATGATGAGTTGATGCAACAGCAAGGTTTCTATTATCAGTTGCATCAGGGTCAGCTTACCTGATTGGGTTCGTGTTCATTGATGATTAAAACACAGAAACACAACAAAAACGCCGCATTAGGTTCCGTTTTATTCCGGACCTTTGCGGCGTTTCCATTTTATCGCTTCATTCGTACAATTCCGCGTGTAGATTTATATAGAAAATTCAATGTGTGTTCTTTAAATTCAGAAGGAGGTAAGTTGTTTATTTCTTCAATAGATTGATCGAGAGTTCGCTTTTGGCGAAATAAAATGGTATTAATCTTTTTTATCGTGCTTATTTCTTCATTGGAAAACCCATTTCTTCTTAGACCAACGATATTAACACCATGTATGTACGAACGCGGACCATCTGCTAAAGAATATGGAACGATATCTTGTGAAACTTTACTTCCCGCTCCAATCATTGCAAACCTTCCGATGTTACATGATTGGTGTACACCAGAACCACAACCAAAAGTGATATGGTCTTCAATATTAACATGTCCACCAATTTGCACATTATTGACGATGACGTTATGATCTCCCATCAATACATCATGTGCGATATGAGCATAATTCATAATAAAGTTGTTACTTCCTACTCTCGTGAAACAATCTCCTTTTGATGTGCCTTTACATATAGTGACATACTCTCTCACGGTATTATTATCTCCAATAATGAGATACGATTCTTCGCCTTGGTAACTTTTATCTTGTGGATCTGAACCGATAATGGCACCATGTGAAATATGGTTATCCCCCCCCAATATCGTGTTAGCCCCTATGATAACGTGACTTCCAATCCTACACCCGCTACCTATTTTTGAATTTTCTTCAATGATACTGAAAGGTCCGACTTCGACATTGTCCCCAATTACTACTGTAGGATGAATAATGGCTGACTGATGTATCATTTAGCACCTTCCTTTGTTTTGGAAAGTTCATTAATTTTTTTATTTAGTTTTTTTATCGTTTGGGGGAGTCTGGAAAGTGCAGCGGATTCTCGTAGTTGTCTCTTATGTGAACGAGCTGTATATCCCGAAACCATTGAGTTCTCGGGCATGTTTTTAGTAACCATGGTTTTAGCTAAAACAATGCAGCCGTCTCCAATGGTGATATTATTAATTACCGCACTTCCACCAGCCAATATGACGCGATTACCAATTTTTGATGAACCCCCAATTGCACTTGTACCTGCGATAATGCAGTGCTCACCAATTTGCACATTATGACCAATTTGAATAAGGTTGTCCATTTTGGTTCCTGTACCAATGGTTGTTGAATCAATCGTCCCGCGATCAATAGTGGTGTTTGCACCAATCTCAACATCATCAAAAACAATGACATTTCCAATATGCGGGATTTTAACATGTCTCTGACCATCCCATTCAAAACCAAAGCCGTCAGCGCCAATCACTGCGCCAGAGTGAATGATGACATTATCTCCGATGATAGTATCATGTAAAACAGTGACATTAGGGTGGATCAAGCAATTCGTTCCAATGGTCACATTTCTACCAATAAATGAATGCGCGGAAATAATAGTATGATCCCCAATAGAAACATCTTCTTTGATTACCGCGAATTCGTCGATCTGCACATTGTAGCCTAACGTTACCGAAGGCTCAATTGCTTCTGATGATAATACACCCCTACTTTTGGTTTTCTCACTGAACATTTCAATTAAGCGAATAAAATCGAGCCTGGGATTCTTCACCTTAATAACAGGTACTTTAAATTCTATTATTGTCGTTTCTGGCACAATGAAAGCTGAAGCCTTACATTGATCTAATTTATTTAGATTTTTATCCGTAACAAAAGCAATTTCTCCCTCTTTAGCAGCATTAATTGAACCTACGCCTGTTATAACGACATTGCCATCACCTATTAAAACCCCATTTAACTGTTCAGAGATTTCATTCAAATTACATGACATAATATGGTCTCCTTTTGTATTTAGATAAGATTATTTAATAATTCTTGAGCAAAAAGAGTGTTCAAATAATGAGACGTTCCCGAGCCTATGATTCTTGCATGAAAAGGAGGATTCAAAGCTAAATCGCCAATAAGATCCAACAGCTTGTGACGAGACAATTCATCATGAAAACGTGAATTGGGATAAATTTTCTTTTCACCAATAACTATTCCATGCTCTAAAGAAGCACCTTGAATTAAACCTTTGCTTTTTAAGTACGTTATTTCTTCTTCAAAACAAAATGTTCTAGCTGGTGCGATATCCCTTAAGTAATTGTTTTCTATAAAATTAAAATTGGATGTTTGATCTGAGAGGTAGGCAATTTTATGTTCATTTTTAAAACACACGCAATAGGAGATCATTGAAGAGGGATGAGCTTCAAGAAAAGAATTACCGTGCTCAACTCTAATTTTTTGTTTTAAATGGAGATATGTTTTTTTAATTTCTTGCTGCAGATGGCCAACTTCTAAAATCTTTGCTGCAATACCTGTAGAGCTGCCATCAAAAATGGGTAATTCTTCACCATTAACATCAATAATCACGTTATCGATACCCATCCCTCGAACAGCAGACAGCGTATGTTCAACCATAGATACAGAGTATCCATGGTTGTTTTTAAGCTGTGTGCAACGTTCCGTATTGGATACATTACCGATTTTAGCTTCAATAATTTCATATGGATCTACATCCACTCTTCTAAAAATAATACCCGTGTTTGGTTGTGCAGAATGCAGAGTAATCTCTGACAAATTCCCACTATGTATAGCAATACCGTCTAATGTAAAACGATTACGAATCGTTTTTTGGTACATAGCATCGCCCCCTTTGACATAATTCTCACATTTGGATCCTATTCACATGTATTATATCGATTATGATTAGCTGATGTTGTCGATATTTGGAGTCTCGTCAGAGGAGCATAAAAGAAACCTTAGCACGTTATCTGAGCTAAGGTTTCTAAACGAACCATTTTTTATTTTTCAACTGTCTACTTGACGGGGAACAGTTAAGCGTTTTTGTTTTGTTGGAATTATGGCCCCATAGGTAAATGAAGGGTGAATGTTGAACCAATACCTATTTTACTACGAACGGTAATTCTCCCATGATGATCCTGAGCGATTTTCTGACAGAGTGCCAGTCCAAGTCCTGTACCTTCCTCCTTGGTCGTATAAAATGGATTAAAGATCGTCGCCAGTGAGTTCTCCGGGATACCGCTGCCCGTATCGGTAATCGAGATAATCGCTTTATCTCCATCATGTAACAGATCAATATGCACTTCACCCGGGTCTTCCATTGCTTCAAAAGCATTACGAATCAGATTAATCAGGACCTGCACGATCTTGTCCCGATCCATGTTGACCACAACTGGTTCACCAGTCATTTCAAGTGTAATCCGATGCCCTCGCGATGCTGCATCCGATTCGGTTAACGACATGACTCGTTCAAGACAATGGGCCACTCGTTCGGGCTTCATGTGATTAGCCTGTGGTTTGGAAAACTGTAAAAACTCGGCCGTCAGATCCGTTACACGTGCTACCTCACCCATAATGACCTCATACCACGGTGCTATATTAAATGCCTGTCCACGTGATAACTGCAAGAAACCTCGAATGGCAGTGAGAGGATTACGGATTTCATGAGCCATGCCAGCCGCAAGTTCACCTACAGCCCGTAGTCTTTCCGAGCGGAAAACCTCTTCTTCATTTTTCAACCATTTGCTGCGCTGCTGCTGAAAAAAGCTGTCCTCCGCTACCGTAATAAAGTGTTGCAACGTCTCGGACATTCCCGGATATAGGGAAATGCTGTAGTTTACTTGTAAGCCCCTTAACTCCCCGGACAGCAGTGACACCATGCGTTCTTCGATATTTTGTATTTCAGGCAAAACGACAGCATACCGATCTCCCGCATACCGAGATACGCCATATGCATCTGCAAACTGTTTCGAAACACTCTCGCCTGTCGCTTTGATTACATGATTCCAATTGTCATCGACCTCTTGATCAAACCCGTTGAAATTCTGAATGTTCATGATAATCAGCAAAAATGATCGTTGCTCGTCCGCCGTTTCCTTCAGTACGTTCATATATCCCTCGTAGTTTAGCAATCCGGTGAGCGGATCATGGAGGGTTAGAAAATCATTTTTCTCCCGAAGTTTGCGCTTCTCTGCTTCGCTGTTAATCAAGGTATGATACAAAAAGATAATGACAATTGCAGTTAACATGTCAAACATGGACACCAGCAAATTATATGTATCTATCGTCACATACGAAAGCCGAATCACAGTATATTCAAACACAATCAACATTGAAATGGGTAACGTCTGCGTAACACGCTGTTTATCCTGAATCATCGACATGATGAGCAGGTAATACAACATATTACACCAGTTAAGTTCACTGAAATAATGGAATATGCCAAGAAAAATCCAATGGATGTTACGCAATACCGGATACTGTTTTTCCTTGTATATAGTTGCTACAAATAACACACCAGCACATATCATTAACGCGAGATGGGAAGTAAGCCCTAGAAAATAAGAGGACAGGATAACAAGCAGACATCCGAGCGGGAAAATAACCATTTTCATCGTGTAACTCAGCAAACAGCCTCGCCCCCTTTGACAATACTCACATCTAAGATCCTATTCACATGTATTATATCGATAATGATTAGCTGATGTTGTCGATTATTGGAGGTTCGTCAAATTCACATGAATGTATAAATTTATAATTAAAATAGGACAAACGGTTTATAGGAAATGCACATTACGAAATAATCTTCCAATCACAATGGTCATTACTGTGTTACAATACATTTAATGGGTTTATATAGAATATCACCCTGGTTATGGAGGGATAAACATGATACAACAAAGAAAACCTTTGGGCATCGGGACACTTTCTTTGCTTGTGCTTGCTATAGGGTTTGCCTTTAATTTTTCCTGGGGCACAGCAAAGGTGCAAATCAGCCACTATTTGTTTAATCTACTGAACTTGCCTATCTATAGCGATGGTCATCAAGGATTTCACATTCCCTTTATGGTAGCTATAATCTTTTGGTTATCTTCCGTTTTGATCGCACGCAAATACCATTCTCACTTTGGTACAAAAGTAGCCTACAAGGTCGGTGGTTTCATGCTGATCTTTAGCGTTATGATCTTTCCACTTTACGGTATAATATGGGTTATATTTCATTAAAAGAGCAAACAAGCATAAAGCCAGCTCCCCTGTCATTTCAGGAAGCTGGCTTTATGTTTCATTACTAAACTTCTATTTTTTCGCCATATACTTGCGGATATCAAATGCCACCGCAGCCACAATAATCAACCCTTTAATAATTAGCTGCCAGTAAGGACTTACACCGATAAAGGTCAGACCATAGTTGATGACTCCAAAGATCAACACCCCTGCCATAACACCGGGAACCGTACCAATTCCACCCGCTGTGGAGACGCCCCCCACGACACAAGCCGCAATAGCATCCAGCTCATACATGTTACCGTAATTGTTCGTTGCCCCGCCCGTACGCGCGGCTTCCAGCACACCGCCCAATCCATACAGGGCACCTGCAATGGCATACAACGCAATCAGGTTGCGTGCCACATGAATGCCGGACACATGCGCAGCCTGAATGTTGCCACCGATGGCATACATGTTCTTCCCGAGACGGGTCTTGTTGAAGACCACCCAGCAGATCAGCGCAACCGCTACAGCAATCAATACGATATACGGAATGGAATAACCACCGCCAAGATCAATGTAACCAGAACCAATAACGGTAAAATCGGGCCTCAATCCACCAATGGGTTGTGACTGATTGGGCTCTGTATCAAAATAAATCGAGTTCAGACCATATACCGCAACCATCGTACCCAGTGTCGCGATAAAGGGTGGAACATGTAATTTGGCTACAATGATACCATTCACCAGTCCTACTGCCAATCCGGCAATAATCCCGAAGACCATGGGCGCCCACACCCATAAATGTGGCAGATCAGGAAAGAACCGATTGGCATATTCGTCGATTTGCAGCATGGATGCGGAGACAACAGCCGTTAGACCAACGACCCGTCCTGCCGACAAATCGACCCCGCCCGTTACCAGGATAAACGCCGCCCCCAGCGCAATGATAGCCCGTGTGGAGGACTGTTGTAATATATCCCGAAGTGTAGAGAAAGCAAGAAAGTGCGGATCGGCAATGGCAATGCCAATGACGAGCAGGATCAGCACAATAAAGATCGCGCGCTGCGCCACATACTGCTTCACCTGATTGATAACCTGTGTATTCATATGTTCCCTCCTGACTAAGCCATCCGCTGCTGTGCGGCCAGCCTCATGATATCCTGCTCTGTTGCCTCGGCACCGTCCACGATTCCGGTGAGCCGCCCTTCGCTCATGACCATAATTCGATCCGACATGCCCAGCAGTTCGGGCATCTCCGAGCTGATCATAATAATGCTTTTGCCCTGCCGGGCCAGTTCCGTAATAATGGTGTAGATTTCAAATTTGGCACCCACATCAATCCCACGTGTCGGTTCATCGAGCAGTAGAATTTCAGGGTCAGTCAACAACCATCTGGCCAGAAGTACCTTCTGTTGATTACCACCAGAAAGGTTTCGAATCAGCGTGTTAACTGAAGGCGTTTTAGTTCTAAACTTCTGAGTTTGCTCGCGTGCCTCATCTCGGCCTTTCTTCTCATCCAGCAGACCAATCCGATTCCGGTAACGTCCAAGACTCGCAATAATCGTATTTTCATACACAGACAACACTGGAAAAATTCCTGTGACTCTTCGCTCCTCGGTAAGCAGGGCAATGTTATGACGCTTTGCTGCGGCAGGTGACTTGATCTTCACCTTGCGTCCATGAATGGAGATCGTCCCTGAAGCAAGTCCGCGCAAGCCGAACAATGACTCGATCAATTCCGTCCGCTGTGCCCCAACAAGGCCGCCGATGCCAAGCACTTCGCCTTTCCTCAATTCAAACGTCACATCACGGAACGAATTCGGCTGGCTGGAGGTTAAGCCTTCTGCCTTCAAAATCACTTCTCCAGGTACATTCGTCCGTTCCGGGAAGCGTTCATCCAAGTCACGTCCAACCATGCGGGTAATGATCAGATCGGTCGTTAAATCGGCAGCATCCCAGGTACCCACCACAAAACCATCCCGCATAATCGTGACCTCATCCGAGATCGTCAGAATTTCCTCCATCTTGTGCGAAATGTAGATAATAGACACCCCGCGACTGCGCAGCTGATTAATAATGGCGAAGAGCTGGTCCACTTCCTTGCCCGTGAGCGAGGATGTTGGCTCATCCATCACGATGACTTTAGATTGAAAAGAGACCGCTTTGGCGATTTCCATCGACTGTATTTTGGAAACGGATAAAGTCCCCGCCTGAGCCTTCGGATCAATGTCCAGATTCAAGTCCTTGAACAGAGCCAGTGTATCGGCATACATTCGTTTCTCATCCACCAACAACCCCCTCATTGGAAAGCGTCCCAGCCAGATGTTTTCCATCACCGGACGATGTGGCACCGGGTTCAGCTCCTGATGAATCATCGATATGCCATGCTGAAGCGCCGCTTTCGAACTCGGAATGTCCACCTCATTGCCGTCCATCCGAATCGTCCCTTCATCCGGGCGGTACATACCGAATAGGCATTTCATCAGCGTGGATTTGCCCGCTCCGTTCTCTCCCATCAGCGCATGAACCGTACCCGGCTTTACCTTCAATGTGACCTGACTTAGTGCCTGCACACCCGGAAATGCTTTGGATATTCCGTCCATCTCCAGCAGGTAAGGTGATTCCATCTTTCATCCTCCCCTTCCGTAAACCCGGCAAAAAAAGGACGCCATCTCATGACGGACGTCCCTGTTTGCTGCTGTTATTGGGCGTCGGCAATGTTGTCTTTCGTAATTTTTTTGTAGGCAATCCAAACATATTTGCCATCCGTAATGTCATAACCCGTATTTTCCTTCGTTGGTGTCTCACCTTTCGCGAGTACGGAAGCGAGTGCAACCGTTGCTGCGCCTTGGTTCTTGGCATCATTCAACACCGTGCCCAGCATCGTACCGTCCTGTAGGGCCTGAATGGCCGGAGCCGTTGCATCCACGCCGACAACAGGCATCGTTTTCCCGTCTTTAAAGTATCCGGCTGCTTTCAACGCTTCAATGGCTCCAAGTGCCATGTCATCATTGTTAGCCAATACTGCTTCAATTTTGTCTCCGTGGGAGGCAAGGAACGCCTGCATTTTCTCCTGGCCTTTGACCCGATCCCACATCGCCGTGTCTTCAGCCAATGCTTCCACTTCAATTCCGGCATCCTGGATGGCCTGAACAGAATATTTGGTCCGCAGCTCTGCATCCTGGTGGCCAGGCTCGCCTTTTAGCATGACGTATTGCAGTTTGCCGTCTCCGTTTTTATCTGCTTCCGGGTGAGCCTTCCAGTAGTCCACAATGAGCTGACCGGAGATCGTGCCAGACTCTTCCGCCTTAGCTCCAACGTAATACACTTTATCCCACTTGTTCATGTCTTCGGCAACCGGCTCACGGTTCAGAAAGACAACTGGAATGCTGGCCGCTTTGGCTTTGTCAATAATGACACCAGCTGCGGTCCGGTCAACCGGATTCACAGCCATAGCGTTGTATTTCTTGGATACAAACAGATCGACTTTCTCATTCTGGGTCGGCTGTGCGTTCTGGCTATCCACGATATCAAGTGTGGCTTTGCCTTCCGCTGCTGCGGTCATTGCATTCCGTACACCCGTCATGAACGTGTCATCGAACTTATAGATCGCCACGCCAATCTTCGGCGTTTCCGTTCCTGCGGCCGTCTGACCTCCGGTATCTGTTCCTGTACTTCCGCCCGCGCTGTCTCCGCCACTGCTGCACCCCGCCGCCGCAACCATACACGCTGTAAGCAACAATGTCATCCACGTTTTCTTCATATCCTAATGACCTCCCCCAAGTTCATTCGGCTTTACCGATGTCTTTATTATGAAAGGGTTTACAATAAATTCGAATACAATATCTTCCTCTGTTTTATCGAAATCTTCCTCAATTGAACCTTTACTGTACAAAAGGAAACAACAACTTCTGATTATCCATCCAAAACATATTGTCCGTACTGACCAGCTTCGTTTCCAGTGTTACCCTGGCTTGCACCTGTTGGTTGTTCAACCGTGCAACGGCCTGATTCACACCAAGATAACCTGCACTGAATCCATTTTGCACAATCAAATGCTGAATTCTGCCTTCCTGTAACTGCTCTAACTGCTGCTGTTCACTGCCAAATCCCACAATCTTCACCTTGTTCCCATTGTTCTCGGACGTACGTCGATTGAGTTCATCCGCTGCCCCCAGAGAAGCAGGTTCCTGAAGGGCAATCAACCCGTCCACCTGCTGCTGGTCAAGCAGTTGCTTCGACGCTTGCCAGCAAGCATCCCGGGTGCTGCATATGGATTGGGCCTCCACATGAATGTCCGGGTATTGGGCCAGTGATTCCTTTATCCCTAATTCCCGGTTAATCAGAACAGGATTTACAGGATCAGGACCAAGCAGGGCTATACGTCCTTGCCCTCCCAGAAGCACAGCCATGGCCTGACCCGCCTGCCGTCCAGCTTCAACGTTATCTATCGAGATAACACTTGTTATGCCTTTTACAGGAAATTCATCATTCAGCAAAATAACGGGGATAATCACTCCGTTGGCATCTTTAGTCTGTGCCTTCTGAATGATGTCGCTGAGTGTCTTCTCACTCAAGGGATCGATCAACAGGGCCGATGCTCCCTGCTCCAGTGCCAGTGATACCGCATCCACCTGAGCTTGTTCACGCTCGCTCAGTGGATAAGTCCCATTTTGCAAATGCTCTTGCTTGACCTTTCCCTGTCCTGCTGTGAAGTCAGGGTTGGATGGGGCGTAAGTTAACCCCTCCGAGGGAAAAGCCTCCACCGTAATTAGTTCCGCTCCCGCTTCTTTGGCAGCCGCTTCGGCCCCAAGACGTATCGCTTCTGCGAGTTCTCCGGTTCCCGCTGGCGTAATCAGTGCAATACGCGGCGGCGATCCCGCCGGATCAGCATTCGACATACCGCACGCTACACATAACAGCAGGCAACAAATTGCTACTGTCATGGCCATATAACGAAGGAGAAGAACTCTCATCCGTATGACTTCCACGCGAGGGCAGATGTTTATTTTCATAACGGGATGCCCCATCCAGTCCGTTCTATTGATCTTATTAGCTTTCATGAGCATCGTCCTCCTCTCGTTCCGATTGGATCGGAATCCGAATCCAGACGGTTGTTCCTTCCTCCAGCTCACTCTCAAATTCAAGACCGTAAGCTTCGCCATAATAGAGCTGAATTCGATCATGCACATTGCGTACAGCTACACCTGATCCTGCACCACTTTTCACGATAGGACTGCCCATTAGAAGTTTCGACATCTGCTCTTCCGTCATGCCGACCCCATTATCCGTAATACGAAATACCAGCTTGTCGTCCTCCCGGTATACACGAATCTCAATACATCCCTCGTCCATATGATATTCAATGCCATGCACGATCGCATTTTCAATGAGTGGCTGAAGCAGCAGCTTAAGTGTCAGGTTGTCCAGCGTATCTTCATCCGCCTTCATGATAAAATTGAATTTGCGCTTGAACCGCATTTGCTGAATCGTCAGGTAATGGTGGGCGTGCTCCAGTTCTTCCCTGACCGTAATAATCGTTTTGCCTTGACTAAGACTGATGCGAAACAATCGGGATAACGAAGTGATCATCGTAATGACTTCCTCATTCCGGCTCATGCCCACCATACGCACTACTGAATTCAACGTGTTGTATAGGAAATGTGGATTGATCTGAGCCTGCAAAGCTTCCAGTTCGAGCCGACGCTTCTGTTCCTGTTCATGAATGATTTCATTCATCAAGGTCCGGATTTTATAGACCATCAGGTTAAAACGACGGGATAAACGTTCCACTTCCAGTGGCCCCTCAATAGGAAGCTCCACGTTAAAATCCCCTCGCTCCACGGCCTTCATCTTTCGTTCCATCCGCCGGATCGGACGTGTCAGACTGGAAGAGAGGAATAGCGAGACGAGGATGACCAGTACCAGCACAACCAGCAGTACTCGAATCAGATATCCATTGACCTCCTGGCGGGATGTCATGATCTCATCCAGATAGGCCACACCTACGATTTTCCATCCGATATTGGCGACAGACTTGACCGCATTCAACCTTTTCTGCCCATCCGCCTCATCTTCATAACTGCCGGTTGCAACCAGTGCCTGTTCAATATTTTCACTTTTGAGCCCCATGTACATTAATTGCTGCTGCGGATGGTAGACGATATTGCCCGCACTTTCGTCGATAATGTAGACGTATCCCCGCTGCCCCAGACTGACCCGGCGGCTCAGTTCGTCCATTTGTTTGAAGTTGATATCCACCAGCAGAATGACCTGACGATCCTGACCATTTTGGTGTACAGTAATGCCTTTGCTCATGGAAACGACCCATTTGTATGGGCCTGTGTACATGTTCTGGATATGAGGCAGCGAGAAACTAAGGTGATCCGGTACTCGGAGTGCAGATTGAAACCACCCTTGCTGTGTTACATGTGCACTCGGTTTTAATTCAGCCGAAGGTCTGTTCTTGAGCAAATGCCCTGTTGAATCCAACAAAGTAATGGAGATGATATCTTCACGGCTGCTGAGCAGCGTGTCGAGCTGTTTATCTACCTGATCCCCTTCCCACGTACCGTCCCGCAGCATATGTTCTTCGATGGCTCGATACAGATGCGACATGCTGCGGACATAATCCTCCAGATTGTAACTGACCTGATCCACGATCTGCCTCGTCGTCAGCTCCGCACTTCGCTCCGCGGCCTGCGTGAATTTGTCATGCAGCAGCATCGCCATGATGGTCAGCACCAATACAATGAAGACAGAGAAAGACCACGTAATAATAAAGCGGATACTGCTGACTCTCGATGGACGCAGCCTGGACCGAAGCTTGAGCCAAAGGGATCTTATCCATCCGGCAAACGTTCTCATCGACTTGTGCCTTCACTAGCTGTTAGTGCAGTCTGTTTGCGATATTCTTTGGGCGAGACGCCGATATGTTTTTTGAAGCAAAAACTGAAATAATTCGGTTCCGCGAAGCCTACCTGACCAGCAATCTCAAACGACTTCATCTCCGTGGATCGAAGCAACTCTTTGGCCGCCTCCATCCGGATCTGCATCAGATATTGCAGAAAGGTAAGCTGTACTTCTTTTTTGAAAATGCCACAAAAATAACCCGAGCTGATATGCAGATGCCCACATACTTTCTGAATGGACAGATCCGGATCAGCGTAGTGTTCTTTGGTAAACAACAATGCCTGTTCCACAATATCCTTGTATACATGCTGCCTTCCGCTGGCAATGCGATGTTGAACGAGCAGACAAACCTCGCTCACCTTACCTTGCGCCTCAGACAACCCAGGCAAACGGAACAAATCGGCATACAACTGGAACCCTGCCCCAAAAATGTCCTCCATGGCCTCGCCCGATGCCTGAGCTGCCTTCCAAACGTTTGTTAAAACTTCAATCAGATACAGTTGAATGTCACTTCGCCCATGCTCCACCGTAATTTCCCGGAAAATGATCTCTAGCGCGTCCTCCAGCTCTGCCTGCGTACCCGCTTTCAGACAACGTGTCAGCGTTTGCTGCTTCAACTCGTCAAAACGCAATTTGCCCGCCGTCTGCCGTTCCACATCTGCAATATAGATAAGTGGATCAGTCCCCGGTACAAGCCGATAATCCAGTGCCAGTAGTGCATCCTCATAGGCATGCTTCACACCTGCCAGTGTGTTCACGATTGAGCCCGATCCAACAGTGGCAGGGATACGCAGATAGTGATTGATGCTGCGCATTACATTTTCCAGCGCCTGCTGCTGTCGTTTCTCTGCATCTTCTCCACCCCACCGATCTACATAGAGCAGCACAATCGTCTCCTGATGCATAAAAGCATGTCCGGCCCCATGTTCCGTCCATACCTCTGCGGCAATGTTTAGCGCAGCGAACTGCTTTAGCTCCGCATCCGCGGATTGTTCTCCGTCCATATGCAGAGTTAATACGGATACACCATAACGTTCACCGTGCAGATCCAGTCCACATTGCTTTGCTTTGCCATGGATATATTCCGGCGATTTTTGCCGATGCAGCAAAGTGGCCATCAGGTCCGCCTGTAACAAGGGCAGGCTTGTATAATAATGGTCGCGCAGCTGCTGTACATCCTCTCGTTCGGCCACTTCAGCCGCCATCTGCGCACGCAATCTTGTAAGCAGTTCTGTCAGATGTCCCGCCGAGAAAGGCTTCAATAAATATTCATCCACACTCAGCGAGACCGCTTGCCGGGCGTAGTCGAATTCATCATATCCAGTCAAAATCACCACTTTCACAAGCGGATTTCGTTCCCTCAGCCTTTTGGCAAGTTCAAGTCCATCCATAAATGGCATGCTGATATCCGTTACCACAATATCCGGCTCCACTCGTTCCGCCATCTCCAGTGCTTCTCGTCCATTCTCCGCCAGACCAACTATGCGCAGATCGAGTGCTTCCCAATCTACCTCTACGACCAACCCTTCGCGTACATCCTCTTCATCATCCACCAGCAATACCCGGTACACGTCAGATTCCTCCTTTATTTAAGGGGCCATAAGCCCAAGCAATAATGTATATGTCGATATGATCCAAGGTTGCCATCATAATATACAATATAAATTTAATTATGTAATCGCTTACTTTTGAGATGATAAGATTGATATAATGTGCGCTCACAAACAAACATATGGTAAATTATTGAAAGTGGTTAACTATGAAATAGGATAGGAGTCTATTAACTGATGAATTACTTGAAATCCGTAATGATAACGACCGGTATTGCCGCAATATTAATTTGCAGTGGTGCAATCACGGAGACGATTCGAACCGATCGATTAGAAGCATCCACCGGGTCTTCACGCTGGGAGAACCAACCTCAAGAACTTCAGGAGAAGTTAACAAAATCATGGAGCGGAGGAATAGAGGCGATACGTAACACGCTGAATGAGAATAGTGAAAATGAGAATATAACTGAATGGAAACTGTTTTACAGTTTGGAGGATTCATTAAACACCCTTCCCAATCAAGAGCACTCTTCCTTCATCACTGCCTTTTATAGTAACGAACGAAGAACCATGCTGGAAACCGGGGATATCATGCCTGCCTTGCTTTTACATCCCGATCATACAAAGGCAATACTTTATTGGGAAAAGCATGATGGAACCTATGCCATTATTACACTAGAATCGCAAATCAATGCAAACAACAAACCTGAATGGAATGTAAGTCATTCTTGGATAACCAAACAGCCCTCATCCACTTGAAGTGGGTCAGGGCATTGATCTCTTATCCATTCGTAATCCCTTATAAAGAGTTCTGCATGTACTTTAATCCGGTTCCGTTTCTCCATCCTCTTTTGCTGATAAAGATAGATTGGCATTTAAACCCTTCACATAAATCATCGTGGTATCCGGATTGATATGTCCCATCATTTCTGCCAATTGATGCAGTGGTGTATGCTCGGCCATAGCGTATCCGAACCGATGACGCAGATCATGGGAACTTAGCCCTTCCAGACCGGCTGTAGTCATCACCTTTTTGATCAAATGGCGCAGCGCCCTCTCCGTTAAGCGATCACTGGTTTTCTCGGAAGGAAACAGGTAAGGACTACCCGGTGCGAGGCCAGCCATGTATATCTTCAACAAAGCAATACATGTCATGTTCAGCGGAATTTTCCGTTGACCGTTTCGTTTATCGGCCCGTACGGTAAGTTGCCCGCTTCTTTTGCCCAATTCAATATCATCGGGAGCGAGATTGCATATCTCCATCGTTCGCATACCGGTATGATACATGAGCGTAAGGATGGTCTGATCCCGAAGCGAGTTGCCGTCCTCGACCGCAGATATGAATGATTGTTCTTCCTCAGTTGTCATTCGGCGGGGGCTGACCTTGTCTTCCGGAATGAATTTCAAAGGTTTGGAAGGATCACTGTTGATCCTGGATTCCGATGCAGCCCACTTAAAAAAACGCTTCAATGTAATCAGTCTGCGATTAATGGTAGATGGCTTCAATTGCATTACTTTTTGTGAATCTTCGCGGTAACTGACCAAAGTCGGTGTATGCACTTCTTCGATATGAAATGAAATCTCTACACCCCGAGAATCATTCCCTTTATACCATTCGGTAAAATGCTTCAAATCACTCGCATATTCCTTCAAGGTTTTAGGAGTCAATTCTCCCTGGATCGTAAGCATATGTATGAATTCCTGAACAACCATTTCCCCTTGTACCGAAGTACCAGATACCTTATCCATTAGAAAAAACCTCCAAATCTTGACTTATATTAGCGGACATGGTATTATCATATTAATCGATACATTAGCGGACATCAAGTCTGTGGGTTGAATATACCTGATTAGCGTTGATTTCTAAAATTAGCCTTTTCAAAATGGTCGTTTAAAAACTTATTTTTTGGAGGAACTACATGCAAACAGGTACAGTGAAATGGTTTAACGCGGACAAAGGATTTGGCTTTATCGAAACTGAAGAAGGAACAGACGTATTCGTTCATTTCAGTGCAATTCAAGGCGACGGTTTCAAAACATTGGATGAAGGACAACGCGTCCAATTCGAAGTAACTCAAGGTAACCGTGGTCCACAGGCTGAGAACGTTACTAAAGTTTAATTATATTAAAGCTGCCTTGTACAAGGCAGCTTTTTGTTTTATTACATCCAAAAACGAAAAGCGAGGTATGACAAATGGATAAAGAACAATTGATCACAGAAGTAGCCAAAAACGGCGGATTCTCTAAAAAGAACGCTGAAAAGGCCGTAACAGTTGTACTGGATTCAATTTTGGAAGCATTAAAAGAAGGCAAAGAGGTTCAACTGGTTGGATTCGGCAAATTCGAAGTGCGTAATCGTGAAGCACGTATGGGGAAAAGCCGTCGAACTGGTAAGGAAATTCAACTTCCAGCAGGTAAAGTTCCCGTATTCACTGCAGGATTAACCATGAAAGAAGCTTTAAACTAAACAGCAACAACAAGATTGGAAAAGAGGTTTTTATTCAAACACACAATGAACATTTTGATGTAAATTTCGTGTTTTCTACGGTTGATGATATCATTAACTTTTATTCCGGCAAGCAGACAAACCAGAATAACGCGGAAGATCACACCCATTCAACACCCCCATCAACAGAGTCTGCACAGACGCCACAACCACCCACTCGCTAAAACGAACCTTTCATCTTGGACAATAAGAAGCCCTGTTCCGCTCAAAACGGTCCAGGGCTTGATTTGTGTCAATCGAGCACCCAGGGAGAATGAATTTTGGGTACGTCATTGATTAATTGTTTGGTATAAGGATGCTCCGCATGGTGAATAACTTCCTCCGCTCTCCCCGCCTCCACCATTCGTCCATGCTCCATAATACAGATCGTGTCGCTCACATAATAAGCCAGACCCACGTCGTGCGTAATAAACACAATGGTCATGCGGTTTTCGTCGCGCAGCTTGAGCAGCATATCCAGAATCGTTGAACGCGAGCATGCATCCACCATGGACGTCGGTTCATCGGCGATCAACACCTTAGGATGCAGCATGAAAATGCGGGCAATCATGAGCCGTTGCATCTGTCCACCGGACAGTTCAAACGGATATTTGTTATATAACTCTTCGAACTTCAAGTTGACGAAAGAACAGGCTTCCTTCATTTTGGCATATTCCTCGTCCTTGTTCAGCTTCAATCCCTGAAGTTTGATACAGTCTACCAGCAGCTTTTCCACCCGGTGAAATACGTTGAACGAAGAGAACGGGTCCTGGAAAATGGCCTGGATATCCTTCCAATAGGCTTTACGCTCACGATACCGCTTCAGTTGTCTAGGCTTGCCATCGTATTCGATCGCTCCACCCGTTTCTTTGAGCAAGCCCATGATCATTTTCGCGAGTGTCGTCTTGCCACTGCCGCTCTCTCCGACAATGGAGATAATCTCCCCTTCATGAAAATCAAAGCTCACATCGTCCACCGCTGCCTTTTTGCGATTGCCTGTACCGTACACCTTGGTCAGATGGCGGCCGCTGATCAGTACCTTGCCCATCGCCATACTACCTCACTCCTTTCGGGGAGCCTTGATCCGAGCCCATTAAAACCCAGAGAGAATCGTTTCATTGGTCTGAACTATCATCTGTGGCAGTTCGAACATCTTGAATTTCATCTTTGTTTAAGCCGCTTTCCTCCTGATTTTGTTTCGTCTCCTGGGAATGTTCGTTAATGCTCTCCTGCTCAAAGTGACCGTCCTGCTCCTGCTCCCTGATCTGCTCCAGCATCTCCGGTGTCAGAAGACAGCGATATATGCGCCCATCGACTTGAATGTTCTCAATTTTCCCTTGGCGGCACTCGTCGGTCACCAGTGTACAGCGCTCTGCAAAGCGGCAGCCTTCCGGCACATTCTTCAGATTCGGTGGCGCACCGGGAATCGCCGCCAATTTATGCTCCTTCATACCTTCTTCCGGAACAATGATGGAACCCATCAGCTTGCGAGTGTACGGATGCAACGGATTGAAAATCATCTGCTCTGCAGTGCCTCGTTCCACAATCTCCCCGGCATACATCACCATAATTTCATCCGTGACATGGTACAGCAACGGCAGCTCATGTGTGATGAACACCAGTGATTTGATTACTTTGCGCTTCAACAAATCCTTCAACAGACGAATGACCGCCTTCTGGGAGGTTACATCCAGTGCCGAAGTAGGTTCATCCGCAATAAGCACATTGGGATTCAGAATCGTTGAGATAGCGATAACCGTTCGCTGCTTCATGCCGCCGGACAATTCATTTGGATACATATCCAGCACATCCGGCGACAGGTTCAGTGATTGGAAGCGCTCCGTAGCCATCTTTCGCACATCCGACCGTTTCATCTCCGGACGATGCTCCTTCATGATATCTTCAATAAACCTGATAATACGCAGCGTTGGGTTCAGTGCATTCATTGCTGCCTGCGGAATATAAGCAATTTCCTTGCCCAGAATGCGCGAACGAAGCTGTTCTTTGTTCAGCTGCATAATATCGGTACCATTGATGCGGATCGAACCACTGCCATAATGAAGCGGCGGGAAATAAAAGCCCATCAGGCTGAGCGCCAGCGTTGATTTTCCACAGCCCGATTCACCTGCAATGCCCAGCGTCTGCCCCTCTTTCAGTCCGAACTCCACCCCGTCGACGGCAAAGACGTTCTCCTTGAGCCGGGTACGGTAATAGGTTTTCAGACCGCTGACCTGAAGTATAGGTTGGTTCATGGCCTTAGCTCCTTATTTTCGGATTGAAAATTTCGTCCATGCCCGTATTCATCAGATAAAGCGAGAAGGTAATGACGGCAATCGCCAGCGCCGCAGGAATGAAAGCCCACCACGCCCCTGCTACCGGCGCTTCAAACACAAGTGCCCAGTTCATCAGAATGCCGAGCGAGATCGTATTATACGGCCCCAGTCCCAGCATGGAGATGGAAGCTTCGGACAGAATGCCCGATGCCGTCTGGAGCACAAAAGCCATCACCACATAAGACGCGATATACGGCAAAATCTCATGGATAATGATACGCGGCGTACTGTGTCCCGAAATTTTCGCAATATGCACATGATCCCGGCTGCGCAGAGATGTCGTCTGGGCTCGCACAGCCCGGGCCGTCCAAGGCCAGCTGGTTATACCGATAATGATCGCCGTTACCAGGGAACTGCGTGAATCAATGCTGACCGAGATCAAGATCAGGATGATGAACGAAGGAATAACAATGAAAATATTGGTGATCGCCGTCAGAAAGTTATCCAGCATTCCCCCGATGTATCCCGACACCAGGCCCATAACCAAACCGATAACGGTCGCAAACACACCTGCAATCAGCCCCACACGTACGGATGTCTGGATGCCATACATCAATTCAAGGAAGATGTCCCGTCCAAAATTGTCCGATCCTAATAACAGGCCATCCCCAGGTGGCTGGAACGCCATCGCAATCATCTCAAGGGGGTCACTGCGATTAATGAGCGGATAGATCGTAACCAAGAGCAGCATGCCGACAAAAGTCACCGCACCGATCATGAATTTGGGTGACTTCAGCAAAATAGAGATCGAATGCTTCATATCACTGTTCCTCCATTTGAGCGGCCTTGATGCGCGGGTCAATGAAGCCGTAGATGACATCAATGGTGAAATTCGCAAGCAATACAGCAATGGCAATCAGCAGCGTACACCCCGAGATTAGTGGGTAATCCAGCTGCCGTATAGCCGTGAACAACCATGTGCCGATGCCCGGATAACTGAAGACAATCTCACAGATGAGTGATCCGCCGACCATCGTACCGATGGAGAGCGCAAGTCCCGTAATTTGCGGCAGCATGGCGTTACGGAACACATAACGCGCAATTCGGCCGTCGCGAATACCCAACAGTTTGCTGTATAACACATAGTCTGAATTCAGCTCATAGATGGACATCTCCCGCATGCCAATGGCCTGACCACCAATGGTCACAAGCACAATGGAGAGAAACGGCAAGGTATGGTGACGAACCACGGACATGATGAAGTCGAAGCTCAGCTGTGGCACCATCTGGAAGTCATATCCGCCTGATAAAGGGAACCATTTTAGTGATAACGCAAAGACATACAGCATAATAATAGCCAGAGTAAAAAAAGGAATGGAATTGATAAACAATGCTACCGGAAACAGCACTTTATCAAAAACACCCTTCCGGTACGCTGCAATCGCACCGAGCAAATTACCAATGATCCAGCCGACCAGGATGGCCGGAAGTTGAAGCCCCACCGTCCAAGGGACGGCGGAGGCCAGAATGTCCGTCACAGGCTTCGGATACAGTCCAAAGGACGTGCCCAGATTGCCAGTGAAAAGATTTTTCAAATAGATGCCGAATTGGGTCCATAGTGGCTGATCAATGCCGAATTCAACCGTAAATGTCTCATACACCCGCTTGATGGAATCCGAGTCGGTCATCCCTGACGTCATTTTGGAAGCGATCATGCTCACCGGGTTACCTTCAATTAGTCTTGGCAAAATAAAATTCAGTCCGATGGCGATGACCAGGGTCAGGCCGTACCAGAATACTTTTTTGGCGACATATCTGGAATAGGCATTCATAGGATTTAGCACCCCCGAGTTTAGCGGATAAGGGCCTTATGTCTGAAGTGGCGTGTCACTTCATCATGTCCTGATTCAATATGAGTTCCTTAATTGTGGATCTGATATAATGCCTTAATACCTGCACCGTCCATCGAGATTTGCGGCGGAATGTTGGTTCCATCTCCTTCGGTCGGGAAACCTTTCCAGACTGATTCGTTCACCGTGTCAAACACCCATGGTCTGTACATCAGCGGAATGGAAGGGATATCTTTTAACCAGATCGTATTTAGTTCGGTATACAGTGACTTCAGCTTCGCCTCGTCAGACACAGATGGAATCTCTTCAATAATGGCGTCTGCACGGTCATTTTGATAACGTCCCCAGTTCCAGAATGCCATCTCACCCATTGGGGCAACCCCTTTGGAGTACATGATCGTCATCGCGCGGTTCCATGGCTGGCTTGGGCTGACCCCGCCTGCAGGTGTGTTCATGATGATATCGAATTTGCCGGTTTGCAGATCATTGGTCCATACCGGGGATTCCGGGAATTTGGTACGAATTTCAATCCCTATGGCCTTGGCGCTCTGTGCTACGATCTCCAGGGCAGCGTTCCAGTCAGACCAGCCGTAAGGACATTCAACCTCGAAAGGTCCGAGGCGTGTGCCGTTAAGAACACGGATGCCGTCTTTGCCTTTGGTTGCTCCAATCTTGTCGAGCAGAGCGTTGGCTCCTTCAATATCCATCGTCCACTGCAAAGACTTGATGGCATCTTGGTCAATATATTTGGACTCGGCGTCCGAGTTCAAGGTCAGGGAAGGCTGCATTGGTGCGGAATATCCGCTCATGGCCAGCTCCGAAATTTTTTCATAGTTGATGCTCATGGCTATTGCACGGCGAACGTCAGCGTTATCGAGTCCGGCTTTGGACAGATTGAAGAAAATGCTTGGCATGGAACCGGGCAGATAATACGGCGCATCCTTCAGATACGTTTTGACAGCAGCCCCGCCTTCCCACATCTTCCACACTTGAGGGATAAACTGCTGGGAGACGTCCACTTGCCCACTCTTGAACGCCAGATCTCCTGCGGCATTATCCTTGTAGATCACGTGGGTGATGTACTTCGGTGCAGGCAGCTTGCCGAACAATTTCTGTCCCCAGTAGTTGTCGTCACGGACAATCGTAATTTTCTGGTCGTTGTAAAAGTGAAGCTTATAGGCTCCGGTTCCCACCGGATTATCATTAACCTCTTTGCGAATCGCGGTCAGATCATTATTGTTCTTCTTCTCGATCTCTTCCCAGATATGCTTCGGCAGCATCGGAATGAGTTCAATGCTGTCCAGTACGGTCAGCTTGTTGGGGTTATCAGGATTCAGTTTAATTTCCACGGCCTGCGCTCCATCCGCTTTCACTTCACTGATGTAGGTCCAGAAGCTGCTCCAGTTGATATCGTATTTTTTGCCCAATTCATAGGTGTACACAACATCATCTGCTGTAAAAGCCGTTCCATCGCTCCACTTCGCATCCGCATTCAACTCAATGCGCAGCGTGGTTTCATCCGTCCATTCATACGAATTGCCTAAGAGAGGTTCAAGACCACCGTCCAGCTGGTTCACCATAAACAGTGTCTCGTACACCAGTTCCCTGGAGTTGCCGTAATTCACTGGAAATGCGGGATTTCCGCTCAACAGATTAAAGTTGGTTGGCGGCCCCCATTGCAGCCCATTGATATACAAGGTCTCATTACGTGGAGTTTCCTTGTTGGTCTGTGGTGCAGGTTCGTTCTGGGTTGTCGTGGTCGGTGTATCCACCGTCCCTTGTGGTTCGCTTACTGATGGTGGCTGAACACTTTGGCATCCGGCAAACAATGTGACCGACATGAACAGAGCGACGAGCGGTGTGGCAGCTCTTTTAAATCGCATTCTGAACCCCTCCGTGAATTCATATTGATGTTATTGGAAGCGCTTACTTAAAGTTATTCTATGACTTATCTCACACCAAACATTCCATCTCTTTTCTCAATTTTGAGACATTGTTTTTGCGGACAAACGAAATAACCACCTCCGCATAGGGCAGCTGGTTATTTACCGAATAATGATTACTGATCCACAGAAGGTCAAGAAGAACGGTTTACTTGACGTATCCATTACGAATGGCAAAGACGACCGCCTGTGTGCGGTCTTCCACCTGAATCTTTTGCAAAATACGATGCACATGCGTCTTGACCGTACTCTCTCCGATAAAAAGCTTGCGAGCAATCTCCTCATTTCGTAATCCATAGGCCATCTGCTGCAAAACCTCCAATTCCCGTCCGGTAAACGGTTCCGGCAATGGTTCGTTTGCTACCGTCTCCTTCACTGAATCCGAATGACTCGGGGTTGAACGAATGGCAAGACTGATTACCTTGGCTGCCACCGCCGTGCGGTAAATGGCTTCCCCTCGGTATGCAGCACGAACCGCATCAACGAGTTCATCCGGCGCCGCATCCTTGAGCAGATAACCAACAGCTCCGGCACGTATTCCTTTGTACACATAGTCCTCATGATCGAATGTGGTCAGGATGACCACTTTGCAGTCAGGCAGTATCTTCATTAGCTCCGCTGTCGCTTCCAGTCCGTCTCCTGCTTCCATCTGTACATCCATCAATACGACATGTGGACGAACCTCTGCTGCCAAACGGACTGCTTCATGTCCCCCGCCCGCTTCGCCTACCACTTCCATATCCTGCTGTGCATTAATAATAAAACGTAAGCCATGCCGGACCAGATGCTGGTCATCCACGAGGAGTACACGTATTTCCTGTATGTCCTGCTCCATTAGTGTTCATCACCTCCTATAATCTCCTTCACATCTTGAGGAATAGTCAGGGTTAACTTCATTCCATGTGGATAGACTGCATCAATGGATAAGGAACCGCCTGCCCTTTCACATCTTGCTCTCATACTTGATAGTCCGAAACCGGGAGAGATCGGATTTTCTTTGCGATACATTCCGTTATCTTCCACAATCATATGTAGCTGGTGCGCCTTCTCCAAGATGTCCACCTTCACTTGCGAAGCCTGGGCATGACGAATGATATTCGTTAACGCTTCCTGGAGTACACGATACAATAATTCAGACGTTTCTGGCGTCCAATGACTCGTCTGCTCTTGGGGGGTGAGTTTGATCGTGAAACCTGCCATCTCCCGTATCTCATTCACCAGACTCGTCAAGGCGACCAGCCCGAGGCCTGCTTCATTGCTGCCCATCTGATGAGCAACAGTTCGAACCTCCTGGAGACATTGTCGGACTACTTCAAGCACCGTACCCATCGCTTTGTCGGCTTCCGCTGCATCCATCTTCATCATATATGGCAATGCCTGAAGCTGAACAATAATGGAGGTCAATCGGTTGCCAACACTGTCGTGCAAATCCATCGAGATTCGACTTCGTTCTTCAAGTACGGCATACTGCATCAATCGCACGGTAGCCTGCTCCAACTCCTGATGTGTATCCTGAAGCTCCTGATGGGCCTGTGTCAGTTCAGCGTGCACCTTCTGCAATTCCTCATAATGTCGTTTGCTGTCCTGTCTGCTTTCCCGCCTGATTCTCGCAGCCCAGCATAGAATATAAGTTACAGCATGAGCCATCGAATATACCAGAATCTGATTGGCTTCGTATTCATCCATATAGAGAAGCGCTGCATTCCCGATGATGATAACGAATCCAAGCAACGAAGAACGATGTATAGGCAATTTTAACGCAGTATATCCGATGAGATAGAAGGTTAATTCAAATATGCGATACTCGGCCTCGAAGAACTGGGCATAGAGCAGCGTTACTATCCAAATCACCAATATTCCTAACGTTCGCATCCGCTCATTTCGAAGTGACTGTGGAACCCAAACCAACATAAGGTATGGTAGCCTAACGATCAATCCTGCAACCAACTCGGCCCACGCCAATTCTTTGAAGGGCTCGATCAGACTGTAAAGCAGCAGCAACGTTAAAATAATATCTGCGGTATGATCCAGTACCACCTTTTGAATCTGCATCCATTTTGAATCGTTCTGCATAGCCATCCTTTCCAATCCTAAAGTTTGAAACGATTATACACCTCTGCCTTGAAAGCGCTGGACTTTGGCATACAGAAAATAACGCCGGGCAGCGATGCTTCCCAGAGGTAGAAACAACAGAGCATTGCTCAGTGAAACCACCGTATGATGCACATCCCATTGGCTGGCAAGCTGTCTCAGCACCATAACTGCGATTAGAAGCACGCTGCTGGCAAGTGATCCCTTGGACATCATTTTGCCTGTAGTTGGATGGATTCGAAGCTGTTCCAGATGTACCCGCCACGCACCAATTCCACAACCTATAATGAGAAAAACAATATATAACAGAATGTTGCCCACTGTTAATGGTGTATTTACTACGCTCGACAGCACCCAATACGCAATGATCGCTGGCAAGACCCATAAACGGGATGTCTTCACTTCCTTCTCCCTTAGCGATAACAATAGAACAATGACGGCTACAATCATCAATATTCATCATGTTTTTTTCCTCACCTTCTCCACGTGTTCTCTGATCTACATTCAGTGTAGCCGAATTCAACGGGAGTTAAGTCCACCTATAGATGGATTGGCTCTCTTAACTTCTTCCATCCAGGGGCTTAGTGTGGGTATGCATGGTTCCATGAAATGTCATAATGATGAGCAAATGGAGTTCAAAATAAAAAAACTGGCTCCATAAGGAACCAGCGATAGTCTCGTTTTTTACATATCAATTCACGTACACCAACCTACCTGCTCTTCAGAAGCTCACGCAATGTCTGCGGATCGTATGTAGAGACCAGTCGTTCCAAATATGTGTCCAACCACACCTCATCCTGATCCCACCATTTCAGTTCCAGCAATAAAGCAATGATCTCGTCGTCGAAGCGCTTTTTGATTGGTTTGGCTGGATTGCCACCCACAATGGTGTAAGGCTCGATGTCCTTGGTGACTGTCGCATTGGAAGCGACGATGGCACCGTCTCCAATCTTGACACCCGGCATGATGGTTACATTTTGTCCAATCCAGACGTCATTGCCCAATACTGTGTCTCCCTTAAAAGGCAGCTGATCCAGCGTAGGAGTTACTCTCTCCCAACCACCACCAAAAATATTGAAGGGATACGTCGTCATGCCCTCCATCCGATGATTGGCACCATTCATAATGAATGTCACACCTTCGGCAATTGCACAGAATTTACCGATCACCAGACGATCACCCAGGAAATCATAATGATGCTGAATGCGGTCATAAAATTGCTCGGGTGGACGACTGTTGTCACTATAATACGTATAATCACCGATCAACACATTAGAGCGCGGCGGCAAATTTTGAATGTAACAAACGGTACGAATATTATCATTAGGGAAGAGTTTCGTTTTATCGGGAGCCATATGTGTTCCCTCCTTTTCCTCATTGTACCAAAAAGGGATTCGATCTGACCATCGAATCCCTTTTCTCGTTCTCCATAGAACAACGTTACTCTACCGGAGAAATTTCTTATTTAGATGTAAGTGTGACTTGTCCAGCCGTTTGATCCCAATCCACGGTCAGTCCCAGTCCTTCAGAGATGAAGCGTACCGGCACAAGTGTGCGACTATTCTTGATAATCGCTGGTGCATCGATTTCGAGCGTTTCACCATTCACCGTTGCCGTGCTGCTTCCGATCTGGAGCACAAGCGTCTGGTCATTCAGAACGGCTGTTACCGTTTTCGCTGTTTTGTCCCATGTTACTTCTGCACCCAAAGCTTCAAGGATGGCGTTCACGGGTACCATGACCCGGCCACTTTGCTCTAGCGGGTCCTGATCCGGGAACGTAATCGCTTTTCCATCAAGGGATACAGTAATTGCTTTCTCTGTTGTTCCTGTTCCGTTATCCGTGCCCGTATCTTCGGAAGTCTCAGGCAAAGGTGTTACTTCACGTCCAAGCTGCTCTTGCAGATTGGCAAGTCGGTTCAGGGCAAACGTCGTCAGCGATCCCGCTGCCATGGAGCCCATACCTCCGCCTCCGCCAAAGTTACCGCCAGGACGTGTCTGGGTATTGCCTGTGCTGTCTGTTGTTCCTGTTCCCGTTGTGCCATCCGGCGGTGTTGTACCATCGGGAGGTGTCATGCCTTCAAAACCTTCCGGAGGCGTCATACCTTCCATGCCCTCTGGTGGTGTCATGCCTTCGAATCCTTCTGGTGGTGTACCACCCATGCCACCCATACCGCCTGTTGCATCAGCGTTGGCAGAGTATGCAATGTTGGATTCAAACTGCTCAGTTGTGTAGAATTTCGTTGGATCTGCTTCTACATATGGACGAATGATATCAGCCAGACCTGTGATACGGTCCTGAATGCCTTCCATATAATCCGTCAACTCATTGACGTAGCTCAAGTATTTTTCCTTATACTCAGGCACGGCCAGCAGGTTGTTGATCATCGGTACATTTTCCATGCTAATGCCCAGTACTGGCTCGTCCACAGATACGTTCGTTGCGTTGGTGTTGGTCGTCGTTGATCCTGCTGTTCCACGTCCTCCTCCACCGGAGTATCCATTAAAGGACATGTTAAAGTCCCAAGGTACAACTGTGAATTTGCCAGCCGCATCGCCGTAGAGCATGTAGTTATGCCCTTTGTCGCCGCTATAGCTGTCATAGTTGCCAAAGACCATGTTGCCCGCGATATATTTCAGTGCCGAATCCACATCCAGCACACTCTCGATATCACCTTTTTCGCCTTCAGGCATGTCATTCAGCGTTTTGATGAAGTTTTTGAGTTTGGTTTTATTCTCGTCCGTACCCAAATCTTCGGTGATGGTGCTGTAGTCACTGCCTTCTAAATATTGCAGGTAACTCTTCTCATCCGTATCGTAGAGGACACCGTCCTCATAATCTTCACCGTAATTGCGTTCCAGGTAACTGTCATCTACTGCTTCGACCCCGGTATAGAAACCAACCAGTTCGCCGTTGATATACAGATTTACGTAGTTCGTCATCGGTACATCCATGCCAATGCTGCGCAGCGCTTCATAATGAAGAACTTCACGCATGTACGATGGATCGGCGTAGTTGTTGTTCAGGACCATTTTATCCAGACCGAGCAGGGATTGTGTTTTGTCGTATTTATCGAACTTCAGTCTGAAGCTGTAACGGTCGGAATCTTGCATCGAGGCTACGGATTTCAAAGTCAGATTACCCTTGGTGGAGAAACCAACGTTATCCAGCTTGTTGCCGTCCACTTCCACACTGACCTTCTTATAATCCTTATCCAGCGGGCTTTCGAGCATGCTCTTCCAGTCTGCATCATCAATCGTAACATTCACATCAATGACGTTGTCCGTTTGGAACAACGATTCATAGGCTTGCGCGACGCCTGTACTGCTCGTATCCTCAGCGGCAAACGCAGCGTTTGGGCTTCCTACCAAAGCAAAAGAAGATGTTGTTACCATCGTCACGGACAAGGCCGTTACTGCAACTTTACGTAGTAAACTATTCAAATGATGAATCCTCCTTCTTGATTTCTGTTAAGCACCTTAGGCTTATGAAACCATGGTAGAGGACAAACCTTTAATGAATCTTAAATCAATGATTCACAACAAAAAGTAGCCCATCAGGCTACATAAGCTGAACTATAAATGTTACACCTTATCACTCCGATTGCAGTATCATTTTCCGATCGCTCTTATCCCCAGATTTTCATCATTCCCTTTGTCCAAGGGAAAAAATCCGGTGATAAAGGCGAACGCTTCGCTTCTTCAAATTGGTTCTGCACTCTCCGTTTAAGTGTAAAATTGAGCTTCAACTTATATAGACGCCTGCCAGGCTACTTGTTCTGATCCTTTATAGCTCGGTAACGGTAACACCTGCTGCTTTGTAGTAGTCCTCATTCACATTGTTAAGAATGTTGGCCTTCATTCGAATGCCGACTCCGGCAAAGAGTCCGATTCCATTCGTGTTACCTTCGATTCGGTTATTTTCAATCAACACATTCTCGGGGTTTCCTTCGCCAATATTGCCCGCTCCAGCATCGCCTTTGTCGCGCTCAAGCCGCACGCCCCAGTAGCCGCTGGCAGTATTGTTACGGATCACATTGCCGCGTATTACTGTACCCGGTCCGTTCAGCACTTTGATTCCTGCCGCATCGGCAATCGTGGTTGTACTCTCGATGAGATTATTCTCGATTAATGTATCCGGGGTGCCCATGGTTACCGAAATGCCGATTTGGCTGTTTGTGATCGTGTTGTCATGAATGTAGTTCCCTTTGCCCGACTTGCTGTGGTTGCTGGGTGCTGAACCCCCTGTATTGCCAAGTCCGATCCCTGCGCCTGTCAGCACATCGGTAATGAAATTGCCTGAGATTTCATTCAAATACTCCAGTTCACCATGAAGATCAATAGCATCCAGCTTTGTTCCGTTAAATGTATTGCCACGCAGCACGTTGTTATGGGCAACAAACTGGATCAACGCTCCATGTCTGAGATAAGGTCCCTCAAACGTACTGTTCTCCACCACATTCCATATCGTATCATTGTCAAAGCCGAGCCGATCGGTCTTGGCCGTTCCCTGAATGGAAATTCCGTAGCCTGAACCCCCAGGGCCCAGATCTGTTGCATTACGGAATGTTGCATGCTTCACAACGACATCTCGGCTGTGTTCGATGCGGATAGCCATTCGTTTGAATTTCTCCACAATTACACCGTCGATCGTAATGTCATACGATGGTCCCTCACCATAATTGGCGATGTGGATCATGCTATCCGGCCCCCCTGCGGAGGGATTGTTGGATTTGTGATCGGTTGTGTAGCTGCCAGACCAGGATGATGTTATGGTCATGTTGGATACGAGAATGCTGTGCTGAGCCGATGCTTTCAGGACGGCGCTGCCCGTCACCTGATCCAGCGATGTCTTGAGCACGGTTCCTCCACTGCTCTCTCCTCTCAGGTTCACCCCGGATTTGAGCATCAGGTTGGTGGTTCCATCCGGCCCGGACAACAAATTGTACACTCCATTAGGCAAAAACACTTCATCACCAACGTTAGCCTCATCAATGGCGGCCTGTATTGCAGGTCGATCATCACTCGTATTATCAGCCAGATCTGCTCCGTAATCCCGTACATCAATCGTACGTCCGGTTACAGCATGAGGAGAATGGATAGTATGCGATGTTCCATCTGTCTCCGTCAGTCCTGGAGCGATAAAGGGCACCGTCCCTTCAGGTGGTTGTGGCTCAATGTACGGAATCAGGGCAACAGGCGTTCCTCCCCCTGCATAAGGAGCATACAGATGCACATCGGTCAGACTTGTATAAATACTGGAATCAGAATTGCCATGCCCAGTGATCCGTACATAACGTGCAGAAGTGTCCGGGATATCAAATGCCTGCATTTCTGTTGTATCCCCACTGCTTTCGCCATTGAATACCTGGGTCCAATGATTCCCGTCAACAGACGTTTCTACCTCAAAAAAGGTCTTCCTGACATCCCCTTTGTAAAAACCAATCCCAACATAGCCCACTTGCTGAGCCTGACCCAGATCAAACGTGATCCATTGCCCCTCTCCGGCAACAGACCAGCGTGTATAACTGTTATTGTCGATGGTATTGGTCGCCAGGTTGCCATCGCTACCGCTTGCCGAGACGAAAGCAACAGGCAAGGATGATACCGGAAAGGCAAGGGTGGTTATATCGGTTGATAAAGCACTGCTGACGTTTCCGGCTTCATCAATCGCCCTCACTTGAAACGTGTACGATGTTCCGGCTGCAAGTCCGCTGTCACGAAATGACTGTTTGCCTTGTTCAGCCAGCAAAACTCCATCCCGATAAATCCGGTAGGCAGATACAGCTGTATCATCGCTGGCCGCTGGCCATCTCAGTTCCGTAAAATCCGTTCCCCAGTTGCGAATCTCAAGTATAGCTCCCTGCTCCCATTCTGGTGACTGCGTGTCACTGCCTTCTTCGATTAAAGCAATGACCGATAACTGTGGACGCGGATTGCTCGTTCCGTTGGCTTCCTTGGTGTATACGTTCACGGAAACACCTGTTGATTCCGCATCTGCGAGCAAAAATGCAACCTGCCCCGCATCTGGACGACTCTTCACATAATCGGTTACATCCACTTCATAGACGGCTGGGCTTCCATTACGATCTGCCGTGACCTGGAATTTGCCAAGCAGCGAACTTTCGCTGAGACTTTGGACCGGAGCATTCGACCAGGTTAACGATGATTCGCTCCAGTCTGTTTCATCCAAACCGTAAAGAGACAACTCTGTATCGATATTCGATGTGCCTTTTTTGGCGGCAATCCGTAGTCGATACCGATCTCCTTCGGGCTCATTTCCGGACATATCAAATTTGAAATATACATATTTCTTGGTCGACGAAGTGGAAGAGATGCTTAGTAATCCGGTGCTGGAGCCCGTAGCCTGATTGAAATTCAAATCAGGCTTGCTGCTGTCAATCGCCGCATCGTCGCTTGGCAGCTTGCTGGCGATGACCTTTTCAATCAACGGTTTTTCTTCTCCCTCTTCTTCGGCTCCAGGCGAAGTGTCTTCGGGATTGCTTTTGAAAATAATGGGCTCCGTAACAATCCGGTTCTTCACATGTTCATCAAAGAAGGTCCATGCCTCCGCATTGGCAATCTCGGAAGCCGTCCCTGTAAATCCATGGCCCTGACCTGGTACGACTTTCATATCCACAATCGGGACACCCGCAGATTGAAGCTGTCCCGCGAAAGTAACACTGTCGGTGTAAGGAATGGTGGCATCAGCATCACCGTGCCGAATCCAGAACGGTGGATCATCCGGTGAAGCATACGTGCCCGGCATGGCAAGTCTGGCCTGCTCCGGAACATCGAACGGACGATGCCCGCCAAGCAGAGCTGTGACCGAGCTATAGTTATTGGCAAATGTCGTCGTAAAATCAGCGGGTCCGTACCAGTCGGCGACCGCCTGCACTTTGTCGGAATACTCAGGCCATCCGCCAGAACCTTCAAGATCAGGTACATCTACCGTCACCCCTGTATCGAGCTCTACAGTGTCACCAGCGACCATGTCTCCTGTTGTGCCGAGTAATGCAGCCAGATGGCCGCCCGCAGATGATCCCCAGACGCCGATGCGACTCGGGTCCAGATTGTACTGGGCTGCATGGGCCCGCAAATATCGGATAGCGAGCTTTACATCCTGAATCTGGGCAGGGAACGGCGCCTCAGGCGTCAGCCGGTAGTCCAGAGATACACCGATATAACCGCGTTTGAGTACATAATTGCATATGGAGTTTAATGCTTGCTTTCGATCCCCGTGATTCCATCCACCTCCATGGATATAGACCATGACCGGCATCGGTTCAGCTGCCGCTGTCTCGGGAACAGCAATGGATGAATAGATTGCTCGCCCACCAGCCGTGCCAATCTCCACATCTTCGTATAAAGTCACTCCTTGTGGGGGCGTAAACTCAGTATTCTCCTCTCCAGGCGGCACTGGGGATGGGGCAGGCGTTATACCGGGAATAGCCTGACCGTAAATGGCAACATTGTCGATATACATGTTGGCCTGCATGGCATCTCCTGTTCGAAAACGAATTTTCACTGTGCTGTTATTGTTCGCTTCCGAACCCAGCGTCCAGCTTTTTAGCGTATTCCCTTCCTTGTTCTTCACGTCAGGAGTACCCGGAGGAAGTTCAAATGTCTCCAGCGTTGCCCAGGAACTGCCTCCATCCTTCGACCATTCGATAATGATGCTTCCGCTTATATAGGACGACGCACGTGTGTAGTAGCTCAGCCGAATATTTCCGTATCCAGTCAGATCAAGTGGCAGCGCAAGTGCATCTGTTCCGTCAATCTTGATCATGTTGGGCAACGAGGGGGCGGTTGTGGAAGACGATGTTTTGGCCTTACTTCCACCTCCCCCTTCCTGCAGCCAGGGAGCTCTCAATGCAATTCCGCCTGTAGAGCCAAAATTGTCCGGATCATCAAAGTTTTCCGCGTAAATCTCCAGCTCTGGGCCCTCCGGATCTGGGATATTTTCTTCCTGTGTAGCATTGAAAATAGAGCTAGGATCAGCGTCTTCCATCGCCCGGACTTCATGCACGGGAACGGTAATACCGCTAATGAGTATGACAGACATGGCAACAAGTACAACACGCTTCTTCCACGTTTTGAACACGTCATTCACTTGTATCCCCTCCGTATTCAGCTGACTCACTACACTGGTTCCATCCCGCTTAGTTAGCGACGCGGTGCCGACACGCCTTCACCTTTTTTAAATTTCTCCGTGGCTTCCTCGATTGCCCGATCGCCGCCCTTGGATTTCCATTCTTCTACCACTTTCGGCCAATCGGAAATTGGCTCCTTACCATAAACCATCTTGATCATGTGTGTGAGCAATACTTGAGGAGGTGTATCCGAATTGGGAGCAATATCGGGATTCTGTACAAAAGCTTCCAAACGCGGATCAAAGTTGATGCCATCCCGACCTTCTTTGGCTAAGATGGTATCGTAAATATTCATCAGCTTTCTGCCTTCCTCTGTCAGCGATAACGAGCCTTTATTGTACGTTGTGTCCTGTACGAACCATAAGAACGACTGACGGTAACGCTCTTCGTCCACACCAGCAGAGTCTGTTGGCGCTGTGTATGAAATCACGCCATTATCCTCTGTATAGGTCTCTCCTTCTGTGCCGTATGTGAAAAACTTTTCGGCTTCGTCAGACACCATCCAGTTAAAGAAACGGATAATGGAAGCCGGATCAGCCGCATCCTTATTAATAAAGTAGGCACGTGTCACCGGACCGTACAAATAATAACCGCCCTTTCCGTCGGGGCCGACAGGGGAAGGAATAATCTCGATTTTCGCATCGGGAACCGACGCTTTAATCTGCTTCTCCCATTGGATCAGTTCGTTGGCGTTCATGGACCACATGCCCGCCTTGCCAGAGAGAATCGTGTTTTTGAATACGGTGGAATTGATGGTCGCGAACTCTTTGTTGATCAGCCCTTCCTCGTACATCGTCTTATAGACAGTGAGGGCTTGCTGCATATTCTCGTTATCCATGAACTTCGGTACAACCAGGTCGCCCTGCTGCTCCATCATGGACAGGAATTGCTGTACGTCATAGGCACCGAAAAAGGTATCTGCATATTTGAAATCCTCACGCCCCATATATGGATTCTCCACGCCGAGCTTCTTGAAGGCGCGCAAGACGTCCATCGTTTCCTCAACCGTAGTAGGCACCGGCAGTCCCGTTTGATCCAGCAGATCCTTGCGAATCCAGGTTGCCCGGCGGGATGGATTGGATAAATATTCGGGGATGGCATAGATATGGCCGTCATGAGTTACCTGGTCCCAGGCTTCCTTCGGTACGGCTTTGAGCAAATCTTGCCCGTACTGCTGCAGCAGTTCATCCAGCGGCTGAAATACTCCAGCTTCGACCGAGCCGGCCATCTCTTTGCCGTTGACGCCGCCGTCACCCTGCACCACGTCAGGAATATCATTGGTGGCAAACATCTGAACCATTTTCTGTTCATATTCCTTATGGGGCACCAGGACAATTTTCAGATCGGTATTGGTCAGATCCTCGAGTTTCTTCACCCATTGATCCTTGTTAATGTCGGGTGACTTCTCCACATACGTATACGCCAGCGTACGTAGTGAAATGGAGAATTTTGTTTTGCCGTCTCCCCCGCCCTCACCGGATGCCGCTCCGCTGCCTTTGTTGCACCCCGTCATGACAGCTGCCGCCAGCAATAGCGCCATGCCTGAGACCATCCACTTTTTCATGCTACCCCTCTTTTCATCCTGATTTAGGTACCACTCGTTGATGAAGCGCTTTCAAATAGATGTTAAAACATCCCCACCGCCTGCAACAATGGGGATGTTTTAGATGAGATTGCGTTTTCTTTAGGTCAGCACTCAGCGCTCCACAGCATCCAGTCATATAGCACTATATAAATTGAACGTACAAACTTTACACTCATCCACTGCGATTGCAGTACCCTCTTCCGATCGCTGTTATCCCCAAATTTTTTTGATTCCCTTTTCAGAGGGAAAAATCCGGGGATAAAGGCGAACGCTTCGCTTCTTCAGATGGGTTCTGCACTCTTCGTTATTGTGTAAATATTCAGCTCATCTTATCTAGTACGTCTTGGATACCTCGATCTTCTTCGTTACACCGTTGTCGGTAAAATAGAGATGGATGCCGTGATCCTGGTCATCAATGAAATAGGGGACATACTTCGGCTCCTCGATCTTATATGGTACCAGCAGCGTTACAATTCTATGGCTTGAAGCAGGGCGCGTTTCTGCGCTCAGATGATAATGTCTTTCCAGCCCTTCGTACTCTTTCGGGTCCACCTCTGCGAATTGATCCGTCTGGCTGAGCGACAACTCACCGGAGGATGCATATACAAACGTGCCCTCAAGCCCCGCCTTATTACCGTTCAGACGGAAGCTCTGCCCTTTCAGCTGTAGCGGGTGCAGTGCATGGAATAGCCATTGAACGCTGTCCGGCTTCTCCAGGTCAATGTGGTCCACAATGACGAAATAGGATGATTGCAGAAAATGAATCTCCCGTATAACACGCTTCACATGGGGCACGGTGCTGGCATAGGCATCGGTCGCTACCGCGCGCACATAGCCATCGCCGTCCCGCCAATAGGCCTCTTCGATCTGCCCAGTTGCGGCCATATTCAGCACCTTGTTGTTCTCAGCATACTGACCTGTTCCACCAATCAGCAGGTTGTTTTTGGAGCGTGTCTGCCTGCGCCATTCCCGGTGAAAGGAGCTGCCGTGCGCGATATAATAGCCCGTATCCGCCGCGAGCGGCTCACCGAATGCATGTAGGGTGAAACTGTTTTGATCCGCATGACTGTGGCTGATGGAGCCATAACGGCTCGATTTGAGCAGCAGCATAACATGCTCATCCGGATCGTCCATCCGGTGATGCATGGCTACCCACCCCACATCACGGAACCACTTAAGTGGCTCGATGTCTACAGGCGACTCTTCCTCCACCTGCGGATAATCGTGGCGGTATACCAGGTCGTCAAAGTTAAAGTCCCACCAACCGTAGTTATAAAAAGCTCCCTCTGTCCCCGGATCGGATTGGCGAACACGCTCAAAGTACCACTGGTACCAGCGGTTGCCTGTAACACCTGCCAGTTGGCGGACAAGATAGCCTGTTTTCAAGTTTACCGGGTCACCCAGCGTAGACTGATCTCCAAAGCTGGCGCGACGAGCATCGGGCGGGTACACATAGAGTGGAAAATCCCCGGTACGCTGGAAGAACGGCCGACGGAAGAAGTCGATGCCCGCATAGTTTCGCAACAAATTCATCGCTTCGGTCACATAGGCCATGCCTGTTGTCCAATACATTGGACCTTCGGCCCAACCTCCATCACTTCCTCCCCAAGGGGAGTACAGACAGGCATAATAATCGATCGCATAATCCAGCCACTCTGCAGCCTGCTGCTCCTCATGCAACAAGGCCATACAGCAGGGCACAAGCACGGAGGATAATGAACGCACGGCATGGCTGTCATAAGGCACATGATGGATTTTCGAGCGAACCATCACATGCTGGGCCACCTGTTCTGTCCGCCGCAGCAAGCTGCGCCTTACCACCTCTTGCTCATCACTGGTCAACTCATCATGCAGCCAATCATAGCCCCAAGCGAGCGCGGCGGCGACCCGAAAAGCCGCCTCATCGTTATAATCACGGGAGGTCGTTCCCTCCGTATCCCAAGCCGCCACATGCAATAGCCAGGTTTTGGCTGCTCCAAGCAACCGTTCGTCACGTAGCACCCGCCCAGCGATGCTGAGATGACGAATCGCATATAACGTTTCCTGACAGTCAATGTACATTTGCCTCCAGAGCGGAGCGACACGTTTGTTCTCCGGGTAAGGCATCGGTTCGCTGATCATCTCGCGGTTGGCCCACGGTTCCACAGATTTCTCCATAAACACATCCCAGCCGCAATATGTAGCATCTGATGCAATGCCATCCGCAAGTGCCCTTAGCCCACTCTCTCCGAGCCATAGCCGAGGGTGAGACGTGTCCGTGGCAACATACCGCTGAGCTCGAGAAGGTAACGGTGTCTCGGGCAATCCCGCTGGCACCGTAAACCGCCTCACCTCACTCCATACCGACATTTCCTGCTGCTTACCCAGCACAGCGTCCGCTTTGGCTTCGCTATCTTGCTGCACTGGTTGATCTACAAGCAGCGCATATCGCCAATAATACTCCCCAGGTTCAAACACCCGGTCAGGCGTGAAAAAGTTATACGGGAGCGGCGCAAAGGTCATCGTCTCTTCTTCCTCAAAAGAAGGCCCCACCGACACCTGCAGCAGATAAGCATTCTCATCCTCTTGCTGCGCCGCCATCCAGGTAAATCTCGGCGGATTTTCTGCCAGAACGGTATGTTCATCAGGAGCGTAGTCCACATGGAACGGCCCGCTGATTGGTTGGTACAACGGTCTTTCTGCAAGCTTCCGCTTCACTTCCATCGTATCGTCCCCTCCTTATCGCAATGGTGTTGCATCAACGCATGTACATTCCGCCATTGATTTCAATCGTTTCTCCGGTTATAAAAGAACCCAGCTCGGAACACAGGTACAGCGCCGCTCCTGCGACATCATCGGGTGTCCCTTCCCGTCCAAGCGGAATGCTGCTTACGGCAGAAGTTCGGCCTTCCGCCGAGGTGAACGTAGCATGGAATGCCGTTTGCCCAATGAAGCCCGGTGAAAGGGCATTGACCGTAATCCCGCCTGGAGCCAGTTCTTTGGCAAGCCCTTTGGTTAACGCAATGACGGCCGCCTTGGAGGCTGCGTAAATAGCTGCACCCGGGCCGCCTCCATTATGAGCCGCTACCGAGGTCAGATTGATAATTCGGCCGCCTCCAGCCGCCCTCATGCCAGGAATGACCGCTTTGGATACAAATACGGCGCTCTTCAGATTGACATCCATAATCCGGCTGTAAAGCTCCTCGCTCATCGTTTCAATGGGGCTCCGTTCCACCAGATGCCCTGCATTATTAATTAACAGATCAATCGGACCGCCGAAGCGGAGTGTGATATCCCCAACCATCGATTCTATGGCATTCGTATCGGTCACATCTGCCTGAAATGCAGCTGCTTCACCGCCAGCATTACGGATGGCGGCCACGACCTCCTCCGCCCGATCCATATTATGCAGGCCATTCACAGCCACCTTTGCTCCGCAACGTGCCAAAGCCCCAGCAATGGCAGCACCAATTCCTCCGCTGGAGCCGGTAACCAGCGCAATTTTGTTCTGCAAGTTGATATTCATGTTCTATCTTCCTCCCTGTTATAGATTTAATTAAATCCGCTTGCTATGCTGATCTGCGGGAAGCGCCATCGTAATGGTCGTTCCCAAGCCTTGCTCACTCTCAATCATCAAGCCATATGTTTCTCCAAATACCAGCTGAATCCGGCGATGAACATTCATGAGTCCGATGCCTCCGCGATGGTATACATCATCGGAATCTTCGCCTGCCAGACGATTCAATTCCAGACGGTCACGCAGCTTCTCCAGGCGTTCCTCGCTCATGCCCATACCGTTATCCTGGACGATGACAAGAAAGCGATCTTCCAGGCGCCGAGCATCGATACGGATAAAGTGACCGGGCTCCATGCCTCGTGGAAATGCGTGTTGTAGCACATTTTCGACCAGTGGCTGAAGAGTGAGTCGAACCATTTTTTCCAACAACAGATCCGGTGCAATGATGACCTCAACTTCAAGCTCCCGATCCATGCGATGTTTCATGATGGAAAGGTAGGCCAGCACATGCTTCAACTCATTGGCAACCGTAATTTCCTCCAGATTGGTCTGAATGGAATAACGGAGCATATGAGCCATCGATTCCACCATCTGTGCAATTTCTTCGGAGTCCTGTACGACGGCATAACATTTAATCGTTTCCAGGGTGTTGTAGAGAAAATGCGGATTGATCTGCAACTGAAGCGCCTGAAATTCCGCACGGTGCCGTTCCAGCGCCTCCTGCTGAAGCTCGATTTCCGACTTCTGGCGGCGCAGCTCCGACTCGTATACACTCTCAATCATGTCCGACAGGCGGCTGACCATCAGATTATAGCTGCGGATCAGCACACCAATTTCATCGCGCCTTTCCTTCATCTCCACCTTGTTCCAGATTCCCTTCTCCGTCTGTCTCATTCCGTTCATCAGCACACGAATGGGCTCCACTTGAGATGCTCCGATCCGATAGGCCACGACAAGCGCAGCGAGCAAGGTCCCTGCACCAACCCATAAGGTCGCCGAACGGATCGTTGCAATCGGTCTTTGCAGCTCCGACAGCGGCACGGAAGCGACAAAGCGCCATCCCGAATATGCCGAAAGCTCCGATATGAGCAGCCGTTTGGTGCCATCCGTGTTCTGTTCCAGTGATCCTGCCTTCATGTGCATAAGCCTGTTCACAGTATTGGACGGCATCGCTGTCTGCGCCTCTTCATCCCCGGGTGTGTAGATTACAGTTCCGTTCTGATCCATCACATACTGATACCCACCTTGACCGAGGTCGAGTTCTCCCCATATTTTGTCAAGCTCCAGCACATTTACTTCCATCGCCAGTACTCCGTTAGGCGTATAGGAGGACACCCCTCTAATCCGGCGAGCAATCGTAATCACATTGGCACTCTGTCCACTGCGAATACTGCGGGTAAGCAATGTCGATTCGCCATTTGCAGGGGTTGCAGCCAGCAACTCCTTATACTGCTGTGCTGTGTCGATATCCGGTATGCCGGCTGAATTCTGGTTGTCATCAATGACAACACGCCCGTTTTCCCCAATAACATATAGGAACTTGATCTGTGGGTATAACATAAAAACAGGCGGGAACACGTTCGTCTTAATCTGACGGCTGTACTCGTAATAGGCATAACTGTCCTCCGAATTCATATCGAGAAAGTGCTTCACACTTCCATTCGAGAGGATGGAGTAGGTTGCACGATCATAATTTTGCAAATACAGATCAGTCTGGTACGCCGTATTGCGCATCGTTTGGGCGATGTTGTCCGCAAGCTGATCATTCATTTCAGTCGAGGCATAGGTATAGGTAAACAAGCCAATGGCGGACAGAGACAACGTAATCACGACGGCAAAATGAAAGAACAGGCGGATGGACAGGCTGCGCTTCATCATTCAATGCCCAACTTGCTGCGGTATTCGGACGGTGTCAGTCCGGTAATTTTCTTGAATGTTTTCGTAAAATGGGGATGGTCCGCATATCCCACTTCGTAGGAAATATCCGTAATCCGGTTGCCCGGCTGTTCCAGCATGCGTTTGGCCAGTTCCATTTTGCTGCGTATCCGGTATTGGATAAAGGTCTGGCCTGTCGTCTGCTTGAACAGCTGGCTAAAGTAGGACGGGTTAAGGCCCAGCTTGGCAGCAATCTCGTCCAGCGAGACTTCGCGGCGCAAGTGCTTCTCCAGATAGGCTTTTGCTTCTTCCACCGGATGTTTGCGCTTGCCACTGCGCTTTTCCTTGATCGTCTTCATTAACATGTGGATCTCGTTACCCAAAGCCTCGAAGCACTCTTTTGAGGAAGCGCTTTCATTAATCTCGCAGGATGTACTCATCATTCCGTTGCCACGTGCGTTCATCCGGGCTACAATCAATTCCAGCAATTCCTGAAAAAGCTCCGCTGTCTGCTCAGGCATTAACGAATATGCCGGATAGCGACCAGACCATGCTGCGAGCAGCTCCGTGACATCGGACTGTCTCAGCTCCCATATAGCCTCTTCCAGACGCATCGCCCAATCATTCAGCTCCCTCACGGGTACAAGGGAAACCGTAGGTTTATCTTCTTCGGTTGCCAGCAATTTGAGCAGCAGTTCATGCAGCTCCTGTCGTCCCACAGGCTTCAGCAGATATCGCTTTACCCCATAATCCATACAAGCTCTTGCATATTCAAAGTCCGAATAACCGGAAACCACAATAATGCGCATCGTACTTCCTTGCTCTGATAAACGTCGGCACAGCTCAATACCATCCATCGTCGGCATGCGGATATCCGTAAACAGGATGTGTGGCCGAAAGGCCTCTACCACCTGGAGGGCCTCTTCCCCATGCGCTGCCTGTCGTATCTCACAGTCGAACAGCCCCGCTTGCTTGATCATTTTTGCCAGACCCATCCGAATCATCGGTTCATCGTCCGTAATCAAGATTCTGAACATCGCCATTCCCCCGTTTCCGTCAGATCTGTATGCTTCTTGTACTTAAGATTTGACGGAGCCGACCATGATTCCTTTTACAAAATGCTTTTGCAGGAAAGGGTAAATGATAATGATCGGCAAGGTGGCGATGATAATGGTTGCCATTTTGATGCCTTCCGGCGATGTATGTGCAAGGGTGCTATAGACGGCAGAACCTGGATCGACGGAAATATCGTCACTCTCAAACAGCTTCTTGAGTGTTACCTGGATCGGCCACCAGGCCGGATCATTCAGATAATAAAGCGCGGTGGAATAGGCATTCCAGTGGCCCACCGCATAGAAAATGCCGAGTGATGCCATGGCTGGTTTGGACAATGGGATGACGATACGCCAGATGATGCCGAATTCCCCACAGCCATCGATGCGGGCAGCGTCGATCAGTTCACCCGGCAGCTGTGCAAAGAAAGAGCGCATGACGAAAAAGTTAAAGGCATTAATCGCTCCTGGCACAATCAGAACCAGCGGGTTGTTGACCAGATGCAGTTCTTTCATCAAGATGAAGTTCGGAATGAGTGGCGCCGAGAACACAACGGTCACCAGGACAAACATGACAACCAGGGAGCGCCCCTTGTACTCTGGACGGGAAACGGGATACGCCAGCGATGCCGTTGCAGCGAGATTGACCAGCGTCCCGAACAGCGTCACCCCAACCGATACCGCAAATGCCCGCCAGAACGAAGCATCGCCGAATACATATTCATAATTGATCCAGGTAAAAGCAACAGGCCAGAAGCTGACCTTTCCGCCCATGATCGCTTCCGAGCTGCTAAGAGATTGAGCCAACACATTAATGAAAGGCAGAATCATCGTCAACGAGAGCAGCGTAAGAAAAACGAGATTTCCAATGCGGAATATACGGTAACGGACACTGGGGGTACGCATCTATCTCGCCTCCTAATACAGGCTTTCGCCGGTTGTTTTTTTGCTGAAGAAATTACCGAGTAGAACAAGCATCAAACCCACGACCGACTTGAACAACCCGATAGCCGTTGTATAGCTGTATTGCTGTGAGAGCAGGCCAGCTTTGTAAATATACGTATCGAGAATTTCGCCGGATTCCAGATTGAGCGGATTCAGGAATACGAACACACGCTCAAAGCCCAGATCAAGGAACTTTCCGATGTGCAGCAGCAGCAGGATCATAATCGTCGGCAGTAAGGATGGCAGGGTAATCGACCATATTTGCTTCAAACGTCCGGCTCCATCCACCTCTGCCGCCTCATACAGATCGGGATTAATTCCCGCAATGGCAGCCAGGAAAATAATCGTTCCGTAACCGGAGTCACGCCAGATCCCGGAACCGATCAGAATGGAACGAATGTACGAGTCTTCTCCAAGAAAGTAGATCGGTTGCATGCCCAGAAATCCAAGTGCCTTGTTCACCACCCCGGCATCCATCGAGAAAATACCCATGAAGATACCACTAATGACGACCCAGGACAGAAAGTGAGGCATGTATACAATCGTTTGCAGCAAACGCTTAAACACAATCATCCGCACTTCATTCAGCAGAATGGCCAGTAAGATCGGTACCGGGAATGCAATCACCAGATCATATAGTCCGAGCAGAAGTGTGTTATTGAGAATTCGCAAAAAGTCATAATGGCTGAACATCTTCTGGAAATGCTCCAGGCCTACCCAATCACTTCCGGTAATGCCTTTGAAAATGTTGTAGTTCTGAAAAGCAATGATCGAGCCGAACAGAGGCACATATTTGAAAAGGAAAAAATACAGAATGCCCGGTACGGAGAGCAGATATAGTATCCGGTATCGCCACAGATAACGTCCCGCATCTCCGAGCCGAGTGCCCAGACCAGACGAGTTAAGTCTGGCTGTTCCCCGGCTTGGCGGCGCAATATCCGCCGGCTTCACGTCTTCTCCCCTCCTTGCTTCTGTGATTGCATGGCTTTCAAATTATCAGGAACGTTCTCATCCCATGGGATTTCATTGAATTCAACGGAAATATAATCTGGCTCCCGGTCGATAATACGCGAGAGCTCGCGTGTGAACACCTCCACTATCTCCTGCTTTTGCTCATCCGTCCTGCCTTCATACAGCCTGATCGTAATTTCTGGCATCCGAGTTAAGCTCCCTTCACCATATAATGTAAACGCTTCAACAACTTCATCTTAGCGTTCCTGTGAGAGAGCAACAATGGACTGTCTTTTCGTTCACTTGTGTTTTCTTTAGGTGGGGATGATGGTGGAGGGCTAATATTTCGGATGGGCTTATGACAAACATCACTTCCTTCCTCCCCATTCAATGATACATTTGTTTACGACCAATTGACCAAATGAGTAATCCGGTCAACTCTGAGTTGTCTTTTATTTTGCATACGATCAGGAGGTGCATATGCCATGAAAACTATCGATCGAAGGCAGCAGGTCATGGACTCTGCTGAGAAATCGTTCGCGTTGTTTGGATACAAAGCCACTACAATGGAGCAAGTTGCAAGACTGGCTAATGTGGGCAAAGGTACGATCTATACTTTTTTCGAGAACAAGGAAGAACTGTTCGGAGAGATCCTCCACTCGATCATTACTGATATGAAGCGGATTACAGAGCAAACTGTGCAGGACGACAAACCATTTCTTGAGAACGTACACCAGAGCATGGACGCTTTGCTGGAGTATAGAGAGGAACATGAGTTGTTAATCAAGCTGTTTCAGGAGGTGAACGAGTTCGGCACGCCTCAGGCGAAAGAGGGTTTGCAGAAAGTAGAGACAGCCATTCTCGAATATTTAGAACGTCAAGTTCAGCGCGCTATGGAACTAGAGCAGATTCGGGAGGACGATCCCAGACTGGTCTCTTTTGTCCTGCTGAAGCTGTATGTCACCTTAACTTCTGATTGGAACAAAGCGCATCCTTCGCTGCACAAGGATCAGATCAAGGATTTCGTGGGCCTCTTTCTCAAAAGTGGATTATCCCCTACATAAAGAAAGATGTAAATATGAATCCTTTATCAATTAGAGATAGATATAGCAACAGAGTAGCGTAATGATGGGGAGAGAACATGATGAAATCATTCACTGTATTTGGGCAGGATTTGAAATCTGCCTTCAAGAAACCAAAAGTATTTATTCCGATTCTCGTGGTGCTGTTCATTCCGGTACTGTATAGCGGTCTGTTCCTCAATGCGTTCTGGGACCCTTATGGCAAAATGAATGAACTGCCTGTTGCCGTGGTCAACACGGATCAGGGGGCAACCTACAATGACAATTCGCTGGAAGTCGGACAGAATCTGGTCGATGAATTGAAAAAAAGTGATGACTTCAACTGGCAATTTGTGACCCGAGAAGAAGCCGAGCAAGGCATGGAAGACAACACATTTTACATGACGATTGTTATTCCGGAGGATTTTTCCGAGAAAGCAACCACTCTGATGGATGACCACCCACAACCGGCAGAGCTTATCTATGAACCCAATGAAGGATACAACTTCCTTGCGGGTCAGATTGGCGGGACAGCGGTCAAACAGATCAGATCTAAAGTCTCTGCGAAAGTGACGGAATCATATACGGAAACCCTGCTGGATCAGGTAGAGAAAATCTCTAGCGGTTTGGCAGATGCCGGAGACGGCGCAGGTCAGATCAACGAGGGTGCGGTTAAGCTGGATGAAGGTGCCTCCAAGCTGAAAGAGAACCTATCCAAACTGGCCGATGGAACCAACAAACTCGAAACAGGCATTACCCCGTTAAAAGAAGGCACGAACACCTTAGCTCAGGGTATTGATGAGCTTCATACAGGAGCCGGCTCCCTTTCCAAGGGTTTGTCCCAATTGGCGGTAGCAGGTACGAAGCTTGGTGACGGAGCAGCACAGGCTGAAGCTGGCGGCAAAAAGTTACAGGCTGGGATTCAATCTGCTCAGGAAGGAGTCGCAAAATTGGATGCTGGACTGGCTGCAACCGAGGAAGGCAGTGCCAAGCTGACCGCTGGATTGCAGACTTCAGTCGGAGGCAGTGGCAAAGTAAGTGAAGGTGCCAAGGCCGTTGCGCAAGGTCTTGCCCAATTAGCTGAAGCCAGTCCAGAGTTAGCTGCTAACCCGGCTGTACAACAGTTGCTGGCAGCAAGCCAGGCTGTTGCCGCTGGTAGCGAACAGGTATATCAAGGTGGACAGCAATTGCTTGAGGGCAGCCAAAACCTGCAAGCTGCTCAACAGCAGCTGCATCAAGGCAGCAGCCAGTTAGTGCAGGGTGAGCAGCAGCTTCTGGAAGGAGCAACGCAATTATCCGCTGGACAGGTGCAGCTTGCGACTGGCCTGCAGCAGTTCAACGCCAAGTTGTCTGAAGCTGCCGCTGGCGGAGCCAAACTTTCAGAGGGTTCGAGTCAATTAAACGCAGGTGCAGGAAAACTGGTTGATGGGTTGAACCAACTTTCAGATGGGATCACCACCATTGCCGACGGTTCCCGCAAGCTGGATAACGGCGCAGGAGATTTAAAAGAAGGTACTGCCAAGTTGAGCGACGGCTCTGGTGAGCTAGCCACCAAACTGAATGATGCCGCCGATCAAACAGGTAGTGTGAAAAAGACGGATGAGCTCGTAACGATGTATGCAGAGCCTGTTCAGGTGGATGAACATAAACACAATGAAGTGCCCAACTATGGTACAGGATTTTCGCCATACTTCCTGTCATTGGGACTGTTTGTCGGGGCATTGATTGCAACGCTGGTTGTACCAACTCGCAGCAGCTCGGTTACCGATGCGAGTGGCTGGAATCGTTTTGTGAGCAGAACGCTGGCTTTCACGATCATGAGTGCCGTGCAGTCCCTGCTCGCTTCCTGGCTTGTCTTGTCTGGCTTGGGACTGGAAGTTCAAAGCGTGCCTTTGTTCCTTTTATTCAGTTTCGTTACCAGCCTGACCTTCATGTACATCATTCAGGCTCTGGTTACTTGGTTGGAGAATCCCGGCCGCTTCCTGGCGATCCTCATGTTAATCTTCCAATTGACCACCAGTGCAGGTACGTTCCCGTTGGAGCTCATTCCGAATTGGCTGAAAGGTTTCAATCCATGGCTGCCGATGACTTATTCGGTAACCGGGTATAAAGCTGTTATTTCGAGTGGACAGTTCAATGTGGCATGGGATCAGATCGGAATTCTGTGTATCTTTGCGGTGATTGGTCTGGCAGCTACCTTTACCTATTTCATGATGCATCGCACAAATGAGGTAGAAGAAGTAAATAGTGAGGCAGTGCTTCGCGTGTAGGGATGGAAAAATAAAAAGCAAGGCGTGTTACAAGCAACGTCCCCGCCACAACAACAGCGGGTGTTTGCTTATACACGGCCTTGCTTTTTTTGATCATGAAGAAAAAGAGGTAGTAAACTGCTCAAACACTTAGTATGTAGAAGTAACATTGGTACTTACCACAACTGTAAATAGCAGGACAAGTATAATGAGAATAGCATAGAGAGCCGTCCCAATAATTCCACAGACGAGACCCGCAATGGCCAAACCTTTCCCTTGTTCCATACGAATTCTGAGTTCTTTCAGTGCCAGCGACGCAAATATGATAGCTACGATACCAATAAAAAATCCCAAGTATGGTATGGTGAGCGACAAAATCCCCAAGACAAGAGCTGCAATAGACTTGCTATTGGTTTTTGGTACTACATAAGGTGGTGGCGGAAGCGGATCGCTATAATAACGGTCCACATCATTGTGACGTTGATTCAAAGGTAAATCCTCCCTGTTTATTAAGTAGTCTTATTATACTTGATTAACTGGAAAAACATGCTCCATTATTTGTAAATATTCCGATTTTATTATATTTATTTACTTATTTGTCCGGAAACACGAAGCATTTAAGAACACAGGAATTATGATATTCTATTTTAAGGATAAGGAGGTTTATTATGTATAAATTTGCGCCTTTTCTATTGTCGCTTACTTTTCTGATGACGGGTTGTAGTGAAACGGATAAATCGTCCGATGCTTTGAAGTCGGTAGAGCTTCATGAGGAAAATATCCAAACTATCAAGGAACTACGTGAAGAAAACGCTCGTCTTCAGGAACAGATCATTCAACTTCAAGAGAACGTACATAGCGAGGAGCTCAGAAACAATTTAAGAGAAACTCTAAACATGACGTTTAAACTGATCGATGCCATGGAGTCTGGTGATATTGCGTATATTGAGTCGGTATCTTCCCCCAATGTAGTTATTTCCAAAAACAGCAGTACCATGATTATTTATAATGCAGGCCACTCCTATGAAGTCGATTTCCTTAAAGGCATACAGTGGGATGAATTCGAATTTAGAGGTTATGACCAAAAGGATGCGGACCACTTCATGCTGTTCATAGCCAAATACATCACGACAAAGGGTTCGGAAGGAAATATCGCATATGAGTTCTCTTTTGTCCGTTCCCCAGAAGGAAATTGGCTATTTGACGGTTACATCTCTTGAATGAAACTTAGTCAAAAAAATACGTGATGCTACATTTGGATGTAACATCACGTATTATAAAAATTTCTATGTTTGCTTACCCTTCCACTTCCACCCGCTGCAAGAACGTGCGCGTGCGCTCCAGCTTGGCATTGCCAAAGATCTGCTCCGGCGGACCCGCCTCGGCGATTTCGCCGTTATCCATGAAGAAGACGCGGTCAGCGACATCGCGGGCAAAGCTCATCTCATGGGTGACGATCATCATCGTCATATTCTCCTGTGCCAGCTGCTTGATGACACGCAGCACTTCTCCGGTCAGCTCGGGATCGAGTGCCGAGGTCGGCTCGTCGAACAGCAGAATTTCGGGTTGCATCATCAGTGCGCGTGCAATCGCTACGCGCTGTTTCTGTCCACCGGACAGGTTAGCGGGATAAGCATCCGCCTTGTCAGACAGCCCTACTTTACCGAGGAATTCCAAACTGCGCTGCCGGATGATCGCTGAGCTTTCTTTTTTCAACGTCTTCGGTGCCAGTTCCAAATTCGCCTGTACCGTCAAATGCGGAAACAGGTTGAAGTGCTGAAAGACCATGCCCATGCGATCCGTGATCTTCCGAATATCCGCGGCACCTGCATACGATCCGTTCTCAGCCAGCGCCTGGCCTTGGATACGAATGGTGCCACCCGAAATATCCTCAAGATGAATCAGGCTGCGCAGCATCGTACTTTTACCCGAACCGGAAGGCCCGATTACGGCAATGACTTCACCAGGCTCCACGTTGAACGATACCTGCTTCAGCACATCAAGTGTACCGAATGATTTTCTTAATTGATTCACTTCTATAATATGTGTCATATGCAGACAGTCCTTTAATTGATGAGATTGGATAACTTCATTAACTTCTGTTCCGTGCGCGTTTACTCAAATGTATAACGTTTCTCCAGTGCCTTGAAGAACAAGGTGAGTACCATGGTCAGCAACAAATAAATAATACCTGCAATCAGAAACGGTGTCAGACGGAAATCCCGGTTTACTGCGGCCTGCGCATAATGCAGCAACTCGGGTACAGCAACTGCATACAGCAACGCCGTATCTTTAATTAACGTAATGGACTCGTTCGCCGTCGCAGGCAGTACAACCCGGATCATCTGCGGGATGATGACTTTCGTCATTGTCTGCCATTTGCTTAGGCCCAGTACCTGTGCAGCTTCATGTTGTCCTTTATCAATCGAGAGCAATCCACCTCTGAAAATCTCGGCAAAATAGGCACCATAATTCAAAATAAAAGCTAGTGCTGCCGCCGTGAAACGGTCAAATACAAGATACTCCCCTACGCCTGGAAGCAGCGGCAGACCGAAGCAAAAGAACAACAGCTGAAGCATCAGCGGCGTTCCCCGCATCACATATACGTACGTATGAGCGATCCATGCCAACGGCTTGAATCGGCTTTTCATCAATAAGGTTACTCCAAATCCAAGTGGTACTGACACTATAATGGCCAACAAAAATAAAAAGATCGTGGTCTGTGCCCCTTCAAGCATGGGCTTCATGATGCCCAATAAATACTCCCAGCTCATCGCAATCGGCTCCTCTAATCTGTTAACCCCGCATTCCGCAGGAGACTTGCTCCTTTTTGGAATCCGGGGTCATGTTGTTTACTACATATGTCAGGCAAGTGGCCTGATCCTATTTCAAAACTTCATCTTCACCAAACCATTTGGTGGAAATCTCGGCTGCTGTGCCATCGGCATTCAGCTCATCCAACACTTTTTGCAGCTGATTCAGCAGTTCTTCATTGCCTTTTTTCACACCAATGCCGTATTGTTCCGGAGCAAGGGATTCATCCAGCAGTTTGAACGTTCCCTCTTCCTTGGACATGTAATATCTCGCGACCACTTCGTCGATGATGACAGCATCCAAACGTTTCGTCTTGAGATCGGTAAGGGCCAGTACATTGTCCGGGAATTCGGAAGCATTCACTTTATCCTTCAGAGGACTTGCCGCGAGTGCATCTGCCGCAGAGGACAAGGCCTGCAATCCTACATTTTTGCCATCCAGTTCATCCAGCTTCGTAATCGGTGAGTCCGCGAGTGTGACTGCAACCTGGCTGTTCTCCAGATACGGCTTCGTGAACAGCACTTTATCTTTCCGCTCATCCGTAATCGTGTACCCGTTCCAGATCAGGTCGATTCGGCCGCTGTTCAGCTCCGATTCTTTGGAAGACCAATCAATGGGCTGGAACGTAATTTCTTTACCCATTTTCTCCGCTGCCGCTCTGGCATAATCAATATCAAAACCAACAATTTCATTCTTGTCATCCCGGAAGCCCATTGGAGCAAATTTATCATCTATCCCAACAATAATGGCATTATCATCTTTGCTTCCCGAGCTGGAACATCCCGCAACAACAATCATGCATATGCTGATCAATAATAGAAATATCGCTTGTTTTCTCATCTCTCTAACCCCTCCATGTCTATAACCAAAACCCAAACGCTTTAGTTCGTTACCACGTTATCAGAGTCTTATAATAACATAGCATAGGAGAAGAGTCGAGCCTCTTACCTTTTCCTTATCTTAGAACCAGCTTAATTGTCAACAATTTGTGAAAAAGCTGCTTTCACTTTCATAGGCTCTACCAGCTTCTTACGCACCGATATATCCCACTCCCCAGGTTCCTGAGGCGTCTTCAGTTCTGTACAAGCTTATGACAATGAGCAACATTCTTCTCTTGTTCTTCGTCTGGAAGATATTAGGGAGGTGGATAAAATAAAAATCTTCATTACTGTGAGAACGTTGGCTTCACTCGTGTTCCTTACAACTTTGCTGATATTATCCGGCTGTAATCCTACTCCAAGCAACGGCACAAACGAACCTCCCTCTTTCCCATCGCCCAATACAAAGGAAACCGAAGTGGGTTCACTAGAGGAGAACGCTCAGGAAGTGGAGTCCAACTTACCTCAAGAACTGCCTACGCCAACTATCCAGAGCGAAAGCGGCATCTCTATTCCTGCTATACAGGGCAGTTATTGCTGGGGAGGTATGTGTGCTGACTATGCGGGTGATGTGGAATTGCTTGAAGGTAAAGTACCTGTCTCGGTTTTGGTGGGCGAGAACATATCTATTCACTTGAGTACGGATGTACCACCTAACGAGTTCACTCTGGTTGAATATGTGAACGGGGAGGCACGTCCCATCTCTTTGCGAGAAGGATCATTCCAGTTTGCACAGGAAAAAGGTACTCATTATTATGGAGCCTTTGTCGGCTGGTCTTCCCCAAAAAATTCGCAGGTTTCCTTGGGTGATACCTCTTTTGCCTTCGTAATCCGTGGTGTCGAAAAAAAATAGACCCAAACAAGGCCCCTCCAATTTTGGAGAGGCCCTACTCATTTTGTTCTATTGCTGCACTTTCTCGCGATCTTTCCCTTTATCCGATTCGCCCGCATTTTTGTTGGCGGCATCGCGATCCTGCTGCATCTCCTCAACGGTTTTCACTTTGAGACGTGCAGCACCTTCATATTCCTTCGTTGGAATCAGGTTGCCTGCAGCAAGTCTTGCTTCTGCCGCGGCAATCGCATCACCATATTGTGGCAACCATTCGGCTTGGGCGACCAGCATCTCGTCGACCATTTGCCAGATTTCTTTTGGATTACATACGGCACCCACGAGTGGGTCCATCATGAACGCCTGACGCAATAGTTTGTCGTCACCATGTACCGCAGCTTCCACCGCAAGTCGTTGTACGGAAATGCTCACATTACACACGGCAGCCGGGCCGAGTGGCAGGTCGCCTACATGTGGCATCGAAATGCCGTTACGGTCCACATATCCCGGTGCTTCGATGATCGCATCATCAGGCAGGTTGGAGATCACACCGTTATTGACGGTATTGAAGTGTCCGCGGTATACGCGTCCCGTTTCCAGCCCTTCTATAATGTAGGAACCATGTTCTCCGCCTCGTTTTTCCGGGGCAAATTGCATTGGCTCATCCTTCATCCAATTCGGGAAATCAGTCTCAAACCAATTTCTTCCCTCTGTACATACACGCAGATACCCGCCCGTCTCGCCGTTAATCCAGCTGTCCAGATCAATCCAGTCCTTGATCTCTTCCGGACGTTTGCGATACCAAGGCACATATTCGCTAAGGTGACCATTCGATTCCGTACTGTAATAACCAAATCGGCGCAGCATATCAATCCGCACTTTCTCGGTACGGCTATACTCTGGATGTTTCTCGAAGGCTTCGAGCAAATCACCCGTAAGGTCTTTACCTTCATGGGATGCTTTGATGTACCAGGTCTGATGATTAATTCCGGCACATACGATATCCACTTCATTCATTTTCAGTCCAAACGCTTCCGCAATCTGGTGATGCCCATGCTGTACCCCGTGACATAGTCCAATCGTGCGAACACCGCCATACTTGTTGCAGGCCCATGTCAGCATAGCCATCGGGTTGGAATAATTGAGGAGCAGCACATCCGGTGTGCTCTGTTCACGAATATCTTTACAGATGTCGAGCATTTCGGCAATTCCACGCTGTCCATACATAATCCCACCTGCACACAATGTATCGCCGACACATTGATCTACCCCATATTTGAGCGGAATATCTACATCGGTTGCAAAAGCTTCCAACCCGCCCACACGGATTGTACACAGCACATACTTCGCATCCTTGAGCGCTTCTCTCCGGTCTGTTGTCGGCTGAATCTGAATATTCAGTCCATTCTCGCGAATATCGCGCTGACACAGCTCGGTAACCATGTCCAGATTGTGCTGATTGATATCACAGAACGCTATCTCAATATTGTTGAATTCCGGTACCGCGAGCAAATCCCGCAGCAACCCCCGTGTAAATCCGATACTGCCCGCCCCGATAAATGCCACTTTAAACGACATGCACAGTTCCTCCCGTAATCCGAGTATATTCGCCCCGGTTAATGATCTCACTTCATGAAATCATTGTAGCAACGGGTTGTAAGGAAGCGTTATCAAAATCATGACCTCTTCGCAGCGAGGTTGTCAAAAATCCTCACTTTTGCTTCAACCGCCGTACTTTCCAGATAAACTGCACGATTTATTCTTCAGCGGGATAATGACTGACATGTCGTTCCATTGAAGAACGACATTCAACCGGAGTTCGGCCTGTATATTTCTTGAATAACATATGAAAATATTGTCTGCTCCCCACGCCCACGTAATCGGAAATTTCAGAGATTGGAATATTGGTCTGCTGCAGCAGCATCTTCGCCTTTTCCATTCGGAGCATCGTGAGATAATCGGTAGGCGTGCGCTTCGTCTGCTGGCGAAAAATACGGTGCAAATAGCCTGGATGCAGATTCACCGCTGCTGCGATATCCTTCATTTTAATATTGCGATCCATATTGTGATGCATAAATTCAATCGTCCGTTTTACGTACAGCTCTGTCTGATCCAGCGCACTTCGGTTGATTTCCCCGCGTAGTCTTGCGACCCGAACCAGCAGTTGGATAAACAACGTGCGTACCAGCGTACCTTGCTCAGGCGACTTCAGATCACGGGCTTCGCGATGATGCGAGCGTTCCTCCGGCGGAATGATCCGCATGGGTGCAGAAGATCGTCCCTGCTCCATCAGTCCACGCTGATCCAGCTCCAGCACCAGGCTTTTCATAATGTGGTACACCTCTTCCGGGTCAGGCAAAACCAGATAAGGCGAGGCATGGGATAGAAAAGCATGGACTTCTTCCTCTTCCAGCGCGAGCTGGCGAATGGATGGATGCCCTGGCTCCGAACGGGCAACTCCAAATTCCACATTGAGCATGCGGCACGGTACGCCATCCTTCACCAGCAGACGGTGTGGAACCCCCGCGTCCAGCAGAATGAACTGCCCTTTTTTCAATACTGCCTGTTCCGAGCTGCCATCCTGCATCTGTACATCGACCCGGCACATTCCCGAAATAATGTACATGATCTCCGTGGAATCATGATCATGATAGGACATCTGGTAGTTGTCCCATTGCTTGTAATAATACGCGTAGAAACGCGGTCCATAGTCCTCAGTACGCAGTTTCTCCTGAAACAGACTGCCTGTCCAATGTTTTGCTTCCAATGCCTGCACCTCCGTTGCTGCAACGATCCTCACTTTTCTCCATTGTAGCAAGTCTGGGTGATGTATTTCACCCGTGCAAAAGAAAAAACATTGCGATTTTAAATTAGATAATAATATAATTAGATATTATTCTAATTTATTTTATTTTCATCCAATCTATAGCCAGGAGGTCTTGAGACTATGAAAACTACATTTTTTTTGGTGAGGCATGCATTAAAAGAAAAGTGCATCGGTGATGTTCCCATCACATCCGAGGGAGTAGTACAAGCTAAATCAACAGCACTTCATTTAGCTAACGTACCTGTCACCAAAATCATTACAAGCCCACTTCAAAGAGCGATCGACACTGCGGCGCATATTGCTCTCCAAACAAACATTACAGTGACTGAAAACTCGCGTCTGCGGGAACGCGCCAACTGGGGTGACCTGCCTGAACAAACCTTTGAAGAATTCATCGCGATGTGGGACCGATGCACAAGTGATCCAGACTATCTCCCATCCGTAGGTGATTCCTCTAAGCAAGCAGGCGAACGTTTGGCCTTTTTAATAACGGAATTGACGAGTGTAGAGCCACCAGACAGCTATATCGTTCTCGTTACTCATGGAGGGTTAATTACAGATTTTCTCGTAAACACATTCCCAGAGCATGAACTTAACGTCTGGCATCCTGATTTTATCGCGATGCAAAGTCAGTTGATTCCCGAATGCTCCATCACCACATTGATTTATGGAAACGGGAAGTACACCATTCAAGATTTTGCATCCATATCACATTTGGAAGGATGAAGCCGTATGTTGCTTCGTTTAGCCATATCAAAAAACTCCGGGTAACCTCCCGTACGCTAAACGCACTGAGGTTACTCCAGAGCTTCACTTTAATACAATAGTAAACACTTCCTATAAAGAAATAGTACTTTTGAAAACCTATCGCCTATTACTTCTCACTTTTCACCCTTACCCGACTTGGGCGTGTGGAACTTGGGCAGCGTAACTTTCGACCAATCGATATCCGATGCCATGTAGAAGGATGGGTAGGACGGCTGATTGTATCCACTGTTCTGTCCAGCAATGCCGACACGATACATCGCATCGTGCATCAGCGTGTACAGTTTTCGGTCAGTCTTCTCGGTGCTCAGGTAGATGCGGATCGCCGAGCTGTCCTCAGTTCTCACCAGCATCTCTTCCCGCCAATCCCCGAAGATATCCGCAACGAGAGATGGCGTACCTTTGGTATAATTGTTAGTCAACGTTCCGGTCGCGGTCAGCAGCGTGCCTCGATTCCAATCTTTAATCGTAGGTGTGACATCGATGGCACCGTCCACAATCTGAGTTGTCATATCGCCGGCCCAGCGTATATTCATATTCGTGCCAGGAGCTTTATCGCTTATTTTCTCACCGCTGGCTGTCCACAGTCCCACAGCCCATGTCTCCAAGCCGCGGCGAGTCGGGTCCACATCACCGATCATGCCGCGTCCGGTATCTTTGCCCGTATACCCGCCATAGATCACTTCCCCGGTCTTCGCATCCCGCAGGGAATATCCATATGGCGCCCAAGGGCCACCCTCATGCACCATGAAGATCTCCAGCCCTGGACGATCCGGATCGATATCCGCTACATGAAGCGCATCCCCATGGCCCAGACGTGCAATCGTTCCCGGAGCAGCACTTTCCGCAGGCATCAGGTCCTTGGAGCTATACAGCACACTGCCATCATGATCAATCGTGGCGGAGCCGTAAACAATCTCCTGTTTACCGTCTCCATCCACATCAGCGACACTGAAATAATGTGCGCCTTGCGTTGTAATTGAGCCATACACCGGATCTGTACCGTCCACACCATGCGGACCGTCATTGAACGGGTTCTTCATCGGTGTCCAGCCACTGTCGACTTTCCATTCACGTTTGAGCTTTTTGCCATCCCAGTTGTAGGCCACCATGGTCGAACGTGTGTAGTATCCGCGTGCAAAGATCGCAGACGGTTTCTTTCCATCCAGATATGCCACGCCTGCCAGGAAACGATCTACCCGGTTCGCTGTTTCAATACGCGCCATTGCGTAATCGCCCCACATCAACCCATCATCCTGCCGTCCCGGTTCATAAGGAATGGTCTCCAGCTCTTTGCCTGACTCTCCTTCGAACACCGTTACATACTCAGGTCCATCCACGATAAAACCTTCGAACTTGCGCAGCTCATTCTTGTCACTGCGGCTTGGTGCATACACATCGATGAAGTAATCGGCCAACCTCTCAGCATCCTTCTGAGACAATGGATAACTATACTTTTTCTCAATCCCAAAAGCTTCCTCCAATGTAGCAGGCCAGTTGCCCTTCACGACCTCTTCATGTTTATGCCAGTTTTTGAACATATCCACGACATGATCATAGTAACCATCTGCACTTAAACGGTAATCATCTTCGTTGGAGTATCCTGCCTTGCGATCCTGCTTCGGAAGGGTGATGTATTTCTCGGAAGTGACCTTTCCTTTTTTGTTATAATTGATAATCTTGGTTCCCGGTGCGGTCTTGAACATCAACTCAGCCTTACCATCCCCGTCAAAATCATAAACGAGCATTTGTGTATAATGAGCACCCGAACGGATGTTAACCCCGAGATCGATCCGGTACAACAATTGTCCGTCCAGCGTGTAACAATCCACGTAAGTTTTACCGGTGTAGCCTTTTTGCGAGACATCCTTGGAATTAGAAGGGTCCCATTTTACAAAAAACTCATACTGACCGTCCCCATCCACATCACCCACACTCATGTCATTCGCAGAATACGAGTAGGCTTCTCCCACTGGCGTCACACCATCGACCGGTTTTTGCAAAGGAATATCGACGTAGCCGTTCGCCCAAGGTTTGACAGTTGCACTGCGTTTGCTCTCCTTGCCCTTATTGCTTACTGCTGCCACTTCATAACGGGACGACGATTTGCCTGAGGCATCAACATAGTTGGTGCTGTCGGTGACCGTAGCAATCTTCTTGCCATCACGATATACGTTGAAATCCGTGCCTGTCAGACCTTTATCGCTATACCCTGTAGCCTCGTCACCAAGCAACCTCCAACTGAGAAAAACACCCTCGGAAGTAGACGCCGCAACCAGACCGCGATCAAGATACTCAAGCTGAATGTCTTTCAAAGAACTCCCCCCCTTATGTGACTGCACGCTGGCCTCTGCCGCGCTGTTCTCACTGGAAGCTGCTGCTCCGCTCGCACCCGCTGTTCCCGCAACGAGCAAAGCAACGCTTAGTGCCGAAGACAGCATTTTGGCTGCAAGTGGCATACGCACCTTCCTGCGATTGGAGTGCATACCTGAAACCGATCCCTTATGTATCGGCGCTGTTATTTTGGATTTCATCGACCTTCACTCTCCTTGAGACAGAATGGGTGATGCTTATGGCTGTGCTTGGATCGAGGCGACATCCGTCAATCCATACAGACGTTCATATCCTTCAAATTTAACTGAATGCGCTTACAATAATATAAATGAATAACTCTCCTGAACAGACTTCTTTGACTCTGTCCCCCTTCCAATCTCTCTCCATCAGAGCAGCTTCATCCTGCCCATCGGGTATTATTATAGACATCCCACCTGCTGTGACATAGGCAAATATCCGTCCAAAACGATCAATATTCAGTGTTGTTCAGGACTCTATTGAAACGAGCACACCTTATTCCGAAGATTAGCTGGCATTAGAAAAACTAACGAACTCCGGTACGTTATCTGGTAAAAACCAGCGAAAACAGAATGAACACAGGGCGAAAACCTGGTAATAACGTGTATACGATTCGTTAAAACACTGCAGCAGCTCCATTTCACGAAATAAGATACACTCCATTCGTAAAAATTGAAAAAAGGGACGTTTCCCAGTCATGTTCATGACTGGGAAACGTCCCTGTTACGTATTCGCTCCTTTTAAGGCTCAATGCCCCAGACCAGGGTACCGCCTTTGTAGAGGGTCACCTTGTTCCAGTCCTGATAGGATGTTTTGGTTGGATCGTAGGAATAATCATTCGTTTCATCAAAGTTGCTCCAGTCCGTTTTGTACATGCGGAGCTGGATATCCCCCGACTGTCCGCCTGCCTGGATCGCACCTGCTCCAGAAGTAAAGCTCAGCTCCACATAGGAATCGGTGAACGTGCGCTGGATGTTATCACCACCGACCTGAGCCCAGTCAATTGCAGAGTCCATCGCTGCGGTACCTTCTTTGGAGAAGTAATAACGGATTTTCAGATCACTCAGATTTACAGCCGTGTTACCTACGTTTTTGATGTTGAAATACGGTTTGATTTGGTTATCTGCCGCGTTGGTATCTCCCGCACGATATTGCAGAACCAGATCACTGGTCGGAACAACTACACTTTGTGGTGTTGCAGAAGCTGTGGCAGAATTGACACTTTCCCCGGCAGCGTTCACGGCACTAACCACATAATGATAGGTCGTTCCATTGGTCAGACCCGTATTGATGTAAGATGTGCCGCTCACATTGGCAGCAACCATAGTGAATGGACCTGATGCACTCAACGCCCGTTTCACGTTATAACCTATTGCTCCTGGCGAAGCCGCCCAGGACAAGCTGATTTGCGCATTACCTGCCGTAGCTGTCAGAGCTGTTGGTGCGGCAGGAGCGGTTACGCCTGCAACCGGCACAGCACTTTGTACTGCCGAATTCACACTCTCACCCGCAGCGTTCACGGCACTAACTACATAATAATAGGTTGTTCCATTGGTCAGACCTGTGTTGGCATACGATGTGCCGGTCACGCCCGCAGCAACCGTAGTGAATGGACCCGATGCACTCAACGCCCGCTTCACGTTATAACTGTTCGCATCTGTGGAGGCTGTCCAGCTCAGGGAAACCTGTGCGTTACCTGCTGTCGCAGACAGTGTTGCCGGAGCCGCTGGAGCTGTCGTTCCACCCCCTCCACCATTGCTGGCAGGAAGAACAGGGAATGAGTTTTGCACCAACATGACGAATTGGTCATGGAACCAGTGACCTGACACTGGTGCATTAGGTAGCGCACCCGTCAATACACCATCACGAGTTGTAAACGTTGGATCACACATCCGGTCGAAACCTTTGCCTTCGTTGTTCGGAATTTCCGAGCTGGAGCCATCAGACTCCCCTGGAGGTTTGACCCATACATAGGCATCCAGATGGGCTGGTCCTGGTGCTGCTTTAGGTGCTTCACCTATACCTGCTCCACTGTTATTACACCAGTTCCCCCGGTGATCACGCTTATCCACACGCCCGGAATTCACGTACGTGTTAATATCACTGCCTGTAGCAGACGTTGGACGGTTCACCCCGCCCCATCCATTACGGCTGGTATCAATAAGGAAGCCTGTGCTGGCTGGCCAGCCAGCTTGTACAAATCCGCTATACAGTGCCGCAGTGAAATCGGTTTCGTCGAAGTAAGGATTCCACTCATAAAACTTGGAAGACTTGATCGGTTGTCCGCCGATGTTCAGATCCGGATTAGGCAGATTCGGTTCATTCAGCGGTGTGCTGTTCGCCGTGTTCGTAATGAAGCCATCCGCGCTGCTCAGACCTGCTGCTGTTCCTTGGACAACGCTGGTATACAGCGAGATTGCGCCTGTACGGTTGTTATCCCAACCAAGCCAGCCGGAGTGACCAATATCCAGGTAGTTGTACACATTCGGAATGGCATGCAGCTTTTCCAAGGCGTATTTCACGCCAGCTTCATAGATGCCTGTTGAACTCGCCTGGGCACAAGCTGGTGTACTGAGATTAGTTACCAGATTGGGCAGACTGTCCGGCTCAATAATGGCGATGATACGAATGTCCTGATACTTGGGCTTTGCAAAAATATCGGCGATTACATTGATATAATCATTTTCATACGTCTGCAGTGCCGCCTGTGTTAGTGGAAGTTCACCATTGGATGCAAGCGCATGACAATCCCGCCCAGGCAAGTTGTAGATAACGAAAGAAGCGGTAATTGGAGTACCTGCCTTCTTTTGTGCCAAGGCGGCATCCAGATGCTGCTCCACACTTTTGCGTCCGGCATTGTCTGTTCCACCATTAATGGCGGCAATACGGTCGATCCAGACTGCCGTTGGATAGGATTTGACCGTTTCCATTTTGGCTTTTAATGAAGCATCACTGGTGAGAGCAATGGACGTATCCACGAGAGCGGAATAATCCTGGTTTAAATACGCTGTAGCTCCGACAAAAGGATTATCCACATGCGCTTCAGCCGCCTGACTCACTCCTGGAGCCATGCCCGGGAAGATTCCCGCCGCGAGCAGCGTTGCTGCCAGCATTTGTTTTACACTTCTGCGAAGCACCTTTCCGCCTTTCGATAAGGTTTTCGATCTTGTCATTAGGGTTCCACCTTTCCTGTACTTGGATTGGGTATATACTCATGTCTGATCCTCTGTGTCGGCAAGATGCTATGCACGGTAGAGAACGTATGGATGAGCTGTAGGAACTTCACCTCCATGAATGTAGTTCAGTTGGGTCAAGCCAGGTCAACAACAATAAGGTGTGAAACAAGAATCAGAAATGGTGTCTTACACTGAGGTTAAGTGACAAAGCAAGGGGAATAACATCTGTAGGTGTGTGCGGGTGATCTTTGGTGAACGGCTTTCAAGGCATTGCTCAGACTTAAATGAAGTAAGCGCTTACTTTTAGAGATTTAAAAAAAGGCTTACTCTCGATACAAACCTCACATCGCGTGTCCACCTCCTTATGAATCGATTATAACCCATGTAAATATTACTGTAAATTGAATTTATTAAAAATTATTATATTTAATTCCATAAATCAGGCAGGAATTCTGAGTTGTGCCTCCCCAAGCCATAAACAAGGCTCATCGCGGGCTTTTCTCCCGTGATGAGCTAATTGACATAGCATATTCTCATGCTATTTTTTTATGGAAGCACAACAATATCTCCTGGTTTCAAGCCATTCAATACTTCAGTCTTGTCATCTGTCTCGATGCCTGTTTGAATCGTCTGCTGTACATATTGCCCGTTGCCCTGATCCAGCATCACATATGCCGTATCCTGATCTCGCATGACCGCCAGCGTGGGAACGACCGTCGCTTTCTCCTTGCGTAGCGTTTCAATCTTGCCTTCCAGACTTAATCCACCGATCAGCTTGGCGTTTGGCTTCAGATCAATGACAATATCGAATTGGGAAGGTTGCTTCAGATCTGTTTCCGTTCCCTTTTTGGCAAACTTGGAGATTTTGCTGACCTTTCCGGTTAACGGAACCTCCTTATTTCCCGTCATATGTACACTTACAGGCATGCCTGTTTGGATTTTGAATAGCTCCTGCTCGCTAATGGTCGCCACAAATTGTAGTTTGCCCGTGTCCACAATGGTACCTACATACTGACCTTCACCCACCATACGTGTCTTGGTCTCCGTATCGTTCATCAAAAACACACCGGATACCGGTGCGTACACGGTAGATAAACCAATGACCGCTTTCTTAGCCTGAACCTCCTGCTCCTTTACAGCGATGGATTCCTTGTTCATTTCGTTGGTCAGTCGCTTGGTTTCCCGCTCGGCGAAGGCTTTCTTCCGTTCATCTTCAGTAACCCCTAATTGCTCGGGGCCCTCTCCCTGAGTAAGACCAATCTCATTCAATTGAGCTTCCAGCCTCGATTTCTCAATATCGGTCTCCAACTGCTGCACTTCCGTCTGCAATGCTTTCGAATCAAGCGAGAACATGACGGTTCCCTTGTGAATGGGCTCCCCGTTCTCCACATTCCACTGCTTTATTTTCGCGGCAAAGGGAGCATACACATCCGTCTGTTTGGCATAAGCCGACTTGCCTTTAACCTGAATTTCCTGCGTGATTGTCTCCTGTGTGACTTCAAATGTAATGGGCTGCGGGGCCTCGATGGGCGCTTCGGGAACCGGTTTATATTGCTGGTACAGAAAGTATCCAGCGCCTGCGAGCAGTCCGATCATGATAATTCTCTTTATCCATTTGTTTATTGCCGAGTTCTTCATTGCCGTATGTCCCTTCATTGAATCTGTCTGTTCAATCCCTAAACTGTGCTTCCCCTATATCTCTGCTTTATTTATGCCGATTTTATCACCTGCAACGCATTTGTACGCGAGGCGCTAATCGCCGGATAGATTCCCGAGAGTACTCCGGTCAACACCGCAAACGCTATACCAGCAGGTAGGGTCGACGTCTCAATAACCACTTGGAGAGGTGTGCTTGCCTCCATCGAGATTTGTCCTTGGAGTAGTCCATTTACCCCCTGAATGGCTCCGTAAGCGATGAAGACGCCAACAATGCCACCCAACACTCCAAGTACAGCAGCTTCAGTAATGAACATCTGCCTGATCTGCCACAGATTGGCTCCTAGCACCTTCATGACGCCAATCTGTTTGCGGCGCTGATGCGTGGACATGATCATCGCAACAATAATGGACAGCGAAGCCAGCAGCATGACGAATATCCCTATGCCCATAGCGGCCTTCTGGTACATGCCAAGCTGTTCCTTCATCGCCTGCTCCTGATACAGATTGCTGTCTGTCATTAGCATCAGCTTCTGAATCTGCTCCTGCACTTGTGCCACATACTTCTTGTCCTCTACCTTCACGAGCGCCGAATTCAACCGTCCTGCTGCCGCGGCCTGTGCCTGACTGCTCTGGAACTGTTCCGCGAGCATCCGGGCGGTTTCGAGGGAAACGTAGACCTTTTTGTCATACATGGCATTGTTCTCACTCATGCCGCCAGGCACCTTCAGTACCCCCGTCACTCGCAAAGGAGAGCTTGTTTTGGCTTTGGCGGAATCATTCATGTCCTGATATTTCAGGTTAAACTGTGCCTGAAACAGCTCGGCTTGGGTAGACATCAATGCCATGTACTGCTGTAGAAACTCGTCATTAAACGAATCCTCCATGAGCTTGTTGTTCAGTTCGCGGATCACCTCGGCGTCCACAAGTCCGAAGGTTGCACCGTAATTCACAATAGCGGCTCCGCTAATCTCCGATGCCCCGCCTTTGTCAAAACGGTAGCCGAAACGGCTCAATGACCCAAGCTCTGTACCGATGACTTCCACATTGGAGCTTTTGCCATCCAATGTAGCCATCTCCAGCATATCCAGCTTCAGCATCGGAGCAACGGCGACAACATGCGGAAGGCTGGCAATAATATCGATTTTTCGAGCCGTTAGCGCTCCTCGTTCGAAGGTGGACGTCTGCCCATTACTTCCGCCCGAACCGATTCCCTCATTGGGTGATACCGTAATCTCATCCATTTTGTAATTCTCATTTAACGTTTTCTCACCATAGACCTGTACCGACTGCCCCACGCTTAATGCAATAATCATGGCCGCACAGCCGATGGACAGGCCAATCATGCACAGTAGAGTTACCACCTTCCTGCGCACAATCTGTCCCCATGACATTCGCAACACATCCAGAACTCTCACAACCGCTCTCCTTGCTCTACTGCCTTGGACTGGCTACTCTCCACCAAGCATCCGTCCTGCAATGTAATGACAACCTGCATCTGCTCCGCCACTTCAGCCTCATGCGTGACAATAACGAATGTTGTATGCATCTCCCGATTCAGCTGTTGCAAAATGGAAATGATCTCTTCCTCCGTTCGGGTATCGAGGTTCCCGGTAGGCTCGTCCGCGAATATGACGGACGGCTCCGTAATCAGTGAACGCGCAATGCTGACGCGCTGCTGCTGCCCTCCCGATAGCTGGGAAGGGAATAATTCGGACTTGCCGACAAGGCCAACCTGTTCCAGCAGGTGCATCGCCTTTTGCTTACGCCGTGATGGGCGAATGCCCTGAAACACGAGCGGCAGCTCTACATTTTCCCGAATTGTCAGGTTCGCCAGCAGCTCATACGCCTGAAAAATAAAGCCAATATGTGTCCGGCGGAATTCCGCCAGTCGGTTCTCACTCATACGCACAATATCCTGATCTGCTATAAGGATCTTGCCTGTGTCTGGCTTCATCAGACCTGCCATCAGATGCAATAACGTCGATTTGCCTGAACCGGAGCTTCCCAGCAGTGCAACCATCTCACCCTTACCCACGGATATGTTAATGTCCTGCAACACGGGAACAGTCCCTTGTGTATTGCGGAATGTGTGTGACACCTGTTCTACTCGCAGCATGAATCCGGCTTCCTCTCATCGATGTAATAGAGGTAATTATAGCCATCAGATGTATCGGTCCAATCTGGACTTGTATCCAATTTGTAAAATCAGCCTTTAGCTGCATTGGATTGAAAGGCCTTCTTTGGATTTATGCAAAATGTTCAAATCACAAAAAGGCCCTATGGGTTCAGTCCTTAACATAGCGACTTGATTCCATAGGGCCTAATTTCTGAGCTTTCATATTCACATCTTTACCAAGCACGGAAGCTAAACCGGTATAACTCGCTTTTTTCCATGGAGCTCCCGACCACAAAGAGATTGCTGTCATTCCATTTCAACTTGATAAAGTAATCGATATTCCGGTAGATAACCGTATCGGACCCCAGCTTGCGGTCATTCAGATAGGCAATGTGCACCTCGTTCTTCTGTCCTTCGAGTGTCAAAAAATAGGCAATGCGGGACTCCTCCTCATCCAGATCGAAGCTCCAGATGGGCCCTTTCACCAGCAGCTCAAACTTCTTGGTATCAGCTCGATATCTATACAATCCCTGTTCGTTGTTGATCATGCCCTGAATCAGCATGTCCCCATTCTTCAATACCTTAAACTGCTGTATATCCTGGGCAGGGGTGTATGCGGTGATATCATTTTTGTCGTTCAGAGAGAAGCTATAGACGGCGTAATTTTCTTTCAGTTTGACCAGCACATACACCCGTGATAGATCCCGGCTAATCTCATATGAATCCAGCATAATCAGGGTATCATCCGGACTTGAAATGTTACTCACCTGCGCAACCTTGGCAACTAACTCATCATAACTGTACAATTCATGTTTCTTTCCTGTATCCAGATCCACCATGTTGAACACCAGGTCATCATATCCGATGTAGGATTCATTACCTACAAAGACACGTGAATAGGAGTTGTCATTCTTCAGCTTATGATGTTCTCCTGTTTTCAAGTCATATTCATAGGTTGTCTTCTGCGCCTGACTCGATCGGTATTGGGAGTAAATCAGCTTGCTCTGATCCGGACTCAAGGTAATGCCATACTCTGTATTCGTGGCGATGTCCTTCAAGATGTTATCATCCATATGCAGCTGCGACAGCTTGATCCCGGTATAGGAACGATCCGGCCGATTCAATATGACCGTGTTGGGATCTGCTACCTCAAAATCATAAATGGCAAAGTCATTGGGCAGCTTGGTAGCCGACTCAATCTGAATGGTGCTGCTTGGCGGCGGGGTGAGGCGGCTGTTGAACTGTTTATCCGGCAGAATGACGGTTCTGGGCTTCCCATGTCCAATGCTGAACAGGCTACCAATGCCAAAGATACCTCCGACAAATACAATCAGCAAACCGGATAACATAAGCATATCGCGATATCTGCTCCAAAATCCTCGTTTCTTCATACGTCCGATTCTCCAGGCAGACTGATATTCACCTGTGTTCCCTTGTTTAATATACTCTTCATCTCCACCGTTCCCCCATGCTGCTCCACCGTGTTTTTCACAATTGACAAGCCCAGCCCAGCGCTTCCCTTCTCTGTCCTGTTCATCCCGTTATCCCGGTAAAAGGGTTCAAATACATGCTTCAGCGCTTCCTCCGGAATGCCTTCTCCTTCATCACGAATCAGTATAGCTACTGATTCCCCCAGCCGAAATGATTGGACCTGAATGATGGAATTCACATTCCCGTATTTGACCGAGTTATCCAGCACATTCAAAAAAACTTCCTTGAGCTTATTCCAGTCCCCCTGGACATACAGCATTTCTTCCAGCTCATAGCGAATGCCAATATTGTACTTGCCCGCCTTGATGGACATGTCTTCGCAGGCTTCCCGAATAATATTGGATACATTCACCCGCTCAAAACGAAAGGTCTGAATCGGTGTGGACGATACGGTCACTTCCAGGATATCCGCAACCATGACGTTGAGGCGTTGGCTTTCGTTGATAATATATTTCAACCCTTTATCAAAGAACGCTTGATCCGTAAATCCATTATCCCGCAAAATCTGGGCATACCCCAGTATCGTGGTCAGCGGTGTCTTTAATTCATGCGTCACATTGTCAAAAAAAACCTTGTTGCGTGCCTGTAAATGCTTGACCTCATCCCGTTCTCTCTCAATCACGTCAATCTGCTCCTTTACCCGAGCAATCATGACCGTAAAGCTGGAAGCCAGCTCTCCAATCTCATCTTTCGTGGAGATGTGGATGTCTGCATTCAGGCTGCCTTGAGCAACTTCGGCTGAACGTTTTGTCAACACACGAATCGGCTTCGTAATCTGGCGTGAAATAAAGACAGATCCAATGAAAACAAACACAAAAATGACGGCTGCAAAGCCCTTGATGGTGTTCTGAAATCGCAGATGCCGTTTGAACAGATCCGTATAATCCCTTTCCAGCTGGATAATGCCAAGGATGCTCCCCTCCGACAGCACAGGGAAAGACAGATTTCCTGTTACTCTGCCTTTGTCCACCACGGTTGTATAGGCGATCTTTGATTTCATGGCAGCCTGTAGATCAGAGGTTTGAGCAGCAGCCAGCTTCGCCTTCGCACCCGTGCTGCTAAAGGGAGTGCCATCAGACCGATAGACCACGACCTTGCCGCCTACTGCGGAGCCGATCTGTTCTGCGAGGTCTCGATTCCCTGTTCCCAGGGAGTCCTCACTAATCCGTTTGTTATGAATCAGGAAGTATTGATTGAGCGCGATATCCAGGTTTTTTTTGGATTGCACCATGTCCTCCTGCACTTCCCTGTACATGTTCTCCTCACCCACTTTATTCGAAATAATGAGCAAGGCTGAAAAACCGATAAATACGATGACCGAGAAAAGAACGACCATTTTGAACTGGATCGTCCACTTCATGTATGCACCTGAATATTCAGTTTGTAACCTACGCCGAAGACCGTCTCGATAAGTGAAATCCCCTGCTCCCCACTATCCAGCTTCTTGCGGATGCGCTGAATATGAATGTCTACCGTCCGGGTATCTCCGGGAAAATCAAATCCCCACACTTTATCCAGTAACTCGGACCTTGTATGTACTTTGCGGTGATGGTTGACCAAATATAAGAGCAGATCATACTCCTTATTGGTCAGTCCAGCGCGTTCCCCATCTTTCCAGACTTCACGCTCATCCTTGCGTATCTCAATATGTCTACCAAGCCGTACCACTTCATAAGACTGATTCTCCAGCGTCTCGCTGATTAGATCAATCCGGCGGAAAATGGCCCGAATGCGCACAATTACCTCACGAATGTCGAATGGCTTGGTAATATAATCATCCGCCCCCAGCTCCATGCCGAGCACCTTGTCCAGCATATCGGACTTCGCCGTAATCATAATTACGGGAATCTTCGAATTCACGGAAAGTTGTCTGCATACATCGAACCCGCTCATATCAGGCAGCATCAGGTCGAGCAGGATCAAGTCTGGTCTGGACTCTCTGAGCAGATCCAAGCCCTCTCTGCCTGTTGCTGCTTCAATCATCTCAAATCCTTCCTTGCGCAAAGAATAGGACAGGATGTCGCGAATGGACTCTTCGTCTTCAATAATCAAAATCTGTTTCGGTCTCATGATGAATCTTAATCTCCTTGCTCTATGAATTTCATCTGCCTTATATTTTGTATCTCTGCTCCAGGATTGAACAGAGGTTCACCGGAAATGTTACAACTCGGATACAAGTCTGGCGTCTTTGGAAACATCATCCCGATATACTTGGAACACAGAGAACAAACCAGACCGGACAAAGTCAGATCGGTATCCAAAGGGGAAAACATCACGTGAACAAAACAACCATTCATGATGCTTATGTAAACTATAAATCAGAAGTGACACGGTATCTATCTCAGATCGTCAAAAATCAACAGGATGCAGAGGATCTCACGCAGGAGTGCTTCATCCGAATGATGAATGTAGCGGCAGATATTCCGGAAGAGCGGCTTCTCTACTACCTCAAAAGAATTGCCCGCAACCTTGCCATGGATACATTCCGCAAGCGGACCCGTACACTGAAGCGGGACAGTAAGTTGGAGATGCAGACGTATCACTGTGATACATCCGAATTGGAGATCACTGAAGGTGTTAACGATCTTGTGTCGATCATTAACAATACAGAGCATCGCAAAATTCTTGAATTACGCGTGATTCACGGGTACAGCATCAAGGAAACCGCCCAGCTCGTCAACCGCAGTGAAGGCATGATCAAATCCTCGGTATTCCATGCTGTCAATCGGATTCGGGCCAAAGTCATCTCATAAGAGATGGCTTTTTTCATGAGCAGAAATGACGTGAAATCAACATCTGATGTTAGAAAGTATCAAAATTTGTTCTATGGAGCATGACAAAGGACTCATTTTTACAAAAGTCGAGTTCGTTTTTACAAATTGTTATGACTATGTGAGATTTTGGTGTGTTAGAATATGGACGAACTCATGTTTTAACTAATATTTGGGAGGGATTTGGTTGGGTAAATTGACACGTATGCGAGGAGTATGGGTAAAATCACTCCTGGCATTATCCATGGCATTGCCGCTTCAGATTGGATTGTGGAATGGAGATGCATCGGTTCAGGCCGAATGGGCAACAGACCCTGCACCGTTCATTCAGGCAAAGGTTGTTAATGGAAATGCAGGCAAGAAAGTATTGTTCGACAATACTCATGCACAGACAGCCGGAGCGGCTGACTGGGTCATTGACGGAGGCTTCTCGGACTTCGGCAATGCACTCGCGAACGATGGATATTATGTTAAGGAACTGCGCAAGACGTCTCCTTTTACCTATGACGATCTGAAAGATTATAACGTGTTTGTTATTGCTGAACCGAATGTTCCCTTCAAAACGACAGAACAGGCAGCGCTGAAAGAATATGTAGAAAAAGGCGGCAGCATCTTCTTCATTGGAGATCACTACAATGCTGACCGTAACAAAAACCGTTGGGACGGTTCTGAAGCGATTAACGGCTATCGTCGTGGCGCATTCGAAGATCCAGCCAAAGGCATGAGCACAGAGGAGCGTAACTCTGAGGCGATGCAAAATGTAACCAGCACGGACTGGCTGTCCGATAATTTCGGCGTACGCTTCCGTTACAACGCATTAGGCGATATTAACGCCACTAACATTGTGCCTGCTGGACAGGCATTTGGCATTACGGAAGGTGTATCTGCTGTAGCCATGCATGCAGGGTCCACACTTGCGATCACCGATCCAACAAAAGCTAAAGGTATCGTATACCTGCCGAAAACGAATGCGGCTTGGCCAAACGCTGTTGACCAGGGCGTATACAACGGTGGTGGAGTTGAAGAAGGTCCTTACGTAGCCGTATCCAAACTGGGTGCAGGTAAAGCAGCGTTTATCGGAGACTCTTCTCCGGTTGAGGATGCTTCACCGAAATATCTGCGCGAAGAGACTGGCGCTCGCAAAACAACGTATGACGGCTTCAAAGAAGTGGATGATGGCAAATTGCTGGTCAATACCGTTAACTGGCTTGCTAATCAAGAAAATTACACTAGCTTGACTCAGGTGAGCGGACTTCAATTGGATAATGCAACAGCATTGCTTCCGTTCGAACAACCTGCGGCTTCCACAGAACCACAGGCTGAACCTTGGGCTGCACCAGCTGCAGGATACAAGTGGTATGATCGTTCCACGTTCAAAGCAGGTTCTTATGGTGGACCAGCTTCAAGCGCGAACGCTTCCTACAGCTTCGTGAAGCAGGACACCCTTCCTAATGCGGAGGATTTCCAGATCCGTGTGGTTGTAGAGAACATGCCTGCGAACACAACCGTTTCCGGTTACAGTGCAGGGATTTACCTGACTGGCGGAACACAGGTCGCCATGATTCAGAATGAAGGTGGTACATGGCCGACTTCGTACGGTTACAGCTCCAACTTTAGCGTAACTTCCGACAGCAAAGGTCGCGCAATCAAGGACCTGAATGTCCGCATTAAATCAGGTACAACGGGCGCTGCCAGCCTGCGTCTGCGTCTGAACGGCAGCAACCTGATCACGACTGCAGTTACCGTCGGCAATGTTCCGGCTGAGCAGCTTCCGGAAGAAGAAGGACCAATCCCGGCAACAATCAGCATTGCTGATGCTCGCACCAAAGCAGCTGGTTCAACAGTTACGGTTGAGGGCGTAGTTACTACAGAGCCAGGTGCTTTTGGTGGACAATCCTTCTATCTTCAAGACACAACCGGCGGCCTTTATGTTTTCCAAAGCACTGGCGGCTTCCACGCTGGAGATGTGGTTAAAGTAACCGCAGCAACGGCGCTGTACAACAGTGAATTTGAGCTTACGGATATCGTAGCGATCGAGAAAACGGGTACAGCCTCCATCCCTGCTGCCATTGAAGTGCCAGCAGTTACGGCTGCAAACCAAGGTCAACTCGTTCAATTGAAAGAAGTAACTGTTGAGAACATCATTAGTGCAACACCAGTAGGTTCCTTTGAATTTGATGCAGTTGCAGCGGACGGAACAAGCACGCATGTACGTGTGGATACACGCACAGGTGTAACGCAAACGACCTTCCCTTATGCAGCAGGCGATAAAATCAGCGTGACAGGTGTTGCCGCTATTTTCAAAGATGTATTTCAATTGAAGCCTAGAAGCTTGGACGATTTCGTAAAAGTTGAAGAAGGCGGCGAAGAGGGACCTTCTACGCCAGCTGTTGGCGCACCAGGTAAACCGGCGCTTACCTCCAACAATGGTTATAGCAACGGTCTGTCTGAAGGATCTTATACGGTTACGATGAACCTCTGGTGGGGTGACAATGGCACAAGCTACAAGCTGTATGAAGATGGCGTGCTGATTGACACACAAAAGCTGACTGACGCTACACCAGGGGCACAATCAGCCCAAACAACGATCAATGGCAAAGCTAACGGTACTTATACCTACGTAGCTGAGCTGACGAACTCCAAGGGTACAACTCGCAGTGAAGTACTCACAGTACAAGTTGCGAATGCTGCACCTGGCAAAGCCGTTCTCTCCCAAGACAATTGGGATGGGGACGGCAACTACAAAGTGACGATGAATCTGTGGTGGGGAACAAATGCAACAGAATACCGTCTCTATGAGAATGGTCAACTGATCGATACCAAAGCACTGAACGCAGTAACACCTAATGCACAAAGCGCTGTGACAGATGTATCCGGTCACGCGAATGGAACGTACACGTATCGCGCCGAGCTGATCAATGCAGCGGGTGTGACAAGCACGGAAACGATTACGGTACAAGTAACGAAATCCGCTGTATCTCTGCCAGCAGCAAGCTAAATCTCAATAAGGAATGCCTAACGTTTTATCCAAGCATTGAAAAACCGAAGCAAGTTTGCCGGGACTCCAGGCACTCGCTTCGGTTTTTTTGTTATTTTTCTCTTAAGATCAGTTTCTCTTCAAAGTTGTTACCATTCATATCTGTCCACTCAATGACAATAGTTTGGTCTTCATTCCTACTGACTTGTGAACCTTTTGTTCGCTTTATAGGAAAATCTATCGATTTCGAAGTTAAATCGCTTTCTTTTCTAATTATCATTCCTTCATTAATGTTAATTTTATATTCTTTAATATCTTCTAAATTATCTTTTTTATAAAATATAGTATAGGCTCCATTTTCCGCTCTTTCATTTGTTACTGTGGTATCTAGCTCGCCTCTCCAATGTTCACTCTCTCCCATCAGATTAATTCTTGTTTGCAATTTGGAACAACCCGTGAGAGACATGGCGACTATTAAAATAAGTATAGTTATAAATACCCTATAAAATACAAAAAGCAGCACCTGCTATTGCATGGGCTGCTCTTCCGATAGATCAATAATGGATGGAAACATATCCATCATGTTCTTTATTTTATTCGTCTCTATACCAGCTTCTTGCGAATGTATCCCGAGATCAGATCAATGATCGTGATCATCACGATGATCCCCAGCAGGATAATCCCTACTCGTGGCCAGTTCCGAGTACTGAGTGCAAAGATCAGCGGTGTACCGATCCCCCCTGCCCCGATAACCCCCAGAATGGTTGCGGAACGCACATTAATCTCGAACCGATACAACGTGTAGTTAAGGAATCCAGGTAAAACCTGTGGCAGTACAGCAAACCACAGCTGCTGCATACGAGTCGCCCCAGAAGCGAGCAACGCTTCAGAAGGACCATAATCAATATTTTCCACTTCATCAGCGAACAGTTTACCAAGCATCCCGATGGAATGCAGTCCAAGGGCGAGTACACCCGCGAAGGAACCCGGACCCACCGCCTTGATAAACAGCAAAGCCATAATAATCTCCGGGAACGTACGGATAAAGCTGAGCACCATTTTGCCCGTACCCGATACAGGATGGAAGCTGCTCATATTTCGGGCAGACCAGAATGCAAACGGGATACACAGTACAGCGGAAATGACGGTACCCAGCACCGAGATCGCCAGCGTATCCAGCAATCCTCGCAGCAAATCTTCACCCTCAGGCAGATAAACAAAGTCCCAATCCGGGGAGAAAATCCCGGCGACAATCGCCTTCATGATCTGACCAGCGGTTTCTTTCAAACCGGTAAACGGTACACCGGCAAGTGCCCAAGCGTACACAAGAATAAGCAAGATTACAATGACCCAGCGAAGCGGGTTCTTCCGTGGTTTGCGCCGGATTACGCTTGTTTCATTTTTCATCATAACAATTTCTCCCGCAGCTTAGTACTTACATAATCAATGATCAGAACAATGACAAGGGTAAACAGAATGATTACACTCGTTTTGTCATATTCCAGGAATCCAAGTGTTGCTTCATAATACAGTCCGATACCCCCAGCTCCAACCAATCCGAGAATCGCAGCGGCACGTACATTAATCTCAAAGGCATACAGTACATAGGAAGTAAACTGAGCGGCCAGTTGTGGCACCACGCCATAAACAATCAGTTGAATCCGGTTCATGCCGACAGCCGTCATCGCTTCGAGCGGTCCCTGATCAATCGTTTCCAGCGTTTCGTAGGTCAACTTGGCAATCAGTCCCACCGAGAAGACGGCGAGTGCCAATATACCAGGAATCGGTCCCAGTCCAAACACAGCAACGAACAGCGCCGCAAGCAGCAGGTCAGGCACGGTACGGATCAGGTTCAGTACAAAGCGGGCTGGATAGTAGATCCAACGGCTAGGCATTAAGTTTCCTGCACAGATAATCGAGACCGGAATTGCGATGATCGCACCAATCGTTGTACCAATCAGAGCCATACGGATCGTCTCCAGCATGCCCTGAACGATGTTGTCAAAGTAACTCCACCGCGGCGGGAACATCTCACGCAGCAAATCCAGCATGTTGGGCAAACCTTCAAACAGCTCACTGAAGCTGGCATCGGTCTGTCTGGCACTTGCCCACAAAAGCAGCAGAATGATAACTAGCGTGAGCAGATGTTTGGTACGCCCCGGTGGTTTGGGACGGAGGACAGCCGAGCCTGAACCTGTGCCAGGACGCTTTCCCTTTCCTGTTTCATTCTGCAATGATCCATCTATCGATACGTTTACGGGTTGCTTCATACCAGAACTTCTCCCCGCTGTTCCTGTACAGCCTGTTTATCCAGCAGCTCGTCTGCCAGAATAGGTCTGCCATAAATTTCTGCAAAACGCTCATCCGTTGCTTCGGATACCGGACCATCAAACACCACTTCGCCGGCACGCAATCCAACAATACGGGTCGCATACTCTCTGGCTAGGTCAATAAAGTGAAGGTTAACGATCGTTGTAATACCGAGATCCTGGTTGATGCGTTTCAGATCATCCATTACCTGCTTCGTTGTTAGTGGATCGAGTGAAGCGACAGGCTCGTCTGCCAGAATGATTTTGGCTTCCTGTGCAAGTACTCGGGCTATAGCCACCCGCTGCTGCTGCCCACCGGACAACTGATCTGCACGGGAATAGGCTTTTTCTGCGATATTTACCCGTTCCAGTGCTCCAAATGCGAGTTCTGTATCTTCTTTTGGGAAACGACCCAGAATGGTACGCATCGTGGAATGATATCCCACGCGTCCAGCAAGCACGTTACGAAGCACACTGGAACGTTTCACGAGATTGAAGCTCTGGAAGATCATGCCGATATCCCGGCGAATCATGCGAAGTGACTTGCCATGAGCTTTCGTGATCGACTTGCCATTAATCAAAATCTCACCGTCACTGATATCATGAAGTCGGTTAATGGAACGCAGAAGCGTCGATTTTCCCGCACCAGACAAACCAACGACGGCAATGAATTCTCCTTGTTTAAATTTCAGATTAATATTATTCAGGCCCTTGGTGCCGTTAGCGTATGTTTTCGTTACATTGTGAAGCTCAATCATGGCAGTAATCCTTCTTTCATTAATATGGTATTTCGCAGGGTCACGCTGTAATGGGACAAGCCAGCGCAGCGTATGTCACGCTGAACTGGCCTGCCCGCTGATACGATGAAGTTATCCAATGAAAAGATAATCAATGCAAAGTGATCATTAATGATCTTTCTTTTGATAGAAAACTACTCGGTTTTTACTTTTTCATTGTATTGACGAACGATATCAAACTTGCTGTCATCAGACTCTACATAACCTTCGTGTGTGTAGATTTCTTTGATAATTTCGTGACCTTGTGGATCTTTACCGATGTCGATGAACGCTTGTTTGATCTTCGCTGTCCAATCTGCATTCATGTCTGTACGTACTGCGATTGTATCGTTAGGAATTGGCTCAGTGAACGCCAGTACACGAGTATCTTCAAATACAGTCGGGTAGTCTTTCGCTACAGTGTTACGAGCATCTTGGAAAATTGCTGCAGCATCAACGTCGCCGTTCAGTACTGCCAATACGCCTTGGTCATGGCCTTTAACCGTTATTGGCTGTACATCTTTCAAAGGATCAAGACCTCTGTCGAGCAACAGGGCTGCCGGCCATACATAACCAGCGGAAGAAGTTACGTTCTGGTAAGCGATTTTTTTGCCTTTCAGATCCTCAACGGATTGGATCGGCGAGTCTTTTTTCACAATAATCATGGATTTATACGAATCTGCCAGTTCCTCAGTTGGAGCGCCAGTCTCATCATTTACACCAAAACGTTGTGCCTGAAGGATAACTTCAGCTGCGCCTTTTTCTTTGGCAAGTACATAAGCCGTCGGAGGCAGGAAACCTACGTCCACTTTATTGGAAGCCATTGCTTCAATAATTGTGTTGTAGTCTGTGGATACGCTGACCTTCACCGGGATACCCAATTTGTCACCCAGCAGCTTCTCGAGCGGTTTTGCTTTGGCTTCGAGTGTATCTGCATTTTGTGATGGAACGAATTGTACAGTCAGCTCAGTCGGCACATAACCTTCAGCGGCTTTGTCTGTCTCTGCCGTGTCAGTACTGGATGAATTCGAGCTCGTATCAGCCCCGTTAGCCGAACCTGTTGTACTACTGTTAGACCCACAAGCACTTAGAAACAGAACCAAAATCAACAATGGTAAAAATAAAGCAGACTTCTTCAAGCGAACACCCTCCAAAGAGTTTCTATTTTTCATTACTTGTCTACTATAGTCGTCAATTATTTGCGCGATGTGAAACGAAATTTGGAGTTTTGTAAAGTTTCCTGTCAGGCTGTCAGAGCGGCTTTGATCTGTTAGAATAGCCTCATTACGGTTGATAATACAAGTAGAAATGGTGAATTCCCTTGTACACTGCCGCTAGAATAACCTGTGATTTGATATGTTTAAACTTATATATTTAGAGGAGATTGTAAAATGACATCCATAACAACTACGGCAAACTTCGACATCATGGTAACCAGTGACCTTCATGGGGCCATTCGTCCCATACATTACAACACCAATGCATATCGCCCAGCCGGACTTGCTTTGCTCGCTTCGCTGATCCGGCATGAACGAGAGCGTTCACCCGAACTGCTGCTCGTGGATAACGGTGATCTGTTGCAGGGCTCTCCTTTAGCCTCGTATGCTGCGTCCTTTGTTTCAGATCACGAAGTGCATCCCTTCATTAATGTTCTGAATGAACTTGGATATGATGCAGCCGTGATGGGCAATCATGAATTCAACTACGGTCAGGAATTGCTGCGTAAAGCCGTTGAAGATTCCCATTTCCCTTGGCTATCTGCAAATATTGTTAATGAAGGAAAGCCTGACGAAGAGGCACCACACACTGCACCTCCTGTAGCAGGCTTACCCGCCTTTGGTCCTCCCTATCTGATCAAAACTTTGTCTTCGGGTGTTAAAATTGCTTTGCTGGGTGCAACGACACACTATATTCCGAATTGGGAGCATCCGAAAAATATAGAAGGTTTACAGTTCCTTGACGCTTTGGAGACTATTCGTGCGTGGGTTGGCTATATTCGTGAAAATGAACAGCCGGATGTGCTCGTGGTCAGTTATCATGGTGGTTTTGAAAGTGATCTGGAGACAGGCGAACCTGCTGAGCGGTTAACCGGAGAAAATCAGGCGTACGCCATCTGCCGTGACATTGATGGGATTGACGTTCTTCTTACCGGACATCAACACCGTCAGCTTACCGCTGAAATACATGGTGTGACCGTGGTTCAGCCTGGATTTAGTGGGAACGGTGCGGGTCATGTATCCATTGAGTTGGACCGGTTATCGAATGGAAAGTGGCAGATTGCAGGAAAACAGGCTAGCTTGCTGCTCTTGGACGAGAATAGTGATGTTCAGCCCGATGCGGCTGTCATGAGACTGACGGACGAGCTTGAAGCAAAAGCACAGGCATGGCTGGACCAGCCGATTGGCGAGGTGGCCGGAGATTTATCCATCACCGATCCTGCCGCCTTGCGGCTCGCGGCGCATCCCTTCATTGCTTTTGTACATCAGGTGCAGATGGAAGCAACGGGAGCTCAAATCTCAAATACCGCATTACTCAGCGAAGAAGCCCGCGGTTTCGGTTCCCTCATTACCGTTCGGGATGTGTTGTCTAACTTTATCTATCCCAACACACTAACGGTGCTGGAGCTTCGGGGTCAGGACATTCGAGATGCATTAGAGCAAACGGCGCGTTACTTTGAAATGGAGCCTTCAGGCGAAGTAGTCGTTAATCCTGCTTACATGCAGCCGAAACCACAGCATTATAATTATGACATGTGGGCGGGCGTCGAATATGAGCTGGATATCTCCAAACCTGTAGGAAGTCGTGTGGTGAAGCTGGAACGTGAGGGCATACCTGTTGCGATGGACGCGACGTACTCTGTCGTGATGAACAGTTATCGCGCGGCAGGTGGCGGTGATTATGCGATGTACCCAGGCAAAAAGGTACTTCACGAAGGCGCCACGGATATGGCGGCACTGGTGGAGGATTATATTCGCAGACATCAACCACTAACAGTGGAGCAGGCGAATAACTGGCGGGTTGTTGGTCGTACTGAGTAATTACTGTAATTGAAGGAGTATAATCGTTACCACAAGTCGTACTACTTCAGAAATGCAAAGAGCAGAACCTGCATCACAGGTTCTGCTCTTTCTATTATAATGAAACCAATGCCCCACGCTCATCCGCCGAGCGCATCTCCGCTTCAATTAACTCAAGCGTGCCTGTTGCACTTTCCGGTGTACATACAGATACAGGCGTACCTGCTTGAACAGACTGGATAAAATATTTGAGTTGGTGATAATATCCCGAGTCGGGTGACAGCTCAGCGACGAAACCGGAAGCATCGTTCGGATTTACTTTCAGCTCGCCATTCTCAAAGACCAGATTCCCCTGCTCCAAATTAACGCGATAGGTCATCGAGAAACCGTAGTCTCCCCCCAGCGTCCAGTCAGCTTGGGCATTCAGTACTTTTCCGTCAGGGTATACATAATTGGTCGACACGGTATCATAGCCACTTCCCGGAATGACGTTGCGAGCCAGCGTGGATACTTGATCCGGTTTGCCGAACACCCAGTGAATAATATCCGCATCATGGATGTGCATATCTAATATGCAGCCACCGCTTTTCTCCCCATCCAAAAACCACTCTTGAGGCAAACCTGAACCCCTGAAGAAATAACCTGCGTTGACCGCTCCATAACGACGGTCTTCTACTACGGATTTCAGATAGGCATAGGCTGGCCAGAAGCGTAAACATTGACCAATCATCAGTGTTTTCCCGGTCTCTTTGGCCGTCTGTGCCATCTTCCAGCCTTCCGCCGAATGACGCGCAACCGGTTTCTCACACAACACATGCAAGCCTTTCTCCAGCAGGGAACACGTTAATTCGGCATGCAGTGGCGTAGGCAGCGTAATATCAATGATATCCAGTTCTTCTTGCTCTAGCATCGCGTCGATGTTGTCGTACAAACGATAAGGTGTGAGATCATATACCTCTTGCTCTGTCGCCATATTGCCGGCTGCTTTACCGTTCTTCAGTTCCTCTATTCTCAGATCGCAGATGGCTACCAATTCCACGGGTTCCCCTTCTGAGGCAAGGCGTACATAGTTATCAAAATGCATACGTCCCATAAACCCAAAACCGATCAATCCCACTTTTAACATATTTCTACCTCCCATATAAAAACAGAATCATTTACTTATAAACGTTGTTATCTGAATTTATTCCTGAGAACGTCCAAGAATGGCATCCATCGCTCTGGATGTATTGAATATGATCTGTTTCGAATGATGGGTGTATGGCGGAATCATCTCGGCAGTAACGTAGTTGTCATAACCAATATCCTGTAATGCCTGCATAACCGCCGGATAATTCACATCTCCAGCCAGCAGATCCACAAATCCATGAAGTCCTCCCGCTTGACGACGGTAATCTTTGAAGTGCACTTTCTTGATCCGGTGACCAAGAATGCGAACCCACTGCTCTGGGTAACCATTCTGCACCACATTGCCCACATCGAAATACGAACCTATATAATCTGAGCTAAAAGAATCAATAAAGGTACGCAGTTCTAGCGGTGACACCAAGAATTTGTTCCACACGTTCTCAATGCCAATCGATACTCCAGCACTTTCCGCATACGGCAGCAGATGCGCAAGGGCTTCTTGTGCCCGTTCATAGGCAACTTCATAATCCGTAACTTCACTGTCTGGAATAAAGTCCACACCAACCGCACCCGGAATGACCAGAATGGTATCCACACCAAATGCCGCGGCAAGCTCCAACTGTTTTTTACACACATCCAGTGCTTTCGTGCGAATCTCCGGACGGGCGCTCGTCATCGGGTAATCCCAGTACAATCCGGTTGCAAGTCCCGCGATTTCGAGTTCGGCCTCTTCGAGACGTCCCTGAATATCACGTACCTCCTGATCCGTGGCAGACAGACTCAGCTCGCCTTCTCCATTAAGCGAAAGTTCAATCCCCTCAAAGCCAGATTGCTTCGCCGTCTGAATACAATCCGCAATAGAAGCATCTCCTGGAAACGACCATATGTTAATCCCTTTTTTCATCCGAATACCCTCCTTCAAAATATGAATACCTGTTCTTCAGCATCGCATCGCTATCCTAATTGAAAATGACCAAACCGGGCAGGCAAATGAAAGTTTACAGCCCCCGTGGGCTGCCATGCCTGATACTCCCGATCTCCCTGCACATTCTCATCAATACGGTAAACGTTGACCCTCCAGCATACGCCTTTAGTCAGGGGCGACTTGAAGTTACTCGCTGGAATATGGATCACATACACCCGATGGCCCTGACGATCCACTTCTACAGCCGTTTGCAACCCCTCCAACTGCCAGGTTACATCTGCCTTCAATTCTGAACCTTCGCTGTTATTGTGAATGAGTGCATCAAATATTACGTTGTGCGGACTGACCTCCAGTTCGATATAATTCCTGCCATCGCCCTGTTCATCAATGAACAGTTCAACTACATCCTGCTCATACAATGGCTGATCCCTTTCCGTGAAATCAGATACAACGTGATCATCCTGGCATACAAAGCGAATATGCAAGTATTCGGGACTCCAGCCAAAACGGACTTCTGTGGATTGATGAGGGGGTCTGCCTGTTACCGTGTCCACCAGTTCCACTGGAACACATCGTTCCCAATCCGCAGTCGAGGGAAATCCACTCTGTGCAACTGACCTAAGTGGTTCGCAGCAATAACTCGGGCTCCGTTCCACAGGGAGAGAGCGCATCTTAATCCTCTCCTTTTTTAGCTTAATCCGTGATGTTGTCTCTCTCGTAAAGACATGTGATAATACATATATTATAAATAAATTATGTGATTATTTATTTAGGAGATAAAGAGATTATTTGCACAATTCCGTTCAGTTTTAATTAAATCTGTTTGTGCCAATCTCATTGAAAAAGGAGATGGGATTTATGTCTCTCCAACAAGGGGTATATCCTCTGCAACGCACCGTCACTTACAAGGAATGGTCTCCCAACGTACATTATGCTCAGTTCCAGAGCCTTCCTCCCGGTAAGCTGGCCAGGCGGCGTTTGTATGATTTTGAACTTCTGTACGTCTCTCAAGGTGAAGCTGCAACTTATATGGACGATAAACACCATATTTTGAAGGCGGGTCAGCTAATCTTGCTGCCTGCCGGGGTCTATCATCAGAACGAGGTGGTTTCGAGCCCGGAAGCATGTTTCATTGGCATTCATTTTGATTTTTTCAACGAATTGACCATTCAGACCGAGGCAGATATGGTTGTTAACGAAGAGACTGTTCTGCACCATAAATTTGCAGTGGAAGCTTGCGCAGAGGGCATGACGCCGCTATCCATCAACCCGGTGTATACCCCTTCTCCAGCTACCGTGCAGCTTATGGAGCAATTGGTACATGAATTTACGATGCGCCTACCGGGATATGAACTGGTATGTAAAGCCTTGATGCTGCAAATATTGACCCATCTCCTGCGTTCATCCTGGCGAAGTTCGTCACGCCATGATTCAGTACACGGAGAGAAGCTGCTCGAACTCATGAAACGTATAGAGGCTGCCCCTTCCGACCCGTGGACCAATTCGGGCATCGCCAAACAATTGAACCTGAGTGTGGATCATATGGCCAAATTGTTCAAACAGATTGCGGGCATGCCTCCCAACGAATACATTCAATCCATCCGCCTGAGCGAGGCACGCAAACTATTGCGGGAAACCGATCATTCCATTGAGGCTGTCGGTGTACAAAGCGGTTACCCGGACATTCATTATTTCAGCCGTATGTTCCGCAAATATGAAGGCATTTCCCCCCGGGAATACCGAAAGTTGTCCAGAATGTTATAAAAAAAGAGCAGCCTGCCAATGTGCAGTCTGCTCCATGCTTTTTGAAATATCGCTAACCCAAATGGTTCATTTTTCCGTGCCAAACTATACCCTTTAATTCAGCCTATATAGGTAATTTCCGCTCAATATCATTCTTTCTACTTATATTGTAACGTTTTTTTTATGTTTTTTATAGACTGTTTTTTGGGCGATTCCTACACTATACTGCTAAATACAAATCAAAAAAAGAGGTGCTTCAGTATGGATAACCAAAAAAATCTCTTAGATAATGGGCCTTTTTTTCATGGTACTAAAGCAGAACTGAACATTGGAGATTTATTAGAGCCGCAATACTTATCCAATTACCAAGATAAAAAATCTAACCATATTTACTTTACAGGAACATTAAATGCTGCCAAGTGGGGTGCTGAATTAGCAAAAACGAATGCAAAAGAAAGAATCTACATTGTAGAACCATTAGGAGATTTTGAAAATGATCCTAACTTAACGGATAAAAAATTTCCCGGCAACCCAACACGCTCATATAGATCTAAATCACCTCTAAAAATAGTAGCTGAATTAGCTTCCTGGGAAAGACACTCCGATGAAGAGATCAATCATATGCTTACATCTTTAAAAAAATTAAGTGAAGAAGGGAAAAATGTGATCTACGATTAATTCTTAACCAAAAAAATTCCCTTCGTCCAAATCAGGACAAGGGAACTCTTTGGTTGATAGCTATTCGATTTTGCCATTGGAAGACTGGCGGAATATGCAGCGGTACGGGACGATCATTTTGACAGCCACTTCATATGAATGATCCAGATAATCGAGCAGCTGTTTAACCGCGAACATGCCCATCTCCAGCTTGGGTACATGAATGGTCGACAACGGCGGAGAGGTGAATTCGGATATTTCAATATTATCTACCCCAAAAAAGGCGATATCCTCCGGAATACGGAGCCCCTGTTCGGTTGCAGCACGCATGGCCGCAATCGCCATCATATCACTGGCTGCAAAGATGGCTGTAGGTCTGTTCGCATTGTTGGTAAATGCCTGCTTGGTCAATTCATAACTCAGCGAAACATCCCATTTCACGTCGATCACCCAGTCATTATCAATAGATAATCCCGCATCCGTCATGGCACGGCGATAACCAAGAAACCGTTTTTCCTCCAGAAAATCATTTTTGAATTCTGCTCCGCCAATGTAGGCAATGATCCGATGACCTTGGGCAATCAGATGATTCGTTGCTTCCCTCGCTGCCTCTTCACGATCATATCCGACGACTGGAATGTTCGGGTCCGTAATATCCACACCCACAACAGTCCGTACATTGGCCTTGAGCCAGCGATAGGCTTCCGGATCAATCCGTTCCACCACAATCATGCCGTCAATCTGATGTTCCTTCACCAGAGACTGCAGCTGCACGATATCCCCATCGTTTTCGATGCTGTACACAAATTCCAGACGCATGCCCGCTTCAGCAAGCTGCTTCTCAATCCCTTCCATAATGACTGAAAAATAGGGACTGTTGTATTTATTTTGAGGAATAGCCACCACACAGCCGATCGCATATGCCGTTTTGGGCTGGACCTTTTTCTTCTTGGCCGGACGCTGTGAACGATAACCCAGTTCCTCAGCGGTGTCCCATATTTTTTTGCGGGTTTCATCGCTGACTGATCGATTGACATCGTTCTTCATCACACGTGAAACGGTAGAGATCGATACACCAACGCGGTCTGCAATATCCTTCAATTTTGCCATGTGAAGTCCCCACCTTTCCTCTACCTATGTATTTAAACCCCATTCGTATTGGGGCAATTTCATCTCTGAAAACACAAATTTGCGGCAAATATAATTCTATATTTCTACTGGCCAGAAGTCAATGAAATGGTGCACGGGCGCAGTTTTTTTATAAAATAATAGCGGCAGTCAGGGAGCTTGATGTCCCCCATAACTGCCGCAATTTTAATCCTTTTTAAGAAAACGTATGAAGCATTGCCATCTCTTTATCTGCTTATTGCATCTTGGAGGCCAAATCCTTAAGCGCTGCGTTCAGATCACCATCTCCGGCAAGTGGAAGTTTGAGTGATTGCTCACCATACGTCCAGACCAGATCGGTTTTCTTGGTTGTAAAGGGAGATACAATGCCATACTGCTGCGCATCCAGGAAGATTTTATTATCTTCGCCTACAGTGGCAATATAAGCATCCGCTGCGGCCTTGTTCGCCGGAATCGAGTACCCCTGCTTCGCCAGTTCTGTCTGTCCTTCCGGACCTGCTAGCCAAGCCAGCAGCTTGTAAGCCGCCTCTTCATGCTTTGTATTGGAGCTGATTGCAAGACCTGCTGGCTGAACAACGGTTTGATTCGTTTTGAATTTCGGCAAATAAGAGATGCCGTAATCCACGCCAGCCTCCTGGTAGTTGGTTGTATTCCAGCTGCCACCCGGATTCATCGCTACTTTGGATGTAGTAATCGCAAGGTTCACCTGTCCACCCAAACCTTCAATTTGTGCAGGTGTGGTGTTGATCTTTTTATTTTTGGTCAAGTCGATAAAATAGTTCAGCACTTCCATCGCTTCAGGTGTCTCAAGCGCAAGGGAGCCATCGTCATTCACCAGCTTCGCGCCGTTGGACCACAATTCCGGCTCCAGGAACCAATCCATCGTTGATCCTGGTGAAATGGACAAGCCCCACTGCACAATGTTTCCGGCGTCAAAACCCTCTTCGTCTGCGCTTTTCCCGTTCTTATCCAGCGTCAGCTTGGTTGCAATGTCGGTAATTTCATCCCACGTTGGCTCAAGCGATGGAACGGGTGCTTTATGAGGGTTCGTGGCTTCATTCTCAAAGATCGCTTTGTTGTAATACCATACGATGACGTTGGCATCGATAGGCAAGGATACTTGTTTGCCCTGATATTGGTGAAGACCGAGCAGACTTTTGTCCACATTGTTCAGATCAAACTGATTTTCCGCGAGCAAGCCGTCCAATTCCTTGAAAATGCCCAGCTCGGCGTATTTCTCCACGTATGCATAACTCGTTTTGAACACGTCTGGAAGTGTGCCCCCCGCTGCATTCGCTGTTAGTCCGTCCCAGTAGCTGCCCCAATCCTTGCCTTCGAGTTTGACCTTAATATCGGTATTGGCCTTCATGAACTGATCCAACAGTTCCTGTGTACGATGAAGCTCTTCTGCTGTCCCCCACTGGGAGTATGTGATCGTTACAGGTTCACTCTGGCTGCTGCCGGAACCAGAAGAGTCGGCGTTTTCGGACGATCCCCCGTTTCCACATCCACTGATCACCACCATTGTAGCAAGTACAAGTGCCCAAACATTGAATAGCCGTTTACTCTTCGCTCTCATATACACAGCTCCCCTTTAAGTCATATCAATAAGTCCTGTTCACCTGAAAACCGGAAAGCAGGCAGCCACTCTACCCTTTGGTGCCCGTAAGCACCACCCCCTCGACGATATAACGTTGTGCAAACAGATACAGCAGACCAATAGGTACAATACTGATAAATGCACCTGCAGCAAGCGCCGGCAAATCCTGGCTCGTCTGACCAATTAACAGCTGCAGACCCACGCTCAGCGTAAACATTTCTGCGTTTTTGATATACAGGAACGGCCCCAGAAAATCGAGCCAGGAGTTCACAAAGGCAAAAATAATGGTCGTCATAATAATGGGTTTGGACAGCGGCATAATGACTCGTGCATATACCGTCCAGCGATTGCCGCCATCGAGATATGTAGCCTCGTCCAGCTCCTGGGGAATAGTCATGAAAAACTGTCGGAACAGGAAGATATAATAGGCACCTCCAAGCCAGGATGGCACAATGAGCGGCAACCAGGTGTCAATCCAGTTCAGCTTGGAAAAAAGAACGTACGAGGGAATCATCATAATGGATGGAGGAATCATTAAGGTAACAAGTACAACCGGGAACAGAATATTCCGATACTTGGTTGCAAAACGGGAGAAACCGTAAGCGACAAGTGAACTGGACACCACCGCTCCCGCTGCCACAAAAAAGGAAATGATAAATGAGTTCTGAATCCACTGCCACATCATCGGCTGCACAGCGAACAACCGTTCAAAGGCTTCCAGGCTGAATGTGTCTGGCAGGATGGTTGGAGGTACCTTGTAAGTTTCCGCTTTGGTTTTCAGCATGGTCGAGAGCATCCATACAAGAGGCCCTGCGAACAGCATTAATGCTACAATCAGCATGGTATATTGGGACGCTTTTACCGCTATTTTTCGGCTGTTCATGTAACTCTCCTCCTATCGTTCTCCCTCGTAATACACAAAGCGGTTCGATACTTTCATCAGGATCAGGGTGACAAGCGAGATCACGGCGAACAGGAAAATCGACTGCGTCATCGCCATGCTGAATTTCAGATCGGTAAAGGCCGACTTGTAAATATTGTAGACAAACGTGTAAGCAGAGTAGTTCGGGCCACCCTTGGATAGCAGCAGCGCTTCCGTAAACATCTGAAAGTTATACATCGTCTGAATAATGATGACAAACAGGATGGAAGGACTAATCATCGGCAGTGTAATTTGGAAAAATCGGCGAATCCCACTTGCACCGTCAATTGCAGCAGCTTCATACAAATGTCTGGGTACATTTTTCAGGGCAGCCAGGAAGATCAGTACTCCACTGCCCGAAATCCAGACCTGGAGCATGATGATAACAGGCTTGATCGTATGCTCCCCGCCAATCCAGTCCACTTTGCCTATACCCAGCGCGCCAAGTCCGGCGTTCAGGATGCCGAATTCGGAGTTGAATACGAGCCGCCAGATAATAACCGTTGCCACAATAGGCACCAGTGTCGGTAAATAGAAGAAGGTGCGGAACAAGGCAATACCTTTGACATTAAAATTAAGCAGCATCGCCAGACCCAGCATACCCGCCGTTACGATCGGAACACCGAATACAACGAAAAACATCGTGTTCATCAAGCTTTTCAAGAAGATGGGATCATCCATCATGTGCGTAAAATTATCGATCCCGACAAAATTAAAGTTGGTCGCTCCCGGAAGTCTCGCATCCGTAAAGGCGTAGAAAACCGAAGTCCCGAAAGGAAATAGGAAAAAGGTGATAAATCCGATAATCCAAGGCAAAATGAAGAGAAAGAACAGCAGTGTGTCATATTTTCTCAACCTGTTCATGATGACACCCCTCAGCCTGAAATTTCTTCTAAATAGACGTACCGTTCTTCCAAAATAGATTTCTCTGCCGCCAGGGCAATAAGCAACGCGTTACGACCAACCTGCGCACTAGCAAAGGGCTGTCTACCTTCCTGTACACATTTCAGAAAATCAATGCGTTGGGTCTGTCCACCCGTGTGTCCACCCATAATGGAATCCGACGTCACATCAATCTCCAAATGGTCCTTCGTCCAGTCCTGCCCGCCAACGATATCAATCGTTTTGTCATTACGGGCCACCATCTGGCCGCCGTTCTCTCCGATCAGGCCGATCTCAAGCCCTTCTCCCATCAGATTGCGCGGTTTCAAATACATGCACAGGCCCAGATTGGCCTTACTGCCGTTATCATAATCAATGGTGATAAATGCATGGTCGACGATGGAGGTATCCGAAATTTCTTTCGTGGGATAGTGACTGTATGAATTCTGAATCCGATTGGGCTCTCCTTGCTTCATGACATGCTGGCCTCCAGAGGCAAACACACGGATTGGTTTCGCCTGGATCATCCAGTTGAAAATATCGAAGTGATGACAATCCTTCTCTACAATCGCGCCCCCAGACTTGGTCTTGTCATAGAACCAATCCGCAGGTGGGAACGGATCACGGAATTCCTTGCACCACATCAATTTCACGTCACCAAGACGTCCGTTCTCCAATTCCTTCTCCATTCGGCGATACAGATTCGAATATCGATAAACCAATCCGATCTGCAATACCTGTCCAGAGGCTTCCGCCGCTTCTATAATGGCATCACAGTCCTCAATGGTATGCGCGACCGGTTTCTCCAGAAATACATGCTTGCCAGCTTCCAGAAAAGCGACTGCCACTTCGCGATGCAAATAGTTCGGAACACTGATAACCACCGCATCCAAATCTTCCTTAGCAAGCAGTTCACGATAATCACTAACTATGGTGGGGTTGCTATTCTTGAGTTCAGCCAACGTACGTGCCACATTGGCTTCATTCATATCACAGATATAACGAACCTCACTCTCCTCGAGCAAATCAAAACCAATGCAATGATGTGACCCCATGTCTCCTACACCGATAAAAGCCATTTTTATCTTCCCCATGCTTACACTCTCCGTTGCTCGTTAATTTGCGGCAAATGCCATGAAGCCAATTCGATGTTAAGAAATCTAACAGGACTATGACTATGTAACGATAGTAAAATAGTTTTAATCCCTTGTCAATTGATTTTGGCTAAATTTTTAATTATTTTGCGGCAATATATTTGCAGTGCATTTTACATACTACTAAACAGTACAACTCTTTATTCATCATAAATTAAGCGTTTACATTTTTGTTATATTATCATATACTTTAATTTGTATTTATTTTTATTTGCGGCAAAAATTATATTCAAGTTATGAATACTTATGTTCAAAATTCAATAAAATACGCCTATTTTCAATAGAAAACATAATAAATTCTGGAAAGATATCTGTTGTATCTCCTGTACCCATCCCCTATAATGCAAATTAGACACGGAATCTAAGAACTAAAAACACATTTTATATTTGCCGCAAACCAGAATCTCATCTTTCAGTTGTTTATTCCCTGATTACTACCATGACTCTCACATAAAACGTTACTATTCTGCTACTTCATGCGGATCAGAAAGGAGTTGAGCTCTCCTAACTCTCCCCTCATAACGAAATTCGGGGTGGGCAGAACGAGGTATCATTCAAAATCCATTATTCAGGAGGTATACCATGACAAGATTGTTTGATAAAAGCAAGCGGAGCCTTGGATTGTTTTTGGCTTTTGTCCTCATGATTACCCTGCTATTGCCTGCGGGAGCCTTACCCAAAGCCTCTGCTGCAACCATCACCATTGATGGCAATGTCAGTGACTGGAGCAGCGTTAGTGCTCTCACCACCAATAGTGGCACTGCCCAAACGCTCAAGGTGACCAATGATGGAACCAATCTCTATCTGCTTATTCAAGGCTCTGGTCTGAGTACAACGATGGGCAACTTCTGGATCAATACCGATAACAATACTTCAACCGGTTACCAGGCTGCGGGCTGGGGAGTTACAGGTGTGGAGTGGCTGCTTGAAAATACGGGGTTATACCGCTATGGCGGCAGCGGAACCGACTGGGTCTGGAACTTCAACAGCACGTTGACCAGCTCCCAATTCTACCGCAGCTCCACCGTCATTGAGGTCGCTATTCCTCTCTCTACACTGCAAATCAGTGCTGGTAGCACAGTGCGAGTCGGGTATATCGACAACAGCTCGGATACGTCGAGATTGCCCGCGTCTGGACAAACACTGCCCGCTTACCTTTTGACCTCGGCTGGATCAGGTGGTGGTACGGGGAACAATATTGTAGTGAATCCCGTAGAGCTGGACAGCCCACTTAACAATCCATTCAAAGGCTGGGCGCCTTCGGCCAAGAGCACCACATATGCACAGCCACACAGGCTCGTATATGCCGGAGTGACTTGGAAGGAACTTGAATCTACCAAAGGCACATATGATTTTAGTGCAATTGAAGCCGCCAACAATTTTGCATACTGGAAAAGTAAAGGCGTCAAAGTGGTGTTTCGCTTCATTCTGGATAGCCCGACAGGACAGGCTCACAGGGATATTCCCGACTGGCTCTACAATGACATGATTGCACGCGGAGAATCGCCTGGGACCGTATACAACGATACAACCGGAGGCATGGGTACTGGCAACAACATGGGCTTCTCTCCCAACTACAACTCCACCTATCTGCAAGAACGGCACAAATTAGCCATCGAAGCCATTGCGGCAAGATACAACACCAATGATCGTCCGGTCGCCTTTGTCCAGATCGGTTCACTCGGACACTGGGGCGAGTTCCATACATGGCCTTATGTCGGACCAAATGGTGAAACCAATTACACAGGCGCTTTCCCTACCAATGACATCTCGAACAAGTATGTTCAGCATTATATTGATGCCTTTGCTGGCAAAGAGGACAAAATGCAGGTTCTGATCCGGCGCAGTATCGCCCTCGCCAAAACCAATAATAAAGGCATGGTCATGGGCATGTTCAACGATGTGTTTGGACATAAAGACAGCTTCGATGCGGATTGGGGCTGGTACACAGGCACCCAGAATGGCTATTGGGATGATATCGGTCAACAGCAGCCAGCACATGCGAACTTCTGGGAGACACGTATCTCAGGCGGCGAATTTTACGGGGGAGCTTCCGGTATGCTTGCGGCATTAACTACCGGTAGCGGATTTACGGAAACGTTGCGTCAGACGGAGCTTAGTAAACCAAGCTGGCTGGGACCAAATTCCCCTGCGTCGCTTCCGCTGAATCATGCCTTACAGGCCAATATCGATGCACTCAAGAAACGAATGGGTTACCACTTTGTAGTGAAGGAAATCTCCCATCCATCCACCATTAGCGGAAGCACGTTTACAACAACGATTAAAGTGGAGAATAAAGGCGTACAGCACTTCCCGTTTGCCTGGCCAGTTGAAATTCAACTGCGCAGCGGCAATACCGTGGTCGCCAAGAAAACAACAACCGTTAATCTGACCACGTGGAAAACGGGTACCTACACCGTGACCGATTCCATTCCGGTCTCCGGTCTTGCTGCCGGAACCTATGATATCGCGATTGCGATCATTGACCCGGAAACGAATAAACCTGGTGTAGACTTTGCCAATACAAATAAATTGACCGACGGCTCGTTCAAACTGAGCAGTGTAACGAAGTAATCTCAAATTACTTCGACTAGTGAAAATGTAAAGAGCAGGAATGGGGGCACTATGCTCTCATTCCTGCTCTTTTTCGAGTGAATCATCATTGCCAACTTACCGAACAACCGTCATTATGATTTTCTCCAATAACTACTGTGCCTTGTTCCGTAGCTGACTGTAATACAGTTCGCTGTAGAAGCCACCTTGTTCCAGCAATGCGTCATGCGAACCCTGCTCCAGGAGCTGACCATCCTTCAGTACAAGAATACGATCGGCTTGGCGGATTGTGTTCAGTCTGTGAGCGATAACAAAGCTGGTGCGGCCTTGCATCAGGCGCTGCAGCCCTTCCTGGATTTTGATCTCCGTGACGGTATCGATACTGCTGGTCGCCTCATCCAATACAAGAATGGAAGGATCGGCCAGAATTGCCCGGGCAATCGCAAGCAGCTGCTTCTGTCCCTGACTTATGCCACTTCCGTCGGCCTGAAGCACTTTATCGTACCCATCCTTCATTCGCACAATGAAGGAATGAGCATTCGCCAATCTTGAAGCGGCTTCCACTTCTTCGTCGGTCGCATCCAGGCGGCCGAATCGGATATTTTCACGAATCGTGCCCTGGAACAGGAATGAATCTTGAAGAACAAATGCCATGTGTGAGCGCAAATTCTCGCGCCGAATGGTCGTAATGTCACGTCCATCCACCGTTAGTGTACCGGCTGTAGGATCATAGAAGCGGGATAACAGTTGAATCAATGTTGTTTTCCCCGCCCCGGTCGGACCTACCAGAGCAATCATCTCGCCCGGCTTGGCTTCAAAGTTAATTTCATGCAAAATATTGCGTCCCTCATCGTATCCAAAGGATACCTTGTCGAAGCGAACGGCTCCCTCCACCTTTTCGAGAGATACTGCTGCGCCTTCATCCTTCGCTTCCTCATCCTCATCCAATACCTCGAACACGCGCTCCGCACCAGCAATCGCAGACAACAACGTATTCCACTGGTTGGCCAGATCGTTGAGCGGACGGGTAAACTGACGGGCATATTCTACGAAGATGATAATCACGCCGACGGTAACGGAACCTTGAATCGCCAAGATCCCGCCGATGCCTGCGACAATCGCAAAGCTCAGGTTGTTCAGGCCATTCATCAGCTTTGGAATAAAACCAGAGATGGTCTGTGCCCAGAAACCGGACAACCGGATCTTCGTATTTCGTTCCTCAAACCCGCGAATGACCCGTTCTTCCTGAGAGAACGCCTTGATAATCTTCTGTCCTGACAATGTTTCCTCAATGTACCCATTAAGTTCGCCGAGATTACGCTGACGTTGTTTGAACAACGGCCCGGTTCTACGGGTAATCCAGCGCATGCCAATGGCCATCAGCGGAACTACGATAAATGTAAGCAAGGTCAGCAGCGGACTTAACCAGAGCATCACGCCAAACGTTCCGATCAGAGTTAACACACTGGAGAAAATCTGGATGGCCGAGCTGTTCAGCGTACCGCTAACATTCTCAATGTCGTTGGTAACCCGGCTCATGATCTCCCCCTGCTGGCGCTTGCCAAAGAATGGAATCGGCAGTTTGTGCAGATGGGAGAACAGATCATACCGCATGCGGAACACAGTCTCCTGTGCAATTTCAATCATCCATATATTTTGTAGCCATGACGACAAGGAAAAGAGAACATAGACTGCCACCAGACCCAATAAAAATGTCGTCCAACTGGAACTCGTTGCTTCTCCATCAATGAATTTATCCACAGCTACACCGACCATATAAGGTCCAAGCAAAGCGAGCGCAGAACTGGCAAATACCATTAGCAGCACCATCGTCAGCTTGACCTTGCGACGGGCCAGATACGCCCAGATTCGGCCTAACGTACCGGACCAGTTCTTCGCCCGTGCCTTCGGCTTACGACCACCACCTGCCTTCAGCGTCTCGGGATCAATCGGCGGTGGGGGCTGACGGAAAGGTTCAATGAATGCTTTGAACATGTGGTGTACCCTCCCCGTATTGTGATTCATAGATTCGGCGATACAGTTCAGATGAGTCCATCAGATCTTCATGTTTCCCCTGTCCAATCAGACGCCCATCGTCCAACAGCAGAATCAGATCGGCAGAGGTGGTTGAACTGATTTTCTGCGTGATGATAAACGTTGTACACGAAAGCTCTTCCAGTGCACCCAGCAGCCTTGCTTCCGTGGCTACATCGAGAGCACTTGTACTGTCATCCAGAATCAAGATGCTTGGACGACGAATCAATGCACGGGCAATCGAGAGCCGCTGCTTCTGTCCACCCGACAGATTGACTCCTCGCTGACCGAGCTGTGTATCGTAGCCATTCGGCAGCTTCTCAATGGTCTCGTGAATCTGTGCACGCCGCGCTGCTTCCTTAATCTCTTCGAGCGTTGCGTCCTCCCGGCCCCAGGCGATGTTATCCCGTACCGATCCGGTAAAGAGGACCACTTCCTGCGGCACATAACCGATTGCTCCGCGCAATGTGGCAATGTCCAACCGTTCTGCATCATTACCATCTATACGAACCTCGCCTTGATCTTCGGTATAAAGCCTTGGAATAAGCTGTACCAGTGATGATTTACCCGAGCCTGTCGCTCCCATGATGGCGATACGCTCACCTCGTTTGGCTGAGAACGTAATGTCCTCCAATACGGTAATTTCACTGCCCGGATAGCTGAATCCTACACCCTGAAAATCAACTGCACCCTGGATAACAGGATTCCCTTTACCCGTTTTTACAGAACGATCTGTGTCCATGGATTGACCCGAATCCGAAATTTCCTCCGTGTCAAAAACTTCGTTAAGCCGTTGTGCTGAAGCACTCGCTCTGGAGAAGGTCACCAGAATCCACGACAGCGCAGACATGGCGCCAATGGTGCGAAGCAGATAGTTAATAACTGCGACGACTTCACCCACGGTAGCACTTCCGGTAGTGATGTCACGTCGTCCAAACCATAGCACGGCGATGATACAACCATTCATCATGAGCAGCATGAATGGCATTGTCGTCTCCGTCAAGCGCAGCGCGGAAATCGTGCCCTTCATCAGCTTGCCGCTATATCCGGCAAAGCGTTCAATCTCGTGGCCCATCCGGACGAAGACACGGATCAGCCGAATGCCTGTCAGATTTTCCTGGATGACTCCGTTGACGGCATCCAGTCTGCGCTGCACATTGCGGAACAGCAGCGCTGCCTTTTTAATCATCCAGATGACAAACACGAGCAGTACAGGCACCATCACAACAAGCAGCAGACCCAGCTTCGGATTTACCACAACCGCCATGATCATGCTCCCAATCACCACCAGCGGTACACGTGTCATGAAACGCAGACTCATAAACACCGTATCCTGCACCTGTGTAACGTCCCCGGTCAAGCGGGTAATCAGGGATGATGTGGCAAAACGGTTAAACACCGCATAAGAGAACGCTTGCACTTTGTCATACAGCTTCTCCCGCAGATCGTAACCGAAGCCGAGACTCGCATGTGACGCAAAAAATGAACTCGCAATACCCGCGGCAAATGCAACGACGGCACTGCCCACAAGCACCCCACCCCATAGCCAAACCACTGACAGATCTCCTTGCTGGATACCGTTATCAATGATCTTCGAGATCAAATAGGGTTGAGCCAATTCGACCGTCAATTCAATCAGCATCATGACCAGTGCTGCGATGGCGGCGACTCGATACTTCTTCAAGTAGTACAACAGCTTGATCATAACCATTCCTCCGGCCCAGAGCGTTTAATCTTCGTGACGATTTGGTATGTTCACGCAGCCAGCTCCGTTAGTCTCTTTCCATAACTCTATGTAAAATTTCACGTATCCAATACGCTTATTATATCGCATTTTGAACCTTCAAATCGCTAATATCTTCTTTCCTTTTTATTATTAACCTGAAATAGACTTGGAGTGAACATGCATCTGCAACAAAAAGAGGCTGTCTCAGAAGGAATCTACCTCGCTCCAAGCGTTAACGAACCTACCGCACCTTAAAAGGCGGATCATCAACGCTCACATGATTTAACGAACCTCAGTAACGCTATTTCATCATAAAACGTGTCAAAACTTAAAAAATCGACCGAATCGACGAAATAACGTCTCAGTGATTCCTTAGATCTCAGATCTGGGTAAATGGAAGCGAATAGCGTGTCTCAGGTTCATTAACACAAAGTAACACGAACAAGGGATGCCCCTGTCATATTCATGACTTATGGGACATCCCCGCAATGATTTCGCTTTCCATTTTTTTTAGAATGTTCGATTTACACCAAAAATACTTTTACAACGAAATATCACATTTATTTGCCGTACGTCTGCTCCAAACGTTCTTCTTCATTGGTGGACAGCAGAATATTCAGCAGCCCCATCACGTTATTCGCTTCTGTTCTGGCTTCCGTATACTTCTCGGCAAATGCAGCTTCGTCCTGTTCCGGATCTATTGCAGCCAGTTTGGCCCACGACTCGCGGGCTTTATCGTAAAGTTTCGTTAATGTGATGTCATACGTATGCTGCGCAACAGGTGCCATGGAGTCGAACTCCGCTGCATTCTTGAAAAATACCATCGAGTCCTTAAAGGACTGACTGGTGTAATCCTTGTTCTTCATGGCATCCTCCGTGAGTAGCAGCGCCTGACGAGAGATAAACAATGTCTTCACCATGGCACGCTCCAGATTGGTTGCTTCTTCCCATGACACATAGGACACTTCCGGTGCCTGAACGGTTGTGAAAAAAGGAAAGGCATCATCGATCAAACGCTGTGAATCGGAATGGATTGGAATACCTGTATTCATATTCACTACCGCATCACTATAGTTGGCGATATTAATATTTTTGGAGCCTTCTTCACTTACCCTGCGAACCGGATGATCGTTAAGCGGGACACGGATATAGCCAAGCTTGTCTGCATACTTCTGCTTCAATTCCTCCAGTGTAGAGTCCACTCCGATTTTGCCTTCTTCAGGCGAAGACCCCGCTGTATCGGAAGTTGAGGAGGTGCCCGCAGAGTCTTCAGCATTCGTATCTGCTGCCGACGAGTCAGTTGTTGACGTGGCCGAGCCATTGGTTGCTGTAGCCACCGTGCCAGCATCCTGAGCAGACTCCTTCGTCGTTGCTTCCTTCGTCCCACCGCCACATGCAGTCAATATGGCAACCAAGCTGAAAATGGCCGTGAACATCTTGATTCTATGATTCCATCTCATTTTGTAATCTTCCCCTTATCTTATGTATGTACCTGAGTTCAATTAACCTCTGCTTCAATCCATGAATAGTTCATTCCATAAATATCCTTTCGGATAACATAGATATATCACTGTGTAATCTGGTCTTTATTTTATCATAAGTTAAATACTGGGTGTATACGACAATGTGCCTGCATGCTCACCTGCACTTCTGGCTGTCCCATTCTTACATACGGAGAGAACAAAAAACACGGTCATCCATGAAATGAAGGACAACCGTGTTGATATGTATGCTTAGTGGTCTACATTAATCGTTTCAATTCATCGCGCATGGATGTTGCCACAGGTTCAGGTTCCTCTTATTTAATGCCTTTGGCCTTCTCCATATGATCAGCCCGAATCTGGGGATCCGTGGAATTGACTGCGGACAGCATGTTGTAGATCGCCTGAATATCCTGTTCTTTATACAACGTTTCGGGGACTTCGGTCTCAAGCCTTTCCGTTTTACGCAGAATGGTCTCCACCAATTCATGATCATAGATAATCAGTTCATCCGAATTGACATACCGCACAGCTGGATCAACACTGATCCGGCAGCGATTGGTGAAGGTCACCATGGAGACGAGACGAACTCTTTTATAATCGCCGAGGTGTGCCTGAATGGCCTCCACATGCCCCCGGTGCTGCATCAATGGGTTATACATCTTGATTCGGCTGCTGCTAACTGTCCAGTTGGCCTCTCTTCGGCCGCCACGAATCTCACCCGTCGTCAGGTTTCGTGTCTCAATCACGAAGATCCCCCGCGGACCGATGACAACATGATCAATCGATGAATAACCCGAGCGGGACTTGGTATTGGCAACAAGCAAGTCGTTCAGAATTTTGTATTCACCCGGAAGAGCATGCAGCTGCTGGGCAGTGCTTGGTTCCTCTGGCTGACGGGTCCAATCTCCATCTGATTTCGATTTTTTGCGTCTACTGCGGACCATACGCGTAGGTATGGGGGCCGTTGACGGTAAAGATGAAGCGGAAGCTGATATCTGGTTCGCGAGCTCTGGCTGTGACTTGAACAGAGACAAGATTTTTTTGAACATGGGCAAGCTCCGTTCTATTGTAGTGTGGATTTCGCACATCCATTATGTATACTTCTATTACTTATGTCGGATAAAGAGGGGCAAAAATAAAGGGAAGAGGGCCAAAAATCCATTGTTTAACTAAAGTATATACGATTCTTTAACCAATACTGTGACTTTAGACGCATACGAGAAGGGGAAATTTTATAAAAACAGCGTATTCCTTTCTATTGAAGAAAAAGAACACGCTGTTGTCTTGGGTGTGAGGATTAAGCCTGTAAATAATATGTGTAAAGAACCTGTGTACCCTTCTCATCCAGACCGTTGCTGGATATTTCCTGATACAAGGATTCAGCCAAGGCCAACCCTGGTGTTTTCATGCCCATGGCTTTGGCAGATTCGAGAGCGATACCCATGTCTTTGATAAAATGTTTCACATAGAATCCAGGCTCATAATCGCCTGCGATCATGCGCGGACCTAGATTGCTAAGTGACCAGCTTCCGGCTGCACCGGTAGCGATGCTCTTCAGCACATTCTCCGCGTCCAGACCGGATGTCTTGGCATAAGCGAGTGCCTCGCACACACCCATCATGCCTGAAGCAATCGCGATCTGATTGCACATTTTGGTATGCTGTCCTGCTCCCGACTTGCCTTGCAGCACAATATTGGTGCCCATTTGCTCGAACAACGGACGAACCGCTTCAAAGGCCTCCGTGCTGCCGCCAACCATAATGGACAGCTTGGCATCCCGTGCTCCGATATCCCCACCGGAAACTGGTGCATCCAACGCATGCAGTCCTTTGGCTTCCGCGGCTTCATAGATCCGTGCAGCCAGCAGCGGACTGGATGTGGTCATATCAATCAGGTAAGAGCCCGGTTTCGCGTTCGCCACGAGACCATCTTCACCAAGATAAATCTCCTCAACATCCTTCGGATACCCCACCATCGTGATGATGACATCACACTCGGCTGCCAGTTTGCCTGGTGTGTCATGCCATACGGCACCTTCCTTCACCAACGCTTCCGCTTTGGCGGCCGTGCGCGTATAGACATGCAACGGATAGCCTGCCTGCTGGATGTGCCCTGCCATGCTTTTGCCCATTACGCCTGTACCGATAAAGCCAACTTTCGTCTCTCCAGGTGCCTTCGTTGTATTTGTCATCGTAGGTTTCCTCCTATTTCTCTATACTTCGTTTGGAGCCTGTCTTCTAAACTTGCTATATCTGTATGTTAATGCTTTCTGTCTCTTCCGTCTATCTTGTTTCGTCTTCTATTGTTCAAAAAAATAAAATAGGAATCGAAAATCCATTTCCTGTACAACCTAACGGAAACTTCCTTGAACGGAAAGGAGAATTCCCATGAGCCGTGAAAAGGGAGAAATCACGATATGGCTGTCCTTTTCCATCATTTTGTTAAGTGCAGGCCTCGTGTGCCATGTTCTGTCCATTCCGGCGATTCTGGATTATGCAGGCAGAGATGGCTGGCTATCGGTAGTCGCTGCTGCTCCCTTCTTTTTGTTATTTCTATGTATGATGTTCGTTATTATCCGGCGGGTACGCGGGCAGCGTTTGACGGACTGGATCACGCGGGAATTTGGCGCAATTCCTTCATGGATTTTCCGTATCACTGCCTCACTCATGCTGCTTGCACTTGGATCACATACCTTATATGAAACAACAAACTGGACGGTATCCACCTATCTGCAATTCACCCCACCCTATGTGCTCGCAGGCGTGGGAGCACTGGTTGCTGCCTGGGCGGCTGCCAAAGGTATCCGTTCCATTGCCATGACTTCAAGTCTTCTGCTTCCGTTCGTGATCCTGCTTGGATATTTCGTGATGTCAGCCAACATAAAATACAAGGACTATGGCCAGTTGTTTCCCATCATGGAATATGGTTCCGGCCCCGTCCTAAGGGGCATGATCTATTCGCTTGCTGGACTGATGGAAATCTGGATCTTGATGCTGTTCCAACACGATATCAAAAGTAAAATTCGCTGGTGGCATCTTCTGCTGCTCGGGTTATTCATGCTCAGTATGGCGATTGGTCCAACGCTGGGAGCCATCGTTGAGTTCGGTCCGGAGGAAGCAGCAAAACAGCGAAATAGCCCCTATGAGCAATGGAAGCTGGTGAATATAGGAAAATTGCTCCAGCACGTGGACTTCTTGTCCATCTATCAATGGCTAAGCGGTTCATTTGCCAGAGTGGCGATCTCCATCTATCTTATCGTCGATCTGCTCGATTTTCGCAGACCCAAGAAAAGGTACGTTGCCGTTCTAATTGTCACCTTCATCATGTGTGGCATAGCTGTACAGTGGTGGAGAATTGATTACGTTGACTATTATGTAAACCATATTCAATTCCCCGTGATGCTGGCCTATGTATCCACGGTAACAATCCTGTTGACACTCGCCGCATTCATACACAAAAAAGACAAGGAGGCTCCCGCCCATGCCGCTCACAACCACACCAAAGAAAAACCCCCATCTGGCTGAACCATTCCGAATCAATGAGCATAATCTTACGACGTTTTTTGCAGGTTCAGATGATGTGATCATCAGCAGCCATATGATTGGGGAGTCTCCACAGCAGATTGTCATCGTGTATTGCAGCGGTATGGTCGACAGCAAATCCATATATGATATTATTCTTCCCGAACTGACGCGAACGTACGAGAGTACTCACTTTGTTCGTGCATCGGACATCGAGAAGTCCATTACCCTGCAATGGACAAGTATAGACATACAGAACAATCCGCTGGGAAAGGAACTCATGTCCCTGCGAGTGTTTGAGGGGCATATGCTCATCTGCATTCCTTCCATCCAGAAGATGTGGAGCATGGATATATCCAACATTCCTACACGGTCGCCGGATGAATCCACTACGGAAGTATCGATCCGCGGGGCACGAGATGGTTTTATCGAACGACTATCAGTCAATATTGCGTTAATTCGTACACGCCTGCGTACGGCCGAATTAGCCTGTAATATTGAATTAATTGGTTCTCGCTCCGTGACCAAAGTCGCCCTGATGTATATTAAGGACATTGCCAATCCCGAGCTGATTGATGATGTGAAGAATAGGCTGCGCAAAATCGATATCGAACGCATTATGACCGCCAATGAACTAGAGGAATTATTGTCCCCTTCCAAAGTCACATTGTTTCCGGTAACCCACTACACGGGCAGACCTGATTTTGCGGCGGAATGTCTTCTGAACGGACGTTTCGTCATTATCGTGGATGGCAATCCCAGCGTCATCATCGGACCCGTCAATTTGTTTCTGCTTCTCAAATCCCCCGAGGATGCCAGCTTCCCTTTTCTTCCGGTGAATGTAGGCCGTATGCTGCGTTTTATCGGGCTATTAATAACCGTGTTCTTGCCTGGTTTCTATATTGCGCTGACTTCTTTTCACATGGACCAGCTACCCTTTCCGCTCGTAGCCACGATCTCGGTTGGGCGCATGGGTCTACCTATGGAGTCTGGTGTGGAAATGTTTCTCATTATGCTTCTGATGGAGCTATTCCGGGAAGCAGGGGTGAGGCTTCCCAGCGCCATTGGTCAGACGCTGACCGTTGTTGGCGGATTGATTATTGGGGATTCGGCTATCCGTGCAGGCATGGTTTCCCCGCTCATGATTGTCGTCATTGCTGTAACCGTAGTGGCTGGAGCAACGATTGTGAATCAGGTCATGACCAGTTCTGTTCTGATTCTGCGTTTTTTCTGTTTTGTACTGGGGGCATCCCTTGGCATCTATGGGTTCATTCTGTCCATTATCCTGTTCCTGATCTATCTGACCGATCTGAAATCGTTCGGTATTCCTTATCTGACCCCTCTCAGTCCGCTTAATTTCAAACAGGCGCTGGCCTCGTTGTTCAAACTTCCGAAAGGATGGATGAAACGCAGACCTGTCTATTTGGAAACGCAGGAGCCGCGCAAAGAAGGGAATGAGCGATGAAGCGGCTTGTACAACGATGGTTGCTAGGACTGCTAAGTCTCTCTCTTTGTTTTGTGACCAGCGGGTGCTGGAGTGCCTATGAGATCCAACAGGTGGACTATGCCAAAGCGATCGGGATCGATTACAAGGACGGGATGTATCACATGTATGTTCAAAGCATGGACTTTGCCAGTGTAGCCAAGAGCGATAATTCAACCAAAACTGCGGAAGCTCCACCTGTATGGGTTGGACATGCATCGGGGAGAACATTGAATCTGGCGGTAAACGAACTGTTCCGAAGTTCCCAGCTCCATATCGCCTGGGGCCATGTGACGGCCATTGTCATGGCCGAAAATGTCCTGACAAGCAAGCATATTACTGAAGTGTTCGACATGCTTGGACGTTTCCCTGAATCACGTTATACAACTTGGGTATACGGCACTCGCGATCCATTGGAAAATATTCTGAGCGCCACGTCCATATACAATATGTCGCCGCTGGACAGTATTCTGCATAACCCTCTTCCCTCATTCCTGGAAGAATCGCTATTTCCTCCAGTGCTTAGTTTCAAACTCATTGCCACCCATAATGATGCGTCCACGACAACTTATCTGCCTTGCATCACCTTGAACAAGGAGCACTGGTCTCAGAACAAAAAAAATTATGAACTGTTTATGATTGACGGTGCTTTTTTTGAAAGAACCGGGGATAAATTTGAATATTTGCCCCATAGCACAATTCCTGGATTTCATTGGTTACTTAAGGATATGCGGCGTGCGCCATTGATTATTGAAAATGAAGGAACCATCTATGGCGCGCTCAGCGTTGGTTTGCCCAACGTCAAAATTGTGCCTGTCATTCGTGGGAATGAGGTTTATTTCAACATCGATGCCAAGTACCTGACCGCCTTGTATGAATATATCACCCCTGTTTCCTATGACGAGATGGTCCAATTCAGCGAGAAGACATTGCGGGAGCAAATTTTGCAAACGTATCGCGAAGGTCTGAAACGTGGGGTCGATGTCTATGGACTTCAGGAGAAGGTTTATCGCAAAAATCCAAGCCTATGGCGCAAGCTGTCCAACAACGGCTCAAAGATGATCCTGACGGAAGATTCCATTCAGGAGCTGGACATTCATATTACCATTCCATATACGGGTAAATTCCGTAGGAAAGTGTAGCCATAACAAATCCCCTGCCGTATGTCGGATAGGGGATTGTTTGGTTGATGCTGCTATTATTTTGTGTAGGGAGATGAGATTTTACATAACTTTCATGTGATCTTCTAATCTTCGTTGTCCAGGGATGTATGCATCCCTCTTTTCTTTAAAAGCTAAATTTCAATCCTAAATATTCGACTAAGATCCATGAAATAGGCCAAAGTAATGGAACATGAACAACCCAATAAGGGGCTTTATATCGCCCGTTCTCGTAACTGATCCCACAATAAAAAATCGCAAATAATACACCTAAAGGATAGGTGAAAAGAATTTTAACCAATAGATCACGGGAAGTATCATATGTGTGTGGATACGGTGCCGATAAGGACATACCAAGTCCAAAAAGAGCCATAGGCCAAATGAACAAAGTAACTCCATACAAAATCAAAAATAATAATAAATAATTGTATAACTTCTCATTTTTCCTCTTGCTCATATTCCCTCCTGAATGCCTAAACGTAATCGCCCAACGTGAATAACTTTTTCAGAAGATTTTACAGGATGGATATGGAAATATAAATAGTTTATTCCTTGCTGATTAATAAAAAGACCTCCAACCATACAGGTTAGAGATCTTTTTATGATGTTAAATTATTGTATTTACCCTAAGCAGCGACCGTCTATCAGACTATTTTCCATTCTGCCTATAATACTCCATTATTCGCATGCGTGTGGTCAGTATTAAGGTCTGTGGCAGTAGCACCACAAATATAAAAATCAGCACGATCAGCCACAGATGAGCGGCAAAATTCTCTGCGCCAAACGATGGTTTGGGAAGTTCAATGAAGTACCACCAGCACGGGATGGCAACAAACCAGGTCAGTCCGGTAGAGATGAATAACTCCTTCACCCCACTCCATAGAAAACAAAACACAATGGCAATGGTTAACGCGAACCATGGATGGGGCTGCCCCGTCCAACTCCTATCTAAAAAAATTAGCAGTGGATACAACAGTGTCGTGCTCCATCGCCAGATGCTGTTGGTGTACAGTTTCATGAGATTCCCCCTTTGTAACAAGCAACCCTTTTACTTTATAAACAATACCTTTGCTAAAAAGTTGGACCTTCTGATCCATTGGTTTGCATGCATAATTACCAATTTACGGCTCATACTACCATAAGGAAATTATATAAGGAGTGACAACATGAGGTTAAAAAGCATCATCGCCGTTGGAACAGTGTTAACTTGCTCGACTCTGTTATGGGGCTGTGGCAATGCCAATATGAACCATGCTTCGCAGCAGAAGGATACTGTTCAAACCGAGAGCTGGAGCGATCCCAAACGACTGGAGGCTTCCCATCTTGAAGCGCTGGAACGGATGGAAAAGGATCATATTCATCGCATGGTTTCGCTAAATGCGAGCATGGATGAAGACAAAGTAATGACCACTCTTGAACGATCCACCCAAAAGCTGGAGGAAATGAGACCGCTCGCTGAAATGCTGCAACATGAGGGCCATCCAACACTGTTACAACGAATTCAGGAGATGGCTGGAGATATTCAAGGCTCGAAACAAGTGGTTGCTGAGATGAAAAAACTGCCTCAGGACGGTAAAATTAAGATCCAGTCTGAAAACTCCGATTCTTTGCACCACATCAGCAGTTTTCGAGATTACCACCAGTACATGCAAGAGAAAATTCAGACTTTAAACAAGGCTAAGTCTGCCACACATTAATCTGTATCGGCTATTCAGATAGCATTGCTCCACTGTTTAAAAAACAAACCATAATAGTTAGGTGGGAAGGTTCATTCCTATCTAACTATTTTCTTGTAAAGAGGTATTACTCTACCCTGCTGCGATCCCTGCGATCTTCTCTGTCCGCTTCCTCCATTTTACGAATATATCGCTTCAGTTCTTCTTTATGAGCTTCGAGTTCATTCAGCTTTGCAGATGCCCCATCCATAAATGACTGCATCTTATGTGTCAACTCTGTTGCGGATGTACCGATCCAGTCTTGCTGCAATCGGCCATGAATGGAGCGCATTTTCTGTTCCTGCTGCATGAGCCGTTGCTGCAACTGCTCACATTGCTGAACAGCCTTTCTTAAATCAGACAAGGATACGGATATTCTGCCCATTTCTCATTTCCTCCTGTTAGTCCTTCTATGTAGAAATGCATTAGTGTTGGTCTGCGATTACAAAATCTTCTCTTTTACGTTCAATATATTCCGCAATTTCGCTAATGGATTCCTGATACCAACGATTGATTGCTTGTAACGTTGCTGTTGCGTTATAGGCGATGGGTGTAAAGGACTGACTTTCGCTGGTAGATATATGTGTCTGAAACATCTGAATCGAAGTCTGGGCATCATTCGAGAAGCCACTTAAACTTAGCCTCATCTCCCTAGCAGCCTGCGCTAACTCTTCCGGTGTTAATTGAATCTTGCCCCCGCCTTTTCCACTAACAAATCCTGTAGCTGCTGCGATCAACGGAGGAACAATACCTGCCATCAAATTGGAGAAGGTGGCAAATGCCTCCTGATGGGCCGTCCACCTAGGAGAAATATCAATGGTTTCACCAGTGTTCCGGTCTATTAGCGGTCCTTTTAGATTCCCATTCTCATCAAACTCGTATTGATCCATGGAATGATACCCTTTGCCTTCGTCCTTCGAGAATGAATCAAAAAATCTTATAATATCACCAACATGAAGCTTGTCCAGATCCACACCTATTCTTACGTCATGAACTAACATGGGCGAGCCTGCACCCAGAGGCTGAAAAGGAACCTTTAACTGAAACTGAAATTTCCAATTCTGATACATCGCATTAGCGGTGTCAAAGTCCTGACCCTTATACACGGTACTTCCTACGTGCCTGTCATATTCACTTATTCCCCCAGCCCCTACAGAATCATTGGGATGAACCACGTTAACCATTTTGTTATCAAAATGACCCTCATTGACCTTGGACAAACTGACATCATCCAGGAGATTCGTTACACTAGGAGCACTATACGTCATCCCAGACACATCCTGACGAGCAGCTACATATTGAGCTAAACCGCCACCCAGGGAATGACCCGTCAATGAAATGTCTGAATCAGGGTACGCCGCCTTCACCGCCTCATACAATTCCTCAGCTTGGTGAAACTGATTATTTTCCCAATCCATGTTATCCTTCATAAGCTTGAAGGGACTATTTTTAAATATATTATGACGTTCTGGATCGGTTATCGCATCTTCAAGCCTTTTGGTTCTACCACCTACGACATCGAAGGCATCTGTCTCAATATCAGCTGCTTTTCCAATAATACCTTCAGGTTCAGTACCTCTATAACCGATGATAACTTGATTTGTTTTGGGATTCTCAAGAACTATAGCATCAAATCCTGAATACGCACTATGCAGACTTGCACCCTTTGGTTCAACCGTTCTCCAATCCTTGTACTCATCCTTGTCCAAAATATCACTACGACCTGCAGGAACATCCGTATATGCAAGCTCAGATATTTTTAAATATAATTCGTCAGTCATGTATTTATCCATCCTATTCACCCTTTCTTCTAGTTAACGGAAGTTGTATAATGCACATTATCAAACGACAACATTAGGAATATGAGGTGATTACTTGAAAAAATCAGGATTACTTTTTATATTAATGATCTGCGCCATATCATTCACTTTAGGAGGATGTATGTCAAACGAGAAAAAAGAGATTATTCAAAAAGCTCAGGTAGCAAGCCAAGCCTATTTTAAAGAAAAGTATGGAATTGATGTTGAATTCACAGACCATAAATTTATTCCCGCTGATTTATCCCATACCGTTTCTTTAACTGGATATGTGAAAGGAAACAAAGATCAGGAAATATTCACTATGGTCGATTATGATACCTATGAAGTCAAAACGGGTTCAGTGCCAGATGAAATCAAGCCTCTTCAATAAATGAATTCTACTTAACTCAAACAAACATATACGATTTTTTTATCTGAGAGCCTTGTAGATATACTCGGCTCTTTAATTATGTAATAAGGAACCACTTCACTAGATTCCATCCTCTTTTTCCAAAAGAAGTAGAATCATTATAGTGCATCTTCGGCGTGACGTGTACATAACAACTGAAAAATGAGTACAAAGTCTTTATCCTTTTGGGTAGTAGACAGTAGGTACATTCAAGTACTTAGGCAGTTGTTACCAGTAATAAGCTCACACTTTTGCGTGTATACGTGAGGAAATAAATTTAGCTTTATCCTAATAAAGTTAGTAGGCAGTAACTGTCCACATAATTTCTATATATGCCACTGCCCTCACTTTAACATGCTATTCATTCAAAGGTATTTACCCTAATCAATCATGATTCATTCCACCCACAAGGACACCCATATAAAAGTGCTGAACAATACAACTGGCATAAGTGCCCCAGTGGCTAACATGATCCAAAGTGTTACTGGCCTTACATTCAGGAAGTATTGATCAAACCAGTGAAATCGTTCCTTCCGCCATTTGGCAAACTTGAGTTGCCTGATCATACGCTTCAACATTTTCTGCCGCTGCTTTCCTTCTTCCACTTCTTCCAGCGTATGTCGCAACTCGTCATACAAACGCGCCTCTTCCTGCTCAGCCATTGTGGTTGTCGTCATTCTGTGTCCCCTCCCTTACCTAATTAACACTGAAACGCGTCCAAAGTTTGGAATTATATAGAGCACTGAACTTAAGATTGCTCACGTTCCACAATCATCTTCGCCTTCGCCAACTCCTGATCTGAATTTTTTATTAACGGACCGTTCCCTCAGAAAAAGTCCAGAGCGAGCTATCTCTCCTCATGTAGACAGCAAAAAGCGATCCTCTTCCATGACCAGCGTCAAGTTGGAGAACCGCTATAATGTACTGTTTAATACTACTTATACAGGTTAAACATCGCGTGTGTTACACCGACAAGATTAACCCACGTTTTCGATTAATGTGTTCAAACATACCGCACCCTGCGCACGCACATTAACCACAATAATTGGCGTATCCAGCATGCCGTGCATCCAGGACATATACTCCTCAACTTTTTCGTTGGGAAGAATCGTCAGAATGACCCCTGCAAATCCACCGCCGTGTATACGGCAAGCGCCATCACCCAGCTTTTGCAAGTAATTTTCAGTTAACGCCAGTGCGATACCAATCTCCTGTTCCTTCACCGAGCCGCTCTGGTATACATTCTGGAGCCACTTCCAGGATGAGCTCCCGGATGCCGTAATCAGATTCAGGAAATCAGCAAAACGCCCTTCCCTCAAGGCCTGTACCTGACCGTCCACCCGATTGTTTTCCTCCAAGAAATGCAGCGCACGCAGTACCGCACGATCCCCCGCTGCTTCACGTACCTGCTTGAGATTGGCGTAGATCGCCTCGACGGTTATTTCGCGGACATACTTGCTGCCCAGCGCTTTAGCAACCGCTCTCATCTCATAAGGTACAGCAGCGTAGTCCTCAGTCAGATCCGCGTGATTCCCACCTGTGTTTACAATGACCAAGGAGTAGCCGTTTTGTTGGAAATCCCATTGTACAGGCTCAATTACAGGCTCGGCCGGATTCTCAAAATCAATCGCAATCAGCCCACCATAGGCACAAGCCATCTGATCCAGCAGACCGGAAGGTTTGTTCCAATATTGATTCTCCGCATACTGACCAATCTTGGACATGACCACCACATCCAGTGATCCATCGTTGTAGAAATGATTCAGAATCGTACAAATCAGCATCTCGAACGATGCCGACGAGCTCAGCCCGGACGCCGAGAACACGTTACTGGAGATGTACGCCTGGAAGCCGCCCACTTTGTATCCAAACTTCCCAAATCCCGCAGCCATACCACGAATCAACGCCGTAGTGCCGTCGTCCTCAGCCTTCGGTGCCAAATCCGTGAGATCGATTACATACTTCTGGTCATAGCCTTCTGAATAAAAGGTAATTACCGAATCCGTCGTTGGCGCAGCCACAGCAATCGTATCCAGCGTAATACTTCCCGCCAGCACCTTACCATGGTTATGATCCGTGTGGTTGCCGCCAATTTCGCTACGTCCAGCCGCGCTGAACAATTTGCTGCCCTCTTGTACGCCAAAATACTGTTCGAATGATTCATTGAGCTTGGTGTAACGTGCTGTCTGTTCTTCTAGTTGTTGCTGACCATACATTTGGGCAAGCAGCGCTTGGCCTGAAGTGGACTGGATCAGTTCCAGTGGTTGTGTAGTCATTAATAATCCTCCTATGGATATGCAGCATTTATTTTTCTGATGTAGATGATAAACAATACGGGGAACAATTTATGCCCCTTTACTCTCCCATTATCTCAGCTTCGTTTCGTAAAAGGTAGGGTAGAATTGAAAGTTTGTAAGCGTTTTTTAAATTAATTATATTTCACAATCATAGGCTTAACTTCGCTCCAATTTTACGTTCGCTTATTTCAGAAAGGGTGCGATGCTATCCTTCAACGAAGTTACCGGATGACCCATCAATTGTTCAAGGTCTTTCGATGTAGATACCGTATCTATACTGCTTAAAAAAGGGTAGATCCAGTGCTGCACCGACACATCCTCGCTGTGAATAACGGTCTTTCCTGCAAACGCTGTAAGCACCTCAGCGAGATCAGCAAAGGTCCAAGTTTTTGACGCGGCCAGCTCATAGATTTGCTGCTCATATCCTTTGCCTGCGAGTACGTTCGCAATTGCCTGTGCAAGATCGCTACGTGTTACAGCATTGAATCGCCAATTTCCTGGACGAGTTGTCAGTACACCACTTTGTATCGCCTCATTTAATCCAAGTACATCCACAAAATCAATGTACAGCCCGTTACGCAAAATCGTATACTTTATACCTGAATCAATTATGACCTGCTCGGTAAGTCTATGAACGCTTACTGGAATTTTAAGACCCGTCTGCGGAAAAGCAAAGCTAGTATAGAGGATATGTTCAACTCCTGCTTTCCTCGCTGCATTAATTACACTAGTATGTTGAGTTAGCCGTACTGTATCATCGGTATGTGAGCTAGAGATCAACAGCAATTTATTCACACCGGTAAAAGCTTTCTGGCATGTTTCCGGACGATCATAGTCCATGTAGCGTACCTCTCCACCCTGATCCTTCAGAGCTTCTAAGGTTGAGGACATACCCAAATTACGGACACCTGCAATAATTTGGGTAGCCGGGATCTTGGCTAGCAGATTTGCGATAATCAGATTGCCTAGTTGTCCATTCGCTCCAGTAATCATAATAGACATCGTGTTCTCCCCCTCCTATAAATGAATCACCATTAAGTAGTTAAGCTATTAACTAAATGGACAGAATGATCAGCTGGACTTCAACATATTCCTCGCTGAACTAATCATATTCCTTTCCATATATCCGGCCCCAGAATGAGCTTAAAATCGTTTTAAAATGTATTAAGACCTGTTCAGCTTCTGTAATAAAACAATCAACTGATGCTGCTCCTGTTCATCCAACTTGCCCATCTGTCTGGCCACAGCTTCACGGTTTCCCGGCAGATGCCCACTCAATAATGTCCGCCCAGCATCGGTAATGGAAATGACTGTCTTGCGACCATCTCGTGCATGTTCAGCTCTTGCGATATAACCATCACGCTCCAGTGGGGTTAGCAGTAAGCTAATGTTGGCCTTGGTAACACCAATCTTTTCGGCAAGCACTGAAGGTAGCATCGTTCCCCCATCTTTGGCAATCTCCACAAGCACACGGATTCTTGCTCCATTCAGCCCTTGAGATTGCCAGTATTTTTCCGATACGGCTACCAGGTTGGCAGTCGCCTCAACCATCGTGAAAAAAGCTGCATTTGGCAGCGGCAGATGAAGTAAATATTCCTGCAGCGCATCTCGTTTAGAGTCAATTAATGGCAAGTTTTCTTCTTGTAAATGATCCATACGTTCTGTTCCTCTCCATTTAGTTAATAACTTAACTATTTAGACTAAGATAACTTTCCCCATTAAAAATGTCAATTCATTAAATTATGACCATGGAATTAATTCATTCAAATGCCCAAAAAGCTTGCCCCAAAATTGGAACAAGCTTTTTATCTATTTTTCAACAGGTTCAACTTCAATCTGATCAACAATAAATTCATTGTCGTCTTTATCGAAGGTATACGTGATATTGAAGTCACACACATATGTAGGAGATATACCAATAGAGCCTGGAAGACTTAATTTAATTTTGTGATTATCCATTGTATAAATAACTACACCGCCGAAAGCAAGCTCATCTTGATTATAGTCTGGTGCTGGATCGAAATCATAATTGAAATTATCTACTTGTCCTTTTGAATTCACTGTAATAGCTAATGTACCATCATCATTTTTAGATATACGCGATTCAATATGCTCAGTAACAATATCCTCATAACGCTGTACTTTAATTTCAGTTAAGTTATCAGAGTTAACGACATGAATTTCATAGTTATTCAAGCCTGTCCCTCGGCCAGTCTGAATGATTATTACAGCCTCTTCCTTACCATCACCGGTAAGATCGGTATAAAATAACTGCGGCTCCGTTCCCGAATAATGAGAGATGCTCCAATCAAAATCTTTTGTGCGCCCGTTTATATCTAGAGTTACTCTTTCAATTGCATCTTCCGTTTCTTTATTTGCATAAAGTTTTACTTGTCCATCCTCAGAAGGTCCGATTAATTTTAATTTTGAATTTGTTTCTTGTTTCGGCTTCTTAGTTACCTGCATGGTGGGAGACACTACTTGTTCCTGCTGTATAGAAACTAACGAATCTGATTGGCATCCTCCAAAAAGAACTGCACTCAACAATATCAATGAAGCTATTTCTTTTATCAAATCACTGTCCCCTCTCACTAAATAGCTAAAATTAATCCAATGAATTTAACCGAATGGTTACCTTCCTCGTTTCACGATCATTGGAATCAAACCAATCCTTAAGTACGTTATATTCACTTGTTTCTAATGCTGCTGTTTCAATCGTGAAATGGTTATTGTCTATCCATTCATAAGAGATGATTGGCCAGGTCGGTTTCAACATAAATGCTTCTTCCAAATCAGTTGATGCATATGGAATGATTTTTAATTTTTTGAGATCCACAGCAACAAGGATATGTCTCTTGACCAGACCGCCTTCATCATAAGCATATCGAATTAACACCTGCTGATAGTCAGAGGAAAGTTTATAATCTTGTAAAATGCCCTCAGGCAACGGCAAGCTATGCGTCCCTATATCATCAGTCTTCACGAGAAGGGTAAAGCAAGCTTTGGTTCCACAGCCATACTTTAGCATCGAATATGTTTCCGAAGAAGGCACCTCCAATACTTCCACATATGTACGATCTATTTCAGTTTGGAAGTCCTGTTCGTTCATCAGGTAGCGCTTATACTCTGGGACGTCGTTAAGAGGTAATTGTAGGGTTGCTTCTTCATTCGTGATTTCAATGATATTGGGTATTGATGATGCCTTGTTATGCAAGCCTGAAGAGCTGGTATCGTTATCATTTTCCACCTGATATGCGGGAGGTTCTAACCCAGAAAACCATATCATAATTACCTCTGAAGTAACGAGTACTATAACTAGTAGCAAAAAGAACATTTTCTTTTTCATAGCACTCCTCCTTCGTGCATGGTTTCGATCCAGAACCAAATGGATTATACTACAAAGATATCCATTTTTGGTGTCAGATCGGTTTCAATGTTATTTTCATGAGATAACCCACTATTCAGGTTAAGAGGTGAATCTATGAACGTTATTTTAAACAAAGAACCAGATAAACGTCGTATAAACGTAGCGATGCTTATGTATCTCGTACTAATGATTTTATTTTATGGCATTTATGTTTCCTTGGAATCGGATCGGATAGCTCAATCACAACAGTGGACTTCCGGTGGTTCCATAAGCGACCAAGCGATCGAGTCAATGAGTCAACTGGGAAGATGGACGTCAATTACTGAATTACTGTTTCTAGTTCTTTTCATACTGGTGATGATTATCATGATTACGCGGTACCGAAGAAATGTAGGAAGATTACTCCCTTTTGCCTTATGGAATGTCGCTTTGTTTGTTGGGGTTGGCGCGGTCAGTTTGGTTGGTTCACAGGTCACGTCAATGTCCGTTGGTAACCTGGCACAACCCATTATCGTACCTGCGTTTCTATTGGCTGCGTTGTTCATATATGTAGTTTGGGGATTAATGAAACGTGGATAACGTGCGGTGTGAGGGGATTATAAACGTTCAAAAACTTTTGGTTGTGTTCTCCATAGATATCTGGATTGCAGCCAATTTTTTTTTACAACTTATCTTAGAATCGGATCGATTAATGCACTTAAACGTATCGCAAATTCCTCCTTGACTGTTACGTAAGGTCATACTTGATAATGGGCTCAAGTTCACCTAAAGGAGAGATCAAGGATGAAGATTATCGCGTTACGTTCAGATCAAATCTATGAGGAGATCATCCAGGCTGCACCCGATGAGAAATTGGAGTTATACCGCGAGCGTATGATGGGTCCCTTTATGAACAAGTGGAACATACAACAGATTCCGTTTCGATCTCAAGAGCCTTACGGCTTCGACGTGATCATGATGAATAACTTGTTGAATATCGCTCCCGAAGATATCACACCTGAGATTAACGAATCGTTAGCAGCGATTTCGTCTGAAGCATTTTGGCAACAGTGTCATGAAGCTGTTCGTAGAAGTTTATCTACCTTTACAGATCACGGGATTGAGCTATCGGTCTCCGAATATCTATACACGATTTTATTAGGCGACAAGAATAGCCCGTCACTCATGATGAACGAAGGCATCAGCGGAGATGGTGGAATCCCGGGTTATATTATTGCGAACCTGACCCCCAATAGCTATACTCTACCTCGTATGCAATCCGTGTTAGCTCATGAATGCAATCATAACGTGAGGTATCAATTTATCCAGTGGGATCCACAGATTACCCTTGGGGAAATGATTGTTAGTGAGGGGCTGGCCGAGAGCTTTGCGACATCCCTGTATGGAGAAGAGTTGCTAGGCCCATGGGTAGCCAAAACGGATATAGAGACTTTGAACACCTTCATTAAACCAAAAATGAAAGACCAGTTGCATGTCACCGGTTTTGACCAGATTAATCCCTATCTATACGGCGATGAACTTGCCATCATTCAAAACTTCACGCCCGTAGGTATGCCCTATGCGGCTGGCTATGCCTGCGGTTATCACTTAATTCAATATTATCTGAACAAAACAGGTACACCGATCACCGAAGCAACCATTACTCCGGCAAGTGTTATCCTTGCTGAAACAAAGGACTTTTGGAATGAAGACACCCTATTTCACCGTTAAAGATATCATTCAAATTACAGGCATCACCAAACGCGCATTACATTATTACGATAAAACGGATCTATTGAAACCGAGTAAAGTCGAGGACAATGGCTATCGGTATTACGATCAAGAGGCACTCGGGAAACTGCAAATGATTCTGTTGTTCAAAGAAATGAATTTCTCCTTGAAAGACATTGCAGCCATGATGCAACTCTCCAAAAAAGAACAGAAAGATATCCTAAGAGAGCATCGCAGCACACTCGTTCAACGCAAACAAAAGCTCGAAACCATCATCGACCAATTGGACGAGTATGTAGATGGGAAGGATATCTCTCATCTTCATCTGTTTGACGACTCTTCCATTCTGTCCATTCAAGAGCAATACGAATCCGAGGCGAAGTTTGTATATGGAGATACCGAGAAATATCAGGAATTTGAAGCCAATGTGAGCCAGCTATCTGCGGAAGAGCAAGAACAAGCCTACCAGCAGTTCTCGGTGAACATGGAACAGGTATTTCGGAAATTGGCGAAGCATCAGGATCTGTCCCCTGCTTCTGGTGAGGTGCAGGCGCTAGTGCGTGAATGGAAGAGTTGTCTGGAGCAATTTATGAGTTGTGATGCTGAGATTTTGAGATGTATTGCAGAAGCCTATACGACGGATCGTCGCTATGCGGGTTATTTTGATCAGTTTGGTGATGAGGAATTTTTGAAGTTTTTGTATCAAGCGATTATGGTTTTTGTGGAGGGTGGGGAAGCATAAGTTGCTTTCAAGCTCCTCCAGACGCGGTAACACGACAAGCGATTAATTACACCCGTTCCTAGAATCCAACGCTCCTTCTCTTTTTTGCCCATAACTTGTCAAGCTTATAAGTTACGGAGGACTGTCTGACACAGAGGAACAAGAATATCATCAGAAGGCGATTACCATTTCGATTCGCCTTTTTTTTGTGAATCGAATCTATTTTATAATATTTCTGAAACTTTTCTTGATTTATTTTGTTATACATTATTAGAGTTGGAAAATGATTTCATATATATTATGTTACATACAATCATTTTCTGCTTAAATAATTTTAGGAGAGTGAAGAAATGTTTCAGGGCAAGGTGAAATTGTTTAGATTAAGCTTGCCTGCATCTCTTATGTTCACAGTGACTAGCACATCTTTGTATGCAGCTCCTATTGAACCAAAAGAAGGGCTGTTTTTTGCTACAACCGAAGAAAGCACAGACACAGCAAAATGGGTAATTACACCAGATTGGTTACAGAATCTTCAGTCAACAGATAACTTTCAACTCGGCACCAGTTGGAAGGCAGCTTCTGCATATCCTTATACAGGACTCCAAATAAGCCATGTCACGGAATGGCACAGTGCTGTTGAACACATGTTTGATTTAAGTAACACATTTAACGTAGGGTATAATTGGTAATGAATAATTTCCAAAAAATTGTATCTGTTTTACTGGTGCTGATAACTGTCTTACTGAGTCTTATCTATTCTGAAATGAGGCATAGCAACAAAGTACAAGACGGTATTCATAAATATTTGTATAATGCTGACTAAAGCATAAACCCCATTAAATTTCTGTTTTCAAGGAAGCTTAGTAAACACTAGGCTTCCTTTCCTTTGTCCTTAAAGGTATACCTTTACAGATTATATACGCCTAATATGGTCGCACTCATACGAACATGTAATGTAGTATAATTCTAACTTTTCTTTAAGGGTAGTAAAATCAGAAAATACAGGACAAAAAAAGCCCTTGTAGGGCTTTTGAAATTATTATAAAATACTTTACCAGTGTTTGGGTGATCCATAAATACTTTCTTTAACTTTCTCTTGTCGGAGTATGAGTAGCGACTCTCCATTGACCTTTCTCATAGATTAATGTTATTTTTGCAGAGAGCGAACCCTCATTGGAACGATACTTACTGACCTCTATGGTAATGTTATTATCTGACTGTTGCTCCTGCTTTTCAATTTTCAGTAAAACCCCTTTAAGCTTGCTTTCAGACTGTTCAGACAGTCCTTCTTCAACCAATTCTTCATAGGTTAGGTTATATATCTTTACATTATATTTGCTTTGAAGGTAATCCTCGATGCTTTTTTTATCAGAATCCTTTATTGGAAGTCCTTTATCGAAATCCAATGAGATATACTCCATGTTTTCATTAAGAGCCTTATCTGTTGATATTAATTCATCCAACGCCACACGGTAAGGTTCACCTAGTTCATTCTGCTGGCTTGAGCCAGTAACACCACTTCCGCAAGCTGACAATAAAAAAACCGCTACAACACTGAGAATAAAATATATTGACTTTACTTTTATGACAATCCCCTCCTTGGCACTTGTTACCTAATAAACGTAATAAAAACCATAAATGTTGCATTTTAATTTAAAAAGCAGCCCACTCGGGCTGCTTTTTTATACCGTTCAAGTTAAATATTACTTTCTTGACCTTCTGGAAGATATAATTTCGGAATGTTATTTAATTTGTTATATTTTTCGATCAAATTAATTTCATTCTGAATATTGTTAAGATCCAAACTGTGAGTATCTGTACTATTTTTGACTACGCCTTGTGACTGTGACTGGATACCAGAATCAAACTTTCCTTGAGCTTGTCCTACCAAATAATAGCCGAAATCGTTCTTATCCGGTCTCGATCCTTTATTGCCAGTAAGAAATACAATGGCTTCTTCTCCAATTTTAAATGTAGGAGAGGCTTCTTCATTGAGGGTGTAAATCATATTATCTGTTTCCCCACCCTTAACCCGTATTGTTACTGTTTCACCAGGTTCTCCTTTATAAACAGTTTGAACCCGAATGGTAGTATCTGTGACAGGGAATCCTTCAAAGTCTTTTTTCACTTCTTGAGAAATAACTGTTCCAGACACAATAACATCAGCTTCATTTACAAGCTGATTCTTATCAAATTGAATAACTTCAGCTTCAGAATGAACAACAACCTTATCACTAAGATCTGAATTGGAGCTTTCATCATCATTTGTTCTCAGTGAATTAGTTAACCATCTCGACACTGAAGCTTGGGCTGCCTCCCGATCAGCAGTTGTCAACGTTCTTTTGTAGTCTGTATTCAATGATCCCTCTCCAAACATGGTATCTTCATAAATCGGAGAATGCCCTACACGAAGAGAATGACCGAATTCATGAGTCATCGTACTTTGAATATCACGATAATTTGGTTTTGGAGAGTTGGACCAGTTGTGGCTGCTGTTAATTCTTATATCTGATTCAATTACTTTTCCGGCAGAATTGAGATAAGGCACATGTTCACCGGTAAACCCATCAGCTCCGTAAGGATATTTTGTTATCGTATTGATGTTGTTTTGGCTTGGTGTCGAATCATTGGTATCTGAAGCCGATTTGTAAAGAAAGCTGCCTGAAGGCAATGCGTTATTCCATTGGCTCATTGCAGTTTGCATTTGTGTTTTGGTAGTAGAATCAAAAGTAGATTGGACAGAATAAGTGACACTTGATCTTCCCTGTGGCCAATAGTTAGGGTACAAATCATGACTGTAGGCAGCGAAAGACGTTCCTGCGCTACTCATTAACAAAAGTAATGAGCCAGCTATAATTAAAGGTTTTTTCAATTGTTTTTTAGACATCTTGTTTCCCCTCTCAATAAATCTAGAATTTAGTAGCTTAAAAATAAAGTGATCTGAAATGAACTCGAACCTTAGATCATACAAGAGCACCTCCCTTCAAAGGTTCCCCGTGAAATGCTTATAAAGCAATGTGTTCTATATTCTCAGTTGTGCTAGGCTTTACTAAGCAAAAGGGCACATACCATATATACCCTATCAAAAAGGTAAAGGTTTCATTAAAATGTTATTTTTTATCTAATTCGCAATCTTTAAGAAAAAAAGGGCGATTTTCTCACCCCCCCCCCCTTACCTTTATGGTATTTTTTCCGGGCTTTATTTGGCAGCTTGAAAAGATATACCTTTGAGACCCGTGAGGTGTATAGTATCAGTGAAAATGGAGATCACGATCACATGGTTTCATGCTACAAAGTAGTATTTCTTGATTCCGAAATGGTTCCAATTGCTTCATATATCTTTTCAAAAAAAGATGGGGGTACTATCAAGGAATATCATCGATGAATAATTTAGTTATAAAAATATTACTAAACTCTTAATGTAACCGCTACTGTCCCACGTTCAAAATACACATGCAACCGATACAGACAAATCTCCTGCGTCCAGCGATACAGCAACGCCCGTTCCTCCGCATCCTGCACCTGCACATTCAGTGAGAACAGGCCATCCTCGAATCGCGTTATGCTACCCTTCGCCACGCTCCACATAGACATCGGCATATCAATTATCAGTTTCTCAATCCGTGTTGCCGTCCTCTCGTTCCATTCCCAGAGCGCAAGCTTGTCCTTGTCTGAAAAGTCTTTCCGTTTCCGGTATTCCTTCTCCGTCAGGTACGTATGGAAAAAGCTTGCCATCTCCCCCGGCGTGATCGGGTCCATCCAGTGCGCTTCGCCTCGCTCCAACATGTACAGCAGTACGATCATCTTATAGCTTTTGTTCATGACCGTCTTCTCTACATCGCGCAGCCATGCCTCATGCCGGACGTACATCTCTCCCACAGTCGGAGACAACAACTCCGCCCAATACAGAAATCCAACATACGAACCAAACTCGCTCCGATACCCGACACTCTTCGAACGCCCCATCAGGTGCAGTTCCAGATACGTCGGAATACGCCCCAGCTCTCGCTTCACATCCAGAAAATCCTGATGCAGCTTCTCGCGGCGCGGTAGCCGTTTGCGGCTTAGCTCCTGAAGTAGGTTCACCACCCGGGTCTCCAGATGAATCCCACAGTTAGCCGGAACCTCAGGCACTGCCGAATCCATCGCTTTTCCGCTTCGTTCCTCATCTCCGCGCACATCCAGAAGGTTCAGCTTCACATCCGCATTCCGGTAGTTCCCGATCAGGTCGATGATGACACAATGCGATTTGCCCTCCGCCAGTCGTAGACCACGCCCCACCTGTTGGGTGAACACCGTGAGCGACTCGGTTGGACGCACGAACAATAGCGTATCCACACGTGGAATATCCGTACCTTCATTGAACAGATCCACCGTCAGCACAACCTCCAGCTCACCCGCATCAAGCTGTCGAATGGCTTCCTCCCGCGACATCTCCGATGTGCGCGAATGCAAACTGAGTACCTTCACGCCCTGACTTCGGAAATACGCAGCCAAATAATCCGCCTGCCGGATCGACAAGCAAAAGCCAATTGTTCTCGTCTGTTTGTGCCGGACCCAGGCTGCATAGATCGTCTCTACGTGCTCCTCTTGCAATTGAACGGCCATGAGCTGTTCCTCATCATACTTTGTCCCGATCCAGCGAATCTGCGAATAATCCGTATCGTCGAATACCCCGTAATATTGAAATGGCGCCAGCCAACCTCGCCGGATCGCTTCGATAAAATGCATCTGGTACGCCACATTCCCATCACAGAGCGCATACACATCCTTGCCATCCAGTCGATCCGGGGTCGCCGTGATGCCCAACAGGAACCTTGGCTGAAAATGCTCAATCACCGACATATACGTCTTCGCCGCCGCATGATGGAACTCATCTACCACGATCTGATCGAATGCATCCGCTGCAAAACCATCCCGGTGCTTCTGCATACTCAGCGTAAAGATCGAAGCATACACACAATCCGCCGTCCCATCCTTATACTGCCCGTTATAGATCCCATGACTGCGCTCCGGCATGATCCGTTGAAAAGACTTCTTCGCCTGGAACAGAATCTCTTCACGATGCGCCACAAACAACATCCGCTGGAACCGCTGGGAGAAGAAACCCGCCAGATACGTTTTGCCAAGCCCGGTCGCCATAACGACCATCGCCTTGTCGTACTGCTCCTCCATCGTGCCATGAAGTGCTTCGAGGGCATCCAACTGAGCAAAGCGCGGTTGAATCGGCACCAGCGACAGCTCGGAGGTTTCTTCCTCTTTGTCCTCTGGTAGACCTGTGCCAAATTCCGCTTCTTCCATCTCTGTGATGCGCTGGATCATCTCCGGGTTCTTCTGGTGATATTTACGGTACTCTTCCTCATAAAGTTCAATCGAATCCGGGTTCACCGGCAGGGTTGTCTCGTGGTAGAAGCTCTGCATGAACTTATCCAAAGCCATCTGGAACGTATACGGCTCCGCCTCCGCATTCATCGCCAGATTCCATTCATACCCCGTCTTGAGCGCCGTGAACGAAAAGTTCGACGAGCCGACGATCAACAGTCCTTCCCCGTTGTCATGATCGAACAGATACGCTTTCGGGTGAAAAAAAGTCCCCATACTTCGCCACAGCCGCGCTTCAATTCGTGAATCGACCTCACAGAGCGCCCGAAGTCCTTCCGGCTGCGTGATATACAGATAGTCTCCCGCGAGCATTCGCACCTCAGCTCCACGTTCTGCTGCCCGTTTCAAATGCGGAGCAAGCAGTTTCACACCAGACTGCATAATAAAGGACGTCATAATATAAATCCCGGATGCATGCTGCATCCGGGCAATCAGTTCGTCTGCCAAGTTATCTGTAATGAGTTTAACGTTAAGCTTCGTCGACATCGATCAGATACACTCTCTCCTGGAATCCACCGCGTGCCTCAGCCTTGTCCGCACGTAGCTTATCCAATTGCGCCGCATTCGCTCCATGCACCTCAGCCAGCGCCCGGATCACTTCGAGCATGTCGGCCAGTTCTTCTAGCGCTTCCTGATCGCTTCTTGCACTTAAGTACTCATTCGATTCTTCTTGCAGCTTTGTTCTTAGTTCTTGCTTATACTCCTCCGGGTCCAGAATGCGTGTGCGGCATTCCTTACCGCTGGATGTGATAATATGCGGAATCTTGTCCCGCACCAATTTGTTGTATGTAGGCATGTGGTATAACATCCTTTCTGCTGTGAGAGCCTTCAAGCCTCGCGCTAGAATATCCCTTTTTTGCCATTATACCATTTGCTAAGAAGAGGGATGGTGGATTTAATAGAAAATGATTAACAAACACACCAACGGGCACGACGTCAACAATGCCGCTGTCATACTGATCTGTCCCGCGACTCGTCCTCCGGTAAACTCTTGCCGTGAAAAGAACATCCAGATCGAGAGGTACGTAGCGCCTAGTGGGAATGAAATTATCCCTCTAAACGTACTCGGTTCCATATACCCAGTCATCATGCTTTTACCAATTAGGATTAATGTAACCAATTCCAATATAGATAATATGAAAAACACGATAGCAATTACTCTTTTCAAAATGTACACCTACTTTCCCGATGCAAAGCAAAGAAAATCCTTTGTAATCTCTGCATCATATCCCCTTTATTTGGAAGATGTCATTTTGTAAGCGTAACACAGATAAATCAAACATTTAACCCAAATGATCAATTAAAAAAACATCTTACTCTGATGAATTATCATTCAATCGAATGGCTAACTCTCCCAATGTGTCTTCTGTTCGTTGAAGAAGCATTTCAATGTTGTCCAGTTCTATTGGCTGGTCGTTCGGGTAATCTGCTAGGGAAGAAATATGTTGTATCGTGCCGATGAACAAAGCGATATCCACTCCGGGTTCAGTGTCCGTATGCACTAAGGCAAGATTTCGTTCATCGTGAGTTCCTTAGGTGGATGTACTGAATGATACTTATAGATATAAAGCGCCTTGATCATGGAGGCTAGAGCCCAATCACAGAGAATGAGGCAGGCTTTGAACTGATTGTGATTACGCATGATAGTGGCAAGTTTGAGATGATACTTAGCCTGTTGGTGATAGGCCATTATTGTGGTACGTAGCATATGGTAAGCAGGAATATCTTTGGACCTAGGTTGTGTGGAGATATCATGGTCTTGTAAACGTGGGGTAAAATCTACTTGGTGATTACAATGTGCTTCGGTTATGGACCAATTTCTTGCCATTGTCATCCCTCCAAAGAGTTAATACCAGTATTATACAATAAAACGATACTTATAGTAATCAAATAAATTATTTGTATTCTTCGTTTGGTGTTTACCTTGAGGAAACTTGTCTACACTTTTGAACATAGAGAGGTGAATACCATGAACGAGGACAGAGAAGTTTTGAAGCTGGTCGGAGCCAGAATTCGCGCACTACGGAAAGAAAGAGGGTATTCACAGGAATCCCTCGGAGAAAAAGGCGGATTTCATTTTTCATACATAGGACAGATCGAACGTGGAGAAAAGAATGTTTCTTTGGTGAACTTAGCAAAGATCGCTGAGTCACTGGATGTTAATTTGATTCAATTATTTGCTTATATAGAAGAAGAGTTTGAAGTAACTGAAGATGAGAAACAAATCAAAGAAATTGTACAACTGCTAAGAGATTCTTCTCCTGATAATATTCGTGTAGCCAAAAATGTTATTAAAGGAATATTGATGTGAAAACGGAAAACCCGATCCTTCTATTTATGGAAGGATCGGGTTTCTCTCTACTTTGCATAGTCCCTGGTGCACATCATCTTGAATTTGCTCTGCTGCATAAATAATTCATCAATTCTTGATCCCTACAATAAACATAACAGCCTTTCATCCCCCGAGACATCAAGATTTTATAAATATTTTTGATAAGTTTTGTTAGTTCCTCATTCTTAAATTTAAGCCCTCGTTTTCCCATTCTATCTTTGTACTCATCATAATCTGAATAAAGTTCCATTTTCTCCGAATCGAATTTAAGATCATTCCCTATAATAACGCCTACATAATCAAACTCAAGACCTTGAGACGTATGAACGCACCCGATCTGATCTATACCACTCTCATGAATGGCCCAGGTGCTTGATATAGAACGTGCATTCCAAGGCATAGCAAAACGATGTTCTTCAATAGTTACATCCGGAATTTCCCCATTGCGATTACCTTCTTTATCAGCTGTCCAATTCCAAGCAAAACCTGCCAACATCCTCGCCTTATACCCCTGATCGTTTTTACCTTTGATTAGATCGTATACTTCGTTAGGCGTGTCTACTAATTTGAATTCAAAAGAATCTTGATCCCAACCATCAAAAGGTGGGACGAATCTGTAAAGCATCATCAACCCAATTCAAAAATCCTTCTGCTCCAGAACAACGGAACTGTGCTGCTAGTGAATATTCATGCACTTCCGAATTATATAGGGCAGCTAAACGTTTAATCTCGTCTATAGATCCTATATCTTCAGGACGAATACGTTGAAAATCATCTATGAAAAACACATTCACTTTAGATGCTTTTATGATATCCTCGATCTGATTCTCCCCAAGATATTGATATGCTCCTTTACCTTTTAAGCGATGTGCCTCATCCACAACAAGTACGTCGTACATATCAGCTGGCTCTTTGTAAAACTGACTTGATCCCGTAAATAACATCTTTGTCCTAGTCTTGTTTCTAGCTTGTCGCTGAGTCAAGGTCTCTACCATAACCGTCCGAAATGAAGCATTCGGGGCAATGAATTTAACATTTAACTTGTTTCTAAGTAATCCACCAAGTGCATTCATAGATATCACTGATTTACCAGTTCCAGGCCCACCTTGCACAATGATGGTTCGTTTTACATCTGTTTGTTTGGCAAGGCTCATAATGGCCTCATACGCGACCTTCTGCTCATCAAGTAAAACAAAATCAGAGTTCCCTTGAAATAATCCATCAATATGATCAATTAGTCTCTTAGAAGGACGAATCTTACCATTCTCAATTAAATAAAGTAAATTAACTCCATTTCCTTCACCTACATGCCTTTTTAGAAAATTTTGAAGTTTAGAAGCATCATCGGCTAGAAACAAAGGAGCTTCACGGATGATATCCTGATATTGATTATATTGAAGGGGGTCCGGGTGTACTGTCCTGTAGTTATGTAGATATGCACATGAGTATCCGTTAATATCTTTGGAATATACGGCCTCATTCATATCACTCAAATACTGTTTGTATGACCATGCTTGATATGAAGGATGCGGTGTCTCTCTTGTTCTACCTCCAATAAAGGCCCTTACGACATCCTCGCGATCCATAGCTTCTACTGCATCCCATTGTTTTAACTCAACGATCACAAAGTTATCATTCTTTTGTTCATCCTGACCTGCAATGATAAAATCTATTCGTTTACTTGTAGAAGGAATGTTGTACTCAATTAATATCCCGCAGTCATCTGCTACCTTCGAATTACGGATAATTTTCTCCATAAACTGCATAGAGTTGTTCCAAGCTCGTACTTCCCCTTGATTAGGTCTTTTTCCCATACCTTTAATAAATGCTTCTTCAATCTGAACTGTAATTTGGTTGTTGTCAACTGATTCTCGGAAAGCTAATGCGTTACTGCTGTAGATAATCATGATGCACCGCCTATACGTTATTCATTAGAATTTTTCTTTACTCTCAATATATGAATTTCCTCTGTTAAAACATTTTTTCGCTCTTCAACTCTATAAATGGCTGCTTCTTCTTTAATCTTTGAATTACCTAACAGAAAGTTTTCTTTATCAATAAGATGATAAACAAACCACTTTAAGCTTGTATCATGCTTATCTGTGATATAAAAACAGCCATAATCATATTCACTAAATTTTTCATTAATTTTCTTGTTACTGAATTTTATAATAATCATAAAAACTAGAGTAGATAGACCTAATACTATGGTAACAGCAACTATCGTTAATATGAATTCATCGCTTGGAGTAGGTGAAAAGCTTACCTTTCCTGATAATATTGATTGAGCAACTGAAATTGGAAATAGTGAAAACATACATAAAGTTTGAACTAACAACATGAATTTCCACAATATAATATTCTGTACTCTAGAAAGATTTTTATCGAAATAGCTGTTTTCCCTAAGAGAGATATACAAGATTAGTAGATAAGAGAAAGCACCTATAATAGAAACATATTGGATGAAATATTCACTTACTTCAATAAAATAATATACAGTTGTTAAGATTACACTTAAAACAAAGCCTAGGATTAACTGGGACAAAAAATATATAGTCTTGAGAATCATTTTCTTTTCTTTCGAAAAAAATAACTGTTCTATCTTGGTAGATGTTAGTGTCGTTATGAATTGATTTTTTCGTAAAAATGTATATAAAGCACCGATAAAAATAATTATACTACTTAGACCACTTAACCTTGAAAGTAAAGACCATTCAGCGATTTGACTCCACACTTTCTATAACAACTCCATTCTAACTTTTAACTTCTAATCTAATATCCGTTAAACAATACACTTATTCGCCACCGCTACCATCTTCGCAGGCATCTCTTCCCGTAACCGCCAAACAAAGCTCATCGGTTTGTTCCCCTCATGACTCACATAATCCGCTTCGCCTAAAAAGACAAATGGAGATGTATAGCCATGCTCCTCCTTATACTCCCGCACGAACAGGGCTATTCGGTTGCCCGTCTCCCGGTGATGAATATATCGCTGCGCCGTAGCCGTATGCTCCGACACCCGGCTCTGAGTCTGCCAGTGGAACAGACGCTCGTTAATCGCATAATCCTCATACAGCGTAGATGGAGAGAAATCTTTGTCCGATTTGTTCAATGTAATGAAGAAAATATCGGTCTGTTCATCCGCAAAATACTTCACGCCTTCACGGAAGGCGGGCGATTGCTGGGCATTCCAATAACCGAAGGCGGCAAGCACTTGGTCCATGGAGTACATACAGTGGATATCCAGTGGACAAGTGTACGGGAACGAATTGCTTTTATCCACAAATCGCAGATGAGCCCGATTATATTTGAAAATATCCACAAGCTCTGCTCGGAATGCTTCACAAGACAGCACACGCTGTACACCCTCTTCGATGCTGCTCAACCCTAGTCTCTCAGGCGCGGCACGGTGGAAAGTGTAATAGAACATAATCAACATGCGCTGTTCATCAGTGTTGGTCGGTTCATCGCCTTTTTCAATGTAGTTAATCAGGAACGTTAGCCAGCTTCGGGAGTTAATCGTCAGCACAGACGGCAGTCTGCGGATGTACTCATCCTTCTCACTCTCGATTGGCTCTGTCAGTCCGGCTTCGGCCAACATACCCCGGAAATACCTTTTGCCCGTACGTCCACCATACAATTCATATAGTGTCATCCCGTGATGCTCTACAAAATGAGCCAAGGTCAGCGGCAGTCCGGTATCTTGCTGGAACGTTAGAAGCTTCTGGATCAACGCTTTGCGATTACGACTCATCTGCTTGAGGTTGCGCATAATGTAATCTTTCGCTTGCTTTTCCAATTGAATGAACGTGCCGCGTGGCAGGTTCGAAAAGCCGTTCTCGACGTAGTACGAGATGGAATGTTTAGTAGCGCCGATCAGAGCGCGGAATTTATCCTGGAACCTGTACTCCTGATGCGCTTGTCCGATGAAGTCGAGCACGGTCAGGCACTCTTTGCCATCCGCCATCCGTAGTCCACGTCCCAACTGTTGCAGGAATACGGTCAGACTTTCGGTAGGACGCAGGAACAGAATGGTGTTCACCTCAGGGATATCCACGCCCTCATTGTACAGATCCACGACAAAGATCATGCGCAGTTCCCCGTTCACCAGCTGTCCTTTCGCAGAATGACGTTCCTGTTCGCTCGACCCGCCATGCAGGGCTATGGATGGAATGCCGACTTCGTTAAATATTTTTGCCATATACATCGCATGATCCACCCCTACGCAGAACCCAAGCCCCTTCACATCGTCCAGATCGGTTACATATTTGTTCAGACTTTGGATGATCTGGTTGGCACGGATTTTGTTATGGGTATAGAGCTTCTCCAGTTCGTTCAGATCGTAGCCTTTGCGCGACCACTTCACCTGGGATAGATCGACAGTATCGGTGACGCCAAAATACTGGAAAGGACTCAGTAGTTTCCGGTCAATGGCATCAGTGAGACGGATCTCGGCGGCAATCGTATGATCGAAGTAGGCGGTAATGTCTTTGCCATCCATCCGTTCCGGTGTTGCAGTAAGTCCTAGCAAAATCTTCGGTTCGTAGTGGGATAATAGTTTCTGGTAAGAAGGCGCTGCGGCATGGTGGAATTCATCCACAATGATGTAATCGTAATAACCTGGGCTGGTGATCTCCGTCAGCTTCATGGAGTTAAGACTCTGAATACTAACAAACAGGTGATCCAGCGCCTCTGCTCGGTGATTTCCCACATGCAGCTCACCAAAGTTCATATCCTTCAGGATATACCGGAACGTGTCACGGCTTTGCTTCAAAATTTCTTCGCGATGGGCGACAAAAAGAAGCTTGGCTCCCGCATGGCTTGCCCGGAATCGCTTGTAGTCGAAGGCAGAGATGACCGTCTTGCCAACGCCTGTGGCGGCAACGATTAGGTTGCGGGTTCGACCATACAGCGTACGCTCGGCGTGAAGCTGTTCCAGCACTTCCTTTTGATAATCGTAAGGCTGGATGTCGAGGTGAAAGTGGTTGGGCTGATCTTTTTTACGATTCAGAGCGGCCTTCAACTGTGCCTCATGGCCTTCATCCTCAGCTACATAACGCGTGAATTCACGGTCATTCCAATAACTCTCGAAGGTCGCTTCGATCTTGCGCAGCACGTCGAGTGAATCCTTCTCGGTCACCTTGAGGTTCCACTCCATGCCACTGGTCAGCGCCGGGTTGGACAGGTTGGAAGAGCCGACATAGGCGGTGGTGAATCCAGTATCACGGTGGAAAATGTACGTTTTGGCGTGCAGCCGAGTCACTTTGGTATCATACGAAATCTGGATCTCTGTGTTAGGTAATTTGCTAAGTTCGGTAATAGCCTTAAGGTCGGTTGCTTCCATATAGGTGGTCGTGATGATCCGCAGCTTCCCACCGCCCGCCGTGAATTGTTGAAGCTGTTCCAGAAGCAGGCGAAGCCCGCTGAATTTGATAAATGACACCAGCCAATCGATTCGATCGGCGGTCACGATCTCCTTTTGCAACTCCAATAACATACTCGGTTCGGACTTTGCACCTGTGAATAAAGAGCTTTGGCTGATAGGCGTATCTGGACGAACGATTCTGGTATCCCTAACCGCACGAATGCTGTTCAGCTTGGAATACACATGGGTCAACACTTCCCCCTGCTCATCCAGTTGCAATTCGTTGTACTCTTCTTCCCCTAGTGTGCCTTTGAGAGTAGCAATAATCTCATTACACGTTCGGATCTGCGCCAACACTGCCGTCTTATCTTCCGTCTGTTCCCGCACAATCTTGAGCGCTCGTCGGGTCACAGCCGCCAAATATGTAGACAGTAGTTTACGTGCTTCCTCTGCATCCAACTTCTCGGTCCCAATGTTATACACATCCGGGTCCAGCGCCGAAATCTCCTGTCTGGTGATTGTGTTGATAAGCTGTTCATATATGCCTTGTTTCATGAATGTACCTCGTGTGGGTGTAGGATGGTTGTGGATATGTAAGTAGTTCAAATAAATACTTGGTGAAACTAATGGTATAGCTGATAAATAACTTTCTTTTATATTATCGTCCAGCATGAGGGAAATTTCATTAGTTGTTTTGATTCCATAGAAAAAGCACCTCTACTTGTGATCAGGTAGAAGTGCCTGTACAATGTTAACTTTATCTTTGTTGTAATGTTGTTATTTCATTTAAATGATGTCCTTGGGACTCATATAGCACCAGCTATTATTATACGAAGCTTTTATCTTTTTCAGGTCATCCAAGGTATAAAACCAATCTTCCTCGATCCATACTTTTGCAACCGGGAATTCATTCAAAAATGCAAAAAGGAATTTAAATAATATATCCTCATTACCATCAAACTCACCAGATACCACTGTTTTGAAATAATCTTCTTCAGAAGAATCCCAATCAAAATTAACAAGTTTATACGGGTATGGTTCATCTGCTATCCCAAAACATAGCTGCCTGTCATAGCTATCTTTCATTGGTACATCGCTAATGCAAAATTCGCAATATTTCAACTTTTCGGTTTCATCAATCTTTTTCAGATCATGACTATGAAATAAACCTTCTCTATTACATAACTCATTTAAGCGGGGTAATAATATATTTATTTCAACACTTTCCCCACTTTTGAATAGAATAACTGCTGATGTCCCCATTATTTCAATACTCCTCCTAAATCGTCTAGTGAATTCACAACGATAACACCCGAGTCTCTTAAATGATTTATATTCTCTTTTACGTATTTATTTGACAAATCGATGGGCTTGTCAATATAGACAATAACTTCCTTCATGTCATGATTGAAAAACTTAGGATTACCTGAATTGATATATTTATCGATCTGTTCCATGTCTAAAGCAGATGTAGACTTCTTTACTTCAATAATTTGTTTACTCGTAACAACATCTAGATCCCCTGCAATCTCATTCTTTGTAATATTGTTTGCTTTCAATGCAAATCCAACTACTTCAATTCTTTGTTGAACATAATCCCCAACCTTCCCCTCAAGGGCTCTACCTGGATTAGGGCTTTTTAACGAAATTTCGATTGCTTTTGGTATATTTTTAGGATTTTGTTCAATCCAGCTAATCTTATTTCCTGATGGATTGGTGAATTCAACTTCTATCCCCTTATTTGTTTTAATCTTTATAGGTTCTTTGAGTGTAGAAGCACTCTCCGCCTTACCCCCACTCGATCCCCCCAGATCACTATGCTTATTCTCTACCGCACGAATTGCCTTTCCAAAGAACGCATAAGCCAGTACCTGACCCGCCATCGAACCACTGTAATAACCCCATCCATCCTGGTCGCCCTGCTTTATCTGTCCTTCCACGAATTGCTCTATGTCAGATCTCGCCGTTCCGTTTCCCCAGGCTGTGTCAAATGCGAACTTAATGCCTCTCCCAACATCGACCACCCTGCCCACCGTCATCGCATATGCCACACTGGCCACCGTGCCGAACGGATCATAGAAGAGCGCTTCCGCCGTCTGGCCCATTCCGGTTATCGTTTCGCCAATAGATTTATCGAGCAGCCCTACAGCGAAATCCCGTTTTAATTCTTCCGGTATGTACAATGCTACCTCGCCTGAGCCATCGGTTGTCCTGAAATTCTTCGCAATAAATATAAACTCATTCTGAATTTTATCCAACAGACCCAATGTAGCCGGGAACACTTCTTTCACCCGCATAAAATCCCAGAAGAAACGATCTCCCGTCACACCCGACCATTCGGATTGCAACATATAGATTGATTTCTCCAGTTCCCTGACCATTCGCTCCAGTTCCTGTTTCTTTTGCTGAACTAATCGGGCCTTCTCCTCCAACACATCAGGATGTACCTGAATACGTTGCATGTCGTTTCACCGCCAACCTGTTCGTAGTCATTATCCCTAAATTTTAACAAGTGAGAATAAGGATTGGAATCAAACGGAGGATTCATTTTCTCATTGGTTATCGGGTAGTTGGGGAACATTCCTGAACCAGCTCTTTTGCGCAATAGTGCATGTTTGACACTAATTATACTTTGCTGCTCTATCTCAAACGAAACAAGCCAATCAATCTGATCGACGGTCAGAGTTCCTTTTGCAACTCCAACAGCACTCGGTCGGACCTCGCGCCTGTGAATAATGCACTTTGGGCAATGGGCGTAATTATGTCTCTATTAAAATGATCGTCTTATCTTTGATAGAGATTGATAAGGCATCACTTATTCTTTGAGTGTGAACATCAACGTTCAGGCTAGTTATCTCTTTTTGCAACGCCAAAAACGAAGCTGTATTAACAAAAACGCTCATTTTCTTTATAGTTAGACTCTTATCATCGAATGAGGTAGTGGTAAATAAACTCAAATACAAGTTCCTGAAAACCGTATATCTCTTCTATGCAGCCAACCTGAAAAAGATCTCTGTCTGCTTCTAGCCCAACTTCATCATAATAGTAATATTCCAATCCCGGATTATCTGTTGCATCCACGTAGAAGATAAACGAATAGTTATTTTCTTCGACTAATTTATGGCTTATTCATGGTAGTTGTGAGGAAATGTCCATCGGTTGAGTAATTTTTACTATTGTGAAAGTTAAGCATAACATCTGCATTAAAAGCTGCAACTATAGAATCTGATAGTAACTTTTCAGTTGTATATTTTTTTCGTTCCGTTAATATAAATGCGAAAGTTCCCATTATTTTAATACTCCTTGCCGATGTCTAATCCCTATTAATACCCCGTTATTTTTAAATGTATAAAACTAGACAATCTTTTCACTGCACCACTTAGAGTCATATGGCATCTGACTTAATTTTAAAATATCCTCAGCCGTGTAATACCATTCGGCATCATCAAACCATAAATAATCCTCGCCGTTATCTTTAAAATACTCTACAACGAATCTAAAGATAAATTTGTACTCATGATTTATATTTTCAATATCTAAAGCCCAGAAGTAATTTTCGTCTTGAGTAAGCCAAGTAAAACTATCAACTGAGTCTTCTTCTACTTGATTAACATTAAATGTGAAATACTTTAAGTTGTCTTTATTATCTATGCTTTTAAAAGTACATTCATCAACATCTGATAGTGTCCCTTCAGCAGATATAAAGAGATCATCACGGTATTTATCTTTTATCAAAATGCAAAACATATTCGCTTTTTGCGCTGCTTTCTTAAAATCCTCAATGGCTTTTTCAGGAACATAATTTTCTATCTTTTTTAGGAAAATGACAGAACTCATCTCAAACAGCCCACTTTCAATTCTTCTTAATTAGATATTAGCTGAGAAATACTTACAATACATTTTCTTAGTTGATTTAGTAACTCATATAATATAGATCCTCTAACCTATATAAACAAACATCTTCCTCTTCTAAATCAACACCAGTTGAGAAGGATCTATCCATTTTAAATCTAATACTTCAACAGCGGGTTCCAGCAATCCTTAAAAAAAGTTTCTGTTGCACTGGTACAAAAAAACTCTTTTCAAAATCATTTTGTGGTTCAAGTATTTTCAATTTATTTCTATTGATTTTAGAACATACTTATCGATCATTTATCATTATTTTGGTCTTGGTGACTAGAAAATCGCTCCTTGATATGTACTTTGAGTTTTCCTGAATCTACTTTATCAAGATGCCACCACCAACTGTTAATAGGTAGGTCTCTATTCTTATCCCCAACAGTAATCAGTAATTTTCCATCATCTATATCCAATAATCTCAAAATCAACTCATCTACATGATTTATCTTTTCTTTAAGAGACTTATTTAAAGATTGAACTTTTAGATCGTCTCTCATCTCAAAAAGGTTCTTAAATAAATCTAAGTATTGCCACTCCTCTCCATCCCATCCACCGTCTTCTTCAATACACTCTATTCCACCGACAAGCTCTTCGTTTAAACATTGGATAATACCTTCGATTACTTCATCATTTATTAGTCTAGAGTTATAAAATTGTTGAGTGTTTTTAAATTTCAGATTCTCTATCTCATCATTAACAAATAATCCACTATCACCATGATATATAAACACATCCTTGCTTTTATCAAGGATCGAATAAATACTTTTACAAAAAGATAACGCCAAAAACGTAGCATTTCGATCCTTGCTAGGTTGAATAAATAATGCAGTTTTCAGATTAGTATTTTTAACCTTATCCTTAGAAATATCAAACCACATATTCCGTATCTCATCATGATCTTTAAGAATATAATAGTTAACCCATATCCAACTGTTGGATCTTTCTATTCCCCAAGAGGATATTTGATCTTTGGCACCAAACTCAGACAGCACACTATTTAATTTCTCAAAACTAAGTTCTTCTTCCATGTACATTACGATATTGGATTGTGACATTATCTTTTGTCTCCTTTAGGGTATTAATTCATTCCTCTGGAGTAGGTTAGAACAAGCAAGAATACAAATCCAATGCAGCAGCCAATCATTACAAATCGTTTCTTTAATATTATGGCAATTTGTTCTCCTAGGATTTTGAAAGTAAGAAAGACTTCTACGTTGTTTGGTAGAAGTGCCTTTATGCATTATCTGTAATTCAGTTGTGAGGTTTCGTAAAAACCGAATACTCGATATTTTCAAGAAGTTCTCCATAATGCGTCTGGAGCAATTCAAGGTAAGTTCCGTTGAACGTATACTTTCCGTTTTTAAAGAAAAATATCTCTTCTCCAGAAGTGTGATAGAATACGCCATCTACTTTAAGTGATTCTAATATAGCGAAAGAAATTTCATACATTGTTTTATACCATAATTCATATTGCTGGTTATTCTCCAATTCATAAGATATTGTTTGTTGATAAATAAAATCCTCTTCTTGAAACATCGTTTCATAAGATGCTGCTGGATGGTCAGGTGGAAAAATATTATCATAAGCAGATATTTTCAAACCACCGCTTAGATCAAACTCATGGATGAACAATGAATTGTGTTGTCTGGTTATATAATTCACTTCAAAGTTCTTACTTTCAATTACTTTCTCCAACCATAACGCATCTTGTTTTCCATTCAACCTCAATGAATATAAGAACAGTTAAGTAAACAAAGTAGGCTTGAAGTTAAATACTTCACTTGATACTGATTTAAAGAATTATTAACCATCAACTGACCACTTTCCATTCTAAGTAACTGAGCTGAACCATCTTCCAAGAATAATAGATTTCCGTTAATATATCTTATGAGCTTCCCTATGACTTTAAATAAATTCTCAATACCTTTATAAAAAATTACTCCCATACAATTGAACCCTAATGCATACATTCACATCTAAGTTATAATGCTGTTGAACAAAAGTGATATCAGAAATATCCTCTATCTCAAGAGTCAATGAGAAAAAATCAGAACCATTTACAATTTCTTCATCGTTACTATTGAAAGAAGCCGATCCGTTAACAAATTCAGTGGTATATCTTTGTAACAGTTTCCCTAAAGAATTAAGATCTAAATTAGATCGTAAAAATAATTCGTAATCCATTTTATTTATCTTCCCCAAACTCGACTTTGCAGCCCACGCAAACTTCTGAGCATCACCTAGATTATATCTCCAACCTGATAACTTAGTCCTAACCCATGAAAAGGGAATTCAGCTGATCCATTTAGCTTTTTATCATCCACAGTTATTACACTGTTTTTTCGCATTAATATTGGTTTATCATTCAACTCTAGAAGACAGTCTCCATCCATACCATTAATTAATTTTCCAATAAAGACCATTAGCTCGTCTGCCCAATGACTATAAGAAGATATAATATCAATGTAACAACTAAATTTTAATTCAATATTATAATCTTCACTTGCAAACATAGTACCAGGGCCTCCCTCATTAATGGATAGTGTGAACCCGTCGCAAGGGACAGTTAGCTCATTATTCTCTTCTATTATTATTATTTCAACATTTTGAAATAATTTAGTTAATGAATTCTTTAATTCTCTATATTCAGAGTAACCTCCAAAATAAAAATTACCAAACATATTTTTTCTCCTTTTCTAAGGTTTTAATCTCGTTATCTATTCAATCTAGTTGTTGTGATTTTATAGAAAAAGCACCTCTACTTATGGTCTGGTAGAAGTGCCTGAATCTTAATTATTGTGTTTCACTTAATTGTTTTTTGGATCAATATAACACCAATTATTATTGTAGGATGCCTTTATCTTTTTCATGTCTTCCAGATTGTAAAACCAATCTTCTTCAATCCATACTCTTGCATCGGGGAATTCGTTCAGAAAAGCAAAAAGGAATTTAAATAATAAATCCTCATTATCATCAAAGTCATCAGAAACTACTGCTTTAAAATATTCATTTTGCGTATCATCCCAGTAATAAGTAACGGTTTGAAATTCATAAGGCTCATCATATACACTAAAGCTAAGCGTCCTTGAGTAATTCTCCTTGAATGGGGTGTCGCTTATATACAATCGAGTATATTTTAATGCACCTTCGCTATTGTAAGTTTCTTCATCCTTATCAAAGAAAAGTTTCTCTTTTTCACATATGTTCCGAGTAGCACTCGATATAAGATAAGTCGGTATGCTCTTACCATGTCTAAATAGTATAAAAGATGATATCCCCATGAATTAAAGCTCCCAATAATAAGATGATACAACTTTTCACTGCTTGTCGGCTATGATGAGGGATGAGCTTTACATCAGCTATTGTATAGATTCATTTTCTATACTCTCAATTTCTAACATCTTTTGTTCAACCCATTTCATAACCATTTCTGCCTCCTTTAAATCAATCACTCCCTTTTTACTTTTGAATTTGTAAGTTTCGTAAGCCCATAGTAATATTATTTTCAAAAATTCAACTGTCTCTAATTTACAGATCGGTTCAATTTCATCTTCTTCCTCATCATAAAATAGATCTTCAATTATTGTATAGTCTTTATGTGATATAACGCTGGATGCATTTCCTCCATGTCTATATTCGGGTATATCCCCCCTTAATAATTCAAAATAATTCTCAATATCTTTTTTCAAATCTTTAAATCTCCAAGGTATATCAGATCCTAAGGGATCACTTATCATACTAGCGAACTCTAGTGATTTTTCCTCGTCAAAATCCAATACAACCATATTAAATTCATCCATATATTTTAATTTATATTTATATTTTATCATCACTAATTTACCCTCCAATTCAGTATATTGGGTATGCTGAGATTATCTTATCATTTCTTAAAATAAGCTCTATTTCCATTCCTGTGCTTATTTTCCCTATATATTTATTGTTTTTTATATTTACTTTATTATTAAAAGCTTCATTTACTGAATCAATTACCTGTTGTGGTTTCCATTCCTTTGGAAAAAATGTGGATTTGGGTCCTTTTGGTACTCCATTAATTTCAACATTGGCTTGATAGACACCAAACTCACTAGATATATCAACTTTCCCGACAATTTTACCGTTAATATTTGCGAATGCTGTTCAGCTTGGAATACACATGGGTCAAGTACTTCCCCCTGCTCATCCAGTTGCAATTCGTTGTACTCTTCTTCCCCAAGCGTGCCTTTCAGCTAGCAATAATCTCATTACACGTTCGAATCTGCTCTAATCCGGGTTCAGCGCCGAAATCTCCTGTCTGGTGATAGTGTTAATAAACTGTTCATATATGCCTTGTTTCATGAATATACCTCGCGAGAGTTAGGATGGCTGTGGATATGTAAGTGATATCATTTCATATGCATTAGTTGTTTGTATATAAAAAAAGAGCACTCTCTATTGCCTATGAATGGCAGGCCACTCCGCTTTTCTATAAAAAAGGCTTATTCCTCCTTCGAAAAAGTTGGAATAAGCTTTTAAATTTCTCTAATTAAAAAGTTTGAATTTTTTAGAGTACACGATTGTTGGTAAATTGTAATAACTTGCTGTTGGAGGTGTAAATGAACTCAGACCCTTAAGAGGCGTAGGATGTTCTATCTGGGAAAATACCATCATTCTCTTTTAAGATTCTAATTAATTTTGAAGCTGCGCGTAAGAAATAGAAATTTGTGGTTGAACCCGGAACCTTTTCGATTTCTTCACATTCCCCATCCGACTTACTTAACTTAATTTTCCCTAATGAATTTTCATCCGGGCCAAATTTATATACTACAAAATCCCTTGTCTCTTCTTCTTTAACTAACAGAACATAAGTAGCCAATGTTCTACCTCCCTAATATTATTCATATACGCTATCTGACCAATTATAATGTTTTTGTGATTCAGAGTGTGCTTTTTCGTAGGTTACTCCATATTTTTTTATATAATTGGATTCAAATAATTCATGATTGAGTAATAAGATGTCATTTTTATTATAGCTTCCTTTCATTAATCGCTCCCAAGCTAAAGCCTGCTGATAATTCGGGTCAAAAGACTTGATTTCTCCACTATCAAATTTATGCTTTTCGAAAAATAAATGATCCTTAATTTGTTGAATATCAGATTCCTTCCACCCTGTATTTCTAGCAATATCGCTTGTATCATTTTTCAGTTTTTTGAATGCCCCATACATATCAAATGCTAAATCCTCCTGCCTCATAAACTCAGAGACTGAAGAAGGCTCTTTTACTTTTGAAACCTCAGCATTATCAATTCTATCTCCATTAGCGTTATGTGTAGGACTTGGAGTTCCATTAGTATGCAGCTTACCCCCACCTGATCCTCCCAGATCGCTATGCTTATTTTCAACAGTACGAAGCGCCTTGCCAACAAAGGCATAGGCCAACACCTGACCCATCACAGAGCCACTGTAGTATCCAGCCCCACTCTCATCCACCTGTTTCTTCTGCTCATCCACAAATTGACCTACATCAGACCTGGCTGTTCCGTTTCCCCAGGCTGCATCCCAAGCAAACTTAATACCTCGCCCAACATCGACCACTCTGCCCAAGGTCATAGCATAAGCCACACTGGTCACCGTACCGAATGGATCGTAGAAAAGCGCCTCTGCTGTCTGTCCAATTCCAGTTACGGTCTCTCCAACTGACTTGTCGAGCAACCCAACACCGAAATTTCGTTTCAGTTCTTCAGGTATATATAGAGCAACCTCACCCGAACCATCGGCTGTTCTGAAATTCTTCGCTATAAAAATAAATTCATTCTGAATTTTATCCAAAAGTCCTAGTGTGGCTGGGAAAACTTCTTTCACCTGCATAAAATCCCAAAAGAAACGTTCCCCTGTCATACCCGACCATTCGGACTGCAACAGGTAAATTGATTTTTCAAGTTCCCGTACCATTCGCTCCAGTTCCAGCTTCTTTTGCTGAACTAATCGGGCTTTTTCCTCTAATACATCGGGATGTACCTGAATACGCTGCATCTATCTTCACCGCCAACCTGACCGTAGTATATGACCTAAATTTTAACAAGTTAGAAGGGAGATTGGAATCAAACGGAGGATTCATTTTCACATAGTCTAACTGGAAGTTGGTAAACATCCTTAGGCAGATATATTGCGCATTCGTGCATGTTACTCCAAAATTCGATCAATTGGTTAATATATAGGTTGTATCCCCATAATGCTAGACTCTATTTTCCGAAAGGAGCCTGTAAATTGAACAAAAAGAGTATCATCGTCGCTGTGATCATCGGTCTAATCTTGCTCGCTCTCCCCTTCATATTCTACTTTTCCACTAAAATGTCCGAAGGCTCGGCGTTGATTTAACCGATTACCATACCAAGCTCTAAGTTATAATAAACGAAAACATACTAAATTCAACCCTTGTCTCACAGGAACTAATGATTCAATTCAAAGGAGGCTCATCCATGAAAATAGAACGACTTGATCATCTCGTGTTAACCGTAGAGAATCTGGAAGCGACGATTGCATTTTATACGAATGTATTAGGCATGCAGGTAGTCGAATTCGGCCAAGGCCGAAAAGCGTTACAGTTTGGACAGCAAAAAATCAATCTGCATGAACGTGGCAAAGAGTTTGAACCGAAAGCTCATATCCCCACACCGGGTTCAGCAGATCTTTGTTTTTTGGTCAGCACACCTCTGGAGGAAGTCATTGCGCATTTAACACACCAGAACATCAAAATCGAAGAAGGACCAGTAAAGCGGACAGGTGCACTGGGGCCAATCTGTTCGGTGTATATACGTGATCCTGACGGTAATCTGATCGAACTATCCAATGCTTTGTATGCATAAACCACCAGCTCTCGCTCTCCATATAGCAGCAAAAAGATCCTGAAAAGCCTCGGCTTCGCAGGATCTTTTTTGATTTACAGCATGAATAATTACATAGCTCAACTATTTACGGTTAGATAGAACTCTCATCACTTGGGAATCGAAAAGGTACTGCCTGCCTTCTCACAACCGGTTAACACGTAAAAAACACGTCCCTGCTCACTCTTCATCGTACCGATCCCTTGGCAGGTGTTGGTCGTGATCCCCTGTTTGGAGCCATAGGCATCCCTAGAGTTATCATAAGTCGCTTGAATGGCTGAGCCATCGTAAATCAATTCATGGATAATGGCCCCACCTTCAATGGTATACATCGTCACACGAACCTGATCCTGCTGTTTGTTCTTCACATTCTTCACAAATGTGTTCCACTTATCCTGATTCCGTATGCCTTCGAGAAGCACAACGACATCCCCGCTTTGCTCCGCTTGCTCAGGGTTATGGGGCTCAATAATTTCCGGAAATGAATTCAAAACCACTGGAGAATCCACTGTTGGATCATTTGCCTCACAGGCTGTTAACATCATTAACGCTAACGAAAGCGTGAGCAGTACTCTTTTCATCCAATCACCTCATGAATTAAGACGCTAAATTCTCTGTACATGTTACCTATGTGCTGTTAGAAATAACGTAAACACACTCAGCACGGTTCTTCAATATAAAGGAATTTTTATCATTTGTATGTAACTTCAACCCACCATAAAGTGTTTATATAGCAATGCAGCTTTCACTTCCATCTCATCTGAAAAAGAGGCGATACACATGCGTTTGGCTAACCCATCCGATGACATAGCAAAAGAAAAACGACGTCCCACTTCACGCTTGAATCATAGACCTAATAGTAAAAGTAAATCGTCCCGACGATTCGCCATTGCAATGGCTGCAGCACTAGTTGCGTCCAGCTTGTTGTTGGAACTGACAGCTGAGCCAATTACTCATGCAGCCCCTAACGTACAGCATTCCGCCAGTAACACTTCTGTTCAATCGAATGCAGCAAATACAGAGAAGAAACTCCACTATACCGCTGTAGAGGGAGCTTATTATTACACAGTCGCCTTGAGAAGTGATGGTTCGGTCTGGACCTGGGGCCGCAATCTGTTTGGAGAGCTGGGTGTGAGCGAGAACATTCGATATCGTCATACATTTAGTCCCATCCGCGTACCGGAACTATCTAATGTAATAGCTATTTCAGCCGCCGGTGGTGGAATCAACGCAGCCGTTCAGGCGGATGGAACGGTCTGGGAGTGGGGTGCTGGCAAACTACCAAGCAAAGTCGAAAGCATCAACTCTGCGAAGGATGTAGTGACTGGTTCTTTCACTGTCGCCCTTCTCCAGAACGGGACAGTCTGGTCATGGCAACGCCCTAACGCTCAAGGAATCAATTCAGATGATCTCATACGTAAACCGCATGAGATTAGCGGACTGAAAGATGTTATCCAGGTTGGATCCGCAGGTCTGCATGGATATGCTTTGAAGAAAGATGGCTCCGTATGGACGTGGAACGAGCCCGACGAATCCGGGAATGTCCTGTCCAAACCTACCAAGATAAAAGGTCTGACCAACATATCTTCGATCACAAGAACAGATACGTCCCTGCTTGCACTGGATAAGAACGGGAAAGTCTGGGGTTTGGACGAGACAGGGAAAGTATTCGCCTTTCATTACGACTTCAAGGTGAAGAAGATGGATGGAAATACGCAATATATGTTAATACTCACGACATCCGGTGAGGTGTACAGCTACGGAAGAAGTGTGAACGGTAAAGAAGGAAAAGTAAACCATCTATCCGGCATTACTGATATTTCAGCAGGATATTACCACAGTCTTGCCTTATCCTCGGATGGAACCGTCTGGGGCTGGGGAAGTGATAAATACGAGGAAGCGGGTGCACCTGCAACGTCATCTGGAGGAATGGTCTACAAACCCGTTCAAGCCAAAATTGGTACAGATGTATATCTGAACGGTGAGCTGTTCCAGTCGATGTATGCCGCTGTTGAAACGCCTAAGACCGTGCAACTGCCAATCAAAGCCATCGCCACAGCAATTGGAGCAAAATTTGAGATTCATCAGGTGAAAGGTAGCCCGAACCACTATACGTTGAATTATGACAATCGGACAATCACAATCCGACCTAACGAGACACAGTATGTTATAACCTCCGCCGATTCCTCTGGGGAGCGAGTCGTGCAGATACCTGAACCCATAAATAACTACTCGGGAGCAACTACAGTGCCTTTTGAGGTATTGCGTGGTTTGGGATTGAACGTGTCCTGGGATTCAGAGAAAGCGATGCTGACCATTGACGATGCTGATAAGAAAGATTCAGGAAGCTAAACAAGATAAAAAAGTCCATTTCTTTCTAAAAGCATGCTTCTTGTGACTTCTGCATTTTCTATTAATTAGATGAAAGAACTTCGTAAAGAATCTAATCTAAATAAAAAAGAGTGACGGTTATCCGTCACTCTTCAATAACTAAGAAGTCATCCACTTATAATGATGCCGAGCGAAATGATTTAATTCACTTATATCAGTAAATTTCTCCAAAAATAATCTCGTATCACTCTTGTATCCCAATGTATAGAAAATCAGAAATCGTTCGTCCTCTGATAATTGTGAGAGAGCAATACGGGTATAATTTGAATCTCTCAAATCTTCTTCTGTGTTCAGACCATGCTGCTCAATCAATTCAAGTATACAATAATAGTTATTAAGATAATGTTTAATATGCCGACCTTTAAGGCTAAGAAAATCTTCTATTGTTTTATTCAAATCACGCTTATGATTAGCACGTTTCAATTCATCATAGAGAAACTCTCGTAGTTTCTCTATGGCTCTTCTTCCCTCATAAGGTTTATCATTCATTGATGCAATTAAATTGTGATGGAGCTCGATCATTTTAAAAAAAGTGTTTTCAAAGCTTTGCTGAATCATTACATTTTTTTGTTGTTCTAATTGATCACCATTACGAGCCACTTCCAGACGTTGCATCTCCAACTCTTTTCTTTGTAAACTCAACTCATATCTCTGAATGAAAAGAGTGTACACTAATCCTCCAAAAGCAAAAGCAGAGAAAAGTGCATTGATCGCTCCAAACATATCGCCAAATGTTCCCCTGTCGCTCCAATCCGAGAATGCATAATAAATAATTACTCCGGATAGACACCAGATAACCAAAAATCCTAATAAAATTGCTTTAAAGTTCACAATAACATTCGGCTTGTCTTGTTTTTTAATTGAATCCAAATCTTCTAACATAAACTTTCTAACACTAGACTTAAGACGATTCATATGTATATTTTCTCCTTTAGGTAACTTTCTCAGGAAAATTATACATAACAACAAGCAATGTGACCATCCTGAACAAAAGAGATTTAAAAAATCCCCTTCAGGTAAACGTCCTGTTCTTGATGAACAACGTTTATCTGAAGAGGATTGATATAAATCATCTCTATCCCTGAACTACTATATCTGGCGTCCTACTTCTCGAACCGGAACCAGCCAAAGTCAAACTGACTACCCGGCAGGAAAATAAAGGTCACCTTCTGCACACTTTTAACCTGCTCAAGCTCAAACACCCGCTCCTCATATCCATCGGACTGTGTGAATTCGACCAGCTGATTGCTCTGTCCGTCCTCACCTGCAAAGCGGATATGGATCGTGTTTTTGTCGATTGTTGAACGTCCATAGATCACAAGCTTGGACGTGCCTTCTGCTGTGAAGTCCATATTTTCAAACTCCAACGACACATTGTTTCCGATCCCCTCGACATGATCACCCTCGATCTTGAACGTATCCCCGTAGAGATGATCGCATGATGCAGCCGTATTCTGTTCAAATGCCCGGCTTTGGCGCTCGAATGAGAAGCCTTTGATATGAATCTTCTGCTTCAGTACAAAACAGATCGACGTAATCCCGCTCAGCCGCTTGGACAGTTGATACGTCTCTTCCTGATACACATTCCATCTGGATTCTTTGTCATACACCACATCTGCCAGCAGTGTACTTCCCTCTTCATCCGGCATACCTTCCCAGATCTGAATGAAGTACTCTTCACTAGACAACGCAAAGATTGGAATCGTAATGGTATCGGAGCCGTACGGCCCGAAGTCGATATTGCGGAAGCCCACATGTGTCTCCCCGTCCCGGCTTGTCGCTACCCCTCGCTCATTGCCGTTACCGACATCCCCTTTGGTGTAATCGTACAGCCCGCCAGTAATAAAGCCGTATGGATCTTTGTAAGCCGTACCCAGACCAGTTGCTTTGAACTCCAGTTGAGAAATCAGTTTCGTTTTATCGGTACCATTACTGCTCGTCGCACGAAGACGGAATTCCCCATCGCCCAGAGCGGATACGTTGACTTCCAGACCGTTGGCTTCGACCTTGGCAATGTTGGATTCGATACCTGCGTCGTTCACAACTGCCCACTCAATATCCCGATAGGATGTGTTCTCCGGATACAGCTTGGCGCTCACCGTCATCTGCTGTTTCGATGGATTGAATAACTGCCCACCTTCGCTGATAATCTCGATTTTCCGCAAAGGAATCTCCTGCGGACGTCCCGTCAGAACCGGACGTTCCGTATTACTCATAAGTACGGTTTGCTCCTGACCTGCTGCGGCAGCCCCGGATGCCCCATTGGTACGATCTCCTGCGCCTGCAACAGCTCGTGATTCGAACTCGGCAGCTGCACTTTCCAATCCTTCCGATGTCACCTCGATCCGTACCGTTCCCGATTCGTTCGTTGCCCCGATGATTGCCATCAGCTTGCCGCTGAACAGTCTTCTGCTCAGTCCTTTGTATGGATCATAGTCCGTGCTATCTCCATTATCCAGACCCAATAGACGACCTGCACCTGTCACTTGGACCTGCACACGGTTGTTTGCATTTTGCACGGGATTGCCCGCTTCATCTTCCACTTGGATTTCCACGAAAATAAGATCCGTACCGTCCGCTTGCAGCTGCTCCCGATCGGCTTGCAGACGAATCTTCTTCGCATCTGTATAGGATCTTTGCACATCCGTTGCAATAACGTTGCCGTGTTCATCATAAGCGATCGCTTTGAGCTCGCCTTCTTCATATGGCACTTTCCACCAGCCTGCCAGCTGGGTTCCCTTTGCATGGTCGATATCATACGTGCCAATTGTCTTGCCATTCAGCTGCAATTCAATCTTCGGCGCATTACTGCACACGCGTACATCGATCAGCTGACCAGGACTGAAATCCCAGTAAGGGAACAGGTGAACCATCGGACTTTTCTTGTAATCCGTCCAGGCTGCTTGGTAGATATAGTAGGAATCTTTCGGGAACGTTGCTGTATCCAGCTGTCCAAAATACGAATTCTTTGTATGATACGGTGTTGGTTCTCCAATATAATCGAATCCGGTCCACAGGAACTGCCCCAAGGAATACGGCGTATCTCGTTCTGCCAAAATGCAATATTCTGCGGACTTCGCGCCCCAACTTGTTGTACTGTTACCCAAAGCCGAGCACTGCTCATCATCATCTGCCAGTATGGATTGCTCGAACGGGAAGTGATAGATCCCACGGCTCTGCACTACAGACGACGTTTCACTACCATAGATAATCCAGTCCGGATGTTCTTCGTGATGTTTGTCGTAGTATTTCTCCGCGTAGTTATAACCTGCGAGCTTCACGATATCGGCGCATTTTTGCGCGTTTTCCCATGGCATGTAGTTCGAACCAATCGTCACGCCTGCATTCCCTTTTGGATCAAATTCCAATACATAATCCATCAGCATGTGGGTTACTTCCTGCCCCCGCTCATCTGCATGAGTGTCGTAAATCTCGTTACCGATACTCCACATAATCAGACTTGCATGGTTACGGTCACGCTTCACCCAGCTCTTCACATCAGTATGTGCCCATTCCGGGAAAAATCTCGCATAGTCGTAAGGGGTCTTGGCTCTCTCCCACATATCGAACGCTTCCGAAACGATCAGCATACCCATCTCATCCGCAAGTTCCATGAACTCTTTGGCAGGCATGTTATGAGCAGTCCGGATGGCGTTAACGCCCATTTCCTTCAACAGCACAAATCTTCTGCGCAGCGCAGTTAGGTTAAAAGCAGCCCCCAGCGCCCCAAGATCATGGTGTTCACACACGCCGTTCAGCTTCATCTTGACCCCATTCAGGTGGAATCCTTCGTTTGCATCCAACTTGATATCCCTGAAACCAATCCGCTGTGTGACGGTCTCGATCGTCTCATAGCCCTGCTCACCTGTAGCTACTTGCAGTTCCGTTACCAGATCATACAGATTCGGTTCATCCGGGCCCCATAACTTCGGAAGATCGACCTTCAGCTGTTGGCTGTTCGATTGTATCTCTTCATGTCCGGTGTCTGTACCCGCTGCAGCCGTAACGTTCGCTTTGCTGGATACGATCTGATTACCCTGATACCAAATCGTGTGCACAAGTTGTGCGTTCTGATTGAGACTCAGCTCCGTATCCACCTCAACCTGCCAGCCTTCTGGCTGCTGCTGAATCGATACATAGGTACCGTCTGTGACGATATGATTCCGATCTCTCGTTTTGAGCCACACATTGCGATAAATTCCAGCCCCGGAATACCATCTGCTGTTGGGACTCTGATGCACAACTTTGACTACAATTTCGTTGTCACCTTCCACCAAAGCACTCGTGATCTCATGCTCAAAAGCCGAATAACCGTACTTCCATTCCCCCACAAGCTGACCGTTCACATATACGGAAGAATCCATATATACCCCGTCAAAGCAAAGCAGAACCTGCTGCTCATCCTTCGTATATGGGAATGTCTTGCGATACCATCCGATGCTGTCCTCATACAGTTCAAGCGTATTATATATCAGCCAATCATGAGGAAGCTCAACCGGTTCAAACGTTAACCCCGCAGACTCCGTAACCTCCAGCTTACTTTTCGCAAATTGCCATCCATCCGTAAAAAGCTTTTTCTGATTCATCTCAGCTCTCACTTTCTGTGTGTATTATGATTGCGGTTACAAACAAAAACAGACCATTTTCCGAAAACCTTTTCGAAAATAACTTGGTGAGACAATAACACTTTACCCGATTATACCATCTGACCACCTTTGTACGTCACTTTTTGAGCAGATTGAAGAAAAAAAAGGGCCCGCTTTAGATATCCAAGTCGGGACCTTACGAATTCCACCATATATATAACTACATTAATCGTTCATTGCTCGAATCGGTCTGTAGAATGCCCGAATATCATCAGCCAGCAACTCCGGTTCTTCCAAAGCCGTAAAATGCCCTCCACTAGGCATGGAGGTCCAGCGCGTTACGTTCAGGTTTTGCATCGCCCAAGACTTGGGCGGTAGCACGATATCCGCAGGAAATATGGCAATGCCTGTCGGAACTTCTATACGTCCCAATGGTGGCAAGGAATGTGAATTTTCGTAGTACATACTTGTGGATGATCCTATGGTGTTCGTAACCCAATAGATCATAATATGAGTCAGCAACTCATCCTTGCTAAATAGTTGATTGAGGTCACCTTTACAGTCGCTCCAAGCACGAAATTTCTCAATGATCCAAGCGGCCAAACCTACTGGGGAATCGGAAAGTCCATACGCAAGTGTCTGAGGTTTGGTTGATTGAATGGCCATATAACCCCCCTCTTGTGAAATCCATGTTGAAGCATTTTCCTTGTACTCTCGTTCTTCCTCTGAGCGTTCTGCCTCATCCTGGGAAGATAAGAGATCTCTTATGATACCAATATCCGTTAAGTGGATTCCAACTAGAAGTTCAGGACTATTCGATGCCAGATAACGTGTAACGCCAGAGCCAATATCTCCACCTGCAGCAGCGAATTTGTTGTATCCTAATTCTTTGGTCATTAGTTTGGCCCACATCTGGGAGACACGAGAATTGTTGAAGCCAGGTTGGTCCGGGCGGCTAGAGAATCCAAATCCAGGCAGTGATGGCACAATGACATCAAAAGAGTCCTCCGGATTACCTCCATGACTCGCGGGATCGGTCAGGAGAGGGATAATCTTTTGATAACGAAGATAGCTATCGGGCCAGCCATGGGTAAGAATAATCGGCAGAGGATTAGGCCCTTTACCATGCTCATGTACGAAGTGCACATCCACCCCATCCAACTGGCAATGAAACTGGGAAAATTGATTCAGCCTGGACTCTTGTGCTCGCCAGTCATAATGATCTCTCCAATAGGAAACAAGTGATTTTAAATAACTAATATCTGTTCCTCGCCCCCAGCCGGAGTCTACCAATTGATCTGGCCAACGGATGTGATGCAGCCGATATTGCAAATCGTCCAGAATCTCATCGGAGACATGAATATGAAAACGTTCAACAGTCATCAAGATTTCCTCCCTTTTTGTTGATTCATAACGTTATTATATCCTTTTATTGCTATTCATAGATTCCATCTCTGTCAATCGATTCCTGTAATTTCTTGTCGTGCTATGTTAGATTATCCATTGGAATAATATCACATATATAGATAGGGGAAATTAGAACGTGAAGAAATCATGGGTACTATCAATCATTATGAGTTTTGTTTTGCTCGGCGGAGTATTCGCACCTGCAGGGTCCTATGCCGCTGCTGCGGATGACTCAACTACTACATATTCGGAAGACGAATACTATGAAGAAGTTGACACGTCAGAACAAGAACCGATCCCTACAGTCGAAGAAGAAGATTTCCTCAACTACCTGGATCAGTTGGATAGCGCATCGGTATATGAAGAGAAAGCATTCAACGCTCTTGGAGGAGGATTTTACATTACATCTTCCAATCGCAAGTCCGTTTTCCTGAAATTGACCAACACAGCGATTCCTAACTACACCAAATATGTATCCAAGCTGAAGCTGATTAAACCGCAAAATGCGGAACTGCAAAAAATCCATGCCAACTTGATTAAAGGTAGTTATGCACAGCTGGAAGGATTCCAACTCGCTAAAAAGGCTGTCTCCAAAACAACGGTAAACAGCGCTGTCCTGAAACAAGCCAATGCCAAAATTGATACCGGCAAGAAAAGTATCGAGAAATATCATAAAGAAATCTCTGCTTATGCCAATAAGCTTGGGTATGATTTTTAAATAATAGTCCACCAAAATGTGTGTTGATTGTGAATCATTCTACCTCACACATGAAGCAGGACACACCATTTGTTCCACAATAAACAAATTGAGATTTCAGGAAAAAAAAGTGTTTTCTTTTTCCAATTTAGTTCGTATAATAGCACTATAATCAAAAGGCTATGCTGCCGAAAGGTACAACCTCGTGAACATTGGGGTTGTGCCTTTTTTGCGTTTATAGCCATATGATCCATCCCAGATAAGGAGTGAATGCTATGTTACTTGAAGCTATTTATCATCGTCCCAAAATGAATTGGTCCTACGTATATGACCGTTCCACCATGCACCTGAGGCTCCGTTCCAAGCGGGGCGACCTGGATGCTGTTATCGCCATCATCGGGGATAAATATGCATGGGATCGTACGGTTCTCCACCTTCCGATGCGAATCTTTGCCCGTGATGCCCTGTTCGATTATTGGGAAGTGGAAGCGCAACCACCCTACCGCAGATTACGCTACGGCTTCCAACTGATCGAGGGAGAGAAATCGGTCTGGATGACGGAACGGGGATTCGAACAGGCTCTGCCTGATCATCCGTTGGAATTTTTCGATTTTCCATTTATGAATCCGGTGGATTTCTTCGAAGCACCTGCTTGGGTTAAGGATGCGGTGTTCTATCAGATCTTCCCTGAACGTTTTGCCAATGGTGATCCGTCGATCAGTCCAAAGAATGCTGAACCTTGGGGCGGCGAACCGACGCCTGTCAATTTTTTCGGAGGTGACCTTCAAGGCGTTCTGGACCACCTCGATCATCTGAGTACACTTGGCATTAACGCCATTTATTTCTGTCCAGTGTTCCAGGCTACAACCAACCATAAGTACAATACCGCAGACTATATGAGGGTCGATCCGCACTTTGGCACCAATGAGAAATTGAAGGAACTTGTGGATGCATGCCATGAACGCGGCATACGGGTAGTTCTGGACGCGGTGTTTAACCATTCAGGCAGAGAGTTCCTTCCATTCGCGGATGTGCTTGAAAAAGGGGCTGCTTCCCGTTATGCGGATTGGTTCCATGTCAGAGAATGGCCGGCACGTATCGAGGATGGTATTCCCACATATGATACCTTTGCCTTTGAACCTCTTATGCCTAAACTGAACACAGAGCATCCAGAGGTTAAGGAATATTTGCTGGAGGTGGCCCGTTACTGGATTCAGGATATGGGTATCGACGGTTGGAGGCTGGATGTTGCCAATGAGGTAGACCATCAATTCTGGCGTGAATTCCGGCAAACGGTCAAATCACTTAACCCGGATGCCTATCTACTAGGCGAAATCTGGCATGATTCCATCATGTGGCTGCAGGGGGATCAGTTTGATGCAGTCATGAACTACCCTTTCACGAATTCAGTCATGGATTACGCTGTGCTTGGCAAGCTAGACGGCCTCGGATTTGCCAACGAGGTTGGCAAACTGCTTGCTGCGTATTCACAACCTGTAACCGAAGCAGCTTTCAACCTGCTCGGCAGTCATGACACGCCAAGACTGCTGACCCTATGTGAAGGGGATGTACGCAAGATGAAGCTGGCTGTCATTCTGCTGCTTACGTACCCAGGTGCTCCTTGTATTTACTATGGTGACGAGGTAGGGCTGGATGGTGGCTATGATCCAGGTTGTCGCAAATGTATGGAGTGGGACGAACAGAAGCAGAACAAGGATCTGCTCGATTTCTTCACCCAAGCCATTGCCCTGCGTAAACAACACGCTGCATTGCGCAGTGCGGACATCTCCATGATTTACGCGGAAGCCGGAGACCCGTGCATTGCCATCGGACGCAAAGATCAAGATACAGGGGAACAATTCGTACTCGTCCTGAATGCAAGTGAAGAACCACGCAGTATGGAGTTGCCACTACACCAAGGAACTTGGCGTAATGTATTCTCAGCCACAACTCGGGAAACTCAGCAGAACAAGCTGAAGCTGGACTTGGAAGCGTACGGTTTCTCCCTGTTGCAGTTGGATGTCAAATCACACGTGAAGGCATAACATCTTGCTTCATTCTATATCCTTTCTCCGATGAGACTCTTGGTACGTCGTATGAGGCTATCTCTCATTAAATTGTGTGAAAGGATATCTCTCGTACGAATCACTTCGACTCTGTTCAACAAAAGGGGAACCGTAGATGCGTAATGCATTCAACGGTTCCCCTCTCCAATTACAACTTACAACTCATCATTTGACATCCTGCATTGTCATACATGAGTCACTTTATTCATTCGTTCATTCAGTGCTGTGTCCCTTCCAACTCCTCCTCCAGGCTTGCCGCAACCTCATCCTGAACAGATGAGCTTGGAACGGGATTTCTTATTTTCTTCATTCTTGGGCTTGTTAATGTCTCCTGAGTAATCACAATCTTTTGTGGAATTTTGTACTGAGGCAGCTTGTCTCGGCAAAAATCCCAGATTTGTCTGCGCAGTTCCATAAGAGGCTGCTCACCTGTAAGTCTGACCGTGGCCTTTACCATCTGTCCCATGATCCCACTTGGCTCGCCACTCACGACTGCCGTTTCAATGAATTCCATTTGTTCCAGAATACTCTCCACTTCCGCAGGATAAACCTTACGTCCGCCTACATTAATGATCTCGGAGCGGCGACCCAAAATGCGAATGTAACCATCCTCCATCTCTGCTTCATCCCCGGTCTGGAGCCAGCCATCTTCCGTGAACGGAGACGGAGCGTTCAGATACCCGATCATGGCCGTTTTTGTTTGGATCTCAAGCAGCCCGTCCACAATCCGATAATGGACTTCCCCATCACGAACCGTAAATTGCAATGAACCGGAATCTTTGGAGCGTGTCGGCAGAATGCCAAGCTCCGACATACCATAAGCCTGCACCGTGCGTACATTCGGAAACTGTCTATTCCATGCAGTAAGCAGCGCCTCTGGCATGACCTCTGAACCATAGGAGACCACTTCGAGACTGGATAGATCGAACTCCCGATAGACTCCACTAAGGAGCAGCAAATTCATGAACGTTGGTGAGACTGGCAAGGCCTGAACACGATACTTTTCAATGGTTTTGCATACTTCCAGGGGGGAGCGATTCGGTATGACGCATAAACAGCCGCCGCTGGACAGGGATTGCAGCATCGTATTCAATCCGCCAATGTGATCAAACATCATGAACGGAATGGTACAGAGCGGCCGGACTTGCCGCCTGAACCCGTGCAACAGACGATCCGCGCTGTGAACAGCAGCTTTGCTTTGTCCTGTCGATCCGGATGAGAAAATCACCAGACCTGCATTCTTTTCCTGACTCAGCCTTGCCAATATCGGGGACCGACTGCCTTGCACGGAGCAACGTCTGGCTATAGCTTCCCCTTCCCCAACACTCATGCGCCATTCTGCCTGAGCGAGCGCTGTATACTCATTCCGTTTAGCCTCAACCAAGTGTCGATCCATCGGAACCACAATACAATTTTGCTCCAGAAGAGCGATCAATGCTGCTGCGGCATAAGGAGAATAATCCTCTTCTAGCACAACGATCGCCCCTTCGAGCCCTTCACTGGAAATCCATTGGCTAAAGGTGTGAATCTGATCCAATAACCAGTTATAACTATAATGTTCGCCCTTCCATATCAACGCAGGACGATGGTCATACGCAGCGAACCGTTCCAGAAGAAAAGTGATATTCATCCCTCATCATCCTTTGGGCAAGGTTTCAATTGCGCCTCCAGATACTCAACCAGTGATTCCACCGTTCGATAAGGACTTTCTGGCATGGAAGCAGCCGCCAATTCAGCGAGGGTTATCCCTACACCGAACGTATCTTCAACACTTTGCTCGATAACCGCAAGTAGAGTTACAAGTTCAAGGGAGTCCAGTCTTCCACGACTTCCATATAGGGGTGCCTGCAAGCCATGCTCTAGTGGAATGGGCGCGTTATGGTACCGATTAAGCTCATCGCAGCTGTCCAGCACAATCCGCTCAATGACTTCCCGATGTGAAGGCGTAGGCCCGGGATTTTCCACAGTCGATGGGATCTGTCTGAAGCGATCGGCATGCTGATGTGTCGTCATTAGCGCTTCGTACCAGCGTAATTCGTCCGCCGCCAATTGTTCGATAATATCCGTTAACTGCTCCCGCCATTCAGGGCTTCGTTTCATTCTGGCGATCTGCAGCAGCTTATGCGCCTGTTCCCACCGGGCTATCATTGCACCGAATTCCTCAACATATTGATCATGAGGAGAATTGAGCCATTTGGCTGCTTCCTCCAGCAAATCGTGGAAAAAGTAGCGGCTCCAGCGCATGTCGAACAGGAACGCGGAGATGGCTTTCTCCTGTTCCCGATCCACCTCGGCATCCGGGTGCAATCTTTGTAACAATTGTGATGTGACAGCCTGTCCAAAATAATAGCTTCGATTGCCCTCCCAGATCGTTCTGCCCGCGATGAATTCATAGGCCTGTGTCGCCAGCGCAGAGCGCAACATGTTCCGATAGCCTGCGGAGTCGAGTGTTTCCACAGCACGGATCTCCATCGTGCCATATGTTCGTAATGTTTCTTTGCGCCGGGCTATTTCGAGCTCGGAGATATTTTTGTTTCCTTTCCAGAACTCTTGGAAATCAGGTGATGACACAGCTCCCATGTATTTGGAGGGAACGGGGTCATAGACATAGAAATGCTCCTCATCCATTCCGTACACAGCCAGCCAATGATCGACCAGATGCAGGCGTGAGTCTTGTTTAACGAGTTTATGAATATACTCGGGATTTCGATAATCATCCCCATAAGGCAAGCAATAACTTGTGCCTGTAACGACCAAAGGCCCCTCATTTTCAAGCCGTTCCCGTATATATGCCTTTCCTTGTTCGAAGCTGTCAAACTCCCGTTCTCCAAACACTTCCCACATCGGCTCCTCATAATCCAGCTTATGAAAGTAAGGCTTGATCAGGCCACGATCCGAACAGGAAGTCAGACTATACAAGCGGCTGGAAGCCAACAGGCCGAGACTGCTTATCGAGCCCTGACGCTGAAGGATTTCGTGAATCAAAGGAAAATTGCAGGGATAATAATACGGAATATCCATCGTTGGTTGAAATGGTTGACTAATCATGGCTACCTCCTGTTCCCGGCTTTGGCAGCCGTACTGCCCCAAGACTGGATTTTGTAATGTAGAGACAGGTTATCATGGGCACGAAACACCCGATTGGGCAGTGCCTTGCCATCTGCATCGGTTTCAAACTGCCGGAAGCCTCGCGTGAACCTGAACCGAAATCCGCTGTCACGTGGAACCTCGAAGCAGCCCTCATAATCGCCACCTCCGGTGTGCAGAAGCTTCATGCCCATGCCTCCGTAGATCGAGTCATCATACATGTCTTGAAAGGGTACCTCGGCACTCATGCAGACTGTCACGTGACCCGATAATTCTTTCACAACCGTGCACATCCGTGATGCCGTCAACTCTCCCACCGTGAGAGTAACTACTGCATGACCCATCTTGACAGGAACCAGTTCCCCATTGGGTCGAACCTCAAGAACATCGGGTTGATCGGAATGATATTCCCCTTCAAGCACACTCATGGTGAACCCGCTGTCGTAATGAAGCAGCGCATTGATCTGCCCGCTCATGCCGCCTTTCAATCCAATAACGTCCCTTCCCATCAGCTCCAGAGAGACTGGATTGCCGATTCGGCCGAACATATACAGTAGCGGAATATGAACTCGCTCTCCCCAATCCGCCTCCTGATGACCTGCATCCGGCTGTTCCAGAAATGCGATGTCCTTGCCAGACTTATATCCCAGTTCAAGCATCTGATGGGCTACATTCCTTACCTGGTAAGGAAGAAATAATCCTTCTGCATCTCCTATATCCATCCACATTTGAATGGGAGCACTGCCCTCAGGCAAGAGGTACATATCCTCCTCCTGTAACCTGCTCTCCGACGTTTCATCCAGCTGCACATCCACGAAAAAGGGAGAGAGCATGATCAGTTTGCCAAAAATATCAGGATGACGTGTTCCTATATGGAAGGTGCTGAGTGCCGCTGCGGAAGAACCAAGCAGTCCCGTATTGTCCTTGTCTGGAAGTGTGCGGTAATGCTCGTCAATAAATGGTTTCAGTTCATGAATGATAAAGTGTTCATAATCCAGGCCTGAGCAGCCCACACTCACCGCTTCTCTTGCAGGTGCAATAAAATGATAGAATTCATTGTGTGTAACCGGACGAACATGGGCAATTCCGACAATGATCAATCCATCCATCAAGCCTTGATCAATCAGTTGGTCTGCCGCCTGATCCACGTGCCACGTTTCATTTCCCGCAGTCGAAGAGCCGAAGGCTCTCTGACCCGCATGCATGTATAACACCGGATAGCGTTGATCCACATGCTCCTTATAGCCTGGTGGCAAATAGATAAAAATCTTCCTTGTGTTGTCCAGCCTGGACGCCTTGAAACCTTCCACACATTCGATAACAGAATGAGTGTTCACTGATCCATCAACCGCCTCTCCTATAGATTTCGCTTTTACACTACCGGGGTTTCCCTGTTTTGTTAGTCCTGCTTCGCTCTTCCCTCGGCTACATCGACAAACAACCCCGTCTCTGAAGAGACGGGGTTGTTTTAAAACACCGAAATGTTCTAAAATGCATAGCCCTTATATTGATGGGTCTGCGAATAGTTTAAATCTGTTGAGCCTGATTTGTAAATATAGAAATAGAAAAAAAATGCTCAAGAAAAAGTTATTGACAACCAAACCATTATTTAATTATCATAACGTTGTGATTATAACTAGAGGGCCATGCTTTTAAACCCAATCGGTTTAGGACAACCCCGGTAACTCCAGCAGGAGGTGCCGGGGTTGTTGGCGTTCATAAAGGGGGGATATCGTTAAGAATAACCTACCAACGTCCAATGTTGAAAGCGCTTTTCCAATCAAAAAAGAGATCACAAATCTATATAAATTGAACTACACATTTGCACGAGAACGGAGAGGACAGAAATAACCTGAAGAAGTGAAGCTAAAAGCTTTCTGAAGGAAAGCTCCATCGGAAGCATACGCTTGGCCTTTATCCCCAGATTTCCCCCTTTGAAAAGGGCATCAAAAAAATCTGAGGATAACAGCGATCGGAAGGTTGTTCTGTCATCGGAGTGGTAAGTGTAAATATTCTTTAGTTCAATTTATATAATAAACGAAGGGTGGATTACCAATGTTCAAATGGACCAAGCGAATCATCCTCAGTACCACGTTGAGCTTCAGCTTGCTGGCCGGAAGTGCACTGCCATTATTCCCGGCGGCCTCCGTATTCGCAGATGCTGATACGGCTGTAAGCAACAAGCAGAACTTCAGCACCGATGTTATTTATCAGGTATTTACCGACCGCTTTCTGGACGGCAATCCCTCCAACAACCCTACCGGGGGAGCCTATGACGCCTCCTGTTCTAACCTGAAGCTCTATTGCGGGGGCGACTGGCAAGGACTGATCAACAAGATCAACGACAACTATTTTTCCGATCTCGGCATTACGGCACTCTGGATTTCCCAGCCTGTGGAGAACATTTACTCGCTGATTAACTATTCCGGTGTTAACAATACGGCTTATCACGGCTATTGGGCACGTGACTTCAAGAAGACCAATCCTGCTTTCGGTACGATGACCGATTTCCAGAATCTGATCAATACGGCACATGCCAAAGGCATTAAAGTCATCATTGATTTTGCTCCCAACCATACCTCTCCTGCCATGGAAACCGACACCTCGTTCGCAGAGAATGGAAAGTTGTACAATAACGGTACGCTGCTTGGTGGCTACACCAATGATACGAACAAACTTTTCCACCACAATGGCGGTTCCGACTTCTCCACACTGGAGAACGGTATCTACAAAAACCTCTATGATCTTGCTGACCTGAATCACAATAACAGCACCATTGACACCTACTTCAAGGATGCGATCAAGCTCTGGCTGGATATGGGTATTGACGGAATCCGGGTGGATGCGGTGAAGCATATGCCGATGGGATGGCAAAAGAACTGGATGTCCTCCATCTATGGCTACAAACCGGTATTCACGTTTGGTGAATGGTTCCTGGGTTCATCCGCATCCGATGCGGACAATACCAACTTCGCCAACCAGTCCGGCATGAGTCTGCTTGACTTCCGTTTCAACAATGAAGTACGTAACGTGTTCCGTGATAACACATCCACGATGGTTGCCCTGGATTCCATGATCACCAGCACTGCCGCTGATTATGCACAGGTGAATGACCAAGTGACTTTTATTGATAACCATGACATGGATCGCTTCAAAACAAGTGCCGTTAACAACCGTCGCTTGGAACAAGCTCTTGCATTTACACTTACCTCACGGGGCGTACCAGCCATCTATTATGGCACTGAGCAGTATATGACAGGTAACGGTGACCCGGATAACCGTGCCAAAATGCCTTCGTTTTCCAAAACAACAACTGCTTTTAACGTCATCAGCAAGCTGGCTCCATTGCGCAAAACCAATCCAGCCATCGCCTATGGAACAACCCAGCAGCGCTGGATTAACAACGATGTGTATGTGTATGAACGTAAATTCGGCAACAACGTGGCCGTCGTAGCGGTTAACCGTAATCTTTCGACTCCCACATCCATCAGTGGTCTGACCACTTCGCTTCCTTCGGGTACATACAACGATGTTCTTGCAGGTGCATTAAGTGGTAATAACATTACCTCTACAGGAGGTAACGTCGCTAACTTCACTTTGGCAGCAGGAGCTACAGCAGTCTGGCAGTATACAGCCAATACCACTACACCAACCATCGGGCATGTGGGCCCTGTAATGGGTAAAGCGGGTAATACCGTTACCATTGATGGTCGTGGATTTGGTACTACCAAAGGCACTGTCTATTTCGGAACAACCGCTGTTACCGGTTCAGCCATTACATCATGGGAAGATACTCAGATCAAAGTGACCATCCCTGCAGTTGCTGCCGGCAACTATGCAGTCAAAGTTGCAGCGAGCGGAGTCAACAGCAACACTTATAACAATTTCACGATTCTTAGTGGCAACCAGGTTTCCGTGCGGTTTGTCATCAACAATGCATCCACGACACTCGGTCAGAATCTCTATCTGACGGGCAATGTCGCGGAACTGGGTAACTGGTCCACAGGCCCTCTCGCCATTGGTCCGGCGTTCAATCAGGTGATCTATTCCTATCCAACCTGGTATTATGACGTGAGTGTGCCAGCCGGAACGAATCTGGAATTCAAGTTCTTCAAAAAGAACGGCTCTACCATCACGTGGGAAAATGGCAACAACCATACCTTCACCACACCAGCCAGTGGAACTGCTACCGTTACAGTGGACTGGCAGCCTTAATTCCTTCACCGTCCTATCATTTAACCCGGAGTCAGACGCAATGAGCGTCTGCTTCCGGGTTCTTTGATTAGGCTCGTCCTTATCTATGGCATGCATTAACTATCGATAGGTCCGAATGGATTTTAATCCTGCTGCTGCAATAATCCCTACCACCAGCAGCAATGATCCCAGACTCTCCAGCACGGTTTGGGCACCCCACTGATCAGCCAAAACGGAAACCACCGTTAATCCCAGGATTGGGGCTGTACTTGTTATGGTTCCAAGCACCCCGTAGATTCTCCCCTGCAGCTCATCGGGAACCTCGGCACGCATCATGATCTGGGTTAACATCGTACAGCACGCAAACATGGCTCCCCCAGCAATGATCAGCGGCAAGGCCACCAAAGGAGAAGATACATTGGCTAACAGCATATACAGTGGGCCGAGAACCAGCAGACCGATGAACACCCATCTCCCCCTTCGTTTCAGCCGATTGCCTGAGGCAATCAGAATCCCGGAACCCAGCATGTACCCCAGTGGAATACATGTCTCAATCAGTCCGAACTGGACTGGATTCGCCTGCCATACTTTGACGGCCATGACCTGAACAAGCATGATGGCTGACATGAAGAAAAGAATCAGCAGCGGATTAAGAATAACGATGGAGCGAATCAGTGGATGTGCAAAGATGTAGGAAAATGAACCACCCCACTCCTTTACAAACGATCCTCTATGCATCGAAGAGCGTTGTACATCCGGAAAACGCCCGGCCAACATTACACATATCGCAGATAGCAGAAAGGTCACACCCGTAATCATAATAGCCGTAAACCCTCCAAATGCAGAAACCGCAATCCCCGCTGCTGCCAGTCCACTTATACGTGCAATATTATCGACAAGATGAATGGTTCCTGTAGCTTGCTGCAGATGCTCCCTCCCCACCAGACTGGTTACCGAAGCATGAAATGCAGGCGCCTGAAACAGGCTGGAGAACATCGAAAGGGAAAGCATGAGCAGTACGATTGGAAAAGGAGCATGCAGCACAAACAGACTCACCGCGATGATAAACGCCATAGCCCCACGAAACAAATCTGACGACAACATCAATGTTCTGCGATCCAGTCTGTCGGCAAACGTACCCGCGAATGATCCGAACAGAAAACTGACGACCATATTACATACTTGCACAGCTGCCATACTCTTCGCACTTCCCGTTGTCTGCAATACCCACAGACTGATGGCAATGCCGTTGAAACAATCACCAAATACCGAGATGCCATAGCCACACAAAATTCTGCGATAAGCAACATTGCGCCAAAGCGCCCTGTTGGCCATTTTCTGACTTTCCGCAGCCGCAAGAGCCCCGTTCGGTCCCAATTCCGGTTCTGGGGACTGTAGCGTTCCCATCGATCTTTTCCTCCTCTTGTTCATTCGGATCTCAAACAGCAGGCAGGCGCTTCCGGAGCAGTTCCAGCGATGAATGGAACCTCTCAGAAGCGCCTGATTGGTGGCCTGAATATGTTCTACAGGCTGTCTATGCCATTTGGGTGTTTATCCTCTTAACCTTTTATCCTTTGGAAGCGCCAGAGGTCAGCCCCTGCACCAGGAAGCGTTGCAGGAATACAAACAATAACGTAATTGGAATGGCGATCAGTACCGCCCCGGCAGCAAACATCGTAAAGTTACTGTCCTGATAACGGCTAACCAGATCCCACATGCCAACTGCAAGTGTCCAGTTCTCTTTTGTCCGAAGTACCAGTCGGGCAAAAATAAAGTCCATCCACGCACCAGTGAAGCTGGTTAAGGCTACATAGGTCAGCATCGGCCGGGACAACGGCAGAATGATACTGGTGAACACACGCAGATGACTGGCACCATCAATTCGTGCTGCTTCATCCAAACTGCGCGGGATGGTATCAAAGAACCCTTTGACAATAAATCCACCCAACACGGCTCCGGACGAATAAACCAGAATCAACGCGGCATGGGTGTCCAGCAATTTGATCTGAAGCAAAATAATATAAATGGCAATCATGCTCATGAAGCTGGGAAACATCCCCAGAATCAACATCGTGGATAGAATGGTCTTACGACCGCGAAAACGGAAACGGGACAAGGCATACATGCCCAAAGTAACCATAAGCGTGGAGAAAATCATCGTGAAAAAGGCGATCTTCAACGTGTTCAGATACCATGTGCCATACATGAACGACGGGTTGGTAAACAATTCCCCGTAATGGGCCAGCGTGAACGCTTCAGGCCACAGACGTTCGCTGTAGAGCGCTGCCCCTGGACGCAGGGACGAGAGAAATATCCACAAGACGGGATACACCGATACGATGGCAATGATGACCAGCAGCACATAACTGATCGCCAGACGCATGGGATTATTGCGCTTTTTCATTGAATCATGTCCTCCTCCTTGAACGATTTGGAACGACGGAAATTCCAGATGGAGAACGACGCAATAATCAGGAAAATAATGATGCCTACCGCCGAAGCCATATTGAACTTGTTGTTATCCAACGTTAATTTATACAACCAGGTCACGAGAAGATCGGTTGATCCCGCATATTGATAATCACCACGCAGCGGATTACCGTTCGTCAGCAGGAAGATGACGTTGAAGTTGTTGAAATTCCCAGCAAATTGCATAATGAGCACCGGTGTCGTAGCGAACATGATAAAAGGAAGCGTAATGATGCGGAACTTCTGAAAGCCGGACGCACCGTCTACCTCAGCCGCTTCATACAAATCCCGTGGAATCGCCGTCAGCACGCCCAGTATGAGAACCATGCTGACTGGAATTCCAATCCACATGTTTACAATGACGACTGTAACTTTTGCCCAGAATGGATCGGTTAACCATGGCAACCCCTCAAGGCCAAAAGCCTTCATATACGTATTAATCGGACCAAACTGTCCGTTGAACAGGTTACGCATCAGAAGCAGTGAGATAATCTGTGGAATGGCATAAGGAAGAATGAATATCGTCCGCCATACCTTTTTGAAACGAATACCTTTCTGCTCGATGAGAAGTGCAACCAGCACCCCGCCGAAATACGTAGTGACCGTTGCCAGGATGGCCCAGATTACGGTCCACGTTAATACGCCAAAGAAGGTATGGCTCCACGATTTAAGCTGGACCAGATCCGTGAATGTCTTGAAGCCGACCCAGTCCACCAGCTTGGCAGGCGGAATATGATCCGGTGCCGAGTAATTGGTGAAGGCCAGGGTAATCGTAAACAAAATCGGCATAATGGTGAAAAACAGGATGCCGAGCGCAGGGATGGATAAGAAAAGATACGGGAATTGTTTATCGAGCAGATATCTCAGGGAAGCAGAAGCTCTGGTGGCCTGCTTGCCTTCCTCTCTTAATTTTCCCGTGATGTACGCATCCCGGATATTGAATATATACAGAAGAAGAAAAACGAAAAATACCAAAAGTACTATGATTCCGTTGAGCAGCAAAAAGATGGAGTGGTCGCCCTGCTGCAGCACCGTTGATCCATTGACCTTGACGAAACGCTGCGTCTGCTCGCCCAGCGTCCATACCCCCCATACAGCATGATTCAAACGGGGTATCAGATATGCGAGTCCCACTCCCTCTAGGATCAGAAAACAAATTCCCTTGATCCATTGACGGTTATACAACTGTCCAAGTCCTTGCAGGACAACGGACAACACAGCCGCTGTCATACGATGCTGTCTTTCTCGATTCGGCTTAACAGTGACTGGAACATGCTGTTGTTTCATTCATTCCTACTCCTTCCCGGCAAGCGAAGTTACCGATCAGTTATAGCAGAGTGCAGAGGACATGTTAGCTTCCTCTGCACCTGCTCATTTTTTATTTTATTGGGTGGTTGCAAGGCTCTCCTTGACTTGTTTGACTGCGTTATCCAGAGAGGTTTTTACATCCTTGCCTCCATCCCATATGTCGGTAATCGCCGCGCTGATGGGACCCCACACGCTATCCATGGCAGGAAGCGAAGGCATTGGGGTGGAGTTGTTGAATTGCTCAAGGAATGCCTTCGTGATTTCATCTCCTTGAATCCTCGGATCTGCCGCCACGTCTTTATTGGCCGGGAGAGTTCCGTTCATCTCAAAGTTGACCATCTGGGATTCGGCACTGGAGAGATAGGCCGCAAACAGCTTGGCAGCATTCGGATAGGTTGTAAATGCATTGACGTAATATGCCTTGACTCCAGAGAAGGAGGTCATCGGTTTGCCTTCAATTGCCGGGAGTGGAGCCACACCGAAGTCAATGCCAGCATTGCGATAATCGGCGATGGACCAAGGTCCGTTAATATCCATGGCCAGTTTCCCGCTTGAGAAGAGACCTTTCTTGATGTCATAGTTCACATCACCCATCTTCACAGGCAGTACTTCCGATTTCAGCGTTTGCAAGAACTGACCGCCCTTGATGGCTCCCTCATTGTTAAGACCAATATCCTCGCTGTTCATGCCTTCATCGCCAAAGATATATCCGCCCTGAGAAGCCAGATAAGCAAAGTTGTAATAAAACTGCTGAAGCTCCCACATCAAGGTGTATTTGTTGTTTTTGGTGTCATTAAAGGTTTTGGCAAAGCTGATAATGTCATCAAATGATTTCGGTGCTTCGGGATAAAGCTTTTTGTTATAAAACAACGCATAGGTCTCTACGCTGTAGGGATATCCGTATAAGATGTCTTTGAAAGTTACGGCTTTAACCGCATTGTCACTGGTAGATTGTGTGGTCTGTTGCTCAAAAATATCGTTCGGCAAGATCAGTCCTGCTTCTGAAGCGCTACCAATCTTGTCATGCGGGAAAACGACTACATCCGCAGCCAATCCTGCGGGTCCGTCCGTAGTGAGCTTGGTCACTTGATCGGTCGGTGGCAATTCCTCGATCTTTACAGTAACGCCGTACTCCTCTTCAAATTTCTTCGCACGCTCCTCGATAAAGCTGCGCTGATTTTTATCCTCCCATATGACAAGGCTCGCGCCCTCTTCTGGCTGAATATTTTCCGCGGTCACCATGGTTTCCCCAGTCTCACCGCTGTCTGTTGTGGTTGGCGCAGCGCCTCCACCTCCGCTTGAACATGCGGTAAGTGCAAGTGCCATGAAACCTGCAAGTGCTGCTTGCTGCCATTTTCTCATTGAATTTCCCCCTTTTCGTAGTCTTGATCGATGCTGTACTCGCGCTTTTCACCCGTTTTTCTGTGTACTGTTCCTGTACTCCGAAGTTCGTCGTGGTTCCGTTTGAAAGTAATACAAACGTTTGCTCATATTAACCTCAGACTGGTCCAATCCTTATGTAATCGGGATGAATATTCTAGGAAGTATGTTGATTTAAGTCATGTAAGCGCTATAATAACAATAACATCATACAACAGGAAACTTTATTTGTACAAACGTTTGCACAAGTCATTTTCGTTCATTTTCCGTCACTTTTGTGGTGTTTCTTTCTGTAATTTCCTATTTGCTTGATCTCCCACCATCTTCCTTTATTTTTCGTTTCCCCTCTTTACCATGAAGTAGTTAGCAATTGATTTATCGAAGTCTTTGAATTAACATAGGAGACATGTTGAAATGCTTGTACAGAAGGGATTTTTCACATGATTACAATCAAAGATATTGCCAAATTGGCGGGTGTATCCCCTTCTACGGTCTCACGGGTTATTTCCAACCATCCCAGAATCAGTTCGGAAACATCACTCAAAGTGAAGAAAATCATGAAAGAAATGAATTATCATCCAAATATGATGGCCAAAAGCCTTGTTTCCAAAACGACTCAAACCCTGGGTATCATGCTGCCCCGACCTGCTGAAGAGCTGTTTCAGAACTACTTTTTCGGAGAATTGCTTCGGGGAATCATTACCCATGCCACCCGTATGAATTATGAACTTCTTCTCTCCACCGAAACGTCTTCCAGCGATGAATTGAATGCCATATCTCGCCTGGTACATGGGCGGCGCGTGGATGGCATTTTGCTGCTTGGCTCCAAACGGGAAGACCCGATTATTTCATTTTTGGAGGCGGAAAAGTTTCCTTTTGTACTGATCGGCCGCAGCGAAACGCATCCTGATGCTCCGATGGTGGACAACAACAATGTACAGACAGCTTTCGATGCAACCACACATCTGATTGCCCAAGGGCATAAACGAGTCGGATTTGTTAGCGGACCACCAGATTTGACGTTGTCTCATGATCGCCTGCTTGGATACAAAAATGCGCTTGAAGAAGCGGGTCTTGATGCTAACAATGACTGGATCGTGGAGGGAGAATTCCTGCAGGAAAGCGGCTTCCGGTCGATGTCCCTGTTCATGTCGCTACCCGACAGGCCTACCGCTCTCGTTGTCATCGACGACAATGTTGCGTTTGGCGTGCTTCGCGCTCTGGCCGAGCTGGGATACAACGTTCCTGAAGATATAAGTGTTGTGAGCTTTAACAACATTGCCTTGTCGGAACTTGCTTCGCCGCCGCTTAGTTCGATTGATATCGGAACTTATCAACTGGGCTATACTGCGGTTCAGGTATTGTTAAAAATTCTAAACGGTGAACACCTGCCTCAGAATCCTGTTATTATTCCGCACCGCTTGATTGTTCGGGATTCGTCCCTATTTACGTTATCCGGGAATGCGTAGACATGTTTGTGCAAACGTTTGTCCTACTGCCCTAATGTTCCACATTCACGCCTGTTGTGGACATGCAAAAAGAAGCCCATACATTGGTATGAGCTTCTTTCCATATTTCAGTTATAAACGATGGATTAGTAAGAGCTCCATCCTGCATCTGCCGTTACAACTGTTCCGTTCACGAAGCTGGATTCATCGGAACCAAGGAACAGCGCCACCTGTGCAATTTCTTCACTCGTCCCCACACGTGGATTGATCGCCATGCCCAGCTGTTGTCGCCCTGCACCAAATGGGCTTATCCCGTCCATGGACGAACTGATGTTGGTTGCCACCCCGCCTGGAGCAATGGCATTACAACGAATGCCTTGTTCGGCATACATGAAGCCAGTGTTTTTCGTTAATCCTACCACTGCATGTTTGGAAGCCGTATAGGCTGCACCTGCTCGTCCACCGTTTAACCCACCTGCTGAGGCGATATTCACAATGACTCCTTTTTGTTTCTCCAGGAAGATTGGCAACACTTTGCGTGTTGCACGCATGACACTGGTCGTGTTGATTGCAAATACTCTTTCCCACTTGTCATCCAGAACATCAGCAACTGGCTCCATGCCGTCCATAATGCCTGCATTATTGACCAGAATGTCCACGGTTCCATAGGTGTTAACCGTCGTATCGAGCAGGTTCTGAATATCCTCTTCCTTCGCCACATTCGCAACCACAAACGTCGCTTCTCCACCATTTGCCTTGATATCCTCAGCAACTGCCTTCGCTGAAGCTTCATTGATATCCGATACAACCACCTTAGCACCTTCTTGCGCGTAAAGTGTTGCAATTGCTTTGCCCATGCCAGAACCCGCACCTGTTACTACAGCTACTTTATCTTGAAGTCTCATAATTGTATCAACCTCCATGTATTCGTTTACAATAAGTTAACAAACAAATGTTCATTAACTCTTATCATTAGTATAATAAGTCATAGCATTCCTGTTCAATCAGTAAAAGCTTGTCCAATTGTACGTTAATCAACACTTCTAATTCCAAATGTACTTTATCTTAAAATACCTGTTTACGAGGAGTACTGCATATGACCGAACTTCCGAGTTCCATGGATCGAAGAATTAAGAAATCCAAAGCGGCACTAAAGGATGCCCTCATCCAATTGATGCAAAAGCAGCCGTTCAAAGAAATATCCATTACCGATATCGTACAGCTGGCGGATCTGAATCGGGGCACCTTTTACAGGCACTATCAATACAAAGAAGACCTGTTCAATGAGATCATCGATGACATCATTAAGGATCTGGTCTTCTCCTATCGTGAACCTTATCTGGATAAAGAAATATTTGAAGTAAGTCATATGCCCTCTTCGGCAATCAAAATATTCGAACATGTGCATCAGCATGCGCAATTCTACACCCTTGTTGTGAAATCGGAGGCATCATCCAATTTTCAGCAAATGATTTGCGATGTTCTGCGTGACCTTGCCCTTCAGGACCTCAACGAAATATTTCCGTCCCACATCAATCGCGAGCTGCTGGCAAGTTATCAATCCCATGCGATATTCGGCATGATTATTGAATGGATTCGACAAGAATTCAAACATACTCCGGCTTATATGGCAGATGAGTTATTTAAAATCATTAATTTCAAACCTGGTAATGTCGTGTACCATACCTCGTATAAGTCGCCCTAAGTACAACACGTACAGACAAACCAGCATAAGTTTTGAATGAAAGTCTCTCTTTTTCCTCATATTAATCAGGAATCAATTGAATAGTTTCTCAAAATATGGGTAAAAGGTATGAACGCCATATTTAACTATTTACATGTGTACCTAATATAATATGAGGAGGAATCATGATGACATCTTTCAAATATCGACTTGAACAAAAAGAACCCCGTACAGGCCCGGGCGGTATTACCCGCGGTGCTTCCGTTCGGGATTTTCCTGCGTCCATTGGAATAGCTGGCGTATCCATGCGCCTGGAACCGGGAGGCATGCGTGAATTGCACTGGCATGCCAATGCGGCGGAATGGGCTTATGTGATCAGCGGCTCCTGTCGCACCACTGTCATTCATCCGGACGGACATGCGTACACCGATACATTTGAGCCAGGAGATGTGTGGTATTTCCCACGTGGTTACGGACACTCCATTCAGGGATTGGGACCGGACGAATGCCATTTTATTCTGATATTTGATAATGGTGATTTCTCGGAAGATCACACGTTCAGCATTACCGATTTCCTGTCTCATACACCAAACAACATTGTTGCCCAGAATCTTGGGATTACCCCGGAGCGAGCAGCGAAATTGCCTCAAGGCGAAGCCTACTTCGTCAAAGGGCCTGTCCCTAATGACAGTTCCTCTTCTGGAACCTATCGCCGCAATTCAGAGCTGACGACTCCCCACCGATACCCGCTACATGCCAAGCAGCCCAGACGTGCGCCAGGCGGCGGAACACAGCGTACGGTTACTGTCGAAGATTTCCCCATCTCCACCACGATGGCCGGATCATTGATCGAGCTGCAACCAGGCGCATTACGAGAGATGCATTGGCATCCAAACGCCGACGAATGGCAGTACTACATTAGCGGCACTGCCGAAATGACCGTATTTCTGGCAGAAGGTCATGCCGTGACAGAGCAATTCGAAGCAGGTGATGTGGGTTATGCGCCAATGGGTGCAGGTCACTATATCAAAAATACGGGAGATGAGGTCTGCCGTGTGTTAATCGGGTTCAACAGCGGACATTATGAAGCTATTGATCTGAGCGAGTGGCTCGCAGGAAACCCTGATGATGTCCTGTCCACAAATCTGGAAATGTCCAAAGAGGAAGCCGAACAGCTTCCGAATGATACTCTTTTTATCGCACCTGACCCGAATAAATCGAAGTCATAGTTCAACTACCCGGTACCTATTGAACATAGGGCTGAGTTATTAAATCCTTCTGTCTTATTTCACGGAACCAATCCATTATCATGGAAAAGGGGTTGGACATCATGGCTTCTGCTTCCGATTCGACCAGTGATCGCAAACATGTGGGGCATACCGTAGAACGACTGGAGCCGGGTCTTTCCCGGCTTCTACTGTCATGTGTGCTTGTGCTGATCTCCGGTTTCATTGATGCGGTCGGATATCTGCAGCTGGGGAAAATATATCTGTCTTTCATGAGTGGTAACAGTACCAAGCTTGGTATCGCGCTATTTGAAGGAGACTTTGCTGTATTAACGAATATAGGTCTAGTCATCTTTTTATTCGTTGTAGGCGCCTTTATCGGTACGTTAATCACAGATCGAGCGGGAAAATGGCGCCTGGCGGGCATCTTGGGCTTTGAATCCCTGCTGTTTGCCGGTGCTATTGCATTCTTGCTGTTCCTCCATACCCAGAGCGTGCTTTTCCCGATTGTCGTTGCCATGGGTATGCAAAACACTATGCACCAGATGGTTGCTCATGCTGATGTGGGCAAAGGATTTGTAACAGGCACATTATTCGGTATTGGACAGGCACTGGCCAAAGCCGTTCGGAGTAAGGCTCCTGCTTCCGAATGGGCAGTACTCGCCCTGTCCTGGGTTATTTTTGTGATCGGTGCAGCTCTGGGAGCACTGTTATTAACCCAAGGAAGCCTGCTACTTGCTCTGATAGCTTCACTGGCTCTGCTTCTTCTGCTGATCCCCTACGTCCTCCATGTTCAACGTGATTTGACCTAATCAGCAGGAAAGCAAAAAAACGGTTGAACCAGATCTTATCTGAGTTCAACCATTTTTTGAGGTCATGCATGTAACTTCCTTGTGTTCTTCTCACTGCCTTTCAAACTACAGCCCCAGCTTCTGCCCTTTCTCCAACCGCTGAATCTGTTGCTCTCCGGTATCCGCCAGTTCACGGAACTGATTAATCGTCTCCCGCATCCGTGGCAAGGCCTCCTGCTTATAGAGACTGATGGAGTCGAGCGCGGAAAGCACATCTGTGAAGGCCTGCTTCATCGTATCAACGGAAATGCTGGCCTCATAAGCTTGCTTCTGGATGGCAATGCCCTGATCTTTCAGCATTTTGGACGTACCTGCGATCAGGTCGTTGGTCGTCCGGTTAAGCAGTTCAATCTTCTGCAATACAATCTTCTGATTGTAAAGTGCACTCGCGACGGTGACGGCAATTTTCAATGCCGAGATCGTTACATTTTTGGCGCGATCCACACCGCGGATCAATTCCTTGTTGTTGCGGATGACAACTTCAATTGCCATGATGCCCTGTTGGTTCACCACCAGCATTTGCTGTAAATCCATGACCCGCTGACGAAGTGGGAACAGCACTTCTTCCGTGATAAAACGGACTTTCTCCGGGTCCTCATTACGTACTTTGGCGGCTTCGATCTGTGCGTCAATTGACTCATCCATCAGCACGCCAAGCTGAATTTCCTTTTGCAGTCGTTTGGTGAGTTCCCGCAGATTTTGCTGTTCAATCTCCAGTGTTGTATTATCGTTTCTCAGGGTCGCTCTGCCTTTATCCAGCGAAGTCACGATATCGGCGATAACCGCGTCGGCCTTCTGGTATTTCAGGAAATAGGCCCGCAGCGGATTAAACAATTTACCGAGGAATCCGGTCTTGGCAAAGTCGACCACGCTAGGGTCGAGATCCTTCAGTTGCATATGCAGCTCGGTCAAGCCTTTGGCGACCTGACCGCCCTCGTCTCCCGTCTTGGACAGATGTCCAACGGAGACTTGAAGCAACGCGTTTTTCTCAGAAGAAGATCTCATCGTGTTCATGCCAAAGCCGTCAATGGATTGCAGAATCTCCTTACGTTTCTCCAACGATTCGAGATCGAGTGTCATGATCATCTCCACATTGGCATTTGCGACTTGCTGCAGTTCCGCCACCTCGGCAGGTACGGGCTTTATTTCCTCCTCTATTACCTTCTGAATTTCCTTCTGGCTAGGTATCTCCATCGAAAACGACATCCAAGTTCCCCCTTCAATTACGTGCTATATAAAATGGAATAATGAACCTTACATTAGGTCACTTCGAGTGCAGTCCCCGTGCTACATCTGCACGTTGAACAGGTTACCGATTTTGTACACCACATCGTCTGTATCGGCGTTAATGCTAGCTGCTTCGTTAATGCTGGAGATACTCTCCAAAGCTTTGATGTCCGCGTTATAACCGATCGTGTAGATTGGCACTTTGTACGTCTCAACCAGATCACGAATATCCTTCAGTGTATGACCCTCATTGGTCTCTCCATCACTTAGGACAAAGATCAGTGGTTTCACATTTGGATTGGTAGCCATATAATCTTCAAGCATCTTCATCGCCACGACGATCCCATCAAAGGTTGCCGTACCGCCACCCGCTTGCAGGCTATCCACCGTACCAACAAACATCGACTGCTGATTCGTATCATACTTGGCAATTGGCAGATTCACCGTTACTCCACTAGAGTAGGAGACGAGGCCGATGCTGTTATCTGTGCCAAGGAACTTCTGGCCTTTGCGCAATGATTCCTTGAGTCGGTTCAGCGGTTCGCCGTCCATACTGCCGGATACGTCGGTTACAAATACGGCGGCAATCGGTTTACTGCCGTTCTTTTTCTCTTTCCACACTTTCTGAGCGGACAACAAGGTGCCACCATCCACTGTGTTCAATTCAGACTTGTAGTCCTGCAAGCCGTTGAAGCCGAATTCCTCAGCCGATTGCTGATACTTCGCTTGGGTTACGAATTCTGCATACTTCTTAATAATCTCTTGCTTGTTCTGCGGCAGTTGCCCCAGTGCATACAGCGGGCTGTCATGTCTTACGCCAAAAGGGGTAAAGACGTATCCACTTTTCAGATCTGCGGTGTTTACGTAAGTCTGGTACTCCAGTACAAATGCGTCCAGTCGGCCTGACTTGGCTGCCTCACGCATCTGAATGGTTGTGGACGCCGTAAACGGTACGTTCGCTTGGAACTTCTCAAAACCCTCAATCGCTTTCTCACCAAGCGGATTGGAGCTGTCGTATGTGTTGAGTGCCGTCACGAGAAAGTTTAGGCCCGTGGAACTGGCAAATGGATCGGTGTACCCCATCGCGAGCTCATTGTTGGCAATCGCTTCGGTCACGGTTTTTACATTAACCGATCCGTACGTGTCGACCAGCGCATCATATTTGGCTTTCGAGATGACGATACCAGGAACGTTCCCCACCAGTCTTTTGGATACCAGGTCTGTCTTTACTCCGCTTGCAGCTACCATCTCGCCCCATAACTCATTCGAAGGGGTAAACGCATCAGGCACATATTTACCAGACTTAATATAATCAGCCGCCGTACCGGATGCGATATTGCGTAATTTTACCGAAACCTGTTTGCCGCCAACGGTAATGTTAGCCTTGTTGAACTCTTCGGTTACTTCGGTTAACCAGCCATCCGCTCCGGTTCCCGCCTTCTCGATGGAAGAAAAGATCTCTACATAATCATTCGTTGTATTCTCGACCGTGATCGGAAATTTGGAGATGTCCGGCAGTGATTCAGCCACATCCACCGGGTCGAGATCAATCTGTCCCTTCACGGGTTCAGCCGTTGCCGGCGCAATGTCCGCATACAGCTTGCCTAACTCTTTGCCTGCATTCTCTGTCGTTACCTGTGTGCTGGATTTACCAACGTTCGACGTCAGCGTAATCCCTGCATATACGAGGCCAAACACGAGTACCAGCATCACGATCGATATGAAAAAAAACTTTCCCTTCTTAGCCATACGTACAACCCCTCACTGTCTGTATAATTTGGTGTGCTTGATTAATTGGTCAATTTCTTGCATACATGGCATTTGTTCAATATCTCCTGCTTCAAAGCTGTCCAGGCGGGAGATTTCCAGCATCAATTGGTCAAGCTTCAAAAGAATTTCCTCATTGGTATGAAGCGAGTTTTTCACATAGCTTAGATAGTCGTTATATACTTTGGTCTTTTCTTGAAAAAGCTTCTGGGGAAGTGTTGCGGATTTGGACTTCATCAGGCTGGCGTACTCCGCTTCATCGAACACATTGAGTCGGTTAAGTACACTTCGGATGTTGAGGTATAACAGCTTCTCCACTTCGAGGGTGACCGAAGCAAATTTCTTGTAACTCAGTTCTCCCGGATCAAATCGCTGATTCAGCACGTTCAGGAGGGTTTCTTTCTTTTTCTTCATGCGGCTTAGTTGAGATAATCCCAGTGTGATATCTTCCTCAAGTACTTTAATTCGTCGATAAAAGGATAACGCTTCCACATAGTCTTCATGGGTTTCGATATTCTTCACAGGCAAGACTACCGGCTGTCTGAACAATAAAGTGTAGCTTCCATAGAAGAGAGCCATCACGCTACCGAACAGAAATGTCACCGAGAGCGCTGTTGTAAATGCTCCCCCGCCAAACTCCAGTCCGATGAATCCGGGTGAGAACAATAGAACATTCATGACCACAACGCCGAAGATCAGCCCCAGCAGTTTTATGTACTTTATCATGTAAATCATCAGACCTCCTTTCGCGCTATGTGTTGGAGCTTTATGTCGATATTTACCATTGGAGCTTTATTTCATTGTACATGATGTTGCCGCATTCGGGTGGATTAATATGGATATTCATAATATACGTGGCTTGGGCTTATCCCATTTCATCTTTAGAGGGACAACGTGGATAAGATTTTGTAACCTTTGGAAAATGAGCCTGATACCCTTGAACAATCGGTGGCGGAAAAAGAAATGTTATCAGGTAATACGTGGAAATTTGCTGTGCGTGTCATTTTTTATATAGGGCTTATTCGATACGATAAAAATCAAAAAAAACACCCCGACGCCAGCGCCGGAGTGATGATGATGTGTGTGCTCATTTTATTTTACGAAAAGATGGATTCCGGTTTACTTCGCGTTGTACGCACCTCCACCACTTTCCCGGCACATCCGTTATCGTCAAACGCCTGGAATGCAACTCGAACGTTGTCTTTGCCTGACGTAAGCTTCTCAGGGACATGATAGGTTACGTAGAATACTTCACCGATCTTGTTCATATGAATTCGCTGTTCACCGACCACATGTCCATCGACGGCGATACTAAAGATTCTTTCATGCATCGTTCCTTCCCGTTCAAAAGGAGAATGATCCCCGCCCCAGTATGCCACGCATACATAGTTCGGCACAGAACCATCCACCGCCAGCTGGTAGCTGAAGTAAGCTCCGCTGACACCAAATGCTTCCCGCCACATATGCAGCTTGTTGCGGCTGTCTGTATATGAACCGTTATGATGTTCTGCGCGGCAATTGCTATCCAGATGATGTCCAATCTCATCCTGCTGACCGTCAGGCTGCACCCTGTCGATGGTGATATCATTCAATTCCTTCTCCAGTGCATCCCCTTCATCGTTAAACGGCCAATAGATTGTATAGAACTCATGATGCACATCATAGAACGGAATCAGTTTCACCGGGTTACCGTCTGATGTGACATCCTTGCTGATCTCAAACGTCAACGTACTTGCGTCTACGGCCTTGATCCACTCGCGTACATCCTCCTGCTCTGTCCAGATCACAGGTACAGGTGCCGTTTTGGGATTCAGTGCCGTTTCGTCCACGATGGTATCCTCGGGCAGCCCTTCGCTTCCCAGAGCCCCTGCCAGTACAATCGGGCCGTACAGGAATGCCACCTTGTGTGCATCATCCCGGGATGTGTATTGGTGGAGCGACATCGGCAGCGTGATGGTGATGACATCACCAGCGGTCCATGTGCGCTCGATGTTGAGGTATCCGGGTTCCATCCGGGTGTACGAATGGGCCGTATCCCCGTTGACTGTTGCCGTCATGGGCTCCTGCAGCCATGAGGGCACACGTAGTCTAAGATTGGCCGAGGCGCTGCCTTCGGTGATCGTAAGGGTTACCTTTTCCGAATAAGGAAAGTCGGTTTCGAGCTTCAGTGATATGCCTTGGGATTTCCAGTCCAATTGGGAAGCGATATATAGATTTACGCACAGATCCTGCTCATCCTCGAAGTAGATTGCCTCGGCGTATTTGCCCGGGTTCTCCATGCCAGATCCTGTGCAGCACCACCAGGCAGTATCGTGAGTACCGTAGATTTTGTAGTGGCCTTGCAGTGTTGATGCAAAATACGTTTTGTTGCCTGTGTCCGGGTCCTGTGTGCCCAGGATATGGTTGTAGATCGCATTTTCATAATAGTCCATGTAGGCACTGTCGGGATTCCATGTGTAGAGCTGCTTCGTCAGATGCATCATGTTGTGGGTACAGCAGCTCTCTCCGGTTTTGATGCCGAGACTCTCCATGCCTTTCGCTTCATAATGCTCCGAAATGCTCGTAGCACCAAATACATAAGACCGATGATGAATCGTAGTGTCCCAGAAAAACTCCGCCGCTGTCCGGTAGCTCTCGTGATTATGATCCTGATTGTATATTTCAGCTGCACCGATGACTTTCGGAATCTGCGTATTCGCATGTTTGCCCTGAAGATCGTCCTGCTTGTGCTCCAACGGTTCGAGGATTAATTGATGTGTGAATTTGTTGGCTATCTCAAGGTATACAGACTTCCCGGTGATTCCATACAAATGGGCAAACACTTCATTCATGCCACCGTGTTCACATTGAAGCATGATCTGCATCTGTTCCTCGGTCATCGGGCTCAGACCTTCTACCGCCCAATCTGCAAACCGCGTTACCACGTCAAGGGCCTGCCGGTTGCCCGTTAATTTGTATGCATCAATTAGTCCGCGATAGATCTTGTGCACACTGTACCATGGAACCCAATATTCACCGATGTTAAAACCACCAATGTGTTCTGCCCGAAATGCAATGCGGAAAGCTTCTTCGGATAAGCCTCCGACATACCCGCTGCACGTTGTCAGCTGAATAGATGCAAGCTCACTGACGGCATAATCCAGCGTTTGCTTTAACGTTTCATTACCTGTCGCCTGATAGGTCACAGCCAGGGCAGACAGATAGTGTCCAAGGGAATGCCCGCTAATCGAGCGTGCCTCCCAACCCGCGTATCGTTCCTTTTTCGCCGGTAACCCATGGGCCTCAAAACACGGTGCCAGAAAACGATCAATGTCCAGTGATAACAAATACTTTTCTCCAACTTCCTGTGACGTTTGAAAAACGCCATTTAACAGATCTACATGCTCAGGTCCCAGAAATCCCTTTTTGGTTTCAATCATTCTGCTCGCTCCTCCTCGGTATGTAGTGGATATTTAGAAGTACTTATATAAGTGTACAAAGGGTAAAATCCGTTTTTAAATTCATGTGTCCCTTACGAACTTTCTTCATACAGGCCTTGAATATCCTCATATTATCAAATAAAATACAACTACATCAGACTCATAATCCAAGAAAAGGTGGAGAAATCCGTCCTATGCAAAAGCCATTGGAACATTACTTGTGCGGCAAGTTCATAACCGAAGGCAATTGGAGCCATATGAAGCGCAGCATGCCTGTTCACGAGGTCATTTTGATGTTGGAAGGCGAGATGTACATTGCCGAGGAGGACGAGCAGTTTGTGGTTCGTGCAAATGATCTGCTATTTCTGAGGGCTGGACACATCCATTATGGCTATCAGGTCAGCGATGCTCCCGTTAGCTTTTATTGGGTACATTATGATTCGATTGAGAAAGAGTTCGACCAGTATCCTACCCATGCGACTATTCAGGTTCCGTCCACCGCCAATCAGCTGTTCAAGCAATTGCTGCATAGTTCATCGTTCTCACCGGAAGAAGCAGACGCGGCATTGCTGCTGCTGCTCAAAGAACTGGAACGCAACACACAGGCGGGTTATCGGCCGCACAATGCGATCGTTGACCACATCTGCAAGTGGGTGGATATCCATCTGCATACCGACATTACGGTTGGAAAGATTGCCGAGACTTTTAATTTTAACAAGGACTATATCTCCAAAATGGTAAAACGTGAGAAAGGCATTGGGCTCAAAACCTATATCCTCACGGAACGGATTCGCCGGGCTAAGCAGATGCTGCTCAATACCAATGCCAGTGTGAAAGAAATTTCGGGGCAATGCGGTTTTTCGGATTACAAACTCTTCCTGCGCATGTTCAAACAATACGAAGGCAATACTCCCACCGAATATCGCAATAATTTGTATTCCACACAGCTCAACCGCCTATAATGAACCTTATACGTGCGAACCTTGGATGTCTTGTGCGGAAGTACCAACTCATAGAATTTCATGAGTCATATATAGAAAATTTGAATTAATCCAGTACCATTGGGTGTGATACAATTCAAGTCAACTATATCTCTTATCAAACCAAGATTAAATCAGAAGGAGAACTTGAGATGACAACGGCAGTAACGATTCATCCCGCTACAGAAGCTGACCATGAAGAAATTGTACATATTCTCATTGAAAGTTACTCCGAGTACCGGGACACGTTCCAAACACAGGAACAATGGGAACATTATTTGAAGGACATTCGGGAATCGCCGAGCAATCCTTATATCAAGCAATTATGGATTGCCAAAATAGATAATCAGATTGTTGGAACGGTCCAATTGTTTGAGACTGCGCATAAGGCTTATCCGAGCTTCGAGTTGCCTATTGATTATCCGTTTATTCGACTGCTGGGCGTTGATCCCAAGTGGAGAGGTCACGGTATTGCCAGAGAATTGCTTCAACAATGTGTTGAGTCTGCTAAAGACATGGGCAAAAATACGGTGTATTTATATACGGGCGGCCAGATGGTCAACGCGATCCGATTATACGAACGTTTCGGTTTTGTAGAAGACCCGGAATTCAGTTCCGAGAGTGGTGGAGGCAAAGCGATTTGCTACCGGTATGATTCATAATTCTCGCAAATGGTACTAAGCGCGGATAACACAAAAAGGGATACCCATAAGTCATTAACATGACAGATGGTATCCCTTTTTAGCGGTTATTCTGAGCTAAAGAATCGGAATAGAGCCGCAAATGCTATTCGCTCCATTTTCCACACTATTAACCGCCGATTTCCACCAGAATTTTCGCATGGCTCTTGTCGGTCATGAGCAGTTCAAGTCCTTCCTGAACGATGTCGTCCAGCTTGATTTTTCTGGTGATCACCTGTTTCACATCAAGTGCTCCCTCAGCAATCAAAGAGATGACTTCAGGGAAGATATGACGGTAGGCCAGCGTTGCTGTCAGGTTCGCTTCTTTCACTAACAGATCGAAGAAATTCACCTGTAGTGGATTCGGAATTGCTGCGATGACAACAACTTCTCCACCTTTTTTGATCACAGCTACGGCGCTATCCATGGTTGGCTGTACACCTGCCGCTTCATATGCTACATCTATTCCGCCAGACTGCTGCAAAATCACTTCAGTGGCATTAACTTTGGCACTATTCACCGGAATGGCTCCCAGCTTGGCAGCCAAATTCAAGCGTTCTTCAAATACATCGACTGCATAGATCGTGGAAGCTCCAGCGGCTTTAGCTGAAAGGATCGTCAGCAAACCAATCGGACCTGCACCATATACAGCAACCTTCTGACCTACTTTTAATTTGCTATGGCGAACCGCATGGAAAGCTACCGCTGTAGGCTCAACCAGTGCGCCCTCTTCAAAGGAGACGTTATCTGGCAATTTGTGCACCATATACGCCTCAACCACAACGTATTCAGCAAAGCCTCCGTCACCGTTCAGTCCCACAAATCCGAACTCGGTACATTGGTTATAACGCCCCTGAATACAGTACTCACACTGTCCGCAATGATACAACGGTTCAACAACAACATGGTCCCCTACACTGATACCGCTTACATCACTTCCCAATTCACTGACCGTTCCTGCAAACTCATGACCAAGTGTCAGCGGGGCTTTCTGTCCTGAAAGCGGGTGGTTCTGCCCTTCCTGAATGCCTACGCCATGATGATAAGCATGCAAGTCACTGCCGCAGATTCCTGCGTACTCGACTTTAATTTTCACTTGTCCTGATTGGGCTACCGGTATTTCCCGTTCTTCGACCCGGACATCTTTTTTGGCATACCATACTGCTGCTTTCATAAGATACATCCCCTTTGGTTATCTTGTCTACCTGAGATTCAACTACTGTCTATTAATTATATCGCTGTTCACGTATTATTCATATTTATAGATACTAATGTTAATATTACTTGTACTAATGCTAAAACGGAGATGAAACCATGAATCTGGAACAACTTGAATATGTCGTTGAAATTGCCAAAACCCAATCGTTCTCGGCTGCCTCGGAGCACCTGCATGTCACTCAGTCGGCAATCAGCCAATCTGTACATCGACTTGAAAATGAGCTGGGTATGATCCTGTTCGAACGCTCGCGCCATGGGACGTTCCCCACCCCTGAAGGTAAACAGTTTATTGCCAAGGCACTCGATATTTTGCAGCGAATTGATGAATTGAAATCACTGAATGCCGAGACATCCTCGATAACCGGAGACCTGCATGTTGCTACTTTTCCAAGTGTGATGCCTTACCTTGTTCAGACTGCTGCAGATATGAAACGTGAGCACCCTCAATTGAATATTGCCATTAAAGAGAAAGGTTCCATGGAAATTATCGAGGACATCCGTAACAACAGAACCCACCTGGGCTTCATCGCCATCTACGCCAAACAATTGAGGGAATTCGATGGACTGCACTTCAGTCCTATGTATTCAGGCAAACTGGTTGTATGCACTCATCACCAATCCGAACTAGCCAAGCTTAACCGGGTTACTCCCGAACAATTAAAAGAACATAAGCTTGCTCTGTATCGTGATGGATTTATCGAAGATTTCCTGCAGGAGTTCACGTATGATTATGGCCCTCTGTCCATCCTGTTCAAAACGAACAACTCGGAAGCGATCAGCACCGTTCTAAGAAACAATATTGCCGCCACCATCGGTCATGACTTTTCCTTCTACCAACATCCGCTATGGAAAGAAGGCATTGCAAAAATGGTAGAGATCGCCTCGATCGACCAACCTAAAATGCAAATCGGCTTCGTACAGACTGAATCCAAGGAGGTTGCTGTGGCCGCAGAGCGATTTGCTCAACGCTTCAGACAGGCAATTGAGCTGGATCAGTTATGATGGCAGAGTCTAAGTCATAATTGGGATGTCAAAAAAAACACTCCGGTGTTTGCACCAGAGTGTTCCACATTTGATAAGGATTCAACTTACTGCTTACTGCTTGCTTCCTTTATACCTTTACTTTTCTTACAGCTTCGCTCAACTCAATCGTATGCTGCCTCAGCAGGGTGGACGTTTGTGCCACCTTCTGGAACATGCTCGACTGCTCCCCTGTCAAACGATAAATGTCATCCGAATGATCTGAAACGCCGGATGAAATTTGCGAGATCGTATTGACCGATGCTGCCGCTTCCTCGGAACCCGCCGATATTTCCTCCGCTGCTGCGGATACCTCCTGGATACGATGTGTTACCACACGAAACGCCTCAACCATATGCGTAAAGGCAAGCTCTGCTTCTGCTGTGCTCGTCACCCCCTGGCCGATCTCTTGCGAGGTAACATCCATCTGTGATCCGATATGCTGGGACTCCTTCTGAATACCGAGCAACAAATCCGATATCGTCTGCACAGATGTGCCTGAAGCCTCAGCCAATTTTCGTACTTCATCCGCTACAACGGCAAATCCCTTCCCATGCTCTCCTGCATGAGCGGCTTCAATTGAAGCATTCAGCGCCAGCAGCTTGGTCTGACTCGCAAAATCCCGCACCGTATGAAGTGCACCGCCGATTTGCTGCGAGAAGTTGTTAAGCACTTGGACCATGGCTACAACTTCAGCAGATACAGCCGAAATGCTCTCCATCTGTTTCTTCATTTGCGTCATGCTCTGCTTACCCGATTGTGCCGTAGCAAGCGCAGTTGTTGCAGCGTCGGACACGGCTGTAGATGACTCTGAAATATCGGTAATCCCTTTAGCGATTTCTTCCATCGCATTGGCGCTGTCGCTAGCACCTTGCTTCTGGGTATGCGCTCCCTGTCTGATCTGCTGCACGGATTGGTCAACACTCTTATTCATCTCAAGCATATCTTCTGCATCACGATTGAATTGCTCCGTTGATTCCGCGAGAATATCAGTGGTTACCGAAACACCCGCGACCATGTCGCCAATCATTTTATTTAAGTCCCCAGACATATGAATCATCGCCTTGAATGTGCTGCCAATCTCATCCTCACTTTGCAGCCGATACGCGGTCAGGATTCGATTGGCTTCCGCCAGCTCACCTTGCGCCATTTGTTCGACGCTTGCCTTCAACGGTTTCAGCGGTCGCAGGCCTCTTACGATGAACCACAATACAACTGCGATGCCTGCAACCGTGATGAACAACAACAGGGCATACAACGGAATGCTGGATTTCATAATATCTGACTCAATACTTCCAATGACCGACACAGCTGTATCGATTCCTAACACACCCGTTAAGGCCCCATTACTGTCCAGAATCGGAGCGTATGAGGAAATATATTCGCCATACTCCTCATTATTAATGATAGGGGAACTGGCTGTTTTCCCTTGCAAGAGCTTTTGGACTGCATCACCTGGGATATCCGTCACTTCATTGATCGGTGATGCTTTATCTGCATCTTTCATGCCGTCCACCATAATGAGAGGTGTGCCTGTATCGTCTATTTTTACAAAATACACATACATCGCACCGATGCTCACACGAAAATCATCCAGCTCATCACGAATCTTCAAGAACACGTCATTTTCCTTGGGGTCTTTGGCAAATTCCACATACGGTCCTGTATCCAGCTGTTTCACATAACTCTCGGCAATTTGAATATTGTAACTCGATATGGCCTCCTGCGCGGCTAGCTTCATATTCGCCAGCTGAAGCAGCATGCTTCCCGCAGATATAATCACAATGACCAAGGTAACAATGGCAACAATGCGAACAACCAAACGTTTCTTGAAAAAACCGACCATCCAATCCTCTTCCTCTCACACCTGTATGTAAGCCTTTTCGACTACGCCCTATCCAAAAACTACATGCTTGAAGCACTATGTAATGTGAAAATAGTATATGAAGTTGTCGAATTAGGCAAGAAAATATTGGATAGAGATTAGAACACTATCATCACTGTGTTAGCTTTATTTTTATAGAAGTATATCCATCTTTGTTTCGATGAAACTGTTACGCTTTTATACAAAGAAAAACTCCGACGTATGCGTCAGAGTTTAGTCAACATGGGTAGGTTAAGCCTGGTTTTCGTAAGTGATCTCACAGATTCATCACCAATCAAACCCATTAAGAGATATCTGTATACACCACTGAGTTAATAGGGATTTCAGATTGGTTTATTGACTTACCAACGCATATACCAATGCTCTTCTTATTCATTAATGAACTTGAGATTTGTACAGAAACCACATCTATTGGAAATTCCTTATTGTCAGGTGTTCGAACAACAATATGATTATGGATTCGCTTTTTGATCTGATCATGGCTTAGGTCATCAAGATCAGGATTGATACCCACTAAAATAGTGCCATATTCGGATGATTCAAAAACATCTCCAACCTTCATCAATTTATGCATATTTATCATCCTTTCTATCTGTGTTGAATATAAAGTTCATTCTTCACATCTTGTACACGGAGATCTGCGTTTTTTTAATCTCGTTACTGCATCTCTAAGTAGTGTCATTCTCTCTACAGAAGTTAATTCTGGTGCAAACCTCGCTGCTCTTATGCTGGCTTGTGCTTCGTCCAGCAAAATTTCGTGCATACGTTGCATCATCAAGATTATATAGTTCAAAGGCCCTTCCGCTTTTAAACGCTTCATCTGAAAAACCTGGCTTTGGGCTGCTTCAAACTGTCTGGAGACTGATAACAGCTGTTCCGGGGTTACTTTTATCGTCGTCATGTGGTACCTCGTTCAAAATATATTCGTTGTTATATGAATCCAAGGGAGGAGTCTGATTTATGTAAGATTCAAACACACTTCTGGTCCTTTATTATAAAAGCAGCTCATGTCATTTCGTAGCTACTGGCGATTTATTTATCTAGTTCGCATTACCCCTATTTTTCCATAATATAACATCAAACTTCAAATCAGTCCCCATTAATACTTTGCTTTCTCAAAAAAAAACACCCCAGCGTGAACGCTGAGATGTCTTGTTACTGCATAGCTATTGATGCTTTTACAACACTAAACTTCTTACCTTTGATTCTTCCTGAATCGAATCAGTGACCAGAGAATCAGTAACACGAGTACAGTTAGACAGATGCTGATGCTAAAACGATTGCCTTCATCAAATACAAACATGACTGCAATGACACCGAGACACAGCACAGCAGCTCCAGTAACGTAAGGAAATCCCCACACCTTAAATGTCGGTTGTACTGGATATCTCTTGCGCAGCTTCATCTGTGATGTGGCGATACAAATCCACACAAGCATCACGACAAACCCCGGAACCGCCAGCAGCACGCGGAAGAGCTGATCTTGTGCGAATAGCCCCAGCATGGAGCCCCCAAGTAGAATCACAGCACATACCAGCAGTGTATTTACCGGACTGCCGTTGCGATTCGTATGTGATAAAGCCTTGGGAGCTTCACCACCTACCGCCATAGAATGCATCATACGGGATGCGCCATAAATGCCGGAATTTGCAGCAGACAGAACGGCGGTCACCAAAATAAAGTTCATAATATGTGCTGCACCCGGAAGTCCCGTGGAAGCCAGCACCTGTACAAAAGGACTGCTCTCGGGCCCTAATTCATTCCACGGAATGAGCCCACAGATGATGAGAATCGGCAGCGTGAAAAATAAAATGATTCTCAGCATAAAGTTCCCTACAATTTTGGGCATCACCTTGTCCGCATTTTCCGTCTCCGTTAAGGTTAAGCCAATAAGCTCAGATCCTCCATAAGAGAACATGACGACCAATAATGCCGAAAAGATCGATGACCATCCATTAGGGAAGAAACCGCCTGCTTGCGTGTAATTATGCAGATAAGGCGTGTTATCACTTGGAATGATCCCGAAGATCAGACCAGCCCCGAGGATAATAAAAATAATAATCATGGCGATTTTAATGCCCGCCAGCCAAAATTCAAATTCCCCAAATACGCCCACACTCAGCAGATTAATCAGTATAATAAACACCGCACACGCAAGGCTCAACGCCCACAGCGGCACTTCCGTGAACCAATACTGCAAAAAGCTCCCTGCTGCAATCACCTCAATCACACATACCGACAACCAGAGGAAACAATACATCCATCCCATGATAAAGGAGACTCTGCTGCCGAACGCTTCCTGCACAAAGTCTTTCATATTTTTATTCTTGTATACCGTAGCCATCTCCGCCATCGCAGCCATGACAACCAGTAACAATAATCCTGCAAAAATGTACGTTACAATAACTCCTGGACCTGCAAGTCCAATTGTTTCGGCGCTTCCTTTGAAAATTCCGGTTCCAATGACACCGCCCATAGCCATAAAGCTAATATGCCTTGGTTTAAGTTTCTTCTGCAATGTTCCTTCTGTCTGAGCCAATTCAAGTCCTCCTGATGTAAAAAACGTCTGCATTTCTGTTTCATGTTTATATAAACATAATGTCCAGTATACCCTATTGTCCATGCCTCAGCCCAGCAGTTCCGTACGGCCAATTCATCCCAAACGAATGCTGACATAACCTATGTTTTATACCCCACAGTGAGACAAAGCAATCTGTATGCAGTCCAATCGTTCATTTGAATACATTCTACTCTTCTTGCGATCTCCAATATGTATGATTTGTTGCAGTCCATCACTTCGCAAAACAATTAATAAACGTAAAAAACCAGCCGTCTGTATGCAACAGAATACTGGTTTCCTTTGTCCCTGCTATGTTTTACTTCCTATCATGTAATTTATAATTCCTTCGTCATAAAAGCGCTGTTCGGGTCCAAACTATAATCTGCGAATGGCTCACAGTATACAAACCCAAAGTCCTCATACAGCTTACGCGCCGGAATAAAAGAATCCATCGAACCTGTCTCCAGACTGATTCGTTTATATCCCCGATTCTTGGCAACCTCAATAATATGGGCAAGAATTTGTCTTGCTACGCCTTTTCTCAGGTGGGCTGATGCTGTACGCATCGATTTCAATTCTGCATGCTCCGAATTCAATTCCTTCATGGCCCCGCAACCAAGCAGCTCCTCCGCTTCCCATGCACACCAGAATGTTATCTCAGGTTTCCTTAACCCATCGAGATCCAGGGCATGAATGCTTTCCGGCGGCGAATCTGCTGCCATTCCCTGCAGATGTTCTGCAATTAATCCAATGACTTGATGACCGCTCAAATCGTCTACTTTGATCTCCATATCTACCACTCCTGCCGACATTTTGTTGTGTGTTGTATCACTGAATACATGTCTATTGTTTATATAGTACTACCATGACAGGTTTCCTGACAACAACTTCAGAGACACGAATGAAATGTCTATTGTGATACCCTTAAATTTCCATTATAGTGAGGCTATCTGAAACCAAAAGGAGCGAAGAATATTGCGTAGCAGTCATATAGCTAATTGTCGTACCGAGGTGAAGCGAACTTAATTTGTGAAAAGGAGACCATCATGACATTATCGACTAAAAATCTGTTTTATAGCAAACGCTTGAAAATGACTCCGCCCCGTGCTGAAGACGTGCAGACCATGCTGCAATGGAATGAAGATCCTGAGTATTTGCGAAATGTGGATACGGATATTGCCATTCCATTTTCGGAAAAGCAGCTTGAAGATGAGGGCGAGACGAAGGACAAGGAAGTTTACTTTCGGCTTCGAACGCTTGAGGATGAACGACTGATCGGATTCGTTGTCATTCACAGCATTGAATGGAACAACCGCTGCGGACAACTTGCCATTGGCATTGGACTCGCAGAGCATCGCAACAAGGGATACGGAACGGAAGCGTTGAACCTTATTTTGCGGTATGCCTTCCATGAATTGAATCTGGACCGGGTAGGTCTGGATGTCATCGCCTATAATGCCAAGGGCATCCGTGCCTATGAGAAGGTCGGCTTTCAGTTGGAAGGTCGTGCTAGATCAGCCGTGTATCGTGATGGAAAACGCTATGATCGCTTATTGATGGGAATTCTAAGACCAGAATGGGAAGTACACAATCAGATCAATGTGGAGGGTGGACAAGCATGAATATGAATGCGGAAGTTACTGAATTTATCGAACAGATCCCGGTTCCCTGGCAAGCCCAGGTTGCAAGTAAACTGCGGGAGTTGGTACATGAGTCCATCCCTGAAGTAGAGGAACGTGTGCAATACAAGAAACCTCATTTCCTGAAAAACGGTAAATATGCAGCAGTCATCTCCCCTTCCAAGCCAGCAGTATCCTTCACGATCTTCAATGCAACCGGACTTGAGCTGCCAGATGGGATATTTGAAGGCCCAGCGGAACGTAAAACAATCAAGATCAAGGAAAAAGATACGCCTGATTATGAGTGGCTGGCTGCACTTCTGACACAGGCATCGGCAGAACTTTAAGCTGGTATCGAGGATATAACGTGTCATAGATTTTTCTAACCGACTATAGCAACTATTAAAAAGGCCAACCAGCATATCTGGTTGACCTGATCATACGAAGGGGCTTCCTATACTGTTGAACACATATGGAATAGCCCCTTTTGGGTATGCAGCTGTCAATACAACTAAATCGCTCTATGCAATAACAGATCATTAGAGATCACTCATCAGGATTGTTGATAAGATACCGCGGTCATCTGACACGGCTCGCAAACGAACATGTAATACATGCCATCCCCGTACTCCTCAACCTCGCTCCAGTCCATTTGTCCAACGGCCCTCATCCTAGAAGAGCAGCATGGACAGTTCGGGTACTCCGCGTCCTGAACCCATCCGGGGTGGCCCCCGATCTGGGATATAGAAGGCTCCATCGCCCACTCACTGCCATGGAACGCATGACGTGGAGCAGTCGCAATCCGAAACTGCCGGCCTGCATCCGGTGCAAGCTGAACATTGTCGTCCGGGTCAAGGTCATCCGCTCCCATCAGCATCACATTATGCGTACTCCAGCACGGTTCACCTGCTGAATCCATCTCCATATAAACGACGCCATAACAACTGCAACTAACGCAAGTCTGCACTTGAAGTCGCTCACTGTTCCAAGCAACATCCTGCAATGCTGGATGCCGTACATCCAGATCAATTAAGGTTGTTAACTGACTACCACACCACTCACAGTTATCGGTACTGGTCAACAGCATGGAGATCGGATCGCCAATAGAGTTGTCGTCAGCCCCTTCATTCTCTTTTACTTTATAGAGTGAATAACTTGGGGTGATAAATAACTCCTTGCGCTGGCCTTCATTCGTTAACTCCCAACCGGCTTCGGTAGTATAGTGTTCTGGTGCGACATGCAGCTGATCTGCCCAACGGGGTGGCGACTGCCTCCATTGCTGGAACTGACGTACGACCCCATCATCTCCAATATAGGCGAGCATGAGCAACAGATTATTCCGATTCTCATCATCGGTGTTCACCCGTTGTAACAGTTGATCACGTACTTCAGCCGAGGCACTCTTATACAAAATGACAGGGTAGTAGATTTCGTGCTCCAACAGCTCAGGAATCTGTGCAGACAACGACGTATCATGGTAACAGACCAGATACACCAAAATATCTTTACCTGTATCGTCATCCCCCATACGAATCAGTTGCATCGCATAATCGATCATGAGGGCTTGCTGCTCCGTAGACAAGGATAGATATACTTCTTCTTTGGAATGCGCGTATGCCACATAACGGATTAGTGGATCATGAACATGGCGTGTATGCATAATTTTCAAAATCTCCACAGGGTCCGTGATTCCCTCATACAAATCCACGTCGCGCCGATTGGCTTCAATGTATCTCTGATGTGCCTCGCGTTCCATCTCCTGCTTGCAAGGCATGCAGTACCCACCTGTTCTGGCAGCCGTTGCTGGCAAAATTGTATTTGGGCACTCCTCTCGTATGCACGGAATACGTTCTGTCATCTATGGGTACCTCCTCTGCTATTGATCACGCTTCACGATCCATCGAGTCCATTCGATATCAATTAGTGGGAAGGTAGATTAGTGATGTCCCAGTTGATCCTTCGTAAATTCATAAAATGCGATCGCATCTTCGCTGCTGGCAAAACCCGCCTGTGCCATCTTATCGCTGCCGCCACCTTTGCCCTGGTAGGCTCCGAGATTGCCCTTGAAGAAAGGTCCACAAGCCCACTCCGGCGGCTGCCCGTTCTGCGCCAATACAACTTTGGCCTCCGAGATGCTCGCAAAGAGTACAAGGCCCTCATGTTCTGATGTCAGCTTGGTCGCCAGACTCTGCATATCCTTGAGCGATTTGTCCTCAAAGATTTGAGCAATGACAAGCCCTTCCCGTGCAGATAAAAGCTCTTGCGCATAATAAGCGTCATTGGAAGATTTAACAGCGTTCAACTCTGCTTGCAGCTGCTTTTGTTCTGCTTCCATTTTGTCGATCCGATCCGCCAGCTCTTCCCGGCTGGTCTTCAATTTGGCTGTAATTCCGGTCAGCACGCTTTGTGCGGCGTTGAACTCATTCAGTGCTCGGTATCCGCATTTAAAATAGATCCGGGTACCGCCCTTCACTTTCTCGGTTTTCAACAGTTTAATAATCCCGATCTCTCCTGTGGCTGACACATGTGTTCCACCACAAGCGTTATATTCCACGCCCTCGATCTCCACGATTCGAATATCTTCGGTTACGGAAGGTTGCTTCACCAGCGGCAGACGAGCCGCCTCTTCCGCAGTGACCCATGAACTGCTGATTTTGGCATTCCGGTAAATCTGCTGATTGACCTCCATTTCAATTGCAGCCAGTTGATTCGCTCCCAGTTCGGCTGCAGCCACATCAATCGAGATATAATCTGTCCCCAGATGAAAGCTGAGCGTCATCGCATCTGCCATCTTCAACGTAATAGCCGACAGCAAATGCTGCCCGCTATGCTGCTGCATATGATCGAACCTGCGCTGCCAATCGATGTGGCAATCCACATCGTTCTGCTCCGGCGCACGCTCCAGCTTATGCAGCACCTCACCGTCTTCACTAATTACATCCAACACTTCAATGCCGCCGATTTGCCCCAGATCACAAGGCTGTCCACCCCCATGTGGATAAAAAGCCGTCTCCGCCAGCGTGACATATAAACCATCGTCCTTGTCCACTCTGCCTGTAATTTGTGTATGCCACTCCCGTGTGTACGCGGAGTCATAATAGATTTTTTGCGTCATCGAATCATCCCGATCCCTTCTCGTTCAAATGGCTATCCATACTCTCCAGATTACACTATCTGGAACCGCCAAGCCAAATTTTCCGCCTCACTTCTCCGTTTTCCATATCAAAAAAGACCACTCTGCAAGCCAAGCTACAGAGCGGTCTCCTTACTTAATATCCACTATCCACGTTTAATGAAACGTTGGATATGGTTTGTACCTATGATTACACCAAAACGAGATGTAGTCATATTAATTTGGTATAGACACAAGAGCGAAACAGACAGAACGGACCTGAAGAAGCGGAGCGTGCTCCTTTATCACCGGATTTCTCCCTTCAGGGGAAAATCATTGAAATCCGGGGGTAAGAGAGATCGAAAGGTTTTCTGTCTGTGTAGTTCCTGAGTGTCTAAATCAAGTATGGTCTGCAATCGGATTGGCCAAGTGTAATCTCGTTGCACGCCATATTTATTTCATTGACTGGGATAGCTCTGTGAAAATAACACCCAGTGCATACGCTCCAGCATCCGGGTATCCCAGACTGCGATCGCCAACAGCACCCGCGCGGCCCATACGTGCCACGATGTCTTCTGTTTTCTTCGCACCTTCTACTGCCGCTTCGGCACCTTTGGCAAACGCCGTTTTGAAGTCATCTCCAGACTTCGCACTTTGCGTCCATGAGTCTGCACAAGGGACAAGTGCGTCAATTAATGTCTTGTCACCTACAACGGCACCACGTCCGAAGGAACGTTCACCTGTAGATTGAATCCCTTGCACTGCCGCCTGCATCATGTCAGCGAATTCTGCAACGTTCAATTGCTGCTTGTCACCAACGGCTTTGCCTGCTGCCCGAAATGCCGAACCCCAGATTGGGCCGGATGCACCGCCGCAGTATTCCATAATGACAAGAGAGCATGCATCGAGGAATGAACCGATATTCTTTTTCTCTTCGTTCACGATATGGTTCCATTCGCGTTTGAGCTGTCTAAAGCCCTTCGCTACGCTCATGCCAAAATCGCCGTCACCTGCATGGGAATCCAGTTCACAGAATGGTACTTCGTTCTTGATGATGATCTCACTCATCTTATCGATCAGGTAGACGATATTATCCAGGGAGAATTGATTGTTGTTGATTACAGCAGAAGATGCAGGTGTCTCCACTTCATAGGATACTGGCGCATCTTCAGTCACGACGGCTTCCAGTGCTTCGGAATATGTCACTTGTGCTACTGGAGGACCAGACACTTTGAAAGCAGGTGTATCACTTTCCTTAAACAACAACGTTTTCAGTTCATCGTCCAGTTTCAGGATGGTTACCGATGCGCCTGCCATATCGATGCTCGTCATGTAATTGCCAACAAACGTAGTGGCTACACCCAGACCTGAATGCTTTGCCAGCTCACGTTGAACCGAGTTGTTGAGCAGATAGAGCTCCTGCAACGGTGTAGCGCCAAAGCCATTGACGAGCACAGCAATCTCAGCGGAAGCATCGTTGTCCAGCTTCATGTCTGCAAGCAGCGCTTCAACCATGCGTCCTGCAAGCTCATCCGCAGATACCAATTTCTCGCGGCGAATGCCTGGCTCACCATGAATGCCTACACCGAATTCCATCTCATCTTCAGCGATTTCAAATGTCGGTGTGCCTTTGGCGGGCACGGTGCAGGAAGTGAATCCAAATCCGATGCTGCGAACGTTCTGGGCTGCTTTCTCGGCTACGGATTTCACCTCTGCCAGACTGCGGCCTTCTTCGGCTGCGGCTCCAGCGATTTTGTGCACCAGTACAGTTCCGGCAACGCCGCGGCGTCCTACCGTATACAGACTGTCTTGAACAGCAATGTCGTCCTCAACCCGCACATATTGCACGTCAATGCCATCTTCCTCTGCAAGATGCGCCGCATTCTTGAAGTTCATCATGTCGCCGCTATAGTTCTTGATGATTAGCAGCGTACCCTTATTGCTGGCTGTGGCCTTGATCGCCTGGTATACCTGAATCTGGGAAGGGGATGCGAATACATCTCCGCAGACCGCAGCATCCAGCATACCTTTGCCAACGTAACCCGCATGAGCAGGTTCATGACCACTGCCGCCTCCGCTGATGAGGCTGACTTTGTCCCCATTAATCTCTCTGCGTTTAATGACCTTATATTTTTTCAAAAATTCAAGCTCCGGGTGCGCCAGCGCAATCCCGTTGCACATTTCCATGACAACATTTTCAGCCTGATTGATAATTTTTTTCATTTATTTCGCCTCCCGGCGAGCTTTTTTGTAGTCCCGTCCCATACGGTCAGCAGCCGCAATGGCAGCAGCCACTTCAGGAACAGTAATCGGGAACGGCATGGCGTGAATGGATTCTTCCGGAATACATGCGATCTCGGCCACCTTCAACAACTCTTCCTGAGTAATGGTATCTACACCGATATCCGCCAAGCTTACAGGCAGTCCCACTGCGAGACAGAAGTCCATGACTTCATGCAGCTCTTCGGTTGGTGCATTTTCAAGGACGAGTTGTGCAATCGTACCGAATGATACTTTTTCACCGTGGAAGAAGTGATGTGTACCCTCCAGAACAGTCAAACCATTGTGGATCGCATGGGCTGCAGCCAGACCGCCACTCTCAAATCCAAGACCAGACAACAGAATGTTTGTCTCAACGATGTTTTCCAGCGCTTGAGTCACGACGTTGCTGTCACTGGCTACTTTCGCTTTTAATCCATCCGTCAGCAGCATTTCATAACACAGTTTTGCAAGAGCAAGTGCTGCATTCGTACCTACTGCGGATGGCGTGTATCCTTCACGGGAACCCATCGGCAGACTTGCGTTAACACGAGAGTACGACTTTGCTGTAGCTCTTGCTTCGAAGTACGTAGACAACGCGTCACCCATACCCGATACAAGGAAACGTGTTGGTGCGTTTGCAATAACCGTTGTGTCCACGAGAACAACACTAGGGCTTTGTTTGAAATACGCATAGTCATCAAAAGCACCTTCCGGCGTATACAACACAGCAGAGTGACTTGTTGGCGCATCCGTTGCTGCGATGGTAGGACAGATGATTAGCGCTTCGCCTTCTGCCACACATTTGGCTGCATCGATCGCTTTACCGCCACCGAGGCCAATTGTACATGTGCATCCTTTTTCTTTGGCAATTTCCTGGAGACGAGCAACTTCCTCGCGGGAACATTCCCCTCTAAAACCGCTTTCAACAAACGTAATATTGAATTTTTGTGCCGTTGCATCGAGCTTCGCCTTTACACGCTGTACATCATCCGGATGTGCGATCAGCAATGCAGATTCACCAAAGGATTTCACAAAGTAACCGAGGTTCAACAATTCGTCTTCGCCTTGCACATATTTCGTTGGACTAATAAATGCTTTTCTCATAATGATATAAACCTCCTATGGATGATATAAGTTCGTTTTCGTTTACTGCATAAATGTCCTGCATACCTTCAACATTAAATACTCACAATTAACCTAAATATATACCATGCATGTGAGGTTTACAGTGGATTTTGATAACAAATTATTATAATTTGCAATCGTAATTTTTTGCTTTTCAATGGAATCATGGTATCTTATTGTCATGCGATAGGTTAATTTTTGACATCATCTATACATTACCCGTCATTAACTCATCTTAATATGTACAACTTGCTAACTTTTAACGAACGAAATCATTCATCAGGTTAGCTATGGAGGGTTCCACCCATGATTAAAGAATATCTGCACATCAATAAAATCCTCGACCTGAATAAATGGAAGCGTCTACAGGATTCTCTTGCCACTGTGACCAAGCTGGCTATTCTAACCGTTGATTATAAAGGCATTCCCGTAACCAGCCATAGCAGCTGTCAGGCCTTTTGCCAAAATGTTCGCAAAGATCCCGAACTGCTCCCCTACTGCCAGAAATGTGATTCTCGTGGTGGTCTGGAAGCCGTTCGATTGAACGAACCTTATGTATATCTGTGTCATTTTAATATCGTGGATATCGCGATTCCAATCACCATTGATGGAAAATATATCGGTGCGGTAATGGCAGGACAGGTGAAGCTCGCTGACCCGGAGAAAGGGACGGAACTGGAACAGATCGTCACGTCCAAGAACGTGCCTATGCATGCTGCAAAGCTAAAGGAATTACAGGACGATTACGACCAGTTGCCTGTCATGACCTATGAAGAGGTTGTGAAAATTTCCAACATGCTTTCTTTACTCTGTAATTACATCGTGGAGGAAGCACTGAACAAAAATTTGCTGGTGGAAATGTTCGAGAAAGCTTCGGGTCATCAGGAGTCTCTGAATCTGTCCACTATTTTGCCTGGATACTCCATCCGTAATATTGAGTCGATCAAAAAAGAAATGACCAATGCGATTGCAGATGCCTATCTTAAAAACAGTCCAAGTGATACAGAGAGCTCCAGTCCGGTGCTCCAACCTGCCTTTGAATATATCCACAGTCACAAGAGTGAGCAAGTCTCGCTTAAACAAATGGCCGATCTGTGCCACCTGAGTCCAAGTTATTTCAGCAGGCTGTTTGCTAAGGAAACAGGTGAGAACTTCACGACTTATATTGCACGACTCAAAATCAAATGGGCCAAGCAATTGCTGGAAGTTACGGACATGCCCGTGTCACAGATCAGTGATGAACTGGGGTTCAATGAATCGGGTTATTTCATCAAAATATTTAAGAAATTCGAGGAGATTACGCCAGCCTTATATCGCGAATACATGCAGAAACAATGAGCACGTTTAGCCATACGTTTTCGTTACAAGAGAAAACTCAATGATATCTTTTTCATATTAAAGATGGGGTTAAAAGATATTTCACCTATTAATCTGCCATTGCTACAATGGAGTCCAGATTACTTAGGGAGGCGTCACGCATGGAATATCGCAAATTGGGAAACAGCGGTCTAACCGTCAGTGAGATTTCACTGGGCAACTGGATTACACATGGAGCACAAGTGGAAGATGGAACCGCAAAAGCTTGTGTCCGAGCTGCTTTGGAGGCAGGCATCACGACATTTGATACGGCAGACGTCTATTCCAACACCAAGGCAGAAACTGTGTTAGGACATGCTCTAAAGGAGACTCGAAGAGAAAGTATTGAGCTGTGTACCAAAGTCTGTCATCCAACTGGCTCAGGTCGCAACGACAGAGGACTTTCCCGCAAACATATCATGGAGGCCTGCAACGCTTCATTGCAAAGATTGCAAACCGATTATATCGATGTCTATTATGCTCATCGTTACGATCCAAATACGCCGCTGGAGGAAACATTCCTTGCGTTTGCCGATCTGGTTCGCCAGGGCAAGGTTCACTATATCGGAGTTAGCGAATGGACTGCGGCTCAGATCGAAGAAGGTTCCGCATTAGCTAAGGAGCTTCGCGTGCCTTTTATTGCGAGCCAGCCACAGTATTCCATGTTATGGCGGGTTATTGAGCAGGAAGTTGTACCAGCAAGTACACAAGCAGGTCTTGGCCACATTACATGGTCTCCCTTGGCTCAGGGCATACTATCTGGTAAATATATTCCGCACGAAGCACTGCCAGCCGGATCACGTGCAGCTGCCGAGGCTGGAGCACCCTTTTTCAATAATCTTGCTGGTCGGTGGTTACGTGACGACGTTCTGACTGCTGTTCAGCAGCTTATTCCACTCGCGAAAGAGATCGGGCTGACGCTCCCTCAACTTGCCGTCGCCTGGGTTCTTCAGCATCCGTATGTGTCATCCGTCATTATTGGGGCATCCCGTCCAGAGCAAGTCCTTGAGAATGTGAAAGCCTCTGGTGTTCAACTGGATCGGGACATCCTGTCCCGCATTGATGAAATATTAGGTGAATGGATTGAGAGAAACCCTGCCAAGACGGGTTAGTAGCTCTTCTTAAACTACTCTAACCATACTCTATAAGTTGAACTAATCATTTTCACGACAACCCTTCAACAATTTCATCTACAATATTCATAAAACGGGAAATCACTTCCTGATTCATGTCCGTCCGCCATGCCGTGTATAACGGTACGGAGGGCGGACTTTCTATTAGTGGTAGAAATACCACACCCCTCCGCTCGAACACATCTACTGAAGAAGGAACGATGGATATCCCCATGCCCGCTGCAACGAGATTCACAATCGTGTACATCTGAATGGCTTCCTGTGTAATACGAGGATCTACACCATGCTCCCTGCAATAATCCAGGATAAGACGATGGAACGGAGAGCCCAGATGCCGCGGGAATAAAATAAAATCTTCTTCCTCCAGCTCGGTTATTGACACCTGAGTCTGTGAAGCTAAAGGGTGATGGTCTGGCAGCACTGCGAGTAATGTTTCCGTCTGACAGACCCGGAACGACAAATCTCCGTTGTGATCCTGATACCGCAAAAATCCAATATGGATCTGTCCATTTGCTAGTGCCTGCAATTGTTGGGACGAGGTCATCTCACGCAACGTAAGTTCAATCTGCGGGTACGCCGCACGAAATTTCCTCAACACATTGACCATAATACTCCCCGAAGCCGAATCCACAAAAGCAACCGTTAAATGTCCAATGATGCCCTGGTCAGCCTTCTGCGTAAGCTGGATGGATCGCTCAAGTTGGGCCATGATCAGCCTCGCCTGTTCCAGAAATACGGCACCGGCTGCCGTGAGACGAACCATTTTTTTCGTGCGTTCCAATAGCTTCACGCCGAGCTCTTCCTCCAGATTCTGAATCTGCTGGCTCAGCGGCGGCTGCGTCATATTTAATTTCTCAGCCGCACGGTGGAAATGAAGCTCCTCCGCCACGGTGATAAAGTATCGTAATTTTCGAATATCCATTCGCCTGATGTACTTCCCTTCTGTCTGACCTCTTACTTCATCTGTTCCTGAACCCAAACGGCTGATTCAGCCAGCATCGTCATTAATTCATTAAAGTCCACGGCTATCTCACGAAGAGGTAGTTCTCCCGCATCGTGGATTAACATCAGAACCTTGCCAGAATTTTGATCCAGTATAGCAATGCTTCCTTCGCCAAACCCACCAATTGGAAATGGTTGCAGCTCAGCGGGCAACTCGTATTCCTTCTCATATTCACGGTATACTTCCAGGAACTCGGGATATGCCCAATTCAATTCTTTCACCGAATACAAGGCAGGATCGCCGAAGTTGCATGCACCAAATTCAAGCAAGAGCTCACGATACACTGCGGGCAATTTCACGTTATAGTTTTGCTCAAAATCCTCAATGCTCTGTTGCGTTTCAGGAGTACACCCTTCTCCCATTGTTGTATTGTAAGCTTCAACCAAAAGATCACGAATGGGTTCCAAACCTATCGACTCCACTTGAACTCCTCCTCTATAAATGAAAATCAATGAAATTGTGGTCCACGAATATGTTCACTATTAACGACGCGATGATACCAGAAGCTGCATTATTGCTGTTATTGCTGCATTAAAGTACCTTTCGTCAGCTATCCTTCTTTTCCTGCAACAAAAATGCCCTATCCAGCAAGTGGATAAGGCAGAATAAGCATAGCTTTATTTTAGTTCACATGTTTCCGTAGTTCTCCATCCAGCCATTGTAGCGCTGAATGCAGCTTGTCCTTGGGTACATTCTGATATCGATCCCCCGTTGACAATTCAAAGGCACAACTATGAGCACTGGTCTGCTGCAAGTATGAAGTAATCCCCAACCCGAATTGCTGAGTCATGGATGCCAGAATACGCTCCGCCTCGGCTTGGGCCAAGGGAATATGTACGTGAAACATATTGGAGACGGGTACTTCTGGCAATGTACGTATACCATGGCACGCATTCAACATGGAGGCGAGTTCCTTGGCCTGCTCATAATAAAGCCCCATTTTGCCAATTCGTTCATTGAAATAATATTGAGAACTAAGAATATACGGATATAGGCCAATCAGATCGCCGCCGTGCCGACGCTTCCATATTTTCGATTCTTGCATAACATCCGTATCTCCTGCCAATATAGCCCCAGCAATTCCTCCAATGCCTTTGTAAAAAGACACGTAGACACTATCGAACAGACTGCAAATCTCGGCGGGTGTCTTCTGATAATAAGGCGTGATTTCGAACAAACGTGCCCCATCCAGATGAAGCTTGATTCCACGTTCACGGCAATAGGCTGAGATCGCCTCCAACTCTTCATAGGCAGGCAATTGTCCACCAATCTCGCGTTGTGGCAGTTCAAGCAGTAGGCAGGAAATTTCCTCATTCATCCCCTCTACATCTTCCAATCGAATCAGTCGGTTCTCATCCGCCAGCAAAATGGATTCAATCTGATGTAACTCTTTCAGTCCGTCTTCCTCATGGATTTCCAGATGAGATAAAGGATGATAAGCTACCCGCTTGATGCCTTTGCGGTCACACCAGATACGTAAGGCGATTTGCTGTGCCATCGTACCACTGGGGAAAAATACAGCCGATTCCTTGCCCAGAACGTCAGCCATCTGCTGCTGGAATTGATCAATGATTTTACCGTTGCCATAATGATCACTATATTGTTCCCCATCCACCTGCTCCAGCGCTTCCTGAAGTACTTTGACTTTACGACTTCCGTGACCGCCTATAATAAACTCTGCCTGATTAAAAGCTTCCGCTAATGTTAACTCTGTATTCTTCAAGGTTATTTACTCCTTTGTTGTTCTGGTTTTTTGGTTCGTTACCATCTGCACCAGTGCACCCAGCGCTCCGTATTGATGCTCACTCCTGGAATGCACAAATCCTACTTCCAACCTGCGATATGGATCAGGCAAAGATAACACTGTAACCTCACCTCTCCTTTCGGCTTTCGTAACCGAGGATCGTGGGAGCAATGACACACCTATTCCCGCAGATACGCCATTCATAATGGTGTCCAGTGTTCCATATTCCGTAACGTTGAGGGTGTGCACGCCTTGATCTTTCAAAAAGGCTTCTGCCTGCGCGCGATGGGTACAGCCTACTTCAAAAAACAACATCGGTTTGCACAATAGAGCATGCATTTCATAGGTTCCGGGTTCTGCAATCAGTACCAACTCTTCGTCGTACACTTTCATATAGTTCAGCTCAGGGTGGTCGATCGGGCCATATACCAAAGCTCCATGCAGCTCATGTTGAATGACCTTCTGATTGAGTTCATGTGTCCCCCCTGTAATTAACGAATGCTGAACCTCGGGGTAACATAAACGATATTCAGCGAGCAGCGGCGTCAGATAACTGGAGGCAGCGGTCTCAATCGCACCAAGACGAAGCATCCCTGCAGGTGGATTTCCGATCTGCGTTGCCTGCTCCGCTTCATATAATAAATGTAATATTTTATCCGCATATCCCAGCAAATTCTCACCCGCTGGTGTGAGCGACATGCCTCGGTTGGAGCGATAAAACAGTGGTACTTGCAGCTGATCTTCCAACTGTTTAATTCGTGTTGTTACATTAGATTGCACATAATTCAGCGCTAATGCTGCTTTGCTGATACTGCCTTCGCGGGCAACCGCCTGAAATACTTTTAAATCTCCTGCATCCATGCCCTGATCACCTGCTTGTTATCTATTATCTGAATTGATACTGACATTCATTTTTGTTCATTTTACGTGAATCTGCCCCATCTGTACAATGAGGCTCAGTAGTGAAGTTTTTATATACACAAGGAGGAATTTTGTAAATGAAAGCTGTTATACACTCCGGCCAGAGCGGACTTGAAGGTCTTCAATATACAGAGTCAACATCTCGGGCACCGGAAGCCGGGGAAGTACAGATCCAACTGAAATCTGCTGGAATTAATCATCGTGATCTGTTCATCATGGCAGGACGTACATTCCAAGACTCACCACTCATTCTTGGTTCCGATGGAGCAGGTGTAATCATAGCGATTGGAGAAGGTGTAAAGGACTTATCCGTAGGTGATGAGGTCATTATCCACCCTACTCTCGGTTGGAACCACGCAGTAGACGTGCCCATTGTGCCCGATATTGTAGGAGGCCCTATGGATGGAACTCTCGCACAATATATTATGCTGCCTGCTAGAAATGCCTTGCCCAAACCCTCTCATCTATCCTGGGCGGAAGCAGGAGTGTTGTCCCTTTCGGCTTTGACAGCATACCGCGCCTTATTCACTCGTGGCGGACTTAAGCAGGGTGAACATATCCTTATTCCCGGTATTGGCGGCGGTGTAGCGACCTATGCCCTGCTCATGGCCGTAACTGCTGGTGCCAAGGTAACCGTTACATCCAGAAGAGAAGCCAAGAGACATGAGGCTCTGCGTCTGGGCGCTTTCCAAGCTCTGGACAGTCATGCAGACTGGAGTCTGCAGAACGATCTTGATCCTGTTGATTTCATCTTGGATAGCATCGGACAAGCCATGTTCCCCAAATATTTTGATATAATCAGACCAGGTGGTCGTATCGTGATGTATGGCGCAAGCTCGGGAGATGATCTGAATGTTCCAATCCGCTCCATCTTTTTCCCGCAAGTTAGCCTGATTGGCACCTCCATGGGCAGCCGTGAAGAGTTTGTCCAGATGCTGCAATGGGTGGAAGAACATAATTTACATCCTGTGATCGATAGCATATATCCACTACAGGACACAGCGAAAGCTTTCGAACGTATGGAAAAGGGAGAGCAGTTTGGCAATCTTGCTATACTCGTGGAGTGACATCTGGTTTAGATGGACCTTCCTTTAGATGGACCTTCCTTTAGATGGACCTTCATTAATTGGTACAAATCATTTTAAGATAATGGAGGAATCCATCTGACCCGTCTCGCTAAACGTACAGCCATTGTTCTGGTCGCAATTATACTTTTGTCCCAAATTCCTATGTTGAAAGCAACCTTTGCTCGAGGGATAACTACGCTATATTTGAACATAAAGTATCCGGAACGCTCCTATCAATACAGGGATTTCATCTTTGAATCTCATTTTGGAAGCTATTTCATTTCTTATGCTAATCAAGACGAGCAACTCATAAGCCTGATGCTAGAGCCCGAATTTTTACCGGTGATCGTTACGTATGATCCATTGGATCAACCCATGAAAGACTAAATTATTTACTCTATGAATCATTCAGGAGGTATCGACATGTCCAACCATTTGCACTTGGTAGAATTAGTTCGAAAGTTGATGAATGCCGAAGGAACAGAAAATGAACTGGATGAGATGCTAAACGAGCTACAGCAACAGATGCCTTATGCTGAGATCAGTAATCTGATTTTCTGGGATAATCGAGACCTGACACCCGAACAGATTGTGGAAGAGGCGCTGTCTGCTCGTCCAATCATTCTTCCGCCCAGTCCTTAGCCCATGTCCTATTAAATAAACATCACAAATTCAGGCCCTCTCTCCCCAACTTCCATATTTTCGTTATAATGTAAACAAGACATCAGGAAGACAGGAGGCGAATTATGGAAACGGAAGGTTTACGCAACGTAGAGAAGCTGGCGCTGAAGAAACACAAGATTTACAAACAAAGCTTGATCAGGTACCTTGCACGCTCCATGCTCGCCAGCATGTTTATCGGGTTTGGCGTCATCGTGGCGTTCAAGACGGGTAACTTCTTTTATATGGAGGATTCCCCTTTTACATACCCTATGGCGGCCCTCACGTTCGGCGCGGCAATTATTCTGATCGCCTATGGTGGCGGTGATTTGTTCACAGGAAATACGTTCTATTACACCTATGCAGCCTTACGCAAGAAACTGAAATGGTTCGAAGTGGTGAAGCTGTGGATTGCAAGTTACAGTGGAAATCTGATGGGTGCGGCGGTATTTGCCTTGTTAATCTACCTGACGGGTCTGTTCGATTCATCTCAGGTGAATGGTTTTCTGCTGAGTGTCGTAGAGCACAAGATGGAGGCACCAGCCATGCAGCTCTTCTTCCGGGGCATTCTGTGTAACTGGCTCGTATGTCTGGCGTTCTTTGTGCCAATGTTCATGAAGGAGAATGGTGCAAAAATGTTCGCCATGATGCTCTTTGTTTTCTGTTTCTTCATCTCGGGATATGAGCACAGCGTCGCCAATATGTGTACGTTTGCGATTGCGCTGGTACTGAACCATCCAGGGACGATCTCATTCGGCGGGGTTATTCACAACCTGATTCCGGTGACACTCGGCAATCTAGTGGGCGGCGTGCTGCTGATGGGTTTCATGTATTATGCGGTGAACAAACCGTTTCTGGACGAAGAGACACACTAATTTTTTGAAAAAAAATCCTCCTTACTACCCGGTCACCTGACCTTGGCTGGACGGTAAGCCAGACCACAAACACCCGCGCAACCTTTCGATCCTGTGATGAAGGTTGTGCGGGTGTTTGTTTATGGGCAGGCTCACTATGTGCCTGCCCTCGGTTATATCTGCCTTGTATCCGAATGGAGGCTACAAGGCTTGCTCCGTGGCTTAGTTATACTCACGCCACGGAATATATTCAATATCGTTGTCGCCACGCGTGACCACGATCATATTCTCGATTTTGCCCGTATCCTTGTTGGTTCGGTAAATCATCGTACGTGTCTCGCCTTCTTCCGGCACGGAGAACAGGAACTTGTCCGCAACAAAGGAGGAACCGAGCCCTGTCGCATGTTCTGTAAAGGCAGATCCGCTTTTGCTGGTCAACAGCAGGCCGATTCCATAAGCTGTAGCCGTTTGTGCTCCTTTGCCAAAGAGATGCTCCCCTTGACTGGTCGTATGGGTTTGTTCCCAATACTCGTATTTTTTCGTATCCTTGTTGTAATCCACGACGTTACCCTGTTTATCCAAGCTGATGCTGGTCGTTTCACCCTTGTCGCTTTTAACCTGATACGTACCTACAATCGAATCCTCGGTAATCTTCACCGTCTTGCCCGTGTTCGGATCAATCTGGTAGATTTCGTCCTCATATTGAAGCCGAATAACATTCATGCTGGCCTGAAGCTGCTGCGCAAGTTTCTCGTCACCCATCTCCTCGGCTTTCTTTAACATTTCCTCATAGTTTTTGTAATCCTCGGCGTCCTTCTTATCCCAATCCTCCATATTCTCCGGAGGACCTGACGTTTTGCCCGGGCCATCACCTTTATGTTTACCGAGGGACGTAAGAGTCTGTGCCGCAGCCAAAGCCACCATAAGAGCCTTGTTCACAACATCTTCATCTGTGGTGCGGAAACGCTCAGCAATTTTCTTGAGTTCCGACTGAATGGACAAGACCAGCTCAAGGACAGACTTCATTGTACCTTGAGCCGTTGCATAATCGTTATAAAAGCGTTCCCGCTCCATTCCGTCCCAATTGCTGCGCATGACACGGATCTGGCTATCCAATGTGGACATGAACCCCGACAATTGCTGATGTGCCTGGGCGAATTGCCCACTAACTGTATCCAGTTGTTCCGGTGTTACCTTAATCTGTGTCATCCTGCACACTCCTCTTCGTCATATTCCTCCTGTTTCGTGGTCCACCGATGATTATCTTGCAGCCTGATCTGCCTTAATCTCCAGATGCAGCAGCGGAAACGGATTACCGGAACCATCCAACTCAGAACGACCAATTTGTACAAATCCCATTTTCTCGTAGAATTGGGCCGCTCCAGCATTCTGCTCATTGACATCCACCTTGAGGTGACGGCCTTTGATGTTAAGGGTATGGTTGATCAGAAGACGTCCCAGACCCTGTCCGTGCTGACTGACATCTACAAACAACATCTCAATAAAGTTATCATCCAAACCGATAAAACCGACAGGTTCATTGTCAGCATTCAGCGCTTCCCATACCTCAACTTGTCTTTGCTGCAACACATCGCTCACTACTTTTTTATAAAACTGGATGTGATGTTCTTCCAAAAACGTGTGTGTTGCCCGAACGGCCCTCTCCCAAATCTCGACCAACTTGTCATGATCCTGTTCACGATATGAAGCGATTAACATGTCCAATGTATTCTCCTTTTCCTTTTCCATATAACGATTATGTAACCATCCGATCCTGCGATTGGATTTGGTTAATACATCAATTTTTATATCATTCTACGCATATTTTACCATGCCCAACACTCAATCTGTACCCACCATTGCCAATCTTGAGTCAACTCACTGCTGATTCCTTACCAAAAAACAGAAAGTAAAAGACAGCCCAAGACACCTTGGACCGGTGCTTCAGCTGCCTGATATTCGATAGGTTCATTCTGCTTCGTCAACTAATGCCACTTGCTACGGCATCATTTCAACATTGCTAATCATTGCTGCAATTGTGCAAGGATTTGCGGATCCTTGATCTTCTTGTCTTCAGCCAATAACATTACTTTCGATAAAATCTCAGCCGTTCTCGGATCTTCATCAAGGAATGGCAAGAAGATCCTACCTCGATGCTGACTGTGCACAGGTACGATATGAAGCGCGCCTGTCGCCTGTTTGAACACATTGCCGCTGCCAAGATGAACGGCATACTCGCCCAGTTCACCATCAATTCGAGCGTAATTTCCATCGAGCCGTACGTTATCGACCTTCAACAGACGCAGTGACTCATTCACAATCACATGACGCATCTCAATCGTGGTCAAGCTGGCTTCCGGATCTACTCCGCCAACATGCGCAACGCTAACCACCAAATCAATGTCACGCATGACCTCTGAGAAGAAGACTGGCGGTACATCTTTTAACGCGACAGGTTTATAAGTTTTTCGATCATAGAACTGCACCGTCTCCAGGGTAGGCGCTTCTGTATCTGCGGGTGAGAACCAGTCTGCCATAGCATAGAGATTGGCAATCAGATTATGTTCATAGCTTACCTTTTGCAGTCCTTCCTCATAGCTGACGGTCCATTGACGTCCTTTAAGCAGAGCAACTGCTTTTTTCGGCTGAATCTGATAACCTGCATACCTACGGGATACCGTTCCATTAGCCAGCTCATCCTCATTTGGAAGATAGAGTTCACGGAATACCTGCTTGAATGGCTGACGTTCCTGACGGTTGAACAGATCCCTTTGGAATTCACTCCAGCTTCCACTCTGGAACAGATGCAATGGATGCGCAATCAGTAGGCGATCATGTGCCGCCAAGGTTTGTATCGTGCTTGTCGAATCATCCGAAGCTGGAGTAACCAACCCACCGGACGTTACGTCGAATCTTCCAAGCTTGTCATCTGCTTGGAACACAAGCGTGCGAACCAGTGGACGAAGAACCGGATTCTGCAGCAGGCTTGAAACTTCCTCACTCGTAAAGGATGTTCCTGCCGTCATGGAACGCTCCAATTCCTGTCTTGCCCGGCGATACTGATCAACCAGATCTGTTTTTAATTCCTTCAATTCGGTGATGTATCCATCTTTCTTGAACCGAGCAGGTACAGATTTGAGTGTTTTCCCTTTGCTTAGGATGAGCAGTTCCGGCTGGCCTTCTTCATCAATGACCAATTGGGCTGTAGTAGCCTCATCCAGTTCATGCGGCTCAAAATAGGATCTCATCTCATCCAGCTTGCGAGCTTCCATATCCCACATCAGCCGGGTAACATCGGCATATCCTGCATTACGGGCAAGGTTACCCAGCGCTATCTGGGATACCAGACCTTCACTGGCACGGCGCTGTGCACCAAACTGTTTGCTCTGCATCAGAAACTTCTGAATGAAGTCGTACCGCTCACGCAGGTCCTGTTCCCGTTCTTCTGCAAATGGAATCAGGCTGTAGGTCAACAAATGATCTTTATTACGCTTATCTTCCACGGACTGACGCATATCTTCAAGCTTCAGCTTCCCAAGTGCCGCATCCGCGAACAACTGTGATCTGCGATGATTGGCTCCCCCAGAGATATATTTGGCACAATCGTACAACAGACTGAACCGTTCCTCACCGACGGCTTCATATGCCTCCTCGAACCAGGCGATATCAAACGCACCTTCGTTAAAGTCCTGAGGTGAAATTGGAGAATAATGCGCCACAATGGTTTCCTTTTCAGCAGTGAACCGTTCATTGATATGAGCATGGAAGTACCAGGCTGCACTGCGCAGTCCTTCCCATCCGAGATGCTTCGCAACAATCTCCATCCATTGCGGTGCGTACATTGCGGCTTCCAGGAGCTTCTTCTCCTGGATGGGATGCTTCGCCAGCAATTGTCCCAACAGTACTTCGTCCTCTCCATCACGTGGATGGCAAACCTGGATCAGATGGCTGAACGTTTCTTTACGTGTCGTATTGTCACCGTAGCTGTAGATATATCCACGGACAAAGGTATCCTGATCCATGGCTGCAACGAGATGCACCCAATGCTCCATACCTTCAATGCGTTCAAGCTTCATGGCCAGCGTACTTACTTCTGTTGAGAGCTCTCCTCGGGTTAACTCAATCTCCAAAATTCGTTCAACAACTGTTCTTCGCAGTTCTGCCAATACCGGTTTCTCCGTAATCCAGTCGGACCGGCTTGATGTCAATTCCCGAATAAACTGGGCACGAGAATCTCCCACAAGCAGCTGCTTGTAGACTTCCTGTGCATCAATGAAGTCCAATTCATAAGCACGCAGGTAATCGTCCAGAGTGAGGAAGGAGCCTCGGTTACTTTCCTTATTTAATCGGTCGAATTGGCTTATCGTCTGGAAGTATCGCATGAAACTCTCATCGTCATATACACGATCCCGGACAATATAGAACCATGGACCAGACAAGAGAGCAAGTATGCCCGATTCCTTTTCCATTTGTTCCTCAGGCATCATTTTCATCAGCGCATACAATGTCCGCTCAGCGATTTCAAATGTATCTGACTTATCACTGTCCTCATAAACGGCCTCAATCAGCGTTTTCACCTGATCTGTGTAACGAAGCTCACTGACCATCTTTTTCATGTCCTGGATATACTGAACCGAATAGACCTCTTCGGCAAATTCCTTGCGCCATCCTTCCAGCAGCCAGTGTTTCTCCAATTCACTATATTCGTATATGTTGGAATAGTAACGGTAATAACTATCCAGCTTCTTGTTCAGATCCTCCAAACGAATCACAAACAAAATTTGCAGCAGTTCTTTACTATCCAGACCACTCTTCTGAACATATTCTCCCCATATGTTATGGAGAGGGAACTGCTCCAATAATGCTATATCTTGCCGCTGATCATAAGGAATGAAGACCATGGCACGCAATGTCGCACCTACAAGCAAGGTTTCTTTGTAACCGGCATAATATTCGGCCTCATATTCATGGTCTCTGTGCTCATGTAACAACGCATCCAAACCATCAAGAAACTGCTTCGCTTTTTCCAGGGAAAGGGTAAACATGTCCTTCGGCTTGAAGCTACCGAGATCACGTTCTTCCTGAAGCAATGGATTTTCCCATGAAGGATCATACAAACCGAATCCATTAGCCGCCGTATACCTGCTGCTCTGCTCTGTAAGCTTGTCCAGCAGCTTCTGCTCCTTGGCTGTTGGTGTCTTGATTAACGCTATGATTGGCTGCATCTGCTCCTGCTGCTCCATGCGTTGTGAATCTGCGGAGATCTCGGTCAACAGTTCCAGCGCACCCAATCGTTGCAATTCAGTTTTGGATTGTACAAGTCGTTTCAGGGATACCATAAGCTGATCGGTTGGCTGAAGCAGTAACACCTGAATGGTCTTCTGACGCAAAGATCCCGTTTTCAGTTTGAGCAACGCCTCCATTTGCAGCATCTCTTCGAGCGTCAGCGTCAGCAGCTTGGCTTTGAGCAGAGCATTCTCACGATTGTTCATGCTCTTATCCGACAGACTGTCAAAAATAAACTGTCTTTGTACTTCGTTCTCGGGATGATGGACAAATTGGGACAACAATTCTCCTCGCAAATCCGGGCTTAGTTTGTCCTTGAGTGCAATGACCTCGCCAATCCATTCCGGGTCCATGTCATATGCAGCAAGGTACAGCATTTTTTTCACTACATCATCCGGATCGATCCGATATTGAACAAATTCAAGAACACCGGATGGTCCACCTGTCCCTCCCTGCGGAATGTAGGCCAGCATTTGTTTAAACAGATCAAAGTCACGACGACGCACGGCTTTATCTCCAAAAACAGGCAGGGGCCAGACGTGAACACTACGTTGATTCTCCCCATTTTCAAAGCTCCAGTTAAACATGTACATGGCATCATAATTCTCAATCACCCAATGCAGCAACTCCAGATCCTGTACTTCAAGATACTGACGTGCCATGTTTAAGCGCAGCCCTCTGTTCTGACTGTTAGCAAGTACGTATTGTGCAACAATCTGCTGATATACTTGCCCGTGATCCATGATTTGGATGACTTTTCGCTCCAATTCATTCTCTTCGATGACTGCGGTTGCCCAAAGACTAATGAATAATTGGTTTGCATTGGCACTTTGCTGCCATTCCTCTCGCACCGCAGAATCAGTCAATGCTTGATGCGCTTGTGTAATTAATTGCGTAGCAACACGCTGATTCGCCGCTTCAATTCCAATACCTGTCCATACGGCGAGCGCTCTCACCACTGAACTGAACCGAATCAGGTTGTTGTCGATGATTATTTTTAATATGTATATATACGCCTCAAGCGTTCCTTCATCCATCCGTTCTACAATGCTCTGGCGCAACCCCTCCTGCAGTCTGGCTGCTACCAGCAATTCCCCAACCATTTGATAAGCATCCACCTGATTGCTCATGAAGATACCCTTGATCATTTCATTGGTCAGCAATGCATTCTGATTGTCGCCATAGATGATATCATGCAGCGCCTGCTTCATATCACCGGTTTCATGATCCAGTTCATAGGCAATACAATCCGGTAAAACGGCTCTGATCTCATGAAGATAATCAAACTTGTACTCCCGCATGGATACATATTCGTTCAGAGAGAAGCCATGCATCTCCATGCGGAACAAGGCAATCATTTTACGAAGAACCTGTCCAATATGCTGCTCGGGATCGGTTGTACGAAATGGTCTGCGCTCATAATGTTTGCTATAAGGAAAATTCACGGCACGTTCTGCAATGTAACGGAATCGAGTCAGGAAGGATCCACTGACCAGTTGCTCCAGCACATCCAGCAATGGACGGAACAATGGCGTTTTCGTCTCAGCGGACATACCTTGCAATTGCTGCACTGCATCCAAATAGGCCTTTTCGTCTTCGCGCAAATAGGTGAATCCAGCCATCTCTGCAACATAGCCTGCGAGTTCTTGCTCCACACCCTTCAGCGATTTCACTTTTTCCTGCAACTCTTGTTGATACTGTTGAACTTTATCTTCCTGATTCATTCCATTCTCCTCCTCATCACTCTCTACCACATACGTCCGGCAAGCATTGTAAAGCGGATAAACACCACATTATCGTCTTCCTGTATCATCAACGGCTCATCCAATGCCTGCAACTCTTCATCATTAAGAAATACCTTAAATAACCCATCTTCATATGCGGTTACAGCTGTATCAATGGCGCCTTCTACATCGGGAACCCCTTCGTTATAGATCGTGCCAAAGCCTACTTTTCCTGCTGCTCCCTGCTCTTGAATGTCTTCGGGCATCAGGTAGGCAAGCCATTCCGCTTCACTCTTCTTGTCCTGAAGAGCCTTGAGCTGCTCAGCCACCATGTTCTTAATAAGCTTTCTCAGCGTATCGGTTGTTTCCGGAAGTTCGGCAGCTTGTTTGGCAAGTGCCGGCTTGCGTTTACCCAGACTTTTCACCGTAATCCATACGTTCACTGCTTAACCTCCTATGTATAGCTTTATGTTAGAAGAAGCCTCTATCAGCCCTTATATCTATACCACCATGGAAAATGGGCCAAACTTAAGCATCGGCCTATTTCGTTATCCATTCAAATATACGTACATATGTGCCCCTATTGAATATTCTAACGAATATCCCGACCATATTCATGGGCCATTTCTCATGTTTACATGCAACTAGCGAACTAATGACCTTTATTGCACTTTCGTAGCCGGAACAGTCTTCGCACAGCAAATAAAAAGAGAACAGTGCGCCTTCGGGCAGTCACTGCTCTCTGTAAGTTTACGATAGATATTTCTGCAAAATAATTACCGCATTATGACCACCGAAGCCAAATGAGTTAGACATCCCGATCTTCAGGTCAGCTTCTCTTGCAACATTGGGGACATAATCGAGATCACATTCCGGATCGCTCTGCTCTTGATTGATTGTCGGTGGAATGATGCCGTTACGCAAGCTTTGAATGAGCGATATAGCTTCCGCACCACCAGCCGCCCCCAGCATATGTCCGGTCATCGATTTGTTTGCTGTTACCGGAATATGATAGGCTTCCGCACCAAACAGCTGCTTGATTGCTCGTGTCTCGGAAAGATCACCCGCTTCCGTACTGGTAGCATGAGCATTAATGACATCAATGTCTTGCGGCTGAAGCTGTGCATCCGCCAGAGCGGCTTTCATGGCCAAGTATGCACCACGTCCTTCGGGATGGGTTGCTACCATATGATACGCGTCTGAACTGGCACCATAACCTACGATCTCTGCAAGGATGTTTGCACCTCTCGCAAGGGCGTGGGACAAAGACTCTACAACCAAGACCCCGGCACCCTCAGCCATGACAAAACCATCTCTGCCTGCATCAAATGGTCGACTCGCTCCTTCGTACGCTTCGTTTCGTGTAGATAGCGCCGTCGCATTGCCGAAGCTTGCCAGTGATACTTCGGTAACAGCTGCCTCCGTCCCTCCAGCAAAAATCACATCTGCTCCTCCGTGACGGATCAGCCGGAAAGCCTCACCTATGGCGGTGTTGCCGATCGAACAGGCTGTCACTGGCGAGAGAGTAGGTCCCCAACAGCCAAATCTCATGCTCACCATAGCCGCCGCCATATTGGATATCATCATGGGCACCAGTGTTGGACTGACTCTTGCAGGCCCACGTTCAGACAGGAGTTTGCCTTGTTCCATCAGGGTCTGGATTCCGCCGATGCCGGAACCGATATACACGCCAACGCGCTCCCTGTCCACATGCTCCATCTCGAGACCGGAGTCAGATAAAGCCTGATCTGCTGCCGCAACAGCAAATTGCACGAACCGGTCCATACGCCGTGCTTCCTTCCGTCCAAACCGTTCTTCTCCGTCAAAATCACGGACCACCCCTGCTATCTTCGTTTTATAGGACGTTGTATCAAACGCTTCAATTGGCGAAACTCCTGATTTGCCTTCCACCAATCCATTCCAAAATGTATGCACATCATTCCCCAAAGGAGAGATAATCCCCATTCCTGTAATAACAACACGCTCCATAATGCATCCTCCTTTAGTGCTCTTTCCATACTTGTTTAGTTAAGTTATGCACTTATATTGCCATTCGTATTATCCTATTACAAGTTGTCAATTATAATAGTATAATGACTACCATGATAAACTCAGGAACGGAGGTGATGGAATGAACCATGATGTCAGGCTGCAGGCACTGTCCGCTTTTCTGAAAAACCAGCGCTCCAAAATCTCGCCAGAATCTGTCGGATTACCCGCGGGCTCCCGGAGAAGAACGCCTGGATTAAGAAGAGAAGAAGTATCCCAATTGGCAGGTGTGAGCACCACATGGTACACCTGGCTTGAACAGGGCCGGGATATTCAGGTATCTCATTCCGTATTGGATAACATCGCCTCAGCTCTCAGGCTGACAGCGGATGAACGGAAGTATTTGTTTTCCCTTGGTCTGGACTACCATTCGGAACTTCATATTCTGGATGAGAAGCCACTCCAAATACATCCCTCTTTGCAAAAAATATTGCAGGAACTTCGCAATTGTCCCACAATCATCTCAGACCGACGCTGCCACATTGTGGGCTGGAATGACGCAGCGCGGCATGTGTTTATGGACTTTGAACAGATTCCTGCTGAACAGCGGAACATGATCAGTTTGTTGTTTGAACGAAAAGAATTTCGAAGACTGGCCGTCAATTGGGAGGATTTTGTCAGCGGATTCCTGGCTATTTTCCGTGCTTATTATGGTCAATATGTCGATGATGAATGGTACAACTTGTTTTTGGATGACATGATGGACAGATATCCCGATTTTCAACCCCTTTGGAAACAAAGCAGTGTTAGCAGCGCCCCGGACGTGTTGATTGAATTTAGACATTCCAAAGCTGGCAAAATGCTTTTTGATCTTACCTCACTTCAGGTTCAGGGAAATGCCGATTTGCGGTGCAGTATCTACACACCTGCAACGGACACTGCTACCGAGCGTAAATTGATCCGCCTCATGGAGCCAAAGGTAGAACCTGACTCTGACAAAAGCTGATGCTGCTCTTCTCCTTTACTCCGTAATACAAGTTAACAAAAAAAGACCCAGGCAATGAGGCCTGGGTCTTCATGTTTGTCCTGAATCCTATCTGTACAATCATTTCAGTTGCTGATTAACGGATGTTATTTAAACGCCGGGATTGCAATATCTGCATACTTCTCTTCAAAGAAGGCTTTCACTTCTGGACCAGCCATACGCTTCGCCAGCTTCTGAATAGCTTCCGAATCCTTGTTATCTTCCCGGGCAACCAAGGTAATGGCAAAATGGGAATCATCCTTCTCAGTGAACAGCGCATCCTTCTTCGGTGTAAGTCCAAGCGGACTCGCATAGGCTGGCGTCATGGCAACCAGATCCGCATCATCCAACATACGGGCGAGCATCAACAGATCCACTTCTTTGAACTTGAAATTCTTCGTGTTTTCCGTGATGTCTGCTTGCGTTGCATTAAAACCGACGCCTTCTTTCAGCTTGATCAGGCCGTTCTGCTCCATCATCACCAGCGAGCGTCCAATGTTGGACGGATCGTTGGCAATCGCTACCGTTGCACCTTCAGGCAATTCTTCAATGGATTTAACCTTTTTGGAATATGCTCCGTAGATGGCATTGTAGATCGGTTGAACAGCCACCAAGTTAGCGTTATTTGCTTCATTGTACTGATTCATGTAAGGTACGTGCTGGAAGAAGTTTGCGTCTACTTCTTTGTTCGCCAGTGCAGTATTCGGTTGAACGTTATCGGAAAGTACAACAACTTCCAGATTAACGCCATCTTCTTTCAGCAATGGTTTCACAATATCCAGCACATCCGTCATTGGCGGAATCAAAGTAGCTACTTTCAAAGTCACTTCTTGTCCGGCTTGAGTACTTTCCTTATTTCCTTCCGCCGCAGGTGTTTCTTCTTTTTTGCCGCATCCGGCTGCTACCAGCGTCACTGCCAGCAGCATGAGCATTAGTTTTGCTTTCATCTGATATAAACCCCTTCATCATGTAATCTGTATTGTTCATGCTGTAATTCAATCTTTCTGCAATGCTTGTCCTTCTTCAGGATCTGCGATCGAGCCAGCGGGACAGTCTGCTGCCAGTAAATTGGATCATCTGTACCAGGATAATCATAATGATAATCGTAAATACCATAATCTCCGTCTCGAATCGCTGATAACCGTAACGAATCGCAAAATCACCAACACCGCCACCACCGACAATACCCATGACCGTAGAGTAAGAGATAAAGCTAATGGTTGCCGTAGTTAAGCCGAGTACAAGACTTGAGCGAGCCTCCACATACAGGAATTTCACCACAAGCTGTATGGTCGATGCACCCATAGAAGAAGCAGCTTCAACCACCCCTTTCGGGACATCAAGCAATGCCTGTTCTACCAGTCTGGCGTAATAAGCAATGGCGATGACCGAGAGCGGCACGGTTGCCGCGAGCGTCCCGATGGATGTTCCAACGAGCAGACGTGTGAACGGAATCATAAATACCACTAGCAGCAGAAACGGGAAGGAACGAATGATGTTGACGAGACTTCCCAGAATCGTGAACAGAGGTCGATTCTGATAACGTTGCCCTTTTCTGAACAGATACAGCAGTGTACCCAGAGGCAACCCGATTAACACGGCTGCCGTGATGGAGATCCCCACCATGACAAACGTCTCTCCGATGGCCTGCCAAATTTCATGCTGATACTTCACAACGGACTCAGGTATCATCGTTTTGCTCCTCCTGGCCACCATGAAGAGAGGTATTTCGTCCACTCATGGATACATCTTCGCCCATCAACAAGGATGTTAGAAGATCAGGCTTCGGTGCCGGTATGCTACGTACTTCCGCTTCCGACAGCGTTTTGATGATCCTTCCTTCTTTCATCACCGATATCCGGTTGCAGAGCTTTCGGGCAACCTCCATCTCATGTGTAACGAGTACAATAGTTACCCCCAGCGTTTCATTGACATGACGCAACACATCCAGAATTCCACTCGTGGTCTGCGGATCAAGCGAAGATGTTGGTTCATCACAGAGCAGCACATCCGGGCGGCTGGCTAGTGCTCTGGCAATGGCAACACGTTGCTTTTGCCCTCCACTTAACTGTGCAGGATACTGGTTGGCCTTATCTTCAAGTCCGACAAATCTCAACACTTCAAGTCCCCGTGCAACCCGCTCGGTACGGGATACGCCAGCGAGTTCCAGAGGCATGCAGACATTGCCACTTACGGTCCGATTGCTGACCAGATTGAAGTGCTGAAAAATCATGCCAATGGACCTCCGTGCCTGACGCAGACTATTCTCACTCATCCTGGTCAGATGCTGCCCATTCACAATGACTTCGCCGTCATCCGGCTTCTCCAATCCATTGAGCATGCGCAGAAGTGTGGATTTCCCTGCACCACTAGAGCCGATAATGCCGTGGATCTCTCCCTGGCCTACTTCCAGGGAAACCGAGCTTAACGCTTCGAATCCCTGATCTTCACGGGACCCACGCTCGTTATAACGCTTGCTTACCCCGTATAATGAAATCATGGGAGATTCCTCCTGCGATTAATCGTACATGGTCCTTCAAGAACACATGAAGAAAGCCCGCACAGCCGATAACCGGAGCGCGAGCAATCCTGTTTATTTATAATAAATCATCATCCCACATGAAACAAGCTTTAACGTGAGATATCTGTGTGCAAATCATTTGCATCATATATACTAAACCGTCCGTTGGACGACCCAATATAGACTTCATTTCCAAATCGATTCATGGTTCCATTCTTCGCATCCCGATCCCGGTGCTCCGGTGTGGCCATCACAACATCATGCACACGGCCAATCAAGGTACCGTTATTTTTATCCATAACCAGTAGATCCTCTCCCATCGGCAGCAAAAGCTGATCTTCAATCACCACGTAACTCCCCTGATTGGTAGGGTATCGAAGTGACGAAATCGTGTTTTGTGTATTCCAACGTGTCTCTCCTGTACCATATGCAAGGGCTGCCGGATAACCGTTTTTGACTACATATAATTGATCGTCCTCCACAAATCCTCGTTCGATCTTGCCCTTTTGCGTCCAACGTTTTGTGCCGCTCTTGGCATCGTACAGAGTTGTTGTGAAATCTGCGTAATCGCCGTATATATCCCCTTTCTTGTTTTCACGAATTAGCAGCTTGCCGTCGCTCAGCACCTCAAATTGCTGTCCATTCCGAGCAGGGAATTGTGCAAGCTTCTTGCCAGTGTTCAGATCAAGCAACGCCCACTGATCTCTCAACAACATCCAGCGTTCTGGCTGAGTTGACGCAAAGGGATCAAGACGGTATATTCCATCAAAGTATGAATTGTTCTCAGGATGATCCACAGTCGGTTTACCAACCTTAATGCTCCATACGGTTCGGCCAGACAGAGGGTCCGCTGCGACCAGTTGGTTTTTCTCCCAATACATCACATAAGGGTCATCTGAACCTTTGTTTAACAGTTGATATCCTGTACTAAGTTTTCTTGTCCATAATGTTTTTCCATTTGCACTGTCCAACACCGTTAACCAGCTATTACTTGAGCCTTCGACAACTGGACTACTCACAACAACTACATTCTTTGCGGCAGTGATGCCGTTCAATCTGAATTTTTGCTTGGGAGCATACTCCCATACGACATCACCGCTCTTCAATTGGAGGTGGCGTATACGATCTACGTATTCTTTCTTGTCAGGGTCATAATCTGTATACATTGTAACGTATTGGCGTCCTGCATCTACTTCTACCTGCTGTCTCCCATACCCCGCATTGATCTCCCATAATTTCTTACCGGAATGTCGGTCAAGAGCATACATTGAACTCTCATAATGAAAACCACTAAATCCACCGTCATCCCCTTTCATCAGGAGCACATCATCTGTCGCTGCTTTCAAAAAGGTATAGTTGATATCGCCTTGATTTGTCCATATTGGTTTCCAAGGTAGCGTTATCGGCAATGACTTGCCTGTGATTTTGGTTGTGAATTCATATTCATCCGAACGACTGAAGCTCCAATCCGTCACCACATGGTTCCGATCATCTTGCGGTATATTCCAGCGTGTTCTAGCAAGTTTGCCGTTCTTATTGAATGTCACCAAAAATTGCGCGTCTGCTCGCTCATATCGCCAAGTCTGTCCAATACTCATCGTATAACCGGTGTCATTCAAATTGGCCGAATTCTCTTTCCAATCCGGTTCGCCGAGCCATTGTTTGACTTGTTTGGAGGTTGTTTTTTTGTTCAACGTGATATCCGTCAAATGACGTACAGCCAAAGCGGACTGCGATGCATCCTGTTGAAACCAACCATCCGCTACAATGGCTTGCTGCTCTACAGCCTGTGCTTTAACCCACAGCAATGCAGGACGATAGGTGAATGATTCCTTATTCCAGACGCGCGGGGCAATAGAAACGCCATACCAATCCTTCGTCGCTGCAACAATCAAAGCCTGGTCTGTCAGCGTTGGACTTGGAGTCCAACTTGTCGTACTTCCAGGAGCCAGATACAGCTTACTTCCGGGACGAAGACTGAACGTCTGGGGAGTTACAGTCTTCAGGCTTCGGCTTTCCTTGGATGCATACCAGGCGGGAATCCAGAGTTCACCTCTGTTGTAATCCTGGAATTGGATCCATTCGCCGCGAACGGCTTGTACTTTGATTTTCTCGTTGCTGGAAGTGTAGTACTGTATTCCCATCAAATCAACGGGCATTTTGTTACCTATAACTTGGGTGTGTAGGGGTATACCTGCCTCCAAATTCAATGTATCACCCGGTTTATAGGTCGTTTTCGTTTGCGCAGATAAGGATTGAGTTGTCGAACCGGAGCCCTGTCCTGCCTGTATTTCCGTATTCGTATCCAGCAGCATGAATCCTGTAAACAGCACGGCCGATATTCCGCTTACAGTGATCCATAGGTACCCCGTCTTTTGCCACTTCGACCCTGTCTTCACACTCGTTCACCTCATCTATTTGAAGTTATTTCCATTAAAGACGTTTTGAACAAGGAAAAGTTACTGTTACTCCCAAATATATTTACAAGGTGCAAATAATTACAGGTCTCACCTTACATCCAATAGGGTTGAATTATAAGGAAATGTGGTTCCCAATATATAAGCAGCGGTTAACATGATGATAAAATATCCCACAAACCATACATCCGCTCGGGAATACCCGATCTGGACGTAATAGGTCCGGCTCCCACCTTCCTTGAATCCTTTTGCTTCCATCGCCACCGCCATACGCTGCGCACGGCGAATACTCTGTGCAAGTAGTGGAATAGCATATCGTTTCAATATGCCGTACACATTCCAACGGGAGCCGCGCTGCCTCGTTCCCCGAATACGGATGGCATACCGCAACGTCTGGAATTCATCCAGCAAAATCGGAATCATGCGCATCGCCGCCAGAAAGCTATAAGCATACTTGGGTGGGAGCCTCCACTGCTGCATGAGGGAATAAAAGAGACGCACAGGCTTGGTCGTCAAGCCGAACAACAATCCAGCTGCCGCCATACTTAGGGAACGAAATCCCAGGTGCAACCCGCGATAGAAGCTCTCTTCGGTAATATGAATCAATCCCCACTGAAACCAGGTGGTCTCGCCTTTACCAAACATGATCATCCCTGTGGAAGTTGATATAAATACCAAAATGAACGGAGACGCATACAGCAATAATCTGGGCCATGGGTGACCCGTCCAGCCCAGCAGTAAAAGCATGACAACTGCCACATTAGCCATTACATTCAGGTTGTGAACAAGGATGACGAAGACAAACAGCAATGTCAGGAAAATCATTTTCAACCCCGGATTCACCGCGTGAAGCCAGGTCTCACGATGAGGAAACGAGAGCTGCATCCGTTAACCTCCCCTCATCCACCTTCCAGATTCGGTTGCAATAACGTTTTACGATTTCATGATCATGCGTAACCATCACGATGGCTGTCCCTTCACGCCGCAGCCGCTCCAGCTGTGATAACATGGCAAAGGTATTCCGCGCATCCTGTCCAAAGGTAGGTTCATCCAGTAACAAAATACGCTGTTCCCGTACCAGAGCTGATGCTACACTCAGCCGTCGTTTCTGTCCCATCGACAATTGATATGGATGTCTCCCCGACAGCTCAGTCAGTCCGAATTGCTCCAGCATTTGATCGGTTCGAATACCTCTTTCTGCGGCAGTTAACTTGCCGCTCAGCAAGGAAAATCCCACTTCATCCCGGACCGTATTCGTCACGAATTGGAATTCAGGATTCTGGAACACAAAGGCAATACGATCTGCAAGTTGCTCGGTTTTTCCGGCCGATTGTCCTTCCACACCATAATGACCTGTCGTTTTTAGAATATTCATCATGGACAGCAATAATGAACTTTTACCTGCCCCGTTAGCCCCGACAATCCCCACCCAATCTCCGTGCCATACCTTGGCCTGCTCCACCTGAATGAATGGCGTTTTCCCGCGCCATCCGGTGAATTGCTGCATTTCCAGTGCTGGTTGGGGCAGCGCAGAGGTTTCCCTCTCCTTATAATCTATACTTTCAGTTTCTGTTGCCCCATAACGAATAAACTCTCCTGTGACCAACGTCTGTGCTTTCGTCTGCCCTCGTTCTTCCCAAACCCCTGGATACCAGATTCCGTATTCCCTGAGCATATTCCGCTCATCTGTAAACACCTGATTCGCCGGACCATCTGCCACAATCTTTCCTTCAGGCGACAATACGATGATTCGATCCACCCACTCGACGATTTCATTAATTTTATGTTCCACGATAATGAGTGTTTTGTCCTGTGCAATCTGTTTCACCGTATCCCACACCTGAGAGGTTCCTTCGTCATCCAGCAGTGCCGTTGGTTCATCCAAAAAGAGTACGTCTGGCTCCATGGCCAGAATCGAGGCCATCGCAAGACGCTGCTTCATACCCTGTGACATGGATTGAATGAGTGTGCGATTATGCTCAAAGCATAACCCAACCTGTTCCAGGTATCGATGAATAAGAGCAGACATCTGCTCGCGTGGAATATTCCGGTTTTCCAGTACAAAAGCAATCTCTTCATCCGTATACGACATACAGAACTGGGTATCCGGATCTTGAAAAACAATGCCGGGCTGCTCAGGAACCTGAATATCATCACATTTCATCGGAATCTCCACAGATCGCGGAATCAGACCGCTCAGAATTTGCAGCAAGGTTGATTTGCCAGAGCCACTTGGTCCAAGCAACAATACTTTCTCCCCGTGACGCACAGAGAGAGACAAGCCTTGGAACACCAAGGCCTTCTCTCCCGGGAACTTGCATCTTAGATTCGTAACACCTACCGCTTGCACATTCTCCACTTCATTCATCTAGTCCAGCGCCTCATAATCCTGCTTCGACACCGGTCTAAGGGATCGTGTTACACCTGTAAGCTCCAGCGCTTTGGCGAGATAATAGGCGAATACACCTGCAATCAGAATACTGCCAATGAAGCGGAACCCGATAAACAGTGTATAGTTCCAAGCCGAGAGGGAATCAATGTACCCGTACTGATAATCCAGTACAAGCGAAGCCGCCGCTGCACCAATAGCCGCAAGGCAAGTGACGAGCAGATTGCTTTTCCGATACAGAAATGCGGCGAAGAAAATCTCTGCACCCAGCCCTTGCAGCAGCCCATATACCAGTGTGGACATGCCCCACTCACTTCCGAGAAAAGCACTCACCGTGGATGCCGCAACTTCTGCCAGAATGGCTACACCTGGCTTCCGAATGATTACAAAGGCAAAGGTGCCCGCCATGAACCACATGCCGTAAATCATCTGCTCCGCATGAACGCCGAATGGCTTCATCAGATCATATGTAGGTCCCCATATTTTATAGATCACCCCGAAGACCACCGCAATCACAATCGTTACCAAAATATCGGTTAACTTCAATCTGTTGCTGCCTACTGCTGTTGACATGTTCTCTACTTCCTTCCTCTGTTTCCCTTGATTTAAAATAAATAATAAAACAAACAAAAAAGCCTCCCCGGTTCCCAGGCAGGCCATACGCACAGTTTACAATTCTCACGATGCTGCGCATTAGGCAGATATAGAGAAAGTAGAAAACAAACGACACCATCCCCGTTACATCAGAAAAATTCCGCTGCACTCAAGAAACGCTGACATTTATTATTTATCCCTTATCGCTTAAATATTGCACATCGCAAATCATGTTCTCTACGCTGGCATTACCCAGATCAGATATACGGTCAGCGGCACAAGGCCGCTCTCTCAGCCCAACTTCATTGAGCTCCCGGTTCACTTATTTCATTGCTTCTACTGTACAACACATGGGTATTTGTGACAATCCCGATAAGGAAAAATCAGTTTAACCTAGAAGAAAGAGTGATTAACTATATGTTCTTCCTTGTACAAATATGCTTCTGCTTCAAGAAATAACGTCTCTGTGATTCGTTACATCTCAGAAAGGTGCAAATGTGAGTGAATAACGTGTGTCAGGTTCATTAAACCAAAATAACGCAAACAAGGGCTGTCCTCCGTCATATTCATGACTGATGGGACAACCCCTTTAATTGTTTATGCATCATATTATTTAGAGGAAAATTCTTGCGAACCGGTAAGCTCCGTTTTAATATTGTGTATTCCCGGATTGACTTGTTTTGCCCGATGCAAAGCCTTTAAACAAGGTCGGTACTTTGGAATAACGGGTATTTGTAATTTTGCCTTGCGATGTACTGCTATCCGTACGCATAATGGAATCTTTGACATTGGAAATGTCCGAGTTGTCGAGCGTCATGTTCACGGCGAAGGTTGTTCCGCCATTCTGGCGTACCAGCTTGCCAATATCGTCTGCACGGAAATTTTTAATGTTAATCGTTCCGGCTGCATTCATTTGAAATACTTTATCATAGGCCTTGTAAGCTGCTCCACCAGTGATGTTTACGGTTCCGGAAGACTTCAGCGTCAGTGCATCCTCGCCCACGTCTTGCCATACCACATTCGAAATAGAACAGTTACCGTAACAATGAACACCGTCAGCTGCAGGTGAACCGATAATTACATTTTTGAGTGTGGCGCCTGCCTCCAACCGAAATACCGGCTTCTGATCTTCAGCTTGAGATCCATCTCCCAGGGTGGAAGGGTTGGCTACATACGTTTGGCCTTTGCCATCAAAAGTTTCTCCCTTGGCTACAATAATCGTTGAGTTCACAACAGTAGGTGCAGCAAAAGCTGGAATTGCACCGAACAATGAAGCAACCAGACCGGCGGACAGCAACAACGTCAACATTTTTTTCATCACTTAAATCCTCCCTTATTCAGATGAATTGGCGTACAAGCATAAGCTTGTCCTCAAGGAACCGATCAGAGGTGCACCCCTGGCTCGGAACCTACCCTGATCCTACCAAAAAAGGAGTGTTACGATAATAATCATTAGCTTAGATATCAAAATGACAGCATTATGTCTGTGATTTCGGCATTTTTTGTATCGTACTCCATTGTGTAATGTGCCGATCTCAACTTCGGGTATGCTTCTTTTACAACTTGTAATTTAGGGCTATATGTTCCTGTATGGGCCTATAAAAAAAACGAAAGACCACTTCATCTGTTTCCAGACAACGTGATCTCTATTATTTTGCATCTCATTTTATTTATTAAATTACGCTTTAAGCGCCAAACCGCTGACGATATCCACACTTCCGACATAATTCCTCCACTGCTTCCCGTTTGGAGAAACCATAGAACAGATTGTTGGCTCGTTCACCATCCACAATCTCCGAGAACGATTTTTCATGAACGTTGCCCAAGTTAATTACACCCTCACCATCGAGGCAGCATGGAACTACAGTTCCATCGACAAGCACGGCAGCCTGACTGCGAAGCGCATGACAGAAGCCTTTGCCATCATCTTCGGGTGCATCCAGACTCGGCCACTGGAATTCATGGTCCTGATTCAGATACACATTCGGGGCAATTTTGACACCGCTCCCTGGCACCACCTTCTCCTCAATACGGAAATCCAGATTGAACTCACGTTCAAGAACCTCCAGCGTCTCCCGGTTTCGGTTCATCTGCGCATTCGTGAAGTTATCCTGTGTCAAATTCCAGAGTCGGAATGAAATAATGACATTGTGCTTCACTGCTTCCCGGACAAAAGACAACACATTGCCCAGATAACCCTCACGGTCTGTAGAACCTTCGTGACCATCAAAGCTGTGCAGGGAGAAGTTCATCTGACGCAGTGCCGGTTTGCCGAGCAGTTTGTGCTGGGTTTTGGGCAGCAGCGTACCGTTTGTCGTAATGTTAACCTTGAATCCCTTTTCATGCGCTGAATCCAGTAACAGATCAATTTTGGGATGAAGCAGCGGCTCACCTTTGACATGTAAATAAATATGTTTAGTATGGGGTTTGATCTGATCCAATATATTGTTGAAGACTTCAGGGTCAATGAAATTTTTGGCACGTTTGGTCTGCGGACAGAAGCTGCATGCCAGATTACATATACTTGTGATCTCAATATATACTTTCTTGAACGTTTTCAACTCGGGGTCCCCATTCTGCTTAGAGGGAGAACAGTCCCACCCTCATTTGTGATCCGGCCCATATGTGCCACCACTATTATATCGGGTTCAGGTGCCAAGGTAAATCCGAGAACCGGTTTATCCCGTTAGGTCCATTTTATTTGGCTAATGCCAGATTAACAGATTCAATGGCATGTATTCGTGTTGTATCAAATAAGGGCACTTCTGAATCCTCCGGTTTTACTAATAAACCAATTTCGGTGCAACCTAATATTATCCCCTCGGCTCCATGATCAACTAATCTCTTAATAACCTCTTTATAATAATCCCTTGATTCTTGTTGAATTTTCCCTAAACACAATTCCTCATATATTACTTTATTTATGCCTGTTCGATCCTCTTCATTCGGCACCAAAACCTTAATACCATTAAACTCAATTCGTTTTTTATAGAAGTCCTGTTCCATCGTATATTTAGTGCCAAGTAAACCAACTGTACTTATTTTGGACTTTAGAATCTGATTGGCTGTTGAATCAGCAATGTGCACAACGGGTAAGCTAACTTTTTCTTCAATATGATTAATTACTTTATGCATCGTATTTGTACAAATTACAATCATTTCAGCTCCTGCCTTTTCCAAAGACTGAGCAGCATTGCCTAATAATTTCCCAGCGCTTTCCCATTCTCCTTCAGCTTGATAGCGCTCGATTTCTTCGAAATCCACGCTATATAAAATGCACTTGGCTGAATGCAATCCTCCCAATTTAGTTTTTACTTCTTCGTTAATAATTCGATAATATTCTAACGATGACTCCCAACTCATTCCGCCAATAAGGCCAATAGTTTTCATAAGCACTCCCCTCTCCATTGGTCATATCCCGAAAGCAACCTATAGAAATTATTAGACATTGTACCGTATCTTACATCTTAAATAAACCTGCCTCCGTAACATAAGCAAAGTAAAGAGTCGATTGCCCCTCGTTCCCCCGTTCTATTATTACTTATAGATTCTTTCAATCGAAGTATAGGATGTATTGATTGTCCGGGTTATTGTGGTTGCTGAAACGCAATGCTAGAATCTAAACAATTTAAAACCAAGTTAAAACGTAAGAATAATAAGTTATAAGGGGAGTGTATTCATGATTACTGTTAAGGCACCCGCAGTATATGTACACGAGGCTAACATTCTTGAGCAAAGTGGTTCGCGGATTGCACAGCTTGGGCAGCATGTTCTCATCATCGCCGGTGAGGCTGCATTAAAAGCCGTAAAGCCTTACCTTCTTCCTTCACTGGAAGAGCATAAGATCAAGTTCCATGTGCAGTTGTTTCATGGTGAAGTTACAACAGGCCAGATTGATACTTTTACGCAGCAAGCTTTCGATCTGGATGTTGATCTGATTATCGGCGTCGGTGGTGGTAAAGTTCTCGATCTGTCCAAAGCGGTGGCCGAGCAAGCCCAATTGCCCATTGTAACGGTCCCTACGATTGCCGCAACCTGCGCTGCCTGGTCCGCCTTAACCGTGCTCTATGATGAACAGGGCCAAGCTGCAGGATATCGTCCCATGCGCCGTTCGCCCAATCTCGTTCTGGCTGATCCTCATATTCTGGCGAGTGCACCAAGGCGGTATTTGGCCGCTGGGATCGGTGACACACTCGTAAAATGGCATGAGTTCGCCGTTAATCTAAGTGGCAACGCCACCAGCCTCACTCTCCGAAACAGTGTCAGCACTGCCAAGCTTGCACTCGATATTCTTGAAGCGCACGCCATCGATGTCTATGAATCCACCGATACAACCGGTAGTACACCTCAATTCCGTGATGTTGCCGATGCCATCATTGTGCTCGCAGGACTTGTAGGCAGCATTAGCGATGGATCACTTCATGCTGCGATTGCTCACGGGCTGCATGATAGCCTCACCAAATTACCCGAAACACACGCTTCGCTACATGGAGAAAAGGTAGCCTTTGGACTCTTCACCCAGTGGATTCTTGAAGGCAAAGCAGGGGATGAGCTTCATGAGTTGACCACTCTGTTACATAAGCTGAATCTGCCCATCACTCTTGCCCAACTTGGGATACAACAACAGCCTCAGGAAGCTGCTGCGCGCATTGCAGCAGGACTACAGCTGCGGGAAGGCAGTGCGGCACATCTCTCCTTCGGAGTTAGCACGGCGCAGGTAACCGAAGCCATTCTTCAGGCAGACCGCATCGGCCAAACATTCATAGAATCCAGTCAGTCTAGTGAAAGCAGTACATACACCAAGGAGGTTTCCTCCCTATGATCCGTCCAAACCGCCAGTACACTCTTCCCTTAACTGCCTTTCTGAGTGCGCTTCTGTTGTTGCTGATTTCCGGCTGCTCTCCCGGAACTGATAATCAGGCCACCGGTACAGGCACAACACCGACAGTAGCATCAGCTGCTTCGAATAAAGACGTTACTATTCGGGTTGGTCAGACCGGATGGGGCAATCTCGAATTGGGGCTAAAAGCCGCCGGACTCGATGACACCCCCTATAAAGTCACTTATAACGTATTTCAGGGAGGTAACCTGATCCTCGAAGCGATGGCTGCAAATCAATTGGACTTTGGTGTGACCAGTGAAATTCCGCCCATTTTTGCATCTCAGGCTGCCAATGGTGGAAGCTTCAAAATTATAGCGGTACAACAAGGCAGCACCTTAAATCAGGAGGTCGTTGTTCCCAAAGATTCTTCGATCAAATCGGTTGCTGACCTGAAAGGCAAGAAAGTTGCTTTCGTAAAAAATACAACGGCCCACTATTTCCTGCTCAAAATGCTGGAGGAAGCCGGATTAACCTGGAGTGACATCAGTCCGGTCGAACTTTCAACAGCCGATGGACTCAGCGCCCTGATTAGCGGGAAAGTGGATGCCCTTGCCAGTTACGGCAATGCCATCATCTCCGCACATCAGAATGAAGCAACAACGCTCGCCAGCGCCAAAGATATCCTGTCAGGCAGCTTCCTTGTAGCCGCCTCCGATCAGGCTATTGCCAATGCGGAACAGAAAGAGGCCCTTGCCGATTATCTGGAGCGAATCAACAAATTCAATGATTGGGCTCGTGCCAATAAGGATGCATGGGCTCAAATTACAGCAGACAACACCCACCAGCCGGTGGAACAAGCCCTTAAAACCTACACGGATGGAGAAGCACAACGCCCATCACGTATTGTTGCCATTTCTGATGAGGCCATCAAGTCCGAACAGGACGTAGCAGATACGTTTCAGCAAGCGGGAATTTTTGGGCAGGCAGTCGATGTGAGCACATTCTGGAGTGATGCACTTCAAGATCAACTTCCAGCTCCAGGTAGTCAATAACGAAGGAAGCAAGGAGGTAGGCATAACGTGCGGTCCAAAACCTTTAACCGGGCATGGTTTAACCAGTTCATTCCTTTTGTTGTACCACTACTCATTCTGGCTCTGTGGCAATGGCTGACTGCATCCGGAGTTGTTGCAGCCAATATTTTGCCCCGTCCCGCTCAAGTACTGGGGGCCTTCATTCGTCTGCTTGGTAACGGTGAACTACTGAACAATATCAGTATTAGCGCCAGACGGGCTTTGGGAGGATTCCTCATTGGTGGGGGTCTGGGTTTTCTGCTGGGAGTGCTGAACGGCATCTCCTCCCTTGCGGAAAAGATCGCCGACTCCTCGGTACAGATGATCCGTAACATTCCGCATCTGTCCTTGATCCCCCTCGTTATTGTGTGGTTCGGGATCGGTGAAGAAGCCAAATTATTCCTCGTTTCCCTGGGTGTATTCTTTCCGGTATATCTGAATACGTTCCACGGCATACGATCGGTCGATCCCGGTCTGATTGAAATGGGCAAAGTATATGGCCTCAGTCGTTGGTCCCTTTATAAAGACATTATCCTGCCTGGTGCACTGCCTTCCATTCTGGTGGGTGTTCGTTATGCACTTGGCATTATGTGGCTGACCCTCATCGTAGCCGAGACGGTTGCGGCGGATGCGGGGATTGGATATATGGCAATGAACGCGCGGGAATTCATGCAGATGGACGTAATCGTCTTAAGCATTCTGCTGTATGCCTTGCTGGGCAAGCTGTCCGATACCATCGCCAAATGGCTGGAACGGCGCTGGCTGCGCTGGAACCCGGCTCTATCCCGCAAGTAAAGCCAAAGGAGCGTGAATTAATCCATGAGCACAAGTCAGATCAGTCCTTTTCTTCAAGTAGATGGGGTTCAGAAATCGTATGATCAGCGGACGATTCTATCCGACATTAACGTCAACGTAAGACAAGGGGAATTTGTAGCCATCGTTGGACGAAGCGGCTGCGGCAAAAGTACTTTGCTGCGTCTGATCGCCGGGCTGGAACCTCCCTCTTCCGGGAGCATTATGCTGAGTAACAGAAAGCTTGGCAGTACAGCACCCGAGACACGATTTCTGTTTCAGGAAGCCCGGCTGCTGCCTTGGAAATCCGTGCTCGACAATGTACGATTGGGCATCCCCGACAAGAACAAGGAAGATGCACGCCAGTCGCTTCGCAATGTAGGACTTGAAGAGCGTGAAGGTGATTGGCCGGGGGTATTATCTGGCGGACAAAAACAACGTGTCGCCTTGGCACGAGCACTCGCAAGTCATCCGCGCTTACTGCTGCTGGATGAACCGCTGGGTGCACTCGATGCATTAACCCGAATTGAGATGCAGCAGTTAATCGAACGCTTGTGGGCTGAAGAAGATCTGACCGTCATTCTGGTCACGCATGATGTCAGCGAGGCGGTTGCGCTGGCAGACAGGGTGCTTTTAATCGAGGATGGTCATATAACGATGGATACCCGAATTACGCTGGAGCGGCCTCGCGTTCGGGACAGCGGGTTTGCTCATTTTGAAAACCTGATTCTGAATCGATTGTTGACTCCTCCACAAGAGACACCACAGCAGATTGCCCAGAAACAGATATCATTCTCGATCTAATTCCACTGGAAAGAAGGCATGATTATGCAATCCCTTTCATCCGTTCCCTCTCCACCTGTTAAAGACTTGTTAAATCGAATTCCGGCTTATACGCCTGCCAAATCCATGGAACAGATCCGGAGGGAGTTGGGACTGGAAAGTGTAGATCGACTTGCAGCGAACGAAAATCCGTTTGGTTCTTCTCCCCTGGCAGCAGAAGCGGTCAGATCGCTGGGTTCCGATCTTTTGGCTCAATACCCCGACGGTTCCAGCCAACTGCTCCGTGACAAACTTGCGGAACGTCTAGGTGTGCGTACCTCCCAACTGGTATTTGGCAGTGGATCATTCGAGCTCCTAACCCTTACCGCCCAAGCCTATCTTAATCCCGGCGAGGAATCACTCATTCCGGTGCCCTCCTTTAACTGGTATAAGGGCGCTACGCTGCTGGCAGGCGGGGTTATTCATGAAGTGCCTTTGGTCAACCATTCGCTGGACCTGGAGCAATTCCGGCACCGGATTAATGCTTCTACCCGAATCATCTGGCTGTGCAATCCGAATAATCCAACCGGAACCATTTTCACGGCAGATGCCCTGCTTGGTTTACTCGAACATGTTCCCTCCCATGTCGTGGTTGTCCTGGACGAAGCGTATTATGAATTCGCGGAAAGTGAAGATTATCCTGATACGGTTAAGCTGCTGGAGCAGTACAATAATCTGATTATTTTGCGGACCTTCTCCAAAATATATGGACTGGCCGGCCTGCGTATTGGATATGGCATCGGGAATGAAAGTATTATTGAAGGCATTAACCGGGTCAAGCTGCCCATCAGTCTAACAGCCACATCCCAAGCCGCTGCTTCGGCCAGCCTGGATGATCATGAATTTGTTTCTCATTGCCTGCACTACAATCGTCAGGGACGGGAAACGTTAATGCAGTCCTTTGATCATTGGAACTTACCCTACATCCCTTCCGAAACAAATTTCATTATGGTGGATCTGTTGCAGGATAGTGGCCCGATTACCCAAGAATTGTTGAACAGAGGCATCTCTGTTCGCGGCGGTGCCGAATTCGGTATGCCTACCTGGCTTCGGATTACGATTGGCACACCTGAGCAGATTGCCCGGCTGATCGGTGAGCTTGATTCACTGTTACATTCCAACGATTAGAATCCTAGGTTACTTTCCTAACTCACATTACGCACACTTCTTTTAAGCCGCCCTCTTTACATTCCACTTGCATGTGATATATGCTGAACACACAACTGCATATCTTGAACATTGCACTAGGGGAGCCTTGCGGCTGAGACGAATCGAACGATTCGGACCCTTTGAACCTGATCTGGATCATACCAGCGGAGGGAAGTGGAGCGGCCTCTCAGTAAGCGGATTTTTTCATGTTGATGATGAAATTTAATGTGAATTGACTTACAGACCCACTCATTTCTCCGGAAATGGGTGGGTCTTTTTCGCGTTCTGCGGGCAGATCAGAAGGTGTAATTAAAGATCCCGCGGTTTGAGGTTGAATTTTGAATAACAAGGGGGGACGGAACGAGATGGATAACGATATAACCCTTCACAACATGAGCTACGCTTTCCCGGGAAAAAGGGATTCCCCCGTGCTCTCCAATGTGTCGATGCGTGTAGCCAAAGGAGAATTCGTTTCGCTCATCGGTTCCAGCGGCTCCGGTAAAAGTACCCTCTTCAAGCTGCTGGCAGGCTTGCTTGAGCCAACACACGGAACCATTGACATTCCTTGGGTTCAAGAAGGAAAGCGACTGGGGCAGGTGGCCTACATGCCACAAAAGGACCTCCTATTATCCTGGAGAACCGTCATGGAGAATTGCATGCTCCCCGCTGAACTTGCTCCAGGTCGGCAGGATAAGGTAAGGATTCGAGCGGACATTCTGGCCGGTCTCGACCGATTTGGCTTATCCGGTCACGCGCATGCTTACCCGGACGAGCTGTCAGGTGGCATGCGCCAGCGTGTCGCGCTGCTTCGTACTTTGCTGACAGGTGGCCAACTCATGCTCCTGGATGAACCATTCGGCGCACTCGATGCCCTGACCAAACGTGAGATGCATCGGTGGCTGCTGGAGCTCTGGGGGGGCCTGGGCAAAACCGTGTTGTTCATCACACATGACATTGAAGAAGCCCTGCTGCTCAGTGATCGGATTATCCTGTTAACTCCGGTGGGCCAAGACCAACAGCTGCAGGATCTGACGGTACCTTTGCCACGTCCAAGGCATTCGGACATGATCTACGAACCGGCTCTCGTTCAGATGAGACGACTACTGGAGGAACAATTGCATGCGAGACGGTAACTTGAGAGATAGCATGAAGCATAGCGTAAGAGGTTGGCTTGCCCGTTATGGTCTGTTTCTTTTGCTCATGATCTTGCTGCTTGCTCTCTGGGAGTGGATTGTGTGTATGGGATGGGTGCCTTCCTTCATCATTCCAGCCCCGACGGCGATTGTCCGTTCGCTGTATGAACATCACCACCTTCTGCTGGCTACACATCTGCCCGCCACCTTGATGGAGGTTGTCGTTGGTTTTGGCTTGTCCATTGGTGCCGGAATTGCATTTGCAACGGGTATGCATATGAATCGGTCGATTGAAAAAGCGTTATATCCCTTCATCGTGATCAGTCAGACGATCCCGCTGATTGCCCTGTCCCCCGTCTTCATCCTGTGGTTTGGCTACACGCTGTGGAGTAAAGTGGCGGTGGTGTTCCTGATCGCATTTTTCCCAATTGTGGTGAGCACCTACGATGGCCTGCGCCAGGGTGATCCGGAGCAGCGTGAACTGCTGCTGACGATGGGGGCCACCAAGTGGGATATTTTTCGCAAACTCCAGATTCCACTTGCCCTTCCCTCCTTCTTTTCGGGACTGAAAATGTCTGTGGTGTATTGTGTGGTCGGTGCAACGATCGGTGAATGGCTCGGTGGAAGCAAGGGGCTTGGCTACTTCAGCCGCAGAATGTCGAGCAATATGAACACGGATGCGATGTTCGCCGCCATTATGCTATTATCCCTGCTTGGTATCGCCCTGTTTGTACTCATTGCATGGATGGAGAGAAGATTTGGTACACCACGTCATGCAGGTAGAAGAAAAGCTGGATAACTTTCGGATTTCAAAACAAAAAACAAAAGAAACGAGGAACTCTACGTTATGAATAAAAAGCATATCTATTCCCTGCTCCCCATTCTGCTCATGTCTCTGTTGCTGATCATCAGCGGATGCGGTAAAACGGGCATCAATACGCCCTCCACAGGCTCAACTTCCAATGCAAACGATACAGACTCATCTGCGATAGAAACGCCATCGGAACCCAAAGAGAAGCTGTCCATCATGCTCGATTGGTACCCAAATGCAGTACATTCCTTCATCTATGTTGCTCAGGAAAAAGGTTACTTCGCGGATCAAGGTCTGGACGTGGAAATCCAGATGCCTGCTGATACGAATGATGCCCTCAAACTTGTTGCCGCCGGGAAGATCGATTTGGCACTAAGCTACCAGCCGCAAATTTTGCTCGCGCGTGGGGAGAACATTCCTGTACGTTCAATTGCTGCGGTCGTTCGTCATCCGCTCGTGCATCTGTTGACCGAACTCAACGGTAAAGTGAAATCGCCAAAAGATCTTGAAACGCTGACGGTTGGCTATTCCTCAATCCCTCTGTATGAAGCGATGGTGCGTACCATGATCAGCCAAGATGGCGGTAATGCCGACAAGATGAATCTGGTCGATGTAGGATTTGACCTGATTCCTTCCCTGGCCTCCGGACAGGCAGATGCCATTATGGGTGGTTTTATTAACCATGAACAATTGATTCTGGAAAAGGAAGGTCATGCCATGAAATCGATCAATCCCGTCGATTACGGCGTACCTGATTATTATGAACTGGTCCTCACTGCAAGTGATGCGGGCATTGAAGCGAAAAAGGATCAGCTTACCCGCTTCATCAAAGCGATACAGGAAGGACAGAAATATGTAACAGAGCACCCCGAGGACGCGCTGAACATTCTGCTCGCACATGAGAACGAAACGTCTCCTCTTGACCCGGAGATCGAAACCAAAAGTCTGAATATTTTACTGCCACTGATGAATGAAGAAGGTCAGCCGTTTGGCAGGCAGGACGCCTCTTCTTGGGAAAATGTACGTGCATGGTTGGTTCAAAGTGAACTGATTCCGGATTCCGTAAAGGCTGAGGATGCTTTTATCAACTTGCAGGGTGAGTAAGGAAGATGTCGCCCACAAGAGTAGTTTCGGGATTACATTTGGACGAATAGAATCTTTAACGAGGATGAGGGCCTTCTATTAGGAATTTTCTATATGGACTTTGCAGCTATCCGGGAATAACGTTTAACACCCGTCATTAATTGGAAACCAGCAACGTTGCAGAACTAACAACTGATTATAATGGCAACCTTCCCTGCTTTTATTGATCAAATTACTTATTTATAAGGAGGAACTTATATGTCTTATCTGGAACGTGTTCGTACGCAAAATCCGCTTGTTCATAACATTACGAATATTGTCGTCGCTCCGTTTACGGCCAACGGTTTGCTCGCACTAGGTGCATCTCCCTTTATGGCTTATGCGCATGAAGAAGTTGCTGATGTTGCCAAGATGTCGGGAGCAGTTGTACTGAACATTGGCACACTGGACGAAAAGGTGGTTGAGGCGATCCGTTTGGCTGGTCGATCAGCTAATTCAAATAACGTACCTGTTGTGCTCGATCCGGTTGGAGCTGGCGCAACCGCCTATCGTACGGAAATCGTTCAGATGCTCGTTCGTGAGCTTCGCCTCACGGTGTTGCGGGGCAATGTGGCAGAAGTCGCCAATGTCATCGGTGAGCGTTGGAGCATCAAAGGTGTGGATGCAGGTCAAGGCGAAGGAGATCGAATCGGAATAGCGAAACGGGCAGCACTAAAACTCGGCTGTGTGGTCGTCATTACCGGACGCGAGGATGTCATTACGGATGGACAAACGACGTTTCTGACGAGTAATGGACATGCCTTGCTTACCCAAGTGACTGGTGCAGGCTGCTTGCTCAGCTCGGTAATTGGTGCTTTTGCAGCCATTGCGAAACCGGGAGAAGACTTGCTGAACAGTGTTGTGGAGGCACTCGCTTTCTATGGCGTTGCAGCAGAGATTGCGGCGGAACGCACCGCTGACCTTGGACCGGGCAGCTTCCAGATCGAATTGCTGAATCAACTGGCCCAAGTGACACCTGACGTTCTCGCAGAGCGAGCACAGGTTCGCCAGTTTGATGGAGGTGCGTAATGAGTATTGCGCAGGCTTTGACGATTGCTGGTTCCGATAATGGTGGCGGCGCCGGAATTCAAGCTGATCTGAAGACCTTTCAGGAGCTTGGTGTGTACGGCATGACTATAATTACAGCTATCGCTGCCCAAAATACAACAGGTGTGCAGGGCGTCTTCCCTATTTCATATGAAGGTATTGCTCAACAGTTGGATTCGACTGGTGATGATTTTCAGCCTACAGCCGTGAAGACGGGCATGCTCTATAGTGCTGAAATAATTAAACTGGTTGCCGAGAAATGGCAGCAATATGGATGGTCCAATTTGGTCATCGATCCGGTTATGGTTGCCAAAGGCGGCGCCCCTCTGCTGCAACAGGAGGCCGTTCAAGCGTTAATTACAGAGCTGCTGCCTCATGCACTGATCACGACACCGAACATTCCGGAAGCCGAGCTTCTTACTGGAATGTCCATTTTGAATTTGAGTCAGCGCGAAGAAGCCGCAAGACGAATCGTGCAGATGGGCTCCACGTATGCTTTGGTGAAAGGTGGTCATGATGAGGGAAGTGGCATGATTGTCGATGTGCTTTATGATGGGCAATCTTTTCACTATTTGGAGAACGTTCGGGTAGTGACAAGGCATACTCATGGAACGGGATGTACGTATTCTGCGGCCATTACTGCCGAATTGGCGAAGGGCTCAACTGTACTGGCTGCCGTCACCACCGCGCGAGCATTCATTCAGGCAGCCATCGAAGATGAGCTGGGGATTGGGGACGGACATGGGCCGACGAATCATTTTGCGTATCAGCGCAGACTGCGGGGTGAACAGTAATGCGCCCTCTGGATGCAGAAGCAATACGGCATGCGCTGCAGGTGTATTTGGTCATGGGCAGCGTGAATACGACGCGTGACCCTGTAGAGGTGCTGCGCCAAGCCATCGCTGGCGGCATTACGCTGTTCCAGTTCCGGGAAAAAGGAACTGGCGCTCTGGTTGGCGAAGCACGCATCACGCTTGCGAGGCGGCTTCGCGAGATGTGCAGCCAGCACGGAATACCGTTCATCGTGAACGATGATGTGGAGCTGGCTGTGGCGGTGGAGGCCGACGGCATACATGTCGGCCAGGACGATGCGGACGCGGTGCTGGTACGCGCCCGCATCGGAGAAGGGCGGATGCTTGGCGTATCCGCCCACTCCGTGCTGGAAGCCCGCCGTGCGGTGCAGGCGGGCGCCAACTATCTTGGCGTCGGGCCAATGTACCCGACGCGTTCCAAAGCGGATGCCCACGCTGTGCTGGGCCCCGCCGGGGTTGCCGAACTGCGCGCCGCAGGCATCGCAGTTCCGGTGGTGGGTATCGGCGGCATTACGCCCGATACCACGGCCGCCGTGATGGCGGCAGGAGCCGACGGCGTAGCCGTCATCTCCGCCATAGCGGGTGCGGCCGATGTGCGCGCAGCGGCTGCGCAGTTCGCTGCGGCGGTGCGCGGGATGCAGGCGTAGCCATGCGCTCCCTGCACCGCCAGCCGTGTGCTGCACCAGATAGATGGTGCAACACATTCAATCATTCTCAAGATGCAGCCTCTGTGCCTGCATCTTATTTTTTCATTTTTAATAGTTGACTCTCACGTAACGTGACGCTGTACAATCGGTGGTGTAAGGAGGTTTTCCATCATGGCCATGAAAGTAAAAGAAGTGGCCGAACTTGTCGGGATCAGTGTGCGCACACTGCATCATTATGATGAGATCGGACTGTTAACACCGGACGAAGTGACTTCTGCCGGATATCGACTGTATTCAGATGCCAATCTTGAAATGCTGCAGCAGATTATATTTTTTAAAGAACTCGATTTCTCTCTGAAAGATATCAAGGAGATTATAAACAATCCATCGTTCGATCGAGAAGAAGCTCTAAATATGCATCGCCGTATTTTGCTGGAGAAACGCCAGCGGTTGGACCAAATGATCGCCACCATTGATAAATCGGTTCAACACGTGAGAGGAGAAATTAAGATGACAGCCAAAGAACAATTTGAAGGGTTTAACTTCAGTCATAATCCGTATGAACAGGAAGCGAGGGAACGTTGGGGAGATCAAGCGGTGGATCAGGCTAATCAAAAGTTACACAAACAGTCTACTGGGGAGCAAAAAGATCTATCCGATCAAATGAATTCAATCTACACTCGTCTTGCAGCAATTCGTCACACGGATCCAAACTCTGCCGAAGCTCAAGCCGGAATCTCGGAATGGTACAGCTATCTGAACAACATGGGCAATTATTCTCCTGAAGCCTTCAGAGGGTTGGGCCAAATGTACGTAGATGACGAACGTTTTACAAGTAATATTGATCAATTCGGCGAAGGCTTGGCTGTATTTATGAGGGATGCCATGGCTGTGTTTGCTGATCGAAACAGTTAATCTAGGCCTACATGGATTCCACCTATAGCATTATCCATATTATCCGATACCCCTCGCAATCAGGTGTAAGTTGTAGACAAGTAGTTCCATTTCGATCTTTCTATTGCAAATGAAAACCTGCTCTCTCGATATAGGCAATATGCTCGTATTATATAGAACCCCGTTCTGCCACATCTTATCCGTGTTCATGGAATGTGCTGGACAGCCGAGGGATTCAACATTACTCAGTTTACACAAAAAAGGGACGTACGCCCTAAGACGTCACGTCCCTCTTGTAGTATCTCAGCCGCAATGTGAATAAGCCATTACAGTTATTCACTCTGAGTACTTTTTTAATGAAGGCAGTCCCTGTATTACACAAGTCTTGCTTCCTGCTAGCCATTGGTTAAGCTCTAGGAGCGTGATCAGACGAAGAAGCATCCGAGGCCAGACTGGTCTTCGCCATCCGTCCTGGAATCTGCCATGCCGATACAATCGCCAGTACGATGAATAACAGGTCAACCGGCTCGCTGAAATAATCCGTAAAGGTATCCACAAATGCACTAACCATCTCACCATCGAACACCAGATCCAACATGCTTGCATCGCTGAACAACTCGGAAGTAAAATACACCACCGTCAGATACTTCCCAAGCAAAATGCCGATAAGGGCAAAGATAACTGCAATGGCTTTATGTGCCGTCGCGATCCGTTTGTTCGAGAACAATACAACCGCGTAGCCTGTGAGCGCCCCAATGACGATAGCAATGAGCCCTAGCTCCCTTTCCGTCATGGCAGCGATTACTGCCCAAACAATTCCTCCTACAATTGCTGCCAATAATCCACCAACGATTGGCATGCCAATCTTGATCCCTTGTTTCTCTTCCACGTTGTCTTTCCCTCCTGAGTCATGCTTATGCTTCTTTTCCAGAATTCACCTTTCCTATGAAACCACAATTACTCCTTTTATTCAACAAAATTCTCTCTGCTTTTGTTTCGTCCCCTCACTCTTTAAGAAATAGGCACATCCGCCTAATAACCGCATATTCTGGTTAAAACGTGTTTTGGAAGGAGTACTCCCCATGTACTATGTTCCCTATTACAGAAATGACAACTTGCTGTTAGCGCAAATTTCCAAAGCTATTAATGGAGAATCCTCAGCAATTGCCTGTTACGCCAAACTGGCAGAATTAGCACCCTCAGAAGTGGAAAAAGCTCGTATTCTGGAGATACGTCTTGATGAATTAGAGCATCTTCAAAAATTCACCGCCATTTATGTTTCGTTAACAGGTACGCAACCTACGGTCCAAATCTCTTCGGATTGTCCATCAGATTATTTCGCGGGAATAGATTATGCTTTTAGTGATGAGCAAAACACGGTTGAGTTTTACTCACAAGTCGCAGATCAAGCAAATGACCCTTACATTAAGGAATCGTTTCGACGTGCAGCAACGGATGAACAGAGACATGCCGTCTGGTTCCTGTATTACTTAACAAAGCATAAGTCAAAAACATCTTTTGAGAATTCTCCTCTTACCAAATAACGAAAAAAATCCCCTCTAGTAGCTTTCGCTGGCGTAGAGGGGAATACTATATAGATCTAATTATCTCATGTCAAAAGGTATTTTATATAAATCAAGCTCCCTTGGCAGGATTAATGACAGCAGCAATCTGCGCCAAAATGGCATCCACCGATGCTGGGTCATTCACATCATACTCATCAATGTTCAAACGCAGCACTGGACAAGCCGTAAATTGATTAATCCATACCGAATAGCGCTCATGCATATGCTCCCAGTAGGAACGGTCGGTCTGAATCTCCATCTCCCGTCCGCGTTCCGTAATTCGATTCAGAATGGATGGCAAGCTGCCTTCCAGGTAAATCAGTACGTCCGGATGAGGGAAATACGGTGTCATCACCATAGCTTCAAACAAACTGCTGTACGTCTCGAAATCCGTAGCAGACATTGTGCCCTGATCCGCATGCATTTGCGCAAAGATACCTGTATCCTCATAGATAGAACGATCCTGTACAAATCCACCGCCCAATTCAAAGATTTTCTTCTGTTCCTTGAAACGCTCTGCCAGGAAATAAATCTGCAAATGGAAGCTCCAACGTTCAAAGTCATGATAGAACTTCTCCAGATATGGATTGTGGTCGACTTGCTCGAGTGAAGTCTTGAAGCTCAAACGCTCAGCCAGTGCGGCTGTCAGAGTGGATTTGCCCACCCCAACGGTACCTGCTACCGTAATTAATGCATTCGCCGGAATGCCATAGTTATTCATGTGATATACTCCTTTACCTGATTAACAATCTGTTTGAAATGTTCGGGATGTTCTACAAAATCGAGTTGTTCCGCATTCACCTTGATAATTATCGGCGGATTTGGGCTGCTGGCCAGGTAAGCCATACCTGTTTTATAATCTGCAATTAACTGCTCCATATAAGCCGGGTCCATATCCTGCTCAAAAGACCGTCCACGTTTGTTGATCCGGTTCATCAATGTATCGAGTTCAGCCTCAATATAGAGCACCAGATTGGGTTTCGGCAGATCATCCGTTAAGAGATGATAGATTTGACGGTATTTGTCCCGTTTCGTTCCCTTTAAGGTACGTTCAGCAAAAATCATATTTTTATAGATATGATAGTCTGAAATGACGGGTGTATTCTTCTTAATATAGTGCACGCCTGTGTCTTCCAGTTGCTTAAACCGGTTACACAGAAAAAACATTTCAAGCTGGAAGCTCCACTCATCTATATCTTGATAGAAGGAAGCCAAAAAAGGATTCTCTTCTACAATTTCCTTGACCAGCGGAAGGTTCAATTCCTGAGAAAGCATCGTTGCTAACGTTGTTTTCCCCGCACCAATCGGACCCTCCACGGCAATAAACGGGGCTGATTTCATCGTAATTCAGTTCCTCCTCGTACTCATGCGTGTTTCCGTTTCTATATAGACCCCACCTATTGTATCACAGCTTGGATGATGGGAAGGCCAGTATTTTATGTATAAAATGAGTTTTATCTCTAAGACGAAGATATATAAAACAGCCTACAGGAGTTATATTCATTCCCATGATCATAATAACAGAAAAAGACACGATCGCTTAATTACGATCGTGTCTTTTGATTGCTTGGCGGCGTCCTACTCTCCCAGGACCCTGCGGTCCAAGTACCATCGGCGCTAGAGGGCTTAACGGTCGTGTTCGGGATGGGTACGTGTGGAACCCCTCCGCCATCGCCACCAAACGCATAGCTTAGCTTACATCT
>NZ_JABMCC010000120.1 GCF_013359905.1 Paenibacillus taichungensis | reverse complement strand
CATTAAGCACTCCGCCTGGGGAGTACGGTCGCAAGACTGAAACTCAAAGGAATTGACGGGGACCCGCACAAGCAGTGGAGTATGTGGTTTAATTCGAAGCAACGCGAAGAACCTTACCAGGTCTTGACATCCCTCTGACCGATACAGAGATGTATCTTTCCTTCGGGACAGAGGAGACAGGTGGTGCATGGTTGTCGTCAGCTCGTGTCGTGAGATGTTGGGTTAAGTCCCGCAACGAGCGCAACCCTTGATCTTAGTTGCCAGCACTTCGGGTGGGCACTCT
>NZ_JABMCC010000007.1 GCF_013359905.1 Paenibacillus taichungensis | reverse complement strand
GGTTCTTTGCTTGGCGGCGTCCTACTCTCCCAGGACCCTGCGGTCCAAGTACCATCGGCGCTAGAGGGCTTAACGGTCGTGTTCGGGATGGGTACGTGTGGAACCCCTCCGCCATCGCCACCAAACGCATAGCTTAGCTTATATCTCAGAGTTTATTCTCTGAAAACTAGATCCGAAACGAAATGTGCGATTTACAACTTGCATATTTGGATAAGCCCTCGACCGATTAGTACTGGTCAGCTCCATGCATTGCTGCACTTCCACCCCCAGCCTATCTACCTCG
>NZ_JABMCC010000119.1 GCF_013359905.1 Paenibacillus taichungensis | reverse complement strand
CGGCCAAGAAAACACGAGAAACACGGTGCGGCAAGCGAAACAAATAAGCTTCGAAAGAAACTTAAAAAAAGAGCTTGCAAAGTTGGTTCGGATGTGATAAGATATAAAAGTTGCTGAGGTGAACAACACACGGCAATGAAAAAAAAGTTTGATCTTTGAAAACTGAACAACGAGTGAGTAAACATTCTGCTTGCAGAATGAACGCGAAAGTTAGAGACAAGCCTTGGCTTGGATCGACTGGAGCATAAAAAGAGATTTTTAATCTCGTCAGTTTCAAAATGAGCTTATCGCTCTTTTCAATACTTTATTGGAGAGTTTGATCCTGGCTCAGGACGAACGCTGGCGGCATGCCTAATACATGCAAGTCGAGCGGACT
>NZ_JABMCC010000118.1 GCF_013359905.1 Paenibacillus taichungensis | reverse complement strand
TTTGCGCCCTTAGCTCAGCTGGATAGAGCGTTTGACTACGAATCAAAAGGCCGGGAGTTCGAATCTCTCAGGGCGCGCCATTACAACTTCATACGCCGGCGTGGCGGAATGGCAGACGCGCTCGACTCAAAATCGAGTGGGAAACCGTGGAGGTTCGAGTCCTCTCGCCGGTATATATAACGGGATGTAGCTCAGCTTGGTAGAGCACCTGGTTTGGGACCAGGGGGTCGCATGTTCAAATCGTGTCATCCCGATCTCAAAAAAGACGGATTATCTATTTATAGATAGTCCGTCTTTTTATTTATGTCTAAAAGTTGATTGTGTTTTAAGCAATCATAACCTCTTAATTCATGACAACCTTTAATAAGGAATAAATATAGCTTTCATCTTATTACGCTCAAGCGTAGCGTATTGCTGGTGCCTTAGGTTAATTTTGCATAAAGCCCAATGCTTTCGGTCACAATAGGTTTAAAAAGTGATAGAAGGGGTTCATGTGAACACGTTTAACTTCAAAAAACAATTCAAGAGACGCTGGCGCCGATGGAAAAGAACAGTGTGGATGACTTCAGCGTTAGTTGCTGTAGCTATACTGGCTTACAGTGGTTTGCCGATTTCTTCTGCGATCGAGCGTTTACTCACGACCAATTTCAGTGAGGCTGTATCTGTAATGGGGCCTGCTGCCAGTGAACAAAGGTCTGAGCAAGAAATTCAGACTTTGATGGAACAACTTGGGCCTGATCCGGACCGTTTAACGAGTGTTGTATTGGAGACGCAATATATCTGTGGGGTAGAGACGGAACAATTAGGTAAGATGGCGATTCCTCAATTGAAGATGCTGCTCGTTCAACATCCAGATTGGGATGCTCAGGTTGAATCGGCAGAAGTGTTACACATTAAGCAACATGTGGATGATCTTTCTCCTTTATGTAAAGATCAGGCATATATTAGCATAGATGCTGTGGGTAATCTCAACCTGTATGAAGGACGGCCCACAGAAGAGAAAGTCATCCGTACTTTTTTTCAAATGGACGTAGGCACGTTGGAGACATCATTGCCTGAAGGTGTGTTGGAGCAGTTGCAGCAAGGTATTCGTATCCAGGACAAGGATGAGTATGATAGTGTAATCTCTACGTTCAGCGATTATGCGGTAGATGAGGCCAATAAAGAAATCCGTAATGGCGGATAAAAAAACAGGCTGATCTGCATTGAAATTTATTTGTTTACATCGCCTAGAGGAGAAGTTCCTAATCGTAGGATTCGCAGATTATACAACATACGAAGTGAACCGAAGGACATCGAAAGATGTCCTTTTTGTCGTTCCATGACCGAAACACCTGAATATAGGAGATTGCGATTGTAGGTTATACACGAATTCAGGCGAGTATATGAAAGGACAAAGTTTTTCCTGCCGTAGGGTCTATCTTTTGTTATAATGAAATGAACGATACATATGTTCGCTTTTGTAAGGGAGAGATGGATTTGCGTTTTTTGGGAATTGACCCGGGGATTGCGATTGTCGGTTTTGGTTTTGTGGATAAAATCGGCAGTAAGGTAACACCTGTACAATATGGCTGTATTCAGACAGAAGCTCACACCCCTGAAGAGGAACGGCTGCTTCATGTATATGAGGGTATGGTACAGCTGATTGATAAATATAAACCGGACGCAGTAGCGCTGGAGAAACTTTTTTTCAATCGTAACGTCACAACAGCGATGTCTGTAAGTCAGGCTAGAGGTGTCATGGTACTGGCTGCTGCCCAGAAGGGACTGCCTATAGCCGAGTATACGCCGATGCAGATTAAGCAGGCGATTGTGGGATACGGAAAAGCGGAAAAGCGGCAAGTGCAGGAGATGGTCAAAATGTTTTTGCGTTTACAGGTGATCCCGAAGCCGGATGACGTAGCAGATGCTTTGGCTGTAGCAGTGTGTCATGCACACTCATATACATTAAATTCCAAGTTGAATGAGGTATTGCGAAAATGATTGATTTCCTAAGAGGACAGTTCGTACATCTGGAGAATGAATATATTGTGCTTGATGTGCATGGCGTTGGTTATCGTGTATTCTGTCCGAATCCTTTTGCATTTGCGAAGCAAGAAGGAGAAATTATGGTGTATACCCATCACCATGTACGTGAAGATGCGATGTTGCTGTTTGGCTTTGCTACTCGTGAGGAACAGAAGTTATTTCGCAAGCTGATCGAGGTATCAGGTATTGGACCCAAAGTTGCTCTGGGTATACTCGCTGGCGGTACGCCGGACCATGTCGTGACGGCCATATATCAAGAGAATCTAACGTTCCTGACCAAACTGCCGGGGATTGGTAAGAAAACAGCGCAGCGCATGATACTGGACCTTAAGGACAAATTGGATGGTTTCGGTGCTGCCACGTATGCAACAGGTTTGTTTGCTCCTCCTTCGGAAGAAGCAGGAAGCGGCTCTGCCTGGGATGAGGCTCGTGAAGGACTTAAAGCGCTGGGGTATACCGACAGTGAACTGGATAAAGTTTGGCTCAAACTGAAGAAAGATGTTACTTCGGCCGATTCTGTTGATGTGTTGATGAAACGGGCACTGCAAATGCTGTTTACGGGATAAATTAATTTTGCCTCTATAATAGAGCAGTAAACCGCATAAAAAAGGTAGGGATGAACATGGATGACCGGATTATTTCCGCGAACCTGATGATGGAGGATCAAGCTGTGGAGCTTAGTCTTCGTCCTCGGTATTTAAATGAATATATCGGGCAAAACCAGGTCAAGGAGAATTTGAAAATATACATTGAAGCGGCTAAGATGCGTAATGAGGCGCTCGATCATGTGTTGTTATATGGACCGCCTGGACTTGGTAAAACAACACTTGCCAATATCATTGCCAATGAATTGGGTGTTAACTTACGCACAACATCGGGACCTGCGATTGAACGCCCAGGTGATCTAGCTGCATTGCTTACAAACCTGCAAGAAGGGGATGTCCTGTTTATTGACGAGATTCATCGCCTTCATCGGACGGTAGAAGAAGTGATGTATCCCGCCATGGAAGACTTCGCGTTGGATATTATGATCGGAAAAGGCCCAAGTGCCCGCTCCGTACGTCTTGATCTGCCATCCTTTACGCTGATTGGTGCTACAACCCGTGCAGGTTTGCTGTCTGCGCCTCTGAGAGATCGGTTTGGTGTTATCAGTCGGTTGGAGTTCTACACGGTGGATGAGCTGGCCTACATCGTCTCACGGGCCTCAGAGATTCTAGGGGTGGAGATTGTTGGTAATGCAGCAGAAGAGATCGCATTGCGCTCCCGTGGGACACCGAGGATTGCCAATCGATTGCTAAAAAGAGTGCGTGACTTTGCCCAGGTACGGGGTGATGGTATTATCACACAGGCTCTAGCGGAAGAAGCGCTGCAACGTCTCCAGATTGATCCGCGTGGTCTGGACGAGATCGATCACAAGATGCTCAAATCAATGATTAACAGTTTCCGGGGAGGCCCTGTGGGTCTGGATACGATTGCCGCTACGATTGGTGAGGAGAGTCAGACCATAGAGGATGTCTATGAGCCTTATCTATTGCAGATTGGTATGCTTCAACGTACACCGAGGGGCAGAATTGTAACAGACCTGGCCTATCATCATCTGGGTTTGCCCGTTCCACCGAGAGACGCCAAATAATTGTAACGATATATCAATGAGATTTATCTTAATATACAACTTGGGAGAAACACGGAGAGGAGACTGATCGTGGGGAAAGCAATACAAACAAAGAAGTGGAGTCGGCGTTTGAAGGTATTGGCCGCAGCTCTGCTGACGGTAGGATGCCTGCAAGTGCCGGTTTATGCCGCTGAAAGTGATGGGCAGATAATCCGGGTTGCTATGTTTGCGAACCTGGGAAGTACGTATAAATCGACTACACCACTGATTACGCTTGAGTCGAGTGGGAAATGGAATATCGGTTCGGAGAGCGGGGCAAGTATAACTCTTCCGGCAGGACAAATCCGTTTCAGTGCGGACGGATTCCGCGTCAAAGTGTTGGAAACAGGGGATTTCAAAACGGCGGCAGCAGCCGCAAAATTGTTGCAGGCCACTAGTGATAAACCGTTGTTGTTTACAACTTCTTTAAATGGCAAAGCGACCTATCAGCTCTACACAGGAAACTATGCAACAGAAGCGTTGGCTGGTCAAGCGGTAGCCCGTGTACAAAAAGTGGCTGCAGCCCAACTGGGCGGACAAAAACCAGCGGTAACAGGCAGCAAGCGTCTGTCTGCAGGAGTATACAGTTCACTTCAAGAGGCCGAAGCGGCACAAGCATCTTTTGCATCGGCAGGAGTTAGTTCCTATACGGTGCTTCAACTGGATGGGGGCAGTCAAGGCTATGCTGTATGGGTGGGTGAGGCCTCATCTGAAGCTGATTTGTCTGCATTCAAGAAGAGTGTGGAGGCCAGTGTTCCAGGAGTAAGTCTATCACCGGTAAACAGTAATAGTGCTGCTCTTATCATCCGCCAGGATGCTGGGTTAAGCACGGATACACTTAAAGTAGCCCCGCATTACACTATTGTCGGCAGTGAAGCTAAAGCCTTTGTACAAGGAGACGGCAGTGGAATCAAAGTGGTGGAACGTTCCGGACGCACGTATCGCGGTGACATGGAAATTAGCATTGTAAGTGGCGATTTGGCTTTGGTTAATGTAGTTCCACTAGAGCAATATTTATACTCTGTTGTTGGTGCAGAAGTGTATTCATCCTGGCCAGCAGAAGCGCTGAAAGTACAAGCTGTCGCTGCTCGCTCTTATGCGCTTCAACAGGGAGATCGCTTTAAAATTGCCAATGTTGTGGATACCACGCTCAGTCAGGCATACAACGGAATGGGTTCAGAGAATGATAAAGTCTCCAGTGCGGTTGACGCCACCTCTGGAGAAGTCATCAAGAGCGGTGGTAAAATCGTAGAAGCCGTATTCTCTTCCAATGCAGGCGGACAGACTGCACATCCATCCGAAGTATGGAATGGAGGCGGGGATGTGTTCAGTAATGTGGACAGCCAGGGAGATACATCAGCCCAAGCTGGATTACAGACATGGTATCATGTGCTGTTGAGTACAGGAGTCAGCGGATATATCCGCGAGGATAATGTAAAAGAATTAACGACTAAAACAGATGCGGGTTTAGCCAAAGTGACGGTTACTGCCCAAAATACCAATGTGCGTCCCGTTCCGTTAATTCAATCCAATGTTGAACCGGTAGCGAAAATAAATCCAGGCAACGAAGCTGTTGTTCTGGCCAAAGTGCCGCAGTCCAATGATTATGCTTGGGTAAGAGGACCATTCACGTCAGCCCAGTTGGTTAAAACTCTACAGGGTAAAACGACTTCAACTGTTCCATCTTCGATCTCAACGCTCGAAGTGACCAAGCGCGGGCCATCAGGAAGAGCACTTGAAGTTACAGCCAACGGCCAGCCTATGACGGTAAAATATGCAGATACCTACCGCTCTGCTTTAGGTGGATTACCTAGTACTTTATTTGATATTGCAGGGACCGGAAGTTATACTGTATTAGGCGCTGACGGCAAAACAGCAAGCAAAACCGGCTCACAGGGTGCTGCTGTACTATCTGCCTCGGGCACAGGAACTTCATCCAGTAATGCACTTGTGGTTATGAGTGGTGATGGTCAAGCTCGAGCTGTAACTCAGGGCCAAAGCTTCATGATCATCGGTCAGGGTAATGGGCACGGATTAGGCTTGTCCCAATGGGGTGCCAAAGGTATGGCAGATGAAGGGTATGATTACCAGGCAATATTGAAACACTATTATCAAAATGTGACTATTGTTAAGGAATGAATCTAATATGAATGTGAACTTATATGATTTTGAATTGCCGGAGCAATTAATTGCACAGACGCCACTGCTTGACCGCACGGCGTCCCGGCTACTTACCTTAAATAAGGAAAATGGTGAGGTTAACCATCACACGTTTCCTGATATTATCGACTTCCTTCAGCCTGGAGATACACTGGTGCTGAATGATACACGTGTTCTTCCAGCGCGTTTGTTTGGAACCAAAGAGGACACCGGGGCAAAGGCGGAAGTACTTCTGCTCAAAAACGTAGAGGGCGATCGTTGGGAAGCTCTGGTTAAACCAGGCAAGAAGCTGAAAGCTGGTTCGGTCATCGTTTTTAGTGACGAGCTCAAGGCAGTCATTGATGAGGAAGGCGAAATGGGTGCGCGTTTGCTTACGTTCTCCTATGATGGAATCTTTCAAGAGATTCTGGATCGTCTGGGTGAAATGCCGCTGCCTCCTTATATCAGAGAGACGCTGGATGACCGTGAAAGGTATCAAACGGTATATGCGAAACATGAAGGATCCGCCGCTGCGCCGACAGCAGGATTACATTTTACAGAAGAACTGCTGAATCGGATTCGGGATAAAGGCGTTAATGTAGCTTTCATCACGCTTCACGTTGGACTCGGAACATTTCGGCCTATGTCAGTTGACAAAGTTGAAGAGCATGTTATGCATGAGGAATATTACTCTTTGTCACAAGAGACAGCGGATCTAATTAATGAAACGAAAAAACGTGGCAACCGTATATTTGCTGTAGGAACGACAAGTTGTCGAACACTTGAAACGGTTGGAAGCAAGTTTGAAAAAGACGGGCAGTTGCAAGAAAGCAGCGGCTGGACCAAAATCTTTATCTATCCGGGATATACGTTCAAAGTGATCGACGGGATGCTTACGAATTTTCATCTTCCCAAATCCACATTGGTCATGCTGGTCAGTGCGCTTGCGGGTAGAGAACAAATCATGCATGCATATGAGGAAGCAATTAAAGAACAGTACCGTTTCTTCAGCTTTGGCGATGCTATGTTGATTTATTGAGAAGTGAAGGTATTACGATTAATTTTTAGAGGATGATTAAAACCAATGGCAGCAATTACGTACGAACATATCAAAACCTGTAAACAATCCGGAGCCCGTTTGGGACGTGTACATACACCTCACGGTATTATTGAGACACCAACCTTCATGCCTGTAGGAACACAGGCGACGGTGAAGACGATGAGTCCCGAAGAGTTGAAAGAAATGGATGCTCAGATCATTTTGAGCAACACGTACCACCTGTTTCTGAGACCCGGACATGAAATTATTCGTCAGGCAGGCGGCCTGCACAAATTTATGAACTGGGATCGCCCGATTTTGACTGACAGTGGCGGGTTCCAAGTGTTTTCTCTGAGTGAGATGCGCAAAATTACGGAGGAAGGCGTTAACTTCCGCTCCCATCTAAACGGAGATAAAAAATTCCTCTCGCCTGAAGTGGCAATGGAAATCCAGAATGCACTGGGCTCCGATATTATGATGGCATTTGATGAGTGTCCGCCGTATCCGGCTGAGTATGAATATGTAAAAAAATCACTTGAAAGAACGAGCCGCTGGGCAGAACGTTGTCTGGAAAGTCATGCTCGTCCGAATGATCAAGGGCTGTTTGCCATCGTACAGGGAGGCATGCATGAAGATCTTCGTCGCCAAAGCGCGGCAGATTTGACTTCCATGGATTTCCCGGGTTATGCTATTGGTGGACTGAGTGTTGGAGAACCGAAACATTTGATGTATGGCGTATTGGATTACACCGTTCCTTTGTTGCCGTCCAATAAACCACGCTATTTAATGGGTGTAGGTTCACCCGATGCATTGATTGAGGGATCGATTCGTGGAGTGGACATGTTCGATTGTGTTTTGCCTACCCGAATTGCCCGTAACGGAACAACGATGACCAGCCAAGGACGTCTGGTAGTTCGTAATGCCAAGTTTGCAACCGATTTTGGGCCACTAGACCCTGAATGTGATTGCTATACTTGTCGTAACTATTCAAGAGCCTATTTGCGTCATTTAATCAAAGCGGATGAAACGTTTGGCTTACGTTTGACGACCATCCACAATCTTCATTTCTTGCAGAATTTGATGCGCAATGTGCGTAAAGCCATAATGGAAGATCGTTTGCTTGATTTCCGGGATGAATTTTTCGATCAATATGGTCTTCATGACAATGACAAAGGTTTCTGATCAGGTTTTTGCGGAACCGAAGTAACAAGTATTATCTGTACGTATAGTCGATAAGGGGGAATTTTACATGTTTCAGGCAATGACTGCATCAGCAACTCCAGCTGGCGGTGGAATTGTATCTTTGATTGTACCTTTGGTACTCATGGTTGCAATTTTTTACTTCTTGATGATTCGTCCACAGAACAAAAAACAGAAGCAACGTAATTCCATGTTAGGACAATTGAAAAAAGGCGATAAAATTGTTACAATCGGCGGTCTTCACGGAACGATTGCTGAAATCACAGACGATGTGGTTGTATTGCGTGTAAACGATGTTACTAAACTGACATTCGATCGTAATGCAATTAGCAGTGCAGTTGCACGTGAAACGGCTGAATAGACCATAGATGTTTAAAAGCCTGTAAGGCTATGAGTACGTTTGCAGCGTATTTTTCACTATCAGAGAACTGGATCTCCTTGGAGACCCGGTTCTCTTTTTCTTTTTCACTTATAATCGTTACACCCCGATCTTCTATGATCTTCGTGTGTTGACTCCAAATATGCCGCCTAATGCAGAAATCAAGAATGCACTTGCAAGCTGCAGACTGTCTTTCCAATTGAATGAGGCATCAAGTGCCAGAAACCCAATCAGCAATACGATTAGTCCGTAGACGATTCCGGTAATACCTCCGTGGTACCAGCCTCGCTCACCTGACCTCTTGCCAGATACAAATCCACCAACCAGTAAAGACAAGCCATGGACAACATAAGTATACAGGGAAAGATCCTGTTCCCGCATTCCGGTCATCCAGAGAAAGAAGGATAGGATCAGTGCGCCTAACATCATCCACACAAAAGCATGACAGAGGCCCGAAAGAACTGGGTTAGACATTCGAAATGAAACCATTCGGCGAATCAACTGCATGAAGCAACCCCCTTGTACAAGTTTGAAATTAATACAGTGTATGGTCAAGCCTTCTTACTTATGAACTGAATTTTCCATTAAATGAACAGTTTATATTTGCATGAGCATGTAAGCTTCAGGTCAAAATAGGGATTACGCTTCAGGTACCTGTATAAAATTCAGATCCGAAGGAGGAACCCTGTTGTGAATTTCTCAGATGTCGGAGCACATATTTTTCGAACCATACTCATGTATTTTATTGTTTATGCTTCTATCCGGATCATGGGTAAACGTGAGATTGGAAAGCTGTCCATGTTTGATTTGGTCGTATCTATCATGCTTGCAGAAATTGCGGCATTTGTCATCGAAGATATCAATAAGCCGTTATTCCATGGTATTGTACCGATGCTGACGGTACTGGTAGTACAGATTGCCATAGCTTTTCTTAGTCTCAAGAGCCGGAAGCTGCGGCTGATGATTGATGGCAAGCCGACCGTGTTAATTTCCAAAGGTAAATTGCATCGAGATGAGATGCGCAAGCAGCGTTACAATCTGGACGATTTGCTGCAGCAACTTCGCGAACAGAATGTAGACAGCATTGGTGAAGTTGACTTCGCCATATTGGAGACGACAGGCAAGCTGACTGTTTTTTCAAAAGGGCAGAGTTCTTCAGACGGTAATAGCGGCTCATCAGGTACTGGTTCGACAGGATTTAATTCCAAACAAAAAGCAAGAAAAAATAAAATAGATGGGTTTGAAAATATCAAATATGAAGGGCTGCCATTGCCTTTGATCATGGATGGCAAAGTTCAGGATCAGAACCTTGAACTGATTCAGAAAACGAGATTTTGGCTTAAAAATCAGATCCAGCAAAAAGGTATTACGGACTTCAAAGATGTGTTTATCTGTTCCATCGATCATAACGAGAAAGTTTATGTAAGTTCCAAAGATGACAAAGATAACTGACGTCTAAGAACGACGTTTAAACCAGGAACCAATAATGGGAGCACGGGAAAGATCGTGAAAATCAATCATTTTGGTCCAGCCCATAACAATGAAATAAACGATTAGACCAACAAGGGGCGCGAGAAGCATTCTGATCCAAAATGGAAGCAAAGATGCAGTCTGTTCATATATGACCAGAGTAGCGGCGCCCATGATAACCATACCAGTGCCAGTTTTGACCCAATCCATTACCTTGAAACGGAACTGTAAAAGGTTGCGTACACTTCTTGCATGTAAAAGGGTAACGACCGTTGAATTCACACAAATGGCAATCACCGCACCAAATATACCGTATTCTGGTCGGGAGGCGAGTACCAAAATCAATGTGATTTTGATGACAGCACCAATAAATGTATTGAGCAGTGCCTTTCCCGGACGATCCAATGCTTGAAGGGCGGCTTGAAGAGGAGCTTGAATGTAGATAAACAAAGCAAAAGGAGCCATGAGCTTAAGCATGCTTCCAATCGATGCATCATTATACAGAACAAGACACATCGGTTCGGCAAGCACATACATAAAAACAGAAAATGGAGCACCTGTTACAAGTGCTAGCCGCAGCGCCTGATGCATCCGTTTATGTATGAGCGCACGGTCACCTTGAGCCGAGGCCTCAGACAATGAAGGGACAAGTGACGTGGCTAGCGAGGACGTTAATGCTCCCGGCAGTAGAAGTAGCGGTATAATCATGCCTTGTAATGCACCATACTGGGCCGTGGCGAGTCCTTTGGAGATACCTGCAATAGCTAGACTCTGTGCGGTTACAATCGTCTCAGCGAGATAGGAGAGGGAACCAACTAATCGCCCGGCAGTTACAGGTACAGAGATCGCGAGTAAACGACGAAGAAGTCCAGGTTCTGAGCCAATTGAGTTTTTTGAAATAGCAGGTTTGGGTTCGATTGGAGATTCGAGTATAGGCAGATGTTGATCCATATATTTCTTCTGCCTAGCATAGTTCCACAATAATACAAGCATACCGACGAATTCTCCGACGAGTGCTCCAAGCATGGCTCCTGCAGCAGCTTGAGCAATTCCTCGGGGTAAGAGGAGCCAGGAAAACCAGATCACACAGATAATACGAATGACCGTTTCTACGATGGATGAAACAGCCGTAGGCATCATGTTTTGCTTTCCCTGGAAATATCCTCTGTAGACTGCAGATACGGCGATGATGGCAATCATAGGGCTCATGCTGACAAACGTGTGATAGACCCTCTCATCGGTCAGCACATAACGGGTGACCCATGGAGCGAAGATAATGCACAAAAACATAAACACAACGCCAAGGGTCAGTGTGAAGCTCAGGCTGATTTGAAGAATTCGCTGGGGTGAATAACGGTTGGCACCTGTATCCGCTTCGGCTACGAGCTTGGCTACAGCCAATGGAATACCGCCAGTGATTAATGTGACGAGTACGATGAAAAAGGGATAGCTCAGTTGGTAGATGCCAACTCCTTCTGCACCGATAACCCGTGGCAGCGCAATGCGCGGGATGAACCCGAGAATCCGATTAATGATGCCTGCGGCGAGCAGGATCATGGCTCCCTGGATAAATGTCTGTTTCTTCAAGACTACCCCTCTTTCCCGGTTGGAGTACAGATATTCATAAACGGGACAAAGCCGTCGTTCTTCATCCTATGCCAGTCCAATATCTTCTCATGACAACTTGGACACGATTAACAAAAAGATCCATCACCAGCAAGAAGGAATATGATCGGGTAAAGTCGAATGATGTAATATTGATGCCGCATAAAGGCTTGGATGTACGAAGGGAGGCTCCCCGTTGGAAGAAATGAATGATGTGGAGTTGGAACAGTCTATAGAGATGCTCTGCCGTAGCAAAGCAGAGGAACTAAGGCTTGTCGGTTACGAATATGTCACCAGCAAAGATGTCTGGAATTGCATCAGTCATAAATATGAAAAGCAGGGCATTCCACCGCTTCACCAACTGGTGAACGACATATTGTCACTGAAAGCAACAAGCTTTATGAACTTTATGACCGTGTCTGCATACCGGGGGTCCTCTTTCTAGCGAAAGGGATCTTTTTTGTTGGAAATTGACTGCTTTTTACGGCATCGCTATAATGGGAATATTGAGAACGAAAGGGGATCTAGGAACGGCATGAAAAGAATCGTCAGTTTCATTTTGGTCGTGCTTGTGACCGCAGGAGTAATGTTGGGCACAAGTCCAGGGCTGCTCAAAAATATACGCTTGGGCCTCGATTTAAAAGGAGGCTACGAGATCTTATATGAAGCAGAGCCGCTGGAACAAGGACAACAAGTCACCAAAGCATCTTTGGTGCAAACAGCAAAAAGTCTGGAGAGCCGTGCCAATGCGCTCGGAACAAGCGAGCCGGAAGTAACAACTGAAGGAACAAACCGGATCCGTTTGAAGCTGGCCGGGGTTACCGACGAGGCTGAAGTCAGAGCCAAAATGAAAGAACCTGCTGTCATGACCTTCCGCAGTAAAGCTGAGAATGACAAAGAAGGCGAATACACGAAAATCGAGCTTCGGGGAAATGAGTTCGTGGAGAATGGTGCCAAAGTGGTATTCAGCCAGTTGAACGCACCGATGATCGATATCCAGGTTAAAGACAAAGCGAAGTTTGCTGAAATTACCAAACGTTTGATTGGACAACCCTTGGCCATCTATCTGGATGATCAGCTGTTATCCGCTCCAACCGTGCAGCAGCAGCTGAGTGATGGCTCTGCACAGATCACGGGCAACTACTCACGTGAGGAAGCCAATCAGCTTCGCGATACCATTAATTTGGGCGCGTTGCCGTTGAAACTGACAGAGAAGTACTCTCAAAGCGTTGGTGCAACGCTTGGTAAACTATCTCTGGACCAGACGATTAAAGCGGGATTAATTGGTTCCGTGATTATCCTGGTGTTCATGATTGGTCTGTACCGTATTCCGGGGATTATTGCGAGCTTTGCCCTGATTACACATACATGGCTGGTACTTGCAATCTTCTATATGGGAGAATTCGTACTTACCCTTCCGGGTATCGCGGCATTTATCCTGGGTATAGGGATGGCCGTGGATGCCAACATCATCACGTACGAGCGGATCAAGGAAGAAATGCGCAGTGGCAAGTCGATATTGTCTTCGGTTAAAGCAGGAGGTAAACATTCCTTCCGTACAATTATCGACTCCAACATCACAACGATCATTGCCGCTTCAGTTATGTTCTTCATGGGTACAGGTGCGGTTAAAGGTTTCGCACTCGTGCTGATTTTTGACATCGTGACCAGCATTATCACGAATATTTTCTTCTCCCGCTTCCTGTTGACCCTGCTTGTGCGGGCTAACGTGTTGAAGAAGCCTAAGTACTTCGGAGTGAAGGAGAGTGAAATTCGTGCGCTTTAATTGGAATTTTGATTATGTTAAAGGCAGTAAAATTGCCTATGCCTTTTCCATCATTCTGACGATTGCAGGGATCATCAGTATTTTGGCCCTGGGATTGAATTATGCGGTAGATTTCCGTTCGGGTTCTAATGTAGATATTACGGTGTCTAAAGCCATCACAACGGAACAAATTAAGCCCATTGTTAGTGATCTTGGTGTTGACACAAAAGATGTTCATATTACACCTGGTGCTGATCGGGTTAACGTTCGTTTCTCGAACGTACTGGATGAAACTCAGGAAAGTAAGTTTAAGCAAGAGTTCACCAAGCTGGATTCAACCGCTTCTTATGAAGTCAACACGGTTGACCCGGAGATGGCTAAAGAACTTGAACGCAATGCCATATACGCGGTTCTTATCGCAAGTATCGGGATTATGATCTATGTAGCCATCCGATTTGAATGGCGGTTTGGTTTGGCTGCTGTAATTGCGCTCTTCCATGATGCATTTGTAGTGATTAGTGTGTTCTCGATCTTCCGACTGGAAGTGAATTTGACCTTCATTACGGCTGTACTGACCATTGTCGGATTCTCGATCAATGATACAATCGTTATCTTCGACCGGATTCGAGAGAATATGCGTTTTGCTAAAAAGACTTCGAAAGCCGATTTGCGTGAAGTAGTCAACCGCAGTTTGGCCCAAACGATGACACGTTCCCTGAATACAACATTCACCGTGTTTGTCGCTTCGCTCTGCTTGTTTATTTTTGGTGGAGAATCCATTCGCATGTTCTCACTTGCTATGGTCATCGGAACATTGTTCGGTGCATATTCTTCGATCTATATCGCCGCTCCATTGTGGCTGGCGCTCAAAGGTAAACAAACAGAGAAACCTAAAGCAGCTGTCAAAGCATCCAACTAAACATTGTATTGTGAAGCCGCGTCTGCCAGGCGCGGTTTTGCAACTTTAGGTAGAGTATTAAGGGGGGCATCGCCATGACCAGAGAACGTTTCCCTTCTGTTCACGCTGCCACGTGGAGCGGGATCGCCGGGAATTTGACACTTGCAGTAATTAAGGCTGGGTTCGGTTATATGGCAAACAGCAAATCGTTGCTTGCAGACGGCCTGCACTCTGCTTCAGAAGCTGCTTCTTCATTGTCCGGCCTCTTTCCCTCGAAGTCTGTACAAACAAAAAGAAAGGCTCGTAGGGAGCGGTCAAAGGAACATTCACGTATCGCGAGACCTGGAATTTCGGTATTATTATCTGTGCTTATCCTTATGGGAGGTTTGCAGATCGCCATCTCCGCTTTGGGTAGTCTGTCCGGAGATGTACCAGAATCGCTTGAGAAATATACTCATGCACTTGTGGTAGCTTTTGCAGCATTGGCTGTGAAAGAAGCAATCTTTCAATATCAATACCGATATTTCCGTAAACGAAATCAATCGCAGGCTCTAGCTTATGCACAGCAGCATCGTCGTGCACTCTACTGTTCGCTTATCGTCTTGGTCGGTATTGTAGGTTCCATGACAGGAGAAACGATGGGGTGGAGTATTCTTCGATATATGGATCCCGCAGCTGCATTGATCGCTTCCTGTTTTGTGCTTCACAAAGGCTACAGAATGATTGTGGATACCGTATATGGTTCACTTGTTCAGGAATTGGAACAGGAAGAAGCACTTGACTTCAAAGAGACGGTGCAGCGTGTATATGGCATTATTACGATTGAACATCTGGTAGCACGTGAACAGGAACATGATGTTACAATTGAACTGGTCATTAGTGTGAACCCTAGAATTTCCGTGCTTGAGGCACAAGAGATTGCGAATCGGGCGAAGACACTTCTCTTAACTCGTTTCAGTCATGTGAAAGAAGTACAGATCCAGGCTGTACCTTATGATCCTGGATATCCTTATAAATCCAATCATGAACTGCCAGACCCTGAAGCGACATTAATTCAGTAATGAAGCTTGGTCCAGTAGATCAGGAAAGGAGTGTTATCATTGCTTTATTCGCAATACCGGTGGAACACACCGAATATCGATTTGGAGGCGGCTGCGGGACTCTCGCAGGCGCTTTCCGTTTCATCACTTGTTGGACGTTTGCTGGTCAGTCGAGGGGTTCATAATGAATCAGAGGCAGAACAATTTCTGCATCCTGATCTGAATCAGATGCATGATCCTTATCTGCTTCTAGGCATGAAAGAAGCTGTGCCCCGAATCCAGCTGGCTATTGAGCGTGAAGAACATATTTTAATATATGGGGACTACGATGCGGACGGAGTATCCAGTACATCCCTGATGATCCATCTGATGCGTTATCTTGGTGCTTCTTATGATATTTATATCCCTCATCGTTCCAATGAAGGTTACGGGTTACACAATCATGCCTTAGATTGGGCTCATCAACAAGGAGTCACGCTGGTGATTACGGTTGATACCGGAATCAGTGCGGTAGAGCAGATTGCTTATGCTGCAACACTGGGAATGGAAGTCATTGTGACGGATCACCATGAACCACCTGAAGTTTTGCCTGAGGCTTATACGCTTATTAATCCCAAGCTTCCGGACTGTCCTTACCCTTTTAAAGGGTTAGCTGGTGCGGGTGTAGCGTTGAAGTTGGCTCAGGCATTGATTGGAGAAGTGCCTGGAGAATGGATGGAAATTGCCGCTATTGGTACGGTTGCCGATTTGATGCCTTTGGAAGGCGAGAACCGGGTTATCGTTAGTTATGGTGTTGAGTCCATGCGAGGTACACGTCTGCCTGGTATTAGTGCTCTGCTTGAAATTAGTGGTGTGGATCAAACTCAGGTCACCTCAATCAATATTGCCTTTGCCATGGCTCCGCGTATTAATGCAAGCGGACGTCTGGATCATGCTGGCAGAGCCGTATCGCTGCTTACAACCGAGGATCTGGATGAGGCACACACGTTGGCAGGCCAACTGGACTTGCTGAATCGTGAAAGGCAACAGGTTGTTGAGGGCATACTTCTGGAAGCGACAACCCAGTTGGAGCAGAAAATCCAGCTTAATTCCGGAGCAGTGCCGGATGTCATCGTTTTGGCGGGAGAAGGCTGGAATGTTGGAGTTGTAGGTATTGTTGCTTCCAAGTTACTTGAACGATATTATCGGCCAACGCTTATCCTGGGCATTGACCCGGAAAGTGGCGCTTGTAAAGGCTCAGCACGCTCCATAGAGGGTCTGGACATCTATGAGGCATTAACTGCTTGCAAACACACGATGGACCATTATGGTGGTCATCCAGCTGCAGCAGGCATGAGCCTTCATCGTGATCAACTTAAAGAGCTGGAAGCCGGACTGAATGAGTTTGCGGCATCCGTACTGACAGAGGAGGACTTTGTGCCCCATCGTCTAGCAGATGACGAATGCAGAATCAGTGATGTACCATTGCAGGTCATTCAAGAGATCGACAGACTCCAGCCGTTTGGCATGAGTAATCCATCTCCACGTTTTGTATTGCGCAATGTGACTGTAAAAGAAACACGGACGATGGGACGGGAAAAACGTCATCTGAAACTGGTTTTGGAGCAGGATGGCCTGCAATTGGAGACGGTCGCTTTTGGCAAAGGAGCATTGGCTGAGTTTCTGCCTCCAGGCTCCATCATTGATGTTATGGGCGAGTTGTCTGTAAATGAGTGGAACGGGATGAGGAAACCACAATTAATGCTGCAGGACATTCAGGTTCCACATGCGCAAGTTTTTGATTTGCGAGGTAGTACGGAGCCTCTGAACGCGATGAAGCAGTTCTTGAGTTCACTTGAAATACATTTACGATACAAGTCAGGCTCAATTGGTGCCATCGTTCGGAAAGAAACGAATGTTTCCGAGGGAAATTCATTGTATGAACCGTGCCTTTGGGTATATGATAGAAAGGTCGGTTTGTTTCCGTGCAATGCTGCCGCGCAGCATTATGGGCAGGAACAGGTCCGGACGTTATTTGTGTTTGATACGCCGGAAACCCCGGAACAACTTGATGCAATGCTGGCTTTATTCAGCGGAGCCGAGAATATCATCCTTCTGCACGGATCAGGCAACCGCCGAGATCGCCTTCAGATGCCTTCCAGAGAACTCTTCAAGCGTATTTATATGCTGGTGTCCAAATGGAGAGCTGAACCCGTGGAGGAACAAGAGATCACTCCTGTGCTCAGTCGTCAGTGTGGCTGCTCGCCGCGCATGATTACTATGATGTTGGATGTTTTTGAGGAGTTATCGTTCATAACCCGAGAAGCTGGAAAGATTGTGTTTGTGGATAACCCACCCAAGCGTGAGCTAACCGCTTCGCGTCAATATCAGGCGCTGGAGAGCATGGCCGAGACAGAGCAGGTGATGCTGGATGCATCGACCCCTCAACTGACACAATGGATGATATCCCGGATGAAGGGCGTATCTTAGATAGAAGTTGTGCTATTTATTTTAGGAGGAGATTATTTTGGATTTTAAAGATTATATTCGTGTCATTCCTGACTTTCCACAACCGGGAATCAGCTTCAAAGACATTACGACATTGTTGAAGGATGGAGAAATGTACCGCAAGGCGATCAATGAGCTGAAAGTAATGGTTTCGGATCTCAAAATTGACGTTATTGCTGGACCTGAAGCACGTGGATTCGTTGTGGGCGCTCCTCTGGCGTACGCTCTGGGTGTCGGTTTTGCTCCGATCCGTAAAAGTGGAAAATTGCCTGGAGAGACGATCGAAGTCGGTTATGATCTTGAATATGGCAAAGATACGCTTGCTATGCATACAGATGCGATCGAAAAAGGACAAAATGTCCTGATTGCGGATGATCTGCTGGCGACAGGCGGAACTATTGCTACCTCCATTAACCTGATTGAACAATTGGGTGGCAAGATTGTAGGTGCAGCATTCCTGATTGAGCTGTCTGATTTAAATGGACGTGCAAAATTGCCGGGTATTGATGTATTTACATTGATGAACTACTAGAATTCTGGCATTTATTGCTGTTAAATCATGTGAACTGGATCTCCCGTTTCCCGGGAAATAATATACAGCATTAACTATTTACAAAAAAGCCTGTCCCTCAACCCGTTAAGGTTAGAGAGCAGGCTTTTTGCATTGTACGATGTATAAGATGAAGAATGAATAAACATTGTTCGTTCAAAATTAGTCGGCAAGAAATCAATCCGGAGTTTTCTCGGTTAAAGGCTGTTTCTCCGTTTGATCATTCGACCAACCCAGTACTTCAAATAATTTAAACAACAAGCTCAGCAGAATTCCGACGATGGTTGCCAGAGCCATTCCCTTGAGATGAATACCATAAAATGTGATCTCAGTACCACTGAGTCCGATGACGAGTACAAGGGTAGTTAGCAACAAGTTGGTAGGTTTGGCAAAATCCACTTTCTGTTCGACCAGAATACGCAAACCAGATGCCGCAATTACTCCGAACAGAAGCAAAGACACACCACCCATAACCGGAACGGGAATGTTAGCTATAAGTGCCGAGAACGTACCTGAGAACGAAAGCACGATCGCGATAACGGCAGCGCCGCCAATAACATACGTCGAGTAAACCCGTGTCAGAGCCATAACACCAATATTCTCACCATAAGTTGTATTCGGTGTGGATCCTACAAAACCGGAAAGAATAGTTGAAACGCCGTTCCCAAGCAGGGAGCGATGCAGACCTGGGTCCTTGGATAGATCTTTGCCCACAATGCTGCTCGTTACAAGCAGATGTCCGATGTGTTCAACAATGACAACAAGGGCGACAGGCAAAATGGTAAAGATGACAGACCAGTCAAATGTCGGTGTCGTTACAGTAGGCAGCGAGATAAAGTCAGCGTTCACTATATTCTCGGTTTTTACCTCACCCATAAAGTACCCAAGCCCGTAACCGGATACAATCCCGATTAGAATGTGAATGATCTTGGGGAACCCACGGAAGGTTACTGCACCAATAACAGTGATACCAAGAGTAACCATGGCTAAAATAATTGGTTTGGCTTGAGGTACCCAGTCTGGGTTCTCAGCAGGGTTTGAATTGATCAGACCAGCCATTCCTGCTGCCACAGGTACAAGTTCGAGACCGATTAGGGCAACAATAGCACCCATAACCGCTGGCGGGAATACCACGTTAATCCAACCTGTCCCCGCATACTTGATGATAAGAGCTACAATGCAGAAAACAACGCCTGTTACGATGAACGCTCCAAGTGCCATGGAGTATCCGTTATCAGGGTGTGCGATTAACACGGAAGAAACAGGTGCGATAAAAGCAAAGCTTGACCCAAGATAGGCCGGAATCTTTCCTTTACACATGAGTATGTACAGCAATGTTCCAATACCGTTCATAAGCAAGATCATACTTGGATCGACACCGAACAGGTTCGGCACGAGTACCGTACTGCCAAACATGGCGAACAAATGCTGGAGACTCAGCAGCGATCCTGAGCCAAGCGGCATTTTTTGATTAACCTGAATTTCACGTTGCAATGAATGTTCATCTCCTTTTTTCCGAAACACAAATCTTCAATATAGTACAGAGTTTCTCTTCATTTAGCAATAACATTTTTCCACTAAGCACTGCTAAACCATTTTTATTTTGCGAATGGATCCTTCTATTTCGGCAAATAACGGTAATAATACATAATAAATGAGGAGGATTTCCGACCTCTGTTGAATATCGGGCAACATCTTTCGGGAATGGCACATAACGTATAAAAAAATTGGATATGTGCTCTTATTCGTCAGTAGTTGACGGGAAACGGGCGAAGCGTCATAATTATAGGAAATTACTTTTACGGGGAACCTGTGTTGATATTATGTCACGGGTTCCATTTTGTATAGAAAGGACACGGAACAGATCAGAATGGGCATAGAGCAATTACTCGAGAAGGCCGGGGCATATATCAAAGAACCCGATCTGGTGCGCATACGAGAAGCTTACGAATTTGCTGATCAGGCCCACCATGGACAGACGCGAAAATCGGGAGAACCGTATATTCTGCATCCGCTTGCGGTTGCCGATATTGTTGTAAACATGCAGATGGACACCATCTCCATAATTGCAGCGCTTCTTCATGATGTAGTAGAAGATACTACGGTTTCACTTGAAGAAATCCGCAATCATTTCGGCAATACGTGTGCCATGCTTGTTGACGGCTTGACGAAGCTGGAACGTATTCAGTTCCGCTCCAAGGAAGAACAGCAGAACGAGAACTACCGCAAAATGTTCATCGCCATGGCGCAGGACATCCGTGTCATCGTGATCAAATTGGCTGACCGTCTGCATAATATGCGGACACTCAAGTTTCAGTCGGAAGAAAGCCAGCGCCGTATTTCATATGAAACGTTGGAGATTTTCTGTCCGATTGCGAACCGTCTGGGTATCTCTGCAATCAAATGGGAAATGGAGGACATCGCCCTCCGTTATTTGAATCCGCAGCAATATTACCGGATTGCAAACCTGATGCACAAGAAGCGTGCGGAACGTGAGCAATATATTGATACGGTTATGGACGGTATTACAAGCAAGCTGGATGAGATGGGAATTCAGGCAGATCTGTCGGGACGTCCTAAGCACATCTACAGCGTGTTCAAAAAAATGACAACGAAAAACAAACAGTTTAACGAGATTTATGATCTGCTTGCGATTCGTATTATTGTGGATAACATCAAGGATTGTTATGCTACCCTCGGCATTATACACACGTTATGGAAACCAATGCCAGGACGTTTCAAGGACTATATCGCGATGCCGAAGGCGAACATGTATCAATCGCTGCATACCACAGTCGTAGGTCCGAATGGGGAACCGACTGAAGTCCAAATCCGGACATGGGATATGCACCGCACCGCTGAATTCGGTATTGCTGCTCACTGGGCCTACAAGGAAGGCGCTGCGAACGGAAACGGAAATAATTTTGAAGATAAAATTACGTTCTTCCGCGAGATTCTTGAACTTCAAAATGAAGCGCAGGATGCGTCTGAATTTGTAGAATCGCTTAAAATGGATTTCTTCTCGGATCTGGTCTTTGTATTCACGCCAAAAGGGGAAGTTATCGAATTGCCTACTGGATCTGTTCCATTGGATTTTGCATATAGAATCCATACAGAGGTGGGTAATCGGACGATTGGTGCCAAAGTAAATGGTCGTATCGTTCCACTCGATTATCATCTCAAAACGGGTGATATCATTGAAATTTTGACGTCCAAACATTCTTACGGACCGAGTCAGGACTGGCTTAAAATTGCAAAATCCTCTCACGCACGAGCGAAGATCAAGCAATGGTTCAAGAAGGAACGGCGGGAAGAAAATGTTGAAAAAGGACGCGACAGTTGTGAACGTGAACTCAAGCGCATGGGACTTGATCCATCTGCTTGGATGACCGACGATAAGTTGCAGGAAGCAGCCAAAAAGTATGCCTTCAATGATATTGAAGATATGCTCGCAGCTGTTGGATTCGGTGGCATTACGGCTGCACAGATCGTGACCAAAGCAACGGAGAAACTTCGCAAGGAGCAGGAAGAATCCAGCTTGCTTGAGCTGAACTCCGAGATGCGTGAGCTGAAGCCTGCACCTGAACGCAAAAACCGTCCGACGAATGGCATTCGTGTCAAAGGTATAGACAATTTGCTTGTTCGTTTTGCGCGCTGCTGTAACCCTGTACCAGGGGATGCTATTATCGGGTATGTTACACGTGGACGTGGGGTTTCGGTGCATCGAACGGACTGTCCAAATATTCCTTCCAGTACGGATGGGGAAGAAGCAGCTCGCGTCATTGAAGTCGAGTGGGAAGAGAATATTGAAGCCAACTACAGTGTGGATATTGAGATTACGGGTCATGATCGCAACGGCTTGCTCAATGAAGTGCTTCAGGCTGTTTCCGAAAGTAAAACCAATATTTCTGCCGTCACCGGACGTACAGATAAAAATAAATTAGCATTGGTGCACGTTACAATTCTGATTCGTAATACGGAGCATCTGCATTCGGTTGTGGAACGGATCAAACGGGTGAAAGATGTCTATTCTGTGCATCGGATTATGCAGTAAGGAGCCTGTAAGATGAGGGTGCTTGTACAACGCTGTAAAGAGGCTCAGGTGACCGTTGGAGACGAGCTGACGGGGAGAATTGAATCCGGGTTGATGTTGCTTGTGGGAATTACACATGAGGACACGGAGAAGGATGCTATATATTTGGCAGACAAAATCGCTGGACTTCGAATCTTTGAGGATGAGCAGGAAAAGATGAATCTTAGTTTGATCGATGTGGGCGGGGCTGTATTATCTGTCTCACAATTTACATTGTACGGAGATTGTCGTAAAGGAAAACGCCCAAGCTTTGCAGCTGCAGCCAGACCTGAAGCGGCAGAATTGTTGTATGAAACGTTTAATCAGCTGTTACGTGATAAAGGAATTCAGGTGGAAACCGGACGTTTCGGAGCGATGATGGATGTGACTTTCACGAATTGGGGACCCGTGACTTTAATGCTCGAAAGCCCTATTCGTCAAGAAACGCATGCATAATTGATTGGGGAACAGGCCATAATGAGGGATAATTCGGTTCATTAACATAAGATGATCAAAGGAGTATCCCAACCATTATGCGCCAATCCGTCAAGGAAACACGTTCCCGAATAGAACCTCTGCTTCTGCCTGGAAACCTGTATGAGTCCCTGAAACTTGCCCGCGCTGCTGCCGAGTGTGCAACAACGATCTGGGCCCTTCAGGATTCGGACAAAGGGGAACAGAGCCGTCTTCCGCGTGACTGAGTGCTGACCATTTGTAATGAATGAAAAGTCTTGATTCGATTATCGAATCAAGACTTTTTTTGTTATGGAGCTTAACTGTTGATGAATCGGATGGTCTGATCATAGTCAAAATAATACAGGTTCGTCATGTTATAAACGGCTCTGGTTAGGGTAATAACAGAACGAGGCACGATGGCGTGCCAGGTTCAGTATTTATTACGGGCAATGAACAAGAAATGTACACCAACAATTTCTGCGAATACCCGATTTCAAGAAATTTCGAACACGGAAAGGAGAACATACGTTATGAGTAAAGTTGCTTTTTTATTGGCGAATGATTTTGAAGATTCGGAAATGCAGGTTCCATATGATGAGGTGAAAAAAGCCGGACACGACGTGGAAATTATCGGCTTGAAAGCAGGAGAGACGCTGAAAGGTAAAGGTGGTAAAGCCTCCTATACTTCGGACAAAGCGATCGCTGAGGTTTCGGCTTCGGATTACGACGCAGTTGTCATTCCAGGTGGATCTTCTCCTGAAAATTTGCGTACAGACGCACATATTCTGAAATTCGTAACAGAGATCAACAGTGCGAAGAAACCAATCGCTGCGATCTGTCACGGCCCGCAAATTCTGGCAAGTGCGAATCTGTTGAAAGGCCGTACGATTACATCCTATCCACCGCTCAAGGATGATATGGTGAACGCAGGGGCAGAATTCAAGGATCATGAAGCTGTAGTAGATGGCAATTATATTACATCCCGTACGCCTGCAGATGAACCGGCATTTGTCCGCGAGTTGTTAAAAGTCATTTAATGACTTGGGACGGGCCGTACGTTAATGTGATTATTGATTAAAATGTAGATTGAAGCTCAAAGCTTCTAAGTTTTAGTTTCACCAAGCATTTATTCCGATAAAGGAGGGTTTGACATGACAAAACATATTCAGGCGTATTTTCGGACCGAGGACGAGGCAGAGGGGGCAAGAACCTCACTTCAGACGTTCCGTACAGAGCATTTGGAAGTAGGGCAACTGGATAGCGCGGTTGGCAGAGACAAACGGATTATGGTACCTTTGGTGCCTTATAACACAGCGGGTGGCGTAGGAACCAATGGAGCCATGGGTGTGGGTGCAGCACCTGGGGTTCCCGCCAGCGAAAATGTAATTCCGGTCGTCAGCAATGTGGATCGTGATACCGAGCGAGGTACCCGAGATAATGTTAATGAGGAAGGCGATCTGTTGGATGCTGCGGATGTGTCCTCGGCTGACTATGACGATCTGCATTATGTTTTGTCTGCCAAAGTAAGGGATGAGGATTATGAGGAAATCGTTCATAAACTTCGTTCCAACCAAGCTTATGTGGAAGAATTGAATTAATACGTAGTATGAAGCCCTTGCAGGGTCTGACTTCCATGTCAGGACACTCTGCATGGGCTTTTATAATGGAGAAAACAACAAATTATAAAGCGCTATCATTTTTGTAATATTACTGTAATATTAGTTACATAAGCCTTTAACATAGCCCGTTTATAATAACACACATGACCCCCTTTTTTTATATATCCTTTGAGCCTGCACACCGTGTGCAGGTTTTTTTTTTGAGATGAAAATTTATATGTTTTGGGCGAAGCTTACCCCTTATTTAAATTTTTGCTAGAATAGAGAAATGGGTTTAAGTATTTTAAAGCGATTTGTTTTCATAGTTGGGCTACAATGGACGGTAATCAAGCTTCCAACGATTGGGCTCAGGCGAATCCAATCCTATGATAAAGAGTGTGAGGAATTCATAGCCAGAGTGATCGTCATATTCCAGATGAACATATACTCGCTGAACGACCCCGCCCTTATATAAGAGCGGGGCAACCGTTTCTGCTTGATGCTGGAAATTGTAAATTATATAGAATGCCTTGTAGGAGAAATGACACCTATAGTGCTAAAGCAACAGTATTCTCATGCAAATGGCTAGTGACAGATTTAAGGGGGAATTAGTTTTGAGTAAGGTTGGAAGAAATGATTTATGCCCGTGCGGAAGCGGGAAAAAATATAAGAAATGCTGTCTGGGCAAGGAGCCTTCTGCGGTAGAATCCATACTGGGGCTGATATCAACGGAGCAACCAGTTCAGGAAGCCTCGATTCAGCCTGAGAGCAAACTGACCCTGACCAAGCTGAAAAAGATGGTGGCGAGCGAACTGAAATGGGAGCATACGGCTCACGAACAGCTGGCCCTGGAGCTTATTGAGAACATGAGGAACCATTACGAGCGGGAGCTGATATTGGAAGCTCTGATGCTTTGGAATGGCTATTCCCGTCAGACCCGCCCTACTGTCAAGAAGACTGGCTCGTTCTGCGCCGCAATCGAGTATTTGCTGTCCGAGGAGTACGGCTTCAATGTCTCAAAGGCTGAGCTGTCAGGTAAATATGAGGTAACGACATCAACGATCTCCCGAAAGGTTAAGGAGATGTTCGAGTACATCGAAGAATACGGCATGGGTGGCGAACCAGACGAGCTGATGATTCTGAACAGCCCAGGCACATCGAAGGACAAAGCGCAGGCTCTGCTACATAAGGCGATGGAATCCAGTTCTTCCAAACGCAGAATACAGCTGGCGAAAACGGCCCTGGAGATGTATTCTGACAGCTCTGATGCATATCGTATTCTGGCTGAGGAATCGGACAATGAGTCTGATGCACGAGCTTACCTCAAGGCCGGAATCGCTGCTGGCGAACACGAACTGGGCGAACTGTTTTTTGAGAAGAATAAGGGTAACTTTTGGGCGCTTCATGAGACTCGTCCATATATCAGGATATGCAAAAGCTACGCCGAATCCTGCTGGTTTGGCGGAGATGCCAAAGAAGCGGCACAAATCCTGGAGCATATTTTGGAGCTTAATACGGAAGACAATACCGGAGCGCGTTACCTGCTCGCTGCTGTGTATTTGTACAGCAACCAATTGGAGCAGGCAGAGCAACTGATGGAGAAGTATGGGAAAGGTGACGCCACAGCCGCCTTTGCCTATGACAAGATCATTCTGGAGTATAAGAGGAGCGGAATCACCTCCCAGCTCAAAAGGCTGTACCGTGTGGCCCAGGGTGTGAACAAACATGTGCCTGATTATCTGCTGGGTTTGAAGCGGCTGCCGCATAACCTCCCTGATTTTGTCGGAATGGGCAATTCTGACGAAGCGATTGAATATGTCATTATACACTCCCGTCTATGGGCGAATGTGCCGGATTTGCTGAAGTGGATGCTGAAACAATAGAGATATAAGAAAACAATAGAAGTTGGAATTCATTTGATGAATCCAGCTTCTATTAGCTTTGATTTCTGTGGACTCCGCATCTCGTACGGCGTGTGAGAATTTTTTTCTAATGCTATCTTTTTGTGTTAGCCCTTGACTTTAGCACTGCGGTTCATTACAATCAGAAAATAAATTAACTTTAAACGTTATATAATAACATGTAATCATATAACTTGATGATTTGATGACGGGACCAAGTACTCCGTGCCCACATGAACAGAGAGGAATCCCTTGGCTGTAAGGATTCTCTTGATGAGCGGACGAATGACTTCCCCGAGAACAGACAGCGAACACATTGGATTTATATCTGATTGTCATTAGCTGGCCTGCGCAGGGCGTGCGTTATACGTAGAGCGGAATGATTTGTTTGATCGGATTGCCTGGAGCAATCTTAGATCATCACATGATCACCTGAACGGCGAAAGTGTCAGGGATTCCGGAATGTGGGTGGTACCACGGGTGAATGTGTAAACACAATCCCTCGTCCCTTTGTTTGCTGTTTATACAGCGACAGGGCGAGGGATTTTTTTGTTATATAAGTTGATCCTAACATTTATACCGTAACGGAGATTGCAGAACCAATCTGTAGAAGCGAAGCGTTTGGCTAAAAGCTTTCTGAAAGAAAGCTGCTTCGGAAGCATATGTTATCACCGGATTTCCCCATTGAAAATGGAATTAAAAAATCTGGGGATAACAGCGATCGGAAGATGGTACTTCAATCGGAGTGGGCAGGTGTAACAGTCCTGGAACAACTTATTATACAGAGAAAAATAGATGCTGGAGGGATGAAAGATGGCTTTTCAAAAACCGACTGGAACGCAGGACTTGCTGCCTGGTGTTGTGGAAAAGTGGCAGTTCGTAGAGGAAAAAGCACGTGATCTGTGTCGCCGTTTTAATTATCGCGAGATCCGCACACCGATCTTCGAACAGACTTCTTTATTTGTACGAGGCGTTGGGGAAACAACCGATATTGTTGAAAAAGAAATGTACACCTTCAATGATAAAGGCGACCGCAGCATGACCCTTCGTCCGGAGGGTACAGCGGGTGTTGTCCGCGCTTATGTGGAAAATAAAATTTATGGCGAACCGGATGTGAGCAAGCTCTATTACATCGGTCCGATGTTCCGCTATGAACGTCCGCAAGCAGGTCGCCAGCGTCAGTTCCACCAGTTCGGTGTAGAAGCTATCGGAGCCCTTGATCCAGCGATTGATGCTGAAGTCATTGCGCTTGGGTATCAACTGTGTGTAGAACTGGGATTGAAAGATGTCAAAGTCGAGATCAACTCGGTGGGTAACCCAACTAGCCGTGCAGAATATCGCGAAAAATTGCTTGGATTCCTCAGACCGATGAAGGACAGCCTGTGCAAGGACTGCCAATCCCGGATGGAACGTAATCCGCTGCGTGTGCTCGACTGCAAAGTTGATCAGGACAAATTCGTAGGGGCACCGTCCATACTGGATAGTCTGGATGAAGAATCATTGAACCACTTTGCTAAGCTGAAAGAGTATCTGGATGATTTTGGCGTAGATTACGCGGTGAACAATCGTCTGGTACGTGGCTTGGATTACTACACATTGACTGCTTTTGAACTGAAAGCCCAAGGTATTGGGGCGATTGATACAGTCGGCGGTGGCGGCAGATACAATGGCCTCGTTGGAGATATCGGTGGACCGGATCAGCCTGGTATTGGTTTCGGTATCGGTCTGGAGCGTATTCAACTGATTCTGGAACACCAGAACATTGATGTTAGTTCCCTTGCTCCACTGGATGTGTATTTTGTTGCTCTCGGTGAAGCTGCCGATCGTGAAGTCAACCGTCAGCTGTTTAAGCTTCGTCAATCCGGTCTGTCCGGTGAACGCGACTATCTCGGTCGCAAGATGAAAGCTCAGATGAAATCTGCTGACCGATTCAAAGCCCGTTACACTGCCATTCTGGGTGATGATGAGCTGGAGCGCGGGGAAATTGCCCTGAAGTCCATGGATACAGGTGAACAACAAACCTTGAAGCTGGATGATCTGGTATCTGCTATACGCGAAAGTAAATAAGCAAGAGTTTGAAACTGTAAAATAGCAACAATTGATCCGGCAAAATTACTGAGGTTCACCAATGTTTCCGATTAATCGGAAGTTGACGAGTCGGAGGTAACATGCCTTTTCGAATAAAATCGTCTTCACGCAACCGCACTGTTGAAAAGCGGGCTCTGCCCGCCCATACAGAACGGAAATTCACATAAGAGGAGTTTGGTTATGAAAAGAAGTCATCATTGCGGCGCCTTAACACCCGCACACATCGGTGAGACCGTAACATTGAACGGCTGGGTACAGACCCGCCGTGACCTGGGGGGCGTACTGTTTATCGATCTGCGTGACCGCAGCGGAATTGTACAAGTTGTTTTCAACCCGGCTTACTCTGGCGAAGCATTGCAAATCGCTGACAGAGTGCGGAGCGAGTACGTTATCGCAGTAACTGGTAAAGTGGTTAAACGTGACGAAGAGACCGTAAACAAAAACTTGCCTACAGGCGAAATCGAAGTGCAAATTACCGAGATTGAAGTACTGAACGCGGCAAAAACTCCTCCATTCTTCATCGAAGATGGTGTGGAAGTCGACGAGTCCCTTCGTTTGAAATATCGTTACCTGGACTTGCGTCGTCCGGAAATGTTTGAAACATTGAAATTGCGTTCCAAAGCATCCAAAGTGTTCCGTGATTATCTGGATGGAGAAGAATTCGTTGAAGTAGAAACACCAATTCTGACCAAGAGCTCCCCGGAAGGTGCGCGTGATTATCTCGTACCAAGCCGTGTGCATGAAGGTGAATTCTTCGCCCTGCCGCAATCCCCGCAAATTTACAAACAATTGCTGATGGTCGGCGGACTTGAGCGTTACTATCAGATCGCTCGTTGTTTCCGTGATGAAGATTTGCGTGCGGACCGTCAACCGGAATTCACTCAAGTCGACATCGAGACTTCCTTCCTGCAACAGGATGACCTGCTGCCAATGATGGAAGAACTGATGGCCAAATTGCTGCGTGAAACGAAAGGTATTGAGCTGGAACTGCCTTTCCAACGGATTACGTATGCAGATGCTATGGGCAAATACGGTTCAGACAAACCGGATCTGCGTTTTGGCATGGAACTGGTTGAAATGAACGATATCGTAGCGAACAGTGGTGTGAAAGTATTTGCTTCTGTCATTGAAAAAGGTGGAGAAGTGAAAGTATTGAACGCCAAAGGCTGTGGTACATGGAGCCGTAAAGAAATCGATGACCTCGGACCATTCGCAGCGCGTTACGGTGCAAAAGGATTGGCATGGATTCAAGTAAAAGATGGCGAGTTCAAAGGACCAATCGTGAAGTTCTTTACGCCAGAAGAGATCGAAGCAGTCAAAGAACGTACTGGCGCTGAAGAAGGCGACTTGTTGCTCTTCTCTGCTGACACCAAAAAAGTGGTTGCAGATGTACTGGGCGCACTTCGTCTGAAAATCGGTCGTCAACTGGGCTTGATCGATGACAGCAAATTCAAATTTGCATGGGTTGTGGACTTCCCATTGCTCGGGTACGATGAAGATGCCAAACGTTATGTAGCAGAACACCATCCATTCACACGTCCTAAAGACGAAGATGTACATCTTTTTGATACAGATCCGGGTGCTATTCGCGCTCAAGCCTATGACCTCGTTCTGAATGGTTATGAAGTGGGCGGCGGTTCGATGCGTATCTACAAACGTGATGTTCAAGAAAAAATGTTCGCTGCTCTGGGACTTTCTCCGGAAGTAGCCAACGAGAAATTCGGATATCTGCTCGAAGCATTTGAATATGGAACGCCACCACACGGTGGAATCGCTTTTGGTCTCGACCGTCTGGTGATGCTGCTGGCAGGTCGCACGAATCTGCGTGAAACGATTGCCTTCCCGAAAACGGCAAGTGCAACGGATCTGCTCATGAATGCACCTTCTGAAGTGGATAACTCCCAATTGGAACAACTTCACATCCGCGTAGCCCGTAAACCGGTGGCGGAAAAGAAATAAAGGAGGCATCGATTCTCAATGCTCCATCAATTTTCAAGAACAGAACTGGCAATCGGACCTGAAGGTCTGAATGCTTTGAAAAATAGTACAGTAGCTGTGCTCGGCATCGGCGGCGTGGGCGGTATTGCAGTAGAAGCTCTTGCCCGTAGCGGTGTTGGACGTATCATTCTGATTGATAAAGACGTGGTGGACATCACCAACATCAATCGTCAGATTCATGCTTTGACCACGACCGTTGGGCAGAAAAAAGCAGATCTGATGGTAGAGCGGGTGAAGCTCATCAATCCAGAGTGCGATGCAATTGCGCTGAATATGTTTTACACGGAAGAAACGTATGAGGAATTGTTCAAGTATGAGCTGGATTATGTGTTGGATGCTTCGGACACGATCATTTACAAAATCCACCTCATCAAGGAATGCCTGAAACGGAAGATTCCGGTGATCTCCAGCATGGGTGCGGCAAACAAAATGGACCCGACGAAATTCCAGGTTGCGGATATTTCGAAAACGACCATGGACCCGATTGCCCGTGTTGTCCGCACAAAACTGCGGAAAGAAGGCATCAAAAAAGGTGTGAAAGTGGTCTTCTCCACCGAAGAACCATTGAAACCGCGTGCAGATGTAACGCAAAAAATCGTTCCTGAGAATGCGCCGGAGATTCGCAAGGCCAAACAGCCGCCAGCGAGTAACGCCTTTGTTCCTCCGGTAGCCGGACTGATCATGGTCAGTGTGGCCGTCAAGGAACTGATCGAAATTGCAGAGAATAAGCAGCAGTAATCTGTTGTGAATAAAAAGCGTAGGTGCCGACAAGGTACCTGCGCTTTTTTTTGCATGCGCAAACCTTAACAAATGTCAGGGTTACGTGATGTACTTCAATCCCAAAAGCGTGTATGATATGTGGTGCTGTGCGAAATGATGGTAGATACATAGAGAAATCGCAGCTATATAAGATGAATATAAGATTTACACAAGACCGAAGAGGAGAGAAAAAACTGGAGAAGCGAAGCGTGCGCCTAAAAGCTTTCTGAAAGAAAGCTGCATCGGAAGGTTGTTCTGTCCGTGTAGTGGTAGAGTGTAAATACTTTTGTTCGGCTTACATAGAGAGAGGGGAACGGAACGTATGAAACAAGGATGGATGACCAGACGTCTTGGCATGGAGCCGGGGGACCAGTGGAAAAAGGAAATTGTGGCGGGAGCCATTTCCTATTTTGCCGTGGTATATATCGTAATGGTCAATGCAACAATTCTGGCTGATGCCGGAATGCCGCTACAGGCGGCTATGGTGGGTACTCTGCTGACGTCCATTGCAGGTTGTTTGCTGATGGCATTTGGCGGTAAGTCGCCGATTATCGTTGTACCTGGCATGGGCATCAATGCATTTTTCACTTATACACTCGTACATTCGATGAAATTGAGCTGGCAGGAAGCCTTGGCGGTTGTATCTGTCACAGGTGTGCTGTTTGCAGTCGTAGCTTTTACATCGTTATATAAAATGATTAGTGAGGCCATTCCGAAAAACCTGCAGCATGGCATTACGGTGGGGATTGGTTTGTTCCTGACGTTCATCGGTCTGCAAAAAAGCGGAATCGTCATCGCACACCAGACCACGTTTGTGGCAATCGGACATTTTAATGATCCGGGAGTTATCACTGCTTGTGTTACTCTTGTGATCGCCTTGATTTTATTTATACGCAATGTACAGGGCGGACTCCTGATCAGCATTCTTGCAGGGACAGGTCTTGCATATGTACTCGGTGCCGTAAATCCTGGTGAGCCGGTGTCAGCTCTAGAAGCATTACGTCAATATGGCGGCTTGTTTGGAGAGCTTTCTTTGGTGAAGCTGGCGGATTTGGCGTTCTGGATTGCAGTATTCCTGTTGCTGCTAATTGTTGTATTTGAAAATATTGGACTGATTACAGCTCAGACTCATCTTATTGGTCGTCCCCAGCGGTTCAAGGGGAGCTTACGTGCATTATCCATCAGTACCGTATTGGCAGGTGTATTCGGAAGTAGTCCTCCTGTAGCTGCGGCGGAGACAACTGCGGGCATAGCGGCGGGTGGTCGTACAGGTTTGACTCCACTGGTTACCGCAGTGTTGTTTGGTGCAACGTTCTTCTTTATTCCACTGTTGGGTTATATTCCGGACAGTGCTATTGCACCGATTTTAATCATTATTGGCGGCTTGATGGTACAAAGTGTGAAGGATATGGATTTCAGTGATTTCACGGAAGCTTTTCCGGCTTTTCTGATTATGGTCATGATTCCATTTACGTATAGCATTGTGGACGGTATGGCATTTGGATTCATTGCGTATCCGGTGGCGAAGCTCGCTGCGGGTCAGGGCAAACAGGTACCTAAAGTCATGTATGGCATTGCCATCCTGTTTTTGGCCAATTTTGTGCTGCATGGGATATTGTAAAAGACAGGAAACGTAATGTAAGTTCATACGTATGATCTCTGGTGAACAAGGGGAGAACGGGGGAACGGTAATGGAAGAGCAACAACAGACAGGTCAAGCTGAATCGAAAATAGGAAAAAAAGGATTCAAGGATTTTGTGAAGCTGATAGCTGCCACAAATCCACCGAAGCTTATTCTAATCATAGCGTTGATCCTGACACTCATTCAGACGACAGCCGGACTGATTGTCCCGCTGATGACCAAAGGCCTGATTGATGGGCTTACGATGTCTGCGCTGAACAAATCCGTTATTTTCCTGCTGCTGGGGGCATTTGTTATTCAGGCCATCGCTTCAGGCATCAGCATCTATATGTTGAACTATGCGGGTCAACGAGTGGTTGCGACATTGCGAACGAAGCTGTGGAACAAGGTATTATCCTTGCCGATGCCATATTTCGACCGGAATCGTACGGGTGATACGATGAGTCGAATCACGAATGATACAAGTCAGATTATGACGCTAATTGCGGATTATCTCGTTTCTTTTGTATCCAATATCGTTGCGGTTGTGGGCGGAGTAGCGTTGCTTTTCTATCTGGACTGGGTCATGTCACTCATTATTCTGAGTCTGGTGCCGCTAACGTTGCTGATCCTGTTGCCTGTTGGTCGTAAAATGTACAAAATCTCCAAAAAGCAGCAGGACGAAATGGCAGGGCTTACTTCGGTGCTCAGCCAAGTTATTGGCGAGATTCGTTTGGTGAAAGCTTATGGTACAGAGAAACAGGAGGCGGAAGCAGGCGATTCTCGTATTGGGAAGATGTTTGCTTTTGGACTACAGGAAGCGCGGATTTTGGCGTTGATCGGTCCACTCTTTACGTTTGTCATGACGGCTGTACTGGTTGTAATTCTGGGTGTTGGCGGTATGCGGGTGGCTTCTGGCTTACTGTCTCCGGGTGAACTGGTCGCCTTCATTCTGTTGTTGTTCCAGGTGATTATGCCGATGGGCCAATTTACGACACTGTATTCACGTCTGCAAAAGGTTGTAGGTGCGACAGAACGGATTCAGGCTATTCTGGCACATGAAGAAGAACCTCGTCATAGCACAGCAATTGCTCCCAAGGGCAATGAGACGATTACATTTAATAACTTGCACTTCTCTTATGTAACAGGGGAAGAGGTACTGCATGGGATTAATCTGACTGTTCCAGCCCGTAAAGTAACGGCCATTGTTGGACCAAGTGGCAGTGGGAAATCAACGCTGTTCTCCCTGTTGGAGCAGTTCTATCTTCCAGAGTCGGGCAGTATATCGTATGGCGGACAAGCCATAACCGATTATTCATTAGCCTCTTGGCGAAGCAAGATTGGATATGTATCACAGGAGAGCCCTCTGATGGCGGGCACGATTAAGGAAAACATGACATACGGGCTGGGCCGTGAGGCGAGTATGGATGAAATTAGACACGCGGCAGAAATGGCGTATTCCTCAGCTTTTATTGATAAACTGCCTCAGGGCTACGATACGGAAGTGGGAGAACGCGGGATCAAGCTCTCTGGTGGTCAACGCCAACGGATCGCTATTGCTCGGGCCCTGCTGCGCAGCCCGGATATTCTGATGCTGGATGAAGCGACGTCCAGTCTGGACAGCACCTCCGAACATGAAGTGCAGCAAGCCCTGTCCAATCTGATGGAAGGACGAACGACGGTAGTCATTGCACACCGATTGTCCACCGTCGTCGACTCTGATCAGATTGTTGTTCTGGAGCAGGGACATGTGACGGGAACCGGAACCCATGCGGAGCTAATTAGCAACCATCGGGTATACCGTGAACTGGCACAGAAACAGTTTGTAGCACAGGATGGGAAGCCGGATTCTGAACCGGAATGATGTAAAAGGATGACCGTTGTTCTGCTGTTCTTTGCGAACAGGAACAGCGGTTTCTTTCATTTGGCTATCCGGGTTACTGTAGCTTTTTGTACATCAATATGATATAGTGGGTATCCTTTTGTGTCGTCAGTGATTGACTATGCAGAAAAACATATTCTTAGGAGGTAACTGAAACATGTCAGACAGCTTTCAAAGTGCCTATCAAGAAGAAGAGTACAGGTTAGAGCGAACGATGAAGGAAGTGGACAGTCAGCTGGAACGGCTGCAGAACATTCCGGTATACACCGGCCACGACTTCACAGAGCAAGTGCTGGAGGCCGGACGTGAAGAACGCCGCACCGCCTTGTCCAAGAGCGCGCAGCAACCCTATTTCGGACGCTTGGATTTCGAAGAACAGGGCAGTGGTGCACGGAAACCGCTGTATATTGGCAAAATCGGCGTAGACCGCGAAGAGGTGGGAGAGCATCCGCTCGTCATCGATTGGCGTGCTCCTGTCGCAAGCCTGTTTTACTCATTTACCGGAGGGGAAGCCTCCGCAACGTATGAAGCCCCGGAAGGACTCATTGAGGGCCTGGTTTATCTGAAACGAAATGTTGTCATTCGGCAGCGTATATTGGAACGTGTGGCAGATACGTACAATCGGGACAGTGACCAGCCAGCCGTATCGGATGAATTCCTCGTGTATCGATTGGGTGAGAACAAAGATAACAAACTCCGTGATATCGTATCCACCATTCAGGCGGAGCAGGATCAGATCATTCGTGCGGCAAGAAACACCGCATTGATTATTCAGGGTGTGGCCGGTTCGGGTAAAACAACCGTCGCACTGCATCGCCTTGCCTTCTTGCTGTATCAGTACAAGGAGCAGGTATCTGCAGAGAAAATGGTTATTTTCGCACCCAACCATATGTTCCTGGATTACATATCGGATGTACTCCCGGAGCTCGGTGTAGGGGACATTCAGCAGCGTACATTCCCGGATTGGGCGATGAACCTGCTGGGGCTGGACCTACCTTTGGCAGACACGTCGGAGACATTGAACACCTGGTTTGAAACGCCGGATTCACGTCCTGAGCTCAATGATGATGTGCCAGGGCGATACAAAGGCTCGATCCGCTTCATGGAACTGATCCGGGAGTGTCTATCCGGGATGGAAGAGGAATCCGTACCTGATATGGACTTCAGTCCATGGGATGGTGCAGTGCTCAGCAAAGCCGAGATTGAGAACTGGTTTGGGGAAGAGTACAAACATTATCCGCTGGCGAAACGCAAAGAGCGGGTTATGGCGCGTATTCACCGCTGGATTGAGATGGAACTCAAGAAACCTTGCCCGGAAGCTGTTCGCAAAGAGCGTAAAAAGAAAGCGGCAACCCGTGAGAAGGCTTATGCCAAAAAATGGCCTCAATATGAACCACTTACGCTTTACAAACAGCTGTTCAAGGTTGTTAAAGGCGGTTCGGTACCTGCCTCGCTCAGCGGTCTTATTCCCAAATTGGTGATGAAGCAAACGGCTGCAGATCTGAAGCAGGATATCATCCGTGAAGAGGATTTGCCTGCATTGGTGTACATTCATACCTTGGTTCATGATATTGACGGCTCCGAGCGCTTCGATCACGTCGTCATTGATGAAGCGCAGGACTTTTCTCCTTTTCATGTGGCGTTATTGGATCAGTTTGTCAAAGGGCATTCCTTCACCATACTGGGCGATCTGTCCCAAGGTATTCATGAGTATCGTGGTGTTCATGCGTGGGAAGAGATGAGTTCCCTGTTTCCTGAGGAGCAGAATGCATACTTTGCACTGACCCGGAGTTATCGCTCGACGATGGAAATTATAGATTACGCCAATACAATTCTGGAGCGGGGCGTCAAGAGCGGCATAACGGCGATTCCTGTATTCCGGAGTGGTGATCCCGTACGGACATTGTCCTATGGGGTTGAAGGGCGCACAGCGAGCCTTGAACAGGCTCTTAAGCTCTTAACGGTCAAAGACTATCGTACAGTTTCCATTCTGACCCGTACCCTGCATGAGGCAAAGGAGCTTCATCAGGAGCTCCAAGCGGTAGGCTGGGATCTGAACTTGATTGACGGCGGCAAAAAACAGTACACAGGCGGTCACTCCGTTTTACCTGTTTATTTGTCGAAAGGGTTGGAGTTTGATGCAGTTATCGTAGCGGATAGTGATGAGAAGCATTATTTGCCCAATGCGGGTGATGCGAAACTGTTATACGTTGGCTGTACACGGGCGTTACACGAACTGTGGTTATTCCACGACGGCTCATTGCCAGACTATGCTGCTGCAACCCACAATCCGGAAGGCGAGTCTGTTGCCATTCAGGGTTGGCCTGACAGCGAAGCAGATTGAATCCTTGTTGTTGAACATAGCATTAATATAGGAAGAGCATGGCGCTGTTAAAGCACCATGCTCTTTTTTGTACTTTTCAGATGATTATTATTATCGAGTGGCTCACCTAAAGTTTCGCTGTTATTCTTCTACTGGTCAACTTGTAGGTGTGCGTTGGGTCAAACCCGGTTTATCTAGAACTGACTTATGACTGGCGGGATGACGGTTAACCAGGAAAATGCCCAGGCAGATCATTAGACCGCCTGCACCCACAATCCAGCCGACATGCTCTTCCAACAAAACGAAGCTCGATAGCAGTCCAAACAGCGGCGCCAGAAAAAGAAAGGAACTGGTTTTGGCCGGATCTGTGTTTTGCAGCAAATAAAACCAGAGGGTGAACTGAATGATGGAACAGAAAATGGTCAGCCATACCAGGACAACGATGGATGTTGTATTTACGATAAAATGAGGCTGCTCTGTAAACACACTCAGTAGAAGCAGTACTGCGCCTCCAGCGAGCATTTGATAAGCGGTAAGTACGAATGTATCATGAGCAGCTCCCCAGCGTTTAATGAGCAACGTAGATACAGCAAAAGAGACAGCGCCGCCAAAGCCAATCCACGTTCCAGGACTCATACTCAGATGGAATCCAAAGGTTAACGCCACTCCGACAAATCCGAGAACCACACCGGTCCACTGGCTAAAACGATAGGACACACCATATAGAGCAGCACTCAGGATGATGACGAGCAACGGATTCGTAAAGGTGATTATGGCGGACTCTCCCGAACTGATCCAGTTCATGCTGTAATAGGCACATCCCATTACTCCCGCCGACTGGAACAGACCGATTACGGCGATTTGCATCCACTGTTTCCACCCCACAGGCATGGGACGTTTTCTGGTGATCCACGCTAGTAATGCTCCTGCCAATATATAGCGAAGTCCCATTAACAAAAAGGGAGGAGCATACATCATACCGATTTTGCCTACGGGAAACGAGGTTCCCATGATGAGCGTGGTCACAAGGATCAGGAACGTATATTTTAAAGGCTTCATCTGGCTTCCTCCCTTTTGCTTCCCGTGCTCATAACGTCTGACCACTATCTACTGTAATCAGTTGTCCGGTCATGGATGGTTGCTCTAGCGTGGCGCATATCATATGTGCAATATCTCCGCTTGCCGCTATTCGCTGCAATAATAACTCACCGCCCAGACGATGCATCTGTTCTTCCTTTCCTGCCCACCAACGGGTCGCGACTGCACCCGGAATGATGGCGTTAACCCGAATAGCGGGGGATAGCGCATGTGCCAAAGACTTCGTCAAACCGTGTACTGCTGCTTTGGAAACTGCGTAAGGAAGGGATGACCCGGATCCTGTGCTGCCAGCTATACTGCCAAGGTTAACAATTGCCCCTTGGCCTGCTTGGTGCATTCCTTTCGCTACAGCTCGTGCGCAGTAAAACATGCCCTTAACATTGACGTCATAAAGTTCATTCCATATGTCATCCGTTACGGATTCCAGATCCATCATTGGGATATGATGCGTAATGCTGGCGTTATTGACGAGTGCGGTCACAGGTCCAACTTTTTCAGTGATCAAGGACACCATTTGACGAACCTCGACATCGGACGCAACATTGGCCCGAACTGCAAAAGCATGACCTCCCGCATTCAGAATATGTTGTACTGTCTCTTCGGCCTCATCCTGGGAACGAGAGTAATTAACGGCGACGGTGGCTCCATGATTAGCGAGCAGTATACTGGCAGCTCGGCCTATACCTGTACCGCCTCCGGTTACCAAAGCTACGGTGTTCGTCCAGTTCATCATCATTAACACTCCTTAAGTGAACTCAGCGAACAGGAAGTTGCTGTGTTCTAATCTCCCCTGATTGTAGCTTGAAGCAGTCATACAGTATAATGATTGTTAATGGATTTGATATCATTTTGAATGATGTCTGGATGGATATAGTCATAGCTGGGAGGTTTACAATGGAGAGTGGGGATTTAAGGATATTTCAATGTGTCGCACAAGAAGGGAATCTGACCAGAGCTGCGGAGCGCCTCGGTTACGTGCAGTCCAATGTCACAGCAAGGATACGACATCTGGAATCCGAAGTAGGGACACTGCTATTTATCCGTCATAATCGGGGGATGACGTTATCTCCAGCCGGTGAGATGTTACTGACGTATGCGGATAAAATTGTAGGCCTGCTCGATGAGGCAGGTAAAGCGTTGAGCTCTACAATTGAACCTTCCGGACCACTACGCATAGGCTCCACGCAAACTGCCGCAGCGGTCCGTTTACCTGAGCTTTTTTCCAAATATTATAAACAGCATCCGGCTGTCTCCTTATCTTTGACTACAGGTAACTCCCAAGTGCTTATGGATCAGGTTATTGGGTATGAATTGGAAGGGGCGTTTATCGGTTGTTCATGTGATCACCCTGATATTTCTTCTACTCCCGTATTCGATGAAGAACTATTCGTTGTCTCATCTGGGATGGGACCGGAAGACGAAGAACTCACCAGTAAACCGATTCTGGTCTACAGCATGGGATGTTCGTATCGTCAGATTTTGGAGGAATGGTTATCAGTTAGCGGTGTAACCCGTCCGGTCATTATGGAATTTGGAACCCTTGAAGCGATTATTAGCGGGGTGACATCCGGCATGGGAATTTCACTGTTACCCGAAATCGTCATTCGGAATCAGATTGAAAATGGATTACTGCGCAAGCACACCCTCCCGGTAGGTATGAATCGTATGATGACTCATTTTATTACGCGCAAGGATGCTTTTGTCAGCAGTGCGCTTGGCGCATTTATGGGTATGCTGCCGCGGGAGTATGATATGATAGAGAATAGCGATTAAACAGAATTTAATAAGGAACAAGTAAAGGCAATCCGTTAAGGAAGTGATGAGCAATGGATTTATTTTCGTTTCAGCAAGATTCAGAACCTCAAGCAAGACTGCTTGCTGACCGTATGCGGCCAGAGCGGCTTGATGAATATATTGGGCAAGAGCAGATTATTGGACCGGGAAAATTACTTCGGCGCGCCATTGAAGCGGATCAGATCTCGTCCATCTTGCTTTATGGTCCTCCGGGATGTGGCAAGACAACACTGGCACATATTATTTCCCAGCATACCCAAGGACAGTTCGTCCGTCTGAATGCGGTGGATGCTTCTGTCAAAGATGTACGTGAAGTCATTGAGCAGGCGCAAACGAACAAGCAGTTGTATGGAACAAAAACCATTTTGTTCCTTGATGAAGTACACCGGTTTAATAGTTCACGTCAGGATGCACTGCTGCCTGCAGTAGAGAAGGGCACAATTATTTTTATCGGTGCTACGACAGAGAATCCCTTTCATTATGTGAATGGGGCCTTGATGAGCCGTTCCACGCTATTTCAGTTGGAGTCTTTGAACAAAGAGCATTCCCTGATTGCAATGCGCCGGGCACTGGTGGATGTGGATAAAGGTTTGGGATTCATGGACCTGCAGGCAGATGACGAGGCATTGGAGCATATTGCGACGATGGCAAATGGCGATATTCGGCGTGCGCTGAATGCCTTGGAACTTGCTGCACTGACTACCCCGCCAGAGAAGGATGGCTCGATTCACATTACACTTGATGTAGCTGAAGAATCCATACGCCGTCCGATTGTGAAGGCAGATGAATCGACACAATATGATGTACTGTCGGCATTTCATAAAAGCATCCGGGGTTCCAGTGATGCAGCACTGTTCTGGTTTTTGTATGCGGTAGAGAAGCTGGGCATGGATCCGATGACGTTTATACGTCGTCTGATTGCAGCGAGCAGTGAAGATATTGGACTTGCGAATCCGCAAGCGATGACCCAGGCCATTGGGGCGCTGGATGCTTATCGCAATAATGGCTGGCCTGAAGCCAAGCTGAACATTGCCCAAGCGATCCTGTTTGCTGTTGAAAGTCCGAAGTCCAATGCGGTGTATACTGCGATCTCGAAAGCAATGAATGCCATCGATGAGGTGAAATCGGCTGAGGTCCCTCTTCATCTGAGGGATACCCATTATTCCGGTGCAGTGAAGCTGGGGCATGAAGGCTACCAATACCCTCACAATTATCCGGGCCATTATGTGAAGCAGGAATATTTACCGAAACAGCTCTCACGGCGCATTTTCTATGAAGCAACAGAACAAGGCAATGAATCGAAGATTCGTCTAAACCAGCAGCGGCGCAGAGAGCTGTAAGACCGATGACCCGGGAGATGCTTGAACAATGAAAGAAATATTCTATATTGGAATCGGCGGAATTTTGGGTACATTATGCCGATATGGGATACAGTTATGGATGCCAGCAGCCAATGAAGGCTTACCTTGGGCAGTGCTGCTGATCAATGCCATTGGGAGCCTGTTTTTGGGTTGGTTCTTCACCATAGCTGTTCCAGGTAAAATAACGCCTCAACTTCGTCTTGCGATTGGAACGGGGTTTACAGGGGCATTCACCACATTCTCCACTTTTACTCTCGATATGGTCCGTTTATCTGAAGGAGGAATGTGGGGTAAGGCTGTTATATATCTCGTTGTGAGTTTACTCGCAGGGTTATTACTGTGTGCATTGGGGATTAAGGTTGGTCAGCGAATGCTGGGTAAACCGACGCAGGATGGTGTTGCACGATGATCATCTGGATTGGTTTTGCAGGAATGCTAGGTGCGGTGCTTCGCTACAGTTTGGGTCGATGGATATCCGGTTCGCTCGGAACGGCCTTCCCATGGGGGACATGGGTTATTAATATCAGTGGTTCTCTGTTACTTGGATTGCTCTATGGCTGGCATCAGTCAGCTTCAATCCCAGACGCAGTCTGGGTGATAGGGGGTACTGGATTTTGCGGAGCGTATACCACATTCTCTACGTTTGGATATGAAACCCTTGGTCTGATGGGGCAGGAACGTTACTTCAGAGCAGTTATATACGTCACAAGTTCGGTACTGATGGGGGTTGCGGCATCTTTTACAGGAGTGTGGCTGGCTGCATAATTGAAAATAATTATTTTTTTTGCAGGAAAAAGAAGGAAAAAAGCCATCCGTCATGGTATACATGAAAGATGGCTTTTGTTATAGGAATACAGGGTATTGTGCAAAATCCATACGGGGATGGATTCATTTCTGTTATTGAATCTATTACAGCGCCGGTACAGGAACTTTTTGAACCTGATCGATCGTTCCGCCGCCGAGACATACATCTCCATCATAAAACACAACGGCTTGACCAGGCGTGATCGCTTTTTGCTGTTGGTCGAACTGTACATTCACGCTGCCATCTTCCTGCCATGTCAGGGTTACACCCTGATCCGGCTGACGATAGCGGAATTTGGCGGTACAACGGAATGGTACGTTAGGCATGTGTGCTGCACCTGCGATCCAGTTTACACCTGTTGCAGTCAGACCGGTTGAATACAGGCTTGCATGTGCGTCGCCTTGAACGACAAGCAGTTGATTTTTCTCCAGATCCTTGTCTGCCACGAACCAGGGTTCACCATTACCGGAACCGCCAATGCCGAGACCTTGACGTTGTCCAAGCGTATAGTACATCAGACCATCATGACGGCCCTTCACTTCTCCGGTTGCAATATCAACCATGTCTCCACCTTTGGCTGGAAGATAGTTGCTCAGGAACTCTTTAAAGTTGCGCTCGCCGATGAAGCAGACACCTGTGCTATCTTTTTTCTTCGCGGTGTACAGGCCAGCTGCTTCTGCAATCTTGCGCACTTCCGGTTTAGGAAGATGACCAATTGGGAACATGGCTTTGGACAGCTGGTTCTGATTCAGTGCATTGAGGAAGTACGTTTGGTCTTTGTTACTGTCCACACCGCGCAGCAGTTTGAACGTTCCATCTTCTTCAATGAGGCGAGCATAGTGGCCTGTAGCCACATAGTCAGCACCGAGATCCAGTGCTTTGTTCAGGAATTCGCCGAATTTGATCTCACGATTACACATGACATCAGGATTCGGAGTCCGACCCGACTTATATTCATCAAGGAAATAGGAAAATACTTTATCGAAGTACTCTTTCTCGAAGTTGACAGTGTAGTAAGGAATGCCGATCTGTTCGCAAACCCGGCGTACGTCCTCTGAATCTTCTTCAGCGGTACAGTGGCCGAACTCGTCCGTGTCATCCCAGTTTTTCATGAAAATGCCGATGACATCGTAACCCTGCTCCTTCAGCAGCAGTGCGGTGACGGAAGAATCGACACCTCCGGACATGCCAACGACGACCCGTGTATTTTCAATTGTTTTGGACATCGTTATCACCATTTCTCTATATAAATGTGTTTCGTTTCTTATTCTAGCATAACCGGACTCAAGTTACGATACACCCGGCCAACTTTGGATAGTGTCCACCACAGGCGCACATTTTGGAATTTCGTCAATCTTTCTTTTCCATAAAGCATGCAGATATGTTAACATTAGTTGAGGGTTATGATCGGAATACGGAGGATTAGAGGGATTAGGTCTGTATTTTCATATCCCGCTGTGGCGGATCCTGGAAAGACGGTCTTGGACCACATCCTGTTATTTTATGTTTCACAACTTGTTTTTTCGAAAATTGAAAGAGGTGACTCCTTTGAAAATATCGACAAAGGGCCGTTATGGGCTCACAATCATGATGGAGCTGGCAGCCAGAACAGGCGAAGGCCCGACATCTTTGAAAAGTATTGCCGAGCGCAACCAGCTCTCGGAGCATTATCTGGAGCAATTGATCGCTCCCCTGCGTAATGCAGGACTGGTCAAAAGTATCCGTGGCGCCTACGGCGGTTACATTCTGGCAGGCGATCCTGCTACCGTAACGGCAGGGGATGTTATTCGTGTACTGGAAGGTCCAATCTCTCCAGTGGATTTCACAGAGGAAGATGACCCAGCGAAGCGCGATTTGTGGTTGCGCATCCGTGACAGCATTGCAGAAGTATTGGATTCAACAACGCTGAAGGATCTGATTACATTCCAAGATCAGGAACAAAAAGACTCCTACATGTTCTATATCTAAAATAGTTGATGATGAGCATCACAGACGACACACTAAAGCCCCCATATTGGGGGCTTTAGCCGTGCAACAAGCTTCTTTATGGTTTGAAAAATATGAAAGTCCAACATATAACGGGGTGAAATCAATGAAAAGAATATATTTGGATCACGCCGCATCGACACCTATGCACCCACAAGTCGCGGAAGCGATGATGAAAGTTATGACAGGGCAATATGGCAATGCATCAAGTATCCATGCCTTTGGGCGTGAAGCCAAACGGACCGTCAGTGGAGCAAGGGATGTCATTGCGGCGTCTTTGGGTTGTTTCCCAGATGAACTCGTATTTACCGGAGGCGGCACGGAAAGTGACAATCTGGCGATATTTGGCGCAGTTTCAGCGAGAAACGAACGGGGACGGCACATTATTACAACAGCCATTGAACATCATGCGGTACTGCATACTTGTCAGGAACTGGAGCGACAAGGCTATGACGTGACCTATTTGCCTGTAGATGAATACGGAAGAATACGTCTGGAAGAGCTGAAAGATGCCATCCGGCCAGATACAGTGCTGATCACCATGATGTACGCCAATAATGAAGTGGGCACGATTCAGCCTATCCGCGAAATTGGTGAACTGGCTCGTCAACATGATATTTTGTTCCATACCGATGCAGTTCAGGCTCTTGGCACCCAAGAAATTTCCTGCAAGGAACTGCCTGTGGATATGATCAGCTTCTCTGCTCATAAAATTAATGGCCCTCAAGGCGTGGGTGCACTATACGTACGGCGCGGAATTGTCCTAGAAGCGAGATCTCATGGTGGCCTTCAGGAACGGCAGCGACGTGCAGGTACCGAGAATATAGCGGGTATCACTGGCTTTGCGGAGGCGTTGAAAATATCAGGAGAACAAGCGGAGGCACGCCTTGAACATGATCTGACATTGCGATCATTACTGCTGGAACAATTGGAGCAGCATGTAGGGTTGGAACAATTCCACGTCAATGGACATCCGGAATTTACGCTGCCTAATATCCTGAACATCAGCTTTCCGGAAGTATCAACGGAGACGATGCTCATGAATCTGGATATGGACGGCATCGCAGTTGCGAGCGGTTCGGCATGTACTTCCGGTTCCCTCGAAGTATCCCATGTACTCAAAGCGATGAAGTTGCCGGAGACATTTTTGCAATCCGCGATTCGTTTTAGCTGGGGGTTGGGTAATACTACGGAAGAAATCATGATAACCGCCGAAAAAATTGGAACCATTCTTGGGCGACTGCGTAATAGAGCCTAAGGGGCTCTTTGCACATGGAACAGAAGGAGGGAAGAAGTTCCATTTCATCGGTTGGATAGAAGCGGTTTTGATGATCGGCGTCTGATTGCCACTCATCAACTTTGGGCATACCTAGCAATAGCGCCGCGACTATTTAATGATAAGAAGATGAGGGGGACCCTGCGATGAAGCTTCAGGAAATGATCGGACTTGCCGTTTTTGACGTTGAGGATGGGAAGCAGGTCGGTAAAATCCAGGATTTCATTGTGAATGACGATTGGAAAATTGAAGGCATTGAACTTGAAAACAAAGGCCTGTTTACCAGTCATGTCAAAATCGTGCAGTGGCAAGATATCGTTGCCTACGGCGAAGATGCCGTCATGATCCGTAATCAACAGGCTGTCCGCAAAACGGGAGCCGACGACATAAAACACACGTACCTCCTCGGCCAGTCTAAATTGAAGGAGATGTCCGTGCTCACCGAAGAAGGTTTGCTGCTTGGACGTGTCTCTGATGTTTATTTTGACCAGGAGTTGGGAAATACAATAATAGGGATTGAAATTACGGACGGTTTTGTGTCCGATTTGATTGAGGGCCGCAAATGGCTGCCATGTACAAGCGATATGTCTATTGGGGAAAGTGCCATTATGGTGCCGCCGCTGAGTGAACAGCGCTTGGAAAATGCCATTCATTCTGTTAATGGATAGGTGAATGAATATGAAATGTCCAAACTGTAGTTCCAAAGATATTGGGAAAATCGGTTCCCACCAGTTTTATTGCTGGGGATGCTTTATCGAATTAACAGTGAACGGTGAGAAAATGTCTGTATACCAAGTGGAAGAAGACGGCACGCTCAGTTCCCTCGATGATCTTTTCTTCGGGGAAGAGCTGCCGCAAGACTTCCCTCATCTTCATGCTTCTTCTTAATAAGAAGTTTAACTTCTTCTATATGCGGTTTCATGACAAAGACTGTCATTGAATGCTGTCATGAAATGATGACAGATGTATATAGCTGCGGTTACATAGTGGTTCAAGGGAACTTGTATGAATATATGCTAACCCGGATCACAAGATGCGTCTCCTTCATCATGAAGGGGGCGCTTTTTTTTGTGCGTTAATAAATATTCCCTTCCTTACATATACTGACTTTCAGAGCCAGTCCAAAAGGGAGAGATGCAAGTGGAGCAATTAACCAAAAACAAGCTGTTCCGTTATGCCATCTGGCTGCTGCTCGGATTGATTATTCTGTATTTTATCTGGCTGCTGCGGCCATTACTGCTTCATATATATGGATTTCTGAAAACAGTGCTGGCACCATTTATCGTGGCTCTCATCATATCCTATGTTCTCAATCCGATTGTAAGCATGCTGGGAGGGCGCAAAGTCCCTCGAACTATTGCCGTGTTGTTAATCTATGCTTTTTTCCTCACCTGTATCGGGGTCATCCTGATGAATGTCATTCCGGTGTTGATTGAACAGTTGGAGGAACTGAACGAGCATATGCCGGAGCTGTCGATGCGTGCCCAGAGTCTGATGAACAATATGGATCACAAATTAATGCCGCCAAGTGTGCGCACAGGTATGAACAGCTGGTTTTTCCAGATGGAGGATCGGCTGACCCAGGGGATTACAAAGCTGATGGATAATATCGGGACAACCATTAATGTGTTGTTCAATGTGTTTATCGTGCCATTTCTCATTTTCTATATGTTAAAAGATTTTGAGGTGTTCGAGCGTACGATTGTGGCGTACCTGCCCCGCTCACGGCGCAAGGCCATTGTTTCGGTTATGAAAGAGATTGATACGGCCTTGGGAAACTATATTCGCGGACAGTTTATCGTCTGTGTGATTGTGGGCATCTTTGCCTATATCGGTTACATCGTCATTGATATGCCTTATGCGCTTCTGCTCGCAAGCATTGTCGCTGTATTTAACATCGTGCCTTATTTGGGGCCGTTTCTTGGAGCTGCTCCAGCAGTAGTGATGGCGTCTACGGTATCGTTCAAAATGGTGCTCTTCGTTGTCATTGTGAACACACTGTGTCAGGTGCTGGAGAGCAACGTCATCTCCCCTCAAGTGGTAGGGAGGACTCTGCATTTGCATCCGTTGTCGATTATCTTCGCGCTCCTTGTGGGAGGCGAACTGGCGGGCATAGTGGGTCTCATTCTGGCGGTGCCAGTCTTTGCTGTTCTGAAAGTCATTGTGCAGCACTTTTTTGCCTATTACATCAAACGAAGAACGGACTGATCGTAGCAACAGTTTAGTCCTAAAGGGTGCGTTGACACCATATAGGCATATCGATATAATGGAGGGGTATGTTTAGAACAAGAAATCGATGATGAAATGAAGTACGCCGAGGGTTCCTTTCCTCAGAGAATAGACTTCTTCGGATCAGATGTAATCTGAGTCCGATGGCTGGAAGAGTCTTGAAAGTTGAAACGGCGGAAAGCTGATTTCGGAGTGCAGGACAACCCTGCCGGGAGCGACCGTTATTTCGCATCAACGAGGAGATTGTTTGTTTCATCTGCGGATGAACAGCAATAACCAGGGTGGTACCGCGATTATAATCGTCCCTGACTATCAGGGGCGTTTTTTGTGTTTGTTTTTACTTGTTAACAACCCGGAGCGAATATGCACCGGACTATTATAATTAATTGGGGGCACACCGTATGAAAGCCAGTGAAATCCGGTCCAAATGGATAGAGTTTTTTGCAAGTAAAGGTCACAAAATCGAGCCAAGCGCATCGCTTGTACCTCATAATGATCCATCCCTTCTGTGGATCAATGCGGGTATGGCACCATTGAAACCGTATTTTGACGGTCGGGAGAAACCGGAGAACCCGCGTCTCGCCAACTCCCAAAAATGTATTCGTACCAACGATATTGAAAATGTCGGTAAAACTCGCCGTCACCATACGTTCTTCGAAATGCTCGGTAACTTCTCCATTGGAGACTACTTCAAGGAAGAGACGATTACTTGGGCATGGGAATTTCTCACAAGCAAAGAGTGGATCGGTTTTGATCCGGAACGTCTCTCCGTAACGGTATACCCTGAAGACGAAGAGGCCTTCAAACTGTGGAACGAAAAAGTAGGCTTACCTGCCGAGCGTATCATCAAACTGGATGAAAACTTCTGGGATATCGGCGAAGGCCCGTGTGGACCTTGTACTGAAATCTTCTATGATCGCGGCGAAGCTTATGGCAACGACATGAATGATCCTGAAATGTATCCAGGTGGGGAAAACGAACGTTATCTGGAAGTGTGGAACCTGGTATTCTCCCAGTTCAACCATAACAAAGATGGTAGCTACACACCGCTTCCTAACAAAAATATTGATACAGGTGCGGGTTTGGAGCGTTTTGCTTCGATTCTGCAAAATGTGGATTCCAACTTCGACACAGACCTGTTCCAACCGATGATTCAGAGAACAGCGGCACTTGCCGGTGTGAAATATAATGACAGCGTAGAAATTGACGTTGCACTGAAAGTTATTGCCGACCACATTCGGACCGTTGCCTTTGCTGTAGGTGATGGCGTTCTGCCAAGCAATGAAGGACGCGGATATGTCATTCGCCGTTTGCTCCGTCGTGCCGTACGTTACGGAAAAGTATTGGGACTCGACCGTCCATTCCTGTATGAACTGACAACGACTGTTGGTGAAGTGATGGGGATGTACTATCCGGAAGTCGTGGACAAACAGGAGTTTATCGCTAAAGTGATCAAAACCGAGGAAGAGCGTTTCCACGAAACACTCACAGATGGTCTGGCTATCCTGGCTGATATCAGCAGCACAGCCAAGTCCGAAGGACGTACGGTTATTAGCGGGCCTGAAGCGTTCAAACTGTATGATACGTACGGTTTCCCGTTTGACCTGACAGAAGATTATGCAGCAGAGCATGGTTTGACGGTAGATCGTGAAGGTTTTGATGCTTCCATGCAGAAGCAGCGTGAACTTGGTCGTGCAGGACGCCAGGAAAACGAGAGCATGAAGGTTCAAGGCGGACCGCTTGCTGATCTGGCGGTTAAAAGCGAGTTTGTTGGTTATAATGACCTGTTGACGGAAGCTAAAGTGGTAGCCATCGTTGCTGGTGACGCACTGGTAGACTCCGTAAGCGAAGGACAGACATGCCAGGTCATCCTTGACAAGACACCGTTCTATGCGGAAAGTGGCGGACAAGTGAGTGATCAGGGCTTGCTGCGCGGAGCAAGTGTAACGGCGAAAGTGCAAGGCCTGTTCAAAGCTCCGCTGGGACAACACGTACATTTGGTGACTGTAGAGTCCGGTGAACTGCGTGTAGGTGATGTGGTTAAAGCTGAAGTGGATGCGTCCAAACGCGGCGATATTATCAAAAACCATACCGCAACCCATTTGCTGCACAAAGCGCTCAAAGATGTGCTTGGAACACATGTAAATCAGGCAGGATCACTCGTAGAGCCTCAACGTCTGCGTTTTGACTTCTCGCACTTCGGCAGCATTACGCCGGAAGAATTAACAGAGATCGAGCGTCAGGTAAACGAACAGATCTGGAATCGTCTGAACGTAAACATTGAACTGAAAGCTATTGATGAAGCCAAAGAAATGGGCGCAATGGCATTGTTCGGTGAAAAATATGGCGATATCGTACGTGTGGTACAAGTCGGAGATTATAGTTTGGAACTTTGTGGCGGCTGTCACGTAAATAATACATCAGAGATCGGTATCTTCAAGCTGGTGAGCGAGAGCGGAATCGGCTCCGGCGTACGTCGGATCGAAGCTGTTACTGGCCGTGGCGCGTATCTGTATGTAGAAAGTCAGCTTGAATTGCTCAAACAATCCGCATCCCTGCTCAAAGCAAATGTGGCGGATGTACCTAAACGCATTGAAGGTCTGAATCAGCAATTGAAAGAAGCTGCGAGAGAGACTGAATCACTGCAAAGCAAGCTGAGTGCCATGGAAGCAGGCGCATTGACAGATCAAGTCGTACAAGCAGGAAACACACAATTGCTTGCAGCTCGTGTGGATGCTCCGAACATGGATGCACTGCGTACAGTGGCTGATGAATTAAAAGTAAAACTGCCGAATGCAGTACTCGTACTGGGTGCTCCAGCTGACGGCAAAGTGAATTTCGTTGTAGCTGTCCCTGCTGAACAGGTAAAACAAGGGCTGCATGCAGGTAAAATCGTCAAGGAAGTTGCGGCAGTTTGCGGCGGCGGAGGTGGCGGACGTCCTGATATGGCGCAAGCCGGAGGCAAGGATGCAAGCAAGCTGGATGAAGCGTTGAAACTGGCGGTTTCTTTAGTTAGCGGGCATACTGCATAAAGCGTATGAGTGGCTTTCAAGCGCCAAATTATGCTGAAGCCAGTAAAGGACAAGCAAAAAACACAATTGGCTTATCCTTTGTTTACTTGTGGCAGTCAGAATATGTTATTATATAAGCAGAAATCAATTCGGCAGGACATGGTCCCCATGTTCATGCAGGAGCGAGGTGTCATCAATGGACTCCATGGATAAGACGGTTAAATTTAATGTGAAAGCCGACGAGCAGGAAGCATCCTCCAAAGAGATTCTTCTCACGGTATATGATGCACTGGTGGATAAGGAGTATAATCCTATTAACCAGATTGTCGGGTATCTGATTTCTGGAGACCCCGCATACATCCCTCGTCACAACAATGCACGCAGTCTGGTCCGTAAAAAAGAGCGTGATGAGCTGATTGAAGAGCTTGTTCGTTCTTATCTGGCCAATCACCGGTAATGTACACCGCTTCCGCTGTGATGCAGCTATGCAGGCAGCGGGAAATGAACCGACAGAAGACAGCCTGAAGCTTGAGAAGGCGAATATTGTTCGACCTGAGCAGGCTTGAGGATGGGAGAGCATGGATGAAAATATTAGGTTTGGACTATGGGGACCGGAGAATCGGAGTTGCCGCTAGTGACGCCTTCGGTTGGACTGCCCAGGGATTGGAAGTACTTGAACGCCGCCGGGATGAAGGTGAGTTCGCTCGGATTGCGGAGCTTGTGCGTGAGCATGAGATCGGCGAGATTGTTGTCGGACTTCCCAAAAACATGAACGGCACCGTAGGGCCGCGTGGTGAAATATGCATTGCTTTTGCCGAACGCCTGCGGGGCGAACTGAATTTACCTGTTCACCTTTGGGATGAACGACTGACAACCATGGCAGCAGAACGAACGTTGCTTGAAGCGGATGTCAGTCGCAAAAAACGCAAGCAGGTTGTGGACAAAATGGCCGCAAGCTTGATTTTGCAAAATTATTTGGATGCCAATAGTAAAAGGTGAGGGGGATCAACAATGGCTGAAGATCAACTGGGTATGGAAGAAGAATCGGAGATTATTTACATTGCGGATGACGAGGGTAATGAAGAGGAATTCGAAGTCATCATGAAATTCGAAGTGGACGGTTCGGAGGCCAAGTACATGATGGTTGCTCCGGTTGAACCCGAAGATGGAGAGACGGATGTTTACGCATTCCGTTATGAAGAAGAGGGCGACGATATCAAACTTTTCGTCATCCAAGATGATGCCGAATGGGATATCGTCGAGGAGACGTTTAATACATTTCTTGCAGAAGATGAAGAGGAAGCGAACTAAATGACAGAATACAGCCGCGAAGACTTGAAATGGACAGATTCGCTGCGTCTGGCTTTTGGTGCTCACGTTGAGCTGGAAGAAGAGAACGGTAAATCGCATCCGTATGACCTGCTGGCTGAGTTTGAAGTGAAGGGCCAACAGTATGCGGTGCTCCGCAGTTCATTACGTCCTTATGACGAAGTTGAACTTCTGCGGGTTTTACCGGGAAGTGAAGGCCAGATCATGCCGGAATTAGTTACGATTGACGATGATGATGAGTGGGAGAACATCTCTGAACTGTATGATGAGTGTACACTCCCCATTGACGAAGATTGATTGATCAGCTTCAAATTGAAGAAACCGGAAGGGCGGAGAAGTCCGCTCTTTTTGGTTGTGTAAAGGAGTTGTGTCTTTTTTGAAGGGAAAAGCGATATTAGTCTTTCTGCTTATCATCGTGGTCGTTGCTGGAGGCGCTGGCGTATATGTCTGGAGCATAATGCGTCCCGTACAAGCATCCACAGAACCGATCGTTTTCGAGATCAAGAGCGGGTCAGGAACTTCCAAAATTGCCGACCAGTTGGAGCAGGAAGGTCTGATTCGAAGTGGTTTAGCATTTAAGGGATACCTGAAATGGAAGAAACAAGGATCGAATTTTATGGCAGGTACATATTCCTTAAATCCAGGTGTGTCATATGATGAGATTATTAATAAGTTAAGTAACGGTGAAGTTGTGCCTGAGGAAATGGTGAAATTTACGATTCCGGAGGGTTATACCGTTTTGCAAATGGCGGGTAAGCTTTCTTATGAGCATGTCGTAGATCGAGATGAATTCATCAAGCTGGCTAATGATCCTTCGGCCTTTGATGTAGATTTCGTCAAAAATATTCCAGTGGATGAAGAACTTCGCTACGTATTGGAAGGGTATCTGTTCCCGGAAACGTATGAGCTGAAAAAGGGAAGTTCCACGCATGATGTGATGCAACGGATGTTGGAAGAATTTCAGACCAAGATTAATTCCATTCCTGATTTGGAAGCCAAGCTCCAAGAGAAGAACCTTTCCCTGCATGAACTGCTGACCATTGCGTCACTGGTGGAAAAAGAAGTTGTAGTGGATGAGGAACGTGCTCTGGTTGCCGGGGTAATCTACAATCGGATTAATCAGGATATGAAGCTGGAGATTGATGCTACCGTGCAATATCTGCTCGACAAGCCGAAGGAGCGGTTGTTTTTCAAGGATCTGAAGGTACAGAGTCCCTATAATACGTATCTGAACAAAGGGTTGCCACCAGGTCCAATTGCCAGTCCAAGTCTTCCGTCCATTGAGGCAGCGCTAAATCCGGAAGCTTCGGAGTATCTGTTCTATGTGACGAAAAAGGATGGCTCGTCTGGACATCTGTTTGCCAAAACGTATAAGGAACATCAGCAAAATATAGCCAAAAGTAAGGCTGCGCAATAAGCGGAGGGGATGTATATGAGTACGAAACATGAACTGCTCGTTACGGCGGCAAATGTGAAAGAGGCAGAGGTGCTGCTCCAAGCAGGAGCAGATGCTTTGTTAATTGGGGATGATCGCTTCGGCATGCGTCTTCCCGGCAGCTTCAGTGTGGAAGAAACAGCAGAGGTCGTTGCCGTTGCAGCGAAACATCAGGCTCGTGTATACGTGTCTATGAACAATCTGATGTCCAATGAGTTGTTAAAGGAATTACCTGAATATGTTCAAGCACTGGGTAAAATCGGTGTGCATGGGGTGGAGTTCAACGACCCATCTGTGCTCGCCGCTATTAAGGAGCATGCTCCTCATATCCAGCTGCACTGGAACGCTGAGATGACATCGACCAACTATGCAACTGCCAACTACTGGGGAACCAAAGGCGCGAGTCGTGTTGTGCTTGCTCGGGAGTTGAATATGGACGAGCTGACGGAAATGGTTCCATTTCTGAAGGTAGAAGCCCAGGTTCAAGTGCATGGCATGACGAACATTTATCATTCCAAACGGAGTCTGGTGCAAAGTTATATGTCCCATCAGGGGCGTCCTGTAGAAGGGCATTTGGGTAAAGAGCGTGGTTTATTTCTGATCGAGGCCGAACGTCGGGATGAGAAGTTCCCGATCTATGAAGATGTAAACGGAACTCACATTATGAGCTCCGAGGATATCTGTATTCTCGAAGATCTTCATCTGTTGATGGAGGCCGGGGTACACAGCTTTAAAATCGAAGGCATGTTAAAACCACTTGCGTATAACGAAGCTGTTGTACGTGCATACCGTATAGCTCTGGATAGTTATGCGGCTGATGCCGATGCTTATGCATTTTGTGAAGAATGGCTGGACGAGGTTCGTCAATTGCAGGACCCTGAACGGGAATTGTCGTTTGGATTTTTCTATAAAGAACAGGTGTATTAATAGACGAGGTGAACAACATGGAAACAGTGGCGGTACAGCGGAAGTTCTCGGGTAAACGTAACCGTCTGGACAAACCGGAGTTGCTTGCTCCGGCGGGCAATCTGGAAAAACTTAAATTTGCAATCCATTATGGTGCGGATGCTGTGTATATCGGTGGACAGGCATACGGATTGCGTTCCAACGCGGATAACTTCAGCTTTGAAGAAATGCGCGAGGGTGTGGAATTCGCCAAAAAATATGGAGCCAAAGTTTTCGTGGCAACCAATATTTATGCTCATAATGAAGATATCGAAGGTATTCAAGCGTATTTGCAAAACTTGTATGATGCAGGAATAGCAGCTATTATCGTAGCAGATCCAGCAATTATTGAAGTGGCTCAGCGTGCAGTACCGGGTCTGGAAGTGCATTTGAGTACACAACAATCCACTCTGAACTGGCAAGCTGTGAAGTTCTGGAAGGATGAAGGTCTTCCACGCGTCGTTCTTGGTCGTGAGACAAGCTTTGAGGAGATTGAAGAAATCAAAGCCAATGTGGATATCGAGATCGAAGCCTTTATTCATGGAGCGATGTGTTCGTCATATTCCGGACGTTGTGTGTTGTCCAACCATTTTACGGATCGTGACTCCAACCGGGGTGGCTGCTGCCAATCCTGCCGCTGGAAGTATGATCTCTTTGAAGATGCCCGGGAAGATACCGTGTGGGTCAGCGAAGAAGAAATGCAAATGCAGGCACCTGCACCATTCAAATTGGGCGAGAACCAGCTGCCCCTATTCCAGGAACAGGACAATTCTTTTTCCATGGGTTCGAAGGATCTGTGTATGATTGGGCATATTCCTGAGCTGATTGATGTTGGTGTGGATAGCTTCAAAATCGAAGGTCGCATGAAGTCGATTCACTACGTGGCTACCGTGGTTAACGTATATCGTCAGGCTATCGATTCTTATATGGCTGACCCGGAGAACTATGTATTGAAGCCTGAGTGGGTAGAGGAAATGAATAAGGCAGCGAATCGTCCACTGAATACCGGATTTTTCTATGATACACCGGATCATGAGGATCACATCTATGAACCGGAAGAAAAAGCGGTACCTTTTGACTTTGCTGGATTGGTTATGGACTATGATGCGGCTACAGGAATGGCGACCATTCAACAGCGCAATCATTTCAAACCTGGACAGGAGATCGAATTTTTCGGTCCGGGAGGCCACTTTTTCAAACAGGTGGTTGGGGAATTGCAGGATGAAGAGGGCAACGTAATCGATGCAGCCCGTCACCCGTTACAGCGTGTAAAAATGAAGGTGGATCAACCTGTGTCCTACTTTGATATGATGAGAAAAAAGAAGTAGGTTCAAATGCCTAGTTTTTAACAAAATAATATTATGTTTTAACAATATAGTGTTATAAAATTTACAAATTCGACCTCCGTATATCGGTATATGGGGGTCTTTTTTTTATAGAAAAATAGGAAAAAAGTTGTAATAAATTTCGAAAAAACGAAAGGGGAAAGGAGAAAGCTGTCGAATACTACATATTTATAGGGGAGAGAAAGAAAAATCTAACAAGTAAATTACTGGCAGGTGAATGGGATTGGTTCAAAAGAAGCAGAAGGACAGTGGGGAAGAGTTGACAACACCCGAGAAGGTTAAGCCCGAGAAGGTTCAGAAAGTGAAGAAAGAAAAAGGTGTTAAAAGTAAGACAGGGGATGCTTCAAGCAAAAAGTCTTTTACATTGAACTCAGGTAAGCTGAAGTCGGGGTGGAACAAGACAAAAAACCAATTGAAAAAGCAGAACTGGAAAAATGTTGGGGGAACCACGTTTACACAGATTAAGAAGGCTAATCCGGTTAAATCGGTAGGCGTTAAGCTGTTTTTGGTCTTTTTTGTAGGAATCATGTTTTTTGTCATTGGTTTAGGTCTATTATCCTATGCTAAAGCCAAAGATACGATTGAGAAGAATGCATCCCGATCAAATCAGGAAACGATTGAACAAACCAAACAAAAAATGGACATTATCCTGGAACGGTTTGTAGACACATCTACACAAATTTTCTTCGATCCGGAAATGCAGTCCTTGCTTCAAAAGATGTCTGATAAGAATTTGTCAGCATATGATACGTTTGTGAATTCAAGCTCCATCAACAAACAATTATCGAATATTGCTTTTACGAATAAATCTATGGAAGCGATTTATCTTGTGCCTACAGACGAAACAAGGTCTACCATGGGCACAGGTAGCAGCAGTTCTTCCATGGGCGACATTCGGAATGAGAGCTGGTACGACGAGTTGGTACAAGCAGGTGGATATCGCTGGCTTCCAACGGAAGTCAAAGAGGATGGCAGCACACCAACGTTCCGAATTGCCCGTTCAATGAAGAACCTGCAAGGGACAACCCAGTCCTATGTGTTAATCATTGAATTGAAATTGGAGGTTCTGGAGCAGCAATTGAAATCACTTGACTTGGGTGAAGGCGCAGTCCTCCAGCTCATTGCTCCGGACAATAAGGTAGTAGCTTCAACGATTGCTGATCGTACAGGGAAAGATACAGATTTGGCTTTTATAAAAGAGTTGAAAGAAAAATCCGGCAGCACAAATACGGAGTATACGGTGGATGGAAATTCAACCAATATGCTGGCGTCATACAGCACCATGGATACATCCGATTGGAAACTGATTGGGATGGTTCCAACTTCGATCCTGGTGAAAGATGCCAAGGGTATTCTTACACTGACTTTGTGGATGGCATTGATTGATGCCATTATTGCGATACTGATCGGTATTTGGATGGTTCGCATGATTGCCCGCCCAATGGGCAAATTGAAAGATCTGATGCAAGAAGGTGCAAAAGGGAACCTCAAGGTGCGTACACCTTATAGCTCCCAGGATGAAATTGGCCAATTATCGGCTGCATTCAATCTGATGATGGAGCAAATTACGAAACTCGTGGAGCAAACCAACCGATCTGCACAGGAAGTATTGGATACTGCTTCTGAGCTAAGCAGTGCATCCAAGAAAACAGCAGTCTCTGCTTCAGAGATTGCCGTTGCCACTGAAGAAATTGCAGGTGGAGCAAGCAGTTTGGCAACAGAAGCGGAGCGTGGAAACGAATTGACCGACAATATCTCCCGTCAGATGGAGAGTGTGGTCGCCGCAAATGAACAAATGGGTGATTCAGCCCGCCATGTAGAGAAATCCAGTCAGACAGGTACACAGCATCTGAACCAGTTGATGACCAAAACACAGAAGACAGAAGAAATGATTGGTGCGTTGGTAAACAAAGTGGATTCCTTGAAAGAGAGCACATCCTCTGTTCTGAAGGTGCTTGACGTCATGCAGAATATTACCAAACAAACGAACATTCTCTCCTTGAATGCAACAATTGAAGCCGCTCGTGCTGGTACAGCTGGACGCGGGTTCATGGTGGTAGCAAATGAGGTTCGTCAGTTGGCTGAACAATCCAGACAGTCCATTGATATGGTCGGCGACATTACAGACAAGATTATGACCGAAATGAATGAGACGGTAGATCAACTGTCTGCAGCTTATCCATTATTTAAGGAACAGATGGATGCCGTAAAAGATACCAATGTAATATTTGCTTCAGTACAGCAACAAATGGGTGCTTTTGTTGAGAGTCTGAGCATGGTCACTGGCTCAATCGGAGATTTGAATCAATCTCAAGGTACGTTGTCCGAAGCGATGAGTAATGTCAGCGCAGTAGCTGAACAATCTTCTGCAACGTCCCAGGAAGTTGCCTCCTTGAGCAGTGAACAACAAAATATCAGCAACCAACTGGTGAATTTGTCAGCAAAACTAGAGAATGTATCGACAGAATTGAAAGATACATTGTCTCGCTTTACAGTCTAATTTGAACCTGTTTGCTTCATTTGAGAAGCCTGTCCCTAATAAGGGACAGGTTTTCTTGTTGTTGCCGAATAATTCCATTCCGAATAAAGAATACTATGCCAAAACGCTGAACGGGGTGTCCTGATGCATGTACAACTGAAGCGGCGCATTTATATTACATGTATTCTTCTTACGGGTTTGTTTATTTTGCTTATGATTCGTTTGGCTTGGGTTCAGGGCATTCAAATCAACCGCACGATGCCAGGATTTCAACGTACCGTTCGTGAAATGTCTGTATTGCAGCGAGAGCGTGGAGTGGTTCTGGATACGGGACGAGGACAGTTTACCGATTATAAGGGGCAGCCCCTAACAGGCAAGCTGGAATGGGGGTTGGTCCTTTTTCCGCATTCAGATCAAACAAGTCATGCATATCTATCCACAATGGCAAATTCGGAAGTTAAGGAATTGGCGGCTCTCTTACATACTGATGTGAAGTCGTTACAAAAGGAATGGAGTCAAGGAAACGCACCCCATTTCTGGACAGCAGGTGCCAAACAGCCGAGTACGTTGACCGATTCTCAGGTTGCCCGACTACGTGAATTGAAGGCAGACGGAGCGAGTGTGTATCCTCTCATGACACGTTATGGACAAGCAGCTACGGGCATGCAATGGTTGGGTTATCTTGCTGAACAGCCTGGGTTCTCGAATGTGCAGTCGGGTCACAAAAATGAGGTGAAGCAGCCTTTTGCCATGAAATCTGGAGCAGCTGGGTTGGAAAGAACAATGGAGCCTTTATTGATGGGCATTGGGCCTACCCTGTTAACACGCATGGTTACAGGTTCAGGAGAAGTTATTCCGGATATCCAGCCACGCGTGATTGCCCCCTCCAATACACACTATCCATTGCATGCAGAGACGACGATCAATATCGATGTGCAGCAAGGGATAGAGCAGATTGTGAAGAAGTCCGGAATGAAGGAAGGAGCTATCGTTGTGCTGGATGCAGCCAATGCAGACGTACGTGCAATGGTTTCGGCGCCGTTCTATGATCCGCAGCATGTGGACCCCAAACAAACGGCTTGGTCAAATCGTGCCGTGCAGGGGGCTGTACCGGGTTCCATATTCAAAATCGTTACAGCAGCGGCAGCGTTGGAATATCACGCTGTATCCAAAGGGGAGACTTTCCATTGTGGTGGTGAGTGGGGGAAATATGGTCTGTCATGCTGGAAGGAGCATGGACATGGTACATTGAATCTAGAGCAGGGATTTGCCGAATCCTGCAATATTGTTTTTGCTGAAACTGCTCGTCGGTTAAGTATGGAGCAGTTGGAACGTACGGCGGATGCTTTGGGATTGGCACGTCCAGTTGGCTGGGAGGGGAAGCAGGTCGCAGGTATGTCGGTACTGCATCATTTTGATCACGAGGAAGCAGGAAGAGTGAGACTGCCATCCGTGTCTCCTCAGGATGAAGGAGCCAAGGTACAGACGGCTATCGGTCAGCGGGACGTTCTGGTGACTCCATTACAAGCGGCCAATCTGATCGTTACACTCTTGCATGATGGCAAGGTGAGTGCTCCACGCCTTGTTCAGCGTATCCGATATGCTGATGGCGATACGATGCTGGATATGCCGATACATGATTCACCATCTTCAGCAGGACGGATCTCTCCAGCTACAGCGCATCAGCTGTTATCTTGGATGAAGAAGGTCGTTAGTGACGGAACGGGAAAATCCCTGCAACATGCACGGTGGCAGGTGGCAGGGAAGTCAGGCACAGCACAGGTACAGCAGCGCGGAGAGAAACGTAACCATCAATGGTTTATCGGGTATGGGCCAACGGAACATCCCAAATATGCTGTAGCTGTCCTTGTCCAAAACGTTGCTCCAAGCAGCCGTCATCAAGCAACGGCGATGTTCAGAAAAGTGATGGATTATTTAGCTGAATCCTCATAATTACCGGGAGGAGCAGGTTCTTGCACCGAAGGCTCAGCATTCATACCAGAGGTGGTGCTACCCGGTGTGTCCATCACTAATGGGGAAGATTCGAATTCATCCTTCGGCAAGTGAATCCATTGCTGGAGATATCCTTGTTGCAGTAGTTCTTTAAGCAGAATCAGCAGCACCGGAGACAATACCACACCGGCTAGGCCAAAGACGGAGAGCGAGATCAGCATAAAAGAAAGCATCAAGTAAGCGGAAGAGACTCCGATTGAATTACCCGATATTTTGGGCTCCAGCAATTGGCGTGTCAGCATGGTTACAGCAAGAACTACAATTAGGCCAATCGCAAGGCTGCTATTCCCCACAATGAACAGATACACAATCCACGGAATGAATATAACTGGAACACCCAGTAAAGGTACAAGGTCAAAAACGGCGCAGATGGCTGCGATGGTGAAGGCATTGGCAGTTCCCAGAATTAACAAGCCTGCATAAATCAATACAAAAGTAATCAGCATCATAATCATCTGGGCCTTCAAATACGAACGGATCGTCTTGAATACATGATTACGCATAAAATCAATAGCCAGCTTCAACGTTTTTGGCGTTTTGGCCCGGGCAAATTTCCGCCAGGATTCAATTTCAATGCTGAGAAAGAACGCGAGAATAATGGCAATCCCGAAATTAGTAATAAAGGAAGAAAATGAACTGAGAAAACCGATGACGAATTGCGCACCACTGGTTACCCATTTGGAGAGGAATCCGGTCAGTGTAGCAAAATAGTCATTAACCTTATCGGTTATTCCGTCAGGTAAGGCATCAGACTTGTCCTGGATGAAATAAACCAGATTGGTGAATTCACGCTGAATCATCTCGATATAATAAGGGAAATTATCTTGCAAATTAGAAATTTGGGATACGATAATTAATCCCAATCCAAAAAAGGCAGCAACAATAACTGCAAGAAACAATAACACTGAAATGGCGGCACCCAAGGTTTTGGGCAATCCTTTGCGATGCAGAAATCTTGCCAGAGGTTCGATCATCCAATACACTATAAATGAAAGAAAAACTGGCGCAGCCAATTGATATAATCGACTGAAACCGTACATGATAAAGTACACGGTTAATACGAGCAGCGCAATGTCAAAGACGGTGCGCCCGTATTTTTTGTAAAGCGGCAGCATGGGCAGGGCTCCTTTATACGTCATTAAGGTAAAAATTAGGATGCATTTATTGTACACGATAGCTATCTTTTTGGGAAAAGAGGATTCAAGAAAAGGCTGAATTATGATAAAATTAAAGGCGGTTTATTTTGGTTAGTGCTATATTATGGCACGGTAATTCAGCAAGAGAAGCGGGGAGTTTGTAGCATGACAAATTTACTTCAGAGCATATTACTGTGGTTATTGTACATTTCATCGTTTTACGCCTTTATTCCGAGTTTAGTTAGCAGACTTTTCGGTTTTCGTGTGTTCAGGCGCGGGAGAAGTGAGACGGAGTTTTCCTTAACATTTGATGATGGGCCGGATCCGGAATACACACCCAGATTGCTTGATTTACTGCGTCAGTATGAAGCAAAGGCAACGTTTTTTGTAGTCGGCGAGCATGCAGCCCGTCATCCCGAGCTTATTCAGCGTATACATGAGGAAGGTCATCTTCTCGGAATTCATAATTATATTCATAAAACGAATTGGTTGATGCGGCCGCGTACGGTTCGAGATCAAATTCAACGAACAGGTCAGATTATTCAAGGGGTAACGGGGGTAAAAACTTGTTATTATCGTCCACCATGGGGCATTATGAATCTGTTTGATTTCTTCAGTAAAAAAGATCGCCGTATTATTCTGTGGTCGTCCATGTTTGAGGACTGGAGAAGCAGTGTGGGCGTTGAGAAATTGACGGAACGGATGTTGAAGGAGCTAAGGGGCGGAGAGGTCATGTTACTGCATGATCGAGGGACTACTCTAGGCGCTGATGCACACGCGCCGGAGCAGATGCTTCAGGCGCTCGAAGTCGTATTGCAGGAAGCAAACAGGCAGCATTTGCACAGTGTACGCATCGATACGTTGATGGGAGGCGTTACGGTGAGCGAATCTAAAAGTACAGGTCAACCACAAACACATTTATCACCTTGGAAACGTATGGTTGTTGCGTTATGGCTAGGCTGGGAGAAGTTGTTTCATTGGGTATACCATTTGCATACAGCATCGCCAGAGGACCCATTGTTACACTACCGCTCCCGCGTATATCATGGAGCATTGGTTGAAATGAATGACGGTCATGTGATTCGTAACGGAGATCCGGTTATTGAACTTCATTTTGATAATAAAAAGCTTTTCGATCTAGGTATGACTTCACGCTCAAGTATGCATCTGGCCATTCGCATGATTCGGGCCATGGAACAGCAGCTTCCTGATTTGGCCCGGCAGGTCGCACTTGAACCTGAACTTCGTTCAGCCAAGGCTCTATACGGTGTGAGTATGATTAACCGGGGACCGGAGAAATTTGGGTTTACGGTTCGGGAGTTAGCTCCTGGTCCGTTCAGTTCTGCATCCAAAGTGTATCTGAAACTTCTGCTAAGCGTCATTCATCCGGCTGGAACGAAACGTCTGAAGCAGCGATCCGAACAATTGGTTCCCAAAATGATTGCCATGCCGCTTGATGTACTGCTGGATCGATATGGTCAGCACGCATTGGTAGCAGCGACAGTGGAACAGTCCTCAGAGGAATTGTTGGTTCCTGAACAGGATTTTGTACCTGAACGAAACTGAATGCGAAATAAATAAAGAAAAGGGTTGCCCTTCGCCGAAGTCGGCTGAAGAGCAACCCTTTATTTATGTTTCCGATATAGAAATTCACCGGATATCTCATACTTGAATTAGATACTCAGTACGCCGCCGTTGCTTGCATTCGTTACCAGTTTGGAATAACGAGCGAGGTAACCGGTTTTTACTTTCGGCTCAAAGCCTTTCCAACCTGCGCGACGACGTTCGAATTCTTCGTCACTGATATGCAATTCAATGATGCGGTTGTTCAGATCAAGTTCAATGATGTCTCCTTCTTCAACAAAAGCGATTGGACCGCCTTCAGCAGCTTCCGGAGAGATATGTCCGATACTGATTCCGCGGGATGCCCCAGAGAAGCGTCCGTCGGTGATCAGACCTACTTTGGCACCAAGGCCCATACCTACGATCTGAGAAGTAGGAGCGAGCATCTCAGGCATACCTGGTCCGCCTTTTGGTCCTTCATAACGGATAACAACAACATGTCCTTCTTTTACTTTGCCGTTCGCAATACCTTCCAGCGCTTGTTCCTGGGAGTCGAAGCAAATAGCAGGACCTTTGTGATAGCCGCCAACCGAAGCGTCAACAGCACCAACCTTGATGATGGCACCTTGAGGTGCAAGGTTACCAAACAATACAGCCAAGCCGCCTTTTTCGGAATGCGGGTTATCCAGGTGGTGGATGACATTTGTATCTTGGATTTCCTGACCTTCAACGTTCTCACGGATCGTTTTACCTGTTACTGTGATACAGTCGCCATGAATTGCACCTGGTTTCTTGAGCAATTCGTTCAGAACTGCACTTACGCCACCCGCATTGTGAACATCTTCGATGTGAAGATCGGAAGCAGGTGCCAATTTGGCCAAGTGAGGAACGCGGTTAGCAACTTCATTGATTCGCTCGATTGGATAATCGATGCCTGCTTCATGAGCCAGTGCCAATGTATGAAGTACCGTATTCGTGGAACCACCCATAGCCATATCCAGTGCAAAAGCATTGTCGATGGCTTCTACAGTAACGATATCGCGTGGTTTCAGATCCATTTTGATGAGTTCCATCAGTTGTTTAGCAGATTGTTTAACAAACTCACGACGCTCAGGAGCAACAGCCAGGATGGTTCCGTTACCTGGCATAGCCAGTCCCATCGCTTCAGCCAGACAGTTCATGGAGTTCGCGGTAAACATACCGGAGCATGATCCACATGTTGGACAGCCGAACTGTTCAAGTTCAAGCAAGCTCTTGTCATCGATTTTACCAGCTTGATAAGCACCTACGCCTTCAAATACGGAAGTCAGGGACAGAGCTTTACCGTTGCTGTCACGACCTGCCTTCATTGGACCGCCGCTGACAAACACAGTAGGGATATTACAGCGGAGTGCGCCCATCATCATGCCTGGTGTGATTTTGTCACAGTTCGGGATACATACCATGCCGTCGAACCAGTGTGCAGATACAACGGTTTCCACGGAATCCGCGATAATGTCACGGCTTGGCAGCGAGTAACGCATACCAATGTGTCCCATGGCGATTCCGTCGTCAACTCCGATGGTGTTGAATTCGAATGGAACGCCACCGGCTTCACGAATAGCTTCCTTTACAATTTTACCGAATTCCTGCAGGTGGACATGGCCGGGCACGATATCGATGTAAGAGTTACAAACGGCAATAAATGGTTTGCCAAAGTCCTCTTCTTTAACGCCCGCTGCGCGGAGCAAACTGCGGTGCGGTGCACGGTCAAAACCTTTTTTGATCATATCGGAACGCATCTTCTTGGCTGACATGGTGTATTTCCCCCCAAATTTATAATATTGAGCAACATGAATGGAAATATAAATGGCAGTGCATCTGTCGTTTAATTTCATCCGTACTCTAAAAAAATAGACCAGTGATACTGGTTTCGAGCTTCCCGTAGTTTGTGAAGTTCTTTGCTGCTTTAAACCCGTGAACAACCCGGTTTTTCTATAGAGTCTATCACAACCGTCGTCATATTTCTACAATTCAATAGAAAGAAGCTTCAATCCATTAGTGGAATGAAGCTTTCTAGATTTTGATGCACTGCCTCAAGTGATCTTTCACCGCTACCCATGGGGATTGGCTAACTACTCCCGCCTTTGCGGCCAATCTCCCGATAGAATTCTTTATTATGAGTGTCGGAAGTTGCTTCTCCACCCTTACGTCCAATTTCCTTATAGAACTGAGAATCGTGCGCATCTGAAGTCGCTTCTCCACCTTTTTTACCTATCATTTGGTAGAAGCTCCGATCATGTTTTTTGGATGTGGCCTTGCCACCTAATCTACCCGCTTCCTCGCGACTCATTTTGTGTTCAGACGTCTGTGGACGTGCCATTACAAATCACTCCTTATATCATAAGTAGATTGTTGTAGCGCGTATTCCTACTTACCACATAATTTCCAGCCTGAAACAAGTCGATATTGATGAAAAGGAGCAGGATTACAGTTCATCTAAACCAGGATGCTGAACGTTTTAATACCCCCTGACGATTGAAGTGAAAGCGGGCAATATCTGGCTCAATGAGTGGCCGAAAGGCATGACGGACGGCTGGGTGGGCCAGCGTTATAGCGAACAATAACGCAATGGAGACAATTACCGGAATGTACAAGCTGGTCTCCATATAGTTGTAAACCCCGGACCAGACCGCCAAGCGAACGAGAAATCCATGTAAAAGGAACACATACAGAGTGCGTCGTCCCAAATCAGTCAATCTGGATGTTAATGAAGGGACCCATGCGAGAAATAATGCTCCTGATCCAATTTCAAGTGCATAGATTCCAAGTCGGTAAATTCCTGCAAACCACTCATGATGTCCGAGCTCTGCGTATGTCATGCTTCCCAGTAACCAGCCTGGTGAAATGTTGAGCCCTCCAAGTCCAATCCAACCAAGAAGAGCAGCAGATAACGTAGCTGCAATACTTCGGCCCCAGCCGGATCGCAAATGGGAGCGGATGGACGCTCCGTAGTCATACCCGATAACAAAGAAAGGAAGAAATACAAACGTTCGGCTGAAGCTCAGCCAGAAACCGTCAATGGGCAAATATCCGGCACATACTCCCAGCATCACGGCACCGAGTAATCTATAGATTGGTTTCCAGGAGAGTGTAAGACGAAGCAGCAGCCGCCAGCAGAAATGACTTGCCAGAAACCAGAGCAATAGATAAGGTGCAAAGATAGACAACCGCATATGAGGTGTGTGGAATACGGTGTAATCCATTACTGCATAAAGAGACTGAAACAGCAGGTACTGTAATGCAATTTGCTTAAGCACATTGCGGCCAGAAGTACCTTTGAGTGAATGTCTGGCAAAGTAGCCAGTTACCCATACAAATAGCGGCATGTGAAACGTATATATCCACAGAAACATAGCCTCTGCTCCTGCAAAACGTGTAATGATTGGTTCAAGAGCATTGCCCGCTAGTACACAGACAATGAGCATAAAGCGTAAGTTGTAAAAAAAGGAATCCTGATCGTCGTGAATGATGGTCGGTTTGTTCATGTTGTAGCCCCCCTGATAACCCTTGGCGATTGCAATCTGGTACTGTAATAAGGGTAATATGGATGTGTAACATTAATTGTGATATATTTCACATGAGAAAGCGCTATCCTTTCTCAAAGCTGTGACAACAAAATGAACGCTCCGGGATTGACAACGGTTGCATAGAGGCTGACAATGGGGAAAGAAGATGAGAAATTGTAAATATAAGGAGGGGAGAATTCATGTCGACGAATACCCGCCCTAGCCCGGAAATTGTTACGTTTGGCGAAAGCATGGGTTTGCTGACAGCAAAGGATACAAGAGGTCTCGAATATGCAGCGACATTAGACAAATCATTTGGGGGCGCGGAGAGTAATCTGGCGATTGGTGTATCCCGACTAGGGCATACCAGCGGCTGGTTTGGCCGCCTGGGTAATGATCCGATCGGTAACATGATCTTGAAGGCTATTCGTGGTGAAGGTGTAGATGTATCCAGAGCAAGGATTAGCGACAAAGAGCCCACCGGTTTGATGATTCGTGAGAACGCTTCCGGGAAAGCCTCGGTGCACTATTATAGGAAGCTATCCGCTGCAAGTGCGATTACCCCTGAAGATCTGGACACGGATTATATCGCGGGTGCGCAAATCCTTCACGTTACAGGCATCACCGCAGCAATAAGCGCGTCGGGACTTGCTACTGTTGAAGCTGCTATACATATAGCTAAGCAGGCTGGTGTGAAAGTGAGTTTTGATCCTAATCTGCGTCTTAAACTGTGGTCAGCTGAAGAGGCTCGTCCCGTACTGCTTCGTCTGGCTGAGCAAGCGGATTATTTCTTGCCGGGTCTGGATGAGATGAAACTTCTGTATAACGAAGAAGATGATCAAAAAGTACTTGAGCGGTTGTCAGCCATGAATGCAGTCTGTATCGTGAAGGGCGGCCCTGATTTGACCTACGTATTGGTGAATGGTACCCTAACGGAAGTTCCGTACTTCAAGGCAGATCATGTCTTGGATACGGTTGGGGCAGGAGATGGATTCTGTGCGGGCTTTTTGTCCGGCCTTATCAAAGGATATTCTCCGCAGGAGGCGACCCGTCTCGGGAATTTGACCGGTTCCATGGTAATACAGGCTGTTGGCGATTGGGAGGCGCTCCCGACGTGGGAGCAGGTCGAGGCCAAGCTGAACAATGTAGCTCATGTTGAGCGCTAGTCGCTGCTGATATCATATATGTCTCATCTTCGTTCTTTAATGTAAGGCTTGTAATAGACAACCACATTGACAAGGGAGAGAATGAAATGAAGAAGCTTCAGCTGCTACAAAAAATAACGGACAGTGGGGTTGTTGCGGTTCTGCGTGCAGATTCTGCTGATCAGGTTATCGCCATGGCCGAACAAGCCATCGCGGGTGGCATCAAGATTATCGAGATTACGATGACTGTGCCTAGTGCCCTCAAAGCCATCGAGAAATTAAGCCGTGTATACCATTGGAACACACAAGATCCAGAGAAATTTGCCATTATTGGAGCTGGAACGGTGCTTGAACCCCAGACAGCGCGTGCCGCGATTATGTCAGGGGCCGAGTTTGTTGTGGGTCCTTCCCTGAACCCGGACACTGTGAAAATCTGCAACCTGTACAGGATTCCGATTCTTCCAGGGGTGATGACCATTGCGGATGTACAACGTGCATTGGAACTTGGCGTGGATATTGTGAAGTTGTTCCCGGGTAATCTCTACGATCCGTCCATTATCAAAACGATGAAGGGACCTATGCCACAAGCGAATTTTATGCCGACCGGTGGGGTGTCCTTGTCCAATCTAGGTGACTGGATTAAGGGAGGCGCTGTTGCTGTAGGTATTGGCTCGGACCTTACAGCGGAAGCAGTGAAGACGGGGGACTTGAGTCATGTTCGCCGCAAAGCGGAACAATATATGGATGCATACCGCAAGGCCAAGGCTGAATAGCGATGAATGATGTAGAAGGGGAGCCTCAGGAATGAAGGCTCCCGTTCTGCAAGCCGCGGCACCTGCGGAAGTGCAGAAAGGTGATGAATGTTGAGAAACCGATATAATACAGGGCGCAAGAAGAGGGGCATCGGGAAATTCCTGCTCGTTCTTCTGGCGCTCATTGTCATTGGGTGTGGGTTTGTGGCCTGGAAGCTGTTTACGCCTTATGGACCACAAGAGATGGCTCAGACAGCCATGGAAACTGCAAATCAGGTGACTGTAACTGAAAAAGACAACTGGATTGATTTTGTGCCGGACAAATCTGTTGGGGTGAGTGTTATTTTTTATCCAGGTGGACTGGTTAAACCGGAAAGTTATGCACCTCTTGCCCATGAGCTTGCGGCAGCAGGACATCATACTATTATTGCGAAAATGCCGGTTAATCTGGCGGTACTCAAGCAGAATCTCGCAGATGATATTATTACAGCCTATCCGGATGAACAATTTGTTATGGGAGGGCATTCTCTTGGTGGATCGATGGCGGCACGTTATGCGGCTTCCCATCCAGATGCACTTCAGGGCATCTTTTTCCTCGCATCTTATCCGGATGAAAAAGGCAGTGTGAAGTCACTGGGGATACCCGCGTTATCCATACTGGGTACTAATGATGAAGTGGTGAATGCCACAAAGTATCAGAATGGTCGGGCATATTTGCCAGAAGATACGGTGTATTACACTATCGAAGGTGGTAACCATTCGCAGTTTGGTGACTATGGCCACCAGAGCGGTGACGGTGAAGCTGGGGTAAGTGAAGAGGAGCAGCTGTCCCAAACGGTTAAAACGACTGTAGGTTGGCTGGATACAATCAAGTAGGCTGCAAGTTCAACGGTGAAAGGGACTAATCCATAGCAGACGGAAACTGGAGGTGATACGTATGTCCATGCTGCAAATCCATGGTAAGCAAGTTACCTGCCGAGGCATTCTTTTTGATAAGGATGGAACGCTGCTGGATTTCTTACAGCTATGGGGACCGTGGGCGGAGTCTTTGCTGAATCAGTTGGAATCACAACTGTCAGAGCTTGGTGCCTCGTTCACCGTAGAGCGTGAGCAAGTTCTCGGTACGGTCCGCAATCGCGAAGGTCAGCTGATCGGATATGATCTTCAAGGGCCTTTAGCTATTGCCACGGTGGACGAGAGCAACGGTTTGCTTGCTGGGCAGTTGTATGCCGCAGGCATGCCGTGGAACGAAGCAATCACTACGATTCGCCATTTTTCCAGTGTCGCCATGGATGAGGTACGGCAGAGAAAAATGGCCGAACCACTGCCTGGATTAAATGCATTTTTGCAGAGCTGCCAGGAAGCATCGATTCCGATGGCAGTGGTCACTTCGGACAGCACAGCTGCTGCCGAGGAACATCTGGAGTGGATGGGCATCCGGTCATATTTTACATCGATTGTTGGCAGTGACCGGGTGACTCGGGGCAAACCGGATGGAGAGGCTGCGGTTCTCGCTTGCAGGGAGTTACATATTCTTCCTGAAGAGGCTGTTGTGATCGGTGACAGCAATGGAGATATGCAGATGGGACGTAACGCAGGAGTGTCCTGTAGGATTGGCTTCTGTCCAGAAGTCGAGGGAAGCCACTATTTATATGACGCCGATGTCATTATCCAAAATTATGATGAGTTAAAAATCATCTCTGAACGTTCCTCACAGGGGTGATCTCGTAAAGGAGGAGAGAGGATGAACGCAACAGAACAACTGGCTGCCTGGATTAAGGAAAGTTCAAATATTGTTTTTTTCGGAGGGGCCGGAACTTCAACGGAAAGCGGGATTCCCGACTTCCGCTCTGCCGCTGGTTTATACCAGACAGAGCAGCATTCACCCTATCCACCGGAAGAGCTACTGAGCCGACATTTTTTTGACCAGCATGCTGATATTTTTTATGATTTTTATCGAGGTAAAATGCTACATCCCGATGCGATGCCCAATGGCTGCCATCGACTGCTCGCCAGATTGGAGCAGGAAGGAAAACTTCAGGCGGTTATCACACAAAATATCGACGGGTTGCACCAGAAGGCAGGCAGCAGCAATGTCCTGGAGCTTCATGGTTCGATCCATCGAAACGCCTGTATGGATTGCAAGAGGTTTTACGGGTTGGATGACATTATTACGGCAAAAGATACGGTTCCTCGTTGCACTGCGTGTGGTGGCGTGATCAAGCCGGATGTTGTGCTGTATGAAGAAGAACTGGACCAGACGATATTATATCGTTCGGTTGATGTACTGTCCTCGGCGGATTTGCTGCTGGTAGGTGGAACTTCATTAACGGTGTATCCTGCCGCTCAATTGATTACGTATTTTCAAGGGAAACACACGGTCTTGCTTAATGCTACACCTACGGCTTACGACAGGCAGGCTGATTTGCTGATTACAGACCCTATTGGTGAGGTAATGAATAAGGTGGACCAGCTTCTTGGTTAAACGTAAGTCAACAATGTCCGAATAACCGCATTCTCCGGCATACGGACCGGGTACTAGAGGCGGAACCTGGGGAAAGAAGGGATTCATGATGGTCTACGTAGCCAGCGATGCACGCTACGAAACAATGAAATACAACCGCGTTGGACGTTCAGGTTTGAAACTGCCAGCGATTTCACTTGGGTTATGGCATAATTTTGGTGGCATTAATAATGCGGAGAACGGCCGTAATATGATCACCCGTTCGTTTGATCTGGGCATTACGCATTTTGATCTTGCCAACAATTATGGTCCCCCGGCAGGTTCAGCAGAGCAGTTATTCGGTCAGGTATTGGCACAGGATCTGAAGCCATATCGAGATGAACTCGTCATCTCGACCAAAGCCGGTTACTATATGTGGCCTGGACCTTACGGTGAGTGGGGTTCTCGTAAAAACCTGGTTTCCAGTCTCAATCAGAGCTTGAAGCGCATGGGTCTCGATTACGTAGACATCTTTTATTCTCATCGTTATGACCCCGAAACACCTCTGGAAGAAACGATGATGGCGCTGGACCATATTGTTCGTTCCGGCAAAGCATTGTATGTCGGCATCTCCAACTATCCTGCAGAACAGACGAAGCAGGCGGCCGAGATTCTCAAAGGCCTGGGTACTCCTCTGTTGATTCATCAACCCAAATATTCCATGCTGGATCGCTGGATTGAGGATGGCCTACAGGATGTACTTGATGAGTATGGAACAGGCAGCATCGCTTTTTGTCCATTGGCACAAGGCGTGCTCACCAATAAATATCTGAATGGCATTCCAGAAGATTCACGTGCCAAGGGCCCGTCTGTATTCTTGAATGAAAACAACATCTCGCCAGAGACATTGCGCAAAGTGCGTGCTCTGAACCAGATTGCAGCATCGCGTGGTCAGAGTCTGGCCCAATTTGCTCTGGCCTGGGTATTGCGTGATGGCAAGGTAACTTCTGCACTGATTGGTGCAAGTCGTCCTTCGCAGATTGAAGAGAATGTGGCTGCTCTCAGCCAGTTGGAATTCTCCTCAGAGGAATTGGAGCGCATTGAATCGATTCTCCGTCCGGAACCGGATCATAAATAAAGTTCAAAAGGTGCATCTTAGCCATAATGGCGGGATGCACCTTTTTTGTTCCTTATTATGCAGACCTATGGGATAGGAGATCCTACTTTTGATTACAGGGTTACCGCTGGTTCGGTGGTACTTGGCGTGTCGCTTGATGCAAGGACCTGTTAAGGATGTTTTCCCGGTACAGACTAGGGGCTTCCCCGTGGAATCGTTTGAACTGTTTGGAGAAATACAGCGCATCTGGCAAGCCCACGGAGGCGGATACCTGTTCGATGGACAGATCCGGGCGTTCCCGCAGCAGCTGACGCGATTTATCGATTCTCAGTTTAAGCAGGTAGGTAACTGGTGATAGTCCGGTTTCCTGTTTGAAAATGCGGGACAGGTATGCACGATTATAGCCAAGACTGGCTGACATTTGCTCAATCGAGACAGGGTAGGCATATTGGGTAGACATGTATTGAATCATCTGTTTTACAGTTCGTCGTATCGAGGATTCTCCTGGTATTAAGGTTTGACCCTGAGAAAGGTGATTTTGTGCCTCGGCTAGAATCATATATAACGTACCCAATGATGTAAAATGAGAGCTTTCTTTCCGCTCGGCAAAAGCCGTCTGCATCACGGATAACCAATCGGAAATACCACAGGAAGGACCGGCATGAAAGACGGATTTCTCAGGACGGAAACCTGCTTCCTCTATATGCTTGGCAGCCTGGCTGCCGGTAAAGGCCATCCAGCGGTATTGCCAGGGATGTCGTGCATGGGATTGATAGCTTACAAGCTGTCCCGGTTGAATGAGAAAACAGTCTCCTGCGGATAGATCGTAGGTATGTAGTTCAGTACGGAACGTACCGGCTCCTTTTTCTACATAGTGCAATAGATAATAATCGTATAGCTTCGGGCCAAGGGCGTGACCGGGAAGGGTCTGGCTTGCGCCTGCAAAAAGGACATGCAATGCCCCCTTTTCATAATAAACAGGATTGGAGGCAACCGAGTAGCTGAGTGCTCCACTTTTGCCAGAGGTTTCCGGAATTTGTTTTATCGGATCCCCCGTTGCACCCGTTTTTGAAGCTTCCTTACGTTGTTCAGTCATGATGACATTCCTTTCCTTCCTGGATGTTCCATTCATTATACGTCGAAAGGTCACATTTATCCATATGGAACACACATGGTTGCATTTCAAGAGGAACCGCCTTCTTGTATAATAACATTAAGAAAACCAACAACATTGAGATGGGGTGCAGCAGCAATGAACATAAATGAATTGAAACAAAAGTTTATTGACAAGTACGGAGAGAGTGGAGCGGACATCCGTGTATTCCATGCCCCTGGGCGGGTGAATCTGATCGGTGAGCACATTGACTATAACGGGGGGTACGTGCTTCCGGCAGCGCTTGAATTCGGTACCACTTTGATTATCCGTGAGCGTGAGGACAACAAGTTGCAGTTGGCTTCCACGAATATGTCCTATGAAGGAACGCTGGATACGTCCTCCATTGGCAAAGAGAAAACAGGTGAATGGACGGATTACCCGGTAGGCGTCATGGTTGAACTGCAAGGCAAAGGCGTAAAAGTAACCAAAGGGTATGACTTCCTCTATCATGGAGAAATTCCGAACGGCGCAGGACTTTCCTCTTCCGCATCGCTGGAGGTACTTACTGGGTATGCCATCCAGTCACTTGAAGGTGTTAAGGATATTGATACGGTTCAACTGGCGCTGCTGTCCCAAAAGGCAGAGAACGAATTCGTTGGCGTCAACTGTGGCATCATGGATCAGTTCGCTGTAGCTAATGGAGCAGAGGATCATGCGATCCTGCTGATGTGTGACACCCTTGAATATGAAAAAGTGCCATTCCGTACCGGCGCCTACAAGCTGGTCATTGGTAACACGAACAAACGTCGGGGGTTGGTAGACTCGGCTTATAACGAACGTCGCTCCCAATGTGAGCAGGCACTTGCCATTTTAAAAGAACAATTGCCTGCACTGAACTATCTGGCGCAACTTACACCTGAACAATTCGTTACACTGCAGGATCATATCAAGGATGAGAAGGTAAGACAGCGTGCCCAGCACGTCGTGGAAGAGAATGCACGTGTACTTGCATCGGTGGATGCACTGCGTGATAACGATCTGGAAACCTTCGGCAAGCTGATGAATGCTTCTCATGAATCGCTTCGTTATCTATATGAAGTGAGTTGCGAAGAGCTGGACGTGATGGTTGAAGAAGCTCAACGAATTCCAGGCACTCTGGGTGCACGCATGACCGGAGCAGGATTCGGAGGCTGCACAGTTTCCCTTGTGCATGAGGACGATGTAGAGCGTTTTGTAAGCGAAGTTGGAGCGGCATATGAAGCACGTACTAGTCTCAAAGGCGATTTCTATGTATGCGGAGTAGGCGACGGCGTTAAAGAATTGAAGGAGGCGAAGTAAGATGGCAATTTTGGTGACAGGTGGAGCAGGATATATTGGTTCTCATACGGTAGCGGCTTTGTTGGAGCGTGGCGAAGAGGTAGTTGTACTGGATAACTTGCAGACAGGGCATCGTGAAGCTCTGTTGGGCGGAAAATTGTATAAAGGTGATCTGCGTGACAAGGAACTTCTGGCGAAGCTGTTCGCTGAGAACTCCATTGATGCAGTCATCCACTTTGCAGCGAACTCACTGGTTGGCGAGAGTATGAAAGATCCTGTGAAATACTATGACAACAACGTGTTTGGCACATTGTGCCTGCTGGAAGCGATGAATGCAGCGAATGTACGTCGCATCGTCTTCTCCTCCACGGCTGCTACTTATGGCGAGCCGGAGAAAGTGCCAATTGAAGAGAGCGACCGCACAGAGCCTACGAATGTTTATGGTGAAACCAAGTTGATGATGGAGCGCATGATGTCCTGGTTCGATAAAGTACAGGAAATCAAATACGTCTCCCTTCGTTACTTCAATGCTGCCGGAGCCCATGATAGCGGCAAAATCGGTGAAGATCACCAGCCGGAGAGCCACCTTATTCCACTCGTACTGCAAACGGCATTGAAACAACGTCCACACATCGCCGTGTTCGGTGATGACTATGCGACCGAAGACGGAACCTGTGTACGTGATTACATCCACGTAAGTGATCTGGCGGATGCGCATCTGCGGGCCGTAGACTATCTCCGTAAAGGAGAGAACAGCAACGTGTTCAACCTGGGCAACGGTCAAGGTTTCTCTGTTAAACAGGTTATTGAGACGGCCAAGAAAGTAACCGGACTGGATATTCCGGTTGTACAGGAACCACGTCGTGCGGGTGATCCAGCTGTACTGGTGGCTTCGTCTGCCAAAGCAAGATCCGTACTGGGCTGGAATCCGAAATGGACGAATCTTGAAGATGTCATTCAAAGTGCATGGAGCTGGCATCAGTCCCACCCTGACGGCTACGGAAAAAACTAGGAGGCGAACATCGATATGTCACAGACTCATATTGCAGCAGGCGCCACAGAGCGGACACCGGAGCAGCAGGAAGCACTGCATGCTATTGAACGTCTGGTAGCATTTGCCTTGCAGAACAAATTGATTGAAGAAGCGGATCGGGATTACAGCCGTAATCTACTACTGGAACAGTTTGGGTTCTCCGAGCCGTATGCTGGAGTATTAAACGAGATGGTGCTAGATGGACCCCAAACATTGCTGGATACGCTGATTGATTATGGATTTGAGATTGGACTTATACCTGAAAATACGGATACGTACCGCGATTTGCTCGATGCGAAAATTATGGGTCAATTGATGGCCCGTCCATCCGAGGTGGTACGCGCATTCCGTCATACAGAGCAGACTGAAGGCATCGAGGCGGCTACCTCCCAATTTTATGAGCTTTCGATTCATTCCAATTACATTCGGATGGACCGCATCTCCAAGAATGTGTATTGGACACAGGATACAGCTTATGGAGACATGGAGATTACGATCAACCTCTCCAAGCCGGAGAAAAGTCCGAAGGAAATTGCGATGGCCAAGCTGCTTCCGCCTCCGGTATATCCGAAATGCCAACTCTGTCGTGAAAATGTGGGCTATGCCGGTCGGGTCAACCACCCGGCCCGTCAAAACCTGCGTGTCATTCCATTGGAATTGAACAGCGAACCTTGGTTCTTCCAATACTCGCCATACGTGTACTACAACGAGCACTGCATTATTTTCCATCACGATCATGTGCCGATGAAATTAACCAAAGATACGCTGCGCAGGCTGCTGGCTTTCGTGGGGGAGTATCCGCATTACTTTATTGGTTCCAATGCCGATCTGCCCATCGTTGGCGGCTCCATCCTGACTCATGACCACTTCCAGGGTGGGCGTCATACCTTTGCCATTCAAAATGCGAAGCCAGAGGCGGTATTCCGCCACGCTGGTTCACCGGGACTTACGCTTAGTCTTGTGAAATGGCCAATGTCCGTATTGCGACTGGCATCACAGGATCCGGCTGAGTTGCTCGAAGCGGGGAACGCTGTTTATGAAGCGTGGAAGGTGTACAGTGATTCTACGGTCGAGATTCAGGCATTTAGTGAGGTGGACGGAGAGCAGGTTCCACATAATACGGTTACCCCAATCGTACGTCGCAGTGCGGACGGAGGATACGAGATGGACCTTGTTCTGCGAAACAATCGTACGAATGATGAACATCCCGAAGGGATTTTCCACCCGCACCGTGAAATGCATCATCTGAAAAAGGAGAACATTGGACTCATCGAAGTGATGGGGCTTGCAATCCTGCCAGGTCGTTTGAAAGAAGAGCTGGACAGCATCGCGGATATTCTCGCTGGAGATCGCAAGCTTGCCGAGGAAGCCAAAGATTCCGAACATGTGTTAAACAAACATCTGGGTTGGGCAGAAGAACTGATCGAACGTTTCGGTCCCAACCTGAACAAGGAGCAAGCCGTAGCGCTTGTGCAACAGGAAGTGGGCTTGAAATTCGCGGAGATTCTGGAGCATGCAGGTGTGTACAAATATGATGAGGCAGGACGTCAAGCCTTCCGACGTTTCGTGACCAGCATGGGATACACTGAATAAACATCTGTTACAAGAAACCAAAACACCAGTCATACAAGGGCTGGTGTTTTGGTTTGTTTAATAATCCATATGGCAGCATATTCGGACAGAGGGATAAAATGAAACGGAAAAATACTTCTTTACGATGTACACATGTATAATGTTTAGAAGAAAAGAAGTCATGGGTGCTCCTTATCATTTTATAAAAAAGGGGATACGAAAATGAAAAAAAAGGCTTTGAATTTACCATTGGTTACCGATGCCGAGGAATTGCAAAATATGGTGGGTGAACCTCACGAACATGTACGTAACAAGGCAATTTCATTTGTAGATTCACATGTTCAAAATTTTATATCGCTGTCTCCTTTATTTTTCCTCTCCACTTCCGATCGCGAAGGAAAGAGTGACGCATCTCCCAGGGGAGATGGAGCAGGATTTGTAAAAGTAATAGATCCGTATCGGCTTGTCTATCCTGAACGTCCAGGCAATCGCCGAATTGACTCGTTATTAAACATTTTGTCCAACCCAGGAGTTGGCATGATCTTTCTGATTCCGGGTCTGAATGAAGTGCTGCGCATTAATGGTACAGCGTCCATTACCAAGGATGAAGAATTTATCGCGAGTATGGGCTGGAGCGGTAAAACCATTGGGGCAGCTGTCATTGTGGATGTGGAAGAATGCTTCATTCATTGTCCACGAGCGTTTAAACAAGCGGGATTATGGTCGTCTGAGACATGGGTGGATAAGGAAAGCCTGCCTTCAACCAGTGAAATGTTCCGTGCACACTTGCAAATCAACGGGTTGCTATAAAGTGAGTGACTATCGATTTGTTTTTGTATAATCGGGGTACTATAATGGGAGTTGCACTAAAATATGAATCTCCATTGGAGGCGACATAGATATGAGATCTTTTCAATTTTATAATCCAACCCGATTGATTTTCGGTAAAGGTCAGCTGGAAGCACTGAAAACTGAAGTACCGAAATACGGCAAACGGGTTCTGCTTGTATATGGTGGCGGCAGTATCAAACGCAGCGGTTTGTACGATCAGGTGATCGGTTTGCTGAAGGAAGTAGGAGCTGAAGTTACGGAGCTGGCTGGTGTAGAACCGAACCCACGTCTCTCGACGGTGCACAAAGGTGTAGACCTCTGCAAAACGAACAACATCGACCTGATCCTCGCTGTAGGCGGCGGCAGTGTACTGGATTGTGCAAAAGCAATTGCCGTAGGTGCCAAGTATGACGGCGACATGTGGGACTTTGCTCAGCGCAAAGCCGTTGCACAAGATGCTCTTCCGCTCGGTACCGTGCTGACAATGGCTGCAACTGGTTCGGAAATGAACTCCGGTTCGGTTATCACGAATCAGGATACACAGGAGAAGTTGGGCTGGGGCAGTGCGTATTCGTTCCCTGCGTTCTCGATCCTTGATCCGGTAAATACATATACCGTTCCTTTGGACCAGACGGTTTATGGCATGGTTGATATGATGTCCCACGTACTGGAGCATTACTTCCATCTGGATGCCAACACACCGGTCCAACTCGGATTCTGTGAGACGATTCTGCGCACAGTTATGGATGCAGCGCCTCGTCTGGTTGAAGACCTGGAGAACTATGAACTGCGTGAAACGATTCTGTACTGCGGAACGATGGCATTGAACGGCGTACTGAACATGGGTCTCGCTGGTGACTGGGCTACTCACAATATTGAACACGCGGTATCCGCAGTGTATGATATTCCGCATGGCGGAGGGCTCGCGATTCTGTTCCCGCATTGGATGAAGCATAATGTGGACGTAAATGTGGATCGTTTCAAACGTCTGGCGATCAATGTGTTCGAAGTTAATCCTGAAGGTAAATCGGACAAACAGATTGCTGAAGAAGGCATTGATGCGTTGAGCAAATTCTGGACATCCATTGGTGCGCCTAACCGTCTGGCTGATTATGATATCGATGACAGCCAAATCGAAGTGATGGCTGACAAAGCCATGCTCTTCGGCCCATTTGGTAACTTCAAAAAATTGCAACGTGAAGATGTTGTATCCATCTACAAGGCTTCTCTGTAAATATAAAACATAAAAACACAATAATATGATCTGAAACCGCACGTCTCCTTAACGGGGATTTGCGGTTTTTTGTTGTGAATAAGAGCGAATTGGAGAATGTTCCAGGAACTGGACCATATTACTGTGAGAATAACCATTATCGGGTCTAGGATACAAATGAGGAAATATTTTGAAACATAACGGCACCTTGCTACGTATTTATTTACATGAGGAATGCCCAGTTGGATGGAATTGCGGCAGAAGAGAGGAGGAACAGGGAATGGAGTCAATCTATTGGGGGTGTCTAATCGGAGGAGCCATATTTGCAGTCGTCAGCCTTGTGCTAGGTGACTTGATTGATGGCTTGCTGGACGGGGCCTTTGAATTGCCAGGCCTTGATTTTTTCAAACCTGTTGTGCTGGCTGGTTCTATAACCACCTTTGGCGGAGCCGGTATTATGCTGACACGTTATAGCTCGATAAGTGCAATTTCGGCACTGATACTATCCCTGCTTATAGGTATTGCTGCAGCCATGCTGGTATTCTTTGCATATATCAAGCCGATGCGTAACAGTGACGTTTCCATTGCGTTTTCCATGAAAGAGCTCTCCGGGAAAATTGGAGAAATCACCATTCCGGTACCGGAAAAAGGTTTTGGTGAAGTCATGATCAAGATTGCTGCCGGTAATACGGTGCACACGGCATCCAGCTTTGAACATCGTCCCATTGCGGCGGGAGCGCGTGTTGTAGTTGTGGATGTAACCGAAGGTGTGCTGCGTGTATCGGAATGGGATGAAGATGTACTTAAAGATGTTTAAGGAAGTTTAACCGTTAGCAGTGTAAGCAGTCATATATGAATAAGGGGAGAGATGTGGAATGGGTGATTTGAATTTGGATATGGATGTTTTGTTGATTCCTGCAATTGTTGTCGGTGTTATTCTGATTCTTGGTTTGGCGTTCTGGGCGAGATACAAAACGGTTGGGCCGGATGAAGCCATGATCGTTACGGGTTCATTCCTTGGAAGCAAAAATATTTCCGACGATGACTCCGGACGAAAAATTAAAATTGTTCGTGGAGGCGGCGCATTTATCTTGCCAGTGTTCCAGCAGTCAGAGTTTATCTCGCTGTTGTCCCATAAGCTGGACGTTTCCACACCGGAAGTATACACGGAACAAGGCGTACCGGTCATTGCCGATGGTGTCGCCATTATCAAGGTTGGAAGCTCCGTAGAAGATGTGGCTACTGCAGCCGAGCAATTCATCGGTAAGCCGGTAGAATCGTTAAGAGGCGAAGCACAGGAAGTTCTGGAAGGGCATTTGCGGGCCATCCTCGGAACGATGACGGTGGAAGAAGTATACCGTAACCGCGATCGCTTCGCACAAGAGGTTCAAGGTGTAGCTGCCAGAGATCTGAAAAAAATGGGACTGCAAATTGTCTCTTTTACTATTAAAGATGTTCGTGACAAACAAGGTTATCTGGATGCCCTCGGTAAACCGAGAATAGCAGCCGTCAAGCGGGATGCTGAAATTGCGGAAGCGGAAGCGATGCGGGATGCGCGTATTCAGAAGGCCAATGCGGAAGAGCAAGGGCAAAAAGCAGAGTTGCTGCGTGATACGAATATCGCTGAAGCTGCAAAAGAGAAGGAACTGAAAGTAGCGACGTTTAAGCGGGATCAGGATACTGCTAAAGCGGAAGCGGATCAGGCGTACCATATTCACGAAGCACGTGCGAGACAAACCGTGGTGGAGGAAGAAATGAAAGTTGAACTCGTTCGTAAAGAACGTGAGATTGATCTGCAAGAGAAAGAAATTATCGTACGTGAGAAACAATATGATGCTGAAGTGAAGAAAAAGGCGGAAGCGGATCGTTATGCGGTGGAGCAGGCTGCCGAAGCGGATAAAGCCAAAAGAATGCGTGAAGCCGATGCAGTACAGTACTCCATTGAAACGCATGCAAAAGCTACTGCTGAGCAGAAGCGTCTTGAAGGTCAAGCGATGGCGGATGCTGAACGCGCCAAAGGTACAGCGGATGCAGAGGTCATTCGTCTCCGGGGTCTGGCTGAAGCAGAAGCGAAAGAAAAACTGGCCGAGGCGTTCCAAAAGTTCGGCGAAGCTGCCGTGCTCGATATCATTGTCAAAATGCTGCCTGAACTTGCTGGTAAAATTGCAGAGCCGATCTCCGCGATTGATAAGCTGACCGTTGTGGACACAGGGAAGGGTGAAGGCGCCACTCGTGTAAGTAATTATGTAACTGAGCTCATGGCGACAGCTCCCGAGATGCTCAAAAGTGTCTCCGGCATTGATGTGGAGCAGTTAATTAAAGGTCTCACCAAGCCTAGAACAACAGCACCGGTTGCTATCCAACAGAGTGAACCTGTAACGACTCCCTCTATAATCGATAAGATTGTGGAAAAAGCTGGAGTTGACGAGTAAGACAACGAATTATAAAGCAGTCATGCTCTATTGACCTTAAGGCGAATTTTTGTTACTTTTTAAGCGAGACGTCCGGCGCGGTTTGCCCGCTTCCGGATGTCTTTTCTTTCTTACTAGGGTGTGACTGAATCACACCTAAGATGGTGTGAAAAAGAGGTGCAAATATTGAGTAGCCTGCAAGTAGCCAAAGCGCTAAATAATAATGTAATTATTGCACAGCATCCTGAACATGGAGAAGTTGTCGTGATTGGTAAAGGCATCGGCTTCAATCGGAAAACAAATGATATTATTCCACTGATGGCTGTGGAGAAGATGTTCATTTTGAGAAACCAACAGGAGCAGGAGCAGTATAAGCAGCTTTTACCACAAGTGGATGAAGCATTGATCGAAATTATTAACGAAGTCATTACGTATATTGCAGAACGTACGGATGTTCCTTTAAACGAACATATTCATATCGCGTTGACCGACCATATTTCTTTTGCATTAAAACGGAAAGAACAAGGGATTGTTATCCAGAATCCGTTTCTATATGAGACCCGTGAAATTTATCCTGACGAATATCGCATGGGTGAATATGCGGTTCGTTTGATTAAAGAAAAACTGGGTGTAGATCTGGGAATGGATGAAATCGGTTTTATTGCGCTTCACATCTACAGTGCCATGACCAACCAAAATATTTCCCAAGTTCGCGAGCATTCGCAATTGATAACCGATTTGGTGAGCCTGGTGTCCACCCAACTGGATTATTCTTTTGAGACCGAGTCACTGGATTATTCCCGGTTACTGACTCATCTTCGATTTGCCTTGGAGCGTGTCCGTCGGGGAGACAAAGTGGAAGAAATCCATAAATTGGATTCCTTGTTGAAGTTGGAATATCCTGAAATGTACTCGCTTGCATGGAAGCTAACGAAGGTGATGGAAAAAAGGTTGAATCTTCCTGTATACCCTGCTGAAGTAGGGTATCTAACCATTCATTTGCAGCGCTTGAATCAAAGGAAAGAAGAAGAGAGTAAGTGAAATATTTCCACTAGTGGAACTCTAATTTGAGAAATTTCGTGTAAAGGCTTGCATCGTTTTTGAAGTGGTGCTACAATGGTCTCCGTAATCAAGCAACTGAATAAACACAAACGACGTGTTACTGATTCGATCAGGCATGAGTTATCTAGAGCGTGATTGTTCTTACCTTATACCGGGTATGCTATACCCGAAGGTTGGACCAATTTGCTTTGTTAACTCGTGCCTTTTTTGTTTTCCCTTGCTTGCATCACAACATAAAAATTTAAAAGAAAGGGTGGATACGACGCAATGTTTAAAAAGCTTTTTGGTGTATTGCAAAGAGTAGGTAAAGCTCTTATGTTACCTGTAGCAATCTTGCCAGCGGCAGGTTTATTGCTAGGGATCGGTAACATGCTTGTGAATCCAGATTTTCTGCAGTATGCAACAGCGCTAGATACCCCATGGGTAAGCTCAATCGCGACGATTATGATGAATGCGGGTCAGATCGTATTTGATAATCTGGCATTGCTGTTCGCTGTCGGTGTAGCCGTCGGGCTGGCCGGAGGCGAAGGTGTCGCAGGTCTTGCGGCCATCATCGGTTACTTGGTCATGAACGTGACTCTGGGTACGGCTGTTGGTGTTACGCCAGCCATGATCGGCGAAGTACCGGGCTATGCCAGCATCTTGGGTATCCCTACATTGAGTACAGGTGTGTTCGGAGGTATTATCATTGGTATTACCGCCGCGCTATGTTACAATCGATTTTTCAAAATCGAACTGCCGTCTTACCTCGGTTTCTTTGCAGGTAAACGATTTGTCCCAATTATCACTTCAGTCGTTTCCCTCTTAATCGGGCTGCTTCTGGTGATCATCTGGCCTCCGATTCAAAATGGGCTGAATGCTGTATCTCACTTCATGGTAGATACAAGTCCGACATTGTCGGCATTCATTTTCGGAGTAGTAGAACGGTCACTTATTCCGTTCGGTCTGCATCACATTTTCTATTCACCATTCTGGTTTGAGTTCGGTGAATATGTGAACAAAGCTGGAGATGTCATTCGTGGAGACCAGCAAATCTTCTTCAATCAACTGCGAGATGGTGTGAATCTCACAGCGGGAACGTTCCAAGTTGGTAAATTCCCGTTCATGATGTTCGGTTTGCCAGCTGCGGCGCTTGCGATGTACCATGAAGCAAGACCGGAGCACAAAAAGTATGTTGCAGGGATCATGGGTTCAGCTGCGCTGACTTCGTTCCTCACAGGGATTACAGAACCGCTTGAGTTCTCATTCCTGTTTGTAGCGCCAATCCTGTTTGCAGTACACTGTATCTTTGCTGGTTTGTCTTTCATGACGATGCAAATTCTTGGAGTCAAAATCGGGATGACATTCTCCGGTGGATTCATTGACTTCCTGATCTTCGGGATTATCCCGAACCGCACGCCTTGGTGGGATGTTATCATCGTAGGTTTGATTCTTGCAGTGATCTACTATTTCGGGTTCCGATTGATCATTCGCAAATTCAACCTCAAAACACCAGGTCGTGAAGAGGCAACCCCTGAAACAGCTTCGGGTGGTGCAGGCTCAGGTTCAACGGATGATCTGCCTCACAATATTCTTGCTGCCTTCGGCGGACAAGAAAATATCAAACATCTGGATGCCTGCATTACTCGTTTGCGAATTGAAGTAAATGAGAAATCCAGTGTAAATAAAGATCGTTTGAAACAATTGGGTGCATCTGGCGTACTTGAAGTGGGTAATAATGTACAAGCCATCTTCGGTACACGTTCAGATACGATTAAATCTCAAATGCAGGATATCATTGCAGGACGGACACCGGCACCAGCTCCAGCAGCTGTGGCTAAGCCAGCTCCTGAACAGGAAAAGGCGCAAGGTGAAGAAGGTGAACGTATTATTGCGGAAGACATCGTTATGCCAGTTAACGGCGAATTGATGGATATCACAAACGTTCCTGATCCGGTCTTTGCTGAGAAAATGACAGGCGATGGATTTGCTGTTCTACCTCATGATGGCAAGATTACTTCTCCTGTATATGGTAAGGTGTTTAACGTATTTCCAAGCAAACATGCCGTGGGCATTATGTCTGACGGAGGCAAGGAAGTACTTGTTCATATAGGTGTCAACACGGTGAAGCTGAAAGGTCAGGGCTTTAACGTGCTTGTGCAGGAAGGCGACCTAGTATCGGCAGGACAGCCGATTATGGAAGTGGATTTGGAGTATGTGAAAGCTAACGCTCCGTCAATTATCTCTCCGGTCATTTTCACCAACCTGCCAGAAGGCTCGACAGTGACGCTTACGAAAAGTGGGTTACTGAAAATTGGCGATCAGCCGATTATTGAGATAAAATAAGAAGTGTTACGACGATGGCAAGCAAGTGTAAATATATGCAATGCCTAAACTAAATTATTGAAAGTGAGATGATTGTAATGCAACAAACATTCAGAATTACAGACGAAGATGGTATCCACGCACGTCCGGCGACAGCCCTGGTTAATACAGCAAACAAATTCAAAGGTGCAGAATCCTTTGCAGAAGCTAACGGTAAAAAAGTAACTTTGAAATCCATCCTGGGTGTGCTTTCCCTGGGTCTGGAACAAGGCGACACCATCAGCATTATCGTTGAAGGCGAAGGAGAAGCTGAAGCTCTTCAAGCTCTGACAGACGTTATGGTTAACGAAGGGCTGGGCGAAATTAATGCTTAATGTCTCTGGGATCGCGGCTTCGGCGGGTATTGCTATCGCCAAGGCGTTTATCTTGGAGCATCCCAACTACTCTGTAGAAAAACGCGAAATCAACGACGTTGACGCAGAGATCGCGAAACTCGACTCAGCTCTGGGCAAGTCCCAGGCTGAGCTTGAGGCGATCAAAGAGCGTACTTTACAAGAGCTTGGCGAGAAAAAAGCTGAGATTTTTGCTTCGCATTTGCTCATTCTAAATGACCCGGAACTGATTGATCCGGTTAAAGCGAAAATTGCAGATGATAAGATTAATGCGGAATTCGCATTGAACGAAACAGCAACGCAATTTATCGAAATGTTCGAAAACATGAAGAGTGCTTACCTGCAGGAACGTGCTGCGGATATGCGTGATGTAACCAAACGTGTGCTAAATCACTTGCTTGGTATCGAATTCATGAGTCCGGCTGAGATCAGTGAAGAAGTGATCGTGCTTGCGGAGGATCTTACGCCATCCGACACGGCTCAACTGAACCGTCAATATGTTAAAGGTTTCGCAACCAATATTGGTGGACGTACTTCTCACTCTGCGATCATGGCTCGTTCGCTTGAAATCCCGGCTGTCGTTGGAACCAAGGACATTCTGGCTCAAGCGAAACAAGGCGACATGATTATCGTTGACGGCTTGGACGGTCATGTGCTGGTTAATCCAACGGATGATGTTATTGCTGAGTATCGTTCCAAACAGGAGCAATACGATGCACAACGTGCGGAGTGGAGAAAACTGCGTGATGAGCCAACGGTAACGGTGGACAACGTTCATGTGGAACTGGCAGCCAACATTGGTACACCGAATGATGTAACGGGTGTTCTGGAAAACGGCGGTGAGGCTGTAGGCCTGTACCGTACCGAGTTCCTTTACATGGGCAGAGACAAGCTTCCTTCCGAAGACATTCAGTATAATGCTTACAAAGCGGTACTGGAAAAAATGGAAGGTAAACCTGTCGTTGTTCGTACACTCGACATCGGTGGAGACAAAGAGCTTCCATACCTGGATCTGCCAAAAGAAATGAATCCATTCCTCGGTTTCCGCGCAGTTCGTCTGTGTCTGGACCGTCTGGACATTTTCCGTACTCAATTGCGTGCATTGTTGCGTGCAAGCGTACATGGTAACCTGCGTGTCATGTTCCCAATGATCGCAACACTTGGTGAATTCCGTGAAGCGAAAGCTGTCTTGCTCGAAGAGAAAGAGAAGCTGGTTGCTGAAGGTATTGCTGTTTCTGACAGCATTCAACTCGGAATCATGGTCGAAATTCCTTCGACTGCAGTTCTAGCGGATCAATTTGCCAAAGAAGTGGATTTCTTCAGTATCGGAACGAACGATCTGATTCAATACACGATGGCTGCTGACCGTATGAACGAACGAGTGGCATATCTTTACCAACCTTACAACCCAGCCATTTTGCGTTTGGTTAAAATGGTTATCGATGCAGCGCATCGTGAAGGCAAATGGGTTGGCATGTGTGGTGAGATGGCCGGAGACGAAACAGCAATTCCATTGCTGCTCGGTCTCGGACTGGATGAGTTCAGCATGAGCGCAACATCTATTCTGCCAGCTCGCAGTCAGATCACCAAGCTGTCCCGTGCAGATATGCAAGAACTTGCTGCCAAAGCACTCGATATGCAAACGGCTGAACAAGTCGTTGAATTGGTTCAAAGCATTCAAGCGTAATGTAATTTTACGGGGTTTCCACCCGATTTTAAGGGTTTCTTTTTCCGATAAAAAAGCTGCAGTCGTGCAGCGTTTTGCCGGTATCTGTTGTTACAGCAGATACCGGCTTTTTTTGTTTTGAGCATTTGCATAATCCAAAGAGCGTCTTTCAATCAGCAAGATAGAGAGCGTAAGGCTATTATTCGTCTTTTACATTTTTCGTTTGTATCTTGGTTGAAAATCATTATCATTAAGGTATTCGAACAATTCAATCAATGGACATCATGTTGAGGGAGAAAGTAGGGTTACCATGAAGGTCAATGAAAAAAAGGCAGGCAAGATGCTTAAATATAGCAGTATCGATTCGTTTGAAGTGTCCTGGAATGGAGAAATGGTTCATGCTGCGACAGCGGAACACTTCGCTATTCTTTGTACAAGTGGCTCAGGAACTTTAGTATCGAACGAACACATATCCCGATTGAACGAAGGGGAAGTCTATTTGCTGGCTCCTGGACAGAGGTTCAAGCTGGCGGCAGATGAGCAGGCGTTAAAAGGCTGTATGGTCCGTTTCGAAGTATACGAATATGGCGGAGAACAGCAGATGATCGCTACCCATGCTTTCATGGAGGGTTTGTTTTGGTGCAAAGACCCGCAACAACTCGCGCTCTCTTGTGATCGATTGCTTCAACTGGACGTCGCTGGTGACGAGGAACACTTCAATAGACAGGCAGCATTATACGGTCTGATGACTTTACTTGTTGAAGCGGAGGCCAAGCCGGAAAGCGTTGAGTCTACCGCTTCTGCGATTGCCCGTGTTGCTGATTATATGAATGAACATCTGGATCATGATTTAAAACGAGATGAATTGGCCAAGCTTGCAGGCCTGAGTCCAGGGTATTTTTCATGGGCATTTCAACAATATACAGGAAAGACTCCAACGGCCTATCTGGTGGAGGTCAGAATGAAACGGGCCAAGGAGCTCCTTTTGTCAGGCGACGGTGTAAAAGAGACCGCGGTTCGAGTGGGCTATGAAGATGAATTTTATTTTAGCCGCAGATTCAAACAGAAGATGGGGCTTTCGCCTAACGCGTTTGTCAAAAGCCGCAGATATAGTATCGCAAGTGTCTCTGATCCAATCTCGGGCAGTTTACTGGCACTTGGGCTGCTTCCGAAAGCTGCTGCCTTTTATCCAAATCATGAATTATACAACCGAATGACCCGCCTACACTCTTATGAGCTGGGGGAAGGGCAGATCTGGCAAGAAAATGTGGATCAATTGCGTGCGTCGGAGCCGGAGCTTATTTTCTGCACTGACATTCTGGCCGAGCGGGCGCGAAAAGAGCTGGAACAGATTGCGCCGACAGTTGCCATCCCTTGGTTATCCGCAGACTGGCGCGAGCAGCTTCGAATGATTGCAGAAGTCATGGAGCATCGGGCGGAGGCGGAGACGTGGCTGTCTGAATACGATGGCAAGGCGGAAGCTGTCTACCGCAAAGTAAGACGTAACATCGGTGGAGCTACCGTCAACATATGGCGTATCACGGATTCGGAATATCGGATATATGGCAAACGCAATGCTGGCGCGGTCCTTTATGATGATTTTAGATTGGCAGCTACGCATCGTCTCGATGACATCAATGTTTTTGAAGCGGTGACTAAAGAAGCTCTGGAAAAATACGACGCAGATATGCTGATTATCATGGTAGATTCCACACAGCAGGCGGCCCGGGAATGGAAGGCGCTTCAGGCCAGCGCACAGTGGAATCGTTTGACAGCAGTTCGGCATGGACATGTGTACGAGGTGGGGACAGAAAAATTGTTTGAGTATTCAGCATGGTCGCATGATCGGGCGCTGTCCTATTTTATGCGGTTATTTGGCTGACTAAAGTCCAGTTCACTCCGTTTAAATATCCATGTTTAGCGGAAGCAATGAATGATATGATACGTATTGAGAAAGAAAATCATTATCAGTGTAAAGAAGAGGTGATATTCCATTTCTGGAAAGCCGCCTTGGAATCTGGAGCAATTGTTTGAAGTACCTCGATTATACCCGGTTTCAGAAGATCAACATACCGGCGTACATGCCTGCTTCTATGAGGGTGTGTCATATAAAGGTCGGGCTACTCGCATATTTGCCTACTACGGCATTCCGCGTCCGGTCTCTCCTTACGAGGTAGTTCCCGCGGTGATTCTGGTTCACGGTGGTGCGGGAACAGCTTTTAGCAGTTGGGTGAAAGAATGGATGGCACGAGGGTATGCTGCGATAGCCGTGGATCTGGAAGGGCATGTTCCATTCGGGGATGAGGAGCACACCGAACGGATGGAATGGCCTTCACATTCATGGAGTGGCCCCGAGAAACAGGGTGTATTTGCAGATTACGAACAGCCTGTTGAAGATCAATTCATGTATCATGCCGTAGCCGCTGTAATATTGGCTCATTCATTGCTCCGCTCTTTTCAGGGTGTAGACAAGCAGTGTATAGGTATAACAGGAATTTCATGGGGAGGCATCATCACAAGTTTGGTTGCGGGGTTAGACACCAGGCTTTCTTTTGCCATGCCCGTTTATGGCTGTGGGTATCTGCATGAACCGGGTTCCTATTATGGGCTTAGCTTTGCATCGATGCCGGAGGCAGAGGCAGAACGTATTCGTCTATTGTGGGATCCATCCACTTATCTGTCTGAAAGCCGCTTGCCGATGTTATGGCTTAACGGTAGTAATGATACCCATTTTCCGTTGAGCATATTTAATAAGTCTTATGAACAGCATCTGGAGTGCCATCCTAACAACAGCAGACTAAGCCTTCACCCGGGTCTCGGGCATTCTTATAAGGAGGCATGGGCATGCGAGGAGGTCTTCGCTTTTGCGGACAGCATCGTTAAAGTGAAACCTGCGCTTATTGAAATATGTGAGGAGAAGCACGAGGACGGTTGGTTTGTCGTTCGGTATGATTCATGCCTTCCTGTCCTAGAAGCCAATCTTTATTGGTGCGTGGATGATCATAATTGGAGAACCGCAAGATGGGAGTCTATTCCCGCTTCGTTGGATAGGGCGAACTGCAAGGCGTTCATACGTCTTCCCCAGCATGGGAGTTTGTTTTTTATGAATCTAAGAAATGAAAAGGGCTGGATTACAAGCACACGTGTAATGAAAAATGAGAGAATCGCAGAAAACAAAATAAAAGAATAACGAATGACTAAGGGGATTTGTAGAACATGAAACAACGAAATCAACGCTATTTCACTTTAACAGCAGTTTTGCTTGCGGTGTTATTATTAATTGTGGCCTGTTGCAACAAAGAGAAGTCAGGTTCGTCTGAGGCAGAACCGACGAAACAGGAACAAGCGGCATCGGATGAGTCCCAAGATGCCACATTTACATTTAAGGATACAAATGGTGAGCAGACATTACCGCAAAAGCCAGAAAACATTGCTTCTACAGTGACATATTTGACGGATCACCTGATTGCACTTGGCATGACACCAAAAGCTACGGTGAAATCACAGAACGAAGATTTTCCGTTATATTTGAAGCCTTTCTTGAATGATGTGGCTATCATCGGTGATCAAGGTAAGGTCAGTGCAGAGAAAATGCTCTCTCTTGGACCAGATCTGATTGTGACAGATACGAACAGCAAAGAGCAATTCGAGAATTATGCCAAAATTGCTCCAACGGCCATGCTTGAGAATGGATATGTGGCACCAGATTGGCAGACGGCATTTCGAGCTACCGCGGCGGCCTTTGGTCTGAACGAAAAGGCAGAAGAAGTGATAAATACCTATGAAACGCATAAAGCTGAGGCGATCCAGAAGGTTCACGCCAAAGCAGAGGGTAAGACACTGATGGTATTGCGGATAAGAAATGATATTCGGTATTACGGAGACATGGACTACAAGTGGCTTTATGATGATTTCGGTTTCTCCAGACCGGCTGTTTTCCCAGTGACAAGCGCTGAAAGTCGCTATGAAGTGTTGTCTAATGAAAAGCTGCCAGAAATCGATCCGGATTATATTATCCTTATTAATGATAATGAAGAAATCTATAACAATCTGCAGAGCTTGGGGATTTGGAAAAACATGAAGGCTGTTAAAAATAATCAGGTATTCCAGGTGGCTTCAGATTCGTGGTTTGGCGGGTATGGACCCAATGCGGCTACTTCCATGCTGGATGACCTGAATCGTTTGTTCGGCGAATGATGAATGACCGGATTTGTGAGGAACTGGGCAAGCACTTTAATCTTGTACAGGAACTGAATGGTGTACCCGTGGTATCGCTATGTGGAGAATCTATTGTTGATCCGGAGGCAATGAGAAGCTTTTTGTCCGCCTATCAACAGTTAATCGAGGGACAGGATCTAGCGGTTGCCGCAGCCTACTTCACCAGTTGGTTCGGTGATGTGGCAGCTGCGCTGCAATATACCTTATCCGTCCATGATGCAGCTCCGAATTTCTCGCTAGCCAATCTGAGTATACATTTGATGAAGGAAACCGGATATACACGAATTGCTTTTCAACTTGAGAAAATGAATGTCATTCTCGCTCCGAAGGATTCGGAGGAAAGAACGGTCTGGCTTGAAGCAGAATTAAGACGTTTTTACAGTCAGACTGCACGTCCCCTTATGGAGTGTTTGTCCAAAGCTTCCGGGTTGCATGTAAGTATGTTGTGGGGGCAGTTGCCAACGGCTCTGCAAAACTACAGGGAGAATATCCATAATACGTATCAAGACGAGGAGGCTCTCTTGCGTCAGTTTGCCGCTGATGAACAGGTGGTGCAAAATGGTCTGGAAGCTGATGTATTTGGTCTGGTCAAGAATCCGCTTCGCGTAAGGGTGCGGATGATTGATCATCCGCTGGAGCCTTCGAAGAGACTTGCGATCAAAAATGTCTGTTGCCTGCAATATTTACGACAAGGCCGCTCCTATTGTTACACCTGTCCGCGATTGGGCAAGAAGGAACGGGCCAATTGGAAGCCCTAAACCGGGAAGATAAAATAAAGCTGACAGGTTAATAAACAATAAGAAAAACAGCCGCGCAGAAAGCAAAATGCGGCTGTTTTTGGCATTTATTACTGATTATCAACGACAGAATATTGTAATGATCGTATCATGCCAGTCCTGGGATCATAACATAGTTCGGATGTCGTTGCAGGTATCAAATGCAAGTTTATTAGGTTAGCTTTTAACTGCAAGCACAGTTCAATACAGGTTTACGGGCAGCTGTTGTTTCATCCAGACGGGTAACCGGTGTGCCATAAGGGGCATTGAGTACTAATTCAGGTGTCTCTTCTGCTTCCTTGGCAATGCGAATCATCGTATCGATGAACCCATCAAGTGTTTCTTTACTCTCGGTTTCCGTTGGCTCGATCATGATGCACTCCTCAACGTTCAGTGGGAAGTACACAGTTGGCGGGTGATACCCAAAATCAAGCAATCGTTTGGCAACATCCAGTGTACGTACACCATACTGCTTCAACCCCCGACCAGACATAACGAATTCATGTTTACAAACGCCTGGATACGGAATCTCGTAGTAAGGTGCGAGACGAGCCATCATGTAGTTGGCGTTGAGCACCGCACATTCGGATACCCGTCGTAAGCCTTCAGGTCCATAAGTACGAATGTAGGCATAGGCGCGGACCAGAATACCGAAGTTACCATAGTAAGCTTTGACCCGGCCAATGGATTGATCACCTTCGCGATCCAACGCATATATGCCCTCATCATTCTTGATGACCATCGGTTTTGGCAGAAATGGAATCAAGCGGCTCTTCACGCCAACCGGGCCGGCACCAGGTCCACCTCCGCCGTGCGGAGTACTCATCGTTTTATGCAAATTCAGATGCACCACGTCAAAGCCCATATCGCCAGGTCGGGTGATGCCCATAATGGCATTGGAGTTGGCTCCATCGTAGTACAGCAGGCCACCTGCCTGGTGCACAATGGTGGCAATTTCCTGAATGTCTTTTTCAAAGAGTCCGAGTGTGTTCGGGTTGGTCAGCATGAGCGCTGCGGTGTCCGAGCCAACAGCTGCGCGAAGTGCGTCCAGATCCACCAGCCCGTCTGCGCGGGAAGGGATCGTTACCGTTTCGAAACCTGCTACGGTTGCACTTGCTGGGTTGGTCCCGTGAGAAGAGTCCGGTACGATAACTTTTGTGCGCTGTTCACCACGACCTTCGTGGTAGGCACGGATCATCATGAGCCCGGTCCATTCGCCATGTGCACCAGCGGCCGGTTGCAGCGTAACGGCATCCATACCGGTTAGTCCGGCAAGATCATTTTGCAACGTGTAGAGCAGCTCAAGTGCACCTTGAATGCTGGATTCATGCTGATAGGGATGAATTTTGGCGAATCCGTTGTAACGGGCCACATCCTCATTAATCTTCGGATTATATTTCATCGTACAAGAGCCCAGCGGATAGAATCCGTTATCTACCCCGAAATTACGACGAGACAGGGCAGTGTAATGGCGAATGACGTCAACTTCAAAAACCTCAGGCAATGCTGCTGCTTCCGACCGAAGCATTTCCCGGGGAATCAGGGAATCCACAGCTTGACGGGGAACGTCGCATTCAGGCAAGGAATAAGCGACCCGACCCGGACTGCTGAGTTCAAAAATTAACGATTGCTCCGGTGCTGGAGAGGCAGCTCGATCAGTAACTGTTGTGTTAGTTTCAGGTTGGCCCGAAGTGGAGATAGAGGTTACCGTTTCCGATTGTCCTTGTGCTGATGTCGTCGTTGTCTTTGTTGTCGTTTCCTGAGTCACAGCGATCCCTCCAATACACGTGCGAATTCGTCGATCTCTTCCTTGCTGCGTCGTTCAGTAACCGCAATCAGCATATGTCCAGCGAGCTCAGGATAATCACGGCCAAGTTCATAGCCGCCAATGAAACCTGCATCGAGCAATTTCAGTTGCAGTGGTTCCACATTTGTTCCTTCAGGCAGTTGAATAACAAACTCATTGAACGTAGGAGCGGTAAACGTAAGAGAGACGCCTGGAATTGCGGTAAACGTGTTAAGGGCATAATGGCTCTTTTGCAAATTCAAATCAGCGACGTCGATCATGCCTTGTTTACCCATAATGGACATATATACAGAGGCGCTCAGCGCGAGTAACGCCTGGTTGGAACAGATGTTGGACGTCGCCTTTTCCCGGCGAATATGCTGTTCCCGTGCTTGCAGCGTGAGTACAAAACCACGCTTGCCGTTGCGGTCCGTTGTCTGGCCTACAATGCGGCCAGGAATCCGGCGCATATGAGCCTGGGATACCGCGAAATATCCGCATGTTGGGCCGCCGAGTGAAGCGGCGATGCCAAGGGGCTGCGCGTCGCCAACGACGATGTCAGCACCCAGCTTGCCTGGGGCTTCCAGCAGACCCAGCGATAGCGGGTTGGCGCTGACCACGAGCAGGCTCTTGTGCGCATGCGCAAGATCTGCGGCCTGTTTTACATTTTCCACGGCGCCGAAGAAGTTCGGGCTCTGGATCATGACAGCTGCGGTGTCATCGGACACGGCGGCTTGCAGGGCATCCCAGTCTGTTACACCATTTTGATATCCAATTTCAACAATCTCCAGATTGAGGCCGTGAGCATAAGCTTGCAATACCTGACGGGATTCAGGGTGCACGGTGCGTGACACAATCAGTTGTTTGCGGCGGGTTGCCGCTGCGGCCAGATTGCCTGCTTCCGCAAATGCAGTCGCACCATCGTACATACTGGCATTGGCTACAGCCATACCTGTCAACTCACAGATATAGGATTGAAACTCGAAAATCGCCTGCAATTCTCCTTGGCTGATCTCGGGTTGATAAGGTGTATAGGCGGTATAGAACTCGGAACGGGAGATGACATGATTAATGACGGAAGGTACGTGGTGATCATAAATACCTGCACCCAGGAAACTGGCGTGTGTCTCGAAGTTGGCATTCGCTGCCGCTTGCTTCGACATATGACGTGTCAGTGCATATTCATCAAGTTTGGAGGAAACAGGCAGTTCACCCTGATAGCGAATCTCCTGTGGAATGTCATGGAACAGATCTTCAATCGTTTCCACGCCGATGGTTGCCAACATGGCACTCTGATCCTGCTCGGTCATGGGAATGTAGCGATGCTTGCTCATGCTTGATCAGCTCCTTGAGTAGGTGTCTTTGGCGCACGTGTCCGTTTATGAAAAGGGGTCTTCACGACCTCGGCTTTTAGTTTCTTGCCACGAATCTCAATCTCCAGCGGGGTACCCAGTGCAGCATATTTGCTGTCGATCAAGGCCAGCCCCAGATTACGTTTCAACGTAGGCGACTGAGTCCCTGTGGTCACTTCACCAATCTGCACACCTTCGGCGTAAATGGGATAATGAGGGCGAGGAATGCCGCGCTCCAGTACTTCGATCCCGACCAGCTTGCGGGCAGGTCCATCATTTTTTTGCTGCAACAAGGCTTCATGTCCGATAAACGGTCCTGCATTTAACTTCACAAACATGCCGACGCCAGCCTCCAGCGGTGAGATAGTTGCAGACAATTCCTGTCCATACAGGGGCAGCTTGGCTTCAAAGCGCAGCGTATCCCGAGCACCCAGTCCTGTCGGAACAAGTCCGTGAGCTTCTCCGGCTTGCATCAATCCGTTCCAGACCGCAGCGGCTTGTTCCGCAGGAACGTAGAGCTCAAAGCCATCTTCACCCGTATATCCGGTACGGGATAACAGCAATGTAACGCCGCATACCTTCGCATTTGCCACAAAGCGGAAAGGCTCAATCGAAGACACATCCGTGTCTGTCACCGTTCTGAGAATATCTACTGCCAGCGGACCTTGCAGAGCAAGCAGCGCTGTTTGATCCGAATCATTGGTCATCGTTACGCCAGGCATCATGTGCTGTTGCAGCCATGCCCAGTCCTTATCGATGTTGGAGGCGTTAACCACCAGCATATAATGCTGGTCTTTCAGTTTATAAATCAGCAGATCATCGACCACGCCACCATCCGGATAACACATTAACGTATATTGGGCCTGACCGGTAACGAGTGTTGTTACATCATTAGTGGTCATGTGCTGTAAAAAAGCTTCTGCATGTTCACCTTGTACGGTGAATTCGCCCATGTGGGATACATCAAATAATCCAGCACGTTCTCGCACCGCTTCATGCTCTTTCTGAATTCCGCTGAATTGTACCGGTAGCTCCCAGCCACCAAAATCAATGCATCGTACGCCTTCATATTGCTGATAGAGTGGAAAGAGTGGGGTTCTAAGCAAATCGGACATCCAATCACCTCGTCATGGGCCGTTAACCGGCCGAGTGTTTAATCATGGATCAATGAATCTGGCATCATATTTTATTATAAAAGTAAGGTAAGGACGCGATAGGCAGCGCCGCTCTATAACCTGTTTTCGTTTTTTTGGGAAAAAGGAAAAGGACAGGCCAAAGAATCGGCATGCCAGAAGCACGCTGTATTCTTAGGCTCTGTCCTTGGTACCTGAGAGTTACCCCGCCGCATGATGCAGCAGGTTTCCCCTTGGGTGATCATAACGCCCACACAGGGCGATTAGATGCTCTCCAGAGTTGCGTCCCGTAAAAGTCCTTTTGCCTGAGAGATTCACCTCCGCTTGTCGATGGTTTACTCCTTCGGCGTTACCGCATGTACACCCTGATTCGGGTGTCAAGGGTAATCTCTCCCTTTACATTCATCCGCGGGTATTGCATAGACCAATTAAACACATTTACTACTCTCATTAAAGCCTGAATCGACTATTGATGTCAAGAACGATATCATAGAAATGAATAAAAAAGCCGAATGATATTTTTAATTCGTTTCATAACGTTCGTCTATTTATAAAGAGTGCGCTTACTTTTCTAATATTCACCATTATATGTAGGGAGAGTGCATTTGAGTTACAGGTATATAAGGAAGAAAAACAAATAAATTGTGAGGTATCTTGACATTTGAATCGAAAATATCATACGCTATGTTCTGGGAAAAAGGTTAAGGTCAAAGAAACGCATGCACTCATTAATGAAAAGCGAGGCGGATATCGATGAGCGAATTGAAAAGTGATTTCCTGTACAGTGAAGAGCACGAATGGGTGCAGACCGTAGGGGAGGATACCGTACGTATTGGTATTACCGAGTTCGCGCAGCATCAGCTGGGTGACATTGTGTTTGTGGAATTGCCTGACCTGGAATCGGATGTAAAAGCGGAAGACGGCATTGGAACGATTGAATCCGTCAAAACCGTTTCGGATTTGTTTTCTCCTGTCAGTGGAACGATTATTGCTGTGAATGATGCATTGCAGGATTCCCCGGAGCTGGTTAACAACTCTCCATATGAGGAAGGCTGGATGATCGAGATTCGTGTTGAGGGCGACCTGACAGCAGCACTTTCCACGTTGATGAACGCGGATGCGTATCGTAAACATACGGAATAATATTAAGGTACAATTCACCGATTGGATAGAGAGTTTTAGCTTGATGCAAAAGTTCTTTTAAGGTAATAAAATGAATCGATGATTATAGATCCGAATGGTGATATTGCTTATTCGGAGAATACTTAGGCGCAATTGCCTCATCTGAATCAGGATGAGGTCATTGCGCTTTTTCGTTGTTACTCGATGAATTAGACTAATTAGATGAAATAAATATCAATCTAACATGTTTCATCATCATTTCTAAATGAGGTAGGAACAGCTCATTTAAATAGAATAAATTTACAATTTCATTTGTCATTAAAATGGGGCAATTCGTGGGTATGATACATGAAAGGGAATAACAGGTTTCGATCAATATACGGGTTTAAATATGGAACAATCCTTTAAATTTAAATCTTGTCATCAACGTTCATGACGGAAGTAGGTTTTCATTTCGTTGTAGAAGATACCGTTTTCATTTACGATATGGTTGTAAATTAAGATTTATTGCAGATTTGTACCTTCGTTCGTCTGGATCATCGTTGTCAAAATTCAGTGGAATCAAGGTTTAATATGTTGAGGAGGTTTTCAGTATGAGTTCAGTGGACGCAAAGTCCGAAAAAAGCGGAGGAATACGGGTTGGCGTTCAGAAGTTTGGACGTTTCCTAAGTGGTATGGTTATGCCGAACATGGGTGCTTTTATCGCCTGGGGTCTGATTACGGCATTGTTCATTCCAAAAGGATGGTTCCCTAACGCAGATTTTGCATTATTGGTTGATCCAATGATCAAATATTTGCTGCCTTTGCTTATCGGTTACACAGGCGGTACCATGGTACACGGCCAACGTGGTGGTGTAGTCGGTGCGATCATGACCATCGGGGTTATTGTCGGCAGTGATATTCCAATGTTTCTTGGCGCCATGATAGCCGGACCGTTGGGAGCCTGGGTCATTAAGAAGTTTGACAAGGCTGTCGATGGCAAAATCAAATCAGGGTTTGAGATGCTGGTTAACAACTTCTCCGCTGGTATTATTGGTGGGATTTTGGCCCTTCTAGCCCTTAAAGGCATTGGGCCTTTCGTTGAAGCGATTAGCAAGGTGTTATCAGCTGGGGTAGAAGCTTTGATGAATGCTGGTCTTCTCCCGCTGGTCAATCTGATCATTGAGCCAGGAAAAGTATTATTCCTGAACAATGCGATCAACCATGGTATTCTGACACCAATTGCTACGGATCAAGCAAGAGAATTGGGTCAATCCGTATTATTCATGCTCGAATCCAATCCAGGACCTGGACTTGGTATTTTGCTGGCATACTGTTTCTTCGGTCGCGGATCAGCCAAATCTTCCGCTCCAGGTGCTGTAATCATCCATTTCTTTGGCGGGATTCACGAGATTTATTTCCCTTACATTCTGATGAGACCGATACTGATTCTGGCTGCGATGGCTGGTGGTGTAGCGGGTACATTGACCTTTATGCTAACCGGAGCTGGTTTGGTATCAGCACCGTCACCGGGAAGTATCATTGCCTACTCGTTGTTAACACCTAAGGGTGGATACCTGGGCATGTTTGCAGGGGTAGCCGTAGCTGCGATCATCTCGTTCCTCGTAGCATCCATACTGCTCAAAACGGGTAAACAGAAGAACGATGAAGAAGATCTGGACAGTGCGTCCAACCGTATGAAAGATATGAAAAATCAGGGCAAAACGGGCAACCTCACCGTTGATAAAGACAATCGTGAAGCTGACCGTGCAGCCGATATTGCTTCTTCGGCAGTAAAAACGGATATCAATAAAATTGTATTCTCCTGTGATGCAGGTATGGGTTCGAGTGCCATGGGTGCCTCGATTCTCCGGAAGAAAATGAAGGCAGCCGGTGTGGATGTCGCTGTAACCAACACGGCGATCAGTGAGATTCCACAAGATGCCGACATCGTCATCACACAGAAAACATTGACAGACCGGGCCAAATCCGTGGCTCCAAATGCAGAGCATATTTCCATCGACAACTTCCTGAAGAGTCCTGAATATGAGGCACTGGTGGAGCGCCTCAAATCCGACTCCTGATGAGTAATATTACAAGGAGACAGCGTGAGATCGTGGAGTTCCTGCTGGAGCATCCTCATGAAGTAACTGCTGGCGATATAGCTGTTGCGGTCAAAGTAAGCACTCGTACCGTACATCGAGAGTTGCAGATGATTGAACAATGGCTTGAGCCCCTTGGCATGAGATTGGAAAAAAAATCGGGAACCGGGGTTCGAATTGATCCCGGTTCCGATGATTTGGCCGTATTGCGTCAACAACTTGAGCTTAACGAATATGTGGAGTTTACGCCCGAAGAGCGTAAACTCTTCATGCTTTGTATTTTGCTGGATGAATCCGAGCCTGTGAAGCTGCTTGCATTGGCCTCAGATCTGAAAGTAACCGTATCTACGGCAAGCAATGATCTGGACGATCTGGAGCCACGCATTCAGCTGGCAGGATTGAAGCTGGTTCGCAGACGTGGATATGGGGTCAAGATCAATGGAAGTGAGTTGGCTCATCGCATGGCTATTTCCGCGCTCGCTCTTGAATATCTGGATGAATCCGATTTGTTCGGTAGACAGGCGGAGCAGGGAGTTTCCAAAGTAAGCAGCAAGCTTCTGGAAATGATAGGGCATGAGGATGTACTTACGGTCGAAAACGCGTTATGGCAGCCGGATATTGAGTGGTTGGAAAATATACCGGAGCGTCAATACATGAAGCTGCTGATCCAATTGTCTGTAGCCGTTGTGCGGATTCGCAAAGGTTTTGGCATAGGTCGGAGCACTCAACAAGACAAAAAAGACGTTGGAATGCCTCTACATGTTGAGCAGAAGGTGCCGGAATATTTAGCTTCCCGTTTGTGCGGTGTTCTATCTGCCCAGCTTGGGCTGGAGTTTGTGGGCGAGGAGCAGGCTTATTTTCACAGGCTGCTGATTGAAATCGAGCAATCGATTCATTCCTCACGTCTGCTGCCCGTAGACGATCTGGTCTTACTTGACATGGTTCGTTCCCTCACAGATCGGATGCAGCAGAAAACTCATTATTCGTTCCATGAGGATCGTCTGCTCCGTGAAGGTCTGATTGCCCATATGGAGCCAGTACTGGAACGAATGGATGATCGGCAGCTCATCCGTAATCCGCTGCTTCAACAGATCCGCAAGGATTATGAATCACTCTTTGAGGATGTAAAGCAAGCAGTGCGAGAGGCTTGGCCCAATACGGATGTTCCGGATGAAGAGATTGGATTTTTGGTGATGCACTTCGGTGCTTCCATTGAACGACTGCGGGTGCTGAAACGTGAAATCAGGGCTGTCGTCGTTTGTACGAGCGGGATCGGATCTTCACGGATGTTATCGAGCCGACTGTCCAAGGAAATTCCCGAGATTCGGATTGTGGACAGTGTGTCCTGGTATGAAGCCGCGCGTATACCAAAGACGGAATATGATCTGGTTCTCTCTACTGTGGATCTGCCAATGGATAAACATCAATACTACAAGGTGAGCCCACTGCTGACGGCAGAAGAAAGTGAACGTTTAAGGCACTTCATCAGGACAACGACGCTTCAGCGGGAACATAGTCCCCCACCTGAAGCAGATTCAAGGACAACAGGACGATTTTCCGATCCGGTTGGACTGGAAGCGACCCTGATTGAAATCGTACAGATTATCGGCAAGTTTCAGGTGTTCCCGCTGGATAATCAGAAGATTGGATTTTTTGACACGGCCTATGCCATGTGCAGCGTTTTACATCAATCTGGTGTGTTAAATAATCCTGAAGAGATTGCCAGGCTGCTGGAGGAGCGTGAAGCGGTTGGAAGCCAGAAAATTCCTGGGACTTCCCTCGCTTTGTTTCATACACGCAGTGATGGCATACACAGTCCTTCAATCACGCTGTTCCAGTTGACAGAGCCGCTTCTGCGCACGCCGGAAGACCCGACAGGTGTCAGCCATGTGCTCTTGATGCTAGGACCCAGACAGTTATCGAAGGAAAGTTTGGAAGTACTGAGTGAGATCAGTGCACTATTGTTGCAGGAAGAAATGATCACATTACTTGAAAAAGGCAACCGGGATGATCTTATTCATTACTTGTCCCAAGAACTTGCGGGATTTTACCGCAGCAAAACAGAAATTGGAGGTATTCAAACATGAGTGTGTTAACTAAAGATAAAGTCATCATGAATGCAACGGCTCAGGATAAATACGAAGCGATTCGTATGGCAGGTCAAATTTTGAAAGACGCGGGACATATCACCGCTGAATACATTGACAAAATGCTGGAGCGTGAAGAGATTGTCTCCACGTATGTTGGCAACGGACTTGCGATTCCACACGGCACGAAGGAATCCAAATCATTTATCCTGTCCACAGGTATATCGGTCATTCAGTTCCCGCAAGGTGTTGATTTTGGGGAAGAGAAAGCGTATATGGTAATTGGTATCGCTGCTCAGGGCGGAGAACATATGGAGATCCTGACCAGCATCGCAGTCATCTGCGCCGAGGAAGAGAACATGGAAGCTTTGCGTCATGCTCAAACTGCTGAAGAAGTCATCACTATTTTGGAAAGTGAAATGGAACTATGAAGGCCCTTCACTTTGGAGCAGGTAATATTGGACGTGGCTTTATCGGTTTGATTCTGTCCCGTGCAGGCTACAATGTCGTTTTCTCGGACGTTAACCAGGAGCTGGTTAAGGCTCTAGAGCAGCGTGGAGAATACACGGTTGAACTGGCTAACGAAGCCAAGGACCTGGAGACAGTTACCGGTGTGAGTGCGATCGATGGAACCAACCTGGATACCGTTGCTCAGAACGTTGCAGAAGCTGAATTGATCACAACCGCAGTGGGTGTGAACATCCTGAAACATATTGCTCCCGGTATTGCCAAAGGACTTACGTCCAGACTGGGAACAGGTGATGTCTTCCAGCCGCTTCACATCATTGCTTGTGAAAACGCAATTGGAGCCAGCACTCAGCTGAAAGAACATGTATATGGTCTGCTTGATGAGCGGACTCGCCTGCTTGCGGATCAGTATGTGTATTTCCCAGACTCTGCCGTGGACCGGATTGTGCCGATTCAGCATCATGAAGATCCATTGCATGTACAGGTAGAGCCTTTCTATGAATGGGTTGTTGACCGTTCACAAATGGCTCCTGCGTTCAAACCGGTTGAGGGTGTAATGTATGTGGATGATCTGGAGCCTTATATCGAACGGAAGCTGTTTACCGTAAATACCGGACACTGTATTGCCGCTTATATTGGATATGTGAACGGGTTTGATACAATTCAGAAGGCTATCGCCGATGAAAAAGTCAAATCCATCGTATATGGTGCCTTGCAGGAAACCGGAGCAGTTTTGGTGAAGCGTTTTGGATTCAATGCCGACGATCATCAGATGTACATTGCCAAAATATTGGAACGGTTCGTTAACCCACATCTGACGGATGAGGTAACTCGTGTAGGACGTTCTCCACTGCGGAAACTGTCCCCGAATGACCGTCTAGTTCGCCCGGCTCTCCAGGCTTACGAGTATGGAACGGAGACAACACATCTGGCAATGGGCATGGCCGCTGCCTGCAAGTTTGACATTTCCGAAGACCCGGAAGCGGTAGAACTCCAGACTACGATCCAGCAAAAAGGGATTGAAGCAGCACTTAGCCAGTATACGTCCATGGATGAGAGTCACCCTGTACTGAAGCAGGCTGTAGCGCATTATCAACAACTGCAGAAGTAACGGTCTGTATTTCAATACAAAATTATATCAATAGAAGAAGAGCCTCACAGGGTTAACTGTGGGGCTCTTTATTTTGCTCTGTCTTCTTTTTATACGTATCCAGACATGCCTCGCAGATGCAGGACTTCCTACGCTGTTCTGCCGGAATGGGGTCAAATACCCCTTCTGGGAACACAGCCCGGTTACACCAGCATTCTGAATGAGGACGACCAGCGGCATAGGAGCAGCCATTGGCCTCCCCACACAAAGGACATACAAGAACTTCTGGTGTGACTTTGTTTGTATCTTGCTCAACAGACATACGAGTCTTCCTTCCCCGATGAATTTCTAACCACGAACGATCCGATAGGTTTATTAAAGTATAGCAACTAAACCCATTATATAAAATTTCCGGTTATTCTTCAGGGGGCAATTCAATCTTCAGTCCTTCCACATGCTTGCGACTCATCAGTTTGCGTTTCTTGCGGTTCTCTTTGGTCTCCAGCACAATGTCGAGGTCATAGTCACCCGGATATAGTTCATCTGCGGAGATGTGCAGAGTTAGTCGTTTCTTATGAATTTTGACTTTACGTCCGCGCAGCATGACTCCGATATTTCCGCGACTGTCCTCCACATCACATACGATGCCTGACTGGTTCAGATAAGCTGCATAGACGCGATCCCCTTTTCGGAATGCTTTGGCTAGGGAAGCGGGTTCTAATGTTTCAGGCCGATCAGCAGATTGCTTTTTTGTTTCAGTTTGTACGGACGGGCTGACAGGTTTCGTCTTGTTCCTTGCTTCATTCCATTGTTTTTGTTCAACCGTGCTGTTTATTTGCGATGACGTTGAACTTACTTTAGGCACGGTTGGAGAGGAGGTGGAAGAGACACTTTGCGAGACACCCTGATCTGAAATGAGCTTGGAGCGCTCAATAATACGCTGTGGCATACCCAATTTCAGTGCAATGGAATAGGCATAGCTGTCACCGGCTTCTCCGATCCGCAATCGATAAAGAGGTTGAAGAGAGACCGTATCAAATTCCATTCGTGCATTCTCAAATCCAGGCGTGGCTGCTGCAAAATGTTTGATTTCCCCAAAATGGGTTGTCGCGATAACGGTAGCTCCACGGCTGTGCAGCTCCTCCAGCATGGCGATCGAGAGTCCCACTCCCTCACCGGGATCGGTACCGGAGGCCATCTCGTCAATAAGCACAAGTGTCGATGAATCGGCTTGCTCCAGGATGCCAATCATGTTGCGAATATGTGCAGAAAAGGTACTGAGTGCTTGCTCCAGGCTCTGTCCATCGCCGATATCCACAGCAATTTCATGATATACGGCCATCTCGCCATCTTCATCGACAGGCACAAGCAGACCGGATTGCATCATCAAGGTAAGCAGACCCAGTGTTTTGAGTGCAACCGTTTTGCCACCCGTATTCGGCCCTGTAATGATTAGTGAGGAATACGTCTGACCAATTGCAAAATCAAGCGGAACCATGGATGCACCCATAAACGGATGGCGGGCATGATGAAGCCGAACCCGTCCATTGGCATTGACGCGCACAGTCCGTCCGTCCATGGTCGCCGCATATTTCGCTTTGGCGAACAGGAAATCCAGAATTCCTACCGTTTCCGTGTTTAGTGCGATTTCACGATTATAAGACTCAGCAAGGGAGGTTAAGTCACCGAGGATTTTCATCTCCTCCCGTGATTCCTCGGCTTGCAGTGAAGCCAGCTCCATTTGCAGACCTACTAATTCAGCAGGCTCAATATATACGGTTTGGCCACTTCCCGATTCATCCAGCACACTGCCTTTAATGTGTTTGCGGAATTCTTTCTTAATGGGCAGCACTGTTCTTCCACCACGTTGACTGATCACATTTTCCTGCATGATGGAGCGGTGTTTGCTTAATAGAGAATCAAGCTTTCGCTTCATGCGTTCCTCATTGACTGTCATTTTTTTACGAATACGTATCAGTTCCTTGCTCGCCTGATCCTGAATGCGTCCACTATGGATACAGCGTTCAATCTCACTCAGCAGGGATTCCATCCATATCATGGATGAAGCGTAGCGACTAACTGTAGGGGCAACTTCGGATTTGCCCTCCATGTATTTCATAAGCTGTGCGCAGCTGCGAAGAAATTGGGCGAGATGGCTGAAATCACGTTCCGTAAATAAATAACCGGTACCTAGCAGATCCATAATGGTCTCCATGCCATCCAGTGATGGAATGGGCACACTGGCGCCGTTACGAATCAAAGCTGCCGCTTCAGCGGTCTCTTCCAGACGCATTTGAATCAGAGAAGCGTCCACCATTGGCTTCATGTCTCTTGCGTAACGTTTGCCCAAATAGGATAGGGCACAGTTAGCAACGTTTTTTTGAATTTGGGGATAACCCAGACTGGTTAACGTTTTTTCATTCATGCTTGATCTCTCCTTGGATATAAAATGGAATTTCGGTTAAAGCGAATATATTCCCGAAAAACGCAAAAAGGGCGGAGAATGAACAAACGTCATTCTCCGCCCTTAACGTACGGGAAAGTAGGGCCCGTTATAGGTCTATACAAAAAAATCCACGCTGAACACAGCGCGGAAATAGACCCGGACACGTACAATCCCGGAGGCGATTTATGATATCCGCTGTTCTTAACTAAGTACAGGGTAATGGCGCATCATGAAATACACGTATGCCACAAGGCACAAGTGAATCGAAGGCCAAACTCCTGAATATGAAACTTGTTAGTTAAGAACGCTCACCGACATCAAAATCTCTCCTTTGATTGAGGAATATGCAACTAATATAAACTGGAAATTGCTTTGAAGTCAACCTTCAATAATAAATAGTGGACTTGAATAACAATGGGTTTTAAAATAACAATAGTAAATTAATCCAATGAAAGCGATATTATACATACGTTTTGCATAAGTACGGGAAGTGATTCCGAAATCGTTCTCGTTCAAATCACGCAAAATGCACAAAGGAGGATGCTCTTTTTGCCTAAATACCTGCTGCGTTTGCTCTGTTTTACCATGATACTCGGAGCCCTTCCGGTCATTGTTATTGGTTCGGTCTCCTATTCTATTGCCTCAAGTGACATTGAGCAGAAGGTGCGGGAGAGTAATTTGCAGATTCTGCATCAGACCCAAATGCGGGTCGAGCAAGTATTGCGCAGCCTGCAATTATCGTCCATCCAGTATGTGAATTCTCCACTGGTATTACAAGCGATGAAAAAACCGCTGGACAGCAGCGAATTTCAGGAAATTCGAGATCTGACTTCCGGATTTAATAATTTGCAATCGGTTACAAATATCGATCAGGCTTATCTCGTGAATCTGGATGAAGACTGGGTTGTATCGATGCGATCTTTCGGAAAATTGGATGATTTCAGTATTCGGGACCGGATTGGTTCCTATTTGAAATATACAAACAGCCTGTTTTGGGTGACGCAAAATGTGAGTTCAACTAAAGAAAGTATACCGGTATCGGCCGGAGTCGGTGAAGCGGCACAAGAACAAGTGCCTACCCTTATTTCATCCGACAATGTGGTCAGCATGGTATTCAAGATTCCGATGATACCAACGAATGTGAAACCAAAGGGGTTTCTGGTTATAGACATAGCCGATACAGAGCTAAGTACATTTCTAAGTCGAAATCCGAATTCAGGGGATATGTACGTCCTTGATCGGGAGCAGAAATATTTTCTCAACGATACAGAACAAGACGGGAAATACGACACGCTGAATCAGGAAATCCACGAAAAGGTACAAACGACGGGACAGTCGGAGGGTTTCTTCAGCGCAGAAGTGGAAGGAAGCCAGGTGGCGGTTAGCTACAGGCAGTCCCCACTTAATGGCTGGTTGTATGTATCTGTTGTATCGCTGAGTCAGATAACCGCCCAGTCGCAGAAAATTGCATTGGTTACAGGTGTGGCTACGCTGGTCATGTTATGTTTAACGGGACTAGTAGCCTTTTATGGCAGTCGCAAGATGTACTCTCCCATTTCCAGACTTCTGCAGTTTACGAAAGGACTGGATTCTCCAATGGCTCCGTCGGGACGCCGTCAGGATGAATTTATATACATTGAAGAGCAATTATCGACTTTGTTCAGTTCGGAGAAAACGATGCGTGAGCAGATGAAGGGCCAGCATATTCATTTGCAGGAATTTTTTATGACCAAACTGCTTACAGGCAAAATATCAGAAGATGACTTCAGATATCAGGGTCAGTTATACGATTTTCCAACCTCATGGGCTAGACTTGGGGTACTTACACTTCAAATTGACACCCTTGAAGGGACAAGGTATGAAGAGCAGGACCGGGATCTGCTGCTGTTCGCGTTAAACAATATGGTCGCTGAACTGCTGCCCTCTGAGATTCGGTTTGCACCTGTTATGATTGATGACGCCCAAGTTACGGTATTGGCATCCGTGTTGGATGATGAAGTACAACTAAAAGAGTGGATGCACACTCAAGCGGAAATGATCCGTGAGCGGGTCGTGACCTATCTGAATCTGCCTGTAAGTATCGGTATTAGTCGTTCCTATTCTGCAATAGGTGATTCGCCACGGGCTTACCAGGAGAGTCGTGAGGCTCTGCAAGGCAGGGTAAGTCTGGGCAGCCGTATTATTTTGCATTACGAGGATATTCAGCCGCGCGGACAGACGGAGGCAGCGTTATATACACAGCTCAGGATGATTGAGGACCAGTTGGCTTCTGCGCTCAAGCAAGGGGACGAGGAGAAAACCGATGCGTACTTTAAGCAATACCTCAGTCTGCTCGCAGACAAGAAGCTACACTTCAGCGAATACCCGGTTATCATGGTTCAGCTATTGTCCCGTGTGTATCAGCTAGTACAGGAGCAGGGTGGGAATGTTGCGGAAGTATTGGGTGAAAAGGCCTCCATGGCTCGATTGCTGAAGTTGTCCACATTGGATGAAATGACGAACTGGTTCCGCAAATGTTTATTTCAACCCGTCATTCGATTCTGGCGCGAGCAGGAAGAGTCTCAATATTTGAATATTGCCCGGCGCATGATTCGGCTGATCGAGGAGCGATATGATCGCGAATTGTCGCTGGAAGCTTGCGCAGAAGAACTGAATTTTCATCCAGTCTATCTGAGCCGTGTGTTCAAGAAGGAGGCTGGCGTGAACTTTACGGAATACCTTGCCGAATACCGGATGGAAAAAGCCAAGACCTGGCTGCAGACGACCAACCTGAAAATATCGGAGATTGCCGAGAAACTCAATTACACGAACCCTACCGCTTTTATCCGTACATTTCGTAAAATTACGGGAACTACCCCCGGAAAATACCGGGAGCAGCAGCGATAAAAGCAACCTGCTCTGCCTGCCATGGCAGGCAGGTTTTTCTTTGTTTTAGGGTCATTCTTTGTTCTGTGTTCGGAGCAGAGTTAAGACGGGAATATCGAAGGTTAAATGTGGTTCATTCAGGGAAGCAATCCAGAGTTACCAATGCCTTAAACCCTTGCTGCATAAGGGAAAACAAGAAGCTAAAACGAGACGATAGCCAGTTACCCGTTTATCCTCCACAATGAAGACATGAATTCAGGAAGGGATATTTTGTAATCGTTTCCAACGTGGGGAGGAAGACACTATGAAAGCCGAAACGGCGGCTCGAACACGACCCGCTACCCGCAGTGACAAAAACCTGCTGTGGAGGGACATCATCAAAAACCGGTGGCTCTATATTATGTTGATACCGGGTGTGCTCTACTTTGTTATTTTCAAATACATACCCATGTACGGCATTACGATGGCTTTTCAGGATTACACGCCATACAAGGGCATTCTGGGCAGTGACTGGGTAGGGTTCAAGCACTTCCAGCGTTTCTTCGGGGAACCGCAGTTCTGGACCTTGTTCCGGAATACGTTTTTGCTAGCGATTTATAATATGGTGTTCTTCTTCCCGCTGCCAATTGTATTGGCACTTATGATGAATGAAGTTCGCCGTGAACGGTTCAAACGATTTGTACAGACGCTGGTATATGTTCCGCACTTTGTTTCCTGGGTTGTTGTGGTTGGTGTGTTCTACATGCTGTTCACAACCGAGGGTGGAGCTATTAACGAATTACTTTATAACCTGACGGGGCAAAAAGTGGCTTTCCTGCTTGAGCCTGGCTGGTTTCGAACGATGATTGTTGGACAATCCATCTGGAAAGAGGTAGGCTGGGGCACAATTATTTTCCTGGCGGCACTTTCCGGTGTAGATACACAGCTCTATGAAGCTGCACGGATGGATGGTGCCAATCGTTGGCGCCAGACTTGGCATATTACGCTGCCTGCCATTCGTAGTACGATCATTATTTTGCTCATTCTGCGTCTGGGTAACTTCCTGGATACAGGCTTTGAACAGATCTTCCTGATGCTGACGCCGACGAACCGGGATGTGGGTGAGGTATTTGATACCTACGTCTACACCAAAGGTCTCACACAGGCACAGTACAGCTATAGTGCTGCTGTTGGTTTGTTCAAGTCGGTGGTCGGACTGGCGCTTGTACTGGGTGCTAATACGATGGCCAAAAAATTCGGGGAGGAAGGCGTCTACTAACGCTTGGCAGCAGACGTTCTTCACCAGACAGGAGTGAACATTAAGATGCAACAGGATAAAACGTGGGGCAACCGGATTTTTGATATCCTCAATCATGGCTTTCTGCTTTTGATCGGAATCGTGACCGTTATCCCGTTCATTTATATTTTGGCCGTCTCGTTTACGAGTCCGCATGAAGTGGCCAAGGGAGGATTCATTCTTTTTCCGAAAGAATTCTCCCTCGCTGCTTACCGTTATATTTTCTCTACAGACACATTGATTCGCAGTCTGGGTGTATCAATCTACATCACCGTCATCGGAACACTGCTTAACCTGCTGTTCACGTCGTTGATGGCGTATCCGCTCTCCAGAAGATACTTGCGTGGACGTCAGCCGATCTTGCTGGGGGTACTGTTCACCATGCTGTTCAGCGGCGGAATGATCCCAACCTACTTTGTCGTGAAATCATTTCACCTGACGGATACATTATGGTCTCTGATGCTGCCTACCGCCATTAGTGCGTTCAACCTGATCGTACTCAAGAACTTCTTCCAAGCCATACCGGACGAACTGGAGGATGCCGCCAAAATTGATGGGTGTAACGATGTGGGCGTATTGTTCCGAATTGTACTTCCTTTGTCGATGCCAGCAATGGCTACCTTCTCTCTCTTTTATGCGGTGGCTCACTGGAACAGCTTCTTCAACGCCGTAATCTATATCAACGATAGTGAAAAGTGGCCTGTGCAGGTATGGCTGCGTGAAATTGTCATCCTGGCTCAGAGTCGGATCGGTGATACCAGTATCGAAGAGACCGAGATTCAGCCGCTTACCATTCGAATGGCCGTTATCGTGTTCTCCACGATTCCAATCATGCTGGTATACCCGTTCCTGCAAAAGCACTTTGCCAAAGGAGTGATGCTGGGATCGGTAAAAGGTTGAAATTACGCATGATTGTACATCAGAACGGGTTCATGACTGTATAAAAAAGGGGAGGTTTTCGTTTAATGAAAGCAACAAAAAAGAAAGCCGTAGCTGTCTTGAGCACATTGGCATTGGTAACAGGCCTGCTGGCAGGATGCGGATCGGATGAAGGTCAGGCTGCCGAGGGCGGCGTGCAGAATGTGTCCATTGCAATAGCACAGGTGGGCGACGTACCGAGCAAAGGTAATGAGGTTCAGCAAAAGATCGAGGCGTATACGAACACCAAACTGGACATTCAATGGATTCCGGCTTCGGCTTACAATGACAAAATTAATGTGATGATCGCATCCAGCGATATGCCCAAAATTGTGAAAGTGCAGTATAACCCAACCGTAACCAGTGCGATGCGTAACGATGTATTCTGGGAAGTTGGGCCTTTGTTGAAGGATTATAAAAATCTGTCTGCACAGAACGAGCGTTTCTTCGACAATATCAAGGTGGAAGGAAAAATCTACGGGGTACCCGTATTCTCTGATATTGCCCGTGCAACGGTGATTTACCGTAAAGACTGGTTTGATAAGTTGAATCTCAAGGTACCAACGACACCGGATGAATGGTATGAAACGATCAAAACGCTGGCGACCTCCGATCCGGATGGAGACGGTCAGGATAATACGTTTGGACTAATGCTTTTCAAAAAGTATAACGAGGATCAATATTCCTTCACTACACGTCTTGGCGTAAGTTTTGGTGCACCAAACAAGTGGAAGGTGGAAGATGACGGCAGTTTTACGCCGGAATTCATGACACCGGAATATATGCAGGTGCTGGATTTGCTGAAACGATTGTATAGCGAGAAATTGCTGAATCAGGACTTTGCTGTATTTGATTCCACAGAAGCGGAGAAGAAATATGATACAGGCGTTGTCGGCATGCGTATCGGTGTCGCCCAGAACGGGAAGAGCCAGCAAGAGCGTCTGTCCAAGAACGACCCGGATGGCGTAGTAGACATTGCAGGTTTGCTTGGTGTGAGTGGCGACCGTGTAGCGGGGCAGACGGGTAACTCCGGTATTCTGGCTTTTCCGAAAGCGACGGTGAAATCGGAAGACGAGTTGAAAAACCTGTTGTCTTTCCTGGATAAATTAATGGACCCGGAGATGGCGACGCTGCTGATGCGTGGCATTGAAGACAAACATTACAAGAAGGCTGGCGAAGACCAAGTGGAGATGAGCGACTTCGATGCATTCCAGCGTGAAGTGAAGCCATATCGTGATAACTTGCCTTACGTAGAAGGATACAATGTGCCGAAATTGAAAGATACCGAACTCGGTGAGAAGGGTACGGAACTTGCCAAAGAGCTGGCCGAACACGCTGTGCCAAACCCTGCATTAACCTTGTATTCGTCTACTTATGGCGACCGTGGGGCAGATCTGGATCAGATGATTGCAGATGCGCAGACCAAATATATTATGGGCAAAATCGATGAAAATGGCTGGAAACAGGAAATCGAGAATTGGGGCAATGCGGGCGGTACCAAAATTCGTGAGGAATATGCCGAAGACTACAAAAAACAGGCTAAATAAAAAGCTGGAAGCGGAGGAACATCATGAAAGAAACCCTGCAATTCACACCGGTACGGATGGCTGAACAGTTCATGGAAAGTTATCGCAATCATGAGCTGTATCCGACCTGGCATTATGAAAATGGTTGTCTGCTGAAAGCGCTGGAAGAGCTGTACACCCATACCGGAGAACAGAAATATTTCGACTACATCCGTGAACTGATGGATAATTTCATTCTGGAAGATGGCTCGATTCGCTCCTATGCAGTCGAGGAATATAACCTGGACCAGATTAACCAGGGGAAATCGCTGTTCATGTTGCTGGACAAAACGGGTGAAGAGAAATACCGTAAAGCCGCAGATTTGCTCATGGTACAGCTTAAGGGACAGCCTCGTACGAGTGAAGGCGGATTCTGGCACAAGAAAATCTATCCGTTCCAGATGTGGCTGGATGGGCTGTATATGGCAACGCCGTTTCTCACGCAATATGGTGCGGTTACTGGCGAGGAGAAGTGGTTTGACAAAGCGGCATTACAGCTGCTGCTGGTGGAGAAACGTACACGTGATCCACGCAGCGGTCTGCTGTACCATGCCTGGGATGAGAGCAGGGAACAGCGCTGGAGCTCGGGAGAAACTGGATGCTCTCCGCATGTATGGAGCCGGGCGATGGGCTGGTATGTGATGGCGGTAGTGGATACATTGGATCATCTGCCTGTAGATCATGAGCATCGCGGTCAGATTGTGGGGATTTTCGAACGTGTAGCGAATGCACTTGTACATGTACAGGACCAACAGTCCGGGTTATGGCCTCATTTGCTCGATCAACCAGGGCGTGAGCGTAATTATTTGGAGGCATCGGGGACCTCAATGTTTGTGTATGCACTAGCGAAGGGTGTACGTAAGGGTTATCTGAGTGGCAAGTTTAAAGCGATCGCAGAAAAGGGTTATCAAGGTCTGCTGCTGCATCTGCTGCAAACGGATCGTGAAGGTGTATTGTCCCTGACGCAGTGTAACGGTGGGGCAGGTCTGGGCGGTACCCCGTATCGTGACGGGTCATACGAGTATTATGTGACTGAATCCATTCGGATAAATGATCCGAAATCGGTAGCTCCATTTATTTTGGCAGGAGTGGAAATGGAACTGGCGACACGCTAGTTCCTTTCTTCAGACTTATTTATGATAGCGCATTCATGGGGCATTTGCATCAATCCAAGGAGCGACTTCAAATCAGCACAATATAGATCGGAACGGTTCAGTCCGTCTATATTGTGTACCCGTAGCGATTTAATCAAATGAGGCAAAATGTGAATAATTTGGTTATCTAAAGGAGAGATGGTTCATGAGTCCAAAAGGTCGGATGTCTCGTTTAGGCGGATTGGTCGTGGTTGGTGCAATGTCCGCCGGACTGCTTGCAGGGTGTGGGGGAGAGAAAGCGCCTGCGGCAGGGGAAGGCAAGCTTCCCATTTCGATTTCTTTGATGCAGGTTGGTGATGTGCCAGCCAAGGAGAACGGGATTGAACAAAAGATTGAGGAATATACGAATACGGATGTCAGTGTACAGTGGATTCCGCAGTCTGCTTTTGATGATAAAGTGAATGTCATGGTAGCTTCGGGTGAGATGCCGACCATTATGCGGGTGAATTATGTACCCACAACATTTAACGCAGCCAAAACGGGGCTGTTCTGGGAAATTGGACCCTACCTGAAGGATTATAAAAACCTGTCTGCCCAATCCGAGGCTTATTTTGACAATATCAAGATTGAAGGAAAGGTCTACGGGGTACCCAACTTCCGCGATATCGGGCGTACAGCCATCGTGTATCGCAAGGACTGGTTCGACAAGTTGAAGCTGGATGTACCGAAAACGCTCGATGACTGGTACGAAGTGATGCGCTCCATTCGCAAGGATGATCCTGATGGTAATGGCAAGGAAGACACGTATGGAACGGTACTGTTCAAAAAGTACAATGAAGGCGTATCCTCGCCGCTGACACGAATCGCCGTAAGTATTGGTGGGGTGAACAAGTGGGGTGTGGACGATGCGGGTAAACTTACCCCTGAATTCCTGACCACAGAATATGTGGATACGATGAAGCTGTTCAAGCGTCTATTCAGTGAGGGATTGATCAACAGTGACTTCCCAGCGTTGGACCCTTCCGATGCGGACAAAAAAATCGACTCCGGTCTCGTAGCCATGAAGCTGAACGGTGTTGCTCAGAACGGAAAGTCGTTCCAGCAACGGCTGACACCAAATGTGCCTGATGGCGAGATTGATGTGGCCCCGTTCCAAGGACCGGATGGCATTCGAATTGCCGGGGAACCGGGGAACTATGGGATGCTTGTCATTCCCAAAGCTTCCGTACCGGACGAAGAACAGTTAAAACAGGTGCTGACGTTCCTGGATCAACTGATGGATGAACCACTGAGTACACTTCAGCTGCGAGGTCTGGAAGATGTGCACTATACGAAGACTTCGGATGGCAAAACCGAGTTCAAGGACTTCGACGGATACCAGCGTGAAGTGAAGCCTTATCGTGACAATCTGCTAAGCGTTGAAGGTTATAACGTGCCTGAGCTTGTCGATGTACCAATCGGTATGAAGGGAACGAAGATGGCACGTGAAAATGAGCAGTATGCTATTCCAAATCCGGCGCTGACCTTGTCTTCTGCCATCTATACTGAGCGTGGCCAGGAGCTGGACCAGATGATCTGGGATGCACAGACCAAATACATTATGGGCAAAATCGATGATGCTGGCTGGGAGCAGGAAGTGGCGAACTGGAGAAAATCCGGTGGCGACCAGCTCATTTCCGAATTTGAAGCGTCTTATGCCCAGCTGAACGGGAAGTAATTAGAAGAACAAGCTGTGTTTTGCGTGAAATGACGTGAAGCATGGCTTGTTTTTTTAAGTTCTTTTTCATCCCCGAGATTATGGTTAGGTAACAGAAGGGGTATAAAAGGTAAGGAGCATTTGTTCACATCCATTTTATTGCTCATCGAGAGGGGAATATACAGCATGATTGATGACCATCACAAGTTAGACGTATTAAACGTAGTAGATACATACCAAGGAAGAGATCTGGGTGTCACGATGGAACCACAAGCCTGTAGTTTCAAAGTGTGGGCACCTACCGCAAAGCAGGTAGATGTGCTGTTATCCCCGCCTTCAACAGGGGGAAGTCCCAATGAACAGAAGAATAAGGACGAACAGAAAGAAATACCTATGAACAAGCAGGATCAGGGCATCTGGACCCTGAAACTCGAAGGTGAGTGGAACGGTTATCGTTATATGTACAGAGCCACCTTTGAGGACGGGCGGCAGGAGATAGCGGTTGATCCCTATGCACGAGCTGTGACCATGAATGGAGAAATGGGAGTCATCGTCAGACTGGAACAGACCCACCCGAATGGCTGGAATGAGGATATTCGTCCAGAACTGGCGAGCCCGGTAGATGCGGTCTTATATGAGCTGCATGTGCGCGATTTCTCGATCCATGAGTCATCCAGCATGAGGCACAAAGGAAAGTATCTGGCTTTTACCGAGACAGGTCTGCGCGATTCAAACGGGAATACACTTGGAATCGATCATTTGGCTGAGCTGGGAATTACTCATGTACATCTGCTACCGGTTTTTGATTTTGCGACAGTGGACGAATCGAAGGCAGATGACGGGACTTCCGATTGCTCACGTTATAACTGGGGCTATGATCCGCTCCACTACAACGTTCCAGAAGGCTCCTATGCATCCCGTGCAGATGAACCGGAGACAAGAATTCGAGAGCTCAAATCGATGGTGCTCGCCCTTCATGAGAAGGGTATCGGAGTCATTATGGATGTGGTGTACAATCATACGTTTGATACGGCAGCCAGTTCATTTGAAAAGCTTGTTCCAGGGTATTACTACCGTCAGAATCCGGATGGCACGTACAGCAATGGATCAGGTACAGGCAATGAAGTGGCAACTGAGCGCCCGATGGTGCGCAAGTTCATTATCGATTCCGTACGATACTGGGCAGAGGAATACCATGTGGACGGGTTTCGTTTTGACCTGATGGGTCTGATCGACACGACAACGATGAAAGAGCTCGCAGCAGAACTGCATGCCGAGGTTTCTCCCTCCATCCTCCTATACGGTGAACCTTGGGGTGCGCTGGAATCACCCCTTGGAGATCAAATGACACTTAAGGGAGCACAGCGTGAAGCTGGATTTGCTGTATTTAATGATAACCTCCGTGGAGCGATCAAAGGGGATAGTGATGGAACGGGAACCGGATTTGCTACAGGAGCGGAGGAAAAAGAAGACGATATATGGACAGGCGTACGGGGTGCCATTACCGATTTTACCGCTGGCCCATCTGAAACGATTAATTATGTAACTGTACATGATAATCTCAACCTGTGGGACAAAGTCGCCCAGACACAAGGATTGCACGATACGCTGGGATTTATCACATATAGCGAGGATGGTCGTGTGAAAGGCAGCGCCAACGTGGCAGAGGCTGTACAGCAGGCGAAGCCGTATTTGCACGTTGACCCGGATCACATACTGGAGAACGAATCGGTCCGGCGCTGTCTGCTTGCTAATGGCATCGTATTGACTTCCCAGGGGGTCCCATTGCTTGCGGCTGGAGATGAACTTCTGCGAAGTAAATTTGGCGATGCCAACAGTCATGAGAGTGGAGATTCAGTCAATGCCATTCGGTGGGAGCAAAAGCAGCAGTTTAAGCCTGTTTATGATTATTATCGTGGCCTGATCCGTCTTCGGCGCGAGCATCCTGCTTTTCGTCTTCGCACCCGGGAAGAGATTGAGCTCCATGTTCAATTGCTTGAAAAAGGAAAAGGGCTGTTGGCCTATGAACTGTCAGGAACGTCTGTGGGAGATTCATGGGGACGGATAATCGTTATCTACAATGCTTCCAAAGAAACCCGTACAATCTGCGTTTCTTCAGGTACATGGAATGTGGTTGTAGAGCAGGGGCAGGCTGGCACCGAGACGTTGCGTACAACCAAAGAAGGCCAGGTCAGCGTTCCCGCTATATCCATGACGGTTATGTATTCAGGTGAGTGAACTTATTGCACCCTTTCTCCATTGTGGAGCGAGGGTGTTTTTCTTTTTACCATCTTTTTTTCATCAGGACAGGTACAAATGCTGTCAATCTATGGCGCTTGTTTACATATGCTGTATCTTGAAAGCGATTGCTGTGAGGATTTACTTTACATTCAATATGCTAATTGAAAGCCTCTGCTCAACCGATATGTTGAGTACAGACAACCCTGGGTTGACAAATGACGTCTCGCTCCGTAACATCGGGACAACACGAAATCAATGGATATAAAGGCGGTGGGAACGATGCCGGAATGGACATCTTTTCGTTATGAAGGCAACGATCTTGGCTTAACATATACGCGTACAGCAAGCACATTCAAGCTGTGGGCACCTACAGCTCAGCAGGTTTCATTACTCATTTTTGATAATGAGGGACATTATGATGCAACTGGTAAAGTAACCGAACATGATGACGGACAGAAACGGTTGATGACCCGTGACCCGGATGGAATATGGAGTGTACAGCTTGAAGGGGATTGGGCCGGACATTATTATATGTATCACATTACCCATGATGATCAACATATTGCAGTGGCACCCGATCCTTACGCTCGTGCTGTATCGGCGAATGGACAGCGGACAGCCATCATTGACATGGATACAACCAATCCAGTGGATTGGGAAGAGGATGTGAAGCCCGTATTTCTGCGTCCGGCAGATGCAGTTCTATATGAATTACATGTGCGAGACTTCTCCTCCGACCCCCATGCTGATATTCCATATAAGGGCAAATATTTGGCATTTACGGCTTCCGGGTTGACGGACAGAGGTGGAAATTCCATCGGTGTAGATCATCTTGTCGAACTCGGCATCACGCATGTACATCTTCTGCCTGTAGCGGATTATCAGACGGTTGATGAATTGGCAGTGACAACGGACGTCGGCTCGAATGCCAAATTGCCATACAACTGGGGTTATGATCCGCAGCACTATAACGTGCCGGAAGGTTCCTATGCGACCAATCCGCGTGATCCTGCGATTCGAATCAGGGAATTCAAGGCGCTCATTCATTCCTTGCACCGACAAGGCATCCGTGTTGTGCTTGATGTGGTTTATAACCATACGTACAGCGTGGATGATGGACCTTTTGAACGGATTGTACCAAGTTATTATTACCGTTACCGTGAGGATGGCAAATTGAGCAATGGTTCGGGTGTAGGCAATGAACTGGCTACGGAGCGCCCTATGGTGCGAAAATATATTTTGGACTCTCTCCTGTATTGGGCAGAGGAATATCATGTGGACGGGTTTCGCTTCGACCTCATGGGGCTGATTGATACAGACACGATGAACGAAGTGACCCGCGAGCTGAGAGAACAGATTGATCCGGCTTTTCTGATCTACGGGGAGCCGTGGACAGGCGGAGATTCACCTCTGGATCGGAAAACGTTAAAAGGAACACAACGCGGTCAGGGATTTGCTGTATTTAACGATCATTTCCGCAGTGCTATCAAAGGGGATAGTGATGGGATCGGCAAAGGTTTTGTTACCGGAGCAGACGGTAAGGAGTACGAAATAGCCATGGGTGTAGCCGGAGCGCTAGATGATTTCACATCTTCACCAGTGGAATCCGTCAATTATGTAACGGCACATGATAATCTCAACTTATGGGACAAAATCGCAACAACGATGTACCTCAGGCATGATCTCGGTTACCCGGTATGGAGAGACGGGCAGCCTGTAGAAGGAGGCAGTGCAGAATCGGCGGTTAAAGCGGCGGACCCTTATCGTTATGTCGATGCGGATGATGTACTTGATCATGAGATGGTTCGACGTTCCTTGCTCTCAACAGGGATTTTGCTTACCTCACAGGGTATTCCATTTCTTCATGCAGGAGATGAGATGCTGAGATCCAAAGCAGGAGATCACAATAGTTATCGCAGCGGGGACGCCGTGAATACGATCACTTGGGCTAACAAAGCTCGATTCAGACCTGTTTTTGACTATTATCGTGGCTTGATTCATCTGCGTCGCACACATCCGGCCTTTCGCATGATTAACGCCGAACAGGTAAGGAATCATCTTCGCATGATGCGAGCAGAAGGAAATGTGATTGCATTTACACTGGATCATGGAGCGAATCAGGATACCTGGAATCAGATCGTGGTAATCTACAACGGAACGGGTCAGCAGCAGCAAGTGAGTCTGCCGGAGGGGGATTGGCATATTGTTGTGAATGATCACCAAGCAGGTACAGACCTCATTGAGACGGTGAGCGGGAACGCAAGGGTAGAACGGTGGTCGTTGATGGTACTGTACGACACGGAATATGCTGGTGGTACTGAACCGGCTGTAATTGAGATTCATTCGCCGCGTCTTGTGTACAGTGCCGGAGAGATTGCTGGTTTGCGAGCATCAGTCAGAGACCGTTTTGGTAATGTAGTGGAAAATGCATCTGTGACCTGGAGCTCTTCGAACCCACAGATTATTGCGATTCAAGCCGATGGGACAATTCATATGGGGGAGATTGGGGAAGCCACGATCAGCGTCCAATGTGGCACGATTACCACAGAGTGTACGCTGCAGGTTGATCACCTCCGTCCGGAACGAATTGAAATTATTGGCGAATCTGTAATGTACACGACACGTGTCAGTCGATTCCGCGCCTTGGTTCTGGATCAATTCGGCCAGCCTCTGCAAGGTATGAATATACGGTGGAGCTCGTCTAAGGTGGACCATGCAGTGGTTAGTACAGCAGGAATTGTGCGTGCTTTAACACCAGGGTCTGCCCAGATTACCGCGGAGGCTGGAGGGATTCAGGCATCGCTGAATGTCAAAATCCACAAACCAATTTCGCGAATTGTCACTCTCCGATATGAACGGGAAGATCAGCATTATGAGGGATGGGACGTCTGGGTATGGGGCACAGGTATGGAGGATGGAGCTGTCCCATTTGAGCGAGTGGGTAATGCAGCAGAAGCCCGTTTTCGGGTGGCTGCAGGACTGCATCATCTAGGCTTAATCATTCGGTTGAATGAATGGGAAGCCAAAGATACATGCGGAGATCGTTATGTTGATATCGGTCCTGAAGACGGTGATGTGCACATTATCGTTCACAGTGGGTCGGATCAAATGCAGGTTATCCGTGAAAGTGATGATGAGGATGATCGTAACAGCGCATAGCTGGCTAAGTTATAACTTCATACAAAGGTTGAAAAGTATAGGCTTAACAAGCGGTCGGAAGGTATTCCGGCTGCTTTTTTGTTCATCAGAAAGAACCATTTTCACCCGAAAAATAAAAAAACTGCACATGTTAGTGTTTGAGATGGTCTTTCATTGGGGTAAATATAGATATGGCCCCAGATTCGGCCACGCACGAAAAGGCCATTCTGGTCTAAAAGAGAAGCTTACGGCTTCCTAACAAATATAAGTAAGGATCCCTTGAAGGAGGATGTTCAATCATGAAATCCAACGGAAAAATGGCTCAACTTACGGCAACACCAAGAACTGAAAAGAAAGGTGCAGCATTGCGCCTGTTAAGACAAGGCGGACGTGTTCCGGCTGTCGTTTATGGCCCGGGATTAGAAGGTGCCGCGATACATGTAGATGAAAAAGAAGTGCTGAAAGTAGCACGTACAGGTCGCTCCGAGATGTTCAACCTCAATCTTGAGGGTGGCAAAACGGTTCCAGTGCTGATCAAGGATCAACAGGAACGCAACGGACGTCTGCTGCACGTGGACTTCCTGCAAATTTCGAAGAATAAACCGATCAGCGTTAGTGTATCGATCGACTTCCAAGGTACCGCAGCCGGCTCCAAGGCAGGCGGTGTGTTCCAGACACAGGAAACTCAACTGGAGGTCGAAGGACTTCCGGCTGATCTGCCAACCTCCATTGAGGTGGATGTTAGCGGACTGGAAATTGGTGATCGTTTGACAGCTGGAGATATCAAGCTCGATAAAGGTCTGACTCTGGTGACGTCAGGTGATTCCATCATCGCTTCCGTGATGCCGCCACAAGCGGCTGAGGAAGAGCCTACGGCTTCTGCTGATGAAGCAGCACCGGCAGCACCAGAAGAACCAGCTAAAGAAGAATAGGGAGTCAGAATATTTATTATTCTGTATCTCAACCAAGCCCGGTCATCACGACCGGGCTTTTTTATATTGGAAATGGACAAGTGGAGTCGCAGGAGATGCGCGATAATGAATGTCGTTTTGACTTATGAAAGATTGCTACATAGTCGCGTTATTCGGTATGATGACGGGGAGCTGTTTGCGTGAAACAACGTTACAGTATACTATGATTTGGAGCAGCAACAATTCACTTCGGAATAATTTGCATAAGAAAGCAGGTTTCACAACATGTTTGATCCGACGATTTATGACAATTTGAAAGTAGGCTTCGAAAATTACCTATATGATCTCGATAATTTGGATGAACTTATTTCCATAACGGATCGGAAGGATCAGCTTGAGTTGGCCCGTATGTCCAGAGAGTTGGTGCTGCAATTCTGCCTGCGAGATTGCCCTGACGTAACAGGCGAAGTGGTACTGAACACATCGCTTGAGGATCTCGCGGCTGAGATTTTGGAGACACCAGGAGTTCTATCAGGTTGCCGTTTGCGGTTGCGGTTCAGAATGGTTGTTAGGGAGCCTGAGACTCAATGTCCTGCAATTAGCTCCATATTACAAGAGAGCTGGCCGGAACAACGAAAATTGCAGCATATTCATTATATATTTGAAGATCAGCCAGCAACTTATGCTATCACAGCTGAAGTACATTTTGACCGCAGTGTGAATGAAGATCAGATGGGAGATATCCCTGATCTGTGCGATCATATGGTCAATGTGCTGACTAAATTATTGCAATTGCACAAATAAACAAGCGAAAAAGTCTTGTCTCTGGTCCAAGAGACAAGACTTTTTTTTATTTTTTTTGAATGCTAAATAGGCTATCAGGCGTAGGTATAAGGACTTGAGGTTAATATTTTACGCAAGCAAGTAAGAGAATGTATATTTAATAAGCCGAATAAGTGCGATTGAACTATATACATAAGGTGAAATTGCGAAAATAAGTTTGGGACTAAAGATTTAGTACCGGACTAAAGGAACTAGTTTTCCTTGCCGATAAAATATCGAAGGGGAGAAACTACATGACAGAGAAATTAATTCGTCTTCTGCGTATACTTCAGGCTATACAAGCGAATCCCGGAATTTCCGCCAAAGAATTGGCGTTGAAATGCGGTACAACTGTGCGCACGATTTATCGCGATCTCCGAATTTTGGACAGGGTTGCCCCTATCATGAATGAAGGTTATGGCAAGGGGTATCGGTTCATTGGTGAATTTGCCATGTATCCTCTGGATTTTACCGAACAGGAAGCGATAGTATTCTCCATGCTTCCATCCGTGGTGGATACTTCGCAACTCCCGGCTGAATTTGATTCAGCCTTTGACAAGGTGATGACAGCCCATACGAAAATGAAATCGAGAAACAGTGACATTGTAGAAAATATTGCAGGCATTATTCGTATGGGTACACCTGCATACCGGGAAGAAGGGAAGTATCCCAACTTGCTTATCCCGGTCATTGAAGCCATTCTGGATCAACAAACGATTCGAACCCAATATCACACGCTTACGAAAAATGAAATAACGGTCCGCGACATTGACCCCTATTACCTCATTCCGCGCGATCAGCGTTTCTACTTAATTGGTTATTGCCACTTGCTGCAGAAAGTCCGTTTGTTTCGGATCAGTCGCTTTCTGGACGTTATACAGACCAATACCCATTTTGTTATGGGTGATTTCAACATAACGCAGTTCATGAAAAACACATGGTCCATTGATCGTGGGGATAAACTTATCCATTTCAAAGTAAGATTCACTGAGAAAGTGGCCCCCTACATAAAAGAAGAAGAAATGTTTGTTCGTCCACGAATGACAGATACGCCTGATGGCGGATTGTTATTTGAAGTAACGCTGAACAGTAGTCGTGAATTCCTGAAATGGTTATATCAATTTGGCCCCGAAGCGGAGGTCCTTGAACCCCGCGAATATCGTAAAGAAATTCGTGAACAACTCATAGAGTGGATGAAACATTATGAGGAAGATCAATAATTCAACCCAACTAAATTTAAAAAATGTGTAAAAGGAGCTTTTGTGATGAGTACCAAATTATTTGCAGCCATGTATGGAATGGAGCATTATCATGGTGTAGAAGCTTTAAACGTAGGCGATATCCTGTTTCTGGTCAAAGACCCCGACAATCGGGTAGACTCCCGAGCCATCAAGGTAGTAGTTCCCCCCATTGGGACGGTTGGATATATTGTTAATAATCCACTGCTCGCTCCTCACGGCTGCTGGACTGGCTCGGGAATTTATGATGCTTTCCGCCAACAAACATGCGCTAAGGTGAGATTTGCCATGAAAGATATGATTATTGTGGAGTTAATTGAAATGATGTATGTTCCTGTTCCGCATATGGATAGCTTTATTGCAGACTGGCAGTCACGTGAAAAAGCTTAACAAAAGCACAGCCTATACAAGATTTATCCTCGGATAAGTTTTGTATAGGCTGCTTCAAGATGCATGGCTGTCCGGGCCCAACTGAACTGTTCAACTGCACTGGCACGGCCAGCTTCTCCAAGCAAAAGAGCGAGAGAAGGATTGTCTGCCAGTTTAGACAGGTAAGCAGCGAAACTTTGGGGGTTGTGATACTGTCTTACAAGGTATCCATTACTCCCCGATACAATGATTTCACGAATGCCTCCATTGTCTGAAGCAATGACGGGTAGTCCTGAAGCCATAGCTTCAACATTAACCAGCCCGAAGGCCTCATGTTGTTGGGAAGGACACACCAGGCAGTCCACAGCCCTGTACAAACGGTCAATGTGCTCATGGGCGATCTGACCTCGGAAGGTGGCATCAACCTTTAATTTTCGGATAAGCTGTCGCAGCTTGCGGACGTAAACTGGAGGTCCTTTACCTGCAATGATCAGTTGCACGGATACCTGCTGCTGAATAAGAGCTACGGCACGAATCAGTACATCCACACCTTTGCCGGGAATTAGTCGGCCTACATAGAGAATGGAGAATGGCCCTGTGATACCGAACTGCTTCCGCAGAAGCTGCTGCTCTCCTTTAGCTGCAGGCAAAAAACGGCTTAGGTCCACGCCCAGTGGTACAACACCCATCCGTCGTTTTAAGGATGGGAATCGGCGACCCAGCCTTTGTCTGAGGGATTGACTATTAACGGCAATCCAATTCGCTTTTTTTAACAGCGCTAATCTTGCTGGTCCTGGTTGTGCAAAGGTTAACGAATGAAGATAGAGCACCACAGGTAACGTAGGGAAAGCGCGTTTAATTGCAGCCATACTATGAGGTCTGTTGTCTACCTGAATAAGATCGAAGGGTTGGATTTTCAGAAAACGGATCACTGCCCTCGTGTACTCGCTGGGGCTGGTTGATGGTACACGACGGATCACTATGCCATCTATTTGCTCTGTAATGGCAAGACCGGGCATCTGACGGCTTATGATCGTCACCTGGTGACGGAGAGCAAGTTCACGAGCAATGCCGAGGATGCAGATTTCGACTGATCCGTTACCTGGGACTGGCAATTTTTCAGGCGCTATCAGGGCTATTTTCATCAACAGTTTCCTCCTTGTCCATATTCGCAACAATCTATCTTGGTCATATATCCTATGTGCATCGGGTGGATTTGGCTCCTGTAGAACTGCGCGTGAGGGTAAATTTCGTTTTTGTGATATACTGTACGGGATGCAATGAAATCGTTGCGCGTATTTAGAAGCAGGAGGAAAAAAAATGTTACATTCAACACTCAGCCGCTTTCGACTGCTGTTGTGGTTGCAGGGGCTTTCATATGTACTTTTGTTATTTGTTGCTTTTCCATTAAGGGAATCAGGGATCATGCCAAAGGCAGTCACGTGGTTTGGCAACATCTATGGTTTTTTATTTCTGATGTATTTATTATTTATGGTGAGTCTGTACACCACGCAAAAATGGCGTTTGCGTCGTCCAATTGCTTTGTTTTTTATCTCGTTTATCCCACTGGGTAATTTCATCTATGATTTGCTGGTCTTTCGCAAGCTGGACCGCAGACAGTCAAATAAAGCTTGACTTTGCTTATCGTTATGAATATGATGAGAACAGATTATTGAACCTGTTTCAACTTAAAACTAAATATTCCTGATGTTAAAGGGGAGTAGCTTTCACAGTAAAGTCGTCAGTTCGGGATTACATCCCCGGCTTTATTGGCAGCAATTTTGTTGTTAGCGAGACCTTTACCAAGTTTTCATGCTGGGTAAAGGTCTCTTTTCGTGAATATAAAGGACCTTACCAGCGATGGTAAAGGTCCTTTTTTTTGTACATCATAAGGATAAGGATACTAAGGAGGAGTAAAATTTGGAGTTATCGTTATTATTGGAGTATGGGTGGGTTCTTGTCGTCTTAGTAGTCCTGGAGGGGTTACTTGCCGCGGATAATGCATTGGTTCTTGCCATTATGGTTAAGCATTTACCTGATGATAAACGCAAAAAGGCGTTGTTTTATGGTTTAATGGGAGCGTTCATTTTCCGATTGGGGTCACTATTCCTCATCTCGTTCCTCGTGGACGTATGGCAGGTTCAAGCAATTGGTGCCCTGTATCTGTTGTACATCTCCATTAACCACATTGTCAAAAAGGTGTTGGGTAGCCGAAACAAAACAGATGAAGCGGCTGATTCCGCTCCAAAAAAACCAAAAAAACAATCTGGTTTCTGGATGACTGTATTCAAGGTGGAAGTGGCAGATATCGCGTTCGCGGTCGATTCCATTCTCGCAGCTGTGGCGCTGGCTGTTGCATTGCCACCAAGTGGTTTGCCTCCGATCGGCGGACTTGACGGTGGACAGTTTATCGTCATCTTCCTCGGCGGATTTATCGGCCTTGTCATCATGAGATTTGCGGCTTCCTTCTTCGTTAAACTGCTTCATTCCCGTCCAGGGCTTGAAGTTGCAGCCTTCGTTATCGTTGGCTGGGTTGGGGTTAAGTTGGCTGTGATTACACTTGCACATCCTTCACTGGGCGTTCTGGATGAGCATTTCCCGGAAAATAAAATTTGGAAATTTGGTTTCTACATTGTGCTGATTACGATTGCGGTATGTGGTTGGTTCCTGTCCTCCAAGGTGCCTGAAAAAGAAGATGAAAATCCTGTGGAAGAATTGGAAAAACAAGCAGGGAAATGATAAGATACAAAGTCAAATCTGTCAAAACATGTACCATCAATAATCGATATATAATCTCATAATATGCTTGAGTAAGCAGGGTCCGTTCCTTACAGACCCTGCTTTTTTTTATATAAATTATTAGCACGAATTTAAATCTAATGCATATGCAAAATAGGGAATTTTCCAAGAAAAGGGTTGACACATCGAAACGAGTCCGCTTAATATAAACATAATATTAATGAAGGGAGGCCGAGAGATATGATGGTTGGTTATGATTTGAAATCCACAAAGACCCTACGAAGCACAGACACAATTGTATATCCAGTTCATCGTCTCTTTGGCCTCATACGGGCGACATAGGGGAAGATGCATATCGTTTATCCTTGGAACGTTATTAATCGATATGCTACTCTCGGCGTATATTGCAATGGAGAACAGACGCGGCATGTTCATGCTGATTTTGTTTTCTGTTATTGTCATGAAGAAGTCACGGGCGAACTGTCCGTGGCTTCTTTTTTTGTTGTACTGAAGATGGATATGGAATTCGGAATAACGTTAGGTTCATTTTTGAAAGTGAACCGAAATAGCTGAACGTACAGGAAGGAATAATAAACATTTATGAATACACAACCTAATTTATTTACGAGTCAAAATGAACTCACAGGAGGCTACCGACATGAAGTCAAATTGCCTGCTGGTGAGTTAACGGTATATGCGGCACAACAGCTGTTCTCGTCATTAGACTATAAGGTGTTCGAGATGGCGAACAATAATCTTCAAATCCCGGGAATTTCCTATATGAGCTATATGCCTGACGTGCATGTCGGTGTAGGTACCTGCATTGGCACAACAGCGGTATGGGATGCCAAGAGTGGTTATGTATCTCCATCCATCGTAGGCAGTGATATCGGCTGTGGTATGCGGGTACATATGACCAATTTGCATAAGGACGACCTGAAAGACGTGAAGTTGCGCCGTAAACTCGTAAAAGCCATTGAGAAAGTGCTGCCGATGGAGGCAAATCAGCGCGGTCATTACTCGGACATTCGTTTGGAGCATATTGTGCGAAAAGGTCTGCATGGATTACCAAAAAAATATATCCCGGACAGCTATACACCGAAAAAATCAACTTCCATTACTCATGTAGAGAGCAGCAAATTTGCCTTTGATGAGGAAGTGCTGAATATGGTACCGGATATGACTTGGCATCGGGCTCATCGCCAGTTAGGAACTTTGGGTGGAGGCAATCATTTTGCCGAGATTCAAGCGATAGAGATTGCCGAGGAAAATCGGGAGATTGCGGAAGCCTGGGGTCTGTACGATGGACAAATTGTTGTCATGATTCATTCCGGCTCCCGGGCCTGGGGCGGGTATGTAAGCCAAACCAGTTCATCAGCCATTGCGAAAGTGATGCAGCGAAATGGTCTGGGGACATCCGATCCAAGACTGGTTTTTGCTCCGCTTGAACATGCGGAAGGTCGCCATTACGTCAATATGATGTATTCTGCGCTGAATTATGCTGTGGTGAATCGCCATCTGATTGCTTATGCTATTCGCGAAGCTTTTCGGGATGTGTTTGGTCCAAAATGCGAATTCCGTACCCTCTATGATTTGATGCACAACTATGCATGGGAGGAATCCTACGTGGATCAGGGCTCTGTCTTTGTACACCGCAAAGGAGCTACACGTGCATTACCTGCCGGTCATCCCGATAATCCGAAGCCGTATCTGGCAACAGGTCATCCCGCACTTATACCCGGTTCAATGGGAACGGCTTCGTATATCATGGTAGGTCAACCCGAGGGGAAGGATAACTATTATTCGATCTGTCATGGAGCAGGACGCATTCGGTCGCGCACAGCAACAAAGCGCCTGGTTACTGTGGAGGATTTTGCCTCGGCGCTGGGTGTGGGAACTGAAGATGAGATTGTGGTGAACCAGCGTTCACTTGAATCCATTATTGATGAATCACCGCAAGCTTATAAAAATGTCGATGAAATTATTGATAGTGTTACCGGCGCAGGTCTGGCTCAAGTTGTAGCCAAATGTAAACCACTTGCCGCTGTGAAGGGAGCTAAGTAATGACCATAGATAAAGAACAATTGAATCATAATAGAGTCATCTATTCCTACGAAGAGCAACAAGACAGTCAAATCCGAAACGAAGGCTATGCCATATATGCCCGTTTGATTCGCGGCATCATTGAAGCGCTTGGCAATCGATACGGTGTTCGTTATGAGCTTTATGCCAGCGATGATCCAAACAGTGAATACTGGGATCTGCTAAAGGAAGATCTGCAAAGTAACAGCACCGAAGTGGAATTGGTTGCCCGGATTTTCGAAGATCTGGAGCTGCGTACACTGCATTATGAGGATGATGGAGATGCACCGACATATGGTGTACATTATTCGATTCGCAACAATGTATTTGCCTATCCCGAGTGGGGCGTAGCTCTCGTCCGCATTCCTTTCTTCCGGGAGAATGGGATATACAATGAGGATTTTGTTTTTGCTACAGGAGAAGAGGAATTGAAGCGATTTCTGGGCAGTGTAAGGGAACGGGAACGGCAGCAAAATATGAAAAAAGTCACGGTGTACACGGATGCCCGCAATGGCAGTGACCGTCATGTCGAATCGATTACCCGCTCTGTCGGGCGGGATGAGGTCGTGCTTTCTCCGCAAATCAAACAGGATATTTTCCGTTCGTTGGACCAGTTTTTCGAGGCGGATCGTTCCTTTTATCGAGACTATGATATTCCTTACAAACGTGGCATCCTGCTGTACGGCCATCCTGGAAACGGAAAAACGACCCTCGTGAAATCCATTGCAGGAAGCATTCCGGGGCCAGCAGCATATTGGCAAATTACCGAATACACAAACAGTGAATCGGTGCGTGAAGTGTTCGAAGCAGCCAAACGTTTGGCTCCCATGGTACTGATTATTGAGGACATCGATTCCATGCCGGATGAAGTGCGATCCTTTTTCCTGAATACGTTGGATGGGGCAACGTCTAAAGAGGGCATCTTCCTAATTGGCACCACGAATTATCCGGAGAAAATAGACCCAGGGCTCATGAACCGTGCCGGTCGGTTCGATCGGGCTTATGAAATACCGCTACCGGACGAAGGACTGCGCCTGCAATATTTAAATCAACGCGGCTTTGCTGTCTTTGCAGGGGAAGAAGGTACGCTGGAAGCTGCACGATTAACGGATACCTTTTCTCTTGCTCAACTTGGAGAGTTGTATGTCAGTGCAGCGCTGGAATGGCACCAGAATGGCCGGACGGACATTGTGCAGATCATTCAGTCAATGCGAGGAGAGCTGGACAAGAGTCATAAGCATAACTGGCTGACCCAGCCAGGCAAGGGGCGTGCAGGTTTTTATTAATACCTAAATATTTTGGAGATCTTAAAAATTCTGGACAGATGAGGACGATGTAGTGGAGGGTACGAAATCGATTCTGAAGAAGCGAAGCTAAAAGATTTCTGCAAGAAAGCTACTTCGTAAGCATTATCTTGCCTTTATCAACGGATTTTCCCTTCTATAAAGGGAATGCAAAAAAAATCCGGGGATAACAGTGATCGGAAGAACGATTCGTAACCGGAACGGCTGTTTTGATGTACGCTAACTTTTTAAAATAGACCAAAAATATTCTCACCTCAATTGGTTATACTAAGGCTGTCTGAATCAACATACAATGACTTTCGGGAGGTACATAACGCAGTCTTGAACTGTGTAAGATGCCCGGAAGTGACGCACTCTGTTTTTAATGCCTTGTTATAGGCTGTTGAACAGAGAAACGGGTATATGAACAAAAGGTAATATACAACAATTTTCATGCCAATTGTTTAAATGCTTCTGTAGCGGTTAATAGTAGACAGACAACAACAAAAACTTTAATTAGAGGTGAATGATATGGGTTGGTTATGGTCATTAATTATCGGTGGTATCATTGGATGGTTGGCAGGTCTGATTGTTGGTCGTGACATTCCCGGCGGCGTTATCGGTAACATCATTGCCGGTTTTATCGGCGGATGGTTAGGTGGAGTAATCCTGGGAGACATGGGTCCAGAAATGGGCGGATTCTACATAGTACCGGCATTAATCGGTGCCATCGTACTTGTAGCGATCGTGAGCTTGATCTTCCGTTCTATGGGTCGAAGCCGCGGGTAACGAATTCAAGATTTCTTGAATGAACAGTTAGTGGCAACAAGCAGTATGAATAGCTGTTAATATAACAGATGTTTCTGAAGAGGTTGATGGAAGTCCACGGACGTGGCTTTCCATCAACCTCTTTTTGTTTTAAGATATAGGTACAACAGAAAGGGATGAGTGTGCATGGAAAAAGCTACATTTGCCGGCGGATGCTTCTGGTGTATGGTTACACCATTTGAAGAGCAACCAGGCATTCATGGTATTGTATCAGGCTATACCGGCGGTCACGTCGATAACCCAACATATGAGCAGGTCAAAACCGGGGAGACCGGTCATGTCGAGGTCGTTGAAATTACATTTGATCCAGAGGTGTTTCCGTATGAACGTCTACTGGAGCTATACTGGCCCCAGACGGACCCAACCGATGATGGAGGGCAATTTCAGGATCGTGGAAGTCAGTACCGTACAGCGATCTTTGTCCATAATGAACGTCAACGCGAGCTAGCAGAACAGTCCAAGCAGGAGCTGGCAGCAAGCGGGCGATTCAATCAACCGATTGTGACGGAGATTCGGGATGCAGTTGTGTTCTATCAGGCAGAAGATTACCATCAGGATTACCACAAGAAAAATGAGAAACATTACAAGGAAGACCGTGCGATATCTGGACGGGATGAATTTATTGAAGAAAACTGGAATAATTAATTTCATTTACAATAGACCGATTTGCATCAGATCTTATTGAAAAATCCGGGAGAGTTCCAACAGGAACTTCCCCGGATTTTTTTGATTGTTCAATGATTAAGAGAATGTTATCTCAATGGCTTCAGAACTTATCTCTTTTTTCCCACCAGTATTTCTAAATCAATCGTAATCTGGGATAAGGACTCTTGAACGCTGGCTATGGCTGATTCCGTCCCATGCCAGGAGAGTAGTGTCATATGAATGAGTGAATTCATCATGATTTCCGTAACGGGCAGAGTGTATGTTAGCGGAATGCTGTCTAAGAGATGATGATGCTTGGTAAATCGGTCCAATACATACTCTCTGCTGTCTAATTGATGAGATCGGCCCCGAAACAAAAGCTCTCTCATTTCCATTAGATATCGGTCACGGGGAATTACTTTGATGATCCAGCCATCCTTTTTCATCACTCGCCCGAACTCTTCATAATTCGAAGGGGAGAGGATATTCAGGATCACGTCCAGTTGCCCCTCTGCAAAAGGACTATAAGCAAGATCACCAACAAACCAAATCTGCTGGTCGTAAGTAGAAGAAGCCATGGCAATACCCTCTTTGGCGATGTCGATCCCCCAGCCCACAACTGGAGTGTTCTGTGTAATCTGATGCAAAAGAGATCCTTCTCCTGCACCTGCGTCCAGAATATGCAAGGGCTGACTGCTGCCATCGGAGTAATCTTCAATCCAATGGCGAATGATATCGGTCAGAGGTGTATAGATAGCCGTATGAGATAAAATATTCCTTTTGGCTGTAAATAAACGTTTGTCATAGTTTCCCTTGAAAAATCGTGTCATGAAATTGATATAGCCTTGTCTTGCCAAATCAAACGAATGCCTGGAACTACATTGAATATTGTCCCGACTAATCGTTGTCATTGTGTGATGACAGACGGGACATTTAAGCATATGGATGTATGGATAAATAAGCGCAGCACTACGTTCTCTGCGTTGGATTGACATGGAATAGCACCCCATTCATTCAGATATGGATAACTGAAGAAAAGGGCATAACAAATAAACCTCTATCGAACATTTTGAAAAAAGAGGTATATGTTATGCCCTAAGTTATCTGTATCGAATGAATTGAATAATCATGGGAGGGCTACGCTCCTTGCCAATCAAGAGTAGGGTGAAAAAGTGAACGATACTATTATACCAGTTTGCGCAGAGAGGATAAAAGGGAGGGGGACTCTCATCGTTGTGTGAAATAACAGAGCGCCCTGTTAACCGTTAGTCGGTCAACCAGAGCGCTCCATTTACTATTTAGCTGAGGCTGTCTTCAATACATACTTGGATAATGCATCGTCATTGATCTGATAAATAATATGATCGTTGTACGTTGAATATCCATCGAGCAATCCAGGAGAGGATGCAAACTCATATTCATGTACCGTATCCAATGTTTGTGGATCGAGAATATAACCCTTTTTAGCGAAATCAAGTTTGTATTGCCCGTCCTGTGTACGATCAACCTGCATGAGAATAGGCTGCTCTTCCTTAAATGTACGTTCGGTCACTTTGCCTTTCATGGTGTACAGCTCCAGCTTTTGGCCTGTAAACAGGGTATAACTGTTGCCCGCGGTCTGAACATAGGCATCACCGGCAATCGCACGGCCCCAGGCCAGTTTGCCATCGGTGCCAAAGCCCATCAGCTTGTTACCCGTGTTCGCAAAATTGGCACGCATGATCACGGAGCCATCTTCCAGAATGACCAGCGATTCACCGCCGCCGTCTCCCAGAGTGTTGGCATTGCTCGGGAACTGGTAGAAGGAAAGACGATTCAGCGTACGATCGTAAATCTCCACTTTGGGGTTAGCGGCAGGCTGCCAGAAGCTGCCCACTTTGGTTTGCTTGCTTGCATCGACTACGATTCGATCACTGCCTGCTTTGAGTACAGCACCGTTGATCGTTTTTTCCGTAATCAGTTTTCCCTTTTTGTCATACAGCGAGATGGCTGATCGAACGGAACCGTTCGATTGAACACCAGGGCTCGAAGCGATCAATAACGTATCGTCGTCCAGAAGGTACATGGAAGATGAATTACTCACGTTTTTGACCCAGTTGGTTTTGCCGGAAGTATTGAACGAGTATACCTTTTTGGTTCCATCCGAATATTCCATATATACATAGGCTGTGCCGTTGCTGGTATATAGTGAATTGGAGTAGGTTGTATAAGGCCCACTTTTCTCATGGAAAATAACGTTCCATTTCAATTGTCCGGTCGTGGCATCCAGCGCCTGAAGCGAATCCAGCTGCCAATCCAACTTCGTATTGCTGCTTGTTTTGGTTACGGGCTGGGAAGAATGCACATACACCAGATTTTTCGCGGGTACTGCGTTCACTTCGTTGACGATAACGTCTTTCTCCGTATTCACTTGCGTGAGTGAGAGAGAAGATGATGTCCATGAAGGTTTAGGCAATGGTGCATTTTGTTCAGCGGCCGCGTAGCTTGGTGTATGCAGGCTGAAGAGGAGCGTGCCACTGAGAAGAAGCGCAGCCCATGTTTTGGACTTTCGTTTGTTGGATGTATGCAAGTTATAAACCACCTTTCTTCGATTCAAAATAGAACCGATTGTTGAATTCTACCATTTCATACATGTGAAATTCAACCTGAGTGTCTGTAACCTTTTATGATTGAGGTATAAAATTATAGTTGTTTGGAGAAGTTAGAGGGTTACAGGGAATTCATCTTCTTTCTGTTAAGAGAGAAGTCTGCTATATTTAGTCGGGTGATGAGGGCTAAGAGGGGTACAAGCCTGCCAGATTAGAGGAATGACAAGGAGAACAGACATGAATTGGAATGAAAATATGACCACTGTGGGTATAGGCGTTATTGTCCTTTTACTACTCATTGCCTGGATCATTCGCCGTGTAATTCGGCGAGGGCAGCGCATACGAAGTGAGGCCAACCCACGTAAGATTACGATTAAGGATATCGATAAAATGCAGGATGGATCGGAATTTGAACTGTACCTGTATCATTTATTCCAGCAGCTCGGTTATGCCGAAGTACATAAGACTACAAGCAGCCGTGATTTTGGTGCGGACCTTGTGTTTGTGGATAGAGCAGGAAGACGAAATGTCATTCAGGCCAAACGTTACGGAGCGAATCATCCGGTTGGACTCAGCGCAGTACAGGAGATTTACACGTCCATGCGTTATTATGAAGCAGATCGATCCATCGTGCTCACTTCAGCCAGATATACGGAAGCATGCCGGACGCTGGCAGCGGTCAACGGGGTGAAGTTGCTGGACCGTGAAGATCTGATGGACCTGATCATGCTGTTTAAATCCAGAAGAATGGAAGAAGCACTGGAGTTGATTGAGGAAGACGATCAGGAACCTGTGGAAACATGGCAATCACGGCGGAAAAGACTTCCACGTTAATCACCTTCACTTGTCTGCCTGCACATGATATATTGAGTGCATACCAACCAAGGGAGTGTGTTCAATTATCATGGCACGTACACAAACACAAAAAGCATTGCGCAAAGCAGAGCGGTCAGGACAATGGTGTCCGGAGCAAAGTCGGAGAGTAAATGGAGATTATGGAGCGTTATCACAGCATGTTCGACTCATGCCCACGAAACAGGAAAAATTGCAAAAGGTCAAACACAAGAAGCGGACCCAGGATGGTGGTGCTTCTTTTTATTTTGTCTATGGTGTGCAGAGTGCTGCATAAGCTCAAAATTTTAATAAAAGCTCTTCCTTCGATTGGTATGACATCCCTTGGACTGTTAAAATCAATGTATCTCTTTTGAATTGGATCAATTATAGCTATACATCCTCCTATCTTCGATGAAGGGAAGAATCCTACATATGACAACAGCGCTTCGCATGGATAAAAAAATCGTTCGGCGTTTTTTGCTGCAAACGCAATCTTTATTGGGACGTTGGCCCGCTGCTTCCTTGCCTTCGGGTCCTGAACAGGTCATGCAGCTGATTCGCACCCTTGGCTGCGTACAGATTGATCCTGTCGCTGCCGTAACCGGGAATCAGCATTTGGTGTTGGGCGCTCGTGATCCGGGCTATACCTCTGAGTACTTACATACCTTGCTAAGTGATCATAAAGTGTTCGAATATTTTGCCAATGCTGCATGTGTCATTCCGATCGAAGATTATGCGATGTTCGAACCTGTGCGTGCCCGATTACGGGAGCGTCTGGCTCCTTCCCTGCAAGGGCTGGAGAATACAGTGCAGCATGTGTTGAAGCGTTTGGAAGAAGAGGGACCGCTCCCGTCAAGGGCTTTTCGTGCCGTCGAACGGGTGAGTGGATATTGGGACAGTGCAGATGTGCCTAAAACGAAGGACACCTCGTTAGCGTTGAACTTGCTACTGGATTCGGCTGCCATTCGTGTCGTGGCAAGGCAGGGGAATGAACGTTATTTTCATATTACTGAATCCGGACTGCTGGAGCAGGGCCAATCCATGACAGCGGAGATCGATATCTTGGCTCAGAGGCAAGCTTTGATGGACAAGTACATTTACGCATATCGGGTCGTGGATGCCCGAGATCCACGATTAGGTTGGATGAAATCTACGGCTGCTGAACGTCGGAGTGATATGGCTGCGCGTGTCGCAGATGGTCGCATGATTCCGCTGGAGGTAGAGGATGTTGCGACGCAGTATTATATCCGTGCAGAAGATGAGGGTTTGTTGCGTGAGATGGAAAGGGAAGAGCCACATTATGATCCATCAGGTCCGGTACGATTCCTGCCTCCGCTGGACAACCTGCTGTGGAGACGGGAACGGATTGTGGATTTATTTGATTTCCATTATAAGTGGGAGATATACACACCAGAGGTGAAACGAACTTACGGATATTACGCCATGCCCATTCTTCACGGCGATCGGCTGATTGGACGCATGGACCCGCGACTTGATCGCAAAACGGGCGTGCTAACGGTTCGGTTGTTATCGATGGAAGAGACTGCTCCGCCTGTGGAGGAATGGATCACGGATTTTCGGGAGGGACTCCAGTTCTTTGCAACGATGCATGGAGCGCGATCCATCACGGTAGAGAAGACGGTGCCGAAGGGGTTGAAAAAGCAACTCAAGTCGATTTTATAGAAGCGGTTGACGTCAAAAAGGGAGCGAAAGCTCGCTCCCCTAAGGCTGAATTTGGACCTGTAATAAGCTTGTTATGCCAGTCCCACAGCAATATTGCTTTTCAATTAACGCAGATGAGGTACTTCAACATTTGGATCAACATCTGCTTCATAATCCACGCCGTCGGTTTCGAAACCAAACAGTTGGAAGAACTCCTGACGGTATCCTACCAAATCGGACAGATCGTAGATATTATCTGTGGTCAGCTCGTCCCAGAGCTTCGCCACTTCTTCCTGAACGTCCGCTCTCATCTCCCAATCATCAATACGAATACGCCCTGCTTCATCGGTCGGAACTTCTCCTCCCGCATAGAGGCGATCAGCGAACAAGCGTTGCAATTGCTCGATGCATCCTTCATGCAAGCCTTTTTCCTTCATGACTTTGTACAACGCAGAGATATACAACGGCACCACTGGAATTGCGGAGCTTGATTGGGTTACGAGCGCTTTGGCTACGGTTAGGTAAGCACGTCCACCCTTTGCACTCAGACGATCATTCAGCTTGTGGGCTGTCGCTTCCAGATGGTTTTTGGCCTGGCCGATGGAGCCATCACGATAAATGGCATGCGTTAGTTCAGGACCGATATAAGAAAAGGCAATGGTTGTTGCATTGTCGGCGAGTACGCCACCTTGTTGCAAGGCATCCATCCACAGTTCCCAATCATCTCCGCCCATCACGGCTACGGTCTGGCGAATTTCTTCATCGGATGCCGGATCAATCGTAACGGACGTTACTTCTCCCGTATGGAAATTGACTGTTTTGTTCGTATACGATTGTCCAATCGGTTTGAGCACGGAGTTGAATACTTCACCAGTATTCGGATCGGTACGGCGTGCTGAAGCTACGCTGTAGACAACCAGGTCAACCTGACCGAGTTCACTGCGAATCAGTTCAACGGTCTTTTCTCTGGTTTCGTTGGCAAAGGCATCACCTGTGATGCTGTATGATTTCAGTCCTGCTTCTTCCGCAGCCTTCTCAAATGCAGCGGAGTTGTACCAGCCTGCTGAAGCCGTACGTTTTTCAGTGGAGCTGCTGGGGCGGTAAATGCCGATGGTGTTGGCTCCGGCACCGAATGCGGATACGACGCGCGAAGCAAGTCCATATCCAGTAGAAGCTCCGATAACGAGTACGTTCCGCGGTCCGTTCAATTGCGGTTGGGATTTTACATAATCAATTTGCTCCTGGACTTGTGCAGCACAGCCTACAGGATGGGAAGTTGTACAAATAAAACCACGTGTTCTTGGTTTAATAATCATTCATTTGCATCCTTTCATATTCAACTCTTGTTCTTCATAATTGGATAATGCTCTTGTACATACCACCTTATTGTAAAACAATTGCCTCCGAAACGGAAACCGTTTCGATGGATTTGGTTAAAAGACGGTATCCGGCTTCGTACCCTGGATGATATTATATAGTTTGAACTAAACATTTACACAACAACGGAGAGGACAGAACAGATCTGGAGAAGCGAAGCGTTCGCCTTTATCACTGGATTTTTGTGATTCACAGGATCGAAACGAAAGGAAGACTAGCCATGCTGAAGGAACGGATTGAATTTCTGAGCAAAAGAAAGCAAATCTCCCGCAAAGACCTCGTGGAAGGTTTGGTTACGCAGGCTCACTTTGCTAATATTCTGGCCGATCGTTATCCACTCCCTGAAGATCTGGCAGAGGCTATTGCGTCACGTCTTGGCGTAACGACTTCCTATCTGTTAAACGCTTCTGCACAGGATGAAGAAACACTGGCGCGGGCAGAGGCTATTTTTGATCAAATGTCAGTTCCAGCTTCAGTAATAGCAGAAGATATCGTGCACGCACTTGAGGATCGGGATGATGCGCTGACAGTAGAGCTGACCACGGCTTTAATGAAGGCGGTCTATTACCAACAATTAAATGATGCATCGGCTCATGAATATATACATACATCCTATCTGAATTTTTATCTGGAGAAATACGGCCGTCCTGACGATGTAGATCTGCCGCGTCCGCTAGCGAAGGCGTTATTATATTACAAAGTGCAGTACTATCGTTCCAAGCTTGCTTCTGTGGATGTGTTAACGCATGCAACCAGGCTAAGTGAATTGGCCCTTCCTGGAAGTGAATTCTGGCTGTCTGTGCAAAATATCAAGATGGAAGCCTACATTCAGGTCAAACAGTACGAAGAGGCCAAGCAGGTATTCGATCTCACCATGAGACATGTCTATGATCAGCGGCTGTTTCATCGGTTGTCCGGTTTATATGTGGCGTACAGCGGATATTGCTTTGCGATGGGACTGGTACAGGAGGCGCTCTCGGCATTGACTATGGCAGAGGCGAATCTGGTGTATGCCGGTAATCAGGGCGATCTGGTCACTGCCATTGCGAATAATCGGATTGTCATGTTAACCATGACGGGGGGGCTGGATCAGGCGCAGTCGGAGATCGAACGATTCGAATCCCTGTTGCAGCAAGAACCCGAAGAAACCCAGCAGGCCATGAAGCCATTAGTGAGTGTGTATCGGTGTGAAGTGGCACTGGCACGAAAAAACTGGGGGGCACTTGCGCAGAGTGTGGATCAACTGTTGAATAGTGCAACAACTCAGGATCAGCAGATGAGTGCAACCTTCTACCAGAGCCATCTTGCTCTTGCGCATGGAGATCGTGAAGTGTTCATGGAGCGAGCGCTCGCATGTCTGCCTTATTTTGAGTCCGTGCAGCATGCCATGCGTCTTGAACCTTTATATGAGGGAATGGCCGTGGTGTCCGAGGATCTGCGAAAATATAAGGAAGCCGCCATGTATTATCGGAAGCTGGTCTACCTGTTACGCAAAAAATAGATCGAAAATCGGCGTGGAACAGCCGTTTTTTTGCATGATTTTGTTCAATACCGGTGCATTAGGCACAAAATATGCCTCCAAACCTTTCATTGAAGAGTCGTTTACGGCTCTTTTTTTGCGGAATCCATCAAAAAGCATGTTAAAGAAACGAGAATTCAGTGGTTTAATCACCGGATTTTTCGTTTCTTTTGTATGCAGTCAAAAGGGTATTCAAGGACAAGCCCTCCTGTTTATACTTTAACTATAACCAAAAATAAAAAAACGAGGTGTTCATTATGGGATGGTTTGGTAAAAAGAACAAGCAGGAAGATGCGATTGCGAAGGCAGATAAAATGATGAATAAAGGACTTACCGGCATGATGATGAAAGGTTTTGTATCAAAGGAGCATCGGGAAGCCATCAACCAGAGTCTGGATTCGGCAAAACAGGCACAACTGGCGGCAAGTGGTTCCCTTCCCTTAACTGCAACAGCCACGGTAATCACGATTACCGATACGGGCAAGCTGATCAATTTTGATCCAATTGTTGTGCTTGTGCTGGATGTAACAGAGACGAATGGCAATCAGTATCAGCGAACATTGGAAACACTGTTGTCCAAGATGCAGATTCCACGCGTGGGAGATCGAGTGGGATTGGGGCAAAATCCGGCGAATCCGACAGAGCTAATTTACATGGGTCTGTTGTCCGTCTAGAAGGTGTTCGAACTACAAACGAGCATTCTATCATTTAATAAAGACAACTAACAACGAATAATAGAGATATAGAGAGGGTGGGGCAGATGGTAGGTTTCCTGAGATTGGTCGGTGTGTTGACTGTGTTTGGGGTGGGATTCTCCCCATTTCTGGCACAGCAGCTGTGGAATGATCCTTTTATCATTATGCAGGCATGGTGGTATACACCAGCGATTTTTGCCGGATTTGGGCTGATCTTTATTCCCTCCATTTTGGCTAATATCTTCGGCGTTGGGAGAGTGAAGTCAGGATTACCAGCGGTTGGTGTCATTAAAAGCATCCAGCAGACGGGTACGTATATTAATGAGCAGCCGGAAGTTCGACTGGGCCTGACCGTCTCGCGTAAAGGACGTGAGAAATACGATACCGAGTTGAGAACGATCATACCGTTGACGTCCATGGCTCAGTTTCAGCCGGGCAGCTTCATTCCGTTAGTGGTCTCCGTGAAGGATGAACGCAAGGTAGGACTTGATCTGAAAGGACGATTGTCTCAGGAAGATATGCAGCAATTGCTGGATGAAAAGATGGTGCAGCATGGCGTGGCACCTGAGATGATGGATATTGCACGAACGGGCGAGAAAGCGATGGCCAAGATATTGGATGTTACTCCACTTGGAAGCGGAGGTAATGGCAAAATCAAACTTCAGCTTACGCTTAGTGTAACGAAGTCAAATGGAGAGACATTTAAGGTCACTATACCAAAGGAAATTTATCCATCTACCCTACCTCAGGTTCAGCAAGGTCATATTATTAACGTGATCTACTCGAAGCAGGACCCGTCAAAAGTAGTGTTGGCATTGAATGTACAGGAGGAACAACTAAGTAATTTGTTCTCATCCTGATGGCTATATAAACAAAAAACCTGCAACATCACTGTGTTCGTGATGGGCAGGTTTCTTTTGTGAATTATGTTTTAGAGATTCTGGATGAGATTAGATTAAGATCAGACGATGCCCAAGCGCATCCGATATGAGAATAGAACTTGTCTCGATTCTCCGGCAAATATACGAGTAGCCAGCTGTCTAAATTCGTCTGCTACCTCAAGTAGATCAGTGGCTCCGAGTTTCACTGCCGTTTGCAGGCCGCCTTGGCTTAGGGCCAGATTGACGTATCGGTCGGCATCGAATGTTTCCCGATGATGAAACACAATTTCACGCGAATAACGGAACAAGCCGGACTGCTGAATCTGCTGCAAATGTCCGTCTTTATTCCATTTATGTGCTTGATTCTCCTGGGGAGCCAGACTGGCAGCTCGATGATCTGCCTCCGTATTCAAATGCAGATAGGCTTGTTCCAGCTGCCAATCGACCACTGGTGGCCAGTCACAGTCGTAGGCAGCAAATATGCCTCCTGGACGCAGTACACGCGCAAATTCGCGCAGTGTGGACTGGGGCTCCATCCAGTGGAACGACTGTGAGCAGGTCACGATATCCACACTGCCATCAGGTAGTCCCAGTTCGTGGGATAGGCCAGAGACAAAACGCAGATGGTCCGGTTTGCCTGCTGCTTCCCATTTGGACTCTGCGACAGCTCTCATATCATCGCTTGGTTCGACGCCAATAACACGTTCTGCCTCATTTAGCCAAATCCATGACGATAAGCCCGTACCACAGCCAACATCCGCGACCAAGCGAGGTTTGCTGCCCAAATAATTCGTCAGAATATCTACGACCTCGGTGGGCGCAGCAGGCCGGTTCTGGTCATATAACGTACCGAAACCTTTGAATCGTTCCACATTGTTATGTCTAATGTCTTGCATGGACAAACCTCCTTCAGGAAATGGATAGATAGCAAAAAAAGTAAAAGAATCAACAGATGATCAGAGCTTCATTATATCATTCATTTTCCAACCTGTTGTTAACGACCTGTTGTAAATGTTCTACCGCGTTGATATGTCGCCTAAGCAGTTCCTTTCCAACGTGTGGAGGCTTGATTACGGTCAGGTCAGATCCAAACGACATCAGGAAGGAGTACAGCCATTCTCCCTCATTCAGTTCAAGGGCAACGCGCAGCCTGCCGTCGGAATCTTTTTCAACGCGTGACGGTTCAAAAAAATCATACACTCTATAAGCAATGGAGTTGGAGAACGACAGTTCCAGAGCGATTTGGTTGATTGTGACGTGAGTCTCATTTTCCGGTGATCCGATGTTTATATTGTTTCGGGAAACCCTCGGCAGAATTTTTAGCTGGGTAATGCGTTTCATTTTGAACGTCTGAAATTCGTTTCGATCGTGCTCGTCGTGAATGTACCCCTTAAAATACCAAGTACTGTTCTTGAACAAAAGTTTGAGAGGTTCAACCGTCGGAACACTCTTCTCTCCATCCGAATTGACATAGTGAAACGTAATCCATTGATTGGTGAGGATCGCCTGTTTGACCTGATTGAACAGTTCCCTCTCCTGCAATGGAATGGTGCCCCATGGTGAAAAGTCAAACTCGATCCAGTCCAGCTTGTGATCAAACAGGGCGGTTAAACGTTTGAGCATATGGGCAGTGTTAAGGTGAGGGATGGCGCTGACGCTATATAATCCAAGCAAAATTTCATTCTGATCATCTTCGGACAACAGGGATTTGTCCATGACAAAGTTGTCCATCAGATGGATGCCGCCATGCTTGCCGGTTGTCGTGTATACGGGAATACCCGCGGCACTCAGTCTGTCGATATCACGGTACACTGTGCGCACGGATATCTCGAACAAACGCGCGAGCTCGGGGGCGGTAGCTTTCTTTTTCTCCAATAACAGCAATAGCATTCTGAATAATCGGTTATTTTCCATGCCGACATTATACCATGACAATAGGTGTCAGGGTATGGGTGGTACACTGGATGTATAGTGTTAGAAAGATCATGAAGGAGGAATTGATGATGTCGATGAAAGACGGATTTTTCTGGGGTGGCGCTACGGCTGCCAATCAGTTTGAAGGTGGATGGGACAAGGGTGGTAAAGGCCCAAGTACTTCCGATATGATGACAGGTGGAACGCACACAACACCACGGCGGATTACGCCTGTACTGGAAGAGGGCACGTATTATCCGAGCCATGAAGCGGTTGATTTTTATGGTCATTACAAAGAGGATATTGCCCTGATGGCCGAAATGGGTTTCAAAATGTTCCGCATGTCCATTAACTGGTCCAGAATCTACCCGAACGGTTATGATCTGGAGCCAAACGAAGAGGGATTGCAGTTCTATGATAACGTCTTTGCCGAGTTGAAAAAGTACAACATTGAGCCGCTCGTGACCATTTCTCACTACGAGACACCATTTGGTCTGACCCAGAAATATAACGGTTGGGCTTCGCGCGAAGTGATTGATTGTTATATCCGATATTGTACAACCCTCTTCAACCGATACAAAGATCAGGTGAAATACTGGCTGACCTTTAATGAGATTAACTGTCTGACGATGCCAATGGGGGCTTATATGGCTGCAGGTATCCTTTTTGAAGGCAAAGAGACTTTGATCGATGGTGTTGATGATCCTCAGACCCGCTTCCAGGCGCTGCATCACCAATTTGTTGCAAGTGCAAAAGCGGTGAAGCTGGGACATGAAATCAATCCTGATTTCCAAATCGGCTGTATGGTCGCTTTCATGACAACATATCCGAAAACATGCAACCCGGACGATATTTTGCTCGCGCAGAAGAAGGACCAGCTGTCCAACATGATCTGTGGAGACGTACAGGTTCGTGGAGCATACCCTGGATTCGCCAAACGTTTCTTCGCCGAAGAAGGCATCCAGATCGAGATGCAGCCGGAAGATGCACAGACTCTGCGTGAAGGCTGCGTGGACTTCTATTCCTTTAGCTATTACATGTCCTTGGTCGAGAGTGCGGATGAGTCGTTGGATAGAGCAGAGGGAAATCTGCTGGGCGGCATCAAAAATCCGTATCTGGAAGCTTCCGACTGGGGCTGGCAGATCGATCCTAAAGGATTGCGTTACACGCTGAATCACCTGTATGACCGTTATCAGATTCCATTGATGGTTGTGGAGAACGGATTGGGTGCAGTGGATGTAGTAGAGGAAGATGGCTCCATTCAGGATGACTATCGCATTGATTATTTGAGAGGTCACATCGAACAAATGAAAGAAGCCGTTGCCGACGGTGTGGAGCTTATCGCTTACACGATGTGGGGATGTATCGATTTGGTCAGCGCATCCACAGGCGAGATGAAGAAGCGCTATGGTTTCATTCATGTGAACAAGGACAATGATGGCAATGGTGATTTGAGCAGAACACCCAAGAAGAGCTTCCACTGGTACAAAAAAGTCATTGAATCCAATGGCGAGGAGCTCTAGGTTGCCACTGTAAAATAGATTCATAATGACGTAAAAGAACCTCATTGGTGCCTGATGCACCCATAAGGTTCTTTACGTTTGGTTTGTTTTCAAGCATGGGTTGGATCGTTGCATGGTGATCGAAAAAGCCTAAGCGAGAGGTTTGGACTGTAACAGGGAAAGGCGTTCCAGATGTCGCTGATAGAACCATATGCATACGGCAAGCCAGCATCCACTCAGAAAGTACCCACCCACGACATCACTGGGATAGTGCACCCCCAAATAAATTCGGCTCATTCCAATCGTCAGGATGAAGATCGCACTCAGGATAATCATGAGTACGCGTCCAGTCGCTGTCGGTACATGCTTCCAGATTAAGAAGGCCAGGCCGCCATACAAGCTGAACGCTGCCATGGAATGGCCACTGGGGAAGCTATAACCACTCACCTCAATAATCCGGTTAATCGTAGGTCTGGCGCGCTGGAATACTAGCTTAATCAATGCATTGAGCAAAGTCGAGCCCGCAATAACACAAGCCAGGAAGAGCAGCTCGCGTTTGTGCCTGAGGTAGATATACAGCACAAGCATGGCGAGAATGGTAATGACAACCACAGGCACCTCGCTGCCAATCCAGGTAAAGAGCTGCATCAATCGTGTCATTCCGGGTGATTCCATGCCCTGTATCCAACCAATCAAGGTATCGTCAAAGACGTGGATCTGGTTGTCGCTGATGGACAGGGCGATGCTTACAAATGCAATGAGACATAACGCTGCAACGAGCAGCGGGATGGAGATATTCTTTTTCAAAGTCTGATTCAAGTGACGGTTTCCTCCAAGGTGTCTGAATTCTGATGATGCTCAATACAATATTCGTATTATGCTATAATCTTACAATAAATATAGCTTCAAACAAAATGTGAACGATTACAAGAAGGGTGTTGCAATCTGAGCCGGGGGTGAAAGGATGAAGCGCTTAGTATGGTTTGCATTGATATTGTTGTTGGTTGGATTGGGTTACACGGTATTTCCTGGGGAGAAAGCTTATGCTTGCAGCTGCGTAGAATCGAACGCCCAAGAGAAATTGAAGACGTCTACGGCGGTTTTTACAGGTAAAGTGGTGAAAAGGGGTGGGGTGCAGATATTTAGCACTGACCGAGTGAGAGCATATACCTTTGAAGTGGATACCGCATGGAAGGGTGTTTCTTCTAAACGAATGACTGTCATGGGTAATGATGCCGGTTCGGAATCTTGTGGGATTCAATTGGATAAGAACCAATCCTATCTGATCTTTGCTTATCAGAATAAAATGGACGATAAGTTGCATACGAATCTTTGCAGTGGCAATGTTTCCATTGATCAAGCTGGAGACTCCTTAAAGCTACTGGGAGCAGGAAAAGTAGTGAGTCAGGATGATTTTGAAGAAACCGATCAAGGACGAAGTTGGTCATTTTATCTCATAATATATGGTGGGGTTATTCTATTGCTTGTATTGGTAAGCGGCTGGATCTGGAGAAGGAAGAAGCGCGCGTGAATGTTAGGATCTGATTTAAGGGAGAATGGTAGTACGGCAACGGAAGGGAAAAGAAAATCCCCGTGTGGAACATTGAGGTAAACTCGCGTTCCAAGCGGGGATTTAATACATTTGGTCGGATAATCGTACCGATTCAATTAGTTTAACTGCAGCATATATTCATAAGCCGTGATACCGAATACTCGTTTAAAGTGTCTGTTCAGATGAGTCAGGTCGACAAAACCACATTCGGCTACAGCGGAGTAAACATCCTTATGCGTTTCAATGGACTGTCTGGCACGCTCCACCTTGCAATTCAGAAAAAACTGGTAAGGCGATATGCCAGCATGGGACTTGAACTCGCGGATAAATTGAAACTTGGACATGTTGAATTCCGCACACAGGTCGTCCAGTTTCAGCACATCTTCAATACTGCAAAACATCATCTCTTTCGCTTTTCGAACCAGATTGTCCTGAGGCCGCCACAACTTGGTGTCCATTTCCGACTGGGAGAGTAATTGCAACAGGCCCAAGAGCAGTTCACTGCATTTCGCTTCATCCTGTCCTTTTTGAATAGCATCATTCAGCATCAGGATGCTTCGTGCAAGCACAGGGTCATAGACGATGGGGCTATTAAAACGCAATTCCTTTTTCCCTAGAACCTCTTCGACCAAATCCGGCTTCAGATATAGCATGACATAATCTATACCGGCTTTGTCATAGGAACTTCCATCGTGGGACTGCTCCCGGTTGAATAACATCACGCCGTTTTTGTGGGAGGCCTGATAATGTCCGTCCAGATGGTATTGCTGAATACCGCGAAGCGTGACTCCTACTGCATATTCCTCGTGGCAATGCTTTTTATAGGTGAAATCCGTAAAGCTGGCGGATAGAGCCAGTACGTCCTGTGATTTCTTATAGTTAAACAATTCCATGCTGCACACACCTCCCGCGCGTTAGATGATTCCCGATACCATAATGGCTGAGTATAACAAAAAAAGGGCCATTAGGATACTCACTGCTTTTTGATGACGATTAAGTAAGGTTCTGAAGATGGAGCCAAACACGGCCCAACTGGAATAGGCCAGGAAGCCGATGATGGTAATAATGATCACGAACAGAAACGTTGACATGGTGCTATCGTAGTACGGCAGAACATAACTGGGAATAACTGTGAACGTGAACAGAACTACTTTTGGATTCACAAACTGCATGATTAAACCGTTTAGAAACCCCGTAACTTGCTTCGATCCCGTCTCGGTGGAACCCATTTTATAGACTTGATAAGCCAGATATATCATATAAACACTACCCACGATCTGCATCACTTGGAGAATACCAGGCAATACCTCAGCAAGTACATGATTGAGAAGAGCAGAAGCAGCAAGTAATAAGCCAAATGCAACGGTGGCACCCCACACATACTCCATCGTTTTCCGGGGACCAACCTGTCCGACGGAAGTGAGAATCACAATATTGCTGGGGCCTGGTGTGAAGGTAACGACAATACAATAGATGAAAAAAGATGTAAGATTCATAGGGCCTCCCCGAGTTGTAGTTACATGATCATACTCCGGGGAGGCATTGGCTTATAGTACATTATTGCAGCAGATTGCACATGAGCAGGAAAAAAAACATAACTTTCCAGCTAATAGAAACGTCATGGAAGTAACTACTTTGATATCGAGGTGATTAATTGAAAACTGTAAGTAAGTTGCTGTTCCTATGTATGATACCTCTTTTATTGTCTGCTTGCTTTAAAAATGGGGAAGGTGACCAACCAATCAATAATTTGGATCTGAGTCCTCCAGTTGAAATTTCATTTGAAGAGGCTGAAGCCAGGACCCCTTTTGAAATCAAACAACCGTCAGTTCCTTTCCAAGTTACTCAAAAATCAGCAAGGATTTTAGATACCAATGGTACATTTGAAGCAGTAGAAATCACGTATGCCAATACCGATGAAGGATTGAACCTGATCACTATGATTACAAACTCAAAGGTGGATACGCCTCCGAAGGGGAAGAAAGGTTTGAAATTATCTAATGGCTCTCAAACATGGGACCAAGGAGACGGAAATGTAAGTGCCATCTATTGGAGAAACGAGGGTTTAACTTACTCTCTTATTTCAGGGAAAAACAACAATCTTGAACCGTTTTACGATTATCAAACATTAGTTAAAATAGCAAATACATTAAAATGAAGCATAAGGCAGTTCTCTTTTAGATTGAAAATAACACCAAAAGACTCAACTTCTTTACATGTGCATAGGAAGTTGAGTCTTTTGGTTACTGTAGCAAAACAACTGTTCAATGAATAAAGACTGAAAGGTTAATTTACATTAAGGCATCCAGAAAACGAGTAGCGATGCCGAAATAGATAAACAACGACAATATATCATTCAACGTTGTGATTAATGGGCCGGAGGCAACCGCAGGGTCCACTTTGAAACGACTGAGCAGAAGAGGAATACAAGTACCGGTCAGTGTTCCGATAACCAGGGTGAAGAATAGTGATACTCCAATAATCGCTCCGAGCAGCCAGTCACCTTGCCAGAAATAGGCGATGACCGTGATCAGCAAACCGCATACAAGTCCAATCATTGTGCCTACTTTAATCTCTCGGCCAATAAGCGCGAGCACTGTGGCCTTGTCCAGCTTGCGTCCAATCAAGCCACGTACAACCACTGCAAGGGATTGTGTACCCGTATTCCCCGTCATACCGGCTATCATGGGCATGAAGAACGCCAGTGCCACAACCTGATTCAGCGTGTCTTCGAAAAAATCCACGATGCTACCTGAGATCAATCCGATAAATAACAATAAAATCAGCCATGGAAGGCGACGTCTGACGGCAACCAATGGTTTGGTATCAAAATCGATGTCTTTACTGCCGCCACCCATCTTGGCGATGTCTTCACTGGCTTCGTCCATAATAATATCAATGACATCATCCATTTGGATAACACCGCATAATCTGCGGTTTTCATCCACGACAGGTAAAGCCATAAACTCATAACGTTGCAACAGCTGTGCAGCTTCTTCCTGGTCCATATCAACTGTTGCATGGATGACACGCCGAGTCATCAGCTCTTCTACTTTGGTGTTATCATCTGCCTGAGCAAGGGATTGATAACTCACGACTCCGACCAGTTTGCCTTCATCATCGGTGACATACAGATAACTGGTTGCAGGAATGTGCAGCGTAGCCTGCGATTCTCTAAGTGCTTCCTTTGCGGTTTCATGCGATAACAGCGTACGGTAACGATCGGTCATGATCCGTCCAGCCGTTTCCGGTGGATAGTTCAGCACGGAGCGGATAATGGCGGAATGATCGAGATTCATATTGGACAGCAGTTCTTCTCTGCGTTGGAGGGGCAGATCATGCATGAAGCGAATCAGATCACTTTTGTCCATTTGCTGCATGACTTCAAGAGTGCGCTCTGGGCCTAACTGTTCGAATAGATGCACCTGTTCGTGAAGCGTGAGCGCTTCTGCCATGTCGGCGAGCACGTCCGGTTTGAATAAGAGCAAGAAGCGTTTCGTCTCTTGTTCAGGGAACTTTTTATATACGAGAGAAAGGTCATAGGGATGAAGTTCTTTGGCCCATTTATAAAACTCGGTCAGGTTTTGGGTTTGCACGAATTGCACAAGGAGCTCCGTAATCTCTTCAACCGAAAAATCTTTTTTGGGATGGGATCGATTCATATGTAGTCTCCTTTCTAAATGGATACAACTCCGTATTCTTAAACGAAATGGAATGAAAGTTAAACAGTGACCACGAGAAATGGATATTGTAATCTTGCTAAAACATTCGATATGGGCTTACAAATGGATGCTGCCGGGATATACTTGTTGTAGAAAACCCGATGAGGAGGAGACATGTGGAATCGGTTGTAAGAACACAATTGTTATCTCTGGTCGAACCGGAATATCAGAAATTCTCGGCTGCGCTCATTCCGAATATCACGAATCTGTTAGGTGTGAGACTGCCTGAAATACGCAAGATGGCGAAACAAATCGTCAAAGAGGACTGGCGTGCCTACCTGAAAACCGCCGATGATGATTATTTTGAAGAAGTGATGTTGCAAGCGATGGTCATCGGTCATGCCCAAGCAGATATCGAGGAACTCCTGCAGCATATTGCCTGGTTTGTTCCCAAAATAGATAACTGGTCAGTATGCGACAGTTTCTGCGGTGGTTTGAAATATACAAAGGCACATCTGGATCAAGTGTGGCAGTTCTTGCAGCCCTATCTGGTATCCAACCAGGAATATGACATTCGCTTCGGGGTTGTAATGCTGTTGAACTTTTATATGGAAGAAAAATATATCAGCAGAGTGCTTGCTTCATTAGATACCATTCATCACGAAGGGTACTATGTGAAAATGGCAGTGGCCTGGGCAATTTCCATCGCGTATGTGAAACAGCCAGAAGCCACGATGCGTTATTTGCAGGACAATACCTTGGACGACTTTACGTATAATAAGGCTCTTCAGAAAATAACGGAGTCCTATCGTGTTGATCCGGAGACGAAGCAGATCATCCGCAGCATGAAACGGAAAATGAAAAAAACGGTTCGTGTGTAGTATGTGTGCATAACGAGAAAAGAAACCAGATAAAAAACCTACGAGGGGAAAGGACGATTGACGTATGAGAAAGAGCATCATGTGGACCAAAATGGAGTTAGACGGTCGTCCGTGGGTATTGCTTGCCACCGAAAAAGGGCTATGCCGGGTCATCATGCCCAATGAAACGCTGGAAGATTGGAGTAGTTGGATTGGCCGAATTGCTCCTGGAGTGGAGCTCGAAGAGAATGAAGCAGCGTTGAAGCAGACGGGCATGATGGATTGGCTGCAATCCTATTTTGCGGGAGACAAGGTGGCTTTCACAGACGAAATTCCACTTGATTTGATCGGAACAACATTCCAACAGCAGGTATGGGCGGAGTTGGGAAATGTTCCATATGGTGAGACAAGAACCTATGGCGAGATTGCTGCTGCGGTGGGAAGACCTTCAGCGGTACGAGCTGTTGGGGCAGCCAATGGAGCCAACCCCATTCCAGTGCTGCTGCCGTGTCATCGCATTATCGGTGCCAACCGCAAGCTGACCGGTTTTCGCGGAGGACTGGAGATGAAGCGAAGACTGCTGGATATTGAACAGATTGAAGGCGTGACGGATGGCGGCCATGCGCGGTTTAATTTCTGATCATCATATTTTCATATAAAAAAGAAGCGGTGAACTATTAGCTAAGTACTCAGCTTGGTTCTAAATATGTACAGGCACTTCCCTAGTGCCTGTTTTTTTGCATTCTCTAATGGTAGAGGAATGGAAGATGAACGGAAATATTGCGAAAGTAAAGTTTTTGTCTTCCTTCTGGGTTCACGCCGCTATTTTCGCATATACCACATTTTGGGTTATGATGGACGTGTATTACTAGGAAGGCGGAGTCACAGTTCGTTTATGAAATCGATGATCAGGTTATCAGGGACTGCACTTGCATACCACCAAGGAAAGGGAAATCGAAGCGAAGAAATGAACAATAATAAAAATACGATTTATTTAAAAATGAGTAGTGTTTTAATCGTTGCTACTATAGGTTGTCTACTTGTTGCTGTCTACTTACGTACCAAATCAAACACGAACATGTATCAATTTTTAACGTGGGACATTTTTTTAGCTTGGGTTCCATTCATCATTTCATCAACGATTAGTTATGTAAGCAATAGGAAACTTACAAGAACGAGCATCGCACTAGTTGGGGTGATGTGTGCATGCTGGCTGTTCTTTCTACCGAATTCGGCATATCTTTTCACAGAAATTTTGCATGCATTCAGATACTTTGATCCTCAGGGGGAAACTAAATTCTGGGTTAATATTGATTTCTGGTATAGCCTCAGCCTAACATTTGTCTTAGCCATACTGGGTTTACTTCTATCCATTTGCTCGATACATCAAATTCACAAATTGTTAAATAAACGATTAAACCCATTTAGCGGTATGGTAGTTGTAGGCGTTGTATTACTTCTGAGCAGTCTAGGGGTATACATCGGGAGATTTAATCGGTGGAATAGTTGGGATGTCTTGAAGCAACCCGGTCTAATTTTGAAGGATATCATGACTGATTTAAATGCAGGCAACAGCATTCTGGTTGAATTTGTGGCTATGGTATTTGTGATTCAAGTTTTGGGATATATTACACTTCGTATACTAATGGGGAAGTCCAATAATATCTAGACGATAATCGTATGGAACACCAACGTTTTAACTATTTTTGCTGAATGAGGTCCTATGGTACCATTGACCACAGAAGATGAATCGGTACTCGATGCTAGATAGACCGAGTGGAAAGAGGGAGTGACCATGTTGAAGCAGGAATACTGGTTAACCAACGTATCATTGGAGCAAAGTTATGTGATGGAAGACGGGCAGGTAACTGGCACCCGGACGAGCCTTGGTCATCTGCGGATTGAAGATGGAGTCATTGCAGCCATCATGGACGGGGATACGGAATTAACAAGCAAGTTGCCGCAGGTTGATGGTAAAGGATTGCTGCTGCTGCCTTCGTTCGAGGAAGCCCATATTCATTTGGATAAAACGTATTATGATGCACCATGGAAAGCGGTTCGACGCATCTCCAGCATTTTCGAACGTATCGAAGAAGAGAAAGTGTTGCTTCCCAAGCTATTACCCGATGCAAAGCGTCAGGCGGAGAGCATTCTGAGCCTGATTCAGGGATACGGTTCCACCCATGTTCGCAGTCATTGCAATATTGAACCAGTCAGTGGGTTGAAACGGCTGGAAGCTACAAAGCAGGCATTGGAGTCATTTTCGGGCAAAATATCCTCTGAAATCGTCGCTTTCCCGCAGCATGGACTTCTCCGCTCTAATTCGGTTGAACTCATGCGTCAAGCCATGGCGGAAGGGGCTACTCATGTAGGTGGACTTGATCCTCACACTGTGGACGAGCATATTGAGAAATCGCTAAATGTAATGGTCGAACTGGCTGTCCAGTATCAGGCAGGCATCGATATTCATTTGCATGATTCTGGAGAACCGGGTAAACAAACGTTGCTACAATTGGCTGACTTGACCGAAGAAGCAGGACTTCAGGGTAAAGTTACCGTAAGTCATGCGTTCTGGTTCGCTCGTGCGGAGCAGCAAGAAGCGGAAAATATGGCCATGCGGATGGCTTCCCTTGGTATGAACGTTGCTTCTACCGTGCCTATCGGTAAAATGATGATGCCCCTTCCGATGCTCCATAAACATGGGGTGAACGTGAAGCTGGCGACAGACAGTCTGACGGATCACTGGTCACCGTTTGGCAATGGAGATCAACTGGAGAAAGCCGGCCGTTTCGCCGAACTGTACGGGTATAACGATGAACGCTCCTTGGCTCAGTCTCTTGCATTTGTCACAAGTGGTATCACTCCACTGGATTCAGAGGGCCAACAGGTATGGCCGAAGGTAGGGGATACAGCTAGTTTTGTACTGGTAGAAGCCAGCTGCTCGGCAGAGGCGGTTGCCAGAAGGTCTGCGCGACAAGCGGTATGGTTTGAAGGAAGACTGGTAAGTGGATCAGTAGAATAGAGCATACTCGAATGGATGGACCACGGGAAACCGTGGTTTTTTTGTTCTGGATCTGTAAGGAAAGAACTGCTAATCAGCAGGTGAAAAAAGAGGAAGAAACTGTTCGCATATACCACTTTTTGGGTTATGATGGATCTAGTCATCATTTGAGCGCAAGGAGAGATTGATGTGTCAACAGAGCAAGTGCACCTACAACTTATAACCCCAGAAAACGAATTAGAGTGTATCCAGCTTAAACCGCGTGAAGACCAACTGAATTTGGTAGCAAGTAATGCAGACTCCTTAATACATGCGACGAAGGAGATCACCTCGAAGCCATATGGAATTTTTGCAGAGGACCGCATGGTGGGTTTTATTTTATTTGATAATGAGATATATAATGACGGGTTTTATTGGATACTTCGATTCATGATTGATGAGAAATACCAGGGGAAAGGATACGCCAAACTGGCGATCAAGGAAGTGATTCATAAGTTAAAAGAGAGAACCGATTGCAAGCAAATCAGGGTATCTCATGTGCCACACAACATGGTGGCAAACGCTTTATATAAGAAATCCGGGTTTCAGGAGACGGGTGAATTCGAGGACAATGGTGACATCATATTAAGTTATTATATAAATTGAGGAGTGGTACCTGATGATCAGAGAGGCCGAAGCAAGGGATGTCGAGGTTATTGAAAGGTTGTACAAAGAATTATTACCGAACAACCTGAATACGAAGGTACTGGCGGAGCGGATTGAAGAAGTAAGGGATAATCCCAACAGTTTCTTATTTGTTTACGAAGTCGATGATCAGGTTATCGGGACTGCGCATTTACATATTTGTCTGGATGCTTTGGTGGAAAATAGACCTTTTGGCGTGGTTGAGCGGGTTATCATTACGGAGCATGTGCAGAGCAAGGGATATGGATCTGAACTTATGAAGTATATAGAGGATGTATGCAAACAGAAAAATTGTATAAAGGTGTTTCTCACCAGTGGTTCATCCAGGTACGAAGCACACGGCTTCTACACGAAGTTAGGGTACGATGGGGAATCCAGCAAGGCTTTTAAGAAATATTTATAAAACAGCTCAAGCTTGATTGTATATTCGTATCCATATTTTTTTTGAATAGATGGGAGGATATATAGATGAAAGACATGAACTATTATGAAACTTTTATTGCAGCAGCAGAAGATTGTCCTGTTAAAGTGGCAGAGATCCCCAAAGCCAAAAACGGCGGCAAAACCGTTCCAGTTTTACAATATGAAATGCTAACAAACCACCCTTATCAATATACGCAAGAGGATGTCATGTTTGAAGTGTTCGCGCAGCGCAATCATATACCCGACGAACAAAGATCCATAGAGAGAACCAAGTTTTTCTCTAAGGGACAACCCTGTCTTCGTACTTCTTCGTTGGGTAAGCGTTACGGTTGGGGTATTCATCATAACTCACAAGGAAAAGTGGCGATCTACGCCGTTGAATCCGAAGCCTATAAAGAGTTCTTAAACGACAGCAGTTTAAAACATGTAAAGGCGATGCGTTCGAGTCGTCAATAGCTCTATCCGTTGGAGCACCAAGTACAAAGAATAAAAACAAACATAGGGCCACATTGAAGGGACTTCAAGACAACCGTTACAAGCAGGAGGTAAGAGATGCACGCTTTAACCAAAGAAACAACTGATACATTATTGGAAGCGATGGAAACATACAAAAGGGTTGCACAAGAACTGATCGATAAATTGATTTCGGAAACCAGCCAGGCTGAAAAATCAGAGATCATAGATGGAGCGTACCACTTGCTTTCTAATGAAGAAGTATTAAACGGTGAAGAATATTTGAGTGGAAACTGGCATTTCGATGTCCATGGAGAGCATTGCATGTTCGAGAATGCAGAAACAGGGCAAACGTTGGAGGTTTCCCTCGGCAGTAAAAATGATGTGGGTAACATGGACCCTTATTTTTTTTATAACTTTTTGAAATCCACTGCAAATTATGAACACCTGATTGCCTATTTCGAAAATCCCTTTGGGGATATGTTGAATTTATTTGAAAGATTGGCAGCCCAGAACGTGTTGATTCATGTTCATGGTGTTGAATATAGAAAGCTTCTTTAACTACGTAAAGCAGTATCCCGTTCATTCAAAGGAATACGTTTGAAGAGAAGAACGGGATTATTCGTTACTACATTAAGAAAGATTAGCGTTGTACGCGTATGACAATATCCTGGTCATGATTGCCGAACCCGGAACCATAAAGTGTTAATCCTCCGACGTTAGCCCCCTCCTCGTCAACCGTGAAACGAAGCGTCCAAAATGGCTGCTCCAGTTGGATATCCTCGATCGTCACGTCTGACATCCGCTCTCCATCCATATACGTACCCGAGCTATCAACACGAATTGTCTTTAATAATCCATATTGATTCACATTACGATGCCACCATGTTGGTGTATATTTGCCTCGGGCAGCTCTTCCGAAGTCAGCGGGGCTTGTCCACGTTCCAAGCGAAATGTCGTTAAACGTAAATTGGATATCCGATGGCCAATGATCTCTTAAACCCGGGGCTTCAGAAGCCAGTTCCACTGAAATCTCAATGGAGTTAGCAGTCTCGTCAGGAAGCATATAGTTAGGTGTTTTGTATTCGACATAACCTCTTCCAAACCAAAGGATGGCAGCGTGAACCCGCTCAGGATCAAGAAAGTAGCGTGGGTCGTCCCAAACACCGATTTCTTTCTCATGCGTCCCAAGACCGCAGGTAGGATAGACTTCAAATGCAGTATAGTGTCCTACCGAAATCGTCTGCTCTCTAATCCTTGCTGTCCGGCTGGCGGATGGTAGTTCGATCTCGATGTTATTTTGTTTGAGGAAACACAATTTGTGCGTGCCTCCATTCAGGCGTATCCGACGGCTATCGATCAGTCCGGCTTGCTCAAGCTTTCGTATGTGCATGGTGACGATGGAGGGGCTAAGTTCTAACGCAGCTGCAATATCCTTCACATTCATTTCGCTAGGTGCAATCATATCCATGATCCTCCATCTAACCTCGCTTGCCAGCGCTTCGTATAACGGTATGAATTTTGGATCTCCGTTCGCTTTGATCATCCTTAACAATCTCCTAACCAGATCTATTGAAATCATATATATATTAATTTAACGAAATTAACTTGACTCTTCAACTCTAACGCATTGAAAGAATGATTGCGATAGTGTTTAATTTTTTTATCTGCTTATGAAGTTGGATTCTTAAATATGTAAATTAGAGAAAAAGAGGTGGCTCAAGTGAAATACAATAATCCCGTCATTAAAGGGTTCTATCCAGATCCGAGCATCTGCAAGGTGAATGACACTTATTATCTGGTGTGCAGTTCTTTTCAGTATTTTCCGGGTGTCCCGCTTTTTGAAAGCAAAGATTTATTGAACTGGACGCAAATCGGTCACTGTTTAACCCGAAAAAGCCAGATTCATCTGGAGACCGTAAGCAGCTCCGGCGGAGTTTTCGCCCCCACAATTCGATACAACAACGGGCGATTCTATATGACCACGACGAACGACACCACGCGTCAGAATTTCTATATATGGACTGATGATATATACGGGGAGTGGTCAGAAGCGATTATTGTGGATCAAGGGGGAATCGATCCGGATTTGTATTTTGAAGATGGTAAGGCCTTCTTTATGAGCAACGGAACCGACGATGAAGGAATTGGGGGAATCATTCAGTGTGAAATTGACATTGAAACAGGTAACAAAAAGACCCCAAGTCGTTCAGTATGGCAAGGATCAGGCGGACGTTATCTGGAAAGCCCACATTTGTATAAAATGAATGGTTACTATTACCTCATGGCATCTGAAGGCGGAACCGAATACGGTCATATGGTCACATATGCGCGGGGAGATTCTCCTTCCGGTCCTTTCGAGCCCTATGCCAAGAATCCTGTTCTGACCAACCGTAATCTGGGTGGTTATGAACTGCAGGGGGTTGGCCATGGCGACCTGATTCAGGACGAGGCAGGCAACTGGTGGATTTTCCATTTGGGATTCCGTCAGAGTGGACAGTGGCTCACCTATCATCATCTGGGCCGGGAAGTATTCCTTACGCCAGTTACCTTTGACGAAGAAGGCTGGTTTACGGCAGGACATAATGGTACGACGCTTATGAGTTTTGACACTGATCTTATCTCTGACACAGTTGTTCAACAAGAGAAAAAAACCTATACGTTCGAGAACACGGATTGGAATCTGGACTGGTGTTATCTTCGTCATCCCAATACAGAAAATTACTTGTTAGAGCAAGGCAACATAAAGTTAAAAGGAACTGAAGTGACACTGGATGTTCCAGCATCCCCGACATTCATTGGCCTACGTCAAAAAGACTTTGACGCGACCATCTCTGTTGACGTTAGTCTTACGAATGGCGAGGCAGGCATCACCATCTACATGGATGAACAGCACCATTATGACTTGGCCATTCGCAAAGAGCAGAGCGGGTATAAGGTAATTGAACGTCTGAATATTGGGGATATCAAATCAGTCGAAAATGAAGTGGAACTGGGAAGTAATCATCATGCCACATTGGTTATACAGGCAAGCCATGAACGCTACAGCTTCCTGATTCATGCAGATGGCAAGGACACCCTCTTAGGTACAGCACAGACGAAATACCTTTCCTCGGAAGTTGCCGGGGGATTTACAGGGGTGCTCATTGGTCTATATGCGAGCGGAGAAGGTTCTGTAGCTGAGTTTTCTAAATTTAAGTGTGATTATATCTGAAAAGGTAAGGGGAGGGACTTTTGTTCCTTCTCTTTTTTTGAATTCTTGTGTTTTCTCAAACAAAAGTGTAGTAACACGTGTTTATGTATTATATAGCCGTAGCAAAGAATGAGTTGTATGCTGAGAATCAAATATAGATAACAACATATTTGGATAACCACCGAGAAGTAAGTTGTAGTAGAGAGGGAGAAGGCAATGAGTGATAAGACTTCATATTCGTTAGTAGCAGCGAATCAAACTAGCTTTGCCAAGTATTTTGCGACGTATAGAAAGAATATCTGGTTTAGACCGAGCTGGGCATCCCTTCAAGAAATGATGCTAGACGCAAGTGATTGTTATTGGATCTATCAAGATAATCAACGAGTGGGAGGGATTTCTTTGACAAGTAATGAACTTGGTTCTTTCTTTATGATCCCTCCATCCACGTTGACTGTAGATATGGTTCATTTCTTAAAGAATTATGCCATTCAAAATCCAGGGGGGCAGTCAAAAGTAGATGCTTACAATGTTCTGGCTGAACATATTGATGTGTTGAAGTCGGCTGGTTTCGAAGTTTTAAACACAAGGAAATGTATGATTAGACCTACAGAGAAGATCGAAAATGACCTCCATACTGATTGTATTTGTATTAAACCCCAACTGGAACATTTGCCAAGCATTGTTCAAGTCATGAACGAATCATATCGTGGAGGAATGGATGAGGGAAATCTGGATACATATCGGGATGACGTGAGTTATTATTTTGAACATAACCGTCAGGATGAGCTATTGAATGCATCATCGGTTTTAGTAGATAAAAAGACAAACGAGGTTGTTGGATTTTGTTTGATTTCGATGTGGGAGGATATACCTCTTGTGTATGATATAGCAGTTAAGCCGTGCTATAGTAATCAGGGTTTGGGAAGATATATGTTATCCAAGGCGATTTCTCATCTGGAAGGTTTCTCTCCAACCATTCGTTTGTTCGTTACATTAGGAAATAAGGCTGACTATTTATATACCAGATTAGGTTTTCTTTCAGGAGAGGAAACATCTCACTTGGTTTATAGAGTCGTGTAGAGAAATGATTATAGAAACTATACTTAATGAAATCGAAGGGAGGACTACATGGAAGATCAATGGAGAATTGCAACGTATGATCCTGCTTGGAGGCCAATGTTCCTCGAAACCGGGATGAGATTAAGAGAGGCGTTGGGTGAAAAGGCTGTGCGGATTGACCATGTCGGATCAACTTCCATCATCGGAATGGACGCCAAGCCAATTATAGATATACAAATTTCCGTTTCCAATTACGAAGAATTACCTAACTACAAACAAGAAATCGAAGTGGCCGGCTTCGTATTTAGAGAAGGAAATCCCGATAAAACCAAGCGATATTTTCGTGAAGTGCCTGGAAGCAGGAGAACACATGTACATGTAAGACAAACAGGGAGTTTCTCTGAGCAGATGAACTTGCTTTTTAGAGATTATTTGAGGGAACATCCAGAGGATCGATTGAAATATGCAGAAGAGAAGCACCGGCTTATGGCATTATACAAGGACCAGCGTCCAAAATACGTGGAAGGCAAAGGACCGATGGTGTGGAGCATTTTAGAGAAAGCTCATATGTGGTCCCAAGAAATCGGGTGGCAACCGGGAGAATCTGACGCATAGGAAACATTCATTGTATATGGATAACCTTATGGGAGTGGTGAGATGAACATTGGAAGAAAGCTTCTGACGACCGTTCTAACCATCATTAGTTTTACTTTAATTGCAAGTATCATATCCATGAATGAATCTTACAGCTTTGATTTCTATATTCTTGTTTATCTTGTATATGCGACTCCCCTGATCACATTGATCGGGCTACCGTTATCTTTATTGCTGGACTATCTGTTGAGCAGAATCCAGTTCGTTAATCATGCCTTGTATCTAAGTCTGAGAATACTGGGTTACGCATGTGCTGGAGTCTTAGGTATGTATATCTATTATTTGCTCATGGGCGCTGGAGAAGAAATTTTAAATTTTAAAGAGTCGTTAGTTTTGAGCTTATTTGGCGTCCTAGCTGCTATACTATTTGTGTTGATCGATCTGGGATTGGAAGGTTTGTTAACGGTGCGAAAAAGGAAGAAGGAGTCATAACAAGTGCTGATTTAATATTATTTTCCAGGAGGGATATAAGATGCCAACTCATTGTGCACTTCTTGTAATCGATGTTCAGGTAGCCATGTTCGATGAATCAGATCCCGTATATCGGGGGGACTTATTGCTTCAGAGAATACAACATGTCATTTCCAAGGCTCGGCAAAAAGGTCACTCCGTTATCTACATTCAACACAGTGAAGGAGCAGGCAGTCCCCTTGAGCGTGGAACGGCAGGTTGGACGATCCATCCGTCCATTGCGCCGATCACGGGTGACCTTATTATTGAAAAGCAGACACCGGATTCGTTTCACGAAACAGATCTGAATCTGAAATTGCAAGAAAACGGAGTGACGGATCTTATTCTGACTGGCATGCAGACGGAGATATGCGTGGATACGACTTGTCGCAGAGCAAGTAGCCTTGGGTATGCAGTAACCTTGGTTCGTGATGCTCACAGCACATGGAATTCCAACATTCTTCAAGCTGAGCAGATTATAGATCATCACAATTCGGTTCTGAGCATGTTTGCGAATGTGGTGGATACCGAAAATGTAATGAATGGATGAGATGAATTGACGTTTAATAAAAGAATATTTAATCTTTCAGCTTGGCTTGCTGTATTAGCTTTGATCTTTATTCCAGGAACAGCCTACACGGAGGGGACTTTACGAACAGAGTATGGTTTTCCATTGCGGTTTTTTACTGATTATCATTATAAGAGACCTGATGATACGATCTGGTTCCTTTCCAATGTTTATGTGAATGCTCTTCTTTATCTGTTTAATGTCCTGTTTATATACGCTGGAATTCATGTTTTACTCTATGTAAAGAAGAGAATGACGAAGCCAAAAGAGTAGGGAGCTGCGACGATAGCGGCTCTTTTATTTTTACCATATCATGGGTTAAGATAGAAGGCACGAAAAGATTGGGGATGATGATATGAAACAGATTCCAACAGCATGGAATTCAGAGCGACTTTTCATTTCCGATTTGAAAGAATCTGAGATTTTCGATATCCAATCCATTGTTGATACGAGTAACTATGTGCAGGAATGGGACGGACGAGATCATGAGCCGGATTATGTGAGATCATGCTTTGAGAAAGGCAATCTTCCTCCTGGGGGAAAGTTGGCGAACTACCGAATTCAGACCATTCGTACGATTCAGGAAAACAAAAATATAGGTGTATTGAGCCTGTACCATGGCTACCCCATGGAGAATTCCGTTTATCTCGAATTTTTGTATATTCATAGTGAGACCCAGAAGCAGGGTTATGGACAAGAAATGATGCATGCGTTAACCCAATTGTTTTTCGACCTTGGTTATAAGGAAATCAGAATTAACGTGGCGCTCAAAAATTGGGCTGCATTACGATTTTGGACCAAATCGGGATTTGATCAGATTAGCGGGATTTACGGAGACCTTGAACATTCAGATAAGACTTTTGCCAATATGGAACTGATCAAAACACTTAAAAAGCATGATATATAAATTGAACTAAACATTTACACGAGAACGTAGAGGGCAGAAATAACCTGAAGAAGCGGAGCGTTCGCCTTTATCCCCGGATTTTCCCCTTTGAAAAAGGGATTCCAAAAAATCTGGGGATAACAGCGATCAGAAGGTTGTTCTGTCATCGGAGTGGCAAGTGTAAATATTTTTTAGTTCAATTATATAGAAAAGGAGAATGGCTAAATGGAATCTTTCTTTCGTTATAACTGGATCGTGCGTGAGCAATGGTTTCAGTGGTGTGAGGATGTACCGCTGGAAGAGCTGCTTCGACCTCGGACGGGGGGAGTAGGCAATATTTTGCGAACGTTTTTTCATATCATCGATGTAGAGTGGAGCTGGCTTCAATTATTGCAGGGCAAACCGGATGGCATGGAGAATTTTGATAATTATAAAACACTGGAAGCCGTACGACAATTCGATCGCAAGCTGAGACCTGATGTGGAGGCATTTGTTCTATCCTGGGATTCCGGCATGGAAAAGAGACCCTACATCGATCCTGAATTGGATAGCACCGTCGTCAAGGAATCGTGGGGAGAAGTGATGCGTCACGTGATTGCTCATGAGATTCACCATATGGGGCAATTATCCGTATGGTCCAGAGAATTGGACAAGAAGCCCGTGTCTGCGAATTTCATTGGTAAAGGACTTATTACACCTGACAACTAGAGTGAAAAGGAGACACTATGATTTATTGCAGAGAAGCTAGAATTGGGGATGGCGAGGGTATTAGCCAATTATCCCATCAACTGGGTTACACCAGTACAACAGAAGAGATCATCGAAAGGTTGAATCGACTAAGCTCAATGACTGATCATTTTGTTTGCGTAGCTGAGATCGATTCCCTTGTTGTGGGTTGGGGGCATGTACAGGGAAGACATTCTATCGAAAGTGTACCTTTTGCCGAGATTGGTGGCTTGGTTGTCGATGAGCATCATAGAGGTGCGGGAATTGGTAAAAAGATCATGAGCGAATGTGAGAAATGGGCACGGATGAACGGGTTTAACAAGATTCGCGTGCGATCAAGCGGGAAAAGGGAAGCAGCGCATCGGTTCTATGTTGCCATCGGATATGAAGAAAAAAAGTGGCAGAAGGTCTTTGATAAATCATTATAAAGATCTATGGAGTATCAAATGCCGATATTTCTAATTTCACAGAGAAGGGTTGGGCAAAATGAGGTTAACGCTGGAAAGTATCCGTTGGATGGAGTTGAGCGAAGAAATTCGCTGCCAGCTTGAAAAACCATACAAGATGCTCCCCCTTTCACCAGGCTTGGAAGCGGACGTTGTGAAGATAGAATGCGTTGATCACTCTTATGTGTTAAAGATATGGAACAAGGACTCCAAACCCAATATTCGCAACCAGTATGAACTATTATCTGAACTATACAAGAGTGGAATACAAGTCTCCAAACCGTACGGTTGGGGCATGGATGTGGATTCTAATCAAGTCCTGTTAACAAGTTATGACGGGGAGCCTATAGCCAAGTTAAGCAAAACCAAGCTGGAGCAATTGGCTCAAAAGTTAATTCAAGTGCATGGCTATGATGTAAATGGTACGGGTGACGCGGATGCCAATTTCATACCACGATATGATTTTGTTGGATATTTTTTCCCCTCCATTGAACTGCATGAGGATATGTATCAGATCCTGACGAGCCTTCTTCAACGGATTGAGTTTAGACAGGATCATTTGATCCATGGTGATTATAACCTGGGAAATGTTCTGGAGGCAGATGATCAATATACCATTATCGATTGGACGAATGGGCAGCGCGGTGATCCCAGGTACGATATGGCGTGGTCCATTTTTTTGATGACGATCTATACGGGGGAACGAAACGGTAAGATGTACAGTACTCTATTCAAAAGTCTATCGGAATACACACCAGACGATGCGGAGATTTTTGAAGCTATGGCTTGTTTGCGCTGGATTCTATTAAAGCGAGTGTCTAATGTTCCTATGGGTCCGGGTGTGATGCAGCGGATTAAAAAGATTATTGGCAATAATTCATATTTAAATGATGAACTGCTGTAGTATTGTCCTAAACTGTCCTTCACTGCATACCTATGGTATAGAGGAGCGTGATAGGTATGGAACAGAAGGTGCAAACCTATTTTGAACTAAAACAGCAGCAAAAAGAAATTGAACAACGATTATCTGTGTTACGAGATGAGATTGTCGGGTATTGTGAGGAGCAGGGTGTCTATGAGACGCAAGTTGGCGGATACACTGTGAAAACGGTGCTTCAGCACCGCAAGGAATATGATGATCAGAAGTTGTACGCGTCCCTTCCCGATCCGGACATCTGGCGACTGCTGTCCAAGGTGGACAGTCATAAGCTGAAAAGCCTGATCAAACTGAACATACTGACTGAGGAGCAAATTAGTCCAGCTTGTACGGTGAAGCCGGTAACATTATTACAGGTGGACAAGTTGTAACCCTTCACACGCATTAAGCAGTATCAATTATAGGGCCCGTGTCATTCGCACATATATGCCAACGCTCCCCGAGGAGCTGATTGAATCGGTCACGAGGTGACCGGTTTTTTTGTTGTATGCTAAAGTTGTGTGCCAATTTCAGCTGTGCGTTTTAAGGCATCTGTGAGCATAGGCCTGATTCCGTGCCGGAATGAAATTAAGCGGATTGCTTTAAACCGTTATGCGAGTAGTTTATATGTTATAATTTGTAATTAATTCATATACCATCTTTGATAGGAGGGAGAAAATGAAGATTAAGTACTTGGCTTTTGTTACGCTATTGTTAATTCTCGTAGGATGTTCTGACAAGATAATATCCCTGAATGGGGAAAGCGAGCATTGGAAAGTTGTGGTCACCAACAGGTTTCAAACCGGTATGGTTGAATATACGCTCCGATATATCGGGGACGAAAATATGGTGAAAGATGTTGGTTATCAATTTGGCGGTAAAGATCTAACGGCAAGCGGATTGGAAGAAAATCTGGGAACACCTTTCCGGGATATTAAGCACACCTCGGGTCCGAAATATCTGGAGAATGAAGACTTTCCCATCCCTGTCCATATTCAATGGAATGAAGATCAGGAAGAGACAGTATATCTTCAGAAGTTGTAGACCGATGAGTTGAGGAGATGAACTATGAGGAAAAAAATCATTTCGATTGTGCTTGCCATCTGGGTATTGATGATTGTGATCAGTGTGGTTCTTCTGTTTCTGCCCAGAACGATCCATCTTGATGGTGTAGGTGTAAAGTATCGGCTGGGGGGAGAAGACAACAGGGAGCCAGAGCAAACGGTTCATATCAACATGGATGGCAAGCGTTATCTAACGACCTCGGGTGACTACATATTCAGAGGAACTATTGATATTGAAGGTGAGCCTTTCCCTGTACCCGAAGATCAAAAGAATCTCGAAATTCGTTTTCATGAAGGACACGGATTGATGGAATACTTCATTTTTGAAAATGGGCAAACGGGTATCTTCCTATACGGAACACTATTCGTAGATCGTGCATTCACCCAACTCACCATCGCCATTTCGGAGGAGAATTCTAACGGAGAGCAGAACAGTAAACGCTGGAGCTCCGAAGACGGGCTCATGCTCTCGATGCCCGCAACGAATCGTTCCGAAGCCATTCAGCTCTCTAATGAACTGATGGAAACCTATCTCGGGGACTATATATTAAAATGAGAAATCATGAACATAAACAGGCATGCATTTACGTTGAGGGCCTTCCCCCTTCATGTAAACGACATGCCTATTTTTTTATTTATGCTGCAAATCTCTAGTGATCTTGCGTCCCGTCGGGGTCTGGGGAAGGCCGCCGCCTACTGTTTCTCGTAAGGCTTTCGACATGGCTGATCCAAATTCCAGCATGACCTGGACTACTTCATCGGAAGGGATGACACTGCGGACTCCGGCAAGAGCCGTACAGGAACGCGTTCAATCTCTTCGTCATCTTCGATGTCCTCCAATTCACTTTATGATTCAGTACGCGATAATAACTGTTTAATAGCGTTTACATTGAAATTCGAAGTGAAACACCGAAATTAAATGGATTATCCTCCTAAAACGGACGATCTACCGTTGATTAAGTATGCCAAATGTTGGTCCGATTTTATAAGCTTATTCTGTAGGCCACACCCTTCTGGACTATACAAAAATAAAGGATAAAGGAGAGTCTTTGTGAACGCGAACACAATTGCAAAAGAACGCCTACCCTGGTCAGCTCTGCTCGCTTTGGCCATGGCTGGATTTATATGCATTCTTACAGAAAGCCTGCCGGCGGGGCTGCTGCCGCAAATAGCGCAAGATCTGAATATCAAAGAGAGTCTTGCTGGACAGCTCGTCACTTTGTATGCGGTGGGGTCTCTTCTGGCGGCAATTCCCCTGACGACAGCAACTCGTGGATGGAAACGCAGGCCGCTGCTGCTATTATGCATCTTCGGTTTTCTGATTTTCAATACGATTACGGCCGTATCTTCAGTATATGGTTTGACCCTTGCTGCACGCTTCATGGCGGGTGTATCTGCTGGAGTGTTGTGGGGGATGACTGCAGGTTACGCACGCCGGATGGTTTCAGACTCGTTAAAGGGAAAAGCGATGGCTGTCGCCATGGTAGGCACACCACTCGCGCTTGCATTGGGCGTTCCCTTGGGTACCTTTTTGGGCAATTACGCAGGATGGCGTCTTATTTTTGGAACAGTTTCATTATTGACGGTAGTGCTTGTATTGTGGGTGCTCTGGAAAGTACCTGACTATGAGGGAGAGCCTGCACGTGATCAGCTTGCGCTTCATCGGATTTTTGTTATACCGGGGGTTCGTCCCATATTGTTTGTTGTTCTGACCTGGGTACTGGCCCATAACATTCTGTACACGTACATCTCACCTTATCTGGGCGAGACGATGCTGTCCGAAAGGGTGGACCTGGTTCTTATGATCTTTGGAGTGACTTCGGTAATCAGTATATGGATTATTGGGCTGTTGATTGACCGTTACATGAGATTATTGATTCTGGTTAGCCTTGTTCTATTTGCGCTGGCCTCGCTGGTGATGGGGATCTTTATCCATCAACCGATAATGATCATTCTGGGAGTAGTCGCTTGGGGGCTTACATTTGGCGGAGCGGCTACGTTATTACAGACTGCAATTGCGCAGGCCGGAGGCAAAAGTGCCGATGTTGCCCAATCCATGCTGGTGACAGCATGGAACCTGGGGATCGGAGGGGGAGGGATCGTCGGAGCTATCCTGCTGGACCAGACAGGCGCTCGTTTCCTGCCCATTTCCCTGATCCTGTTGATCGTTATGGCCTTACTCGTCGCCTGGTCCGCCAGTAAAAATGGTTTCCCAAGATAGGTTATTGAACTATGATCGATGAAACATTTACACCGGATTCGTTCCTTCGATGAGATTTTTGGTTGCAATAGGTGAGGACATCGCGATGAGGGTGGTGTAGGTACCGTATTGATCGCATCGGTCTCCAAATGCTTCAAGACCAGCAATCGAATCTGTCATGATCTTCAACAGGTAATTATGCTCTCCGCTCACGCGATGACATTCGATCACTTCGGGTGACGAACGGCAGAAATCAAGAAAGGCATGACAATCCCGTGTGCGAAAAAGAAGATAGGAAGTACTCGACCTCCCTATTTTCTGCGGGGAAATGATAGTACGGTACTCTTCGATTACACCGCTTTCTTCTAGACGCTTCACGCGTTCCGTTACGGCGGGTTGAGATAAACCGACCAGCTTGCCCAATTCCGTCATGGATAGCCTTGCCTGGTTTTGCAAATGAAAGAGGATATTAGTATCGATTTGGTCCATAAGATGGCCTCCTTTTAAATTATAGGAAATGTTTTATAAATGCCTTTATATTCATCGCAGATTAAAGCAGATAACTTGGTTGTTTTATGTAATATGGATGAGATCATTTATATAATAAGCACACTTACTTAAATAATCAAGCACGTGGCACATGGAGGGGAAGAGTAAGATGGGAGACAGAAATATGAAGTTTAATCCTGCATTTGTAGAAGAAGTGATTCACCGTACGTTGGCAGAAAAAAGAATTGTGGGTTCCGTTGTTCAGATTGCGTGGAAAGGGGAGATGGTCTATAACAGCGCGGATGGCCTCGCTGATCGAGAACAGAACAGACGCATGCAAGAAAATGCACTGTTCAGGTATGCTTCTGTAACCAAACCGATTGTATCCACCGCCGCCATGGTATTGATATCTCAGGGTAAATTAAAGCTGGATGACCCGGTTATGAAATGGCTGCCTGAATTCCGTCCCGAACAGCCAAATGGGGAAGTGGCCTCCATAACGGTTCATCATCTGATGACACATACAGCGGGGTTAACGTATCGTTTTTTCCAGGAGAACGGGGGAACTTACGAACTTGCCGGAGTATCAGATGGGATGGATATCGCTGGCATTACGCTGGAAGAAAATTTGCAGAGGATTGCTTCTGCTCCACTGCTGTATGAGCCCGGGAAGATGTGGAGATATTCGATTGCAACAGATGTACTCGGTGCAGTTATTGAGAAAGTGACCGGGCTGACACTGCGAGAGGCCGTACAACTGCTCGTGACTCATCCGCTGGGCATGAAGGATACAGATTTTGTCGCTGTGGACTCGGAGAGAATGACAGCTGCCTATGCGGACAGTTCCAACAATTCGGGGCAACCTCGTCGCTTGCGCGATGAGGACCATGTACCTTTTATTGAAGGAACGGCAGGCTTCCAACTCGCACCCGAAAGATACCTTGATCCATCGGCCTATCTTTCGGGTGGTGCGGGCATGATAGGAAGTGCAGGAGACTTTCTAGCATTGCTTGAAACGCTGCGTCAAGGTGGAGGTTCGCTTCTTCCTAAAGAGCTGGTCGTCGAAATGACGACTAATCAGATTGGCGATCTGGAGATGCCTTATTGGCCGGGAAGAGGATTTGGGCTGGGATTCACGGTGCTGAAAGATCCGGTTGAGGCGGGTACTCTGGAATCTACTGGAACGTGGCGCATGGGTGGAACCTATGGTCACTCGTGGTTTGTTGATCCAACAGAAGAACTGAGCGTTGTAGCTTTTACCAATACGGCTCTGGAGGGCATGTCCGGCAGATTCACAACTGAACTTTGCGAGGCGGTCTATGAGGGGATTGAGCGAAAGAGATAAGTTGTATTATGGATTTATATGGAAAATTATGATAAGGTAGAGCAGCAGATTACAGTGAAATCTAAATTTGATTCCGAAATGAGATGAGAAGATGGATGGCATCCGCAATTACCTGTTTGTTTTCGCAGGCAATTTTCTAGCTGCCTATATGATCTTTCCTGAAAGAACCATTGGTAAATCCGCGATGTTTGCTGCACTGATGCTGTTGCTGAGCATGGGGATGGATTTCATGAAAAGCAAACGGAAAGCAAATCCCGTTCAATAATTCCGTACCGATCATCGAAAAAGGTAAGCTGTCATCATGGATCGGTTCCGGTGGGGACTTGAAGTGATGCTGTGGTGAATTAATCTCGACAATAGTTAAAGAGGGAGTAAGTATATTTATATGCAGAAAAGCAACTGATTAATTTCAGTTGCTTTTCTTTGTAGTGAATCTTATTCTACTGACGAACGTTTCAGTACGAGACTAAGCTGTCGCACATAAGGTGCTAACTCACTAACTGAATCCAAAAAGTTGATATATACCCGTAGAAGAGTACCATTAGGCTTTCGTTGTCCTAACTCTAACTTTAGCCATTCGATAACCTCAAGCAGTTCATTCTGAATGGGCTCTGGCCGTGGTAGCTCGCGGATTTTATCGGCAAAAAACTTCAGAAGATCATCTAGATTGTCCTGCCGGGTCTGGTCATCTGGTGGATTGATTTCGTTGAAAAAGGCACTTGATGCCTTGAGCACAGGTTGGGCTTTGCTTGCGATCAAATCTCCGATAACAACATCCAGCCGATCCACAATAAATCCAGCCAAATTAGCCATGGGAGCAGCAATCACCGCTTGAAAAGTGTGAGACAGATATTCTTTGACCATGCCGCGGAAGATAGCGACAACATCCCCGAGATATGGGAGAATAGGCTCGCCGTATGTTTCATAGAAGCAATCCTGATGTAAGGTTAGCAGAGAGGCACGTTTTTTTCTCCATTCGATTAGAAAGTTCTCATTACTTGTGATCGGCAGCTCTTTAAACTCACTGGTAAAAAAATAATTTTCAAGCATATATTGCAGCTGAAATTCGATCTTTTGGCGCAGTACTTCTTTTGGTGGAAGCCCCTCCAGTCGAAGTCTCCGATCAAGCTCCCTTGCCTCTTCGAACAGGATTCTGTGTACCTCGACAAATACCCCGGTAAATAGATCTTCCTTAGAGGAAAATACTTTATAGATGCTCGCCTTGGCCATGCTACAAGCTTCTGCGATGTCCTGCATGGAGGCTGAGAAATATCCTTTTTCTCTAAAAATGCGCATTGCTGTATCGACGATTAGTTGTCTTTTGAATTGTTCCATTTTAACCACCCCTTCACATTCTGACATGTCTTCTTATTGTGGTCAATAAAGGAAATTGACGAAAAAACTACAAAGTCATATAATGAACTTGTGAGTTTTTTGATTTATTTCTAGGGAGGTGAGCCAGAGCATTCGCTTTGGCACAATATGAAAATTAACGAACAGATTGAAATGCTAGTGCTTACTCTTAAGATGGGCGAGCATGATTTTGTTATTAACCCGGTGGCAATCCGTGACGAGCAATCTTATGTATTGGTGGATACCGGGATGCCTGGTTCTTACGGCCAAATTACGGAGCTTTTGATCCAAGCGGGAATTGACCCTGCGGCCTCTCATTCCATTATTCTTACCCATCAGGATATCGATCATGTAGGCAGCCTGCCGCAGTTCAAAGGCGAAGGTATAGAGGTGTACGCCCATGCGGATGACCAGCCTTATATCGATGGCCTAAAGCCGATGATTAAATTCAGCGGGGAACGCAAGGAAGGGCTGATTGCTTCACTTCCGCAGGATCTTGCTACTGCATTTGAAGCTACTTTTTCTGGAAAGGAAAAGAATGTGACCACGTTGCTGGCAGACGGAGAGAAACTGCCTTTCGGCGGCGGACTGACTGTAATCCATACACCAGGGCATACGCCAGGACATATCAGCTTGTACCATGAGCCTAGTAAGACACTCATTGCAGGTGATGCATTAAATGTTGAGGATGGTAAGTTGATCGGTCCTAATCCGACAGTTACGCCAGATATGACATTGGCATTGGAATCACTCCGCAAGCTGAAGGCTTATCCAATAGAGACTGTAGTTTGCTACCATGGAGGCATTTTTAAAGGCGATGTTCAACAGGCCCTAGATAAAATAACGGAGAACCTGTAATGGACGGTACCGACGAAGCCCGGGCTGCGTTGTGGAAAAAGAGTAAGTGGGTCCGTTTTGTGATAACCTTTGCCATTGCTGTCCTTGGTGGATTTGTTTTCCAACTGATCCATATGCCAATTCCCTGGCTACTTGGATCCATGGTGTTCCTCGTGATCGGCTCCAGATTGTTTAAAGGAATCACCTTATACTGGCCTGGACAAGTCCGCGATACCGGCATGGTTATCATCGGCTATACCCTAGGGCTTTCGTTCACCTTGTCGACCTTAACGCAGATCGGACTTCAGTTGCCGACGATGATTCTGTTCACATCTCTGCTGTTGTTATGTGCCGGGGCCATTGCGTATTTAATTTCGAAATTATCCGGTATTCCTTTCCCAACGGTGCTCATGGGCAGCATTCCCGGAGGACTCAGCCAGATGATTACGTTGGCCGAAGAAGTGAAGGGTATTGATATCACTGTCGTCACCTTTTTGCAGGTATCCCGCCTGATGATGATTATTTTCTGTGTGCCGCTGCTGATCTTCAGCCCATTGTTTCATGTCAGTGGCAGCCATAGCGCCGTAGTTGCTGCTGCGAGCGGATCTGCTGCGTTATTTCCGCATACTTTGGTCTTTGCCGCAGTATGCGTACTTAGTGCGTTCATCGCCAAGAAGATCAAGATGCCAACGGCCTTTCTGCTTGGACCAATGATTGGTACGATCCTGCTTAATTTGACCGGGTATGAGGGTCATGCGTTGCCACCCGTCGTACTCAGTCTTTCACAACTGATGATCGGGGGCTACATTGGGCTGCTGCTGGATCTGGAGAGTCTAAAGAACAAGGCAAAAATCGTTTTGCTCGCAATATTGAGTGGCGTGCTGCTGATTGGGGTCTCCATGGGACTTAGCTTGCTGCTGACACGAATGCATGACATCACAATCGTCACTGCATTTCTCAGCCTATCGCCAGGCGGTATGGACCAAATGGCCCTCATCGCTAAGGAAGTCAACGGCGACCTGTCGATTGTAACGTGCTATCAGCTCTTCCGAACCTTGTTTATCTTTTTTGCAGTTCCGCCGGTGTTAAAGCTGGCTTTCCGATCATTGCTGAAAGGGAAAAAAGATACTATATAAAATGGATAAAAGAGAGAGGGAGAGTTGAGCAGGATTGAGGCTAAGAGGCGAGAAGGTGTGGGGAGAAAGAGTGAGGCGAGAGGATGAAGGTGTCTTAAGTATGGTTCACGGTGGTTTAAGGGTGTCTCAAAGGTGGCTCAATCACCGCCCAACTACCTCCCGAGTGTAAATAGAGGCATTTATGTACCTTTATTATAAGGAATGAAGGGGCTGGCTTCGATTAAAGGCAATTTTTTGCTTATAATAGAGCTAGCTGTAACATCTTATGAACTGGACTTGGGGGGAGAGTGAATTTGTTTACAATTAAGGAAGTATCTGAAAAATTAAATTGCCCTGCTCATACGATCCGATTTTACGATAAAGAAGGACTTTTACCCGATATTCGTAGGGATATTCACGGCAACCGCCTTTTTGAAAAACGAGATATAGACTGGATTCGCTTAATAACATGTTTTCGTGCCACAGGAATGAGCGTAGCGGATTTGAAAAAAATCGTTGACCTTGCCTTGCAGGGAGATGAAACGATCGGACAGCGCAGAGCCATACTAGAATCACATCAAGCGGAGATCAAGAGGAAGCAACAAGTGCTAAATGAGGCTTTTGAAGCGGTTAGCCAGAAGCTTGAAGTGTATAACGATATAGAAAAGGGAAATCCTGAGGAACGTTTTCTCACGTACATTGGAGAATTAGATACAACCATATAAGTCGAGATTTTGACAAGTCACTCTGTGTAAGAATAGGGTGGCTTTTTCTGTAATCAAAAACTTGCCTTAAAGTGCACTTTAAGATGTATGCTAACATGGTTAAAAAAATTTCATCGGAATGAGAAAGCAGGAGAGACAGGATGAAATATGTAATAATCTTGTTCGTACTCGTATTAGTGATTTTCTTGGTCGTAAATTATTACCCGCCTCTTGGAGGGAAAAGTTCAGCGGATAGTAAGCGGCGTATTCATGAATCCGCTAACTTTATCGATGGGAAGTTTCACAATCAAATACCGACATCGATGGATTATAGTTTAAAAGATACCGCTGGGGCCTTATACGATACGATAAAAGGAAACCCAAATGGCCGACCAAAGGTAACCCTTCCAATGGAAATCTTTGATGCAAAAGCATTCTCAGACAGTACCGAGGATCAAGTCATGTGGTTTGGTCATTCGACCCTATTGATGAAGGTCAGTGGAGTGAAGCTTCTGCTAGATCCAGTATTCAGTAAATACGCCTCTCCCGTTGCTTTCGCGGGGCCAAAGAGATATAGCAATAAGCCGCTAGCACAGATTGAGGATTTGCCTGACATCGATGTCGTCTTGATATCGCATGACCATTATGATCATCTTGACTATGAGTCTATCCGTAAGCTAAAAGGAAAGGTCAAACAATTTATCGTTCCGTTAGGGGTCGCTGGACATTTGACAAAATGGGGTGTAGATCCGAGCCAGATTAAAGAGCTGGACTGGTGGGAAGAAGCATCGTATCAAGGGTTAACCTTCGTTAGCACGCCCGCAAGACATTTCTCTGGCCGCGGTGTCCGTTCTGGTTCCTCGTTATGGAGTTCCTGGGTTATTCAAGGTAAACAATCGAATGTATATTTTAGCGGGGATAGTGGTTATGGTCCTCACTTTAAGGAGATTGGCGATAAATACGGTCCGTTCGATCTTGCCCTCATAGAGACAGGTCAATATGATGTGAAATGGGCCAACATTCATATGGTTCCTGAGGAGTCCGTGCAAGCGTATCAGGATGTAAAGGGTAAAGTAATGATTCCTATTCATTGGGGAGCATTCACCCTGGCATTGCACAGTTGGACAGACCCCATTGAGCGCGCGAAAGCAGCTGCGGATAAGCTAGGTGTAGCTTTAGCTACGCCAAAAATTGGAGAAAAGGTGATTATCGGTTCAAGTGGATTTCCTACTTCAAGCTGGTGGGAGTCCATTGAAAAATAATACTTGCCTTAAAGTGAACTTTAAGGGTTACGATATCTCACGAGCCAAGCTCAATTCGTGATCTGGAGGGAATACACTTGAGTAAAACCATTTTAATTACAGGTACATCAACAGGCTTCGGTAAAGAATTGGTTCTTCAATTTGCGAAGCGTGAATGGAATGTCGTCGCTACCATGCGGGATACATCGAAAGCTGCCGCTGAATTTAGCCAATATAGTAATGTACAAGTGCTGGCCCTGGATATTACTAATCAGGAAATGACCCACGAGGTTGTGGATGCGGTAACGCGCCAATATGGACGAATTGATGTGCTGCTCAATAATGCCGGATATGCTCAAGCAGGTATTTTTGAAGAAGTATCCGTTGACCAAGCACGTCAGCAATATGAAACGAATGTGTTTGGTGTAATGACCACCATTCAAGCCGTTCTTCCACAGATGCGGGAACATCGCTCGGGTCACATTATCAATATCTCATCTATGGGCGGCGTACAAAGCTTGCCAACGCTGTCTATCTACTGTAGCTCTAAAGCAGCGCTTGAAAACCTGAGTGAAGGTCTGGCCGCTGAGGTTAAGGGCTTGGGTGTAAACCTTACCCTTGTAGAGCCAGCAGGATTCAAGACAGGTTTCCAAGGAAATACTCAAGAAATTACAAGCGATATCCCGGACTATCAACCGCTGTATGATTGGTATAATGATCTTGCTGAGACCGCGCCTTATGGCGATGTTGAAAAAGCTATGTCAGCGGTTGCTGATATTGCCGGCACAGACAATCCTCCAAGAAGACTGGCTCTCGGAAGCATGGGGCTTGTGATGGCGCGTACGCAGCTGAATGGCATGCTTGAGGAATATGACAAGTGGGAACACATTACGGCAAGCGCAGATTAAATAGAAAGAAAGAGGAGTGGATAATACATCCGCTCCTCTTTTGCATAATAAAGAATCCATCATCTATTTAATGTTAAGGCGACGAACCTGATTTTGATGAGATTTTGAGACCATATTTCGACGTGTTACAGTCCGGGCTCAAACTTTAACCTGCTTTCGGGAGGAGAGGCAGAGTCCACTTTATCCGGCTCCCATTTACTTGATTACTAAAGTTCATTACACTTGGTTTATAGTACTTACTTAATCCAAACTCAGATGTTCAGGGGGAATATATCTATGCATCAATCTGCACATATTCAGGAAGCCAGAGATTACATATTAAACCGTATTAATAACAAACCTGTCGTGGGCATGATTCTGGGATCAGGGCTGGGAGCGCTCGCGGACGAGATCGAGAATGCAACCGTCATTCCATATACGGACATTCCTTATTTTGCTCAATCCGAGGCGATTGGTCATGCTAACGAATTGGTCATCGGAGAATTGATGGGCAAGACTGTCGTAGCTATGAAAGGACGCCTTCATTATTATGAAGGTTTTACGCTGGATGAAGTAACGTTCCCAGTCCGGATTATGAAAGCACTGGGTGTCGAGCAGTTGATCATCACCAATGCTTGTGGAGCGATCAATACCAGCTTCGAACCTGTACAGCTTATGTTGATTACGGATCATATCAATCTGGTAGGTAATAATCCGCTGATGGGTCCGAATAATGCCGAACTGGGTGTGCGTTTCCCGGACGTATCACAGGTATATAATCGCGAACTCCGCAGTATCGCCCTGAAGGTAGCGGAGGAGCAGAATGTTGGTTTGCAGCAAGGGGTATATGCATGGTGGAGTGGTCCTGCGTATGAGACTCCAGCAGAGATTCGCATGATTCGTACGATGGGCGCGGATGCTGTGGGTATGTCGACGGTACCTGAAGCGATTGTAGCCATTCATGGTGGCATGAAAGTACTGGGTATTTCCTGTCTGACCAATATGGCTTGCGGCATTCTGGATCAGCCGTTAAGTCATGATGAAGTGATTGAAGTCGCCGCAAAAGTGAAAACAACCTTCATCGGGCTGGTTAAAGGTATTTTGAAAGAGATGTAATCCGGAATCGAGAGGAAGCTTTCCTTGTTTCCTTTCAAAGCAAAAATATATTAAGCATTGTCCAAGACGGAGTGATTCCGTAGGGCAGTGCTTTTTTTTACAAATGAACATGTGCAAAATATTCCTATATCGGTCAAAACGACCTATAATAATAGAGATTTAAGCTATAGGCTGAAAAAGGAGACTGATAGAAATGGAAGAATTGGGCCCTACTGAGTACGTCATTTTTGAAAGGATTCAAGCAAACTGGTTAAGAGGTTTTGAAGGAGTAGGAGGAAAGCTTTTCCTTACTAATGAACGATTAGTTTTTATTCCTCATGGTCTGAATTTTCAGACGGAATGGGTTCAAATCGAGATCTGGGCTATGACTAAGATTGAGAAAAGTGCGACATGGGGACTAATCCCTAACGGAATTACCATTACATTAGACAGTGGACATGTCTTCAAGTTTGTTGTCTGGAATCGTTCTAAGATCATCAAGGAGATTGTACAAGCCAAGAGAATGAATAACGAAATAATGTGAGTTTTAGATTAAGTACATAAACCAAAATGTGGGATACTAAGGTGAACGGATTCTGCTCTAGCCAGATGAATTTATCAAATCCTCATAGATTAATGATGCATTGAAATCTATATAGACAATATTAATAACATGATATGCACTAAAAAGGCTATACAATGGGCACTGTCTATACGGAATTAATCCGTTGGGCGATGCTTTTTGATTTGGCATTAATGATGGGATTAACACGATTGTCATGCACTCCCTTGTATTTCCTATCTCCGATATCGTACAGTTAGATTTTCTATATCATTAGACTAGACAATCTATAAAGCGCACAAGAAGGAGAATGGAGAATGATAGAGCAAGCAGAGCTGCTATGGCGGCGTATTATTGCAAAAGGTACGGGAGCAAATGCAGATTTTGAGGTAGCGCTCAATCTCCAGCCGGGTGCGAGAGACGAAGAACTTCAATCTGTGGAAAATCAACTTGGGGTGACATTGCCTGAAGAGATGAAGGCTCTGTATCGTATACATAACGGACAAGCCTGGAATGTTGGCGTAGATTCCTTTGTGCGTAACCTGACATTGTCGCCTTTGGATCAGGTGAAGGAGAACTGGACCTTTTTGCAGGAAGAATTCGACCCGGACGAGATGGAGCCTGAGATTGAGGATGATGCTATTAAGCCAGTACTGTGGAACTGCAAATGGATTCCGATCGCAGAAAATGGTGGTGGGGATTATCTATGTCTGGACACAGACCCATCAGGTTCTGGAACGGTAGGACAGGTGTTGTATTTTTGGCATGATTGGGGACATCGATCAATTGAAGCTGCGGGGTTATTTGAATTCATTCAGAAGTGTCTGGAAGAAAAGGATGAGGAAGATGCAACGTAGGCAGCATGAATTCGAATAACTTATGCGTAAAAGGAGTCTTTTTAATGATCCAAATCACCATGCGTCAATCCAAGCAGGCAGATCAGGAGCACCTTGCTGAGTTGCGAGCCCTCGTTCTATATGATGATTTAAACAGGTTGAAAAGGTACGATGAGGTGAAGGTCCGTGAACGTTTCCGTAATACATTTGACCCTGTCCACACGTGGATTATTGAGGTCGAGGGTGAACTGGTGGGGTGTGTAGCGCTGAAACCCAAATCGGAGGAAATGCTACTGGAACATTTCTATATCCATCCCGAATTTCAGGGTCAGCAAATAGGAACTCAAGTGCTGAACATGCTGCTGAAACGGGATGAGGTCCGGGGCAAACGTGTTACTTTAAATGTATTGCAGGGCAGTCCGGCTCGGCGTTTGTATGAACGCTTTGGGTTTGTTTTGGACAGTGAAGATGAGGTAGATGTATTCATGTCCGTTCAAGTGCAGTAATCGTTACGTCAAAATAGAAGCATCTAACAGATCCATTCATTTAATTCTTGAATGGGTCTATTGAACTTTTCTATTATACTTTCCAGTGACGGTATCCTAATATGGATAATAACCTACTTTTTATATAGGAATTATATAGTATGGAGAATGCCGTGATGCCGCATTGGAAGCGAAATCTGTATATTCTGTGGTTTGGCCTATTTTTCAATCATATGGCTTACACCTTGTCTGTGCCGTTCTTTCCGCTGTTCCTGCAAAATGATCTCGGTATTCAGAGCGGATTGGAAGTCTGGTCCGGTATTTCGATCTCGATCAGCTTTCTGATCAGCGGACTATGTGCTCCTTTCTGGGGCTCGCTGGCTGACAGATACGGAAGCAAACTGATGCTGATTCGTTCGGGCGTTGGTCTCGCCATTGCTCACCTGGCTAACTATTTCGTTTATGACCCTTACACGTTTATCGCTGTGCGGATATTTCAAGGACTCATGGCCGGCTTCAATCCTGCATCTATTACATTGGTCGGCACCAATACACCGGAGAAGCATGTAGGTTATGCGCTTGGTGTCATCTCCACATCCACGGCTGCCGGAGGAATTCTGGGACCGCTTGTGGGTGGAGTACTAAGCCATTGGATCGGGCTGCGCGGATGCTTTATCGCATCGGGGATCATTACGCTGCTCTCGGCTGTGATGGTGATATGGGTAAAAGAAGCCCGCGGTCCCCGCACTGTGGTTCGCACAAGTATTCTGGGTGATCTGAAAAAAGCAGCCTCCACTCCGGGATTAATGCGGATCTATGGTTTAATTTTGCTCGTTTCAACTTCTGTGCTCATTATTGAACCTGTGCTGACGCTTTATGTGGTCCAGATTGGTGGGGACGTCAGTAGTGCAACACTCAGTGCAGGAATCGTCTTCTCGGCTATCGGTGTGGCAACGGTAATTATGGGGCCGCGCTGGGGAAGAATTGGCGGGAAGATCGGATATGAGAAAACCCTGTTTATCGGCCTGCTGGGCGGCGGCATTGGCAGTTTACTGCAACTGACGGCGAATAACCTCATTTATTTTGGAAGTCTGCGATTTGTCTATGGTCTGTTCTTCGCTGCCGTGTATCCGGCCTTGAATGCGTTAATCATCAAATATGCTGACCGTGATTTCCGAGGAAGGGCTGTCAGTCTGAGTCAGACTGCGAATCAATTTGGTATTGTACTCGGCCCGTTACTTGGCGGTTTTCTGGGCGGATGGACGGGGATTCCTTTTGTTTTTCTCCTAACAGGCATTGTCCTTCTGGGAGCAGCTTGGACAGTCCGGGTAAGCGAAAGGAACCAGGCGAATAAACCGGGATTGGGTATGGCAGCAGCAGAAGCAGGCGCAAACAGCATAAAGAAATGATGAAATGAAGAAACGACTCTCAGAGAAAAAAAGGTACTCGGACTGAATTAAATGGTCATGACAACAATATAGGGAGGAATTAATATGTCACAACGACGATTGAGATTGGGAGCAAACTTGAATGGAGTGGGAAATAGCATCTCTTTTTGGCGACACCCGGATATTCCGATCAATGCCAGCGTAAATCTGGATTTCTACAAGAAGCAGGCGATTAAGGCAGAGGAAGGGAAGTTCGATCTGCTCTTTATTGCGGACGGCCTCTTTATTAACGAGAAATCCAACCCGCATTTCCTGAATCGTTTTGAACCGTTAACCCTGCTCTCTATTCTTGCGGGAGCAACTTCACACATCGGGCTGGTCGCGACGTTGTCCACCTCATATAGTGAACCGTTCACAGTGGCAAGACAATTTGCCTCCCTGGACCATATCAGTGGAGGAAGAGCCGGATGGAACGTTGTCACTTCACCACTTGAAGGCTCGGCTCAGAATTTTGGCAAAGGTGAACATCCAAACCACGCACTGCGCTACGAAATTGCAGAAGAACATCTGAATGTGGTCAAAGGCCTGTGGGATTCCTGGGAGGATGACGCGTTTATCGGGGATAAAGAGAACGGTGTTTTCTTCGACCCATCCAAACTGCATACGCTGAACCACAAGGGAGATCACTTTTCTGTCCAAGGTCCACTCAATGTGGCGCGCTCGAAGCAAGGACATCCGGTCGTTTTCCAGGCAGGTTCTTCCGAATCCGGCAAGGATCTGGCGGCCCGATCGGCCGATGCTATATACACGGGGCACGAGACGTTGGAGGAAGCTCAGGAGTTCTATTCGGATGTGAAGGCAAGAGCGGTGGCTTATGGTCGTAAGGCAGAAGATATCCTGATCTTCCCTGGCATCGGTCCCATTGTGGGCAGAACGGAGGAAGAAGCGGAGCGCAAGTATCAGGAAATCGCGGAGTTGGTCGATATTGACCATGCACTGAATTATTTGGGACGTTACTTCGATCATTATGACTTTGCCCAATTCCCATTGGATGAGCCTTTCCCGGAGATTGGTGATTTGGGCAGTAACAGCTTCCGCAGTACAACGGACAAGATCAAGCAGCAGGCACGAGAACAGGGGCTGACCCTCCGCCAAGTGGCATTGCTTGCATCGACACCTCGCACATCTTTCATCGGTACACCGGATCAGATCGCTGATCAGATTCAGGAGTGGTTCGAAGGGGGAGCTGCGGACGGTTTCAACATTCGTACAGTTGTGCCGAACGGACTCGCTGACTTCGTGGACCTGGTCGTACCTGTCTTACAAGAGCGCGGCCTGTTCCGTACCGAGTATGAGCATGAGACACTGCGCGGTAATCTAGGGCTTGAGATTCCACGCAATCGATATACATTAGAGACGGTAAAATAAACCAATTATGGTACATCGAATTGCTTTCAGTTCAGAATGCATTAATAGCGATCCAGAAAGCCCCTATCATAACGACAATCCCGCATACTTTGCTCAAAAAGTAATCAAAGTCGCTAGGTTCTGCATCGTTCGCCCAGAACGAACGAAGCGAGAGGTAGAAAAGGAAGTCTTGAAATTTTTGATAACGGAAGCTGCACCATCCGAATATCACTGCGGCTAATGCGAGAAACAGATAACCTGGAGCACCACGAGTGTAATGATAATCTGGGTAGGCGGCTGTTACAAGCGTTGCAGGAGAGAATTGTTCTTCCCCATCCTGAAGTACTCTTTGACTGCCAACGTACAAGAAGACCTCGGAAACGCTATTGCCTTTTGCATCAAAACTTATTAACTGTCCGGAATGATCTTGGACTTCATACTTGTTCCCGTTAGGATATATCAACTTATACGTTGTACTGAACGCAGAATCAATTTTCGTGATGAGATATTGCTGATGATTGATGTAAACAGTCCGTTCCTGATGATCAAGGCGTACTTGAATAGGATCTGCCGTTCTGCTGCGATAAGTCGTTAGATTACCTTGTTCACTATCGAATGTGTACTTGTTGTTCTCAACATGGAAAATCGGCTCTGTGAAATAAGGTCTGGACAGGATTGCGATGATTACGGACAGGACCAGGACGCATGAAAAGAAAATGAAGGTGGGGGACTTCATTTTTTTGATTGACTCTCCCATATAAACGCCATCCTTTCCATTTTGTTCTATAATACGTCATTGAGAAGCATTGGTTGCGGACCGTTACTGTCTGAATAAGGATCGAATAACTACAACACGAAGAAACCAGCAAGTCGCCCATCATCTGGGGATTTGCTGGTTTCTTTGGTTAAGCTGCTGCAGTTATAGGATTATACTCTCAGATCAATCTCAAACGTCTTGATTTCATAAGGTTCAAGAGCAAAAGTTATCGGTGTATCATACAGGAGTTCGCCCTCTGGTACTTCCATAAGATTGCATTCTCTCCACGCGTGAATCCGTAGATCGCTTGTCAGTTCAAGCGTATTCATGCTGCCGGAATAATCATGAACGCGTACGATGACACGATTGGAATCCTCCGCCTTCTTAACTGCCGAGATCATGGCTGTGCTGCCGGACAAGGTGAGCATGGATCGACTTGGCTGCTCTGATACCCCTTGTGTATATCGAGCTGGAGCATTCAGAAGCCAGGCCTGCTGCACGGTTCCGCCAACGAGCCAATCTCCCTGATGCGGAAGAAGAGCATAGGTGAAGCTGTGCAGTCCCTGATCGGCATGTGGATCAGGGTGCGTAGCGCTCTTGATCAGGGTCAGCCGCATGACGTTGTCTTTAATGTCATAACCGTACTTGGAATCATTCAGCAAACTGACGCCATAACCTCTATCGGACAGATCAGCCCATTGATGGCCAACGGATTCGAAACGCGCCCAGTCCCAACTTGTGTTCCAGTGCGTCGGCCGTTTAACGTTACCGAACTGAATATCGTAGGTGGCTTCCGTAGAGCGGATGCCGACTGGGAAGGCAACTTTCAGCAGTTGCTGCTGTTCATGCCAATCCACCTCAGTGGTGTAATCGATTCGTCGCTGCCCGGTATATACAGTCATGTTCTGCGTAATCGTGGAGCCAAGGTATTCCCAAGCAAAGCGAATCACGGTCTGAAGTGGTCCCGTCTCTACGACTTCAATGCTGGTGCATTTCGTAATCTCTCGCATATCCTCCTGATAGAAGATATCAATATCCCAGGCCTCGTGGGCAAGTGGTTTGTCCTCGAACACCTGAAGCACATTGCCTCTAGCGCCTTTGGCAAGGACCTCACGATGTGACTCTTTATCGTAAAGGCGGGTCAACTGCCCATTCTCATTCCACTCGAGCAGATAGAACGGTGTCTCAATTCCATTGGCTGTGTGGATGAATGACGATTGCTCAGGGATATCGTTTACCGTACCGCTCTGGAAGTGAATGGTGGTATACCCCAGCGAAGGAATATTATTCACCTCGACGGACCAACGTGCATCCTGGTATTGAGCGTTCAGGAGCTCTCCGGAATCGCTCAGCCAAGTTCCCGTTTCCAATTCGCCTGATGCCGCAGGAATGCTCACGATTTCTGTAACGACCCATGGGGAAGAGTTCCAAATGGTGTACGTATGCGGAGATTCTCCGCTGCAAGCGATAGCCATCCGAGCCTGCGTGTCCACGTGACTGCCAATCTGCTCAGCTTCTGCATATTCAATTCGGCTATCCTCATACACCTCTGTGATGGAGGAACCGGGAATGATGTCATGGAACTGGTTGCGCAAAATGATTTTCCAACCCGCAGTCAGAGACTTCGCTTGATACAGATTCCAGTCATTATGCACAATACTTTGCAATGCATTCAGCCATTCCGCTTCGCGGTAAGCCAGCTCAAGCTTGCGGTTCATCCGTTTGTTGTACGCCTGACTGGTATACGTTCCGCGATGATACTCCAGATACAGTTCGCCATCCCAAGTATGGATGTACGAATCGGTTTTCTCGACCGTCTCCTGCAACTTTTCAAAATAATCATCTGCGCGTCCTGTCTTGACCTTGGGCAATCCGGGCAGTTGATCCAGCCGACGTCTCATCTCCAGCATTTCCCGGTTAACTCCGCCTCCACCGTCTCCGTATCCGTACGACAGTAGCAGATCCTGGTTCATCTCCTTATCACGGTAGGCATCCCAGATGCCCTTGACCGTCTTCGGAATGATTTTCCCGTTATAGGTATAGAACCATGAACCCGGCTCGGACCAAGGCTCGGGTGTAGTAATGAAGTGGGTCAGCACCTCTGAGCCGTCAATTCCGCGCCAGTGGAATGTATCGAATGGCATGCGGTTGTATTGGTTCCAGCTGATTTTGGTTGTCATGAACGTATGGATGCCGGATTTTTTCAGAATTTGCGGCAGAGACCAGCTGTAGCCGAAAACATCGGGCAACCATAGATATCGGCAATCCGTCCCGAATTCTTCTTTGAGAAAACGAGTGCCAATCAGCAATTGTCGGACCAGGGATTCACCCGAGGTCAGGTTGCAGTCAGCCTCCAGCCACATGCCGCCGCCCGCTTCCCAGCGACCTTCAGCGACACGTTCCTTGATGGATTCGTACAGTTCCGGGTAGTCCTCTTTCACATATTCGTACAATTGCGGCTGTGTCTGAAGGAAAACATACTCCGGGAACATCTCCATCAGGCGCATGACCGTAGAGAAGGAGCGGGCGCATTTCTCGCGCGTGTGCTTCAACCGCCACAGCCAGGCAACGTCAATATGAGTATGGCCGATACAAGTAACGGTCACATCAGAGGCCTTGTCCATCGCATTCAATCGGGAGCTTAGGTCATCCCTTGCGTCATGCACAGAAGTATAGAAGACATCGGACTTAGGCTGCGACCAATCGATCAGGCGGAAAGACTGCTGGAGTGCATGAAGCAGCTTTGTGCGTTCCGGTGCATGGGCATCCAGAATGTTGACCGTTTCCAGAATTGCTGACCCTGTAAATACAAGATCATCAACAGCTTCATCCAGCCAGCACAGTTCTGCTTGTCTGAACGTATGCGTCTGGTTGCGGGGCTGACCGCCACCTTCCAGACCGGACCATAAGCGGAAGACCAACTCGTTGGTGCTGCCTGCGGCAGAGGCTGGAAAGAACACTTCCTTGTGGTTGGAATCCACGCCTTGAAATGGCTTGCCATCCCAGTAGAACAGTGATTCAAAGCCGGAATTGTTACCACCCCCGGTATCGCCAAAATCAAACAGTCCGACAATCCGTTTATCTTCCCAGGAGGCAGGGAACTCGACTTTTGTACGCAGCCACAAATAGAGATCTCGACCGGACCAACTTTCTCCTGTATGCATAGGCTTCCAATGGCTATCGTCTCCAGGCAGGACCGGGTTGATCTCTTCCCTGCGGTCTTCGCAGGCGAGAAAATGATTTAAAGGCAGACGATCCCGGTAACGGAGCTCGGATAATTCATGAATACGTGCTTGTAGTTTGTTTTCAGTAAGAAACATCATAAAAACCCCCAGTTCATTTTATCGGGGAGTGATTCATATATAGAGAGCATCCAAAGCGAGTATGTATTACATAACTTTTATAGGGGAATGCGCCCATTATAGCGCTTCCATTCAATTTTGACAAATCGTAATATGGATTACTGGTTCTATGCGCTGGTGATTGTCGAATTTAACCAAACGGTGATACACTGAGTTGGAAATGGGTCTGGAGGAGGTGTTCAGGCGCGAATGTCCAGGATACGAACCATGTATAAGAACTACTTGAAGAAAAAAATGTTCAACAAAATTTTGCTGTTTTATTCCATGGTGATGGTCCTGTTGTTCATCAGCATCGCGGTATTGGCCTACCGCTACTATGAACAGCGAGTGGTACAGGAACAAATGGATGCGAGTTTGCAGGAGCTGGATATTGTCAGCATCAACTTGAATCAGCAGTATGAACGGCTGTATAATGCCGTGCAGCAGATTTATACCGACGCTATGATCGGCGATGATCTGAAGTATTTTTTGACTCATGAATACGAGGATTTTCTCAATTGGCGTCTGAATCAATATGCTTACAGCTACCGTACGGAGCGAGGGAACTTCGATTATCAATTACGTCTGCTGTTAAAGGATGAGGCTTCGATTGCAAATGTCGTCTTATACAGCACGGATCAGGATTTCTTCTATGTTCTTAATCGGGAGACCCAGCACTTTTACTATCATCCCAAGCTGTCTGCAGGGCATCAGGACTGGTTCCAGCAACTAAGGAGTGCACCTTGGCAGTACATGGGCAGCGAACCGCTTTTCGAAGGGAAAATGGATGATGAGCCTACTCCATACAGCTATGCGAATGTGCTCAAAGACTCCGTGACATTGAAGCAGTATGGTGCAATTATGTTTGAGCTGAATACAGACCGTATCAAAGGGCTTCTTCGAGACAGGCCGGGCGGCAAGAACAGTCGGATCATGCTGATGACCGGGGAAGGTGAGGTGATTTTCGATTCGCAGGGCAAGTATGACAACATTGTCTACCCGTACTGGGGGAAGATGAACTTGCCGGAGGATTGGGTGGATCTGGAGGAGCGTTCCAAGGTGCAGCTGCTGAATATCGGGAATACGGGCATGGTCGTGGCTTCTATTATTCCGGAGTCGCAAATCAAACAGAGCCTTCAGGCGATTCGTTTCAGCCTCATTGGGATTGTGATTCTGTGCATCATGATTAGCATCGCGGTGACGTTCACCATCATCCGTCGTTATTCCAAAAAAATTCACAGACTCGTGCTTTACATGCGTCGCTGGCAGGAGGGTGATCTGAGTAAACGTATCGAGATGGAGGGGGAAGATGAGCTGCAGCAGATTTCGCAGAGATTTAATCATATGTGTGATCGGCTGGAGTCTTACATAGAAACGGTATATGTGTCAGAGATCAAGCAAAAGAACGCGCAGCTTGTCGCTTTGCAAGCCCAGATCAATCCCCATTTTTTGTACAATACGCTCGAAAGCATCCGCATGAAAGCCATCAGTTTGGGAGCCAGGGATGTTGGGCAGATGATTTATATTCTCGCCACGATGTTCCGTCATTTGATCAAAAAGCAGACCCATGTCACCTTGGCGGAGGAAATAGAGCTGTGCGGCATGTACCTGGCTTTGGTCCAATATCGGTATGAGGACAAGCTGCACGTGGAGACCCATATCGAGAATGCAGCGGCGGGAAGCATGGTCGTCAAGTTGCTGGTCCAGCCGATTATTGAGAATTATATAGTGCATGGTTTTCGTACAAATGATGATGATAACCGGATCTCCATCACAGCCGAAGAAGAGAACGGCGTGATTCACATCCGTGTGAAGGATAACGGAAAGGGGATGTCCGCAGAGAGATTGCTTGAACTGCAGCATGGGTTGCATAAGGGTGATGAAGCTGCTGAGACATCTGACCGATCTTTGGGTCTTAAGAACGTGCACGACCGCATACGTCTGAATTATGGCAGTGATTATGGACTGCACCTGAACAGTATGGAGGGCGAAGGATGTGAGGTGACCATCAGCATTCCAGTTACAAGGGAGGAAACGGGATGAGAAGTGTAATGTTGGTCGATGATGAGCCGCTTATTGTGAAAGGAATGCAAGCCATCATTGATTGGGATCAGAATAACATGCAGATTGCCGGAACGGCATGCAATGGGTTGGAAGCGCTAGCAATGATGGACGAGGTTCCTGTCGATCTGATTATTACGGATATCATGATGCCGCAAATGACCGGACTTGAACTGATCCGGGAGACTAAAGCGCGCAATCCATATACCAAATTCATTATTTTGAGCGGTTACGAAGAATTCAAATATGTGCGGGAGGGCATCTCGCTGGGGGTCGAAAATTACCTGCTCAAGCCAGTCAATATGGATGAACTGGAAGCGACCATCAAGCATATGCAGCGGGATTGGGAGCACGAAGAGATGCGCCAGATTCAAATGGATCAGAGCTGGAGGATTCTGCGCAACAATATTTTGCAGCGGTGGGCGAACGAGACCATTGACGCCAAAGAATTCCGTGAGCGTGCGCAGATGCTTGAGATTCCCATGAACAAGTCCACATATTGTGCGGCTTCTCTGCGGATTGTAGGCGATGACAAGGGGGATGATCCCCAGATATATCTGCCGGGAATTGCTGAGCAATGTGAGCAGGTCGGGAACAAAGGCCTCCCGGATGGTTGCGGTGTTATCTGCTTTCCCGATCAGGAGGGAGACATCATGCTGCTGTTCGTTTCAGCCGGTACGGAAGGCAGTGCTGAGTGGCAGCTTCAGGCACTTAACAGGATGAAGCAGGCGGTCGCCGAGGATACAGGTGCACGTGTATGGGGGATCATCGGTCAATCCGAGTCGACCTATCTGGGTTTTCCGAAGAGCTGCAAGTCCGTAAAGCTATGGCTTCAGAATCATTTGTTTATGGATTGTAATACCTTCATCATGCAAGTGGAGAACGAAGAAGCTGCCAATGAGTATCAAGAGAAGCCAGGGCCTGCGATGGAGCAGTTTCACAAGCTGCTGCGGGATGGTGAAGGTACTGAGGTGGACCGGTTCATCGACGAATTCTTCATTGCTGAGGGTAAGGAACCCTGCCTCCCGAGAACACCGTTCTTCAATTCTGCAATCCAGCTTATGCTGGCCGCCAAGGAACTGGAGAAAACGCCTGACTATGGGGACATCTTCGGGCCCCTGTCCAGAATTCATACGCTCAGCAAACTGAAACAATTGGTCAGAAAGGTTGTTCATCGCACGCTGGATACATATCATACCGCCGAGAAAACGTACAGTCCGCATATCATGTCTGTGCTGGAGGTGGTGAAAAATCACTATCAGGATGAGCTGTCACTTAAGACGCTCAGTCAGAGGCTGGAGCTTCATCCTAACTACCTCGGCCAATTGTTCCAGCAAGAGGTCGGTACCACCTTTTCTGATTATGTGAACCAGTACCGAATCGAGCGTGCCACTCATTTGCTGTTATATTCGGACAAAAAGACGGCAGAAATAGCGGGCGAGGTGGGTTATTGGGACTCCACATACTTTTACAGACAGTTTAAGAAATATGCTGGCGTTTCTCCTACGGAGCTGCGCTCAATCTACATGAAAAAGTAAGCCGGGGCTCCGGCTGAATGAAGATACTCCCCATGTGGGGGTGTCTTTTTTGTTATGGAATGAATGTACGATCTTTAATTAATCCATCAATTTATTGGGTTTTTCAACTATCTCAAAATTGGTAGCGCTTGCATAATGGAGGTAGGAGTGAACGAGGAAATCCAAAGCACCAAAAGGGCTTAGATCCAGTGTTGATTATAGGGGATTAATGCTGGATGCAACTAAAGCAATAATGAACGAGATTATAAGGAGGGACAGCCGTGCAGGGCATCTTCAAAAGTCTGATGAAGAACAAGGCGTTTCTTCTGCTGGTACTGCCGGGAGCAGCTTGGTTTATCATTTTTGCCTATTTGCCAATGTTCGGAACGATTATTGCTTTTAAGGACTTCAGGATTCATCCGGGCGGATTTCTTGAAAGCGTTCTAAAAAGCGAATGGGTCGGGTTCAAGAACTTTGAGTTTCTGTTCTCCACCAGTGACGCCTATATCATCACACGTAATACGATTCTGTATAACCTGGGTCTGATCTTTCTCGGGTTGGTGCTCGCGGTGACGCTTGCGATCATCATGAACGAACTGCTGAACAAACGGCTGGCGAAGATCTACCAGACCGCGATGTTTATGCCTTATTTCCTGTCCTGGGTTATTATCAGTTATTTCGTCTTCTCGTTTCTGAGTGTGGAAAAGGGTGTGTTCAACCAGATCATTACCTATTTTGGTGGAGATCCGGTTAGTTGGTACAGTGAGACAGGGTATTGGCCGTATTTTCTCATTCTGCTCGGCCTGTGGAAAGGTGCAGGTTATGGCAGTGTAGTATATCTGGCGGCAATCGCAGGTATCGATCGTTCTTATTATGAGGCAGCGATGATCGACGGAGCCACCAAGTGGAAACAGATCCGGTACATAACGCTGCCCCTGCTCAGACCGCTAATGATCATCCTCACCATTCTGGCGATCGGCGGGATCTTCCGTTCCGACTTTGGACTGTTCTATCAGGTTCCGCGGGACTCTGGTGCGCTGTATCCGGTCACCAATGTCATCGACACGTTTGTATACCGCGGCTTGACCATTATGGGTGATACAGGAATGAGTACAGCTACAGGGTTGTATCAATCGGTTGTCGGTTTGATTCTTGTCCTGCTGGCAAACTATGCTGTGCGTAAAATTGAAAAGGATTATGCCGTATTCTAGGCTGCGGCAAGGGGGTGCTTCCATGAGTAATTTAAGCGAACCGGTAAAGCGGGCATCTGCCCATACGAGAAGGACCGGAAAGAAATCGAGAGATCTGAATGCCATCTCGCCATTATCCAATGTGATTTTTAATATAGCTATCGGTCTGTTTGCCTTATCTTGTATCTTTCCGTTTCTGTTCATTGTGATCATCTCATTTACCGATGAGAAGACGCTGGCGATCAATGGCTTTAAGTTATTCCCTGAAGTCTGGACGCTGGATGCCTACCGATTCCTTATGGAATCCGGGCAGCAGATGGCCCAATCGTTTGGGGTTACCTTAACGGTGACGGTTGTCGGAACCGCGCTAACACTGTATTTGGTCACCACGTATGCGTATGCCATCTCGCGCAAAAATTTTGCGCAGCGTCGGTTTTTCAGCTTTTTGGCCTTCTTCACCATGCTATTTTCCGGCGGTCTCGTTCCCAGTTACATCGTGGTTACGCAGGTGCTGCACTTGCGGGATTCGATCTGGGCGCTGATCCTGCCGTCAATCATGAACGCTTTTTACATTATCGTTATGCGTACATTTTTCACGACCACCGTGCCGGATGCGGTTATTGAGTCGGCCAAAATCGACGGAGCTACTGAGTTCGGTATCTATACGCGCATCGTACTGCCGATTTCGTTGCCGGGCATCGCGACTATTGGATTGTTCAGTACGTTAGGATTCTGGAATGACTGGTTCAATGCGCTACTCTACATCGACAATGCGAATTTGATTCCACTCCAGACATTGCTAATTCGAATACAGAACAATATGGATTTTGTTGTGCAAAACAGCAGCCGGGTCGTGTCCTACGACATTGCCTCGACACTGCCAACGGAGACCGTCCGCATGGCGATGGTTGTCTTGGCTACACTGCCGGTTGCGCTGGCGTATCCGTTTTTCCAAAAGTATTTTATACAAGGTCTGACCATCGGTTCGGTCAAAGAATAAGTCTGGTTGTGCCTGCCCTCAAAGGGCAGTAACAATAACATTAATAAGGGGGATACACATGAAGACAAGAAAAATCGCTCTGCTCATGGTTACTTTACTGCTTGCTTTTTCTACTGTTCTAGCAGGCTGCGGTAGCAGTAATACCAATGATACAAGCGGGAATGCGGCATCCGGGGGAGAATCCGGCGATAAGGACACAGTGAAGCTCAAGGTATATCTGATTGGTGGTCCACAGCGCGATCTGCCAATGGTGCAGGAAGAAATGAACAAATACTTAATGGAGAAAATAAATACAACCGTCGACATCACGATGATTGACTGGGGTGATTATTCCAAACGTATGCCAGTCATTACCGCTTCGGGCGAAAATTATGATATCGCTTTCACCTCTTCCTGGGCTTATGACTATCTGCCAAATGCCACCAGAGGAGCATTCCTGCCAATCAATGATTTGTTGGATAAGTATGGTCAGGGCATTAAAGAGCAGCTTGATCCACGATTCCTCACAGGATCGCAGATCGATGGCCAAAACTATGCTGTGCCAGTGAACAAAGAGTTGGCTTCGCAATGGGTATGGCGCTTCAACAAGCAGTACGTTGATAAATACAACATGGACATCAGCAAGATTCGTACATTAGAAGATCTGGAGCCTTACCTGCAGCAAATCAAGGACAATGAACCAGCCGACATTACTCCGCTGGCTGTTCCGAAGGGCTTTAAGCCTTATCTGGCGTTCGACTTCCTGCTCGGTGACGAATTCCCGGTTGGTATCAACATGAATGGTGACACTGGTAAATACGTTAATGTGCTGGAATCCGAAGAGCTGAAAAGCTCGTTGAAAACCATCCGTAAATACTATCAGGCTGGTTATCTGCGTAAGGATGTAGCAACACTGGAAGGCATCGACAACATCAAAACAGGCAAATGGTTTGTTGACCGTGAACAAACACAGCCGTACGCCGAACTGGGATGGTCCAGAAGTGCGGGCTATGATATCGTGACTACACCGATGCAGGATCCGGTTATTTTCACTGGCTCGGCAACAGGCGCTATGCATGCAATCTCGGCGAACTCCAAGAACCCGGAACGGGCTATGATGTTCCTGAACTTGCTGAATACCGATCCATATCTGCGTAACCTGATCAACTACGGCATTGAAGGAACACATTACAATAAGATTTCAGATAATGTCATTGAGGATCTGCCAGCGATGAAGGACGGATTCCAGATGCCTGGTTTTGCCCTGGGTAACTTGTTCCTGACTTACATGCACAAGGAAGATCCAGCTGATAAGTGGGAAGCGTTCAAGGAATTCAATAATTCCGCGAAAGTTGCTCCAAGCTTTGGCTTCAACTTCAATCCTGATCCGGTGAAGACGGAAGTGGCTTCCATCTCCGCCATCGTGAAAGAATTCTACCCATCCATCATGACGGGAGCTGTTGACCCGGATGAGCATCTGCCGAAAGCGATCGAGAAGTTGAAAGCGGCAGGTCTGGATAAAGTGATTGCAGAAGCACAAAAGCAGTACGACGAATGGAAAGCTGCAAATCAAAAATAACCTGAATTATAAAGTAGACATGGAAACGTCTGTCCTGGTTTGACGGACGTTTCTTTTTTCACCCTGATTAGTTTGCCAAAAATGGATTGGAGGGTACGGTATGAAAAAACTTGGTGCGAGTCTCCTATTTGTAATATTGGTATGCGCTGTTCTTTCCTCAGCGGCCTTGGCGAAGCAACCTTATTCATCCTATTGGCTGCCTGAACAATTGCTTAACTGGAATCCAGCTTCCGACCCGGATGCGGCATTTAACCGGAGCACCATTCCGCTCCAGAGCCGATTCACAGGAGAGGCAGTTAACCCGAACGCAACAAAAGATCCTAAAGTGATGGCCTTGTCTGCGTTGAATCAGGGAACCAGTGGCGTTCCGTCACAGGGCTCGGATACATTCTCTGCAAATACGTTTTCTTACTGGCAGTATGTCGACAAGCTCGTATATTGGGGTGGCTCGGCGGGAGAAGGTATTATTGTGCCACCAAGCGCCGACACGATTGATGCGGCACACCGGAACGGAGTGCCAATCATGGGCACAGTGTTCTTCCCTCCATCCGTATATGGTGGCAAATATGAGTGGGTGAAGCAAATGCTTCAGCAGAACAGCGATGGGTCCTTCCCGGCCGCGGATAAATTAATTGAGGTAGCGGAGTACTACGGTTTTGACGGTTGGTTTATCAATCAGGAGACTGAAGGTGGAACAGCCACTGACGCACAGTTAATGAAGACATTCCTCCGTTATCTTCAGGATCATAAGCCTGCCGGTATGGAGATCATCTGGTATGATTCCATGACGAAGGAAGGCAATATTTCATGGCAAAATGCGCTGACGGACCGGAATGCAATGTTCCTTCAGGATAACGGGAACAAGGTATCAGACAGCATGTTCCTGAATTTCTGGTGGAATGATCTTGGCAGTTCCGCGGCCAAAGCCAAAAGCCTGGGCAGATCACCATTTGAACTGTTCGCAGGCATCGATGTGGAAGCTAAAGGATACGATACCAGTCTGAAATGGAATTTGCTGTTTCCTGAAGGGAAACCGGCTGTGACTTCTCTCGGCATTTATCGGCCGGATTGGTCGTACAACAGCGCGGACAGCATGGCCGATTTCTTTGCCCGTGAGAATCAATTCTGGGTAGGCCAGAACGGTAACCCGGCCAATACGGCGACAAGCCAGGCCTGGAAAGGGATTGCGAACAATGTGATTGAATCATCGCCGGTGGACCAACTGCCATTCACGACCAACTTCAACACGGGCAGTGGTGAGAAATTCTATGTCCATGGCCAGCAGGTACGGGATAGTGGTTGGAATAACCGCAGTTTACAGGATGTGCTTCCGACATGGCGCTGGCTGACAGAAAGTAAGGGTAACGCACTTACGCCGTCCCTCGATTGGTCGGATGCCTACTATGGGGGCAGTTCCCTTAAGGTATCGGGGACGCTAAGTTCGGCAAATGCTACCCATCTGAAGCTGTATCAAACCGATCTGAAGATTGAGCCAGCTACCAAGCTGTCAATCACGTACAAAACGCAGAACAAGCCGAGCATGAAGGTTGGCCTGGCTTTTGCAGACCGTCCTGATCAGTTCGTCTTTTTGGATGTAAAAGACAAAAAGGCATCGGGTTGGACGACGGACATCTTGAATCTGACGCCTTATAAAGGAAAGCGGATTGTGGCATTGTCTTTGTATTTTGACAGCAAGGAAATCATATCGGATTATGACATCCATATTGGTCAGATATCCATTCAGAAGAATGCTAATCCAGTGAAGCCACTTGAAGCAGTTGAAGAATTGAATGTCATCCAATCCGATTTCCGCGGCGGTATATACGGTGATGCAAGGTTGAAATGGAACGCGTTGGACAACGACAAGGAAGTTCAACAATATGAGATTTACCGTGTCCTGCCCGACGGCAAAGAGACTTGGGTGGGTGCGACCACCAATAACGTCTTCTATGTGCCTGAGATGAAGAGAATCAACGCGGAACAGGCGACTGTACTGAAAGTCGTGGCAGTGAATGCAAAATATGAGCGCGGCCAGGCTGCCAGCGTGACCATTCAGTGGCCGGCGTATCCTAAGCCGGAAGCAGGATTCAAGGCAGATGCAACACTGATCACACCTGGCCAGCAGGTGCATTTCACTGATCTCTCTTCCGAGGTGACGGAAGGCTGGTCGTGGACTTTCGAGAATGGCAGTCCGGCTGTCAGCACGGAGCAAAATCCAGTGGTAACGTATGACAAGGAAGGCACGTACAATGTGACGCTTACAGCTACCAACAGCTCGGGGCAGGATACGGTAACGAAGCAAGCTTTGATCACCGTAAGCAGGGGCGCTTCCGGGATTAAAAATGTCGCACTTGGCAAAACGGCCACTGCCGACCACGCCTGCGGCCCTGCTGAAGATGCGGGAAAGGCAATTGACGGCAAGGTGACGGACAACAGCAAATGGTGCGCACTGGGTAATCAGCCGCATTGGCTGCAAGTGGATCTTGGCAAAGAACATCAGATCAGTGGTTTTGTCATCAAACATGCTGAGAGCGGTGGGGAATGGTCTGGATTTAATACGAGCGACTATTCGATCCAGGTCAGTGCTGATGGCGTGAATTGGTCAGATGTAGTTCATGTACAGGGGAATACCGCAGCCGAAACCTCGGATGCAATTGCACTGGTCAAGGCTCGTTATGTGAAGCTGAATGTGCTGAAACCTACGCAGGGCGGCGATACGGCAGCCCGAATCTATGAGTTTGAGGTTCATGGGCTGCAGCCGTAGTTGGCGGTTGAGAAGTGACAAGTGTAGCTGTGAAATTAGCAAAAAAGGAACCATGCGGCCAATCCGGTTTCAATAACGGCCGGCTATCCCTGAAGTAGCCGGTCGTCTAACGGGTGTACCGCATTGTATCAGACTACGACTGAATAAGATTGAATTTGAGGCTCACAGATCATTGGATCTTGTGAGTCTTTTTACGTTTATGCTGGATTCGCTTACAAAGGTTTTAAAATCGTTGTTTTAGATAAAAAATCGGTTTTGCAATCAAAGACAATGCGAATGAAAAGTCTTATATTGTAGTTAAAAAGATAAGAAAGGAGTGAAGGTGATGAAGAATAGAAAGATCATGTTTGCTCGTCCGCTGCAAGTGGAAACGGTAGAAGAGGATTTTATTTTGCCAGCTCTAGGGGAGAAGGAAGTATTGGTAAAATTGATCTATTCCCTCATCAGTCCGGGAACGGAGCTGGCCATGTTATCGGGAAAAGAAGAGTGGGCCAAGCTTCCCGTATGTCCGGGGTATGCAAGTGTAAGTGAAGTGATCGAGGTGGGACAGGGGGTACACCATGTTCAGCCTGGGGACGCTGTGTTCCATTATGGTCAACATGCTGAATATCAAGTGGTATCCACAGATCATGTTTTCATCAAGGTACCTGAGCACTTGGATTTGAAGTGGGTTCCCTTCACCCGTATGGCAACGGTGGCATTCACCTCCGTTCGTGTATCCAATATTGAACTTGGGGACGTTGTTGGCGTGACGGGGCTTGGATTGGTAGGGAATTTGGCGGCTCAATTGGCACGCCTTCAAGGGGCAACTGTGATTGGCGTGGACCTGTCACCAGAACGAATTCGAACTGCCCAGACATGTGGGGTTGACTATACGCTTCATGGCGGAGAAGATAAAGTAAAAGAAAAGATACATGCCCTAACGAATGGAGCAGGTGTATCCACTCATATTGAGGCGACGGGTGTACCCAGTGTAGGTGTTCAAAGTCTGGAGTGGATCGGGAAGCTGGGAGAGATTATTTTCCTGGGCAGTCCACGAGGCGAATATAACACGGATGTCACCGATATATTGAACTACTGCCACCTGTATGGACGAGGCTGTATTACGTTTAAGGGGGCACATGAATGGCGCTTCCCGGTTGAGCCGAACGAATTCGTTAAGCATTCCCTGGTGAGAAATTCGAACATTGTATTTGAACTGATGTTAAAGAACAAGCTGCATATCGAACCATTGATCAGCCATGTGATGAAGCCGGATCAAGCGCAAGAAGCATACGAGGGACTGAGATTGAATAAAGACCAGTATAACGGTGTACTGTTTGACTGGTCCTAGGAGGAGATTATGATGATTAGAGGGTTAACAAGAGCAGGCTTAGGGAACATCGAGTCCAATGAACAATATATTACGAATGCTGCAAAATACGGATTTCAGTCTGTAGATTTGAATCCGCTCTCATTCATTGAAGAGGTTGGCAAGGAACAGGCCAAACATCTGTTGGAAAGCAATCAGGTGATCATCGGTTCATCCGATCTGACCGTAGACTGGAGAACCACAGATGAACAGTTTCGTGATGGTCTTCAATCGCTGGTTCAAATGGCAGAAGCCTCTGCTGCATTGAACTGTTACAGCTGTTGTACCTATATTTTACCTTCCACAGATCAGCCAGCAGCATCATTTATGGCGGCAGCTACCAAACGCTTGAGATTGTGTGCAGATATTCTGGACGCCTATGGAATTCGACTGGGCCTGGAATTTGTGGGTTGCCATCATCTGCGCACTCAATGGAAGAATCCATTTATTTGGAGTGTGGAGGATACGCTTGACTGGATCGAAACAATTCATGCTCCCAATGTTGGTTTATTGGTGGATTCCTATCATTGGCATACGAATGGATTAAAGATCGAAGAAGTGTTGGATCTTAAGAAGGAACAGATTGTCCATGTTCATATCAATGATGCTTATGATCTGCCCATTGAAGAATTGCTGGATCATGAGCGTTTATACCCTGGCGAGGGAGTAATTGATCTGCAGGGATTCTTGAAGAATCTAAAAGCGATTGGATACACTGGCGTCGTATCTCAAGAGGTGCTTGCACCAACGCCAACTGTCGATTCAAGTGAATTGTTTGCCAAGTCCAAAGCAGGCTTCGATAAAGTGTTCGCGAAAATATAACCGGATCAGTGAGAAGGCAGTGGGGAGGAATACATGTGTTTGAGCCATGGATGAATAGCATTTCGCCATTCGTAAGAGCGGCAAGAGTGACGGAATCATTTTCTTTGGCAGGGGAATGGATAGACCACGATCATGTGTATACATACATTGAACAAGGGGAAGCGGAGTTCTTCTTGAGTGGTGTGAAATACCTGGTCAAAGAAGGCGACATTGTGCTGATGCATCCATTCATGTCTCATATCATTCGGTCCACCTCCACGCAGCCATTGATTCAGTATATTTTTCATTTTGATCTGTACTATGAGGAAGAGCGTAGTTTATTGAAGAATACGAGTGCAGCTCATAGTGAACGACCTGATCTGGCGGATAGGGAAATGAAGCTGGCTTCCATACGCCCAATCTCTCATTTGCAGCTAGCCGATCGAATTGAATGGAAAAAGAGATTTGCGCTCATGCATAAGGAGTTTCAGGAGCAGCGGGGAGGATCTTCGTTAATTACGAAATCCATATGTTTGGAGTTGCTGCATCTTTTTTTCAAAAATCAATCCGAAGATCAAGACCAAGAGGGAAACATGACCAAGGGGTGGGCATTCATTGAAAAGTCGATTCGTTATATTCATGAATGCTACGCCGACCCTCAATTAAATAATGTAGCTATCAGTAGACATGTCGGTGTATCGACGAACCATTTATCGCATTTGTTCAAAAGCAAGCTGGGGATTACCCTTCACAAATATGTGACGCATATCAGAATAGAGCAGTCCCAGAAAAGAATTATTGAAGGAACACATAATTTAACCCGGATTGCCGAGGAAGTTGGCTTTTCGAGTATTCATCTGTTCAGTCGGTCTTTCAAGGCTGCTGTAGGTATCACTCCCAGCAAATATGCAGCGATGAAATCGAGGGTAGAGTAAACTCAGTAAAGTTCAGTAAAATTCATACGTCAGTATGACAGTAATGATGATCATAAAAATGGCCCATACATCAAGTATGGGCCATTGGTGTTTCACGGAGCATAGGTTTGAAGTAGTCGCTGAAACGCAAGTCGAACATCCCCTTGAAAATGCCCCCCATGGTAGCAAATGAGCTTATCGATCTCATAGCCAAGCAAGCGTTGTACAGAGCGAACCGCTTCCTTCAGGTCTAGTGTATGCTGGGGATTGGCGATTCCGAGCTCTCCATTGTTCTCAATGACCACTGCATCCCCAGCAATCAGGGTACGACTGGAGGGGAGGTAAATGGATATGTGCCCTGGTGTATGACCAGGTGTGTGTATAATCTCCATGCCTTCACACCATGGAAGTAGCTCATGATCATGAACTGTCTGATCAACCGGACTTGGTTCAATCATTTCCAGCGTACAGATGAATTCCTTCGCTGCGGGCTGGTCTTTTTCAGGCAGAAGGCTAAGTGTTGCTAGCGCTTGCTCCAGCCGCAATGAGGTTCTCGTGCCATCAATATATGGAGCTTCCTGTTCATGTGCGATAATTCGGATATCGGGATGGGTTCGCTTAATTTCTGCGAGAGAGCCTACATGATCCAGATCATGATGGGTAACGATGAGGCCAGTCAGATTGGACAACGACAACTCATGTCTATTCAATGCTTTTTCAATATGTGGAATGAAGCCGGCGTAACCGCAATCTACCAGAAAGGCATGCCGTTGATCACCAATCAGGGCAGGTGTAATAACCTGTGGTATCCCGTTGTATTCAAATTCGATACGTAGTGGTGTAACGTATAAACTCATGAAGTAAAGGCACCTCCTGAATTGAATCCTTCAGAAACAGATTACCGTATGCTCTTAACAACGAGCAAGGACATACATGATGCAGTATTAATATTGTCCGTGTTTATGCTGGAGAAGGATACGGCGAATACTGCGCTCTGTCAGGTAGTACTGCTGTGCCAGAAGACGAACAGAAATCCCAGAATGATAAGCCTCAGCAATCGCCTTATTGCGTTTTTGCAACATGGCTCTTGAACCGGAACATGCTCCCCATGGTTTCTTATATTCTTCCTGGACCGGGATATACAAATAGGTTCCCTGAATATATTGTTGAATGCGCTGCACCAGTTCTGCTGGCAGTACATAGTCTGCATTTTTGTATTTCATCTGATTTTGCTCCTATCTATATAACGTAATGGATATATAGAGGGGCAAAGCTCTTACCTTCAATACTGTTAGGAAAGGCTCCAGGCAAATATGGAAAGAAGGCTCTGCCCAGAGCCGGATGCATCGATTCGAACCATCCCATCAGCTCCTTTCTTTAGTTCAGGATAATGTACAGATGAATGTGATATACAGTTAAAATTGGCATTGTATTACACCGGAAGGGGACAGTCAACCGAATGTTTCTTGACCTTGCTATGAAAGGGTGTTGTGTACTTGATAACTAAATATAAAAGATATATAGTATATTTAGAAAAGAAATAGTTAGGATGAATGAAATGGCATACTCTACAGCCTTATCACAAGGAATCTCTATTCTGCTCTATATTCACGTTCTATCTGAGGAGAACTGTTCGAATTATTTATCCACCAAGTTGATTTCGGAGCAATTAAATATTCCGGTTCCTACGACGGTAAAAGTCATTCGCAACCTGAATAACGCCAAACTGACAATGGCCAAAGAAGGGGCCAAGGGCGGCATATTGCTTGCTCAGCCTTTATCGGAAATCACGATGTTGGACGTATTCCTGGCGGTTGAACCCGGCAAAGACTTGTTTAAAGTTCATACCGATGTAACACTCCAGGGACAAGACGTGGATGACGTGAAAGAAAAGATCATTCATCACCTTGAAGGCGCGGAGATCGCGATGCAGAATTATTTAAAAGACATACGGTTAACCGATCTGTTTCATGAAGAAAGAAAGGGTTAACCTCTTTTTTTGGCTTTAACTAGATATAATATATATCAAGTATATTCTGTTTTTTTGGAGAGGAGCAGTCAAAATGAATTTGCATACTAAAGTGATTGAAGCCAGGAACGGTGTTCCCATTCCTCAACTGGGTTTTGGGGTTTACAAAATAACGAAAGAAGCAGAATTTACAACAGCGACTCGCGAGGCCATTCAGGTCGGGTACCGACATTTTGATACTGCCCGAATTTATGGGAATGAGAAAGCGCTTGGAGCAGAGATCCGGCATAGTCAGATTCCGCGCGAGCAATTCTTTATCACATCGAAAGTCTGGAATACGGATCATGGCTATGAAGCGACCAAGAAAGCTTTCCAGGAAACGATAAACAAGCTGGGGGTCGATTACCTCGATATGTATTTAATCCATTTTGCCTCGCCAAAGTATATCGAAACGTGGAAAGCCATGGAGGAATTATACGAGGAAGGCAAGATCAGAGTCATTGGGGTCGCGAACTTTGAGATTCAGCATCTGGAAGAATTAAGGAAGCACGCGAAAATCTTGCCGATGATCAACCAGATCGAGACGCACCCGGAATTCCCGCAGAACGAACTACGTGCCTATATGGACAAACATCAGATTTTGCATGAGGCGTGGGGTCCGTTGGGACAGGGGAATAAAGTGTTATTGCAGCATTCAATATTGAAGGAAATCGCTGATCATCACCATAAGACGGTGGCTCAAGTAATTTTGCGTTGGCATCTGGAACGGGGCGTCATCCTGATTCCCAAATCATCCAATCCAAAGCGGATCAGAGAGAATAGTGAAATCTTTGATTTTGTGCTGTCCGCTGAGGAAATGGAGAAGATCAGCCGTCTGAACTCGGGTAAGAGGTATTCTATCCATCCGACAGGTTATATTGTGAATCCGATTTTTAATACATTGATGAAACTTTTTATCTAGGGAAAAAAGACAAAAAACGAGTCGTGGGTCATATTCCAACGACTCGTTTTTGTGTGTTATGAAAACATTGACAATTCGTTAACAATTCCAGGATTTCCCGTTTACAAATCTCTCCTATAATTACAATCGTGATAGGTCATTTTTACTATGAACGTGGAAGTTTGGGGGGATGAGCCGGACAAGCTCTCATAAAGACGATACATGCAGAATACCAGACAGCAGGGCATGACAAAACAAGGCAAATAAATGGAATAGAGAAGGGTGACAAGAGCCAATGTCAATGAAAAAGGTGTTAGTGGTGTCCATGGTAGCAACAGTGTTAGGTACTTCTGTGGTTAGTGCAGTATCGGCTGCTCCTGCAGTGAAACCTGCGGCTAATGCAGCTCAGGTGCAAAATTCCACGCTTACAATAAACGGTAACAGCGTCGTCGTTCGTTCCATCGTTAAAAATGGCGAGACACTCGTTTCACTTCGTGATGTGATCAAAGCCATCGGCGCACAAGCCGAAGTACATAGCGGAACAACGGTGATCAAGCTGAATGATCACAGCGTGACGCTCCAAAACAATAGTAAACAAATCGTGGTAGATGACGTCAAAGTGAATCTAAATCAACCGGTTACCATCATCGGTGGTACAAGTTACATCGCTCTTCGTCCACTGGTGTCGGGAGTTGGCGGTACGATTGTCAAGCGAAACGGACTGCTTGAGATCAGTACGGTATCCTTGATCGATGAAGTCGAGAATCCTCGTTTTGCCGGAGCGGATAAGCTGATTGTCTCCAAGAACGATAACAATGGCAGAAACGATTATCTCGTGAATACAACAAGCGGCAAATATGAGTTGTTGTTAACGACAGACGGTGGGTCCGATCTCGTTATTTCGCCAAATGGTGATCAAGCGGCGTATACGAATGCCGAGGGAGCCGTTTATGTTATTGATCTGAAGACCAAGGCTTCGAAACTGATCACGAGCGACAACAGCATCAAGCCTGAGTTGGTATGGTCTGCTGACGGGAATGCAATCTACTTCCTGCAAGGGGATAAAGGGTCCGTGATTGCCAAGCTTAATCTGGCGGATGGCGCGATTACGAAAGTGGTCGAAGACAAGGTGGATTATAAGGAAAACCTGAATGTTTCTGCTGACGGCAAGAAATTCATCTATACCGTAACAACACTTGGGACCGTAACTTCGGATACAACCAATGTGGATGAAGACAATGTCTCCATTGATTTCTCATCCAATCAACAGCAAATATTTTCGTATAACACAGGAGATTCAAAACCAGAGGCTGTGAAGCTCACAACATCAACCGACGACAAGGTATTTGTATGGTCTGCTGACGGACAAAAAGCCTACTACGTGAGTGTACCTTCCGAAGACGGTAAAGCATCGTTGCTGTCTGTGGATTCATCTCAAAAGTCTACGCCGGTGTATGCCGAGTACGATGTAGAACAAGCTATTCTGTCGGGTGGAACCTTGTATGTACTGGCGGCCCAGGATGACAGCAACAGCGTGATCCTTTCGATCGACCCGGTAACTGGAAAACAAACCAAGCTATACACCGTATCTTCCGATGTATCATCCATCGCGGTTGCCGGAACACAAATCTCTGTGGTTGAGAACGGCCGAGTTCTGGTACAAGCTGACGGAAGCTGGAGAGCCGTTACGAAGTAATGTTTTGAATCAAGTATGATCACAAGCTTTTTAATTCGAGAGGAGTTTAATTAACATGAAAAAATGGATCAAACCCTTCACAGCAATGCTTATGGCTGTATCTCTGATTGGTGGACTGGGTGGCGCAACGACAGCATCAGCTGCCAAGAGCACAGAGAAAGGTAAAATTGTCATTAACGGTTCCTCCGCATTGCTTCCGCTGACACTTCAAGCTGCCAGCGAATTCAAAAAAGATAATCCGAAAGTTAAAATCTCCGCTTCTGCAGCAGGTTCCATCACAGGTCCTCAATCCGTTCGTAAAGGGATCGCGGACATTGGCGCCGTAGACTGGGATGCATCCAAAGATGTACCTGGCTTCAAGAAATTTGATGGCTTGGTAGCCAATCCGGTAGCTGTAACAGTGTTCACGGCTGTCGTTAATACCAATGTGGGTGTAAGCAATTTGACAACAAAACAACTGCAAGACATCTTCTCCGGCAAAGTGACTAATTGGAAGGAAGTCGGCGGATCGGATGCCAACATCGTTGTGGTTAACCGTAAATTTGGTTCCGGTACACGGGTTAACTTCCAACAAAAAGCACTGGATGGCAAGGACTTCATGAGCAAAGGGGATAACTACAAAGAGGTTGGCTCCAGCGGTGATATGAAAACAACGATTGAAACGACACCAAATGCAATCGGTTATATTGACCTTCCGTATGTGACTAGCAAAATGAAGGCTGTATCCATCAATGGCGTAGCACCAACAGAGAAAAACGTCCTGAACAAAACATACAAAGTATGGGGCATTGGATATTACATGACCAAAGGTCAACCTACGGGAGCAACCAAAGCGTTCATCGAGTATATCCAAAGCAGCAAGTTCCAGAACGGTTCCCTGAAAAAACTGAAATTCATTCCGCTTGCTGCCGTTAAATAACGAAAGCTGCGAACGTTCATCATTCTCGCACTTCATAAGGAAAGGGATAGCCAGCTTCTGCGCACGGTCGCCAAGCTGGCTTCTCTATGTGAAAGGAAGAGCCCTTCATGATCGATTTAAATCCATCCACGAACAGCCCTGCTCCGAGTGAGCTTGGTTCAAGCATCGGCAAGGCTCCCGGATCGGGAACACGGTTTGACCGTAAGGCGCGTTTAAGATGGTCCAATAAACTGTTTCGCATGGTCTGTATTGGCAGTACATTATTCGTTTGTCTGGTTCTGTTATGCATTCTGGTCCTTATGCTTCGTACGGGCGTTCTTACCTTTGCGGATGTTTCGCTCAGCGAATTCTTTTTCTCTACCAACTGGGACCCGGAAAATGAGCATTACGGGGCGCTGACCTTTATTCTGGGAACGCTGGCACTCACGGGGCTCACAATGTTGTTTGCCATTCCCATCTCCGTCATCATTGCCGTGTTTCTGGCCGAAATGACGCCAAAATGGCTTCGCCATATTCTGCGACCTGTATTGGATCTGTTGGTAGGGATTCCTTCTGTGGTATACGGTTTCTTGGGACTGACGATTCTCATCCCCTGGCTTAGGGATATCAGTGGACATGATCTGGCGGACGGTTTGCTCGCAGCGTCCATTGTTCTGACGATTATGGTGCTGCCTACCATTAGCCGGATCAGTGATGATGCCATATCTGCTGTACCAAACAAATACCGGGATGCAGCTTATGCACTTGGTACGAACCGATTCCAAACCATAACTCGTGTGGTCTTGCCAGCTGCAAGAGGCGGAATCATGTACGCCGTCATTCTCGGGATGACTCGTGCCATTGGAGAGACGATGGCGGTGGTAATGGTCATCGGCAATACGGCGCAGCTCGCTAACAGTCTATTCACACCAACAGCGGTGCTGACAAGTAATATCGTCATGCAAATCTCAAGCGTTGAATTTGATTCTACCTGGAATCATGGGCTATACATGATGGGCTTTATCCTGCTTGCCATTTCCATCTTGATGATTGTAGCCGTAAGAATGCTTCAGAAGAAAGGGGGACGCTACTCATGAGTATGAAGAAGCAGGCGAACGCTGTCCCCTCCTATTCGTTCGGCAAACGCAGAGGTGCATCCACGCTGATGGACCGGATTTTTACGGGCATGGTATGGGGTGTAGGGATTGTCGTCATTTTATTCATTGTTGGACTGTTATTTCTTCTTCTGGAAAAAGGGCTGCCTTTGCTGAGCTGGGACTTTCTATATGGTGTTCCAAGCGAGATTGAAGAAGGAGGAGGGATTGGGCCGGCGCTGTTCAACTCGTTCTATGTGCTAATTCTATCCCTCCTGATCTCGATTCCCATCGGCATGGCGGCCGGGATTTACCTGGCTGAATTTGCTCCAAACAACAAACTTATGGAGATCGTGCGCATTTGCGTGGAGGGACTGTCTTCTGTTCCATCCATTATCTTTGGTTTGTTCGGTATTGCCCTGTTTGTGGAGTTCTTCGAAATTGGTCTTACGATTCTGGGCGCTGCCGTCAGCCTTGCCTTTCTGAATCTGCCTGTGCTCACCAGGGTAACCGAGGAATCGGTCCGAGCGGTTCCGGTTGAACTTCGTAATGGGTCCTTTGCACTTGGCTCTACCCATTTGCAGACGATCCGTAATGTATTGCTGCCGGTGGCTATAAACGGAATCATGACAGGCATTTGCCTCACGGCAGGTCGGGCATTCGGAGAGAGTGCCGTCATTATTCTGACCGCAGGGGTATCTACATCCGGGGAAATGTGGGACTTCAATTTGCTATCGCCAGGAGGAACCCTTGCTGTACATCTGTGGTACATTCAATCCGAAGCAATTGTGCCCGATGCCGAGGAAATTGCGCAAAAGACAACGGCTGTGTTGATCTTTGTGGCCTTGCTCATTAATATTCTGTTCCGTGTGCCGTTGTGGCTGAATTCACGCAAAAATCAAGCCTAATGTGTCAGGCGGATCCAGTAACAAGATCAATTTCAACACCGGGAGGAACCATTGTGCAGTCAATCATTGAGATCAACAAATTGAATTTATATTACGGTCAGTTTCAGGCACTTAAGGATGTCTCCATTGAAATTCCAGAACGGGCCATTACCGCTTTTATCGGACCGTCCGGTTGTGGCAAATCGACGCTGCTGCGAACCCTCAACCGCATGAATGACCGGATACCCGGCACACGGATTGAAGGTAAAGTGGCCGTAGGTGGGACGGACATCTACAGCGGCGAGGTGCATGTGGAGACCATTCGCAAGAAGATCGGTATGGTTTTCCAGCAGCCAAATCCCTTTCCGAAATCCATCTACGATAATGTGGCCTTCGGTCCACGACAACACGGCATTCATGGCAAAAAGAAGCTGGACGAAATCGTGGAACAGAGCCTGCGTTCTGCTGTCCTGTGGGATGAAGTAAAGGATAACCTGAAGCGTTCCGCGTTAAGTCTATCCGGAGGACAACAACAGCGCCTCTGCATCGCACGTGCGCTGGCAGTGGAGCCGGACATTCTGCTGATGGATGAGGCTACGGCGTCGCTTGATCCCGTGTCGACCTTCAAGATCGAGGAGTTGGCTCATGAGTTGAAGGAGCGTTATACGATCGTGATGGTCACCCACAATATGCAGCAAGCAGCTCGGGTTTCTCAGCAGACGGTGTTCTTCCTGAATGGGGAGGTCGTGGAATACTCCGCTACCCAAGACATGTTCGCCGAGCCCGTCGATTCGCGTACGCAGGACTATATTAGTGGTCGTTTTGGTTGATTCTGAAACGGCAAGAGGTGGAAGTCTTTCAGATAGTTATCTGGAAGGCTTTTTTCTCATTTGTGATTAGTTCAACAGACCACGTTGCTCCAGTAATTGTGTCGTAACCTTCCACAGCTTGTTTTGCATTCCAGCATCTCCGCCTGGATACACAGGAGTAATGGATGCCCCGCTTCCAACATTGAAATACCCTCCCGTTACTTCTCCAAAATTCGGCTCCACAGCCAACTGGGTCATAATGTCCGTACCCCGCCGTGGGTCGCCGATGTGTAAAAACGTTAGAATGTGCTCAAGCACACTCGCAAACCATAACTCCCGACCAAGACCCGTAACATTAAATCCCGGATTTAAAGCATTCACACGAATTCCAGTTCCATCCCAGTGACGGGCAAGTTCGCTAGTAAACATAATATTCAGCAGTTTGGTTTTGCCATAGATGGCGGAGGAGCCGCGTGCAGTAAAGGGATCGGTATCCGTTAAGTCATCGGGCAGCACCAGTGTGCCATGATTCCGCGAGGCTTCAGATGCAACATTGACGACTCGAGCGTGGCCTGCCCGAATCAGGGAAGAATGCAATGTGTGCGTTAGCAGCCAAGGTGCCAAATAGTTCACGGCGATCATCTCGGCAAACCCTTCGGAAGTAACTCTTTGTTCAAAAGCATGAAGACCCGCGTTATTCAAAAGAACATCGATCCGCGGATAAGCAGCTGCAATTTCAAGTCCAATACGTTTTACATCGTTTAGTACAGATAAGTCCCCGAAGAAAAAATCGATCTTGGCAGATGGAGCAATCTCCCTGATTTTGTTTCTGGTGGTCTCGGCACGTTCTTCGCTTCGGGCTGTGAGTACAAGGTGTGCACCGCGTTTCGCAAGTTCCATGGCAGTAAGCTGACCTAAGCCGCTTGTTGCTCCGGTAATTACAATAATGGGTTGTGTTGTTTTCATAACGAGGTCTCCTTTTGACACGAATAGGGTCGAGCTATATAATGGACATAAATCAACTATATAATTTAATTGATATTTGTCAACTATATATTTATAAGCCTACTTTAATGTATCGAGGAGAGGGGAACAACAATAATGAGTGAAAACCCGGTTAAAGCCAAAGATAGAGAAACTCTGGAACTGGCACTTGGTGAGCAGATCCATGCGCTAATTAGTGCTTCGCATGCGCTCAATGTTCGATCTGCCGAGCGTTTCGATGCGACCTTGCAGCCTGCTGCTTTTCATCTGGTGCGGTGGTTGTATTCTTACGGTCCTACAAGCGCCGCAGCTTTGGCAGAAGCGACGGCTATGGACCGCAGTTCGGTAAGCCGTCTGATTAAACAACTTGAGAAGGCAGGGTATGTAAGCAAGGAGCCGGACCCCGAAGATCGGCGCGGCGTTTTGTTGTCTTTGACGGAGCTTGGTCAACAATCGACGGTGAGTGCGCTCAAGGAGAAGGAGTCAACTTTTTATGAACGCATATCGAGATGGAATGAAGAGGAACTGGAACGTTTCACCACTATGCTTCGGCAGTTTAATGGGTTTAATGTTTAGGGAGAGGTATCATTTCACAACCCGTTAACTTCCCCTTCACAAAAGTAAACATGTAAAAGCTAATTCAAAACCCAGTCAAACCCAGAGTACCTGCGGATTCAGGGCGCATTGCGCCTGTGCATTCGTGGGTTCTTTTTTCTATATTGGGCAGATGCACCGCCCTCAGATGTTTACAAAGACCTTCATTTATACCTCTTCATCACCCCTGCTATGTTAATTATCTTCCTAATGCTCCACTAGCTGTGGTGGAACTTTCCTGAATGGTGAACAAAATCTGAATTTTTCTTAACCCTCTTGCAACCTCTCTCTAGTACATTTCAGCACTTCAATATGGAGGATGACAGAGCATGATCTTCATAGACACAGCAAAAGAAATCGTTAACGAAATGTAAAGTAATGTAGGGATATGTCAAATTTTTAATAGGCGCTTTCATTGCGTTGACCCTGCCCTCAAAGTTTCTTATATTTACTCCCGACACAACAACTCAGAACGGTGGTGGGATGATTTTGTTCAACAATAAAGGAAAGAAAATGCTCGCTATGCTTACGCTTATACCACTGGCTACGGGCCTTGTAATGGGAGCTTTCCCTGCTGCGCTAACCTATGCGGATGCGGGAGATAACACACCAACCAACAGCTCGGCAACAGGTTCATGGCAAACGGGAGATTTGCACGTACATACGTTTGAGTCCGATGATGCTCAGAATTCGCTGGAAAATGTACTCGATGCGGGACTGACGAAGTATGATCTGGACTGGATCGCGCTTACGGATCATTTGCGGTTATCCAAGCGGGATCAGAACGGAGTAGACATTCCAGGCGGATCGATTCCGATGTCCAAAGGGATGAACGAATACCAGGTGCCACAGATCAAAGCACTTCAGGAAGCGGGCAAATACGCAGGCAAAACGATCTTCTCCGGTTTCGAATGGGACATGCCGACACATGAACACGTTGGGGTGGGTATTCTCACAGATGAGCCGAATTCGACTGAAGCGCTGGAAGCTGCAAACGAATTTGAGTATCGTTTTACCAATCGGGATGCGAATCTGTTCGATGCGGCTGACGTAGCGAATTGGGATCTGACGGGGGGACGTGCCTATACAACTCATCAGGATGCACTAGCAGCTATCAATTGGCTGGCAACCAAGTATCCAACGACGAGTTATGCGATGATCAATCACCCTTCACGGGGCAAAAACAAATATACCATCGCGGACTTCCGTGAGTTCAACGATCTGGCTCCACAAGTTGTTTTTGGTATCGAAGGTATGCTGGGCAACCAGATGGAACCGGATCGCGGTGGGTACAACACAACATACAATGTAGCTAATCCGACAGCAGATGATGGATACAAATACCGTACATACGGTGGTGTGGATTATATGGTCGCCAAGGTGGGCGGTTTGTGGGATGCATTGTTGGGAGAAGGGCGTCACTTCTGGAACTATGGCAATTCGGATTACCATTTCAAGACGATTGACACGAATTCCAGCGGTTATTTTCCGGGCGAATATGCCAAGACCTATTCTTGGGTTGATGGTACTGGGATGCAAGCCGTGCTGGAAGGACTGCGTTCAGGGAAATCATTTTCCGTATTCGGTGATCTGATCAACGCACTGGACTTCACGGCTTCCGGCGCGGGTACTCAAGCTGAAATGGGCGGAGACCTCGGCGTGACCCAAGGTGACGAAGTGGAACTGAAAATCCGTTTCAAGAGTCCAACCACGAGCAACAACTATGAAAAACCTATCAACAGCGGCACGTCCGCTGGACAAGTACCGTTGGTAGATCACGTCGATCTCATCGCCGGAGATGTCACGGGCAAGGCCGAGAAAGGCACAGCCGCTTATTCCAAAGACACGAACGACTCTACCAAAGTGTTGGCAACCTTCACGTCCAACGATTGGACAACAGATGCGGAAGGTTACAATGTCATCACGTACAAGATCAAAGCCACTGATCAGGATAAATATTATCGCCTGCGCGGTACAAATCTGGGCATGAACGTTGCAGGAGAGACCGTAAATGGTGAACCACAACTTGATCCGAAGATCACAACAGCGGATGCAGAGACTCGGTTCAACGAGATTAATGATCAGAACTATCGCGATCTGTGGTTCTACTCCAATCCGATCTTTGTAAGTTCTACACCTTACAGTGATGCACAGGCGGTAACGGATACGCTTCAAGCGATTGATCTGGGCGATCTGAACGCGGTCACTTCCGACCTTACCCTTCCTGTTGAAGGAAAACATGGAGCCACGATTAGCTGGTCCAGCTCCAACCCGGAATTGATGGATGCACAGGGAAAACTTCTTACACAGCCTGAGAATAATGAGCGACTGGAATTGACGGCAACGGTACAACGTGGCAGCGAAATGGATACCAGAAAGTTCACTGTCATTGTGGAAGGAACAAATAATCAGGTATTGGTGTTAAAAGGAAATATGACCACCGCTGACGGCCAGCCGTATCATACGGATACATGGACAAACCAGTCCGTAACGGTTAGTGTAACCAGCGCAGTATACGCGCCAGCCACTTCGGCGACTATTGAGTTGTCTCGTGATGGAGGGCAGACGTACGAACCGTATACAGAGAATACGCCTTTGGAGATAACGGAGTCGGGAGAGAATAAGCTGTTATTCAGAGCGACAGACGATTTGAACGAAACCTATACTTTACCATTGGTGGTCAAAATAGATCGCGAAATTCCTGTCATCACCCTGCAAGGAAGCAGCCAAATGTCATTAACCGTGGGAGATACGTATAACGACCCTGGAGCACAGGCTACCGATAATGTAGGCATCCGTGGTTCCGTGCAGATGGACGGCACAGTGAACACACAAGCAGCGGGGATCTACACCCTTCGTTATAACGTGAAAGATATTGCCGGCAATGCTGCACAAGAAGTCACACGTACGGTTACCGTACAAGCCCGTTCGGGTAATGGCGGCGGGGGTTCAGGTAGTGATGGAGGCAACGCTGGAGGGAATTCCGGTGGAAGCACACCAAGCGTACCAACAACGCCTACCGTTCCAACCACACCAACCAACCCGGATACGGGATCAGATTCAACTGCTGAAGTGAAGGTAGAAGTTGAAGCGAATCAGCCAGTACAAACGGGTCTGAAAGACATCGTGCAATTCAACGCTCCGGCTGGAGCCATTGGGGAAAAAGATACGTTGCATCTGTACGTTGTATCCAAGGAACAATTACAGAATGCAGCTTCGCTGAATGTTCTGGGCCAAGCCGTACAGATTACTCGCAGTGGAGGACGGACATTAAAGGATCAGGCAGCATTGAGTCTGCAATATGATACTTCCAAGCTGCCACAAGGAACACAGCCAGCGATCTACTATTATAATGAAGCCCGTCAGAGCTGGGTATTCATTGGTGGTAAGACGAATGCAGCAGGAACAATATCGGCTAATGTGAATCATCTGGGTACCTTTGTTGTGTCCAGTTACACAGCTGCTAATCTGTCCGATCTGAACGGACACTGGGCATCCGACTATGCAGATCGTTTGATTGGCATGGACGTTATCCAGGGCTACACAGATGGTACATTTCAACCATCCAAGAAGATTACACGGGCAGAGTTTGTTACGTTAATCAGTAAGACACTGGCTTTGGAGTCCGTGCAGTCGGATACGACGTTTGCAGATCAAGGCAGTCTGCCAGACTGGGCGAAGAGCGATATTGCCGCAGCCGTGCAAGCCGGAATCGTGAAGGGCTATGGAGACAATACGTTCAAACCAAATCAGACGATTACTCGTGCGGAGATGGCTGTGATGATGGCGAATGCATTGAAGTTAAGTGCAGATGCACAGTCGGGAACGAGCAATGATGCTGTAAAACCAAGCTTCACTGACGAGTGGCAAACTCCGGCTTGGGCACAAGATGCACTGAATACAGCCGTTCAGGCCAAAATTGTGAACGGTTATACGGACAATACAGTTCGTGCCGGGAACATGACGACCCGTGCGGAAGCCGCGGCAATGATCTGTAAGTTGTTGCTCGCAATGTACGTGTAAGAAGTGAAGAAGAGAATTAACCGTATATGAGTAGATAAAAAACGGCCCATATTGTCGAGATAACGTCTCTGTAATTCGTTACAATTCGGAATTGTACAAAAAAGAGGGAATTAGCGTATCCTCAATTCGTTAGAATGAAGCGAATTCCAGAACAAAGCGATAGAGAAAAGGCATCGAACAAAGCCGCAGAGCAAACCCCAAAAGGGCATTTCCTGTCTTCCGTATGACGTATGACAGGGAATGCCTTTTTTCTTATGATTTTTTGCTGAATTCCTTCTATGCTGAGCTACTGATTATACTGTAGCACTAACCAGAGGCCATGTTCTCTGCAATCTGACGTAGGCATGCTCCGCACCGCTGCGTAGCAACTCAACCCACAATCCTTGCAGATGAACCATGAAAAAGGCGAAGGAGCTTTCCGCAGGGGGATAAGGTTTCGTTCTCTGCAAGGGAACAACAACCTGATATTGTCCAGAGTTAGCAAGGGATATGTAGAATTCCTGATCCGCCGGCTCCTTACTGAACACAGTGAACAAAATACGCTCCAATTCATCGATATAATGATTACGCAAGTCCTGAATTGGAGCTTGCAGGTGCTGCGGAGGATAAAGGAATGTTTTGAGCATATAAGAAACACTCGGTTCGCTCTTGTAACGATCAATGAAGCTGGACAAGAATTGAAAGAGCACTTCTTTGAAAGCTCCGTCAGAACGAATTTTCGTTAACTGACGGGCGAAATCCAACTCCTGTGTAAGTGAATCATGCAGTAATTCGAGATACAACGCATCTTTACTTGTGAAATATGTGTAAATAGAAGGCTTCTGTATACCGACTTGTTGTGCAATTGTTTGCAACGAAGTGCCGTCAAAGCCGTGGATGGAAAATAACATCAGGGAAGCTTGTTTGATCCGTTCCAACGTCATTGTAATCCCTCCCATCACGCGTGCTATTCTATTACTCTATCTGCTGACTCTACATGCTGTGCCATATCATTCTGTCTGTGGGTTAAGCACTACCCGCACATCTCGTGTGCCCTCACTAACAGACACAATCAAACGAACAACTGAACAATCAAAGTACCATTGAACAAAATCACCTTTGTTTACAAGGCTTCATCCACTTTGGATATGCTCATAGTTGCGGGCTTCAAACGTTTAACAAGGTAGTATATGAGTCCAGCTACGAGCCATCCGGAGCCAAGCATCAACGAGGAAACATCGAGTAGCGTGATAAGATAAAATACGAATCCGGCGCCGAGTAGCGGACATAGGAAACGTACGAACATATCACGGGGAGAACGCTGTTTTTCACGAATAATATAGTGGAATATAACGGATAGATTGACGAACAGAAATGCGGTTAATGCACCAAAACTAACAAACATGATCGCTGTCTCCAGGCTGATAAACATAGCCGATAACGAGATAACACTCATGAGAACAATGTTGAACACCGGAGTTCGAAGTGTAGGGTGGAGTGATGCGAATGCTCGTGGCAACAAGGACGTTTTTCCCATCACGAACATAAGACGTGTTACGGTCGTCATGGAGGACATCCCCTGGGATAGTACAGAGAATATAATGACAAAGGTGAATATCGAGGCGAGTAAAGGACCACCGATCGATTGCATGAGTTCAAAACCTGCGGAATCGACATGATTAAACGTGAACGACGGGTACATCTGCTGAATCAGGAAAGCTGTGACGAAATACATTAGTCCTGCCAATAAAACGATGATAATAATGGCCCGAGGGATGGTTTTCCTTGGGTTTTTCGTTTCTTCGGTCATGGTCGTAATGGAATCAAAACCAAGGAACGAGAAGCATACGAGCGAAGCTCCGGCAAGAATCGTGGAAATGGGGACACCATCTTGAGTATTAAGCGGATTCCAGCCTGCGGTGATCCCGCTCTGAAATGCTCTGTATACAAGTAAGGAGCAAAAACCTGCAATGAACAGGATCTGCATGATTACGAAGATTTTGCTGACATTGGCTGATGTTTTGATCCCGATAATATTAATGATCATGACCACAAGGGTACACAACAGAATCCAGACAAAGGAAGGTATCGAGGTGAATTGTGCGTGAAGATTAATACCGAATATGAGCACGGCGATAATACAGGAGAAGAGATAATCCAACAGGATGGCCCACCCGACAAGGAAGCCGATAAATGGGTTCATGGATTTGGTTACATAGGTATACGCTGATCCCGACACGGGGAACGCCTTTGCCATCTGACCATAACTGAGCGCGGTGAACAAGATGGCTATAAATGCAAGCAAGTAAGCTGCCAGTAGCATGCCTCTGGAACCTTCATGCAACACACCGAAACTGGTGAAAAAGATCATGGGTGACATCCAGGACAGACCCATGGTCACGACGTGAGACAACGATAAGTCTCTTTTCAAAGTTAGTTTATCTGACATAGAATCTCCCCCTGATTTCGGAATGTATCGATTTTTTTGCATTGGTGTTTGTCATGACACCTCACATTTAACCAAGGTTTTTTGGAAAGCACAAGCTTTTTTTTCGTAAAAAGAGGTGAAGATGCCTGAAAATATAACATGAATCTGATCGCTATATTGAAGAAAATAATTAAAATAAAATTATTGTTGTCACTGTTTTTGTTATGTGTTAGGATTGTTAACATGAAAAGCAACCGAATACAAAATGTTTTCTAGGGTTCCGAACGGTGGCTCACACTGTTGCCTGGTCCGAGAGAAAACGCATGGAAGTAGTCGATCTGGCTCACATCCATGTACACGGCGGGAAAAAAGCCCGGGAGAATGTACCAAATTCATTTTTGGTATTTCTCCCGGGCTTTTTTATATTTTTTTCTACTACACAGGAGGTACTGATATGACTTCAATTCGCATCCAAGCAGGTGGAAAGTGGTCAGGTTACATTAGCCGGGGCAAGAACATTCGAATGACAGCAGCGGGGGATCGCGCTAACCTGACAACACTTCTGTTTCAGGCTTCCGATCCTTCCGAACGTTACAACATGCCGGATTCACTCAAGGCGCAACACACCGCATACCTGACATCTGGTCATGTGTTGATGAGTGATCAGGGCCGTGTCCTTGCATCCATTATCGATGACACGACGGGGTGGCATGATACGTTGTCGGGATACACAACACGTCGAAGTACGGATCGCAAATATGGAGTTACGACCTATCAGCAGGAGCGAAATGACTGGTACCGCAGCGGATATGAGAATCTGGTGGTAGAGATGTATCGACATCGGCTGACGCCTCGTGACCTCTGTACGCCGGTTAACTTTTTTTCCAAAGTGGTCTGTGAGCTGGATGGCACGATGCGATACGAATCGCAACCGACTGCAGGTACTTCGATAACGCTTCGCACGGAAATGGAACTTCTTCTCGTCGTATCCAATACACCGAATCCGCTGGACCCGGAAGGGCGTTATCCAGATTCAGTTATTGAGCTGACGTTCAGTGATGCCGAACCTGTGAAGGAAGATGATCGCTGCCTTGTTCATTGTGAGGAGAATCGGAGAGCATTTGAAAATACCTGGCAAGCACAATCGTTACTGAAAGGGGCCAATTAATATGAGCACATCAACATTTGTAGCGACCACGAGCACACGGGAACCCGCCAAAGCGATCTATAACCACATCATCCCGGCAGGGGATGGATGGATTCATGATCTGGCCGCAGGCCAGGTACTCCGCATTGTCGATCTGGAAGGGAATCAAGCGGTGGATACACTCTTTTATGCTACGGAAGATCCGGGGGATCACTATAGTGCTATTCAAACGATTACCGGACAGCAGAACCTGTATCTGACGACTGGATCAGTGCTGGTTGCGGAGTCTGGTCAGGAGCTGCTTCAGATTACCGCAGATACCTGTGGCAGACACGATACGATTGGTGGAGCTTGCTCGGCACAGAGCAATACCGTTCGGTACTCCCATGATACGCTGCCGATGCATAACTGCCGGGATACGTTCATGCTGATGCTGTCCAGTCGCCCGGAGTTCTCCAAACGGGATCTGGCTCCCAACGTCAATTTCTTCATGAATGTGCCGGTTACACCTGAAGGCAAGCTCACATTTGCAGATGGCGTATCAGGACCAGGGCGGTATGTAGAACTGGTGGCTCTCGCTCCTGTCACGGTGTTGATCAGCAACTGTCCACAGCTTAACAATCCATGCAATGCATACAATCCGACACCTGCTCAGGTGCTGATCTGGGAAGCTGAAGGGAGCGATTCTCATGTTTAAAAAAGTACTCATTGCCAATCGCGGAGTGATTGCCGTCAGAATCATTCGTACGTTGCGTCAGATGGGCATTGCTTCTGTGGCTGTCTACACCCAAGCTGATCGCGATAGTCTGCATGTTGAACTGGCAGATGAATCCATCCTGATCGGTGATGGCCCGGCGAAGGAGAGTTATGTGAATGCCGAGCTTATCCTGAACACGGCCTTGGTGGCTGGTGCTGATGCAATTCATCCGGGGTACGGATTTCTAAGTGAGAATGCGACCTTTGCGAGAGCGTGTGGAGAGCAGGGAATTACGTTTATTGGACCAACTGCGGAGCATATTGAACTCTTTGGCCTGAAACATACGGCGCGTTCCATTGCGGAACAGGCGTCTGTGCCGTTACTTCCGGGTACGGGGCTGGTGCCATCGCTGAAGGTGGCGATGGAACAGGCCGCTGCGATTGGTTATCCCGTTATGCTCAAGAGCACCGCAGGTGGCGGCGGGATCGGGATGCGCATCTGCACGGATGAACAAGCGTTGCAAGAGGCATACGATTCGGTAACCCGACTGGCTGTTGCGAATTTTAACGATGGTGGCGTGTTTCTGGAGAAATATATCGCAAGAGCAAGACATGTCGAGGTGCAAGTCTTCGGTAATTCTTTTGGAGAAGCGGTGGCACTGGGTGAACGGGATTGTTCCGTACAACGCCGGAATCAGAAGATTATTGAAGAGACCCCAGCACCGAACCTGCCGGAAGCAACGCGAAGTGCCATGCATGAAAGCGCCAGAAGGCTAGCTGCGACAGCGGGATATCGTAGTGCGGGTACGGTCGAATTCCTGTATGACCCGGAGACAACACAGTTTTATTTCCTGGAGGTCAACACCCGGTTACAGGTGGAGCATGGGGTAACGGAAGAGGTGCTGGGCATTGATCTGGTTGAATGGATGGTTCGGGAAGCAGCCGGAGAGATGGAAAATCTGGCGGCTCTGGTTCATCAGCCGCAAGGCCACAGTTTGCAGGTGCGACTGTATGCGGAGGATTGTTTGCATGATTTTCGCCCGAGTGATGGCCGGATCGATGCTGTCGTGTGGCCCGAACATGTTCGGGTGGAAACGTGGATTCGCAGTGGTGTACAGGTGACAACCCTGTATGATCCGATGTTGGCCAAAGTAATCGTGCATGCCGAATCCAGACAGGCCGCCATAGAGAGCATGATTGAAGCACTCGCTGCATTGCGAGTATACGGCATAACCACCAACCAGACTTACATTCAGGCGTTTCTGGATACGGAGCCTTTTCGGGAAGGGTTGGTATATACGAACATGCTCGCTGGATTCAGTCCGTCAGAGCATGCCATTGAAGTGCTGGACGGCGGGATTCAGACTACGGTGCAGGATTATCCGGGCCGCAAAGGGTATTGGGATATTGGTGTACCGCCTTCGGGCCCGATGGACTCACTTGCATTTCGAATCGGCAATCGCCTGTTAGGTAATGATGAAGGCGCGGCGGGGCTGGAAATGACTTTGCGCGGCGGCTCCTACCGCTTCCGCGATGAAATGACTTTCTGCCTGACAGGTGCGGATATGTCTTCAACGCTGGATGGAATACCGATTCCGCTCTACACACCCACACTTGCGGCTCAGGGTTCTACTTTAGTTCTGGGTGAAGCTGTGGTCGGCATGCGGGGTTACCTGCTTGTCTCTGGGGGACTGGATATGCCGCTGACGCTGGGCAGTGCGTCAACCTTTACTCTGGGGGAGTTCGGCGGACATACGGGCAGTGCACTGCGAACGGGAGCGGTATTGCGAGTTCATCCAGAGCGGCAGCAGGAGCAACAGCAAAGTCAGCAGCGGAATCAGGAGCAAGAGCAAGTGCAACAGTCTAAGCCAGAGGGAATGCAGCAGCAAGTGCAGCAAGACCTGCAACGGAGAACTGTTTTGCAGCCGCTCTCTCTTCATCAACAACCTGAACTAACCCATACCTGGACGATTGGTGTTATTCCAGGGCCTCACTGCACGCAGGAATATCTGTTACAGGAGTATTTGGAGCAGTTGACGGAGACGGAGTGGGAAGTTCATTTTAACAGCTCACGTACAGGCGTGCGATTGATTGGACCGAAGCCGCTGTGGGCAAGGGAAGATGGCGGAGACGCCGGGCTTCATCCATCCAACATTCATGATAATGCCTATGCGGTTGGCGCACTTGATCTGACCGGAGATATGCCGATCCTCTTGGGGCCGGATGGACCGAGTCTGGGGGGATTCGTATGTCCGGTGACAACGGCGTCAGCGGAATTCTGGAAAGTCGGACAGTTGTCTCCGGGCGACAAAATAAAGTTTAAGCTGATCACAGTGGAGGAAGCCGAGCAGCTTCGGGATGCACAGCATACCTATCTCGATGCATTGATCGAGGGGGGCGAACGTCTTTCTTTGCCGAATCTGTTGGATATTTCTTCTGGCGCCTATATGCCAATTCTCGCATACGAGGAGCAGGGACGTCGGTTCAAGATCGGTATTCGTTGCTCTGGTGACGAGAATATTCTGATTGAATATGGAGATCGGGAACTGGATCTTCTGTATCGCTTCCAGGTCTATGTGTTAATGCAAACGGTGCGTGACAGTGGACGGATACCGTTCATCGAGATGACACCGGGCATTCGCTCCTTGCAGATTCATCTGGACAGCACCCGAATGACGGTGAAGGAAGCCGCAGCGATCATTATGGAACTAGATCTGCAATTGCCGTCGCTGGATTCGATTGAAGTGCCATCCCGGATTGTGAAGCTGCCGCTGTCCTGGGATGATCCGGCCACCCAACTGGCGATTGAACGTTACCAGCAAAATGTACGCCCGGATGCGCCTTGGTGCCCCAGTAATCTGGAATTCATTCGCCGCATGAACGGACTCGGTTCGCTGGAAGAAGTCGCTGAGGTGGTATTTAACGCATCCTATCTGGTGATGGGACTGGGTGACGTATATCTCGGAGCGCCAGTAGCTGTACCGCTTGATCCGCGTCATCGTCTGGTGACGACCAAATATAATCCTGCACGCACATGGACACCGGAGAATGCGGTTGGCATTGGCGGCGCGTATCTGTGCATCTATGGCATGGAGGGACCCGGTGGATACCAGTTTGTCGGTCGTACGATCCAGATGTGGAACAAATTCAGGGAGACAGCCAACTTCCAGGAGGGCAAACCGTGGTTGCTGCGTTTCTTCGATCAGATTCAGTTCTATCCGGTATCCCAGGAGGAATTGTTGCAGATGAGAGAGGATTTCCCTCGTGGGCAGATGGTGGTTGACGTGGAAGAGACGACGTTCAATCTGGGCGAATATCTTAGCTGGCTGGAAGAGATTCAGGAACCTTCCGCACGTTTCCGGGATACACAGCAGGCTGCATTCCAGCAGGAGCGGGAGTACTGGAAGGAGCTTGGCATCGCAGAACATGTGTCCGAACCGGAAGGTGCGAGTGCGGCGGAGCAAGAGGCTTTGCCCGAAGGAAGTCTGGAAGTGAACAGTTCGATGTCCGGCAGTGTATGGAAGGTGCTTGTGGAAGTGGGTCAGAAGGTACTCCAAGGCGAAGACATTATAATAGAAGAAAGTATGAAAATGGAGTTCCCGCAAAAGGCACCGTATGACGGAATTGTCGCTTTCATCTATGTCTCATCGGGGGATCAGGTTCGTGCCGGGGACTGCATTGCAGCTATATATCCTGTAGAAGAGGTGAACGCGTCATGAGCCAATCATCTGTACCAGGGCAATTAACCGTAGCTAACTTGCAAAAGGCTTATCGCCATCGCCACTTCACCCCTCAGGATGTGATCGAGGCCATTATCCAGCGGGCAGAGCATGCCCGGGATCGTAACATCTGGATTCTGCCTCCGACCCTTGAACGGATACAGCCGTTCCTGGATCGACTGGCGCAGATGAAACCGGAGGATTGCCCGTTATGGGGCATTCCGTTTGCCATCAAAGACAATATCGAGGTAGCCAGTTGGCCGGTTACGGCGGCTTGTCCTGACTACGCTTATGTCCCGGATCGCCATGCGACCGTGGTAGAACGACTTATTGTTGCCGGTGCCATTCCGGTGGGGAAATGCAATCTGGATCAGTTCGCCACCGGACTTGTGGGCACACGCAGTCCGTATGGCGATACGCATAATGCGCTTCGTCCGGAGCTGATCAGCGGAGGCTCCAGTTCGGGATCGGCCATAGCGGTAGCTTCTGGTCAGGCGGTCTTTGCTTTGGGAACGGATACCGCCGGATCAGGACGTGTGCCAGCAGCGCTAAATAATCTTGTTGGCTATAAGCCGGCGGTGGGTGCATGGTCTTCGGCCGGGGTCATTCCCGCTTGTCGCAGCATCGATTGCGTCACCGTATTCGCTCATGAACTGGCCGATACACAGCGCGTGGACGAGGTGGTGCGGGGTGTGGATGTACAAGACCCGTATTCTGTGCATCGCCCGTTGAGTCGAGGGCAGATGCCGCGTACCTTTTTGCTGCCGTCCAATGCACTCGAATTCTATGGCCCTTATGCTATAGCGTATGAAGAGGCATGGAACCGGAAGAAAGAAGCTATTCTAGCATCCGGCGTAGCTGTGAAAGAGATCGATATTACCATGCTTCAGGAAGCGGCGGCGCTTCTGTACGAAGGTCCTTTGGTTGCGGAGCGCTGGTCTGATCTGGATGAATATGTGGAGACACATGGGGAAGCGGTCTTTCCGGTTACGAAGACGGTACTGGAGTCTGGGAAAAAAGAAGCCTTTACCGCTTCGGCCTTGTTCAAGGCTCAGCATCGCTTGGCAGAGATTCGGCGGCACACCGCGACTTTTCTGGAGAATGCCGTTCTGATTCTGCCGACATGCGGGGGAACCTGGACCCGCGAGCAGGTGATCACGAATCCAATCGAAACGAACAGCAAGATGGGGTTGTACACCAACCATTGCAATCTGCTTGATCTAAGTGCTGTGGCGATTCCCGCAGGCTGGGCAGAGGAAGAGCTTCCTTTTGGCATAACGCTGTTTGCCCGGCCGGAAGAAGAAGCGAATATCATCGTGGCATCTGAACTTCTGCTTCAGCAGGAAGATGTCATTACGGTTGCCGTGTGCGGACTTCACCTACGCGGAATGCCACTGGAACCCCAGATGACTGGACTCGGTGCCGTATTTCGGAAAGAGTCGCTGACGGCGCCTGTGTATGAGATGTATGCACTGCCCACCACGCCAGCCAAGCCTGGTCTTGTGCGCACAGTGACAGGCGGATCATCCATTGAAGTCGAGCTGTGGGAGATGCCGCGCGCTTCGTTTGGAGCCTTCACCGCGTCGATCCCCGCCCCGCTTGGCATCGGTCAAGTCGAGATGATCGATGGCAGAAGCGTGAGCGGATTTGTCTGTGAGGCCTACGCTGCGGAAGGTGCCGAGAAGATTAGTGACTCGGGCGGATGGAGAAAGTGGATTGAGACAAGGGTTAGAGCTTGAGTGGGATTAGCGATATAAATAAATAAGGTGTCAAAAACAAGTCTTTCGGATATGATCTGAAAGACTTTTTGCTGTATGTTTAGATGGGGGGAACCAAGCGGTAACTGATAGAAAAAGCGGTGCTTTACCTGAACTTGTACGTTATGATAATAATCCAGTGATGAAAGGAACGTCTGCACGTATACGGATGGGGTTCAAGTGTGCAAGTCCCACAAACGCAATGTGAAGCGATTGAAGTGGAACAGGCCGGACTAAAAGTGAGAATGAAAAATACTGCAGAATATAGCGTTCCAGAGCAACTTCAGCAGTAGTTCGATGAAAAAAGCAATCCAAAACGAAATTTTCACGAATAGAGAAGTACATGCAGCCGATCCTGGAGGGTAAAGGATTGAATGATTAAGGTTTGTGCTTGATAAAGGTATCTACCATCCAATCAAAAAATCTTTGCTTCTCTTCATAATGTGGGTAGTGAGCCGAGTTATTATTGCCAATGAATTCCTTTTGATTTCCTTCAATCTGGTCAAAAAACACCTTGGCGGCATGGGATGAAGTCATTAAGTCGTAATCTCCCATGACAAAATAAAAGGGGAGGTCCAGCTTCGTAATCAAGGATGGCAACGGACGGCTCAGGGCTTCACTTATCAGTATTTCTTGCGAATATATGATTCCTTTATTAAAACGAATGGCATCCAGCATATTATATTCATGGCTGAACGTCATTCCCAGGAAGCTGGTGTCAGGGCTGTCCATCAACCTTGATGTGCCTCCATAACGTTTAACGATATCTCGCGGCGTGAATGCCTGTCCTTGTTTGATCGGTTCATAGATCTGCTCCAACTGCTCTACATCTTCATGATTATCAGCCAACAGGGCTTGCTCCATAACGTAATTCCATCCGTCCATCTCGCTCTGTTGTGTATCTGCCATCTGCCCGATCCCAATGTAGGCTTCATATTTATCGGGTGCTCGATGCGCAGCAAGAGTTGCTATGTATGTTCCGTACGAATGACCCATCAGGATCACCTTTTTCTTCCCCAGACGTTGAGTAATATAATCCGTGACGGCCAGTGCATCCTCAACCAGCAAGTTAGCTGAGAGATTGGAATAGTCCTCAAAAAAATGATAGGATTTGCCGCTTGCTCTCTGATCATAGTTCACAATCGTAAACTGAGATTCTAATAAATCTTGGTGCTTTTTCGCGTACGGAATTTCAGATGCACCCGGTCCACCGTGTAAATACAGGATAACTGGGTTGTCCAGATCCTGTCCTCTGATCATGATTTCATGTCCCGTGCCGTTGATTTTAACTTGTTCCAATGCATGAATAGGGTTTGTTCCTTTTATTTTTGGCGTCCATGTTGGAAAGTAAAGAACTGCGAGTGATAGGGTTAGAGTCGTAACACCAAGCCACAAACCTGTTTTTTTCATTTTGTTCATAGGATATGTCTCCTCTGGTTCAATGTCTTGAAGTGATTATTGTTCATAAACTCATAACTCTATCTTACGTGATTCGTCATTGATTCAAATCGTACGCCAGATTGAATTTGTTCTCCATCTCAGGTTGGACATAAAAGACCTCACTAATGCCTATGATGAGCGCGCTGATCCCAATCACTTGATTGAGTATGGACTTGTATCCGTCATTCATGAACCTTTTGGAGATGGCTCCAAGGGTACTTCCGCATATAATGGAAAAACAATTGATCAATATACCAAGCATGATTTCACTCCTGAATTCACCAAACTGAGTTTAGAACATCGTCGACTTCTTTGATTCTTGTGACAGATGGTGTTTGAATTAGATTTCCTTTGACCATGACCATAGAGATGTCTGACAAGGCCTCGATATGTTCCAGCGGATTTTGCTCCATGATAATCAGATCGGCATGTTTCCCGATATCCACCGTTCCTGTTACATCGTCAACACCGAGGATCTTCGCATTGGTTCGAGTCACCATGTCGATGACCTGTTTGTTGTTCAGGTTGGCCTGTCTCATGTAGTGATCCATCTCTCTCCACATATCATAGTGAGTCACATAAGGCATAGCGGCATCAGTGCCGATACCAATGGTGATGCCGTTTTCGATCGCTTGTTTTACACCTTTGAGCATGGAATCGTAGACCAGTCTGGAATTCTCTTTTACCGTTGCACTTACCTTCGTTACGCTGGTATCCAGTGAAGCGGATGGATAAGCGGCTTGCAGGGTGGGGATGAGTGCGGTGTAACCATTCAGGGCATTGGGATTATTTTTGTACAAACGAATGATTTCGTCATCCATCTCCGAACCGTGCTCAATGGTATCGACGCCACCCTTCAACGCAACCCGTACGCCTTCCGTGCTCTCTACATGGGCTGCCACCCGCAGGCCTATCTTATGCGCTTCATCACAGATCGCCGCAACTTCCTCCACTGTCATCTGTAAACGACCAGCTTCGCCCACCATTTTCGCATCCGTCACGCCACCCGTCACACAGATTTTGATCAAATCCACACCGTGTTTCACATTCAGACGTACATTTTTCCGTGCTTCCCACGGGGAATCGCCCACCAGAGCGAGGAATGGAGCACCGTGTCCGCCCGTTACACTTAGGAAAAACCCGGAGACAAGCAGATTAGGGCCGACAAAGTCACCGTTGTTAATCTCATCCCTCAGTTGGACATCCGTGTAAAAGAATTCCCCCACACTGCGCATCGTTGTTACACCCGCATGAAGTGCGGTCAGCGCGTTGCGTTTCATTCGTTTTTTCAATACGTTTCTGCCGAACTTCGTGTTCAAAATCCGATCATAGGCAAACTGCAACATGCCTTCACTAACCGAGAGACTGAACGGTTTACCGTCTGCAAAGAGGTGCACGTGGGCGTTGATCAGTCCAGGCATTACGTATTTTCCTGAGAGGTCGATTGTTGTGTAGTAACTAGGGATAAGCAGTTCGTTATCTTGGCTTATATTCTGAATAAGTCCTTGTTCATTGACGAGAATCGTCATGTTTTTTTGCAGATTGCGGTTCAGATCACCGTGGATCAGATTGACGTTTTTTAATGCGTAAGCGGTGTTCATGTTGTGTTCCTCCTTAGAATGTGGGGGTGAAGCTATATAAGTTGAATGATGGGTATGTACACTTGTCACTCCGATGACAGAACAACCTTCGGATCGCTGTTATCCCCAGATTTTTTTGATACCCTCTTATTAGGGGGGAATCCGGTGATAAGCGTATGCTTCCGATGTAGCTTTCTTTCAGAAAGCTTTTAGGCGAACGCTTCGCTTCCTCTGGTTATTTCTGTCCTCTCCGTTATCGTGTAAATGTAGGTTCAACTTAAATAGTTTGGTAAATGGTAGATACTTGACTTAAAAATGAATTATAAATTCATTTTTAAGTCAAAAAAATAGAGTGTCTTAATGTTAGAGATTTTTTCACGTGCAAACCAAGTGAAGTTGATATGATCTGCACGCTTTGTTTTTTCAGCATGGGCTTGGGTTGTTATTCGTTGAGGCTCTTCATACCGTACAGTCTGTATACATACAAAGCTTCGAATATTTGCTTCCGACTGTCCTCGCTCATATCCCGTTTCAATAGATCCAGGTTCATATCAATCACATTGTGCGCGAGGATGTTCAACAAGATCAAGTTCTCCTCGGTGCCAATCTCATACCGTTTATATTGGTTCTTCAGATAGGCCTTCTTAGTTTCGATCATCAGCTCGACCAGCTCATTTTTGGCGTTGGTGTAAATGGTACCTTTATTCTTTTCGAAGATGATGACAATCTGATTCCGGTATTTCCGTAATACGTCCACCTGTTCCTGCAACAGCGCCGACTTTCGCTCGCTATCCGTTTCCTCGAACAAGGTCTGGTTATCAAAGTGAATCGTCTCCACCAGCACATTTTTCAGATAATCCACCAGATCCGGTGGCACGACGGCGTAGAATAGCTCTTTCTTGTTCTTAAAATAAGTATAGATATTGCCCACGGAAATATTGATCTCATCCGCGATATCGCTCATCTTGGCATCGACATAGCCTTTTTCAAAAAAGACCTTGAGTGCCGCGTATTCAATCTCTTTCCTGACTTCGTCTTTCTTGGCTTGCACCATCGGGAACGACTCCTTAATAGTGAATGGTTTATTCGTTATTAGAGTAGACCTTTTTGAGGGAGGTGTCAATGAGAAGGAGTGCGAAGGGAAGAAAGCCTGCAAAAATAAAGAGCACCTCTGGTGCTCTTTGTCTTTGAACTTAACCATGTTTATTAATGAGAGGGAAGTATGAGTTTGATAGCTTTCTAAATTACATGCGCCAAGGAAGTTGTGGCGTTTTATAGCGAAAAAAAGTATTCGAATCCTTTTTTACATATATCCATGGTGGGTTTGGCGGTGTACCTTTGGCCTTATAAAGTGCTTCGCCTGTATCACTTGATGCATATTCGTCAAGATCGGAAGGACTAGAAAAAATTGTTCCTTGATAAGATAGTCTTTTTCCCTGTACTTCAATATTAGGTGCACCAGAGATAATTCTGTTCGTTGTATTGAATAATCCAACTCTTCCCGAAGACCAAAGGAATAATTCACTGAGTAGTAATAAGCCAACCAGCGTAAAAATGCCTATTAACATTCGTTTTTTTCTCATCATACTTGATCTCCTTTTGAGTTATCGACTATGGTGTTACAACCCAGTAACAACGTGTTACGTTTTTACGTACCATATTATCCCTAATTTAATGTTACTCTCTTTTTAACAAAGGGGTGGCCACATGACAAGTACCCACAGCGAAGATCTAGTTTCGCAATATAGACAACTCGTCCAACAAGAAGACGATTACGTCAACCAACTAGTCACATGCAAAAAACTCATCCTGGATGCCATGGACATCATCGCAAAGCAGGCAGGTGTGCTAGAGATGGATACCGTGAAACAAGCAGCATATCACCTTCATTCCATGGAACAGGATCTAAACAGAAAGTTATTTAAAGTCCGACTGGAGAAGAGCATCTTGGCAAATCAAATGAGTCATTCTACATAAAACCACCTTAACTAGTGGACAGCGCAGGATCATATTAGATGATCTTGAACTGTCTTTTTGCCTTTCCATCCAAACGATTTTTTCTCTCAATTTAGCATTGACTTTCCTCCCAAATCCCCCTACACTTCAATTATTAAAATACTTTTAAAAACATTCGTTGAATGGTTCGAAATGAACGAAAGGAGGCATACAACTAACCATGTTACCCACATCACACAATACCCAACAGGTGAAGCGCATTAACGTTGAATTGGTGAAGAACACACTTCGATCTATGGGCGTAGGCACGAAGGCTTCAATTGCGAACCTAACCAAACTCAGCGTGGCGACATGCGGCACGATCCTTAACGAATTGCTCCAAACTGGTGAGATTATCGATCTGGGCCCGGATGAATCGAGTGGGGGAAGACCTGCCAGTCGATATCAATTCAATGCGGACTATGCAAGTGTGCTGTGCCTGATTATTAGAACGGAGGGCGGCATTCACTCAATCACACATACATATGCCAATCTGAACGGAGAGATGGCGGACGAACAGACACTCTTTTTGGATGAGATTAATGTGACTGTGGTGGAGGATTTGATTGCGAGCCTGATCGAAACGCACCACAATGTGCAGGCCATTGGCATTGGTATACCAGGGGTGGCACACAACGGTGTAATTGGCATTTGTGATGTGTCGGAGCTGGCGGGTCAACCGCTAGGGCCAAGGCTCAAGGAACAGTATGATGATGTGGAAGTGGTCATTGGTAACGACATGAATCTCACGGTGTACGGACTGTATAACCAGCAGCAATTTGAAGAAGAGAAGAACTTCGCGGTAGTTACATTTCCTGAGAACCATTTTCCTGGTGCAGGCTTTATTATTGATGGTCGTCCGCTCACAGGGAACACGCAATTTGGGGGCGAGGTATCTTTTCTACCTTTTGGCGTGTCACGGGAAGAACAGCTACGGATGTTGAATACGCCAGATGGGTTGCAGAAACTGGTAGTACAGACGCTTGTATCGATCATCGCGATCATTAACCCGGCTACGATTGTGGTTACAGGCGATACGATGGATCCAGCTATGCGGGATGGCCTGACGCAAGGTTGTCTGGACATGATCCCACAGGAGCATATGCCGGGGTTGATCATCCAAAGAGACACTCGGCGCGAATATGTTACGGGGCTGGTCGCTGTTACGCTGGAAAGTCTGACCTACCGTATTCAGGTGGTTGAGAAGCAGTGGTAGGAACTACTTATTATGAAGTGAAGTTAAGCAAAATAATATTTTACACGATAACGGAGAGTGCGGAACCAATCTGAAGAGCGCCTTTATCACCGGATTTTCCCTTTAGGAAAGGGGATCAGAAAAATCTGGGGATAACAGCGATCGGAAGATGGTACTGCAATCGTAGTTATGAAGTGTAATCATTTTTTCAGTACACAATGGAGGAACTTATTTTGAATCAGCAAGCAGGTACAGAAGGAAACAAGAAAAAGTTCAACAAACTGTATGCCATGCAACTGGCAACGATTTTTTTGGGATTTATCGTATTCGGCATATCGGAAAATATTAAGGGACCGGCCATTCCGCGCATTCAATTCGACTTCAATCTGGATGAGAAACAGCTCGGGACGTTGTTGTCCCTGAATGCACTGGGGTATCTGATCGCCTGCTCCTTCACTGCCATCCTGGTACGCAAATGGGGCATTAAGGCGGTTAGCATCATTTCGTTTGCATCGATGATTCTCTCGGGTGTGTTCATTTACGTATCTCATACATATCCACTTTTTGCTTCATCTTACTTCTTCATGTACATCGGAAACGGCATGCTGGAGATTGCGCTGGCGATTCTGGGGGCGCGGATCTTTGTGAAAAACACAGGTACGATGATGAACCTCTCCCATTTCTTCTATGGGCTGAGTTCAACGGTTGCACCTTTGCTCGCGACAGGGGTGATGTCCTTGAGCGTGTTCGGACACGTACTGGACTGGCGCGGCATGTATCTGGTGATGTTGTCGCTCTGTCTGCTGCCAATTATTGCGGCGCTGCGCAGCAAATTTCCGGGGGATGATCTTCCTCATGAAGATCGGACTTCACTCAAGACGTTAACTCGTGATCCAGCCATCTGGCTGATGGTGCTTATTCTTTCTTTTGGCGTGGTATCCGAACTGGCGGTTGGAGGTTGGCTTGTTAACTTTCTGGAGAAAGCTTACACGTGGGACACGGTCAAAGCATCTGGGCTGCTGTCTGCGTTCTTCCTCAGCTTCTCGTTGGGCAGACTGTTGCTAGGGCCGCTTACGGACCGGATCGGATTCGTATTGTCGCTCATTTTATTCTCTGCTTTCTCGGCGGTATGCACATTCATCGCTATTGCAGGCGGAGAGGGGCTGGCATTCTTCTTTGCCGTATCAGGAGCGGGTATTGCGATGATCTATCCAACAGTCATGGCGTTTATCGCACGCAGATATCCAAACGGCAGTGACACTGCGATTACGTTCACAGTTACCCTGATGGGGATTGGTAGTGTCATCGGTAACTATGTAATTGGTTGGGTAATTGAAGGCGTGAAGAATGCGTATGGTCCAACCACTCAGCTTGGGTTATTGCGCGGACTTCAAGCAGGGTACGGATTCATCGGCTTATGCGCTGTGATCTGTGCGGCATCTGGAGTGGTGTTGTATGTGTATTTGAAGCGGAAGCAGGAACTGATTTAGCTATCATTTATCCATAACAGAAATCAGTGAATGAACTTAACAAATAAAGGATGAACTAACGAAGTTTTTTTAAGCATGCGGTAAAAGATAGGAAATATACATTAAGGGCAGGTACTTCGGTATCCTGCTCTTTTTAGCTATGCTCTTAACCTATCATATGGTTCAAATAAATGAGTTGTAGTTCTTTCGTAGCGTAAAAAAAAAAGTAGGATTCATGATAGAATATGTAAATTCAGTGTTAAAGTCCTATTTTTTTGAAGTTTCATAGAACTATATGGAAATATTTTTTGCGCATATGGGAACGAAACTGACAAATACTTCGACAAACTAGAAAAATATGTACGAATTGACAAATGTAAAAGAGATTATATAATGTGTGTAACTACAAGATTGTACATGAAGTTACAAATGATTCCAAAATAACAAAACGGCGGGAGTGGGCAAGAATGTGGTTTTTGGTACTATGGTTGCTAGGTCTAATCTCAGGGGGAGTTCATCTCTACTTGCTAGGTTTTCCCGGGGAAATGAGCGAGATTAGTAGAGTACTGCTGCTTCATCAATTTGTGGTCACCTTTGGACTGGTTGGAGTTATTGGTTACGTCGTCAACATAGCCAGAGCCGATCAGACTGCCAAAATGCTGGGATGGCCTGGCGGACCATTTCAGGTCAAGTATGGTTTTTCTCAGGTCGGGTTGGGTGTAATGGGAATTATGGCGATCTGGTTTCAAGGGAATTTTTGGGTAGGCGTGCTGGTAACGATGTACATATACGGTTTAAGTGGTCTTTGGTCACATACTTATGTCATGATTAAAAACCGCAAGGCAGATGGAGACAGCATCGGTAATCTGATTATGGATGTGGTGTATCAGACCTTTATCACAGTTCTCTCCATTTGGGCTGGCGGAATTTGGGTAATGCACTAAGCTGTTACTGGATTTTTGCTTTAAATGAGCTAAATCTCAACTAACGAACGAGGTGTGGTCACGATGAACCGAAAAACCGTTGAACTCTCTGAAACGCAAAAAGGAATCTATTTCGATTGCCAAATGAACGATCCTGCTTCGTATAACATCTCCGCTTCGATACAAATTAAACCATTGAAATTAGATATGTTTCATCGGGCTATCGAATTGCTCATGTATGAACAAGTGGTGCTGCGTGCCCGGATTGAGATACAACGTGATGTACCGGTGCTGACTGTTCATGAAGAAATGGATCCTGAGTTTGTTTTCCGGGATCTGAGCGACGAGAAGCAAGAGGATCTGAAGGAAAAGCAGTTAAAGGCATGGATCGAGGAATGCATCGGAACTCCTTTTTCTTTGGAGGAAGGACCTCTGTTCCGCATGATGGTTATTCAGATGGACGAAAATCGGCATATCCTGACCATGTGTATCCATCATCTGATCTGTGACGGGATTTCGCTTGAACTATTTAAAAACAAACTGATTCATCTGTACTCATGCCTTCTGCTGGAACAGCCCGTGGACGTAAAACAGGATGAGGGATTCATCTCCTACGTTGAAGCTGAAAATCAGAAACTGCAAGACAACCAGTACAACCGGGAACAGGCTTACTGGATGAGCCAGATGAATGGGGCAGAGCCCCTGGCGTTACAGCATGATTATCCGGCAGGCGCTTCGCAAGAGGGACTGGGCTATGAATTGCGTTTTGACATTTCGGAATCGCTGATGACGGATATTACGCAAGTATCCAAAGACAACGAAGTAACCGTATTTATGTTTTTTATGGGCGCCTTTGCAATCCTCATGAATAAATATGCGGGTACACAGGATATTACGTTTTCTTCCCCGTATTCACATCGGCCAGGGATGGATTTGGAAGAAACGATCGGTTGTTTTGTCCATATGCTGCCTATGCGATTTCACCTTGACCCCGAATCCACGCTAACACCTCTGCTGCAACAAGTAGCCGCAACCTGGATGGAGACTTATAGACATATCGGTTACCCGAACAACCTCATCGTCAGGGACAGTATGTTACAGGCTCGGCCTGGATCACCATCGTTGTTTGATATCTCCTTTGTCTATGATTCCTACGAAGAAGAAGATGCTTTTGGAACGCATATGTTGGAACAGGACCAGGTTACTTTTCCTGGTGATCTGATGGTAATCCTGTATCGCTCACCTCAAGGTACACAATTGAAGCTTCAATATAAATCAAATCTCTTCCATGCCGATTCCATGAATCGTATGGGGCAACGGTTCCTCTATTTGCTTGAACAGCTGGCAGCCTCTCCTGAGAAGTCCATCCGTGAGTTCAGTCTGCTGATGCAGGAGGAAAGAGAGACCCTGCTTCACGAGCTCAATCAAACTGCTTATTTCCCGTACATCCCGCAACATATTATCGATGTATTCCATGAGAAAGTTGCACGATTTCCGGATCGCGTTGCTCTGCTGGAAGGCAGCCAACATCAGACGTATGCGGAGGTCAATGCCAAAGCCAATCAACTGGCCAATCAGATCATGGCGCGAAAGAGCAGGGATAACGAAGCAGTCGGCGTTCAAATGCCCCGCAGCTCAGATCTGGTGATTGCCTTGCTCGCTGTGTTAAAAGCAGGATGTGCTTTTGTCCCTGTGGACCCGGCCTATCCCTTCTCCAGAAAGAGCTATATTGTAGCGGATGCAAGCATATCGATCGTGCTGGCCATCCAGCCTGAAGAAGAGGACAAACTGCTCGATGTACATTTTATATACACGGCAGATGGTCATGCCTACACAGGAGATTGCTCCAATCCCGGACATGAACTCAACCCGCATAGTCTTGCCTACATCATGTACACCTCGGGATCAACAGGCAAACCGAAGGGAGTTATGATCGAGAATCACAGCGTAGTAAACACTCTGCTTGATCTGGAGCGGCGCTTTCCGGTACAGGCCAATGATGTGTATTTGCTGAAAACGGCTTATACCTTTGATGTTTCCGCGACGGAACTGTTCGGCTGGTTTATGGGAGAAGGTGCCTTAAGTATCCTTGAGCCTGGAGCAGAAAAAGATCCTTCCCGTATTGCGTCCACCGTTGCGGCACATCAGGTAACCCATATCAATTTTGTCCCTACCCTGTTCCGTCTTTTTCTGGAAACGATGGAACTGCGTTCAGACCTATCGCCACTTGAAACGTTGAAATGGGTCTTTGTTGGCGGAGAGGCTGTTACACCGGACATAATTCAGAAATACAACAAGCTGGGTATACGGGCAAGTCTGGAAAATGTATACGGCCCGACAGAGTGCACCATCTGGGTATCGCATTATGCATTAAGCAACTATGAAGGCCCAGGTACTGTACCGATCGGCTTCCCGCTTAATGAGTCAAGATGGTATGTCGTTGGCAGTGATAACAGCCTTCAGCCTGTCGGTATTCCCGGGGAGCTGTGCCTAAGCGGAGTAGGACTTGCCCGTGGGTATCTTAATCTGGAACAGATGACTCATGAGAAGTTTGTCCTCAATCCTTTTTATGAAGAAGGGCAAGACCCGGAGTATTTCAGGTATATGTACCGCACTGGTGACCTGGTTCGTTCGCTCCCCAGCGGAACAATCGAATATCTGGGTCGCATTGATTTTCAGGTCAAATTTCAGGGAGCCAGACTGGAGACGGGAGAAATTGAGAATGGCCTGTCATCCTATCCGGGAATTATTCAGAGCGTTGTGGTCATGAAATCGTTTGAGGGCAGACCGGGCTTGCTATGTGCGTATTATCTGTCAGAGCAGGAACTCCCTGCATCCCAGTTAAGAGAGCATTTATCCAATTCCCTGCCGGCGTATATGATTCCATCCGTATTTATACATAAGTCTGAATTTCCGCTGAATAGCAGTGGGAAGATTGACCGGAATGCGCTTATGGCGGATATGACACATACCCACGCTTCCAGTACAATTTATGCCGCTCCGGTCACTGAACTTGAGAAGATTGTGGCTGCGGTATGGTCCCAGGTGCTGGGCGTTGAAAAAGTAGGCAGGGATGATCATTTCTTCGATTTGGGTGGCAATTCATTTTCCGTTATTCAGGCTCACAATAAGCTCAAGCATTATACAGATGTGGATTTCCCCGTTCCCCGCTTTTTTGAATGTCCAACACTGCGTCAATTTGCAGCTCAGGAACAGGCTGAAGAAGTCTACACACTGCCTTCTGAACGGGAGAAGATGTTTCAACGCAGGGCAGGCATCCAGCGGGAAGACATTGCTATCGTGGGTATGGCCGTGAATGTGCCGGGCGCGGAGGACATACGGGAGTTCTGGAGCAATCTGGTTGAACGGCGCGAGAGTATTCATTTTTATAGTGACGAGGAATTGAGAGAGCTTGGCGTGGATGAAACATTGCTACGTTCTCCCCGATACGTCAAGGCCAAAGGCCGTGCGAACGGTATTGATGAGTTTGACGCCGGCTTCTTTGACTACACACCAGGGGAAGCCAAGATGATGTCACCGCAGTTCAGACTCCTTTATCAGGGAATATGGGAAGCACTGGAGGATGCGGGCTGCAAACCGGATGAGGCAGGGAAAGTGGGCGTTTTCCTGGGCGGTTCCGATGATTTTGAATGGTATCGTCAGGTGCTCTATAACGATGCAAACTATAGCAGCAAGTACGAAGCTTTTACGCTCAGCACCAATCATTTTCTCGCGACCCGAATGGCGTACAAGCTTAATTTGAAAGGTCCGGCCTATACCGCACTGACGGGATGCTCCACTTCACTGGTTACTCCTCATCTGGCGTGCCAATCGCTCATTGTTGGGGAATGCGATGTGGCTGTAGCTGGTGGAATTACGGTGGAGCTTCCGAATGAAGGGGGCTACCTGTACGAGGATGGCATGATGTTTTCAGCCGACGGTCACTGTCGCCCATTCGATGCAGATGCCAGCGGAACGGTTTTCTCCAATGGCATGGGAATCGTGGTGCTGAAGCGGGTGAGCGATGCGCTGCACGACGGAGATCATATTTACGGCGTGATCAAGGGATCAGCCATTAACAATGACGGGCAGGAGAAACTCAGTTTTCTTGCTCCAAGCGTGAGCGGCCAAACCGAAGTGATTCAGGATGCTTACAAGGTAGCCGGAGTGGATCCGGAAACGGTGAGTTATATCGAAGCCCACGGTACAGGAACGCTGCTCGGTGATCCAATCGAGGTGAATTCGTTAACTCGTGCGTTTGCTTCGGATCAGAAGCAGTTCTGTTATCTTGGGTCGGTCAAGGGCAATGTAGGGCACATGGATACAGCGGCTGGAGTTGTAGGTTTGATTAAAGTCGCGCTTAGCCTGGGACAAGGGTATATTCCGGGAACAGCCAATTACGAGAAGCCAAACCCCAAGATTGATTTTTCAAATACACCTTTCAAAATCAATGCACACGGGGTGAATTGGAAACAGGCCAACGACGGGCTTCTGCGGGCAGGAATCAATTCATTTGGTGTGGGGGGCACGAACGCTCACATGGTATTGGAGGAGGCACCCGAGATGGAGAATTGCAGTCCGGATGATGATGTTAATCTATTGCTTTTTTCAGCTAAAACAGAGCACTCGCTGAATCGCACGGCTGAACGGATCATGGAGCATCTACTGGAGCAGCCGCAAACATCGGTTTCTAACGCAGCCTGGACTCTCCAGACAGGTCGATCTGTTTTTGCATATCGCAAGGCGTTGGTTGTGGACAAGACATGGAGGGACCATCCTGAAAAGTTGCTACAGCAGCTTCAGAAAGCACGTGTGGTTCATCAATCGCCACAAGGCAGCCGTCCTGTATTCTTTATGTTCCCAGGCCAGGGCAGTCAGTATCAGGGCATGGGGGCAGAATTGTACAAATCTGCGGAACAGTCCGGCATAGCTCCCCTGTTCAGAAGTTATATTCAGGAGATTCTTGATCTGCTTCCTGCGGAGGAACGGGAAGATATGCTGTCCGTTGTATATGGCGATCAGCAGCCTGAACGAATCAACCAGACGGAGTACAGCCAGTTTGCGTTGTTTATGACCGGTTATGCCATGGCTAAATCACTGCTGGATCTGGGTATTCGTCCGGATGGCATGATTGGGCACAGCATTGGAGAATTGGCTGCAGCAGCTGTAGCCGGAGTATTCGAGCTGCAAGACGCCGTTCAGATGGTACGTCTCCGCGGACGTTTGATGCAGCAGCAGCAGCCAGGTGTCATGCTCGCCATTATGGCGGATGCAGCACGGGTGAAGTTACAACTGGAACAAGACGAAGATGTTTGGCTGGCCCTTGTTAATACGACAGGCTCCTGTGTGGTGGGCGGAACGGCAGCATCTATTGCAAGAATGGAAGCCAAGGCAGAAAGACAGGGCTGGAAATGTGTTCGTGTCAAAACTTCTCACGCGTTTCATACCCCAATGATGGACCGCGCAGCCACCGAGTTTGGACGTTATCTGGCAGAGCACTCGCTTCATGAACCAGCGATCCCGTTGTTGTCCAATACGAGTGGGACATGGGCCCGTTCTGATGAAATTACGAGTCATGACTATTGGTCCCGGCACATTTTGCAACCAGTACTGTTTGAAGCGAATCTGGCTGAAGTGTTGAAGGATGATCGTGCCGTGTTGATTGAGGTTGGAGCAGGGCGAACGTTGAGTTCCTTTGTCCGACAGCATACACGGTCACGTGATTCTCAGACCGTGCTGAACATGCTGCGTCACGTGAAGGAATCAGAGCAAGACCATGTTTATGTAAGTCGAAGACTCGCCGAATTATGGTGCGAAGGTATTGAGCTGAACTGGAAGGTGCTCAAGGGCGAGATGATACGCCGAAAATGCTCATTGCCGACATATGTATTCCAAAAGCAATTCTATCCTGTGGGTGTTTCACTTTCGGAGACATCGATATCTGATCGAATAGGAAACAGAAACGAACGGATGGTTTCGGAACGGAAACAGGCAGGGCGTTCAGCGCCACTGGCAGGAGCAGGGGAAGTCTATAATGGTGGGCCAGACCAGTTAAAGCAGGTAGTGCTTGAGGCATATCGAACGATCTTTGGCATAGAGGATCTGGAAGAAGACGTTAACTTCTTCGCGGTTGGAGGCGATTCCCTCAAAGCCGTCAGCCTGTCGGCGTCCATCCGCTCATATACAGGCATTCAACCTGAGGTTGCCGATGTATTCAACTATTCTACACCTGTTCAGTTAGCTGAGCATATCTATGAATTGGCAAAACCGGACTTGAATCTGCAAGGTCAGCAAACGATTCATCCTGCGGCTAAGATGGAGGCTTACCCGATCTCTCCCGCACAGATGCGTATGTATACTCAGGCCATGCTTGATCCAGGCAGTACAGCTTACAACTTGCCATCTGCAACCATCATTGAAGGGGACTTGAATCCCCGGAAGGTCGAAGCCGCACTGGAGAAGCTGGTGCAGCAGCATGAAGTTCTCAGAACATCATTTGAGATCCGGGGGGATCAGGTCGTTCAGTTGATTCATCCATCCGCACGTTTGGAGATGGGTTATGCCCAAAAGGAATTGGCGAACGATCAAGAGGTAACATCGTTGATTCAGTCACTGATTCGTCCATTTGATCTGAAGCAGACGCCACTTATGCGGGTGGACCTGATCCGAATTGGCGAGCGGAAGCATCTGCTGTTCTTTGATATCCACCATATCATAGCAGATGGTACATCTGTCGAAATAATCACCCGTGATTTCAATACGCTGTATTTCGGCGGAGAATGTGCTGCCCGTCTGCAGTACAAGGATTACGCAGTATGGCAGCAGCAGCGTCTTGCTTCACAGGGTTACCAATCGCATCAGGCGTTCTGGCTGGAACATCTGGGCCCTTCGGTGCCTGCCCTCCAGCTTCCGTTAGATCATGCACGTCCTTCGCAGCGAACCATGAAAGGGGAACGTCTCCATTTCACCCTGAGCCCTTCGTTGACAGAGCGCCTGCACAAGCTAGCTTCTTCTTCCGAATCTTCGATGTACATGGTGATGCTTAGCGTATGGAATCTGCTCCTTGCACAGCACACGGGGCAGGAGGATATTGTGGTAGGTACGCCTGTTGCGGGCAGGCTGCAAGAGGAGATCAGAGAGACGGTAGGGATGTTCGTCAATATGCTTGCCATGCGAAACTTTCCAGCTCGTGGGCGTGTGTATAGTGATTTTCTGCGCGAACTCAAGCAGCACACACTGGACGCATTTGCTTATCAGGAGTATCCGTTTAATGAACTTGTGACGCAGTTGGGTGCCAAGCGAGAGCTCAATCGAAATTCAATATTTGACGTTTGTTTTGATTATCAGAACATGGAGCTGCATGGACTTGAGCTTGACGGTTTGTTCTTCAGCTCTCTCCCGGTGGAGACGGGGACGTCTACCTATGATCTGCTGCTGACCTGTCAGGAAAACAGGGAGAAGCAAGTGATGGAAGGATATTTGGAGTTTTCGCTGGATGTGTTCGAACGGACAACCATCCAAAAGTTCATGGAGGACTTCATCGGCTTGTGTGAGCTGGTTGTTCAGCAGCCGGATCTGTCTGTGAGCGAGCTGCTGGAGCAAAACTCCCATTCTCGGGAACCCGCCATGCATCCGCTTGTTGGCCCGCATTTGATATATGATTACACGCTCGGTTTGCACAGTTTGTTTGAACAGCAGGCGAAGCTTGTGCCGGACAAAGTCGCGCTGTTAACTGCCTCAGGAGCTGCCCTTACGTACAGGGAACTGGATGAGAAGGCAAACACGCTGGCATGGAAGCTGCTGGATCAGGGCGTCCGCAGGGATGAACCTGTAGGCATAATGTCCAGGCGTAATGAGGCGCTGATTATTATGCTGCTTGCCGTGCTGAAAGCAGGAGCAGCTTACGTACCTCTGGACCCGGCTTTTCCGGAACAGCGGATTTTGAACATGATCGAAGACAGCCGGATGAACTTGGTGTTATGCACTTCCGGGGAAGAGGATACCGTCGCTTTTGACGGCGTACGGATGATCTATGATCCAATGGTCGTTGACGTGCGTTCATCCCTCAATCCCCATGTGGATGTCCTGCCTTCCGACCTTTCCTGTGTCATCTTCACTTCAGGATCGACCGGCAGACCCAAGGGGGTCATGATTACGCATGAAGCAATGGTTAATTTTGTCGAGGATATCCGGAGCAGAGGCATTTTTGCAGAGGAGACCGACCGCGTAATCAGTGTAACGACCATTTCCTTCGATATCTTTGGATTTGAAGTATGGACGCCTTTATGCACAGGCTATTCCCTTTATCTTGCCGATGAGCAGGAGCAGCTTGATCCTGTTCTGGCTTCGCTCCGCATTCGCGAACATGGCGTTACACATATTCTCAGTACAGTGTCGCGTATCAAAGCATTTGTTGAAAATACCGATTTTGCCAAAGGACTGGGCAATCTGAAGTGTATTCTTACCGGAGGTGAACGGGTTCCCGCGGGACTGCTGTCTGATCTGAAGCGACTCAGTTCGGCAAGAGTTTTTAATATGTATGGCCCAACGGAAACAACCATCTGGTCAACAACGAAGGAACTGCATGACCCGGACAGCATTACCATCGGCAATCCGATTGCCAATACAGAAGTTTATATTGTGGATGAGCAAGGTGCCATGCTGCCGCACGGAAGTTATGGTGAACTGTGTATCGCAGGTAAAGGGTTATCTCGGGGCTATCTCAACAATCCAGCAGAGACGGAAGCGCGATTTATCGCGAATTCCAATGTACTCGGTGGTCGTTTGTATCGTACAGGTGATCTCGCCTGCATTCAGCCAGATAGAGAGATTCAGTTGTTGGGACGGCTGGATCAGCAGGTGAAGATTCGTGGTTACCGAATTGAAATGAATGAAATTGAGCAGGCAGCGATGGCTCATGAATTGATCAGGGAAGCTGTGGTCAAAACCGAAGGAAACGAGCCGCACCAGCTGCAAATCATTCTGTTTTACAGTCTGAAGCCTGAGGTTGCCCTGATGGGCAATGAGGGGGATGCCATGCTTCGTTCATGGCTAAGAGAGCGTCTACCGCAATACATGATGCCGTCCCGCTTGATTCGTTTGGACAAGCTGCCGGTGCTGCCTAACGGCAAACTGAACCGCAGCGCGCTGCACCTGGCTGATGAAGAGGCGAAGCATATGGCTGGTGCACTCCCGGCATACAGCGCATCTCTTCAGGGGGCGGAACAGGCAAAAGCAGCTTTGCAGCAAATGCTTGTGGGAGCTTGGAAGGAAGTACTCAACGTGGATCACGTTGGCGTGAATGATCACTTTTTTGACATTGGCGGCAATTCACTGGGACTGATTTTGATCAATAACCGGTTGAATACGTATCTGGACCAAAGTGTTCCACTGGTGCAGCTGTTCGAGCATTCCTCCATCGCATCATTGGTTGAACATCTTATGTCCGGGCAAGTGGCCTCACCCGTTTCACCATCGATCCGGATGAGTCATGCTCATGAACTTGCTATGGGAGCTCAAGTTGAGGAAGTAAAATTGGCAAGCAGTTCGGCACCTTACGAGTTGAACCAGGCAGAAACGGAACAAGCGAGGCTGGAGTCACGAGAGCAGGAAGCTTTCGAGCAGCAACCCCCGGTTCTTTCGAAGCAAGCCGCTGTAACGCCAGCTTCGTCAGATATTGCTGTCATCGGTATGGCCGGACACTTCCCTGGTTCGAGAAGTATTGATGAATTCTGGGCAAATTTAATGGAAGGCAAGGAGGGCATCACCCGTCTGACAGAGAAGGACCTGACGGATGCAGGCGTCCGGCCTGATAGTTTTGAACATCCGGATTATGTCAGAGCCAAGGGGGCATTGCAGGATACCGAATTCTTCGATTCCGAATTTTTTGAATATCCGCAGCAGGAATCCAATATTATGGACCCGCAAATTCGTTTGCTGCATCAGTGTTCCTGGGAGGCGCTTGAGCATGCCGGATGTGATCCGTATAGCTATGAAGGTTCCATAGGTTTGTTTGCAGGCAGCGGGCTGAGTTTGCCATGGATGGTACAGTTTCTCGGTCGCTCGGGCAATCTGCTGCAAGCTTTTGAAGCCATGACGCTGAATGAGAAAGATTATATTACAACCCGGGTATCTCACAAATTAAATCTCACAGGGCCCAGCATGGCGGTACAGACCGCATGTTCGACTTCTCTCGTCGCCATCCATCAGGCAGCAGAATCACTGATCCGGGGAGAATGCGATGTAGCACTTGCTGGAGGGGTCTCCATCTCCTATCCGCTCAGAGAAGGCTATCTCTGGCATGAAGGCATGATTTATTCCAAGGACGGACATTGCAGACCGTTCGATGAACAAGCATCGGGTACCGTGTCAGGCAACGGATGCGGAATGGTTGTGCTTAAATCGCTCAGTAAAGCGCTCAGGGACGGAGATCATATCTACGGCGTGATTAAAGGCTCGGCCATTAACAATGACGGTCTGGACAAAATTGGATATACGGCACCAAGTGTTGCCGGACAGGTTAAAGTGATTGAGGCGGCACTTCAACGTTCGGGCATTGCTCCGAGTGAGATTTCCTATCTCGAAGCGCACGGAACAGGCACCAAATTGGGTGATCCGATTGAGATTGAAGCGCTCCGGCAGTCATGGGGAACGGCAGATCAAAATTATTGTGCTTTGGGTTCTGTCAAAGCCAATATCGGGCATCTGGATGCGGCAGCAGGTGTAGCGGGTTTTATTAAAACCGTGTTGACGCTGTACCACCGGGTCGCTCCACCCCAAATTCACATGCAGCGAACCAATCCGATGCTGAACTTGGAACACAGTCCTTTCTATATTAATACGGAAGCGCAGCCTTTCAGCAATCCGGCGCAGGTTCTGCGTGCGGGAGTCAGTTCGTTTGGAATCGGCGGGACGAATGCTCATGTGATCCTGGAGCAGCCACCTGTTCAGGAAAGACATGTCAATTACCAGTCCGTGCAGCTGCTGCCATTCTCGGCCAAGAGCGAAACAGCGCTGGAACGAACGTATGAATCGGTTTTGCAGGCCATCCATACCATGCCGGAGCAGTTGTCCGATGCCGCATGGACCTTGCAGAAGGGCCGAAGCAGGTTCAAACACCGAAGGGTGATGGTTGCGGTAGATGGTTATATCCCGCCAAGGGGGCAGGCTGGCGACTATGAGACTCGAGCAAGCATAGCGGAGGGAAGGCCGAAAGTGATATTCGACCTCGACGGAACTGCAAATTGGGAAGCACGCAAAATTCGGGAGCTGTATGCTTCCGTGTATCGCAGTCAGCCCTCGGAGGCGTTCAAACTGCACTTTGAAGAGATACTGAGCCTTTTTGAGTCCAAGGAACAGTATGCGATTCGCCAGGGCATGGGACGGCCGTTAACGGATTCCGGGCTAGAGCGTATGCATTGCTTTGTTGTACAGTACGCACTGTTCAGGACGGTCATGCAGTTCGGTATCCAACCGGATGCTGTTTGCGGACAGGGTGTTGGTGAACTGGTTGGCCTGGTCATCAGTGGTGCGCTTGAACCAGTACACGCCGTTCCTCTTTTATACGGTAAGGAAGACTGGTCATGGCAGGAAGGCGCCTTGTCAGATGGATTGGCAGGAAGACTGACAGATGAATATGCAGCAGACCTTGTGTCCAGGATTCGACCACTTTGTTCAAGGGAAATGCTATTTCCTTTACAGAATCGAGAGTCTTTTTCAGAGAGTGCAGGTGACAGGAGTCTGCTCTGGATCACGGTAAGTCCGCAGCAGGATAAGATACAAAGCTTCAAGAACGTGTACTCGACATCAAATGTCATTTCTCTACTGGAGAATCGTCCTGGTTCACTTGAGGCGGATGTATACTTCATTAAAATGCTTGGCTCCTGCTGGTGCTCCGGCATTGAGCTGGATTGGGCACAGTTATACGGAACGGATCGGGGACGAATCATGTCTTTGCCAACCTACTCCTTTGATCCGATTCCCCATAAACATGATGTTCCATTGTACCAACTTGCAGGTATGCCGCAGGCGGCAGCAAGTTCAGAACAAGCTGTAGAATCCTCTTTGTCTGCAGCGGCAGGATTTTCGATGACTGAGAACGAGATACAGGCTGCTTTGCTGCAGTTATGGCAGGAATTGCTTGGTTGCGATTCAGTTGATCCCGAAGATGATTTCTTCCAGCTTGGGGGGCACTCGTTGAAGGCGATATCTCTAGTGTCACGCATAAAGGAAGTTTTTGGACTGCATTCAGGATTGGACGATGTATTTGAACATTCTGGTTTTGCCCAGATGGTGCAATGGATTAGTGAGCATCAATCTGCAAGCAACTACGGATCAATGAATTCCATTCCGCCTGTGAAGCAGAAGGATAGGTACAAGACGACTTCTGCTCAGCGAAGAATGTACGTGATGCATGAGTGGATGAACGGGGAGAGTACGGCGTATAATCTGGCGAGCTTTTACAGAATTAATGGCGAGTTGGACATTGCTCAGTTCCAGACGATAATGGATGCTCTGATTCAGCGGCATGAATCGTTCCGCACCCGGTTTGAAATGGTTGATGGTGAGCTTTTTCAGATCGTGGAGGATCAGGTTCCAAAGGTCGTGGAAGTGCTGGAATCGGAGAGCATGGCGATAGAGCATGTGCAGCATTGGGTTCAGCCCTTTAATCTGACCTGTGCACCATTAATTCGTGTGAAACTCGCTCGCCTTTCAACCCGCGAGCACATCTTGTTTATCGACATGCATCACATTATTTCCGATCAGAGCTCTATTGCCATTCTGATGCAGGAATTTGCTCGCATGTACCAGGGAGAGGCTCTGGAACCACTTCATATCCAATATAAGGATTATGCGGAATGGCTTCATGAGCGTACGCTGCATGGTGTATCAGCTGAAGATGCAGAATTCTGGAAGCAGCAATTTACGGATATCCCGACACCACTCGAATTGCTTACCGATTACCCGAGACATGAGGCTACATCTTACAGGGGAGACAGACTTTCAATAGCACTGGATGAGTTGTTGAGCGGGCAGGTCAACGAATTCTGTACCCGACATGGCATTACACCGTACATGCTGTTCATGGCAACGCTGAACGTATTGATCTGGAAGTACACAGCCCAGGACGATCTGGTTGTTGGTACAGCGGTGGCGGGCCGTGAACAACCCGAACTGGACAGTGTTGTTGGAATGTTTGTTAACATGTTAGCCATTCGTACAAGCATGCACGAAGAACTGTCCATCGTGGATTACGTGCAAGGGGTACGTGATAAGCTGTTGTCCTGTTATGCACATCAACAATATCCGTACGAGGCGCTGGTAGAACAGCTCGGTTTATTTGGTGACACCAGTCGTAATCCGCTTTTTGATGTCGTGCTGAATTATATCAACATGGGGACGGCTGATCCTGAAGTGGGTGAATTGACATTTGTACCATGGATGGAGGGCAGTGTGGAGGCCAAGTTTGATCAAACCTGGACAGTGGCCGAACATGAGCAGTACTACACGGTGGAACTGGAATATCGCAAGGACCTGTTCAGAGCAGAGTCCATGCAGCTGATGCTGGATAAATTCCGGTATATTTTGTCCCAAATGACTACAAGTGATGTGGAACGAATTCGTCAGATCAGCCTAACTTTACCGGAAGAGGAAGAGTGGCTGATATATGGAGTGAATGATAATGCCATTGAGTATCCGCGAGATGCAACCATTCCTCAGTTGTTTGAAGAACAGGTTCGGTTGAACGGTCAGCAAACAGCTTTAGTCTGGGAAGACGCGGAATGGAGTTATGCTGATTTGAATCAACGAGTCCAATGGCTGAGTTCCAGATTGATGAGCGAAGGTGTGAAATCGGGCTCCAGTATTGCTCTGATCCTGGACCGTGGACCGATCCAAATGGTCAGCATCCTTGCTACACTCAAAGCTGGCTGCAGCTATGTCCCGATTGATCCTGCTTCGCCGCCTGTGAGAATCGAATTTATTTTAAAGGATAGCGGTGCATCCGTTCTGTTAACGGAGAGAGAGTATGCCGTCACCTGGCAGTCGGTGGTACCTTGTATTGTGCCTGCCGATGAACTGGAAGGGTTCATCTCGCCGTCGATGACAGAACTTGAGAACGATATGGAAGGCAACGATACAGGTGATATGGGGATTACGGCTCTTGACCCGGCTTATATCATCTATACATCAGGATCAACCGGAACTCCAAAAGGTACGGTGATGAGTCATCGCAATGTGATCAAAGTGATGAAAACCAGCAACTTTGTGACCGTGGTGCCTGAAGATCGCGTTCTGCAAATCTCGAATTATGCATTTGATGGTTCCATTTTCGATATCTTCGCTTCATTAATAAATGGGGCAACGCTTGTACTAATCTCAAAAGAGGTCACTCTGGATATGACCAGCTTGGCTGACGTCATTCGCCAACAACGAATAACGGTATTCTTCATCACAACCTCGTTGTTCAATCTGTTGGTGGATTGGGATGCAGAATGTTTGAAAAATGTGCGCAGAGTTATGTTTGGCGGTGAGGCTGCATCAGTGAGTCATGCCAACAAAGCTCTCGCAGTAGTGGGGCCGGGCAAATTGTTGAACGGATATGGACCAACGGAAGCAACCTTTTTTGCCTCCTACCATTTACTTGAACAAATGGAGCCTTACTCAGGTTCTTTGCCTATAGGATATCCATTATCGAATACCGCACTATATGTTCTGGATGATGGTCTGAGACCTGTCCCACCCAACGTTCCTGGTGAACTGTATATCAGTGGGGACGCTGTTGGAATCGGTTATCTCAATCGTCAGGAACTTACAAGCAAACACTTTCTGGACGATCCTTTCCGAAAGGGAGAGCGGATGTACAAGACAGGGGACATTGTCAAACGTTTGGTGGACGGCAGTTTGATGTTCATTGAACGCGCTGATTTTCAAGTCAAGATCAGAGGTTTTCGCATTGAGTTGTCGGAGATTTCCAACTGCATGGAACGCCTTGCGGGTGTTCGGGATGCGTATGTCATGACAGCTGCCGATGCGTCGGGCAGTCTCTATATCACAGCCTATTACACCTGTGAATCCCATACTGTAATTCATGCGGAGGAACTTCGAAGAGAGCTTCAACAACGGCTGCCTGAATATATGGTGCCGGCACAGATTCAACGTTTGGACCATCTGCCGATTAATGCAAATGGCAAAGTGGACCGAAAAGCCTTATCGGAGATGCAAGAAGTTCCATCGGTATTTAACGAAGAGAAATCACCCCGAACAAGGGTGGAGCGGACTATTCTTGACGCCATGCGTCAGGTTTTGGGAAATCCGGCTTTTGGCATGGAAGATCATTTCTTCCAGAGCGGGGGGCACTCGCTGAAGGCGATTGCATTCACTCAAATTTTGTCAAAAGAAGGAATTGCCATCAAGGTAAACGAATTATTCCAATATCCGACAGTTCGAGGGCTTGTCAATCTGGTACAGATCCGTCCTCAAGCGTCCGTTTTGTACGAAGAAAGCCTGCAAATTCAGTCCCCCATTACCATTCCACAGGACATCCCACTACATGAGAATCAACTGGACAGCCTGGTCCTGCATGTAATAAACAGCTGTAATCAGGTTTCATCCTTCATGGCGGGCACGACCACCGTTGATCGTTTCCCACTCTCTCCAATCCAACAGGCACATGTTTCTGCAACTTCACGAGCAAGCGGATTTATAACTACACTTGAAGGCGATTTGAACGAACAGGCGGTCAAAGCATTGATCCTCAGGGTGGTAGCCCGGCATCAACTGCTGCACAGCATCATATACGAGACAGATACATTGAACTGGAATCAGTGTGATCTGTCGTTAGCCGCCGATATGCTGCAACAATTGATACCGTATCTGGATACACGTCATTACGCTCAGGCTACCCTGGAACGATTGGAGCATAGATTGGCACAGACCTTGCTGCACCAGATTTACAATCTGAATGAATTGCCTTGGCGTCTGTGTATACTGCGTACAGGAAACAGGGAGCACAAGTTTTTCTGGAGTTTTGATCATCTGGCGTTTGATGGCATGAGTGCGGAGATTATCAAACAACAGCTGGAGCTGGAGGCATTCAATATCCAGCAAGGGTTCGAAACTGTTCACCCATACAATGTTCTGAAGTATGAGGACTACGTACGGTTGGTGTTTAATGGACCGGCAGGGGTGGACGAGAATGAATTGGAACAACAATTTTCACTCCGATTGTGGGAAGAGTGCAACAGCAGCATCACCAACAAGCTCCAGGAAACAGAACGTCCGCAATCTTCATCGATAATGGTTGAATTACCGCGTGCCGGGAAAGAGAATGTCGATGATTGGTGGGCAAGTTTCCGATCCTTTGCTGACATTATTGCAACCTATCTAGATGTAAACCAGTTGCCCGTTGCTCTGGTGCATTACGGCAGGGAATACGGCGAGCAGTCCTTTTACAACCATGTGGGTGAATTCCTCGATCTGATCCCGGTGCTTGTAGGCCGTGATTTTACTCAGGAAGACCTGATCAAACAACTGGATTGGGTGAAACGACATCATATCAATTTTATGGCACTTGCCCAAGAAGCTCCTGTTTCAGCGGACTATGCTGTCATTCAGAAACACTTGGGAGCAGCATACCGGAAGACCGCAGACCAGGAACATCGGAATTTGATTCTGTTCAATTATCAGGGCTTCATCTCCAGTCGAGAGGCGGTTCCGATGTTGGAAACATCGGACGAGCATGACCTTTCTTCAGCTCTAGCTCAATTTGAATGGGTCATTCATTACGACGAAGAGTATCTGTATGTTCATTTGACTTGTCAAGCCGGGCTGGATACCAAGCGTTTACAACAGCTTATTCACCAGCAGATCGGCAGCGATGTGAAAGTGAAAGTTCATAATGAGGCAGTGGAGGTGCAGCATGTCCAGTAAATCCATACAACGAGGGCCCGAACTGATTGTGCCGGAGTATTATTCGACTGTGGCTGAGCTTCTAATATATATTGCAGCGGTTCATCCCGAAAAGGGAATCACGTATATCAGTTCTTCAGGTGACGAACAGTTTGAATCGTATCCGGAATTGCTGATTCAGGCACGCCTGTACCTGCAGGGCCTCCGTGATCAGGGCATCAGGCAAGAACAGGTCGTTATTTTGGAAATAGATCAGTCCCAGGAATTTTACCGTACGTTTTGGGCTTGTATGCTGGGCGGCATTGTTGTCGCCCCTGTGAGTCCTCCTGCAGCTTGGGAACCAGGCTCGGCCGGTCTGGACAAATTCACGAAAGTCTGGGAGGTTCTGGAGCGTCCGGTTGTGATCGTTGAGGAAGCATACATGCCGAAATATAGTCAACTCGCGAACAATGCGGTATTTGAAGGCCTTTCGTTAATCAGTGTGAACAAGCTCAAGGCATCCCGAAATCCGGCGAAGGCGTGTACCACAGCACCCAATGATATTGTATTTCTGCAATTCTCATCAGGTAGTACAGGCATTCCCAAAGGGGTTCAGTTGACGAACCACAATATTATTGCGAACAGCATTGCCTGCAAGACATTTCTTGGGGCGGAAGAAGGAGACAACGTGTTTACCTGGCTGCCTCATACGCATGACATGGGGATGTTTGGACAGCATCTCACCCCTATCTTGAGCGGAGCTAACATTATGGTTATGTCTCCCTATACTTTTGTACGATCGCCTTATCTGTTTTTGAGAAAAATTACGGAGCATCAGGGGAAATGGTTCTGCTGCACCAATTTCGGTTTTGAATGGATGGTTCAGAAGATTCCGGATTCGAAACTCGGAACACTTGATCTGTCTTCACTTCGTATGACACTGAACGGTGCGGAACCTATATCCACGGCAGTAATTGAGCGCTTTGTTCAGAAATTCGCAGCTTGCGGTTATCGTCGGGACATGATGTTTCCTGCGTACGGCATGGCTGAAGCGACTGTAGGTGTATGTACTTCCATTCTGGGGGAAGAGCCGCGCATCGAACGAATCTCTCGTGCAAGGCTCGTGCAAGAAGGGCTTGCAGTTCCGGTTAATATCACGGAAAGCGAACCAACGGATGTGATTGAATTTGTCCATGAAGGGTATCCGATGACCGGCATTCAGATTCGGATTGCGAATGAGCATGGGGAAGTGCTGGATGAGCGTGTCGTTGGCGAAATTCAGATTCGCGGCGAATCGGTAACATCCGGGTATTACCACCTTCCGGACGTAAATCGTGAAATATATGTGGATGGGTGGCTGCGGACAGGCGACCTGGGTTTCATGGCCGGCGGCTCGCTCGTTGTCAGCGGACGAATCAAGGATATCGTCTTTATTCGGGGACAGAATCATTATGCCCACGATCTGGAAGAGATTCTATACCAGAATCGAAGCATTCCGAGAGGTAACCTGACGGTAGTAGGCCATTTTAACAACGCCTCACAAGTGGAGGAACTGCTAGTATTTGTGAAATACAAATCGGTTGTTCCACAGTTTCTGGAGGTGCGTCAGGATTTGATTCACCGGATGAGAGCCGAATTGGGTATTGAAATCACTCATGTTCTCCCTATTAAGGTGATACCGAAGACGACCAGCGGAAAGGTCCAGCGTTTCATGCTCAGAAACGAATATGAGTCCGGAGCATTTGATACGGATATTAAGGTTATTGAAGAACTGATTTTCCAAAACAGACAACAGCAGCAGTTCGAGGGGATTGCATCGGCGTCATTGGAACAAACGGTACGTGAAGCTTGGGCGGAAACGCTCCGGCTTCCCCTGGATCAGATTACGACGGATGTTTCTTTCCTCGCATTAGGAGGCAACTCCATTCTGTCCTACCAGCTGCTTGATAAACTGTCTGCACTTATTGGGCGTGAACTGGGTCAGGAACTGCTTGTTTTTTGCAGAACTGTACGCGAGATGGTGGAGTATCTACAGGAACTTCCTGCGGAAACAGAGCCAAGTGAACAGGCTGTGCGAGCGGATAATCATCTGAACGTACATCGTGCTATCGCCATTACCGGATTAGCCTTGCGTTTGCCAGATGCGGATACTCCGGAGCAATTCTGGAACAACCTGGTTCAGGGGCTTGATAGTGTTGACCGAATTAGCGCCGATCGTGCGATGCGTTCTAAGCGGCTGGACTGGGATGACTGGATTGGGGAACTCAAACAACCGGATACCTTTGACCATGAGTTCTTCGAGATTCCATCGGAACAAGCCACATTTATGGACCCACAGCATCGCAAACTGCTCGAAGTTTCTTACGAAGCTCTAGAAGATGCGGGCATGCTTGTGGATCAGGAGGATAAGCGCAATGTGGGTGTATACGTGGGCATTAACCCAAGCACCTATTTCGATCTGGTCGTTGACTATATGAATCAAAGTGATGGAAAGGAAGTCCATTCCCATGCGATGGTCGGCAATATGTCCAATATTGCTGCGGCTTCCATTTCACACCTGTATAACTTTACAGGTCCGGCCCTTGCCATCGACACAGCTTGCTCGTCCTTTCTCGTAGCACTGACGCAAGCCGTTACAGCCATTCAGGAAAAGCGAATTTCCGGTGCAGTTGTAGGGGGAGCAACCATTCTGGCTTCACCGCATGTACATCAGTTATCCCGCCATGCTGGAATCTGTTCATCCACGAAACATACCAAGGTCTTTGACCGAGAGGCCGATGGTTCAGTGATCGGGGAGGGTGCAGTGGTTGTATACCTGGAGCCGCTAACAGAGGCAGTTCGTGCCAATAAACATATTTATGGCCTGATTCGCGGGACAGCGGTTAACAATGATGGCTACTCTCTGGGCATTATGGCCCCGAATCCTCAAGGACAATACGAGGTGCTTCGCTCCGCTTACCGGGACGCCAATCTGAACCCGAGCGAGATATCTTATATTGAAGCACACGGGTCCGGTACGAGAATCGGTGATCCGATAGAGGTGAACGCCTTGCTTCGGTTATTTCAGGAAAAAGGGTACAACAATACCACTTCCATAGGCTTGGGTTCCGTCAAAACGAACATAGGGCATTTATTTGCAGCTTCCAGCGGTGCCAGTCTGGCCAAGGTTCTGCTCAGTATGCAGCATGCCGAATTGGCACCAAGTCTTCATATGGACAAGCCCAATCCGGCCCTCAGGCTGGAACAATCGCCTTTTCACATCGTCAGTGAGCATCGGTCATGGGACGTTCCGGAAGGGAAGACACGCAAAGCGGGCATTAGTTCGTTCGGGCTTGGAGGAACCAATGCTCACATTGTTCTGGAAGAGTGGAAAGCGTCCGTTCGGACAGAGGGTCCGGCGCGCGGACAGTTATTAACGTTTTCAGCCAAGACAGAGCAGGCTCTGCAGAAGCTGATTCATAACACCAAGCAATTTGTGTCGGAACATGAAGATCTGCATGCGGAAGATCTGTGTTTTACTCGGAACCGGTATAGAAGGCATTATCGGTATCGTGCAGCGGTCATGGTTCGCTCAACCGGGGAGTGGAATCTGGAGGACATACAATTTGGTTTCAAGTCAAGAAATCGTGCTGCTCGTGTAACGATAGTGGTAGGAAATCAGGCTGCACTTGACGCGACCTATTGGACAAGCGTGATTGAAACGCTCACCCGCTTTGTGCCTTCTATCCATGAGATTCGCGGGATAGAGGCGGGAGAAGAACTTGTTGCCAGGTTGGACCATCCTCAAAATTCGTCCAGCAAGCCAGCAAAGGCCGACATCGTCATTACAATTGCTGCAAATCCTTCGGATCAGACTGCGGGGCTTGCAGATTGCACTGGCAAGGAGCAATGGATTCATTTATCCAACAAGGATTTACTCGCTGTGGAGGAACAGCTTGCATCCTTGCTGGGACAGCTATATGTGCTTGGTGCTGCTTTGAATTGGGAACAGTTGCACCCGGATGGTTCGGGACAGATTGTGCATCTGCCATCACATCCATTCGAGCCGCATGTCCATTGGGTCGATGTGAATCAGGGAACGGAGGTCATGATATGACAAAAGAAGAAATCGTACTGTTTATGAAAAGCGAAATTGCTGCCGCACTAAATGAGGAGCCGGAGGACATTGATGAAGAGATGAACTTTCTGAAAATTGGGGTCTCTTCTGTACAGGCTCTCAAAATTATTAATCGTACGCGCAAGCACCTGCAAGTGGATATCAGTCCGGTAGCTTTGTTTGAATACAAAACCATTGCTGAATTTGCCTCATATCTCCATGAATCCCTTCTTCAAGAGGGGGTAGTTGAATGATTGAACTGGATCTGCAACAAGAGATTATTCACGAGGCTGAGCAGTTTGCTGCCAGCGAGATTCGTCCCTATGCTCAGCAGATTCAGGAACAGCAAGCCATCCCCGAATCATTGATCCGGGCCATGGCCCAAAAAGGCTACCTGGCGGCTTCTGTGCCGACTGAATATGGCGGTCTGGGCCTTGGACCGAGGTCTTATGGACAGTTGACAGAAGTGTTTGGCAAGGCTCTCCCGGCTGTACGCAGTTTATTGACGGTACATACGTCACTTGTAAGTGAAACTCTGGTTCGTTTTGGAACGGAAGAGCAAAAATCTTCATGGCTGCCCAAGCTGGTAAGCGGGGAATGGATTGGAGCCTTTGGCCTCACTGAACCGGAAGTGGGCTCGGATGCCAAAAATGTGAAGACAGAGTGGCGCGAAGAAGACGATGCTTATGTGTTGAACGGGACCAAAAAATGGATTACGTTCGGGCATTTGGCAGATGTGTTTATCATCATTGCGTCAAAGTACGGAAGAAGTACGGCTTTTTGGGTGGAACGGAAATTTGATGGTGTACTGACCAAACCCATTGAAGGCGTCATGGTGGGCGGGGAAACCGGATTGGCCGAGATTGAGCTGCATGAGGTACGTGTACCCAAAAGTCATATCATTGGACGGCTAAATGAAGGCTTCGAATACATTGTTACCGGTGCGCTTGACCAGGGCAGATACAGCATCGCTTGGGCCGGATTGGCCATTGCACAGGAAGCACTTGATTCCATGGTTACTTATTCGCGAAAGCGAAAGCAGTTTGACCAGAAACTTCATCACTTTCAACTGATTCGCGGCATGATTGGAGATGCAGTAACGAAAGTCCATGCCGCAAGGGCATTATGTTTGCGGGCAGCCGAGCTCAGAGAAGCCAGGGACCCTCAGGCTGTTATGGAAACAACCATTGCCAAATATTTCACCTCCAAAATTGCTGTGGAAGTGGCAAATGATGCGCTCCAGGTCCATGGTGCAAACGGAATTAGCAATGAATACCCCGTATCCAGGCTGTATAAGGAAGCGAAGATTCTGGAAATTATCGAAGGATCTTCGCAGATGCAGCAGGAGATGATCTCGCATTACGGTCTAAAGGCGTATTACAAGCGCGGCGGTGGAGTATGACGATCTGTGTCTTATTTCCCGGACAGGGGAGCCAGTATATCGGAATGTGCCGTGATGTGCTGAACAACGAGCCAGAGGCAAAACGCATTTTCGCCGAGGCGAGTGAAGCTCTTGGTTATGATCTGGGAGCGCTGATTATGGAAGGAACGCTGGAGCAACTAACAGACTCAGTGCATGCCCAGCCTGCTGTCGTGACGGCAAGTTATGTACTCTTCGACTCATTTGTTCGCAGTACAGGACTCGTTCCCGACTACGCGATCGGTCACAGCCTGGGAGAGATTTCGGCTCTCGCAGCCGCGGGAGCGATGCCGTTTGCCGATGCGATTCGGTTCACGGCAAGAAGAGGCGAATTAATGCACCGTGCGATTCAGGAACAAAAAGGCAGAGCCGGACTTGTGGTGGATATAACCCAGGCAGAGCTCGAGGAAATGGTCAACAACATACGTCAAACGGATTATGTGACCATCTCCGGTTACAATTCACCGAGACAATTCGTCGTTGCGGGTACCGCGAACGGGCTGCGGTTGCTGGATGACAACATAGATCAGACTAGCGGGGAATTCATCCCTTTCCGCATGATGCCCATGAAAGCAGACGCACCTTATCACTGCGAGCTGATGCGGTTTATTCAGCCTGAGCTTGATGAGCTGCTGGCCGGAATAACGTTTTCCACACCCCGATTTTCAATCTGCTCCACGGTGCATGGAGAACTGATTCAGGGGCCTGGAGACATCGCTAAGGTGCTCAGTCATCAATTGCTGCAACCGATTCGCTGGAATCAGGCATTGGCACATGTGCATCAATTGGGGGCAACGGTATGGATCGATGTTGGTCCAGGGGAAAGTATCAGGAACATGGTAGCTGAGAATACAGCACTGCCTGCCGGTTATTCCTTAGACAATCCGCAAGACCGATCCACGTTGGTTCAGCTATGTGAAACCATCACTCAAAGCAATACATAAAGGAGGCACGGCAGGATGATTACAGACATGTCGGATTATAACCAGCGGGTGAAGCAAAGGCTGCCCGGAGGCGTGCATTATAATTTTCATCTCCCGTGGGAAGAAACACCGCTCCATTTCACGCATGCTTCCCGAAGCAGAGTGACGGACATGAATGGTAACGAGTATCTGGACCTGTATGCCCGGTTTGGTGCCCTGATTGTAGGTCATGGCAATGAGGAGTATAACGAGTGTCTGAAAGATACCATTGATCGTGTTCTGTCCGTGAGTCATTGTGATCTGGATGCAGAGGCGCTGGAATTAATCCATCAATACGTACCTTCGGCAGAGATGATTCGTTTCGGGTTATCCGGCACAGAGATTGTTCAGAATGCACTTCGACTTGCGCGAGCATATACAGGGAAAAACCGCTTTGTTCGCTTCGAAGGCCACTATCATGGCAATGCGGATAATATTATGGGCGGCAAGACCGCACGTACAGGTCTGCCGGTTCCTTCCGACTATCCTGGCGACATGAAGGGAACGAAAGGAAGGGCAAGAGATGCCATGGAGTCACAGTCCTATCTGTTGCCATGGAATGACGCCGAACGGTTGGAGGAACTTTTCCGGCAGCAAGGTGATGATATCGCAGCCGTCATCATGGAGCCTGTATGTGTCAATGGAGGCGGAGTGATGCCTGCTCCAGGCTATCTGCACAAAGTGAGACAGCTATGTAACGATTATCAGATTGTTCTCATTTTTGATGAAATTATTACTGGATTCCGTATGGGACTGGGCGGGGCTCAACAGCTGTTCGGTGTTACACCAGATTTGACGACGCTTGGGAAGGCTATCGCTGGTGGCGGCGTGCCAGTATCAGCACTGGTTGGAAAGTCGGAAATCATGAAGCTGCTCGTGGATAAAAAAGTAATCCATGCGGGGACGTTTAATGGGTACCCGCTGGGTACGGCTGCAGTAAAGGCAACGCTGGAGATGCTTGGCCGCAAGGGAGGACAGGCCATGGACATCATGAACCGTCATGCCGAGATGATTCATGATGTGCTCCGCCGGGAAGCAGCAAAGGCCGGACTCCCGCTGGTTGTGCAGGGTCCTCCGGGCTGTGCTTCTTATCACTGCTGTACAGAGCCGCTTCAGGATACGTCTGAGTATACGTTTGAATTAATGTCTTTTGATATTTTGTTGAATGGCAAGCTTGCCGAGCATGGCATTCTGGTGTCAACGCTCTCGCGGATGTACCCAAATATTATGTTGGAGATGAAGGATGTTGCCTGGTTCAGCGAGCGTGTTCCTGCCGCACTGGCGGAGATGAAAGAGCTTTATGACGAACTGATCTGACGATAGCTCAACAAGGAGAGTGGTTAGGTTTGCATAATCAACTCATTGCAATTATCGGCGCAGGGGTAATGGGCTGTGCTACGGCCCTGGATATTGCGAGGGCTGGATACCAGGTGATTCTGCAAGATATTTCGGAAACAGCTATCACCCAGGCGTCTGAAACGATCCGTCGTGAATACCGATCAGCCTGTTTTTTGAAACGGGGATACGGAGACGTTCCGCTGAGCCAAATTATGGAGCGAATTTCGTTCCAGACGGAGGATGCGGGGATTGAAGAAGCCCATATCATTATTGAGAATGTAACCGAGAATTTGGAGTTGAAAAAGGAAGTCTATCAACGTCTGGGCACCAGAATGCGTTCGGATGTGATATATGCCTTGAACACGAGCTGTATTTCCGTTACGAAGCTGGCCTCCTTTCTGCCTGATCCCGGCAGGGCCATCGGGGTACATCTGATGAATCCGGTTCCCGTCAAATCGATGGTAGAGGTCATTAAAGGCCACCATACAACGCCGGATACGGAACGAGAAATGGTGGCGTTTCTGGAGAGTCTCGGGAAGAGTCCTGTCGTAATTGAGGACTTGCCCGGATTTGTCTCCAATCGTCTGTCCCATCTGCTGATGAATGAAGCAGCGTTCATTGTACAGGATGGCATTGCAACACCTGATCAGGTAGATACGATTATGAAAAAGGGTTTTAACTATCAGATGGGCCCTCTGGAGACAGCCGACTTGATTGGTCTGGATACGGTCGTGCACTCACTCCAAGTATTGTACGACAGTTATCAGGACCCGAAATTCCGATGCTGTCCGATGCTGCAAAAAATGGTCGATGCCGGACAATGGGGACGCAAGACAGGTCAAGGATTCTATGCCTATTAAGATGAAGGAGGGCATGTCCATGGAACGGGGCAAGGATATCAAATGTATCGTTTGGGATCTGGATCATACGATTTGGGATGGTGTTTTGCTTGAGACGGGGGATGTACAACTGAAGGCGGGCATCAAGGAGGTGATCGAAAAACTCGACCAACGGGGGATTTTGCACTCCATTGCCAGTAAAAATGATGCAGAGCTGGCTTGGGCAAAACTTGTTGAACTGGGCATTGCCGAATATTTTCTGTATCCCGAAATCCATTGGGATGCAAAGTCTGTCTCAGTTCAGCGTATTCAGAAGAACATCAATATAGGCATGGATGCGCTTATGTTTGTGGATGACCAGCCCTTTGAACTGGAGGAAGTGCAGAGTGTTCATGCAGATATCCATGTTCTTCAGGCTGATCAATACGAGACCTTGCTTGATGATACAAGGCTTATGCCTCGGTTCATTACATCAGACTCCGCGCGCAGAAGGCATATGTACCAAGCTGATTCAATCCGCAAGCAGGCGGAAGAACAGTATGAAGGCCCGTCTGAGCAATTTTTGGCCAGTCTTGGTATGAAGTTTGCCATCTATGAAGCTGCTGAAGAAGACTTGCAGCGTGCGGAGGAACTGACGGTTCGCACCAATCAGCTTAATGCCACAGGCATTACTTACAGTTATGAAGAGCTGCATCAATTGATGACCTCGCAGGATCACCTGTTACTGGTGTGTGAACTGGAGGACAAATACGGGACGTATGGAAAGATTGGACTTGCGCTGATTCATATGCAACCGGATGTATGGAGACTGAACATGCTGCTGATGTCTTGCCGAGTCATGTCCAGAGGGGCGGGCAGTGTGCTGCTTACTCACATTATGCGTGAAGCCAGGAAGCAGGGGAAACAGATGCTGGCTGACTTCAAAGATACCGGCAAAAACCGGATGATGAACATCAGTTACCGTTTTGCTGGATTTCAGCTGCGATCCACAGATGATGACGGAAACGTATTGTTTTATCATGATTTGCAGCAAGCTGTGGAGTTTCCGGATTACATTGAAGTTTGTGTGCCTGAAAGGCAACATCAATAACAAGGGGGAAGGGCAGTGGATTATCGTCAGGAAATTCGGGAATTCATCGGAAATAACCTTACTATGGATCATGAGGACACTCCAATTAACGATGATGACAATTACTTTGAGTTGAGGTTTGTCAATTCACTCTTTGCGATGCGTTTGGTGGACTTTGTGGAACGTAGATTCCAGATTGAAATCGGAAATGAGGATCTGGATTTGTCCAATTTTTGTACCATTAACCGTCTGCAGGATCTGATTGAGAGAAAGCTGAATGCGAAGGGGGCGGCAATATGATTTCAGCGAATCAGGCATCCATCCGTCCAGTTGCGAGTCCGGCAACCAGTCCATCCAACAAATACATGTATCTGTTTTTGGGCATTTCCTTTGGTACATGTTACGGCATTGCAAGTTTGTTTATGTTCTTTTCCGATTTCATCGTCCCGATCACAGGTGAATTACACCTGATGCATCCGCTCGCAATTATTGCGCTGTACTCACCTTCAATTGCCGGATTAATTACTTGTTATTTGATGGGCGGCAAGGAAGCGCTCAAAGGCATGTTTCTAAAGCTGGTTCCACGCAAAAAGGACCTATTCTGGATTCCGCTCATTATTGGAATTTCCATCGTCTTCGCTTCAACGATGCACTTTGGTTCCTTGTTGTTCGGCATACCAGTCCCTGATCTGACATATAGTGTACCGGAAATGATCTGGCTCGGTATTCTGAATTTGGTTAAGGAAACGGGACTCATTGGTGGGTTGTTCGGATGGATCGGATTTTTGTTACCCTTTCTCCAAGGAAAGCTGAAAAATAACGTCACAAGTGGTTTGCTCACAGGTCTGTTGTTTGGATTATGGGTGCTTCCGGGTTACCTGATTTCTTCCTTCGGCACCTCAACCACCTACATATACTATGTTGTTCAACTTATGGCGTTTATCGTTTTCCAAAGCTACATTTTCAATGCTACCAGAGGTACGCTGCTATTTTATCTGTTGGCCTTCTGGCTCGTGGCCACGGGAAGCCAAATCGACCTGTATTACTTTAATCCGCAAGTGCAAATTATGCAGTTCTTCTTCTTTGTCATATCCGCAGTTGTCATTCATGTTATCTTCAAACGCAAAAAAGTTGATGTCCAGCTTCAGACATTTCCTGCTTATGTTCTGGACACAAAGTAGGCAGGTGGTGATGACTACATGATGGAATTAAAGTATCTGGAACAGCTGCAAACGGGGAAGGGGAACAGACAACTCGTCTGTTTTCCCTACCTTGGCGGTCACTCTCAGAGCTTTCAGCCGCTTGTTGGGGAACTGCCGGACACAGAGATTTGGGCCTTCACACCTCCGGGCCATGGTCTGAATACCCAAGCTCCTCTGGAGCATATGCAGCAACTGGTGGAGCTGTATACCAGCCAGATTCTGCATGTGATTCGACCGGGCAGTACGTTGTTTGGGCATAGTCTGGGAGGCATTACGGCCTATTTCGTTGCACAACGTTTATATCAGGAAATTCCGGATGTTGCGCAAACGCTGCAGCTTGTATTATCTGCCTGCAACACGCCATCCGAGTGTGGTAACCAGCATTACGAAGGAATGTCTGATGAGGGGCTGATTGATCATCTGTTCTCTTACGATGGGCTTCCACAAGAGTTAATGCATGAAAAAGAACTGTTGTATTATTTCCTGCCTGTGATTAGGGCTGATTTCAGACTGCTTGAATCGGCAGCAAGCATTGAGCATCAGCCTTTGTCAATGCCGGTGCTGTATTTGTGGGGGGAACGAGATCGTACGGTTTCCCTTCAGTCGGCGCTGAAATGGGGCCGATACGTTGAACCACCAATGAAGCTTCAGACCATCAGAGAGGGCAATCATATGTTTATCATGCATCAACCTTCAACGGTGGCACAGGTTCTGACAAGCTTTATGACTCCAGATGAATAAGAACAACTTGTAGATGAGAGGAGCCATGTTCGTTTATGCTGCTACGAATGCTGAGAAATGATATCACCAGAAAAAAAGGGATCACAGCTGCGCTGTTTATTTTTGTACTGCTGGCTGCCCTGCTGGTATCTTCGGGATCAAGGATGATTATGGAACTGACGAGTTCCATTCAATATCTGTTCTCTGAATCCAAGGCACCACATTTTGTACAGATGCACGCTGGAGAATTGGATCAGGCCAAAGTAAACACTTGGGCTGATGGTCAATCCAACGTTGCCCAGCATCAGATTGTAGAGATGGTCAATATTGATGGCGCCAATCTGTTTCTTGGGACAGAGTCAGAGAAAAGCAGTGTAATGGATATTGATTTTGTTACACAAAATCAGAATTTTGACTACTTGCTGAATTTGAACAGTGACATCATTCAGGTTAACGATGGGGAGATCGCGGTTCCTGTATATTACATGCAGCAAAAACAATTAAGCTTAGGAGATCAGATCCAAATCGACAATGGACAATTTCAGCGTTCGTATACCATCGTTGATTTTGTTCGAGATGCCCAGATGAATCCTTCCGTTGTTCACTCCAAACGTTTTGTGGTGAGTTCGAATAATCTGGAGGAACTGAAGCAGGGCGTCGGGGAGATGGAATATCTGATCGAGTTTCGCCTGAAAGATTCTGGACAGATAGGGGCGTTCACCCAAGCTTACCAAAATGCAGGCTTGCCTAATGCCGGTCCGGTCGTAACTTACGGTCTGTTTCAGTTACTGAATGCCATGACCGATGGTGTAATCGCAGCCGTCATCATATTGGTCAGTCTTGTGTTGATTCTGATTGCCATGCTCTGTATTCGGTTCACGATGCTGGCAACGATTGAAGAGGATTACCGGGAGATCAGTGTCATGAAGGCCATTGGAATCGCGGAGAAAGATATCAAGAAACTATATCTCATGAAGTATATATTTATGGCAGGCCTGGCTTCCTTGCTGGGGTACGTTGCATCACTTGGTGTAAACAGGCTGTTTGTCGCAAATATTTTGTTGTATATGGGCAAAGCCCCTGCAACCGTGCTGCATTTCGCCGTGCCATTGCTGGCTGCCGGTTTGATCTTTGTCATGGTGGTGCTGTTCTGCCGGACGGTATTGCGGCGGTTTCGTTCCATTTCTGCGGTGGAGGCGCTGCGGACAGGAAGTCTGGGAGATACGCAGATCATTCGCAATCGCCTTAGTCTGTCCCGAAATCGCTGGTCTTCCGTACCTGTCTTTCTGGGACTGAAGGAAGTTGTACAGCGAATCAAAATGTTTCGTTTGTTATTATTTGTGTTTGTCGTCAGTTCGTTCATCATGATTGTGCCGATTAACTTCCTCAATACCTTGCAGGCACCAAGCTTTATTTCCTATATGGGCGTAGGACAGAGCGACATTCGTATCGACTTGAGACACACGGACGATGTGGAGCAACGCTATGATAATCTGATCACCGAGATCAAAAATGACCCGAGTATCAAAACGTATTCCCCACTGGTAACCAGCCAGTTCAAGGTTCGGAATGCGGAGGGCAGCTATGATAATCTGAGCGTGGAGACCGGGGACTTCAGCATTTTCCCTTTGTCCTATGTCAGTGGTAATGCACCAGCAGCCGGGAACGAAATTGCATTGTCGGATGCGAACAGCAGCGAGCTCGGACTGAAAACGGGGGAACAGCTCACCCTGCTGGTAAACGGTAAAGATCAGGTCATGACAGTCAGCGGTATCTATCAAGACGTGACAAACGGCGGGAAAACAGCGAAAGCTCTGCTGCCATACAACAAGGACAGCGTTCTGTGGTATGTGGTCAGCCTTGATCTGAAAGATCGCGGTCAAATGGCGACCAAAATTGCCGAATACGAGACGTCCTTCGCTCCAGCCAAAGTGACGGATCTCCAAGGTTATCTCGATCAGACGCTCGGAGGAACCATTCAGCAATTAAAAATGGTGACCATGCTGGCCTTGGCCATTGGTGTATTCATTTCGATATTAATTACTTCGTTGTTCCTTCAAATGTTGGTAGCAAAGGACAACAATGATATTGCTGTATTGCGAAGTCTCGGTTTTGCCTTATCCAAGATAAAACTGAAGTATGTGGTGATGTCGCTTATTATTTTGGTCGTGGGCGTTGCTGCCGGAACGGTACTGTCCAATACGCTCGGGCCGTTGCTTGTCAGCAGCATCATGTCCACCTTTGGTGCATCCAGTATTGTCTTCGTAATTAACCCGGTACAGGCTTACATCCTGTGTCCGTTGTTGCTTGCAGGCACTATCGTATTGACGGCTTGGATCAGCATCCAGTCGATCAAGGAAACTAGCATATCCAAAATGATCGTGGAATAGGGGAGAATCAGCGATGACAACGATACTAGAAGCAAAAAACGTGAATAAATCCGTAGCAATCGGCGAGAATGATGAACATAGCATTTTGAAAGATATCAATCTCCAGTTAAAAAAGGGAGAGTTCGTCTCGATTATGGGGCCGTCCGGCTCAGGCAAGTCTACATTGTTGTACAACGTTAGCGGCATGGATCAGATCAGTGGCGGGAGTGTCTATTTTAACGGCAAAAAAATATCGGCATTTCAGGAGAGTGATCTGGCCAGTCTGCGCTTGACCAAAATGGGGTTTATCTTTCAGAACATTCATCTTCTCAAAAATCTGAATCTGCTCGACAACATTGTGCTTTCCGCGTATCTTGCCAAGAACAGCAGCAGGGATGCAATTAATACACGGGCGATGTCACTCATGAAAAAGATGGGGATTGATACGCTGGCTCATCACAACATCACGCAAGCTTCAGGGGGACAGTTGCAGCGGATTGCCATTTGCCGGGCGTTGATCAACAATCCGGATATTCTGTTTGGGGATGAGCCGACAGGGGCACTCAATTCCAAGTCAACACACGAAATCATGGATATTCTCGGAGACATCAATGCTGCCGGCACAACCATTCTCCTGGTAACACATGATGTCAAAGTGGCCGCCCGATCGGAACGGGTTCTGTTTATGATGGATGGCAAGCTGGTTGCTGACAAAAATATCGGAAAATATGCAAGAGAACGTCAGGATCTGAAAAACCGGGAAAGCCATCTGTCACAATGGTTAACCGAAATGGGGTTCTAACCGGAGAACTTCACGACTAGAATAGACCGACAGTCGGTCGAATGGATTGGAGGACAGAAAATGAGATTGATCAAAAATCCGGAAGAACGCAGAAATGAAATATTGGATGCCGCCGAGATTCTGTTCGTGACAAAAGGGTACACCAAAGCGACTGTCATGGATATCCTTCAGGCTTGCAGCATTGCGAAGGGTACCTTTTATTATTACTTCCAGTCCAAGGAAGAGGTAATGAACGCCATCGTCATGCGTTTTATTCTGAACGGGGAGGCATCAGCCAGACGTGTGGTATCTGATCCGAACCTGAACGCGCATGACAAAATTTTTCGCATTATTATGGCGCAGAATCAGCCTGATGACAACAAGCTGGGACTGATTGAGCAACTGCACCATGTACAAAATGTGGAAATGCATCAAAAGAGTCTTGTTGAGACAGTTCTTCGATTAAGTCCTATCCTGGCTGAAGTGGTTGAGCAGGGCATCGAGGAAGGAGTGTTTCACACACCCAATCCAAAGGAATCGATTGAGTTTTTACTGGTATCCTCACAATTTTTATTGGATCAGGGTATTTTTCAATGGGAGGAAGATCAGCTTCTCAAAAAAGTGGAAGCTTTCGCTCATATCACAGAACGTGTTCTGGGAGCGGAACAAGGAAGCTTTGCCTATGTTACCCGTTTGTATTTTCCCCATCAAGCCTAAACGAGAAAGGAGCGCTATCAATGGAACACACGGTTCACAAATCTTTCGGTAAGTTTCTGGTTGTATGGTTTGGTCAGCTGATCTCCATGATCGGAATTGGTCTCACGGCCTTCTCACTGGGGGTATATGCTTTTGAAAAGACGAATACGGCAACAAGTGTTGCACTCATTACGCTGTTTACATTTCTGCCCAACATTTTGCTTCGGCCGATTGGAGGTGTCTTGGCAGATAGGTTTGACCGCAGAACGATGATGATCATTGGTGATTTGGGTTCGGCTGCCGGTCTCGTTTTTATTCTGACCATCATGCTTACGGGTGATATTCAGTTATGGCATATCTATGTTGGGGTAGCATTCAGTTCTGTGTTTTCGGCACTGCAAAGTCCGGCATACAAGGCTTCCGCCACCGATCTGCTGGACAAAGACCAATTCTCCAAAGGAAGCGGACTTGTGCAGCTGGCCGAATCCTCCAAATTTTTATTTTCACCCATTATCGCGGGCATTCTGCTCAGTATCACAACCATTAAAGTCATTCTGGTCATTAATATTGCAACATTCCTGATCGCTATTCTGGCTGTGCTGGTTATACGGAAGAGCATGAAGGTGGAGCGCGAGGAAAAAGAAGATCAAAACTGGATGACGGATATTCAGGAGGGATGGCGCGAGGTTGTAACCAATAAGGGAGTGCTGCTGCTGGTCATTATTATCTCTCTGGTTACCTTCTACCTCGGATTCCTGGAGACGCTGATTGGCCCAATGCTCTTGTCTTTCACGGATGCCAAAACACTTGGAACATTTCAGTCAGTTAGCGCTATTGGCATGCTGATTAGCAGTTTATGTATCGGCATATTCACGATGACGAAGAAATACGCCAGTGTGCTGGTGATGGGGTTGATCATGTGCGGACTGTCCTTCTCACTACTTGGGGTCTCCACGAACATTTATTTTATCATCTTCGCTGGCTTCCTGTTCCTCTCTTCACTTCCGTTTGTCAACATGAGTGCGGATGTGTTGGTGCGTAATAACATTGCCAACGAGAAGCAGGGCAGGGTCTGGGGCATCATCGGTATTCTGTCACAGCTCGGCTTCATCATCGCGTACAGTTTGGCCGGATTTCTGGCCGATCACGTGTTCAACCCGCTCATGATGGAGGGAGGGGCACTTGCATCTTCCGTGGGGCAAATCATTGGAACCGGGCCGGGCAGAGGTATTGCCTTACTGTTTATCATTGCAGGTCTGTTCGTGATCCTGATCGCCATCATTACATCTCGTCTGAAAATGATCAAGACACTGGAGCAAAGCAGCGATATTTCATCTCCTCCCGATGTGGGTGGATTGGCACACGATTAGGGAAAATAATGCATCAGAACTGATTATGTTAACAGGAAACGAGAACGGAACAAATTGCCAAGGGGTGTTCTCACAGTGGGAGAACACCCTAACAAGTTTAGTGAAATATTACCGAGTAACGATGTACCGATTAGAGGCGCCTGATAAAATGAATCATGCTATCGTTCGTTCCGTATAGATTTAAGAAAAATTATCCCATGATTGGTTACTTATTGTAGTATATCGCCGCTTTTGTTTAATTAACGATTAGATTACCGTAACTTTCCATGTATTGGTAACGTTTAGAATGTGAAAAGCATGGAAGTGTGGCTAAAGCTAATAAAGAATGCGGAGTGAACAGTTATGAAAATGTACTCTAAGGGCGCCCTAATATCGGGTTTCGTAATTTTTATCATTAGTGTTTCAGGCGGTCTCATGGTATCCCAGAATACAAGTGCTAAAAATACGATTATTCCAAGTCATATCACAGCTATCAACTATTTTGAAAATGAATATGGACTGACATTCGGTAGGATTGAAGATTTGAAATCCGTTGAAATACTACCCGACTTAATCTATGCAGGAAGTGTAGACGGCATTGCTGGATATGTCATGAAAACAGATTATCTTAGTGAAACTACACGGACTGCCCCGCTTTTTGATGTTGACGGGAAAACCATCATTGGTTCTATTTTTGTTGGTGGTAAGAAAACGAATTATCCTAAAAATCGTAATGGGCAAACTTACGGTTCTGCCGTTGAGGCTACTTCTCCAGAAACAGAACCTCAACTAATTGAGGCTATTGGTGTGGATGGTACAGAAGGATATGTACTGAAAAAGGACCTGGATGGCGAGCAACCCAGTACACCTGAAGAAGCCATTGCACTACAGAACAGTAGAGCAGCGGATGGCCGTGATATTCCGCTGTATGATCTGGATGGTGAAAACGTGATTGGTGTGTTTCATGTTGGGGGAAAGTAATCAAAACCCTAGAAAGAACTATTACTCAAATCAATCACTCTTTTGCAGATTATTTCATAATTCATCATCTTGAGGTTGCTGTCGGTGGAATTAGAGTCGTGAAAAAAGATAATCAAATTTATAGTGTTAGCCCAATTTTTGTACTGCCAGAACATCAAGGAAAAGGGAATGCTCAAGAAGTCTTTACAATGGTTGAGCAGATATATGATGATGCAAAGTCATGGAAATCGGGTACCATCTTACAAGAAAAAGGAAACTGTTATTTATATGAAAAGATAGGCTATAAAAACACGGGTACAACAAAAGTAATTAACGACAAAATGACAATGGTATTTTATGGGAATCATTTATAGACGACTAGCTAGGATTAAGTTAACCGTCCTATTAGAAGATGAAATCCTACTCATAACGACTGATTCAACTAACAGGAAACGATAACTCAATAAAAAGAAGGAGGCAGCCGATTAACGTTGATCAGCTGCCTTCAATTAACTCAGGTTAGTTCATATTTGCAAGTGCACTCGCATTTTAGAGATTAATACTTAAATTGGATTGTCAAACGCTCTAACTGCTGTGACATATCCGACAAGGTTGTGGCTAAGCTCGTAATTTGCTCCATTGAAGCCAGTTGTTCTTCTGAAGATGCAGCTATATTTTGTGAGTTGTCTGCAGCTTGAAGCGCAAGATTGGAGACTTGCTCTTGACCCGCTGTTATTTCCTGGACACTTGCAGTTATCTGCTGTGTAACACTGGCGAGTTCTTCCGTTTGTTGTGCGATAAAGTTTGTGGACCCCACAATTTTGTTGAACTGTTGTTCTGTCTCACTAGCAATCTGTATACCGGAGTCGACGTCCTGTTTAACTCGTTCCAACGTTTTAAGAGATTGCTCTATATCTGTACGCATATCATGAATCAACGTGGAAATCTGCCCGGATGACTGATTCGATTGTTCAGCAAGTTTCCTCACTTCAGCAGCAACTACGGAGAAACCGCGGCCTTCTTCTCCTGCACGGGCAGCCTCAATCGAAGCATTTAAAGCCAGAAGGTTAGTCTGCTTTGCGATATCCGTAATGGCATGTAGCATCGTACCGATCTGCTGGCTGCGTTCATCAAGCATCCTCATTACTACATCGGTTTCATTAACGGAATGGTTAATCAGGTTCATTTGCTTCGTCGTGTGCTCTATGGCAGTACTACCTATATTCGCTAATTCCATCGCATCAACAGAAGAATCAGCAATAGTTGATGAGCTTTCCGCTATTCGCTGGATACCAATTGATATTTCCTCGAGTGAGTTGGTTGTCCTTTGAAGCATCATTTGTTGCTCCTGTGCGCCGACTGCAGATTCTTGGATCGAAATGGTGATATTCTCAGTTGCTTGACTGGTGTGCTCTGCTCCAAGGGTCAATTCTTTGGAGGATGAAGCTACCTGCTTTGTGGAGAGGTCGACTTGTCTAATAAGATATCTTATGTTTTTAATCATTTCATTAAAGTCTTTAGACAGCTCACCTATTTCATCTTTGGACTTCATTTTGACTTCTTCAACGGTTAGATCACCGTCCGCAACGGACTTCAGACGTTTGGCGATCTTAAGGATAGGCTTCGTTAGACGCCCTGAGACGATGCTGACGATAACTGATCCGAGAACTACTGCAACTGCCGTAACTATTATTACAAGATAAAGAACTTGCGTTGCACCGCTGTTGAACTCACTTAAATATGCACCTGAACCGACGATCCAGCCCCAATGTGGATCCATTTCAACATATGAAACTTTCGTTTCTATTTCACCTGTATCAGGTAGAGCCCACTTATAGGTGACAAATCCCCCTCCGGCTGATCCAACCTTAACAAGCTCTTTCCCCAAATACACGCCATCTTCCGTTACGACATCTGTCAAATCTTGACCTTCATTTGAAGGATTCATCACGGAATGAGCACTCTTATCAACTGCCCATGGATATCCTGTTTTCCCTACAGTATATTCACTTTTTACAGGTCGCTTATTTTCTGCATTTTTTTCACCGAGCAGTTCGACGCGGAGTTTTTCCTGTGCTTGCTCCAATGTTAAATCTCCGCTCTCTACTTGCTCATTGAGGATGCTAATCATGCCAATAACCATATTCACACTATTTTCAAGTGCTGCCTTGCCTGATTCATTCATTTCAGTTTTCGAAACCGTATACGAAGTGAACCCTATCACAATCGTGGGCACAATTAGTATAGCCAAGCATAGAGTGACTAACTTTGTTCTCAAAGATCTCATTTTTAGTATGGATACAATCTTTGTTTTCACTGTATTTCCCCCTCAACACAACAATTTACAGCTCCCATAACTTTAATAGTTAAAATTTAAAATAAAAGTCTGTACATAATATATCGAAAAAATATACTGTAAAATGAAGTCCTCGAGCTATGCCTTTCCTCTTATCTGAATCCACTTGACCTACTAAAAACATTACGACTAGGAGTTTGTGTTTGGTTTTTGTATAGGAATGCTGTTAATGGACTACGCTTAAGGTTAGATGTGATCTTATGAAGGAGGTCATCGTTTCTTGAAATTTGAACTAGGACGTTGCTTACTGAATGAACGATTGATGGAATCCGGAAAGTCAGCGGAATGGCTGGCAAAGGAATTACTTTTTAAACCGGAACGAGTTTACGACTTTATTGAAAACAAAAGAGTGATGCCACTCAAAATTGCCATATCGATCGCTGATTCCATCGGTTGTGATGTTCGTGCCTTGTATGAGTTAATTCCGAATGATTATGAAGTAATGGGAGACTAATGAAATAAGTGGTAGGTTATGTTAAAGATAAAAATGTGCTTCATAAAATTTGGAGGGAATGCCCTTGCCTAAATGGATTGTTTCATTGATTTTTGTATTTACGCTTTCTGTTGGAATCAACAATGACCTACTCATCGCATCAGCTAAACCTACGCTAGCTTTTTCAAATGTGGATTTGGACAAGCTGCAAACTGCTGCGGATTTCAAACTCTTTACGCCGTCTTACTTGGTTGAAAACTATAAATTAGAAATTAAGGAACCATACCCGTTTGATCTTAGACAATCAGTTTCAAAAGTTAGACTTCATTTTTTTGATGAATCAGGACAGACATATTTGTTTGGAATTGAAGAACATAAGGCGGGTGGATATAAAGTAAACCGAGTTGTCACTAACGTCGATGTTCGTAACCAATCAAGTACAACAAGAACTATAGTCGAGGATTTTATATTTAATGAACGTGGAGAGAAAATGAACATTAATGGAATCGAAGGGCGATTTGAACCATGGGCTAACCATATATCAGGAGGATACTTACGATGGGTACAAAATGATACTTTCATTGAAATGGATAGCAAAGAATTAACTAAAGAGGAAATGATCGCGTTAGCAAAATCAATGAGATGATTCAGTAATTCAAATTAACGGAAAACGAAAGCAATTAAGGCTGCCAGCTTACATGGGAGCCTATTTTATTTGACTTTTAGTAGACCACGAAAGCGGAATGACTTGTATTCTTGAAATTAAGCAACAAATTCAATATAAATCCGTTGTAGTATGAGAGAGGTGATATGATGTGACAAAAATGAGTAGTTGGATCTTAATGTTGGTATTAGTGGTACCCATGATATTTGCTGGGTGTTCATTAACAGAAAAAAATGAAGAAATTGTGACTCAAAGTGTAGTAGCAACTGATTTTGTTCTCGAAGTAACAACGCCAACTATTATAGTTACTGGTGAAGCAATAAAAGTAAAAGGGACTCTTAAATATACTGGTATTCAACCCGTTGAAGTTTCCCATGGAAAACCAATCATTCGTTTTTACTTTTTGGGTAGTAACGAGGAGCGTAATTATAAGGATATGGCATATTTAACTGAGTTTAAGTCAGGTCAACTAGTTGAGGTTGAAGATGAATTTATAGTAACAAAAAAAGGGAAACAAAAACTTCTTGTAAATATTGATGGGGATATCTCATTAACAATGAATCCAATTGAAATTCTTGTTAAATAATCTTAGTTGAATTCGACTAACGGGCAGGTTAACTTAGTGTCATTTTGTGAAATACAGATGTAACTTTCATTGATTTGATAGTGTTATTAATAACAAGGAATGTCCTAAAGGTTCAAGAATAACTATTAAAAGAATACGAGGGATAAAGTTGTGAAAAAAAAGGGGCTTTTTTTGGCTGTTTTATTATTATCTTTAACAACAGCGACCTTAACTGCCTGTGATTCAACAAGTTCAACTCAAGAGAATACCTCTACTCCAAAGTCTGGTGTATTATCAAGCAATTCAACAAGTACAACCCTTACTAATCCTTTAAGTGAAGAAGAGGATAAACCCTCGCACTTTATTGCTTCTGGGGGCGCAACGGTACAGCAACCCTTTACCGTAAATTCGGAATTCGTACATATAAAACTGCTAATGAAGAACAATAGTAGACACGAAGTCAATGTTAGTTTAACACATTTAGATACTAGTACAGTGTATTTCGCTAGAACGATTGCTGCCGGGGAATCTCTGGATTGGATAAATATTAATGAAGGTTTCACGCAAGGAATGCGTACTGGAGGCTACTTGCTTCAATGGAGTGGTGGCGGTTATAACGTTGATGGGGAAGTATGGGGAGCAGCTGGTTCAGACCCGGACGATACTGCTCCTCTATCTTATTGAACTAACGGGCAGGTTAGTTTTAATTTGAGGTATCGCTGCACGGAATCAATAGAACGAGCTATGTGGTAAAATATAGGAGGAGTACTATTCGAAAAATGAGGAGGCAACAAATACATAATGGTCAATGACCTATACCGAAAAATTGGTCCCTTGTTTATAAAGAAAAATCTAGTTCAGTTAGCATTTCAGTTTTTTATTTCTGCGTTAATCGGAGTTATATATACATTTATGATCATTGATGAAACAATAGGTGGCTATATTAATAAAGTATTACCCAGTAAGGATGGACCAGATTTTTATCATTATCTGCCCGTTGTGATCACTGTGTTAATTTACTCGTGTTTCATTCAAAGAAAAGAAAGAATTTTTATAGAAAAAATTTCATTCAGTTGTCTTCATATTCTGATTGCAATACTAAGCTGTATTTCTTCTCTTATCGTTATAATGATGGTTCAATTCCGAATGATGTAACTAATAAATGATTCAACTAACGGGCAGGTAAGTTCACGGCACTAAGTATACTAAAAGGCAGAATACCACGAAGCTTAGGAGGAATAGGAAGATGATTCGGGGTGTAATTATTGAAGGGATGTCTACTGTAGGAAAAACATCATTATTTTCTGCTATAAAGAGATTACATAGTCAAACACCGAATAATGAAAAAACTATAATTGCAATAAGTGAACACTATTCACAAGTATTGCATTCACACCAAGGTGTTTTAAGATCCATGGATAAGGATGAACATATTTCACTTCTAAGTCGACATGTTGATTATCTTGAACAACAATACGATTGGATTAACTCTCTTGGTCATTCCAAACCATCCAAAGGTATATTTTTTCTTTTAGAGAGGTTTCATGTAAATCATAGAGCCGCATTTAAAGCCTCTCCTGAGATTGAGTTGCTTGAGAAACGTCTAAGCAGGATGAATGCACTTTGTGTACTCTTAACCTTGACCCCGGATGCTGTTGAGTCTAGGTATATCGATAGTCGCGGTGAAGCTTGGAAGTCATATGTTATGGGGAATTCTAGAACTCCCCAAGTATGTGAAACGTTTTTAGATAATCAAGAAAATCTTCGAATGGCTACGAAACAATCATTGATTCCAACTATAGAGATTAACACAGATGAAGCGGATTGGGATGCTTATGGGAAACAAGTCCTTACGGATTTAGGTTAAACGATGGCGTTCAACCAAGACGCTATGGCATCCAGACAGAGATCAGTTAAATCGAATGAAAAGCTTCATTGATGAAACGAGCGGAAGACAACATGTTTAAGTAATCGATGAGACCAGGAGGGGAATTCGAAATGAAGACGATCAAGTGTATGATGGAACACCTGTACTGGGCAGACGGACGTATCCTGGACGCGCTCGAAGAGAGTGGGACGAAGAACAAGGACCTTCTGAAACTGGCTCGGCATGTTGCGGTCGCAGAACGAGTCTGGCTGTCCCGATTGCAGGGCAAGGGCAGCGCGCAATATTCGTTATGGGAAGAAGCGGAAGACCTGACGGCGCTCCGGACGATGTTCGAAGAAAATGCTGAGCAATATCGCGTCTATATCGAAGGGCTTGAGGAATCTGAGTTGGACGAAATGATCGACTACGCAAATCAGAGTGGGGTTTCATTCCGAACATCCGTCCGGGACATCCTGTTGCAGGTTCTCTTACATGGGCAATATCACCGGGGACAGATCAATCGGATACTTCGGATCGAATCGGCAGAGCCTGTCCAAGTAGATTACATCACATTCGCGAGACTCTAACGGGCAGGATAGCGTGGCATATAGAGGACTGGATATTCATAGATAGGTTTCTTAATAAGAGGAACAGAAACCTATCCTGGGGATAACCGAAAGAGAATAAAAAAATAAAGGTTTTAATTAATCATTAAACTCAACAAACACATGCATATACTTATCTAATCCTGGAAGACCGGTCGTTTCTTTGATATCCAAAAATTTAAGTTTTTCTTCCCAGTCCACTCTTTCTTGGTCGGACTCATCAGCAGCTACTTCAAAAATATATGCTAAGACAAATGCATCAATACTTGAGACTCCATTTTTTAATTGTACCCACTCTCGAGGGAGAATAACTTGATTTTTACCCGCTGTGATTTCTTTGCCAGAGAAATTAAGAATCAGTTCTTGGCCTTGATTTTTAACCGTAGTAATTTTTTTCTTTCCGTCCCAATTAAACGTTGCTCCAGATTGTTTAAAAACATCCTTCATAGGAACATAAGTGGAGTTATACGTCGTTCTAGTCAACTTGTGGTCCTTTGTGATATTTAGTTCTATCTTTTTTAATGAAGGATTATATGTATACGCTGCACGTTCCTTAAAAGGTAGATCCTTTAAAGGTTGGTCCGTAGCAGATGCAACCGAAACTACACCCACAACTAAAGTTGACATCAACAATAGAGAAACTAATCGCTTCATCTTGATTCCTCCTTAAGTATTGTTATTCACGTAACATAAACGCTACAAGACAGGAAAATGTTTCCTTTAAAATCCATTTGTATGAAAAGGGAGGTTAGGCATGGAAATTAAGATACGAGAAATTGTAGCGAATGATTATACTGAAGTTGTTTTTTTATGGAACGATGTGCTTGAGATTCGCAATGTTGATGATGAAAACTTCCGGGTTACTATAGAAAAAATGAATGAGGATGGGAATTACAAAACATTTGTTGCATTGTTTGAAAATGATGTGGTTGGTTTTGTAACTATAGTTCAGGCATTGTCCATAGGGGTTTCGATTGGTTATTTACATATACAAGCTCTGGCCGTTAAAAAGGAATTTCAGCATCGTGGGGTAGGTACACAACTATTAAGACACACTGAAAATTATGCTAAAGAACTCGGAATATCTAGTATTATTTTATGCAGCGGATTCAAGCGAACCGACGCCCATGCTTTCTATGAGCATAATGGCTATGACAAAGATTCATACTGCTTTGATAAGCTTATTAACCTTGGCTAGTAAGTAATAATTGAATCAAACTAATCAATATTTCCTTTACTTGAGAGGGGATTGAGACGTATAATCCGTTCAGACATCAGAGCAAGAAGAGGGGAAAAATGATTATGAATAACGGGTTAGTCAACGCTATTATTGCGTATATCATGTGGGGGGTTCTCCCGCTTTATTGGAAGTTGTTTAGCGAAGTTCCGGCAGGCGAGATTCTGTCGCATCGGGTTGTATGGTCATTCGTTTTTATGGGTATTCTGGTCGCTGCCCAGCGCCGCTGGGGTGACATAAAGCGGATTGCAACTAACCGCTCGCTTCTTCTGTCCCTCACCGCCAGTGGAATGCTGATTGCAGTTAATTGGCTTATCTTCATCTGGGCGGTCAACAACGGCCATGTCGTAGAGACAAGCCTTGGCTATTATTTGAATCCGTTGCTGAACGTCCTGTTAGCGGTTCTCTTCCTTCGTGAGAAGCCAAACCGCGGCCAATGGCTTGCGATTGCCATCGCTGGCGCAGCGGTGCTTATCATCGCGATTGACTATGGACGGTTTCCGTGGGTCGCGATCTCGCTGGCTGCGTCATTTGGTTTGTACGGCCTGGCGAAGAAAAAGATCAAGCAAGACGCTTCTATAGGTTTATTCTCGGAGACGGCTGTAGTCCTGCCTGTCGCGCTCGGCTACTGGATCTATTTGGCCGTTGTGGGGAAAACGACGGCATGGACGCTGCCTGCACCGACGTTCATTGAATTGCTTCTTTCCGGTGTGGTCACGGCGCTGCCGCTGCTCTTTTTTGCGCGAGCAGCCGCCCGGATGTCGCTGTCAACGCTCGGCTTCGTTCAATATATCGGGCCGACGATCATGTTGTTACTGAGCATATTCGTATTCAAGGAATCGGTCTCGCCGGTTCTGCTCGTTGGCTTTGCGCTCATCTGGACAGCGCTCGTCGTCTACGCTACAGCATCGATTCGCGGCGCGAAACTCGCGAAGGCGAGCTGATGGCACAGGACCCCGGTATTATCAAAATGGCTCTTTCCGTCCAATAAGGCGGAAAGAGCCATTTTTTGTTTGTGGTGTTATCTGACACTTCGAACAAGAGCCGAAAGGCACTTATAAGTTGATAAGAAAGATTTTTAATCCTCTGAAAAAGCTTCCATTTATAGTATGATAAGACTATCGCTAGCTTCTTCAAACATGGCCTGTATTATCTCTGCGGCTATCGGGCAAAGGCCATATCGAATGATCACGAAGACCATCCTATAGATAAAGATAAGGAGACCAAATATGACCGTAACTTCGATTATCGAACAAATCCGTATTATCGAATACGATCCCTCCTACGCTGCCGCAGTCGCTGATATGTGGAACCGCAGTAACGAAAGTTGGGGAGGTGGCACCAACCAGAGAACGGAGGATACCGTTCGCCGGGAGATGGAGACTTCGTCCAATCTTCATGTATTTCTGGCCGTTCATGAGAAAGAGGTTGTTGGCTTCTGTAGTTTTGCCCACTACCGCTATGACGAGAATGCCCTTTATGTACCGCTGTTGAATGTGCGCCCCGATTATCACGGCTACAAGGTCGGACGTAATCTGATCCTGAATGCCGTTCGCAAGACCGTGGAAGCGGGATGGCCTCGCCTGGATCTGTTTACATGGGCAGGTAACACCAAGGCTGTACCGATGTACAAGAAATGCGGGTTCTTCTGGGAGAAAAAGGATGAAAATGTGCATCTGATGAACTTCATCCCGACCATCTTGCAGACGGAAGCACTTGCTCCTTATTTTGAGGAGCTGGATTGGTACGAAGATAGCACCCGTGAACTCGTCATCGAGCCGGATGGCCGACGGGAGCGTGGTTTCGATTTCTTTGATTATTCTTGGAAAAAGGGAGATATCTCCTTGCGAGCCGAATTCGAGAAATCGGGTCGCGGGCTGACAGCTCTCGAAACACCGGAGTACGAAATTACCACAGAGATCGACGATCATGATCTCGTATTTGGTTCCACATACAAGGTTCGCTACCGAATCACGAACCGCTCAGCATCCGAGCTGAAGTTCGAGATCAAGGGTCAGGACAACAAAAATATTCGTTTTGCGCTGGACGTTGCAAGAGCGGTTGCTCCGGGAGAAACGGTAATCGTGGAGGGCGAATTCCACCTTGATCCGGTTCAAGAGGAGCAAAGTCAGAATAAGACCCATCCCGTTGTAACAAGCACATGGCTGATTGGTGGCAGAAAAGCCGAGTTTCGTATGGGCGTTGCCCCGAAATTCCCGGCCAAGATCAACACGGCTTTGCCCGTGAAAGAGCTCTATACAGGCATTCCTGCTGAGCTATACCTGAACGTGGAGAATAATTTTGATGCCGAAGCGGAGTTCACTTTTGACTTGCCAGAAGAAGAATTCCTAGAGTGGGCAGAACGTTCGGTGCGCCTCACGGTCCCTGCAAAAGGCAAAGCCTCTGTACCGGTAGCCTTTACCTTGCGTTCGTATGGTCTCTATGCGCGAGAAGTAGAGGTAACAGCTGTTCCGACGGATAGACAAACAGTATCTTTTACAACCAAGCTGTCTGTTCTAATGAAGGGAACACAAGGACGTTACGGTGGGGAAAACGGGGAACAGTGGGTGGCCGTGAACGGTGCATTCTCCCTCCATATGAGCAAGCAAGAGAACAACATGTGGATTGAATATCCTGGCTCCGTCCACACGTTCTGGTGGACCTATCCGAAGCTGGGTAAGCCATTTGCAGAAGAGTTTTCCAAGAAACAAGCCAAGGAAGTCAACATCTATCCGGAGGGAGAAAACCAGGTTCTCGAAGCACTGTATGAATCGGAAGATTTCCCTGGTATAGAGATCAAGTCCGTGGTCAAACTGTCTGCTAACGGAATTGCGGAGTTTTACCACGAAATTGGGAATACTCGCAGCGCAGAGCTGGAAGAGAATATGTTCTTGATGACGAACTTTGGTTTCTTCGGCAACAGGCTTATTCTCCCGTACCAAGGCCGTTATGTAGACATGGGCGATGCGTACTCTGGCGATCCGAGCCACTGGGACAGCGCCCAAATTACAGAGAACTGGTTGTTCTGTAAGGAAGAGTACGGTGCTTGCGGTATCTATTGGGACCCTTCCCTGAAGCTGCTTCGTCCGGAACACACGCTGGGGTTACAGCATGAGCTAGGCCGTATTCCAGCAGGAGCCGTTGTGCAAACGAAGGCGACCGTATTTGCTCTGAATACCTTTGCCAAATGGCAGGATTTCCGATCTTTCGCCCAAAAACGGCATAGCCCGGTTGTACCGAAGCTGGACAACCATCTTGAGCTGGCATTGGGTGGTGGCAATCCGTTCGCCCAGGATGTGCTGACAGCAGAACTGATTGAACGGAAGATGGTCCCGCTCGCTGGAAACCTGGAACTGTACGTGCAGAATGGTGGCACACCAGAGCACGTAGCTGCTGATATGGAATTAAATCGAGAGCAGGACCTGCGCTCCGCTAAATTGGAATTCTCCCCTGAGGAAAAGGATTCGACAGAAGAACGTGAATTTGGCTGGAAGGTTCGGGCCGTATATCGAGGAGAGGATCGGATTCATGAACGTACCGCGCTCTGGTATCCTCAGACAGGAACAGCCGTTGATTGCGTGATTGAAGAAGGTCCAGCAGGTCCTGTGTACACGGTGAGCAACGGAGTTCTTTCGATGGCAGCTGCCCCTGGTTTCGGAAGTGTCGTGCATTCCTTGAAGTACCAGGGTGAAGAATGGCTGGACAGCACGTATCCGGAAGCAGCCCCGCGTTCCTGGTGGAATCCATGGTACGGTGGACTGGGTGTAGGTATCCCTGGTATGAACGGTTTCAGCCGTCAGTTGGAACAAAGAAGCGCGGCTTGGACGGAGCGGAAGGATGAATTCGGTAACGTCTGGAAAGGAATTCAGATCACAACCCGCATCGAGAAGCATGAAGCGAATCGGGGAATCACGGTACAGCAGCATTACCTCATGCTGCCCGGCGTTCCAGTTCTCTGTGAGTTGCACTCGGTTACGAATGAAAGCGGATTGGCGCTGGATTACTCGCTAGCCGAGGAACATTTCTTCAAACCCTCGCCAGTCTTTGCTGATGGTTGGCTGGAACATCCAGAGCAAGGGCGGTATCCTCTAGGAAAGGTAGACGGATATCTTCAGTCCAAGGGTTTCTTGCGAATGGGAGCAGTTTCGCGTAAAGACATGCTGCATGCAGTGAATCGTTACCCTAATCAGAATGCTGCGGGGTTTGTGAACAATGTGGTGCTTGGTCACAATGTGTATCACAATCTGCCACTGCTGAACGGGGAAACGGTCTGGACAGAGCCGACCTATCTGATTTTGGGGCAAACTCCTCTGAATCCAGAGGATGTACGAGGCCTTCTGCAGCTAAACTTTGCAACTTCAAAAGGTGAAAAGGAGGCTTAACATGCCGATTATTGATATTCACATTCATCTGTCGGACATCGACAGCTTTCATCGAACGGCGATAGATTTATCGAAAGTGGATTATTCTGCCGCTGGCCTCAAGGCGGAGTTTGATAAGAACGACGTGATTCTTGGCATCGGAATGGGGGTTACGGAGCAGACAAAGGGAGCATTCCCGGATTCCAGTTCTCCCAACCCGATGGGACTTGATTTGGAAGAAACGGTTCCTTCATTCCTCATGGAATGCGTCGGCATTAATCCAAACCACCTTGGTGGTGATAACGCTCAGGCCGAGCTGGACCGGATTGAAGCACGATTACAAGCTCCTGAGGTAGCCGGAATTAAACTATATGCGGGGTACTATCATCACTACGTGTATGACAAAATCTACACACCGGTCTATGAACTGGCAGCCAAGTATAACGTGCCGGTGGTCATTCATACAGGAGATACGTACTCGATGAATGGATTGCTCAAGTATGCACATCCGCTGACCGTAGACGAATTAGCTTTTCAACAGCGCGGCGTGAATTTTATGATCTGTCATTTGGGTGATCCTTGGGTGATGGATGCCGCTGAAGTCGTGGCGAAAAATCCGAACGTTTACGCAGATTTGTCAGGCCTTGTTGTCGGTGATCGGCCCCATTTTGAACGGTTTATGAGCGAACCCTTGTTCATGGATCATTTCCGCCGGGCGCTTGTGTATTCGGATCATTACGAGAAAATGCTGTTCGGAACCGACTGGCCGCTCGCGCCGATCGATCTGTATGCAGAATTCGTCCGTCGACTTGTGCCGGAGCAGCATCATGAGAAGGTATTCTACGAGAATGCTTTTGGTTTATTTCCGCGCATTAAACAGCGAATTGCAGATCTGGGTTAAGCACCAGTTCATAATTATCTGAGAAAAATGTATGCCATGTAGGTCGTGGAAGCATATGATGTTCATGCTGAATCCCTATAATGTAAGCTCCTGTCACTTCTGGTGGCAGGAGCTTTTTTGTCCGGCAAAACTGTGAATTCATCTTATGCTTAAACTGGAATGAGGGGGATTAGGAGAACAAAGGTTGAGTTACCATCTTCATATACTTTTTTAAGTCGTCTTTTGCATATGAGTGTTGTTCCCATACCCCAAGGTTCCAACTCATATAGCGGATGCCGAGGTATCGGGATGCCAGGGAGAAATACTTTTCGAATTGATCTTGAGGAATATCGTATCCGTGGGAACTTAGGGCCTCCCGATAGATGTCTACTTGTCTCATATGGCTACAACGCAGAGGAATATCGAAGAACAGGGAGCCATACCGTGCTTCCTCCCAATCAATAAAATAGACATCCTTATTGTTATGTACCAGTACGTTTCCGGGATTCAGATCATTATGGATCATCGTATGCATATGTTCATCTCTGATCAGAACTTCAAGATCATCTACGATGGTACTGGCTAGAGCTTCAATTTCCGATATGATTGGTAATCCAAATTCCGCAATGAATGCTGGGTTTTCTATGGCGGCGTTCCACGAAGGTCTCCAACGATTTTCCATCATGCCGAAGATATGATTCCGATCCACAGTGGGTATCCAGGGCATTTCTTTTTTTAACCCCATATTCGTTCCATGTATGTAAGCCAGCGCTCGTAATTCTTTATTCTGAAGCAGATCCATATCCAGATGGCTATAATCGGTTTGGTAGTCCACATCCTGAATGCAGATCAAGCTGCGATCTTCAGTATGAGGCTCACTTGTTAGACTAAATGGCACATTCGCGCCTTGTGAAAATAATCTGGTCAATGCAGAGCGTTCTATGAACGTGGCTTTCTTCGTAATGACAGAAATGTTCTTTTGCACTCCATTGACTAGGAATTCAATATGATGTCGAAGCAATTCCACGGCCTGAAGTCCCAATTGGATAGGGTTACTTTCCATGCTTAGGATGTGAGCATCCGATGAGACATACTGATGGATGGTTTGTTTTATTAATACTTGTACTGTGATTGATTCCTTACTCATCTGATTGCTCCTTCCTGCTTATTAGTTAAGTAGCTTACCAAGCTTCGCTGTAATTACAAGTGAAACAAGCACCTTATTGGTGAGCCCACTCTACAAGAGCATTCCTGTGTTTCTCAGCAACGTCCCTATTTGCTATTGTTTTTGTGAAGACCTAATTACGGAATGATTATGGATTCGATAGAAGTATAAAATTATTAATGAATCCCTCTTTTTGAAGAAATACCTCTTCGAATTGTTGCGTTTTCAAATCATAGTAATAGATTCCCCGTTCATGTTTGACGTTTGCATCTACATATTCCCCAAGGAAATAAAAACCTCGTCCATCTTTGGATAAGTACAATTCGCTGCTGGCTTTGATAGGAAGGGACATTTTCGTTCTTTCGCCTGTTCTGATATTCACCATACTGTATTCAATGGGATATTTATTGATGTGTTTTGCTGTGGCAATCATGATCTGTTCTGCACGTGCGGACAGAGTTAAGATCTGTTCCTCATGCAGTTCAATGACCTTACGGGTCTGCATGGAAATAGGATCTATTTCAATGATGCTATGGTTTGGAGGGACCATCGGTGTTTGCGCCTTATTGGACTGCTCCATATGAATATACTGCTCTTCTTCAGAATATTGGATGGCATAGGTTTTACTCGTTTCTGGGTTAAACGAAATATCCCATGTAGTTGTATCCAAATCATCGTCATTCAAGATGTTCATCTCTTGTGTTTTCTGATCAAAGAAAATGACTTTGACAGGACGCTCTCCCTTTTTAACAGCAGCCATAACCAAAGTATGATCAACGGTATCTGGAATAATTGAATTAATTGCAAATAAGCCTGTGCTTAATTGTTGAGTCTTTTGTGCCTGAATATCATAGGAAAACAACTCGTCACCCTTATCTTTTCCAACTCCTGAATAATAGATGGTGTCATTTGCTAAGGAAGCTACAGTTAAGGGATATTGTGAGGTATAAGGTAAATCAGATAGTTTAGTTAGAGCCTTCGTTTGGATGTCGTATGTGTATACTCTCATGATCATACCATCATCGGTATCTGTTCCATTAACATATTCCGTGTTTGTAATTGAGAGATATTCATGTGCTTCTTCTTCTGGACCACACCCTGCAATGAAGAGAAGTAAAGTTATTACGACTGCAATAAATTGGTTGGGTAAGATTGTTCTTTTCATTATCTTTGCACCCTTTTCACTAAAAGAAACGATAGATGAATTCAAAGTGAATTATACCTTTATTTTACAAATGGAGTAAATGAAAAAAAATATAATACTAGTTACATATAGTTATATTTTTATTTAGATGAATATGAGTTTTAAAAAAACATTTTCAGTTCAAACGTTGTTCCTGCTGAATAATTGATTGATATCTACCGATATAAAGTTAACCCATACAATATTGGACACAATCAAGGATGAAATGGAAGGTGGATTCATTTGGTATTCGCGAAGGCGAGAGAACGCATGATCAACATGTCGTTCAGAGTCAAATTGCCGCTAATGATCAGTTTACTGGTAACCCTCGTATTGGCGGTAACTGCGGTATTATCTTACACTGTAGCAGCAGTGATTACCCTCGACAAAAGCAAGGATGAGATTAAAGCAACCTCTGACCGGATTGGTGCGGGCTTGCTCACTTCACTAACGTTGGAAGAACAGTCCACGTTCCTGATTACAACACATGGCACATTTCAGGAATTGCTGGAGATTCGAAATAGCGAAGGACAGAATGATGATGTCTTTTTCTCGGAAAATAGTGAACTCGTGGATAAGTCCAATGGTATATTGGCGGACAGCCTCGCAGGGATGGAAGGCAACAGCAATATCATATTGCTGGACCGGAAAGGCATCGTCGTTGCAGCGAACGATCCTGAAGCCCTCGGGGGAGAACGTGCAGATCGTGCGTATTTTCAACAGGCGGTTCAAGGCCAGAATGTAATTAGTGAAGGGGTTATCTCCAAGTCACTGGGTACGCTGGGTACTGCTTTTGCAATGCCGATCTACGATGAAAACAAACAAGTGGAGGGTGTACTCGTATCTACCGCATCAACCTCGTTCTTCGTTGATCAGCTTCAGAACATCAACATTAATGAAGAGGGAAAAGTCATTATTCTGGACCGCGTGGGCACGGTAATGTTCAATTCGGCGGATGAGAAGATGGCGGGGCAGAAGCTTGAGTCTGGTGAATATCAGTCACTGATTGATCTGCCTTCTAATGAGCAACTGCAACAAGGTGATGTTAGCACAAAAGACAAAGTAATCTTTTATTCCAAAATTCCAAGATCAGATTGGACCATCATTGTTGAAGATAAACTAAGTGATGTGCAGAAGCCATTAGGGAAAATGGCGAAACAGATGTATATCGTCCTGTTCAGCGCAATTGCGGTGTCTATCATCGCAGGAATACTGATCTCCTTACTGGTTACCAAACCCATTACAAGGCTAACAGCATTGTTCCAACAACTTGCAGACGGGGATCTGACGGTGCAGGCTAAGGGCAAATATAGCGGAGAATTCAAACAACTGGTGGACAGCTTTAACACGATGGCGGCGGGCAACCAACAGCTGATTTCCAGCATGAATCATTCCATCAGCGTACTGAAAACAAGTACAACCGAACTGGATCTGTCCACCCAGCAGACCTCGACCTCCATTGCCGAAACAACGACAACGGCGTTTGAAATTTCACGAGCCATGGAATCTCAGGCCAATGATACGGAAGCGATCGTGGATAAGTTCATGAACGTGGGCAATAAAATAGCGAACGTCAATGAGATGTCGCAATCAGTGAAGCTCAAGGCAGACGAGATTACGGATGCATTCAAGAACAACCATGAGGTCATTGATGCGTTGATTGCGGTGAACGGACAGAACGAGGCCGAAGTAGCCAACATTTCCAAAATCACAGTGCAGCTCGCTGAAAGCTCCTCTGGCATTCACCAAATTACAGGTACGATAACCGAAATTGCGAATCAGACGAAACTGCTTGCACTTAATGCCTCCATTGAAGCCGCTAGGGCGGGTGAGCACGGACGTGGCTTCGCCGTAGTTGCATCGGAGATCCGCAAACTGGCGGAGCAGACCACAGCCCAATCGGAGGATATCAGCCGGATTGTGATGCAGACGATTGATCATGTCGAGCAGAATAACCGGAGCGTACAAGCCATTGAGGCGATTGCAGAACAGCATAAGAGCAGTGTAGGCCAGACCAAGGAAACGTTCAATTTTGTCACCCAAAATATGAATGAAATGATGGACCAGGTTCAGGCCATTGCCTCTGAGATTGAATCCATTGAACGGGATAAGGATGACGTCATTGGAGCTGCTCAGAACTTATCTGCTTCGGGTGAAGAAGTGTCTGCATCCGTGGAGGAAGTAACCGCGACGATGGAGGAACAGTCAGGTATGACCGAGCATCTGTCAGAGATGGTACAGACCATCGATGGATTGACCAAACAGCTTGTAGAAGCATCATCCCGATTCAAAACAAAGTAAATAAGCGCATGATGTCATTTGATAAGATCCGGTATGCTGCGATTGGTCCTAGAGATAACTTTCCAGTCGCACAACTGGTGCAGGCCATACAAAAACAAACAAAGAAAAAACCTCCCAGCCCGTTAAGTTTCAAGGGTTGGGAGGTTTTTTCGTAGGTCCATATTTTCTAACTTTTATCGTACGAACCAACTGAGCGGCTGCGGCGAAGTGTCTGCGGTATCCCGAAGATCATGGGCTTTGACATGATTGCCGTAGATCATGGAATCACTGCTCAATCGGTAGGAAGGGAAACTGTTCTCTGATTGCAGGCGAAGGCAAGGCTCGAAATAGATCTGTTGCTGTTTGTTGATAAGGAAAGGAAGCGAATCGGATTCAATCCGAATGTCATCACTGTCCGGCTCGTTAACGATCAGAAGCACAGCAGTACCATCACATCCGCATCCATCGGTGTCATAAAACAGCTTGAAATAGCCCGGCCGATCTCCCAGCATCGCGTTAAGTCTTGATTCTGCCAGCGGACTGACCTGAATGATCATAACGTCGTTCACACTCCTCTAATCACCTTATGAATTCGCTTACAATCTAATATATGGAACAATGGTGTGAAATAGAAGGGAAAGCAGGCTGAATCCGATGAAAATTACAAGTTTGGTGGATCATCCGATCGAATGGTTCAATTACTTGAATATCATCGGTAGAGATGCTGTGATGGAGCCTCGGAATGAAACCCATTTCATCCCGATTCCTTATCTGGTATGATAAGCAGGAATATTAGAGAAAAAGGATGGTTCCACATATGACACCGATTACCATATATGACATCGCCAAAGAAGCGAACGTATCCGTATCCACGGTCTCCCGTGTGCTGAATGATACGGCACCTGTGCGTGCAAGCACAAGGGAGAAGATCATGTCCATCATTGAAAAACACCAGTTCCAACCCAACGCGCAGGCGCGCAGTCTGATCAAGAAAGAGACGGGAACCATTGCGATCATCCTGCCAGACATTACGAATCCGTTCTTCCCGGAAGTGTTCTGGGGGGCTGAGAACGAGGCACGTGGATTGGGGTATACGTTCTTCCTGTGCAATACGGCCGGGGATTACAGCCGGGAGTCCGAGTATTTGTCCATTTTGCGCGAGAAGCGGGTAGATGGTATTATTTTTCTCGGTGGACGAATCAACATGCAGGTCTGTCCGGATGAGATGGCTCAGGAATTGATTGATATGGGCAAACGTATGCCGATTGTGCTGGTCAATGGCAACATTGCCAAAGGCGGATTCCATCGGGTGTACACGGATGAAGGAGCGGGAGCCGTTTTGGCTGCTGAACATTTGCTCGAACTGGGACATCGGGATATTGCTTTTGTGGGCGGTTTGAAGGAGTTGTCCACCACGATGGTTAAGGTCAAGGCCATTCAGAAAAAACTGCGTGAGCATGGACTCGAAATTCCGAAAGAGCGTCAACTGCTTGGAAGCTTCTCCATTGAAGATGGCAAACGGGAGATGTCTAAGCTGCTGGACCGTGGAAACCCTCCAACTGCGGTGATCTGCGTGAACGACTACACGGCGATTGGTGCGATTAAGGCGACCATTGAGCATGGCTTATCGATTCCGAAGGATATTTCCATTGTCGGTTTTGATGATACGCCGCTCGCAAGTGCCGTTATACCGGAACTGACGACTGTGTCCCAGAATACGTATCAGCTGGGCAAGCTGGCCGTGGACAAGCTGCATGAACTGATTAATCAGGCTAATCCGAAGAAACAGACCATTCTGCAACCAGAGCTTGTTGTCCGCCAAAGTACTGGACCCGCACCACGATAAATGGGGAATGTTTGAAAAAGAAAGCGTTGACATTCCTTCGGAGGGTGAAATATAATGAGGTCGTGAATGAAACCCCTTTCATAAACTGGAACGGGTTTTAATTTTAAACTTTATGAAACCCATTTCATGAAATGGGTTTCAGTTGTCTGATCTTCCATTCATATTTCAAGGGGGCGCACGGTATGAGAAAAAGTTTAAAGGTCATTTCGTTATTGATGCTGGTCATGGTAATGGGTCTGACAGCCTGTAGCAAGGGTGACAGCGGTGCAGCTGGCGGCAAGGTCGATCTGAGCATGACGATCTGGGGCTCGGAGGACGAGAAGAAGATTTATCAGGAGAGACTCGACATTGTGAAGCAGACCTATCCCGATATTAACGTGAAACTGAACGTCGTTGCCGGGGACTATGACCAAAAGGTTCAGACGATGATCGCCGGGGGAACCGCACCGGACATCATGATGATCGCCGAGAACTATCAGGCGTACGCCTCCAAAAACCAAATTGTTTCGCTGGATGATATGATCCAGGCCAACAATGTGAACATGTCAGAGCGCTATTCTGACGACATCGCCAGCCTGATGAAATTCGATGGTAAACAGTTCGGAATGCCTGACCGTGCAGGCGCGATGGTGCTCTTTTACAACAAAGACCTGTTCGACAAGGCCGGAGTGGAATATCCAACTAAGGAATGGACTCAGGAAGACCTGCTCGCTGCTGCTCAGAAGCTGACGGTGAAGGAGAATGGCAAAACAGTTCAATGGGGTTACTACCCAGGCAGCTGGTGGCCGCAATGGATGCAATTGATCTACCAAAACGGTGGTTCCCTGTTCGATGAGAGCGGCAAACCTACCTTCAATACCGAACCTGTACGTAAGGCACTGCAATTCATGAATGACTTGACCTTCACCCATGGTGTGGGACCAACGCCAACGGAGATTGCCGACATGGGAAATATCGGTGCTGACCCATTGTTCGCCCAAGGCAAGATTGCCATGGAGACGACGGGATTCTGGAATATTGGTTCACTTGCCAAGGTGGAAGGCATCAATTGGGACATTTCTCCGATATGGGGAGAGACTAATGCGTTCTTCAATGGCTTTACGATTACGAACGCGTCCAAACATAAGGAAGAGGCATTCAAAATCATAGAAGCGCTGACTACACCAGAAGCACAATTACCGATGATCAAGGCGGGGCAGGATGCTCCTGCAACAAAGGCCGGCCTGTCCAGCGATGAGTTCCTGAATGCCGAATATGGCGGCAAGAAAATCAACATGGCTGCTTTCAGCGAGTCCACTATCTACGCCGAGCCGTTCAATCCGCAATGGAATGAAATGATGAAGCTCATTAACGACAAGCTGGGTGTCTACTTCAACAATAAAGCTTCACTGGATGATACGGTGACCGAAATTCAGAGCGGACTGGAAAGAATCTACAAATAGAGGTTGTTCACATGCATAAATAGCATCGACAGGGGACAGACGGAATTCGGCATGAATGAATCCGGGTTTCGTCTGCTCGCTTCGTTATGGGAGGGCTTAACGTGAGAAAAAAGGACGGGAAATGGTTTTATATCTTCATCTCGCCTTGGCTGATTGGATTCCTTGGACTTACCCTGGGTCCGATCCTGTTTTCCATCTACATGAGCTTCACCAATTGGGATCTGTTCCAGTCTCCTGAATTCATCGGTATAGACAATTACAAAAACCTGTTGACCGATGACCCGATCTTCTGGAAATCCGTAGGCAATACCTTCTTCTACGCATTAATATCGATTCCGCTGGGCATGTCCATCTCGCTCTGGATTGCGTATTACCTCAACAAAAAAATCAAAGGTATTACCTTCTTCCGCATCCTGTTCTATCTGCCATCTGTCGTTCCGGTAGTTGCAAGCTCACTGCTCTTCATCCATCTGCTTGCACCAACGGAAGGCTTGATCAACCAGGCACTTGCCATCTTCGGCATTCAAGGCCCTGCCTGGCTGCTTGATCCGAACTGGGTTAAACCAGCCTTGATCCTCATGTCGCTATGGGGCGTCGGGGGCGGCGTGGTACTGCTGTTGGCGGGTATGAAAGGTATTCCTCAGGAGCTGTACGAGGCCGCCGCCATTGATGGGGCGAAGAGCTCGCAATCGTTCTTCCACATTACATTTCCAATGCTGACTCCCGTCATCTTCTTCAATCTCGTCACCGGGATGATCGGGGCGCTCCAGACGTTCGCACAGGTATTCATCGTTACAGCAGGTGGACCGGATAATGCCAGTCAGATGGTTGTTCCTTACCTGTTCCAGAATGCGTTCCAGTTCTACAAAATGGGATATGCATCGGCCATTGCCTGGGTTCTGTTCATCATCATCATGGCGTTGACCCTGGTTGTGTTCCGTTCGTCGGCGCTATGGGTGCATTACGAGGAGGGAAAAGCAAATGAGTAATCCATCCACTGTGGAGAAAACGATATCTTACATTTTTCTGATTCTGGTCGGGGTGCTGCTTGCTTCCCCTTTCCTGTACATGATCTCCATCGCACTGGCGAGTGACGCTACAACCGTAAAATCAGCCTTTACCTTCATACCGCTCGAATTCCAATGGTCCAATTTCTATACGATCTTCACGAATAACAATCTGGGTATTTATCTGAAAAATTCAGTCATTATTACCGTCATTACCATTATCGGATCGGTGTTGTCAGCATCGGTCGTATCTTACGGCTTCGCTCGGATCAAGGCGAGAGGCAGTCGGTTCCTGTTCATTGTACTGCTTAGTACGATGATGATTCCGGGCGAGGTGACGATGGTGCCGCAGTTCATCATCTTCCGTCATCTGGATTGGATCAATACATTCTATCCACTGATCGTGCCTAGTTTTTTCGCCGGAGCATTCAACGTATTTCTCATTCGGCAGTTCGTCATGAGCATACCGAAGTCGCTTGATGAAGCTGCCATGATTGACGGCATGGGACATCCGGGAATCTACTGGAAGATCATTATGCCACTCACCTATCCGATACTTGCCGCCATCGCCATTTTCTCGTTTTCCTATAACTGGGGGAACTTCATGGGGCCGCTCATTTACATCAATGATCCGGAGAAAATGCCACTGGCGCTCGGTGTTCAGCTTCTGACTACGGTCGGTGGTGGACAGATGCCGCCATGGAACCTCGTTATGATTGCTTCCCTGTTCCTGACTATTCCAATGGTGCTGGTGTATTTATTCGGACAGCGTTATGTCTATGAAGCGAATATCAGTGGTGGCAGCAGCGGAATCAAGTAACGGGAGGTGAACGCAGTGTTGAAGCCAATGGTGAAAACTAAGACCCGTCTACATCGCACATGGGTAAAGGGCTGCATGTACCATGAATAACAACAAGGCCCCTTTCGACAATGACAACCATAATCATCACAAGCAGCGCAGGTGGCGCAGCCGGAGTTACATCCTGATGGGTGTGGCCCTGATCGCGCTCCTTGCAGGAGGAGGGATTATCATCAATCATTTTGCCAATGAATCATCCAAAACACTTACATTCCAAGGTGAGCCGATACGTCTGAAGCTGGAGCAAACCTATGATCATTTTGAAGGCTGGGGTACGTCGCTTGCGTGGTGGGCCAACGATCTTGGAGGATGGAAAAATCAAGCAAAGGTCAGTGAAGTCATGGATCTGGTGTTTGATGCAGAGAAAGGGCTAGGTCTGAACATTGTTCGCTATAATATTGGCGGTGAGGAGAACCCTGATATGAAGGCGCTTCGGCCCGGAGGAGATGTTCCCGGCTTCCAGCCTGAACCCGGCGTGTGGGATTGGGAGGCAGATGCAGGACAACGTGCCGTATTACAGGGATCTCTGGAACGTGGGGTCAACATTGCCGAGGCGTTCTCCAATTCACCACCTTACTGGATGACAATCAGCGGCTCAGTTACGGGTGCTGTAGATGGCAGCAACAATCTGCGAGAGGATCAGTATGATGCGTTTGCCGATTATCTAACCGAGGTCGTGAAGCATTATCGCGATGAGTGGGGCATTACATTCCGCACACTTGACCCCCTCAATGAACCTTCCTCTGATTGGTGGAAGAAAGGCAATATGCAGGAAGGCAGTCATTTTACCAATGAGAAACAGGCCGAGATTATCAAGAAGGTTGCGGCATCGCTCAAAAGTAAAGGGCTGGATGGTACGGTCATCAGTGCTGCGGACGATAATAGCATTGACGAGACGGTGCACAATTTCAGCCTTTATGATCAGGATACGCTTGATGTGATCGACCAGATTAACACACACTCCTATAATGGTAGCAAAATGGAAGAACTACGCACGCTGGCTGAACGGTATGGCAAGAAACTTTGGATGTCCGAGTATGGGACAGGTGGCAGTGAACCGCATAGTCATGAGGACATGACTTCCGTGCAGGAGCTCGCGGAGCGCATCATGTTCGATCTGAAAATCATGCAGCCTTCTGCCTGGGTGTATTGGCAGGCCGTTGAAGATGAAGGTGCCAACAATAACTGGGGTTTCATTCATGCCAATTTTAATGGCGAAGAGCAGTACGAGATGACAAAACAGTATTATGGCATGGCCCAGTTTACGAAATTCATCCGTCCAGGTGCAACGATTATTCCAACAGATGATGGGCGAACACTTGCCGCATATGATGCAGCTAATCAAAGGCTGGTGCTGGTGATTCGCAATGAGCTATCTGCCGGAACTACAGCATTTGAACTGGGGGCATTTGACTACAGCAATACTTCTACAGCTAAAGTTTATCAGACGTCACCGGATCGGAACATGGAGCAGCTTGAAAATGTTCCGGTATATACCAATGGACTGGAAGTCTCGACTGCGGACAATTCCATCACCACCGTTGTAGTGGAAGGTGTAACGTTGCAGGCGAACTGATGGCCTATTGAAATCGGAATCAAAAAAATCTGGGGATAACAGAGATCGGAAGGTTGTTCTGTCACCGCAGCGATGAACTCAAACACAGAGAAGGAGGGCTTATCTTTGACAGAGAAAACATCCCTTTTGCTTCAGGAGCAGGAAAAGAATAAAAATACCAGAACTGAGCATAGTGCTCGATCTGAACTGACTTACGATCAGCGCAGCTTCATGATGAATGGAGAACGAGTATTTCTGAACAGTGCCACCATTCATTATTTCCGCATGCCAAGGGAGGAATGGCGGGAGGTCTTGATGAAGGCGAAGCTGGCTGGCATGAATTGCATTGATACCTATTTTGCCTGGAACGTGCATGAGCCGGAGGAAGGACAGTGGTCGTTCGAAGGAGACAATGATTGTGGAGCCTTTCTGGACCTGTGTGCAGAGTTGGGCATGTATGTAATCACGAGGCCGGGTCCGTTTATTTGCGCAGAGTGGGATTTCGGCGGCTTTCCGTATTGGCTGGAGACGAAGCAGGGAATCAAGTTCCGACAAAATAATGAAGCCTATCTGCATTATGTAGATCTGTATTTTGACCGGATCATTCCAATCATTCGTGAGCGCCATCTATCTGCTGGAGGCACTGTTATTCTTGTACAGGTCGAGAACGAATACGGGTATCTGATGGATGATGCAGCAGCAAGTGCCCATATGAACCATCTTCGGGACGGTCTGCTTCAGCGAGGGATTGACGTTCCGCTTATCACCTGTGTAGGTGGCGCGGAGGGCACGATTGAAGGAGCCAACTTCTGGTCAGGTGCTGACGGGCATTATGCGAAGCTGCGGGAGAAACAGCCGGATACACCGAAGATCGTTACGGAATTTTGGACGGGATGGTTCGAGAATTGGGGTGGGCCTTCTGCCATTCAGAAGACGGCGCCACTGTTTGAGAAACGCATGATGGAAATTCTTCGCACCGGTTATACCGGAATCAGTCATTACATGTTCTACGGCGGAACCAACTTTGGTGGATATGGTGGCAGAACCGTGGGCAGCAGCGATATTTTCATGATTACTTCCTACGATTATGATGCGCCGCTGAACGAGTACGGGCGGGTAACGGCCAAGTATGCTGTAGCGAAGACGTTATCCTATTTTGTCCATGCGTTTGGCGCTTTGCTGATGGAGACGGAGGAAGTACCAGCGGAGCAGATCAAGGTACGTCATCCGCAAGGCATCTCTGTACGAGGCAGATCTAAAGGCAGCGAGAAGATATGGTTCTTGGAGAGTCACAAGGATGAGCGCGAGACGTTTCACGTCACCCTGGAGGAAGGCAGGACACTTCCTATAGCCCTGAACCCGGGGCAGATTATCCCGATACTGGACAGGATAGAGATTGCCGAGAATGTATATCTGACAGGTGGCACGATGATTACGGGCAATGAAGTGGTGAATGGAGAATTGACCCTGTTCATCGTTGCGGAGGCGGGACAGCGTTCAGTTGTGGAACTGGAGACAAACGTCTTGAATGTACAGGATAGCAGCATGCAGGTACTGGTTGAACGTGATCCGTTAAATGGAGCCTATCGCTTCGAACTGGTACATTTCCGTGAGCCAGGCATCATTCATCTGGAGGCGAGTGGCATCCCCATTCGGTTCGTGGTTCTGGACAAGGAAACGATGGATCGCACGTGGAGAATCAATGGAGGGGGAGGGGCGAAACAGCTGCGTTATGCAATCGGATTAGATGATATAGATGTCTCCCTATCCGGGCAGGTCACGGGTATGATCTCTGATCCGGATCGGAATATTTTGCTTCTCGGTAGCTGGACGGATGGTGAACGATCGTTGACTGGACGTGAGTTCATATACGGAGAAGCAAACGATTCACAGAGCGGCATGCAGGATGAACATGTTCAGGAGTCATCCGCAGCAATTCAGCATGCTCTGTTCAGCACGCCGCCAATGCCACCAAAACTGACGGATTCCCCTGAGTTGTCTCGTGTGATTTTGACAGCGGAACAGCGTGCTTCGAGTGGTCAACCAGCGCATTTTTCCCAGTACGGACAGGATTTCGGGTATCTGTTATACGAGTGCGATTTCGACCGTTCGGTGGATGGAATCACCACCCTGATTCTGCCATCTCTCCAGGACACGGCCAGAATATATGTCAATCGTGTGGAACAGGCACTGGTTCGTCAAGTTGGTGCAGCGGGTGTTCAGGTGCAGACGACGAAAGGAAAGAATACACTTCAGGTGCTGGTACAGCATATGGGCAGGCTAAATTTTTCTCCATATTTGGGTGAAAGCAAAGGTCTGGCAGGATCGGTTTACATCGGTGGTTCCGCTCAGGACATCCGCCGGAATTGGCATGCGGAGCATGGGGTGGTGCATCTCGATGAAGTGAATTATCTTGAGGATGCCCCGCTTCTGAGCAGAAGCTTTACGTTGGATGGCATGGACCGTGCGATTCTCGTTGGAGCGGTGAGCCAAGGATTGCGGCTTAATGGCATGGATGTGCCAATGGAAGGGTATCAGGACTGGTTTTCGTTTAACACGTTGGATCTTTCCCTTTATTTGCGGCCCGGAGAGATCAATACGTTGGAGATGCCTTATAACAGAACGCCGCTGAATCGGCTGGAACTGATCCTGTACCGGAGTGAAGATGAGTTGAAGGATTGGCGTATGGCAGGTACGGATGCCTTGCTTCCACGGCAATGGGGATTATATGAGCCACCGAACGTTTCAGGTCATCTCGATACCTATCGGCAGGCTGCGGACTATAGTGGCAATTGGAATGCCATGTCGGTGGGGAATGGTTCGTACGGTCAACCCGTTTGGTACCGCTGGCGCTTCTCCAAGTCAGCTGTGCCCGAACACTTCCGAGTGAACCTGATGCTTCGTCTTACCGGCATGAGCAAGGGAACACTTCATCTGAACGGGCACCATCTGGGACGTTATTGGCAGATCGGTCCGCAAGAGGATTACAAAATTCCGATATCCTGGCTGCAGGATGAGAATGAATTGCTGTTATTTGATGAGGAAGGCCGAACGCCAGAACGGGTGCGTTTCTTGTATGATAACTTGTCCCAGTATCCATGGGTTGTGGTCGAATAGCTCGTCTTTATATGTAACAGTACAACGGCAATAGACAGCGTTTCCTTCGTTGTATTTATTCTTTTTGCGGAGACTGTTCGGATATTTGAATCTATAGATTCAAATATCCGAACAGCTCAAGCTAACCCTATCTGCACCCACCACGATTGCACATACTCCTTTCTTGAAACATGATGAGCTATACCACACAACACGGTTCAAGAAAGGAGTTCACCTTGATATATGGCTACCAAATCGGGAAAGGGCAAATCGTCCAATATCCTGATCTGTATGGCCTGTTTGCATCAAATCAGACAATATTTTGCCCACTGCACTTGAGAATTTGAAGCCATGACCGGAAAATCCGCCTGCCAGCCATACATGGTTATGGGCAGGGTGACGGTCGATAATAAAATCTTCATCCGGTGTGAGCTCGTACTTGCATACCGCACCACGTTTCAGCTTTCCCGCTGCTAGAGGCATCCGAAGTTCAAGCAATCTCCGCAGATCACCCTCATCCGTTTCATCAGAGCCAAATGAAGCCAGTGTATCGCCTGGTGTCCACTCCCGCCCCGTATCGTGACGTCCAATCTTCAGACCCGACCCGCCAATGCTCGGAAATCCATAATATCCGCCTTCTTTTCCAGCCAGCGTAAAACCGGGAAAGTGATCCTCGGCGAACAATGCCTCCGGTGCATCGAACCATCCCACAGTTTTGCGTACAGCTCGAATGGGAAGATTGACGAACGGTTTCAGCGTCTGAAACCATGCTCCGGCACTGAGAATGACCTGGTTCGCATAATACGTCTCACCAGCAGATGTGATGACTCCAACAGAATCTGCGCTGCAATCGATATGTTCAACACGTGTGTGGGTTAAGATAGTGGCACCCGATGCTTCGGCTGCCTGACGGAAGGCGAGCACGCAGCGCTCACTGAATAAATATCCTGCATCAGGCTCATACATTCCCTCGTAATGTTCAGGGACTTCAATGCCTGGCCAGCGTTTCATGATTTCGGCTGCGCGCAAGGTTTCATACCGAATCCCCGCATCTTCAGCATGGGTTAAACGATTATGAAAAGAATGGATATCCGGGTCAACTATATTCAAGACGCCTGATGGTACAAGCAATTTGGCCCCGGTAGTATCCTCCAGTTCTTCCCACAGTTCCTGCGCCAGAAGTGCCATCGCTATATAATCAGGTCCCCCGCTATATACGTGGCGGATAAGCCGTGGTTCTCCGTGATGGCTGCCTTCCGTATGCGGAGGATCAAAGGCATCAATGAGCAATGTTTTTAATCCACTGCGCGCAAGATAATAACCTGCACTCATGCCCATCGATCCGGCTCCAACGATAATGACATCATAGGAATGTGATATAACCATCCCTCCTTCCGCTTATTTTTCAGAGACCAATCTTATACAGGATAATCTAGTCTCCAAATCTACGGCAGTCAATAGAACAGGTTATAGAGAAAGCCGATACGACAATAGAAAATTTTGATTAAGGATAAAGTTGTATGTATACCAAAATAGTGGTAGAGTTTTGAACTAAACATTCCGACCTGATTAGTCGGCATTTAAAATCACTGTATTCAGATGAAGAGCAAGGAAGGTGAAGTCAACGTCAACGAATCCAACACAAACGTCTGGTTTTCCCAGTCAAACCTATGCCGAAATTGTACTTGAACCCGCCTATAACCAGGCCACACAGCATCTGCTGAACCCCATGATGGCCGTAAACAAAGCACATCTGATTATGCTCCGTGAACAACACATCATTTCGGAGCAAGAGGCGTGCCACATCGCTTCCGCTATACAGAGTTTGGATGTAGATGGGCTCCGAAGTAGCGAATATTCCTTCCACGTTGAAGATTTGTTCTACCAAGTCGAAGTTGAACTAGAGAAGCTTGGCGGACCTTCTGTCGGGAATCTGCATTTAGCCAGAAGCCGAAACGATATGGGGATCGCCATGTATCGTATGGTGCTGAGGGAGAAGCTGAACTCAACGATTTCCTCAGGGTTGTCATTACACCGAAGCCTAAGAGAATTTGCATTACGTCATATCGATACCCTCATGATTGCTCACACGCACACCCAACAAGCCCAGCCGACAACACTTGCCCACTACATCTGTGCCGTTAGCGATTCCCTTGAACGGGATCTCAATCGATTGAGATCCGCCTATACAGGCTGCAATCGCAGCAGTCTTGGTGCGGCTGCTCTCACCACTTCTGGATTTCCGGTCTGTCGAGACCGGACCGCAGAACTGCTTGGCTTTGATGGCATTATTGAGAATGCCTATGATGCCGTCAGCGGTGCAGATTATGCAGGTGAAGCCGCCTCTGTAGCCCAACTGGCAGCTATCAATCTGGGGCGTTTCGTTCAGGATCTGCTGTTATGGTGCACACAGGAATATGGTGCATTAATTGTAGCTGCCCCTTACGTTCAGGTTAGTTCCATCATGCCGCAAAAACGGAACCCGGTATCGATTGAACACGCCCGTTCACTCCTTTCAAGTGCCAAAGGGGATGCAGCAACTGCGCTTATCATGATGCATAACACGCCCTTTGGCGACATTGTAGATACCGAAGATGATATGCAGCCCTATGTATGGAGAAGTCTGAATACACTTGAATCCGTATATCGCTTGCTGTCCGAAGTGATGGATACCCTTAAGGTCAATGTGTTATTGCTGCGTGAACGGGCAGAGCATAGCTTCGCAACGGTTACCGAACTTGCAGATACCTTGGTCCGCACAGAAGGATTATCGTTTCGACAAGCTCATTCCATCGTGAGCCGCATTGTAACACAGCTGACTGAATCCGGTACTTCCATTTCGGGATTGAACTGGGATGTTGTGAATACAGCGGTGCAGGAAATTGCCGCCAAACCGCTTGCCCTAACCTTTGAGCAATTAGAGCAAGCAATATCCCCTGAGCATTTTGTACACATTCGGCATGTGCGTGGTGGACCGAATCCGGAAGAAGTGGCAAGAGCATTGGAGGCCCAAGCGCTCCGTCTCGGCACACAGGAACAATGGAGTCTCGATACCACTAATAGACTCCGTTCTGTAGATGCAAAACTGGATTTAATTCTAAACGGCTGGCTTAACAGAATCTAAATGGAAGGAGCAAAATCAATGTTCTCCAATCCCGACTTTCGAGTTTTTGACATCCATGCCCATCTGCCTTATAAACTTTTGCTTTCCTCATATAAAAACCATGAGTTGGTGACGCGATATGGCAAGGAACGCAGTGAGCGAATGAGACTAACCTGGGACTTCCCGGCGGTGGAGGAGCAGGGAGAGGAAGCTGCGCGGCCGTTAATCGAACGGTGGGTAGATGAATTGGACAAATACAATATTGCTGGACTTAACTTTCTGACGGCTCTGGATAATGACAACTTGGCTGAACAAATATCCATATACCCGGATCGGTTTACCGGATTCGCCTATCATCCCATTGAAAATGAAGATGCATCCATTGAGCTGCGTAGGGCAGTTGATGAGCTCGGATTGCGAGGATATAAGTTGTTTGGTCCCCTCACCCAGATTCCCTTTGACTCTCCTTCGCTCGACCCGGTGTGGGCATTTCTTGCAGAGCGCCGCCTGCCTGTCCTGATTCATTTTGGCATGCTTGGTCATGCCGGAGGCATCGTTCATCATCCCAACATCAATCCGCTTGCCATCTTTAATACGGCCCGTGCCTATCCGGATATTCCGTTCATCATCCCTCATTTTGGCGCAGGGTATTTCCAGGAGCTTCTGCATCTAAGTTGGAGCTGCCCTAATGTGTACATCGACACATCGGGTTCCAATCAGTGGGTACGCTGGATGCCATACGAGCTGAACTTGGAGACGTTATTCCGCAAAACCTACGAACTGTTGGGTCCAGAGCGAATTATCTTTGGAACGGATGCTAGCGGATTTCCGCGTGGTTATCCTTATCGTTACTTGCAGGATCAGGTGCGTGTATGCCGTGAACTTCGCTTCCCTGAAGCGGACATTGAACTCATCTTTGGAAATAACGCAAGACGTTTGTTGAAGCTACCTGTTGGCAAAGCCGTCGGTTCCACCAATGCGTAAGCCAAGGAATTAAAGAAAGTTATAACACTTTTGTTGGAAAAAGAGGGGAGAGTGGCTTCACTTGACGGAATCCGGTTATTTTTCATTCAGGCCAAGCAAGGCCCTGCAATTATTGATTGCAGGTTTACTCTTATTGAGCATTACAGCTTGCTCAACCAAGCCATCCGAAGAGTCCGGTTCAGCAGCTGTTACAGCTTCGGGTGATCAGACGGAGACGGAGCCCATCACGATTGAGTACTGGCAGTACGAATTTCCAGCCAAGGTTGAACTGATCAATACCTTAATCCAGGAATTCGAGACTGAACATCCCAACATCAAAGTCAAACAAACCAATTTTCCGTACGACCAGTACAATCAAAAGGTAGCTACACTGGTTCCCGCCGGAAAAGGACCGGATGTCATTAATCTGTATTACGGCTGGTTGCCCAAATATGTGCAATCCGGTTATTTACAGCCGTTGCCTGAAAGCAGCTTTCCTGGCATAGCCGAGGCATTTTTCCCTTTTGTAGATACAGCCAAATTAAACGGAAGCTATTATGCTCTGCCTACAGGCGTGAGAACGCTGGGGTTATTTTATAACAAGGACTTGTTCGCCAAGGCTGGACTTGATCCCGACAAACCGCCTACGACTTGGGAAGAGCTTGTCTCGGATGCCAAGGCATTAACGGAAACGGACAAAAATGGGCAGTTGGTAACAGAGGGTTTCGCATGGGAACCGGGTTCCCAGCTTCATCACTGGTTCCGAGACGGATTGTTATATCAAGCGGGAGGCAAGGATACGAGCGAGGATCGTCGGAAAATCCTGTGGAATGATACCCCTGCAGGGCTTGAAGCATTCAAGTATCTGGTTGATTTTGCAACCGTGCATAAGGTGGGTATTAACGGCTTTTACACTGATGATGCCAATGCATTCAAAACGGGCCATGCGGCAATTAACGTGGATGGTTCATATCGATTGGGATCTATCAAAAAAGACGCTCCCGATTTGAATTTTGCTGTCGCACCGCTACCGGGTTATAAAGGGAAGTCGACACAGGCTTCATTCTGGGCGAATGCGATCCCTGCCAATGTTACCGGGGAGAAGCTGGAAGCAGCCACGGCCTTTTTACAGTTTTTGATCAGCAAGGGTGTTCAGGAACAGTGGGTGGAGAAGGTCGGTGAACTTCCCGCACAGAAAGAAGTGGCTCTTCAGGATAAGTATGTGAATGACCCGCTGCTTGGCCCTTTTATCTCTCAACTGAACGATGCCAACGCCCACTTCTTCATTGATGAGACGCAGGAACGTACGTTATTTGTGAACGCTGTGGATGAGGTGTTGCTTAATCATGTGCCGGAAGAACAGGCTTTCAATGATCTGGTGGCCAAAACCCAGAAGCTCTATGACGACTACTGGACGAAACAGGATAAGAAAAAATAAGTTCTCATTCAAGGAGGCTGCGCAGCTATGAGGACTACCGGGGTGATCCCTTCGCGGCCGAAACGGCGTCGTTTATGGTTCGGATCGGGAATAGGAAGACTCAATTACAGACATAAACAGCGGTTATTCATTTATGGCGGTTTGTTGATTCCGCTGATCTATTTTGTAGTCATCCGCATCTTACCGATTCTGTACTCCTTTAACGTGAGCTTTCGCGAATGGGGCATGCTGTCACCGGACAAACCCTTTGTGGGTTTTGATAATTATGCGACGTTGCTAAGTGACTCTCTATTCCTCAAGTCCCTGGTGAACACAGGAATCTACGTCGTTGTTGGAGTGCCTGCACAGTTGATTGCCGGATTAATCGTGGCTCTTCTTCTCCAGCAAGTGGTGAAGCTGCGCGGATTGTTCAGGACGGCCTACTTTATCCCGTATGTTACCAGTGTAGTGGCGGTAAGCTGGGTATTCCGGTGGCTGCTGATGAAGAACGGGATTGTAAATGCTCTATTTATAGAGTTGGGCCTTGGGCCGCAGTCATTCCTGTATTCGCGCTCACAGGCCATCTTCTGGATTATTGCGGTAATGGTATGGCAAAATATCGGATTTCAGATGCTCATTTTCCTGGCGGGTCTGCAAAACATCCCCAAATTGTATTATGAAGCGGCTGCGATAGACGGAGCCACGGGTTGGCAGCGCTTTGTGCATATTACGATCCCTCTGTTGAACCCAGTCATGCTTCTATCTGTCGTAATGGCAAGCATCGGGTTTCTGCAATCCTTCACTCAAGTGCTGAATATGACTGGCGGCGGACCGTTGGACTCCACCATATCTGTCGTGCTTCATATATACAATCTGGCTTTCAAAAGTTTTGATATGGGCTTGGCCTCGGCAGCGACTGTTATTCTGTTTGCCATCATATTCATGCTGACACTGATTCAGCTTAAAGTGCTGGGCAGCCGTTTTCAACAGGAGTAAAAGGAAAGGACGGTGCTCTTCAAGCATGAGCAGATCTGCGGCATGGGCCGATACCCGAACGACACTCCGCTGGAAACGTTCCGGGTCACTGATCAGTTATGTTTTACTTACGCTCGGACTTGGGTTGATGGTGTTTCCGTTTCTATGGATGATATCGACGTCGTTCAAGACGCTGGATGAAATCTACTCTCTAAGCCTCATCCCTTCCAGAGTCACATGGGACAATTATGCAGCCATTTTTCAGGGAACCCCATTTCCCCGTTGGATGTTGAATAGCCTATATGTAGCCGTTATTGCCACCGTGAGCGTCTGCGTATTTGATTCCATTACGGGATATATTCTGGCCAAATTTTCGTTCTGGGGGAAACAGGTTATTTTTGTGCTCATTCTAAGTACATTGATGGTGCCGACTGAAATGCTAATTATTCCATGGTATCTTGTATCCAGCAGTTTTAACGGCATGGATACGTACTGGGGTATTCTGTTTCCAGGTTTAATATCCGGATTTGGTATTTTTCTAATGAAGCAATTCATGGAATCCCTTCCTTCAGAATTACTGGACGCGGCACGAATTGATGGCATGGGAGAATGGGGCATTTTCCTTCGGATCGCTGTTCCGCTGGTTAGGCCAGCGTTTGCCACCCTCTGCATTCTGACATTCCTGGGCAGTTGGAATTCATTCATCTGGCCGCTCATTATTACGCAGAGTGAAGAAATGTTTACGATTCCGGTCGGGATGGCTTTCTTCTCCAGCGAGGCCAAGGATAGCAGCAACTGGGTGCAGATTATGACTGGAGCCACACTTTCGGTTCTGCCATTGATCATTCTCTTTCTTTGTTTTCAGAAGCAGATCATTCGTGGCATTGCTACAACAGGTCTCAAATAGCATTAAAGCGTCGGACATTTTTTATAGAAAAACAGAACACTACAAAACAAACAAAGTCGGTTACCCCGTCAGGGAGGGCCGGCTTTGTTCTTTACATGGAAATGAAAAAGCCTTGTATGCAATGAAGCGGTGCATTTTCCATATGGAAATGGGTGATTCGTCCATGGAAGGCCGGACCGACCTTGGATATAATCGGAGACTAAAGCCGTAGCAACCAGGAGGAATACTTTATTGAAACAAGTGATGAGACATGACGGAACAGAACCGGAAGTAACTTTGCCGGGAACTGCCTATTACCACATGCGTGCAGAACAGACCAAAAGAGAGTACGAGATCAGAGTTTGGGTGCCGGAGAGCGCCCCGCCAGCTTCCGGATATCCCGTGATCTATCTGCTGGATGCCAATGCGGTGTTTGGTACGATGGTTGAGGCCATGCGTATACAATCTTTACGCCCGGAGAAGACCGGGGTTGTGCCAGCAGTTATTGTTGGCGTGGGGTATACTGCCAGAGAACCCTTTCCACCGGACAGACACTATGATTTTATGATGCCGGTTCCCGAAGGGGAATTACCCCGGAGACCGGATGGAGCAACTTGGCCGGAGCATGGCGGCGCTGAAGCATTCACTCTTTTTATCGAGGAACAATTGAAGCCGGATATTGAACGACGCTATGCCATTGACCGGAGCAGACAATCCGTTGTGGGGCACTCGCTGGGCGGATTATTTGTTTTGCAGTTGTTACTGGAACGTCCGGGAACATACCGAAATTACATTGCAGGTAGTCCGTCTCTTCATTGGAACTCAGCCTGGATCGCCTGGCAGCAAGAGACGTTTGCTTCTCGCATGCAGGATAACAGTTCGGAAATTCACGTTTTACTTGGAGCAGGAGAACTGGAGGGGAGTCATCCCAGCGGGGTGATTGAACGTTCCCGAGCGTTTACCCAATGGTTGAACCATGCCGATGCAAGTGGAGTCCGTGCTGATTTTATCTGTTTCGAAGATGAAGGTCACATCTCTGTATTGCCTGTGTTGATCAGCAGGGCACTGCGATTTGCATCCAGAGATTGAACGGGTTTAGCACCATCATGAAAGAACTAGTAGATGCGGGGGTCTCCGAAAATTTGATATACTGATGATAGTTATTGAGAATGGTTATCAAATGGAGGCCTATAAATAGATGATTTCCCCTAACTTATACCCTAATCAAGAGGTGGATTCCACGTATCTGCTCGACAGATTGACTATAAAATTGCGTGACATGGAGAAAATGAAATCCACTTCGGACTGGAACATTCCCCAGCAGCATACCTCGTCTTATGTGCTTGTCTTGGTCACAGGTGGTGAAGCCTTACTGACACTGGATCGGGGGTCTATCCATATTCATGCACAAGGCGTATATTCCTGTGTACCCGAATCCACTTTTGGTCTGACTTCTTTCGGAGATGAAGGAGCCGAAGTAACGATCATGCGGTTTGATCTTTATCAAGAGCTGCATGATGATCCTGACACCTTGCATGTGGTTAAAGATACCCCGATGTTCAGATCTGGCAAGGAGCTGGCGGTGGCACCAACCGTTCAGCTCTCATTTATGTGCGAAGAAATACACAACCTGTGGCATAGTGGCAGGGCCATGGGACATTTTCAGGCACATGTGCAGTTTCTCCAATTACTCGCAAGCCTTACAGAAGCATCACCTCCGCTTAAGGAAGATTCCCAGATGATGATCCAGCGTACCAAAGATTATATCGATGAGCATTCCAATGAGAATCTAACCGTGGAATATCTGGCAGGCATGGCCGGGCTGAGTCCGAAATATTATGTGGACCTGTTCAAGCGAAGATATGGAATGAGTACAACTGATTATATTTCTTCACTCCGCATTAACCGGGCAAAACAACTGATGGCCGGTACTGAAATGCGTCTGCGGGATATTGCACATCAGGTTGGATATCAGGACGAATTTTACTTCAGTCGCAAATTTAAAAAAGCCATGGGAATATCCCCTTCGGTATATATGAACAGCCGCCGCCGTAAAATTGCGGCCTATCACATTGCGATTACAGGACATTTGCTGGCCCTGAACATGATTCCCTATGCCGCACCGCTGCACCCGAAATGGACATCGTATTATTATCGAATGTATGGCAAGGACATCCCTGTACATCTGAGTGCCTATCGGATTGACATGGAATGGCAATCCAAAATTCAGGCTCTGCAGGAGCATCAGCCCGACCTGATTATCAGTTACGACCATTTGCGACCTGAGGAGAAAGCACAGCTTGAAGGTATTGCACCGGTTCATTACCTCACGGTCTCAGATCACAACTGGCGATCACAGCTTCAGATTCTGGCTGAACATCTGGGGACACAGCAGGATGCCAAGAGTTGGCTGGAAACTTATGATCATAAGGTTGATCAGGTCAAAACGATGATGCAGCAAAAACTTGGCAACGAGAAGGTAGTTGTTGTCCGTTTGTTAAAACATCAGTTCACACGTTATTGTTCACCTTCCATGTTGGAAGTGTTATATGGAGATTTGGCGGTTAAACCAGCCCATGTCAGTGAAGAAGGGGAAATATATAACGAGCCGATTACGCTGGAACAGCTGGATGAAATGCAGACCGATTGGATATTTCTGATGGTATGTCAGGAGAGTGAGACGTTATCCTTCTGGGAGGATGTGCAGAAAACCTCCTTGTGGCAAAATATAAAATCCGTTCAGAATAACCGGTTATTTATCATCCCGGCTGATCCCTGGCTTGAGAACTCGCCCCTCGCCAATGAACGCATCCTGGACGATCTGATGGATCGCTATCGGTGAAAAATCCATAGAGATTCAGGACAGAGTCCATGGTTCTGTTCGTCATTCTTGTTTATCATTCAATAATGATTATTATTCTCAATTAGAATAATCGAAATTGAAGGGAGATCACCAGAGATGAAAAAGAAATTGGGGTTATGGTTGGTAATGATATGTATGCTCGCAGTATTGGGAGCGTGCGGCAATAAAGAGGACGCGTCAGGGAATGCGGAGAATTCAGCTTCGACCGGAACCGAGGCGTCGACCAATGAAACGGACACAGCTGAGGCAGCTGAAGGCACACGAACCATTAAATACTTAGATAAAGAGTACACAGTCCCAACAGAAGTTAACCGTATTGTTATTACTGGTTCCATGGAAGCGATGGAGGATGCGCTGGTTCTTGATGTACATCCGGTAGGGGCAATTACTTTTGGCGGCGAATTCCCGGAGATGTATGCTTCTATCACGGATCAAGCTGAGTCCATTGGGCAGAAGATTGAGCCTAACTTTGAGACCATTTTGTCCCTGAAACCGGATATTATCTTGGGTTCCACCAAGTTTAAACCTGAAGTGGCAGAGCAGTTAAGTAAAATTGCGCCATTTATTCAGGTATCCCATATTGCTACGGATTGGGAGTCGAACCTGAATCTGCTGGCTGAGCTGACTGGCAAGCAGGAACAGGCCAAACAGGAAATTGAACAGTATAAGGCTGCTCTGACTACTGCCCAGGCTGAATTAGGCGACAAACTTGAAAACAAAAAAGTGCTGGCAGTGCGTATTCGTAACGGACAAATGTATGTGTATCCTGAGTCTGTCTTTGTGAATCCGATTCTGTATGGAGACCTTGGATTCCAGGTTCCGGCCGAGATCCAGGCAGCCAAAGCACAGGAAGCACTTTCGGTAGAGAAGTTTGCAGAGATGAACCCGGATTATGTGTTTGTACAATTTGAGACATCTGAGAACTCCGATACCCCGAATGCCCTGACAGATCTGCAAAACAACCCGATTATCCAGAAGACAACCGCGCTGAAGGAAAATCATGCTTTTGTCAATGTCATTGATCCATTGGCTGAAGGTGGTCCGGCCTGGAGTCGTATTGAATTCCTGAAAGCAGCAGTTGAGCAGTTATCCAAATAATTAGAGCAAGGCGTGTATACTCCTATGCAAAAAAGAAGATTGAATCCGGTGGTGCTGTTCGCAGCAGCACCTCTGTTCATTGCAGTTACCATTCTGGCGTCCGTGATGTACGGAGCCAAGAGCATTGACGTTTCGACCATAACGGCAGCCATTTTCCATTTTGATACAGACAGCATCGATCACCAGATCATCGTGTCATCCCGGCTCCCGCGTGTTATTGGTGCTCTATTGATCGGGGCTTTTCTGGCGGTGTCAGGTGCGCTCATGCAGGGGATGACAAGAAACTATCTTGCATCCCCTTCCATTATGGGGGTATCCGATGGATCGGTAGTGGTCATCACCTTATGTATGGTATTTATGCCGAATACGTCATCTCTTGGTCTGATATTTTACTCTTTGGCGGGATCGGCAATTGGAGCAGGACTGGTATTTTTCATAGCCTGGTTACTGCCGGGCGGCATGTCGCCTGTTCGGCTTGCCATTCTGGGCACGATTATTGGTACATTCCTCGGTGGTGTATCTCAGGCCGTGGCTACCTATTATCAGGTGTCTCAAACGATCAGTTTCTGGTATAACGCCAGATTGCATCAGATGGACCCAGGCATGATCAAGCTGATTATTCCATTTGCTGTGGTGGGACTGGCGTTAGCCATCATTCTTTCCAAGTCTATTACCATTCTGTCGATGGGCGATGATGTGGCAACAAGCCTGGGGCAGCGTACCGGATGGGTTAAGGCTTTATCGATACTGAGTGTGGTTATCCTGACTGGAATATCTGTGGCTTTGGCGGGCAAAATCGCTTTTGTCGGTTTGTTGGTTCCGCATATTACCCGATTTCTCTTCGGGGTAGATTACCGCTGGATTATTCCGTGTTCCGCTCTGCTGGGCGGATTCTTTTTGGCCTGGTGTGACATCTTGAGTCGTTTCATTAACTCTCCGTTTGAAACACCAATTGGAGTAGTCACCGCATTATTTGGCGTTCCCTTCTTCCTTTATCTGATCAAAACCAAAGGAGGGGGAAAACATGCCTGAACCGCAGCGGGGAAGATTATGGGCCGTCATTTTCATAAGTTCAATAATCATTGCAGCATCCGTTTATATCAGTTTGACTAATGGTGCGTTTGACATATCGGTGATAGATGTGGTCAAAACGTTATTACGGCTGGACCCTGTCCATGAGCATGATCTGGTCATTTTTGATTTCAGGCTGCCGCGTATTGTCATTGCATTACTGCTTGGCCTGGGACTCGGGATTGCCGGAGCTGTTATTCAGGGCATCGCCCGCAATCCGCTGGCTGACCCCGGCATGCTTGGCATTAACGCAGGTGCCGGAACAGCAATGGTGCTCTTTATGCTTCTGTTTCAGGGGTCCATAACGGGTACAGGATGGTTGTCCATTATGGCGATGCCACTGTTTGGCCTGGTGGGTGGATTAACGGCAGTTATTCTCATCTTGTGGTTTGCACAGGAGCGTGGTCAGTTGGATTCCCAAAGGCTTATTCTGGTCGGGATTGCCATCGGTTCAGGTTTTAGTGCAATTACGCTTTATCTTTCCCTAAAGATGAACCCGTCCGATTTTGAGATGGCTACCGTCTGGCTGACAGGCAGCATTTATAATGCCAATTGGCGATACATATCGGCGATGATTCCATGGCTGGTTCTGCTGATTCCTTTGCTTTGGGCTAAATCCCGTGTGCTGGATGTCATGCAGCTGCAGGAGGCCAGCAGCATGGGACTCGGCGTGGATGTTCATCGGGAGAGAAAAATATTGTTGCTGGGCAGTGTTGGGCTCGTCAGTGCCTGTGTTGCCGTATCCGGGAGTATCGGATTTGTTGGGTTAATCGCTCCTCATATTGCACGGCGGCTGGTGGGGCTTCACCATAAACGGGTCATTCCGATATCCGGGTTGGTTGGCATGGCGATGGTTGTTGTAGGGGATTTGATTGGTAAAACGGTGTTTGCCCCGGCAGAACTGCCTGTGGGCATCGTTATCTCCATTATTGGCGTTCCTTATTTCATCTTTTTACTGCTCAAGAACCGGATGTAACAAGCCAGATTTGAAACAGGAGGGAAGGGTTCCATATCATGAGTAAATGGGTACAGGAGTCGGTTAATGGCTGGACGCTCCATCTGCTGCTTCCGCCATCTTACACAGAGGGAGATCGTCATTACCCGGTCGTTTATATTCAGGATGGAGGTGCGGTAGCCAAAGCTTGCAGCAATCTGCTGGATCATTCTTTTCGCTCCGAAAAATTGCCTGAATTGATTTTGGTCGGTATTGAACCTCACAATCGCAACGATGACTACACGCCATGGCCTGTACCAGCGCTGCATGCATCCTTTTCGGCCTTTGGCGGTCAGGGAAGCATATATCTGCAGGCGATCACTGAGCAGCTGAAACCGTATGTGGACTCGTCTTACCGTACTCTTGCAGATTCAGAGAATACAGGTATACTTGGCTGTTCGCTCGGTGGGCTGATCTCTCTGTTTGCGGCGATGGAATTCCCTCATATCTTTGGAAAGGTTGGGGCGTTATCGGCCTCAATGTGGTATGAAGGTTTCCTCGATTATATGAGTGACTATTCCTGGGCTGAACGCCGCGGGTTGAAGTTGTATATGTACGTTGGGAGTCTGGAAGGTGTGTACAAGGCTAATGCCCAAGCACAAATGCTGGAAAATACACGTTCTGCGTGTCGCATGATTTTGGCCCAGGGCTATCCTGCCGAGCGGCTGAATTACGTGGAGGAAGAGGGCGGGACGCATGATCTTTTATTTTTTGCCAAGCATCTGCCTGAAGCATTAACCTGGTTGTTTCAGTGAGCATAGGGCTTAGTAAGCGCTCATTCTGTTTGGATATCGTCACACCTCAGCTTGTCCTTCCGAATTCGCCCATGCTATATTGGGGAGATGTGAGGAGATGAGGATATGAAGCTGGTGTCCTGGAATGTAAATGGATTGCGGGCATGTGTTACCAAAGGATTCATGGATTATTATAACGAGAGTCAAGCCGATATTTTCTGTGTGCAGGAGACCAAGCTGCAGGCAGGACAGATCGAAATGGATCTGGGTGAAGACGTATATCAATACTGGAATTATGCTGTCAAAAAAGGATACTCCGGCACAGCCATATTTACCCGGATCAAGCCTCTATCTGTCTGGTACGGGATAGAGGAAGATAGTGAACCGGAAGGCCGAATGATTACGCTGGAGTTTGATCATTTTTATCTAATCAACGTATATACCCCCAATGCGAAGCGGGATCTGACCAGACTTCCTTACCGTTTGGAATGGGAGGATCGGTTCAGAGGGTACGTGCTGCAATTGGAGCAGACCAAGCCGGTTATCGTATGTGGTGACCTGAATGTAGCCCATCAGGAGATCGACCTGAAGAATCCGAAGCCGAATCTGGGCAACTCGGGATTCACGCTGGAAGAGCGAGGCAAAATGACCGATCTGCTGGCTGCTGGATATGTGGATAGCTTCCGTCATCTGTACCCGGATCGCACGGATGTGTTCAGTTGGTGGTCGTACATGCCTAAGGTAAGAGAGCGTAATGTTGGATGGCGGATCGATTATTTTCTTGTGTCCAATCAGCTGGCTCCGAAGGTTTCAGAGGCGCATATTGATTGCCATGTCATGGGCAGTGATCATTGCCCGGTGGGTCTCACGTTGCAATTGTAGATTGCAGAGGGTTTATTTGGCTTTTTACAAAATGAATATCATCAAAACCGCAGGTTTCCGTTATCGGGAATTTGCGGTTATTTTACGTTGTCTATATGATTATCTTCCCTTTGGTACAGGTCTCAATGGTATTTTTCATACTGCGGGTAGGGGGGAACTAGACTTAGGTTGGGGAAAGAACTGGACCCGGGATCGTTCCGTTTCCATCCGTACTTGGGTAAGATTAAAGAATACATATAGAAGAAGAGCCGGGTAAGGGGTAGAGAACGATGAAGAAGGGGTTACGGAGAGGTTTGAAGGGGCTGGGTGGCCTGATGCTGGCAACAGGGCTTCTGCTGCTGGCAGGAACCGCGTACGAGGCATATCAGTCGACACAAGACATGAAATCTTATACTGCACCGGGCAAAATGTATGAGGTAAGCGGACGTAACATGCATCTCTATACAACGGGAAGAGGAAATGCGACAGTTGTCCTCGCTTCAGGCTGGGGTACGCCCAATCCGTATGTTGATTTCAGCCCGCTATATAACAAGTTGAAATCCCAGGTGAAAATTGCGGTGTATGATCGGTTCGGTTACGGGTATAGCGATTATACGGATCGGCCACGTGATATCGATACCATTACAGAGGAGATCCATCAATTGCTGCGAGTATCCGGCCAACGTCCGCCGTATATCATGGTAGGTCATTCTCTCGGATCGCTGGAGACCGTGCGATTCGCACAAATGTATCCCGATGAGGTAGCTGGCATGGTCATGATTGATGGAGGAAGTCCCGAATATTACAGCACTGTTGCTATGGAGCAATCGGACTGGTATTTCGATTCAGCCCGTCTTCTGGTGAAAACAGGAATTGTGCGTACATTGCTGCATTCGGATCGGATAACGGAATCTTTGGTCGTTAACCCGGATCTCGTTACGGAGTCAATGAGAAAGGCAGCCACCATTTCCACACTCAAGCATGCATACAATGACAACGTGATTGGAGAGATGCGCAATTCCAAGACGAACGCAGCCCATATCCTGGAGCATAAAAAGGAATTCTCCTTCCCGCTAACCATTCTGACGGCCGGTTCAGAGAAACAGAGCGAAGGCAGCCGGGCATGGCAGACAGATCAAGCCGATTTTGCTTCATGGTCCAGTCAAGGAACACAGGTCACTGTGGCACACGCCAAACACGATATTCATAACAGTCAGCCGGATATTGTCGCTAGTGAAATTTTGGAGTTGGTGAAGCGGTCCGGTGAATTATGAAGAACATAATCCAGCCAAAATATAGCAAACAGGATGAGGAGGTAGGATGGATGAAAAAGATCAGAACCGCATCAAGATTCCTTTCCTTACTCCTGGCAAGTTGTCTGTTGTCTCTAACGGTGTTGTCCGTTTCCGTCTTGTTTGCTACTTCTTCCGTGGAAGCCATACCTTTTATCCATTCGGTTGGACGTGATTAGAATAAAAGGAATATATCAGGCCTTGCTGCTCTGCATGCAAGGTATTTTTATTTCAAACTGGAAACCTGACAATTTACATGTTATGTTATATCATTATACTAGATAAAGTAGGCAACTATAGATGAAGACAGGAGAGGATTGAACATGGTCAAAGTTGGTATCGTAGGTTACGGAAATCTGGGCAAAGGTGTAGAGAAAGCTATTACTCAAAACCCGGATATGGAGCTTGTTGCTGTATTTACACGTCGTAACCCGGAGCAGATGGTTGCAGAAGGTACGGAGGTTCGTTTCGAGCACATCTCTGCTGCTGAGCAATACATAGGCAAAATTGATGTGATGATTCTGTGTGGAGGTTCGGCAACCGATCTTCCGGAGCAGACACCTGCAATTGCAAAATTGTTCAATACGGTGGATAGCTTCGATACACATGCCAAAATCCCTGAATTCTATAAAGAAGTTAACGCCGCGGCAGAGCAAGGTGGCCACGTGAACGTCATTTCCACAGGTTGGGACCCAGGCTTGTTCTCCATGAACCGATTGCTTGCCCAATCGATCCTGCCAGAAGGTAAAGAGTACACGTTCTGGGGTAAAGGGGTAAGCCAAGGTCACTCCGATGCCATCCGTCGTGTTCCTGGCGTTAAGGCTGGTGTGCAATACACTGTACCTGTTGAAGAAGTAATCAACAGCATTCGTGCTGGGGAGACCCCAGAATTGACCACACGTGAGAAGCATCTGCGTCAATGCTATGTAGTTGCAGAAGCTGGTGCAAATCAGGACGAGATTCGTGAAACGATTGTATCCATGCCGAACTATTTCTCGGATTACGATACAACGGTGACGTTTATTACTGAAGAGCAATTGAAGGCTGAGCATGAAGGCATGCCGCACGGTGGATTTGTCATTCGTAGTGGAGTTACAGGCGCAGGCCAGAAACAAATTATTGAATTTGGTCTGAAGCTCGACAGCAATCCTGAATTTACCGCAAGTGTACTGGTGGCTTATGCAAGAGCCGCACAACGTTTGAGTCTGGAAGGACACAAAGGGGCTAAGACGGTATTTGATATCCCACTCGGTCACCTGTCTCCTAAATCGGCTGAGGACCTTCGCCGCGACTTGCTGTAGTCCGTTAATTCATTACTGTAGTTGCAAGTCCATGTAATACAACACAAATAGCTCGTCCTTCTAAAAAGAGGGACGAGCTATTTGTTGTACAAACGAATCAGTACATATTCATGAGCTGTTCATAGTGATTCATACTCGCAACTCATGTGGGGACAGTCTTCCCTACAGCCAGTGTGAGGGAATGTTTAAATGAGCCGGCAACTTGGTATCTGCACTGCCTTTTGCCGAGTTGAGCTGGGATTGCGTCAGAAAGATGCTGCCTCTCAGATCCGCTCCACCCAGATTCGCATCCCGCAAGTCAGCCCCAATTAGATCGGTCTTTCTCATATCTGCGTTTCGTAGGTCAGCCGCTATCATTAAGGCACCTCTAAAGCTTGCACCCCGAAGGTCAGCGCCTTTAAGATTGGCTCCTAGAAAGTCTCTTCCGGTACCCTTTTTGGTCTTCGATTTGGATGGTCCCTTACCCGAAGCTGGAACCTTTGCCCGCACCATCTCGCTGGCCTGTACAAGCAGTTCGTTCACCACCGCCCGATGTGCGGGAATATCGAGACGTAATATGGCAGATGGCTCCAGATCGGTTAGTCGTTCCATTTCCCGATATACGTCCTTCAACGCGGCATGGATGGATGATGTTTCCGGCAGCTGTAGCATTTCATTGATATAGCTCATCATTTCATGAAGCTGCTTCATGACAGGCAAGCAATCGAACATTTCAGCAGCAGTTTCGGGATGATTACGCCAATCCTTGCCCGCATATGTAATTTGTGATAGTTTCTGACCAGCGCCGAAACAATCGTAGACTGTGCAGCCCTTGAACCCTTTCTGTCGCAGCTGTGTATGGATGCCACAGCGGTTATCGGTACGGAGATTGGAACAGGGGGTGCCACTGGATTTATCAAAAGCAAAGTCTGAGGATTTGCCATACGGCAAGGCGACACAGCATAGCCCAAAACATTGCTCGCAGTCTGCGCTTAAATGCAGAGTAGCCTGATTGCTACTGAATGCTTGGTTAGTCATTTGTACACTTCCTTTTATTAAAAAGAATGCTATTTTAAGGTCAGTACAACTTTACCATCAGGCTGGATTTCGATCAATATGCTGCTATGTAGAATAAATTCATAACAATATTTGTATGATAAAGATAAAGTGAAAAAAATATATACAAACTTTACGTAAGTTACTTGACTAAATGAATTTAATTACTTATTATCAATATCAACAGAAGAAATTAAACCAAACGGTACAGGATGGTGTCAATATGGGTTTTATGGATAAATTATTTGGAAAAACAAACAACAACACACAAGAGGAGGAAGAAACGATGTCGAAACTTAACATTGGAATTATTCTTGGGAGCACACGTGAGGGGCGTTTGAGTCCACAGGTTGGAGAATGGGTAAAGCAGATTGCGGATGCACGTGGTGATGCCAACTATGAAATCGTGGATATTGCTGATTACAAGCTGCCTCTCTTGGGAGAAGCGGATGCAACGGAGCAGGCTACTGCCTGGAATGTGAAGCTGGCAAGTCTGGATGGGTTCGTATTCATTGTACAGGAGTATAATCACAGCATCTCCGCATCACTGAAAAATGCTTTGGATTATGCCCGTGAGGCATGGAATAACAAAGCTGCCGGGATTGTCAGTTATGGTTCCGTAGGTGGTGCACGTGCAGCAGAACATCTGCGGGGCATTCTAGGTGAGTTGTCGGTTGCTGATGTTCGTGTTCATCCGGCACTGTCGCTGTTTACCGATTTTGAGAACGGAACGACCTTTAAACCGGCCGATCTGCATCTGACCAATCTGAACGGCATGCTGGATCAGGTGCTGTCCTGGAGCGGAGCTCTAAAAACGGTACGTTCATAAGTACATGTGAGTCTACGGTTCTCTTTACAAAGGAATTAAGAGACTGATACTGCGATTCGAGTGACATCGTTATCTATATCTATGTTAAAGGGCAGTTCTCCATTCGGGAGAACTGCCCTTTGCTTATATCTATGCGATAAGATGCATCGTTTAGCAGATGTTCGGTAATGCAGAGAGTTATGACACCCAAAGAATTAGACGATACCTTGCGCAAGCATGGCGTCTGCCACTTTCAGGAAGCCAGCGATGTTCGCTCCGGCAAGCAGGTTACCTGCACAGCCGTACTCATCCGCTGCCTGAACACAGCTAGTGTAGATGTCAGACATAATGTCATGCAGCTTGGCGTCCACTTCTTCAAATGACCAGGACAACCGCATGCTGTTCTGCGACATTTCAAGTGCGGACACGGCAACTCCGCCAGCATTAGCGGCTTTGGCTGGTCCAAACAGAACGCCTTCTTTGTGGAAAACGTCAATCGCAGCCAGAGTGGAAGGCATATTCGCTCCTTCACCGATCGCTTTAACTCCGCCTTGCACGAGCAATGCAGCAGCCTGTTCGTCGATTTCATTTTGCGTTGCACAAGGCAGCGCGATATCACAAGGGATAGACCAGATGCCTTCACAGCCTTCGGTATACACGGCATGTGGATGCTCTTTGACATATTCGCTGATCCGCAGACGATCAACCTCTTTTAATCTTTTTACGGTATCCAGATTGATTCCTTGAGCGTCATAGATATAACCACCAGAGTCACTACACGCCACAACATGAGCTCCAAGCTCCTGAGCCTTCTGAATGGCATAGATGGATACATTACCCGAACCGGAGACAACCACCGTGCTGTCCTTGAAGCTCAGTCCTTTGGAGGCCAACATCTCTTTTACAAAGTACACGCATCCGAATCCTGTAGCTTCCTTACGCGCAAGACTTCCTCCGTACAGCAAGCCTTTACCTGTGAGTACGCCAGCTTCGTGTCCACCGCTGATGCGTTTGTACTGTCCGAACATATAACCGATTTCCCGTGCACCTACACCGATGTCGCCGGCAGGTACGTCCGCATCGGAACCGATATATTTGTACAGCTCAGTCATGAAGCTTTGAGTGAAACGCATGACTTCCAGATCTGATTTTCCTTTTGGATCGAAGTCGGAACCACCTTTACCACCGCCGATTGGCAGGCCAGTCAGGGCATTTTTGAAAATTTGTTCGAACCCAAGGAATTTAACGATTCCCGAATAAACGGAAGGATGGAAACGAAGTCCACCTTTGTAAGGCCCAATAGCGCTGTTGAACTGAACACGGAATCCACGGTTTACTTGTACCGTGCCTTGATCATCTACCCAAGGCACGCGGAACGTAATGACACGTTCTGGCTCAACTAGCTGTTCAAGCAAGCCATTCTCCCGATATTTCGGGTGAGCTGCAATGACAGGAATAAGCGAGTCCAGGATCTCTTTGACAGCCTGATGGAATTCACTTTCCTGTGGATTTCTGGCGATAACCGATTCGTAAACGGAATGAACATACTCTGCGGCAGTTACTTGAGTTGAATCCTTAGTTATAGTCGACACTTTTTCAATGCACTCCTTTATTGTGTTAAAGTCTTGGGATGGCTATTTGTATAAATTGCATAAAAGTTTGTAGTTAAATATACAGGAAACAAAATAAAAATACGAGATGAAAACCCATAAAATGTTTTTTATGACGTTATTAAAATCTTCTATGGATCTGTCATATGATGTAAAGGTTAAGTTTGGAAGCTGGATTGACGCCCTTTTTATCATTATACAACGCAAAGTTAACAGAATAGCTGGATTAAAAAATTTGTTTTGGTAAGATGGTAGTAAGACCGCGGTATCCGTGGTTTTTTTATCTATATGAAGGAGGAGAACAACATGATTAAGAAAAACATGCGAATTAACATGGAGAACAGGGCTTGTATAGGAGGTGAGATTTATTATGAACCATAGGACCTCCTTTCAAAATTGCAGAGAAATGCTGGTGAACCAGCTCATTATATTCGGTGAAGAGAAAAGAACATTTCTCGACGCCTATTTTGACGTGCGTGATCCGGAACGTTCGCAGATGGAACGACTGCTCGCAAACTATACGACGTGTGTGGAGAAGCTGCTCCTTGGTTCGGATGAAGCTCTGGAATCGGTGGTACTTATCGGTAGTTTGATCCGTTTTGAGTACGTTGACTTCCATACATCTGATTCATTCACCATTGTTATGCCAGATGACGCGGACCCGGATGCGGGGCATATTTCATTCCTCTCCCCTGTGGGGCGGCAATTATTGCTTGGGCTCAAGGGAGAAGTGAGGTCGATTAATATACCGGCTAGCTCCATGCGAGTACGCATTACGGATATTACGTTAAACAAAGAGTCCTTGAATCGGATGTCCACTGGGGGTGCAGATCATGCACTTTAAAGAGACGGATTTGCCGGGAATTGGACGCAAGTATTGGCTGCACACACGAAGCGGTGAGCATCTGGTCATTGTCATCCATAATGATGAGCGACGTGACCTGTTTCACATGGAATCAGGCGATTCACCTGAAGAACTGGGAGATATGGTGTCACTGGTCACACTGGATGATGATGAGGCACGTGCGGTTGCTGCTATTGTCGGTGGCATGACGTACAAACCAACCTTTCAGGATGAGCGTGAAGTTATGCTGGAGGGACTGTTAATTGAGTGGCTACGTATTGAGCCGCATTCAGAGAGCATAGGAAGAACGATCGGAGAACTGAATATTCGCCAGGCAACAGGAGCAGTTATTCTGGCTGTGGTGGAGAAGAACAGGACGAAGCAGTTTAATCCAGGTCCGGACTATATCTTTACCGCGGGGGCTACGGTTGTTGTCGCTGGTGAACGGGATCAGATCAAACTGTTAAAACAGTTGTTATCCAATGGACGGCTCTAGCCTATGGATATGCTCATATTCGAAGTGGGAATTGCCGTTGCGCTGATTACACTTACGGGGCTAATATCTGCAAGATTACGATTTTCGGTCATTCCTTTCTATATTCTGATTGGTATGGCTGTTGGACCGCATGCACCACAGATCGGCATTGTGGATTTGCGTTTTATCGAAAGCTCGGAATTTATTGAATTTATGGGCAGGCTGGGTATCCTGTTTTTGCTCTTTTATCTGGGATTGGAATTTTCGGTCTCCCGCCTGATGAAGTCAGGCAAAGCCATTCTGACCGGAGGTATGTTCTACGTTGGCCTTAACTTTGCTTCCGGTCTGCTGCTGGGATGGTTCATGGAACTGCCACTCAAAGAAACATTAGTTGTCTGTGGTATTATGACGAGTTCTTCCACAGCTATTGTGGCTAAAGTACTCGTGGATCTGAAGCGCACGGCGAACCCGGAGACGGAGATTATTATGGGCATGATCATGTTTGATGATCTATTCATCGCCATCCATATATCGATTCTGACGGGGCTTGTACTTAGTGGGGCTACCTCATTCCTCAGCGTCTTGCTCGTATCCCTATCTGCGCTGCTCTTTATTGTGCTATTTCTGATCATAGGCAGGAAATGCATCAAATATATTGATAAGGCACTCAACATCAAGTCATCGGAGTTATTTCTGCTTACGGTTATGACGCTGCTCTTTTTGGTGGCAGGTTTCTCGGAAACGTTGCATGTAGCCGAGGCGATTGGAGCTCTGATGATGGGGCTTGTTCTGGGGGAATCCAGACATGCCAGCCGAATTGAGCATCAGATTATGCCGTTCAAAGATTTCTTTGGGGCCATCTTCTTTTTCAGCTTTGGCCTGACTATTGAACCCTCGACCCTTGGCGGGGCCGTTGGAATGACCGTGATTGCCGTTATTCTGACCATTGCCAGCAACTATGGTGCGGGCATGATCGCTGGCAGACTCTCTGGGATGACTCCCAAGGCTTCTCTCAATGTGGGATTCACGCTCGTATCCCGTGGAGAGTTCTCTATCATTATGGCGAACATCGGCAAGGCAGGAGGCCTGATGGCATCCATTCAGTCTTTTGCCGTGTTATATGTGTTGATTCTGGCAGTGCTTGGTCCGATCCTGACGAAAGAATCACCTTGGATCTACAGTCAATACGCTCGCTTGAGGAAAAGAATGAGGGGGAAAGAGACGGGATGAATTGTGCATCTGTTTGCCACGTCTTTACAGCGTAGGTTAATACACAGATGCAAACACGCATTGAATCTAATCCATTGTTTAACCGTAAACGCCACACTGCTTGGAGTATATCTCTCCTTGGTGTGGCGTTTATTGTCCCCGGACCGGGGAATTCATGAAAGTTGGATTCGAATGTTCTCTATATGAACCGCGACCCCGCCCACTTGAATCTTGGTGATTTCATTGGAAATGCCCAGCGTTAATCTGGCACGAATCTCCGAGGGGCGGTTCATGGTGTATCCTTGTCTAATCGTATAGGTGGTATCGTGGGGATCTGAAATTTGGTTATTTTTATGTAAATAACAGAGTAAAGCACCGTTAGATGTACCAGTTGCGCTCTCTTCCGGGATATCGTAAAGGGGAGCAAAGTTCCGACATTCTGCGAGGGTGCTCTCTTTATCTGGTTTGAGTGCAAATACGTGATAACCTACGACATGGTTAGCTTTGCTAATTTCAGCGATAAGCTTAAAATCAGGAATGATTTTTGACAGCACATCAACATGGTTAACGGCAATCAAGATATCGCGCAGTCCGGTAGATACGATCTGTACAGGTAATTCAGCGTGTAAATCATGTGTAGAAATACCCAGAGAATCTGCAATGTCTTGTCGGTCAACGATCTTTCCAAACTCCGGAAGCGCCTGAGACAGATAGACTTCACCATTGTTGTGGACAACGACTTCAAGTATTCCGGCTAACGTCTCCAGCGTGTATACACCTACATCAACGATATGTTGTGCTTTCATTAAATAAAATAAGGCAATTGTTGCATGTCCACATAGATCAACTTCATCACTAGGGGTGAAGTAACGAACTTTGAAATCAGCCTGATCCGATGGCATAACAAACGCGGTCTCTGAGAATCCAACTTGTCTGGCAATCTCCTGCATCTGGGAGTCGGACAAGTGTCCTGCTTGTAAAACAACACCTGCGGGATTTCCGCCTAGAGGCTTATCCGAAAATGCATGTAACGTACTTACTTCAATTTCCACATTCCTACCTCGCTTGTTCAGTTATTTAGGTTCAACTGTACTACATTATATCATGGTTACTAATCAGGCTTGTGAACCCAAACCTGCTGCGAATTCATGAATATAGGTCAAATGAACGTCCGGGAAGGGTAATGAAGAAGGAGAGTAAACGATAATGCTATGGAAAGGCTGGGATCTCTAATGAAAGCAATTGTGATTGAAAAGTTCGGTGGAGCAGAACAATTGAAGGAAAAGGAAATGCCCAAGCCGGCATGTGGAGTCAATCAGGTGCTAATCCGCATTCATGCTACTTCTGTGAACCCGGTGGATTTTAAAGTCAGACAAGGCCATATGAAAGAGGCAGCGGATTCTTTTCCACTTATATTGGGCGGGGATGTTGCCGGTACGGTGACTGATGCGGGTTCGAATGTGGCAAGGTTCAGAGCGGGAGATCGCATATTTGCTCGTCCTCGTCATTTCGGGACTTATGCAGAATATGTGGCCGTGGATGCGGACATCATTGCCCGTATTCCGGAAAAACTGAGCTTTGAGGAAGCAGCTGCCATACCTCTAGCCGCCATGACGGCCTGGCAGGCACTTGTTGACCATGGACGGCTTGCCAAAGGGCAGAAGGTTCTCATTCACGCGGGAGCAGGTGGTGTAGGAACCTTTGCTATTCAGATTGCCAAATATCTTGGCGCTGAAGTGGCTTCCACGGCGAGTGAATCGAATGAAGAGTTGCTTCGTTCGCTGGGAGTGGACCATTTTATCAATTATAAAAAAGAAGACTTCTCGGAGATTCTCTCCGGGTATGATGTCGTGCTGGACACGATGGGTGGCGACATTCAGCGTGATAGCTTCAAGGTATTGAAGGCCGGTGGACATCTGGTATCCCTTGTGGGACAGCCGGATAAAACGCTGGCTAAGGAAGCAGGTGTAACGGCCAATGTGTTCATGATGGAACCCAAAGGGGATCAACTCGATCAGTTGGCTGAGCTCGCTGCTGAGGGCAAGCTGAGACCTATCATTGATGAGACATACCCCTTGAGTGAACAAGGACTGCGTGAAGCGCACGAAAAAAGCGAAACCCATCATACACGCGGGAAACTGGTCATTCGAGTAGAATAGTTGAGGATTAACCGCTGAATATTTCAAATTTAAAAACTTTACTGACGGAAGATGTCAGTAAAGTTTTTTTATACTAGGGGTATCGACTAGAAGGGAAGTGCACTATGCATACAAAAAAAGCATATCTTTATGTATTTGATACGATGTCAGACTGGGAGGTAGGTTATTTAATTGCTGAACTAAACTCGGGAAGGTATTTTAAGAAAGAGTTGGAGCCGATAGAGGTGATTGCTGTTGGCGTAGATAAAAGTCCGGTGACTACCATGGGGGGATTGGAAATATTACCTCGCATTTCAGTTGATGAGTGTAAGTTGGAAAGTACGGATGTGTTGATTCTTCCAGGCGGAAATACTTGGATGGAATCCATTCACGAGCCTATATTAAAAGAAGCTTCAATATCTTTGGAAAAAGGTCATGTTGTTGCGGCAATATGTGGTGCAACCGTTGGACTTGCGAGGGTGGGATTGCTAGACTCCAGAAGGCATACAAGCAACGATCTGGAATATTTGAAAATGATTTGTCCTCATTACATTGGAGAAAAATACTATGAAATGGTACCGGCCGTAACGGATGGCAATTTAGTTACTGCATCGGGCATAGCTCCGTTGGAATTTGCGATGCATGTATTGAAGGTGCTCGATGTATTTACACAGGAGACTTTAGATTCATGGTTCAATCTATATCAGACTCATGAAACAAAATACTTCTTCGAGTTAATGAATTCTATCAAATAGCTAACATTTCGATATGTTCGCATGGAGTGGAATAAGATATAATAGTAACAATTTATTCCATTCTATGTATGAGGTGATTCGGATGTCCAATGAGCTCATTCAAGCGATTCAATTATTAAAAGAAAAGAAGTGGGTGGATCTGACCCATACGTTTGGACCGGAATCTCCGCATTTCTCAGCTTTTGATGCTGCAGCATTCGATACGTTGTTTAATCACGATCAAGGTTTCTTTGCCCAGAGTTTCAGGTTTCCCGGTCAATATGGTACGCATCTGGATGCGCCAATTCACTTTGTGCGGGATACCCGGTATCTCGATGAACTGGGGTTGAAGGAGCTTGTGCTACCGCTGGTGGTCATTGATCAATCTGTGGCTGTAGAGAGCAATCCGGATTTCACGCTGGATGTTGAGCATATTCTTGAGTTTGAAAAAGAACATGGCGTTATTGAAGCTGGCAGCTTTGTAGCACTGCGTACCGATTGGAGCAAACGCTGGCCCAGTCATGAAGCATTCGACAACAAAGATGCTGAGGGACACAGTCATGCACCCGGATGGTCAGTCAGTGCGCTAATGTTTTTATTCGAGGAAAGAAAAATACAGGCGATCGGCCATGAGACCTTCGACACTGATTCAGCTGTAGACTATCAAAAGAACGGGGCACTTCTAGCAGAATATTATGTACTTGCCCAGGATACATATCAGGTAGAGCTGTTAACGAATCTGGATCAGGTACCAGCCAAAGGTGCGGTGATCTTCAATATCGTACCTAAGGCCGAAAAGGCGTCCGGCTTTCCAGTGCGCTCGTTTGCTATTTTACCGTAAAGCAAAGTTGAACATAGGTATATTGCAAAGGACTCACCACACAGTTCTTTCCGAATGATTCGCATAAGTAAATAACTAGGGAGGTGTATTCCTCCTCTAATTGTTGAGAAACCCAGGTCATTTCTACGACCTTGGGTTTTTCTTCTGTTCAGCTAGAACTGCTGATATGGAATACTCCTATGGGCATTTGGATCAATCTTGTGTTAACATGTGCACTAACTAACCCAATAGCTTGATTAAGAAGGGGATACCATGTCCATTCGAATAAAAATGTTGCTGTCCTTCACGGGTATGCTCGTCATAAGTCTGCTGTTCATCCTGCTTACAGCTAGTCTGTATACGATTGCTGCAACAGGCGATTTGCAGGGTTTTCGCGATATTTACAAAGTACATTATCAGGTGAATCCACTCACGCAACAGGGAGAATCGATCTTTCAAGAGATGAAGTTTCTGGCCAAAAATGATCCAGACGAGCTGCAGAACAAGGTTTTGCTGCGCGAGTACGACATGAAGCTTCGAGCCGAGAAGTCTGGGCTATACGTCAGACGGGAGAATAACCAGATTTTCGAATCGTTGACCTTCAATCAGCCAGAACTGAAGCAAGCACTGCCTGCCTATGATCTCAACAATTATCAGATTCGCAGCACCTTTAATATCAGTGAGCGATTCTATGCATATGCGAAATTTGATTTTCAATATTCAGATGGAGAAAGAGGAAGTATCTTCGTTATTCGTGAGAGAAGCCCATTTGCAGAGCTTACTCGCAAGCTGCTACCTGTGATGTCACTCCTGCTCATCGGCGTTCTCATTATCGCGAACCTGCTCTTATTCCGCTGGATCACTCGCAGCTTTATTAAGCCATTGAATCAACTGCGGAGCTCAGCCGAACATATTAAAGATGGGAATCTGTCCTTCAAGCTCCAACTTAGCTCCAATGATGAAGTTGGACAACTCAGCGAAGCGTTCGAGAGCATGCGGACTCAATTGCAGCGCTCCAATGAGTTGCGACAGCAAGACGAAGCGAATCGCAGAGAGCTCATCTCCAATATTTCGCATGACCTTCGCACACCGATCACCAATATTAAAGGTTATATTGAGGGGATTCGTGACGGAGTGGCCAACACTCCGGAAAAAATGGAATCATACGTTAATATCATTCACTCCAAAGCAGTTAGCATGGATAAGCTGGTGGATGAACTGTTTCTGTATTCAAAGCTCGACTTGAATCAGGAACCTTTTCTGTTTAAAGTGGTAGACCTTGTCGATTTCCTGGAAGACAGCATTGAAGAGCTCAGATACGATCTGGAGGACAAAGGGGTGGCCTTGGATTGGGATAATCGGGCATCTGGATCGGTCATGGCATCTGTTGATCTGGATAAATTAAAACGCACCGTTGTCAATGTAGTGGATAATGCCCTCAAATATATGGAGAATGAACAAAAACGATTCGGGATTACACTTCAAGCAGATGACGAATGGACTACGATAGCCTTTAAGGATAATGGCAGAGGAATACCGGAAGAGGCGCTGCCTTATATATTTGAACGCTTTTATCGGGCAGAGCAATCTCGCAATTCCTCAACAGGCGGAAGTGGATTGGGGCTGGCGATTGCCCGCCAAATCATTGATGAACACGGAGGCTTCATCTGGGCGAAAAGCAAACCCAATGACGGCACGGTCATTTATATCAAACTAAAACGGTTGAATGAAGAGGAGGAGATTAACGGTAATGACAAACATTTTGATTATTGAGGACGAAACAACGATTGCAGAATTGGAACGGGACTATTTCGAACTCAACGGATTTTCTGTAGAGCTCTGCCATAACGGAGATGAAGGGCTTAAACTGGCTCTGGAGGGAAGTTACAATCTAATTATTGTTGATCTGATGCTTCCTGGCCTGGATGGCTTCGAATGTTGCAGGCGCATTCGTGAGGTGAAAGAGGTGCCGATCCTTGTCGTCTCCGCGAAGAAGGAGGAGATCGATAAGATTAGAACGTTCAATTTGGGTGTTGATGATTTTATTACGAAGCCGTTCAGCCCAAGTGAGTTGGTTGCAAGAGCGAAAGCTCATTTGACCCGATATGAGAGACTACTTGGCAAAAGCAAACCAGCCGAACAAGATGAAATCCACATTCGTGGGCTTCATATCGATAAGGGAGCGCGCCGCGTTTTTGCTAATGGCGAAGAGGTAGCAATTACAACCAAGGAATTCGATCTACTCGTATTTCTTGCGAGTCATCCGAACCGTGTATTCAGCAAATCCGATCTGTTCGAGCGGATCTGGAGCATGGATTCCAGCGGAGATATTGCGACGGTTACCGTCCATATTCGCAAACTGCGTGGGAAGCTGGAGGCAGATCCCAAAAATCCGGAATATATTGAGACCGTCTGGGGTGCAGGCTACCGGTTCACCGTATAAGTTTCGAGAAAAATTAGATTCAGTTTATAGTTTGTTAATATTTTTGTCCTTGGGAGTTTCTTTTTGTCCTCTATTCTATAGATACAGGCAACTTCAACCTATAGAGGAGGAATTCAAATATGAATCCTATAACCCGAAAAATGGCTACATTTTTAACGATAACTGCATTAGGCACAGCAGTATTCCCGCTAACTACCAATTACGTACATGCAGCTACATACGTTACTAACGTTGCAGCTACAGCGACACAGCTTACCAACCAGCAGATTGAGGTCGCCATTAAGGAACTGAACAGCTTGGGGATCATGAACGGTTACGCCGATCAATCCATGGGTGAACATAGAGCTATTACCCGCGCGGAATTAGCATCACTGGTATTCAAAACGTTTAATCTAAAGGAGAAGAAAGGAGAAAGCGTTGAATTAACGGACGTTAATCCTGACGCGTGGTATGCACCGTATGCATCAAAGCTCGTTGAACTTGGCATCATGCAGGCGAATAACGGACAATTCAATCCACACAGTCAAGTGACGGATGCAGAACTCGAACAGGTCGTATCCAAAGCGATGCAGCGTGACGTGAAATCCGTTCACCATTGGATGAGCACGTTCTATTCCGAGAACGGTTCGACCACACGCGGGGAAGCAGCGGTACTGTTGCAAACGGCCCACCAGGCTATTCCTTCGGGGCAGGCTCAAATCCAGAGCGTTAGATCGCTCAATGCCATTACGTTAATTGTGACGTTCGACAAGCCTCTGACAGCAGCGGATGAAGTATTTGCCAAGGCACAAACCGATTTTGCGCTCAGTGGTGGGTTGACATTGACCAACATGCCTCGTCTAAAAACAGGGTCCATCGCAACCTACATCGTTCCAACGTCCGTTCAACATGCAGGTGAAGTATACAGTCTCACTTATAAAGGCCACGATGCTGGTTCCTTTGAAGGCAGTGGCACGAAACTAAACATGACGACGGCTAATCAAATAACGAATGATACGTTCGAGATTGAAGCACTGCAAGAGAACGGTGTAGTGGATTATGGCTATATCATTTCAGCATACAGCGGTGGTCGAGGGGCTAATGCGTTTGTGTTGAATGACCAAGAACAAGCAGGAGGCAAAACGTATCAAATTATCTCCTCCATGCAGGCAAGACAAGTCGTGATTACGCCAGAAGGTGGCGAGCCAATCGTTGCCAAATATGTTCCGTTCACGCAATCGACAGATGGCAAACAAGAACCGAAGTTCCGTTTGCCTGAAGGACAAACATTGCAATCCGGTGTGACATATACGGTTTCTTCTGACTGGGCGAACATCAATAACGCTTCATTCACCGCAAGGTCGTTTGATTCGTTGGAGGTTGCGAGTGCCCAAGCTGTGAGTGAAACTTCAGTTGAAGTTACGCTGGCGCAAGATCCTGGAGATGAACTGTTCTCAGGTCGAAGTGTAACATTAACATCACCTAACGGTGACGTTCTGACAGCGACATATAAATATTCAAGTCGGAAAGGCGCCACGGGCGTATTCGACCTTGTTAATGATGGCACGTTAATCTCAGGCACGACCTATACAATAAGTCCAGTTGGGGATTGGAGTGTCGCTTCTTCGGTAACAGTGACACTGTAGTAAGGGAGGCAGTATGAATAAGTCGCTGATGATAATTATCCTAATAAGCAGTATGTTCGTCGTTCAGGGCTGCGTGCCTGAAGTGAGAAACGACTCGAAGGTGGAGGAGAAGTTATCAACTTCCCCGGATGAGCTGTTGTTGAAGGCAGCAGAGGGAAGAGACACCGAAAGTATTGAAAAATGGATTCAAGAGGGCGCCAATATCAATGCTCAGGATCAGAGCGGAAGAACAGCTGTTATGATTGCAACGTACAACAATGATCTGGCATCAGCCACAATGTTAATTGAAGCGGGTGCAGATGTTAATGTACAGGATGATATGAAGAATAACCCGTTTTTGTACGCTGGCGCTGAAGGGTACTTGGATATTTTGAAGCTGACGATTGAGGCGGGAGCCGATCCAGCGATAACGAATCGATATGGAGGAACTGCACTGATTCCGGCTTCGGAGCATGGATACGTGGATGTGGTACGAGAACTGCTGACCCAAACGTCAGTGAATGTGGACCATATTAATCAATTGGGATGGACTGCACTGCTGGAAGCGATCATTCTGAACGATGGCAATAAAATACAGCAGCAGACGATTCAATTACTCATTGATCATGGAGCAGACGTAAACCTTTCGGATCATGATGGAGTGTCCCCACTCATTCATGCTAAGAATAAAGGCTTCAAGGAAATCGAAGCGATTTTGGTCCGGGCTGGTGCGAAATAAAGCATCGTTTTTATTTTGCATAATTCAACTTTCTTGCTCCAGGGTATAGAATGTGGACAAGAAGAAGTATCCTGATCTATACAACGTCTAGACGAATAGGCATTCATATAAATAATAAAGGAGGCGTAGTACGCCTCCTTTTTATGTGGTTACTTTTGATCCGAAGAGGGATCTTGATTGAATCGTTGTGAAATTTTCTTCTCTGTCTTCTTACGCCGAACCCAGCGCTTGAAGATACTTTCTTCTTTTCTTCCCTGAAGTGTTTCCTTCATGCCTTGGATCATAAATTCGGATCTTCGTCTGTCGTCCCGACTAATCTCGCGTAGTTCCTTAATAAATTTGTCGTCCATATCTGCCTCTCGCTCATTAAGTATATCTCTATTATACCGAACGTACGTTCTTTTATCAAGTTTTACCATAATCGAATTTTTTGGGATGATTTTAGTGAGAAAGAGCACAGGATTCAGCCCTCTCCATATGTGAAAATGGAGTAGAACGTTCAGTAAAATCTGTTTCATGTCTGGAGGGTGAGGGATGAGAACTAGTGATGATGGAATGAAGCGTGAATGTGTACCTGAAAGATCGTGGGCGCTCATTATGATGCAGGGGTTTCTGGCCATTGGTGCGATCATTGGAGGGGGAGCACTCATTATCGATCCATCGGGAGATCTTGTCAAAATGCCGGATTCATTGTTGGAACATTCCCCGTTTGGCAGTTTTCTGATCCCGGGGATTATACTATTGTTGGTTCTTGGTGTTATGCCAATGATCATTGCCATTTCACTCCTTCGTCGCATTCACTGGGAAATAGGTGAAAAGCTGAATCTCTACTCCAATCAATACTGGGGATGGACGTTCTCTTTATATACGGGATTTGCTCTGATCATCTGGATTATGATACAGGTATACTGGATCCAGCATGTATCCGTCATCCATCTGGTCTATTTTGCCTGGGGAGTGGTGATCCAGATCGTCACTCTGTTGCCTGACGTACAACGAAGGTATCAGGCAGACTGCTCATCATAATATATTCTTTCTATAAAACAAAACGGCTGTCATCCGGATCTTGGAGTGATCCAGTTGACAGCCGTTTATCTTTGTTGTTACTTGGAAGCCTGGTAGGCGCTCAAAAATTCTTTCACTTTTGCCGGATCGGACTTCAATTCATTCCCGGTCTGCACGAGTGGACTTACTGTAGAGTATGCCTTAAGTTTGTTGTTTTTGTAGAACTGCAAAATGTCATCCTGATTGATGGAGTAGAGCACGGATTTTCTCAGATCACTGCTCTTGGCAACTTCCCGATTGGCTGTGTTGAACAACAGATAGGAAACCGCATTGCTCGGAATGCTCTGCAATTGCAATTTGCTGTCATTTTTGATGATGTCATACTTTGTTTCGGATACTCCGTAGTACAGGTGGATTTCACTGCTGCGAAGAGCAGACAACGCACTGTCAGCATCGGCGATGAAACGAACATTCACCTGAGAGATTTTGGGTGCATATTCGGAGCCTTTACGGTAGCCGGGATTCTGATAGAATACACCTTCGTAATCATTTTTATATGCCAAGATATATGGGCCGCTGGCATACAGGGTGTTGTTGTACGCAGCACCTTCAGTCACGGTATTCTGATCGCCGTAAGGAATGTCTTTATTCACGTCAAACGAAGCTACATCATACGTATTGATGCTCTCAACCTGCTTTTTGGACACAATGCCAGCAGATTGGTGAGCCAGATAGTTCAATACTTGCGGGAAAGGTTCCGTGGTTGTAAGTTTCACAACTTGATATTTCCCGGCAGCGTTATCGGCTTTGTTTTTGTCCGCGACCAGTTCCGTAATTTTGGTGCCAAGCCCTTGTTCCAATGCTTCTTTAACCGTACCGCTGCCACTGGATTGCTGAATTGATTCCAAGGCGCCCAGATCGGTTACCAACTCGGCTTCCTTGATATGTTCGTGCAGGCTGTATGTCCGGTGATCCGGTACGGAATCTTTGTTTTTGGCGCGATCGAGAGAGAAGATGACGTCATCTGCACCGACACGTTCTCCCGTATCTACCGCTTTTTTATTATCAATCTTGGCAAAGTTGATATCGTCTCTGAGAATGAAGTAATACTCCGAGTTACCCTCAGCAATGCTGAAATTGTGGGAGAGGGAACCCTCTGGTGTAAGTTGATCGTCATCTGTCAGGTTAACGAGACGTACATACATGTTGGTGTTCAGTTGGTTGATGGAACCGTCATTTCCTTTGATCGGGTCAAGGGAAGTCAGGACGGAAGCAGTTTGTGTCAGAATTAATGGTTCTTTTGTATTTTTGGAGCTGTCTTTGAATTCAATCGGTTCCCATGCCATGGCGCGGGATTTGGACAAGCGAACGGTGTCTACATTGAGAATGTCTTTGTTCACAGCCTGACTTTTCAGGGAAATGTACAACGGAGCGATATAGGCCTGATCGGTTACCAAGCGATCCTCCAATTGTTTATACGTATCCTTGTATTCGTCCGGAGTCTGAGTAGCAGCCTGGTCAATAAGCTTATCGATTTCTTCATCAGCCAGAATGCTGTAGTCTCCGCCTGTTTTGAAAAGTGAACGAACTGCATAGTCCGGATTCCCGGTTACCGTTGTCCAGCTGGACAGCGCAATATCATAATTGCCTGCATCCTGCTGGGATTTGTAGCTGCCGTAATCCGGCTGCAGGTTCAGCTTAACATTGAAGCCATTCTTGGTGAGTTGGTCCCGGATAATGTTCACGTCATTTTCGGAAGAGCTCTGAGCCAGTAATTCGATGTCTACCGGTTTTTGGTTTTGCGTGTTTTCTGTTGTATCCGATGGTGAGGATTCTGACTGGGATTCCGTCTTGGTCTTCACACTGCAACCGGAGACCACAAGGACAAAAGTTAATAGTAGTGCTATCAGCATACGTTTTTTCATGAAAATACCTCCAGATAAGTTCATAATCATTGGAAATCAAATTGAGTTTGAGTTGAATATTGTAGCAGTGGTTAAGCCTTTTCGAGCTTCGGATCAAGCGCGTCGCGTAGTCCGTCACCCAGAAAGTTGAACGAGAGCACGAGCAGAATGATCGCAAGACCTGGATAGATGGCCAGATACGAATGGGTTTCCAGATACGTGCTGCCCAGCTTCAGAATATTGCCCCACTCGGGGATATGCGGCTCCACGCCGAGCCCCAAATAACTCAGACTGCTGGTGGCAATGACCGCTCCGCCAATCGTAAGTGTAGACTTGATAATCATGGGTGCGAGCGAGTTCGGAATAATATGTTTGAAAATAATGGAGCGATTGTTGTAACCCAGTGCACGTGCAGCTTCAACAAATTCAAAAGTAGATACATAGAGCACACTAGCCCTCATCGTTCGTGCATAAGTTGGGATCGAACCCAAGCTGAGTGCCAGAATAAGATTGACTGTGTTGGCCCCGAACGCCGCAATGATGGCGATAGCGAGCAGAATACCCGGAATAGCATAGAGAATATCCAGCAGTCGCATGATGATATTGTCTGTGTGTCTCCCATAGAATCCCGAGAAGGCTCCGAGAATACCGCCTATCAGTACTGGAATCAGGGTTGACATGAAGCCTACGATTAATGATATACGGGCGCCAAATACAATCCGGGAAAATAAACATCGTCCAAAGTCATCCGTTCCCAAGGGATAGGCGAGCGATGGGGACTGAAGCAAGGCCGAGTAGTTATTTTCTACAGCCATGCTGTAATCAAAAGTAAAGAAGCTGCAAATCGATATCGAGAACAGGAAAATGATAAAAAACAAACCGGACATTGCCGTGACATTCGGAGCAAGACGCTCCCACAGATCATTCCAGAAGTTGGATTTTTGTTTACCCTGTCTGCGGATTCGTCCAATGATGGAGATACCCAGCAGCAGTGCAAATACATTTCCTGTGACCGAAGTCAGAATCAGGATCACGCTCACGCCCAGCATCCAGCGTGGGATGGTCGAGGCTGACGTATACCGGGATACGATAAACAGCACCACCAGATCGATGACAAGCACAAGTACGAGCACAGCCATAGCTGGCAAAAACGTATCCGCAACATATGCTTTAAACATATTGAGTGCCGAGACCCCAATAACGAACAGCTGGGTCAGCAGCATATACACCGCAAATGTATACTCAATGCTTTTTGTTTTCTTGATCAGATGAAAAGCGGCCGTCACGATAAAGATATTGCCTGAAATGATACCCAACAGCTGGACCCAGGCGAGTCGGCGAGTCAGAACAGAGATTGTCCCCTTCTGAATCAGGTCTCTCCGAATCCGAAGCGTCAGTACACTCTGGACCAGCGTGAAGAATAGGTAGATTCCAAGCGCAGTCAGCAGAAATGGTCTGAACTCCTGAAGGCTCCAGTCATAACTGTTGAACAACAGTAACACTGACAAGAGAAGGGAAGTGACCCAGGCGAAGCTCGCCTGACTGTACTCCTGTGAAGACTTAAGCCGAAAACGTATTTCTTGTGTAAGTGAACCCGATTTTGTCATAGTGCACCTGCTTTAATATTGTTTCATCTTGGAACGAACCCTGGGATCGACAAAAGCGTACAACAGATCTACCACAACATTGATGATGGAGATTGTAATCGCTGTGTATATGACCCCGCCCATAATGCTCGGAATATCAGGGATAAACTGTTTATCCACAATGTAGCTGCCAAGTCCGCTGATATTAAATACTTTCTCCGTTACAGCCGCCCCGCCAAGCATGCCTCCGAATTGAAGACCTACAACGGTTACGATTGGAATTAGCGCATTGCGCACAGCATGTTTCAGCAGAACCTGTCGTTCACTTAATCCTTTGGCACGAGCAGTCATCACGTAATCCTCATGAATAACTTCCAGTGTGGAAGACCGAGTCATACGGGCCACCGCAGCGGTTAATCCCGTTCCCAGAACAATCGTTGGCATAATAATAGATAGCCAGTTCTGTGGATTGAAGGTAGCCGGAAGCCACTGAAGCTTGATCGAAAAATTCAGGATGAAAATCAGTCCTTGCCAGAAATTCGGAATCGATAATCCAATCAATGCAATAAACATGAATGTGTAATCAAACAGTGAATTAGGCTTGATCGCCGAGATGATGCCGATTGGCAATGCAATGACTAGGGCAAGCAGCAAGGAGATAACGGCCAGTGTTAACGTGATTGGAAACTTTCTGGCGATCGTAGCCGTGACATCTTCATTCCCTGAAAAAGACTTGCCGAGATCAAATAGCGCTATGCCCTTGATATTGTTCCAGAGCTGGACAAGATAGGGCTGATCGAGGCCATACACATGGTTAAAAGCTGCGATCTGTTCCTGTGTCGCTGTCTCTCCGAGAATGTTGGCCGCCGGATTGAATGGAGACAGGTACAAGATGGTGAATACAAGTGTTGCTACGCCCAAAATGACGAATACCGTCATCAGAATTCTTTCGAATATGTACTTTAGATAAGGATTGCCATACAAAAACATCATGGCGTACATCAGACAGCCCGGAATAACTGATATCGCAAGGAACCAAGGTTTATCAATCATCGATTGGAATGTATCAGCCATCGTCAGTCGCTGTTTTCCCTGTTCCTGAAGCTTGCTGAACGTTCGTTCCTTTAACTCCTTCTGAACGGATTCCTCCAGCCATTCCTCGGTCTGACGCTTAAACTCTGCCTCACTAACTTGCTGCCGAAAGAAACGGTGTTTACGCCTCAACTGTTCTTCAACGTCCATTCGAAGTTTATCCCGGTAAGAAGTGGAGAGCATATCGCGCTCAACAGCTTGTTGAACCACGGCCCAGTCATCCCTTTTTCGTCTTGATTGCCAGATCAGAAGCACAACCAAATTAACGGGCAGTCCAAGAATAAATAGAACATATCGATAGGAGGGATGAAGCAGCATTTTGCCATAATTAAATCCCAGTGTGTAAACAAGCTGTGACATTTTGCTGCCTTTTGCAAGATTCAAACCATGCGAGCCTCCTTTCATCTCATTTTAAATTGCATTATTCCGATTGATATAGTATATATTATTTAGAGTCTATTTAATTGTCAAGGTATGGAAGAGTATACATATGAGCACATGTGAAAATATGGATGAGGGCTGGTGATCACATGCAACCTTTGTTGAAAGTAAATGAGTTGTCCGTTTCTTTTCATTCCGGAGAAAGTGAATTTCAGGCGGTGAAAGAAGTCAGTTTTGAAGTGCGGAAAGGCGAAACGCTTGGCATTGTAGGGGAATCCGGCAGTGGGAAGAGTGTTACGGCACGTTCCATTATGCGGCTGCTTGCCTCGCCTCCTTCGCAGATGAAAAAGGGTGAGATTCTGTTTAAAGGGGTAGACCTTGTCCATAAAACGCAAAAAGAGATGGAGAGTATCCGTGGCCGTGACATCGGCATGATCTTTCAGGACCCTATGAGCTCGCTTAATCCGACTGTGAAAATCGGAAAACAGATCACCGAAAGTCTGATTAAACATCAGAAGCTTTCCAGAGGGGAAGCGAAGAAGCAGGCGATTGCCATGCTGGAGCTCGTTGGTATCACCCGGAGTGAAATACGTTTCAATCAGTACCCACATGAATTCTCCGGAGGTATGCGTCAGCGGGTGATGATCGCTATTGCTCTTGCTTGCCGTCCTGAATTGCTGATTGCGGATGAACCTACAACTGCGCTTGATGTTACTATCCAGGCCCAAATCTTAAATTTGATGAAAGATATGCAGGCACAGCTGGGAACTTCTATTATTCTGATTACCCATGATCTCGGAGTAGTGGCAGGCATGTGTGATCGGGTCGTGGTCATGAAAGACGGGCAGATTGTGGAATCCGGCACAACTACAGAGATTTTTGCAAATCCGAAGCATCCGTACACGTCCAGGCTGTTGAATGCATTACCTCGACTGGATGAGAAGAAAAAGCCGAAACTCGTCTCGTTGGTGCCACGCGATCTGGAAGATGATCAGCCTTTACTGGAAGTGAAGTCCCTCAAACAACATTTTAATTTGGGGAAAGGCAACACTTTAAAAGCTGTGAACGATATCAGTTTCGAGATTCGCCAAGGGGAGACGCTTGGGGTCGTAGGCGAATCGGGCAGCGGGAAATCGACTACAGGCAGAGCCATTCTACGACTGCATGAACCTACAGGTGGGGATGTGCTGTTTAAAGGAGTGCCGCTCAACCGCCTCTCTGCCTCAGAGATGAAAACGATGAGGCGGCATATGCAAATTATTTTCCAGGATCCGTATGCCTCGCTTAATCCGAAATTTAGAATTATGGACATTATTGGGGAAGCCTTGGATATTCACCATCTTGCCGGCAGCCCCGCTGAGCGGGAAAAACGTGTGGAGGAATTGCTGGAGATGGTGGGTCTCGATCCGGCTCATGCCCAGAGATACCCTCATGAATTTTCGGGTGGTCAGCGGCAGCGGATTGGAATCGCTCGTGCGCTGGCCGTGGAACCTGAATTTATTGTATGTGACGAGCCTTTGTCTGCGTTGGATGTGTCCATTCAGGCTCAGATCGTACAGCTGCTTGAAGAATTGCAGCAGCGACTCGGTCTGACATACCTGTTCATTGCACATGATTTGTCCATGGTTAAACATATCAGTGATCGTGTAGCTGTCATGTATAATGGGAAGATTGTGGAGTTAGCAGAAAGTGAAGAACTATATTCGAACCCTCAGCATGCGTACACAAAGGCCTTGTTATCGGCTATTCCGGTTCCGGACCCGGCTGTGGAAGCGAAGAAAAAACGTCATGCTGTAAACGAAGCCCCAAGAGAGACGGTAGAAGTGGAAGATCGCTATAATCTGGAGCAGTCCCGATGGGTGGAAGTCAAAGAGGGACATTGGGTGGCCATTTCCGGATAAGGTGAAACATTCATTTTTACTCGAAAAAGAACCCCGGCAATGATCTGTGGAAGGTCATTGCGCGGGGTTCTATTCATGCACATCAGGCACTGTGACAGTGAGTGTATTATTTGAACTGAACGGATTTCTTGATGTTGTCGATCTCGGCCTTTGTAGTATCATCCAAATAGGTGAAGATGAAGTTGAATGCATAACCTTCAATAATGGTGCTGTAGTAATCTTGCGTAATGGTTGAACCATTGCCCGCATCCATCGTAATTTGCATCAGATCCATCTCTTTGCCACCGATGGTTTCGGTTGTGAATTCCTTGTATTCATAAGGGAACTGGCTGTCCTCCATGAATTTCTTCGTTGCTTTCAGATAATCTTTACCGGTACGAATTCCTTGCAGCAGGCTTACTTTTTCAGCAATCGCCATGGCGGAAGGGCCAACTTGACTTCCGTCCAATGGATATTGTGAAGCCATCAACAGGTTCAGTGTTTTGGCCTGAGATAGCTCAATTTGTTTTTTCTTCGTTTCATCGTCTCCAGCAATAACTTCGGAGGAAGCGTTAGTCAGCTCGTTCATGCCTGCGGCATCCTGGAACTCCCAAGCTTCGGGGAATTTCAACGAAACACCGAAATAGTCATTGTTGTAAGAGCCTTTTTCCGTAGTTCCCAATTCAACGTCTTTGGAGTTATCTGTTTCCTTGGACTCGGAAGTGGATGCTTCGGAGCTCTCCGTGTTCTCCGTATCTTCTGTCTTGGCTGTGTCTGTATCTGTGCCGGCAGTGGTTTCTGTTGCAGTGGATTCTTTCGATTTGGCGTTGTTATCCGCTTTGTCGCCGCAGGCTGCAGCAACCAACAGAATCATAATTAACATGGCAAACAATGAAGCTTTTTTTGGATTAGACATATTACCCTCCTGAAAATGTGTGTGTGTTCTTGTTCTCTCTCTAATTCATGTGTACCTAAAAATCTTAGCACAGATGTTCGTGTTGACCACCTATAGGAATCTATAGGTGTACCTTTATAGATAAGACAGACGGCTGGCAATTGAAACAGCTTCCGTGCTGGATTGTACACCTAATTTGTTAAAAATCACTTTTTTATGGTGATTTACGGTGCATTCCTTTATTTTCAATTTCAAAGCAATGGCTTTAACTGTCAGTCCGTTAGAGATCATTTTCAGAATGGTTAACTGTCGCTTGGTGAATTCAATCGATGGCTGATCCGTTACCGACGAGGCAAGGTTAGATTGATACCGATTTTGCATATGGGCCGGGATCAGCTTGGCGATTGCAATCAGCTCACTCTGGATGTCTGCATTAATGGTGGAGACGTCTAGGTAGCCAACATGTTGAAGACCGACCGACAAAGGTGCAGCGTAGCAATGCCAGTTCTGAAAAAGTGGATTCTCATGCTGCTCAGGGGACAGCTGAACAGGCCCATGTTTATCCATAGATTTGGATATGGCATTGACGCCACAGCTTCTAGCTGTAAAGATCATACCCGGGCGGATGGGTGACTGTTTCACCACTTGTTCCAGATCGGGGCTATAATCCATGGCAAGCAGAACTCCATGCGCGTCGGTGAGCAGAAAGAGATATGTGTTGGACAGGTTTTCTTTGATATCCGAGAGACTCTGCTGGAAGGCGTTAATCAGAAAATGATTGATTTTGCGAATCCTGTCCAGATTGGTTTTCGTTAAATATTGAATATTTGCCATACCGGGAGTATAATTTTCGCTCTCGGACCAGCTCTTCCGTAAGGAAGATGTTCTTGACATATGGTTACCTCCTTGTGATCAACCGATGGTTTCGATCACATGACCATCCTGATCGGTAATTTCAGTGCGGGCAATTCGAAAGAGAACGCCGGGTAGTGAAGCAATTTCAAATGTTTGCTCGACTGGGCGAAGGTTTGCAACTAACTCCGATACGGTTTGTTCATGCACAACTACCTTAATCTGGTTGCCATCCTCAGAAAATGAAGGTGTCCCCCCGGCTTCGAACGTAATGTTCACTCCTGATCCGATTAGGGACAGTGGAGCGCCTTTTGAAAAGCGGCTACGTAGTATTTTTCCGATAATTTGGGCTTGTTTTGCTCCGATCTGGAGTTCAGCGGGTACACTTTTTTGCAGTATTCTCTTGCGTGGAGATATCCAGGCCAGTTGTTGTATGAATAAAAATGCTGTACTGGAACCTTCCTCTTCAATCCCGCGCTCAACAGCCTGTATCACTGAGGGGATATCCAAATATGAATTTCTCATGAGATCCGTAACGTATTTTGGCATGAATTCAACAAAGGCTGCTAACAATCCGCGAGTGTTCCATGTTTGCATCGTTTCGAGTTCCAGACCGGTGATTCCCACCATCTGAATGAATTTCACCGTTCCATTGGGTGTGGAGATCTCTGTCAGATCAGGATCTTCAATAAAAGAAAGTGCGGTTAGTAATGTATCTGAGCCGAGACAAATGGGGCCATTTGCATCCATGTAATCTCCTGCATGAAACACGTTCCCGCTAGTAAAAACATATCGTCCAACGTTCTGTAATAGATTCAGAGCCCAAGACGGGGGTATGGACTCACCCTCACTCCGGGTAAGCCGAAACGTCATTTCAAATCCATAACCGCTATGCTCGAGATCCTCCGATTCCTTCTCATACAGTTCTGAAAAACCATAGGTAATGAAATGCCAGTGAGGTATGGGGGCATCCACTTTGTATACGCTAATTCCATTTAGCGGATCAGGTCCACCGAGCATATAAGGAATGGCTGTACCATAGTGAAGTGGTTCCTGATCTCCATATAACTTACCAACTGCTATATCAATGGCATCCCAACCGGATGTGTTTGCTTCTTCAGTCATTGTTGTGTTCCTCCTTGGCTATTCATTTTCCCGAAAAACATTTAAAATTAAGTCTACCTTTTTCCAAATCGGTTTCAAGCGGCTTAAGGATGAATTGCTTATCGTAGGACTTGGGGGTTACGATGTCTATTTCAGGGAGGGAATTTACATGAGTATGAAAGAGTTATATCTGGCGGAATTTAATCAGGGCAGTTGGGACTCATTTGTGCAACTCTTTGAAAAATCATATTTACATGTGGACCCAAAATGGGCTGAATGTGCAGAGCAGCGGGGGATTCCGGCAGATATTAGCAAGGTTATATTAGTTGAAATGGGTGAATATGCGCTAAGATGGATAGACATGAAAGTTCCTGCATTGGGCGACGAAAGTCCTGCCAGCTATCTCGAATACGGGGATACAAATGCCCTAAGAGCAGCGATTATGCGAATGCCTCGATAACGTCCAAAGGTGGTCAGCGAGTGCATAAAACGGAAAGTTGATTTTGCAAAATAGATATGTTACGCTTACATTACAAGAGAAAACAACCGAATACGCAATAACATCTTTTGATGGATTGTAACTGTGCAGACAGGCAAAACCTAAACTGATGGTGAAATGAAGGCTCTTTTTTTGCGAGCTATTTTACCTTGAGTTTAGGTTTTTCTTGTTTTTTGGCCTGAAATACAGCCGCTGTATTCGGGAAAAACCCAAATAAAATTCGAAAAGAGGTTGTTCGTTATGACCACGGCAAAAAAAGGATTCCCCGAAAACTTCCTGTGGGGAGGCGCTACAGCTGCCAACCAATTAGAAGGTGCATTCGATAAGGACGGCAAAGGTCTCTCTACTGCGGATATGATTGCGCATGTTCCCAAAGAGAAGCGTACAGGCGGACATGCCATGGAAATCTCCTCTACACGAATTGAAGAGATCCTCTCCGGCAAAATTGAAGAACGTTTCCCTAAACGTTTTGGTATTGATTTCTATCATCATTATAAAGAAGATATCGCATTATTTGCTGAAATGGGCTTCAAAGTGTTCCGTTTGTCCATTCACTGGGCACGTATTTTCCCGAATGGTTATGACCAAGAGCCGAACGAAGCTGGTTTGAAATTCTATGACGACGTCTTCGACGAACTATTGAAATACGGCATTGAACCGCTGGTAACCTTGTCTCACTATGAAACTCCGCTGGGTCTGACACAGAAATACAATGGTTGGGCAGGTCGTGAAGTGATTGGACACTATGTGAGATATGCAGAGACTGTGTTCAACCGTTATAAAAATAAAGTGAAATACTGGTTGACGTTTAACGAAATCAACGTGATGCTGTTTAGCCCATACACAGGCGGCGGTATCCTGATCGATAAAGTGGACAACCAACTGCAAACGACATATCAAGCGCTGCATCACCAATTTGTAGCTAGTGCACTGGTAACCAAGCTTGCCCATGAGATTATTCCTAGTTCCCAAGTGGGCTGTATGCTCGCTCGGATGGAAACGTACCCGGCGACTTGTAATCCGGTAGATGTTCGTCTGGCGCAACATGAGAATCAGATTAACCTCTTCTTCACGGATATGCATGCTCGTGGTCAATACCCGAACTACATGGCTCGTTATTTTGAAGAAAATAACATCGTAATTCAGAAAGAAGCAGGCGATGATGAGATCTTGCTCAATAATACCGTTGATTTCATTTCCTTCAGTTACTACATGTCCGTAACCAAATCTGCATCCGCAGACAAAGAAGAAACAACAGGTAACCTGACTGGCGGTGTGAAAAACCCTTATCTGGAAGCTTCCGACTGGGGCTGGGAGATCGATCCGATCGGTCTGCGCGTAACGTTGAATAACTTCTGGGATCGCTACCAGAAACCATTGTTCATCGTAGAAAATGGCCTGGGTGCATATGACCGTGTTGAAGAAGACGGTTCAATCCATGACTCCTATCGTGTGGATTACCTGAAGAAACACATCGAACAAATGAAAGAAGCGATCAAAGACGGTGTGGATCTGATTGGATTTACAGCATGGGGCCCGATTGACCTCGTGAGCATGTCCACGTCTGAAATGTCCAAACGTTATGGTTTCATCTACGTGGATTTGGACGACGAAGGTAATGGAACACTCAAACGTTCGAAGAAAGATTCATTTGACTGGTACAAAAACGTAATTGCCAGCAATGGTGAGCAACTATAATTTGATCTGATTCCTGTATCTTAAACCCGGATCGCTGTAAGTAATTAGGTTATTCGAGGATTGTTACCGCATAAAGCGGGCAAAACCCAACAGAAAGCAGGCTGATTTGAAGCCCTTTTAGTTGCGCATTGTCCGCTTTTTGATGTGTTCACGGGCATAGGGTCAACCGTTTTAACAAAGAATGAGTACAACGTAACCAGAGAGGAATGACAGATATGACGACACCATTTCCGAAGGATTTTCTATGGGGCGGCGCAGTCGCAGCCAATCAGCTCGAAGGAGCCTACAATACAGATGGCAAAGGCCTGTCTGTTCAGGATGTAATGCCCCATGGGATTACGACGCCAAGAACGGAAGGACCGACAGAGGATAACCTGAAATTGATCGGTATCGATTTCTACAACCGTTACAAAGAGGATGTTAAGTTGTTTGCTGAAATGGGCTTCAAAGTATTCCGTACATCCATTGCCTGGTCCCGTATTTTCCCTAAAGGTGATGAATTGGAGCCAAATGAAAAAGGTCTGCAGTTCTATGATGACCTGTTTGACGAGTGCCACAAATACGGGATTGAACCCCTCGTAACGATTTCTCATTATGAGACACCGCTGCATTTGTCCAAAACGTATGACGGCTGGGTTAACCGGAAAATGATTGATTTCTACGAGCGTTATGTAACCGTCTTGTTTAACCGTTTCAAAGGCAAAGTAAAATACTGGCTGACGTTTAATGAAATTAACTCCATTCTGGAAGAACCATTCATGAGTGGCGGCATCTTTACACCAAAAGCGGAACTGTCCAAACAGGATCTGTACCAAGCAATCCACCATGAGCTGGTGGCAAGTGCGCTGGCAGTAAAACTGGGTCATGAGATTATGCCTGAAGCGAAAATTGGCTGTATGGTACTCAGTATGCCAACCTATCCATTGACACCAAATCCGGATGATGTGGTAGCTGCAATGCATGCAGAACAGCGGAATGACATCTTTGCCGATATTCATGCACGTGGCTATTATCCGAAATACATCAATCGTTACTTCAAAGCGAATAATATCAACATCAAGTTTGAAGATGGCGATGCTGAAATTCTGAAACATACGGTGGACTTCATCTCGTTCAGTTACTATGTAAGTATTTGTGAGACAGGTGACCCACAGAAACGTGTTGAAGGCAAAGGGAATCTGTTTGCAGGTGTACAGAACCCTTACCTCAAAGCAAGTGAATGGGGCTGGCAGATTGACCCGCAAGGCCTGCGCGTAACGCTCAATAAATACTGGGATCGTTATCAAAAACCATTGTTTATTGTCGAAAATGGTTTGGGTGCAGCCGATGAGCTAGTCACTGACGAAAATGGCAATAAAACGGTGAATGATGATTACCGGATTCAGTACCTGAATGATCACTTGGTACAAGTAGGCGAAGCGATTGAAGACGGCGTTGAAGTCATGGGTTATACCTCATGGGGCTGCATCGATCTGGTGAGTGCATCCACAGCAGAGATGAAGAAACGCTATGGCTTCATCTATGTGGATCGTAACAATGACGGATCAGGTACCCTGGATCGTTACAAGAAAAAATCATTCCATTGGTACAAAGAAGTTATTGGTACAAACGGCGCAAGTCTAAAATCCGACAACCATTAATTTCTAGTTCCAAAGACATATGTGGGCAGCATCTTCTTGTGTCATATTCAAGCACATTAACCGCTTTCACAAAAACATTGTCAGATGGATAATTATATGGTAAGATAGGCCTAAGGCTAATGAATACTGGATTGTTACTGTTCAATCAGGCAAAACCAGAAGCGGGGCATGTGTTTCATGACCAGCTTTGGTTTTGCCTTTTACTACTTTGACGGTGCAAGGTGATGTGAAGAAATGAAAATTGAGAAGGTGCTGAACAACAATGTAGTTACTGTGATTGATCCAGGAGGAAACGAACTGGTCGTCATGGGACGGGGCATAGCCTTCAAAAAGCATACTGGTGAAACGATAGACGACAGTCTGGTCGAAAAAATATTCTCATTGGAAAGCAAGGAAGTATCGCAGAAACTGAAAACGCTTCTGTCAGATATTCCAGTTGAATATGTCGAATGCTCGGATGAAATTATCCGTTATGCAGAGACCGTATTAGGTGAGAAGTTGCATGAGAGCATCTACATTTCACTGACGGATCATATTCATTTTGCCATTGACCGGCATCGTCAAGGCTTGCAGATTCGTAACGCATTGTTCTGGGAGATCAAGCGCATGTACCGCAAGGAATATGCCATTGGGCTCAAGGCACTTCAGATTATTGAAGAAACATTGGGTGTCCTGCTTCCTGAAGACGAATGCGCATTCATCGCAATGCATCTGGTCAATGCCCAGATGAACGGTGAGATGAGAGAAACCATCAGCATTACGAATATCGTAAAAGATATACTCAACATTGTACGACGCAGCTTTGTCATTGAGCTGGATGAGGATTCGCTGAGTTATTATCGATTCCTGACACATTTGAAGTTCTTTGCTCAGCGCGTACTACACGGTACAGCAATTGAAGATAAGGAAGCAGATAATCCGCTTCATGACCTGGTGAGCAAACAATATCCTGAGGCACATGCTTGTGCTTGTAAGATTAACGACTATACTCGCAAGATCTATAGCCGGGTCTTATCCAAGGAAGAAATCCTATATCTGACCATTCATATTGAACGAGTTGTCAGAACTGAACAAACAATTGAATAATTGGGATTGTTACTGCAAAAAAGGCAAAACCTAAACGTTGAATAATGATAAGCTGAAACTGCTTTGTCATTATTCAGTGTTTAGGTTTTTTTTTACCTTCATTACACATAAAAGGAGCAAAACACAATGGATAAACAACAATTGTCCAAGGATATTCTGAAGCTTGTTGGTGGCGAAGAGAACATCGATCAAGTCACACACTGTATGACAAGACTCCGGTTTAACCTGAATGACAACAAAAAAGCGGACAAAGCGACGCTGAAAAATACACCTGGCGTTATGGGCGTTATGGAGAATGGCGGACAATTCCAGGTCATTATCGGGAACGATGTGCCTGTTGTGTATAATGCACTTGTAGGCAACATGTCCAAATCCCCGAATGCAGACGCTGGATCAACCAGTGCTTCGACTGGGGAGAAGAAAAAGAGAAATCCAGTAAGTGCATTGTTCGACTTTATTTCTGGAATATTCACGCCGATTCTGCCAGCGATTACGGGTGCCGGTATGATCAAAGGGATCGTGGCAATCCTAGTAGCTGTAGGTTGGTTGTCTGATACCAGTTCAACTTATATCATCTTATCTGCTATCGGTGATGGTGCATTCTACTTCCTGCCGATCATTCTGGCGATCAGTGCCGCACGCAAGCTCGGTAGCAATATGTATATTGCTGCAGCGCTGGCAGCGGGGATTATGCATCCGACGATTACAGCCTTGCTTGCCAATGGTGACACCACATTTGTAGGCATTAAGGTTATAGCAGCAACCTATTCTTCTACGGTTATTCCGATTATTCTCGCAATCTGGATTGCTTCCTATGTAGAGAAAGCGGTTGATCGTGTTACACATGCTTCGCTTAAGCTTCTGATTGTTCCAACGGTTACCCTGTTAATTATGGTTCCTTTGACCTTGATGACGGTTGGACCATTGGGTACAGTGCTCGGTAATGGTTTGTCAGGTGGTATTTCATGGTTGTTCGACAATATGTCAATATTCGCAAGTATCCTAATTGGTGGTACGATGTCACTTCTGATCATTACGGGTATGCACTATGCACTGTTGCCGATCATTGTTGGTTCGATGACATCACTTGGTTACGATTTTATTATTCCACTGATGTTTGCTGCTAACTTGGCACAAGGTGGTGCAGCATTTGGTGTTGGTCTTAGATCGAAAAATGGTAAAACGAAATCGCTTGCTTATTCCACAGGTCTTACTGCTATCATGGGGATTACGGAACCAGCGATGTACGGGATCAATATGAAGTTCAAAAAACCATTTATTGCAGCTCTGATCGGTGGAGCTGTTGCAGGTGGATTCATGGGGATCGTCAATGTTAAAGCTTATGTACTTACAGGTCTAGTGGGCCTGCCAAGTATTGCAGCATTTATCAGTCCGGCAATTAGCACGTTACTCTACGCTCTGGCTGGTGGTTTGATTGCCATCGTAGCAGCGGCAGTACTGACGTACATCCTTGGTTTCCAAGAAGACAATGCTCCACAATCGGCTGAAGCAACGCCAGCTGCTGAGCCTACAACACCAGCAGCAACGACTTCTGCTTCCGCAGTAACTGCTGTTGAAGAAACTAAAGCACTGGATCAAGACGTATTTAGCCCAATTACTGGTGAAGTTAAATCACTGAGTGAAGTTCCAGATCCTGCATTCTCGGAAGAGATTATGGGTAAAGGTTTTGCCATCCAGCCGTCGGAAGGCCGTGTGGTTTCTCCAATTAACGGTACAGTATTCTCGTTGTCGAAGAGTGGACATGCCATTGGTCTCGTTAGTGATGACGGCGCTGAAATGCTGATTCACATCGGGATTGATACCGTGAAACTGAAAGGTCAATTCTTCTCCCCTAAAGTTCAAGCAGGAGCGAAGGTTGCCGTTGGTGATGTACTGATGGAATTCGACAGAGAAGAAATCGAAAAAGCCGGTTACACAACGATTACGCCGGTTATCATTACGAACATGCATCAATATAATTCGATTGAGTCTGCCGGGCGTACAACGATTAAGGAAAAAGAATTGTTGTTCACGGCAAAAGCTTAACGAACATCAAAAAGCAGCAGTCTTGCCGGATGAAATTATTCCGGCAAGGCTGCTGCTTTTTAGTATATGGACGATATTATTGATGGTCGATGTCTGCTGGACACTATACCGAGCTTGAAGGCAGTAGCTCCTGAACCAATTGCACAAAGTGCTGCGCGGGCTTGGAAAGATGACGATTGCGATGCCACACAAGCGCAGAATCTACGGCAGATTGCGCATCTTGAATACGATAGATATGAAACGGATGCTCATGATAAAGCTGAAGAACCGTATGGGGCACGATGGAGCTTGCAAAACCGAGTCGCACAAGTTCCAACAACATGTTAATATCCGAGCATTCGCCCGCAATGGAAGGAATCACGTGATGCTCACGGAATTTCTGTAAAATCAGTTCGAACATCCCGAGTCCTTCAGTGCTAGGAAGCAAGAGAGGGATATCGGCCAACTTTTGAAAATAAATCCCACGCTCATCCGCTGACTTCAGCGGTGTGGAGGAAATATAGAAGAGAGCTTCCTGCGGTAGATGCAGCACTTCATATTGTTCTGTTTTGACAGGCATCCGCACACAGGCAAGCTCGATTTTGCCTTCACCCAAGAGCTGGCAGAGCTGTGCAGATTCATTTTGCTGAATTTTATAGGTCACCTGAGGGTGTGTTGTCCGAAACTGCTGGAGCGCCTGCGGGATCAAACGATCTGAAATGGTATTAATGCCAAGCGACAACTTGCCCCGAATACCATAGCGGAAGCTCTGCATCTCCATGACAGCTTCTTCCATGTATTTGGTCATCGTAACCGCATAATCATAGAAGCTTCGACCGGCCTGTGTCAGCTCCATGCTGCGTCCTTTGCGTTCAAATAAAGCTACGCCGAGTTCGTCTTCCATCAACTTGAGCTGCTGGCTTAAAGGAGGCTGAGCCATGTGTAGTCTGCGCGCTGCCGCCGTGATCTGTCTCTCCTCGGCAATCGCGATGAAATAGCGACATTGTTTGATATCCACGTGTGTTCTCCTTATATGCAGCGATATGTTTTTCATATGGGAAACCAACAAAACATGTATTTTTAATATACTATTATCCTATGTTAACATACATAAGGTTTAAACACTTCAAATCACACATGTAGATTATGATGTATTGAATATATGCCGTGAGGATGGCGACAAATTGGAGGGTGAAGGTGCGATGCTGAAAACAATACATGCAGCTGCTGAAGCTGGACATACGGATGATGTGCTGCGGTTTATCGCACAAGGGACTGGAGTGAATGACCGGGATGCTCGAGGACGGACACCTCTGATGGCCGCGGTACATGGGAACAAACCAGAGACGGCAAGTACACTTATTGAAGCGGGAGCGGATGTGAACATCCAGGATCAACGACTGGATAACATGCTGCTGTATGCCAGTGCGGAAGGTTTGCGAAAAATGGTCGAACTGGCTATAAAAGCAGGTGCTGATACCCGGATTACGAATCGGTTTGGGGGCACAGCTCTGATTCCTGCTTCAGATCGAGGTCATGTCGATATTGTGGAGATCCTTCTGAAATGCACGGATGTGGATGTGAACCATATCAACAATCTGGGCTGGACAGCTTTGCTGGAAGCGGTCATTCTGGGGGATGGCGGCACTCGTCATCAGCAGATCGTAGCATTGCTTTTGCAATATGGTGCTGATCCTTTCATTGCTGACCGGGACGGAGTTACAGCACTTGCGCATGCCCAGAGGCATCATTATAAAGAAATGGAGCGAATGTTAACTCAATCATGAACAGACATCAAGAGCAATCTTTGCAAAATAATATAAAGGGTGCGTCATCGCTTGCATTGGCAGGCATTCAGTGGTTCTTCTTCCTGTTTACCAACACTGTGGTGGTGCCGTTATCCATCGGACATAATTTTCAGCTTTCACCGGAGGCCATTGCTGCGTCGATGCAGCATGCCTTTTTGCTTACTGGGGCTGTGTGTATATTACAGGCGTTCTTTGGACATCGTTATGCCGTGATGGATGGTCCCTCGGGATTATGGTGGGGGCTGACACTAAGCTTAACGGCCTCGGCTTCATCAGCCGGCATGAGTTTCGAACGTATCGGGGGAGGATTGGCTGCGGGTTTTCTGTTAGCGGGTCTGACGATGATGATCCTGGGCGGACTTGGAGCAGCGCATGTGCTTCAGAAGCTGTTCACACCAATGGTCAAGAGTGCGATGTTATTTCTGATGACGATTCAATTGACCATGAATTTCTTCAAAGGCATGATAGGATATACCGAGTTCGGCAATTTTAACCTGCCTGTAGCGGCGTTGTCCGTTGCCATAGCGTTTCTAGTGGCCTTAATCCAGCTTAAGGGAAAAGGCAAGCTCGGTAACTACTCCATCCTGATTGGCATCGTGACGGGGTGGATTGCCTACAGTTTTGTATTCCCTGGACAGCATGCAGGAGCATCCGGTCATCAGAATTTAAACCTGTTTTCCTGGTTTCCGTGGGGGACGCCGAAGTGGGAACCGGGTATTGTCATCACAGCATTTTTTGTCGGGCTGGTGAATATGACAAACTCCATAACCACGTTAAGCTCTGTCGAAAAAATATATGGAGTGCAAACGTCCAGCCAACAATATAAACGATCATACATGCTTACGGGATTGTTCACCATGTTATCTGCGTGTGTAGGTGTGCTGCCGTTCGGATTATTTGCCTCTTCGATTGGTTTTCTGGAGAGCACCCGTATTCTGAAACGGGCTGCGTTTGTTGTTGGAGCAGGCATGTTATGTATATTAGGACTGACGCCTTCTGTGACAGCCTTTTTCGCACAAATTCCTCCCAGTGTAGGGAGTGCCGTGCTATTTGTTGCCTATTTGCAAATGTTTGGTACAGCTCTAAGAACACTTGAAGGCACCACTTTTAATTCCAAAACAATCTATCGTGTGGCACTGCCGGTTCTTACAGGTGTTGCTGTAATGAACATCCCTGCTGAAGCTTTTCAGGCTCTACCCATGTATCTCATTCCGATCATTAGCAATGGGCTTGTCATTGGAGTTGTGGTGTCACTTTTGCTTGAAACCACAGTGGATTGGTCCAAGATGGACAATACTACGACTGCGACCAAAGCAGCCTGAATATCTAAAATGTTGAAACAGTCCGGTTCACCGGGCTGTTTTTTTTTGTTAGGTTGGTGCTTGCCGGGTTACTTCACCATAATTTTGCCTTGCCCCGCAAGCATTCTCATTTCTCTGGATAGACGCTCATGATTACCTTGCTGGATCTCCAGCTGTACGCCGTAGTGCCATCGGTTATTCTCTTCTTTGCCCCAGCGCAGCGTTCCTTCCAAATACAAGGGGTCTTCAAAAAGCAACAAGTTCATGCCGATTCGGATGTTATTGGACTCCACATGCAGATTTAACGGAAATGAAAGCTGACAGCCCGATCGGCTGATATCGCATAATTCCGCTTGAATGGGTTTGGGTGGTGCTGAGGCGCCGTTAATGCTGAGAATAAAAATTTCGAACATTATTGGTTCCTTTAAAGTATAGCGAAAAGGTTCTCTTCTAAGGTTGATAGCCATGGTTTCCTCCACAAAATCAAAAAAAGTCAGTTATCATTATATCGTCAATTTTGCTAAAAAAATGAAGAGATTAACCTTGTTTGCTAACACCTTAATTCTTCACATGTATAACATGAATCTAGTTAACTCTTGAATGCCTTTAACCTGTGTGCCGGGCTTGATATAATGGTTGGATATGGTTCTGATTTTTCACCTGGATCAGAATGGGAAGGAGCGGATCAAATTGCGTCATTTTTCTTCAGAATTTCAGGAGAAATGAATCGATTGGGAACCGGATGTGTGCAACAAACGGTTGATCAACTGCGTGAATAGAGTTCAAAAATTGAACGATATCGTCCAAATACTGTGCGTCCATTAGTTTTCGTGGCGAGAACAAGGCGGTTGCATAGGTTTTTAACGTAGAATGCACCAGTGAAGAGGGCAGCATCGAATGATCAGCATCCGGTAGTTTGGTTACACTGAGCAGTGATTGTGGAATCATCTGACGATACACGCGCTCTGTCTCTTGAACATCGACATTTATATCTTGACCTCCAAGCACGAGATGAACAGGGCTTTGAAACGAAACGAGCCCATCTGTGGCATCCGATTCCACATTGTTGACGATAAACGTCCAACGCTCCTTGGAAATGAGTTGGTCTTTATTAGCCATGAGTTTATATTCATCATAGGTGGCCTTGTTTCGAATCAGCTGCAGAACCTGGTCATTATAGAGCTGCCTTGCAGTGATCTCTTCCTCGGTATATCCCTTCTGGAGCATTTCCTGCTGCGTGTTGTATCTGTTCTGTGTAATCCAGTTGATGGCGGGGGAAACCAAAATGCTAAATGCAATATCCGGATCTTGTTTCACAACGTTTGGAATGACCCATCCAGCCTGGCTGGCACCCCACAAACCAATTCGATCTTGATCAATAGATGGTTCTTTTCTGGCCCATTCAATGGCGGTTAAGACATCCTGTGCACGATCCTCCATGGTCTGGTCAAGCCAGTTTCCCGAGGAACCGCCAACACCAGGTTTATCCAACGAGAGGGAGGCATACCCCGCCATGGCAAGCTTTTCCCACAAAGGTCGGTATCCACCGTCATAACTGGCATTAATCGGACCATCACCATGTACAAAAACGACAAGGCCAACCTTATCTGAATGCTGTTTGGGCAGTGTGAGTATACCCGTTAATTGTCCATATGAGGTTGGAATGGAGATGCGTGTTTCTTTCATGTTGAATGTGTTCTGAATGAGCAGCCAAGACACAATAGCCAGAATGATGATTGTTACACCGATCAGCCATTTGAAAACTGGGGTCGTAAATAATCTTAGTCTAGGGGGTTGTTGTTTAAACACTGAAATGCCTCCTGTATGTTAGAGATAGGGATCATCATGAAAATCCATTCAGGTTCACGGAACAGGAATTTTCGGGAAATGCTGTTGTGTGATGATTCCACTCTGAAGTTCAATTGTTGGTAAAGACGAATGGCTTGTGTGTTGCTGCTGGATACGTGCAAAGATATATATTTACAATGGAGATGTTGGTTTGCAAACTGCTGAGCTGTAATTAGCAACTGTCTGGCAATCCCACGCTTTCGGTGACTTGAAGCTACAGCCAAATGCTCAATATAACATTCGTGTGGTCTTGGCTTATATTCCAGGGCAATCATTCCGACCATAAACATGCAGACATTGCGTAGTCCATATTGCTTGCAAAGCTTACGGAGTGGAATGTGATGGATATCCTTTTTTATCTGTAGGGGGTTTTTGAGGCACCATTTCAGGGATAGAACCCCGACAACCTGGTTTCCATCCATAGCAATGAACTGCCTACCGGAGGGTGAGTTTCCCTGCTCAACCCATATAGCGCCAAGCAAGTCAACTATTTCCGTTGGGGCGAGCCGAACAAGAGCCTCAAACTTGGTTGCAAAAGAATGGACTATTAACTTTCGGACAGCCAGTTGATGTTGACTTTGATCATCATAGTCCACAATTTGAATTGGATTCGTGAGGTTCATAATGGGTTCCTTTCTTTCACTTTAGAAGGAGTGACCTCAATTCTGGCCTGAATCTCATAGTGTAATTGATCAGTTCCTAACATGGAAAGATAGGACTTTTCAATCAAAATTATAGGGTCTACCAGCACGTAAGTGGCTTGAAATGCATATTCCTTAAGGTGATGAATTTCCTGGGCAATATTTTCTTCGGATGTCACTGTGAATGATCTGGTTAGATACAACCCTTTTTCAACAAAAGAATCGCTGATAGAATTAGAAGACGGAACACAGACTGCAACCTGGCCTAAGGTATACAAGTAGTGTAAATCAATTTCAAACAATGCAGGTTGATCCGTACGATGCTGATAAAGTGCACGGGCATGCAAAGATTCGTTTGGTTGGATGGTGATCCAAGTGGTGAAATGCCGAACAGGAATTTCCTTTATCTCATATATGGGTATACACTGATCCTGCTGTGATTGGCTGATCCATTCCTGCTGTTCCTGCAATATGCCTTGAATGAATTGTTCCATATGCATTAACGAATCAATCTGTGATTGTACAGCTTGAAGTGAATCGGTTAATAATCGGTTATAGTCATCTGCGGAATAGGAGAGCATGCACTCTTTGATTTGCTGAACAGGGACATTCAACTTGCGCAATAAAAGAATGTGAGAAAGCTGGTAGATCTCATCCATTCCATACATACGGTAGTGGTTGGTATCCACATATGCCGGGAAAAGTATTTCTTTTTCCTCAAAGTATCGAATTTGATGGATTGAAACATGCATTAATTTGGATAATTCGCTAATCGTAATGTATTTGTTCATTATGCTGGCTCCTGTCTGCTTGAATGGAATAGTTCCACTATAAACCTTAGGTCTGACCTAGGGTCAAGGTGTTTATTTTGAATTAGAAAGGAGAGATGAAGAATGAATGGGAAGTTTCAGTTCTTCACGGATACGGCAGCATTGTGCCTGTATGATCTGGCGGCGCTAAAACATCGTGTTGAAGATACACCGGACTGGTGGTCTATTGCGGAAGATGAACTGATTGAGGTAAATGCAGGCAACTGTTTGTTTCTGAATCTGGGTGAAGATGGACAGTATGAGGTGACATGGAGTCTGGATGATGCGGGGAAGGAACTGGAGAATGCACAGGTATACCATCTACGTGTCCCTTCCGGTAACGTGTATCTGGGGGCGGCGGAGGATGTCACTGGGGGCGAGCTAGAACCCGATGAGTCTTGCGGTGGTGTGTTGCTCCAGATGAAGCCCGGAAATTATGCATGTGCGGTAACGAAGAAAGACAACCAAATTTCGATTACCATCAAACCCAGTCTGCAAAGCGAAAATAGTTTGAATGACTTGATTCGAATCTGACGTTATAGGTACAACGTGATGGAAGGAGGCTTACATACATGTACAAGGTACAGTTGGAACGCATACAGGGGAAGTTGAACAAACTCCAGACTCTGGACCCGAAGCGGAATCTGTTTGGGGCAGAGAATCATCAATATGAGATGGCTCCGGTATGGACATTGGACAAAATTAAAGCTTTTGAACAGAAATGGAAGATAGAGCTGCCCGAAGAGTATCAAGCTTTTTTGCTTGTGATTGGAAGTGGTGGGGCAGGTCCTTATTATGGGCTGGAAAAGCCGGAGAACGGCATATATTTGGTGATGGATTATGATGATGAGTTGAATGCAATTTCTGAGCCTTTTCCACATGTGGAATCCTGGAATTGGGATGTGGACTGGTACGACGACAGCAAAGAAGAGGACGAGTGGGCAGCGCTTGAACATGAGTATTATGATCCAAAATGGTCGGCAGGGATGCTGCGAATCAGCGATTTTGGATGTGGCGTGTCGCTCAATCTGATTGTCAAGGGATTGTCCTTCGGAGAGATCTGGACCGATGATCGAGCGAACAGTAATGGAATTTATCCAGATCATTATATGGGCAACACGGAGCGGCTGGGTTTTCTCGACTGGTATGAATTGTGGCTGGACCGCTCGATCAATGAATTGAATGAGCAAGAGTGGTAGCCTTTAGCTAACTTTTAGATTAAAGGAGGTACCATGTGGGCTGGGAATATGGCATCAGAACAACAAATCCTGTCATTTTACCTCGGATTGTGAAGCGACTGGCGGATTCCTTAACTTTCTCTGACTTGTATAAGCTGGAGCATTATGAAGATGGGTTTGCGTTAATTCAGGAGGGTTCATCCTGGCCTGAAGCTCTACAAGTCTCGATTGAAGTGGCATCGGGAATGGATGAGATTGTAGAGGGAGAGTTATACATCTATTGTCTGTTTCATGTAGGAGGTGAATTCGCGGCAAACTGGCTGAAACAGATGGGAGCGGCTACGAATCAGGATGATAATGAGCTGGACTGGTTTGATCTTTAAATAATGATGCGGAAATCAATACAAGAGCTTCCTCCTCAGGATTAGGCGGGGCTTTTTTGTGATGGAAAATAAATAAAAAACGGTTTGGCTTGTTCATCCGTCTTAAACCATAGAAAGAGAGGAGGAGGGGATTGCGGGGTGGAAACCAAAGCCGAGATGAAAAAGATGCTGTTTGTACAGAGCGAAGACGAGACGGCATTTGTCCAATCCATCATGGAACATCAGGACATGCTGATCTCCATAGCCTACAGTTACCTGCGTAATCGTCATGATGCGCTCGAAGCGGTACAGGAGATGACATGCCGGGCCTGGATCAAGCGTCGCTCTCTGAAAAATGAGAAGGCGTTCAAATCGTGGATTATTCGTATTCTGATCTATGTGTGCATTGATGAACAAAGGCGTCGCAAACGGGCCACACCTCTGCCGAGCGAAGGGTTGGAGGAGGCGATATCCGATTCTGCCATTGCAGGATGCAGTGACAACAGACTTGCGATGTGGTCCATGCTTGAGAAAATCAAACCTAAATACCGCCATGTATTACTGCTGAAATACTATAACGACATGACGTCAATTGAGATTGCCTCCATTCTTGGCAAACCGGAGGGCACCATCAAGACCTGGCAGCATAAAGGGTTGGAACTGTTACGGAAACAGATGAAGAACAGGGGGGATTGGCATGACAACTAGTCCGGAGGAACAGGCACTTTTCGCAGATGCTTCCCAGGTTAAGCTGGAGAGACAGCAATTGAATCCGGCGGACACGGCGTTTGCCATTCAGCGAGGTCTGGCAAAGGCAAGAACTCGGCGAATGACAGGTCATGTGCAATTAAAGTGGATTACTGCGATGCTTGTAACCGCTTTGGCAGCAGGTTGGCTGCTGCTGGGTCCGCTTGGCAGTTCCACACCACAACAGGCAACCTATAGCGCACCTACACAGTATTGGGGAGTACTTGAACCTTTTCGGGAGTTGGCTGAAAAGAATGTAGATGGAAATACGATTGCATCCGCAATTAACAATGGTTATGTGCAGCTCGTGGATCGTTCTGTGAAATCAGGAATATATCAGTTAACCGTCAATGCAGTGATGGCGGATGAAAACAAGATGATCATATTGTACACAGCCCAGACGGATGCTTCCCAGGAGATATATTCGGTGAACCGTTCCAGGGTAACTGACATGCTGACCAATCATAAATTTGATGATAGTAATGCGGGGGGAGTCCGAGTACCCAAAGGGAACCATATCATATACGGTCGAACTGCGATTAACCTCAATCGAACTGATGCATTTCCTGAAAAGTTAATGCTCGACTTTCAAATCGTCTCCCTCGATCCGGGGAAGCTAGCAGACCCAAAAACAGGGACAAAGCGACCCGAAATGCGATATTCAGAACTGATGAAGATTTCTTTTGACTTAGACCCCAAATTTTCGGTTCCCAAGACGGAAATTATAAAACTTAATCAGTTATTTACGATTGACGGCCATGAGGTGATGTTATCTCAAGTCGAGATTTCTCCACTTGTTATACAAGCCAAACTTGTCTATGAACCTAATAAAAAGTTTGATTTCCAAACCAAACAATCTATAAGTGAATCAGTACATCCTTACGAGATTGTTTCTATAACCAAGAATGGTAAGCAGACCAAGCTTCTAATGTATCGAGGTAGCGAAACAGAAGACGGGATGATTTTATACTACAGCAGCAATATGCTGGACGATCCTCAATCGCTTGTATTGAAAATACCAACTGAACCCGGCAAAGTTTACGATGACTTGCAGGAAGCGGAGAAACATAAGCTGGAACTGAAAATCAAATAGGATTTAGAAGAAGGCGATACAAAGTCATGGTTTTTGTAGATGACTTTGTGTCGTCTTTTCATTTTTCTTATACGGGGACTGCTGTTGCAAAAAAATAAAAATATTGGTTAAATTGCAATTTTTGTATTGTCACATCTGATGTTACACGATATAATCAACTTGTCTTTCAGGATAAAATTATAAAGGATGGTGAAATTTTGAAGAAATTTTCGATTCTTTTACTCGCTGTAACACTGTTATTGTTGACGGTCTCCACGGCACCCGCTACATATGGTGCGGCCAGTTATCCCAACACAGGCACGAATGGTTTAACGGGTTTTGCCGGTAACGCCAAAAATGAGAGTGGTGTATCCAAATCAGCCACGACAGGTGGTAAGAACGGTCAGGTCATCTACATCAGCAATCTGAACGATCTGCGAACACATATGGCAGGCACAACAGCTAAAATACTGGTCATTGAACAAAATATTTCTTCCTCTACGTTGCAGAAAGTCGAATTTGGATCGAACAAAACGTTGGTAGGCTCCTTTGATAAACACACACTGACGAACATTCATTTCAGATCGACGTCCAGCTCAAGCAATGTCATTTTTCAGAATCTGACTTTTGAACACGCTTCCAATATTAATGCTAACGACGATATCCAGATGTATATTACTTCAGGCTCCAACTACTGGATTGATCACGTGACGTTCTCCGGCCATAGCTACAGCTCGAGCGGAAGTGATCTGGACAAGCTCCTGTACATTGGGGATCGCGCAGATTATATTACGATCAGCAATTCCAAATTTGCAAACCACAAATACGGAATTATTCTTGGATATCCGAATGATGGCAACAGCAGCTATAATGGTGTACCTCATGTAACGATGGCAAATAACTATTTTGAAAACCTGTATGTACGTGGTCCTGGTCTCATGAGATACGGTTATTTCCATATCAAAAACAATTACGCCAACAATTTTAACCAGGCCATTACGATTGGCGAGAAAGCACGCATATATTCTGAAAACAATTATTTCGGTGCAGGCGCTGAAAAAGGCGGCATTCTGGATGATAAAGGAAACGGAGAATTTACGGATACAGGCAGTACACCTGCGTTGAGCAGCCCATCCTCTCCCCAAACAAGTTGGAGACCAAGTACCAACTACAGCTATGAAGTGCAGACAGCCAGTTATGCTCGCGAGTTTGTCACCAAGTATGCAGGTTCGTCTAACACCACACTTGTGTTCGGGAAATAAAAGGTAGCTGACCCCCTTAACATGAAAAAGCCCGTATCCCTGATACGGGCTTTTACTATGGAGAAAACCAAATAAAATTTCTGAAATATAAGTACATATTATATCCCTTCATATATTAAAAATTTATAATAAAATTCCGATATATAGTAAGTGTGTTTTCATGTTTATGAAGACCTAATGTACTATAACAAAGCCCTAGGATTTTGCGATTTATTCATAAGCAAGGACCATAGACTGATAAAAGATAGTACAGAAATGTTTCACCAGCGTATTTAATTGATAAAAAGGACGGGAAATTCATGAATCGTTATGATGAAATCATCTGGAAAAGGAACAAGCTAATCTGTATCATCCTGTGGGTTATTGTTGCCATCGGTTTTGGTATGGCCTTTCTGGAACCCAAGCTGCTTGTTTCGAGTGGGGTAGCTATTTTATTCACCGGTTGGGTAACGTACGCCAATATCAAAAAGAAGTATATTCATGTGATCCCGTGGCTTTGTACACTCCTGATTACAATCTGTGGCGTCTACGCAGGCTGGGGAAGTGTTAACATCACTTTAAGTCTGGTTATCACTTCAGTGTTATTGCTCTATCCTGACAAGAAACTGTTCACAACCGGATTTCTCGTGCTGCTTGTTATTAGTATTCTTCAGGTTGTTCTGGTGGAGACAAAGAGCTCCGAGGAGTTTATTGGCTATATTGTTGATGTAGGGTTGTTTGCACTTACTGGAGCCATTCTGATGATGGTTTCCCAGTTGAATCAAAGACTCTTTTGGGATAGCGAGGCCAGGTGGCAAGAGGTGGAGCATTCCAAAATGAGAGTGGAAACAATGCTTGTAAGGGTCAAAGAATCTGTAGATGGCCTATCTCGTTATACGGAACAACTGAAGCAAAAAGTAACCGACACTGGCTCCATTACCCATGAAGTAACGCTGGGATTCAGTGAAGTGGCCAAAGGCGTTGAATTCCAGGCTACTAGTGTAGCAGAAATTTCAGAGTCCTTGTCCTTGTCGGATCAGCATATTCGCGATGTTGCTTCCTACTCACTTCAGATGAAAGAACTGTCAGCCAGCATGGCAACCAGTACAGAAACAGGCAGCACACAAATGGATCAACTGAATGTTCAGATGCAGGAGCTGTATGAAACGATTAATACCACAGCCGATGATATGAGTAAGTTTAACGAGGAAAGTGAGTCCATGTCGCTAATGCTGAACAGTATTTCAGATATTGCAAATCAGACAAATCTGCTTGCGCTTAATGCAGCGATTGAAGCAGCCCGTGCAGGAGAACATGGACGCGGCTTTGCAGTCGTGTCGGAGGAAGTTCGCAAGCTGGCAGAGCACTCCGGCCAGTCGGCCAGTGATATTGCTGCTATTTTGTCCCGTTTGAGAGGACAGACACAGGCGTTGACGGATCGATTTGGGCGTATTCGACTCGCTTTGGAAGCAGGAAAAGACAGTGTGCAAACGGCAGAAGAAGTTTTCCGTACGATCAACAGCAATTCTCAGCAAGTATTGAATCAGGCCGCAGATATCGAGAGCAGTTCAGCCACGATGAGAGATTCCTCTACCAAAGTGGTTAATGAGGTTTCAGAAATTTCAAGTGTGACTCAGCAATCGAGTGCCGCTACGGAAGAAATTCTTGCTAGTATGGAGGAGCAGCGCAATCTGACCCAGAAGATGGTGGACAGCTTCGGAGAACTGGAGCAACTGATTGTGGACCTGAACGAGTTGGTATCGGATAAGAACGAAGTAGGTTCTGCAACGGGTACGCTGTAAAATACTTAGGCTGAAGCTAGCTTACTGCATCGGAGTCACCTGATTACTCCAATTTTATACTCGAAGTTCAGTCTATTTAGCCTGTCTCCAACCATGATGTGGGGGCAGGCTTGTTTGTTTTTTGATGGCCGTTCGCTCTGACTGTTTTCAATGAAACAATTGTGGGTGTTCATCCAGGCCCACTATAATGGAAGGAAGAAGAATTTGTAAAAAATAATTAATGGCAGGAAGTTTGGGCAATTGGGGGAGCAGAACGTGAAGAATGCAGTAATGGAACAAAGGACGGATAGCCGCGATCGTACAGATCCAGCGAAGAATGAAAGACGCGATAGTCGCGTTCGTTTCTATGATTGGAATTCGCTCGAAGATATGGACTGGCCTAACACCGAGGATGGTAGAGATGCAAGAGCGTATTTGGAACCCATGATGTTACAAGGGACACAGGACTTCATGATAAATGTAAACACAACCTTACTCATTGCTCGAATTGACGATCTAGTGCTTCCGTTGACGGTAAATGATACAGAGTATGAAAATTCTTACGTTTGTTCGCCTTATACACATTATGTACGGTATGCCAAGCAGGAGTTGATGCTGCTTCGGAAACCGTTGCTGGAAAAAGGGCTTTTCGCGCTGCTCAGTGTGGTGGGGTGGGGAATGCGGCAATCACAAATAAACAAAGTTGTACATATCAACAACTGGCTGTTATCAACAAACCTGTATCCTGCCATGTCAGGAGAGCAGGCGGTTTGTCTGCTCGCAGCAGTAAGGGAACGTTATCCTGAGTATGCCGTCGTATTTCGCTCCTTGTGTCCAGGGCTTCACTCAGATCTGACGGGAGAGCTGACGGAAGCAGGCTGTCAACTAATTCCGAGCCGGCAAATCTATCTGTACCGGGCGAATGATCCAAATTTCGGCAATGCGAAGTCGCGCTGGCTGCTGAAGCGGGATTACGAATTGTTGACAAAGCACGAATATGAATTCGTTTCCGGAGCGAATCTGACGGAGGAAGATATTCCACGAATCGCGGAGCTGTATAGGCTGCTATACCTCGAAAAATACTCTTATGATAATCCGCAATTCAGTGAACATTTCATTGCCACATCAAAAGCTTCTGGAGCACTGACGTTGTGTGGTCTGCGAAAGGAAGGGCGTATAGATGCGGTTATGGGATACTTCTGTCGAAATGGGGTGATGACAACGCCGTTGTTCGGTTACGATACGGCGCTACCCCAGTCCATCGGGCTGTACCGCATGCTATCAGCTTGCTTGATTGGACAGGCCCGTGAGAACGGTCATCTGCTGCATGAGAGTGCAGGTGCTGCGCAGTTCAAGCGCAACCGTGGCGCTGTATCGGATTTCGAGTATTCTGCCGTGTATGAGCGCCATCTGCCAATGAGCAGACGCTGGTGCTGGCTGCTGCTTGAACGGCTTTTGAATCGCGTGGGTGTACCGCTAATGCGTCGGATGAAGCTGTAAACTTGCACAAAAGCGCGCTGACGCCATCCTATGTGGGGTGCGCGTGCAGGTTTGGCTCCACACAAAACAGGTCGGTCATCGTGAAACGTACACTTATTTAGATTCGCCTCAAACAATATTACGCCTTAATTATGCATGTTCGGCCAACTGCACTTCGAAGCCATCTGGGTCGGCAATATAAATAAACCGCAGATGCGGATTGGGCTGAACGGGGCCTCGTACAATCGGGATACTTAATGCGGCGAGCTGCTCCATGGCTTCGTCCAGCGACCTTACCTCATAACCGATCGAAACACCGGCCTCTGGCTTGAGTGTGGTTTCGCTGCCCTCAATCAGTTCCAACTTCGTTTCATTTTCCAGTCCCAGCATGGCGATCTGCCGTCCCCGGCTTTCGAATCTGCGCTGAATCGGCAGCCCAAGCATGTCGTGGTAGAAACGGAGCGATGCTTCCAAGTCGCGTACCCGCAGTGTGATCCAGTTTAATCTGATCAACATCATGAGTCTCTCCTTTTTTACGTCATATTTATCAACGTTATGCTTATTATACGATAAGCTTGTGCGTGGGCCTACTATACTACGTTACCTTTGCATATAGAAGTTGGATTTAAAAGTGAATTCGAAAAACCGCCCAAGAATATTCTTGGGCAGTTTAGCTAAGAGTGCCGTTCAATGAGGGGGCGCTATTTTATTGAATCAGATCAATCGCATCCTGTGACACAAAGGCTTCTACGCCATTGTAGACAATTACGCCATCCAGGGTTGTCTTTTTGCCATTAACGAGCGCGATATTTTTGTAGATTTGCAGTTCAAGCTTGGTGCTACCTTTTGTTACGAGGATCTTCGGATTTTTGGCATCCGTCAGGTCCAGCTTGTACGTTGCACCTTTGGCAGTAAAAGCCTGTTTGGCGGGCACAAACAATTGTTTGCTAACGCTATCGAGGTCAAGGTCCAGCACACGTGCCATGTATTTGGCTACATCCGTGTTGTCGATAACACCGAAAGGTCGATCATTATTCGGAGCGTACGTATACAGCACAACATCTCCGCCCGTATGACCACCAGTGGTCCAGCCGATGCCGGAACGTTTGCTGATCATCGGTCCAACCGTATAATTGAGGCTGCCGGGACTGGCCGCTTTAATTGCAGCGATTTCCTCGGAAGTCAGGTCGGTAATGCCATAGTATTGCTTCATCACAGCTTTGATATTAGTGCGTTTGGCATCCAGCTTGGATTCCAAACCTTCGCCTGTTAGCTTGGCCTTTTTCAGAGGTCCGATAAATGTGGACAACGGCTCTTTATCATAGGTGCCTGTCGTTGAAGCATTACCGATGGTCAATCCACCGTTCTGGTGATCCGTGACAGCGACAACGACAGTTTCTTGATCTTTTTTGGCAAAATCCATGGCTACTTTGACGGCATCATCGAATGCCAGTACATCACTGATAATGCCGATTGGATCGTTGGCATGTGCTGCCCAGTCGACCTTGCTGCCTTCAACCATCAGGAAGAAGCCATCTTCATCTTTGGAAAGAACTTCGATCGCTTTAGTTGTCATCTCGGCGAGACTTGGCTGTTTAGCTGGATCACGATCCATATTATAAGCCATGCCTGCCGGGGCAAACATCCCCCACAGCTTGCCTGAAGTGGAAGCTTTCATTGCTGCCGGAGTAGTCACATAATCGTAGCCCAGTGCTTTGATGGATGAGACCAGATTTTCGCCATCTTTGCGTCCCGCAGGCTCCAAATAACTGCTTCCTCCACCGAGAACAACGTCCATACCGTTATAGACCTGCTGTTTGCTCAATGCATCATAGTTTTTGCGATCCGGATAGTGGGCGGAGAAGTCAGCTGGTGTGGCGTGCATAATTTCAGATGTCGCAATAATGCCAGTTGCTTTGCCTGCCAGTCTGGATGCTTCCAGGATAGAAGCGACCGGTTTTTTCGCATCTCCCGGTGCGATGGCTTTTTGTCCCGGCATCGTTGCTTTATCAGGCAGTACTCCGACATACCCTGTATGTGATTTGTGACCTGTAGCAAAGGCTGTTCCCGCAGGGGCCGAGTCCGCAATCGGCGCATCCGCAGAGTGTGTACGAACCATGCCACTAGCCATGGAGTCCAGTGTAAGAGAGGAACCTTTGTACCAGCGAGCCAAAGCTGTTGCGTCGTTCGCCATACCGTCCGGGATCAGGATGATTACATTTTTGATCGGTGAAGCAGATGAGGTGGTGTTTTCCACAGCCCAAGCTGCACTACTGCCTCCCAGCGTAGCTGTAACAATGGTCGTAACCGCGAGCATCATTTTGGCAGCACGGGTATTGAATCGATTTAACATGAACACATCCTCCTAATGATATGTATAGTTTGGTATCCAAAACCAGTGTATACAATCAATGATAAATGAGCGTATGTACTCGATTAACTAAATGTAAATTTTACGATTAGAGAAGCGCGGCTGGATAGGTTTTGGATATTCGTCATCTCATTATGGAAGGGATAAGGTGTTTCAATCAGCCGGCGCTTTTTTGTTGAAGGATAGAGGGGCAGCAGATATGCAGCAAGAAGCTTTCTCTCAGTAGGGGTGTGAAGTACTTGATTAGAAGAATCGCGAAACAGGATTAGCGAGCTAAGGTATAGAATTCGTAGTGTAAAGGTGTATGCATGATGAAATAGAGAGCTTGATGAGAGAGGTGAGTGACCATGATTGATATTATTGCGCTTCGACGAGACCTTCACAAATATCCCGAGCTGGGATTCACCGAATTTCGTACGGCTGCAAAAGTCGTGCAGATGTTAACGGAACTGGGTTACCGTGTGACTTATGGAAAAGATGCCATTGATGACACATCGCGGCGAGGTCTGCCAAAGCCTGAAGTGTTGGAAGATGCATATCAGCGTGCCATCGATGAAGGGGCAGATCCAGCGATTGTGCAGCAGATGCGAGGGGGATTTACGGCAGTTGTCGCTGAGTTACAAGGAGAACAGGAAGGACCAACAACGGCGTTCCGCTTCGATATGGATGCACTTCCGATCCGTGAGAGCAAGTCAGATAAACATATACCACAAGCGGGGCAATTCCGCTCCAGTCATGAAGGCATTATGCACGCTTGCGCGCACGATGGACATACAGCCATTGGGCTTGCACTTGCAGAACGTTTGAGTAACCGAAAGTTCCCCGGGAAGATCCGTCTGCTGTTCCAGCCTGCTGAAGAAGGTGTGCGTGGTGCGTATGCCATGGTCGGAAAAGGCATGCTGGAACAGGTGGACCGTCTGTTCTGCATACATCTGGGTACAGGTGTGCCATCCGGTCATGTCAGAGGGGCGTCTGCTGGATTCCTGGCAACGACCAAGCTGGAAGCCCATTTTACAGGTGTGTCTTCTCATGCAGGAGCTACACCGGAGGAAGGACGGAATGCTTTGCTGGGAGCCTCTACAGCACTCCTTAATATTCATGCGTTGCCTCGGTTTAGCACGGCAGATACACGCATTAATGTGGGTATTCTTGAAGGCGGAACAGGGGCCAATATTATTCCCGAGCACGCACGGATGGTGATTGAAACCCGTTCAACGACAGAAGAAACGAATCGTGAGCTGGAGCGACGGGTGCGTCAGATCATCGAGCACAGCGCAGCGATGCATGAGTTGAGCTCTATGGTTGAAGTCATTGGCGGTGCAGTCCCTATTCACTGTGATATGGAGCTTGCAGAGCTTGTTGTGCAGCAAACTGAAGGCATCGCAGGATTTACCCATGCGGAGGCTATTTCGGATGGTGCTTCACTTGGAAGTGAGGATGCCAGCTACATGATTCGGCGCGTACAGGAACAAGGTGGGAAAGCAACGTATATGATTATTGGCAGCGAGCTGCCTGCTCCGCATCACCATCCGGAATTCGATATTGATGAAGCAGTGTTGGCTCCTGCGGTAGAACTGCTGGAGAGATTGGCTCGGACGCGCTAGAAAGATATAACTACAACCAAGGAGAGGCTTTCACTTACATATCAGTTAAGGAGGTGAACGCGCTTCAAGGCAGGAGTATGAGCGAACGTACTGAGGAGACTGCATAAGCTTCACAGGCACAGCTCAAAAATGGCGTTGGAACCTTGGAGCAGAGTTGGATGAAACATAAACAAGATCAGGGGTTAAAACCTCAAACATTGCAGCAGACAAAATATGGAGCCATTGACGGAAAAATCTATGAACAATACGGTACGCTCGGCTGGTTAGGCGTTCCTTATGCAGCACCTCCGGTAGGTGCATTACGCTGGAAAGCGCCGTGTGAACCGGATGCATGGACCGGGACTCGAACAGCCAAGGAATTTGCTGCGTGCAGCTTGCAGTTATCCGGCGAAACGATAGCCGGAAGTGAAGACTCACTGTATCTCAATATTTGGCGTCCGAATACAACCAGTTCCAAGCTTCCGGTAATGGTGTTTCTGCACGGCGGCGGGAATATGACCGGATCAGGCAAGGATTTTCAGGGTGAACAGCTTGCGCGTAACACGAACAGCATTATCATATCGGTGAACTATCGTTTGGGAGCTCTTGGGTTCTTTCAAAATGCTGCATTGAAAACCGGAAATCCTCTTGATGATTCGGGCAACTATGGCTTGCTTGATGCATTCCGTGCACTCCAGTGGGTACAGGATAATATCGAGGGATTTGGCGGAGATACAGGCAATGTTACGTTGGCCGGGCAGTCGGCAGGAGCACGTAATGTTCTGGCAGCATTAATCTCTCCGCTAAGCAAAGGGTTATTTCAGAAAGCAGCTGCGTTCAGTGGTGGCCTGACCACGGCTGCACCGGAGGAAGGAGAGCAAAAATCCGAGCATGCACTTGTGAAATTGCTCGTGCAAGAGGGTACAATGACCTCTATTGAACATGCGAGAACATGGATCGGCATGCAGTCTCAGGCACAACTGGCGAGTTATTTGCGTGAGTTGCCTGCGGACAAGTTGGTCACTGTATATGGTTCAACGGCGATTCGTATGCAGCCATTCCCACAACTGTTCCGTGACGGTACAGTTATTCCGAAAGAGGGATTCGATGCCATCAACAGCGGTAATTATGCACAAGTGCCTGTTCTGCTGGGCAGTTTGGAAACCGAGTTTTCCAGCTTTGCTTTCGGTGATCCATACTTTGTACCCTCATTTCATGATGAAACTCTGTTTACAGATGAGACCAAGGCGAAACAGTATGCCGCAGCTCTGAATTACGGCAGTGAGGTTTATGCAGGCTTTAATACAGAGCGGGTAGCTGAACGCCTTACGAGTGAAGCAGGACAGCCACCCGTATACGCCTATCGTTTTGCATGGGGAACACAGGCTGGGGTCATTTCCGAAAGACTGCAAACATTGCTGGGCGCACCACATGGCGCGGATATGGACTTTTACACAGGACACGCAGACGGCGTCGTCGCCCTTTTCCCTGAAGGTTATTTTAGTGAACAGAACAAACCTGGCCGTGAGGCATTGTCTGGCGCGATGGCAGCATATTTGAAGCAGTTCCTTTACACAGGTAACCCGGGTCGTGGTGGATCCTCGGAGTTGGCAGAATGGACACCTTGGTCAAAAGACGCCGAAGCACCAATTATGCGCTTGGACGCAAGCATTCCCACAGCTGAGATCGGCATGTCTACGCAATATAATGGAGGCAAGGATGTCGTAATGGCGAAAATGAAAAAAGAATTGCCAGACGAGACATACAAGTTGCTGACGGAGAAGGTATTTGCCGGACGTTTTTTCTGGGAGTAAGTCATGTGAAAGGACACGAGAGAATGCTCTCTCGTGTTCTTTTTTAGTTGCAGGCGTATCTCCTCATTCTTCAATGTGAAAATACCATATCTATAGGTGGTTTCTGGTTTTTTTTCGTATGTAGAATAGTGATCTCGTCATGGGGCTGGTCTAAAAGCAGAAATTGAGGTAGAATTATTGAGAATTATTCTCAATTAAACAAATCTCTATCTGAGAGTCATGATCAAGTTATAGACGAGGTGAGAACACATGGGTTTCGATTCGTTAGCTGTCGTATACCAGCATTACTTAACGCAGGAACCATTCAGTCAGCAAGATGAAAATACGTACCTGCTCTCTGCTAAAGCGGGCAGTGGAAATATAAAAAGAGTAACCACGTATAGTGGTATCGAAATTGTGTATTCTCAGATTAAATATAGTGAACCATGCTCTACGTTCTTTGCGTCGAATATTCCTATCATTGAGCTGCAATTTGCCTTGTCAGGTGCACGTTACGTAGATATATCTGGTCAGGAATATACGCTGGCCACTGGGCAGGGAGCACTCATTATGTTGCGTGATTTTGAAGCCTGGTTCCATCCGCCTGTGCAGGAGAACTATACTTCTTTTGCCATCGGAATTCCGATCTCGTTGTTCAATTATGCGGGCGCACAATTGGCAACGAGCCAGTCCATTCGGTTTCAGGACATTTTAGGACATTGTGTGTTCAAACCGATTATATTTCAGCTGGATCACAGAATTCGAACGATGATTGACAGTCTGATTGTGGAATTGAACAATCCCTATAGATCTTCCTTAATGATGGAAGCGACCGCATTGGAGATATTGAATCGGTTTATGATTCAGCTGTTTGATCTGGCGCCTATCCCTTCAGGATTCTCCAGAGAGGATATACGGAAGTTGCATACCGCCCGGGAGATTATGGAGGCATGCATGGTAGACCCTCCATCCCTTCTGGCGTTGTCCAAACAGGTGGGTCTGAACGATTTCAAATTGAAAAAAGGCTTCAAAGCGCTGTTTGGCACTACCGTATTTGAATATTTACGCCAGATTCGTCTCGACAACGCTATGAAATTGCTGCGTAGTCAAGAAAACAACGTCACTGAGGCAGCGATAGCAGTTGGTTACAGCAATATCAGTGCCTTTTCTCAGCAATTCTATCGTAAATTCGGCGTGAAGCCATCGGAAATGAAAAAAATATATTAATAATCCGTCTAACCGTTAATTGTTCCGTATGGAGGCAGTCGAGATTCTCTCAGCCTTATATACTCCAGGTACAGTGGATACTGTACTGAAAAATAAAGGAGTGTATGAGCGTGAACAGAATCAGAGGAAGTATCTTTTTTAGCGTATTTGCAGCGATGTTGGGTCTTATGCTTATTGCTCCCATTATGCCGCCGCTTATTCGGGAACTGGGGATGAAAGAAAGTCATTCCGGACTCATTATTTCACTCGGGTCCATTGCCATGGCTGTGATGGGTCCGGTATGGGGCAGGTTCAGTGATCTGAAAGGCAGAAAACCCATCATATTGATTGGATTCATAGGTATGTCCATAAGCTGTGCGTTGTTTGCATTGGCGATGTACAGTGGATTAAATGCGTGGATCGGAGGGGGACTTCTGTTAACCGTTCTAATTGTAACGCGGAGCTTGATCGGTATGTTCATTCCGGCAGTGTTATCCTCTTCTCAGGCATATATGGGAGATGTGACGGAAGGAGAAGAGCGGGGAAGCGGGATGGCGATTATTAGTGCCGCCAATGGGCTGGGGCTTGTATTTGGCCCTGCGATTGCAGGCGCTTTTACCATTATCGGTCTCCTGTGGCCGCTTTATTTTGGTATTTTTATTGCGGTAGCGGCGTTTATCATTGCGTTGTTGCTCATTCCTGCTGCCAAGCCGGTCATTCAGGAGAAAGCGCCCAAGGTTAACCCGCTCCAACGCGGTTTGCGTATGTATCTTGCTGCCGGGTTAGTTACGATGATTGGCATTATGACGGTACAGGTTGTCGGTGGATTTTATTTTCAGGATCAACTCGCATTATCTCCAGGGGCTACAGCCCGAATGGTTTCGTTCGGACTGATGTTCTCCGGGGCTGCGATGCTGATCATGCAGGTAATCCAGATGAAGTGGTTGAAATGGCAGCCGCGGCCGATGATTTTACTCGGGTCCCTTTTTCTGCTCGCAAGTATGGTTTTGTTTCTGATCTCCAGTCAATTGGTTGTCTATTATCTCTCATTCTTCCTATTCGGCATGGGCTCGGGTCTGATGATGCCTGGTTTCATGGCGGGAGCTTCTCTTTCGGTTAGCAAAGAACAGCAGGGCGGCGCAGCCGGATTGGTTGCAGCGATTCAGGGCATATCTGCCGTAATTACCCCTTTACTCACAACAACGTTGTATCAGGTGGATAAACATATTCCATTCATGCTGGTAGCTCTGTTGGTTGTCATCATGGGTATTATTATGCTGGGCATTAAAAAAGATCAATCTGGTCCAGTGCAGGCAAAGGAGACTACACGTTCTGCATCATAGTCAGATAAAGCCAGAAGGTCAAAAAAGGTCAAAATTAAAGAAAGCAGAATCTATTTTAAGGGAATGAGTCGTGGCTTGGAAAAATCGTTCTTTTTGAGCTTTAACGGATTTTGAGCAATTTAGGGATCGATTTTATAATTAGACGTGTAAGCAACAACTAAACCAACCACACATAAGGAGCTGATTTTGATGTTTGATCTGATTCCGTTTCGCAAACGAAATGAAGACTTGTTCGGACACATGCTGAAATCCTTCAATGACATGGTTGAGTCTCCATTCCTCTCTCCATTCGGAACCGGTGTACAGTCATTTCGGACCGATATTCGCGAAGAAGAAAACAAATACGTGGTAAAAGCCGAGCTTCCCGGCATCGCCAAAGAGGATATAGACATTCAGGTTGAAGGTAATGAACTGATCATCCGTGCCAAACGGAATGAAATGACTGAGCAGAAGGATGATACGAATCGAATCATTCGGCAGGAGCGACGTTCAGGTGAATTTATCCGACGTTTCTATGTGGAGCATATTGATGAGGAAAACATCAAAGCCAGATTGGAAAATGGATTGCTGGAGCTCGACATTCCGAAACTGCCGGGTGAAGATCACAGCCGAAAAAGCATTCAGATTGACTGACACATATAAATACAGGAGCGTTATCCATCCTTCATGGCAGGCAGCAAGCAGGAAGCGTTCTTGATGATATTCCCCGGGCCCTCTCCTGGGGAATTTTCACATCTTTATTTAACCAGTCTGATTGAACATTTACAGTCTATTTCTGGGTCATTGGGAGAGCTCAATATCAGCTGATTCACGTTACTTCTCAGCCGCAACCTGCATCAGCTTGTAAATCTGGCGGGTCGTGTTCACGTTCCGAACCGTCATATATTTGTAGACCTTGGAGCCTATGAGCTTGTTCATACCACTTTTGGTAACAAGTTCTTTACTGACGGAATATAAAATGGCTCCGGGAACATATAGCAATGTGCCGATCTCCGGTTTGATGGGCAGTTTGTCCAGAACGGATGCATCATCCACTTCATCCCAGAGGAACATGACATCACTTTTGGCCGTGGCATCATTTTTCCAGTCCTCCGGTAGTGCCTGAATAACAGTTCGGACTTCATCCAAATTACGTACCATCACTTTGATCTGTAAGCCAAAATCGACAGCTATGGCTTGTTCAAGAATCTGGGATAATTCTGTATTCGCATCCACGCGTTCCTGATGATCGGCAAAGATAATATTTCCTGAGTTGATATATGTCACCACATCCAGCAAGCCGGCTTGCTCAAACGTTTCTTTTAACTGCTTCATATTGATTTTGTTATTCCCGCCCACATTAATGCCCCGCAGCAAAGCAACATAAATCATGATTCAACCCTCCGTATCTTGTGATCCTTTACTTTTAACGAAATGACAAATACTCGAATAAATGTGCAGTATGCTCTTCTCCCAGTAAATCATTCAATATAGGTTCGACATGCTCCAGATATTCGGGTATGGTTTCATAAGTTTCCTCGTCCTTCAATTCCCCGGTATGGGTCCGTGCAGCTTCAATCAGGATGGCCAGTGCATTGAAAAAGTCTGTTAATGAATCGGCAATAAGCTGAGGTTCTTCACCTGCAAAAGCAGCATATACCGGTGAGTCCGGTGCAGCTGTATCAACGATTATTGGATCATCGTTAAAATTTGCGATGACAACATGATTTTTTTGCCAAGAGTCTGACTCCTCATAAGGTTCGTTCATTCCGATCCAGCGGTGCCCCAGTTGTTGACGATAGAGATGTTCAGGTGCAACAAAGAAGATTAGAGCTGCATCACCGATCTCGACAGCTGCATTTTTCATTTTGAGTGTGCCGTTGGCCTGTTCATCCATCATCTCGTAGTGGCTGTACAGATATTGCAGCTCTGGAGAGAGCGGGATTCGTTCGTCCACTTCCGGCTGGCGGTGTTGTTCACGAGGACGCAGATCATGATTTTTGAAAAGTCCATATGCTTCATTATATAAATCTTGCTGCTCAACAAAACGGATTAGGGCGGCATTCAGCTGTTCCATCGGTGTCTGATCCCTCCTGGTGTTAGGATTATTTTTAAGCAGTTACATTCACTCATAGTCATAAGCATAATCATAAGCATTATCATATATCAAAATGGGAAAAGCTTACACCCTGGTTATACAAATTCAACTAAACATTTTAATTGATAATGGGGAGCATCAGTTGAAGCATTATCAACGTGTGATTCTCACTGTAAAATAGCCAAGAATAAAAAATAAGTACAAAGAGCCCTTTCGTGATGAGAGGGCCTTTTGGCATACAAAGTGGATTGTTCTTTATGTATCCAAAGTAATGAATATTAATATTTCTTATCCATAACCCAACAATTTCCGATATAATAACCAGATAGGTCATAGCAAAAGATACTACCTCAGAGAGGTGATTTGGATGACGATTGACGTCCTCGTACGTAACAATGTGAAAGTGCTGGGAAAAGGCAGCCAAACGATTATCTTTGCACATGGGTTTGGGTGTGATCAGGATATGTGGCGCTATATTGTTCCGAGTTTTACGGAGAACTACCGAGTTGTTTTATTCGATTATGTAGGCTCAGGTGAATCTCAAATTAACTATTATGATCCAAACAAATACAGTGATCTTCAAGGATATGCCCAGGATGTGCTAGAGATTATGGAAGCGCTCGACTTGAGTGATGTCATATTTGTTGGACACTCGGTCAGCAGCATGATTGGCATGCTTGCTTCCATTCATGAACCTAAATATTTCAAGCAAATCGTCATGTTGGGGCCTTCCCCGCGTTATGTAAACGATCTTCCGGGTTATTATGGCGGATTTGATCGGCGTGACATTGATGAGCTGCTGGAAATGATGCAGATGAACTTTATTGGTTGGGCCAGCTATCTCGCTCCGATTGTTATGCAGAATCCGGAACGGAAAGAGCTGACGGACGAGTTGGAAAAAAGCTTCTGTTCGAGAGATCCGCATATTGCTAGACAATTTGCGGAGGTGACGTTTTTCTCGGATTGTCGGAATGAATTGGAGCGGGCCTCGGTACCTACGCTCATTCTTCAATGCTCGGATGACAGCATCGCTCCCGTTGAAGTGGGGGATTACTTGCATGCGCATCTGAAGAACAGTAGACTTCAACAGATGACGGCGAAGGGGCATTATCCACATTTAAGTCAGCCTGAAGAGACAAGCCGCTTCATTAAAGAGTATTTGCAGAGCGTGTAAAGTAAAATGAGAGGAAAGGCAATTATTTCAATGGATATTCAATTAGATATGGCTCCATGTGGCTATTTCTCAATCGCTGATTCAGGAATTATTCAATCCATCAATCAAACCCTGCTGACTCTGCTGGGATATGAACGCAACGAACTGCTGGGACGGCATATCGAGTCAACCATGTCGGTGACCAACAAACTTTTTTTTCATACGTATTTCTATCCCTACATTCAGTTATATGGACATGTGGATGAGATGTACTTCTCGTTTCGGACCAGCGACCAACAGGATGTTCCGGTTCTTCTGAACGGGGTTCGCCGGACACGCAATGGAGAGAGCGTAATCGACTGTGTTGTAGTTGTCATGCGCAAGCGAATTGAACATGAGAAGGATATAATGAACACCAAAACAAAGCTTCAGGAACTATATCAAGCCACAAATGAGGCGAACCAGGAGCTTGAACGATTGCACGAAGAATATAAAGTGAAGCAGCAGGCATTGATTAAAGTAAATGATCAGCTGGAGACGATGGCCTCGACGGATCTGCTTACGGGACTCAAGAACCGCAGATTTTTTCAGGATAAAATGCTGGGAAGTTTGGCTCGCTTCCAGGAAACTCAGTGTGTTTTCTCCCTTCTGGTCGTTGATATTGACCATTTTAAGCATATCAACGATACGTATGGACATCCGATTGGAGATCTGGTTCTGGGTAACCTGGCAGGCTTGTTGCAATCGGTGTCACGGAGCACGGACGTGGTGGCGCGTTATGGCGGAGAAGAATTTGTCATTATTCTTGCGGATTGTGATCGACAGCAAGCTGTGACTATAGCAGAGAGATACCGTTCACAGGTCGCTTCTGCCGATTGGGGCGAGTATAACATTACAGTGAGTATTGGCGCGGCTACGGTTTCGCAGGAAGATACAGAACAGTCTTTGTTTCAAAAAGCGGACCAGGCGCTTTATGCCTCCAAAACAGGTGGGCGAAATCGGGTGACCCATGCAGCCGAAGCAGCGAGTAATGGTAGTAAACCTTCATAATTGATTAATAACTGTCGATATAATATTCAGCACTACTATCTCTATTAGAGGAAGTGAATATATTATTATGAATCAGGTTGAGGCTGTTTTGGCTGCAATACCATTTATTCGCGAAGCTACACGTCAGGATGTCTCCATATCGGTCATGGACCGGGAAAAGTTCCTGTTTTTCGAATCCGGCAACGCTTTGAAATATGATTTCAAGGCAGGAGACCCAATTGCAGATATACACAGAGACTTTAAAATGTTAAAGAATGAATCCAAGACAAGGGAGCATTATCCGGCTGAGGTTTTTGGTATCGCCACGGATTCTTATTTCCTTCCGATTAAGAATGAACAGAACGAGATAGAAGCAGTCCTTTGCATTACATATAGTATGGATACCCAGGATCAATTGAAAAAACTGATGAATCAGGCAGGAGAAGTTACAAGCAGACTGATTGAGGGTATCCAGCATGTAGCTGCTCATTCGGAAGAGTTGAGTGCAACCTCGGAAGAAATTTTGAGCAATACGAAACGTGCGGTTGAAGATTCCAGTAATGTGAACGAAGTGGTTAGTTACATAAAAGAAATTTCAGAACAGACCAATCTGCTAGGTTTAAATGCTGCAATTGAAGCGGCGCGGGTGGGTGAAGCCGGCGCAGGCTTTGGAGTAGTAGCCACAGAAATCCGTAAAATGTCCACAGGTACCAAAGAAGCCACGGGACGGATTGAGCAGTCTCTTGACGCTGTGAAAAAGTCCGTACTGAATATGGAGCAGGAGATTGCCCAGATTTCAGTTTCTTCACAAGAACAGGCCAAACTGGTCACAGAGTTTATGAATGTAATTGATCAATTGAACGAAACCAATCATGGCTTGCGGAAACTGGTCGAAAAAATAACCGACGACGCTGAATAATAATTTGCTTCGTTAAGCCCGTACTTCAAATTCTAAAGACGAAAAACGCTCAACCACCATCATGGCTGAGCGTTTTTTCGTCTTGCTTAGAGTTTCACCAATTGGAATCATATCAATCTATTCATGGCTCATAAATCCATTTTCCTTGGCAGGTGAATTGGCTTGGAGAGTGAAATCTTCGTTGGCCTCATCTACAAATTGGGGGTTCACATACAATGAATGTACGTCATTTCCTGATCCCACCGTGTAGGAGGTAAAGCCGGAATACTCCGTGTTTTTCCAGACCCACAGGGCCTCTTCTTGTGGTGCAGGGGAGTAGTACACATTATAATCAAACACATTCCCCGAATTACTGGTGTATTCATTGTAAATGAGCACGTCAGAGCTGCCCGATACGAGAATGTTTCGTTTGAACGTATTGTTCTTCGTTTGGGCTTGCAGGAATAACTGCCCATTGCCTGCATCCAGCAGGTCGTTATCCACTAATGTATTGTACATAATCGTACTGTCCTCGGTAGAGCCGCGCTGCTCATCATAGCCGCCCATGGCGATGCCTGTAAGTCTGTTATGAAAAATCAGATTATCCTGCAACGTAATGTTGCTGGTCGAACGTCCGGCATGCTCCGAAGCAATCTCGATCCCGATATCGTTGCGATATACCCGATTGTGGTCGATGATATGATTTTTGCCTCCATCCACGTAGATTCCTCCTGCTGAATTGCTATCATTAGGGAGTGTTGTTCCATAGGACGGATTAAGATTGGAAGAGATATTATAGACCTCATTGCCCCGTACGATCCCGTTTCGCGCCAGATCATAAGTATCGTCCTCCGAAGTTCCCTCATACCCAATCAGATCAATGCCGATGTTGTCCGTATCATGGATCGTATTGTCCAGTATGGCAAACGTATCCACATTTCCGTTGACTGCGAGTGACTCACTTGAGCCTAGCACGAGATTATACAATTCATTATCCTTGATAATGATGTCCCGCAATGCTTGGGGATGCTCCGTACCATATATCGCGATTCCATGGGCATCTCTACCTTGTAAATTGGGTCCTGAAGGTTTAGCCTCATTTGCAATGGAATGAATGGTGTTGCCCAGCAGTTGAATGTGTTCTCCTGCCCCGTGAATATATATTCCAGTAGGCACTTGTCCCCGAAGTGAGGTTGTAAAGTTGCGGATTTCGAGATTTTGAATCGTAATATAGCTGGCATTTTCGACTTCAATCAGACCCTCTATGCCGCGTACCGACAGACCTTCACCATCAATGATGGCCTTCTCCTGTGGATAGCTGGAAAACAGGGTTGGATTGCCTGATGAATTACCGCTTCTGGTGATTTTAACTTTTTGGTGATAGAGACCTTCCCGCAAATAAACTGTGCTTCCCGGGGGAGCATGGTCGGCAGCATGCTGCAACGTTTTCCAAGGAGCTTGAATGGTTCCTTTGTTCAAATCGTTTCCTTGGGGTGATATGTAATACATCTTCTGGGTATCCGGTACCTGCACGGCCTCGGGAGAAGGGACGGATGAAGCCTCATCCTTCTGACAACCGGTTGCGAACAGGATCAGGGCCAGGAGTGCAATTGCAGCTATACGATACAAGTTGAATCCTCCTTAATAAATAGCTATGAAGTTCGATTATAACAGATTTAAAGGGTGAGATAAGGCGTAAGATGCTCATAGAATTCCACAATGGGGAGAGGTATTTAGAAACGAAACAGGTGGTGAGTGTGATCTCGCCACCTGTTTGTATATGTTGCTTGTTATTTTCGGTCCCAGAGCACACTGTAGCGGCAGCAGATAAAAATGATGACATTGGCTGCTGCGGCTATGCCGAACACCAACGCAGGATTGGACAGCTCGGAGATCCAGCCACTTCCCCATATAGCCAAGGGCATGCCGAGTTTGAACAGAGAGCCGGTAATCCCGCTGATCCGGCCTATCATGTGATGCGGCGTGGATTCCTGACGGAATGTCCAGATGCAGATCGTGCTGATGGTTTGGAAAATACCAGATAGAAACAGGCCCACTGCAAGTCCGTAGGTTGAGTGGAACAAACCAAGGATCAGAAAGGCGAAACCTTGAAGCAGTGTGGTCATCACAATCAGCACACCAGCAGAATATTTGCGGCGCAGGGAGCTTACCACCAGACTGCCGATTAAACCGCCTACTCCGGCAGCAGATAGTACAAGTCCAAGCTCCAGATTACGCAGTTTCAAAGTGTCTTTGGCATAAAAGATGACGGTTGCATCCACCATACCTGAGGTCGCATTAAGAAAAATGACCGTAATGCTGATAACCAGTAACATATGGTTGCGACGTAGCTCGATCCAGCCTTCTTTAAAGTCCACCCAGAAGCCCTGAGGAGATGTTCCTCTGGACACAGGTGCGGAGTGCAGTGGTAATAGAATCATACAGGATATCGCAAGCAGAATGGCGGTAATTAACAGACCCGTATACAAGTTGGATAACATCAACAGCATTCCTGATAGGGCGGCACCCATGATGGTAATTAACGTCGTGGTGAAACCCAAAGCCGCGTTGGCTGAGGTTAGTAGTGGCGTAGGCACCGATTGTTTGATCATGCCAGCTGATGCATTGCGAAAAACATAACTCAGTGTCATCAGCATAAAACCGCATCCGTAGAGTACATAAATGGAAGGTTGACCATATTGAAAAGACAGAAACAGCGCGAGCAGAAGAATAACCTGTAACACGATGGAGCCAATAGACCACCATTTCTTATGCACCCGGTCCATCAGTACACCGATAAACATGGCGAGAAACAGGTTCGGCAGAAATTCAATGCCACGCATGGTGGACATCGCTACAGGAGACTTTGTGAGTTCATATAAAATAAGAGGCAGAGCCAATTCATAGATTTGATTGCCAAGAGCAATGATGCCGCTGGCAGCAAACAGAATGATGAAGCTTGGATTTCTCCATACGGATGTGGCGAGTGTGGTGGTAGGTGTGGCGTGTACGTTGATTTCAGACATGGATAACAATCTCCTCTTTACGTGTGGTAATGAGGTCCATTATACTTTTGCAAAAGAGGAAGAAAAAGCGAAGCATTCACCAAGTCGACTTCGCCTTTTAGGAGGGGGAAGATGGACGCAGAAGAGCATTATCTGATCTTGCGCACTCACTTTGAGGGTGTGCCTGAGCAGGAAATGATAGAAGTCACGATGGAACAGGTCACTGAACTGCTGGATTGTTCGAGGCGTAATGCACAGCTTGTGCTGAACAAATTGACGGAATCCGGTTATTTGACATGGATACCCGGTCGAGGAAGAGGCAATGTATCCCGAATGTCTTTTAACGTATCGGTGTCGGATCTGCTTGCAGCCAAAGCGAAGCAGCTTGTGGAGAATGAGCAGCTTAATGAAGCATGGCGTTTAATTGATTCTTCCGGTACGCAGCGAATAAAGGATGACTTCACCGATTGGCTGGAACGACAGCTGGGCATCTTGCGCACCGATGGGGAGGAACGGGAGGTACTGCGTTTTCCCTTTTACCGGCCGGTCCCTCATCTGGACCCTGCGTGGGTTCAGCGGCGTACTGAATCTCATTGGGTAAGGCAGATCTTCGATACACTCCTCATATTCGATCCGGAGGAAAAACGTATTCTTCCTGGACTAGCTCATCATTGGGAATGGGACGACTCATCATCCCGGTGGCGGTTTTACTTACGTAAGGGAGTACGGTTCCACCACGGTCAGGAAATGACTGCACAGGATGTGAGATTTACATTTGAACGCATGTCAGGAAGGACATCCTCGGAGTGGATTTTTTCTTTAATCAAAGCTATAGAGACTCCCGGGAGATATTGCATTGATTTTTATTTTGCCCAGCCCAATGCGGTATTTCCAGCTTTTCTCTGTACGGATCGCTGTTCGATCGTGCCTGAAGATTTGGGAGGTCCCGATAAAGCTGAATGTTTCTCAGCACTGCCGATTGGCACGGGTCCTTTCCGCATGATCAAAAATAATGAATCCCTGCTTGTTCTGGAAGCGAATGGCCATTACTTTGAAGGGCGTCCTCATCTGGATCGGATTGAGATGTGGGTGTGGCCGGACTATGAAGGACAGCCTGGGTCACACAGGACAAGCAGGGATATGCAGCTGTTATATTCGGGTGCGAGTAGAGAATCAACGAGTGAACCCTCTCTCCGCCAGTTGGAGAATGGCAGCACCTACCTGACCTTTAACCTGAACAAAGCAGGGATTCAGCAGAATATTTTATTTCGTCAGGCCATGGATCTGGGATTGGATCGGGAACGAATGATTAAGGAACTGGGTGGTCTCAGGCAGTGTGCATCGGAGGGGTTTGTGCTCAGTGGAGCGCAGCAGGATTACGCAGGGAGTTCTGATCTGGATGAAGCAAAAAAACGGATTCAGGGATCCGAATATGGCGGTCAGCCTCTGAACCTGTACACGTATGAATGGTTGGAGAATGAAAAAACGGCTGTGTGGATTAGCAGACGATGCAAGGAGATGGGGGTACAACTGAATGTGGTGAAGCTCCCGATTGAGCATCTGGCTGACCCCCAAGTGCTGGCACAGGCCGATCTGGTCATGGCTGGAGAAGTGCTTGGTGAGCAGGCAGACCTTACCCTGCTGGAGCTGTATCAATCCCGTTTCAGTTTTCTGCGTAATCACCTCAGCCCGGAATTGACCGCATATGTGGATGACAAGTTAACAGTATGCATGAGAGAACCGAGCCCGGACGAGCGAATGAAGCAGCTTTTGGACATTCAGGAAAAGCTCAAAAGTTCATCGAATGTCATCTTTCTGTATCACAGTCTTCAGAGAGCCCAGCATCACCCCATGCTTGAAGGCATTGCCTTAAATGCATGGGGAAAAATTGACTACAAGCATATCTGGGTGAAGCTTGCAACATAAAAGGAATAGTGTGAACGTATGGAGCAACTACGGCCTTATTGGATTTAAAGTAGATCGAAGGGAGAAATGATCATGCATAAATTATCCGTAAGCGAATTAGTGGATCGGGAACATCACGCTTGGGAGGAACTCAAGGAGCTATTGGACCATGGACAAAATAAGTACACCTATGTTCCTGCACAGCGGGAGGCCGGAGAGGATACGCTCTATCGCCTCCAAGTAAGCACCAAATCCTATTTGGGAGCCGTTGCCTATGAGACAGAGGGAATCGTGTTGGATGATGGCTGGATTACGTTACTTGGATCGGGTGGTGACCGCATTTTTGGGAGTCTGACCCGTTGGAATGGTTTGGGTGACAAGCTGTGTGTACCCGCATTGGAAGGCATGATGATCGTCGCCTACGATGCCGCCGGTGGGTTTTTCGGAATGGATATGGGCAAGTATGGCCGTACAGGACATGTATACTATTTTGCCCCTGACACGCTGGAATGGGAATCGACAGAACTGGCTTACTCGGGCTTCATCAACTGGTTGGCTAATGGTGATCTGGAGCAGTACTATCAGACCTTTCGTTGGAAGGGTTGGCAGAACGACATGAGACAGCTTCAGACAGGACAAGTATTTGCGTATTATCCACCGCTTTGGACGGAGGAGGGCGGCGGCGAGAGCAGCAGCAAAGCTCCTGTTGCAGTGGAGGAAGCCTGGAAAGCAGCATTGGTTGGGAAATGATGTGCTATGACAGGGCTGTAGGGGAGGGAGAGTATGAATAACTTGAATATCAATAACATTCAGAAGCATTACAGCATTGTGTTTCCGCACGAATATCTGGAGTTCCAACGGAAGACCGACGGTCAAGCATTTGATATGATTGAAAATGGAGAGGTCATCGATTGGGAAATTCGTTTCTCTGCTCTCGATGATCAGTTCATTGCAAATAACATCAATCTGGTAGACGATGTGAATCCGGATCCGAGCCGGATTATTCCGTTTGCTTGGAGTGTCAGCAGCGGCAACAACTATTTATTGGATTACCGAAAGAATTCAGAATCTCCTGCCGTACTGGTTATGGATCATGAAGAGGCGATGGTGCGTGAAGATGCTGAGAGTGAATCAGAGACCCCGGAGGAAGCTCAGCAACTGCTGGAGGAAAATGTACGAGAGATCGCTGATAATTTCAATGCATTCATAGCTTGTTTAAAAACCAGACCGAGTGATCCAGTTGAGTGATTCACCGTTTGAATATCCTCGTGAACGACAAAAGGCTCGCGCTATGCGCGGGCCTTTTACTCAATCGAATACATGAATGTTTTGATTGAATGATATAGAAATACATACATCCTAGTTTGCAACCTACCCAGTCTCAGTCATCGTAACCGTAGAAGTTGATCGTGCAGCTTTGTTATGCCAGACCACGATGACTAGCGAGATCAGACAGACCAAGAGCAGACATCCATATACATAATGATAGGCTTCCTCTATCGGAACGCCCGGAATGCCGTGAAGCAGCAGCCCGCAGACAGCGACGGATACCGAACCGCCAAAAAATTGGATCAACTGTAATAAACCCATACCGGAACCGATCTGCGCTTTGGGAAGCATCCGAGATGCTTCATTATTCAGCGAAGCTATCGAGGCGGAGAGTGCCGGGGAGAAAAAGAGATAACCTCCGGTGATGATTAGGGCTGACTGATTCAGACCCAGCATAAACAGAGCAAGTACTGCGGCAAGCAAAATGTGCCCGATCATCAGAAAACGCATATTGCCATAACGGTCGATCCAGCGACCTACGAAGCGGGTACAGAATGCCGAGACGATGGCTCCAGGAGCAATCAGCAGACCAACAGCCAGCGACGAACGGCCAAACAGATCAGCGAGCACTAGCGGCATCAGGAACAAATTGCCCAGATTTACGACCAGAACACAGAAGCCGATGAGCAGTAGCCGGGTAAACCCGGGTGTTCGGAATACATGTGGATTCACAAAAGGGAGGCTCGCCCTGCGAATATACACGATGTGCACAATAAGTGAAATGACACCGATGGTCAGCCATAACCATGACTGCTGAGTAATGGCAACCAGAAGGGTAGTTGCATTAATCACGGTTAATGCTGCACCGAACATATCAAAGGGATTCTCCGGTTTGGCCGTTTCACGCGGGAGAAAATAGAGCAGTACGGGCAGCGCAAGCAGGACAAGCACCGTAATAGCGAAAAGTCCATTCCAGCCCCAGTACTCACTAATGAGTCCACCCACAATAGGGCCAAGCCCAAACGCCATGGCACTGCCTGATGAGATCAGTGCGATGGCTGCTCCGCGCCGCTCCACTGGGATATAGCGGCTCGCGATAACAAGACCAAGTCCGGCCATGACCCCTGCACCCGCAGATTGCAAAATGCGTGTCAGCAAAAGGATCGCAAAGCTGTGCGCAAATAATCCGAGTAATGAAGATAACCCCAGAATAAGCAATCCAACCGTCAACAATTTGCGTACCGGAATACGGTCAGACAATCGGCTGTAAATCACCGTCGACAAGGCATAACCAATCGAGTAGCTTGAAATGACCCAGGAACCCAGGTCCGATGTAATCTGAAGATCATGAATAATAACGGGTAAAGAGACGTTAAACATGGTGGTGTTCATCACAACGATAAACAGGCAGCAAGTCCAGAGAGGCATTACAATTTTATCTTTCACGTAACCATTCCTGTCTATGAATTCAATAAATCATTTTACGCTCAATCTTATTATATGGCAATAATGTCATACGGATTCGACGATCTTCATTATCGTATGCTAGACACTTGTTGAATAAGTCTTGTTACCCTTTCTTCCTGAATTTAGATAAAATAGTCATTGTGTATACATAAATTAGATGTTAGGAGAATTTGAATGAATCGTTTTTTACTGATGTCCCACAGCATATTTCCTACATTGGATATTAAGCAAACGGCTAAATTTTATGAAGAAAAGATAGGTTTCAGAGTAGTTGAGTATCTGGATACCGAGGAACCTCATGTTTGCCTGTATCGTGACGATACCGAAATTATTTTGACCCTTAGCAATGGTCAGAAGGTTATACCCAACAGGGAATTATACGGTTACGGGTACGATGCGTACTTTATCACCAAAAATCAGGAAGAGCTTCAACAGGAATTCATTAACGCTGATGTGAAAATAGTGCGCCCATTAAATCATACGGACTACAATAACAAGGAATTTGTCATTGAAGATGTAGACGGACGATGGATCGCTTTTGGCATCAAACGGGGTAACTGTCTTGTGCAGTATATCTCGCGGAAAATAAGGTGGCTATACAAAAACGACGTCCTGACCAGGACGCCGTTTTTTGCATGTGTTCATTTTTAGGACGCAGTAGCTTGTGTGCCACGATTGCGAATCCACTTGATGACATCCATCAGAATGACCGCAGCGAGAGCAAGTCCCCCTGCGATAAGGAACTCATTCCAGCCAAAGGCTGCCGGGATGGCGAAGATGCTGCGAACCCCTGGAATCAGCGTGATTCCATACAGGCAGAGACAAACCAGGATGGAGCCGAGGACATATTTGTTGGTGGTGAAGCCGACCTGGAAAATCGTCTGTGTGTTGGAGCGCGCTGCAAAAGTTTGCAGACTCCGTGCCAGAATTAGGGTCGTAAATGCCATCGCTACACTCATTTCCTCCGAGATCCCAAGTCCAATATATTGGGACACGATGACAGCCACTCCGATCAGAACACCACGTGTAATGACAGCCTGCAGCGTTCCACCAGCAAAGATGCCTTCGTTGATATCCCGCGGTTTTCGACGCATGACATCCGGTTCAGCTTTTTCCGTACCCAGTGCAATAGCTGGCAGGGAATCATTCACCAGATTGATGAAGAGCAGCTGGAGGGCTGTGAAGGGGTTCACCCAACCGACCACTAATGCAAACAAAATGGCGATAATCGCCCCCAGGTTTCCTGCAAACAGGTACGCAATGGCTTTTTTGATATTATCGAATACCATACGCCCTACACTGACTGCATTCACGATGGAGACAAAGTTATCATCCGTCAAAATCATGGCTGCCGCGTCTTTCGCGACATCCGTCCCGCTGCCCATCGCTACGCCGATGTCTGCCTGTTTCAGTGCAGGTGCGTCGTTGACGCCATCTCCGGTCATCGCTGCAATCTTGCCTTTGCGTTGCCACGCACGAACGATGCGGATTTTATTTTCAGGAGATACACGTGCATACACCGAGATGTGTTCGAGCTGCTGATCGAGTTCTTCATCCGACAGTTTGTCCAGCTCTGCTCCGGTAAGGGCCAGATCATCCGGGCCTGCAAGTCCGATATCAATACCGATCGCTTGGGCTGTTGTTTTGTGGTCGCCAGTGATCATGATCGTGCGAATGCCTGCCTTCTTGGATTCTTCGATGGAACCATATACCGCTTCACGCGGTGGATCAATCATGGCTGTCAGACCAACAAGTGTTAGATCATATTCGTCCTCTACCGTGACCTGATTTTTGTCATCAAACTTTTTGTAGGCGTAGGCTAGCACACGGAAGGCCCGTTTGGAGAAAGCTTCATTCTTTTCTTCAAACTGCGTGCGAATCTCAGATGTCAATGGCTGAACTTCACCGTTCATAAATACATGACTACAGCGACTGAACAGCACATCCGGTCCACCTTTGGTCAGCAAAGCCGTCTGCCCTTCAAATGTGTGCACAGTGCTCATCAATTTCCGATCCGAGTCAAAAGGAAGTTCGGCTTCACGCGGAAACTGGTCACGAATTTCATTGTAATCCTTGTTAACCCGGTTACTGAAGGCGATGAGCGCTACCTCGGTGGGATCACCAAGTTCCTTGCCTTCTTGGTTAATATTCGAATCATTGCAGAGTACTGCAATATGTAACAAACGCCGTTCCTCTGCAGACCACTGTTTGGGATCATCGGGGAATTGATCTTTTGTGCCATGGGGAATGTAATAGTCCACCACGGTCATTTTGTTTTGAGTGAGCGTTCCTGTTTTGTCAGTACAGATAATACTGGCAGAACCCAAGGCTTCCACGGCAGGAAGACGTCTGATGATGGCGTGCTGCTTGGCCATTTTATTCGTTCCCAGAGACAATACAATCGTCACGATGGAGGAAAGAGCTTCTGGAATGGCAGCGACAGCAACGGCAACTGCGAACATTAGGGCATTCACAATGGATGGTCCGATATTTTCCGTTCCTTCAGTTAGCCAGACACGTCCTGCTTCGATGGCGAAAATAAGAATCGACAAGCCTAGGATAAAGAAGCCAAGCTTCTTACTAAAGGATTCCAATTTCCGTTGCAATGGAGTTTCCTTCGCCTCTGCATTTTCAATCAATTCGGCAATCTTGCCGATTTCCGTTTTCAGCGCTGTACCCGTAATGACGAGCGTACCCCGACCATACACCACCAGTGATCCACTGAATGCCATATTGCGACGGTCACCGATCGGAGCTTCTTCCGGGATGGCATCTGTGTGTTTCTCTGCTGCTTCGGATTCTCCTGTCAGCATGCCTTCGTTGATGCGCAAGCTGCCTGATTCCAAAATACGGCCGTCTGCCGGGACATAATCCCCTGCATCCAGCAAGACAATATCGCCGGGAACAAGTTCCCGCGCGGGAATCGTTTTTTTCTGCCCGTCACGAATGACTTTGGCTTCGGGAGCAGACATTTGCCGGAGTGCATCCAGAGAACTTTCGGCCTTTTTGGTCTGCACAACGCTGATTACCGCATTTAACAGAATGACGAGAAAAATGATTATCGATTCGATCAGGTGTCCAAGGACGATCTGAACAGCGGCCGCGATCAGCAGCACAATAACCATGGGATCTTTAAAATTTTCAATAAATAGCTTCCAGATGGGGGTTGCGGCTTTTCCCTTTAACTCGTTATAGCCTTCCGTCTCCAGTCTCTTCGCAGCCTCAGAGGTTGTGAGCCCGTCCGTGGAACTCTGAACGTCCTGAAGCGTCTCCTCTGCGCTGTGTCTGTAATATTGCAAATGACCAGCTCCTTGGATCATAGATTTCAATATGCTTCACTTGTATTACCCTTACGGGCAAAATATAGAATCGTTCCATTCATTATTTTTTATGTACACAGTATTTTTCATAAGGAGTTCAGATATGCCTATTTTTAAATTTTTTATTTTCAGTGATGCACTTAGATGACATGCATCACTGAAATGTTGAATGAACTAACGTTGGCGAGTATGACAGATTAGATTAATCGGTAGCCGGGAGGAAGCTCACCGGTTCTTCTAATTTCACGAATCTGTGCCAGTGTTAACCGCTGATTGGAAGAAATGAGGGATTCCACATCACCTCTGCGCAAGAAGTCATCCAGTTCACGAATGATTCGATTGCCCCGCAGTACAACGAAATTGTCACGAAAACGTGAACGATCAAATAACACGAGTGTGGCGTTTGGATTGGTAGAGAAAAATTTCAAACTTTCGATCCCTGTCAGAACGGCGTCAATATCGGCAATTCCAAGATTACCACGATATACTCTCCGAAGGCCTCTGAAATTCTCTTCGCTGTATACGGTTAATCGAGGGTGAATTTGGGAGATAGAAACTTGTTTGACCATATAATGATTCCTCCTTTGATTTCACACAAACTGTCTATGACAGAATGCGCTATTCGACAGGATATGCTGAGGATCAAGTGATGGCTTGGATGATAGTCTTGGAGAGATAATTACAAGGTTAATATAGTTGGGAAATTCATAATCAGGTCATCTAAAAGGTACCTGGCTGGCCCTGAAGAAATTTGCTCATTTGAAAGGCAACATAGATATAAACGCTATGCTCAGGTTGTCCAAAGTTGTGGTGAGTGATGACGAGTACGGCTATCTGAAACATTAGATGTCAGTGGTGAGTACGGGGAAAATGATTCATAAAACAAGTTGAACGGAAGCCTACATAGTAAGTAGCTCTATGCTTGAATTAGGTCATTATACCTTGCACAAAAATCATGAAATATAAGGTGAATTAGTTTTTTTATCCTATTGAAGTTTTTTCATGGAAATGTGTATATAGATAGGGGCACATCATAAAACTCGGGATTACCGCAGCATAAGGAGAAGGTACATATGAATGACAGTAGCATCGAACAACTCTTGAATCTCGCAGGAGGACAGGAAAATATTCGTCTTGTACAGCATGAAGAGAATACCACTACGCTGACATTGCGTAACCGTACAGGCGTAAATATGTCAGTGCATGTTGTATCAAATCTTGACGCAGATATTCGTATAACAGGTGATCAATGCTACATAACACTTGAGGACGAATTTTCACAACTATACCTTACGCTACAGGCCATGGGAGTGGGGAAAGCAGAAGGGGGCATACTGCCAGAAACAAGGCGTACCCCTAAAAAATCATTGTTATATTTTGTTTCCGATGTGTTCAGGCCTCTGATGCCCGCCATTCTGGGAGCTGCAGTGCTCAAGATTGTGCTAGCCATCATTACGTTATTTAACGTTTACAGTTCTACAGATTCCTCCTCGTTGATGGACAGTCAGACGTTAATGATATTTAAATCCATTGGAGATAGTGTGTATTATCTGTTGCCAATCCTGGTAGCCTTCAGTACAGCCTTTCGGTTAAAAAGCAATGTTTATGTTGCCGCAGCGATTGGCGGACTAATGTTCTACCCGCAAATGACCGCTTTATTGTCAGGTGAAGAGGATGTTCACTTTATGGGAGTACCCATTGTGTCACAAGCGATCTTTTTTTCAGCTTCCATTTGGGTGATTTTGACGATATATGCGGCGTCCTATCTGGAAAAAGTCGTTGAGCAAATAAGCCCAAGAGCCTTCAAAGGAATTCTTGCTCCATTGTTGACGTTTCTGATTCTCGTTCCACTGGTTCTGATGATACTTGGTCCACTTGGTACTTGGATTGATCAGCAGTTACCGGATGTGGTGGATTCACTACTGAATGATGCCCCGATTTTAGCAATTATGCTGCTGGGAGCGGTTTATTCCCTAATGATGATCGCTGGATTACATTACTGGCTTTTACCTATCATAATCAATGAAATAATGGTGAATGGTTTCTCCCTCATTATCCCTGTCATGTTGGTTGCCTTTGTTGCACAAGCAGGAGCTTCACTCGCTACTGGGCTAAGAAGCAAACAGCGGGAATTCAGGAAGCTGGCTTTCTGGGCAACAGGAACTGCTTTATTAGGTACCCCAGAGCCTGCGATGTATGCGGTCAATATGAGAAAGAGGGCCTCTTTTTATTCGGCATTGCTTGGCGGTGCTGCAGGAGGACTGTATTTCGGACTGATGTCCGTCAAAGCAGTTGCATTGGGTGGATCCGGAAGTCTGCTGGAAATTCCGCTATTTATGGAAGAAGGGAGCCTGAATCTGTTACATGCCTGCGTTGGTTTGATTATTTCCTTCTGTGTGTCAGGTATGTTCACCTATTTGATGTTAGGAAAAGAAAGGAAACACGTATAAATTAAGAAAAGCCCGTACCTGATGGTGCGGGTTTTCGTGTATTGTAGATTTAATAACACAACAGCCACAGAAAGGATAACAAAAATGCCCAACAACATAGAGTGGATGGCTCAATGGAAGTCAACCCAGCCACTTACAGACCAATGGATGAGTGCGGGCAAAAGGCATCAATTTTCAAGTCATGCCTTACTACTTATCCTCGACGGGAAAGCGATCTGGAATATTAATGGTCATAGGGTTCAGGTATCTTATGGGGAGTTAGTTGCAGTGCAAGAAAACACCGTGATTGAAGTGATTGAGGGTGGCAATCTGGATCTGGCCGGATGGCATGTTCAGTTCGATACATACGCGATGTTCCCAGACCGAGGTGAAGTAGTGAAATATGAATGGCATGTACCGTCAGGGGACACGTATCAAAAAGTAAAATTAACCGGTGGCACACTGGCGAGTCTTAGCCAACATTGGAATGGAGATGGTTCTCCTAATCCCAATGTAATCCGTGTAGGAAATCAACTTTTGGTGTATGAACTGTTACAACATGTATACCGGGAGCTGCTAGAAGAGGAGCCTACCGTGGAACAAAGCATTCTCCGCACTGTGGATTACATGCAGCAGCATTATGAACAGGTCATCACACGAAAGCAATTAGCTGAGATAGCAGGCATAAGTCCCTGGCATTATTCCCGCAAATTCAGTGAGCGGTATGGAAAGCCGCCTCTGGATTATCTGGCTCATTACCGGATCTATCGTGCTCAAGAGGAACTGTTGTTATCAACGGCAACATCTCAGGACATTGCGAAGAGGACCGGATTCGAGGATGCTCATTATTTCAGTCGTCGTTTCAAACAGTTAACGGGTGTGTCCCCGAGAAATTATGCACAAACGTTGCCCCAGCGTAAAATCGTATGTCTTTCCCCGCTTTGTGCGGAAGTGTTGATTCACTTGGGGGTTATTCCACATGCGGTTGTAGTAACTCCCTTGCTTTTGCCTGAACATCTACGTGAACTATTTGACATGCATCAGGTGAAGATGATGGAAGTGTCGCAATATGAGCTGGATGTGGAACAGATTCGGCAAGTTCAGCCCGAAGGGATTGTGGGAAATTTTTGGACAGAAGAGATCAAGCAAAGGCTGCGCACAATTGCACCCATTATAACCGGTTTAAATAACGATGTGGAGGCTCTGCTCCATCAATTGGCAGGCTTGTTTCATCGAGAAGATACAGCCCATAAACTGCATATGCAGATGAAATTGGAAGTAAACAAAGCACAGCAGCAACTACAGCATCTTGTCCAATCTTCCTCTACCGTGATGGTGCTGAGGGTAGAACCGTTCGGTTATCGATATTTGGGTGGTCATTCTAATGGGGTATCCCATTTACTGTACGAACAGCTCCGTTTAACTCTGCCACAGCCGTTGCATTCAGGGGAGGCGTGGTTTAATCCTTGCTCACTCGACTTGTTGGCCAAAGCCAATCCCAATTACCTGTTTGTGGAGAAGCGAGTTATGCAGCACTTTAGTGCTGAAGAAAATATGAAGAAGTTAGTGGAGAGCTCTCAATGGAATGGCTTGGAGGCTGTAAAAAACAACAGGGTATTTTTCGTGGATACTTGCCTGTGGGTGGATGGCCGTGGAATTATTGGACACCAAATGATTTTGAATGAAATTGTAAATAGGCTGGTCACCAATCTATGATAGAGCACAATAATCCAACTGAATACGCACCATCTCCTATGGAAGGATCTCTTCCTATTTGCTAGTATTTGATAATAATTATCATTATCAATATTACATAAGGGGCGAGTAGATCATGTCACGAAGGTTTAAGGGTTTGGGAATGGTGCTGTTGGCGCTAAGTTTGGTGCTTTCCGCCTGTTCCGGTTCTTCTGATAAAAAAGTGGAAGCTTTAGCAAAAACGGCAGAGAAAAATAAGACGAAAGTTGTTCGGGATCAGTTTGGAGAGGTGACGATTCCTACGAATCCTCAAAATATGCTTGTACTGGATTCCATCTATGCCGAGTATTTGATTGAGATGGGCGTTACACCGCAGATGGTTATATTTGTTCCGGAGATTGAGCCGGAATATCGTGCGTCTTATTTTGAGGAACACGGGGTCCAAATGATTGAAGCGGAACAATATCAATATAATTATGAACAATTGCTGACGTTGTCACCAGATATGATTGTTAGCGCAGGCGTAGGTATGGAACAAGGCGTATATGATGAACTATCCAAGATTGCTCCAACGGTGGCTCTGGATTCCAACAGTGAAATGCAGATTGCCATGCCGAAGCTGGCTGCTGTCTTTGACAAGACAGAGGAATCTGCCAAAGTGCTGGCTATATTTGATGAGAAGGCGAAGCAGGCACAGGAGAAAATTGCTCAAGCGATCGGCGACAAAACCGTGCTGGTTCTTCGAGTAGAGCACAATCGTTACCGTTTCATGGGTCCCAAAGGTGGAAGCAGCAGTGTCTTTTTCTATGAAACCTTAGGTCTGAACAGCCCTGAAGTCATCAAAGACTCTACAGATTGGTTTAGCCAGTTTTCCCTGGAATTTTTGCCGGAAATGAACCCGGATTATATATTTCTAGAAGACAGGACGCTGAAAGGCTATGATACGAAGCAATCCATGGATAACCTGAAAGAAAGCAAAGTGTGGGCGAATTTGAACGCAGTGAAAGACAATCATGTCTTTCCGCTGAAAACGAGTGATTTTGTAACAGGTGTGGGTCCTATTGGATCGGCCAAGTTGTTGGATTATGTCGTTGAAAAGTTGGTGCCCTAGATGAATACTGGAGCAGAGCAGCAATTGGACATTTACGATATAACGATTGTTGGTGGCGGACCTGCAGGAATGTACGCTGCATTTTACAGCGGGATGAGAGCCATGCGTACCAAAATCATTGAAGCCAAAGAGGAATTGGGCGGATTTATGCGCACGTACCCGGAGAAGCTGGTCTGGGATGTAGGTGGAGTTGATCCGATTCGTTGTGAGAAATTGATCGATTCCCTGGAAAGACAGGCAAGAACCTTCGATCCAACTATTGTATTCGGCCAGGAAATTGCTCAGATGGAACGACGCGATGATCAAGTATTTGTACTCACCTCGAAGACAGGAAAGCGTCATTACACACGTACGATCTTGTTATGTGCAGGCAGAGGCATGACGCAGGTTCAGAAGCTGGATATTGAGGGCGCAAATCGGTATGAGCTGACGAACCTGCACTATACCATTACGGATCTTTCCAGATTCAAGGGTAAACGTGTACTGATCTCGGGAGGCGGGGATTCCGCAATAGATTGGGCGAATGAGATGGAGGGATTGGCACGAGAGGTCATCGTAGTGCACAGACGACAGGAGTTTACGGCACATGAGCTGCCAGTTGCCCAGATGAAAGCTTTTGCCCAAGTCTGGACTCCTTACAGCATCTCTCGCTTATATGGTACAGGAGACAAAATAGGCCGCGTTGAACTCGCCCATGTAGACAATGGAGAAATCATGCCAATTGAAGTGGATGAAGTGGTTGTAAGTCATGGATACGATCGTGATTTCGGTAACCTTGTCCATTGGGGATTGGAACGTGAAGATTACGGTATCTCGGTTGATCCGCGAATGTGCACAAGTCAGCCGGGGATATTCGGAGCAGGTGATTTCATCACCTATGGAAGCAAAGTCCGTCTGATTGCTGGTGCATTTAATGATGCCGTACTCGCAGTAAACAGCGCCAAGATCTATCTGGAGCCGACCGCTTCCGATATGGCAGGGGTATCGTCCCATAATGCAAGGTTCTTTGAGAAAAACAAAGCCATATCTAACCTGTAAATCAGCATGTGTAGAACGTGAAGTAACAGTAAGAAGCCCGACCCGTGTTGAGAATTTCTCGAACAAATGTCGGGCTTTTTTCATTAAAACATCCTATCTCAACTAACCAATACGTTATCCTTGTGCCTGATGTAATTCAATGTATGTCATAAGTTCCTTCACGCCTGCAAATTGCAGGGACAGTTGGCTGTTTAGCTTTTGCAGGGCTAGTTGGAAGGCTTTATTGATCTGTGTATAATCCTGCGTGCCGACAGTGTTCAGAAGCTCTTTCATATGTTCAATGTAGTAGACGGATTTTCTTAAGCTGCTAATGACCAATATCTTTCTTAATTCGTCCCGGGTATACATTCGATAACCGTTGTTAGGGTCTCTTTCTGAGAAAATCAAGCCTTCGGTTTCCCAATGCCTGATAGCAGAAGTGTTGACCCCGGCTGCTTCGGCAGCTTTTCCAATCGTCATCGCCTCCGTCGTTCCAACCTTTCGATCGTTAGCAAAATCCACCTGTTGCACCATCTTCCATATGTCTTCCATTCGTTGCTTCTCCAGTTGGCTGTTATATAGCTGCTGGTTTATAAGCCAGAGGGCATCCATCGTATCGCCCTGTTTTACTTTTCTCATAACCTCGTATACTACGGGAATCTCATACCCTTTCAATAATAAACGAATCGCAACAAACGCCTGAAGATGAACAGGGGTATAGTACCTGTGATTGCTGGCGGTCCGTGGAACGTCAGCAATCAGGTTCTCCTTTTCATACCGTCGCAGTGTAGTTGTACTTACATCCAGCCTTGTGGCAATCTGCCCAGGTGTATATGTTCGGTTCATGTTTCTTCTCCTCATGCTTCAAGTAAAACCTTCAAGTGCTACAGTAACATACAACGCGCCAAAGTCCATATTTTATCCACATTTTATAATGAAAACCGGAAGATTGCATCCATGTTATACACTGAGGATATCAACAGTAAAGGACTGGTTCAATTGAAGAAAATGATTACATTGTTGAATGGCTCGCAGCTTGAAGTAGGTCTGACGGGAGCGGAAGATCGTAACGCCATTATGCTGCCCATAGCCAAAAAGTCCGTAACCGGACAAGAAGCCGAAACCCTAAAGTTATGGGGGGTTGATCCTGAATTGGGTGCAAAGTTTATCGACGGACTTTCCGGTGAATTTCAGATCCTGCATTTTGATTATGAAGGCCACTATATGGCACATCCCCATCCGGAACATTTTACGCCCGAATATATCGCTCAGGATTTGTTACGAATTGCGGATCAGATGAATGTGAATCGATTTAGTTATTATGGATACTCCTGGCTGGCTCTCGTTGGACTGCAGTTAGCCCTGCGGACTGACCGTATGGAAAGTCTCATTATGGGAGGTTTCCCGCCATACGAGGGGCCATATGAGGAAATGCGAGTAGTGACCACCAAGACATATGAGGGAGCATTGAAGCAGCATGAAGAATCGGGAGAAATACACTCAGCAGAAGCTCTAATGAAAGTAGAAGAACTGAGTCCGGATCAATTGGATTGGGACAACGTGGAGTTAAAGATCGATCCGGCTCAAACGAAACAATTTGCGACCTTGTATCAAGGTTTAATTGATTTCGATGATCAACGTATTCAAACTCAGTTGAATATCCCCAGATTGGCTTTTGCAGGAGAGAGAGATACGATTGCGTATGGTGAGAAATTTGGCAGTGTGACGGTGGATATCGCCGGACGGTTGCAAAAGAATAAAAAAATTCTTGAAAACTTAGGCTGGACCGTCGAAATAATCAAGGGAACGGATATGGATCACACCAAAGCCATGCAGCCCAGTACCGTTCTCCCTATTATCCATCCCTGGTTAAAAGCTCATTTAAGCTGAGGATCGGCAGAAACAATGTTGGATTACTGTGTTACATCGTCTAATGCTCTTTGTTTGCGCTGCTGATAATCCAAGATGGATTCATATAACAATTGCTCGTTGAAATCCGGCCACATCACATCCGTAAACCAGAGCTCGGAATAAGCGGCTTGCCATAATAGGAAATTGCTTAACCTTTTCTCCCCACTGGTTCGGATTAGCAGATCGGGGGCAGGATTGAGTCCGGTATACAAAAACTTTTCGAATTCCGCCTCGGAGATTTCCGAGGTTTCTTTGTTTTCTTCATTGTTTTCTACGATGTACGTTTTGATCGCTTGTACAATATCGTTTTTACCCCCATAATTCATCGCAAAATACACAGCCATCCCGCTATTCGTTTGGGTTAGTTCCACCACTTTACGCATCGCTTCCTGTGTTTCGTCTGGGAATTTCGAGATATCACCAATAAAATTAACTTTGATATTATTCTGATTCAGTTCCTGAACGGTTGTATCCTGTACAAATTCAACCACCAAACTAATGATGTAATCGACCTCTTCCTTGGGCCTTTTCCAGTTTTCCGTAGAGAAGGCGTAAAGAGTGAGCGAAGCAATCCCGTTTTTGTGGCACATGCTTATCGTTTCCCGCATTGTCTGCATTCCTGCATAGTGCCCAGCACTTCGAGGTAATCCTTTTCGCGTAGCCCATCTTCCATTTCCATCCATCATGATTGCAATATGTTTGGGGATGAATCCGTTCCAGTCGATGGAATGGGTTGTATTCGATTTTTCTTTATGTACACGGTACCACTTCAATGAAAACTCCTCCTGCTCAAGCTAGAATGGGTTGATGGGATTACTTGTACAAATAAGACATACAAATATGTGAATAAATGGTGAATTACATACGCTTTCAGTCCATGATGATTCGTTCTCCATTATAATAAACTAAAACGGACGAGGAGATGAACTCCAGATGAAAAAACAAATGTGGATCATTGCCAGCTTAGTGGTTGTAATTGTGTTGGGGGCCTTCCTTATTGCAAACAATGTGGGGACAGAAGAAGCAGATAACGCGGAAGCGCCCAATATCAAGAAATTAGTAGAAGATATCAGTACAGGCAAGGAGACACCTGAATCGGCCTCCATTAATGCCACCCAGTTAATCGTCACGGATAAAGGTAACCAAACGACAACCTACGACTTGCCTGAAAAGGAGTTTTTCCTTTCCATTGCACCCTATGTGGAGCAGACTCATCCCTGTGCAATTCATAGTTTGACCGGATGTCAGGGCGAAATGAAAAATAAGAAGTTCAGTGTGACGATCCATGACTCCGAAGGGAATACGCTCATGAAGGATGCTGAGATGAAGGCCGGATCCAACGGTTTTATGGATTTTTGGTTAGCCAGAGATAAGTCATACCTCATTCGTGTGGTGTATGATGGAAAGGTTGCAGAGACACAGCTATCTACCTATGAAGAAGATAATACGTGTATCACAACGATGCAGTTGAGTTAAATTATCGTACGGTGCATTCTATCACCATTTCAAAACAGTCGATGTGATCCAGGCCCGCCTTGAATGCGGGTTCTTTCATTTTTTTTCTGTTTATGCTGTGACAGGGAAGATATTGCAAAGAAAATAATAACTCTTTTGAATTGACAAAAAAGCAATTCTACAGGATAATCCATTAGTGATAATGATAATTGTTATCATATAAATACATATAAATAGGGGAGAAGTAGGATATGAAAAAAAGCTTGAACGGATTTTTATTGCTGACGGTTTTGGCGCTTGCTCTGACAGGTTGCGGTAAAGCCAGCAGCACAACAGATACAAATGAAAATGCCTCTTCCGGCAGCACGCCGACTGAAGAGACAGCAGGTCCTGTTACAGTTAAACATAGTGGTGGAGAACTCAAACTGGACAAACCCGCTAAGAGAGTTGTTACGCTGGAATGGACATATACGGAAGATGTAGTAGCACTGGGTGTTCAGCCAGTAGGTAGTGCAGACAACGCCAACTATAAAGTCTATGTGACTCCCGAAGCAGCTCTGGATGACACGGTGACGGATGTTGGAACACGTGACGAGCCAAATCTGGAGGCGATTGCAGCTTTGAAGCCGGATCTGATTATCGCCAATTCCAATTCGAATATCTATGATCAGCTCAATGCCATTGCACCAACGCTTGAATATGACCTGTATACGGGTGATGGCTATACTTATGACAAAATGACGGAAACGTTTAACAATATCGCGGTTGCTCTTGGAAAAGAAGACCAAGCGAAGAAGGTACTCGATGAACTCGATCAGCACTATACAGAAGCCAAAGATAAACTTGCTGCTGCCGACAAATCGGAATTCCATTATGTACTGACACAAGCATTTACGTATCAAAATGCAGCAAGTCTTCGCATGTTTACCGATAACGCTGTCGTAATTGGCACGTTGGCGAAGGTTGGACTGGTTAACGACTGGCAGCCGGACAAGATTGAAGGATATGGATTCTCAACGGTGGGTATTGAATCCTTGCCTGCTGTTCAGGACAGCAATTTCATCTACATCACACAACCGGATGATGACGTTTTTGGCACAGCAATGAAAGACAATTCAGTATGGAAAGGTCTGAATTTTGTCAAAGATAAACGCACTTATCAACTGGATAGCACAACATGGACGTTCGGTGGACCTATCTCGTCCAAAGCTCTGGTTGACGGGGTTGTTGGAGCGATTACCCAATGAGTTCGGTCCAACATTCCCGACCAGTGTTTAACTGGCGTACATTAAGCATTTATGGGGGCGGTCTAACCGCTCTCATCGTGCTTTTTTTTGTAAGCCTGTGTTATGGAGAAGCTTCAATTCCACTCCATACGGTTGTAGATTCACTTATGGGCAGGCAGGACACACTGGAACATAATATGATCTGGGATCTGCGCATGCCCCGAACAGTAATCGGTATCCTGGCTGGAGGGGCGCTTGCTGTTGCTGGTTCATTGCTACAGACCATTACGCGTAATCCGCTCGCGGCGTCGGATACACTCGGCATCAATGCGGGGGCCTATTTTGTCGTGGTGTTGGGAACGATTTTTTTCCCAGGCTTGATGCAGCAATCGCCTTTCCTTTTCGCCGTACTCGGTGGATTACTGGCAGCTGCCGCAGCGTACTTTATGGGCGGGGGGAGAACGTCAAGTCCAGTGCGACTTGCGCTCTCTGGCATGATTGTATCGATGGTACTTGGTTCTTTTACAAGCGCGCTGCATATTTTCTTCTCTCAGGAGACTCAGGCATTATTTCTATGGGGATCAGGAACGCTTGTTCAGAATGACTGGAGCGGTGTAATTTACGCATGGCCTTGGGTCATTGGAATTACGATCGTTGCCCTGGTTTTATCCCGGCAGTGGGATATGTTGGAACTGGATGAATCAACTGCTTCCTCACTCGGGCAAAAAGTAGGCATGGCCCGTGCCACGGGGTTGATTATTGCTGTGTTGCTGGCTGCGGTCATTGTCAGTGTAATTGGGCCAATTGGCTTTGTGGGTTTGGTGGCACCTCATCTGGTTCGATTGAGTGGAATTCGCTCCAATCGGTTGTTATTGCCTGGTGTTTTCTTGTGGGGCGCAGCACTGCTGGTTGGTGCAGACGTACTTGCCAAGATGGTTCATAACTCCAGTCTGGAGTTGCCGACAGGGGCCGTAATGGCAATCATTGGTGCACCATGGCTGATCTGGCTTGTACTTACACGCATGAAGGCAGCAAATGGATCAGGCATGTCTACCTCAATGAGCACAGGAGCACGTTCGCGTCGCTGGGCATTCGGCCCTATTGCTATTATCTTTACGGTACTAACGTTAGCATTGGTTCTCCTTAGTACGATGTTTGGCGGGATGCGTATTCCAATGGCCGATCTTCTGCCAAGCCTGTTTCAATCGGATGGGCTATACTCGGCTATTGTTCAGCTTCGCATTCCGCGTACTCTTGTCGCCGCAGGTGCAGGTGCTGCACTGGCGATCAGCGGTGTGCTTATTCAGATGGCCGTTCGCAACCCGCTGGCTGACGCGTCCATCGTGGGCGTATCGTCAGGCGCAGGCTTGGGTGCGATGATGGTCATCATCCTATGGCCTGGTCTTCCGGTGTTCTTGCTGCCTATAGCGGCGATTGTTGGGGCAGGGATCGCTGCAGCAATCGTATTCTCTTTGTCCTGGAAGAAGGGTCTCAATCCTTCCGCAGTTGTATTGCTGGGTATCGCCATGTCTGCAATTGCAGGCGCAGGCATTCAGGTTCTGATTGTTCGCGGCGCTGTATATGGCAGTAGCGGTTTTATCTGGCTAACAGGCAGTACCTATGCACGTACATGGGATCAAGTGAAGATCATTGGGGTGTTCCTGTTGATTTTGATCCCGCTTGCGTGGTGGCTGGCGCGAAGATTCGAACTGTTGGTATTCGACGATAATAGTGCTTCCGGTCTTGGCTTGAGTGTTCGTCGGACGCGTCTGCTGGCTATGACCGTTGGTGTTTTGCTTGCCGCAGGTGCAGTCGCCTGTGTGGGAACGGTTGGATTTATTGGGCTAATCGCTCCACATATGGTCCGTCTATTGACGGGAAACAAATTAAGACGGTCGATGTTTCTGTCGGCTTTGGTCGGTGCAGTGATGCTGGTACTGGCGGATACGATCGGAAGGACTGTTATGGCACCAACCGAGATTCCATCCGGGTTGTTAATTGCGATTATTGGAACGCCATATTTCCTTTATTTAATGTACCGTTCCAACTGGCGCAAATCAGCTTAAATATTCGATCTTTAAATAAAAAATCCCCTCTGGTTTTCAGTGGTGAGTTCATGTAGACATGTTCTCTTTTCTCACTGCTTACCTAGAGGGGATATTTTCTTATGAGAAATTTTTTCATTCGTGTTATAAATTCGTTGTTTTTTCTCTTAGCATTCCACTGTTATCTACCGATAGGATCGCTTGCTGCAACGTCTCTTTATCCTGAACCAAAGCGAATCTCACATATCCTTCACCCGAAGGTCCGAAGGCACTCCCAGGTGTTACGATTACACCCGCTTGTGTAACCAGATCCATGGCAAACTGTTCTGAGGTATCGTAGTGGTCTGGAATCCGACTCCAGATGAACATGCTGGCTTCGGGTTTGACGATATACCAACCGAGGTTGCTGAATCCTTCGCAAAGAATATCTCTGCGCTCCTCGTAGATATCTCTGACCCGCTCAACTTCACTCTGATCCCCTGTGATTGCAGCAATGGCTGCCTTCTGAATCGGAAGAAACATGCCGTAATCCATGTTGGATTTCAGCTTTTTAAGCACAGATACCACATCCGGGTTCCCCACACAAAAGCCGATTCGTGCCCCAGCCAATCCATAGGTTTTGGATAACGAGTTGAATTCAATGCCGACATCCATCGCCCCGGGATAAGCAAGGAAACTACCGCACGTTTTCCCATCGAACACCAGCTCGCTGTATGCATTGTCATGAAGAACGATAATGTCATATTTCTTGGCAAAATCAATTAGATCCAGATAGAACTGATCGGATGCCATTGCTGTCGTGGGATTGTTGGGATAGGATACAAGCATGAATTTTGCTTTGCGCGCAACAGCTTCAGGAATGTCCTGAAGTTGAATAACATATCCATGTTCTTCTTTTTGTGGCATATAATACAGTTCGGCTCCTGCAAGTAGAGGTCCATCAGCAAAGACTGGATAACAAGGATCGGGTACAAGGACCAGATCTCCTTCATCAACGATCGCCAAAGAGATATGGGCGAGACCTTCCTGTGATCCAAGCAAGGAGCAAATTTGGGTTTTCGGGTTCAGTTCGACATGGTAACGGCGCTTGTACCATTCACTGACTGCTTGCAGCAATTCGCTCTGATCATTTACAGCATATGTATAGTTTGAAGCATCTGCTGCTGCCTCGCATAAAGCCGTCATGATATGTTGGGCAGGGGGAATATTGGGTGTGCCTACACTTAGATCGATGACAGGTTCTCCATTCTCCAGTCGTTGCCTCTTGATTTCCAGCAAACGTGTGAATATCCCCTCACTGAAATGTTCCATACGTTTAGCAAACTTCATGATGATTATCCTCCATCCTGATCTCCCCTTGGGGAATAACACTTGGAGGTATTATAGCAGAGTTTTCAGGTGATAAGTAACCACGAAATGAGCTTTCAAGCTTCTAACAGGTATTAGATAATTCCGATCGCAGCTAGACCAATCAGAATCAAACCGAACCCTGCGACGCGATTCGCCCGTATTGATGTTCTGCGAGCTTTATCTTCGTAGCCTGGTTTAAAGCCGTGTTTGTAGATGAAGCTGTTTTCTATCCGCTTTTCGTTTTTGGAAGTAGCAATCATCATTACACCCGCAGCAATGGCAATAAGTCCTGTTCCAGGACCTATTAATGAACTATTCATCAGATTTCACCCCTCGTTCAAATAGATATCTCTTTATATCGGATAAATGTTCTTTAGATGTAATATTATGGATTTAAAAAGATGATCTCTTTCTCATTTTCATGAATACACCAGTTGTTACCGAGTACAGAGTGCAGAATACAGTATTGCAATCGAATATCCGACTTCTCAATGTACTCTTCTTGATTTACAATTAAAGGAAAGCTAGACATGGATAAGTATCAGAGAATTGGAGGGTGACCAACAATGAACGAACCGTGGGCCGCTTCAATGAGTGGTGTTCCCTGGAACGAGGATAAAATGGACAAGGCTATCGTACAACTGCGGAACAGGGCTACGATTAGCTTTGTTGTCGGGTTGGACGAGATGCATGATCTGCGAAAACTGGATGAACATGTGTTTGTTAAACGACCCGATTTGATTTTAAATGTGTCCAATACAGATGTGAAGGGGCGGTATTCAGAAGAGTTTCTGGAGGCACTTGCTGGTTTAAAACATGTCACCGCTTTGCAGCTGGATCTCAAGCAAACACACGATTTGAGTATATTGAGTGCGCTGCAAAAGATGGAGTTTCTGAACATTCGCTCACCCAAAAAGCAAAACCTGGACTTCATCCGGAATTACAAATACTTGACTTATCTCGCACTTAGCGGGAAATTTCCCGATCTCTCGCCGATTGAGGACTGCATTCGGTTGAGTACCCTCGTCCTGAACTGCGACATTGATCAGCTTGATTTTGTTGTAGACTTACCATTTATCGAGTATTTGGCTCTCGATCACTGTACATTGGCTGGTTCACTCGAAGTTCTGGCTGAATCGAATATCCGTATGCTGAGATTATCGTCCGTAAAGAATCTAACCGAGATCGATGCAGTGGGGGCATTACATCATCTGGTCTATCTGCATCTGTCATTGCCCAAAATCGAGCGGTTGTGCGACTTCTCGCACATGAAGAATCTGCGGCAGCTTGAACTTGATTTCATGAAGTCTCTGCAAGACATTGGGAACCTGTGGACTGCGGACGGGTTGGAGGTGCTTGAACTGAAAGAGATACATAAGGGGATCAAGGCTGAGGCATTCGAACGTTTGACTGAAATGCAAAGTTTACGACAGGTGGATTTTCGTTTTATTGATCATAGTAAAGGTCGGATTGCTAGTATGAGCAAACAAATGATTGAAGCGGGAAAAGGGCATCTGCTCTATGAACAAATTCCTGAAGAACAACGAATTCCTTCGATGGCTCTTGTGCACCTGTCCAAAATTCTAATGTAAACTGACAGTACACCAGCGCCTGCTTCCGAGCGGACGCTGGTGTATTTACAATCTAAGGTTCTTGCCCGCTCACGCCTGGTTAGCCATGGCTGGAGGAGATAAATGGCTCATCACCCGCATAACGCTTGCGGTATTCTCCGGGGGTCATCCCGTATCGACGCTTGAACATACGGATGAACGAATTCACATTTTGATAGCCGACCTGTGTCGCAATGTCCTGAATTCGCAGATCTACATTCACAAGCAGTTCCTTGGCCCGCTCAACCCGCAGATTGTTCAGATATTCGCTGAAGTTGATGTTAGTCTTTTCCTTGAAAATACTGGAGAGGTACCCCGATGTTAAATTCAACTTGTCGGCGACGATATTCAAATTAATGTCTTCCCCATAATGATGATCCAGGTAGTCCAGCACAAAGGTGATAACTGGATCACGCGTTTCCAGCTGGCTTCGTACTGCCGCAAGTACCGGTTGAGCCAACGCCTGAAGCCATTCCCTGTATTGCTGCATGGAATGGAAACCAGCAAATGCCTCTCCCGGAGGAGAAGAGTGAAACTCGGATTCGATATTCGTCAAATTCAGCTTCATCACCGTCTTGCTGATCTGTTCGACTGCGCCGATTGCAAATGTGCGGAAGTCTTCTGCGGCTGCATCCTTGTGTTGCAGTTGCTCCAGCTGGCGATCCAGCCAAGCGAATACGGCCTCTTCATTGCCGGATTGCAGCAGGTTGTGCAGTTCCTCCCCATAAGTGACCTTCACATGGAAGGCATTTGACGAAGAAGCACGCGGCTCCACAATAACTTGTGTCTCCCCATTCAGTCTGCGCTCTTTTAACAGCATGGACAGATTGCTGTACGCATCGGTAAACGGAATTTCTCCGGAATACACCGGACTTACCGCGATGGTCAGATAAAGGGTTTCCTCGACAGCCAGCAACTCCTTCAGTGTATCGAGCGCTTGAAGAATACCAATCTGTGGACCTGGATCGAACAGCAGCAAGAGCAGTTGGTCCTGCTCGGGCTGAATGGCAACGCTATTGGTTTTGCTGCTGGTGAACAGGCTTTGAATCAGCTTCCATAATAACAGGGTATGCTGCCCGAATTCATCCGGCTGGGATTTGAAGCCCACCTTGAACAGAATGGAGACATAAGGCTGCTCGGCATGCTGGGCATCCTCAAGCTCTGCCAAATAGGAGCTGAGCGGTATATTCTTTACTTTATGGATATAAGCGTACTGGCGTACAAGAGAGTTCTTCTGCGCAAGGTCGCTTTGAATGTAGCGGTTATTCTCCAGAATAGAGCTCAGGCGGTCGCCGATCATGGCGAATTCTTTTACACTGCTCCATTTGTCTGGTACGCTGTCCGAATTTCGGTCCAGAGCGGCAATAAGGCGCTGGAGCGGCTGGTTTAATCTTATGCTGAAAAACAGGGAGGAGATCATGCTAATCAGCACAGCAGCGCCAAGCAGGAAAGCCAGCAGCAGCTGCATGCCCCGCATTTCCGCGGCGATTACTGCGGCCTGGGTGACCCGGACATAGGTAAATCCGGTTTGCTTACCTTTTTCATAGAAGTAATACTGATCCCCAATACGTTCATGTTTGCTTCCGTCTGCAGGTAGCTGCGGATTTTGCAGTTCCCCCTCCATCGTGGTAAAAAGCAGGCGTCCCTCGTTGTCCAGAATGTAGAACGGATTATTAGCGGCATCGCCATATGTGTCCTGCATACGTTGTGGATCCAGCATAATAATGCCGTACACATCTTCGTAGGGAATAGCTTTCATCATGACCGGCATCAGTTGACCGAGAGAGCGGGATGAGTGAACGGTATTTTCCGTAAAAGCTGCGGCAGGCATTACTTTCAGGAACTGGTTGTTCATCGTTTGAGTTTTCCAGTAATCCGGGGGATATTCTTTACTATAATAATATTTACCGAACATATCGCTGGCACTGCTAAGACCTTCCTTCTCCAGTACATAGTCTTCTTGCTTGAAATAGAGAATGAAATTGTCGATATGCAGAAAAGGATTAGCGTACAGCGTGGAGAGGTCCGACTTCACCTCTGCGGGAATATCGTAACGGCGGTTCTCCTTAATGTGGCTCAAAATGCCCAGATTGGCTGTCCAGGTATCCGATTGGGTGAGGGCCAGAATCATGTTCTGGGTCAGTCGGAAATGATTCTCATACCCTTCAACGGTCTGCGCAAGGCCGAGTTCATTTTGTCTGACCATCTCCTGATAGACCTTGTTGCTTAAGTACAGATGGGAGAACAGATTAAATGAAGCCAAAATCAGGATGACACTGAGGAAGCTCAGCATTAGCTTGACAAACAGTCCATTCAGCGCAAATTTGCTTGTAAGCAGTCCCTTCATTATGACATTCCCCCTTGAGTACAGCCCCGGATCGAGTAGTTAATCCTATCATAGCGGCATAAATCTGACACAAACAATATACACTTTTACTGAATTATACGCGGATATCTGGAAAAAAGGAGTAAAGGCGAAAAGTTATATAACATGTAGATAGCGCTTTCTAAAGGTTTATAGCTATAATTCGAATACGAACCCCGGAATTCCAGGGTAAGTTAGCTGACATAAAAGTCGAATTAACTCATCAAGCAAGAGGGGGCATGCCGATGGCTGATGCTAGCGTAATGCAAAGCAAACCGCAAAAAGAAGCGCACCGGCCGCCTCGGCGGAAGTCGCGTTTGATCAGAACCTGGAACAGGAACAAGGCGCTATGGCTGCTATTCCTGCCATGCCTCCTGTATTATTTGATCTTCCGCTATGCGCCGATGTTTGGTCTGGTCATCACGTTCAAGGATTACAATCTGTTTAAAGGAATTTGGGCGAGTGATTGGGTGGGATTCAAATATTACCGGATGTTTCTGGAGAATCCCGATTTTTGGCCGCTGATGAAGAATACGTTTCTGCTGGGACTGTATAAGCTGGTGTTCGGTTTTCCAGCCCCAATCCTGCTGGCCATTCTGCTGAATGAGGTGCGAAGGGCAGCATTCAAGCGTTTTGTACAGACGGTCAGCTATCTGCCGCATTTCATCTCGAATGTAATCGTGGCGAGTATGGTGATTATGTTTCTGTCCCCAACGGGAGGGCTAATTAACGATTTGCTGGCAGGCATCGGTATTGGACCGATTAATTTCATGAATGAGCCGGGGCTGTTCCGGGGCATCTACGTCCTGTCAGAAATCTGGCAGCATATCGGCTGGGAGACCATTATTTATCTGGCCGCGCTGACGGCCATCGATCCGCAGCTGTATGAAGCCGCGGATATGGACGGAGCAAGTCGATTGCGCAAAATCTGGCATGTCACACTACCCGGTATATCTCCCGCGATCGTCATTACACTGATTCTAAATATCGGCAAAGTGCTGGAAATCGGCTTCGAGAAAGTCTTCCTGATGCAGAATCCGGCGATCTACGATACAGCGGATATTATCAGCACGTATGTTTACAGGGTGGGCATGGTACAGGGGAATTTCAGCTATGGTGCGTCCATTGATTTGTTTATGGGTGTCATCAGTCTGATTTTCATCTATACGGCCAACTGGCTCAGCCGCCGATTAAGTGAGACCAGTCTATGGTAGAAAGAGGTGTGGCGTGAACTCACTCCGATTTTCCTGGTTTAACGTTGTGGCATCGCTGATCCTGCTGTTGGTTGTGGTGGTTACACTCTATCCGTTCCTTCATATGCTGGCGGTTTCCCTCAGCAGCAACGTAAACGTCATCCAAAACAATATTTCCTTTTGGCCCAAGGGCTTTAATCTGAGCATGTACAAATTGGTGCTGGGCGATCCGCAAATCTGGACGGCTTACCGAAATACGATCATTTACACCGTGCTTGGCACACTGATTTCACTGGTGGTCACCTCCACCGGAGCCTACGCTTTGTCCAGAAAAGACATGGCACTGCGTAATAGTTTCACGGTCTTGATTGTAATTACGATGTTCTTCAGCGGCGGGATGATCCCGACCTTCCTGGTGGTCCGTTCTCTGAATCTGGTGGATACCGTATGGGGCATGGTTCTCCCGGGTGCAGTTAGCACCTGGAACCTCATTCTGATGCGCACGTTCTTCTCAGGCATCCCCAAAGAGCTGGAGGAATCGGGACGGATGGACGGTTTGAACGATATTGGAATCTTCATACGTATTATTGTACCGCTGTCCAAGGCATCCTTTGCCACGATTGCCCTGTTCTATGCCGTGGGTATGTGGAACAACTTTATCTTTCCGCTGCTCTATCTACGGTCTCCCGATTTGTTTCCGCTCCAGGTGCTGCTGCGTAATCTCGTGTTGGCCGGCAGCGCAAGCTCAGGCGACGTAACATCCATTGGGGGAGATAATCTGGTGGTGGAGGAATCGCTCAAGTATGCGACCATTATGGTCTCAACCCTGCCGATTCTGGTCATCTATCCGTTCGTACAGAAGTATTTCGTCAAAGGAGCCATGGTTGGTGCTGTCAAAGGTTAAGTGAGGCAAGAAGTGCACCGCGAATTCAGATTAAGGGAGAGAAGCTTATGGGCAAATGGAAATCGGTAATACTTCCCCTGCTGATTGCAGTAACGATGGTGGCAGGGTGCAGTGGCGGCAAGGGTGCCGACCCGCAAACAGATACCAAAGGAAACGGTACCGGAATAACCGATAACTCCACCGGGGCGGGAAAGACCTTCACGGCCCTGCTGGACAACAATGCCACTTTTCCTTATTCCAAGAGCTGGCCCATTTGGAGCTGGTTAAAGGAAAAGACGGGCGTCACGCTGGAAGTGCAGACACCTTCCGGCAAGCTGGATGAGAGCCTGAACCTTGCGATTGCCTCCAAAGCGCTGCCTGATCTGATGTATATGCCTAATCGCAAAGATTCGAACAAGTTTGGTCAGCAGGGCGCGCTGGTAGATCTGATGGAATATATGGACAGTATGCCGAATCTGAAGGCATGGATGAAGCAATATCCCGAGGAAGCGAAGGCTGCCCTGTCCGCCGACGGTAAAATGTATATGTTCCCCAATCAAGGCTTCGGCGAGACGAATCGTATGATCTGGATGTACCGCAAGGATGTTTTTGACAAGGAAGGCATTCAGGTTCCAACAACTTATGAAGAGTTGCATGCAGCGCTGAAGAAGCTGAAGGAGAAATACCCGGACAGTTACCCGCTCTCGATCCGCTACGGTCAGATCCCGGATGAGATGAATGCCAATATGACGGTGAACTACGGAACGGGTGAGGGTGCCTACTATGATTTTGACCAGAAGGAATGGCTTTATGGACCGACTGAAGACAACTACAAGGCCATGGTAGGGATGTGGAAAAGTTTTTACGATGAAGGGTTGGTCCCGCCCGATTTCTTATCATTGCAAACTAAGCAGTGGCAGGATATGGTCTCGACTGGAAAATCATTTGTAACCATTGATTATATCAGCCGGATTGACTTTTTCAATAATGCCATGCAGCAGGAGAATCCGGAGTTCAACATGCAGTTTCTGGCCCCTCCGGCAGGCATTTCAGGCGGCAAACAGCTGAATCCGTATTTTCATTATATGGAAGGCGGATTGACGGTGGCCTCGACCTCCAAGAACATTGATGATGTGATGAAGTACATGGACTTTTTCTATTCTGAGGAAGGACGTACGCTGAGCAGCTGGGGTGTAGAGGGAGAGACCTTTATAAAGGAAGGCGATACGATCAAGTTCAAGCCGGAGTATAACGATGTCATTGAAATGCGCAAGCAGACAGGGCTTCAGACCAGCGGGACCTATACCTGGATTGATTTCAACGCGCACTTGTCGCTGTTCTCGGACGATCTGAAGCATGCCTATGAAGAAGCGGTCAAATATGATCCTCCCGCAATGCAGCCAAGACCTGCTTTTAAAGAAGTGGAAAATGAGGTCATATCCATTACCGGTCAGGCGATTAAGAAGCACCGTGACGAGAGTTTTGCCAAATTTGTTACGGGTTCCCGGAGTCTGGCGGATTGGGAGAAGTATGTAGAGGAAATCAACAATCTTGGGGTAGATAAGCTGCTGAACACCTATAAGGAAGCGTATGACCGTGTTCAGAATGTTCAGCTGAGCGCGAAATGAGCGAATGTACGGCACAGGAATCCTAGACCATTACAGAATGGCAAAAGGAGGCTTCGCTTATGAAAAAGCAGCATCTGCGTGTGTACTCCGGATTCAAACTGGGATTGTTTCTGTTGATCTGTATGGTGACGATTGGAATAGCTGTCCCTGGCAAGGCAGAAGCGGCGGGTTCAATTTCACTGGACGCGCCTGCGGGCGGGTATGTGTCGGATGGAGGGCTGGTGGAAATTGGGGGCAGTTATACCGACTTGTATGACATTCGACTATTTGTGGACGGAACGGCTCAATTCGAAGTGGTATTAAATGATCCGGATGGGGATGACAGCGGCACATGGTCTTATATGCTGGATACCTCAGCTTATAACGGGACCGTGGAACTGGTGGTTCGTGGACTGGATACGTCCACCCGTTACGGGGTATGGGGAGCGGCTGCCGTCCTTACCGTTAATAACCCGGCAGGTGCTGTTCCTGTAGTAACCATCACTGGACCATCTGAGGGCGTTTCTCTTAGCGGCCAGGTGGAGATCTCTGTCGAGACCAGCTCTCCACTTCCGATCATGCTGGTAGAGGTTCGGGTGAACCGCGGGCCATGGGAGGAAGCTGTTCAGCAAGGTCCTGCATATGTATACACCTGGGACACGGCGGGACTTGGCGATCGCACGGTCAGTCTTGAGGCCAGAGCGGCCAGCGCACCGGAGCGTTATGGTTATAGCCCGACGGTGTATGCTCAGGTTGGAACCGGGACGCATGAGACTGCCGTACCTCTTCCTGTACAGGAGCGCGCTATGTGGATCTGGGAACCGGAAAGCTATAAGCTGCTGCTCAACCCTGGATCGCGCCAGGTGCTGGAGTCATTCATCACCGATACGCAGACATTCGGCCAAACACCGGTCCAGACGCTTTATCTTGCAGTAGGCGGTTATGCCGGATACGATGCACTGGAAGCGCAGGAAGTCGAGTTGCGTTCTTTCGTGAGTTGGGCGCACAGCAAAAATTTGCAGGTGCATGCGTTAATTGCAGGCGGCACTACGCCGGCCTATATGGGCGCTTACGAGAAGTATCACCATCATGCTGTGCAGGAAATGGAGCAGGTGATCAATTACAATCTTGCAGCGGGGGATACGGAGAAGTTTGACGGAATCAATGTGGATATTGAGCCTTATATCTCTCCCGACTTTAAAGACCCAAGTCATTTCCTGCAGAAGGAATACCTGGATGGCCTGCAAAAGATGATTGATCGCCGGGATACCGCAGGTATTTGGCTTCCGTTCGGTCCTGCTGTTCCCAAGTGGTATGACACATCGGATCAAGCAGCGAATATTTCATGGAATGGCTCCAACAAATGGCTGTCTGAGCATGTTCAGGATATCTCTGATTATATCTCCATTATGGATTATCGGGATACGGCGGATGGCTCCGCTGGCATTATTGCCGGGGCTGCTGGAGAGCTGGCTTATGCGGATCAGATCGGTAAGCCGAATTCCGTGGTGATTGGTGTGGAAACGCTGGATATCGCCAATAGCGGAGACCCGGAGACCATTACCTTCTGGGAGGAGGGGCGTACCCACATGGAAGCCGAGCTGGATAAGGTATATGCAGCTTACGGGCAGAGCAGCGCCTTTGGCGGTATTGCCGTCCATCACTATGATTCCTACCGGGCACTTCCTTCTTATTGGGGGCCGGGCGGTGTAGTTTGGACAGCGCCGGATGATCAGGAAGCTCCTTCCGCCCTTTCAGGGGTTCCTTCCATTGAGGCGACTGATTATCAGACTGTACATCTGAATTATGGAATGGCTTCGGATAACATGGAAGTGGAACGCTATGTGATATACCGAAGTACCGTGCAGGGGTTCACGCCTGTCGCTGCGGATATCGTTGGACTCGCCCGCGCCCTGAATTACCAGGACAAGGGACTGCTGCCGGATACGACATACTACTATCGTATTGCGGCGCGTGATCTGCGTGGCAATATCGGGCCTCTCACCGATGAAGTGTCGGCGACCACTGGCAGCACCGCATTGAAGGCATTGATTGTAACGGACATGAATCTGGTCTATGGCGGATCAGGGGTATCCGTCACCATGAAGGTCAGAGATTATGATACAGGCGCAATAATTTCGGGGGCGAAAGTCGAGGGGAGATTTACTTATTCGGCGGGGCGTTACACCAGCGGGACAACAGGAATGGATGGGAGTGTGGCGCTTGTCTCGGAAGCGGTGGGACCGGGCAGACAGGTTGGTTTTGAACCGCGGAGAATCCGTTACAATGGCTATTACTACGCAGCAGGTCATGATTCGCCGCATACAACGCTGCTGATGTTGAATGCCGGCAATTAAACAAGCAGACGAGAAGTGGCTTGAAGGAGGAGGAAGCACATGAATGTGAATGACTTGGTGGAACCGCTCAAGACTCATAACGTTGAGCATATGTCTGTGCAGGTTTATACTGATCGGAATCAGATGGGAGCAGCGGCTGCGGCTGCGGTTGGGGCCAGATTAAGACAGCTGCTTCAGGATTCGGAGCGTCAGGTACGCATGGTGTTCGCTGCTGCTCCTTCGCAAAACGAATTGTATGAAGGTCTGGTACGGGAGCAAGGTATCGATTGGTCAAGGGTCTGTGCCTTTCATATGGATGAATATATGTATCTGCCGCCAAAGGCTCCCCAGCGATTTGGTCAATATTTAACGGATCGGCTGTTCAGTCGGGTGCAGCCTGGGCGGGTGGAGCTGTTGGATGGGCTACAAGATGTGGAGCAGGAGTGTCAGAGATATGGAGACCTGCTACGTGCGGCTCCTATTGATATCGTCTGCCTCGGTATCGGAGAGAATGGGCATATCGCCTTCAATGATCCGCCTGTTGCCGATTTTGAAGATTCGAGAATCGTCAAAGCGGTAAAACTGGACGAAGCTTGTCGCCGTCAGCAGGTGAACGATGGGTGCTTTGCCCATCTGGAAGATGTGCCTGCGGAGGCGTTGACCCTGACTGTGCCAACGTTGATGGCTGGAAGGGAGCTGTTCGCAATTGTACCGGGAGCATCCAAGCGGCGTGCACTTGCGGCAGCTTTACATGATCCGATCAGCACGGCATGTCCTGCCACTATCCTGCGTACACATCCCGGAATCACGATGTTCACAGACCGGGAAGCCTACGGCCTGTGAGCGTGTCAATGATCGGGAAGCACTACAGAACAGGGCTGCCCATTGAGGTCGGGATCAGAGAGGGACGTATCACTGCTGTTACTGAACTTGAAATGTCGCCTCCCGGAGATTGCCTGCCCTGGCTTGCGCCTGGACTGGTGGATTTACAGGTGAACGGCGGATGGGGGCTGGATCTGAACACAGCCCCGCTATGTCCAGATACGGTAGTGCAGCTGACCCGGAAGCTGAAAAGCCAAGGTGTTACAAGCTTTTGCCCGACGTTGATTACGAACAGTTCCGTAAGGTTGGCTGAGGCGGCCTCCGTCATTGCAAAAGCCGTTCGGCTGAACCGGGATGCGGCCGAGGGAATTGTGGGCATTCATCTGGAAGGTCCATTCCTCTCGCCGGAGGATGGCCCACGCGGCGCCCACCCAAAGCAGCATATTGTTCCCCCTGATTGGGAGGCGCTCAGCCGTTGGCAGGATGCCGCCGATGGATTAATTCGCATCATTACCCTTTCCCCGGAGTGGCCTGGTTCAGCTTCATTTATTGCCCGGTGCTGTGAATCCGGCATTCTTGTCTCGATTGGACATACGGCAGCAACGCCAGAGCAGATCAGGGAAGCGGTCTCCGCAGGAGCATTGATGTCTACACATCTTGGTAATGGTGCACACCTGATGCTTCCTCGTCATCCGAACTATCTGTGGGAGCAGCTGGCAGCCGATGAGCTGTATGGGTGCATGATAGCGGATGGTCATCATCTTCCGCTGTCTGTGCTGGCTGTAATTCTTCGGATGAAACGGAACCGCGCCATTCTTGTCAGCGATGCCGTCTCGTTGAGCGGTATGCCACCAGGTTCCTACCACCTGCATATCGGTGGAGATGTGGTATTGACGGCGGAAGGTCGGCTGCACCTTGCCGGCCAGCCGGAGCTGTTGGCTGGCTCGGCGATGATGCTTCCGGATCAGGTGGGGTATCTTGTGGAAGCGGGGTTGTCCGGGCTTCCCGATGCCTGGGACTGTGCATCGGTGCATCCGGCCCGGCTGCTTGGGCTTGAACAGGCTGCTGGCCTTGAGGTCGGAGCACCCGCCGATATCGTTAGCTTCAACATGGATGGTGGAAAGTTAAGTGTCTTGCAGTGCTGGAAGAATGGCCGGATCAGTCCACAGAGCTGAGAATAGGAGGAGAGCGATGCAGAGCTTGATACCACAACCGAAGCAGATTGCAGCGAGCGAAGGAGAAGCCTTGCGACTGAATGGCGAGGAAAGATGGAGTCTTTTCATGGAACAGGATGATCCCAGATTGGAAATTCATTGTCGCCGGGCATTTCCGGGGATGGAATATACATGCTCCAGAATAGAAAAGGGATATTTGTTAATAATCGAAAGTCTCTCAGGGCAGGAAACGCAGCAGGTAGTCGATGAGGAACATGGAGCCCCTGCCATTCATGAAGTCCTGGGAACACAACAGAAGAGCCCGACCATCCCTAGTTTCAGTTCGTTTATTCAACAAGACAGAACGGATCTGACTGGGTTGGACGGACGTCCACAAGGGTATAAGCTGGAGGTGTCGGCCGGAAGGGCTGAAGTCTACGCACTGGATGCGGCGGGTCTATTTTATGGATTGCAGACATTGGTACAACTGAATGGACCCGATGGGGTTATCCCGGCGGTGTCCATAACCGACTGGCCGGATACACCTATGCGGGCAATGAACTTTGACCTGCGTCAGACGTTCTCCAAGCCGGAACTGTTGACGAAGTATTTGGCTGAATTCGCCCGTTATAAGACGAACGCGATTTTGATTGAATATGAGGATAAGTTCCCATTTCAGTCGCATCCCGAGTTCGCACATCCAAAACATGCGTTAAGTCGTTCACAGCTGGAAGAATTGAAGCGGAGCGCCCACGATCACTTTATAGAGATTATTCCGCTCCAGCAGAGCTTTGGACATCTGGAATATGTATTACGCCACGAAGGTTGGCGGCATCTTCGCGAGACAGAGCAGTCCACCGGGGAGATCTGCCCATCGCATCCGGAAACCTTTGGGTTGATAACCACTTTACTCGAAGAGATGATCGACGCCCACCCGGATTCGCGTTATATTCACCTCGGGTGTGACGAGGTCTACAGCCTATGCGAGTGCGAACGCTGCAAAATCGAGTTTGGAGGCGTGCGGGAACGAGCTTTTATCGCCTTTTTGAACCGTCTGATTGCATTTACGGCAGAACGGGGAAAGCAGCCGATTTTCTGGCATGACATGCTGGATAAATGCCCGCCAGAGGAACTGGCTAAGCTGGATCGGCGAAGTGTCGCCATGATCTGGATCTACAACGGGCGCAATATCGAAGCGGAAGTTACTTCGCATGCCAATAAATTCAGGGCGCTCGGCATTGAAGTTATGGGGGCGCCAGCAGTCCGCAGCTTTGATTGGGCAGAACATCAGAATTATCCGGTACTGCTGAACCGGACAGACAACTTGCTTCAGTGGGCAGAGACGGCCGACAAACTGAATCTTGGCTGTGTAGTTGCTACCAACTGGACGGGGCCTTTCAGCCTCGGTGTTCCATATGGTATTTTCGAAACAACCTGGTACCCCATGCTGCTGCACGCGGATTTGGCCTGGAACCGAAAGGCGAATACCACCACCTTCATCGACCGATTTCTGGAACGGTTTCATGGCATTGATTCTGTTACCGGACACAACCTTCTCGGCAATTATAGGGTAGAGGATTATTATGATGTGATCTGGAAGCTGATGGACGAAGTGCGGGAGCACAGGGAAGAAGCGGAACTGATTGCAATCATGCATGATTTTGAGGTGGCGACAGATCGTTCACGGGCGATCCATAAGTATGCTTACCGCTGGGAGCTGTATCCCGGAGACGATGCGGAGTGGCGCTCACTCCATAACAATTATACGAGAAACCGCCGCGGGCGTGAGGGGGTCCTACCTCGGATGAAGGCTGCGCTGGAGCGTTACCAGCCCTCTGATATGGCGGAGCACTTTGTGAAATCGAGGTTCTATCTGCATGATTATCTGGAGCGCACGCTCTATCAAGAACTGGGTCTGAACGCGATCCATACACAAACTGATCTGACGGCAATGAGTCTGGAAGACAAAATAGCCCTGATGTGCGTAGTAGGCACACCATCGACTCGGGCCGAGCCGGAGTTTCGCGGCAGAATGGCACAGCACCGATTTGGGGGCATCGGCATCTTTCCCCATAATATTGAGAGCGAGCAGCAGACACATGCGCTACTTGCAGAAGTAAAGAACATAGCCGAAGATATCGGGAGCCTTTTGCCTTATTATGTTTCGGTAGATGAAGAGGGCGGCACCTTGTCCAAGTTTAAGTCCTTTTTTCCCTATGTCCCTGGCAACCGGGCAGTCGGGTTAAGTGAAGATCCGGAAGCCGCTCTTTTGCTCGGTAAAATCATCGGCAGTGAGCTGCACTCGCTTGGTATTCCCATGAACTGGGCACCAGTGCTGGATGTGAACACGCATATAGATAATCCGGTTGTGGGTGTTCGCTCCTTTGGAGAGGACCCGCAGCTGGTGGCCCAATTCGGCCGCGCCTATATTCAGGGGATGCATGAAGCGGGAGTGGCCGTGACGGCAAAGCATTTTCCCGGCCATGGGCAAGTGAGCGGAGACTCGCATATTGTTCTGCCCGAATGTGAACTGACGATTGAACAGTTGATGGAGGGGCCATTGCTTCCATTTGTTGAGGCAATTCAAGCCGGGGCGGATTCAATCATGATGGGGCATCTGGTGTTTCCTAACATTCCGGAATCCGGCGGACTTCCAGCCTCACTCAGTCGTTTTTTTGCCACGGAACTGCTGCGGAAACAGTTGGGCTTTACGGGGGTGATCTGTACCGATGACATAGAAATGGGGGCAATTCGCAAAAATTTCAGCCCGGAAGACGTGGGTGTGCTGGCTGTTCAGGCGGGGAACGATATGATCCTGATGTGCCATACGCCGGAGTTTCAGAGCCGGGTCATCGCGGGTATTCTGGCCGCTGTAAGGGATGGGCGCATTCACGAGTCGCGAATCGACGAGTCGGTTCTTCGTATTCGGCAGCTGCATGACCAATTCCGGATGTACCAGGCGTCTGCACAGCCGATTCCCATAGAGCAGTGGGGAGAGGCGGCACTGAAGCTGGCTCGTATGACTGTGAAAGTTAGCCGAGACCCGCAGGGTTTGCTGCCACTCAAGGATTCGCTGAAATATTTGCTGATACTGCCGCAGCAGGAGCAGCTGACTCAGGCCGATAATAGCGGTTCTGCGGAAATCAGGTTAGCCTCCCAATTGAAGGATGAAGGCTTGGCTGTGCAGACGTGCTACTGCGCGATGAAGCCCGATGCCGAACAGATAAAGTCCCTGATACAGCAAGCTGCTGATGCGGATGTCGTTATCCAGGGCACCCTTAATGCCCATCTATTCACAGGTCAGCTGGAACTGGCGGAGGCCTTGGCTGCGGTTAAGCCATTGCTGAATCTGGTGCTGCGCAATCCCTATGATGACGCCGCACTGCCACAGACAGCCGGATGCATTCTGTTATGTTCAACCTCCGATTATTCACTGCGGGCACTGGTGGAATGCATGACAGCATCAAAGTGACTTGTCAGTGATGAGCTGTTCAATAGGGAAATGAAACATATCTAAAAGCACAAAAGCTCGCATGTACTTTGCCAGTATTCATACTTACAAGCGATCTAGTCTGAAAGTCAAAGATAAACGATAAAGGATGAAAAACCGAAAAGCCCGCTACGTTGCGGGCTTTTGTCATTCTTAAGTTGGATGTTTTTCCTTAAAACATATTTTCATCATTGCTCCGAATTTGGATTCAGAGATTTTTTCTTATAGCTGTCTTATGACAAGAGGCTTTCTCGACATCATCCATGCTGCAATCAGCAAGGCGAGAGCCACTAATATTCCGGATTCTCCAGTCCATAGCAGAACGTTTTTGCCACTGGAAGATATATCAAAGGCATCCTGGATCACGGCATTCCAACATGCATGGAGGAGAATTGCAGGCCATATGCTGCCCGTTGTTAAGCGCAAGCGGCTGATCAGATAACTGAACGAGGTCACTGAAATCATAAACAGGATAACCGATAAGGCAGGATACGGACCGGAATAATAATCCGCAAAAAGCATTACGGGAAGGTGCCAGACACCCCAAATAATTCCGCTCGTCAGCACGGGTCTGGGTATACGGGCGTCGATTAGTCGAGTGAGCATATAGCCCCTCCAGCCGAGCTCCTCTCCTGAACTGCTGATTATACCGATTGCAGTACCCACAAACATTTGAAAAAGTATTGTTCCTGCAAGGATAACACCAGATGGGCCTTCAATGAATGAGTCCGGTGTAACATACTGAACTAGCCCCGTAATCCATGCGATTCCATAAGCAAATAAACCAATAACAACTGGAAAAAGCAAGATGAAAGGCAATGACTTCACTGTCTGCTTCCCACCAAACCGCAAGGAAATATCCGAGATGCCTTCGCGAAGTACTACACGGGCGAAGATAGAGGACAAGCCGGGTGTCCACATGAGAAGCAGACCGAAAATCGGTGCTTTCATGATCAGTACATAACTAAGGATGGAGAGAGGGATGAGCACGGCAAAGAAAACGAGCAGTCCTCGCCTGGCTTTTTGGACTTTTTCCTCCTCTGATCTCGTGCTGGGCATGGTGCTGAAATTTGTTCTCATTGTGATAGCTCCTTTTATCAAAATATGTATATCGCTTTGCAGTATAGCAGTGGATTTACCATAATCAGAACAAACTCAAGCCCAGTCTTTGTCCAAGACCCTAGCCCAGTAAGGACAGGACTAAAGTATAGTGACGTTTTTTTTAAATGAAGTGAATTTAAGCATCTTTTAGTCCATTTTATAAAATGTTAACTACCTTATTGCAGCACAAAGAGCACGTTTCAAACGCGCTCTTAATGTTTGTTTGTCTCTGGTTGTCACGGAGTTTTATTAATCCGTTTTGAATCTTAATTAAGCGTTCAAATCCGTAATTGCCGGAATATTAATTTCTTTTACACAGGCTGCATTGGACAGGCTGACGATGCATTTTACGATAGAAACCATGTCCTGAAGAGGGATGCGTGTACCATTATATTCGGAAAGAGCGCGGTCAATGCCATCTTTATATGGAACTTCGGCTGCGAGTTCTCCCGGGTTGATACACGTAACCGCGATTCGGTCTTTTCTTGTATGTTCTCTCAAGGCTTCTGTAACCCCACGAATGGCAAATTTGGAGGCCACAAAAGATACCTGAGTACTGTTCGCATTGCTCAGACCCGCAGTCGAGCCAATAAGAATGATTTTGCCTGCTGTTGATTTCCTAAGGTGGGGCAATAATGCCTGAATGCTTACAATAGCAGATGTTACATTCACATGAATCAGATTACTGATGTCGGCGGGGGTGTCATTATCGAACGTATAATGGTCCTCGAAACCCTCTTTTTCCCAAATGCCCACATTGTAAATGAGAACATCCAAAGTCTCGTTCTGAAGCGCATCGCAGATCTGTTCGGATGCATGGAGCTTAGACAGATCTGCCTGTATCCATATGCGTTCTACTCCATCGTCTAGTTTCAAGTTATCAGGTTTCGTGCGAGACACGACCCAGACTTTATCACCTTGCTCAGGTACACCCCTGACAAATGCATCTCCTAATCCTTTGCTAGCACCGAATACAAGATAGTTTTTCAATTTAAGTGCTCCTTCTTCTCAAAGTGTCGGCTAAAGATTCCAGCTCAAAAAGCAGGCTCTTTATTTTCCAATAGTATAATGTCTTCTCCTTGTTGTTGCCTTAATGCTATATTTTCCCGCCCCCATGTGCACATCACATCCACGATCTTGTTGGCGGTTACTCCATACTCTGTAAGACTGTATTCGACTTTGGGCGGCATCTGTTGGTAAACATGCCTTCTGACAAGGCCGTCTCTTTCAAGCTCGCGTAATTGCTGGATCAGGACCTTTTGCGAGATACCGTCTATACTGCGCTGTAACTCGCCTGTCCTTTTCACACCAGACATTAATAAACATATGATTAGCGCTTTCCATTTGCCGCCAATAATTTCGAGTGTCGCTTCGATTCCCAGGTTATATTGCTTCATGACATATCACCTCGTTCATGTTACATCTTATTGATGTGGTCTAACTATTCATTTTCTCACAATATGGCTGATGAAGTCCATACACACTTTGAAGTAACCATCTTACTTTCGGGTGTGTATTTTCTTTTTTTCAGGCTTATATGATAATGGCCATATTCAAAAAAAGCCTATAGCTGAACCGCGAAAGGAATGTTAATCATGAAAACACTCGTCATTCTGGCGCATCCCAATATAGAGGTTTCAAGAGTAAATCAACGCTTAAAAAAGAAGTTGTTGCAACACTCTGATATTACAATTCATGAGATTTATAAAGCCTATCCTGATTGGAACATCGATGTGTCCAGAGAACAGAAGTTACTCGAAGCATATGATCATATTATTTTGCAGTTTCCGTTATATTGGTATAGCTATCCACCTTTGTTGAAAAAGTGGTTAGATGATGTTTTTACTTACGGATGGGCGTACGGATCAACAGGTAACAAACTGCATGGGAAAAAGATGGGCTTGGCTATATCCATTGGTGATAAGAAGGAAAATTACACGAGGGATGGTTCAGTGTCCTTTACCGTAGATGAGGTAGTGACCCCCTTCAAAGCCAGCATAAATCATGTTGGCGCCGTAGCGTTACCGTATTTTGCAGTCTTTGGTGCCTCATTCCAAGCTACTGATGCAGAAATTAACCAAAGCGCACAAAATTATATCCGTTATATCTATGAGTATCAGAGCCTGAAAAGCGATACAGTCGATGAAATAACTTCTCTGTGAATCGTTACATTTCGCAACGTTGCACATGGGAGCGAATAACGTGTGCCAGCTTCATTAGACCAAAATAACCATGAAAGGGGCTGTCCCAAAAGTCATAAGCATGACTTTTGGGACAGCCTTTTTCCTATTCGTTATAGCCCCTTGAAATACATATGAATTCCAGCATTTTCAACCACTTTCATAGAAGCTGTATTATCAAGTTTAAAGGATTTCTAAAACGCAAGACTAAGAAATTCATATTGTTTCTTGTCGAAACCTTATATGCCTTATGAATAATGGTGAATTGACGCCTGTCTTTTGTCCACACCGTTGCTTTAATGTTTGAATATTATTATTCATGTGAGCTTAAGAGAGTAAGAGGTTCATAAAAAGGTGGGATGGGGAAGATGGCTATTTTATCAACTGGGCCGATCGAAAACAATCCGGTTTCTGGTGTTAGACCGACACAACAGGTAACAATTAGATTGGTAAGTCGAACTGCTCTTGATTCTGTAACAGTATCCGTTCAGGGGTATGTGCTAAGCACAACAAGAACGCTGTATGTGAGTGAAATGATCAGTATTGCACCTAACGAAGCACTGACCAGAAATTATTTTGCAGACTTAGATGCTTTTGAGTTTGTTTTTGAAACCAGTACAGAAGGTGCGGAAGAAGTAGGGATCTCAGTATGGGGTAAACAAGCGTCGGGACAATTGGTAGATGCACACCGGGTGGTGGAGCACGAAAAAACAGTTAAAAACATCTAGCAGATAAAATCTACTCAAAAGAAAGGGGAGAGTAACGATGAGCTTTTTATCAACAGGGCCGTTAGAAAATAATTCTGTTAGTGGTGTTAGACCGACTCAGTCAGTTACTGTCAGAATGGATAACCGCAGCGATGTGACAGCCTCAACTATACAGATACAAGGGTATTACATGAGTGGTGGATTGAGGATTTTGTATGTCAGTGAATCTTTTGACATCGCACCAAATCAAGTGATAACCAACAGCTACTATGCCAATTTTGATGCCTTCGAGTTTACTTTCACAACAACAGCTATGGTTGATGATCCTGTTCAAGTATCAGTGTGGGGTAAGAGCAGCACAGGCTCTTTGGTAACAGCCCATCGTTTAGTTTCTTCGGAATTACTGGGTGAAATCCCAAGCAGCACTGGAGCTACAGGCACAACCGGAGCTACGGGAGCAACAGGCACACCAGGTGCAACCGGTATAACGGGAGCAACAGGCATACCAGGTGTAACTGGAGCTACGGGAGCAACAGGCACACCAGGTGCAACCGGAGTAACGGGGGCAACAGGTACACCAGGCGAAACGGGAGTAACGGGAGCAACAGGCACACCAGGTACAACCGGAGTAACGGGAGCGACAGGCACACCGGGTACAACTGGGGTAACGGGAGCGACAGGTACACCAGGTACAACGGGAGTAACGGGAGCAACAGGCACACCAGGTACAACGGGAGTAACGGGAGCAACAGGCACACCAGGTACAACGGGAGTAACGGGAGTGACAGGCACACCGGGTACAACCGGAGTAACGGGAGCAACAGGCACACCAGGTACAACGGGAGTAACGGGAGCGACAGGCACACCGGGTACAACCGGAGTAACGGGAGCGACAGGCACACCGGGTACAACTGGGGTAACGGGAGCGACAGGCACACCGGGTACAACTGGGGTAACGGGAGCGACAGGCACACCGGGTACAACTGGGGTAACGGGAGCGACAGGTACACCAGGTACAACTGGAGTAACGGGAGCAACAGGCACACCAGGTACAACGGGAGCTACGGGAGCGACAGGTACAGCAGGGGCAACCGGAGCTACAGGGGCAGCAGGTTCTGGAGCGATCATACCTTACGCATCAGGACTGCCTGTTGCGTTGACTACGGTATTAGGCGGACTTTTGAATACCTCCAGTTTAGTTGGATTTGGCAACAATGCTACAGGAATAAGTGTTAACGGAGGGATTATTGATCTCACAGGCGCTGCAGGCACCTTGCTTAACTTTGCTTTCTCGGCATCGCGTGCAGGAACGATTACTTCACTGGCCGCTTATTTCAGTACAACAGCTGGGCTTAGCTTGGTTGGATCTACGGTAACCATTACTGCACAATTATACCATTCGACTACACCTAATAACTCCTTTACGGCTGTACCGGGTGCAGTGGTAACCTTGGCTCCACCACTGACCGGCATTTTGTCACTGGGTACAATATCTAGCGGATTGACCACAGGACTGAGTATTCCAGTAGCCGCCGGTGACCGCCTGCTTATGGTCTTCTCAGCATCAGTAACAGCCGGAATTGATGTGGCTTCAACCATAGCCGGATATGCAAGCGGAAGTCTTACCATCACTTAATTTCGCTTTATATCAAGTCCAGAAACAGGGACCCCTTGCCGATCATGGCGGAGAGGTCCCTGTCTAAATGTGAGCGCATCAGTAGAGTATAGTACATTAGTTCAGATTGCAGGCTCCGTCTGGTATACGGTGTGCATCCTGTCCATCCTAATTCGTATTGCAGTCAATTGGAAGGATACGACAGTGGATTGAAATTGCAACATTATTGGCTAGCGTACTTGCTTTACCTCCAGTTAGTCCTCTTCAACAATACCCGGATTTTCTGTACAACTATTTGAGTCGCTCCAGCTCCGCTCATATGTTATAACACCTAAGTATCATAACGCCTATGTTACAATAGGGTGAAAACGGAGGAGTCATTATTGATTAAACAAAAAATTGTGATTGTTGGCGCAGGGATTGTCGGGGCATCCATGGCCTATCATCTGGCCAAACGAAATCAAGATGTAACCGTTATTGAACGGTATCCTGCAGCGGCGCGTGACGTCACGGAAAAATCGTTTGCCTGGATACATACAACTCATAGGGTAGCTCCCGAATACTGGCATTTATACGATGCAGCTTTGGAAGAATATCATGCACTTCAGCAAGAGTTATCCGAACTAGAAATTCATTGGCATGGAGCGCTAACTTGGGACACTCCGCCCCTAAGGGAGCAACCCCACTTTCAAAAATTAAACCGAGAGCAGCTTGAGGCATTGGAGCCGAATCTGAAGGAATATCTGGATGAAGCGATATTTGTTAGCGAAGAAGGTGCGGTGGACCCTATAGCGGTAACGGAGCTGTTGTTGAGCAAAGCGCAATCGTACGGAGCAAAAATTCAGTTTGGCACCAACGTTACACAGCTTCAGCAAGAAGGTTCCCGCTTGGTCGGCGTGCATACGTCCAACGGTTTTCTAGAGTCGGATGTCGTCGTATTGGCCGCAGGTGCAGGCGTCCCCGAACTTTGCAACCCGTTAGGTTGTCCTGTGCCGGTTACGTCGTTGCTTTCCATTCTGATTCAGATGAAATCGACGAGTCGGAGGAAAACGGACCAGAGGCGGTTGGTAAGCGAGCGTTCGACACGTTGCGTCGCAGTCTGACAGATGGTAATCACCTGGAACTGGAAAGCATAAAGGTCGGGTTGAGACCTATGCCTGAAGACGGCTATCCGATTGTGGGTTTCCAAGATCACTTAAAAGGACTTTTTCTAACCGTGATGCATTCTGCAATTACGCTGGCGCCGCTGATTGCACGTCTGGCTGCAAGTGAAATCATCAATCGGGAATCAAGAATTGAATTAGAACCTTGTCGACTCTCCCGATTTTAGGACCATACGAAAACGACAAAAGAGTACATCGCCACATGACAGATGTACTCCATATTACATAGTGCATAGCTGCTTAATTCTTTTGACCCGTATAATTGATTGAAAAGCACTTAATTCGGAAAGGAGACTTCATTCTATGAACTATTTTTTTCTGGAATCTCAATATCCACGTAGAGGGTTTATTAGTGGCGGAACGACCTTCACTCCCGAATTAGGTATGAATTATGTTGCGATAGAGAATCCGCTGCCAGAGGGGACAACGGCAGAGGTTGAGTTACTGTCTACGGTGCGCAACCTGAAAGTAGATTATTTTGAGACGATTACAGGAACGAGACACGTATCAGATCGTTTTAAAGCGCTGTTGGAGGGAACTAAAACAAACATACAGTTTATTCCGACAACTGTGTGTTACCACGACGGTCGTTCGGTTGAAAAAACCTATTGGACTGCACATCAACTTGATCGTTTGGATGTTTTCGATTATGAAAATTCGGAATATGGGCGCAAAGCGGTCATTGCTGCATCTGTACAACAGCCTCCACGTAAAGTCGTCAAAGTTGTATCTCAAATTTGCCTTCATGAAGAGCGAATTGGCGAGCATGAATTTTTTATGTTGGATTATATAAATATCTTCAAACCCATTATTTCAAAAGATTTTTACGAGGTATGCCGAAAACATAAGCTGAATCTGAGCGTTACAGAAGTCGGAAATTTAAGCATCTAAAATTCTACATGGATATAATGAAAGCACAAAAAAAGCCCGCGTTTGACGCGGGCTCTTAGTTCTTATTCTTCCCCGGTAGCCACCGGATTCTCCTCATAACTAATCCAATCCGACCAACTTCCGGAATACAACTTCACATTCATGTATCCCGCTTCTTCGAGCGCAATCACGTTCGGGCAGGCGGACACACCGGAGCCACAATACACGATAATCGCGCCATCCTTGTCCAGCTTGCTGAAACGCTCTTCTAACACCCCAGTATCTGTCCAACGTCCATCCCAGTCCAACACATCTTTCCAAAAATAATTCACCGCACCCGGAATATGTCCGGCCTTGGCATCAATGGGTTCCTCTAGACCCGCATAGCGGCGAGCATCACGGGAGTCGATTAGTACAGCTGAGCCGTCAGCAGATGCTTGCTGCACATCCTCAACACTCGCCAAAAGTCCTGACTGCACATTCACCTCAAACGAAGCTGGAATCTGAACCGGCACATCCGTAGTCACTGGAAACTTGGCATTCTGCCAGGCGGAGAGCCCTTCGTCCATGACATACACCTGTTCATGTCCCAGGTAACGAAGTAACCACCACAACCGCGATGCGTTCATACCACCTTGGTCATCGTAGGCAATAATACGTGCATTCGAGCCGATGCCTGCTTTGGAGAGACGAGTTGCCAGTTCAGCCGGATCTGGTAGCGGGTGACGTCCTCCGTGGGTAGATACAGGAGCGGATAGATCCTTTTCCAGATCGAGATAAACTGCACCAGGAATATGTCCAGCTTCATAGGCTTGTCTTCCGGCATCCGGTTGACCGAGCAGGAATCGGCAATCGGCAATGACGACATCTGGTTCATACATTCTGGCGAGCAGCCAGCGCATGGATACAATATTTTTCATGAAAACACACCGCCTTATATGTAGTTGGATGGATTCAACCGGAATCTGCGTGATGCAGGTCCCAGTTGTTTTTTACAAAAATCCTAATACAAACGCAAGTTACACCGCTGTAGGTTCGACTGGTCCTTTTCCAGCTACAGGAGCATCTGAGGGAATGGGCTGTGGTTTGGTTTTGCCATACCGAATGAAGATCCATACCCCGAAAATAATGACAACCCCGGCAGACATCTGAAGCCCGTTGAGGGATTCACCGAGTAGCACCCAGGCGAGCAGTGAGGAAAATACAGGTTCGCCCAGTACCCCCATCGATACTGTCGTAGCATTCATATATTGAAGCAGCCAGTTGAAGAGATAATGCCCAAAGATGGTTGGCACGATTGCGAGCAACAGGAAAATTCCCCACTCAGAAGCCGCATAACCGCCAAACGGGTGACCATTAACCAGATTATATACCGCAAGCGTACAGGCAGCTACGAAAAATACCCAGAAGTTATACGAAAAGGCACTTAGTCCGGCACGCAAAAACTGTCCAAGCAGCATGTGTACCGCCACAGCGATCGTTCCGAGCAAAGAAAGAATATCCCCCCGTAGCGCTGTGCCTGCCAACTGGAAATCTCCAGCTCCAATAGCGATCGATCCAAGCAGGGCAACGCCCATACCGATGATCATCATGCGATTGATTTTGGCTTTGAACAGCCAGACGGAACCGGCGAGAATTAATATAGGCTCCAAAGCGAGAATGACCGTTGAACTGGCTACACTCGTAAGCCGAAGCGATCCCATCCAGAGCAGAAAGTGCAGTGCAAGCATCACGCCGGATGCGAGCAGTAAAGCCCACTGTCTGAAGTTTAAACGCATCATCTCGTGCCGATATTTCCACACAAAAGGCAGCATCAGCAGATTGGTGAGGAACAGTCGGTACATCGCGATGACGGCGACGTCGGCTGTGGACCAGCGTACAAAGATGGAAGAAAACGAAATGGCAATAATGCCGACAAAGAATAGCAGAAAGATCGATCTGCCGGCACGGTTCAAGCTAGTCATGGATGTAGCTCCTTCTTGAAGTCAAATGGCGTAAATCAATTTATTATACAGGAGATTGTATCCGCAGGAAAAGCATAAGAAAAGAAATAGATAAGTAGATTGTAACCGGGCTTGTAACTATTCTGTCATTCTCCAGGACCATTTTTCTATTAATCTTCTATATAGAGACATGAAACGATATAATGTACCAATAATCGGGAAAAAATGAAAGTAAGGAAGTGGCCTGGAAGTGAGAGTTCAACAACAGAGAGCGGGAGAGAGTGGCGGCATTCCGCATAGAACAAGCCGAACCAAGACGCATGGAAGAAGAAAAATCCGGTATGGGAGACTGAGTGCTGCGCTGGCGCTTCTGGCACTGCTCATTATCGGTTTAACATATGCATTCATTGGCATGACGCACTGGATCAAGGATTATGTAGCACCTCCGCCAGTAGCTGCGATTGAACAGCCAACAAAGCTTGGCATGATTGAAATGACACCGGAGTCCAAAGAGGAGCCTGCGCGGTTCAAGGGTCAGGTGCGCAAGCTGGCATACATAACGTTTGATGATGGACCAAGTGTATATACCGATCAACTGCTGGATATTTTGAAACAGCATGAGGCAAAAGCAACTTTTTTCATGATTGGACGCCAGTTGAATCAACACAAGGAAGCAGTGGAGCGGCTTGTCAAAGAGGGCAGTTATCCGGGCCTTCACAGCATGACACATAACTATAACAAATTGTATAAGAGCGGAAGCTCCTCTAACTTTGTGAAGGAGTTCAAAAAGGAGCAGAAGATGGTCCAGGATCTGATCGGTTTTACGCCGCATCTGATTCGTGCTCCGTATGGCAGTAGTCCCCAGATCGGAGAATCCTTCAGGGGCGATATTGCTGCGGCTGGATTCAAAATGTGGGATTGGACCACCGACTCCCTCGACTGGAATCTTCCTGGTCAGCCGGACAAAATCGTGGAACGGGTTAGCAGCAGTGTACATCGGGATAAGGAAGTGATTCTGATGCATGAGCGCGAGCAAACGGTACAGGCACTGCCACGCATTTTGAAACTGCTCGAAGATCGGGGTTATGAGTTTGAGGTCTACGATCCGAATGCACATTGGGTATCCAATTTTAGCGCAGACACCCGCCTGTAAGAATAACAACATAGCAGTTGCAAGAGAGGAGGCACCCCGAGGTGCTTAAAAGAAAAAAGATAGCTCTGGCCGGGGTCAGCATATTGCTGGCTCTGCTTGTTAGTGCTTGCGGTCGGCCACAGGAACCTGCGGCAAATCAAGTCAATCAATTAATTCTTACCGATCAGGAGATGAACCAGAGCCTGAAGGAACTTGTTCATCATGAACGGGAAGACATGGAATTATACGGATCGATACTGAGTAAAGGAAAGAACAAAAACAGTAATCTGGAGGCCTTGCTCGATCAGGCAGACGGACATATTGCCGAGCGAAGAACACTGCTGGAACAAGCTGAAGCAGTGATGAGCCGGACTAAAGAACAGATGGAAGAGCTGCGAACTTCGTTGGATCAGTTATCCTTTGAAAAGGAAGAGAACCTGGCTCAAGCGCACACGGTATTGGATCAGTATGAGCAAAGAGCTGCGTCATTTGAAGCTTTTGTTGCCTCCTATAGGCAGAGCCTTGATGCGGACGAGCAGTTATATGCATTGATGAGAGGCAATGTGGAGCCCAATTTGGTTAAAATCAAACGTGCGATTCGGGAACGGAACAGCCAATATGCCAAAGTTGCCGAGTTAAGACAGCAGTTTAACAAGCAGACAAAAGCTTTTAACGGAGCCAATGCGAAACTTGTGCAAATGGAGCAAGCCGGCTGAGTATTCATGGTGTCAAAGAAGCATTGAACACTTTCTATGATTGAGCGACGGGTCAGCCGTGTAAGTAATACTAAGCTGTCAAGTTAACAAGTCAGGCAACATGGACAAACATCATTGCGTATAAGCTAACGGAGGTGTTCATATGCGAAATACTATGAATATTAGTGCATCATTACTTGTTTTGGTTATGGGATTCTCGCTTGTGGCCTGCGGCAATAGTAGCCCTACTGCTCAACCACCCGCGAATAATACAGAAGAACAGACACCGGCACCAGGGAAGCAGCCTGAGGAAAGTGCTGTGATTGAAGCGGAAGGCATTTTGACCGGATGGGCAGATCCGCACACGGTTGAAATTCGTGTGAAAGAGGAACCGATGTCTTTCCAGGTGGGTGAAGATCTGCAGAAATCTTTGGATGACATTGACGATGAAGATTCCGTTCAATTCAAATATGTAGAGAAAGCCATTCAAGGCGATACAACGATTAAACAGCTGGTGCTTACGGAAATCGCCAAGGTCGAGTCCAATGATGGTAACGGTACGAATGCAGGTGGTAATGTTACATCTGATCGTGCCAAAACATCTGAGCTGGAAGTGACCGTGGAAGGCATGACCGAAAAGCGCCCGGTTACACTGGCTCAAGGCAAAGGGTATTCATTATATGTGTTTGAACCAATGGTTTACGATGCGGATGATCATGAATTGACCATGAAGATTGATCCGGATTACGAGGTCGAGATTGAAAAACTGCCTTCGGATTATAACCTGAATGAACTGAAAGTGGATGCTAAGAAAGATCTGTCAGAAACCGGAGCGGTCAAGCAATTAAGTGAGGAAAAGCTTAGCAATGGTCCGATGAAAGAGGCAAAATTGTTCATGATGTCTCAAAACAATAAGAAAACGGAGTATTTCATCGTGAAAGAGTTGGATGGCAATGGCTTCGCTTTCCATATCCATGCACCGGTTGGCGAACCTTCAGAGGGCTTCCTGCCTATGGTTTATGCCTCCATCAATTCCATCATGAACGAGTAAGCGTGCTTCGATAATAAATATGTATGCCGTGAGTTTGAAAAGCCGGAAGGAACGATGCGATAAGCATAGGTTCCTCCCGGCTTTTTGTTCGTATGTCTATTCAGTTTGCGGGATCAAACTCTTTGACCTATTGTTAATCAGGTTAAGATGGTTGATTCCTGTCGCCCTTTGAGCTCTTCATAACGGGCAACGGCATGCTGATGGACGGGATGTTCGTCGGGAATTCCCATGCGCTCACGAATGAAGGCAGAGACGCCATCTTCGCGAATCAGGTGTTGGAGCTTTATAGCTTCCTCGTCATGTTCATGATTGAACAGCATCGCGGCTGCCATAGCGGAAGTTAAATGAGGAATTTCAATTCCGAATTCGCAGGCCTGCATCGCTGGGCGAACAAGCCGGTCGTAAGGCGATAACTTGCGAAGGGGCGAACGTCCGACCCGTGTTACCTGATCCGTCAGGTTCGGATTGGCAAAACGTTCGAGAATCGTATCGATATATTTGCTGTGTTTCTGTGGATTAAAACCGTGCTTGGCGATGAGCATGGCTCCGGTTTCTTCCATCACTTTGCGTACCTTGGCACGAAGAGGTGCATGACTCATAGCTTGCCGGATCGTCTTAAATCCTTCAAGATATCCGAAGTATGCGGCAACGCAGTGACCGGTATTTACCGTAAACATTTTGCGCTCAATATAAGGTTCAAGAGAGTCCACATAGTGCACACCTTCAATTTCCTTAAATCCTTCCAGCAGTGCAGGGCGATGAACCACCCATTCATAGAAAGGCTCAACGGTAACTTGTAGCGGGTCTTTATGATTCTGAGCGGGGACGATGCGGTCAACCGCTGCATTGGGGAATGAGACATAACGTTCTGCTTTTTCACGGGTTTCTACATCCAGAAACGGATATACCCGTTTTTTCAACCGAGTGCTGCCTCCGATGGCATTTTCGCAAGCGATAATGTGAAGTGGTGCAGAATTATTATTTTTCATACGCAGATAGATGCCTTTGGCGATCGGTTCAGCGATATCTTCCAGCGCCGATACACCGACGGCTGTTGTGATCAGATCTGCTGAAGCAATCACTTCAGCAACGCGATCCTGTTCGCCGACACTAATGGCGGTTACGTTATTCACAATCGTTGTATCCTGATCCGCATTTGCGAGGGTAATGGGATATTCCTGCCTCTTTTGAAGCATGGCGATTTTCTTCGGGTTACGTGCGACAAAGCAGACTTCATAATCGGAAGCGGACAACATATGACCGATAAATCCGCGGCCAATATTGCCCGCACCAAAATGTACAGCTTTCATGTGTGAACTCCCCCTTTAAAGTTTGAAATGCGAAATTCGTTCAGTCTTTAGACCGTAGTGACGAGTGGTTTCGAAATCAAATCGTTAAATTCGAGGTCGGTCAGGCATGACAGCCGTTGGTGAGGCATATCGAAATCAAGTGTCCCGGTAATGGTATTCGAGATGACAACGCAGTGAATACCAGCCGCAGCAGCTGCACGCGCGCCGTTAGGTGAATCCTCAATCGCTACGGCTTCGTCTGCAGTTACTCCAAGGGCTTCAAGTGCTTGATTGTACAATGCAGGATCAGGCTTCACATGGGCAACATCATCTGCGGTGCGAATGACTTCAAAGTAATCCTTCAGCTTGAGCTGCTCCAGATGCTGTTCAACCCACTCTCGTTTGGAGCTTGAAGCGACAGCAAGTTTCAATCCAGCTTTGCGTGCAGCTTCCAGGTAGTTCTGGATACCGGGTCTTACCTGTTCTTTGTTCATTAATGTTGCATGATGCAACTGAACGGATTCCCTGAACGCTTCCCGATCGATCGGAAGATTCAAATCTGTGATGAGGTACTCATAAGGATTAAATGTTTTCAGACTGGTACCGATGCATTGCGAGTACATCTCCAGGGTTAAGTCTACGCCGTGTTCCTTGTAGGCATCACGAAAAGCAACATACCATGCTGTCTCCGTATCAATAATCGTTCCATCGAAATCAAAAACCAGTGCCTTAATCATAAATTTGTTCCTCCTGTTTCAGAATTAGTTTTGGGATAAAGCTAAATGAATTTCTCTGCAAATACACTCCGTAATCTTTTGACTTGCGGTACATTAGTTGACGCGAAAGCTGAGTTATAAATATTAATTTGGGAAAAAACAGGTGTATAAGCTAATAAAACCGTAACATAGGACAAACGGAAGGGTCAAGCGCGTTATGATTGTTTACATGTAAAACTTGCACATGGATGATGTGTTTTCAGAAAATTGTAAAAGTGGAAAAACGTTATACCCTTTGCGTGTAAGCGGTGTACTGGAAAACCTGTATTTTCAGTTTAAACGTATCAAACTTTTTTTAAGAAATTTTGGATAATTCAACCGTTCAACAGCTTTCGACACTTTTATAATAGAAGAAAGGCAACTCAGCATAGGGTTAAAATAAATTTGCAATCGAACTAACCTATTAAAATTCTTTACGCCATATCAAGCCATGTGGGAGAATGGAAGAAGTCATTTGAGAGTTAAATCGCGGAGGAGGGATCGAAGATGCTGTATAAGGATCGTTTCCAAGGTTGTTTGATTGGGCTTGCCGCGGGAGATGCACTGGGAACTACAGTGGAATTCAGCAGTCCCGGCACATTTAAGCCTGTTACCGATATTGTGGGCGGCGGGGTATTCGATTTGGCACCTGGACAGTGGACGGATGATACGTCGATGGCCCTGTGTCTGGCAGAAAGCTTGGTGAGAAAAGAGATCTTTGATCCCGGGGATCAGATGCGCAGATATACGAATTGGTATCAGGTGGGTTATATGAGCAGTACAGGAACCTGCTTTGATATTGGCGGGGCTACTCGCAGTGCCCTTGAACGGTTTGCAGCAACCGGTGAAGCGTATAGTGGTTCAACCAACCCGATGACTGCTGGGAATGGATCAATTATGCGGCTCGCACCTGTAGCTATGGCATATGCCAACCAGCCGGATCAAGCAGTGCGGTATGCTGGGTTGAGTTCCAGAACGACACATGCTGCTGTTGAAAGTGTGGAAGCATGTGAAGTGCTGGCAGCAATATTGGTTGCAGGACTGCGCGGAGCGGACAAGGATGTCATATTACGGCCTGCTACCTGCCGTCAGTGGAGGGAAGAGAAATCTTTTTCACCAGCGATTGAAGAAATAGTCCAGGGATCATACCGGGATAAAGCACCGCCTGATATTCAGGGGAGCGGCTATGTTGTTCGTTCACTTGAAGCAGCGTTATGGGCATTCCATCAATCATCGATCTTCGAAGAGGGGGCGCTGCTGGCAGTGAATCTGGGTGATGATGCGGACACCACGGGAGCGGTATATGGGCAAATTGCCGGGGCGTACTATGGATTAAGCGGCATTCCGGCACACTGGCGAGAGAAGCTGGCCATGCAGGATACGCTGAGCGAATTGTCAGAGGCATTGTGGTCAAAGGCGGAAGCTAGATAGAAGAGACAGGAGAAGAGAACATCATATGCGTAAGACAGAGTCATCTCAAACGGAATCGCAAGTTACGAAATCTGCTAAACGAGGGGCGTTTCCTTTATCCCTTTTATGCCTGACGGTAGGAGCTTTTGCCATTGGCATGACAGAGTTTATTATTATGGGCCTGCTGCCCAATGTAGCGACGGATCTGAATGTGAGTATCCCCCAAGCAGGGCAGTTAATTACGGGTTACGCGCTTGGTGTGGCGGTGGGTGCGCCTATACTAACCGTGTTCACGCACAAGATACCGCAGAAAAAACTGCTGGTACTGCTGATGTGTATTTTTATCATCGGTAATGCATTGTCTGTTATTGCACCAACTTACGGGTTGCTCATCTCGGCACGTATTCTAACGGCATTTGCCCACGGTACGTTTCTGGGTGTAGGCTCGCTGATGGCAACACGATTGGTTGCACCGGAGAGAAGGGCAGGGGCAGTATCCGTAGTCCTGGCTGGATTAACGATTGCCAACATTATCGGTGTGCCGTTTGGTACCTTCATTGGGCAGCAGCTAGGATGGCGGTCATCGTTTGGAGCCATTACTATTCTGGGCATCATCTCATTGATTGGTATCATTCGTTTCATTCCGGTGATGCAGCAGGGACCGCCAGCAAACCTTGGTCAGCAATTCCGGAATCTGGTTCGCCCCCAAGTGTTATTAATATTGCTGATTGGTGCGCTGGGCTGTGGAAGTCTGTTCGCTGTGTTCACCTATATAACACCAATGCTTGTCGATATTAGTGGTTTTGCTGAGCAGAGCGTGACCTGGATTCTGGTGCTGTTCGGTGTCGGCGTTACATTGGGTAATATGCTTGGTGGTCGTCTGGCAGACTGGAAGCTGATGCCTTCCCTGATGGTTAACTTTGGTATACTGGCAGTTCTGTTGGCGGCCTTAACGTTGACGCTGGACAATCCGTATCTCGCGGTAATGACCATCTTCTGCTGGGGCGTTGCGGCTTTTGGGATTATGCCAGGATTGCAAATTCGAATTATGAATATGACTCGCGAAGCACCGCTGCTGGCGACAACGTCGAGTCACTCGGCCTTTAATCTGGGCAACGCAGGTGGTGCCTATTTGGGCGGGTTTGCAATTACGCATACGGGGCTTATCTCGGTACCGTTGTATGCAGCAGTTATTGCAGCACTTGGACTTGTGGGATTATTCGTTAGCGTGACAATGGAACGCAAATCGAGGGTATCGGAAATCGCCGATGCTGTAGAGCCGGCACCAGTGAATTAAATATAGACAGGTAGATGTAGCCTTCACTCCGCATTAACGTGTGGGATGGAGGCTGTTCTATGGAAGGATTACAGTTTCAACTAGAAAAAGACAAACCAGTCAAGTTACAGTATTATTGGTATATCATAATAATTAGAAAGGATGGATTTCAATTTGAATAAAACATTTGCTATGTTAATAAGCTTCTTATTAGTATTTCTATTTATAATCCCTATAAGTGATGCGAATGCAGCCGGGTCGAGCACAGTAACGACAAAAATTTACTCGTATAAAGGGCAAAAGTATGTTCAAATAATTGGCGGCGAACAAAAGGTCAGGGATAAAATAAATAAAACACTCAAAATCCATGCCGTAAATGCCGCTATACAGAATACATATCTAAAAAAACAGCAAGATTACTTTTACTGGAATACAACTGCACAGACTAAATATAATCAAAACAACCTAATATCTATTGTATATACAGATTATAATTTCAGAGGCGGCGCGCACGGGTATGAAGAAGTAACGACTTATAATTATGATCTAACAACAGGAAAACGCCTCTACTTGAACCAGGTGATTCAAACCAATAAACAAGCTGTTAATCTAGCAGAGGGTATTGAATCAGACCTAAAGAGTAATGAGAATGTTTTCCCGGACAGTTTTTATAACTTTCCCTTGTCGAATACATCTAGCTTTTACTACCAAAACACAGGAATTGTCTTGGTATTTAATCCATACGAAGTTGGGCCTTATGCGGCGGGATTTATAGAGGTGAAAGTTCCTTTCTCCAAAATTCAGTCTGAACTGAGCAGGCCATTTTTTGATTTAAATAAAAACTCCATTCAAGAGTTGAAGAGTGGGAGAATACCGGGGTTTGAAAATATAAGCTTTGGACAAACGAAAGCAGAAGTATCAAAAGCGCTGAAAAGTTCAAATAGTGAACCCTATTATGAACCGGAAATGGGAGGACTTTTCTGGATATTTGAAGGGGTAGAGTATGCTTCCTTTAATTTTGGGGAGGGAGACACAGACCGTCTTGACCATATTTATTTGAGTTGGAAAACCCTCCCTATGAAAACCTTCAGTGACATTGAGAAGATGTTGGGAAAAGGTCAAAAGGGTGAGAACCCTGATATTCAAGGAGAATATTTACTCTCCTATCGTTTTGGGGACACTCGGGTCCATTTCGCCTCCAATTCAACCGAGGGACTTATCCATGGCATTACAATCTCACATTACTAAGAAAAGATGCTGATTTTGTACTCTCCAAGTGTCGGGGCGGCAACATTGTACCATAGGAAGTCGCTAAATCTAGCGGCTTTTTTCCTTTCGTTGTAGGAGTTGCTATATATTATTTCTTGTTTCCACTCGGACTTGAAAGGATCGTTATTGTGAGAAAAATAATTAATTATATTCTAATCTTGCTGATCATTTGGGTAGCGCTACTGTATCCTATTCGTTCTGCGTGGTTTGAAGGGGTAAATCAGATTCCTGAAGATCTTCATGGTATTTATTTACTGTTCTTGTTCTTTGGATATCTTATTTGTTCATCTGGGATGGGGCTTATGCTTTACAAGATGTGTTTTAAACGAAAAGAATAGTAATTACAGCAGTTGATATCATTCATTTTCCCAAGGAGAAGGTGACAACTTGTACTACTACAAAGGTGCGTTCAGAGAAACGGACAATTTTATTTATTTCAAAAGCGATGTTCAATTAGCTGAGAATGATGTCGTGATATTTGGTGAGAAGAAGTATTTTATCGATAGTGTCGAGAAAGAATTCCTCATCCTTCAAAAGGTGGGCTCGATTGTTTCAGTGAGTGTATAAATCTCCGCGAATAACTTCCCTTTTTCAAGTGTACGTGCACTTCTGGGCACACGCCTACATACAATAAATCGACCCTGTTCCCACATGTGCTCAGGCCAGATCGTTGTAAAACTGCAGGAGGTGTCATCTGTGCCCGGATTGTTTACCGCAATTGCCCTTTTCATCAAAGAGTTAACGTTACTCGTCTCGTATGTCAAAAATAATGCATTTCCCCAGCCACTGGCTGAGGATGATGAAGCCAAACATTTACGCCTTATGGCTGAAGGCAACGCACATTCACGTAATTTGCTTATCGAACACAATCTGCGCCTCGTCGCGCATATCGTCAAGAAATTTGACAATACTGGCGAAGACCAGGAAGACTTGATTTCGATCGGAACGATTGGTTTGATTAAGGCGATCGAAAGTTTTCAACAAGGCAAAGGGACCAAACTCGCTACGTTTGCTGCCCGTTGTATTGAAAACGAAATACTTATGCATTTGCGTTCCCTGAAGAAAACACGCAAAGACGTTTCCCTTCATGATCCAATCGGAACGGACAAAGAGGGCAATGAAATTACATTAATTGATATTCTCGGAACAGAAGCCGACGACGTTGTAGATAAGGTACAACTCAAGATTGAAAAAAGTAAGATTTATCGCAATCTCGACATCTTGGATGATCGGGAGAAGGAAGTTGTTATTGGCCGATTCGGCTTGGAGGCAGGCGGCGAAGAGCGCACCCAACGCGAGATAGCCAAGGAACTTGGCATCTCACGCTCCTATGTATCACGGATTGAGAAGAGGGCGCTTATGAAGCTGTATCACGAGTTTTATAAACACAAATAATCGTTGACCAGATCAGAGGGCGCCTTTTCAAAAGGTGGCCTCTTTGCTGCGCAAAAAAATCTAAAAGAATTATAGGTATTCACGACAGATTATTATATGATGAGTTGTATACAAGTTTGACATCGTAGAGAGCATGTGCAGAAAGAGAGTGGTGGTTTACCATGCAAGAAGAAACATTAACACGAGGATTAAAGAACAGGCACGTGCAACTGATGGCGATTGGAGGTGCAATCGGTACAGGTCTGTTTCTCGGAGCAGGCAAAACGATTCAACTGACAGGGCCATCCATCTTGCTGGCCTATATTATTACGGGTATTGTGTTATTTCTCATCATGCGTGCATTGGGGGAACTGCTGCTAAGCAACTTGCAGTATCACTCCTTTGTTGATTTTGTGCGTGATTACCTGGGGAACATGGCGGCATTTATTACAGGTTGGACCTACTGGTTCTGCTGGATTTCCATTGCGATGGCTGATATTACGGCAGTTGGATTGTATACGCAGTTCTGGTTTCCGCAAGTACCCCAATGGATGCCCGGATTCATTGCACTGATCGTTTTACTGATCATGAATCTGGCAACGGTTAAGCTGTTTGGTGAAATGGAATTCTGGTTTGCCCTGATAAAAGTATTGGCCATACTGGCACTGATTGTTGTTGGTCTTTATATGATCTTCAAAGGTTTTACCACGGATCAAGGGCCTGCGAGTTTCACCAATCTGTGGAGTCATGGGGGATGGTTTCCGAATGGAATGCATGGATTCATCATATCATTCCAGATGGTGGTGTTCGCCTTTGTAGGCATGGAACTGGTGGGATTGACAGCGGGAGAAACCGAGAACCCGGAGAAGGTTATTCCGAGAGCGATTAACCAGATTCCCATCCGTGTCTTGCTTTTCTATGTTGGCGCACTGCTGATTATTATGAGTATCTACCCATGGAACGCAATTGTGCCCAGCGAGAGTCCGTTTGTTCAGGTATTCGCAGTCGTGGGCATTGCAGCAGCTGCCGGCATTGTGAATTTTGTGGTACTAACATCTGCTGCTTCGGCCTGTAACAGCGCCATTTTCAGCACAAGCCGTATGGTGTTCTCCATGGCGAAGGATCGCAACGCGCCCACTTCGTTCGCACGATTGAATAACAGAAAGGTTCCTTCCAATGCGCTTTTTTTCTCCACGATCGTTATTCTGATTGCGATTGTTCTGAACTATGTGATGCCGGAGGGGGTATTTACGCTGATCACCAGTGTCTCAACGGTCTGTTTCATCTTCGTCTGGGGCATTATGGTGATTTGTCATCTCAGATACCGCCGTACCCGCCCGGAACTGGCGAGCCGGAGTCGCTTTAGACTGCCACTCTATCCATTCTCCAACTACTTGATTCTGACGTTTTTGGTATTTGTGTTGGTGATTCTGGCATTGGCTGAGGATACGCGTGTAGCACTATTTGTTACCCCTGTATGGTTCCTCCTTATGGCAGTGATATATATTTGTAAAAAGAAAAACGTGTAACAAAGAAAAATACAAGTCGCCCATGACTCGGACTGCAATTCAATTCGTAGATACAACGTACCATTGGAGCTGCACTTTAGAGGAAGGGCGACTTTGTTGTGCTCGGGTTTGATTTTAATTCCCCCGATTTAACCATTTCAGGATGATCTCCACAACTTCCAAATATCGCTGGCCGACGAGCAATCCGGTATGGGTTGTATCCCACAGCCCTGCATATTCAGCGCCAAGCTGTTCTGCAGTCAATTGACCTCTTCGTTCCTCATCATCGGATTCTACGGCTTTGATGACCAGACTTGGACATGTAATTAAATTGCCGTTGATGGATACACCGCCGCTTGACCCAAATGCTGCCGAGAACGTGAGAAATGCCTTCGATGACTCCATCTGCAGATATTTACGCTGAAAGGCAATATCCTCCGCAGATTCGTCAATACTGCTGTGCTCTTCGCGGGCCGGGGGAGGGATGACAATGTCAGGTGTAATTCGATTACTCTCAGGATAGGGAATCAATTGATGAACTTCCTGGCTTAGACTAGAATCAATCACGACCAATCCAGCTAAAGTAATCGTCTCGGCAATCTTCTGACTGAGTATTCCGCCCATGCTGAAGCCGATGAGAACAGGGGGCGCTGTACACTCTGCCAGAACTTCACGGATATCCTCCAAATAATCCTCAAACGTAATTTTCGTCATGTCCATTACCCGGCTTTTGTAATGACTTCTGAGGTTCAAAACGTAGCAGGTCCAGCCTTGTTCAACGAAGTGGGGGATATATTTGCTCCACATCCAGCTGCCTGTATATGCGCCATGAACAAACAAGAGAGGTGGCTTTATTACTGGATTTACCGAGTGGGGAGCCGCATCAGCTTCATATATTTCTAGGTGCAAATCATGTTTTCCTATCGTTTTGACTTCATGTTCAGGTAGCAATTGAGTAAAATCGATCATTAGGACAAACCTCCAAAATTAGTTTTATATCAAACTATTACTCCAAAAAAAATTAGAAGTTGCCGTGAATTTTCATCAAAATTCGAAGCAGTTCTTTTTTCTCCGCTTCAGTAACATCCGCATAAAACGCGTCCAGCATACGACGTGAAATATGTTCAAATACCGGTTTAAGCTCTTCTCCTTTTGCAGTCAATGTCACATGGACAATCCGTGAATCTGTTGCATCACGTTCTTTGGCGACATAACCGTTGCGCACCAATTTGTCTACAAGCGCTGTGACCGTGGATTTATCCTTACCAATTTTTTTGGCGATTTCAGCCATGGTCATTCGGGAGTTATTGTACAGGGCGTAGATTATATCCCCATGGGACGTGGCCAGATCCTGAATTCCTTGCCCAGCCATCTCGGATAAAATGAAGCGGTTGACCTTCTCTTTAATTTTGGATATGAGTGATATAGCGTCTGTCGTTTTCATACATGTAATATAGTTTGTTATCAAACTAATGTCAAGCTCGGATTTTAAATGCTGACACATAAACGGAGAACAAAAAGAGCAGCGAGAAATCTTTTCTCCTGCTCTTCCGATTTTCCATTCAAAATTGGAAGCAGATGTCCTGCAATTACTTGATCGGATTTGCTTTCATTTCCTGTTCCATCTTCTCAATGCCGTCCAGAATTTGATATCCATAACCCCAGAACTGACTGAAATCTGTTACGTAAATTTGTTTGTTTTTGATGGCATTCATGCTTTGCAGTGCAGGGTTGGCATACAGATTTTGAATCAGCTTGTCGATATCCGGTGAACCGGCATAAGCGGATAAGAGCAAGTAGTCTGGGTTTGCCGTGATTAGCTGTTCCACACTGACTTCGCCTTGCACGCCATCAAATGTATTTTTCAGTTTCAACAGGCTCAGTGCATCTAACTGATACGTATCATTATGCATACTGCTCACAGTAATCGTGTCTTCCGTAGCAGGAACGATGTAGGCAAAACGATGCTCAGATTGATCCGCCACACTTGACTTGATGGCTTCAACACGAGCTTTCAGGCTTTCTGTGAATTTTGCGGCGTTGTCCTGTACATCGAAGATTTGACCCAACTGTGCAATATCATTATAGAGGCTGTCCAATGTCCCTTGATGATTCGTGGTTTGCAGGAAGGTCCGGATGTTCATGTCGTTCAAGCCATCCACGGTACCTACACCCCAGTCTGCGTCTGCAAAGAGGTCCCCACGTCCCAGCACCAGATCCGGACTTGCGCCTACAACGAGCTCTTTACCCACGTAATCTTTGGACAAGACAGGAATTTTCGCAAAATCATCTGCGACATCAGGAGTAACCGTGCCATACAGTGCGGCGACTCCAACCATTTTATCGGTTAGCCCAAGCTTGATCAGCATCTCTGCAGCAGATTGGGTATTCGCGACGACACGCTCGGGGGCTTTCTCGAATGTTTGTGATTTTGGTTTCCACTCGCCACCTTCACCTGAGATGGTAAAGTTCTCAATCGTGAGCGGATAGGATGTTTTGCTTGTATTTTCTACTTGTGTTGCCGTTTCGGATGAATTGCTTCCCTCCACAACGGGGGTGGTAGTGGTGGAAGATGCTGCATTGGAACATGCGGCAAGCAAGAGTAACAGGAGACTTAAAGAAGCGAACCAAACGGTTCTGAATTTGAATTTCATCTAGCGACGAGCCCCTTTTCTTTATGTTTTTTAAATTGACAAAGATAATCATTCTCAATTATAATCCGAGAAAATGCTTTGTAAATAGCTAAATTTTTATTATTCAAATTCAAGTGATATTGATGGGGGAAAAGATGGCACAGACGGCTCAGATTCAGAAGCAGCGTATGGGAAAAAGGGAATCACTGATTCACAGCAAATCCGGTTTTGCAGTATTGATTGCCGCTTTAATCATCGTAATGGTTGTTTCGGTTGGGATTGCTGTATCCATTGGACAGGTGAGCATTCCGCTTGCCGAGTCTTATCGTATTCTGTTGTACAAATTAACCGGATTTCAATTCGGCTCTACGCCGATTGAGGCGGGGTCCTTTACGGATATCATCTGGCAGATTCGCTTTCCGCGTGTACTGATGGCCATGTTTATCGGTGCCGGGTTAGCTTTATGTGGTGCAGTTATGCAGGCTGCCGTGCAGAATCCTCTTGCAGACCCGTATATACTGGGGATCTCCTCAGGAGCTTCACTCGGGGCTACGTTTGCCATTCTGATCGGATTCGGCGCGATTGGCTGGCTTGGTCAGACCGGGGTGGCCTTCTGGGCATTTGCCGGAGCGATGGGTGCGTCCTTGCTGGTCCTCGCTCTCGCAGGTATTCGGGGGAAAATGACATCGGTCAAGCTGGTGCTTGCCGGGATGGTCATTAATGCACTGTGCAGTGCCTTTTCGAACTTTATCATTTATTTTGCCAACAATGCCGAAGGCATCAAGACCGTAACATTCTGGACCATGGGCAGTCTTGCCTCATCCGGATGGAACAAGCTTCCGCTGATTAGCATCGTTGTGCTCGTAGCCATTCTGTTCTTTCTGTTGCAATCCCGGGTCCTTAATACGATGCTGCTGGGTGACGAAGCCGCGGTTACGCTAGGGATTAATCTCAGTGTATATCGCAGGTTGTATATGCTGTTAACGGCTCTCGTCACCGGCGTAATGGTGGCAAGCTGCGGCATGATCGGTTTTGTTGGATTGATTATTCCGCATGTTGTGAGAGGGCTGGTTGGATCTGACCATCGTAAAGTCATGCCAGTATCCGTACTATTCGGTGCCATCTTCCTGATCTGGACGGATGTTATTGCACGATCACTGATTTCCAGCGTTGAATTGCCAATCGGGATCATTACAGCGATGATTGGTGCGCCGATGTTTATGTATATGTTAGTCAAAAAAGGCTACGGTTTTGGAGGAAAATAAACATGAAACTGAATGTAGAAAATGTATCCATATCGGTGCTGAACACGGATATTATCCGGGACATTTCTTTACAGGTAAAGGGCAAGCAATTCGTAGGCCTGATTGGCCCGAACGGTTGTGGCAAATCAACGCTGCTCAAGAGCATCTATAAAGTGATCAAACCACAGCAAGGAAAAGTATTTCTCGATGATACGGACATTTTGAAATCCAGCCCCAAGGTCGTGTCCTGGCATATGGGCGTTGTGGGTCAGTTTAACGAATTGAGCTTTGATTTTACTGTGCGTGAAATGGTCATGATGGGTCGCACTCCTCACAAGAAGCTGCTGGAGACGGATAATGAACGGGATTATGAAATCGTGGAACAGGCGCTGGAAAAGGTACATCTGACCGGACATGCGGACCGCAATTACGTGTCCCTGTCCGGCGGGGAGAAGCAGCGTGTGGTCCTCGCCCGAGTGCTGGCGCAGCAGCCCGAATTTCTGATATTGGACGAGCCTACCAATCATCTGGATATCAAATATCAGCTTCAGATCCTCAACATTGTGCGGAGTCTGGATATCGGCATATTGGCTGCGCTTCATGATCTCGAACTCGCTGCAGCGTATTGTGATTACCTCTATGTTGTGAAGCAGGGACAGATTGTGGTTCATGGCAAACCCGCCGATATCTTGACCCGTGAAATGATTGGTGAAGTATTCGACGTGGAATGTGAAATCTATGAAAATCCGGTTACCGGTGGCTTGGGTATTGCCTATTTGAGTACACGGTGAGACAAGGACTGTCTTAGCTGAAACTCACACATGTTCTCTCATTATCTCTTCCACTATAACTCCGGTTGCACAGGCAATTATGGACTAAGTAGCAGAAGAAGAACTGTCTTTAAGCGGAATATATGCTTAAATGACAGTTCTTTTTGTTCTAGAGTCTCAAGTGTCACATGTCACGTGTATTCAGATGTTGTGCATCACCTTTTTGGAGATGTGGCTATTCCCTCTAAACCAATGCTCCCATCGCTTTATATGTTCCTAACAGGGCAATGCGGGTTAATTGAAGAGCCATATGATGAGGTGAGTTTACCTTACTGTCAGCAAGCCATTTGTGAATAATTCCAATGGTGGAGAAGCTGATATGATCCAGCAGAATATCGAGAGGCACTTCTTTTTGCTCCATACCTAACTGGGATATCCGATCCAAAAACATCTCTCTAATCACTTCATTCATCCGGCTGTTGAAATTCCCAGCAGGATTAATGAGTACCATCACCCTATAGAATTCTTCATGCTCCAATATATGCTCGAACAATACTGCATAAATGGGATCTGGCTCGTTAAATGAAGGTAGACTCCCAAGGTGGGAATTCCGTTCCGCCAGTAACTGTTCAAGCAGTTGAAATTTCTCATTCACCATGCTATCCAATAAATCATCCTTGTCCAGAAAGTGGGCGTAAAAGGTAGATCGATTGATATTCGCTTGCTCGGCGATGTCTACGACACTAATTTCGGTAAAGGCCTTGTGTGGCAAAATTTTCAGGAGAGCTTTGGAAATCATCACACGGGTCCGTAAAATTCTTCGATCCACTCCACGGGATTCATTCACTTCTCATCACCTCGAAAACAACGGATTGTTCAACTTTGTTGAGCCTTCAAATGGTTTGGGGATGTAGATGAATAAGACATTTCGCAACACATCGGTCAAATGCGTTGTTTAACCGTCAGATTCTGGCTAATTGATCGTTGATATCCAACGGATAATAGCTATCATAATAAATAAAACACACCAAATCAATCGGAAAAATAAAATATAAGAAATAGGAATGAGGTCATACCTATGGAACTGTTTTGGTTTATTCCCACGCACGGGGATGGCAGGTATCTTGGAACAAAAGAAGGAGCTCGGGCAGTCAGTTATCATTACTGCAAGCAGGTGGCACAAGCCGCGGATGAACTTGGATATGCCGGTGTTTTGTTACCTACGGGAAAGTCGTGTGAAGATGCCTGGATTGTTGCTTCATCGCTGATTTCTTCCACGGACAGGCTTAAGTTTCTTGTCGCGGCGCGTCCAGGTCTGATGATGCCAACCACAGCTGCACGTATGGCCGCAACACTGGATCGTTTCTCCAAAGGAAGACTGCTGATCAATGTGGTGGCTGGTGGAGATCCAATTGAGCTTGAAGGAGAAGGGCTGTTCCTGGACCACGATGAGCGCTATGCGTTAGCCGATGAATTTCTGACCATTTGGCGGAAGGAATTGGAGGGAGAGGCTGTTGACTATGAAGGTAAATATCTGAAGGTTAAGGGTGGTTCCGTCCTGTATCCGACCATCCAAAAGCCACATCCACCACTCTATTTTGGTGGTTCCTCGGAAGCCGCAATGGAAGTGGCAGCGGATCATGTCGATGTGTATTTAACGTGGGGTGAGCCTCCGAGTCAGGTGCAAGCCAAAATTCATCAAATGCGGGAACTGGCTGCAAAGAAAGGAAGAAGCATTCGTTTTGGCATACGTATGCATGTTATTGTGCGTCCGACAGCAGACGAAGCATGGAAGGCCGCTAATGAGCTGATCTCCCATCTGGATGAGGAGACAATAACCGCTGCCCAGAAGATCTATGCCCGCATGGATTCCGTAGGACAGCAGAGAATGGCCAAGCTGCATAATGGGGATCGTTCCAACCTAGAGATTAGCCCCAATCTGTGGGCGGGTATCGGCTTGGTTAGGGGTGGTGCCGGAACCGCACTTGTTGGTGATCCCGATCAGGTCGCAGCCAGAATCAGAGAGTATGAAGAACTGGGGATCGAGACCTTCATTTTATCAGGTTATCCGCATCTGGAAGAATGTTATCGTACCGCGGAGCTGTTATTTCCAAAGCTTCAGTACTCGCAACATGGAGAAAGCGGCGATTCCTTTGTTGGTCCATTTGGAGAAATCATTGCCAATAACAACATTCCGGATCACATGGTCAAATCGGAAGTTTCCTCCAAGTCCTAATTTCATAACGGATTGCAGATTAAGGCAAAAAAAGACACCTGAAGGCATTCGCATTCGGGTGTCTATTTCATTTACTGTATCTTGGAGTCAATTGGACGCGAGTGTCCATCCTGGATGACCTCCTGGAACAGTTCATTGGATTCCGTGGACCACGTACCTTGCTTCAGGAGTGCTTCCAAATCGCCTACGGTTACTGGGCGTGCGTGCCGTTTGAGCACGTAACCGAGTTGCCCGTTTGGTTCCATCGTGGCCGTTTCCAGATCGGCAATACTTGTAATCCCTTTCTCCCGCAACTGCATCTCCAATTGGTCCACGGAGAAGCGCATGCGTTTCAAATTCGGCAGATTCAACTTCCCATCTTCCACAACAACCTTCGATTTTCCGCTCATCAGTTTTTCAAACCAATTAAACTTCAATTGTAACTGTTCAACAATCAGAAGTGTGAGGATAAATACCGCCGCTGACCCAATCGCTTTACCTAACTCATGATTCGCAATTGGCTGCACGATCGTTGTTCCGATCGAGATAATAATGACCGTTGTGGCTACACTCATTTGCGAGATAGATTTACGTCCAGCAATCCGCAGTAGAAACATACCAATCAGTACAAGCAAGATGGATTTCCATATCCAGTCCATTTGTTGTATTCCTTTCTGTACCAAATCATGTGTCGTATTTCTTAGCCTGTTCCTGATCTGGTTGAAATATACAATTGTTTAGGACAAGAGATGTGGATAAGGAAAATAGTCCCGACATTATAAGGACCATTATACTACATCCTAAAATAAGGAAATGACCGATATTATTATGGAGAGCTTTCTTCTAAAAAATGAGGAGTGATACAACGTACAATGTATACAAACATGTTACAAAAGCATCTTTCCCAAGGAGATATGGAAGGCGTTGTTAAACAAATAGCATATATTGGTGAAAAAAAGGATATAACTCAATTCGCTTTCTTGATTGAACTCCTGAAATCTACGGACAACGCCATACTACGCAACACAATTGCTATCGCTTTATCTGACATTGGAGATGATCGAGCAGTCGAACCGTTAATTGAAGTCATCACAGACTCCAAGACATCAGGAAGCAGAGGCACATTGCTATACGCTCTTGAAAACCTGAATTACATAGTACATATTGAGAACATTATTCCATTTATCGGTGATTCCAGTCTTGAAGTGAGCGCGCAGTCATTCATGTTGCTGGAGCAAATGATGGATAAGTTATCTGATTTACAAAACCTTAGGTGTCAAACAATTATTGAAATGCAAATCTCACATAACCAAAGCAAGCTTCTGGAAGTAGCATTAGAAATGTTGAAGAAATGGAGGTATCAAGTGCAGGGATAAGATAAACACGCTTCTTTCATTCTCACCTCCCTATCGTTTACAATAAGGAATTGAATGCAGCAAACGAAGGAGCGGGTCATATTGGCAAAGCAGAAATACTATGTCGTCTGGGCAGGAAAGCAGCCTGGCGTATACAGCACATGGGCGGAATGCAAAGCACAAACGGATCATTTTACCGGAGCAAAATATAAATCGTATGAATCGAAAGCCGCCGCCGAAGAGGCATATCGTGCAGGATGGAAAGGAAACTGGGGTACGGGTGCCAGTGGTTCAGGCGCTTCTTCGAAGACGAAGTCTGGCAGTAGCGGAAGAAGTGTGGGCATGGAGACCTCTGCAGAAATTGACTATGACAGCATCTCGGTTGATGTTGGTACGCGTGGGAATCCAGGGCCGGTGGAATATAAAGGCGTAGATACCCGCACGGGTGAGATTATTTTCTCCGTTGGGCCAATCTCCAAAGGTACGAATAATCTGGGTGAATTTCTGGCAATCGTACATGCCTTGGCGTATCTCAAAAAAGAGGGTAGTAGTAAGACGGTTTATACGGACTCCGTCAATGCGATGAAATGGTTGAAGCAAAAAGCGGTGTCCACCACGCTCGCAAGGGATGCTTCCACCGAAGAGATCTGGCTGATGATTGACCGTGCAGAGCAGTGGCTGCGGACGAATACGTACAGCAATAAAGTGCTAAAATGGCAGACCAAGCAGTGGGGCGAAATCAAGGCAGATTACGGCCGAAAATAGCCCTATTTCTCTACAATTTCTATATTATTAATTTTCTATGAGAAACGATGTTTACAATTTCCAGTTTCCATTCTATAATCAGTTCATTATGATAAGTTACACATATGAAGGAGCCTGTCATCAGCGGGCTCTTTTATATTTATGGACCTTAAAATCCATAAAATGTTGAAAGAGTATACTTTGCAGGAGGCAGACATGAGTTCCATTTATAGAAGTGAAGAAGGCAAGAGCAGCATACTTGAGGAATACGAAGCGTATGTTGAGCAATTGGGCGAAGGTTTTACACGAGAGTACGTCGAGACACGTTTTGGACAAACGCATGTTTTATTAACAGGTCCAGAAGACGGTAAGCCGCTATTTATTCTCCAGGGCGGAAATTGTGTGAATCCGATGACGTTGTCATGGTTCTCTTCTCTTTTCAAAGATTACCGGATTATCGCGCCGGATACGATCGGTCATCCAGGCTACAGTGAAGAAACACGAATTTCGGCAAGGTTTGATAGTTTGGCTTTGTGGATTTCTGATTTGCTGGATCACTACAAGATCGAAAAAAGTGCGTTTATCGGTCCTTCCTTTGGAGGCGGAATTATCCTAAGACTGGCAACTTACATTCCGGACCGAATTGCATGTTCTGTTCTGGTAGCACCCGCTGGACTGGCCGTAGGATCCAAAATTAAAATGGCTCAGGATATCGTGTTGCCACTCGTAACGTACAAAATGACTTCTTCTCCAACTTCTTTGCAAAAGATCGCGGATATCATGTCATGCAGTTGTATGAAAGAAATAGATAAAAATATAATCGGGAAAATCTTCAAATACGTCAGTCTGGAGCAGGATATGCCCAAGCTTACGGAGCAGGACGAATTGGTGAATTATACATCGCCAACTCTGCTGCTGGTGGGAGAAAAGGATGTCTTTTTCCCGGCAGATAAGGTCATTGAAAGAGCTCAGAAGATTATTCCGAATGTCAAAGCAATCAAATACGACACAGGTCATTTTCCTTCTCAAGACGTGTTGAAGCAGATGAACCAAGAAATTCAGCAATTTTTACAGAAGAATTATTAAATATAGAAATTTTTTAATATTTCCGCATGGTTGTGATTCAAATTGCATCATTTGGTTTATATACATGGTTGGCGATGAAACGCCTGTCTGGTTGGACCAAATGATGCAACATGCGGCAAGTCTTCCGATCGACAAGGTTGAAAAGAGGGTCTGTTATGAAAAAGGACAATTGCAAAATGGCATTGCAACGCAATGTAATTTTAAATGATACATATCAGGTAAGACATCTCATGGCTAGCAGTGAGCTGGCTATTGTATATGCAGGAAGAGATCGGAATACAGGTGCAAAAGTAGCAATCAAGGAGTTTTTCCCCCAGAGGCTTGCAGCACGTCAGGCTGACAAACGGGGAGTGTTCTGTTCTTCACGAGGTTTCAGTGGTCAGTATCAGGAACTTCTTGCTGCATTTTTGGTAGAAGGAGAGCTGTTATCGACATTGAATCATCCTCATATTGTGTCGTATGTGGATCATTTCGAAGAAAATGATACAGGGTATCTTGTTATGGAATATTGTACAGGGGTAACCTTAACCGAATATCTGATTGAGCGAAATCATGCGCTGGACGCGGCATTTATTACGGAGACATTGCTCCCGCTGGTAGATACACTGGACTATATTCATAAGCAGGGAATTCTTCATCGTGATGTGAAGCCATCCAATATTATGGTAATGGAAGACGGTACGCCCAAACTACTGGACTTCGGTTCAGCAGCTCGTTGGCCTGTACAATCCGGGGAAAAACAGGCGATCTTTACATCGGCCGGGTATTCGCCGCTTGAGTTCTACTCGGAGAAATCCAGTCAGGGACCGATGTCAGACATATATAGCCTGGCAGCGTTGCTTCATTATTGGACATGTGGGCAGCCCCCTATGGATGTTAAACAGCGACTGTTCCGCGATGAATTGCCATCTGTGCGTTCTCATAATGAGTATGTGAACCGGTGGCTCGCACGCGTTATTCACTGGGGATTATCAGTTCGTTCCGAGCAACGTTGTGCGTCTCTCGCATGGGTTAAGAGATCACTTCAAGTACAGGCCTGGATGTGGAAAATACGCAAACCTGGCACGGTAGAATGGGCTTTAGCTGAAAATGAACATACGCAAGTCTATGAAGCAGAGCCGAAGAAACAGCATGAGACGGCTTAATTGCAGCCTTGTCTTATACATATATTCGTAACACAAAAAAGCCAGTTTGGTCCTTACACGGACCGAACTGGCTTTTTTGTGTGTTTTTTTAACCTAAAAGAAAAATTATTTCTTTTTTTAATTTATTTCTGGAAGAATACTTCATTCTAACTCCAGGGTCTGCATATACTCCATTGGAAAGATGGAGTAATTAGTCAGGAAATCTGACGTAATCGCCGGCTCCCGTCTTATACCAAACTGAGGGGGAATGTTGTGTGACCACCAACAGAAAGGGCTTCACAGTATCTTTGCTGCTAGTCGTTATGATGTCTATGCTGCTTGCCGCCTGCGGAGGAAATGACAATACGGCTGGTACGCCGAGTCCGGGAAGCACTGGGGAGACGGGTGCGGAAGCGGGAAAGCCGGTGACGCTGGAGTTTTGGACGATTGCTTTACAGCCAACGTTCAACGATTATTTCAATGAATTGATTGCCAAGTATGAGAGCAGTCATCCTGGCGTGAAAGTCGAGTGGAAGGACTATCCATATGATGCCATTTCACAGCGTTTATTGACCAGTACGGCCAGTGGCAAAAGCCCTGATGTTGTGAACCTCAATACCGAATTCGCCAGTCAATTGGGAAGTAAGGGAGCGCTGCTGAATCTGAATGAATACCTGACAGATGAGGAAGCGAAGAGTTACTTTGAAGGCATTTATAATTCTACTGTTTTGGATGGCAAAGCTTACGCGCTTCCTTGGTACACAGGTACCGAAGTGCTGTTCATGAATACCAAGCTGGTGAAGGAGGCAGGCCTTGATCCGGCAAATCCGCCGCAGACCCGAGAGGAACTTGTGGAGTGGGCCCGTCAGGTCCATGAAAAGACCGGAGTGGCCGGTTATGCGCAGCAGCTTATTTCCAAGTTATTTCCAATCGACGGCATTCCGATTCTAAATGAGGACAAAACGGCCGCCGCTTTCAATACGCCGGAGGCAGAGGCGATGATCGCTCAAATGCGTGATCTGATGGCCGAAGGCGTGGTGCTGAAGGAGGATGCGGAATTCAGCAAGCAGATCCAGTATTTTTCCGGGGAGCAGGTCGCTTTCCAGTTGTCGGGTCCAACCTTTATCAACTTCATCAAGAAGTCTGCACCGGATGTTTACAAAAATACGATTGCTGTAACGCTCCCAACGGGCAAAGCGAACCTGCGGCTCTCCAATTCCATGGATCTCGTTGTGCCACAGAAATCCAAAAACCCCGAGCAAGCGGTGGAATTTGCCGCCTTTATTACCAATGCAGAGAACCAGACTGCCTTCTCCAAGGTAGCCAACACGCTGCCGTCGAGCAAAGCCTCCATTGAAGATCCGTTCTTTACGCAATCCGACGGATCGCTGGAAGCCGAAGCCAAGGTAGCCTCCTCTCAAAGTCTCGATAAAGCCACTGATTACATGGTCGGCGTACCGAATGCAGGAGATATCAACTCCGCATTGGCACGGGGCTTGCAGGAAATTTTGATGAACGGAGCAGATATTAAAGAAACGTTGAACGCAGTGGAGAAGGAAGTTAACCAAATTCTTAACCAGGAATCCTGAACTTATGCGGTACAGTCTGATGAGGGGGAGTACTCCCCCTCAATCCTAGAAGAGAGGGAGGCGTAGCCGTGTACAAGGCGATTCGATCCGAATCTTTTGCTGCATGGGCGTTTATGGCACCGGGATTGTTGTTTCTGGCAGTTTTCACCTTTTGGCCGATTATTTACGGGGTACCCCTCTCATTAACCGATTATTCTGTCATTACAGAGACACATTTCGTTGGTTTGGATAACTTTACCCGGGCCTTTCAAGATCACAATTTCCTGATTTCGCTGTGGAATTCGTTGGTGTATGTGTTGGTTGTGCCGGTGATTCAAATCATCTCTATCCTCATGGCCATTCTGGTTAACAGCCGAATTCCAGGTGTCAAAATGTTCAGGGCTGCCTACTACATACCGGTTGTAACTTCCATGGTCGCGGTGGCACTGATCTGGAGCTGGCTGTTGGGCAATAACGGCGTGGTCAATTACCTGCTGCTGAAGGTTGGCATTCTTAGTGAGCAGGTCTCCTGGCTTTCCACGAGCAGTACGGCGCTGTATGTGCTGATGTTCATCACCATGTGGAAGGGTCTCGGCTATTATATGATGCTCTATCTGGCTGGGCTTCAGGGAATTCCGGCAGATCTATACGAAGCCGCCAGAGTGGATGGAGCAGGACCACTGAGACTGATTATTCATGTGACGCTTCCGTTGCTGCGGCCGCATATTCTCTTTTGCACCGTAATTTCGGTGATGGGTGCCGTTCGTGTATTCGATGAGGTCTATATTCTCACCAAGGGCGGGCCGGGAACGTCCACGCTGACCTCAAGCGTTTATATTTTTCAAAAAGGGCTGGAGCAATTCAATTTCGGGTATGCCTCGGCGCTTGGGCTGATCGTCAGTGTGATGGTAGCAGCGCTCAGTGTGTTGGTGTTCCGGCTGAACCGGAGAGGCGGGGTGAATACCTATTGATTCGGCATACGCTTTCGTCTAAAAAAATGAAAAAAGCCCTTCGTCATTTGATCATTTATGTACTGTTGATTTTGCTCGCCCTGTTTATGATGGGTCCTTTTCTGTGGCTGCTCAGCGTATCGCTGATGCCTGGTCGTAATGTGTTTGCGAATCCACCAGCAATTCTACCAACCTTCATCGCTTTCGATAACTACGTGCAGGTGTGGGAGTTCATGGATTTTCCACGCTACATCATAAATACGGTGGTGATTACGCTCCTTGGGGTAGTGTTTAACATCTTCTTGTCCTGCCTAACGGCGTATCCACTCGCGACCTTTCGGTTCAGGGGACGTAATCTGGTGTTCACGCTGCTGATCTCGACCATGATTATTCCTTCGGCAACGGCGATGATTGTGCATTATTTAACGATTCAGGCCTTTCACTTGGGCAATACGTTTCTTGGTGTTGTGCTTCCGGCCGCGGTGTCGGTTTTTAACATCTTTCTGATGCGGCAAACGTTTCTGGGCATACCGACGGATATTCGGGATTCTGGCAAAATGGATGGAGCTTCCGAGTTCCGTATCTTCGTGCAGCTTGTCATGCCATTGGTTAAACCAGGTATTGCCGTCATTGGCTTGCTTGAAGTTATGGCATTCTGGAACAATTTCCTGTGGCCGATTGTCGTGCTGGATGATCCGCAGAAATATCCACTGGCAGCGGCCCTGACGTATCTGAACGGTCAATTCTCGTATAACTTCGGCTGGATTGCCGCCGGCACCATGATTTCGGTGCTGCCGATTATCATTGTTTTCCTTTTCACCCAAAAATACTATATGGAAGGCATCGCCGGAGCGATTAAAGGATAAAAAAACACAGAAAGGGTGAACGCATTCATGCCGAAGCAGTATAAGCTAACCTTTGTTCCGTTAGATGAACGGCCTTGCAATTATGAGTTTCCTTATTTGTTGGCACAGGGAACGGAATTCAAAGTTGAGCGTCCCCCACTTGAAATCATGGGCCTGAAAAAACGTCCGGGCGATGTGGAACAGTTATGGACCTGGTTTGAGGAGAGCTGTGCAAGGGCAGATGGAGCAATCGTTGCCTTAGATACGTTGCTCTATGGCGGGATTATTCCTTCCCGGCTACATCGGTTGAAGCCAGATGAACTGACGGCGCGTCTGGAGCGCCTTCGGGGGATCAAGCAGCAGTACCCGCAGCTAACCCTGTATGCGTTCCAACTGATTATGCGCTGCCCGCAATATTCCCTGTCCGATGAGGAGCCGGATTATTACGCCGACTGGGGAAGAGAGATTTTTCGCAAAGGTTTCATCAGCCATCGGATGGAGCTGGGGATTGCGACGGATGAGGAAATCCGCGAGCTGGCCGATATCGATAACCGTCTACCAATGGAAGTGCTGGAAGATTACCTGGGACGCAGGGCCATAAATATTGAAGCTAACAAGCAAGTGCTGGCTCTGGTCCAGGAAGGAATTATCGACTTCATGATTGTGCCGCAGGATGATTCGGCGCCTTATGGACATACAGCCAAGGATCAGGAGAAAGTGCGAGCCCGGATTACCGCCCTGGATCTGGAACTTAAAGTCTACATGTATCCTGGTGCGGACGAAGTTGGTTGCGTACTGCTCTCCAGAATGATGAACAAGGCTCGCGGCCGGATGCCGCTGGTGTACCCACGATTATCATCTGTTCAGGGGGCGTTTGTTACTCCGCTATTCGAGGATCGATTTTTCTATGAGACGCTCAAATATCAGATTTTGGCTGCAGGTGGGTTAATTGCATCCAGTGAGACTGAAGCAGATCTAGTGCTGTTGATTAGCACACCTGGAGAGACGATGGCGGAAGCGGTGTCGCAGCAGCATTCTTTTTACAGCTATGATGTATACCGAAACCTGATGGAACTGGTGGAATATGGACACTTTCTGCTCAGGAGCAAGAACAAGCCGGTGGCTGTAGCGGATGTGGGATATGCCAATGGTGGGGATCAGAAGCTGGTCAAGATGCTGCGGCAAAAAGACATGTTATTTGATCTGGCTGGATATGCCGCCTGGAATACCAGCTCCAACTCGCTAGGAACCGTCATTTCGCAGGCCATGATCTATCTGCTCTATGGTCGTACACAATCGCATCTTGATTTCCTCGCTCTCCGCTATGCTGAGGATGTTTGCTATTGTTCAGTCGTTCGGGGAGAACTTAGCAATGGCCCGGTACAGGAGATGGGATATGGCAAGTACTTGCTGGATGGGTCTCGTGGCCTTGTTGCTGCCCGAGTAGAGGAAAGGTTGCGACAAGAGCTTACTGTGCGGATCGATACTACAGCAGGGAGTATCCAGATTACCGATTGTTATATGCCATGGAACCGGATGTTCGAAGTGGGCCTGTCTGTACGATTCGTACCATCCAACCCAGGTAAGGAAAGCAGAATATAAGAGAGAGGGTGGAAACCCTGACAAAGGTAGTGCTGGAGAAACTGCATTTGGGGCTAATTGTTTCCTGCCAGGCGCTGGCTGACGAACCGCTGCATGGCGCGGCGATGATGGCTCGTATGGCAGCTGCTGCGGAGGAAGGAGGGGCCGCGGGTATTCGGGCGAATGGGGCAGCAGATGTACGTGCGATCAAGCAGACCGTCTCATTGCCGGTTATTGGCATCGTGAAGCGCAATTACCCGGATTCTGCTGTATATATCACCCCAACTCTCAGAGAAATTGACGAGCTGCTAGAGGCCGGAGCGGATATCATTGCATTTGATGCGACCCGCCAGAGCAGGCCGGAAAATCATACATTGGAGCAAATCACCGCCTATCTGAACGCAAATGGAGTAGTTTCCATGGCAGACATCTCCATTCTGGAGGAAGCTTTATATGCTGAGTCACTTGGAGTCAGCTGTGTTTCGACTACACTATCGGGTTATACACCGTATTCCCGGCAGCAGGAAGGGCCTAATTTGGAGCTGCTGGGAATGTCCGCACAGCGGTTGAAGATTCCGGTCATTGCCGAAGGGCGGATTAGTAAACCTTTTCAGGTAGAAGAAGCGCTTGATCTGGGGGCATACGCGGTTGTGGTGGGCTCCGCAATAACTCGGCCACAGCTAATTACCCGACAGTTCGCAGCAGTGACCAGAAAAAAGCGAGGATGAAGAGTAATGGAGATGAATGACCGAATTAATACGTATTATCCTTCCATGACCAAGTCGGAGCAGAAGGTGGCCAGGTGCGTACGGGACAATCCGGATAATATAATCTATTTTTCTGTGACTGAGCTGGCTGATTTTGCTGGTACCGGAGAGACCACGGTGATGAGATTCTGCCGTAAAATCGGGTTTAAAGGCTATCAGGATTTCAAGCTGATGCTGGCCCAGGGGCTGCCGAAACGGCAGAACCAGCCAGACGGCGAGCAGGGAGAGGACGATTACGCCGACCATTTATATGCCTCGATGGTGGGTGTGCTGCAATCCAGCTTGGGTATGCTGGATCGTAGCCAGTTGGAGCAGGCAGTAAAGTGTCTGGACAGTGCACGACATGTGCAATTCTTCGGCGTGGGCTCGTCAGGTATTACCGCTATGGATGCCAAGAACCGTTTTCTGCGTATCGGCCGACGTGCGGAAGCGAATTCCGACAGTCATATTCAGTCCATGATGGCGGTAACGATGGGAGAAGGTGACGTGGCTTTTGGCATCAGTGTGTCCGGCAGTACGCTGGATACCAACGATATGCTGATGAAGGCTAAACAAAACGGGGCTAAGGTGATTGCCATGACGAACTATGCCAAATCCCCCATTGCTTCTATTGCGGATATCTTGCTCTTGACCGCGGGGAAGGAGTCTCCCCTTGAAGGCGGTTCTGTAGGAGCTAAAATCTCTCAGCTGTTTATTATCGACTTGCTCTGCCAGGGACTGGAGCGCGAGCATGGTGAAGAGACTAAAAAGATGAAGGAATTAACGGCCAGGGCGGTTATCGACCGTATTTATTGAAGGGCTTGTGTGAATAGGGGGAAAGCGAATGCCGCAGGTCATTGGCGTAGATGTAGGTGGCACAGGCATTAAAGGGCTTGTGGTCAATGAAGCCGGAGTCGTTCGGGTGGAGGCTACATGTGCAACCGAGGCCCGGTTGGGCCGGAAGGCTATACTTGGCCAGCTGTGCGAGTTAGTAAGTGAACTGTTGTCTAGATGTGAAGAAGTGAAGGCCCTGGGTATTGCCTCGGCAGGAAGGGTGAATGTGGAGACGGGTGAAGTGATCCACGCAACGAATAATTTACCTGGCTGGCAGGGAATGCCACTGACACAGTGGGCAACAGCGGAATTTGGCCTGCCTTCAACTGCTGATAACGACGCCAATGCTGCACTGCTCGGCGAGGCGTGGCTTGGCACCGGCCGCGGTAAGCAGAACCTGGTTATGCTGACACTCGGAACTGGGGTCGGTGGGGCCAATATGGCATTTGGCAGGATGTTACGGGGAGTAGACTGGCGCGGTGGGGACTGGGGGCACAGTGTGCTGGTGCCTGACGGTCGGCCTTGCAATTGTGGCAAACGCGGCTGCGTGGAGCAATACATTTCCGGTAGTGCACTGATGCGGCTGGCGCGGGAACAGAAGGGCAACACGTATACTCACGGCCGAGAGATTATGACCGCTGCAAGACAGGGAGAAGCAATAGCGTTGTACATTCTAGAGCGTTACATATCTGATTTGGCCTCGGTTATTGCGAATATATCTGCCTCGATAGATCCGGAATTGATTATTCTTGGTGGCGGTGTGACCCATGATCAGGCTATATGGTGGCCGATGCTTACCGCTAAGTTGTCCAGTGTCGGATTGGCAGACCGGGTTGCAGTGGCTGAATTCGGTAACTGGGCAGGCTGTTTCGGGGCGGCGCAGCTGGCCTTGGAACACCTGCGTAAGGACGGCGTTGGCTGGTCTGAAGGCAGTGACAGGGAGGAGACAAAGCATGGGGATTGAGCAGGAGAAACGCAGTGATATCGTCATTATTGGCGGTGGTCTTGGCGGGACTGCAGCTGCGCTGGCTGCAGCCAAGGCAGGGCAACGGGTGCTTTTGACGGAAGAGACGGACTGGCTTGGCGGTCAATTGACCTCACAGGCGGTGCCACCGGATGAGCATCGCTGGATTGAGCAATCTGGCAGTACAGCATCGTATCGTGAGTTCCGCAGCCGAGTCAGAGATTACTACAGACGGAACTACCCGCTTACGGATGTCGCCAAGAGCGATCCTGTTCTTAACCCCGGTAATGGCTGGGTGAGTCGCTTGGCGCATGAGCCGAAAGTTGCGCTTGCCGTTTTGCATGAGATGCTTGCGCCTTACGTGAACACCGGTCGAATCGAGGTGCTCTATCATACTGTGCCAGTTCAGGTAGATACAGCAGGAGACCGGGTGACTGGCGTGACTGTGCGTGAAGAGCGAATTGGGAGATTAATTAAGCTCCAGGGTGCCTATTATCTGGATGCTACAGAATGCGGTGATCTGCTTCCCCTTGCGGGAGTAGAGTATGTAAGTGGAGCGGAATCTCGGCGGGATACGGGTGAGCCACATGCCCTGGATGAAGCGAACCCGCTAGACATGCAGTCGATTACCCATGTGGCGGCAGTGGATTATGTGCCGGGAGGAGACTTCACGATCCCTCGTCCGAGGGATTATGATTACTGGCGTCAGTATGTTCCCTCGTTCTCACTGTATCCGATCCTGAGCTGGTACGCTTCGGATGCCAATGATACATCCAAGCTGAAAGAGTTCACGATGTTCCCGAATGATCAGGGCATAACCCCCCTGTGGGATTATCGGCGGATCGTTGACCCGGCTATATGGTCAGAGTCACTGAATGATGGTGAAGTCACGCTGCTCAACTGGGCACTGAACGATTATTACGCCGGGCCAATCATTGGCGTATCGCCGGAGGAACGCGAGCGGCATCTCGAAGCGGCGAGGCAACTAACTCTTTCCTTAGTATACTGGCTTCAGACAGCAGCTCCCCGACTGGACGGCGGAAAGGGTTATCCGGGAGTAAGGCTGCGTGGAGATGTGCTCGGTACGGAAGACGGTCTCGCAAAAGCGCCGTATATTCGGGAATCACGGCGAATCCGAGGCGTATATACCATTACCGAGCAGGATGTGAGCAAGGAATTGTGCGGAGCAGAGGGAGCCAAACGTTACGAGGATAGTGTGGGTGTCGGCAGTTATCATCTGGATCTCCATCCAACAACCGTGAGTCAGCGGACTTTTTATATACCGAATCATCCCTATGAGATTCCGCTGGGTGCACTCATCCCGGTGCGAGTCAAGAACTTGCTCCCAGCTTGCAAAAATATCTCCATGACCCAGATTGCGAACGGTTGTTACCGTCTGCATCCCACCGAATGGAATATTGGCGAGGCTGCCGGAACCCTTGCCGCTTATGCCATTTCACAGCAAGTAGAGCCCTCAGAGGTGAGGGCTTCGGCGAAGCATCTTCACGACTATCAGGCACAGCTGATTCGCCAGGGTGTTCAGCTTCATTGGACAGATGCGGAACTGGCAGGGGAGTGTTAGACAGACTTTTAAGAGAACGTTGCTATCTTCAGAACACATAAGCACTCGAGATACCAAAGGGATAAAAAAATGATTCCTGTTCTGAACAGGAATCATTTTCTATAAGTCGATTAATTCTCTTTATGCATCTGTTTTTACAATAGTGTCATTGCAGATGATCGTTCTCATCAACACTGCGATGATTATCCCATGGTCTGCTGTGGATCTTTCTTTTGTCCTACATAGATATTAGTACTTGGTTTGATGGCTTTGTATCGAATTTCAATCTCCGTGACTCCATCTTCAAACGTAATATACAACTTTTCATTATACTCCAAAGCTTCTGTATGTCTGGGTTTCACTGGTGTTCGTCCCCGAACGACTGTGCAGTTCGTATCATGACGTACCAATAACGTTTCCTTTTTACCAGCCTCCAGCCAGATTCGTCCTGACTCCGGTACCTTAACCCCAATGTCCATACGATCAAATAGTTCACTGAGACTTACTTTTCGTCGCTCCAATGAAGTCAGTGGCCAATTCGTCACGGGAATATCTTCTCCGTTTGCAGTGGCCAAGAAATATCCTTCCAGCCTTCCGCGGAATACAGGTTTTGGTTTCAGCACAAACCAATACAGGGCGAAGATACCCCCGGCTGCGAGGAGACCGAGTCCCGTATATAGAAGTATCTTTTCACGTAAAGAATGAATTTTCAACTGGATGTCTGCGGTTACACTCGCGCCTTCAGAATCCGTGGCGGTCACCGTAATGGATGAACTACCGGTGTGGAGCGAAGACCAACGCAGTATATTACCTTCAATGACAGCGTCTCCGAGTTTGCGCTCACTCCCACCTTCTGCGAGGGCGAGAGGTTTATGTTTCATGAGGGCAATTGGGTCAATGCGATTGGAGGTAAGCAGGACTATCGCCTGATCGAATATGAGGATGCATCGGGGTATGTACTCATCGGCCCTGACAGGATAACGTACGAGTATGACGAGAAAGGGCGTTTGAGCAGCGTTGCGGACCGGTCAGGGAACCGGACGCGACTGGAGTATAACGATAACGGTATTAGCCGTCTGATTGCACCCGGCGGAAAGACTGTCTTGATGGAGTGCCGGGATGGTTTGTTAATACGGATGACCGACAATATTGGCAGATCCGTGATTTATGAATATGACGGCGACCTCCTCATGCAGGTAACCTATCCCAACCAGGGGAACATTCAATATACGTATTCGGAGCAAGGCTATCTTGAGAGCATAACGGACCAGAACGGAAATACCTATGTGACTAACATCTATGATGCAGCTGGCAGAGTAATCCGGCAAAGGGATGCTTACGATCAAATGACCGATATCCATTATAATGATGCTGATTCTGAAACGACATTTACTTTCCATGCGACGAATGTCGTGGAGACGTATCGCTATAATACAGATTACCTTGTAACCGATATCGTCTATCAGGATGGGACACGGGAATCCTTCGAGTATGATACGTATCAATTCAAGTGTGCACATACGGATACAGGTGGCCGGACTACTCGCTGGGAATATGACATCCATGGGCAATTGCTTACGGAGATTGCAGCGGATGGTACACAGCATAGCCAAGTCTATGATGAACAACTCAACCGCATCTCCGTATCGGTCAATAACATCGTGGAAAAGACATATGCCTATGACACGTTCGGACGTGTGCTGGAAGAGATACAAGCGATCGATGCCGAGCGTCGGGCGGTCACTGCCTATACCTATGATGTACAGGGTAGGACTCTCACCCGTCAGGATGCGCTTGGTCATGTAACCACATATGCCTATGAAGTTGTTCATTCGAATTCACCATCGTATGTCAGAGATGCTGAAGGCCAAGAATACCGTTACGCATTCGACGATGTGGCTCGGGTTATCCGTATAACGACGGCGTATGGATCAGTTGAATTTGAGTATAACCATCTCAATAAAAGAACCCGGATTGTGGATGCCGAAGGCAATACCACGCTGATGTTCTACGACAAGATGGGCAACATGATCAAGCAGGTGCAGCCGAATGATTACGTGGAACGAATCGATAACGGTAAAGGAACGGAGTATCGCTATGATGCATTGGATCATCTGATCCGGATCACCGATCCGCTTCATCAAACCCGAAGGTACCACTATGACATGTATGACCATGTACTGAAAGATGTGGAGCCGAACCAATATGATCCGGTACTGGATGATGGTCAAGGCACGGAGCATGTATATGATCATCGCGGCAACCGCATTCAGACCATACTACCCGATGGAGGGATTCATCGATTTAAATATGATGCCGCCGGTAATCTCGTGAAGTCCATCGGTCCAGAGCAATACGATCTGAAGACGGATGATGGACCGGGAACAGAATACGACTATGATGCCATGGATCGTCTGGTTCAGGTGACCAATGCAGAAGGGCATATCGAACGGCGTTACGCATATGATGCAGCCGGGCGGGTCGTCAAAGAAATGGACGGCAAAGCGGTGGACAGTGGTGACCAAGATGCCGAACGGTTCGGCACGTTGCATGGATACAATACGGCAGGATGGTTAATCGAAAAGCGGGAACCTGTTCAGGAAGGGATTTCCTCTGAAAGTGAGTCGAAGGTTAACGGGCACGTATTGTACCGCTTGTCCCGTTACGAATATGACCTTGCCGGCAACCTGGTGAAGGAAGAGCGAACGTCGGAATTCGTGACACGGGAGGGATATCCGGCGACGTATCACGGTATTACGTACGCTTATGATCGTAATCACCGCGTGACTCGCATCACGGACGACACGGGAGCAGACATTCGATATACATACGATTGTCTGAATCAGCGGACTTCCGAACGTTACAAGCTGAGTGAAGGCAAGGAGCGGCACATCCGCTACGAATATGACAAAGCGGGCAGGCTATTGCGCCAGCTAGACGTGCTTGACGGGGAAGACCTGCGTGATGAGCGCCAGGGAACGGTCACCGCAGAGACCAAATATGGGTATGATCGTAACGGGAACATGACCTACATCCGTTCGCCCGAAGGGTACGAAACGGAGATTAGCTATGATAGCACTGATCGGATCGTACAGATCAGCCGCCGGGAGCATGCGGGTGCGAAAGCCAGTTCCATGTACCTGAAGTACGACCGTAGCGGCAACATGACAGAAGAAACGGATACGCTGGGGCATAGGATACAGTATGCATACGATGTTCGGAATCGGCCAATCCGTTTTGTGGGCAAGGGCGGCAGAGTCAACCGTCTTTTCTACAATCCCGAAGGGAAAGTGGCGAAAAAAGTGTCCCCTGGCCTGTACGATGCAGCCCGTGACGATGGGGCAGGAATGGAATACACGTATGACGTGCTGAACCGTCTGACCGAAATCCGCAATCCGTTGGGCGAGATCATTCAGCAGCATGCTTTTAACCGGTACGGGGAGCAGGAAGCCGTGACGGAATACGGCGTCGAAACGAGGTATGCCTATACGTTGGCTGGCCAAGTGCGTCAAGTGTGGGGCAATGGCCCAAATCGTATCTCAGTCTTGCGACAGGAATACGAGTACGATGCCGCAGGGCATGTCGTAGGGATTCGGGATGGAGAAGGGCGGATGACGCGCCGTACACTGGACGGATGGGGCAACATTACGGCACTGACACGGCCGGACGGCACAACGGAGCACTATGACTATGACGTGGCGGGTAATCTGACTCGTTCTACGGATGCGAAGGGACATGCGACTCAGTATGCGTATAATTCCCTTGGTGAAGTGTCCGCGATTACAGGTCCAGACGGCTTGCCAATTACGTATCAGTATGACCGGGAAGGCCGCCTGGCCCGGCAGCAGGACCGGAACCAGCGAGTACTGGACATGGTCTACAATTTCAATGACCAACTCGTTCGCAGACGGGAGTTGTCCAGCGGTGAGGAAGAAACATACACCTACCGCGAAGACGGCCAGCTGATCTCGTCCGCGAATAACGAGGTGCGTTATGACTACGACTATAACGAAGACGGTTTGCTAACGGCCAAATATCTGAGCCGAATGGATGGCCTGACGAAACAGGCGAAGGACACGGCTCTGCGTCCAGTGCTGCGCTACGAATATGATGCAGAAGGCCAAACGGTGGCTCGCACGGATGCTGGCGGAACGCGCGTCGAATACGCATATGATCCGGTGGGGCGGGTTGTTGCCATCCGGCAAGGTGAGAAAGATCTGGCTCAGTACACTTATGCAGCGGGCAACCGAATCGCGTCCATGCTATACGGCAACGGTGTGCAGACCGCATATGAATACACGCCGGATGGACAGGTATCGCGGCTCCACACCCGCGCAGCGGATGGAACAGTATTGCTCGACAACCGATATGCGTATGACCAAAGCGGGAATACGGTTGGCTGTTATGGAACGGAAGATCGCGCAGAGTATCGTTACGATGCACTGGATCGACTGGTGGAAGCCCGGTATGCTGGATACGGTACGGAGCAATTCGCCTATGACGCCGCAGGCAACCGAGTCTCCCGTGTCTGGAACGGACAACGGACAAGTTACACTTACGATACAAGGAACCGCCTGCTCAGCCTGATTGAAGAAGCGTTGCGGGAAGAGCATGGGGAGCAAGGTGTAACGACCGATGAGAGGGCGAACGGGAAAAACATACGCTATACTTATGATGCCCAAGGCAATTTGATTCAGGAGCATCAAGGGGAGCAGGCGATAAACTATGCCTATGATGCATTCAACCGGACGATTCACGTGGAGCAAGCCGATGGCGGTGTGTTACAGCACGGCTACGACCCGGAAGGCTTGCGAAGCAGGCTGGATACGAATGGAACTGTACGTCACTTCGTGCATGACGGCTGGCATGTCGTCAATGAGTTGGACGAAACGGAGCGAGTGCAGGCATCTTATATACGCGGTCATGAATGGCTAACACAACTGGACGATCAGGGCGATGTGGCTTATTATGTAAATAATATCCACGGTGATGTGACTCACCTGACCGCACAACATGGTGAGATTCTGAACGCATACACGTACGATGCCTTTGGGAACATGCTGTCTGCACGAGAGCAGCGTGTAAATTCTTTCCGATATGCGGGAGAAATGCAGGACGCGCTGACGGGACATTACTATCTGCGCGCCCGGTTTTATAACCCGCTGATCGCGCGGTTCACGCAGGAAGACACGTACCGTGGCGATGGATTGAATCTGTATGCGTATGTCGCCAACAACCCGATCCGATACGTAGACCCGAGTGGGTATATGTGTGAGGTGAAGGGTGAAACGTATGCTAATCCAAAAGATAAAGTTGTTAAAGAGTATGATGTGGTACCCTATAGACCGACAACTGGGAAATATGGGCTTGAAAATCATCATGGTGTAATGAATGGGCTAAACAAAATGTACCGGGATATACTACATTTGTAAACGTGTCTCCTACAGTAGCTTTAAGTGTAGACAACCATAAGCTGACCAAAGAGATTTTTAGAGAATGGAGTCGAGAAAATTACGGTAGACCAGTTGGGGCTAAGATCGAATGGACTAAGATGTCTCCACAACAAATTCAAAAACTTTCTGAAGATATGTTTAATGCTTCTAAAACTCCCGATTCTGCACGTAGAGAATATTACAGAACGTTGAATCAATTTTTGTACAATTTACCTTCGTCGGGGGTAACGAGTAGGACTCAGAAAATGGAATTTTCAAATCAAATAAGGGATCTAATTTATAGGTGAAAATACAATCACAAAGGAGAAGAATAAATGAAAATAAAAACTATTGTTAAACAAATTGAACAATTCGATGATTGTATGATTTCTCCTCCTATAGGTTTACCTAGACTCAGTGAGAACCATATACTTCCTGAAGATGTGAAAGAGTTTTATCAAATATGTGGAGGGATAAAACTGTTTGAAGGGAAAGATTTTGGAGTTGATATTGTTTCTCCAGAAAAATTTGTTTTGGCAAACCCGGTCATAGTTAATGAGTTGTGCGAATATGATATTTCTTCTAATTGGTACATTATAGCTGATGATCGTAATGGAGATTTTCTTACAATGGATCTTCATAAAGATAGATTAGGGAGATGCTACGATAGTCACTGGGATACACATGCTGTTGCAGGAAGTTGTGCGATCATTTCTAATAGCTTTACAGAATTACTAAATAATCTTGTTGAAACGAAGGGGCAAGGGACTACATGGTTTTGGGATGAAGATGATTTTGAACCATTAGGAGACGCATATGATAATCTAACGAATGAATAGAGTTGTAACGTGGTACGGTTTATAATTATCACTTGTATTGTTTGTCTGCTTTAGATTTTTATATAGGAAGAGATAGTTAATATATCTTCCGTTCAGAAAGTACATTGAGTCGATACTTGATTGTAGTATGAAGCGCAAAATGTGCTCGAAATTTTAATTGCTCAAGCAATCACTTTATTATATCGAAGGTCTATTCCTATTAGGAATAGGCCTGTTTTATAATCTGTGGTTCAGAATTGAACTCAATTCGGTGATGCTGTAGACAGACGAATAACCTACACTTATGATGCATTCAACCGTACCATTCGAGTCGAGCAAACAGATGGCGGTGTTGTACAGCATGGTTACGACCGGGAAGGTTTGCGAAGCAGACTGGATACGAACGGAAGTGTAAGCTACTCCGTGCATGACGGCTGGCATGTCGTCAATGAGTTGGATGAAACGGAGCGAGTGCAGGCATCTTATGTACGCGGTCATGAATGGCTAACACAACTGGACGATCAGGGCGATGGGGCTAATATCCACAGTGATGTGACCCACCTGACGGGCCAACAGGGCCAGATTCTAAACGCGCATACGTATGATGCCTTCGGCAACATGCAGTCTACAAGAGAGGAACGAAGCAAGCCGTTTCTAATATACGGGAGAAATGCAAGAAGGCAAGTTAGTTTTTGTCTCCAAAAATTCTATATTACGGAGTGCCAACATTTTAATAAAGAATACACGAAGTTCTATGTTGTGATGACTTAATATAATTAAGATTATGAAAATAGCTGAACAATATAAAACAGGAAACCGATGAATAATTTAGAAGGTTATTCAGAAACTTCGATGACAAATAACGATTACATATAGCATCATAGAGAAATGACAGGGAGTGAGCGAATGGAATTTGAGTTTCATATTACAGTGAATGATTTAACGTTTGAAGAGAAGGAAAGCTTTATTGAACTGTGTCAGGTGGAGCAAGTTAAACCGGTTATGATCGTGCTGGATCAGGGGGAATACATCCATCAGCCGATGATTACAGGCTTAATACATAGTACTGATTTTGATGAAGTGAACAGCATCATTAAACAGATGGTCATAAGGTTCCAAGATAACGACTTTACAGTTGTACGAACAAAGGTAGAGGTTCCAGCGAAGGAAGAGAAGTATTTTCATCAACGAATGGTTGCGCATTCCATCCCGTATTTTGAATGGCATGGCAAAGTACAAGTGGATGATGTAGAAAGATTAAAGGAGCTATGTGAAGGCGATGGTGGGCATATTTCAAGGAACTCGCTGAATGCGAATGGGAAAATTAGATTTGTTACGGTCAGAGAATATAATAGTTCTGAAAAATTCTACAGAAGAGTAGAGAAGATACATAATATCTTACAGCAGAACAAGATCGAACTGTTAAAACAGCAATATGAACTCTGCATCTACGACAGCCGGGAAGAACTGGATCGTGGATGGATCTAACCGAATGTTGAGTACGATGAGATGAATAGAGGAGGAGAACAGGTGTCTGGAAAAAATGTACAATTACATAGTTTGAATGAGGATGAGAGATTCATTGTTGTATTAGAAGCTCTATTGAAGCGCGCTTCTCTGGTGAATAGTCCATTTGTATTAAAAGGAAGTTTGCTAACAAGACAGTATTTGGAGAATCCCAATATTCGTTACGTAGACGACATCGACTTTTTGTATGTAGGTCGAATTGAGACTGAGGACCAAGCCAATGAAATATTTACAGACTGGATGATCCGGGTGACGGAGATGGACCTGAATGACGGTATCGTATTTCGAAGCTTTAGTGAGAATGCCTTCTGGCGCAGAATAGACTACGCGATGGCGGATGATTTCCCAACGGTGAACACGGAGCTTGCCTTTTATATTGATAGTGAACCAAGGAGCGAAAATGAGTATGAAGATGAGGATGAGCTGCATCTTGATATATCCTTTAACCTCGAATTGAATGAGAAGTCTATCGCTCTATCGTACCAACCTATGGTTGGAGAAGCTTTTGTCGTTCCTCACACCGTGCCACTCTCCATTCAAATCGCTTGGAAGCTGCATCAAACGATAGTGAGGCCCCGATTCAAAGACTTGTATGATTTGCAGCATCTGTTGTCTAACCCGTCATACGATCAACAGGCTCTGCAGGAGACACTACAGACCCTGGTCAACGAGTGCAATATAGACCCAGCAATTACAAGAGAGGATATGAAAAAGGTACTGGTTAACGAACTGCATGATGTGTATTCGAGGTTAAACTACGATTACGACCTGCAATATTATGCAGGAAGTCGCAGTCCTGAAGTTTACTTTATGGAGTTTGTTTCGGAGCTCCGCAAAACGATGAATCACGCCGGGATTAATAGTTACGCTTATGATCATTTACCAAGTTGTACTACGCACAAATAGAGCTTCTCATATACAAGTAAGTTGAATCATTGTTTGTCTAACCGTAGATGAATTTGAAAGGAACACCCTATCTCCGATACAATGTTCTCATAGAGTCTGAGAGAATGGATCCAATATGGCTCAGAAATGGAGAATTACAATATGACTGATTTTATCAACGCTGACGATATTAACGACGTGATTTTGGCTGCGGCGGCTTCAGAGTTGGAGCAGATGGTGGGCAAAATATGTGAACTGATCGGTACGCCTTTGGAACAGACAACGGAACTGGAGCGTCAGGTGATAGCTGCTTTTGGATTTGGCGCGGTATATGGCATCACTCATCGGGATCAGCTGGCGGAGCCACAGGCTCATGCACTGAGCATCCGTATGCTGATTAAACCTTTTAACTATAGTGAGCAGCAGGCTGTAGATTTTGCCGATGATCTGATCCGGGTGGCTTCCGATCGGGAAGTTCATCCGGTGATGAACACGATTATTCATCGTGGCATCGATGGACACCGCCAGTTTAATCAGGAAGATGATGAGGGACTCGCCCGCAACATTCAGGAGATTTTAGCGGCGGTAAAACCGGAGAGAACCTGAAGAAGCAGAGCGATCACCCTTTCATGTAGTGGTACAGACAATATATGTCTATTGAATTGTTAACTTAATTGGGAGATGATCGCAATGGATCTGATGAAGTTAAGTAAAGAGCTCTCGTACGCCTTGCGTCACGCCCCTTGGGAGTATGAGCTGGAGCTGGACGAAGAGGGCTGGGTGGAGATTCCGCAATTGCTGGTGGCTTTACATGAAAGTCCACAGTGGAAAGACGTCACGGAAGCGGATCTGGAGCAGATGATTCAAGCTTCTGAGAAAAAGAGACATGAAATCTGTTCTGGCCGCATCCGGGCATTATATGGTCATTCGACTCCGCAAAAGATATCCAAAACACCTGCCGATCCACCGGAGATACTCTATCATGGCACCCCACTGCGGTCGGTTGCTTCCATTGTGGAGCAAGGTTTGCAGCCTCGTCAGAGGCAGTATGTTCATCTATCTGCAGATATGGATACCGCCAATCAGGTGGGACGAAGACGTGATGACGAGCCGGTAATATTGAAAATTAATGCCGCTCAAGCGGCCAAGGACGGAATTCTTTTCTATCATGGCAACGAAAATATTTGGCTGGCCGATCACATTCCGGTACGATATATCGAGCAATGATCGATGTAACGTTGATGGAGATTACCGATATCTAAATCGAATTCAAGTCACAATTAAACTAGTTTAGTATAAAGAGTACGTTCAACTGCTATATCTTTTTATAGATCGCTGTTACACCAAAAGGGACACATCCAACATTCGCTGGTGTGTCCCTTTATGATTCGAACTCTATTATCTTCTGCTTAAACTTACTTGCCCAAAATCGCTTTAACACCCTCACTCAATGGTTGAGCCGGACGGCCAAGTAATGTCTCCAGTGTATCACTCTCTACAGCCAGCGCGCCTTCACGGATGGCACTTTGCATATCAACGAGCATAGAGACTACAAAGTCAGGTAGACCTGCACCCTTCATGATGTCCGCATACGCAGCATCATCTACGTTTTGCACGTTGATGTCCTGTCCAAGTACTTCCCCAACGATGGCTGCTAACTCAGCTTGAGTACGAAGTTTACCAGACAACTCATATACTGAATTCTCATGTCCCTCACCTGTCAGTACTGCAGCGGCAGCATGCGCATAGTCACTGCGAGTAGCCCAGCCGACTTGGCTGGCGTTAGTTGCATGCACCCAAGGTGCGCCCTGGGTAGCTGCTTGAACGCTGCCTGCTTCATTTTCCAGGTACCAGTTGTTGCGCAGGAAGGAATAAGCAATGCCGGATTCGCGGATAGCCTGTTCTGTGGCACGATGTACTTCAGCCAGTGAAAGGGTGTTTTTCTCCGCATTCACAACGCTGGTATAAGCGATGAATCCAACGCCTGCTTTCTTGGCAGCGTGCACGGCAGCTTGATGTTGGCGAATACGGGTTTCATTGTCACCGTCTGTGGAGATCAGCAGCAGCCGATCCACGCCTGCAAATGCTTTTTCCAGCGTTTCCGGTTGATCGAAATCACCTTGACGAACGTCAACACCTTGAGCACGCAATGCTTCCGCTTTCTCCGGGTTGCGTACACTTACAGCCAAATCCCCAGCAGATACCGTTTGTAACAGAGCCTCTACGACCAGTGAACCCAAATGACCTGTTGCTCCAGTAACTAAAATTTTCATTGTATTTTCCTCCTATAAGGTATATTTTGTGTCGACACAAAAGTGAAATGTTAACTACATGAATAGATGTAATCGTATATGTTATAACAGGTGTGATTACAACGAAAGGTTTAAAAAAAGCTCGTAATGAGCTTTTTTATTCAGAGACATGAACCTGATCCATCATCTGTTGTATCGTTACACGTTTCAAACGCTGCTCCATAGCTAGCTGAGCCTCAATAAGTTCGGCGCGCAAGGTTTGTTCGATCATGCTGCCAACCGGACAATTAGGGTTCGGATGCTTGTGGAAGTTAAACAACTCGCCATCCTCCACAACCTCAAGCGCACGATATATATCCAAAAGGGTAATATCGGCGGGGTCCTTCAACAAAGAAGCACCGCCGACACCAGGTCTGACCTCAATCAGGCCGGCCTGTTTCAGCTTGGACATAATGCGCCGAATAATGACGGGATTGGTATTTACGCTTTTGGCGATAAAATCTCCCGTGCACTCATTGGGCACAACAGCGACCAGGGACAGCGTATGAACCGCAATGGAAAAGCGACTGCTGATTTGTTTCATGCATGATCACCACCGTTGTAACTATAATAGTTACAAATAAACGTGATGTCAATTATAAATTTCGAATTAGCTAAGTGCATTGAGTCCTCTGTTCTCATTTCGGATACATCTCAACCCTTAACCGCCCCGGAAGTCAGACCACCCACAATATATTTTTGCCCAATCAGGAACACAATCAACACAGGTAGGGAAGTAAGCACGATATCCGCACTGACCAGATTCCACTGAGCACTGAATTGTCCGAAGAAGTTATAGACAGCAAGCGTCATTGGCCACATCTCCACCGTGTTCAGCATATAGAGTGGAGCAGTAAACTCATTCCAGACACTCAGAAAATTAAGAACAAATACCGTAACCAGTACAGAGGTTAACAAAGGCACAATAATCCTGAGAAACAGCTTGATCCCGTTGCATCCGTCCATGATCGCTGCTTCATCCAGTTCTTTTGGAATATTGGATACAAACGCATATGTGATGAATAGCGAGATCGGAATACCCATCGCGGTATAGAGCAGAATCATGCCCACATGTGAATTAATCATGCCCAGCGACTTCATGACCTCCATTAATGGAATGTAGTTTAAGGGCAGCGTAATGCCCAGAATAAGAAAGAAATATAGGAACTTGCTTAACTTCGAATAATTACGTGATAACGTGAAGGCTGAGAACGCCACAACAAACACCAGCAGCAGGGAAGAAGCCGTTGAATGCAGCAAACTGTTGAAAAAGGAACCACCCAGGTGTCCCTGCTCATAGACGATTTTATAATTTTCAAAGATGAACTTCTCGGGCAGGGTCAGTTTGAGCACTTTGGCTTCGGCATCGGACTTGAATGAATTCAGCACAATGACGACAAAAGGAATCAGGACCACCAGGCTAAGAAGCCAAGCGAGTACATTTAACCCGATGGAAACCAGCTGTTTTTTCACACGCATCTAGTATTCCACCTTTCGGTTCATCAAGCGGATGATGAAGAAGGAGATGACAGCCATAATGACAAAGAGAATCGTGGATAATGCACTGCCGAGCCCCCAATAGCCTTTAGCAAAAGAGGAATACACCGCTGTGTTAATCACATCTGTAGCGTTGCCTGGTCCGCCATTGGTCAGTACATATACCGCATCAAATACCCGCAGCCCATACGTAATATTGAGTACCGTGGCGATGGTAATCGTCGGCATCAGCATTGGAATCGTGATTCGAAACAGCTTCTGCCAGAAGCCGGCACCGTCAATCGATGCCGCTTCATAATAATCGCGAGGAATGGCAAGCAGTCCAGCAATGAACAGCACCATAATGTACCCCATGCCTTTCCACGTATCCACCGCCATAATGGATGGCATTGCCCAAGTAAGGGAGCCCAGCCAGTTCTGGGCCAGAAAGTCCAGCCCCAGCGAACGCAGCGTCACGTTAACGAAGCCGTTGTTGGGGTCGAGCAGGCTTTTGAAGACCAGGCCAACAATCAGGAACGAAAGTACTTGGGGTGAAAATATGATCATGCGATGCAGATTGGCGGCCTTCACACCGCTGACGAGCAATAGAGCTAGAAATAGGCCCAGAACCGTCTTGGCGATCGCAGTGATCAGGGTGAAAAGGACTGTATTTTTAATAAAAAGTAAATACGTTGGATCACCCGCCAGAATGGTTCGGAAATGCTCCAGACCAATAAAGTTTTTCTCCGAACTGTAGCTGTTCCAATCAGTGAAGGAATAATAGATGCCCAGCAGGGCGGGAGCGACGATGAACAGCAGATACAGCACAATCGCTCCGGATGAGAAATACCAGGGATAGATCTTGTTCACATTCATAACCTGTTACACCTGTCCTTCCTGCCAAAATGCATGAGTGCATGGTGCCTCACCTCGCTGCATGTAATGGTGGTCAGCCACATGCCTCATGTGTTCATCCAGAATATGCGCTGTTATTACCAGGCCTCATCCTTCAGCACTTTGGCTTGTTCAGCCCGGCGTTTATCAATATTTTGCAGAATCTGATCCGGGGTCATCGCTCCGGCGAACATGCCGGAAAGATCCTTGCCGATATCCATCCATTGCGGATCAATGTACTTCACAGCGGCCTGCATGACCGTGCCTTTCTCATGATTTTTCTCGTAGTCGATATAGTCCTGTGTCAGCTTCGGTTCAATTTCAGGCCAGCAGATGGTCAGGTTGCCTTCACCCTCATCGAATACACGCTGCAGATGATCATGCTCCGTAATCCACCGGAAAAACTTCAGTACCTCTTCCGGGTGCTTGCTGTTTTTGTTGCCAAACATGGCTGCTGAACCGCCCGGATTCACACCAATCGTCTGATTATCGCCCCATGGCATCACGAAAAATCCCATATTGTCCTTCATGTCCGGATAGGCCTCAGACACTTCCTTTTCGGTGCCTGGGACTCGGAGCAGCATCGCTGCCTTCTCCTGACCAAAGGATTCAATGCCAGCCTCGACCGTGTTGGACAGAAAATCCTTGCCGAAGTAACCAAGATCCGCAAATTCCTTTAATTGTTCAATGACCGTCTTGAGCTGCGTCAAATCTGCCACTTTCATCTCATTGTTGTTCAGCTTCTCGTACGTTCCCGGCGTAGCTTGCTCATAGTTTGGACCGGTTTCGAATAAAGGCAGTACCTGATACCATCCGCTGGCAGGTGCCTGATAGAACGGAATGATGTCCTTGTCCTTGATCTTCTGACTGATTGCCTTAAACTCGGCGTAGGACGTTGGCGGCTGGATGCCGAGTTCTTCAAAAATGCGTTTGTTATAGTACACATACCATATTTTCGTTGGTGCAAAAGAAACCCCATACACCTTCTCTTTATAGCTAACCGTTGGTAAAATCTCTTCGGACATGCGTCCTGTAAATTCCTCATTGGTCAGATCGATTGCATTTTCCTCAGGTCTTACGTTGGCAGGCATGCTAAGTGGGTCTACATCGACATTAAAAATATCAGGAGCTTCGCCGGAGGCGAGCTTCACCTTAATCAGGTCACGCCACTGGGCATCAGGGACCACCTGAAAGTCAATTTTCACACCCGTTTCCTGCTCATATTCTTTAGCCATCGTTTGCATGATACCCGTACGTGGAATGCCGCTCTGACTTGTTCCGAACGTTAGCGTTACCTTCCCTGAACCTTCGGAACTTTCACCGGAGTTGCACCCGGCAAGAAGCAGGCTAGACAGCAACAGCGCACCTACAAGGGATAACAGAAATCGTTTTCTCATCAATGAACCTCCCATGGAATAAAGAATAATAGCTCTTGCCGAAACGCTTCATGTAAGCGTATTCTTATGTGGATAACTTTACGCTGAACGAAGAATGCGCTCAATAGACAAAAGCGTCTTGTTGGGTGGACATTTTCGAGTAAGTTGCAAGACATCATCCGATAACGAGGTGTGAGATGGTTAAGTACCGATTCAGAACGCTTCAGCAAAGCCTGTTTGCCTACTACTCTGGGGTATTTATTGTTTTTTCATTGATTGTGGCCAGCCTCTTGTATGTTTTTCTTGCCAATGACATTCGTAGTCGAAGTGCCGAACAGCAGAAACAGTTGGGGAATTCGATGGTGGGCAATCTGGATCAGGAAATCGTCAAAATGAATAATTTCTCCATGAACATCGTATATTCCAATCTGGTCAAGGAGCACTTCAGTCACTATTTATCTCCAGCGGAGGACAATGAACAGACGCTCACAAGTGACCCGGCGTTTTACAAGGATACAACAACGCTGATTGATGTCATTCTGGCGATCATTAGCAGCTCCAATACAGCCAAACAAGCTAATATCTATGATGTGAACGGTAAAATGCTGGGTGCCGGTGCGTTCAATGGCCAGCTGTCCGTAGATCTAACCCAAAGACCGTGGTACGAAGAAACGTGGGCGCGCAATGGCTGGCGTGTCATAAGTTTACTGGATGGTGGGGCATTACCGATGCCAACAGGGCAGGGGGAGTCAGGCAAACCATATCTTTCCCTTACCCGGGTGTATAAGGATGGGAATTATGTCTCGCAAGGTGTAGTCGAAATCTTGCAGGATGCTGGAACCGTGTTCCAGCATTTGAACGATGTGCAAGCGGGGAAAGAAGATTTGAGCGTCTATGTATTGAATGAACGTAATGAGCTTTTATATCCTTTTTTGTCCAATGAACATCCGTTAACAGCAATCCATTCCGACGTTGTTAACTTGATTCGTAACGACCACTATCCACCAGAAACGATGCAAGAAGTGGTAGATCCCAATGGAAATTCGAAGCAAATGATGACCTACACGACCTCGCAGGAGACCGGATGGACGGTTATCGTGATGCAGTCGAAACAATCCCTGTTTGCGAATCTGAATCGCATGGCTTTTCTGTTTATGGGGGCAACATTAGCTACCTTGATTCTTATTCTGCTCCTCTCATACCTGATCTCCAAACGTGTTACTTTACCGCTCCATCGTTTGCAGCGCATTATTCAGAAAACTGGCCTCCACGATCTGACCACGGGTCAGGACTCTGGCCAGTTGTTCAAGTTGGAAGTTCCGGGTTCCATCCGTGAGATGGATGAGTTGAATGATACGTTTATTCAATTGAATCAACAGCTTGTGCAATCCTTCCAAGACATGCTGGCGATCAAATCTCAGGAAACGGATGCCAGATTGCTGGCGTTGCAGTCCCAGATGAACCCTCATTTTCTGTATAACAACATCACGAACATCAGCATCATGGCGGAAGAGGGCATGAATGAACAGATCGTTGCGTTCTGTGGTCACATTGCATCCATGCTGCGTTACATCTCGGCTCCGAACAAAAGCGGTGTTCCATTGGAAAAAGAAATCGACTACTGTGAGCGATATTTGAAGTGTATGAAAATTCGGTTCGAAGATGATCTGCTTTATGAATTCCATGTTCCGGACTTGATGAAAAATCTTCAGGTCCCCATGCTGCTCATTCAGCCTTTACTGGAAAATGTCATGAAATATGGACTGCGTGATACTCCACCCTGGAAGCTGCATATCATTGGAGAGCTGGACACTTTGCAGGAGACCTGGCTAATGACAGTGGAAGATAACGGACCTGGCATGGAACCCGAGGCGCTTACGCTCATCCAGCAGTACATACAACAATCACAGGAATGGGAGCGTATGCCTGAACTTGAGATCAACGGGATGGGATTGAAAAACATCTGGATCAGACTCAAATTATGGTATGGTTCCGCGGCACATATGCATATTTCAAATAAACCTTCTGGCGGCGTCAGCATTACGATTGGCGGTTCCATTCGAAAGGAGCAAAGTTAAAACGCATGGTGATGACATATAGAACCATTATTGTGGAAGATGAGGCGTTAATTCGCCGCAATGTGTCCCGGAAATTCAGCGAGCTGGGCACACGGTTTGAGGTTATCGGTGAAGCTAGAAATGGACAGGAAGCATTGGAATTGATTGAACATACCGTGCCTGATCTGGTCGTTACCGATATTCAGATGCCCGTCATGAATGGACTGGAACTGGCGAAACATCTGTATTTTGCCTATCCGCATGTCAAGATCGTGATCTTGAGCGGCCACCATGAGTTTGAGTTTGCACGTCAGGCGATCAGTTACAAGGTAGAGGATTATCTGCTTAAGCCCCTCACGGAAGAACAGCTTCGATCGCTGCTGGATGCAATGGAATTAAAACTTGGCAAGGCAGGGGATTCGCTGGCACATGTCACTGCAATGCTGGATGAACAGGTGAAGCCGGAGGATATTGCAGAGGCCATCAAGTTGTATCTGAAACAGAACTATATGCATGAGATTACGTTGCAGGATATGGCAGGACAGATGCATTTTAGTGTGGATTACCTGGGGAAGTGTTTCAAAAAGGTGACGGGTGAAACCCCGCTCAAATACATGACAGGGCTTCGAATCAACGAAGCAAAACGCATGCTCGCGGCCTTTGAAGATATGGATATCAAGACAGTAGGTAAAGCGGTGGGATATAGTGATTCCCATTATTTTAGCCGTATTTTCAAAAACAAGACGGGACTGTATCCCAGCGAGTATCGCCAAAGGTTACAATAACGAAAAAAAGCCCTGTCCATGGCTCTTGAAGAACCACGATGACTGGAGCTGATTATTGTGACAAAGCATCTTCCGTAATTTGGCGGATATCAAATGGGGAGCGGTTGCCTTCCTCAATGATGTCAGGGAGAATATGTTCGAGGAAATAGTGTACACAGTGGAGGTCAATATTTTTGATTTTGATCAGGGCATATCGGTACATCACGATAAATTCCTTTTCTGTATTGCCACGCTGCAGTTCAGCAAACGCTTCGTACACCTGATCCATTTTGTCGGCTACTTCCAGAATAAGTCCTTCGACAGAATTGTCTTTGCCTTCACGCAGCTGCCTACGGAAAATCGGCTGGAACTCTTCAGGAATATTTTCGTTAATAAAATGCTCAACCATGCCTTCTTCTACCTGCTGTAGCATCGAACGAAGCTCCAGTGAATAATGTTTAACCGGCGTTTTGATATCACCGATGAAAATTTCGCCATAATCATGACTGCTGGTGATTTCGTATAGTTTCTTCCAATCGATGGCGACCCCATGCTGTTCCTCAATATCGGCAAGTGTTTTGGCATACTGGACGACTTTCCAGGAGTGGGCGGATACGCTGTGTTCCTCGAACTTGAATTTTCCCGGGGTACGAATAATGCGTTCGAGATCGTTGAGTGATCTAAAGTACGTATGAATTCCCATGTGTGCAATCATCCTTTTTTAGTTAAGTATGCACTAATTATAACTTGATTATGTCAACTACGGATTAACCCTGATACAGTCGAAGGTAAAGTAGAAGTCGAATCGCTAAATAGCAAAAAACCATCATGTCCTCCCGAATGTAGAATGAGAGAACCTGATGGCTTTTGTTGAAAAGAAGGCAATTGGGCTAGCCTTTCTTCCTCACGGGCGAAACAAACCAGTACGCCATACCTACAAACAGCGCACCGCCGATAATATTACCGAGCGTGACCGGAATCATGTTATGCATCCAGCCTGCTAGAGTAATTGTATCCGGGTGGTTTGGCAACAACCAGGACAAGGAGAGCAAAGTCATATTGGCGACGCTGTGTTCATATCCACTCGCAATAAAGGCGTACAGACACCACCAGATGAGGACGAGTTTGGCAATATCTTCTTTTGAACGGGCCGCCATCCAGATCGCCAGACAGACCAGCCAGTTACAGAGAATGCCACGGAAGAAAAGTTCACTAACGGGAGCAGCCATCTTTTTGGCAGAAACGACAAAAAGCAGATGTTCCGGAGTCGCCGTCTTGAAGAGACCGCTGCCCACAATAAGCAGACTGAGCAGAACGGCACCGATCAGATTGCCAAGGAAGACGAGTCCCCAGTTTTTGAGAGTATCCCGAATAGTAGTCCGACCAGCTAGTGTGCTCATTGTAAAGAACATATTGTTACCAGTAAACAGCTCCGATCCAGCAAAGATGACGAGTGTGAGGGCAAGTCCAAAAGACATGCCCATCAGCATCATCTGCAGTGGGGACTGGGCAGCAAGCAGTGGGGCACCGATACTGAATATCAGAATGATGCCAAGGCCTACATATGCGCCAGCCATCAAAGCGGCAACCATGTAACGTGGCAGGCTTTTGTTCATTTGATCTCGTTTTTTAACCGCTGCTTCAATAATTCCTTCAACATTTGATGTATACATGACGATTTCCCCCATTATGGTGCATCTGTCGTTGACAGTGAAAATCTTATATTGCTATAAAGCGACCCAGACTTGCCCGTTCTCGACCTTCACGGGATACATCTGCACTTGTCCCTGATCGGGGGCCTGCACAAGACCTGTGTTTAGGTCGATTTTCCAATCATACAGTGGATCGTACAGATAGTACCCTGAGACAATCCCTTCCGCCAGAGGTCCACCCTTGGGATGAGGATTTCTATTTTCTGCAGCAAAGATGGTGCCATCTGAGGTGCGAAATACAGCTAGTTCATGGTCTTTGATCTCAACCACTCTACCTATCTGCGGCAGAAATTCTTCGATCTCTCCGGCAGGATAGTAGATGGCCGATTGCTGTGTTGTCATATGAACATCTCCTTCATTATCACATTTACGTTACAGGGTCAATATATATCATAATGGCAGAGACAGAGGACTACGGTCGAGCAGAAACTTCTATGCCATGGAAAAGTTTGTTCTGGCCTTCCTCGTTACGCAGTGCTTTTTTCCAAGGATCTTCCACTTGCTCAAGAGCGAATTCGATTCGTTCCATAAGCGCCTTACGCTCTTTCACGTCTTCGACAACAACGGCTCGAATCTGCTCCAGACCCATACGTTCCACCCATTCGGATGTTCGCTCCAGGTAGTTGGCTGTCTCCCGATAATGCTGCATGATTGCTCCGCAAAGCTCAACTAGTTCTTCATCGGTCTTCACCTTGCACAGAGAGTCAGCCAATCTGGCCTTGATGCCGCCATTGCCTCCAATAAATATTTCCCAGCCGCCGTCATTGCCCACGATTCCGATATCTTTTGTACACGACTCTGCACAGTTACGAGGGCAACCGTTTACGGCATATTTGAACTTGGCAGGTAGATCGAGACGTTCGAACTTGCGTTCTAGCAGAGCACCCATCGCCATGGAATCCTGCGTGCCGAAGCGGCAAAATTGTGAGCCGACACATGTTTTGACCGTACGCAGTGATTTGGCGTAAGCATAGCCTGAAGGCATATCCAATTCAGCCCAGACTTTGGGCAGATCTTCTTTTTTGACTCCTATCAGGTCCAGCCGCTGACCTCCAGTCACTTTGACGGCTTTTACATCGTATTTGACCGAAATGTCGGCAATGCGTTTCAAGTCTTCCGGCGTTGTGACGCCGCCATACATGCGCGGTACCACCGTATACGTGCCGTCTTTTTGAATATTGGCATTCATACGTTCGTTGACAAAACGGGATTCCTTTTCATCCACATGAGTATCTGGTGCAATCATACCAAGGTAATAGTTAATGGCCGGGCGGCATTTGGAACACCCTTCGGGTTGATTCCAACCCAGAACATGCATGACCTCTTTGGTCGTTTGCAATCCTTTTTGTCTAATCTCCGCTACGATCTCATCCCGGTTGAGGGAGGTACAGCCGCAGATCCCCTGTTTGGCACCCGCTGTAAAGTTGTCTCCAAGCACATATTGCAAAATCTGTTCAACAACCGGTTTACAGCCGCCGCAGGAGCGGGTTGCACCCGTACAGGCTTTGATTTCGTCTACGCTGGTCAATCCCTCATTCGTAATGGCATCGACAATGGTTCCTTTGGTTACTCCGTTACATCCACAGACAATTTCGTCTTCTGCCATGGTTTCCACGGATGTGGCTTTTTTATGCCCACCGCAGCCTGTACCCATCAGTGAAGCATACAGTTCATCTGTCATCTCAGCCTGTTGTTTAATCAATTTCTGTAATTCGGCAGAATCCGTAATATCACCAAAGAGTACAGCGCCAACCATGATATTATCCCGAAGCAGAATTTTTTTGTAGGTGCGTTTCCAGTCGTCTTTATGTGAAATGATCGTATGTTCGGGACTGTCGATAAATTCACCGGTCGAAAAGACGTCTACGCCCGAAATTTTCAATTTCGTGGATACCACAGAACCTTCATAGGGAGCTGTATCAACACCGCATATATGTTTGGCCAGAATCATGCCCTGTTCAAACAGTGGGGCAACGAGGCCGTAGCATACACCGCGATGTTCGGTGCATTCTCCGACAGAATACACGTTATTTAGTGACGTCTGCATATAGTCATCCACTACAATGCCTCGGTTAACTTCCAGGCCACTTTCTCGGGCTACACCCGTATTGGGTTTGATGCCTACTGCCATGACAACAAAATCAGTGTTCAGCACGGAATCGTCTGCAAAACGAATACCTTCTACCCGTTCTCCACCGAGAAGCTCTGCGGTTTGTGCGCCCATCTTGAACCGGATGCCCTGTCGCTCAAGTTCGGTTTTTAACATCGCAGATGCCTGAGGGTCAAGCTGGCGTTCCATCAGATCCTGCATCAGATGCACGACTGTAACTTCCATGCCGAGCTGGACCAAGCCTTTGGCAGCTTCGAGGCCGAGAAGACCTCCTCCAATGACAGCCGCTTTTTTATATTGTTTCGCTGCTTCCAGCATGACGTTACAATCCGCTATATCCCTGAACCCAACGACCCCTTGTTTGTCATGACCCGGTACAGGAAGAATGAAAGAGCTGGAGCCGGTTGCGATGATGACTTTATCGTAAGGGAAACGTAAGCCTTCCGCAGTTACGACTTCACGTGTTTCTGACTCAATGCGTGTTATGGTTGTACCCGTATGGAGGGTGATACCGTAATCTTCATACCAATGCAGATCATTAAGCACAATATCATCAATTGTTTTGCTGCCTTCCAGCACATAGGACAGCATTATCCGATTGTAATTGGGATAGGGCTCTGTGCCAAAGACGGTAATGTCGAACCGGGAACTCAATTTCAAAATTTGTTCAACTGTACTTATGCCTGCCATACCATTACCGATGATAACCAGTTTTTCTTTATTTCCGTTCATGGTTGTATGCCTCCTTTATTGGATACTTTACGTTACCAGCATTTTTAGTGGATTATATTTAAATCATACCGTTCAATGTTGACATTATATGTGATTAATTTCACTAATAATGATAGAAGCTTCATAATGAAACAGGCTTATTCAGAATATCTACAGTAAAGGTGCGCAGGAGTATTCGATGGAGAAAGATTATAATTGAAATGAGAAATGCGAACTATTGTTCTTATATAGTTTTCGTTGTAAAATCTGGAGTGGACGGTTTATGTTCCCTATTTCTTCGAAAGGAAGTTTTTGCACCATGATGGGAAGATCCCACCTGATTATCGGGACCACTGTATCCCTCTCTGTTCTGCAGTTGGCCGGTATGCCTGTGACTGCACCGGCGGTTACCGTGGCTCTGATCGGTTCGTTGCTGCCAGACATTGATGAGCCGAATTCGCTATTGGTATCCAAAGCATTGCCGAACAGCCTCATTAGGCTATTACAGACAATCCTGCTGCCTGTCGCTGTATTTGTGTACTTCTATGTTCAGGCGAAACCATGGAATCTGCTGCTCGCCATTTTGATTGCGATGGTATCATTCCTGCCGTCGCGTTCCCTGCGCAAAGTGTTGATGTTTGCAATCGGATTGGGACTTGTATTTTATGGGCATGCATTCGCACCATGGAATCTAATTGCTGGCAGTCTGTTAATGCTCTGTACCACGTTAACCCACAGGGGATTGACACACACATTATATGGAACCGCCGTATGGACTGGGTTGCTCTACAGTACAACTCATTTGCAGGGGCCAGAGATCTGGGTAGCCGGAGGTACAGCCTATGTCATGCATCTATTGGCAGATTCGTTGACGAATCGCGGCATTCGTCCATTGCCACCACTCAAGTGGCGTATAAGGATTAATCTCATGAGTACGGGCACGAAGCAAGGGGCCGTTGTGGAAAATGTGTGCATTGTGCTGGCTTTTATTGTGGCCTGGATTGCATTCTCTCCTTTATTTCTGTGATATCTCAAAAATACCAGTCCTGCAATAGGACTGGTATTTCTTTGGTTCATATCCATCGCTGTATTCAATCTGGAGATGGTCAGATCATGTGGTTGTGGGTGTACTCGACAAACCTTCAATATCTGTTGAACCAAATACAAACAACATTACAAGGATAACTACAATTATCAGTTCGGCGAAGCCAATTCCGTCAAAGTCAGACATCATCCCAACCTCATTTCATCCTATCTAGGAATTTATCCTTTGTTGAAAAGCCCGAATAACATCATCCAGTGTCACGTCGCCCATTTCGTCTAGAAATTGGACTAGCTTATCGGCGTTAGACGGCGAAATATTTTTAAGTGTTTTGTACTGACCAACTAATTCAACAACGAGTGTGGCTTCTCGAAACAACGTTACGGCATCAACTCTTAATTTCCCACTTACGAGCAAGGCAGCAACGATAATCTCCAGATTTTTTCCTTTTAGGCTACCGTTGAGAAGGGTATTTGCAGCATTTGTTTTTTTGGAACCCTTATTCGATTTTCCATTCCTTCTCATTGCCATAATAGGTCCCCCACTACTTGATGTTTAGTTCTTCTACCGTTGTTATATCGTATGAATCTTTTCTATATATGTTCTAGCTATTAAACTAGTTGCAGCAAAAAAAGAGACGTCCTGCTGAAGCAGAACATCTCTTGAGGTTTTAATCTAAAAGAGGGAAGCCATGAAGCTTATGTAATTCAAGATCCTCCCCTGAATCGATCCTTACGCGTTTCCGATAATTGTGTTTAGTGTTGTCTGATCCAGACCCTTCACCAGTTTCACGAGCAATTCTTTTGCTGCATCATAGTCATCCGTATGAATAATGGAAGAAGAAGTATGAATGTAGCGGGCGCAGATGCCAATTACCGTGGAAGGCACACCGATACCGCTCAAATGTACCGCTCCGGCATCCGTACCGCCAGGAGAGATGAAATATTGCATTTTAATTTGATTGGATGATGCTGTGTCCTGAACATATTCAACAATACCGCGATGGGTGAACATGCCCGGATCGAAGATACGCAGTAAAGCACCTTGTCCAATATGTCCAAATGATTGTTTGTCTCCTGTCATATCATTCGCGGCACTGCAGTCCAGTGCGAAGAAAATATCCGGCTCAATCAGATTGGCAGCCGTGCGTGCACCGCGTAGCCCCAATTCTTCTTGGACTGTTGCACCGCAATAGAGAGTGTTTGGTAATTTTTCTTTATGCAATGCTTCAATCAGCTCAAGTGCAAGGCCTACACCGTAACGGTTATCCCATGCTTTTGCCATAATTTTCTTCGGATTAGCCATCGGTGTGAACTCACAGATCGGCACAATCTGCATGCCTGGGTGAATGCCCCAAGACTCTGCTTCTGCACGGTTATCAGCACCGATATCCAAGTACATATGGTTAAGATCTACCGGTTTATTGCGCTGGGATTCATCGAGAAGATGAGTAGGTGTCGAACCGACAACCCCTGTAATCCGGCGATCCGGAGTGATGAGTTCCAGACGTTGGGACAATACAGCCTGACTCCACCATCCACCGAGGGGGCGGAATTTGATCATGCCTGTTTCCGTAATGCCTGTGGTCATGAAGCCAACTTCGTCGAAGTGACCTGCAACCATGACTTTGGGTCCAGACGCTTCTCCTCGCAATACACCAAAAAGGCTACCCAGGCGATCCTGGACAAATTCATCCGTATAAGGAGACATTTGTTCTTTCATCCATCCACGAAGCTCGCGTTCAAATCCTGAAACGGAAGGGAATTCCGTTAATGTCCGAAACATTTCCAACGTTTTTTGATTCATGTGTCGACAACTCCTCTGCTTGTATGTAGATCAGGTCTCAGCAGAACGGCTGCCGGACTGTTGTCCTTCAAAAGAGAAGAACGTTTATTTAACCACTGGTCACACTACAGTATGAACCTTGCGCAAGTAATTGTCCATGGTTATGTCACGTATCTCAGGCATAAATACTTGCTCGTTTGATGATTCATCGGGTCATGAAATCCGCACCAAACACAGTCGACAAGCAGCAACATTGAATAAGCATAGAGTGAGGAACCATTTTGCTTAACCTTTTTCCATGAGGGTATTTAATATGCTAATAATTTCACTTGCCTGACAACAGGAAGGAGCTGGGACAATAGATGGAGCCACCCGATGAAGGCAATGAAACCATGCTTTGTATCGTCCTCTTTATTTTGCTCGTAATCATTCTGCTTTATTTATAACTTTCTCCAGACCTCTGATCCGGTGCTGAGCGACTCATCTGATTCAGCTGCTTTATCGTGCTGGAAACAAATGCTGTCTTTCGCCGGATACATAACTTTCCCAACCTTAACAAACAATGAATACAGGATTACACACAGTACATGCAGTCACATCTGTTGACTCATTTTCATTACAAGGGAGGTTCTGTATCTTGCCAGCTCAAACTAAGGGTAGTAGTAAAAAATCATCATCATCCCTGTCCATCAGTGAACAGGAATATAAAAAAGTCGCCAAAAAACATGAGCCTGCCCGTCCAATCTGGGCGAACTGTATTAAGGCATTCCTCGTTGGCGGATTGATTTGCGTCATTGGACAGGCTATCCAGGAAGCGTTTATGGCGGGGTTTGACATGACATCAAAGGAAGCTGCAAGTCCAACCGTTGCGGTCATGATCCTCATTTCAGTCATCCTGACCTGTCTCGGTGTCTACGATAAAATGGCGCAATGGGCGGGTGCAGGGACGGCTGTACCTGTCACGGGATTTGCCAACTCGATGTGCTCTGCAGCACTGGAGCATCGTGCCGAGGGACTGGTGCTTGGAGTTGGTGCCAACATGTTTAAACTTGCAGGCTCGGTCATTGTGTTTGGTGTTGTTGCTGCCTTTATCGTGGGAATCGTATACGCCATTCTCGGTTTTGGAGGTGGACATTTATGAAACGCTTGGGCCAACAAACCTGGCAATTTGAGAACCGTCCACGGATTATTGGCAAATCGGCAGTTGTTGGGCCAGATGAAGGCCAAGGGCCTTTAGTATCTGATTTCGATTATGTATATGACAATTTGGAGATTGGGGAGAAGACTTGGGAAAAGGCAGAACGCAAGCTTCTCGAACAGGCTTCTCAAATGGCATTAATCAATGCGAATATCACGAAGGAAGAGCTGCAGTTCTTTGTTGGCGGGGATCTGATGAACCAGATTATCAGTAGTTCCTTTTCGGCCCGTAAGCTGGGTGTACCTTATCTGGGGGTATTTGGTGCTTGTTCAACTTCTATGGAAACGTTGGCTTTAGCCTCACTCATTGTGGATTCGGGTGCAGGTGATTATGTACTGGCAGGTACGGTGAGTCACAACTGTACGGTGGAAAAGCAATTTCGCTATCCGACAGAGTACGGTTCACAGAAGCCGCCATATGCGCAGTATACGGTCACGGGCTCTGGCTGTGGTGTAGTCTCACGTACTGGTGAAGGCCCGGTAGTTACCAAAGCGACAATTGGCCGAATTATGGATATGGGCATCAAAGATCCCTTTAACATGGGAGCTGCGATGGCTCCAGCGGCAGCAGATACCATTGTTTCGCATTTCCGGGATACAGGTTTGGAACCGGGTTATTATGATCTGATCGTTACGGGTGATCTTGCTTCGGTTGGACTGCCCATCGTTAAAGAGCTTCTGCATAAAGAAGGTGTTCCAATGGAACAAACGGTCTTCAATGATTGTGGCCTGATGATATATAACCTGGAAAAGCAGCCTCAGGTTGTGGCTGGAGGAAGCGGCTGCGGATGTTCAGCGACCGTAACTTACGGTCATATTTTGAACCGGATGCAAAAGGGTGAACTCAATAAGGTATTGGTGGTCGCTACCGGTGCATTGTTGTCTCCACTTTCATATCAGCAGGGCGAGAGCATTCCTTGTATTGCGCATGCCGTAGCCATAGAAAAGGAGGGATAAAGGATGCAGTTTTTATGGGCATTTATTGTTGGCGGATTGATATGTGTCGTGGGACAACTTCTAATGGATGGTGTCAAACTGACTCCAGCACATACGATGAGTACACTTGTTGTCGCTGGTGCGGTTGCGGATGCGTTTGGGCTGTATGATCCACTCGTCAAATTTGCAGGGGCAGGCGCTTCCATCCCCATTACCAGTTTTGGTAACTCCCTCGTGCACGGGGCATTGACGGAACTGGAGAAAGAGGGATGGATCGGTGTCATTACGGGGATATTCGATTTGACCGCGGCGGGTATTTCCTCAGCGATAATCTTTTCTTTTCTCGCGGCATTGGTGGTTCGGCCCAAAGGGTAATAGAGCATGGCAGAGCTAGCCATTATATATGGAATCAGCAGAGGCTTCGGATAACTTCTATCCGAGCCTCTTTTTGTCGTAATCATGCGATAACTGCGGTGAATCTGACGCCTGGAAACAAATTATGAGTTCCTTCGAGTGTACGCGCGCCCTTGGATCATGTACAATAAAAGGAAATCTATATGCCTTTTTAGGAGGTTAGACCACATGCCTGTGCGCAAAGAGTCGATCCAAATCATATCAGCAGTTCGTTCTAATCTGGAATCATGCATAATGGGGAAATCCTTTGAAATTCAACTTTTGCTCACAGCTTTGCTTGCAGGCGGACACGTTCTGATTGAAGACGTACCAGGAACAGGCAAGACGCAGTTGGTTAAAGCGTTATCGAAATCCATGCGCGGAGAGTACCGCCGCATTCAATGTAATCCTGATATTTTACCAAGTGACATCACGGGGGTATCCGTTTTCCATCCACGTGATGAGCGTTTTTACTTCCGTCCGGGTCCGGTCATGACCAATATTTTGCTGGCAGACGAAATTAACCGGGCAACTACGAAAACGCAGTCCGCATTGCTGGAAGTCATGGAAGAGCGCAGTGTGACGGTAGATGGCGATACGTATGATTTGCCTCATCCATTTATGCTCTGTGCAACCCAGAATCCAATTGATTTCGAAGGAACATACACATTGCCGGAAGCACAGCTGGACCGGTTTATGTTGAAAATAAGTCTGGGTTATCCCGACAAGGATATCGAGAAAACGCTGCTGAAGCAGCATCAGTCGGGTCAGCCTGTTGATCGGCTTGAATCCGTAACCCATATGGATCAGATATCAGCCATTCAACAGGAAATCAAGGAAGTATTCATCGGTGATCCGGTCATGGATTATCTGCTTGATGTCGTTCGCAAAACTCGCTCCCACCCATCCGTATTGCTGGGCGCCAGCCCGCGGGCAGCCATTTCATTTATGATGGCCGTGAAGGCTTTTGCCTTTTTGCAAGAACGTGACTACGTGCTTCCGGATGACGTGAAAACGATGGCACCTTACGTCATCTCCCATCGGATTGTGCTGCGTCCCGAATCGAGACTGGACAGCATGAGCTCCGAAGCTGTATTAAATTCCGTACTTCAGCAGGTTCGTGTGCCCGTCTCCATGGGGCAATAATTGATGAAGCCGCTTTTGAGTACATTCAGAAGGGGAATACGCCACCCCCGCGTATGGAGCATCGCGGCGGTGTGGATGTGCTGTTTGGCTTATGTTTTATTCCAGGGAGGGAAGACCTCCCTGATGTTGCTGTCGATGGTGACTCTACTGTGTATTTACCTTGCAATTGCTGGTTTTAGCGGTGTACGGCGTACTCATGGCGTGCGCAAGCTCTCTTCTGGTCAGGATCATGAAGAGCTGCTGCATGCGGGTGATCAGGTACAGGTAAAGTTAAGTCTGAACATCCCGGGATTTTTACCCCTTCCATATGTGGTTGTGCGCGAAATGTTGCATCGGCATAACGGCGAATCCTGGTCTTTCAAAGAAAGCCTCATTCCCAGCATGCGAGGGTATGGTGAATTGTCATTTCAGACCCCACCGCTGGAGCGAGGAAAGTATGTCTTTTCCGAAACGGAATGTGCCAGCGAGGATATCTTTGGTCTGATCGAGCATCGGGGAACGTTCAAAGCTAAAGGCGAATTCCGGGTGCTGCCGCGGACGGTATTTATACCGTACTGGCAGCTGTATGACCGCAAATCACGGTTATCTGGTCCACAGACAGCCTTGACTCGCTCACGCAGGGAAACGACCCAGATTAACGGCGTGCGTGACTACGTTTATGGGGATCGCCTTTCCCGCATTCACTGGAATGCAACGGCTAAGACGGGAACGTGGAAGTCCAAGGAATTTGAACATGAGTCAGTACCGAAAACGATTCTGGTGCTGGATGCGCTGTCAGGCAGCTATGAACATGGTGAGGCCTTTGAACTGGCTGTGTCCACGGCTGCTTCGCTGCTGGAATATGGTACAAGAGAACGAATGGGTATGGGGCTGCTGACACTGTCGGAGAAGACATCATTTTTTGCTCCCAGTGAAAGTCCGATGGAACGGCAGAAGATGATTCATCATCTGGTAGATATCCAATATAACGGCCAGGAGAATCGGCTGCTGCCAGGTGTCGAGAAGATGTCACGTCAGTTTCCTCAAGGCGCGTATTTTGTAGTGATATCTCCCCAGAAAGATGAAAAAGTTCTCGAACTGCTCAGATGGGCTGACACACGGGGGATGACTCCTTGTCATATTCTGATTGAACCCACTGATTCCCGCCGGAGTTCCGAGTGGAATGCGATGCTGCGTGGAAGAGGCACAAGATCCTTTACCGTTTCCCATTTGCAGGAGCTTCCAACGGTTATGGGGGGAGGTAGTGTATGAGTACTAAAGGCCAAGAGCTGACATTGGGGAGAAGATCCTGGTATCATGCAGCTTCGTTGCTCTGGATTTTCCTGATTGGCATGCAGTGGATATCATTTACACAGGAATCCTGGTATACCGAGACCACTTCATTGGTACTGTGGACGCTCGCTGCGGTCAGTATTCTGGAAGTTATTCTGCCTTTCAAAATAATGATTCGAACCATAATCAAGGCGATTGTCCTTGTATATATTTTGCATAAGACATTAATTGATTACACGGTTTATATTCCTTACGGCACGTTAATGGAGCGTACAGAGCAATTTGTGCTGCACCTGAAACCTTACATCTGGTTCTCCCTGTGCGCGTGGGTGATGCTTGAAGCTGCCCTGCGTCTGGTGACTACAACGCGCCGAATTCTCGTTTTTCTGGGCATTAACATTATCTCGATGGGAATTCTGGACTCTTTTACCCAGTTTCCACTCTGGATTGAAATCGCCTGGGTTATGTTTGCAGGAATGGGATGGCTGGTATGTCAGCACTTCCGTAATTTCCAACTGCAATATCCACAAGGGTGGAAGCGAATTATCCGACATCCCTATAAAATTCTGGCGAACATTGCAATCATATTCTCTCTGATTATCGTAGCCAGTGTGAATATGCCGGAAGTCCCTCCTACCCTTACTGATCCTTATACCGCGTGGCGTAACTACACCGGAAGTTCGGGGAGTCAGACAGGCAACGGAACACTGGACATTCCGACAGCTACCGAGTCAGGATACAGCAGGGAAGACAACCAGCTTGGCGGAGGATTCAACTTCGACTATACACCTGTCATGTCCGTCACTACCAATGAGCGCAGTTACTGGCGCGGTGAGACGCGGGCAGAGTATACGGGAACAGGTTGGGATGATCGCGGACGAGGTGCGACAGAGGATGTTGAAGCGGGACAAGCTCTGGAGAATGATGAACCCGGAAATGTAACCACCAAGCAAGTCACTCAGAAAGTGACGATGTTGAATGATAACGTGTATCCGATCCTCTTTGGAGCCTATTCCATCTCGGAAGTCACATCTGTCAATGGTGAAGCGAATTCGGACCGGATGTTATGGAATCCGGAGCAGGCAGAACTTCATGTCGTAACAGACCGTCAGCAACCGCAATATCCGAAGACGTATACGATTGTATCCGAAGCGCCAGTTATTGTGGAAGATGAACTCCGTACCAAATCTTTTGATGATCTGTATACGAGCAACCCGGCAGACGATATGTACCTGCAGCTGCCATCCAGATTCCCTGATCGGGTGACGGACCTGGCCGCTGAAATTACAGCATCAGCAAATACGCCGTATGAAAAAGTGGCATTACTACAAAACTATTTACAACAAAATTTTGATTACACAAACAATCCGGATTTATCCCGAAAAGTAAGCAGTGATTTTGTAGAAGGATTTTTATTTGACATTCGTGAAGGGTATTGTGATTATTTCTCGACTGCGCTGGTTATGATGGCGCGCTCTGAAGGGATTCCTGCTCGTTGGGTGAAAGGGTACGCACCTGGACAGCTGTCGCTGAATTCAGATATGCAGGCCCCTCGCCAACCTGGGGCCGAGATCGAGACGACTTATACTGTAACGAATGCAGATGCACATTCTTGGGCTGAAGTTTATTTTGGCGAGTATGGCTGGATTCCGGTTGAAGCGACGCCAGGCTTTGACATGCCGCTGCTCACGGAACAACCAGATGTACAGCCTGTAGATGAGCCTGAAGAACAACCTGAAGAGGAACCGGTAAAAGAGGAAGAGCAGACTCCTGCGCCTGAACAGGCTTCATCCAGCATCCCGACTTTTGTAATCTGGGCTGCGGGAGCCATCATCGTATTGTGGGTGGCTTATATGTTCTGGCGAAACCGCCTCTCGCTTCGATTCTTCGTGCTTCGTCTGCGGACAGGTGGACCGCTAACGCCTGAACAAAAGGTAGTGGCAGAGACCGAACGCTGGATTCGATATGTGAAGCGCAAAGGGTTAACTCGAAGCGGCGACGAGACACTTCGTGAATCGGTAACTCGCTGGAGCCAAGCGAAACCAGCTGCAGCAGCGACATTGCATGAACTTCTAGCGAAGTTTGAACAGACTCGCTATAGTCCAGCGTCTGTAACTGCGGACGACTGGAAGGCAGTCTATCAGACCGCTTCGAAGCTGCGTAAGGAACTTAAAGCGGAACGGGCGTAATGTCGCCCGTCCCGTTTTTCCTTTTTTCCTATGCCATCAGGCGCTGTATGCATTTTCAGGAAAGACGGATTTGTGATATAGTGTGTCGTATGAAACTGAGGTGACTTCTTTGTTTGAAATGTTAATGCCCAAGCTGCGTGTAGACACGGTTTTTGACATTAATCTGGAAGAGCTATACGCTCAAGGCTACCGTGGAATTATAACTGATCTGGACAATACACTCGTTGGGGCCAAAGCTCCTGACGCCACGCCCGAACTGATCGAGTGGTTCGCACGTGTCAAAGAGGCTGGTTTCCAGCTCATGATTGTGTCCAATAACAATTTGAATCGTGTATCCCTGTTTGCGACGCCACTGGATATCCAGTTTGTGCATAGTGCACGCAAACCATCGAATGTTCCGTTTCGTAGAGCAATGAAAATGATGGAGTTAACTCCTGAAAAAACGATTGTCGTAGGCGATCAGATGCTTACAGATGTCTTTGGAGGTAATCGACTGGGACTTTATACGGTTCTGGTGTTGCCAATCTCCATCGGAGATGAGGGCTTCATGACCCGCTTCAATCGGCGCGTGGAACGGATTGCTCTAACGAGTTTGCGCAAGAAAGGCTTATGGCTTGAGGAGGAAAAGAAGAAATGACAGAACCGCATAACGGCAATATTGCCGTAAGGTGCAGCGGATGCGGAGTGCATCTGCAAACGGAAAACCCGGAATTACCAGGATTTATCCCCGAAAAAGCGTTGGATCGTGAACCCGTCATTTGCCAGCGTTGTTTCCGTATCAAAAATTACAATGAGTCATCATCCGTTACAGTGGATCAGGACGAGTTCCTGGCCCTGCTGAGCAAAATCGGGGATAAGGATGCACTTGTCATCCATATCGTTGATTTGTTTGACTTTGATGGCAGTATCATCTCTGGTTTGCAGCGTTTTGTAGGCAACAATCCGGTATTGCTTGCCGTAAACAAAACGGACTTGCTACCAAAAGTAACCAACTGGAACAAGGTCCGCAATTGGGTGCAGAAACAGGCCAAAGAACAAGGTTTGCGTACGGTAGATGTCGTTCTGTGCAGTGCGAAGCAAAATCAGGGCTTCGACCGACTGCTTGAGCTTGTTGGGACGTATCGCGGAGATCGTGACGTATACGTGGTTGGTGGTACCAATGTGGGTAAATCCACACTGATTAACCGTCTGATTCGTGACTACAGTGATCTCGAGCAGGAACTCACAACATCCCGCTATCCGGGGACGACGCTGGATATGGTTAATATTCCACTGGACGATGGAAAAGCTATTATTGATACACCGGGAATTGTATACCCTTGGCGTTTCAGTGAGATTGTATCCCGTAAGGATCTGGCTGCCATTATGCCGGAAAAACCGCTTAAACCGGCCGTTTACCAATTGAATTCTGGTCAGACGCTGTTCTTTGGCGGTATGGCTCGTTTTGACTTTGTAGAAGGAGATCGTCAGTCCTTTACATGTTTTATCAGCACTGCGCTTGATATTCACCGGACGAAGTTGGAACGTGCAGACGACTTGTATCGTGACCATCTGGGTGAGTTGCTGTCTCCACCAACACGTGAAGATGCAGCAGATATGCCTGAATGGACCAGACATGAGTTCCGAATCAAACGTGGTAGTCAGTCGGATGTATTCATTTCCGGACTGGGCTGGATTAAGGTTAACGGTGAGAATGGGGCCCTTGTAGCTGTTCATGCTCCAAAAGGTATTCGTGTATTGATCCGCCCATCCTTGATCTAATGTAATCACAGTAGCATTTTCATCAGATCGGAGGCGGAAGTATGTCGGAACAGAAAAAAACAAATCCTTCACTACCTGTCCTGCTTGGCGTCATGGGTGATCCTATTGCACATTCCAAATCGCCTGCCATGCATAATGCGGCTCTGCAGGCTGCAGGAGTGAATGGAATGTATATGCCACTGCATGTTCGTCCCGAGCAGCTGGAATCAGCCATTCGAGGCATTGTGGCGCTGGGGTATCGTGGTGTGAATATAACCATTCCGCACAAAGAACAGGTCATGCAGTATCTTGATGTCATTGATGAAAGTGCACGCCTGATTGGCGCGGTGAACACCATTGTTAATGAAGAAGGCAAGCTGACCGGGTATAATACGGATGGCATCGGTTATGTGCGTTCCTTGAAGGAAGAAGCTGTTCCTGAACTCGCAGGCAAACGTATCGCTGTACTGGGGGCTGGCGGAGCAGCGAGAGGTGTGATATACGCCCTTGCATTGGAAAAGCCTGAACAGATTAGTATTCTTAACCGTACAGCCGACAGAGCCGTAGCCCTTGCTTCCGATCTGCGGGCTCATGGACTGGGCGACATCACGGGTAGTGGAATGGAAGATGCTGCTGCGGTACTGGCTTCGGCAGATATCGTGATTAACACGACAGCCGCAGGCATGCATCCGCATGTAGATGACGTGCCTGTTGATCCTGCACTCATTCGAGCAGGCGCAGCAGTAAGCGACCTTATCTACAATCCGCTGGAAACTCGCCTGCTTCGCGAGTCAAGGCAGCGTGGATGTACTGTGCATGGCGGTCTTGGTATGTTTATATACCAGGGTGCGGTAGCCTTCGAGCACTGGCTCGGCATCCCGGCGCCCGTGGAGACGATGCGGCGAGCTGTGTTAGACAGTTTTTAATATTGTAAAAATATAATTGAACGGTCAGGCCCCGACAGTCATTGTGCTGTTGCTGAGGCTTGCTCACCATAAGGAGTATGGAGTATTCATGTTAAACGGTAAACAAAAGCGCTTTTTGCGTTCACAGGCACATCATCTGACCCCTGTATTTCAAATCGGCAAAGGGGGAACGAATGAGCACCTGTTCCGTCACATCGAAGATGCGATTGAGAAGCGCGAATTGATGAAAGTGCAAGTGCTCAACAACAATGACGAGGACAGAAAAGAGATGGCCGAAGAAGTTGCCCGTGAAACGGGTAGTGAGCTTGTACAAGTCATCGGTAACACAATCATCCTGTACAAAGAATCGCGCGATAACAAACAAATCGAACTACCTAGATAAGGGAGTGTGACGCGGGTGAAGATCGGTATCATGGGTGGTACGTTTGATCCGATCCACATGGGACACCTCCTGGCAGCTGAAGCGGCAAGGGATTCGCATGCACTGGATGAGATCTGGTTCATGCCTTCCCATGTTCCACCTCACAAACGCGGCGCCGGAGCTTCGGGACAGCAACGTCTCGATATGACGGAAGCGGCTGTGAAAGGTGTGCAGCAATATGAGGTGGTGGGTATCGAGATGGAACTTGGCGGAGTGTCTTATACCATTGATACCATGAAGGAGCTTTGGCGCCGCTATCCGCAGCATGAATTTTACTTCATTGTTGGAGCGGATATGGTGAACTATCTTCCCAAATGGGAGCAGATCGAAGAGCTCGCCGAACGTTTAACCTTCATCGGTGTGGGAAGACCGGGATTCCAGTTACATCTGGATGATCTACCAGACGAGTTACAGGATCGGGTCCTGCTGGCCGAGATGCCCTTGGTCGATATTTCATCGACAGCCGTACGCAGACGTCTTGCCAAAGGTCATTCGGTTCGTTTCATGATTCCTGATGAGGTGCACCAATACATTGTAAGGAGCGGTTTATATGGAACTAAGCCGTGACGAACTGATCCGCGCAGTTTCCGGTCAAATGCCAGAGAAGCGTTGGAAGCATACGCTGGGTGTCATGGAGTCGGCAGTGTTATTGGCTGAAAAATATGGTGCTGATCCTGTAAAAGCGGATTTGGCAGCAATCTTGCATGATGTGGCCAAGTATTGGCCCGTATCCGAGATGGAAGCGGTCATCCGTGATAATGGTTTAAACGAAGAACTTTTGCAGCATGACAAGCAGCTCTGGCATTCCGAAGTGGGTGCTTTTGTTGCCAAACGTGACTACGGCATTGATGATGAAGAAATTATTAATGCTATTCGCTGGCATACCTCAGGTCGAGTGGGCATGAGCCTGCTGGATAAAGTGGTATGTCTTGCGGATTATATTGAACCGGGAAGAGACTTCCCGGGAGTAAATCATATTCGCGAACAGGCTGAGCTCAGTCTGGAAGAAGGTCTAATTGCCGGTTTTGACTCAACGATCAGCTTGTTGATCTCGCAGCGCCGTGTCATTTACCCTTTGACCATGTTGTCGCGGAATGACTTGATTGCACATTTATAGATTAGATTATGGAGGTTGGTTCATGACAGTATCATCGAAAGAACTTATGAATATGGCGGTTGCGGCCGCTGACGATAAAAAAGCATCCAACATTGTAGCACTGGATCTGATTGGTATCTCGCTGGTAGCGGACTATTTTGTTATCTGTCACGGGAATTCCGATACTCAGGTACAGGCGATTGCAACAGAGATTCGTAAACAGGCGCATGCTGCCGGCGTGAATATCAAAGGCATCGAAGGTATGGATTCGGCACGTTGGGTATTGATGGATATGGGTGATGTGGTTGTTCATATCTTCCACCGCGACGAGCGTGAGTATTACAACATTGAACGACTGTGGTCTGATGCCAAAGTGGTGGAAACGGTATGAGTTTGATCGCAGGAACAGTCGTCAACTTGCCGGTTTCACGTGAAGTGTCTCCATTTGGCTACTTTTTGACGACAGGATCGGAAGATGTACTGCTTCACTATACGGAGCTCACACGGGACGTGAAAATTGGAGAAACGCTGGAGGTCTTTCTGTTCTTTGATACGGAAGATCGCCTTGCGGCAACCATGAAAAAACCATATCTCACTCTTGGCGAAATGGCACGTCTGGTTGTGGCTGATATTCACCCACGCCTCGGCTGTTTCCTCGAGATGGGGCTTGGGCGGCAATTGCTGCTCCCGATTCGTGAGCTGTCTGAATTGGAAGAGCTGCGTCCCCAGGTGGGCGATGAAGTCTTTGTTATTATGGAACATGACAAGCAGGGACGTTTGCGTGCGAAATTGGCCGGAGAACGTGAGCTTGCACCATTGTCTTTCCATGCGCCAACCTCATGGGTTAATCAATGGGTTGAAGCTACGGTGTACAAGACACTTCAGATGGGTACGTTTGTACTTGTTGAAGGTGGAGTGCTGGGATTTGGAGCCATTGGCATGATCCATTCCTCGGAGCGTAACCGGATGCTGCGTCTGGGTGAAAAGGTAAACTGCCGGGTAACTATGGTCCGTGAAGATGGACGTGTCAATCTGGCAATGTCTCCTCTCAAAGAGGTTGGTCGCAACGAAGATGCAGACAAACTGCTTGCTTTCATGAAAGAACGCCCTACGGGCGGCATGCCGTATTCGGATGCAACCCCGCCGGACATCATCAAGCAGCGCTTTGGTATTAGTAAATCCGCTTTCAAACGGGCCTTGGGCAAACTGATGAAGGACGGTCTGGTAACTCAAAAGGAAAACTGGACCTATCTGACAGAGTCTGTACCTCAGGATCAGAACGAGGACAAGTAGACAAACAGGTTTCATGGATCAAGTATGCGCTTGAATCCACAAGTAAAGGCAGGGCAAGGCTGGGTGAACTCCGGACGCCCCTGCTTTTTCTTTTGTTCAAAAGAGATTCGAAAATGAAATTGAAAGTGCGGTGCCTGACATGTCTTACCGGAAATTTGCCTATGTGTACGATGAATTAATGGAGGATATGCCTTATCCGGACTGGATAAGGTTTGCGAGAACGGCTTGGGAACGGCATGGCATGCCGAAAAGTGTGGCTGAACTGGGCTGTGGAACCGGCTCAATTACGATCCCACTGGTGAACTCCGGCTTTGAAGTTACAGGTATTGACCTGTCGGCGGACATGTTGTCTGTTGCGCGCAGTAAAATGGAGGCCACACCTCAAGGCCACCGCTTATATCGGGAAGGTAGTGTCCGCTGGGTCCAGCAGGATATGCGGGACTGGAGAGTTCCGGAGCCTGTGGACTCGGTGATATCGTTCTGTGATTGCGTGAATTATCTGCTTGAAAAAGAGGATGTCGTTCGTACCTTTCAGCGTACTTACGAGATGCTAAAGCCGGAGGGCACATTCCTGTTCGATGTACATCATCCGAATACCCTTATTCGATACGAAGAAGAGCAACCATTTGTGTTGGACGAACGCTCCGTATCGTATATTTGGACCTGTGATATGGATCAAGATCGGTGTGAGATAGAGCATCATCTAAGTATATTTTCACGTGTGGCTGAGAGCGGCAAGGATATGTACCAACGGTTTGAAGAGGTTCATGTTCAGCGCGCGTATGATCCGGACTGGATGAAGCTGGAGCTCACGAAGGCCGGCTTCAGAGATGTACGTGTATATGCTGATTTTGAGTGGAAAGAGGCGGGAGAAGGCGCACAGCGTCTATTCTATGTAGCCGTGAAATAGGAGTATGATATAGAACTGTCCTTATGATGTATAAGGGCAGTTCTTTGTCTATAAGATTGTTTTTTTATATGTAATAAAAGTTATTGCCAGTAGGGTTAAAGGAAGCCATAATAGTTGGATGGAAAACGTTTTCTAAATAGTAGAATCTTGAAAATTTAATTCCGGGTGGGATGTAGAATGGAAAGTACATACAAAACAAGGCTGACTTCTGAACAATTAGACAGAATTGTGCAGCAGCACTTTAACACAGGTATCCAAGAATACAAAGAGATGATCGACGGCTGGGCAAACCACGCTTACTTTATCACCAAGAAAGACGGACAGAAGGTTGTACTCAAAATTGCTCCTTCTAATGGCATTAAGCTGATGCGCTGTGAACAGCAAGTTATGGTTGCTGAGGTTGAGGCACTACGACTTGTGGCAGAACTTCAGGATGTACCCGTTCCCCGGGTATTGGCCTACGATCCATCGCTCACCCTGGTTCCGGCAGAATATTTTATTATGGAATACATGCCAGGAACGCCGTATAACAAAGTCAAAGATCAGTACAGTGCAGAAGAGCAGGAATCCATAGAGCAGCAGCTGGGTGCCCACAATCGTCGAATCAATGAAATTAAAGGAGAGAAGTTTGGTTACTTTTCCTCAAAGAAACCGCATTATACGACGTGGAGAGAAGCTTTCCTTTGCTTAATGGATGATATGCTGGGAGATAGCAAAGCAGCGGGTGTGGAATTTTCGATTCGTTATGAGGAACTGGAGCGTTTGATTCAAGAAAAATCGGATGTGCTGGATGATGTCAAAGAGCCTGTGCTTGTGCATTGGGATTTGTGGGATGGGAATGTATTTGTGGAGGCGGGGCAGATCACTGCCATTATCGATTTTGAACGTTCTCTTTGGGCAGATCCTCTGATGGAGCACTACTTCAGTCATTTTAATAATACACCGGGATTCCTCAAAGGCTATGGTAGAGCAGTTACAACAGACAGTGAACGAAGAAGAAGAAGTTTATATGATCTGTACTTTGATCTGGCGCTGAGAATCGAGTGTCCATATCGTCAATACGATAACAAGGAACACATTCAGTGGTCGATTGATAACCTAGAAGAAGGAATCAAGCGATTCCAGTCGTCTTAATTTGTATACTGATGCATGGCATTGCTTATACTCAACAGACAGTGTAATATTGACTTTAATGCTGTTTTTTTATATAATGTTTCCGATCATATCGTATACATATTTCGATGATAAGGATCAGTAGTGAGTCCTGTACATGACAGAGAGCCGGCGGTTGGTGCAAGTCGGTTGACAGTATTTCACGAACTCGCCTTGGAGAAATGCGGTGATTACACCATCTTGCAACCGACTCATTAACACTCCGGTTCAGGAATGGAAATCCGCATCGGTTAACCGCCGTTACAGGTCCAAAGGGAGTGGATGACGAAGCACGATCGTCCGCTAACTAGGGTGGTACCACGGGAATTCAACCTCTCGTCCCTAGCGCTGCAAACGCTACGGGATGCTGAGGTTTTTTTGTTGCAATAAAAGCGAATAACCAGAGGAGGAACAATAGATGAGTGAGAATCAACAGCCGAAACACGGCTATAAGCCACAAGACATGGAGAAAAGTTGGCAGCAATACTGGGATGACAACAAAACGTTTAAAACGGGTGAGGACCCGGCTAAACCGAAGTTCTATGCCCTGGATATGTTTCCATATCCATCCGGCTCAGGCCTGCACGTAGGTCACCCGGAAGGATACACGGCAACGGATATCGTATCCCGTTTCAAACGTATGCGCGGCTTCAATGTATTGCATCCAATGGGTTGGGACGCTTTCGGCCTGCCTGCTGAGCAGCATGCATTGGATACTGGTGAGCATCCACGGGATATTACATTCCGCAATATTGACAATTTCCGTCGCCAGATCAAATCACTGGGTTTCTCATATGACTGGGATCGTGAGATCAGTACAACAGACCCTGACTATTACAAATGGACGCAATGGATCTTCATCCAGTTGTACAATAAAGGCCTGGCTTATGTAGATGAAGTGCCTGTGAACTGGTGCGAAGCTTTGGGTACAGTACTGGCGAACGAAGAAGTTATCGATGGCAAGAGTGAGCGTGGTGGACATCCGGTCGTTCGTAAACCGATGCGCCAATGGGTATTGAGAATTACGGAATATGCAGAGCGTTTGCTGGAAGACCTGGAAGAGCTGGACTGGTCGGAAAGTATCAAGGATATGCAGCGCAACTGGATCGGCAAATCGACCGGGGCGGAAGTTACTTTTGCCATTGAGGGTCATGAAGAAGTCATCAAAGTGTTTACGACACGTGCAGATACTTTGTTTGGCGCAAGTTATGCTGTATTGGCACCTGAGCATGAGCTTGTGGAAGTCATTACAACGGCTGAACAGCGTGAAGCAATCAAGTCATATCAGGAACAGGCTGCTCGCAAAAGCGATCTGGAACGTACCGATTTGGCTAAAGACAAAACGGGTGTGTTCACAGGAACTTATGCAATCAATCCGGTAAATGGAGCGAAGGTGCCAATCTGGATCGCCGATTATGTTCTGGCTGGATACGGCACAGGGGCGATCATGGCCGTTCCGGGACATGACGCTCGTGACTGGGAGTTTGCAAAACAGTTTGGTCTGGACATCATCGAGGTTGTACAGGGTGGCGACGTGACACAAGAAGCGTATTCCGGAGACGGACCGCATGTGAACTCCGATTTCCTGAACGGATTGAACAACGAAGAAGCGATTGCGAAGATGATCGCCTGGTTGGAAGAGAACGGTAAGGGACAAGGCAAGGTCACCTATCGTCTGCGCGATTGGCTGTTCAGCCGTCAGCGTTACTGGGGTGAGCCAATCCCGATTCTGCATCTGGAAGACGGAACGATGAAGACGGTGCCGGAAGATCAATTGCCTTTGCTGCTGCCGGATATTGACCAGATCAAACCTTCGGGCACTGGAGAGTCACCACTGGCGAATGTTACGGAATGGGTTAACACCGTAGATCCGGAAACGGGAATGAAAGCACGTCGCGAGACGAACACAATGCCACAATGGGCCGGTAGCTGCTGGTATTACCTGCGCTTTATCGATCCGCACAATGACAAGGAACTGATCTCTCAAGAGAAACAGCAGCAGTGGCTGCCGGTTGATCTGTACATCGGGGGAGCAGAGCACGCAGTGCTTCACTTGCTGTACGCTCGTTTCTGGCATAAAGTGCTGTATGATCTGGGTGTGGTGCATACCAAAGAGCCGTTCCACAAACTGGTCAACCAAGGTATGATCCTGGGAACCAACAATGAGAAGATGAGTAAATCCCGTGGTAATGTTATTAACCCGGATGAGATCGTTAATGAATTCGGTGCAGATACATTGCGTCTGTATGAAATGTTCATGGGGCCTCTGGAGGCTACAAAACCGTGGAACGCTAACGGGGTTGAGGGCATGCATCGCTTCCTGTCACGTGTATGGCGTCTGTTCATCAACGAAGATACAGGTGCAATCCATGACAAGATCACAGCCGATGGTGGAACCGATGAGTTCAAGCGCACTGCACACAAGACAATCAAAAAGGTTACAGAGGATCTGGAACATCTGCGTTTCAACACAGCGATCAGCCAGCTGATGATCTTCATCAACGATGCATACAAAGCAGATACGCTGCCGCGTGAAGCCATGGAGAACTTTGTACAGCTGTTGTCACCGCTGGCACCGCATATGGCAGAGGAGCTGTGGAGCCGTCTCGGTCATGAAGGTGGAATCTCTTATGTAGCTTGGCCTGAGTATGATGAGTCCATGACGGTGGATGCCGAAGTGGAGATTGTTGTTCAAGTGAATGGCAAAATTGTAACCCGTGCTACGATCGTGAAGGATCTGGACGCACAGGGCATGCAGGACTTTACAATGGAACTGGCACCTGTGAAGCAGGCACTGGAAGGCAAGACCATTCGCAAGGTCATTGCCGTTCCAGGCAAACTCGTTAATATTGTTGCCGGTTAATCTCACCGGTTTTGAATAGTTCATCCAGCTTCAACAAATCTTCATCATATTTGTCGTGAGTCGTCTGGATCAGACTGTCAAAAACACCATTCAGACTTACCTTTAGCAGGGCAAGTGCCTGTGCGGTGATGCCGCCAGGTACAGCCACGCGAGCCTGAAGTTCTTGCGGGGTGTATCCTCCTTCGGTGAGCAGCTTGCCTGTTCCCAGGAGCATCTCGCCGGCAAGAGCGCAGGCGTCGGCTCGTTTGATGCCTGTAAGCTTGACGGCACTCTCGATCCATTGCTCCAGAAAGAACGATATGAATGCAGGTCCGCAGCTGGAGAAGTCGGATGTGATCCGGGTACAGGCTTCATCCACTTGATAGGGTCTGCCGATATGACTGAGCAGCCCTTCCAGCACAGCGCGGTCTTCGGTAGTCATTCGCTCACCGTGAATACACAGGGACGCTCCGCTGCCGACCTGGTGCGTAACGCTGGGGATAACTTTGGAGACTTTGCAAGGAAGTGAAGATTCCAGATGGCGCAGCTGCACGGGACTGGTGATCGAGACGATTATATGATTGGGATTCACGACAGGCAGGATGTCGTCAATGACATGTTTGAATTCAAGTGGCTTCACGCACAAAAAGATGATATTGCTGCGGATGACGGTTTCCCGGTTGCTCTGTGATTCATGCAGACCGGGGTAACGGAGGGATAACTGCCGTACTTTGGAAGGGGTTCTATTGCTGGCGGCGATCTGCCGTGGCTCAAGTGCACCGGATTGAATCAAGGCATAGATCAGCAGGCTGCCCATGCTGCCGGTTCCGATAAATCCAACCTTCATTGTTCAGGCCTCCTTTCATGCTTTACGGTAATGGCGCAGTTCTTTCCCTCTAGTGTATGCGTCAAGACCTGCTTCACATGACATGAAAATAGTACAGCTTGGTTTACCAGGCAAGTCCAACGGTTCGGAAGCACCGCCCGTGTTCAGAATAGATTTATTTTGAATCCAGGGAGAGGTGTGGAAGAGATGAGATGGAACAAGGGGATGACCATTGCTGCTGCGGTGGTCGGATGTATACTAATATTATGGTCGGGCAAAAGTGAACAGCCGCCTTCTGGCTGGGAACCTATGCAGCTCGCCACCGAGAAGCCGACGATAGAGCAGGAAACCCCTGCTGTACAGTCGGCTACTTTGGTTCAGGAACAAACGAAAGCTTCCGACGCAGAACAGAGACCGTCAACAACAGAGGCTCCTGTAGAGACTAATCTGGTTGATGCCACAGCAGGGAAAGTGGTTGATCAGACAGTTGCAGTGGATCAGACAGTTGCAGTTAAGCAAACGGATACTCCTACTGATGGGACACAAACGAAATCCGAGGCAGCGGTTGTTTCAACAGACAATAACCAAGCAATGGTGAGCAATGAAGCTGTCGACAATGGTAAAATTGATGTCAATACAGCTCCGGCAGCGAAGCTTATGGACCTTCCTGGAATTGGGGAGAAAAAGGCGCAAGCCATTATTGATTATCGTAATTCGCATGGTCCTTTTACAAAAGTCAGCGATCTGACCAAAGTGAAAGGAATCGGAATGAAGATGCTGGAGAAAATGGCTCCTTATGTGCAGATCAGGTAATCACGCAATATTAAATATTAGGATATAAGTTGAATTGGAAATGACATAAGAAAGAGGTATGGGTTCAACTTTTATCAGATGGGGAGGGAAACGGTTATGAGCACAGCAGACGTACGCAAAGACTGGGATACGTATTTTATGGACATCGCATATATGGTCTCTACCCGTTCCCGCTGTTCACGCCGCCATGTTGGCGCCGTACTTGTGCAGGGGAAGAAACTGCTTGGAACAGCCTATAACGGTGCGCCCATGGGGGTTCCGGACTGCTCTGAAGCAGGATGCATGATCTCGGAAGAATACGAGCTGGTGGTAACCGACGGTCAGGAGGAAATGGTTAAAAAGCAACGTTGCATTCGTACCATTCATGCGGAGCAGAATTTGCTTTTGTTCACCGATCGAATTGACCGCGAAGGCTCTTCTGTATATGTCACGGATGAACCTTGCTGGACTTGCTCCAATATGCTCGCGAATAGCGGTATTACAGAAATCGTGTTTCATCGCCCATATCCCAAGGATACAGGCAAGGTTACCAACATGATGAAGCAAAAAGGCATTACGTTTCGTCAGCTGGGAAATTACCAGCCTCCACGTGAGACGATGATGACGGTAAGTGATTAGAACCAAAATAATATTCAAATTTGCGGGGAAGAACCTCCGGTTGCTGTATCAGCTGCCGGGGGTTTTTCTGCGTTCATACGGGTGACACAAAGGAGGGGAAGCAAATGAAAGGCAGACCTTTACTGGTATTTACCGTCTGCTGGTTATGCGGTAGCGGGATGGCATGTGCATTATCGGGTTGGTCCTTGATCGTGGGATTGATCGGATCATTCGTTTGTCTGCCTCTTTTACTACGATGGATTGATATACGAGGTTGGTCCATCTTGTTGCTGATCGGAGCACTCGTTGGCGGTGCTGTGCACTGGGAATGGAATGATGCGCGGAATCGGAGCAGTCTGCCCGATATCAAACATACGGCTGCGGAGGATTTGGACGGTTATGCAGCTACATTCGAAGGAACCCTTATGTCGGATGTACGCATAGATGGGGATCGGGCCGATTTTGAAATGCTAGCCACGTCGATGCTTCCGCTATCCGATGCATCAACAGCAACAGTGTCGGAAGCGGGAACTGCGCCTAACGTGAGGGAACGTCTAATGGTCCAAGTTCGCCTGGCTGAGGAAGAAGAACAGCAAGTAGCAGCGGGGTGGAAGCGAGGAGATTCGATCACGTTGACGGGTGCGCTTACGCTTCCCGGCGAAGCCAGAAATTTTGGTGGGTTTGACTATCGAAATTACTTACGAACTCTTCAGATCCATTGGTTGTTTAAAGTGAAGGGGGCCAGTTCAGTAACCACCGTTCCGCCTGAAGGGCTGGGGAAACTCAACATCCTTCGGTGGAATGACATCGTTAGGCATAAGCTTGGCGCAGCGGTAGAACGGATATTTCCCGAACCTCATGCGGGCTATATGAAAGGTCTGATTATCGGGATGGCTAATGATATCGATCCTGATACATATGGACAGTTTTCACAGCTTGGTTTAACTCATATATTGGCGATCTCCGGAACACATGTCGCGGTTTATGTGGCATCGCTGCTGCTCCTTTTATCTTGGCTTAGGTTAACCCGAGAAACCTCGCTCACTATTGTGTTACTGCTAATACCTGCATATGTACTGTTGTCTGGCGGTTCGCCATCGGTCATTCGTGCGGGTATCATGTCCATGATTGGTTTGTATATGGCGCGGCGCGGGCTTGCGCGGGATGGATTGCAGATGATCAGTGCAGCAGCGTTGTTGATGATGTGGTGGAACCCGTATTTTTTATTAAGCGTGAGCTTTCAGCTATCTTTTCTGGTAACAGCTGGACTAATGATTTACATGCCACTGATTAATCGGATATTTAGCAGTTGGCCCAAGTGCCTTGCAGCAACAGCTTCTGTGACGGTAACAGCACAGCTCATTTCGTTTCCGGTCACGATTCTGTATTTCAACCAGTTTTCTCTGCTTTCATTTGTCGCTAACTTCCTGCTTGTATCTTTGATCAGTGCCATTGTACTTCCTCTTGGAACGGTTGCCCTGATTTTATCGTTTATTTGGATGCCTCTAGCCAAACCATTGGCGTGGATTGCTATTATGCTGAACAAATTGACCTTTGTAAGTGTGGAGTGGATGAACAGCTTGCCTGGTTTTGTGCTGATCTGGGCTACCCCATCGCTACTATGGATTGCAGCATATTATGCCGTTCTCTATGCACTTTTGAGGGTCCTTCATCGCGGCCGAGGTGACCAACCTGCAGTTCAGGGCACAGAAGAGGATACGGCTCCGCTGAATCGCCGATATGTTGGGGGGGCGCCTAAAGCGGCTCTGGGGCTGTCTGGATTGTCTAATGTATCATCACAAGGGTTAAACAAAGGTGGACGTGAGGCTAGTCCTGGTTCGATGACAACATTAAGTGCAAGTATTGCCTGGCCGGAGTATACAAGTGCATTTGCTGCGCAAGGGGCGGGTTTTTATTCTGGTGAACGGATGAACGTCTTCCACAAATGGATGTGTGCGCTGCTGGCTCTCAGCTTTGTGGTGGGATTATGGTGGGCATACCAGACACCGCAGCCTGCGGGGACCGGAGTGGTGCAGTTTTTGGATATAGGACAAGGGGACAGTACACTTATTACAACACCTGAAGGTAAACATATATTGGTCGATGGTGGGGGTACGGTTCAATTCGGGAAGTCTGAACAATCCTGGAAGACACGACGGGATCCATACGAAGTAGGGGCCAAGGTGGTCGTTCCTTTATTGAAAAAGCGGGGCATTCATCGGCTGGACGCCGTAATCGTAACCCATGCCGATCAGGATCATGCTGGGGGATTACAGGCTGTGCTCGAACAGATCCCGGTGGAACGGTTCATGTTTAATGGGACAACCAGTGGTACAGCCAATTTTGAGAAATTGCTGGATACCGTTATAGACAAGCAGATACCGTTATATGCCATTCGCCAAGGGATGTCTTACGATCCGGATAGAGAAACCAGACTTCATTTTATATATCCGGATCTGGAGAAAGTGATGGATACAGGAGAAAGATTGCCCGTCTCAGAACATCAGAATCATGATTCGGTTGTCTTTTTGCTGGAGATGGCAGGCGCCTCCTTATTGTTCACGGGAGACATGGATGCTGCAGCCGAGCAGGATCTGCTCTTTATGATTCAGGATGGATCGCTTGCAGCTTCGTTTGGACAGTACGATGCAGATGCTGCATTAGCAGATGGTACTGTTCAGGAGATGTTCACACGTCAATCGGGGGAGAATCATGAGGTTCCTGTCACCATAGATGTATTAAAAGTTGCACACCACGGTAGCAAAACATCGTCAACCGAAGCTTGGTTACAGTACTGGAATGCATCCGCATCCGTGATATCTGCTGGGGCCAACAATACATATGGACATCCCAATCCTGGTGTGCTTGAACGTCTTGTTGATTCGGGTACAGAGATCTATCGAACTGATCAAATGGGGGAGATTCAGATGAGGATCAAAGATGGAGAGATTGATGTGCGTTATAAGTTGACGATGGATGAATCATGAATTTTTGTGAGAGTTGGCTAAAATGGATTACTCTCTTGCTTTTGAAATACCAACTATTAAGCTAATTATAGTCGCACTGAATAAGTTAATCGTGTGATCGATTTCATCCCATGTTTTATGGCGTATTATCATATTGAATACAATAAATGATAGACTACAGGGTAGAAAAAATCCTAGGAAGTATTTTAAGAAGATTTTCAAATTCATAAATCTGCCTCATATCCGATTATAAATTTTGCTGCACCGTTGTGGACTCTATTTCGTTTGTGCGGCTCGAATTACTATAAAAATAGTGTCCCGATTTTCCGTTAGTTGTCTGATTTCGCTTCTATACAGACCTATATTTTCTATTTTAAGTTATAAAGCGGGATTAATTATGCTGTTTATGTGAATCTAATGTAAAATTTCGTGTAAAATATGTAATACTTCTGCGTTAATCATGTTCGCTCAATAAAGGTGAAATCTACACTGTCCCAATCCACAATCTTATTGTGATTTATTAATTTTCTGTATGAAGCACTTCATATGCTCAAAGAATGAAACCAAAAGCCCGCTTTCCGGATACTCCTCGGGGAGAATGCCGGAAAGCGGGCTCATTTTGGAATGACTTATAACAATGAATTATTCAACGCCATCTTTGAAGTGTTTACTCCAATGTTTGTCGCCTTTGTGCAACAGATCTTCTACGGTTTTCTCAAGCGTAAGCAAAAGTTGTGCTCTGACATCAAGCACGGTTTCTCTGTACAAGCGTTCTTCCGATCCGACGATTTTATCGCCGTATAATGCCTGTGCAGCGGTGTATTTCCGATGTTCTTCAACTAGGGTATCGATAGATTGCAACGCATGTTCCACAAAATGGGATATGCTTTGATATTCTTTGGGCATTTGTTCTTTTAACGCTTGAATTTTTGCAAGAGCTGGCATGCTCATCACCTCGTGTTATGAATGTAAATTTACAATACACTGTTTTCATGAAAATTACATTAAAATGAGCTTAAATTTGTACGAAATTTGAATTTTTTTATTTTCAATGCTATAAGTGTGGTTAGCTATAATGTATGCCATTGTCATTAAATTGAGTCGTGTAAGTACTGGAATGACTTTTGAGCTGGCTTGATGACTCGTTATGCAATTTCTGTTATTCTAAGAGAAGATTTCAGCGGCCCGAATACATAAGCCGTTATTTTGTTATGGCAATATAAGAAAAACGTCTATCCACGTACCCAGGGGAACAGAACGCGTTTAGTGGAAGTTTTTCTTGCGATATCAGGACGCGGTATCTCTGAAGTTTTACTTTATGATATCTAAAAAAAATACTTAACTTTGCAACAATTTTATTGATGGTCACGTCTGTAAGGTTGCAGGGAGAGGGGGATCCTTTGTGGTAGAGCCGGAACTCATCAGAGCCGCTCAATCGGGCGATCGCGACGCTCTAATTACCCTATTGCGGGACATTGAACAGCATGTTTATCGGACCGCATATTACATTCTAAATAATGAACAAGACGCTTTGGATGCTGCTCAGGAAGCGTTGATCCGAATTTACACCAAGATTAATTCATATGAGGAAAAGGCCCAGTTTAAGACATGGGTTCAGCGCATCGTCACGAATATCTGTATTGATAAATTCAGAAGAACCAAGCCCTCCGTCTCCATTGACGAGCATGATATGGTTTTTCAGGACAATCAGGATGTGGAATTCGAAGTGATGTCCACATATGTGGCAAAGGATATTCAGGATGCTATTAACAAGTTGCCTGAGCATCATCGTACCGTTATTGTTCTAAGATATTTGCAGGACTTATCCTATAACGAAATTGCGGATTGCCTCGATCTTCCGTTGAATACGGTTAAATCTTATTTATTTAGAGCCAGACAGCAATTACAGAATCTACTACAGGAGTATCAGAAAGGTGGTGTGACAGGATGAAATGCGAAGAGGTGGTGGAATGGATGCACCGGTATCTGGATCATGATCTGGGCGAGGCGGAAACTGCGCAGATGCTACAGCATGTGGCCCAATGTCCGGAGTGCGCTGAAAACTTTAGTTTGCTCAGAGCTCTCTCCAGAGAACTGGAAGATTTGCCGCAGGTAACCCCGAGATTCAGTCTGGTTGATGCCATTATGCCGCAACTGGATGCAATCGACGAAGCAAAGAGGGAACAAAGCAGTACCATACAGGAAATGAGTCCTGTCCCTGCTGCGTTTGAGAATTTACAGCGTTCAAGTGAGCGAAAACCGAAGCAAAAATGGTTGAATTCCATGGCAGGCCGTATGTCCATGGGTGCAGCAGCAGCAGCAGTTGTACTGGGCGTTGCCATTTTTGGGTATCAACCAGAGAAGATTGAGAATGCGGAAGTGATGATGAGCACTGGAAGTACTCAAGAAGGCGGGAATGAGGATCAAAATCCACTGAGCAGAGAGATTAACAATGAAGATTCTTCCTCCTCTTTACAGAGCGATAACAGTGTCTGGGTTGATAGTTCGGAAAGTCAGCCATCCGCTGAAGATAAACAAGCTCAAGAGATTGGTCCTAAAGAAGACAGTTCAGAGAAGGTGCAGGAACCTGAATTGAAGGAAGAACAAACTTCTAAACAGCCGGATACAGGGTCAGAATTGAACAAGAGTGATGCAACGAAAAACGCCCCGTCCAGTTCCAATCCTGCTGACAGTACCAAGAGTGTTGATCAGCAAAAAAGTCAAGATTCAGGAGCCAGTACTGGACCTTCGGGAGGTTCTACTGAGAGCGGAGCAACAGAGCCTGAAAATGGGGATGCACAATCATTCACTACTTCTCAGGATATGCCTGATGTTAAGGTAGAAGAGCCGACAGAGGGCCTGACGAGTCCTGATTCCGAGACAGGTATGGATGTTGCGGGAGGAAATAAAGGATTGACGGCCACCGATTCAGGTGCACTTGCCACCACGACTCCAAAAGAATGGAAATCACCCGATGGCTCCTATCTGGTCATGCTGCTCGGCGATCAGATCAGCATTTACTCTAAACCTGCCGCTGACTCGGATGTGCTAAATCTGGTTGAGCAACGTAATGTGGAGGGTACACTAAAATCTGCGAGCTGGTCTCAGGATAGCGCTGTATTTAATTACGAAACAGATCAAGATGGAACAACAGTGAAAAAATCGTTTAACGTGTCCACTGCCTCAAGCGGAACCTCTGCCAAATAGGCTGTAAATTATACGTTTGGCCTCAATAACTTGCCGAACATTTCTGTTGTATCAAGAATATATTGAAAGTAATAACAACGTCCTATCTCAGTTGGCATAACTGACGTCGTATGACCGCGCACCAGCTTTTTCTAGAATTGTTGGTGTCCGCGTTTATATAGATGTAGGACAGGGGGCCTTCATCCGTTAACCGGGTGTAAGGCCCCTTTGTTGTCTGTCACGTTTTCTGGTAGGATAAGAGGGATAAGGGGGCACCGTGATGGATGTAAAGAGTGCGACAAAGGCAATACGTAATGGAGAAACGGCTCCGGTATATGTGCTGTACGGAACGGAGAAGTATCAGATACAGCAATTTACGGATATGTTAAAACAACAGGTGATTGAAGAAGAGCACCGAGAATTTGCGATCATTCCATATGATCTCTCTGAGACACCTGTGGAGGTTGTCATTGAAGAAGCGGAGACGGTTCCTTTTCTTGTTCCACGTAAACTCATTATCGTTCGCGATGCTAATTTGTTTACAGCAGGCAAGGATTCCAAAATTGATCACCAGATTGATCGACTGCTTACATATATGGACAATCCGGCAGATTATAGTACGATTGTGTTTCTGGTTCAAGGGGATAAACTGGACGAACGTAAAAAATTAGTGAAGGCAGCGAAGAAACAAGCTGTTGTTCTTGCATTTGCTCCACTAAGTGGGGAGGAGTTGCTGGGTTGGATTGTAAAGCTGGCGAAGCAGCGGGATGTATCTTTTGAGGCTGGAGCGGCTGACACGCTTGTGAGCTATGCAGGAACAGGCCTTCAGACGTTATCTGCGGAAGTGGACAAGTTATGTTTGTTCGCTGGTAACGGAGGCACGATCAAGCGCGCGGATATCGAATCACTGGTGGCTCGAAGTACCGAGCAGAATGTGTTCGCTTTGGTGGAGGAGCTTGCTAACTTGAGGCTGGAGAAAGCGTTGGGTCTTTTTTATGAGTTGCTGAAGCAGCGTGAAGAACCAATCAAAATTGCTGCCTTGATTGCCCGTCAATTTCGAATTATGATTCAGGTAAAAGAGTTAGGGCAGCAGAGTTACTCCCAACAGCAAATTGCCAGCCAGCTTGGTCTGCATCCGTATGCTGTTAAAATTGCTGGTGAACAGGCTCGCAAGTTTCAGGCAGAACGTTTGAGGCTGATTTTGAGTCACCTCAGTGAACTGGATTATCAGATGAAGACCGGGGCAGTGGATAAAGTGCTCGGACTGGAGCTTTTCTTGTTAAGGCTTGGAGCTTAAACTTAGATATAACGGTAACACAAAGCGGCCTTTATTCCGTTGATGGTGAGATCATCGGAATAAAGGCCGCTCCGTTTCAATAGAGTGCTTATAGAATCAGATACTAAAAAATCCTGAAAGCTCGTGCTGTTCAGGATTTTTCCATTAGATCGTATAAGTAACGCTTCTTACGCTTGTGCGGAAAGAGCGTTCAGTTTTTTCGCCAAGCGAGACTTTTTGCGGGCTGCAGCATTTTTATGAACCAGACCTTTAGTTACAGCCTTGTCCAGCTTTTTGGAAGCAGCTTGAATCGCAGCTTTTGCAGTATCAACTTCGTTACTTACCAGAGCAGCATCAGCAGCTTTAACAGCTGTACGGAGTGCAGATTTCTGGGAAGCGTTGAGTGCGCGGCGCTTGTCGCTCGTTTTTACGCGTTTAACAGCGGATTTGATGTTTGGCATTACATTCACCTCCTGTAAGGCATTTGCATGAATACAAACGTTTCACAACTTAAAATATTCTAGCACGCTGGCATGCAAATTGCAACAGATTTTCCTATGATGTTCGACAGTGCTGCATAAAGCACACCATTTTCCCACACAATATGCTCAAATGCGGTAAGGGAGGCAGGGACAGATGACACTGGATTTGCAAAATTATGCAGTTCGTACCGACTTGGCAATTGACTCCAAGGAGATGGCTCAGGGGGGGCAGAAACAGACGATTCCCGGGCTGCGGGAGGATGTGGATGAGAAAGACGGTATTAAAATCACACGTATTGATGTGCTTGATGATGCAGCCGCTACAGCAATTGGGCGTGTAAAGGGGCACTATGTCACTTTGGAAGTTCCATCGCTTCGTAACGGGGATACCGATCTTCAGGAGCGGGTGGCGGCAGAATTCACGCGAGAGATGGAAGATTTTTTGGCCAAAGCGGGAATTAACAAGACGTCTAAGGTGCTGATCGTAGGTTTGGGTAACCTGAACGTCACGCCTGACTCACTTGGACCGCTGGTAGTGGAGAATCTGATGGTTACCCGCCAGTATTTTGAGCTGGTTCCGGATCAGGTTGCACCCGGTTATCGGGAAGTCAGTGCTATTGCGCCAGGTGTGCTGGGTACAACGGGTATAGAATCCAGTGACATCGTACAAGCGATCGTGGATCGAACGAAACCGGATGCAATCATTGCGATTGATGCGCTGGCTTCACGCTCCCTCGAACGTGTTAATACAACGATTCAAGTGGCAGACATCGGCATTCATCCTGGCTCAGGAATAGGGAACAAACGACGTGGACTGACACGTGAAATATTGGGTGTTCCCTGCATTGCCATCGGTGTACCAACCGTATGTTATGCATCGACCATCGTGAATAACGTCATCGAAATGATGCGTACTCATTTCCGGCAAGAGACTGATCAAACGAAACAGATTATGGGCATGCTGGACGATATCGGCGAAAATGACCGTCTCAGTTTGGTAAAAGAGGTACTGGAGCCACTAGGTCATGATCTGATCGTTACCCCCAAAGAAATCGATGAATTTGTCGAAGATATTGCCAATATTATTGCAACAGGTCTGAATGCCGCGCTCCATGATGCGGTAAATGCTGAGAATGTAGCTGCCTACACCCATTAATTAACACTTTGAAATTTAAAATGCTTGAGACTCCTGTGAAGAAGGTCCGAATCTATTGGACTTTCTTTTTTTGTATGCAATCTTCTTTTTCCTGTTCTATCAAATCTGGCAGGCTCATAGAGTTGAAGTATAAGCGTTGTCCAGCAGGGAAGGAGACAGAAGCAATGAACAAAATATTGGCCTGGAATATTGGTAAATGGAAAAAGAGATGTTTGCACGTGCTGGCTATGGGCCGTACGTTATTGTTGCTTATGATCATATCTGCTTTGTTTTTTGTTGTACTCGGTCTGGGGGGCATGGCAGAGAAGCGTTTGAATAGCTCACCTGTTTCTTCTATGAAAGGTTTTGCGGGAGCCGTTTCAAGTAGCTTTTTTGTGGACATGCTCGGCATGGAAATGCCGCATCTAACTCAGAAAGAACAAGCATCTGCATTTTCTGGTGAAAATCTGACTTCGTTTGTATTCCAACTGCTGACGAATGTTAATCCGCAAGACCCCAAAAGCCTGATCGCTAGAGAAATGCCGGGCATGGGTTCCAATCAACCCGTACTGCTGCGACCAGGCTCGGGAAATGAAAAAGCTGAAGCTCCAGAAGATTATCAGCCGGGTCCTGGACTAATTGATACGGCTTCGGCAGGCGGAGGGAAATCAGGTGGCGAGCAGCATATCCCACCAGGTCAGGATAATCCCGATCCATCCGATCCGCAGTATCCGGGTGATGGTGAAGTAAAGGGTGATCCCCCACCGAAGAATGGTGGTAAAGATGAACCGAGCAAACCAACGACAGGAAAAAAAGCGATTCTTGTTTACCATTCCCATCCACGTGAAGGATACAATCCTCTCTTGGGCACGAAGAGTGACAATCCTTCCTCTGGTAAATCGACTGGTAATGTTTTTCAAGTGGGAACCTACTTGTCCGACAGTTTGGAGAAGCTGGGGATTGGAGTGGAACATGCGCAAGAAGATTATCCAACCAAGGTCAAGGATTATAACTGGAATTATTCCTATAAATACTCCCGTCAGACGGTGAAAGCTGCACTTGCTCAAAATGACGATCTTACGTATCTCATCGATATCCACCGTGACTCTCAGCGTCATAACAAAACAACGACAACCATTAATAATCTGGGTTATGCCAAAGTATATTTTATTATAGGACATGAAAATCCAAACTGGCAGCAGAATGAAGCCTTTGCGGCCAAAATTCATAAGAAACTGGAAGCGAAATATCCAGGGGTGTCTCGCGGCGTCTGGGGTAAGGACGGCGGCGGGGCCAACAATGGCGAATACAACCAGACGCTTTCTCCCAACAGCATATTGATTGAGATTGGCGGCATCGACAATACAGCTGCTGAACTGGAGCGGACATCCAAAGTACTAGCCGACATGATCGCAGAGGTGTACTGGGATGATCAGAAAGTGGACAAAGCGAGTGCGGATAAGACGTCAAAAGGTGGCTAGTAGTCCTGATATGGAAGAATAGAAGAATCGAAGATATAACAGGAGGCGAGGAATGTGTCCAGATTCGGTAAAAGATTGTTTTCCATCTGTGTATTGATGTTGCTGGGTGTTCTGTTTGGAATGCAGCTGGCAGGCAGCAGCTTTAATAGGGGCGATGATTCGACTAGCAACCCTGCAGTGGTGAAAACGGAGCCGGTGTCACCGGTTGCCGAGTCTGTTCCGACCACGTCCGTACAACAGGAGGTTAAAGAACCTCCAGCAGTACCTGTTCTGTCACCGAGTCAGGTGCTTGGCGCAGAGCAGAGCAAAGCGCCGGTCGACGTACTGGCTGACAAAACGGCAGGTCTTCTTCAAAATCTGTCCCATAACGGAATGAAGTGGGTTGTATCCTTATTTAGCGGAGTCGCTGAATAAAAGGCTATGAAATATAGGCAAAATATACTCTTGGAAGTTCGCAATTGTGACGATAATTATAAAGTTGAGGCAACGCGGGATTGATGCACCCTGCATCAACTGTTATAATGAAGTGATTGACACTAGGCTGTTTCTGGGGGTAAGGAATGACTGACATTCGGGCAAGACAACGTAAAATTCGTAACTTTTCAATTATTGCACATATAGATCACGGCAAATCAACACTTGCGGACCGGATCTTGGAGTACACAGGTGCGCTAACTACACGTGAAATGCAAGAACAAGTATTGGACCAAATGGAACTTGAACGCGAACGTGGAATTACGATCAAGCTGCAGGCGGTAGCGCTAACTTACAAAGCCGATGACGGCGAAGAGTATCTGTTGAATCTGATTGATACGCCTGGACACGTAGACTTCACATATGAAGTATCACGCAGCCTTGCTGCATGTGAAGGTGCTTTGCTCGTTGTGGATGCGGCTCAGGGTATTGAAGCCCAGACGCTGGCTAACGTGTACCTGGCATTAGATAATGATCTTGAAATTTTACCGGTAATTAACAAGATTGACCTTCCAAGTGCTGATCCGGATCGGGTTAAACAGGAAGTGGAAGATGTCATTGGATTGGATACAAGCAATGCAGTTTTGGCTTCAGCCAAGGCGGGTATCGGTATCAAAGAGATTCTGGAGCAAGTAGTTCAAAGTGTTCCAGCTCCACAAGGTGATCCTGACCAGCCTTTGAAAGCGCTGATTTTTGACTCTCACTATGACCCGTACAAAGGCGTAATTGTTTACGTGCGTGTTATGGACGGCAAAATCAAATCAGGTTCCAAAATCAAAATGATGGCAACAGGCAAAACGTTTGAAGTCATTGAAGTTGGAGCGTTCAAACCTCGCATGACTATCGTGGACGAGCTGAACGTTGGTGATGTTGGATTTATCGTAGCAGGTATCCGGCATGTGGGTGATACACAAGTCGGGGATACGGTGACAGATGCCAAAAATCCAACACCTGAACCTTTGCCGGGTTACCGCAAAATTAATCCAATGGTATACTGCGGTCTCTATCCGATTGAAACATCGGATTATGTTGACCTGCGTGAAGCGTTGGAGAAATTGCAGTTGAACGATGCATCGCTCAGCTTTGAGCCGGAGACTTCCAGTGCACTCGGTTTTGGATTCCGTTGCGGATTCCTTGGACTGCTTCACATGGATGTTATCCAGGAGCGGATTGAACGTGAGTTCAACATTCCATTGATAACGACTGCACCAAGCGTAATTTACCACGTAACGTTGACCAATGGTGAAGTTATGCAGATTGACAACCCATCCAACTATCCTGAGGTGGGAAGAATTGATTACGTTGAAGAACCGTATGTTAAAGCTTCGATTATCGTACCCAATGATTATGTAGGTACCATCATGGAGCTTTGTCAGAATAAACGCGGTGAATATGTGAATATGGAATATTTGGACACAACTCGGGTTACCATTACGTATGAGATCCCGTTGTCCGAGATTGTATATGACTTCTTCGATCAATTGAAATCAAGCACCAAAGGATATGCATCCTTCGACTACGAGCTGTCCGGTTATCGTCAGTCTAATCTGGCGAAAATGGATATCTTGCTTAATGGTGAGCAAGTCGATGCCTTGTCCTTCATCGTTCACCGTGACCGTGCGTATAACCGCGGACGCATTATCTGTGAGAAGCTGCGCGAGCTGATTCCACGGCAAATGTTCGAGGTGCCGATCCAGGCATCTGTGGGTACCAAAGTTGTAGCTCGTGAAACGGTAAAAGCAATGCGTAAAAACGTACTTGCCAAGTGTTATGGCGGTGACATCTCGCGGAAACGGAAACTGCTTGAGAAGCAGAAGGAAGGTAAGAAGCGGATGAAGCAGGTTGGTAACGTAGAGGTGCCGCAAGAGGCATTCATGGCGGTGCTGAAAATTGATGATTAATAACCAATAAACCAAGCTGAAAGGGAAGCCGGATGGCTTTCCTTTTTTCAAATAGAGGGGGACTTGCCATGACATTGGCAGCACACAGCCGGAAAACAGGTGCACCCCAAGCGGTGTATCTTCACATTCCCTTTTGCACAAATAAATGTTTTTACTGCGATTTTAACTCCTATGTATTGAAGGACCAGCCTGTTATGCAGTACCTTGAAGCGCTGGAACGGGAGATGGAACATACGGTTAAAGCAAATCCGCCAGGAGAAATCAAAACCATATTTGTGGGCGGCGGCACGCCGACTGCACTGAAACCGGATGAAATGGCCGTATTCCTGAAGTCCGTTAAGACCTATTTCCCGAACTGGGCAGATGATATTGAGTTTTCAATGGAAGCTAACCCGGGTACGACGGACGCGGAAAAGCTTGCGGTTATGAAAGAAGGCGGAGTAAACCGCGTCAGCTTTGGAGTACAGGCTTTTCAAAATGATCTGTTGACAGGTATTGGCCGGATTCATAATACAGATGATGTATACCGCAGTTTAGAAAATGCCCGAGCAGCTGGATTGCATAACTTGTCCATTGACCTGATGTTTGGTTTGCCAAACCAGACCGTCGAGATGTTGAACGAGAGTATCGATAAAGCGCTGGAGCTGGATTTGCCGCATTACTCCATTTACAGTCTGAAGGTGGAAGAGAATACTCTTTTCCATACGTTGTATCAGAAGAACCAGTTACCGCTTCCTCATGAAGACGACGAGCTGCAAATGTATCTTCTATTAATGAAGCGTATGAAAGAAGCAGGTTACGGACAATACGAAATCAGTAACTTTGCCAAACCCGGCTTTGAGAGCCGTCACAATATCACGTACTGGCGCAATGAGGATTATTACGGTCTCGGTGCAGGTGCACATGGATATGTAGGCCGCGAACGCCATATGAATATAAAAGGTATAAACCCGTATGTTGAAGCTTCCAAAGGAGGTCTGCCGCGTCTCGATCATTTTGAGATCAGTCGCGCCGAGGCAATGGAAGATTATCTGATGGTAGGGTTGAGAATGCTGGAAGGTGCTTCATCCTCGCGGTTTAGCGATCAGTTCGGGGAGCCTATGGAGGAAGTGTTTGCGAAGCCTTTGGGTAAAATGCTGAATGCAGGACTGCTGGAGAAGACGCCAGACGGCTTCCGGCTTAGTGAGCAGGGCATCCTGTTCGGAAATGACGTTTTTGCCGAGTTTATCGGGTCTATATCGCTGAATTCGTAGCTTGAAATTCTATACGCTCTGTTGTATATTTATTCATATTGATTTTACAGAGCGTGTAATTTATACAACTACGAAGTCGGCTTTCCTCTGGAAAGCTTCTTATAGGAGGAGAGCTGGATGTCGGCCATATGCAGAAAAGCCGTACCGGAAGATGTTGAACCATTATTTGAAATGATTAAGGGCTATGCAGAGCGTGGGATCATGCTTCCGCGTTCACGGGAAGTACTGCAACGGCAGCTGGAGCACTTTGTTGTAGCAGAAGTGAATGGTCAGGTTGTAGGCTGTGGATCTCTCTGCCGTCTGGGAAATGATCTGGTGGAAGTCAGATCGCTCGGTATCTCCGAAGGTCACAAAGGCATGGGCATTGGCTCACTATTGCTGGACCGACTGGTAGAGGAAGCGGAGAAGCAGCAAATTCCCAAGGTCATGGCATTGACGTATGAAGTGTCCTTTTTTCTCAAAAACGGTTTTGCCGTGGTGAATAAGGAGATTTTCCCGGAAAAAGTATGGACCGACTGTGTTCATTGCAGCAAACAAGATTGCTGTGATGAGATTGCTGTATTGAAAGAGTTGAATATTTCAGCCTGATAAATGAATGAACCGTATGGATTGAGCCGAGTATACTCTATCTCACCTGCGGTTCTTTTTAATTCATGAGCTGTACAGTAAAGTTGTTATGTCTTGGAGACATTGGTCTATACTATAAATAGATGAGCGTACTCATCAAACTGACTTGACAATGCTCACGTCATTTTGGTATTTTTGTATTACCGCTTAGCACTCATCTAACCGGAGTGCTAACGACATGGGACAGTACAGTCAGAAGGAGGGAATACTCACCATGTTAACAGAGCGTCAACGAATGATTCTGAACGCTATAGTGGATGACTATATCCGTTCAGCTGAGCCCGTAGGGTCCCGGAGCATTTCCAAAAGGGGAGATGTTGGATACAGTCCGGCGACGATCCGTAATGAAATGGCGGACCTTGAAGATATGGGCTTTCTGGAACAGCCGCATACATCGGCAGGACGCATACCTTCACACAAAGGCTATCGATATTATGTCGATCATTTGGTTCCCTGGAATCAGGTGGAGCCACAAGAGCTGGACGACCTGAAGTCATTTTTCGCAGAAAAGCTGAACGTGATGGAACAAGTTATTCAGCATGCCTCAGTCATTTTGTCACATATGACGAATTATACTTCGATCCTGCTCGGACCGGAAGTTTTTCACACGTCACTTCGTCATTTTCAACTGCTTCCGCTTAATGAAAACGAGGCTGTAGCCATTATCGTAACGAACACGGGTCAGGTGGAGAACAAGACAGTTCAGATTCCACCCGAAATTTCGGTAGCGGAGATGGAGAATGTAGTTCGTTTATTAAACAGCAAGCTGGTTGGCGTGCCAATTTACAAATTAAAGTCTCGTCTCTACACCGAGCTTGGGCAAGAGATGGAACGGCATATTACACGTTATGAGGAAGTCATGCAGGTGCTGAACAGTGCCTTTGACAACGAGCATGACAATCGTCTGTTCCTTAGTGGTGCCACCAATATGTTGACCCAGCCAGAGTTTAAAGATATTGAAAAGGTAAAAGATATTCTTGACCTGCTGGATGAGACACCAACACTCATGAAATTGATGATGCCCGTGCAGGGTGGATCTGGTATTCAGGTGCGAATAGGTACCGAGAATGATCATGAAGCCTTCGCCAATTGCAGCCTGATAACGGCATCCTATTCATTGGATGGAGAGGCTTTGGGATCCATCGGAATTTTGGGACCTACGCGAATGGATTACGCACGTGTCATTCATATTTTAAATACATTATCCCGTGATTTGACGGCCATGCTAACGCATCGCTTCAAATAAGGGAATGAAGCATTTCATTCTTATAAGGAGGTGAACATCTTGAAAGAGGAGCAATCATTCGCAGCAGAAGAACAGGAACAACAAGCAACTACAGCAGCGGAACAGGAGCCTGTCAACGAAGCCGGAGCTGCAGAAGCACAGGCGGAAGAGATGACAGATCAGGAGCAAGATGAGATCGCACGTTTGAAGGCGGAAGCTGAGGAACATCAACAGCGTTTTGTCCGTGCGCAAGCTGATTTTGATAACTTCCGTCGTCGTACACAAAAGGAAAAAGAAGAACTGGCGAAATACGCTTCGATGAAGCTGGTCACCGAACTGGTGCCGGTCATTGATAACTTCGAGCGTGCCATGGCTACTGTACCGGAAGGTACTGAAGTCGAATCCTTCTCCAAAGGCATCGAAATGATCTTCCGTCAGCTGGAGACTGTGCTGAACAATGAAGGTCTGACGTCAATGGATACGGTAGGACAACCGTTTAACCCTGAATTCCACCAGGCGATTATGTCAGTGGAGAGCGACGAGTATGAAGAAGGTACCGTTGTAGAGGAAGTCCAAAAAGGCTATATGCTGAAGGATAAAGTACTTCGTCCGGCTATGGTCAAAGTTAGCTCATAATTTCTATTACAGAATGAATTGAGTTCACTCTTGATTGTACGATGCCACCGAAGTTTAATATAAAGGTTAGTACACACATAGAGCACGATTAGGAACAACAAATACAAATAAGGATCAATCTGATCCATTTAAATTGTCGAGGGAGGAAATTTTCCGATGAGCAAAGTAATCGGTATTGACTTAGGAACAACAAACTCATGCGTAGCGGTTATGGAAGGCGGCGAGGCTGTCGTTATTCCAAATCCGGAAGGCGCACGTACAACCCCATCCGTAGTGGGTTTCAAAAAAGATGGAGAACGCGTTGTCGGTGAAACGGCTAAACGTCAAGCGATCACAAATCCGGATCGTACGATCATCTCAATCAAACGTCATATGGGTACATCCCACAAAGAAACAATCGATAGCAAAGATTACTCTCCACAAGAGATCTCTGCAATCATCTTGCAAAAACTGAAATCCGATGCTGAAGCTTATCTGGGTCAAACGGTAACTCAAGCGGTTATCACAGTACCAGCCTACTTCAATGACAGCCAGCGTCAAGCAACAAAGGATGCAGGTAAAATCGCAGGTCTGGAAGTTCTGCGTATCGTCAACGAGCCAACAGCAGCAGCTTTGGCATACGGTATGGAGAAATCCGAAGATCAAACGATTCTCGTATATGACTTGGGTGGCGGTACATTCGACGTATCCATCCTTGAACTGGGTGACGGCTTCTTCGAAGTTAAAGCAACTAGTGGTGATAACCAACTGGGTGGCGATGACTTCGACCAAGTAATCATTGATTATCTCGTAAGTGAGTTCAAAAAAGATCAAGGCATTGACTTGAGTAAAGATAAAGCAGCGGTTCAACGTTTGAAAGATGCAGCGGAAAAAGCGAAAAAAGAACTTTCCGGCGTATTGACTACAACTATTTCCCTGCCGTTTATTACTGTGGCTGATGGCGTTCCTCAACATTTGGAGTTGAACCTTAGCCGTGCGAAATTCGAAGAAATCTCTGCTGGTCTGGTTGAGCGTACGCTTGAACCAACTCGTCGTGCACTGAGCGATGCTGGAATGACAGCTAACGATATCGACAAAATCGTCTTGGTTGGTGGTTCCACACGTATTCCTGCAGTACAGGAAGCAATCAAAAAACTGACAGGTAAAGACCCTCACAAAGGTGTTAACCCGGATGAAGTTGTAGCTTTGGGTGCTGCTGTACAAGCGGGCGTACTGACAGGTGACGTGAAAGACGTTGTATTGCTTGACGTAACTCCATTGTCCCTGGGTATTGAAACTGCGGGTGGCGTATTCACTAAAATGATCGAGCGCAACACAACGATTCCTACAAGCAAATCCCAAGTGTTCTCCACTTATGCAGACAACCAACCAAGCGTTGAGATTCATGTTCTGCAAGGGGAGCGTGAGATGGCAGCGGGTAACAAATCCCTCGGTCGCTTCATGCTGGGAGATATCCCTCCAGCTCCACGTGGCGTTCCACAAATCGAAGTTAGCTTCGATATTGATGCCAACGGTATCGTTAACGTATCTGCAACAGACAAAGGTACAAATAAAACTCAAAAAATCACCATCACTTCTTCCAGCGGTTTGAGCGATGCTGAAGTTGAGCAAATGATGAAAGATGCTGAGTTGCATGCTGAAGAAGATAAAAAACGCAAAGAACTCGTTGAAGCGAAAAACAGCGCAGATCAACTGATCTACTCTGTTGACAAAACGATCAAAGATCTTGGCGAAAAAGCTGACGCAGGTGAAGTTGAAAAAGCGAATGCTGCAAAAGAAAAACTGCAAGGCGTTCTGGCTTCCGACAATCTGGAAGACATCAAAGCCGCTACAGAAGAACTGACAGAGATCGTTCAACAACTGTCTGTAAAACTGTATGAGCAAGCACAGGCTCAAGAGCAAGCAGCTCAAGGTGCTGACGAGCAACAGGGTTCTGCAAAACGTGACAACGTTGTAGACGCTGATTACGAAGTTGTAGATGAAGATAAAAAACAAAACTAATTCACGATTTCTTGTGAATTAATCATCGGTGACGTTCGGATCGAAGGGAAAGTCATAGCCGGGGCTCCCGTGCTTTGGCTTTCCTTTTGTCACGATGTGCGATATGGTGAATGATATGGGGGTGGAAGAGTGGCTGAAAAACGTGATTATTATGAGGTACTCGGCGTCGGCAAAAATGCCAGCGACGAGGAAATCAAAAAGGCATACCGCAAGCTTGCCCGTCAGTATCACCCTGACGTAAACAAGGCTGCTGACGCGGAAGCCAAGTTTAAGGAAGTTAAAGAAGCTTATGATGTAGTCAGTGACGGTCAGAAGCGGGCACAGTATGATCAATACGGTCATATTGATCCAAATCAGGGCGGATTCGGCGGCGGTGGCGATTTTGGCGGCGGCGGCTTTGGCGACATCTTCGATATGTTCTTTGGTGGTGGCGGCGGTGGACGACGTGATCCAAATGCTCCGCAACGGGGGAACGATCTGCAATACACCATGACGATTGAGTTCAAGGAAGCGGTATTCGGTAAGGAAACTGACATTACCATTCCTCGTACCGAAGGCTGTGATACTTGTCATGGATCAGGTGCGAAACCAGGAACTAAACCAGAAACCTGTTCCGTCTGCCAAGGTAGTGGTCAACAGGAAGTGGTTCAAAATACACCGTTTGGCCGTATGGTCAACCGTCGTGCTTGTTCGAACTGTAATGGTTCTGGACAAATTATCAAGGAAAAATGTACAACATGCAGCGGCAGCGGTAAAGTGCGCAAACAACGCAAAATTCATGTTCGCATTCCAGCGGGTGTAGATGACGGCGCTCAATTGCGTATGACTGGTGAAGGTGAAGGTGGTCTGCGCGGAGGACCAGCAGGAGATCTGTATATTGTCATCCGTGTGAAATCACATGATTTCTTCGAGCGTGAAGGCGATGATATCTATTGCGAGATTCCGCTTACCTTTGCTCAGGCCGCATTGGGAGATGAGATTGAAATTCCAACGCTGTCTGAGAAAGTGAAGCTAAAAGTACCTGCCGGTACACAGACAGGAACGTATTTCCGTCTCAAAGGCAAAGGCGTACCACGCCTGCGCGGCATGGGGCAAGGGGATCAGCATGTGAAAGTCGTTGTAGTTACGCCTAGCAAGCTGAATGACGAGCAGAAAGACCTGCTTCGCCAAATTGCTGCGCTGGATGGAGAACAAACTCATGAGCACGAGCAATCCTTCTTTGACCGGGTGAAACGGGCTTTCCGTGGAGACTGAGTCTTAATCATTAATTTAAAAAAAGGACACCACAGCGGTTTTTCCGCAGGGTGTCCTTTTTTGCATAATATGGGCGCGCTTGCGGAAAGATACCAGACATGAGCATTCAGTGGTTTACTGATGTGCCGAAACTAGGGAAGCAGGTGAACCGGATGACCGAAAAAAATATTTTGGCTTATTTCCATAGCCCGGAGCAAGCGGAAGGGGCAGCCAAAAAACTGGAGGCATTACGAGTGGAAGACCTGTCTATCAATCGATTCAGTCGTTATGCGGGTGTCGGGCCAAGCGGAGCATCTTATACACCAGGCGTATCAGGCAGCTTTTCTTCCTGGGTACCAGGTGCTCTAGGCACAAATGCCAGCGCGGGAATCATGGCGGCAGCAGATCCTTCTGCGAGCGGTATGAGCGATGGCGGACAAGAGGGTCCGACAGGCAGAGATGTACTACTGACCGTTGTTGTTGACGAGGCAGTACATCACCGTGCCCTATCCATTATCGAACAAGCCGGCGGTATGATTTAGTTTCACCAAATCTATATAAGATGGACAGAGCATTACACTTTAACGGAGAGTGTAGAACCAATCTGAAGAAGTGAAGCGTTCGCCTGAAAGCATTCGCAAGAAAGCTACTTCGGAAGCATACGCTATCACCGGATTTCTCCCTTTAAGAAGGGAGATGAAGAAATCTGGGGATAACAGCGATCGGAGGATGGTACTACAGTCGGAGTGGTACAGTGTAACAAGTATTAGTTCATTTTATATAGATACCTATTTTGAAGGAGGAGCATAACGATGGCAGAACATGAACGTCCAGGCAAGATTTTGACGAAAACGGAAAAGATGAAGAGAATGCAGTCCGCCAAAAATGAGGATGTGGAATTCAGTGCCGAAGCTGCGGATCATGAAGATATAGAGGCTTTGCGCCGCAGTGAAGCGGCCGATCGTCGTCAGGGTCGGGAGATTCATGACTGAAGGTCGCTCTGCAGTGATTATCGAAGCAGTGTTTACAAGCTGGTCCGAGGCTGAATCTGCACGCAGAGCTCTGGAATTGCTGCACCCGAACCAATTGAGTATCGAGAGTCTGAATGACACATCGTCTTCAGTGGATCGGGGAGCGGCTGAGAGCACAGATAACTCAACCATGGCCGTGATTGGGGGATTCAGTGGTGAGCTGAATGTACTTTCCCTTATTAGCGACGAGACCGAAGTATTGTCGGGTGGACAAGTGTATGACGATCCGGAAGCTGGCTCTGAAGGCAGGCCCAAGCAAGAAATCTTGCTGACAGTATCCGTATCCAGTGACTCTCTCCCGCAAGCTGCAGAGATGATTACCCAGAATGGTGGACGCTTTTGCTAACAAGTTAATCGAGTGTAGTCATAATTAAAACAGGGTATTCGAGCAGTCAGGCTGCGGGTATCCTGTTTTTGTTGTTTCTTTTACTGCTGCGGTTTTGTACTCCTGCTCGCTTGTGTAGTACAATGGTTGGGATGTTTGAAAAATGAGGAGGAAAAACGAAGTATGTTATGGCATGAACTAACAATACATACCACAGAAGAAGCTGTGGAGATGATTTCGAATTTTTTACATGAAGCGGGTGCTGGAGGGGTCTCAATTGAAGAGTCCGGTACTTTAAATAAAAAGCGGGATACAACGTATGGCGAGTTGTACGAGTTTCCATTGAATGATATTCCTGAAGGCTTTGCGGTCATTAAAGGATACTTTTCCGAAGGTACGGACATGGATGCATTGCAATCTGAAGTAAGTCCACGCATTGAGCAACTTTCCGAATTCGATATCCAAACGGGGGAGGTTCGTTTTGAGACTCGAACAGTGGATGAAAATGACTGGGCGAACGCCTGGAAACAATATTTCAAGCCAGTACGTGTCTCGGAACGTCTAACCATTAAACCGACATGGGAAGAGTATACACCGGAAAGCCCAAATGAGAAAATTATTGAGCTTGATCCAGGCATGGCGTTTGGTACAGGAACACATCCAACCACTTCGCTTTGTCTGCGTACACTGGAATCGGTCATTCAGGGTGGCGAGGAAGTCATTGACGTGGGTACAGGCTCTGGCATCTTGGCTATTGGAGCTGTCCATCTCGGAGCAAAACATGTGCTCGCGCTGGACCTTGATCCGGTTGCGGTAGCAAGTGCCAAGGAAAATGTGGAACTGAATGGGCTGGGACAACAAATTACGGTGAAAGAGAGTGATCTGCTGTCTGTTCTGGGCAGTCAGGACCCTGCGCTGGGCGTGAAGCTTCCGGTGAAAGTTATCGTTGCCAACATTTTGGCTGAGATTATTATGCTGTTTGTGGATGATGTCTATCATGCGCTTGAGTCTGGCGGCGTTTATATTACTTCAGGCATCTGGAAAAATAAAGAGCAGCTTGTCCATGATGCGCTCGTTGCTTCCGGCTTCGAAATAAGTTCGGTGCACCGCGATGAGGACTGGGTCGCGTTTGTGGCCAGAAAGAGGTAACCGATGGACTTAAACTCGTTCTTTCGTTATCCGCTGGATCAACTGCCGTTTTTCCTGTTGGCGATTCTGATTGCTTTTACGGTGCATGAATTCTCTCATGCCTATTTTGCCAACAAATTCGGCGATCCAACAGCCAAGCTGCTGGGCAGGGTTACACTGAATCCAGTTGTACATTTTGACTTGTTTGGTGTGTTACTGCTCCTTATTGCTGGTTTTGGTTGGGCACGCCCTGTTCCAGTGAATCGGGCCAACTTTGACAAACCGAGATTAATGGGTGTCATTGTATCTGTAGCAGGGCCTGTGAGTAACTTGCTGCTCGCGATCATCGGTACGATCATCTATGCGTCCCTGGTTGGTTCGGGGGCATTGGGTGGCATTGAGAATGAACGGTTGCTTACGGCAATCTCCATGTTTTTCTCCATATTTAACCTGACGAACTTTTTCCTTTTTCTCTTTAATCTTATTCCGTTACCTCCATTGGACGGATATCGAATTCTGGAGGATATTCTGCCGCCTTCAATCAGCCGCAAACTACAAGGGGTAGAGCAATGGTCCATATTTATTTTCCTGTTGATCCTTGTTATTCCTCCATTGCAAAATGCGACGATTCAACCTTTATATCAATTTGCCCAGAATATGTATCTGGATCTGGCAAGGCTAATCATCGGTTTATATCGTTAGAAACGTATAGTGTATGGGACTGAAATACTGGTCAGAAGGACATAAAAGTTGTATGATCATCTGTGGCGATTGGATTCACGCTGGCCATCAGGCGGGGTGAATTCCAGTCATAACAGGATAGAATGGGTGGACAGACTAATGCAGCGTTATTTTGTATCTGCCGAACAGTTTAATGAACATTCCGTGGTCATCACGGGTGATGATGCACGCCATATCGGCAAAGTGATGCGTGGTAAACCTGGAGATAAACTGATTGTCAGTGACGGAAACTCCAAAGAAGCTTTGGTGGAGATTGAAAGCATCGAAGCCCAGCAAGTAACAGCGAATATTGTGGAATCTCTCGAAATGGACCATGAAGCGCGTATACGTGTAACCGTGGCTCAAAGCTTGCCAAAAGGCGATAAGATGGAGACGGTCATTCAAAGATGTACAGAGATCGGAGCGGTTTCCTTTGTTCCTTTCCTGTCTGAGCGTACGATTGTGCAATATGATGCCAAGAAAGAAGGCAAACGGTTGGAGCGGTGGCGCAAAATCGCCAAGGAAGCCGCTGAACAAAGTCATCGGAACCGCATTCCATCCGTCGAGCAGCCACTTTCCTGGAAAGGGCTGCTATCTTCTTTTGAGGGCTACAGTCTGGTATGTTATTGTTATGAAAAGGAAAATGGCAAGCAGTTAAGAGACGCTTTGAAGCCGTTTGTGGAGCAGCTTGCACCTGGTGCGAGTGCAGAAGTGTTGATCGTTGTTGGACCTGAGGGCGGATTCTCGGAGAGGGAAACGATTGAAGCCGATCAGGCGGGTGCTGTATCCGTTGGACTGGGCAAACGCATCTTGCGGGCCGAGACAGCTGGAATGGCGGCGCTAACTTGCGTCTTATATGAATCCGGAGAAATGGGGGGAATGTAATTATGCCATCCGTGGCGTTTTACACCTTAGGCTGCAAAGTTAATTTTTATGATACAGAGGCGATTTGGCAATTGTTCAAAAACGAAGGATACGATCAGGTAGACTTTGACGAACAGACAGCGGATGTATACTTGATTAATACTTGTACAGTAACCAATACCGGCGACAAAAAAAGCCGCCAGATTATCCGTCGTGCCATTCGGCGCAACCCGGATGCGATTGTAGCCGTTACAGGCTGTTATGCGCAAACTTCTCCGGCAGAGATTCTGGACATCCCTGGTGTGGATCTTGTTATCGGTACACAGGATCGGGACAAAATTTTGCCATATGTCAACGAAATTCAGGAATCTCGTCAGCCCGTCAATGCTGTGCGCAACATCATGAAAACGCGGGTATTTGAAGAGATGGACGTACCGGATTTTGCCGATCGTACCCGTGCATTTCTGAAAATTCAGGATGGCTGCAATAACTTCTGTACGTTCTGCATTATTCCGTGGTCACGTGGACTTTCCCGTAGCCGGGAAGCAAATAGCATCATCCAACAGGCTCATCAACTGGTGCACGCCGGGTACAAGGAAATTGTCCTGACAGGCATTCATACTGGTGGATACGGGGATGACATGGAGAATTACGATCTGACAGATCTGCTATGGGACTTGGATAAAGTAGAGGGCCTGGAGCGTATTCGGATCAGTTCGATTGAAGCCAGTCAGATTGATGATCGGATGCTGGATGTGATCAAACGTTCAGACAAACTTGTGCGGCACTTCCACATTCCGCTGCAAGCGGGTGATGATACCGTACTGAAACGTATGCGCCGTAAATATACGACCGAAGAGTTTTACAATAAAATGCTTCGCATTCGGGAAGCGATGCCGGATGTAGCGATTACAACCGACGTTATTGTTGGGTTCCCGGGTGAGACGGATGAGATGTTCCGTAACGGCTACGAGCTGATGAAGAAAATCGGTTTTTCCGAAATGCACGTATTCCCATATTCCAAGCGGACCGGAACACCGGCAGCGCGTATGGAGGATCAGGTGGATGAGGAAGTTAAAAATGCACGCGTGCATGAACTAATTGATCTATCCGAGCAAATGCAACTGGCATACGCCAAACAGTTTGTGGGGCAAGTACTGGATGTCATTCCTGAAGGTGAAGCCAAGGGCCGTGAAGGCAGTGGTAAACTGCACGGTTATAGTGACAATTACATTCAGCTGGTCTTTGATGGTTCCATGGATATGGTAGGCAAAGTATGCCGTGTCAAAGTGACCGAGGCGGGTGTGAATGAAAGCCAGGCTACGCTGGTTCGTGTGTTGGAAGAAAATCTCAAGTCCGCAGCGATGTAATCGAGGCGTCAGAAACAAGGATTTCATTTCCTTGGGGAGCGTACCCGTGGAGATGAGGTCCTTCTTTTTCCAAAAAAAAGATGAAGACAATTCCGTAATGGGGGAGAGCAACATGAACAGAAAAGAAATTTCGGCAGGCGGAGTCGTCTACCGCACGGGAGAAGACGGAAAGCTTCAAATTCAACTGATTGTAGATCGCTACGGCAAAACGACTCTCGCCAAGGGCAAAATGGAAGATGGAGAAACGGTGGAACAGACTGCACTACGTGAGATTCTGGAAGAGACAGGCATGGCTGGCCGAATAGTAGAACCCGTCGATATCATCGCCTATACGTATCAGCATGCAGAGCTTGGTCCGGTGGATAAGGAAGTTCATTATTATCTCGTTGAAGCGGAAAGCGGCGACCTGCAGCCTCAGATTGAAGAAATCAAAGGTGTGGATTGGTACACTCCGGAAGAAGCTTGGTCCAGACAGCAGCAAAGTGGATACGATAATAACGATGACATTTTACGTGTGGCACTGAACAAATTAGGCATTAACGTATAGCTAATTTCTGTTGCGTGACGTATCGCTACTGTTTGTTAAGAGCTTTTTGAGCATCAGGCCACGGGTGACTTCGCCACTGGGGTGGAGACCGGTGGTTTTTTGTGCCAAATCGGCAAGTAACAGAATGGCAAGGCAAGCAGTGAACTGGTGACGTTAAAAAGGGTCTGGGCGTGCGCAATCTGCGCCCCGTTATCCGCTGATAGCCAGGCCGAAGCTGCATGCAGCTGGCCGATCAGCGGCATAAATAGCAGCGCCCCCGCTATGTTTAATACGACATGGGAGGCTGCGACAAATTTGCCCGCGGATGCTCCGCCAGCGGCAGCAATCACGGCGGTGATACAGGTCCCCACGTTCGACCCGATCACAATAGCGATGCCGATCTCCACAGGCAGTACGCCTGTGGCTGCAAGCGTAATCGCCATGCTAATGACAGCTGCGCTGCTATGAATTAGGGCCGTCAGACAGGCACCTGCCAGAAAGCCCCACCACAAGCTGTCTGCTGATCGATCCAGAAACCACTGGAATACACCCATACTTCGCAGGGGTACGGCAATGGATTGCATCACTTGAATGCCTGTCATGACGAGGGCAAATCCAGCTGACGCGAGAAAGCTGTATTGCATCGTAAACAGTGTCCGGCGTGTGCGTTCAGGAGCGAACTGATTTCGTTCACCAAGCACAACAAAGACGGCCCAGCCTGTCAGAGACAAGGTAAGCAGAGGCAGGGAAACACGCCCAATCTGCAATCCGACCAACTCGGTGGTCAGGCACGTCCCGATGTTGGTGCCAAGAATAATGCCAAGTGTGCGTCCGTAGGTAATTAATCTGGCGTTCGCCAGTCCAATGGTTAGTACGGTGACGGCAGTACTGCTTTGCAGCAGGGCTGTAGCGCCCGCGCTAAAAGCCATGCCTTTCCAGGGAGCAGAGGTAGCCCGGCCCAGCCATCCAGCCAGCATGGGCCCGGCCATCCGCTGTAAGGCTGTTTCCATCAGCTTCATCCCGCCAAAAAAGATAAGAAGCCCATACAATAGGGGCAGCACAACATCTCTGAACATGAGTTAACATCATTCCTTCCGTGCATATCCTTATTCTCATCCTATGAGTAAATAAGGACAACCATGACAGGCTAACGGAATTCTGGAATCAACAGCGTCTGAAAGACCGAGAAGTTTCCTTAATGGTCACCCAAAATACCGCACCCCCAATCAAAAGATATGGAGATTCTGCAAACGTAGCGGAGGGGATGGAATTGGAACTGTAGAAGCGAAGCGTTCGCCTTTGTCTCCGGATTTTCCCTTTTGAGAAAGGGAATCAGAAAAATCTGGAGACAACAGCGATCGAAAGTCCAATCCATCCCCGTAGCGGTTACCTTTGCACCAAACCTATCTTTTCAACAACTAACTATGAAAGAAGTGGATCTATCTTGCCATCAGTTACACTGGAACGCAGCCGCAAAAAGCGGCTTGAACATGCACATCCATGGATATATAACAATGAAATTGCCTCTGTTGAAGGAAACCCCGAACCGGGAGATCTGGTCAATGTATTGAATCACCAAGGTCGCTATCTTGCGACGGGATACTATAATCCTGCATCTCAAATCACAGTTCGAGTCGTGGCGTATCAACCTTTGGAGTTTGAACAGATGGATACCGCGTTTTTTGCAGCGCGTTTCCGCGATTGCTTGCGCCACCGGGAGCGTTTTATCCAGGATGGAGAGGCATACCGTTTAGTTTATGGGGAAGCTGATTTCCTGCCAGGACTGATTGTTGACCGTTTTGGCAGCATCCTTGTTGTTCAATTGCTCACACTCGGCATGGACCGTTGCCGCGAAGCGATTGTACAAGCTCTAATTGAAGTGATGCAGCCGGAAGGCATCTATGAACGCAGTGATGTATCCATTCGTGAACTGGAAGGTTTGGAGCAGACGAAGGGACCATTGTACGGGGAGTGCCCTCGGCATGTCACGGTAACGGAGAATGGATTGCTTATTAAGGTGGATATCGTGGAAGGTCAGAAGACAGGGTACTTCTTCGACCAACGCGAGAATCGTGCAGCCATTGAACCACTTATGAAGGGTTGGGGTTATAAGAGTGGTATTACGCTCCAACAGACTGAGCAGGATGGTACGCAGCAGTTGCTTCCTGTGAATAAAAGTGGCAAGGTTGTGACGTTCCCTTATTGGGATGGGGCCACTGTGCTGGAATGTTTCTCCCACACAGGCAGCTTCACATTGAACGCCTGCAAATATGGAGCAAAAAAAGTAACATGTCTTGATATCTCAGAACATGCGATTGAAAGTGCACGTACCAACGTAGAGCTGAACGGTTTTACTGATCGGGTCGAATTTGTCGTTGCGGATGCATTCCAATACTTGCGTGAACAGGTGAAAGGCCTAGATGAGCGTAACGTACGTGCACGTGCTGGTGAACAGAAAGTGGATACGTCCAAAGCGCTTGCAGCCGGTGGTAAAACATTTGATGTGGTTATCCTCGATCCACCAGCCTTTGCCAAAACGAAATCAGCAGTCAAAGGCGCATGCCGTGGATATAAGGATATCAATCTCCAAGGAATGAAGCTGGTGAATGAGGGTGGGTATTTAGTAACGGCAAGCTGTTCATACCACATGCGTCCGGATCTCTTCCTAGAAACTATTGCGGATGCAGCCGAAGATGCAGGCAAAGTACTGCGTCTGATCGACTGGAAAGCAGCCGGTAAGGATCACCCGCAAATTTTGGGCGTAGACGAAGGTCATTACCTGAAATTTGCCATCTTCGAAGTACGCAGCAAAAAGAATTAATTGAGCGCGATTTCATTTTAAGATCGAATATACATTTACGCAAAGAGTCCACTGTTTTCATAAGCTGTGGGCTCTTTGCTATGCTCGTGGAGAAGCTTTCTGTAATTGCCGGATAGTGGCAAACGTATGTTCCGAACCAAGTCAGATATGTTATACTGGGAATTAAAATCTTGTTCGTGATGGTTTGGAGGATTAAACATGTCCGTACGCTTTGTTATTGGCCGGGCAGGCAGCGGTAAGAGTGCGCTGATTACCCGGGAAATCACATCCCTGCTTCAAAAGGAACCACAAGGTAAACCACTGATTCTTCTGGTCCCGGAACAGAGTTCGTTTCGAACTGAACAGTCACTTGTATCTTCAGGGGCTATTAAAGGTACCATGCGTGCTGAAGTGCTTGGTTTTCGCCGATTGGCCTATCGGGTAATGCAGGAGGCAGGTGGTTCTGCACGTATTCCCATTGGGGCTGAAGGCAAAAAAATGCTGCTCTACAAAGTGCTTCAGCGTCGTAAGGAAGAATTGAAGTTGTTTGGAGCATCAGGCAGCCAGCTGGGATTTATAGGAGACTTAAATGATTTATACAGTGAGTTTAAACGTTTTGAACTTGACCCCACTTCACTTGAAGAAGGACTTTCCGCATGGAATACTTCCTCTTCTGCACCGATTCTGGGAGACAAGCTGCATGACTTGCTACTTATATACCGTGATTATGAAAAGGAATTAACCGAACTATATATCGATGATGAAGACACGTTGACTGAACTGACAGAGCGGTTGCCGGAGAGCACGTTGCTGCAAGATGCACAGATCTGGATCGATGGATTTCAGGGATTTACTCCGCAGGAAATGAGTGTCATAGGAAAACTGATGCTGCAAGCTTCTTCCGTTACAATTGCATTGACGTTGGATCGTGCTTACGATCACGGCGCACTTCCAGCAGAATTGGAGCTGTTCCATCCCACAGCGAGTGCATACGCACGTCTCAAAGGCATGGCCGAGGACTTGGGTGTCCTTAATGAGACAACCGTGCTTCAACCGGAAGTTTTGCCGAGATATGAGGGCAGTCCTGGACTGGCGCATTTGGAGGCTGGCTTTGATCGCAGAGTTCGCTGGAAGAGCGAGGGGCGTGATGCAGGTGTCCGACTGTACGCCGCTGAGAACCGCAGGGCTGAGATGGAAGGAGCACTTCGTGAGATGCGTCGTCTGGCGCAAGATGAAGGTGCGCGTTATCGAGATATGGCAGTGCTTGTTCGTCAGTTGGATACATATGCCGACATTGCTGAGCCCCTATTCAGAGACTATGGCGTGCCTGTCTTTCTGGATCGGAGAAGAAATGAACTACATCATCCATTAGCGGAATTCATTCGTTCAGCACTCGATATCGTTCGCCGTCGCTGGCGTTATGAGGATGTATTTCGCTGTGTGAAAACGGATCTGCTGCTTCCACGGGGCGGTTCCATTACACGTGAAGATATGGACCAGCTCGAAAATTATATATTAGCTTGCGGAATTCACGGATACCGCTGGACAGATGGCAAGCCATGGAAGTATGTACCCAGCCTGTCCTTGGAAGACAACGATCAGGACGTCCGCAGCCGGGGTCGGGAACAAATGCTGTCCTTAATGGAAAAATGCCGTACAGTGATTGTTGATCCACTAGGTGCTTTTGAGAAACGAATGAGCAAGGCAAAGACAGCTAAAGACCAATGTGCGGCGCTTTACAGATTACTGGAAGATGCTGAGATTCCTTGGAAGCTGGATCAGATGTCTGCAGAAGCCAAGGCCCAGGGTGATCCGGAACGTTCGAGAGAGCATCGTCAAATGTGGGGTGCCGTTCTAGATCTATTAGATCAGATGGTTGATATGATGGGGGCCGAACGGCTGGATATCGATCTATTTGCTGGGCTGATGGAGACCGGATTAACCGAACTGAAGCTGGGACTTGTTCCTCCAGCGCTTGATCAAGTGTTGGTTGGATCGATGGATCGTACACGTCTTCAGGGTATCAAGTACGTATTTATTCTGGGTGCAGTAGATGGTGAACTGCCTGCTGTGCCTCAGGATGATGGTGTATTAACTGAGCAGGAACGGCTGTTATTGACAGAGAGAGGACTGGGGCTTGGGCCGGGAGCAACAAGACAAATGCTGGATGAACGCTTTCTGATCTATACCGCCCTGACAGCGGCGAGCAAGCAGTTATGGCTGAGTTATCCCGTTGCAGATGATGAAGGGAAAACATTACTGCCCTCGGAAATTGTACGACATGTACGGAAGATGTTCGGTCTGCATGAGCAGCCATTGCTTGCCCAGCCGCCAGTTACGGATGCTGAAGAGATACACTGGTCTTATGTTAACCATCCTGGTCAGAGCCTCTCTTATCTCATCGGACAATTGCGCAGATGGCGCCGTGGAGAAGATATTCCTGAAATGTGGTGGGCGATCTATAACTGGCATGTCTCTCGGGAGACGAGCAGACCTCAGCTGAAACAATTGCTTGGATCGGTCTTTTATCGCAATCGGGCGTTACCTCTACGTACGGCTACTAGCCGTAGATTATATGGCACAGAGGTAAGGACCAGTGTCTCCAGGATGGAGCGTTTTGTGGCGTGTGCGTTCTCCCATTTTGCATCCCATGGGTTGCGCTTGAAAGAGCGCCAGCTGTACCGCTTGCAAGCCCCTGATATTGGACAATTGTTCCATGCAGCCTTGAGTCAGCTTGCCATACGTTTGCGTGAGCAGAATCGTAGTTGGGGCAGTCTGTCTCCAGATGAATGTCGGAAGGAAGCGGAGCACACCGTGGAGCAGATTGCACCACAGTTGCAGGGAGAGATTTTGCTTAGTACCAAACGGTATGGTTACATCTTCCGGAAGCTGAAGGATATCGTTAGCAGGGCGTCGGTTATTCTGGGTGAACAGTCCAGACGGGGAAGCTTTGAACCGATTGGGTTGGAGCTTGATTTTGGGCCAGGTAAACCCCTGCCACCCCTTCGTTTTGAATTGGAAAATGGCTGTGTGATGGAGATCGTGGGTCGGATCGACCGTGTGGATGTGGCTGAAGGAGAGAATGGCCTGCTGCTGCGGGTCATTGATTACAAATCGAGCCAGACCGATCTCAAGTTGCATGAGGTGTATTATGGCTTGTCATTACAGATGCTCACGTACCTGGAGGTACTGCTTAGTGCTGCCGAGGAGTGGCTTGGAGAATCGGCTATGCCTGGAGGAACACTCTATTTCCATGTGCATAATCCGTTGCTTCAATCGGCGAATGGCATGACTTCTGAGCAGGCAGGACAAGAACTACTGAAACGGTTTAAAATGAAGGGCTTGTTACTCGCGGACCGGGATGCGATCGCTCAAATGGACAATACCTTGGACAAAGGCTATTCGGCCATTATTCCGGTTGCGCTTAAGGCAGATGGCAGTTTTTATAGCAGCGCTGCTGTAGCTACGCCAGAGCAATGGGATGCCTTGCTTGCTTCAGTTCGCAGTAATATACGTGAGATTGGCACCCGGATTACGGACGGGGATGTGGCGATTGAACCTTACCGTATCCAGCAGGAGGTTGCATGCACCTTCTGTCCGTACAAGCCAGTCTGTCAATTTGATGAAAATATCGAAGGCAATGAATATAATCTGTTGTCCAAACCGGGCAAACAGCAAATCTGGGACATGCTGTCTCATGACAAAGGAGGGGAAACATCATGACGATTATGCCAAAACCGGAGGAAAGCTTCTGGAGCGATGACCAATGGAGTGCCATCTCACAGAGTGGGGAAGACATTCTGGTTGCTGCTGCAGCGGGTTCCGGGAAGACGGCCGTATTGGTTGAACGGATTATTCGTAAGATTGCAGACCCCTCCCGTGGATTCAGCGTAGATCGTTTGCTTGTTGCAACATTTACGAAAGCTGCTGCGGCGGAGATGAAGCAGCGGATACGGGAAGCACTGGAACATGCACTTGAAGAGCAGCCTGCCGAAGAACATTTGCGCAAACAACTTTCACTACTTGGGCGGGCATCCATTACGACACTGCATTCATTCTGTATGGAGGTCATTCGTCGTTATTATCAGCAAATTCCGCTAAACCCGGCTTTCCGGATTCTGAATGAAAATGAAGCCGAGATTATGCGGCAGGAATTGTTGGAGCAGTTGTTTGAGGAAAAGTATGGGGAAGAAGATGAAGGCAGTACATTCCGCGAATTGGTGGATTGGTTCAGTGGGGAACGAAACGATGATGCCATGCATCGACTTGTGCAGCGTTTGTATGATTTCTCACGCAGTCATTCCTGGCCGGATCATTGGCTTGCGGAGATGGCATCTGCTTTTCAGGTGGAAAGTGTCGAGGCACTTGGGCATTCTGCATGGGTTCAGAGTATTTTGCGTGATGCGGCTCTTGCCCTAAGTGGTGCGGCTGGTCTGCTGCGTCAAGGAATCAGCATATCTATGCAGCCGGAAGGTCCGAAACCTTATGCAGATACATTAAAAGAAGATTTGGCAATGGTCGAAGAGCTTCTGTCAGCTGTTGAGGTCATGCCGTGGGAAAGATTGCCTGAAGTGTTTCAGCCAGCATCTTTTGGCAAGCTGAAGCCTTGCAAAAAGGACCAGACGGACCCGGGGTTACAAGAACAGGTCAAGGAACTGCGTGAGGCTGCGAAAAAAGCCGTTACGGATCTGAAAGGGTCATTGTTTGGAAGAAGTGCGTTTTCTTTCTGGCAGGAGCTGGAGCAGGCGGCACCACTAATGCAGGAACTGTCCAAGCTGGTCAGTGCATTTGGAGAGCGATATCGACAGGCCAAGCAGGAACGCGGACAGGTCGATTTCAGTGACCTGGAGCATTACTGTCTTCATATTTTGCGCCATGAGGATTCAACTCCTGAGCTATCGATGCCTTCGGATGCGGCAATGGAATATCGGGCACGTTTCGATGAAGTGCTGCTGGATGAATATCAGGATACTAATACGGTGCAGGAAGATATCGTCAGACTGATTTCCAGAGAAAATCCAGGAAATCGATTCATGGTTGGTGATGTAAAACAGAGTATTTACCGTTTTCGTCTGGCTGAACCCGGTCTGTTTCTGAACAAGTATCGTCAATACGCAGCGAATTCGGATATGGAAGTGGACGGAGAGAAAGAGTCATTGCATGCAGGAAGACGTATTGATCTTGCGCGTAACTTCCGCAGTCGTGCAGAAGTAGTCCACTCGGTCAATATGTTATTCAAGCAGCTCATGAATGAAGGGGTAGCTGAGATTGCCTATGATGAACGGGCGCAGCTCGCTTATGGGGCTACTTTCCCGGCAGAGACGCTTGGGGATGAGGCATACACACCTGAACTTATGCTGATTGATCGTCAAGGCGGAGGACCTGATCTGACGGAAAGCACGGACGAGAATGGAGATGCTCTGCCTTCTGCCGAGCTGGAGAGTGCCGAGCTCGAAACCGCCCAGCTGGAGGCTCGGGCCATGGCTCGACGTATTCGTGAAATGGTTGGAGATACGGATAAACCAGCCCTTAACGTTTATGATAAAGCCCTCAAATCCATGCGACCTGCGCGTTACGGAGACATAGTTATTTTGCTTCGTTCTGCCCTGATGTGGGCTCCACTCATGATTGAGGAATTCAGACAGCAGGGTATTCCTGCCGGAGGGGAGCAAAGCAAAGGGTATTTCCAGGCGACGGAAGTGGAAGTGATGTTGTCCTTGCTGCAGATTGTGGATAATCCAAGGCAGGATATTCCGCTTGCTTCCGTGCTTCGTTCGCCGATTGTCGGACTAGATGAAGAGGAACTGGCTCAGATTCGCCTTGGGGACAAGCGACAGTCTTTCTATGATGCTGTTGTATCGGCTACAGGAGCATTCAATAGTTCGTTAAATGTTGTCGGGCAGCATGGTGAGAAAGTTTCGAATCCGGATTCATCTGCAATCCAGCTGCAATGGCCCGAAGTCTGGTCAGAAATGGAGCAGGGGCAGCGGGAGTCGGCAGTATCCGCCGAAGCAGACGTTATCGAACGTATACATGAATCCTCTGTACATGCAGATACAGATGAGCTTCTGGATGCTGGTATAGATGCAAGTATGGGTGGACGTATAAGCGACGATGCGGATAGGGACAACGGTACCAGCACAGAGCTGCAACAAAAGTTAATTCGCTTTATGCGTCAGTTGGAACAGTGGCGGCTTGAAGCCAGACAAGGCAGCCTGAGTGAACTCATTTGGCGAATGTACCGGGAAACGGGTTATCTGGACTGGGTTGGCGGCCTACCGGGAGGCATACAGCGTCAAAGTAATTTGAAGGCTCTGTATGATCGCGCTCGGCAATATGAGGAGGCAACGGCTAATCGTGGGTTGTTCCGCTTCCTGACCTATGTATCCAGACTACGTGAGAACGGGGGAGATCTTGGCACCGTTTCAAGTGGTTCTGGTGAGCAGGACAATGCGGTACGCATCATGACGATTCACCGGAGTAAGGGCTTGGAATTCCCTATTGTTTTTGTCGGGGGCATATCCAAAATGTTCAATCAGCAGGATCTGAATTCGCCGTTTCTGATGCATAAGGAGCTGGGGTTTGGCCCGAGGTTTGTTGATCGTGAGAATCGGGTTGCCTATCCAACCTTGGCGAATCTGGCGATTCGTCGTCGTGCCCAGTTTGAGCTACTTGCCGAAGAGATGCGGGTGCTCTATGTGGCTTTGACCCGCCCAAAAGAGAAAATGATTTTGGTCGGTACTGTGAAAGATGTTGTTAAAAAGGCAGTGGCTTGGTCTCAGATTAAAGACAGTCCGGAACGGGTATTGCCTGACTATCTGCTTGCAGCAGGACGTAGTTATCTGGACTGGATCGGTCCATCCTTGATGAGGCATCCAGACGCAGCTTTGCTGCGTGAACTTGCGGGAGGCGCTGATTCATATGCTGCCTGTCTTGTGAATGATGAATCACGCTGGAGTATTTCTGTCATTTCTGCTGATCAAGTATCCCGGGAAATATTTGTGGATCAGACGCTTGGTGAAGAAGACGGCATGACAGAAGTGCGGAAACATCGAATTGCTGCCCTAAAAGCAGTTCAGCCTGTGGAGCTGTTTCCTTCCTCCACTGAAGAAGAGATGATCGAGGATACACAAGATGCAACACTACGAGACATCAGTGAGGAAGATGTATTTACAATAGGTGAGCAAGAGGGTGTACAGCTGCTTCGGGAAGTTGATAAACGGCTTTCATGGATGTATCCTCATCAAGCAGCAACGCAAGTAGCTGCCAGTACATCGGTTACCGAACTAAAAACATTGCTAGCCATGCAAGACCATCAGTCTTTACAGATGATGGAGGAAGTTGAAGAACAATCTGAGACTTCTGTGGATTATGAGGGCCGTGAAGTGAAGGATGGAGGATCGTCCTTTAAATTGCATCTACGTCGTCCCAAATTCATGGAGGAAAAACAATTGACTGGAGCCGAGCGGGGAACGGTGTATCATACGTTGATGCAGCATCTTCCTGTAGATGGTTCACCCATTGATTCGCAAATCGTTGAGCAGACACTTTTGCGGTTAGTTGAGCTCCAGATTTTGCTCCCCCATCAAGCAGAGGTTATTGAGTCTGATCAACTGGCCGAATTCTTCAATACAGAGCCTGGGACAGAATTGTTGCGTGCGGAGTGGGTGAAACGGGAGATTCCTTTTATTTATGGACTTCCGGCACATCATTCTCCTGCTGAATGGCTTCAAAGTCTGTCACCAGATGCAGGGATTCACACCTTGGAGGAAGACGGTAAGATGCAGGCATCACTAGAAAATGAAATGGTGCTGGTACAGGGGATTATTGACTGCCTGTATGAGGTGGATGGCGAGCTTATTTTGCTAGATTACAAGACAGACCGGGTGTTGGAACATCTCGGTGGACTGGACAAACTGACGGAAAACTATCGCTTTCAGCTGGAGCTGTATGGCCGGGCTATTGAGGATATTCTGGGTCGGAAAGTCGACCGGAAGTGGTTGTACTTTTTTGATGGCGGACTTGCTGTGAAACTATAAAGTGAAATTTTAAAACGGCCGGATGGAATTTGTATCATCGGATTTTGCATGAGAGAGGGGTTGAACGGACGATGCGTATTTTGCACACAGGGGACTGGCATCTGGGGAAAACGCTGGAGGGACGGAGCCGGCTGCGAGAGCAGGAGGATTTTGTGGATGAGCTTGTTCGACTCGCGGATGAGCAGCAGGCAGATGCCATATTGATGGCTGGAGACGTGTATGATTCTGTAAATCCGCCTGCATCGGCGGAACAGCTTTTTTATGAGGCCGCGGCGCGTCTGACAGAACAAGGAAGACCACTTGTGGTGATTGCCGGGAACCATGATCAGCCGGAGCGAGTGGCTTCGGTGACCCCGCTTGTGAACAGACAGGGAATTACACTTGTAGGTATGCCTACTTCAGAAGCAGTTACGATCCATGCAAAGCGAACTGGAGAGACTGCGCAGATTGCTGCATTGCCATACCCCTCTGAAGCGCGACTGAATGAACTGCTGACAACGGATGGGGACGAGAATGTGCTTCGCCAGGCATACAGCCGCCGGGTTGGCATGTTAATGCAGCGTCTGGCTGCGTCTTTTCGTCCGGATACGGTGAATTTGGCAATGAGTCATATTTATGTTCTGGGCGGAGTGGAAAGTGATTCGGAACGTCCCATTCAGGTAGGAGGGGCCTATACGGTTGACCCTTCTGCATTGTCAACAGGGGCGCAATATACAGCACTGGGGCATCTTCATCGTGCACAGGCAGTTAAAGGGGACGGTGTGATACGGTATAGTGGCTCTCCGCTGGCCTACAGTTTCTCCGAAGCGGGGCAGAGTAAGTCCGTCACCATGGTTGATCTGGCACCGGGGGGTGCCGCAAACGTGGAAGAAGTGCTGTTGACCTCTGGGCGTCCACTTGTGCGTTGGAAGGCGCGTGGCGGTCTGGCTGAGGTTTATCGTTGGCTGGATGAAGGGCGTGATCCTCAGGCTTTTATTGATATGGAAGTATGGCTGGATGACGCCATGTCTCTGAAAGAAATCCAGCAGCTTCGTAAGTCGCATGACGGGATCATCCATATCCGTCCGGTGTACCCCGAGATGGCAGCCGCAGGGCTTTTGGAGCAACGATCCGAGCTTCCCGTACATGAGCTTTTCCGCAAATTTTATCAGCGTCAGACAGGTGGGGCATTACCTGAAGACAGTCTGGTTCAATTGTTCCTGGAACTCGTCGATGAGGACGAGCCGGGTATGCGTGAGGAGGTCGAGGGAAATTGAAGCCGATTTTATTGAAAGTCGCAGGTCTGCAAAGTTATCGGGAGACTCAGGAGATTGATTTTACCGTTTTGACAGAAACGGGACTGTTCGGCATTTTTGGTCCTACAGGCAGTGGGAAATCTTCTTTGCTCGACGCGATTACGCTGGCGATGTACGGAAAAGTGGAACGTGCGGTTAACGGTACCCAGGGAATCATGAATCACGCTGAAGATTCGTTGTCCGTTGCTTTTACATTTGAACTTGTATCAGCAGAAGGCACAAGAAGATTTCGGGTGGAACGACGTTTCAAACGAAACAATGAGGTTTCGGTGAGCAACACCATCAGCAAATTCATTGAGACCGTCAACGGAGAGGAACAGGTGCTGGCTGATAAACTGGCAGACGTGAACCGATGCGTTGAAGATGTCATTGGGTTGAAAATGGATGATTTTACGCGAGCCGTTGTGCTTCCACAAGGTAAATTCGCTGAGTTTCTGTCCCTGAAAGGCAGTGAACGACGGCAGATGTTGCAACGTTTATTTCATCTGGAGAAGTATGGAGATCAGCTTGCCATCAAGCTCAGTCGGCGGGTGAAGGACAATGATATGGTTCATCAGTCACTGGCTGCCGAGCAGCAGGGGCTTGGGAATGCGAGCAAAGAGACGTTGGCGGAAACGGAGCTTCTTCTTCAAGCTGCTGTGAAACAGTCTGAATTGTCACGCAAAACGCTTGATGAAGCGATGAAGGAAGCCGAGCAGCTCGGCAAAGTCCGTGAGTTAAGTCATGAACGCCAGGCTCGTATGGAGGAACACGAAAAGCTGAAAGCACGTGCACCACAGATCGAAGCTGGGGAACAACGGCTGAAACTGGCCGGAGCGGCAGACGCAATACTCCCTTCATTGCAGACGATGCGTGACGCAGCAGCACAGCAGAAGTTACGTGAGGATGCAGCCGGGATTGCTCACCAGCAAGCGGTGGAACATGAACGGATGTCTGTACTGGAAGCCGAGAAGGCCGAGAAGGCACGTGTACAGATGGCTGAGGAAGAACCCAAGCTTCTGCTTCGATTGGAACAGCTGGAACAGGCCAAGGAGTTGCAACGGGAACGGGACGGACTACGAGAGGATCGTACCCGTCTTAAGCAGCTTTTGGACAAAGGACAGGCTGAACAGAGTGTCATCGGACAACAGCTGGAGAAGGAAAAAGAACTACAGCAGCGTGGCCGCAAACGGCGGGAAGAATTACAGGAAAGCCTGAAGCCGAATGAAGTGAAGTCCGAAGAACGCAGACAGCTGCAGGCTGCACTGGAATTGAAGCATCGTCTAGATACTGCGGCGGAGCAATTGCGCCTGAACAAGGCTGAGATGGAAGCCAATAAGCAGTCGGCTGTTCAGGGGGCAGATCGGCTGAAGCTGGCTGCCCAGGAAGAGAGCCGTCTGAGTGAACAGCGTCAGCATCTGATTGAACAGGCGGCAACGGGTCTTGAGGCCTTGCTTGCCTGTGAACAGGACATTGGCCGCGAACAGAGCCTGCTGGCAATGGCAGAGGAGCAGCTGCGCGGAACCATGCGTGAGCAGGAGCTGCATCGGCTCTCCTCCGCCTTGCGCGCTGAGCTGCGCGACGGCGAGCCATGCCCGGTGTGCGGCTCCGCACACCACCCGCTCCCGGCTGCGCCGCCGGGAGAAGGTCCGCCCGCAGGCGATGCGGACCTGGAACTGCTGCGCAGCCTGCACGCGGAGCTGCAGGAGCTGCGCTTTGGGCTGCGCCAGCAGCTGCACGAACGTCGCAGCCTGCTGACGCAGCTTGGCGCTGCGGCCGGCGAAGCCCCGGCCGCAGCCGAGGCCGCGCCTGCGGCTGCGGAGCCGGAGCCCGCCGGTTCGCCCGTACACGGGCGCTCCCCGGCGGACTGGGCGGAGCGTGCCGCCGCACTGCGCGAAGCCGCGCGGGCGCTGGCCGCTGACGCAGCGCCGCTGCAAGCGGAAGCCGCCGCGTTGCAGCAGGCGGCTGTAGGCGCGCAGCAGCGCCGCATGGAAGCGGCTGCTGCGCAGGAGGCCGGCCAAGCCGGACTCGCCCAGGCGGAGCGCCGGTTTTCCGAGAGTGAGGCCGCCGCAGCCGCATTGCACGGCCGCTGGGCCGCGGAACTGCCAGGCATCGCTCAAGAGCAGGCCATGGCCCTTCACCAGGCGATGCAGGAGCGCGACGCACTCGCAGAAGATATCAAGGAACGGCTGAACAAGAGCGTGACGTTCCTTGAGGAAAAGGAACAGCTGGTACAGTCCCTCCAGCAGAAGCTGGTTGAGTTGGACAAACAGCTGATTCAGTGGCAAACGGAATGGCAAGGAAACAGCAAACAGCTCGCCGAGAAGGAAGAACGTTTGCGCCAATGGGTTGGTGAGCAACGGGTCGAGGATTTGATTGCTGCGGCCCAGACTCGACTGGATGGGTTGCGGAAAATTGCTGCCGATTCAGCACAGCGTTTCAAGGAAGCGGATGCCTTGAAACAGGAATCGGCCAAGAAGGATGTCATGGCTCATCAAGCAGCAGCCTCGGCAGCAGAGCATTTGCAGCAGGCCCAGGAACGCTGGAAGAAGTTGCTGGAGCAATCCCCGTTTGATACTGAAGATGCGGTTGTTGAAGCGGCGATTCCGTCCCAAGAAGCCGAGCGATTGGCAGCGGAAATTCAGCAGCATCGGGAACGTGATCGTGAGCTTGCATCCCAACTTCGTGAGCTGGAACAAAAACTGGGCGGAGTCGTTGTATCCGAGGAACAATGGTTGGCATGCACAGAGCGACTCCAGCAGTCTCGTGCAGAGGATGAAGCGGCTCTTAGAGCCAAGGCGCGTGCAGAACGGGATCTGGAAGATGTGCAGCAGCGACACGTTCGCTGGACCGAGCTGGAGAACAAACGGGTAGAAGTGAGCCGACAAGGTGAGATGCTTAGCAAACTGCAAGCAGCTTTCAGAGGTAATGCGTTTGTCGAGTATATTGCAGAAGAACAACTGATGCAGGTTAGTCAGGCTGCTTCACAGCGTCTGCGCTTCCTGACCAAACAACGTTATTCACTTGAGGTGGATTCAGGTGGGGGCTTTGTCATCTGTGATGATGCAAACGGTGGGGTTAAACGTCCGGTATCCACCTTGTCCGGCGGAGAGACGTTCCTGACTTCGTTGTCACTGGCCCTGGCTCTGTCTGCCCAGATTCAGCTGCGCGGTCAGTACCCGCTGCAATTCTTCTTCTTGGATGAAGGGTTTGGCACATTGGACCCTGAATTGCTGGATACCGTCATTACATCATTAGAAAAACTGCATGATGACCGTCTTGCCGTCGGCATTATCAGTCACGTTCCGGAGCTGCGAGCACGCTTGCCACGTAAACTTGTAGTTATTCCAGCTGGCGAAGCCGGAGCTGGCTCTCGCGTAGTATTGGAAACATTATAGGGATTTGAAACAGAACACATACGATTGAATGATTCCAAATTGAGATTAATCTCCTCTCCTCATAAACCAATTACTAAAGTTTAATCCTAAGGGGAATCTCCTGATGGATTGAGGTTTGGTGGTTTGAGACTCATTTATATACTCGTTGTGAGAGTTGAGTGAGATAGCTCACAGATACAGGTTCATCCTGTTGTTATACTACAGTTAAGCCGACAAACTTTTGTAAGCACCCCGGCGGACGTCTGATCAGGAATAATCCTGGTTAGACGTCCGCGACAGCAGACTTCCGTATGGAAACTGCAACGGGGTGCTTCTTTTTTTTAATAGGAACTTATCTTGAAACTCTTGTCATGCACAGTGTCATTTCGCCCAGATCTGAATACGATGAAAGGGTGATGAAGAGCAGAACAGATTCGGGAGGCGATTAAACGTGGAAAAAGTAGAAGCGAAGAAACTGTGTAAGGAACACATGCATCGCTATGTATGTATACAGATGCATGACGGTGCCCATTACGATGGCATTGTGGAAAATGTGGATGATGATATGATTTATTTGGCTGTTCCCGTGGGGCATGAAGCCATGGTTAACCATGCAAATGCAAACTGGGGACCCAATATGATGCCGGTTACTTATCCCGCGCATGCACGGGGATTTTTCCCGGGCTATGGTTACCCGTATCCTTATTATGGTTATGGTCGCAGACGGTTCAATAGGTTGGTACTACCTCTGATTGGCCTCACTGCCTTAACTCTATTGCCTTATTATTAATAAAACGGTGAAAACAGTACTTTTACCGATGAAAATCGAACCTTTCACATCTTCGGTGTATTTTTGCACTTCTTTACTGAGATGTGAAAGGTTTTTCCTGTTACTTTTATTATTGAATTAAAACAGGTTAAATTGGACGTGAGTTTTCAGTTCCGGTATGATAGAAGGGTATACATAATTTTTAATTCAAAGGAGGGTATGAACAATGGATTGCTTATTTTGCAAAATTGTAGAGGGCAGCATTCCCTCCAATAAGGTACTGGAGAATGACCATGTCATCGTCTTTCATGACATCCAGCCCGCTGCACCGACCCATGTACTCGTTATTCCCAAGAAACATATTTCTTCCATGAATGAAGTAACGGCGGAAGACTTGCCGTTGATCGGGGAGATTCATTTGGCTGCGCAGGAAGCGGCCAAGCGTCTTGGCGTGGAAGAAACAGGTTACCGACTGATTAATAACTGCGGCAAGGATGGAGAACAAACCGTTCATCATCTGCATTATCATTTACTTGGTGGGACCCGACTTGGCGTGTTGACAAGTTTGTCAGACTCACACAAATAAACGATCCAAGTTACTCTAAATCAGGACTGATTCATATATGCATAAAAGGCATGAATATGAAGCTGAAGTTCACATAAAATAAATGATCATTACGTTAAGGTTGACACCTTTATTACCTTTCGCCTATAATGAAAGGTGATGAACCGTGTTATTGCTCTTGGACGGTCTGGTCGGAGGGAGGGAAAACTGGTGTCTGAAACTAAAGTTCGCAAAAACGAGACTATTGATGCTGCACTTCGTCGCTTTAAACGTTCCATCGCAAAAGATGGCGTATTGGCTGAGGTGAAGAAACGTAAGCATTATGAGAAGCCAAGCGTAAAGCGCAAGAAAAAGTCCGAGGCTGCTCGTAAGAGAAAGTTTTAGGAGGATTTTAACTACATGAATCTTAGCGAACGATTGAACGAAGATATGAAGCAAGCGATGAAGAGTAAGGACAAGTTCAAGCTCTCCAACATTCGGTTGATTCGTTCGACGATCAAGAATCTTGAAATAGATTTGAAAAGAGATTTGGATGATAACGAAGTGCTTGATATTCTGAGTCGTGAAATCAAACAGCGCAAAGATGCCCTCCAAGAATTTGACAAAGCGGGCCGTGATGACCTCGCGGCAAATGCAAAAGCGGAAATTGAATTACTCAGTCAGTACCTTCCCGCACAGCTTACCGAAGAAGAAATTAAAGTTATTGTACAGCAGACCATCCAGGAAACCGGTGCTTCTTCGAAAGCCGAGATGGGGAAAGTCATGTCTGCCCTTATGCCGAAAGTCAAAGGCAAAGCGGATGGCAAACTGGTAAATCAAGCAGTTCAACAATTTCTGCAATAAAGCAAATCAATAAACACCTCCTGACTTGTCAGGGGGTGTTTTTTCCGTTTTAGATCTTTGATACGTTACTCCGTTCCCAGAAGGAATTCGAAGTGTGATTAGAAATCGTTCATTTGTTCGAGGAAATTCACAAATATTGCTTTTAAATGGATAATATATATGATTATGGTTTTAAAATGTTGCAATTGCTTCCGGTTTCAAATATAATTTTAAGATTTTGAAACGAAATGTTGCATTGTACGTAATAAATACCATAAGCTGGACAGTATAACATTAATGGAAAAGGGGGGACTATTTGTGAAGGGAAAGCGCCGGAAGAAGCTTACGGGGCCATTGATGCTCATGATGCTACTGACGCTGCTGCTTCCTGTCTGGATTGGATCACCGTCAGCGCATGCAGCTGAGAAAAGTGGCGCCGTATATATTATTCCGGTGGATAAACCAATCGAGCAGGGACTTGGCAAGTTTATGGAACGCGGGTTCAAGGAAGCAGAAGAGATGAATGCTGGCCTGATCGTTCTGGATATCAATACGCCGGGAGGGCGTGTCGACACGGCAGAAGAACTGGGTACATTAATTAAGGAAAGCCCAGTTGAAACCGTTGCATTTGTCCGTGGAGATGCTGCTTCGGCCGGAAGTTTTCTGGCTTTGAATGCAGATAAGATCGTAATGTCGCCAGGCAGTATGATTGGTGCGGCAGCGATGGTGGACAGCACAGGTAAACATGTCGATGATCCGAAGTTGGTTGCATTCTGGAAGAGCAAGATGCAGGGCGCGGCTGAGAAAAGTGGCCGTGACGGTAAAATTGCAGCCGGAATGACGGATGTTAACATGGTCGTGGAAATGCCTGAGATTAATAAAACCAAAGAAAAAGGTGAAATTATTGCTCTCTCGGCTGAAGAAGCGCTGAAAGTGGGTTATGCGGACCATATCAGCAACACGCCGGAAGAAGCTGCAGCCTGGCTTGGTTACAGTCAAGATGATGTGTTCACCGTTCAGAGAACAGCCGCAGAGAACATATCCACATTTCTCACTAATCCTGTCGTCATGACGGTATTGCTATTCCTCGGAATAGCCGGTGTGATCATTGAGTTGATTGTACCTGGGTTCGGAGTGCCTGGTATTGTTGGTATCGTGTGCTTTGTGCTTTATTTCTCAGGGAACTACATTGCCGGTTTTGCTGGAGCGGAGACATGGGTGTTATTCACTGTCGGACTCATCATGATGATTCTGGAGATGTTTATCCCAAGCTTCGGTATTCTGGGTATTTTGGGATCGATTGCGCTTGTCGCTGGTGTCGTGCGAGCCGCCTATGATACAAGTGATGCATTTATATCGTTAGGTATTGCTTTTGGAGCCGCGCTGGTAGTCATTGCAATCGTTGTTATTCTGTTTAAGGATCGAGGCATATGGAATCGATTCATATTAAGTGATAGGCTCTCTGCTGATCAAGGATACTCTTCGGCAACAGAACGCAAAGAGTTGATCGGTTTGCAGGGCATCAGTCTGACTCCACTTCGTCCTTCGGGAACAGCGATATTTAACGGAGAACGCGTCGATGTGGTGTCGGATGGAGATTTCATTCCGATTGATACACCAATTATTGTGATCAAAGCGGAAGGTACCCGGATTGTGGTTCAACAAGCGTTACCGGTGTAACCCGCTCTGTTGCCGGAGTTGATTATAGCTTCGGCAATGTACATAACCATTCTACGGAGGCTGCTAGTGGAGTGGTGTGAATCAATGCACAGCAGCAAAGTTCCACAACGTTTTTATCATGTTTTTTACAAAAATCAAAATGCAAATGGAGGAATTTCGACTATGGAACCAACCTTGATTACGGTTTTGCTCATTGCGGTAGTTGCGATTATCGTATTGAGCGTATTCTTCAGCTTTTTCCCGGTTATGCTCTGGATTTCAGCCCTTGCATCGGGCGTACGCGTGGGAATTATCACGCTGGTAGCGATGAGACTAAGACGTGTAACACCTAGCCGGATCGTAAATCCACTGATTAAAGCAACCAAAGCTGGACTTCAATTGACAATGAATCAACTGGAGAGTCACTTCCTAGCCGGTGGTAACGTAGACCGAGTTGTCAACGCCCTGATTGCTGCACAACGTGCGAACATTCCACTCGAATTTGAACGTGCTGCTGCGATCGACCTTGCAGGTCGTGACGTATTGCAAGCCGTACAGATGAGTGTAAACCCACGTGTTATTGAAACGCCGATTGTTTCTGCGGTAGCCAAAGATGGTATTGAAGTTAAGGTAAGAGCGCGGGTTACGGTTCGTGCCAATATTGACCGCCTCGTCGGTGGTGCGGGTGAAGAGACGATTATTGCCCGTGTCGGCGAAGGTATCGTAAGTACAAACGGTTCCTCGAATTCCCATAAAGACGTCCTGGAAAATCCGGATCTGATCTCCCGTACCGTATTGTCGAAAGGTCTGGATGCAGGTACCGCTTTTGAAATCCTGTCTATTGATATCGCGGACGTGGATGTAGGTAAAAACATTGGTGCATTCCTGCAAACGGAGCAGGCAGAGGCCGATAAACGTATTGCACAGGCAAAAGCGGAAGAACGTCGCGCTATGGCCGTTGCTCAAGAGCAAGAGATGAAAGCGCGCGTAGTGGAAATGAGAGCGCGTGTGGTTGAGTCTGAATCCCAAGTACCTTTGGCAATGTCCGAAGCACTGCGTAGTGGTAAGATCGGTGTTATGGATTACATGAACCTGAAGAACATTGAAGCGGATACTCAAATGCGTAATACATTGGGAAAACCTGGTGAAGGTTCGAATTCCAACGATCAGGGTGATTCCAAAAACGGAAGATAGGCGGTGAGTGCATATGGGCCTATTTGAATGGATTTTTAACAATCTGTATATTGTAGCGGTCATCGCATTTGCGCTCTTTTCCTTCCTTGGAAAAGCAGCCAAGTCGGCTGATCCGAACAAAAAGCGTCCAAATAACGGGATGCCTACGTTTGGAGGAAGTGGTGATTCAGACCGGAATGATCGCTCGCGGGGCAATACCGCACCGCAGCAGTCATCGGGTCCTTCAGATCCACGCTATGATGAGCAATATGACGAACGGTACGATGAGCGGTATGATGACGATCAGTATGATGATCGATATGATCAAACCTACTCGCAGCCAGCAACGATATCTGCCCGTCCTGTGAATGACGACTTTGGAGGACAGGGTTCTCTGGGTGGAATGGAAAACTCCCTCGAAGAACAAATGAAAGTGATGGAGCAACGACAACGTGAAATTCGGGAGCGACTAGATCGTATTTCTACTGCAAATACACCAGTTGTGTCTGACTCCAGTTGGGATGAAGTTTCATCCAGCGAGTCTGGATCGCCTCAGCTTCGCCGGGAAGATATTCGTACTGGTGTATTGTGGGCAGAAGTTCTCGGTTCTCCGCGCTCTAAACAGCCCTTTGGAACACGAGGAAAACTATAACTTTATATTGTTTTAATAAGTGAAAGCCGTCTCTGGTGAGCATAATCCCAGACGACGGCTTTTTTTTGTTTCGGCCTCTTTTTATTTTCACATCTAACACGGTCCGTAGTTTTCATAATTCCAAGAATCTGAGCATAAGTTGAACTGTAGAGGAAGGGGGAAGACCTTCGAATGACCCGGATCAGCCGCAAGCTGCGCAGATGGACCAGTGAAGTTCTGGACCTGCCGCAGGACGTGCTTTACGATATGCCACGGTTAACCCTGATCGGCACAAAGCAATTGTATATAGAGAATCATCGTGGTGTCATTCATTTTACACCGGATCGCATCGTTCTGGCTCTCTCACAGGGTCAGCTGGAGATCAAAGGAACTGAACTGATGATTCGCAATATTTTGCCGGATGAAGTGGCTGTTGAAGGAACAATTCTGGATATTCATATGAATGGAGCGGAGGGGAACGGATGAAGCAGCCCAGTCTTTACAAACTGCGCGGAGCAGTCCGAATCACGGTCACTGGGGGGGATATTGAAGCATTAATCAATACGGTGGCAGAGCAGGGACTGGAAGTATGGGACCTGCGTGCCCACGACGGACGCAAGGCAGAAATGAATATTCTGCTGCCGCATTTTTTCAAGCTGCGTCCTTTGCTGAAACGGACAGGCTGCCGTGTAAAGGTGACACACCGCAGTGGATTTCCTTTTTTTGCAGCCCGTTTGTTAAGAAGAAAGTTCTTTCTGGGTGGCATGCTGTTTTTTGTAGCAGCTCTGTTTGCATTGTCATCAATGGTTTGGAATGTAGAAGTCAAAGGTAATGTGACGATTCCCACGGATGAAGTGCTCGCAGCAGCGAAGAAAGAAGGCATCTATCCCTTTCAGTGGGGATTTCGGCTGCAAAGCCAGGACAAGCTCTCCAGACAGCTCGCGCTGGCTCTGCCAGATGTAACCTGGATTGGGGTAAGCAAAGAAGGGACAACCATCACCATCCAAGTGGTGGAGTCAGCACAGCCCAAGCGTGAACCGCTGCTGAACCCGAGACATCTGGTCAGTAAAACAGATGCTGTAATCACTCAAATTTACGCGGAGCAGGGGCGCCCTGTCGTGCAGAAGGACATGCGTGTCAAGAAGGGGCAGGTACTAATATCCGGTATTTTGGGAGATGAAGAGAATACAAAGAACATTGTAGCCAAAGGGGAAGTACGCGGACTGGTGTGGCGAGAATATCAGGTCGAAGTCCCCCTTGTGCAGAAACATAATACGATGACTGGAGATAGCAAGGAACGTTTTTACATTGTGCTGGGGAAATGGGCGATACAACTCTGGGGATACGGGAATACGCCGTTTACCACATTTGATACCGAAAGTGATCATAAACCGCTGACCTGGAGATCGTTCACACTTCCCATGGGATGGCTGACGGAGAAAGATTTGGAAACTCGGGAACAAGAGGAGCAGCATACGATTGAATGGGCTAGAACGAAAGGATTGGAAGGAGCAAGAAACGATATTATCGCCAAAAACGGCAAAGGAACGAAAATTTTAAGCGAAAAAATTTTGCATGAGAAGAAAGAGAATGGTAAAGTTTATATGAAAGTATTATTTGAAGTGGAAGAAAGCATTGCGGAAGAACTTCCGTTAGTCCATAGTCAAGGAGAATGAGGCTATTTGTCAGAGCAAACACGCAGCATACGAATCTCCCTCCAAAGTGCGGGAGAGGGTCAATCTCTTTTTGGACCCCAAGATATTTTTCTGAAACTGATTGAATCCGAGATTCCCGCACAGATCGCATCCCGTGAAGCGGAGATTGTGATCCATGGCAACATTCAGAATGTGGAATCGCTTGAACAATTATTTGATGTGTTGTTGCAATTGGTACGTAACGGATACGTGTTAACCGAAAGGGACGTTAAGTATGCCATTGAGCTGGCAAAGGAACTTCGTGCAGACCAGCTTCTGGATCTGTTCAAAGGCGAGATTACAACGACGTACCGCGGTAAGCCGATCCGGGTTAAAACGATTGGACAGAAACACTATGTAACTACAATTAAAAAACGTGATGTTGTATTTGGTATCGGTCCTGCCGGTACAGGTAAAACGTATCTTGCTGTTGTGCTGGCTGTGGCAGCACTTAAGGAAGGAAGCGTCAAGCGGATCGTGCTCACGAGACCTGCTGTTGAAGCGGGAGAGAGTCTTGGTTTCTTGCCGGGCGATCTTCAGGAAAAAGTGGATCCTTATTTACGGCCACTGTATGACGCATTGTACGATGTTATGGGACAAGAGCAGACTGCGAAGGCACTGGAGCGAGGTTTAATCGAAATTGCGCCTCTAGCCTATATGCGGGGACGTACACTGGACGACTCGTTTATTATCCTGGATGAAGCCCAGAATACGACACCGGAGCAGATGAAAATGTTCCTAACTCGTCTCGGTTTTGGTTCCAAAATGGTCATTACCGGTGACGTGACACAAATTGATTTACCGCGCGGCAAAAAGTCAGGGCTTGTGGAAGCAAATGCAATACTGGGCCAAGTGGAAGAGATTGGATTTGTCTACTTTGCCGAGCAAGACGTTGTACGGCACTCCCTCGTCCAGAAAATCATCGTCGCTTATAACCACGCCGCAGAAAATCAAGAATAGAAAGGGATTGTCTCGATGACCTCGAAGGAACTGTCAAAAGGCAAATCTTTTCAAAATAGAGCTACAGGATGGAAGTATAGCGTGTGGGCACGCTATCTTCTGTTTTTGTTTCTGGTGATCCTCTTCTACGTGAGTCTTGCTTCCAAGCTGCTCCCAGAGCGGTATGATATTCAGGAAGGCACACGAAGTGAAGTGAATATTGCTGCGCCCATGCAGATCCCGAATACCAAGGCCACGCTGAAAGCGCAAGAAGAAGCCGCTGAACGTGTACAGCCGATGTTTCAGATCGTGCAAATGCGGAACGAAAATCTGATGACGACTCTGCTTGATCGTATTGATCGACTGAATCAGGATGATCAGATTTCCAGTCAGGACAAGATTGACATCTATCGTGATGAAATACCGCAGCGTCAGAAAGACTTTGTTTCCAATTTTATCAACAACAACCGGAAAGCGGGTACATACTCCGAAACTCTTTTGGAAGAGATCAGAAATGTGGTACAGGAGCAAAGCTACCGAATTCCGGAAGAGACTTATATCAAAATTTCACGTTTGACTTCGGAAGATATTCAGGAGATGAAGGCCGTTGCTCGGGATATTGTCTCCAGATTAATGACCGACCAGATTAGTGAGGCTACAACAGCTCGTGCCAAAGTGGCCGAGATGGTGAGTGTGAGCTCCCTAAGCAAGCGTACGCAGCGTGAGGTTGTGCAGGAGCTTGCTCGTCTTGTGGTCACGTCGAACCGCTTCTACGATGAAGAGGGTACAAAAGAAGCTAAAGTACAGGCTCGTGAGAACACTCAAACGGTCTTTATCAAGCAAGGAGATACACTTGTTGCCAAGGGTGAGATGATTACCCCGGAGATGTACACCCTTCTGGGCGAGAACGATTTGCTGAAAAACGAAGTAAACTATTGGCCTCAGCTTGGACTGCTTATGCTGTCCTGTCTGTTGTCGGCAGCGATTCTCATGTATATTCAGCAATTCAGCGGAACGCATTTCAAATATAACAATGCTCAGCTGCTGATGCTTGTTCTCATATTTATTATTACGATTGTGGTTATGCATGTTACTGCGATACTCCAGACCAGTGAGAATTCATACGTAGGCTTTCTTGCCCCTGTTGCCGTAGGAGCCATGTTAATAGCATTGCTGCTGGATACATCGCTTGCCTTTGTCTGCTCGATTATTATCGGCATGCTGTCGAGCATTATTTTGAATACACATCAGGGTCAAATTTTTGACTTTGAACTTGGATTCTTCGCGGTGTTGGTATCGTTTGTTGCGATCTTCGCCACCCATCGGGCAAGTCAGCGGTCTACGATCCTGAAAGGCGCCATTATGGTTTGTCTGTTCGGATCGATCGCAGTTTTCACGTTGGCTCTGATTGACTCAAGTGACTGGAACCGTACGACAACGCTCTATGGCATTGGATTTGCATTTGCCGGAGGCGTACTGACCGCCATACTGGTTATTGGGCTGATGCCGTTTTTCGAAACCTCATTTGGCATTTTGTCTGCGCTGAAACTGGTAGAACTGTCTAATCCCAATCACCCGCTATTGCGCAAATTGCTAACAGAGACACCGGGCACATATCACCATAGTGTGATGGTAGGAAACCTGTCAGAAGCCGCCGCGGAAGCAATCGGTGCCAATGGGTTGTTATGTCGGGTGGGCTCGTATTATCATGATATTGGCAAGACCAAGCGACCGATTTATTTTATTGAAAATCAAAACAATATGGAAAATCCGCATGATTCGATTGATCCAAAGCTGAGCAAGTCCATTATCGTTGCTCACGCACGCGATGGTGTGGAAATGCAGAAGGACTACAAGCTGCCGAGGCCTATTCGGGACATTGCTGAGCAGCATCATGGAACAACCTTCCTGCATTACTTCTATCACAAAGCACTGCGTCAGGCTGAGGAAGCAGGAGTGGAACCAGATTTCACGGAAGATGATTTCCGTTATCCAGGTCCCAAGGCTCAGTCCAAAGAGTCGGCGATTGTTGGCATTGCTGACAGTGTGGAAGCTGCGGTCCGTTCCTTGCGGAAGCCTACTGTGGAACAAGTGGAGTCCATGATCGAAAAGATTATTAAAGGTCGACTGGACGATCATCAGTTTAACGACTGTGATCTGACAATGCGGGAGCTGGATATTGTCGCCAAGACTCTTAAGGAAACCGTCATGGGTATATTCCACTCCAGGATTGAATATCCGGAAGAAATGAAGAAACCGAAGCCAACTTCGCCTGAAGCGGGTTGATTCGCTAATTATGACAAGACAGGAGTATGAAAGAATGAGTCTTAACCTAGCATGGAATAATGAACAACAGGATAAAGAAATCACCGAACCGATGATCGCAATGCTGGAGCAGCTGCTGAACCTGGCAGGGGAAGCAGAGGGTGTTGCAGACGGGGAAGTGGCCCTGACTTTCGTAGATGATGAGCAGATTCATGAGCTGAACCGTGATTATCGCGGCATAGATCGTCCAACAGATGTATTGTCTTTTGCAATGAATGAGACTGTGGATGAGGAACTGGATATTATCTACGAACTGGACGAGGATGAAGAAATGGAAGAAATGCCGGATGTTCTGGGGGATATTATTATTTCTGTTCCACGGACCATTCTACAGAGTGAAGAATATGGCCATTCATTTGAACGTGAGCTCGGGTTCCTGTTTGTTCATGGCTTCTTGCACCTGCTTGGATATGATCATCAGGATGAAGCCAGCGAAGCCGAAATGATGGGCAAACAGGAAGCGGTACTTGCCCAAGCCGGGTTGACACGATAATGAAAAGGCGCTCCTGGGGGATGGTATTCCGCAATGCTGCGGAAGGAATCGTATACGGGCTGCGGACTCAGCGGAATGTAAGAGTTCATACAGGAGTCGCCATTTTGATGTGTGCAGCCGGCTTTTTTTTCGGGATTTCCAGAACGGACTGGATGTTTGTACTGACAGCCGTTTTTCTGGTGCTTGTGACGGAGCTGATGAATACAGCAGTGGAAGCTGCTGTAGATCTGGCGCATCCGCATATACATCCGCTGGCAAAAGCGGCGAAGGACACCGCGGCCGGTGCAGTTTTGCTGGCTGCGGTGTTCGCCGTCATCATCGGGTGTGTCGTTTTCATTAAGCCGGTGATGAGCTGGCTAGGTTTGCTCTGATTTTGTTTTTGTTTTTAAATTACACACAATTGTATAGTTACTTGATGCAAACACGATAACGGAGAGGTCAGAAGAAACCTGAAGAAACGAAGTGTGCGCCTTTATCCCCGGATTTTCACTTTGAAAAAGTGAATCATAAAAATCTGGGGATAACAGCGCTCGGAAGGTTGTTCTGGCAGCGGAGTGTCCAGTGTAAATGCCCTAGTTAACTTTATAGTACACCCCAAAGGGAGAGATTAATTATGGATAATGGTTTGTTGATGCAAGAAGCAATTAAGGCACGTACAAAAGCGTATACGCCTTATTCTCATTTTGGTGTAGGTGCAGCTTTGCTTGACAGTGAGGGACATGTGCATCATGGTTGTAATATTGAGAATGCTGCTTACACGCCAGGTAACTGTGCTGAGCGTACAGCCATGTTCAGCGCGATTGCAGGAGGTAAGCAACCACGCAGTTTCAAGGCAATGGCGATTGTAGGAGATACAGACGGACCGATTGCTCCTTGCGGTGTATGTCGTCAAGTGATGTACGAACTGTGTGATCCGGACATGAAGGTCATTCTGGGTAACTTGAAAGGTGATCTGCAGGAGACTACAGTTGCCGAATTATTGCCATGGGCTTTTGGACCATCTGATCTGAACTCTGCTAAAAAGTAAAAACCAATACATTCCAGGCCTAGGCGCCTGAGGAGGAACATATGAAAAAACAAGCATTCAAATCCGGTTTTGTAGCCATTATTGGACGTCCCAATGTAGGTAAATCCACACTGATGAACCAAGTCATTGGACAGAAAATTGCGATCATGTCGGACAAGCCACAAACGACGCGTAATAAGATTCATGGTGTATATACATCGGAACAACAACAAATCGTTTTCCTGGATACGCCAGGGATTCACAAACGTCAATCCAAGCTGGGCGATTACATGAACCAGACCGCTTTGAACACGCTCGGAGAAGTTGAAGCTGCTCTGTTCCTGATCGATGCTTCTGAAGGCATGGGCGGTGGGGACCGTTATATTGCCGAACAATTGAAAAATGTGCGTACGCCTGTCATTCTTGTCATGAACAAAATTGATAAAATTGAGCCGGAAGCACTGCTTCCGCTGATTGAGGAATATCGCAAGCTGCACAATTTCGCTGAAATCGTACCTGTTTCTGCCATGCTCGGCAGCAATGTAAGCACGTTGCTGGAGCAGCTCGGCAAGTATTTGCCGGAAGGTCCACAGTACTATCCAGATGACCAGGTTACAGACCATCCGGAACAGTTCGTTTGTGCTGAGTTGATTCGGGAGAAGATTTTACAAATGACACGCGAAGAAGTGCCTCACTCCATTGCCGTAACGATTGAGGATATGAAAGTACAGGACAATGGCGTCGTTTATATTTCGGCTGTCATCTTTGTGGAGCGTGATTCGCAAAAAGGGATCATTATCGGTAAACAGGGTGCCTTGCTCAAAGAAGTGGGGAAACGTGCCCGCCAGGATATTCAAAACCTGTTAGGTTCCAAAATCTTCATGGACCTGTGGGTTAAAGTGAAGAAAGACTGGAGAAACCAGGATCGAGTTCTGCGTGACCTTGGCTTTGGCCGCGACTAATCGTCGGAATTGTATCCAGTAATTGCAACACATAGTTTACCTTGCAAGACTCCATCCTATCTGGTAGAAGCAGACGTCATTTCCGAAGAGAGGATGAAATTCCGATGCGAGATTTTTCGTGGAAGGTTTTTGCGATGACGGGGGATGTGGAATCCTATTTGTTGTATTCCGAGGCATGCAGCTCGGTGGGACAGGAGTCGGAACCTGCAAGGGAAGTGATTGAAGATGAAGAAGCCGAAGGTTAATTGGCTAATTCGGGAATGGTTAGGTGACGAGGCATGCTATACAGGGTGGAAGGGATTGTCATCCGCAGCATGGACTACGGCGAGGGAAACAAAATCATTACGCTTTGCACCGAAAGCGGCGGGAAAGTAGGGGTACTCGTCCGCGGTGCCAAAAAGCCCAAAAGCCGACATGCTGCACTGGTTCAGCCATTTACGTACGGTCAATATGTATATTTTCGTAACACCGGTCTGGGAACACTAAACGCAGGTGAGATTATGGAATCTTATCATGAGCTGCGTGAAGATCTGATTAAGGCCTCCTATGCATCTTATGCTTGTGAACTGCTGGATCGTGTGTTGCAGGATGAAGAGACAGGTACGTTCTGGTTCAAACAGTTGAAAGCCTGTCTTCAGGCGTTGAAGGAAGAGAAAGATCCGGTCGTCATCACAAGCCTGTATGAAATGAAAATATTACAGGCAGCCGGGTATGGACCTCAGCTTGATGATTGCATTTCTTGTGGTCACGAGCGTCCGGATGAACAATTATTTGTTAGTCCAAGACTTGGAGGCGTTCTGTGCCGTGCGTGCAAACACTTTGATCCTCCGGCGATGTCCGTGAGTCCGAAGGCGTTGAAACTCTTACGTCTGTTTGCACAGCTGGATCTGCAAAGGCTTGGTAATATATCGGTGAGCGAAGGCACCCGGGATGAGATTAAAAAGATCATGCGGGCCTTTATGGATCATCAGCTTGGCTTGAATTTAAAATCCCGTTCTTTTCTTGATCAAATGGAAAAGTACGGGATTTGAGTCGTCTTCATGTGAAATAAGTAATATATCTTGACTTCGTACTTATTTTTATATATTATGAACTATAATTTCTCTTTTGGAGACATGCATTGAACGAGAAAGTAGGAGACTTGATTTATTACATTCAGGAGCAGAGGTCGATTGACCTTACTAATCTTGTGTGAGCGAGCCGGGGATGGTGGGAGCCGGGTTGAATCGGTCTGTGAAATGGCACTCGGGAGCATGAATGACACGGAAAAGTGGGCTTGAATGAACAGGAACTTCTGTTTATATCTAAGCCAAGTAGGGTGGAACCGCGGGAATAGCTCTCGTCCCTATGTCTGTATAACAGGCGTAGGACGAGGGCTTTTTATTGTCTGTACCGTTCTAGGCTTGTTCATCACAAACCATCGAAAAGGAGCATGATTATGAATTTTCAGCAGATGATCCTCACGCTGCAACAATTCTGGGCCGAGCACAACTGTATTATTGTTCAACCATATGATACGGAAAAAGGGGCAGGTACGATGAACCCGATGACCTTTTTGCGTTCGCTTGGACCCGAGCCTTGGAAAGTAGCTTATGTAGAGCCGTCCCGCCGTCCTTCGGATGGTCGTTATGGAGAAAATCCAAACCGTCTCTATCAGCATCATCAATTCCAGGTTATTATCAAGCCTTCTCCAGACAATATTCAGGAGATATACCTGGAAAGTCTGAAACAGTTGGGTATTGATCCGCTTAAACATGATATTCGGTTTGTTGAGGACAACTGGGAGAATCCTTCCCTCGGCTGTGCTGGTCTTGGCTGGGAAGTATGGTTGGACGGTATGGAAATCACCCAATTTACGTATTTCCAACAAGTCGGTGGAATCGAGACGAATCCGGTAGCCGTTGAAATTACGTATGGTATGGAGCGTCTTGCCTCGTACATTCAGGAAAAAGAAAATGTGTTTGAGCTGGAATGGGTAGACGGTATTACATATGGTGATGTGTTCCGTCAGCCTGAATTCGAACACTCCAAATATACATTTGAAGTATCAGATGTCAAAATGTTGTTTACGCTCTTCAACATGCATGAAGAGGAAGCGAACAAGGCTATGGCACAGAATCTGGTTTTCCCGGCATATGACTATGTGTTGAAATGTTCACATACGTTCAATCTGCTGGATGCGCGCGGGGCAATCAGTGTAACGGAGCGTACTGGGTACATTACTCGTGTCCGTAACCTGGCTCGTCAAGTGGCTGCAACATATGTGGAAGAGCGTGAGAAGCTCGGCTTCCCGCTGATCAAGAAAGGGGGAGCTGAGCATGTCTAAGGATCTGTTGTTTGAAATTGGTCTGGAAGAAGTGCCTGCACGCTTCATGCGAGCAGCAATTGAACAGCTGCAAGATCGTGTCGTGAAATGGCTGGATGCATCCCGCATTGCTTACGGTGAAGTGAATGCGTATGCCACACCGCGCCGACTGGCTGTTTTGATCAAGGATGTTGCTGAGAAACAGGAAGACGTGGAGGAAGAAGTTAAAGGACCTTCCCGTAAAATAGCATTGGATGACAGTGGTAACTGGAGTAAAGCTGCACTCGGATTCGCCCGTAGTCAGGGTGTTGAACCGGATCAGTTCACATTTAAGGAACTGAGTGGCGTGGAATATATCTATGCTACCAAGAGCAGCAAAGGCGTGGAAACTTCCTCTGTAATCGGTCAGGGTTTGCTGGCTATACTGCATGCCATGACGTTCCCGAAATTCATGCGTTGGGCTTCGTATGATTTCAAATTTGTACGTCCGATTCGCTGGATTGTCGCTCTGCTGGGCAGCGATGTTATTGATTTGGAAGTTGCAGGCGTAAAGTCTGGTAATGTAACACGTGGACATCGTTTCCTCGGAAAAGAGGCGGTTATTTCGGATCCCGCTTCGTATGTGGAAGTGCTTCGTTCCGAGCACGTCATTGCGGATATCAAAGAACGTGAGCAGATGATTGTATCCCAGATCCAGGCACTGGCTGCCGAGAAGAAATGGGATATTGCGATCAAGGAAGATTTGCTGGAAGAGGTTCTGTTCCTGGTTGAGACACCAACGGTGCTGTTCGGAACATTCGAATCTTCATTTTTGAATATTCCACAAGAGGTACTGATTACTTCGATGCGCGAGCATCAACGTTATTTCCCTGTGCTTGATAATGATGGACAATTGTTGCCATACTTCGTTACGGTTCGTAACGGCGGCAGCGATTCACTGGATGTCATTGCAAAAGGAAACGAAAAGGTACTCCGTGCACGTCTGTCTGATGCCAAGTTCTTCTACGAGGAAGACCAGAAGCTGGAGATCAAGGATGCATTATCGAAATTGGAAAGTATCGTCTTCCAGGAAGAGCTGGGAACGGTTGGAGATAAAGTTCGCCGTATTCGCAAAATTGCGGATGGTCTGGCTAGCAAGCTGCAAGTACCAGCTGATGTAGCCGAAGCGGTGAATCGTTCTGCGGATATCTGCAAATTCGACCTTGTTACACTTATGGTGGGGGAATTCCCTGAACTGCAAGGTGTGATGGGTGAAGATTATGCCCGTAAAGCTGGTGAAAAAGAAGAAGTGGCCAAAGCGGTATTTGAGCATTATCAGCCACGTTTCGCTGGAGATCAATCTCCTGCTTCGCTCGTTGGAGCTATTGTGAGTGCAGCCGATAAAATGGATACAATTGTAGGTTGTTTCTCGATCAATATCATTCCTACAGGATCTCAAGATCCATACGCACTGCGCCGTCAGGCAGCAGGTATCGTACAAATTTTGCTGGATCACAATCTTCCGCTGACATTGTCCGATGTATTCGGCGTTGCACTTCAAGTGCATGCTCAGATGAACCTGTTGAAACGTGCGGATGAAGAGGTACGTAAAGATTTACAGGACTTCTTCGGTCTTCGAGTGAAAAAACTTTTGTCGGAAACGGTTCGTTATGATGTTGTGGATGCGGTGATTTCTTCCGGATTTGATGATATCAGCGCTGTAGTTCCAAAAGGTGAGGCACTCATGGCAGCTGTCCAAACGGGCGATGCCTTCAAAACAACTGTCGAATCCTTCAACCGTGTCGGTAATCTGGCTGCCAAAGCATCCAATGCTTCGGTTCATGCAGAACTCTTCACAGAAGAAGGAGAACGCCAGCTGCATGAGGCATGGAGCAAAACCAATGAGGAATATCGTCAGGTATTGTCTCAGCATGCTGCCGCTGAAGCGCTCGCAATTGCATCGGCTTGGAAGGAAGCGATCACCGTATTCTTCGATTCGGTTATGGTTATGGCTGAAGATGAGGCTGTGCGGGCGAATCGTCTGGCACTGCTTGCAGCCATTGACCGTGATCTGAAAGCTTTTGCTGATTTCTCCAAATTGGTCTGGTAATCGCATCCTTTTCTCCTCCGAGTAGACAGATCTGCGGCAAAGCATAAATTCAGTATTAAAGAAGGATATATGAGGGTATAAATATACGGAACGGATTGTGAAAAATTTATATTTACAGCCGTTCCGTATTTTAGCCTTTGATTTCCATAGACCGGTCAGAAGGATTTTGACTGGCTGGGGTCGTATATTACAATATGCAGATATTTTATGAAACCGGGTGGTCTGGCTTTGAGTGAGTTGAATGTACGCCATATTGTTGTGGATGGTGATGCTTGCCCGGTCAAGGCTGAGATCGCAGAAACAGCTCTCCGATTCAAAGTTCCTGTATTGATGGTTTCTTCATTTGACCATTTTCTTCAGGGCGGAGAAGGAGTGCGTACCGTTCAGGTTGATCGAAGTGATCAGAGTGCAGACCTTTACATTGCCAATCACATCAAGCCATACGATGTGGTCATTACACAGGATTATGGACTGGCGGCGCTCGCACTTGGCAAACGTTGTTATGTTTTATCATTTCGTGGTCGTGAATTTAATGATCGTGACATTGATTTCATGCTGGATTCCCGTCATACTGCGGCCAAAGCACGAAAAAGAGGGCATTATGGAAAAGGCCCAAAGCCTTTCACAGAGCAGGATCGGGAAATTTTTCAACATAAACTGACAAAACTTTTGAAAGATTTGCAGGAGAATGTGTAAGTTTATCGAATAATATTTACGTGTTAAAGAGATGAAGGTGGACCAAGATGAGTACCGGACAAGGCGGTATACCCGAAAGCATTATTGAATCGGTGTTACAGCAGCATGATATCGTCGATACGGTGAGCCGATTTGTACATCTGACCAAACAGGGGAAATATATGAAAGGCCTCTGTCCTTTTCATTCTGAGAAGACGCCTTCGTTTACAGTTACGCCGGAGAAACAAATTTTCTATTGCTACGGTTGCGGCACGGGTGGAAATGCCATCAAATTCAGGATGGAAATCGAAGGGTTATCCTTTCCCGAGGCTGTCAAGACGATGGCAGAAGAAAGCCATATTTCAATGGGGGACTGGCAAGGGCGCGAATCGGCTCATGTTAATCCAGAAACCGAACGTTTATTGGAAGCATATGAGCTTACCGCGAAGCTGTATCATTTCTTATTGAAAAATACAGAGCACGGTAAAGTGGCTATGGAATATTTACGCTCACGTGGGTTTAGCGACAAACTCATTGACCAATTCCAGATTGGCTATGCGCCTAATCGCTGGGATACCTTGGTACAATTTCTGGAAAAGCGCGAATTTCCGCTTGAAGAGATGGAGAAGGGTGGGTTACTGTCACCGCGAAACGAAGGTCAGGGGTATGTGGACCGTTTCCGAGACAGGGTCATGTTTCCGATTAACGGCAGGAGCGGAAAGCCGATTGCATTTGCAGGCCGCATTTTGGGAGACGGGCAACCGAAGTACCTAAATTCACCGGAAACCCGGTTATTTAACAAAAGCCGTGTTCTCTACAATCTGCATCATGCCAAAAATGCAATTCGCAAACAAAGGCAGGCCATATTGTTCGAAGGGTATGGCGATGTTATCTCCGCCTGGGATCAGGATATCCAGAATGGTGTAGCGGCAATGGGTACCGCGCTCACTGAGAATCAGGCATTGATGCTTAAAGGCATGTGTGATGAAGTCATCGTATGTTATGACGGCGATCGAGCAGGACAGGCTGCGGCATTCAAAAACTTTCCTATTCTTGAGGAAGCGGGACTGCAGGTCAAAATTGCTCTGATACCGGACGGGCTCGACCCAGATGATTTTATCCGCAAGCATGGTGGCGAGCGGTTCCGAAACCAGATTGTGGACGGTGCCGTAACGACTACAAAATTTAAGCTTATAAACCTTAAAAAAAACCATATACTGCTAGAAGGCGGCGGACAAATCGCTTATTCCAAGGAAGCGGTGAAACTTATTGCTCCTTTGTCTTCTCCTACAGAACGGGAAGTATATCTTCGGGAACTGGCTGCGGAAGTGGATGTATCATTTGAAACACTGAAGCAGGAGTGTAATGAAGAACGGGAGGCCATGAAAAATAACCTCCAGTATGGGGATAATAACCCGAAAAGGTGGAATAATGGTAGGCAACAAAATAGGCAGGTGCCTACACCCAATCTGTTGCCGGCTTACCACGCTGCTGAACGCAAACTGCTCGCCTGGATGCTTCAGGATGATGAGGCTGCCCAGTACGTGAATGAGCATCTTGGTGAAGCTTTTAACTTGGATGATCATGCAGCTATCGCTGCTTATCTATATGCCTATTATGCGCAAGGCAAACCGTCGGATACAAGCCGTTTTATGTCTTCACTGCATGACGACCGACTGGAAAAGACGGTCAGTTCAATCTCGATGATGGATGGTCCAGGTGAATGGAGTATTCAAGTGCTCGACGATTGCATCAGGGAAGTGCTGAAATATCCGCGTAAGAAAGAGTACGATCTGAAAAAAGAAGAAATGATTGCTGCAGAGCGGGCAGGTGATTCTGTACGCGCGGCACAAATTGCAATTGAAATGATTGCCCTAGAGAGACAGTGAACGTCTGAATGTTGGATGTTTCTAGGGAGGAGGGAGTCGAGTTATGGCGAATGATCAGCATACTGAACTAGAAACAGAATTGACACTGGATCAGGTTAAGGATCAATTGATTGAATCAGGTAAGAAAAGAGCTTCGTTGAACTACAAGGAAATTATAGAAAAACTCTCCCCATTTGAGCAAGATGCAGAGCAGATGGATGAGTTCTATGAACAACTGAGCGACCTGGGTATTGATGTCGTGAACGAAAATGATGAAGAGGTAACCCTTCGCCCTAGTGAAGATTCCGAGAACAACACCAGAGAGGGAGACGATGAATTCCACTTTGATGATGATCTCAGCCTTCCACCAGGAATCAAAATCAACGACCCTGTTCGTATGTATCTCAAAGAAATTGGTCGTGTACCTTTGTTGTCTGCGGATGACGAAGTAGAACTGGCTAAACGGATTGAAAACGGGGATGAAGAAGCGAAACGTCGTTTGGCTGAAGCTAACCTTCGTCTCGTGGTCAGTATCGCCAAGCGTTATGTTGGACGTGGAATGTTGTTCCTGGATCTGATTCAGGAAGGTAACATGGGTCTGATCAAAGCGGTTGAGAAGTTCGACCACAAAAAGGGTTATAAATTCAGTACTTATGCGACGTGGTGGATTCGCCAAGCGATCACCCGTGCAATTGCGGACCAAGCACGTACGATTCGTATCCCTGTGCATATGGTGGAGACGATCAATAAGCTGATCCGGGTATCCCGTCAGCTGTTGCAGGAACTTGGGCGTGAACCGACACCAGAAGAAATCGCTGCCGAGATGGATCTGAGTGTGGAAAAAGTTCGTGAGATTACGAAGATTGCTCAGGAACCGGTTTCCCTGGAAACACCGATTGGTGAGGAGGATGATTCCCATCTGGGTGATTTCATCGAGGATCAGGAAGCATTGGCTCCGGCGGATGCTGCTGCTTATGAGTTGCTGAAAGAACAGCTTGAAGATGTCCTGGATACTTTGACTGAGCGTGAAGAGAACGTGCTTCGTCTGCGTTTTGGTCTGGACGATGGACGTACAAGAACGCTGGAAGAAGTGGGCAAGGTATTTGGTGTTACGCGTGAGCGTATTCGTCAAATTGAAGCCAAAGCTCTTCGCAAATTGCGTCACCCTAGCCGCAGTAAACGGCTTAAAGATTTCCTCGAATAACATCACTATGGGAGACTTTCCGCAAGACGCTTAAGCGGCGGCGGGGTCTCCTTTATTTTTAAATTGAATATCTAAATTTCTTGGTTTTGGTAATTCATCCTTGAAATGTTTTATTGGATTTCATTTTATCGCTTTTCGTTGTTCAATGCAAATCAATAAATTAAATGAATGGTGTAGGTGCTTCATGAAACTTTCGAATCGATTACAGCGGATACATGATCAAATTCCCGAAGGAAGCCGCTTGGCTGACATTGGCTCAGACCACGCTTTGCTTCCGGTAGCAGCAGTACGCAGCGGGAAAGCAGCAGGTGCAGTAGCCGGAGAAGTCAACCCCGGCCCTTATGAAGCTGCACGCAAGCAAGTCAGCGATGCAGGCCTGAAGGAACGAATAACAGTACGTCGTGGAGATGGCTTGGATGTCATCTCTGCAGGAGAAGTGGATGTTATCACCATTGCCGGTATGGGAGGAGCACTCATTGCCTCCATTCTGGATCGTGGCCTCTCCAAACTGGATGAGGTCAAGCTTCTTATTTTGCAGCCTAATGTTGGTGAGGATATTCTCAGACGTTGGCTGCTAGAGCATCACTGGGTGGTGGTTGCAGAACAGCTGCTTGAGGAAGATGGCAAAGTGTACGAGATTATTACAGCAATGCCGCAAGAACTCAGTCCGATTGCCAATGAGGAAGTGTATCGCGCTCGTCCGCTTGAAGGCGGAGTGGAATTGACATCAGATTTGCTGCTGCGCATGGGGCCTTATTTAACTGACCGTCCAACGGATGTGTTTTTTGCCAAATGGGAGAGCGAAATCGTCAAGCTGCAAAGTGTTGTGCATTCCATCTCCAAATCAGATCAGGAGTCTTCACGGGACAAGGCGGCTGAGGTGGAGCGTCTTATTGTGAACTTGAAGGAGGTACTCTCATGTTTGCCAAAGGTCAAACTGTAATTCAATTGATGGAGCAGCTTGCTCCCAAACATCTGGCCGTGCCGGACGATCGGATTGGTCTTCAACTTGGCAGTTTGCAAAAGGAAATTACGCATGTTCTTATCGCGCTTGATGTTACGAACGAAGTTGTAGACGAGGCCATTCGGATTGGAGCCAATCTGATCATTGCGCACCATGCCATCATCTTCCGTCCGGTCAAGTCATTGAATACCGATACACCCATGGGGAAACTGTACGAGAAGCTGATCAAGCATGATATTGCGGTGTATATTAGTCATACCAATCTGGATGTGGCTGAAGGCGGCATGAATGACTGGATGGCCGAGGCCATTGGAATTGAGAGCAAGGAATCACTTGAGGATGTACATACAGATCATTTGTTCAAACTGGCTGTATTTGTACCTCGCACTCATCATGAGCAGGTGCTCCAGGCGATTCTCGAAGCGGGCGCTGGCAGTATCGGGCAGTACAACAAGTGCAGCTTCAATACGGAGGGCACAGGTACTTTTGTACCGGGAGAGGGGACACAACCTTTCATCGGTACAGAGGGACAGATGGAGCGTGTAGAGGAAATGCGGATAGAGACCATCGTACCGCAGAGTCTACGAAGCAAGGTTGTACAAGCGATGCTTAAGGCTCATCCATATGAGGAAGTGGCCTATGACCTGTATGCAATGGATTTAAAAGGCCGTACGCTGGGTCTGGGGCGCTTGGGACCACTCAAACAACCTAAGGCACTCGGTGAGCTGGTGGAGGTCGTTAAGGCCCAACTGGATGTGCCATACGTTAGGGTAGTAGGCGATCTCAATCGGCAAATCAAAAAAGCAGCAGTGCTTGGCGGTTCAGGCAGCCGTTATACCCTTCCAGCACGGTTCAAAGGTGCCGATGTCATCGTAACTGGAGACATTGATTATCATACGGCTCACGATGCGCTGATGGCGGGTATGTGTATCATTGACGCCGGGCATAATGCCGAAAAAATTATGAAACCGAAAACTGCGAATTGGCTGCGCTCACGTTTGGAAGACAAGCGTTATGACACGCAAGTGACTGCATCCGAGGTAAATACGGAAGTATTCCAGTTTATCTAAAAGCACTCGGGTTCATTGCTTCCTGTAAGATTAAGCTTGTTTGTAAACTCAAATGCCTGTATACTATGTAATGTTGTTCGGAAAGCTTGACAGACAATCGCTGGTGGCCTTCGTTGCCACGAGAGGAAAGTCCGGGCTCCACAGGGCAGGATGCTGGATAACGTCCAGTCAGCGCGAGTTGAAGGATAGTGCCACAGAAATGGACCGCCGATGGCCGGATTTTCCGGCACAGGCAAGGATGGAACCGAGGTGTAAGAGACCCCGAGGAACGCTGGTGACTTCGTTCCTGGTAAACCCCATCTGGAGCAAGACCTAATGGGACACAGTCGACTCTTCGGAGAAGGCAGCCTTAGCCCGAGGTGTGTCTAGGTTGGTCGCTTGAGCTGTGCAGCAATGTATGGCCTAGATAGATGATTGTCGCTTGTGGTGGGAGGGTAGTTCCCGTCTGAACCACGAAGAGCACAGAACCCGGCTTACGGTAAGCTTTCCTAACTACAACACAAACAGTAACAAATGCAGTCCACTATCAGTCACAGGCAAACAGAACGATTGTACCTGATGTGCCTGACTGATCAGAAGGACGCGATTAAACTTCAAAAGAATTCCTGCACTTGCAGGTCATATAAATAAGGCGTCAGACTTCGAAGTTTCTCGGGTCTGACGCCTTATTTTTGTTGTTAATTTTGTTGTTATTCGTTGGAATGAGAAATTGTTCCTAATGATACAGTGGATGACAGTTCGTTACAGTGTAACTACACTGTCCGACTGTAATGATGCATGCCAGCGTTGAATGGCACGGTCCATACGCTCTACAGCTTCGGGAAGAAGATCAGGATCAGTATGAGTAAAGTTGATCCGCATACGGTTCAGCTCCGGTGTACCCGCATAGAAGGAATCCCCTGGTACAATGCATACTTTCTCCTGAATTCCATAGGTAAACAGATTGCTGGCCAGCATGCTCTCAGGCAGTTGCAGCCATAGGAACATTCCGCCCTGCGGTGAGTTCCAAGAGATACCTTCCCACGATTTTGCAGCCATGAGAGTGGTCATTTTTTTCATCCGCTGTTCATAATCCTGTGAGATATTGCGAATATGCCCGTCCAGATCGAAAGACTCCAATAGCGCATGAAGTGCTCTTTGGTCGATGCTACTGGAATGCAAATCTGCCCCCTGTTTGGCGCGAGCAGCTATTTTGATAACATCTGGAGCAGCCAGTATCCAGCCAGTGCGGAGACCTGGAGCTACTGTTTTGGAAAATGTGCTGGTGTAGATGACATTGGAGGGACCCTCATAGGATTCCGCATCCAGTTGCGCCAGTGCAGGGGCATCCAGTTGTTCTGGTTTAAAGCGGATTTCACCATAAGGATCGTCTTCCAGGATCAGTACGCCATATTTCCGGCACAGATCCACCGCTTGTTGACGTCTGGCGCGACTCCATACTTTACCTGACGGGTTGGAGAACGTAGGGTTGATGTAAACGAGCTTTGGTCGATGGAGTTGCAGCTGTTCCTCCAGTGACTCAGGTAACATGCCGTCATCATCACAGGTAACACCGTGCGCCTCAGCCTGATAGGAATGAATGACTTGAAGGGCAGCCAGATAGGTTGGTGATTCAACCAGTACGCTGTCGCCTGGATCGAGCAAAATTCGGCACACCAGGTCGATGGATTGCTGGGAACCGGTAGTCAGAAGCATATGATCAGGTGAAGCGGGAATGCCCTTGGATTCAAGACGTTCTGCAATTTTGGCACGTAATGGTCGGAAACCTTCTGTCTCTGCATATTGAAGAGCAGCTGACCCCCCCATGAATACCTTTTCGTATGCTGCACGGATGGCTTCAAGCGGGAATGATGACTGGGCAGGTAAACCTCCGGCTAGAGAAATCATTCCCGGCGCCTGTGCAGCCTGTAACATGTCGCGAACGACAGAGGACGGGGTATTTTGTGCCATTTTGGACCAAGGGATATTCATATTATTCTCATCTCCTGTTATTCACTGTTATACTGATATTATAAACTATATTAGACGGAATGCAGTATAACAGTAAAATGCTGATCATAACAGTTGGGAGGGTGCATGTGTGCATATTGAATTGAAACGGGGAAGCAGCACCAAATTGTATGTTCAGATTGCCCTTACACTTGCTGACCGAATAAGGTCTGGACTAATCGAGCCTGGAACCCGTCTGCCGTCGGTTCGTAAAATGACGACTGATCTGGGCGTCAGCTTGGTCACCGTGTCCAAAGCTTATGCCGAGCTCGAAGCCATACAGCTGATTACATGTTCCCAGGGGAAGGGATGTTATGTCCGGGGCGCGCAAGAGCTGGAGAAAACGGAGGATATGGAAAGAACTCACCGTACTCATGCAAAGAATGAATCCAGCACACCTTGGAACTGGCAGATGGCTCTTGTGGATTACCTGCCCAGAGCTCAGCTCTGGAGACATTTTGATGCATCTCCACAAGTTAGATATGAGCTGCATATGTCGGCAATTCAGCCTGAATTGTTGCCAACACGAGAGATCATCGACAGTGCATACCGGCTTTCCTCGAATCATCCAGAGCGCATGGCAGCCTATGGGTCCTTTCAGGGGGACCGGGAACTTCGTCAGACGTTTTCCGGGCATTTTGCAGAAAGAGGTTTGCGGGTAATGCCTGAACGGATGCTGATTACGAGCGGTACCCAGCAGGGAATCGATCTTGTCGCGCGTACGTTTGTTGGTCCTGGTGATGTTGTTTACATGGAAGCACCGAGCTATACGGGAGCCATTGATGTGTTCACAAGCAGAGGAGCGAAGATTATTACGGTGCCGATGGATGACGATGGTATGCGTATTGATTTGTTAACCCGATTGTGTGATACATACCCGCCCAAGTTGATATACACCATTCCTACGTTTCACAACCCTACAGGCATTACGATGAGTGCCAAACGGCGTGCGCAACTGCTTAACCTTGCTCAAAGTTATCATTGTCTCATCTTGGAGGATGATCCGTTCGCCGACTTGTATTTCCGTGATCCTCCCCCTGCTTCCATTAAATCGATGGATGGGACGGGTCATGTGATATATATCAAAAGCTTCAGCAAAGTATTGTCTCCCGGCTGTCGTGTGGCGTGTGCGGTTGCAGACGGAAGTGTGCTCACCCGACTTGTTGCCGCCAAATCCACTGCGGATCTCGGAAGTCCGTTGCTAACACAAAAGGCGCTGCAATCGTTTATACAACATCAATACAGTGCGTATACAGCGCGATTGAGGGATGAGTTATATTCCCGGCTTCTTGCCGCATCAGCGGTACTGGAGGAACATGGTTCTCCCGGGATGTACTGGACTTTGCCTGATGGAGGACTAAACTTGTGGCTGCAATTGCCAGATGGTTTGGATATGCGTGAGCTGCACCGCCAGTCACTTGCCGCAGGTGTTTCTTTTTTGCCAGGCTCTGCTTGTTATGTGGGGGAAACGGATACGGCGAGTCTACGGATTTGCTTCACGGTTACGAATCAGGAGCTGTTATGCGAAGGGCTGCGGGTATTATGCATGGTCATTAATAACATTACACCGCAACAGGGTGGGGCAACGGCGGACAGGCTCCCGCTTATATAATTTTTCGGAACACGGACATACATCCAATCCACATCGGACCCAGTGCAATACGTTATAGTATCACTTGAAAGGGAGTTGGTTTGAAATGAACCATTTCTGTCCACCGCTTTGTCCGATTGTATGTGACCCAATCCAGGTTGTTGAAGATTACTACATCCCACAAATCGTACCCGTAATTCACCCGATTGAAGTCATCAAAAAACATCACTGTGTGCCAATCCATCATCACATGTATCCTGTCGTAGTCAAAGAAGAAGATCCTTGTTATGTTTCAAGCCACAACGGTAAGAAAAAATCCGTGAAAAAATCAAGCAAATCCCGCACAACTTCTCGCAAACGCTAGTGCAGCGGGTGCCCCGGGGAAATAGGTGAACATACCAAAGAGCAGCATACGCCCCGGGGCGCAGCTGCTTTTGTTTTTTTAAATCCAGTGTGCGGTTATTGTTTGATGTACTTTTTCATTGTATTGTCCATTTGCTGTCTCACATGTTGCGGCCAAAATTGAAGTGGGGCACTGTTGCCAGAGGCCGCCTCCAATGCTTTAAACACATCGATTTGACCATAACCGAAATACTTGTCATGACCTGGGTCTCCCAGATCTATGACGCTTTGACGCATGAGATCCATCACTTCTGTATTGGTCAGATCAGGGTTGAGTGAGCGAATCAAGCCTGCAAGTGCCGCTACATGGGGGCTGGCCATCGACGTTCCGGACAAGGCTGCATATTGGTTGTTCGGATACGTACTTGCAATGCTGGACCCTGGAGCCGTCACATCGACGTAATCCCCGTAGTTGGAATAGGAAGCTTTGTTCATGTCCGGATCCGTAGCAGATACTGCAAATACTTCCGGATAAGCGGCGGGATATCCTGGTCGTTCCGTATTGTCGTTACCGGTCGCTGCAATTAATACGATGTCGCGATCAAAAGCGTATTTGATAGCATCATGAAGAAATTGGGCATCGGCGTAGTTACCCAGACTCATGTTAATGACCTTGGCTCCATGGTCAGCAGCCCAAATGATACCTTCGGCCACAGCATAGGTTGTGCCTGAACCCGAATTGTCCAGCACTTTAACAGGCAGTACCTTGTTATACCAACTCATGCCTGCTACACCTTCGTTGTTATTCACAACAGCGCCGATGATGCCTGCTACATGTGTACCATGGCCTACGTCATCGAGCGGTTGGCTCGCCGGATCGACAACGTTATAACCTTTCAGCAGCTTACCCTTCAGATCGGGATGAGTCAGATCAACGCCGGTGTCTACCACCGCAACGATAACATCTTTGTTGCCCTTCGTAATATTCCAGCCGCGGTTAGTCTCAATGGCGGGCAAGTTCCATTGGTAATCGGAAAACAAAATATCATTGGGCACGGTTACATCTTTTTGTTCAGGAACGGTCTCATTGGTTAAATACATGTAGTGGGGTTCCATATATAGCGGATTCCATTTACGTTCGAAATAAGCATGTAATTGTTCATAATTCATATGTTCCGACCGAAAAACATACGTGTATCCCAGCTTGCGAGCCGATTGCGTCCGCAGGTCAGATTTAATCATGCGCATATCCCGTTCACCTGGATCCTGACGGAACCGAATGACGATTTCATTTTCGTAAAAATGGCTGGCATTGGCATTATCATGTCCTGTTTTTACAGTGATTTCTTTAAGGGTGTCGGGGTGCACAGACTCGATTTTGAATTTACCTTCACGCGGATAAGGAATCATGCGCAAATTTTTGCGCTGATGCTGTTCCACGGCATTCAGTACATTTTGGCTAAAGAGAGCGATGACGGCACGTTCTCCATCCTTGGAGGGCTGCGCCATAACAAAAAACTTTTCCTTGCCCAGAGGAAAGGAAGAAGACTCGAAGCTTTGACGTTTGCTCACTGCTTTCTTGGCTAGGGCGAGAGAATGTTCCAGCTTTTGCTGTTCCATTTTACTTCCTTTTGCTGCTGTTTTGTCAAAGTGCCGACTGCGTGATCCCTTGGTATTCATTACATCAATAGACCGTATATGATCATGTGTTTGTTGTAGCTCTTTAACGTATTGACTTATTTGCACATCATTCATTTTGGAGGTCTTCTCAAGCATGATGCTGAGGTGCTGTTTGGCATCTGCACGGGTGAGCAGATCGGTTGACTTTACATCCTGGACTTTAAGACGTTGTTTGCTCGCATGTTCCTCGTGTGGAGAATCGGGCATGGCACTTGGAGCAGGAACAGGGCGATTGGACGTTGGAAGCAAAAGCGTCAAGGCAAGTGCGCCCGCACCCGCGGCAATGGCCCAGTTAACCCATTTCGGTCTGGACATAAGGATGGAACCTCCTCGTTTATTTTGACAATCATCTTACAGTGCTCTGATTTCATCGTTGTCACTGGATATATCTATCGTTAGGAAAAGCGGTTATTTTTATGCAGGTGAACATCAGGTGAGCTGTGTGTAATGGGCATGTTCAGGAACAGAAAGGGAAAGCCTGATTAAGGGATACCGCTCGTCAACTTTTTATGGTAGGATAGTACCTGAGAATTCAAGGTCAGGGGAGAACCTCCCGTTGGCCGATCTATATGTAAGGACTTATTTAAGGGGGAGCTACCTTTATGTCAGCAGCCAATGTACAGAAAACATGTGAGTCAACTAGGGAAAAGTTAAAACCGGCTATCGATCGGATCGAAAAATTTTTGAATGAAAATGCCTTGCCTGAACTGGATCAGAATCAGACGGAGGAGTCATCAGCCTTCTACAAAGGATTTCTTTCGGATCTCCGTCATTTGCTCGTTTTTTCTGAAGTTTCTTACGAAAAACTTGGCGTTGTGCTGCGTCGTGCCAATTTTGATGTCGATTTTGCCGAAAAGGCTCTCTATAACACATACCATCAAAGCATAAACAGCTTTTTCTATCCTAAAAATGAATGTTACTCCGAAGATGGAAGATATGCTTACACTGGTCAGGATGCAATCCGTTTCCGTGATAAGCCAATTCGAGCAGTACGTGATGTCATTCTTGAGATATCCAAAACGTACGAAGAACTGCGCGATGATTTGGCTTTTTATGAAAGTGACTACCTAACGCAGCGTCGCATGCAAAACCAACGCAATCACGCGTAATTACATTTTCAACTTATATACGAATTGGACAAAACCGCCCTTGTGGCGGTTTTTTTGCGTTTTCTTTAACTGGCATTATAGATAAAGGATCATGTCATCATCTGGCATTTCGTTGGAGAATAGCCGATTTGCGGTGCGGAGACAATAGATGTCGAGGTGATAAAAATGAGCCAAGAGAAGCCGATCGTCAAATGCAGTGTTGCTAACTGCCACTTCTGGGGAGAAAACAATTTCTGCCAGGCTGATGCCATCATGATTGACATCGACCAACATGCCACCCGTCGCTTACATGAGGAATTTGCAGGAGAGACTTTTGATTCCGATCATCACGATCATGCCCGTACTTCATCTGCGACTTGCTGTCACACATTCAAACCGAAATGAGCAGTCATTCCCATTTATATGGAGGTGCTTTGCAATGAATAATGACCGTAGAGATGATCAATCGTTCCAACGTCCAAAAACGACTCCGTTAGATGAAAAGCAACGTCAGCGTGTAGACTATCCAAGACGTAGCCACAGAGAAGAGTATGGCGCAGAGGTAGCGCCCCCAACAGGTTCTATTCGAACAGAAGCTACGGAAAGAACAGATCATACCCCTGTGAAGCGTGAAGATGAAGACGGTGTTATGAAATCTACTGGCCGAATCTCCGGATATATGGGTCTGGCCTTTGGTATCGCATCCTTATTTATGTGGTCCATTGTCCTTGGTCCAGCTGCAGCGGTACTTGGTTACTATGCTTACGTCAATGGCCGGAAAACGGCGGGTGCGTGGTCCATCGGACTTGGCGCAGTGGCAACACTAAGCTATTTCTTCATGATTCCATTCGCCCGTTAATAAAGCACAAACATGATGTAATAAGCAATACACAAGTGCTTAACCAAACAGGATATGAGCTTATTATTTGCAGCCTTCTGCTCCCACCTTAATTAAATGGGGATTGCAGAAGGTTTTTTCGCATTTACGAAATAAAGTTGTATGATCGGTCTATTTTTTTGAAAACAATGGAACCTCTCTGTAAAATAATGTAGAATAAAGTCATAATCTACGTTTACATTATACGGGAGTGAATATAACTCATGCAGATTGATCCGCGCGCGTCGCGGCAGTTGCTGGAACTGCAATTGTCCAATAGTCTCAACGAAACAAATGCATCAGACGGAAACTCCGCTTCAACAGTGGATTTTGCCAGTATGATGGACGGGCTGCTCGGGACGAATTCAAATACTTTGAACAATACTGGTACCGTTGGCGAAGACGTGAATTCTGCTGCGATCTCCAAACGATCCAGTGACGGTCTGTTGTGGCTGCAACTGGGCAGTATGTATAACCCAGATACAAGTTCTGTTTCTTCCTCGAACAGTAATGTGGTTTCTTTATCTTCCCTGTTAAATACTGGAACAGGGGATTCGAGTGCATCTGTTCCTACTGATTTTGAATCTTTGATTGCTTCGGCGAGCGCCAAATATGGGGTGCCTGAATCATTGATCAAGGCGGTCATTGACACTGAATCCGGTTTCAATCCGAATGTTGTGTCTTCCGCAGGTGCCAAAGGACTAATGCAGTTGATGGATGGTACGGCAGCAGGGTTGGGAGTAAGTAACGCTTACGATCCCGCTCAAAATATAGATGGTGGAACCAAATACCTATCTCTCCAGCTTCAGCGTTTTGGTGGCGAGGTGAAGATGGCACTTGCTGCTTATAATGCCGGCCCGGGACGGGTTTCGAGTCTGGGTGTATCGAGTGACGCTGAACTGATGAGTGTACTTAACCGCCTCCCTTCGGAAACACAGGCTTATATTTCCAAAGTGGAGAAAGCACAGTCGAAATATACGGTATAAATGGTATAAACGACAGAAATGGCAACACAACAGTACGTCCAGGAAGAGATCAAACGCGGGAACAGCAGCCTTAAATGTGCTTAGTTCCTGTTTGGTCTTTTTGTGTTGAGCGGGGATCGTGTTACAATGCTCACTGTAGATTCCACAACGAACAGACAAGGAGGGGAACCTCATTTGAAATATTTTGATTATGCGGCAACAACGCCTCCTCATCCGGATGTCGTTCGTACAATGGCCGAGATTATGGAGGCCCAATATGGGAATCCGTCTTCAATACATGGATATGGTGAGCGAGCCCATCAACTGTTGCGCCGAGCGCGATCTGGTTGTGCCGCCGCCATTGATGTGAAACCAGAAGAAATCATATTTACCTCAGGCGCAACTGAGAGCAACAATCTTGCTATTAAAGGGGCGGCATTACATTACCAGTCTCGGGGCAAACACATCATTACAACTGCAACGGAACATGCTTCAGTATACGAGAGTTTTGTGCAGCTACAGCAGTGGGGCTGGGAGGTCACTTGGCTTCCCGTGGATTCCGATGGTCTGGTTAGCGCCCAGCAGGCAATGGATGCTATACGATCGGATACGGTGCTTGTGAGTCTGATGCATGTGAACAATGAAACAGGAGCGATACATCCAATTGCTGAAATTGGTGCACGACTGAAGAAGGAAGCACCAAAGGTGCTTTTTCATGTGGATGGCGTGCAGGGTTTTGGCAAGATAGAGGCTAAACCTGCGGCATGGGGCGCAGATTTGTACAGCTTGTCTGCTCACAAGATTCGTGGTCCCAAAGGAGCTGGACTTCTCTACGTACGAAGTGGAGTGGAGCTTACCCCTTTATTGTCAGGGGGTTCTCAAGAACAGGGACTGAGAGCGGGAACTGAAAACGTACCTTTGCTTGTGGGTATGGCGAAGGCGATGCGTCTCGCTGCGGAACGTCAGGCTGACTTTGCACAACGTACAACGATTTTGCGAAATCGTATTATGGAGGTCATAGATACGATTCCCGGACTTGTGTTAAATAGTCGTAAAGAGGGTGCTCCGCACATTGTTCATTTTTCCTATCCTGGGATGAAGGCAGAAGTGGCGCTGCATACCCTTGAACAACTTGGAGTAACTGTTTCTACACAATCTGCTTGCTCTTCGCGATCGGCTGAACCCAGCAGGGTATTGCTTGCTATGGGCAGGGATAATGCTTGTGCTGCTGGTGGATTGCGTATTAGTCTTGGAGATGAACATACAGAAGAAGATGTGGCACTGCTGGAGCAGGCTTTACATCAGATGGTGGCGCAGCTGCGCCCGTTGGAAAGGCGGATGTGATTTTAGATGAAATATGATATGCTGCTTCTCCGCTTCGGAGAGTTTATGTTAAAAGGAAAAAACCGTGCCCGGTTCGAAAAAACAATCATCACCCAGGTACGTTCTCTGCTCAAACCTTACCCAGGTGCAAGTCTGCGGAAGGAGTTTGGACGGTTGTATGTTGATCTGGGTGGTGAATCTCATACAGAACTGATTGCTGTGCTGAAACGAGTATTCGGCGTTACGTCGATCAGTCCCGTTAAAGTGACTCCATCTGAAACTGATCAAATCGTGGAGACTGCCGTTGCTTTTATGGATGAGAGAGAGTCTGAATTCAAAGACGGTACCACATTCAAAGTTAATGCGCGGCGTGTATGGAAAGAGTTCCCCAACTCTTCGCATGAAATGAACCATCTAGTGGGTTCTCCGATTCTTCGGAAATTCCAGCAGTTAAGTGTAGACGTGCGTCAACCTGACATTGAACTACGTGTGGAAATCAGGGACCAGGGCACGTATATCTTCAGTGAAGTCATTCCGGCCGTAGGTGGATTTCCCTTGGGTACAAATGGTAAAGCGATGCTGTTATTATCGGGTGGCATAGACAGCCCTGTAGCTGCATGGTCTTCGATGCGTAGAGGCCTGGAAGTGGAATGTGTACATTTTTACAGTTATCCGTTCACAAGCCAGCGTGCCAAAGAAAAGGTCATTGATTTGGCGCGTGCACTTGCTGATCATGCAGGCACAATTAAGCTGCATCTGGTTCCTTTTACGGAAATTCAAACAGCATTTACCCAACTGGGACAGGATAACTTGATCATCACACTGATGCGCCGCTCCATGTTACGTATTGCAACCAAGCTAGCTGAACGTGAACGTGCGCTTGCACTGATTACCGGAGATAGTCTGGGTCAGGTAGCAAGCCAGACCCTGCCAAGCATGAATGTCATTGGACGTGCGACGGATCTGCCGTTGCTGCGACCACTTGTCATGATGGACAAGCAGGAGATTATTACTCTGTCCAAACAGATCGGAACGTATGATATATCGATTTTGCCATATGAGGATTGTTGTACTCTTTTTGTACCGAAATCCCCAACAACGAACCCGAATCTTCGCATTGTGGACAAAATCGAAGCGACTATGAGTCAGCTACCGGAATGGGTGGAGCAGGCGGTGGAGAAGACAGAAACAATTACGCTGCATGCAGGTGAAAACTTTATGATAACCAATCAACAGGATGAAGTTAATGACATGAAAGAAGAGTGGTTTTGAGGAACCTCATTCTGGATTGAATGACATAATAAGCACTATGTTATCTGCATGAAGAAAAAGGACTGACCGATGTATTATCGGTCAGTCCTTTTTATGGTTGTGGCTGATGGGAATTTCACTTATTTAAAGCTTAGGAATACGAATGCTGCCGCTCTCCACCTGGTTTATTGCTGCTTGCACGTTTACGATATCCTGCAAACACGACACCAGCAGTGACGAGGACGATAAATAAGATTCTAAGTGCAGGATGCTCAGTGAAGAAAGGAACAAGGCGGTGTTCCTCTGTGATCATATTGGAAGCCGTATATCCCAGCACGATGGCTCCAAGATAAATAATCCAAGGGAAACGGTTAATTAATTTGATAAACAACGTACTGCCCCACACGATAATAGGTACACTGATCAGCAGTCCGAGTATAACCAGTACCAAATGCTGTTGTGCTGCACCAGCAACGGCGATGACGTTATCCAGTCCCATGGCAGCGTCAGCAATGACAATGGTTCGCACGGCTACCCAGAGAGAACTGCCAGCCTTGATATCCGAATGCTCTTCCCCTTGATCTGCCAATAGCTTGTACGCAATCCAGATCAGGAGTAATCCCCCAACAAGAAGCAGCCAAGGCACTTTAAGCAGCCAGAGCACAATCACAGTGGCTACAATACGAATTAAAAGTGCGCCGCCTGTTCCGTAAAGAATCGCCCTTTTCTGCACAGAAGGGTGCAAATTTCGAGCTGCGAGACCAATCACGATGGCATTATCGCCAGCCAGAATTAGATCAATAAATACAACGTTCAACAACGCTAGCCAAAAAGCGGGGCTAAACAGCTCCATACGATGTCACTCCTTCTATATATCCAAACCTCAGAAAGCTTGTTCAACGTTTAAGAATAGCATGGACAACTTTGACATACAAGTTAGAGTGGGGGGGAGAAGCATGGATACGCTATGGCTGTTGACCGAAATATTAATGATCAATCTGGTTCTGAGTGGAGATAATGCGGTTGTTATTGCGCTTGCAAGCAAGGATTTGCCGGTGAGACAGCGCAAGCAGGCGGTATGGTGGGGGGCTTTCGGCGCTGTAGTTTTGCGCTGTTTGTTAACCTTTGCAGCCGTACTGCTGTTGGGTATTCCTTTTATTCAGGCTGCCGGCGGTTTGCTGTTGCTCTGGATTGCTGTCAAGCTGCTGCTTCAGAATGAAGATGAAGTACATATTCGTAAGGCGTCCACGACCTGGAAAGCGATCCAAACTATTTTGATTGCTGACTTTGTCATGAGTCTGGATAATGTTCTCGCGATTGCTGCTCTCGCGGATGGGGACTTGGCGCTTACAGTCATCGGGATTGCCATAAGTATTCCGATTGTGGTGTGGGGCAGCGGGTTGATTGTCGGTTTGTTGAAGCGGTTTCCGATTCTGGTATTTGCCGGTTCAGGTATTCTGGCCTTCACAGCAGGTGAGATGGTGATGAATGATCCGAAGCTGGGACAGTGGCTTGGTGGCTTGGCAGCTGAGGCACATACACTGCTTCCTGTAGCTATGGCTTGTCTTGTAATCGCCATTGGAGGAGCACACAAGTTCGTTCGTCGAAACGTGTAAGTTGATTTGAGCAAATGGAAATGTGAATTTTCTGGCGAACTGCCCGTAAAGGGCAGTTTTTTGCTGTATTTATTTGTTCAGAAGAAATGGGTGAACTTGAATAAGTCATAGACCGATCATTTTAGGGTAATACAGGATAATGGAGAGAGGCGAAGTACGACATAAAGTGTAGTTTTTTGTATACACATCGGCTACACTAGAAGAAGGCTGGGAACATTCAGTCATCATGGAAAGTTTATAGTTTAGCTTACGGGGTACATAGCCAAATGTTATAAGAGGTGATTGTAGATGAGGATGAGAAATGAAAAAGCAATCGGAATATTTATTTTTATTGCAGGTTTAATAATTTTACTCGGGAAACTTGGTGTGTTTGGCTTTATTGGACGGCACTTCTGGCCTTTGCTCATCTTGTTGCCTGGTATTGCTCTTCATGCATTATATTATGCAAGGCTCACGCCATCATGGTCACTCGTTCCAGCAGGAACATTAACCGTCTATGGTCTGTTGTTCGGAATCACGAATACATGGGGCAGCGGATTGATGAGCAACCTGTGGCCTGCTTTTTTGCTTGGAATTGCCGTTGGTTTGCTTGAATATGCACTGGCTGATCATCGAAGACCTGCAATGGTACTTCCGGTTGCATTGGGCGTGGGCATCCTTTCAATTATTTTATTTGGATTTACACTGCTTCACACCGGTATTATCTACGTTCTGGCAGTAATTTTAATTGTAGGCGGGATGTGGTTGCTGTTTGGTCGAGGACGCCAAGGGAGAGGCTGGTAACATTCCCAGCGGTCTTTCAAGCGAAATATCTTGATTTTTACCTATGATCAACTATAATATAAGGGATATAGGCATGCGTCGGGATATCACCGACGCTTATTTTGGGTGAGTAACCTGCGAATTTGCGGGAAGTTTAGTAGATAAGAATTGAAATTGGAAAGGATATGGATACAAACCATGCATTCAAGAGAACACATTCGCAATATTGCGATTATTGCCCACGTCGACCACGGGAAAACAACGCTCGTCGACAAGTTGCTCCAGCAATCCGGTACTTTCCGTGATCACGAAACGGTACAGGAGCGCGCAATGGACTCCAACGATTTGGAGCGTGAACGCGGTATTACGATTCTGGCCAAAAACACAGCTATTACCTATAAAGATTACCTGATCAATATTGTGGATACACCAGGACACGCCGACTTCGGTGGTGAAGTGGAACGTATCATGAAAATGGTTGACGGCGTATTGCTCGTTGTTGATGCTTATGAAGGATGTATGCCGCAAACGAAATTTGTATTGCGTAAAGCACTGGAGCACAACCTTACACCTATCGTTGTTGTAAACAAAATTGACCGTCCAGCGGCTCGTCCGGCTGAGGTAATTGATGAAGTATTGGACCTGTTCATTGAACTGGGTGCCAACGATCAACAACTTGAATTCCCTGTTGTATATGCTTCCGCATTGAACGGAACATCCAGCATGGAAAGTGATCCTGCTAAACAGGATGACAACATGATGGCGATCTACAATACCATCGTTAGTCACATCCCACACCCTACCGAAAATGTTGAAGAACCACTTCAATTCCTCGTTACTTTGATGGACTACAATGAATACCTTGGCCGTATTGCCATTGGTCGTGTTAACCGCGGTGTGATCCGTCAAGGACAATCGGTAACGGTTATTATGCGTGATGGTAAGAGCAAAACTGCACGTATCGAGAAACTGTTCGGTTTCCAGGGTCTCAAACGTATTGAGACGGAAGAAGCAGGAGCAGGTGACATCGTCGCGATTGCAGGAATCAAGGACATCAACATTGGTGAAACCATCGCTGATCCAAACAATCCTGAAGCACTTCCAGTTTTGAAAATTGATGAGCCTACACTGCAAATGACGTTCCTCGTGAACAACAGTCCATTCGCAGGTCGTGAAGGTAAATGGGTAACTTCCCGTAAACTTCGTGAGCGTTTGTTAAAAGAATTGGAAACAGACGTTTCCCTTCGTGTTGACGAAACGGATAGCCCGGATGCATTTGTCGTTTCTGGACGTGGTGAGCTTCACTTAGGTATCCTGATTGAAAATATGCGTCGTGAAGGATATGAGCTTCAAGTATCCAAACCAGAAGTTATCGTTAAAGAAGTTGACGGTAAGAAAATGGAACCTCTAGAGCGCTTGTTGATTGATATCCCTGAAGAAAGCATGGGTTCCGTAATGGAGAGCCTGGGCGCACGTAAAGCAGAGATGGTTAACATGGTCAACACAGGTAGTGGCCAAGTTCGTCTGGAGTTCCTGATCCCAGCACGTGGTTTGATCGGATATAGCACCAACTTCCTGACATTGACTCGTGGTTACGGTGTAATGAACCATGCATTTGACAGCTACGCTCCAGTAGTATCCGGTCAAGTAGGTGGACGTCACCAAGGCGTGCTGATCTCAACTGAAACTGGTACATCTACGTTCTATGGCATGATGGGCGTTGAGGATCGCGGTACGCTCTTCTTGGAGCCGGGTACTGAAATCTACGAAGGTATGATTGTTGGTGAACATACACGTGACAATGATATCGTTGTTAACATCTGCAAAGAAAAACAACTGACTAACGTTCGTTCTTCTGGTAAAGATGATACGGTTAAAATTAAAACTCCGATTATCTTCTCGTTGGAACAGGCGCTTGAATATCTGAATGAAGATGAATATTGTGAGATTACACCGAAATCTATTCGTCTTCGTAAGAAGATCCTGAATAAATCCGAGCGTGAGCGTGCTGAGAAACAACGTAAAATGGCTTCGAAAGCCTAATAACAACAAAATAAACTATATAAGTTAACGTTTGATGGAACATAGAAGTTAACGATGTTATGCACAGTGGAAGTAGTGAAGGGATCGGGTTCGATTCTGCAGAAGCGAAGCGTTCGCCTTTATCCCCGGATTTTACCATTGAGTAAATGGATCAAAAAAATCTGGGGATAACAGCGATCAAAAGAACGATCCGATACCGGAACGGTCACCTCCGATGTGTGTCTTATTCAGAGTTATCGAAAGGGTTTCACAATAGTTAACTTATATCCTAGCATGAACACGAAAGGAGCTGGCTGTGCATGCAAGCATGGTTCGCATCACACCCGATCGTAGCCTACATCGTCATCTTTGTATTGATTACTTACGTATATAACAAGGTGTTTCGGGTACGTCAGAAATTGCCACTTGGTAAGGAAATCGTTCTCTATATTTTGATGGCGATGGGCACATTCATGCTTCTTATTTTTCAGATCGACAAGCTGCCCATCATTCAATGTTTGTTGGTCGCGGTTGGTTTGATGTTGTTAGTGAGAGTGCGTTATTTTATTGAAGGTCGTCAAAAGAAAAAAGCGGAAGCTGCCGCTCGAAACTCATAAATTCTGTATAGTATAGACCATCCGTTTTCCTTAGGGAAAGCGGTTGTCTTATATATAGGCCAAAACAGATGTGATAAAGGTGTTGAAGATATGAACTCGAATTCGAACGGACTGCCTCCACGGAGACAGGCACCGACTCAATCCGGCGCTTCTGGATCGAAGAACGGCAAAGGCAAGCAACCAAAGAAGAAGAAAAAGATGCGAACCTTTGGCAGACTGATTTTAAGTTTATTGGTTATTGCAATTGTGGTTGGCGGCGGATATCTCTATTGGGTATACAATCAGGTAGCTGATACGGGTATTGATAAGCCAGTACCGGCTGGAATGTCAGCCAAAACCAAACCCATTACGATGTTGCTGCTAGGTACGGATAACCGTCCCGAAACAGGTACGTATCTCTCGGATGTGGTTATGGTAGCTTCTCTGAATCCGGAGACCAAGACGGCAACCATTGTATCTTTACCTCGGGATACCCGTATTCAGTTGGATGGATATAAGGCGAATAAATTGAATTCCTATTATCCTAAATTTAAAGCCCAAGAAAAAACCTCTGGCAAAAATGCAGAGGACCAAATGAAAGAAATGATGGGAAAATATCTGAATGTGGATATTAATTATACAACGGTATTGAATTTTCAAGCGTTCCGTGATGCGGTTAATGCTGTAGGTGGCGTGGATGTGACAGTGGATAAAAACATGTGTTACAAAGATACGGCCGATGGCACGGATATTAACCTGGTAGCTGGTGCACAGCATTTGGATGGTAAAGAAGCACTTGATTTTGTTCGTTACCGTAAATCGAACTGTAAGCCGAAGACAGATGAATCCAACGACTTTGACCGAAATAAACGTCAGAATCAAGTGTTGAATTCCATGTTGGATCAGTTGAAATCACTGGGAGGCGTAACGAAGATTGGTAAAGTGATAGGCGCTGTTGACGATAACATGACAACAGATGTGGAATCAGAGCAAATGAAGAACTTCATTTCAACCTATTGGAATATTTCCAAATCGGATGTGCACTACACACCTGTAACCGGAGAGTGGAGAAGTCCATATGTATATATCAACGAAACTGAATTGGCTAATGCCAAACAGGCGTTGCAGGATACACTTTCAGGCAAAGTAACAGCATCTCCAACAGCTGAGTAACATTGATTCTTTTGGGATTGGAAGCAAGTTTGATGGTATGCTATAATATCATCAACAACGAATTAAGAATTGCATAAAGAAGATTAGGGGGCTGGTTGGATGTCCGAAGCCGTCACACAATTGACTGAATCTCTTTTACAGCAATTCAAGAACGAAACCTTTGTGCTTTTGAGCACCGTGGACATTGAATCTGGAGGTCCGACATCAACAGCAATCTCCTGGATTTATGCGGAGAATGCTTCTACCCTTCGTGTGGCGATTGATCATCGTTCACGTCTCGTGAACAATATGATCGAGAACCCGGCTATTACCGTCACCATTTTTGGAGAAGAGATGGTGTATGCGGTAAACGGACGTGCTTCCGTACGACAAAATCCGTTACAGGATGTTCCGTTTAATATGTGCTGTTTCGACATTTCCATTGAAGCGGTAAGAAACGCCCTTTTTTATGGAGCCCAGCTATCTTCTGTGCCTCAATTTGTCAAAATATATGATCAGCGTGCTGCTGAGAAATTAGATGAGCAGGTTTTTACTGCAATGAAAAAAGCCTAGTGAGAGATCACTGGGCTTTTTGTTGTCTTTTGTCTGAAGAATGCAGCTGCTGCATTTGTTGTTCACGTTCAACATGTTCATCCGGATTTTGACGGACTTTGACATCTTTGGGTAGTTGGGGAATGATCCGGCCCACCATGTCAGCAAGTTCTGAAGCGAAACCGGATATTGGATGACCTTGACGAATATGCTCACCAATTTCCTTAATGCGTTCAGTGACATCAGCATCTGCGGTAACAATGGAATCCACACCTTCCGGATCTTTGCGGAGGGCTTCGGCTACAGAGTATTTAATTGTACCTACTCGTGCACGCTCCAGTTCACCGTCGACATCAATGCCAACTACGGCTGTATTACCAAGAATGACACAGTTGGCATCTTTGACACCTTCCACTTGCTTGGCAAGTGTTTTGAGGTGGGTCACCCTTTTTTCATTTGGCATCCGATCGGCTTTGGTGTTGTCCATAACGTTTTTCTCATGAACCTCACCTGTATTTTCGGTCAGATGGTCCACAGCTGAAGGGTGCAACCGATCTTCCTGAGTATTGAGCATGTGAGATCCTTTCCTTTGGTCTTGCTGAGTTGTAACATTTCCTCCGTAACCTTTGGCATGCTGACCTTGTTGCTGCGAGGCATTACGTGTAGAACTGTTGCAGCCTGTAAGTATAAAGATCAGAAGCAGCGTGCAAACCCAATATTTCATAAATGTTCATCCTTTCCTGGAGTTTTTCAGAATGGTTGACAATTATTTTGTCCTAGTCGAATACATTTATGTATGGGAGCATGATTGTCCATGTCGCTGCTGAAAGATCAAACTTATCCATGCCTTTAACGACGCCGCTTTGGAGGGGATTGAATGAAAAAGATTTTTGTATTGGATACGAACGTGCTTCTGCATGACCCCAATGCCATATTTGCCTTTGATGAACATGAGGTAATCATTCCCGCGGTTGTACTGGAGGAGATCGACTCCAAAAAAAGAAATGCCGATGAAATTGGGCGTAATGCCCGTAATGTATCAAGACTTCTTGATGGGTTGCGTGAATTGGGACATCTGCACAGTGGCGTCCCTTTAGCTAATGGAGGCTATCTGAAAGTGGAACTGAATCATCGTAGTTTTGTAAAAGTACAGGAAATGTTTGGAGAGGTATCCAACGATAATCGGATTTTGGCCGTCGCACTGAATTATCAGATTGAGGAAAATGAGAAAGAGGTCGTTGAGCGACAAGTGGTTCTGGTCAGCAAGGATGTGCTTGTTCGTATCAAAGCGGATGTACTCGGTCTTTTCACACAGGATTACTTATCAGATCGAACGGCAGGCCTTAGTGAATTATATCCAGGCTATACTGCCCTGAAGGTTCATCCTTCGGTCATTGATGAGTTTTACACATATCGCTTCCTACCGATCAAACCGTTACAGTTGTCTTATTCGCTTTACCCGAATGAATTTGTAATTCTCAAGGATGAGATGGGAACCAATAAATCGGCTTTACTCAAAGTAAATACAGAAGGAACGAAGTTGGAACCACTTTTCCTTAGTAATGATAATGTATGGGGCATCAGTGCACGTAACGCGCAACAGCGTATGGCCCTAGAACTGCTCCTGAATGATGATATTCCACTTGTCACGATTACAGGAAAGGCGGGTACAGGAAAAACTTTGTTGGCGCTTGCTGCGGGTTTACTTAAAGTGGAGGATGATCATAAGTACAAAAAATTATTGATCGCTCGTCCGGTTGTTCCGATGGGGAAAGATATCGGTTATCTCCCTGGTGAGAAAGAAGAAAAACTAAGACCATGGATGCAGCCGATTTATGATAACTTGGAATTTTTGTTTGATACCAAAAAAGCAGGCGACATTGATAAAATTCTAATGGGTCTTGGCAGTATTCAGGTTGAGGCACTCACTTATATTCGTGGACGGTCTATACCAGGACAGTTCATCATTATTGATGAAGCGCAGAATCTGTCTCGACATGAAGTGAAGACTATTGTATCAAGGGTGGGCGAAGGCAGTAAAATCATTTTGATGGGTGACCCTGAGCAAATAGACCATCCTTATCTGGACTCAGCAAGTAATGGTCTGACGTATATTGTGGAGCGGTTCAAGCAAGAGGGAATCAGTGGACACATTATGCTGGAAAAAGGAGAACGTTCCAAGTTGGCTCAGCTTGCAGCGGATTTATTGTAAGGTAACGGGAAGTTTATTTCCCGGAAAATGTTTCTATTGAACCGGCTCTTAGGGCCGGTTTTTTGCTGGAAAAATAAAAATCAGTTATTGCACAGAACTCGATATGCTCGAGGTATGCAAAATATCGGAAAACTGTTTTTTGGCAGGATAGGACAAGAGCACTACTTATTTGTTACAATGAGTGTTGCAGGAAAAAATTAGGTGAGCAAGGAGGGGAAGTTAATGAAGCGTGGACACCAGGTTGTTTTGTTCGCAGTGCTACTGCTTTCGTTAACGATTCTGTCTCCCAGCTTTGATTTTAGAGGTTCACAGCTTAATCAGGAACGAGATTCGGAAAAAGATGCATTTCCCAACACGTCATCTCGTAGTGAAGACCAACATGCCCCATTAGAGATTGTAGTCTCGATGTCTGAGACCGACTTTAAATCGTTTAAAAAGATGGCTAATGAAGTAGCAACTTCTCAACATGTGGAAATCAGTCTTCGGAATTTGGAGCCAGTTACATATAAGCGAGTGCTTGATAATAAGTTTTCGGTAGGAGAGAGCGGGGATATTATTCTTCTGGATAGCGCGGAAGTTCAATATCATGCCAAAAAAGGACATCTGTATCCGTTAAACGGTACAACACTGTCCAAGTCTTTGGGAGAAACTGTGGTTGGCTTACGTGAAATGACAGAGTGGAATGGTTACCAATGGGGGATGCCGTTTGATTTTGACGCTTATGTACTCGCAGCCCGCTCTCCATTCCTAGACGAAGCCGGTTTGGCAGGTTTACCCGAAAATAAGGAGCAATGGATCAAACTTGTACAACAAGCAACACAAGATGGAACGGATTTGATAAGTATAAATTCAAATGACCTTCATGCGGTAAGTGCGTGGCTGAATCAGTTTGAGCCAGGCATGGCCCCCGACAAAATTAAGAAAGCGCAAACTTCTTCGCAGACGGAGGCATACCAACAAATCATACAGCTGTTGGATCAGATTCAGTCGCACATTACAGCCGAATCCATAAATCCGATGATCTTTTCTTCTGATGAGCAGACGGGAACTCCTATGGTAGTAACGTTGCTTTCTCGTTTGTTGAGTGGAGATAAAGCCGGGGCAGGCGATCAGAGCTCATCGGAGAAGATAGCTCTCAGTGCGTTGGAACCGCTAAGATCAAGAAGTCTTGTTATCGCAGCTGGCTCACTTGAGGCGGAAGAGGCCAGCCGCTGGATTGAAGGAATGACTTCCTCTACCGTGCAATCGGAGTGGCACCAACAGGCTAACTATTTACCAGCAAAGCAACAGGAACTAGATCTTGAGTCACAGAAACTAATAACGAAGTATGATACGACTGATGTAAAATCCTGGTTTCCAGCTGAATCTTCACAGGCCGTAATGACGGAAAGTCCTATACTAACTTCTGCCTTTCAAAAAAAGATACAACAACTTCTTGCGGGAGAGATTACGGCTAATCAATATGTCAAAAGTATTATTGCCTTGCAAAGCTCGTCAAAATGAAATGGCGAGCTTTACTTCAAGTATGCCTTCGCTTGTGGATACCTCTGTGGCTTTGACAAAGGACAGAATTTTCTGTGGGTAAAATCCGAGATCGAATTCTCGTTCCAGCATACGACGTGTGGTATCGGGTAGTTCTAACTGATTAAACACAAGTTTATCGACATGAAATCGAATTGAATTCTGCGGTTCATTTTCGACCGTATAATGACCTTCAATGCTTAATTGCAACTGATCACGCTGCCCGGAAGCAGTGATTCGATCTTTGTCGAACTGAAAGGCGAAGTCTTCAAAGATCGGATTCTGTGATCGAAGAAACGTATTCAGCTCATCTTGTCCAATTCGAATGGTGTACGATGTTCCAGTAGTGGAGATTCCTCCGTTTTGTTCTTGGATAAACTGTGGCAGGTTCTGCATAGCTGATGCCAAAGCTTTAAAATATCGCTTGACCTCGTATATGCCAATGTTCTCCCAATAGATGGTCAACTCATCCATCAATTTTTGCATGGCTGCAGCATCCCCGCTGGCAGCTACTTTTCCGTCCACTTCTTTCTGCAATGCAAGTACCCGTTCACGTTGATGTTGAAGATTATTTTTGAGTTCAGACAGCTCTGCAGAGGTCTGATTAATCTGGGCAGACGTTTGCTGCATCGTGCGATATCGATCTTGATACTTGTCCAGAACAGCCTGATCCCTGCCAATAATAATCTGATAGTAATCGTATAGAATGAACAGATCCTTAATGGATCTTGCTCCGAGTACCGTCATCAAGAGACTATCACGCTCCCCGGTATAGTAGGATCTTACAACTGCGCCCGCTCGGTCTTGCTGAGTATGTATCTGGTCTTCCTGTTCCTGAAGCTGAATGGATAACGTCTGACGCTGTTCGTCCAACTGTTTTTGTCTTGCTGTAATACGTTCGATTTCATGATCGATTTCGACGATGGATAGGCTTTGTTGCAGTATTTCGCGTGTTTCCTCAGATGAAGGCTCTCCATAGGCATAAGTCCAAGGTAGCTGGATCAAAAATATAATACATACGATGAAGCCGGGAATGCCGTATCGACGTTTCACCCATCATTCTCCTTTCCATACCTACATATGATGCGACCAGGCTTATCTCTTCCAGACAATATATGAAATAGATACGTGAAATATCCGTAGTGGTTACATAACACAAAGAATAGTCATTTAATCTGAAAACGACAAAAAAGCAATCCGACATTAGCCGGATCGCTTTGATGCTGCTGGCGGATTAGAGCGGCAAATCCATTTGGAATACGGTCCAATAGCTGAACCCTGTGAATGTCACGATCATATAGCCCCAGAAGAGCAATATGTACGTACGTTCCGTAAATTTCAAATATCCCAAAATGACAAAAAACGCAGTCTGCAGGAAAAAAAGCAAAGCCATTTCGACCAGGTCTCCCGCAAAAGCCATCAGGCCAATCGCTAGCGTGAAGAACCCGAGTACCCGAAACATGCGCGCCACGGTAAGTCCTCCTCTCCTATGTACGATCATAGATTGTCTACACAACATTATACCGGGAAAGGAAAAAGGTGTAAACAAAATTGGATATGAAAGCGAATTCTTTTTTTGGCCTAAAAGAGTTAAAGTATGGTTTGTTTTGCATATGTAACGTATGAGTACTCATAAATGTGGAAATACATTTTAGTATGAAATCAATTCTATGAACTCTATGAGAGGCATAAGAATGAATAAAGCAGCTTTTATACCTAATTCACATGCCGGGAACTCGGTTATGGGGACGGTTATTTTAGGATGTTGTTAGGAGGGTATTATAGCATGACTGCAGTGAGACAGGATGCTTGGAGTACAGAGGACGATTTGATTTTGGCTGAGGTTACTTTGCGTCATATTCGGGAAGGAAGTACACAACTGGCTGCTTTTGAAGAGGTTGGCGAAAAAATAGGCAGAACTTCTGCCGCTTGCGGTTTTCGCTGGAACAGCTGTGTACGTAAGAAATATGAGTCTGCTATAAGCAATGCTAAGGCTCAACGACAAAAACGAAGTTATCTCCGCAAACAACCGGCTTTGCTTGGACCACAAGTAGCAGCTTTGTCCACCCTGGATACAGAAGAAAATCTGTACAAGGCGGATGGTATTTCGGAAGACTCTCTATCCATCGATGCAGTTATACGATTCTTGCGGCAATGGAAGGGAACTGTACAGGAAAACGGTCGCCAGCTCAAAATGCTTGAGAAAGAGCTTCGTGAAAAAGAGGATGAACTTCATGAACTGCGTTGCGAGAATGATCGTCTGTCTAAGGAAGTGAATGAAGTACAGACTGATTATCGTGTTGTAAACGACGATTATAAAGCATTGATTCAGATTATGGATCGTGCTCGCAGACTTGCATTTCTGACAGAAGAAGAAGAGGAACTCAAAACGAGATTCAAAATGGATGCCAACGGGAATCTGGAACGAATTGAATAAAAGCAAACGATGTCTGATGATCAGCATTAGATTAGGCCCGTCACACCTCCGTTACATAACGGCGGGTATGATGGGTTTTTTGTTTGCTGTTTTTGTTCTATTATAGATAAAAGCAACTATTGGAGCAGAGGTAGGGATGCAGGATGATCATTGACATTGTAGGTTCAGGGTCACTGGGTCTTTTGTATGGAGGTAAGCTTCAGGACGCAGGCAACGAGGTTCGATTTTGGACAAGAACGGCCGAACAGGCAAACAAACTTAGTATCGAAGGATTTAAGGTCATTGAACAGGAGAAAACCATCCAGATTACACCTGATCATACCCAGGCCAAGCCGATTACGGAGTTAAATCGAGTATGGAAACACTCACCTGGAGATTGGCTACTATTAATGGTGAAACAGACAGCGATACATGATGTTATACGTGAAATTGGTTCATTGAAGACGCAAGTGCTCAACATCGCATGTTTCCAAAATGGGGTTGGGCATCTGGAACATGTGCAAACCAATATGCCACATTCCAATGTATACAGCGTCATAACCACAGAAGGGGCGAAACGACAGCAAGATGGAGTCATCCGTGCAGGTATAGGAGAGACCTGGTTGGGCAAAAGTGCAGATGTACGTATCTCATCTCTAACGCCAATGGATTCTAATGAACTCGTTCGTTTACAGGGACTTTTGCAGCAGGCAGGATTTGGCTGTACAGTGTCGAATGAAATCGATAAGCTGATTTATAGGAAGTTGTTAATCAATGCTGTCATTAACCCACTTACCGCGATATGGCGTATTCCTAACGGGGAGTTAATTACAAAGGAAGAGCGAATCATGTTTATGCGTCAGTTGTACGATGAGGCATTGGCGGTATACAGAGCAAGCGGAATACTTCTTGAGGTAGATGTGTGGGAACAAATCCTTTCCGTCTGTCGTTCCACAGCCTCGAATACATCTTCCATGCTGTCAGATGTTCTGCATGGACAAGAAACGGAGGTACAATCCATTAATGGGCAAATTGTAAGCATGGCGTATCGGTGTGGCCTGTCTGCTCCAACGCATGAAGTACTGCTTCATCTGATTGAAGGTATGCAACCGGAAGGAGTGAGTTAATGGGATTTTTTATTGTGCTGAGCATACTGCCGTTCTTTCCGTTTTTTCTTGTCTATTGGATCATGTATGGATGGAAAAAAGATAAGCGTGTGGCGCTGCGCTCGGCAATGGATGTTACAACCTTATTCCTTATATTCTCTGTATCGGCGTTATTCAACTTAACATTTGATTCGAATTTTGGATTTTATTTAACATTAATACTCATACTAATAGCGCTTGGATTCATCGGAGGGGCACAAAATCGGCTCAAAGGTAAGGTCGATGGGGGTAGAATGTTCCGGGCCGTTTGGCGCATGGCTTTTGTCATAATGAGTTTTGGATATGTTTTGTTTACTATATTTGGATTATTTAGATACTTCATGAAACAGATGTGAGGATACATAACGCAAAAGGGCTAAAAAATGTGTCGATTTTGTCGAAAACTGAAAAAAACATTACTTTCTGAAAAAGTAATGTAGATTTTTTTGACCGGTGGTTGTATAATCTATAAACATATACCACATCAATTTAGGGGGAAAGTGTTAGATGAAAAGGAAAAGTCTATTAGTCCTTTTGACGCTGATTTTGGCGTTCGGTACCGTACTTGCAGCGTGCGGATCGAAAAACGAAGGCACAGGTAACACCGATACTGGTTCTGCAACCGAAGGAAATGGTCTTGCTAAAGATCAAGTCCTGAAAATTAACCTGTCAGCTGAACCTCCTACGTTAGACCCGGCTCAAGCAAAAGACAGCCAAACCAACACTGTACTGAAATTCTTGTATGAAGGTCTTGTGCGTATCGACCCTGATGGCAAAGAAGCTCCAGGTGTTGCTAAAGACTGGACAATTTCCGAAGATGGTTTGAAATATGTTTTCAACCTGAACCCGGATGCTAAATGGAGCAACGGTGATGCAATCACTGCCGAAGACTTTGTACGTTCTTGGGAACGCGCTTTGAAACCGGAAACAGCTTCTCCATATGCTTACCAACTGTATTACATCAAAGGTGCTGAGGGTTACAACCTGAGCAAAGACGAAACATATAAAGGTACTAAAATCACAGACTTCTCTCAAGTAGGTGTTAAAGCTACTGATGAGCACACGCTGGAAGTAACGTTGGAAAACCCAACACCTTACTTCTTGGGTCTGACAGCATTCTACACGTACTACCCAGTACACAAGTCTGCTGACACGAATGACAAATTCTTCACAGACTACAAAAACATGATCGTTAACGGACCATTCACAATGGATCAATACGCTAAAGGTCAAAAAATCGTTGTGAAGAAAAACGATAGCTACCATGCAGCTTCTGACATCAAATTGTCTGAAATTAATATGTCCCTGACAAACAGCAGTGCTTCCGAACTGCAAGCTTACAAGTCTGGACAATTGGACTACACAGGCGCACCTAACGGTGAAATTCCTTCCGACCAAATTCCTTCTGTAAAAGCGGAATTGCCGGACGAGTTTAAAGCTACTGGTATTGCAAGTACTTACTACTACCAGTTCAACGTTAATGAAGCTCCATTTAACAACGTTAAAATCCGTAAAGCTTTTGCAATGTCAATCGAGCGTCAATTGATCGTTGACAAAGTAACACAAGGTGGACAAATTCCAGCTTTCGGCTTTGTACCTCCAGGTATCCGCGGTGAAAACGCCGAATTCCGTGATGAGCACAAAGACGACTACTTCACTGAGAACGTAGAAGAAGCTAAGAAATTGCTTGCTGAAGGTATGAAAGAAGAAGGCTACACAACATTGCCAGCAGTAACTTTGATCTACAATACTAGTGACGGTCATGCGAAAATCGCTCTTGCTGTTGCTGACATGTGGAAGAAAAACCTTGGTGTTGACGTGAAAACGGAAAACCAAGAGTGGGGCGTATTCCTTGAGAACCGTCAAAACCAAAACTTCCAAATCGCTCGTGCGGGCTGGTCTGCTGACTACAACGATCCGTACAACTTCTTGGAAATGTGGACTACTGGAAACACAAACAATGATTCCAAATTCAGCAATGAACAGTATGACAAAGATGTTAAAGAGACTGTAAAATCTGCAGATCCAGCTACTCGTATGGCTGCTTTTGCTGACGCTGAGAAAATCCTGATTCAAGATGAAATGGGCGTATTGCCGATTTATTACTACACTAACGTATCTTTGACTAAGCCTTACCTGAAAGGCATACAACTTGATTTCAGTGGAGCTATTGACTTCACTCGTGCATATCTGGAAGAGAAATAAGTTGTTCTGAAGTCTATATGATTACTTCGGGATATATATGTGGAATTCCATATATATCCCGATTTTTTTGTATGTGCACCGATTTTCCTTATAATTCTTGAAATTTCCGATAAATGGATTGGACATTATTCTTGTCTAATTCTACAATCGATTTGTATACAAAATATTGTTTTGTGGAGGTGTGCAAGGGTTGGTTAAGTACGTGCTGAAAAAACTGCTATTTATGCTGCTATCGCTTTTCATACTCGCATCAGCAACCTTCTTCCTGATGAAGGCCATTCCAGGTGACCCTTTTACATCCGAGAAAAAAGTATCACCTGAAATCCGGGCACTTTTAGAAGTGAAGTATGGTTTGGACAAACCGATGTATGAACAATACCTGAAGTATATGGGTGGAATCATTCAGGGTGATTTCGGGGTTTCTATGAAATACCTGAATCAAGATGTAACGGGTATGATCACTCAAACGTTTACAGCATCGCTGAAGCTAGGAATCTTTGCGATTATTATCTCAATTGTTGTGGGGGTTTTGTTGGGGCTTATTGCCGCAGTGTACCATCGCAAGTTGATTGATGATATTACGATGATTCTGGCTGTTATCGGGATTGCTGTACCGAGTTTCTTGCTCGCATCCCTGGTGCAATATGTTTTTGCATTCAAACTCGGCTGGTTTAATGTTATGGGCTTCGATGGCCCACTCGACTATGTGCTTCCGGTTGCCGCACTGTCAGCATCTCCAATTGCCTTTATCGCACGTTTGACGCGTTCAAGCATGTTGGAAGTGTTGCATGCAGATTACATCAAGACAGCCAAAGCCAAAGGTTTGAAATGGCCTGCTATCATGTTTAAACACGTTTTACGGAACGGTATTTTGCCAGTCGTTACTTATGTTGGTCCGATGACAGCAAATATCATCACGGGTTCCGTTGTTATTGAGCAGATCTTTAATATTGGTGGAATTGGTAAAGTATTTGTAGAGAGTATTACGAATCGTGATTACACGATGATCATGGGGATTACAATCTTCTATGGTATTCTCTTGATGCTTGCACGTTTCCTGACGGATATCGCTTACGTGTTGATTGATCCTAGAATTAAGCTAGAAAGCCGGAAGGGGGCATAACGTTGTCTGGCACGAATAACAACAATAATGAAACGGCGAACACAGGCCTGGATAGTCAGGCAGCGTTGAAATCGCAAGAGAGTGTATCGCTATTCAAAGACGCTATGTACAGACTTGCAACCAACAAGGCCGCTATGATTAGTTTGGCTGTTCTAGTCCTTGTTGTCATTTTCTCTATGATTGGTCCAACTTCGTTGTTCTCAAGCTATAATTATTATTCCAATGATTTGTTAAATGCCAATGCTGCACCGAGTGCTGAACACTGGTTCGGAACAGATGAACTGGGTCGTGATGTATGGGTAAGAACCTGGGTAGGTGCACGTGTGTCTCTTACTGTAGGTTTGGCTGCTGCTTTGATTGACCTTGTCATCGGGGTAATTTATGGAGCCATTATGGGCTTCTACGGTGGACGTGTTGATGGCATCATGAACAAGTTCTCTGAGATCTTGTACTCCCTGCCATACATGCTCGTTGTTATCCTGTTGCTGGTTGTATTGGAGCCAAGTCTGACAACGATTATCATTGCACTCACCATTACAGGATGGATCAGTATGTCCTGGATTGTGCGTGGCGAGATTATGCAACTCAAAAACAGAGACTTTATCCTTGCTGCTCGTTCCATGGGCGCAAGCACTGGACGTCAACTCTTCCGTCATTTGTTGCCAAATGCTGTCGGACCAATTCTCGTTACATTGACGTTGTCCATCCCAAATGCCATCTTCGCAGAAGCATTTTTGAGCTTCCTCGGATTGGGTGTATCTGCACCTAAATCCTCTCTTGGATCTATGATCAATGATGCACTTACAGGCTGGACGCTGTATCCTTGGCGGATGTGGTTCCCTGCAGGTTTGATGGTTATGACAATGCTCGCATTTAACTTGCTTGGTGACGGCTTGCGTGACGCGCTTGATCCGAAATTACGTAAATAGAAATAGGAGGTGGGATTATGGAGCCGATTTTAACAGTCAAAGACCTGAGTGTGTCATTTACGACGCGTTCTGGTGAGTTTGATGCCGTTAAAAATGTGAGTTTTGAACTTGGCAAAGGAGAGACGCTGGGGATCGTAGGTGAATCCGGTAGTGGTAAGAGTGTTACTGCCCAAACCATCATGAAATTGATTCCCTCCCCGCCTTCGAAGGTCAAAAGCGGAGAAATTACTTTTCACGGGCAGGACCTGCTGAATAAGACAGATAAACAGATGGAAGCCATCCGTGGTAAAGATATCGGCATGATCTTCCAGGATCCAATGACTTCTTTGAATCCTACCATCAAAATTGGTAAGCAAATTACCGAGGTACTGCGCAAGCATCAGAACATGTCCAAAAAAGAAGCTGAAAAAAGCGCATTGGAAATGCTCGAACTTGTAGGCATCAAAAATGCGGAAGCGCGTATGAACCATTATCCACACCAATTTTCCGGTGGTATGCGCCAGCGTGCTATGATTGCAATTGCCTTGGCATGTCGTCCATCCCTTCTGATTGCGGATGAGCCAACAACTGCACTCGACGTAACGATTCAGGCACAAATCTTGGATGTTATGAAAGACATGCAGCAAAAGCTTGGAACTTCGATCATGCTTATCACGCATGACCTTGGAGTAGTTGCAGGAATGTGTGACCGTGTTGTCGTTATGAAGGAAGGCGAAGTTGTTGAAACAGGAACAACTGCTGAAATCTTCAGTAATCCTCAACATCCATACACGATTAAATTGCTGAATGCTCTTCCTCGTCTGGACGAGCCTAAAAAAGAAAAGCCTACTCCAGTTGGTATTATCAAAGGTGCCAACAAGCCGCTGGTTCAAGTGAAGAACCTGAAACAATACTTCAATTTGGGCAAAGGGAACATTCTCAAAGCGGTTAATGATGTTAGCTTTGATATTTTTGAAGGCGAAACACTTGGAGTTGTAGGGGAGTCTGGCTGTGGTAAATCCACAACTGGCCGTACAATTCTGCGCCTTTATGAGCCAACAGGCGGAAATGTTAACTTTAATGGAACGGATATTTACAAGCTGTCCCCACGCAAGATGAAAGAAATGCGTAAAGATATGCAGATGATTTTCCAGGATCCTTATGCATCCTTGAACCCACGTTTCAACGTTATGGATATCATCGGTGAATCTCTTGATATTCATGGTCTGGCATCAAGTCGGACAGAGCGGAAGAGACGTGTTGAAGAATTGCTTGATCTTGTAGGTCTGAATCCTAGCCACGCACTCCGTTATCCGCATGAATTCTCAGGTGGTCAAAGACAACGGATCGGGATTGCACGTGCATTGGCCGTAGATCCTAAATTCATCATCTGTGATGAGCCATTGTCAGCATTGGACGTTTCCATTCAGGCTCAGGTCGTTAATTTGCTTGAAGAACTTCAGCAACGCCTCGGCTTGACATACCTGTTCATTGCGCATGATTTGTCCATGGTTAAACATATCAGTGACCGTGTAGCTGTAATGTACATGGGTAAAGTGGTCGAGTTGGCAGAAAGTGAAGAACTTTATGCTAATCCAATTCACCCTTACACCAAAACATTGCTGTCTGCGATCCCTGTACCTGATCCGGAAGTAGAAGCGAGCAAACGTCGCATCTTGCTGCCGGAAGAACAAGCACTTAAGAATGGATCTGGTGGTCCTGCAAGTGATCCATACAACCTGCAGAACGCTCAATTGATTGAGGTATCCAAAGGTCACTGGGTTGCAGAACCTTACGTATAAAAAGTACAAATTTCATTTGGACTTATCCATGAATATCAAACCGCCGACTTTGTTCGGCGGTTTTTTATTTTTTGATGCACTTTCTTTTGACGAAGAGGGCTCTCATTCGGTACAATCAAGAAAGGCTCTTTGAAGCAGAATAGGAGGCAGACCTCATGAAAGGTATTACCGAGGCACTCCGCAGCGGAAATCGACTTGCAGAAGACTATGTCTGTTCAAGGGATGCTGCGCGTGGCCTTTACGAGTATGACATTCGCTGGGAATCGGGGCTTCATACGCGTGCCGAGTGGCTAGATCAATCGGAGAACACACGTATTCCTCGTCAACGTCTGGCAGAGTATCTACGTATATATAATAAACGGGTGAACGATCATGGTGCTGTTCATGAATCCATCACACGTCTCGCGGAACAAGATGCGTTGGTTGTTACGGGAGGACAGCAAAGCGGCCTGCTTACAGGTCCGTTGTTTGTAATTTACAAAGCAGCAAGTGTGGTTGCAGCTGCGCGGGAAGCGGAGAACAGGCTACAACGGCCGGTCGTTCCCGTTTTTTGGATTGCAGGTGAAGACCATGATTGGGATGAAGTGAACCACACATACTTGCCTGACGCCAACGGTGACATGACAAAGATCAAGTTACAAGGGCGGTTTGCAGGCAGGGATTCTGTGAGTTATGTCCATGTGGAAACAGAACAATGGATGACCGTGCTGAAGCAGGTGGAGCATCTTTTACCGGATACGGTGCACAAACCAGGATTAATAAAGCTGGTTACGGAGATTCATCAGTCGAGTTCGAACTTGAGTGATGCGTTTGCCCGGTTAATCTCAGCGTTGTTTGGCAGCAGTGGACTTATTCTGATGGATGCTGCAGATCCAGACTTGCGCAGACTTGAGCAGCCTGTATTTGAACGTTTGATTCGTGAAAATGGGACATTACGCCAAGCATATGCACAAGGTGCCTCCGCATTGGAACAAGCCGGATATGCCATGCCAGCTGAAGTCGCGGAAGATGGGGCCAATCTGTTTTACATACATGAAGGGGCGCGGTTGCTTCTGATGTTGAAAGACGGCTTGTACGGCGACCGTAAAGGTCTGGTTTCATTTACAGAAGAACGACTGCTTCAGGAACTGGCTGAACATCCCGAGCGGTTTAGCAACAATGTATTGACCCGGCCATTGATGCAAGATTCCATTTTACCTGTAGCGGCTGTTATCTTAGGTCAAGGTGAGATCGCGTACTGGGGATTGACACGTGAAGCGTTTGCCCGGTTTGGGCTGCAGATGCCTATCTTGCTTCCACGTCTGTCCTTTACCATTATGGAAGATGTTCATCACAAACATATGAAGCAGTACGGTCTTTCTTTCCAGGACGTTCAATATCATATGGATGAAAAGAGGGAACAATGGCTGGCGCAACAGGAGACCTTCCAGGTCGATGAACAGTTCGAGCGCATTCAACAAGCATTTGCCGATCTATATCGTCCATTGCTTGATCAAATTTCAGAGATCCACCCTGGTTTGGACCGAATTGGAGATACCAATGTAGGCAAGATCAGCGAACAGATGCAGTATCTGCAACAGCAGACCCACAAAGCCATCAAAGATAAACATGATGTGAGTCTAAGGCACTGGAACGGGATGCAAAACTCACTCTTTCCCATGAACAAACCGCAGGAACGAGTGCATAACGTGCTCTTTTACTTGAACCGTTATGGAACCGAGTGGATTGAACAACTGATTGAAAGTCAGAACGAATTCCGTGGACAACACCAAGTGATCACGTTGTAGTGACCTTTTATAATAGAAGGAATAGATAATCGAGGAGGATGAGGAATGACTACCCCTGCATTGCAAAACAGTATCGTTAAAGATATGGGACTCGCTTCAGAAGGTCATCTGAAAATTGATTGGGTAGAAGCACATATGCCAGTGTTGAACCGCATTCGTCGCCAATTTGAACAGGATCTTCCGTTTAAAGGTTTGAAAGTAGCCATTTGCCTTCACCTTGAGGCCAAAACGGCTTATCTAGCGAAAGTCATTCAAGCTGGTGGTGCAGAAGTGACGATTACACATAGCAACCCATTGTCAACACAGGACGATGTTTGTGCTGCTCTGGTGGAAGACGGCGTTACTGTGTATGCCAAACATAATCCGGACCCTGTTGAGTTCAAAGAACTGCAACTCCGTGCACTTGAAGTGAAACCTGATCTGATTATTGATGACGGTGGAGACTTTGCCACTATTATTGCTTCTGAACGTCCTGATCTAGCTGCCACCATTCGTGGTGGAGCAGAGGAAACGACAACGGGCATCATTCGTCTGAAAGCTTTGGCGAAAGAAGGACAATTGCGTTTCCCAATGGTTGCAGTCAATGACGCTTATTGCAAATACTTGTTTGATAACCGTTACGGTACAGGTCAGTCTGCATTCGATGGTATCATCCGTACAACCAATCTGGTCGTTGCAGGAAAGAACGTAGTTGTAGCGGGTTATGGATGGTGTGGTAAAGGTGTAGCAATGCGTGCCAAAGGGCTCGGAGCAAATGTTATCGTAACTGAAATTGATCCTATAAAGGCCGTAGAAGCTCATATGGACGGATTCCGTGTCATGACGATGGTGGAAGCTGCAAAATTGGGGGATTTCTTCATCGCTGTTACCGGCAATAAAGATGTGATCACTGGAGAGCATTACGATGTGATGAAGGATGGAGCCATTCTTAGCAATGCAGGTCACTTTGACGTGGAAGTAAACAAACCTGAACTTGCTAAACGTTCCGATTCGATTCGTACCGTACGCCGCAACATTGAAGAATATCGCTTCAAAGATGGTCGTAAAATGTATTTGCTGGCTGAAGGACGTCTCGTAAACCTGGGTGCAGCCGATGGACACCCTGCCGAGATTATGGATACAACGTTTGCATTGCAAGCGCTGGGTCTGCGTTATGTGAGCGAGAACTATGCGGAACTGGGTAAAACCGTTGTTAATGTACCTTATGACATTGACCAACAAGTTGCCAGTTACAAACTGGAAAGCTTGAATATTGCCATCGACTCCTTGTCCGCCGAACAGGAAAAATATCTGGATAGCTGGAAATTCTAAGAGCCATCCATTAATTACAAGCTGATTAAGTGCTTCAAAGGGTTTAAAATGGTTTATTAATGATATGGCTCATATGCGGGTGTACGTGCGATTGCCCGTAAACGGGAAACGTCTTTGATCCTGAGTTTCAGGATCAAAGACGTTTTTTTGCGGTTGCGAAATTAAAAAAAGTAAAGCCTGTAAGAAGGGTTTTGATTTTTTTGTGCGAATCTATTATGCTTAGGTGGTGGAAAGTGGGGCAAAGTGGGAGAAACGGGTGAGGAGTGAGTGGGCCAATGTTTATGGGGGAGTTCCAACATAGCATTGATGACAAGGGTCGGGTTATTATTCCGGCTAAATTCCGCGAATCTCTGGGACCGTCTTTCGTTGTCACACGGGGTTTGGACCAGTGTCTTTTCGTGTACCCCATGGAGGAGTGGGGGGTCATGGAACAGAAGCTCAAAGCACTGCCATTGATGAAATCCGATGCACGTGCGTTTACCCGGTTTTTTTTCTCGGGTGCCACCGAATGTGAATTGGACAAACAGGGCAGGGTAAATTTGCCGGGCAATCTTAGAGAGTATGCCAAGCTGGACAAGGATTGCGTTGTTCTTGGCGTGTCGAACCGGGTGGAGATTTGGAGCAAAGGCATATGGGAGAGTTATTTCAATCAATCCGAAGAAGCATTCAACGACATTGCCGAAAAGCTGGTCGATTTTAATTTTGATCTATAAAGTCAGGAGGGGTGCAGGTTGTTTCACCACATAACCGTACTCAAAGAAGAGGCAACAGAGGGTTTAAACATCAAGCAGGACGGTATATACGTGGACTGCACTTTAGGCGGTGGCGGACATAGCTCCGTGATTGCATCCAAGCTCGGTCCAGGGGGGCGTCTGATCGCACTGGATCAGGATGATTGGGCTTTGGATAACGCGCGTGAAAAATTGGCTCCATATGGAGATCGGATTACATTGGTGAAAACCAATTTCCGTGATCTCGAACAGGTACTGAAAGAACTGGATGTACCGATGAAAGATGGCGTGCCACAGGTCGATGGTATTTTGTACGATTTGGGGGTATCATCGCCGCAATTCGACGAAGGAGAACGTGGATTTAGCTACAATCACGACGCTCCGTTGGATATGCGTATGGATCAGGACGCATCCCTTACCGCCAAAGAGATTGTTAACGAATGGCCGGAAGAGGAGATTGCCCGCATTTTGTATCGCTATGGTGAAGAGAAATTCTCAAGACGAATTGCTCGTGTCATTGTTGAAAAAAGGAAGCAGTCCACAATTGAGACTACTGGCGAACTGGTGGAATTAATCAAGGAAGGTATTCCGGCGGCGGCTCGTCGTACCGGAGGACATCCTGCAAAACGCAGTTTTCAGGCATTACGAATTGCCGTTAATGATGAGCTGGGCGCGTTCGAAGAAGCGTTACATCAGGCCGTTCGGTGCTTGGCACCAGGCGGACGTGTATCTGTTATTACTTTTCACTCACTTGAGGACCGAATTTGCAAACAGATTTTTAGCAGTTATCTGGAGAAATGTACATGCCCTCCCGATTTCCCGTTGTGTGTTTGCGGCGGTAAGGGTGCCATGCGTTTAGTGAACAGAAAGCCGCTGATTCCAACGGAAACGGAACTGGCCGAAAACTCCCGTGCTCGTTCAGCGAAGCTGCGCGTAGCCGAGAAACTGTAAATCAAGAGCGGAGGAGAGAGTCGGAGTATGGCATATACACGTGGTAATCTGGCAGTGAAAGAAAAAGCGTCCCAAGAACGTGTGACCCAGCAGCGGTACAAGGAAACCACCAAAGTGGTGACCCGTCGTACCGGTCTTCCGGCACGCGAGAAATTTTTGTATCTGATTACTCTAGTTGCAGTCATTGTTGTGGGTGGTGTTATGATGTCGCGTTACGCTCACATCTATGATCTGAATAAGCAGGCACAGACAACGTTGTCTGACGTGAGAGAAGCAGAGAGAACGATTGCAGATTTGCAAGTGGAAAAAGAAAAACTAAACAATTTGGTCATCGAGAATGCTCGCAAGCTTGGTTACGTTGAGGCTTCCGGCAAGGATGTCATTTTTGTACCTCGCTCAACAAGTACAACGAACCCGACAGGTACTGAATCGTCCTCGGATACAGCAAATAAGTAGAACATTTTGTATCAATCCTTACAAAGTGCTGAAGCAAAAGAGGTGTACCGATGGTAAAAAGAATAAAGATGCGCACGCTGCTTATAGGGGGATGTATTACCCTCTTTTTTCTTGTATTAATAACCCGCATCTTTTTTATTCAGGTTGTTAATGGCGGTATTTGGCAGGAAAGAGCAGCTGGATTGGTTGAACGCGAACAAACCATCAAGGCGAGTCGCGGGACAATCACAGACCGCAATGGTAACATTTTGGCGACGGATGCGCCTGCTTACACGGTATCTGTAAATCCGGAGATGATTAATCAACTTGGGATTGAAGATGTAGTTATTGACAGATTATCTGGATTGTTGGGTAAAAACGAGAGCGAAATGCGCGCACTTGTAACTGCCAAAGATAAGAATGGAAAGTTCTATAAGCAACGTGAAGTGCGAAGTGAAGGGTATAAAATTAATCCTGATTTGGCTGCTAAAGTAGAAGAATTTCGCAAAGAACTGAAAGATGACTACAAGGGTCAAAACGCGATTGTCATGACACAGGAGTCGAAGCGATATTATCCGGAAGAAACACTCGCCTCTCATTTGCTTGGATACATGAGCCGTGATGGGAAGGCTGTTAACGGACTTGAAGTCTCCTATGATGAACAGCTTACAGGTACAGATGGTTATCTGAACTATCAGAAGGATGCCAAAGGGTACAAGCTGCCTGATTCCCAGGACAACTACCTTCCACCGCAGAATGGAAGCAACTTAAAGCTGACGATTGATGATACAATTCAGTACTACATCGAAGATGCAATGAAAGAAGCGGTAGCCCAGTACAATCCACTGAGCATGACTGTCATTGCAGCAGATCCCAATACGATGGAGATTCTTGGTATGGCCAATTGGCCTAATTTCAATCCTAACACCTATTGGGAAACGCCGGATCAAAAAGACTTTATAAACCATGCGACACAATCCATCTATGAACCAGGGTCTACTTTTAAAATTGTTACTCTGGCGGGTGCGGTTGAAGAGAAGCTGTTTGATCCGAATGCCACGTTTGAATCCAAGCGAATCTATATCGGTGGCTATCCAATCAGTGATAACGGTCACGCCTATGGCCGGATTTCCTATTTGGAAGGTGTCAAACGTTCAAGTAACATTGCGTTTGTTAATCTGGGTTATAACATGCTTGGCGGTGAACGTTTGCGTCATTACATAGACCTGTTCGGTTTTGGTAAAAAGACGGGCATTGATCTGCCAAGTGAGTCAGCTTCACCCATTAAACCGCTGGTTTTCAAATCTGAAATTGCTACAGCCGCCTACGGTCACGGTCTTGTACAGGTAACGCCAATCCAGCAGGTAGCAGCCATTTCGGCTATTGCCAACGGTGGCAAACTTATGGAACCGCATCTGGTCAAAGAGATTATTAACCCGAATGATGGTACATCTGAGGTTATCAAGCCGAAGGTCGTTCGTCAGGTTATTTCCAAGGAATCTTCCAAACTGGTAAGCGGGTATCTGGAGCAGGTCGTTGCGGACCGTCAGATCGGTACTGGGCGTAATGCATACATTGAAGGTTATCGCGTGGCTGGTAAAACGGGTACAGCAAGAAAAGTTGTGAACGGGACATACAGCAAATCCAAAGACGTCGTTTCGTTTATCGGATTTGCACCTGTAAATAATCCCAAAATCGCGATGCTGATTGTAATTGACCAGCCTGACGGTGCCAATATTGGCGGCGGGACTGCGGCTGCACCGGTATTCAAAAAGATTGTCAGTCAAGCTCTTCAGTACATGGGAGTTCCCAAAGATACAGTAAAGACCACTGACAAAAAGTCAAAAACAACGCCGGTCGTTCAAGCTAAAGCTCCTGATCTGTCAGGTAAGACAGCCAAACAGGCTAGAAGCCAACTATTGAACGCCGGAATTGCCTATGAGACGCTTGGTCAAGGTGAAAATGTCATTCGCCAGTATCCTGTGGCAGGTGCAGCCATGAATCCTGGCCAACGAATCTACCTGTTGACCGAAGAAAGCAGCAAAATGAAGATCCCTGATCTGACCGGCGAATCACTACGAGATGCACTTGAAGTGCTCTCCCTCATGAAAGTGGGCGTGACCGTTAAAGGTGAAGGATATGTGGTGAAGCAAACGGAGCAGGTGGCAGGCGAACAGAGAACGGTTGAGCTTGTGCTGCAGACGGCCAAAGCGGCAGTTACCGGTATAGCAGATGAAGCTCCCGAGTCTTCTGATCCAGCATTAGGGGACGAGACTAACAATCAGGGAGCAACTGATGGAACGGCGAACACCGAAGAAACAGGCAAAACCGATACTACAAATCCACCTTCAAATGAGACAAAATCATCTGATAACACATCGGATGGGGCTTCGCTTCCATAGAGATCACAGACAGCTTGTTCTAACCCCCGGTTGTCCTGAATATTCATGAATTGAACACAATCATGATTTTGGGACGAGTGGGGGGATCTTTTCGTGAAGGGGTCAAGCGTAAATCTGCGGCGCAGGTTGTTATGGAGTTTAGTGATTTTAGTTCTCTTATTCTCAGCCTTGGTGATTAGGCTTGCTTATGTACAGTTAGGGAAAGGGCCGGAACTATCTGCGAAAGCGGAAGAGTCCTGGCGGCGGAATATTCCTTATTCAGCCAAACGGGGAGAGATCCTGGATCGAAATGGAACCTCTCTCGCCTACAATATAACCACACCAACCATTATGGCGATTCCTGCCCAGGTGAAGGAAGCGGAGACAACAGCAAGAGCACTGGCTCCTTTGCTGGGGATGACCGAAGAGAAAGTGCTGGCAACCATCAAGAAAAGAGAACTAATTGTACGACTACAACCCGGTGGCCGCAAAATTACGATGGAGAAGGCTCAGCACATCCGTGATTTGAAGCTTCCGGGTATCGTTGTTGCTGAGGATAATAAACGCTTTTATCCTTATGATGATCTGGCGGCCCATATTCTTGGTTTTACAGGCATTGATAATCAGGGCTTAACGGGTGTAGAGAAAAAGTATGATGATAAACTGAACGGTTTGAATGGCAGTGTGTCCTACTTGTCCGATGCGGCCGGAAGGCTAATGCCGGGCTCATCTGAGAAGTATGTGGAACCGAAGGATGGTCTGAACCTCAAGCTGACTATTGATAAATCGATTCAGTCCATCATGGAACGCGAGCTGGATCAGGCTATGGTCAAATTCCAGGCCAACTCGGCGCTTGCCATTGCAATGAACCCTAAGACGGGTGAAATCCTTGGCATGGCCAGTAGACCCGGATATGAACCAGCTGATTATCAGCAATATCCGGCCGATGTATACAACCGGAATTTACCGATCTGGATGACGTATGAACCAGGTTCAACGTTCAAAATTATTACGCTTGCAGCAGCACTTGAAGAGAAAAAAGTAAATCTGACGCAGGATCAGTTCTATGATCCGGGATTTGTTGAAGTTGGAGGCGCTCGCCTGCGTTGCTGGAAAAAGGGCGGTCATGGAAGCCAGACCTTCCTGCAAGTTGTGGAGAATTCCTGCAACCCTGGATTTGTTGCACTAGGTCAGAGACTGGGCAAAGAATCATTATTCTCCTATATTAAAGACTTTGGATTCGGCACCAAAACAGGCATCGATCTGAGTGGTGAGGCCAGCGGGATTTTGTTTAAACTGTCACGGGTTGGACCTGTGGAGCTTGCGACCACTGCTTTTGGTCAAGGGGTATCCGTTACGCCGATTCAGCAGGTAGCGGCTGTGTCAGCAGCTATTAATGGTGGTAAACTATACAAGCCATATGTTACAAAGGCTTGGGTTCATCCGGAAACGGGTGAAGTGATGGAAGAGGCCAAGCCGGAACTGGTTCGACAAGTCATCTCCGAAGATACGTCCAAGCAAGTACGTGAAGCACTGGAGAGTGTCGTTGCCAAGGGTACGGGACGTCCGGCGTTTATTGATGGATACCGGGTTGGCGGCAAAACGGGTACAGCCCAGAAGGTAATCAATGGACGTTATTCCTCTACCGAGCATATTGTATCCTTTATCGGTTTTGCTCCGGCGGATGATCCGCAGATTGTTGTGTATACTGCGGTGGATAACCCGAAAGGAATTCAGTTCGGCGGCGTGGTTGCTGCACCGATCGTACAGAACATTCTAGAGGATGCGCTGCATTATATGAATGTTCCGGTTCGGAAGGATCAGGTAGCCAAAGAATACAAGTATGGAGAAACGAAAATCGTGACGGTTCCCGATCTGACAGGAGCTACGGTCGAAGACCTGTATGAGGATCTGAATATGAACTTTATGCTGGCTAAATCCGGCAGTGGGAAATATGTCATTAACCAGGCTCCAAAGCCAGGAGCGCGGGTTGATCAGGGTTCTACTATACGGATTTATATGGGTGATGTTCTGAATGATATTCATGATCATACCAAGGAGGAAGGACAAGAGCCCTGATGGGGCTCTTGATCACCACCGCAACAAAATGCACTGAGTTGCGTTTCATTAATTGGCTGTGTTGACGATATTAATGATTACAGAGAACTGTTGAAATTGAAGTAAACTTGGAAAAAGTGAGGTTATTCATGTGCTTTTAAAACAACTTTCATCATTGCTGACAACCGCCCGTGTCATTGGCGAACCAAATACAGAATGTCAAAACCTACAGACAGATTCTCGCCAGGTACAACCGGGAGATCTGTTTATCTGTCTTCCAGGGCATACAGTTGATGGACATGACTATGCCGAGAAGGCTGTAAACGCTGGAGCTGTTGCTCTGGTTGTGGAACGAGAGCTGGATCTGCCTGTTCCGCAGTTGCTGGTAAAAGACAGCCGTTTCGCCATGGCTGTACTGGCGGATTCCTTTTTTGACTCGCCAAGCCTCAAGATGAATATGATTGGTGTAACGGGAACTAACGGAAAAACAACGACTACCTATTTAATTGAGAAAATCATGAGTGACTTTGGTCAAAAAACAGGATTAATCGGGACCATTCAAATGCGGTATGACGGGCGCACGTACCCGATGTCAGGCACTACACCGGAAGCACTTGATCTGCAGCGCAGTCTGAATGATATGGTTCAAGCTGGCACGGACTGTTGTGTGATGGAAGTTTCCTCCCACGCTTTGGAGCAAGGTCGGGTGAAGGGGACGGAATTCCGCACGGCTGTATTTACCAATCTGACGCAGGATCATCTGGATTACCATCATTCCATGGAGGAATATCGCGGAGCCAAAGGACTGTTCTTTGCACGGTTGGGTAACGGATATACCGCAGATGCTTCCAAGCGCAAATTTGCAGTGATCAATGCAGATGATCCAGCTGCTGCCTATTTTATATCTGTAACTGCAGCTGAAGTCATTACATACGGCATGGAGGAAAATGCGGATGTTCGCGCATCCCAGATTTCAATTACCTCGCAGGGGACTTCTTTCCATGTAGATACATTCAGAGGCAGCACCGATATTCGTTTACGCATGGTAGGCAAATTCAATGTGTACAACGCAATGGCTGCCATCGCTGCTGCTCTGGTTGAAGATATTCCGCTGGAGGAGATCAAACGTAGTTTGGAGACGGTGCCGGGCGTAGATGGACGTGTTGAGGCTGTTGACGAAGGACAGTCGTTCGCAGTCATTGTTGACTATGCTCATACACCAGATGGCCTGGAGAACGTATTGCGGACGGTGAAAGAATTTGCTGAAGGCCGTGTGATCTGTGTATTTGGATGTGGTGGTGACCGAGATCGTACGAAGCGGCCTCTAATGGGTAAAATTGCAGCGAAGTATAGCGATATCGTATTTGTCACTTCCGATAATCCGCGGACAGAAGATCCCGATCTGATTCTCAAGGATATTGAACAAGGCTTGATTGAAGATGCCATTCAACCTGACCGTTATACGATGATTGTGGATCGGCGCCAGGCGATTCATGAGGCTATTGAAATGGCAAGCCCTGCCGATGTAGTATTGATTGCGGGCAAGGGGCATGAGACCTATCAAATTATCGGCACAACCAAGACGGACTTTGACGATCGGATCATAGCGAAAGAAGCGATAAGGGGCAAATCCAATTGATAAAAAGAACAATGGCACAATTGGCCGAGATGTGTGGAGGAACACTAACTGACGTTGCTACTTATGGTGATGTTGGTGTTGAAGGTGTATTTACAGATTCGCGTAAGCCGGTTCAAGGCAGTCTCTTTATCCCTCTTGTTGGCGAAAGGTTTGACGGACACGAATTTGTGCAAACCTGTGTAGAGAAAGGCGCTGCCGGGGCTTTATGGCAAAAGGATCACGGAGTTGCACCTCAAGGTGCTGTGATTATTGTGGAGGATACTCTGGTTGCATTACAGGAGCTTGCGTCTTCCTATCTAAGAGAAAACAAGGCCTCCGTTGTAGGCATTACAGGCAGCAATGGAAAAACAACAACAAAGGACATTGTGGATGCCATTCTCTCTACAACGTTCAAAGTGCATAAGACCCAAGGCAACTTCAATAACCATATTGGTTTGCCACTTACCGTACTTAGCATGGAACCGGACACTGAGATCGTAATTCTGGAGATGGGCATGAGCGGCCGGGGGGAGATTGAAGAATTATCTTTAATTGCCCAGCCGGATGTCGCAATCATCACGAATATTGGAGAATCCCATCTACTTCAACTGGGATCTCGATTGGAGATTGCTCGGGCAAAAGTTGAAATTGCTGCTGGTATGAAACCAGGTGGATTGTTGATATATAACGGCGACGAACCGTTGATTGAGCAGGTTCTGGCAGAGCCAGCGACTAAGCTGCCTGAAGGACTTCAGCGGTATACATTTGGCTTGCAGACGGATAACGATGATTATCCTACTGGAATTATGAATGTACAGAGTGGGGTCGCTTTTACCACCAAGCAGTCTGGAGAGAGTGCTCTTACACTGCCATTATTGGGAACACATAATGTGGTCAACTGTCTTGCTGCATTAGCGGTTGCCCGTCATTTTGGAGTGGCTGCTGAACAGATTGTAGCAGGACTGTCACGTCTGAAATTAACCGGCATGCGCATCGAGATTATTAACGGCGTCAGTGGTTTGACCATGCTTAATGATGCTTACAACGCTAGTCCAACCTCCATGAAAGCCGCTGTGGATGTGCTGGAGGGCCTCAAGGGGTATCGGATCAAAGTCGCCGTGCTCGGTGATATGCTAGAACTGGGGCCTCAGGAGCATGAGCTCCATCGGGGAATCGGTGAATACATTACACCCGACAAAATGAATATGGTGCTGGCTTACGGCCCTTTATCTGCGAGTATCGCAGAAGGAGCAAGACAAAACATGCCAGCAGAAGCCGTACACACTTTTGAGAGCAAGGAAGAATTGACCCGATATCTACTGGAGAATCTCCAATCCAGAGATGTTGTCTTGTTTAAGGCCTCCCGGGGCATGAAACTGGAGGATGTGGTCGAAGCGCTAAAAATAGCTCCATTACAGAATAGAGTAGACTAGAGGGGTGAACCCATGGATTTTCAGGTATTACTGTTAACAATCGGTGTTTCATTTATTTTGGCGGTGATTGCTGCACCGCTCTTAATTCCATTGCTGCGTCGAATGAAGTTCGGACAGCAGGTGCGGGAAGATGGGCCACAGAGCCATCTGAAAAAAAGCGGAACACCTACAATGGGCGGAGTAGTTATTTTACTCGCGTTCACATTGGCCTTTTTGAAATTTTCAGCGGTCAAAAATACAGACTTTTACGTCCTACTGGTGGCTACACTCGGCTTCGGTCTGATCGGTTTCCTGGATGACTACATCAAGATTGTATTCAAACGTTCACTAGGGCTGACGGCTAGACAAAAGATGATTGGTCAGTTGTTTTTCAGTGCAGTGATGTGCTACTTACTGATCCAGAATGGACACAGTACAGCCATATCGATTCCGGGTACATCAGTCTCCTTCGACTGGACGGGATGGTTCTACTATCCGTTTGTGGTATTCATGATGCTTGCCATCACGAATGCAGTTAACTTTACCGATGGTCTGGACGGCTTGCTGTCTGGCGTGAGCGCCATCGCATTTGGGGCATTTGCCATTGTGGCGATGCAGGCAACATCGATGCCAGCAGCAGTATGTGCGGCGGCGATGATTGGTGCGGTACTTGGATTCCTGGTATATAACGCACACCCGGCCAAAGTGTTTATGGGAGATACAGGCTCCCTCGGAATTGGTGGTGCGATTGGTGCCGTCGCCATTGTGACGAAGACAGAACTTCTTTTTGTCATCATTGGCGGTATTTTCGTCATCGAAATCCTGTCCGTTATCATTCAAGTAGTATCTTTCAAAACTCGTGGCAAACGCGTATTCAAAATGAGCCCGATTCATCATCACTTTGAACTGAGTGGCTGGTCGGAATGGCGAGTTGTCATTACTTTTTGGGCGGTAGGCGCCATTTTGGCCGCTCTTGGACTTTATCTCAACAAGGGGTTGTAAACAATGAATCATCCTGAATCATATCGTGGACAACAAGTGGTCGTGCTTGGACTGGCCAAGAGCGGCGTGCAGGTCGCTAAAGTACTGGACCGTGCCGGCGCAATCGTTACAGTTAATGATAAAAAAGAGAGAGAACAGTGTCCCGAAGCATCCGAATTGGAGGCTTTGGGAATTTCTGTTGTATGCGGTGGACATCCGGACGACCTGATTCATAGTGATGTGAAGCTTGTAGTCAAAAATCCGGGCATTCCTTATCAGGCGCCTCCTGTGCAACAGGCACTTGCCTTAGGCATAGAAGTGGTGACTGAGGTGGAGGTAGCTTACCATTTATGCGCTGCGCCTATGATCGGGATCACGGGCTCTAACGGGAAAACAACCACAACAACGTGGGTAGGCAACATGTTGGAGCTTGCCGGTTTGAAACCAATCGTTGCCGGTAATATTGGAACGCCATTGTGTGAGGCGGCAGAGCAGGCTTCTGCGGATAACTGGATGGTGGTGGAGCTTAGCAGTTTCCAACTGAAAGGCACATCCGATTTCCGTCCGCGTATTGCCAGTTTGCTAAACGTTGCGGAGACTCATTTGGATTATCATGGGGACATGGATGATTATGTGGCTTCCAAAGCCAAATTGTTCTCCAACCAACAACCGGAGGATGTGGCTATCCTGAACTGGGATGATCCGGTATGCCGCGGACTAGTTCCATATATCAAAGCAAGACTGCTCCCATTCTCGCTGACAGAGAAGCTCGAAGCAGGGGTATATGCTGATCCTCCTTACGTGGATGGGGAAGAGGATGATGTGAAGCGCCAGGTGATCTATGCAGACGGTCAGGGCAACCATCATGTCATTATTGATGTGGAAGACATCGGAATACCAGGACGATTTAATGTGGGAAATGCCTTGGCAGCAGTAGCTATTGCTGTATCCGCTGGAGCCGATCCATCTGTGCTTGCTGCGCCTCTGGCTGACTTCAAGGGGGTTGAACACCGTCTTGAATATGTACTTGAACATAATGGAGCGGGCTATTATAACAATTCCAAAGCGACCAACTCCAAAGCAACCGTAATGGCGCTGAACTCCTTCAAGGAACCGGTCGTGCTTATTGCCGGAGGACTGGATCGTGGATCAGACATGATGGAATTGCTGCCATTATTCCAGGAGCGGGTGAAAGCTGTGGTTGCTATTGGAGAGACACGTGAGAAAATTGCCAAGGTCGCGGAACTGGCGGGATTAAAGCAAATTAAGGTCGTCGATAATGAGGAGGACGCTGCCCAAACGTTAACCGTTGCCGTGCAGGAAGCTTCACAGTTTGCAGCTCCAGGTGATGTGGTCTTGTTATCACCGGCATGTGCAAGCTGGGACATGTTTTCTTCCTATGAAGAGCGGGGACGCATTTTTAAAGAGGCGGCGCATAACTTGTAAGTAGGGGGGTGGAAAAGCCCCTACTTCCATGCAAGGGGTGGCCTCCTGATGAAACAGACGCGACCGGCGCCGGATTTCTGGCTCCTAATTTGTATTCTGGCATTGCTTGCCATCGGCATTATTATGGTATACAGTGCGGGCTCGGTGCTTGCTTTTCATGACTATGGTGATTCATTTTACTTTGTCAAAAGACAGCTGCTGTTCGCCGGACTTGGACTTGCTGCCATGTTTGTTACGGCAAATGTGGACTACCGGGTCTGGAGAAAGTATGCAAAGCCTATACTGATTGCCTGTTTTATAATGCTGATTGCGGTGCTGATTCCTGGCATCGGAGTTGTTCGCGGAGGAGCACGAAGCTGGTTGGGCATTGGCTCATTCGGCATACAACCTTCGGAATTCATGAAACTGGGTATGATCCTGTTTCTGGCTCATTGGTTAAGTAAGGAACCCGGCAAAATCAAAACGTTTACGACGGGGCTTCTGCCGCCGCTCGGTTTGATTGGTTTGGCCTTTGGTATTATTATGCTTCAGCCCGATTTGGGGACAGGCACAGTAATGCTGGGTGCATCAATGCTCATTATTTTCACAGCAGGAGCACGGATGAAGCATCTCTTGCTTCTTGCCCTAGGCGGTGTAGCGGGATTTGCCGCGTTGATTGCGGCAGCTCCTTACAGATTGCAGCGAATAACGGCTTTTTTGGATCCGTGGTCTGATCCACTTGGTGCCGGATATCAGATTATTCAATCTTTATATGCGATCGGCCCGGGAGGACTTGCCGGCTTGGGGCTAGGTATGAGTCGGCAAAAATACAGCTATGTACCCGAGCCACAGACGGATTTTATTTTTTCCATTTTGGCAGAAGAGCTTGGCTTCATTGGTGGAATGATTGTATTATTGCTGTTCCTGGTCCTGGTATGGAGAGGGATGCGTGTAGCCATGACGGTACCAGATGCTTTTGGCAGCCTTCTGGGCGTAGGTATTGTGGGTATGGTGGCTGTTCAGGTCATTATCAACATTGGCGTTGTGATTGGGCTTATGCCAGTTACGGGGATTACACTCCCACTCATCAGTTATGGTGGTTCCTCTCTGACCTTAATGTTGACAGCGTTAGGCATATTATTGAACTTATCCCGTTATGCGAGGTGAATGTACGATGCGAGTCGTTCTGAGCGGCGGCGGTACCGGTGGGCATATCTATCCGGCCGTTGCTATAGCAAGGCAATGTGAGGCGGAGAATCCCGACTCGACATTTTTATATATCGGTGGTACCCGTGGACTGGAAAGCAAACTTGTGCCACAAGAGAATATTCCGTTTCAATCGATTGATATCACAGGTTTTCGCCGGAAATTGTCCTTTGACAACGTGAAGACTGTGATGAGATTTTTGCAAGGTGTACGTAAAGCCAAGAAAATGCTCAAGGAATTCAAACCTGATGTTGTCATCGGTACGGGGGGCTATGTGTGTGGGCCTGTCGTATATGCAGCAGCCAAACTAGGTATTCCAAGTGTTATTCATGAGCAGAATGCCATTCCTGGGTTAACTAACAAGTTCCTTACTCGGTATGTGGACACGGTAGCTGTTAGTTTTGAGGGTTCGGAGAAAGCATTCTCTGGAGCCAAAAAGGTTGTGTATACCGGCAATCCAAGGGCTACAACGGTAGCTCAAGCCAGCCGTGATCGTGGATTTGCGACATTGGGTGTACCCATGGACAGCCGAGTTGTTCTTGTGGTCGGTGGTAGCCGTGGTGCGAAAGCAATTAATAAAGCCATGGTGGATATGGCACCGATGCTGGCCAAGCTTGAAGATGTGCATGTGGTCTACGTGACTGGTGATTCATATTTTGATGAAACGCGTGAAGCGATCCGCAGTTCCCTTGGAACGATGCCAAATCATCTGCATGTGTTGCCATACGTACACAACATGCCTGAGGTTCTTGCATGCACGTCGCTGATCGTAAATCGTGCAGGGGCATCATTCCTTGCCGAGATAACATCTCTAGGTATTCCATCCATTCTGATTCCGTCACCTAACGTGACGAATAATCATCAGGAGGCGAATGCTCGTACGCTTGAGGGTGGCGGTGCATCACTTACGATGCTGGAGAAGGATCTGACAGGCCAGGCGCTATATAAAGCGATTGCTGGAATTATGAATGACGAAGCGGCGCGCAAAAGGATGGCGGAAGCCTCCCGGCAGCTGGGGAAACCTGATGCAGCCGAAGTGCTTGTGAGCGAGATTCGGCGTCTTGCTGCAGGGCGTTAATGTGCGTTTTGGGCGATTGTCACACACACGGCGGGACTGACATAAGATACCCTATAAATCGTGACAATCGTTCCATGGCGCCGCAACACGGCTTGCAGCAACGAAAACTGCCGTGCTCATCGGTTTTGAAGTAAAGGAGGATATTAATATGCAGCAGTGGATATCGTTACTATCCCAGAACAATGTCGGCAAAGTTCTTGAAAACGAGCCGCTAGCCAAATACACCACATGGAAGATCGGCGGTCCTGCAGATGCGCTGGTCATACCGGAAAACAAGGAGCAGATGGTCAATCTCATCCAATTGCTGCACAAACATCAGATCCCATGGATGCAGCTTGGACGGGGTTCAAACATGCTGGTGTCTGACAAGGGAATACGCGGAGTTGTCGTGAAACCGGGAGAAGGTTTTGATTATGCCGAATTTCACGAGGGCGGGGTAACTGCTGGAGCGGCACATTCCTTTGTTAAACTCAGTGTTGTTGCTGCAAAGAAAGAGTGGACCGGTTTGGAATTTGGCAGCGGAATCCCCGGAACAGTCGGCGGAGCCGTATATATGAATGCTGGTGCCCATGGATCGGATGTGTCACGGATATTTCAATCCGCTGAGATTGTACTGGAGACAGGGGAATTGGTACGTTATAGCAAGGAGGACATGGAATTTGCCTATCGCCACTCTGTTCTGCATGACCGGAGAGGCATCGTGCTGGAGGCTACATTTGAACTACAGCAGGGAGAACGCAAAGTCATTTCGGAATCGATGGCGGCCTATAAAGACCGTAGACGCCGTACACAGCCACTGCAGATGGCGTGTGCTGGCAGCGTGTTCCGGAATCCCCCTGGTGATCATGCCGCCCGCCTGATTGAAGCAGCGGGGTTAAAGGGTATGACTCGGGGAGGCGCACAGGTATCCACCATGCATGCCAATTTCATTGTCAATACAGGCCAAGCAACAGCAGAGGACGTTATCACCCTAATGCAGCAGATTCAGAACACTATATCATCTCAAAACGGTATTAACCTGGTACCGGAAGTCTTCGTAGTGGGTGAACGGTAAACCCCGGAGGTGATACATTGGACAAATTGGTGATTGAAGGCGGGAAACCCCTCTCAGGATCCATACGCATCCATGGAGCAAAAAATGCCGCTTTACCGATCATGGCCGCAAGTTTGTTGGCAGACGGAGAAGTTACGCTGCACAACGTTCCACACTTGCTGGACATCGAAGTGATGCTGTATATCCTGGAACGACTTGGATGCACGTGTCGGCATGAACAGGGAACAGTGACGATAGATACATCGTCCATCCGGTCATATGATGTGCCTGAGGATCTCATGAAGCAGATGCGTTCTTCCATTTTTTTGATGGGACCATTGCTGGCTAAGTTTGGGCAAGTATCCGTGTACCAGCCAGGTGGCTGTGCCATTGGGGAACGTAAAATTGATCTTCACCTTCTGGGCCTTGAGGCCCTCGGAGCTTCGATTGAAGAGCTGGATCAGCAGATCATATGCCGTGGGCGCAAGCTGGTGGGAACAGACATTCATCTGGATTTCCCCAGTGTAGGAGCCACAGAAAATATTATGATGGCTGCCGTTACAGCTGAGGGTACAACAACGATATTTAATGCAGCCAGAGAACCAGAGATACAGGATCTGCAACATTTTCTGAATGCGATGGGTGCACGAATTATCGGTGCTGGAACGGATACGATCACCATTAATGGTGTGGAGAAACTCAAGCCTTGCTCTTATGAAATTATACCTGATCGGATCGTTGCAGGAACGGTGATGATTGCAGCCGCAGCAACGAGAGGGAATGTAACGCTTACACACTGCAATCCGGCCCATCTTACTTCCCTTATACATGTGTTGAAGCGTACTGGTGTTCAAATCACAGTCTGCAATGATATAATGACGGTGAGCTGTATGAGCCGTCCCAAATCAGTAGACCGCATTGTGACTTCTCCGTACCCTTCATTTCCAACAGACCTGCAGTCGCAAATTATGGTGCTGCTCAGTCTGGCCGACGGTTTCAGTGTGATGAAGGAAACGGTATTCGAGGGTCGGTTCAAACATGTGGATGAGCTGAATGTCATGGGGGCCGATATCTCGGTAGACCTGAATGCAGCATTTATCCGTGGCGTTCCCCGATTGTACGGGGCTACAGTGGAAGCAACCGATCTGCGTGCAGGTGCAGCACTAGTTATTGCTGGCCTTGCTGCCCAGGGAAAAACGGTTGTGGAGCAAGTGCATCATATTGATAGAGGGTACGATCGTATCGAGAAGCTCTTTCAGAGTCTTGGAGCTTCGGTTGAGCGACAGTCCCCCGTTTCGAAGCAGCTGGATTTTGCCAATTAACGTCCTTTGAGTCCCCTTCTTAAGGGAAGGGGGCCGGAGGCTTTGTGGAGCGCGACCTATGCCTAAAAGTCAAATTCCGGTTCTGAAGAAGAATCGGCCCAAACGAAACACAAGCCGTAAAATTGTTTTTATTCTCTTACTTCTTTTTATTGTATTACTTGCTGTACTTTTTTTTCGTTCTTCGATGAGTCGGATTTCGGCAATTGAGATTACGGGTAATGTATACACAACGACTTCAGAACTGCTGGAGAAAAGTGGGCTGAAGGAGGGCGAACAGTTTTTTGGGACAACCTCTGCTGATGTGATTGAGCGACTGAAAACGATCAAGGCTATATCAACCGTAACTGTGGATAAACAATTTCCAGGGACTATTCTTATCAAGGTGCAGGAATATCCAACGGTTGCGTATGAACTTGGTTCTGACGGTACGCTAAAAGCCATACTGGCAAGCGGGACAAGCTTAACGGTCCCTGCCACCATTGGTGTTGCGGTTGAGAAACCGATTTTGACCCAGTGGAAGGCGGATGATCCGCTCAAGGCCAAGCTGAGTGAAGAGTTGGCCAAGATCCCGAATGAACTAACGACGGATATTTCAGAGATTATTCCGAATCCTACACCTTCTTTCCCGGATCAGATTCGGATGTATACCAAGTCACAGTTTGAAGTGATTACAACCGTTTCTCTATTGTCCGATAAGGTAGAGTATCTCAACCAGGTCATTGAGACGGAACGTCCAGGGAAAATCACGATGCTGGAGGCCGATACGTACGTGCCTTTCATTCCGGATAACCCGGAAGAAGATGCTGAACCAGGAGCAACTCCCTGATTTCCGCCTTTATTCGGTTGATCAGTATTTAAAACCAGGCGGGATCGGGGTTTAGCCCCTTTTATCCAGTGAAAGTTGTTCTTTCTGAGACGAAGAAAAAATGATACACTTGAACTTATGGCACTTGAGTTGCCTCCTTCTTTTTTCTTCAAGGTTTTATGTCTCGCAACCAGATCTTGGCACCCAAAAAAATTGTAGAAAAAAGAGGGAAAGCCTAAAGTGTGTTGAATATATTTTAAGAGTGTTTAAACCCGAACGTATTTTACTATTTGGAGTCAGGAGGTGCCACAGACTTGAGCAACAATGACATCATTGTTAGTTTGGACATCGGTACATCCAAAATTCGCGCTATTATTGGGGAAATGAATAATGGAACCTTTAATATTATTGGAGTTGGATCTGCCGACTCGGAGGGAATTCGCAAAGGTGTAATCGTAGATATCGATCAGACGGTGCAATCGATCCGCAATGCAGTGGATCATGCAGAACGTATGGTAGGTATTCAAATATCCGAAGTGTATGTTGGAATCTCGGGAAATCATATCGGACTGATGAGCAGTCACGGTGTCGTGGCAGTGTCTAACGAGGATCGTGAAATCGGAGAAGAAGACATGGAGCGGGTGTTGAAAGCAGCCGAAGTGATTGCGGTTCCACCGGAACGGGAAATTATTGATGTTGTCGCCAAGCAGTATGTTGTAGATGGCTTGGAGGGCATACAGGACCCCCGTGGTATGATTGGTGTTCGTCTGGAAGTAGAGGCGACCATCATTACGGGTGCAAAAACCGCGATACATAATCTTTTGCGCTGCGTGGAAAAAGCGGGTTTGAAAGTAAGTGATTTGGTACTCATGTCACTTGGAGCAGGTCAGCTGGCATTGTCCAAGGATGAAAAAACGATGGGTTCCGTGCTTGTGGATATCGGAGCAGGGGCTACAACCATCGCCATCTTCGAAGAAGACAGTCTCGTTGCCACTTCAACGCTGCCTATTGGCGGGGAGTTTGTAACGAATGACATTGCCTATGGTCTGCGCACATTAACAGATCAAGCCGAAAAGGTAAAACTAAAATATGGCTGCGCATGGCTGGATGATGCTGCTGCGGATGTCATGTTCAAAGTAACACGGATCGGCAGCAACGTAGACAAGGAATTCTCTCAAGAGGATCTGGCGGCTATTATTGAACCGAGGGTTCAAGAAATATTCCAGATGATTTCTCAAGAAGTGAAGCGTCTTGGTTACAATGATCTTCCTGGAGGTTATATACTAACGGGAGGTACGGTCTCAATGCCGGGTGTTCTGCAGGTAGCTCAGCATGAGCTTGCTGCTTCGGTACGAGTTGCGGTGCCGGATTATATCGGTGTGCGTGACCCTGGCTTTACTAGCGGAGTCGGCATTTTGCACAGTGTAATCCGCAGTTTGCGTATTCGTCCCTCGAGCAACAACGGCGGTGGAAATAACAACAACAACAATAATAACAACAAAAAACCGACCAACCGTCCTAAGCCGAATACGGCCCAGGAATCGGAGCAGAAACCAGGTCTGTTCGAACGGCTGAAAAATATGTTCAGCGAATTTATATAAAAGGTTGAATCCATTTCATACAATTCTTGAAGCCGTCTGAATGCGCTGGTTCTAAAATAAACGCTTTCGTTCGTCGATATATGAAATTGATTCGGTTCAATCAAAAATTGGACGGGCCATCCATGCACATTGAGGGGGAGATGGAATAATATGTTGGAATTTGATTTCGAGATGGAGAGCTTGGCTCAAATTAAAGTCATCGGTGTAGGCGGCGGCGGAAGCAATGCAGTCAACCGAATGATCGAAAACGGTGTACAAGGTGTAGAATTTATTACGGTAAATACGGACGCTCAGGCGTTGCACCTCGCGAAATCCGAGCATAAATTGCAAATCGGTGATAAATTAACCCGTGGTCTTGGCGCTGGTGCCAACCCGGATGTAGGTAAAAAAGCAGCGGAAGAATCCCGTGATTTGATCATGAACACCTTGAAAGGTGCAGACATGGTATTTGTTACAGCGGGTATGGGCGGCGGTACGGGTACAGGTGCGGCTCCGGTTATTGCCGAAATCGCCAAAGAGTGCGGCGCACTTACCGTGGGTGTAGTTACTCGCCCGTTCACATTTGAAGGACGTAAACGTTCAAGCCATGCAGAGCAAGGTATTGAAGCTCTCAAGGAAAAAGTGGACACGCTGATCGTCATTCCAAATGACCGTTTGCTTGAGATTGTAGACAAAAAGACACCAATGCTTGAAGCGTTCCGTCAAGCAGATAATGTATTGCGTCAAGCCGTACAAGGTATCTCTGACTTGATCGCTGTACCGGGTCTGATCAACCTTGACTTTGCAGACGTTAAAACGATCATGCACGAGCGCGGATCTGCGCTGATGGGTATCGGTGAATCGACTGGCGAGAACCGTGCTGCAGAAGCGGCACGTAAAGCCATCATGAGTCCTTTGCTTGAAACATCCATCGAAGGTGCACGCGGGGTTATCATGAACATTACGGGTGGCATTAACCTGTCCCTGTATGAAGTCAATGAAGCAGCTGAGATTGTTACGTCAGCTTCTGATCCGGAAGTGAACATGATCTTTGGTGCCATCATTGATGAGGATCTGAAGGAGGAAATCAAAGTCACAGTTATTGCGACTGGCTTTGAAGATAAACCTGCTTCCCCACCACCAGGACGTAAACCCGCTCCAGCAAGTGAGCCTGCGGATAACCGTTCCCCGAACTTGCGTCCGTTCGGAAATCAGCCGAGCAATGATCAGCTGGATATTCCGACATTTTTGCGCAATCGTTCACGTAATAATAACAACGATTAATACGATAATAGATTTCATTGAAGACCCGGTGCTCCTGATGGAGCAACCGGGTCTTTTTTGTTTTTTTTATTATCCTATCACATCGTATTGAACAAATTCTGAACAACTGCTCTGAGTAATTCCGACAAAAAAAGTTGGAACGATCCCCCCATGATTAGACAGACTTTGAAAAGTGAGCTCCTTATACTTGTGAATATGCTCATGAATATCGGGATAACGTTATTTCGATATGTTGCGCGCAGGCAGGTGAAGAATGTGGTTGTATATGTGGATCTTATTTTTTTGACGAACCTGTGTATTGACGGTGCGCTCATCGGGCTGACGGCCTGGATGCGCAAAACGAAGCTGGTCTGGTGGCGATGGTTGCTGTCCGCGATCGTGGGTGCGCTGTACGTTGTCATGATGTTTGTGCCGGAGTTTGATTTTATGTTCACCTTTTTGATCAAGTTTGGATTGTCTCTGGTGATGCTGAGTATTGCATTTGGGTTTAAAGGTCTTCAGGCATTTATGAGGACCTTGGGTACCTTCTATGTAATCAATTTTGTCGCCGCAGGGGGAATTCTGGGTGTGCACTACATGCTGCAAAGCTCTGGGGAATTGTTCAACGGCATTTGGTTTACAGCATCAGGTGGAATGTCTTTTGATTTGAAAATTGCCTTCTGGTTCACGTTTGTCGTCTTTTTTGCCGTGCTTTTTCTATTCAAAGCCGTGCAGAGCTCCAAACGAAAAACAGACCGAATGACAACGTACTTGGGTAAAGTGGAGGTTTTTATTGATGATGTGACTATTTCTTGTACAGGCCTTCTGGATACAGGAAATCAACTTACAGACCCCCTTTCACGTATGCCCGTCATGGTAATGGAGGTATCGCTATGGCAAGACATGCTGCCTGCTGCTTGGAAGGGCAGGTTGAAGGATGAGGCGCCGGACAACCTTATCATGGAGCTCGATCAGGAGGACTTCCACTGGCAGGATCGTTTAAGGCTTGTACCCTATCGAGGTATTAACAAAGGAACTGCGTTTATGCTGGCGATGAAGCCAGACCGGGTGAAGGTAACGATGGATGAGATGTGTTATGAGACGACAAAGGTATTAATAGGGTTGGACGGGGGCGTATTGTCATCCGATGGAAAATACCAGGCCGTGATTCACCCTGAGCTTGTGCAAGATGCTGCTTCTGCGCAGTCTACGGCTATCTCTGCGGGAGCAACAGAAAAGCCGCTGAATGTGGTATAGGAGGAACGTACATGCTTGTAAAATGGAAACTGGTGGCGCAGCTGCAGTACTATCGTTTATTATTTCTGCTTGGTTTGAAAAGTGAAGAGATTTATTATATCGGAGGCAGTGAGGCACTACCGCCCCCGTTAACACGTGAAGAAGAAGAATTTCTGTTGCAAAAGTTGTCTTCTGGAGATTCCGCGATCCGTGCCATGCTGATTGAACGGAACCTACGACTGGTAGTCTACATCGCACGCAAATTCGAAAATACAGGTATCAATATCGAGGATCTGGTCTCCATCGGTGCAATCGGTTTGATTAAAGCCGTTAATACGTTTGACCCGGAAAAGAAAATTAAGCTGGCAACCTATGCTTCCCGTTGTATCGAAAATGAAATTTTGATGTACCTGAGACGTAACAGTAAAATTCGTACAGAAGTTTCTTTTGATGAACCACTCAATATTGATTGGGATGGAAATGAACTATTATTATCCGATGTACTCGGTACTGAGAACGATACAATCTATCGGAATATCGAAGAACAGGTAGACCGGAAGCTTTTGCATAAAGCATTGGAAAAATTAACCGAGCGGGAGCGAATGATTATGGAGCTTCGCTTTGGCTTGACGGATGGGGAAGAAAAGACACAAAAAGATGTCGCCGATCTGCTTGGAATCTCCCAATCCTATATCTCTCGTCTCGAAAAAAGAATCATTAAAAGACTCCGCAAGGAGTTCAACAAGATGGTCTGAACAGGAGCATTTTTCATAATGGGTATTAATGGCAAGGATGCCAAGTGCGAATAAAAAAGCCTGCCCCGGAGATAATGTACATTAATGTTTCTCCTTGGGAGGTAAATCACGATGACCCGAAACAAAGTCGAGATTTGTGGCGTGGACACCGCAAAATTGCCTGTCCTCACCAACACAGAAATGCGGGAATTGTTTCATTCCCTTCAGCAACACCATGATCGCTCAGCAAGAGAGAAATTAGTGAATGGCAACTTGCGTCTCGTACTCAGTGTCATTCAGCGCTTTAACAATCGGGGAGAGTTTGTCGATGATCTGTTCCAGGTTGGATGTATTGGCCTGATGAAAGCCATTGATAATTTTGATTTATCCCAGAATGTCAAATTTTCAACCTACGCGGTGCCGATGATTATCGGTGAAATCCGTCGATACCTGCGCGATAATAACCCAATTCGGGTATCTCGCTCATTGCGGGACATTGCTTATAAAGCACTTCAGGTGCGTGACAGCCTGACGAATAAAAATTCCCGTGAACCGACGATATTCGAAATTTCTGAGGTACTAAATGTGCCGAAGGAAGATGTGGTTTTTGCATTGGATGCCATTCAGGACCCGGTTTCGCTCTTCGAACCGATCTATCATGATGGTGGAGATCCGATCTATGTGATGGATCAGATCAGTGATGACAAAAACAAGGATGTGTCCTGGATTGAGGAAATTGCACTGCGTGAAGCGATGCATCGTCTCGGTCAAAGGGAGAAAATGATTCTGTCGATGCGGTTTTTCGAAGGAAAAACCCAGATGGAAGTGGCTGATGAAATTGGTATTTCCCAGGCGCAGGTATCCCGTCTGGAGAAATCAGCGATACAACAAATGCAGAAACATGTGAAGTCGTAACAAGGGGTTAGCGAAGAGGCGATCAAAGGAGAAATATATTCCTTTGATCGTCTTTTTGCTTTTTGGATTTCGACATCAGAGATATTTGGATTTGTTCGGTTTCCTTTCCTTCGAAAAAGAGGACATTTTTCGCGTATGAAACATATATTGTATAGAAGCGGAGAACGGGCAGAAGCGGATTAATCAGGGGGCGGGACCAAATGAAAGTGAACACAGGTGAAGCGGTGGGTAGCGGGATGAAAATTTCGGATTTTCAAACCAAAGATGTTATTAACATTACGGATGGAAAACGTCTGGGTCAGATTAGCGATTTGGAACTGGATCTGAAGCAGGGACGAATTGAAGCGATTGTTGTGCCAGGTTACAGTCGTTTTATGGGGCTGTTCGGTGGGGGAGCGGATCTGGTTATCCCTTGGAGAAATATTGTGAAGATCGGTTCGGATGTAATCTTGGTTAAAATGGATGAAATGAAGGAAAATAACTACGATGAGCGCGACCGTGAAGCCCGCTTGTATGACGAACAGAACAGCCGGATGGACCGGGTGGAACGTATTGAACGGTTAAATCGGAACCAGCGCCGAACGATATAACCGAGACAGAACGAGGTTCATTTGGTACACTGGAAGTTGTGAGGTGAGAAGATGGAACCGTTTATTTTGGATAAGGAAATGCGGTCGGGAAGCCAGAACTCAAATAGGGGTCCTGACCCGTTGTTATTATATGTGGAGCCGTGGAAATTGCAGTTTAAGCATATGAAAGCCGGTTTTACGACAAGGCAGGGTGGTGTCGGAAGCACACCTTACGCCAGTCTCAACTGCGCCTATCATGTGGGTGATGATCCGGCTGACGTGCTGAATAATCGCAAACTTGTGGCTGAAAAGCTGGGTTTCCCTTTGGAGTCCTGGACTTGTGGAGAACAAGTACACGGTAAACATGTGGCTGTCATCACGGCTGAAGAGCGGGGCAAAGGTTTGCTGGATCGACAGTCTGCATTACAGGATACGGATGGGTTGGTTACCAATGTGCCTGGTGTGCTGCTGACTTCCTTTTATGCAGATTGTGTACCCCTTTATTTCTATGACCCCGTACAACAAGCGGTGGGGCTTGCTCATGCCGGATGGAAAGGTACAGTTGCTGGTATAGCCGAATCGATGGTCGAAAAGATGGAGCAAGAATATGGAAGTCGCAGACAGGATATCCATGCTGCAATAGGTCCCTCTATTGGGGATTGTTGTTATGAAGTGGATGAAGCGGTTATGCAGCATGTACGGGTTTGGCTGGACCACTCCTCGGGTAATGATGAATACAAGAACTCTGCATCCAATCAAGTATATCGACCTGCCGCAAATGGCAAAACGATGTTAAACTTGAAAGAATGCAATCGACACATTATGATGAAAGCAGGAATATTGCCGGATCATATCGAATGTACAACTTGGTGTACAAGCTGCAATCCCGAGCTATTTTTCTCGTACCGTAAAGAAAATGGCATTACCGGGAGAATGGCGAGCTGGATTGGGCTGGAAGAGAGGTGACCCTCTGTGTCATTGGAGGAGCGTATACAACTAGTAAATCAGAAGATCGAAGCCGCGTGTCAGCGCAGTGGCCGTCAACGTGAAGATGTGAATGTGATTGCTGTCACGAAATATGTCTCACTTGAAACAACGGGAGCTGTGCTGGACCACGGTCTTGAGCATATTGGCGAAAACCGCTGGCAGGATGCACAAGCGAAATGGGAAGCATTCGGTCAGCAGGGAACCTGGCATTTTATCGGTCATTTACAGACGAATAAGGTGAAGGACGTCATCGGTAAATTCCGTTACATACATTCACTGGATCGTTTGTCCCTGGCCAAGGAGTTGGATAAAAAGGCGGCGTCTCTTGGCATCCAGGTGGAAACATTATTGCAGGTGAATATTTCGGGTGAAGAGAGCAAGTTTGGCTTGCAGCCTGAACAGGCGAGTTCCTTTTTGCGTGAAATCAGTTCGTTCAACAACCTGAAGGTCATCGGTCTGATGACCATGGCACCCCATGAGGAAGATCCAGAGCTTACACGTCCCGTATTCCGCGGACTGCGTGAGCTTAGAGACCATTTGAATGGACAAGCTTTGACAGCGGAGCCATTGACCGAGTTGTCGATGGGCATGTCCAATGATTTTGAAGTGGCGATTGAAGAAGGGGCAACCTGGGTTCGGCTTGGATCGATTCTCGTAGGAAAAGAGGAGGGTTCGCAATGGGCGTAATGAACAAGTTTATGAATTTCCTCGGGCTTCAGGAAGAGGAAGAGATTGTGGAACGTGAGCGTATGGCGGCACAAGAGGAACATGATCCTGATCAGCAGGAAGCTGAAACCTCAAGTCTCGATAAACGTAGAAACCAAAGGGGTAATAATGTGGTGAGCATTCATTCCCAGAAAAATGTTAAAGTCGTCCTTTATGAACCGCGTTCTTATGACGAAGCACAGGAGATTGCTGACCATCTGCGCTCCCATCGTACAGTTGTCGTTAACCTGCAGCGGGTACGTCAGGATCAGGCTTTGCGCGTCATTGATTTCTTGAGTGGCACAGTGTATGCACTGGGCGGCGGTATTTCAAAAATTGGCGGCAACATTTTTCTCTGTACGCCAGATACGGTTGAAATTCAGGGTTCAATTACGGAAATACTGGCTGACAGCGAGCAAGATTATAACAGAATGAGGTGAGCCACTTTTGTATCAGATTGAAAGCGTGTTGTACACGTTATACCAGATTTACTTTTACATGGTCATTGTCTACATATTGATGTCATGGCTTCCCAATGCACGGGAGAGCTTCATCGGTGAATGGCTAGGTAAGTTTGTAGAACCATATTTAAGACCTTTCCGCCGATTTATTCCGCCTTTGTTCGGTGTGTTGGATATTTCACCGATTGTGGCGTTGATCGTTCTTCAACTCGCGCTTAATGGGCTGATCTCCGTCCTCCGATACTTTGTATATTAAGGTAGGGTGAACATAGATGAGCGGTGAGATTTACGAGCATTTTAGTCATGATGAGCGGGATTTTGTGGATAAAGCCTCAGACTGGGTTGAACGGGCAGGTAAGTATCATGACATGAAGCTAACTGACTTTCTTGATCCCAGGCAGGTCTTTATTTTACAAACACTTGTGAACCGTCGAGATGATGTACAGATTCGTCTGGATGGTGGTTATGAAACAGCTGAACGTAAGCGTGCGCTGATTGCACCGGATTATCGGTATCTAGACGATGAGGATATGGGTATGCAGGTGATGAGCATTACGTCTGACGATCAGAAAATCAAAGAGCTGGAGCATGGGGACTATATGGGTGCCCTGCTCGGGCTTGGCATGAAACGTGGCAAGATCGGTGATATTCAAGTGCTGGAGGACGGATGCCATACGGTGGTGGCGTCGGAAACCGGCGCTTTTTTATCGCTTCAACTGAATCAGGTGCACCGGGTACATGTGTTTACGGAGCTGTTGGCACTGGATCAGCTGAAATGGTCCGAGAGCAGACTGGAGACGATGGATATTACTGTCGCTTCACTGCGTTTGGATGGCATCTGTGCAGATGTGTATCGGCTTAGTCGCAGTAAAGTTCTCGTTCCGATCAAGGCTGGCCGCTGTCGTGTGAATTGGAAAGTGGAGGAAGATCCGTCCAAAGCGCTGAAGGCAGGAGATGTGGTATCCATTCAAGGATTTGGTCGATTCAAGGTGATGGAACAGGATGGATTGACCAAAAAGGGACGCTGCCGCGTAAAAATCGGCAAATTTGCCTAAGAGTGTTGCAGGAAAACCCGCTTTCTTGTCGAAATGTTTAAGGTAAAGGTGCAAAAAACATTCGGTGTTTCCGATATACATTAAAGTGCAAAGGTTGATATGACCGCCAAAGGATCAGAGTCTGGTCCTGCATTCCGTATTCGTGCCAGGATTGGGCATCACATATACGGCCCCTTGGGTGGAACCCATATGCTGCAAACCTTCTCATTCCGGGAAGGAACTTTTACAGGAGGTGGACAGCATGCCATTAACGCCGCTGGACATACACAACAAGGAATTTTCCCGACGTTTGCGCGGGTATGACGAGGATGAGGTCAATGAATTCCTGGATCAAGTCATCAAAGATTACGAAGGCGTCATTCGCGAAAACAAAGAGCTGAGTAATCAGTTGCTGTCCGTTCAGGAGAAGCTTGATCATTTTGCAACGATTGAAGAGACGCTGAGCAAAACGATCATCATTGCGCAGGAAGCTGCAGATGATGTGAAGAACAATGCGAAAAAAGAAGCACAGTTGATCGTGAAGGAAGCCGAGAAAAATGCGGACCGGATCGTAAACGAATCTTTGTCTAAATCACGCAAAATTGCTTTGGAAGTCGAAGAGCTGAAAAAGCAGGCGTCCATCTATCGTGCCCGTTTCCGTACACTTGTGGAAGCACAGCTTGAATTGTTGACTCAGGATGGTTGGGAAGCGCTGGAGAGCCGGGAGCAGGAAGTCCGTGACCGTGAGCGGGAAATGAAGGAAATTTATTAGTCTATCCGCCTGGTTGACTTTTGCCTGTAAAGAGGCTATAACTATATTCATAATGAATAGTGATTCCATGACGGGTTCAGTACGTTATGATCTCATCCCTCAGAGAGTTGGCGTCTGGTGCAAGCCAATGGATGAGTTATAGCCGAATATCTCCCCGGAGAAGTGACGCTGAAGCGGTGAAGGATTGGCCGTGTGTAAGCGAAACCGTGAGCCGAACGTTACATTGGCACCCTGCTGTAGTTAAGCGGGGCATAAGCGCTGTTGATGACAGAGCATACCCAATTTATATTGGATGTGGTTTGTGATGAACAGAATTAGGGTGGTAACGCGAGCATAACCTCGTCCCTTTCCAGGGATGAGGTTTTTTTGTGTCCAAAAAAAGGCGAACGTACATGAGGCCCGAAGATGCCTCAAGGAGAGAGCCACTCGCCGGAGGAGCAGAGCGTCCGGCAGCAGGGTTTCGCCAAGGCAAACGCCCATGAGGCCCGAAGGTGCCTCAAGGAGAGAGCCCACCGCCGGAGGAGCGAAGCGTCCGGCACCGGGGTTTCGCCAAGGCGAACGCCCCATAAGGCCCGAAGGTGCCTCAAGGAGAGAGCCACCGCCGGGGGAGCGAAGCGCCCGGCACCGGGGTTTCGCCAAGGCGAACGCCCATGAGGCCCGAAGGACCTCAAGGAGAGAGCCCACCGCCGGAGGAGCGAAGCGTCCGGCAACTCCTTCTCGCGGTAAGGCCCTGCGGCGTTCCCGAAGGGGACAGCCGCATGAGGGCCGACTCCAACATAGACACCCTCGCCAACGCCACCGTAGCTCCCGCCAAAGACAACCCATTCCGGGTGTCCAGAGGGCGGAGCGCCTATGGGGTCCCCCTTGGTAAGGGGGATTTAGGGGGATTGAAACGCTTTTTGTGGACGGTCCACAATCCATACTTGAAAGGAAGATTATCATGCAACGAGTTGACGTCAAAGAGAAAGCACGCGCCAGAGAACTACGCGTGTTAAACAAATGGAAAACCGAGAATACATTCAAAAGATCCATCGAAAACCGCGAAGGTAAGCCGAACTTCGTATTTTACGAGGGACCGCCTACAGCCAACGGTAAACCGCATATCGGTCACGTACTGGGACGGGTCATCAAGGATTTCGTGGGACGTTATAACACGATGAAGGGTTACCGCGTCGTTCGTAAAGCAGGCTGGGACACACATGGTCTGCCTGTAGAACTGGGTGTTCAGAAAAAGTTGGGCATCTCCCACAAGTGGGAAATCGAAGATTATGGCGTGGAGAAATTCATTAACGAATGTAAAGCGAGCGTGTTTGAATACGAACAACAATGGCGCGATCTGACCGAAGGTATTGGTTACTGGACAGACATGAATAATCCGTATATCACACTTGACAACAATTACATCGAAAGTGTGTGGAACATTCTGGCGACGATTCATGAAAAAGGCCTGCTGTATCGCGGTCACCGTGTGAGTCCTTACTGTCCGTCTTGTCAGACTACACTTAGCTCCCATGAGGTAGCGCAAGGTTACAAAGACGTGAAAGACCTCAGTGCTACAGCCAAATTCAAGCTGAATGACAGCGGCGAATTCGTGCTTGCCTGGACAACAACGCCTTGGACATTGCCTTCACACGTTGCACTTGCCGTGAACCCGGATATGGACTACTCCCGTGTTCGTCAGGACAACGAAGTGTACATCATGGCGACTAATCTTGTTGAGAAAGTTATGAAGGATGCCAAAGGTGAATATGAAATCATCGGTGCCTTGAAAGGTTCTGACCTGGTTGGCAAAACGTATGATCCTCCGTTCAACTACGTGCAGGCTGAGAAAGCAAACATCATCCTGGGTGCAGGCTTTGTAACCGATGCAAGTGGTACAGGGATTGTACACATGGCACCAGCACATGGTGAAGATGACTATCGTGTATGTCGTGAGAATGGCATCAGTTTTGTGAACATGGTGGACCTGGAAGGCAAGTTTGTGCCACAGGTAACTGATTTTGCCGGACGTTTTGTTAAGGATTGCGATATTGATATCGTAAGATACCTGTCTGAAAAAGGACGTTTGTTCAGCAAAGAAAAATATGAGCACAGCTATCCGTTCTGCTGGCGTTGTGATACACCACTTCTGTACTATGCAATGGACAGCTGGTTTATCCAAACAACAGCAATCAAGGATCAGTTGATCGCCAATAACAGTGAAGTAGACTGGTACCCGGGCCACGTTCGTGACGGGCGTTTCGGGAAGTTCCTTGAAGATCTCGTAGACTGGAATATCAGCCGTGACCGCTATTGGGGAACGCCATTGAACATCTGGGTGTGCGAAGAGACAGGTGAACAATTCGCTCCGCATAGCATCGCTGAACTGCGTGCTCGTGCAATTGGCGACGTGCCTGAGAATCTGGAGCTGCATAAGCCGTATGTAGATGACGTCAAAGTCATGAGCTCTTGTGGCAAATATGAAATGAAACGCACACCGGAAGTGATCGATGTCTGGTTCGACAGCGGCTCCATGCCGTTTGCCCAGCAGCACTATCCATTTGAAAATAAAGAAATATTCGAACAGCAATATCCGGCAGACATGATCTGCGAAGGAATTGACCAGACGCGTGGCTGGTTCTACAGCTTGCTGGCTGTATCTACACTTTTGACAGGCAAAGCGCCTTACAAAGCAGTTATGGCAACAGGCCACGTTCTCGATGAGAACGGACAGAAGATGTCCAAATCCAAAGGTAACGTTATCGATCCTTGGGAAGTTATCGAAGAATACGGTACAGACGCATTCCGCTGGGCATTACTGTCTGACAGCGCACCATGGAACAGCAAACGTTTCTCCAAAGGCATCGTGGGCGAAGCGAAATCCAAAATGGTGGATACGTTGGTCAACACCCATGCATTCCTGACGCTGTATGCTACGATTGATGGATTTGATCCACAGGAGCATCCATTCAAGTTGTCTTCACACAATCTGGACCGCTGGATTTTGTCAAGACTGAATAGCCTGATTCTCGTTGTAGAAAAAGCGCTGTCTGTTAACGACTATCTGAACTCTTCCAAAGCCATTGAAGCGTTTGTAGATGAACTCAGTAACTGGTACATCCGTCGTTCACGTGACCGTTTCTGGGGTAGTGGATTGACAGAAGACAAACTGGACGCTTACCGTACACTTACCGAGGTGCTGGTGACTACTGCCAAGCTCGTGGCTCCATTCACACCAATGCTTGCAGAAGATATCTATCTGAACCTGACTACCGGTGAGAGTGTGCACATGGATGATTATCCGGTTGCCAATGAAACGCTGATTGACTTGAATCTGGAGCAGGATATGGAGACAGCACGCCGAATCGTGGAACTTGCCCGTAATGTCCGTAACGAAACAGGAATCAAGACACGTCAACCGTTGTCCGAACTGATTGTTTCTCTGGATAAAGGCTTCGATCTGGCAAGTTATGAAGAGATCATCAAGGATGAGATCAATGTCAAGACTATTCGTACTGAGCATGATGATGCGGATTTCGTTGATTTCACTTTGAAGCTGAACCTGAAAGTAGCGGGTAAAAAATACGGTAAAAACGTAGGGTTCTTGCAGAATTTCTTCAAGGGAATGTCAGCAGATGAGACGCGTAAAGTGGTGACAGAAAATCTTCTGAACGTTGTTTCTCCAGAAGGCGAAGAGCTGCAAGTGACGGGTGAAGAACTGCTGGTGGAGAAACAAGCCAAATCCGGTTTTGCCTCGGCATCCGGCTATGGTCTGACGGTAGCTCTCAATACGGAGATTACAGCAGAACTCGAACAGGAAGGTTGGGTCCGTGAAGTCATTCGTGCAGTTCAAGACACACGGAAGAAGCTGGATCTGCCGATTGAGAAAAGAGTACGTTTGACGCTGGATGTAGACTCTGCTTTACAAGAAGCGATTAAGGCTTTTGATCATGTGCTGCGTGAAAATGTGCTCGTTACCGAAGTTACCTTCGGAACGAATGATTCAATGCAGCGCATTGAAGCTGGAGGCAAAGCCATCGGTGTTTATATCGAGGGGTAATACTGTAATTCTCACGTAAGGCGTTCCTGAAGAAAGGATTGCTCTGTCAGACTTTAACGGGGACAGAGTAACTCTATTTCAAATAGGACAGTATATAGAGACAGACATGCCAACGAGCCTCAGATGCAGGAGATCAATCCTGTGTCCTGGCTCGTTTGGTTTTTCAGCAAATGGGCAATGATTTCTATTGTGCAGACATTCTATATACATCAAAGGAACTGAGTAAATTATGAACGAACAGGATACCCAATCGCCATCTAATTCAGAATCCACGACGCAACCCAAAAATGCGGAGGACAAGATTGAAGAACTTCACAAGCTCACTAACCGGCTCGCGAATGAACTTGAACGTTCACGAATCGCACAGTATACGGAATTACTGAACCGGCCGTGGAAGCTGATCGGACTTAATCTGTTGTCTGGCGCCGCAAGGGGCGTGGGGATTGCCATCGGTTTTACTTTTTTTGCAGCAACGATTATTTACGTGTTACAAGTGCTAGGCGCGCTTAATCTGCCCATCGTGGGTGATTACATCGCAGATATTGTACGGATTGTGCAGCGACAGTTGGAATTAAACACTTATTAGAGTACCCGTAGCTTAATACGTGTCATCTGACTCGACATCCGGTTCTAACAGACCTTCGCCTTCACGGTTCTCCAGATACTGTCGATATTGCCGATTGCGCACGATGGACACGTCATGACCGTAGATATCGGTTGCAACAAAGCTCTCATATGCCTCAACGCATCCCTCGACTTCGTCAGTGGCTTCAATCGCCATAACGTCATAACTGTCGATGTCGCGTCCCTCAGCCATAGCGGGAGTATTGGAGGTACCCCAACTTTCAACAATCTGCCATGCGTCTTCGCCGTCAAAACCGTTCTGGTCATCACGTTCATCCAGGCTTGTGCGGCCAAAGGCAGGGGCGAGGAATTCTTCCTCGACAGGGCGATTTTCGGAAACAACCGTTTCCGGTTGATGCTTTTTGCAGTATTTGGTGTAAGGGACAGCTTGCATGCGTTCATAGGGGATAGGTTGCTGACAGACGGCGCAAGTTCCATAATGACCTTCTTCGATGGAATGCAGGGCAGAATCGATGCGCTCCAATTGAAATTCATCATGCTCCAGCAGGGAAATATCCTTTTCGCGATCATACATCTCGGTAGCTACATCACCCGGATGGTTGTCAATCGGTGATAATTCGCCTGTCTGAAGCTTCATGGAGTCACCAAGACCATAATGTTCGTTCTGCTCAAGTCTATGTTCAATATCGCGCTTTTCAGTTAACAATTGGGAACGTAAGGATTGCAGTTGTTTGGCAGTGAAATGTGACATCATTTTCCCCTTTCTGTTCCGTATGAACTCCGGATTTTAACTCTGTTGTAGGATGTACCATTTCGTGCAGAATTACAGAAGGGAAATGTTATCGTTTTTGCCATGCAGGCTGCGGCTAACCGCGTCGTGGACGATTTCCAAACAGCTGTGCTACAATGAACAAGTCTGGCGTAAAGCCTGGTATCGTTTGGAAAAGACAAGAACGGAGTGACAAACAAACGTGGTGTATTATATCCTCGCTTTTATCGTATTTTTAGTCGATCAGGGAACGAAGTTCCTAATTGCAACCCGGATGGAACTTAGAGATGAAATTCCGGTGATTGGCAATTTCTTTGTCATCACATCACATCGTAACTCAGGTGCAGCTTTTGGTATTTTACAGGATCAACGCTGGTTCTTTATTGTGGTTACACTGGTTGTCGTGGTGGCTTTGGTTTGGTATTTGCAAAAGGTAAAAGATACTCCGCACAAATTGCTGCCTGTAGCGCTTAGTTTGGTGCTTGGGGGGGCTATTGGTAACTTCCTGGATCGGGCTTTGACCGGAGAAGTTGTCGATTTTATCCAGCTTAATTTTGGTAGCTATACGTTTCCCATTTTCAACATAGCCGACTCGGCGATCTGTATCGGTGTGGTACTGATTATTGTAGAAACGTTGCTTGAAGGACGGCGCGAGAAAGCAGCCGCAAAGGTCGAAGGGAATGAACATCATGAGTAAATCGCAAAATGAAGAACAGACTAACGGAGACACATCAACGCATGACGATGAACTCTTGAATGGCAATGATCGTATGGAATGGACGGTTGCTGCTGAACATAATAAAGAACGAATTGACAAATATATTACAGAATCCATGGATAACGTATCGCGCTCCCAAGTTCAATTGTGGATCGGAGACGGATTCGTAACGGTGAACGGGGCTAAAGTCAAAGCTAATACCAAATTATCTGAAGGCGATCTGGTAGAGCTTTTGATCCCTGAACCGACGACTGTAGAAATTATTGCTGAAAATATTCCACTTGAAGTGGTGTATGAAGATAGTGATTTGATCGTTATCAACAAACAGCGTGGCCTTGTTGTACATCCAGCACCAGGACATACGTCAGGAACACTTGTTAATGCATTGATGTATCACTGTAAAGATCTCTCAGGCATTAACGGCGAACTGCGTCCGGGTATTGTTCATCGGATTGATAAGGACACATCAGGTCTAATTATGGCTGCCAAAAATGATCGTGCTCACGCCTCACTGGCCGCTCAACTCAAAGAACATAGTGTGAATAGACGATATATTGCACTCGTTCATGGGCATCTTAGCCATGATCAGGGTACGATTGATGCACCGATTGGTCGAGATACCAATGATCGCAAAATGTATACCGTGACAGAGCGTAACAGTAAACATGCGGTCACGCATTTTACCGTCACCGAGCGCATCAATGACTACACGTTGTTGGAGCTGAAATTGGAGACAGGGCGTACCCACCAGATTCGTGTTCACATGAAGTTTATAGGTCATCCGCTTGTTGGAGATCCGACGTATGGTCGTAACAAAGGAATCAAAATGCAGGGACAAGCCCTGCATGCCGCGATTCTCGGTTTTGTACATCCAACGACCGGAGAATACCTTGAATTTACAGCTCCGCTTCCGCAGGATATGGAAGATGTTCTGGCCTCACTGCGTAGCCGCTGACAACTCTAGAAAGTACAAATGTTCGGATAATTTGTCCATGGTTTTGAACTCGCAAATGCTTCATATTAAAGTGTAGAAATTTGCGTCAAATGAGGAGATGAACAAAATCATGAGTATCGATAAATATCAGGAAACGTACATTCAGACTAATTTTGCCGACCGTATTGGCGGCTCCAACTATGGTAAAGACACCAACATCTATAAATTCGAGAAAATCAAACGTGCCAAAGCTTCGGCTAAAAAAGATTTTCCCAATGTAGAACTGATTGACCTCGGCGTAGGTGAACCAGACGAGATGGCAGATGCAGGCATCGTAGCTGCATTGGCGGAGCAAGCCTCCAAACCTGAGAACCGTGGATACGCGGATAATGGTATTCCTGAATTCAAGGAAGCGGCAGCTGCTTACCTGAAAAATGTATTTAATGTTGAAGGTATCGATGCATCAACTGAAATCGTGCATTCCATCGGCTCCAAGCCAGCTTTGGCGATGATGCCTTCTTGCTTCATTAATCCAGGTGATGTAACGATTATGACGGTGCCAGGGTATCCGGTTATGGGTACACACACCAAATACCTGGGTGGCGAAGTGTTCAACATTCAATTGACCAAGGAGAACAACTTCCTGCCAGATCTGTCGGCTATTCCGGAAGATATCGCGAAACGAGCGAAGTTGCTCTATCTGAACTATCCGAATAACCCAACGGGAGCGAGTGCTACCGTAGAGTTCTTTACGGAAGTGGTTGAATGGGCGAAGAAATACAGCGTAGTCGTTGTACATGATGCTCCATACGCAGCATTGACTTATGACGGCAAAAAACCGTTCAGCTTCCTGTCTGTACCTGGTGCGAAGGATGTGGGCGTAGAATTGCACTCCCTGTCCAAGTCCTATAACATGACAGGCTGGAGAATTGGTTTTGTTGCAGGTAACCCGCTTGTTGTTAAAGCATTCAGCGACGTAAAAGACAACAATGACTCCGGTCAGTTCATCGCGATCCAAAAGGCTGCTGCTTATGGATTGAACCACCCGGAAATCACGGAAAAAATCGCCGAGAAATATTCCCGTCGTCACGACCTGCTGGTAGCTGCACTGAACGAGCTGGGCTTCCAGGCTGAGAAACCTAAAGGTTCCTTCTTCCTTTATGTTGAAGCTCCAAAAGGTATTGTCGGAGGCCGCCGCTTTGAATCAGGCGAAGACTTCTCCCAGTTCCTGATACGTGAGAAACTGATCTCTTCGGTGCCTTGGGATGATGCCGGTAACTTTGTTCGTTTCTCCGTTACCTTTGAAGCTAAAGGGGAAGAAGAAGAGAAACGTGTTATCGCTGAGATTAAACGCCGCCTAAGCGACGTGCAATTCGAATTTTAGTTTAAATTCACATAATCATAATGATGTAATGGAAAGAAAGAAGAGACCGGAAACGGTCTCTTTTTTTATGCAAAAAAATATAAATTCTTCCTGTAATCCCTTTACAAAATTATACAAGCAACATATGATTAGATCTTTACGTTATTTATATAAGTCAGAAGTTGCTTTTGAAGGGAGTTATGGAAATTGTTATCATCACGTACCAGTACCGTGTCTACACCTGCTGCAGGGACAGGCAATACCATTTCAGGGTTGCTAAAATTATTGAGGCCGAAACAATGGACCAAAAATTTGTTGTTATTTGCCGCGCTGCTTTTTTCTTTTGAGGAAATTCGGACGGAGACCATTCTATCGACTTTGCTAGGTTTTATTTTATTTAGCCTGGTTGCAGGCTGCGTTTATATTTTAAACGATTATGTAGATCGCGACAGAGATCGTCAGCATCCGGTGAAGATGTTCCGTCCCCTTGCTTCTGGACAGGTCAATCCGGCTCACGCCTTGCTGTTTGGAATACTGTTATTGATCTTTTCGCTCGGGACAGCCTTCGTAATGAACCCGTTATTCGGAGTGTTATGTATTGTTTATTTCCTTCTGAATGTATCGTACTCATTTGTACTGAAACATCTCGTTATTTTGGATATGATGACCATTGCGGCTGGGTTTGTACTTCGTGCGATTGCGGGCGGTGTGCTGATCCATGTACCATTTACGCCGTGGTTTCTCATCTGTACGATGCTTTTGTCCCTATTCCTGGCTATTGGCAAACGGAGGAATGAACTTACCCTGCTTGAGGGAAATACCGGTTCACACCGTAAAGTATTGGATAACTATTCGATTACGTTATTGGATCAGTTCAATACCATTGTCACAACGGCGACCATTATCAGTTATTCGCTCTTTACGTTCACATCCGATCGCACCATTCATTTAATGTGGACGATTCCTTTGGTTATATACGGCATGTTCCGTTATCTGTATCTGATTCATATGAAGAACCAAGGGGGTTCGCCTGATCGAGTTCTATTTGAGGACAAGCCCATCTTAATCACCGTTGTTTTGTATGTCATCAGTGTTGTTTCTATTTTCGCTATTTTTGAATAAAACTAGAGTCAGAAAGCTAGAGGGGGATCAGGGTGAAAAGCACGAAAGTCGCCATCTTTGATATTGATAAAACGATTATACGCAGAGATTCCATGTTTCAGTTTGTACATTACAGCGTTCGGCGTTACCCATGGCAGGTATGGAGATTGCCTGTAATTGCATTTCATACTGCGTTGTTCAAGTCAGGTCTGATGACCGTTGAGCGTGTCAAACGTTCCTATTTCAAGAGCATTGAGCGCATGTCCGAAAATGATCTGGAGCATTTTTTTGATACACGATTGCGTACGGCCATTTTTGCAGAGGCAAGTGTAGAGATGCAGCACCGTAAGGAAGCAGGCTATCATGTATTGCTGGTGACCGCATCTCCGCATGCCTATATGAAATATTTTAAAAATTTCCCTTGGGTGGATCATGTCATTGGTACCGATCTGGTTCGTCACTCGAATGGATATACTTGTAGGATTGAAGGCAGCAATTGCAAAGGGGATGAGAAGGTTCGCCGTATTCAGGCCTATCTGGATGAGAAAAAGATGGTGATTGACTATGAGCAATCCTGCTCTTACTCCGACTCCTTATCCGATCTTCCAGTGATGCAGTTGGTGAGTCAGCGATACTTTATTAACAAGCGCGTGCCAGAGATGGAGGCATTGTCGTGGGGGAGATAAAAGGGCGCCACACAGGCAAGCTGTTGATGCTTGTCTCCGCTTTTCTTACAGCGACGGGACAACTGTTCTGGAAGTGGGGGCTGACCGAGTGGATCTATCTGGGCATCGGCTTTCTATGTTATGGGCTTGGTGCCATTTTGATGATCAAGGCTTTTGCTTTGGAAAAGCTGTCTGTGGCCTATCCTTTGATGTGTGCCAGCTATGTGTTTGCGCTGATCTATGGTTACTTTTTGCTAGGAGAAGAAATTACGGTGCAGAAGCTGGCCGCTGTTGTGCTGCTTGGAATCGGGGTGACGTTGACCAGTGTTGATCGATAGCTGGATGATTGCTGTATTAATTGCAATGACCCTGTGTGGAGCGATGGGGGGAGCGGGTTTGAAAGCCTACGCCACCAGCCGCAAAAAGCTGCATGTTCTAATGGGGCTAGGATTTTACGGTACAGGTGCGCTGCTGAATATTGTATTGTTGAAATTTCTCCCCTTAACGGTTGTGCTGCCTGCCAATGCATTAACGTATGTGTGGACGCTCATTATAGCGCGCTTTGCCTTTAAGGAAACAGTGGGTCCTTTGCGCTGGATCGGTGTCGCTTGTATTATGGGCGGGTTGTGTTTATTGGTTTTCTAGAATAATTGAAACTGGATGTGAACGCATGAAATTTTTGGACTTCATATTTTATAATCGCAGGACCAATTGGACGGCATTTTGCCTTTTTGCGGGTTTTGCTCTTTTTTACGCTCTCATGAATGGGCCTTACGTGACATACATAGGGAATCATGCCGAGCTGCTTGGCTCATACACGCCATTTAGTACGACGCAGTTTCCACTTAATTTATTTAACTTCGATCCTTCCATGTATTATGGAGATAACAGTTCTTCGGTAATTCATCCGTTAATTTCATTTCTAGCAGTCGCGCTTGAAGCAGGTGCTCAACTGTTGGGCGGAAATTGGTTCTTTCTTGTCCTGCAGTCCCTTGTGAATGCAGGTTCGGTTGTGCTGGTATTTTTGTTTTTGAATCAAAAAGATAAACAAATCACCACACCGTTACTTTTCGCTGTACTGTTCGGTTTCAGCTCCTATCTGATGTTTACCGCGTTGATTCCGGATTCGTATCCGTACGTACAGTTTGTTATCCTGTTCTCTGTGCTGTATATGCAGTACAACCGTGAACGCAAAGATGTCCGTTACATCCCGAATGCGCTGCTGGCATCCATCAACTTTGGACTGACATCGACGAACATTGTACCGCTTGCGGCCGCCATGTTTTTTAATTTACGTACGTGGCGTAACAAATCTGGTTGGAAAAAGTATATCGGGATTATGGCACTGGCTGTTGCCTTCATTGTAGTATTGACTGGGATACAGTACATCGCGTTTGGCGGTCGCAGTTGGGTCAGCAATTGGTTGCTTGGTATTCAAAATGGGGGAACAAGCTATGCCACTCCATTTCAGTTCGCAGTTCATTGGAAGGCTCTAAGCCTGCTAACAATTAATCCGATGCTGTCACCGAAAGTGCATTTGCTGGACCCGGGCATGGTCGCGTTTGTAACGGATCTATCCCGTTCTAATCCGATCTATGTTCAGCTTACGGGAATTTTTATTCTGCTGCTGTCGCTCACGGGGTTTATTAAAGGGATACGTGAACGGGAAGTGTGGACTCTTGTGCCATACATTCTGTTTGCATTTTTACTTCATATCGTTGTTGGTTTTGGGCTTGCGGTATTTCAATACGATATGTACCTGTATGCAGGACACTATCTGTTTGCGTTTTTCCTCCTCGGTGGGGGCTTCGTCATCGGTCTCCGTCCGGGGCTAGGTAAAAAAGTGCTAATAGGCTTGATCATGTTATGTATTCTCGTCACCGCAGGCAACAACATCTATCGGCATGTAGAAACATTAACAACCATTAAGCAGTCCTATGATCAGTTGGAACAGGAACGTACAGTGAAATAATCAGAGGTTTTAATTATCTATATAATGAGACAAGGCCACTGGACTGTAGATCCAATGGCCTTGTCTTGTTTGGCATGATTCATTCGATATGTGCATGTTGGTTTCAAACAAAAGACCCACTGCATTCATTGCGCAGAGGGTCTCAGGGACACTTTTAAGCAATGATTTTGGTCTTCTTGGCATTCTCGGCTGAACGTTTGGTGAGACTGCTGAGTGGACGTTTCAAAGCGAGTGCAATGATGAGACTCAGCGCGATAAACATGCATAACCACAGAATATCCTTAATGGCAGTCGACCACAGGATGCCGCCGACCGACTCACGTAGCAGGCTGATCGCATACGTGAAGGGCATGAACGGATTCAATGCCTGGAAAAAGGGCGATGTCATACTGATCGGAAACGTCCCGCCGGAGCTTGAGAACTGGAACACCATGAAGATGATCGCGATCCCTTTTCCGATATTCCCAAAAACGGACAGCAAGGTGTACGTTATGGTGACAAATACGGCACTCACCAGCATGGCAAATAGGACAAACCACAGTTTATCTGCGACATAGGTGCCGAGGATCAAGATATCTCCCAGGCTGACACAGATCGCCTGAAGCAATCCAATCGTCAGAAAAGTGGCAAGACGTCCAAGATACAACTCGTACCCCCGGAACTTGCCTTCTGGATTCTCAGCTTCGGCACGAAGCAGGGAAATCAGCAGCGTTGAGCCGACCCACAAGGACAGCACGCCATAAAATGGTGACATGGCTGATCCGTAATTCGGAATCGGGTAAAGCTGCTGTTCCTTGATTTGCACCGGACTTGCTAGGAAAGCACTTTCTTCTTCAATGTCGCCGCGTAAAAGCTTGGCGAGCTCGGCAAACTGGTTATTGCCTTCGACTTCTCTAAGTTTGTCTGCTGCCTTGCTGATGGCACTTTCCAATGCAGGCAGATCATCACGTACCAGCGTGGCAACACGATGTACTCCTTGTTCGACCTCCGGAAGCTGATTTTGTACAAAATCGGATGCCTTGCTTATCTGTTTCTCAGCATTGGGCAGATCGTTCCGAACAAAATCAGCCGCTTCATTCAGCTTGGTCCCCAGCTTGGGCAGATCGTTTCGTATTAATGAAGACACTGTGTTCAAAGCTTGGATAAAGCCTTCACTTTTATTTGCGAGCGTCTCCGATATCTCATGAATCTTAGATTGTATTTGGGGCAGTTCGCTCTGGATTTTTGTCAATTCAGTCTGCCCAAACGTAATGCCTTCTTTGGCTGATGCAAGAATGTCCGCAATATCCGGAATTCGATCTCTTGCTCCCTGTAGTGTATCTGCTGAAGTGGAAAGGATAGACCTCAGCTTATCCGTACCAGCCGCAAGAGCCGGCGATATTTCGCTCTCGTAGGTGTTCATGAAATTCCCAATGCCGCTGCTAATCTCCTTGGAGAGAGCATTTAACTGGGCGATGACGTCTGCGGGTGGAGTTGTATTGCGACGCAGAGAATCACTGATAATCCCAGCCAGGCGGATTTGCAACTGAAGTTTATCTGAAATGGTGTTCAGCTGCGTAATTTTATTAGCAAGTGGATGGCTTGGAAGCAAGTTGTCGATTTTGCCCAGTAGTTCTGCCATACTGTCGACGAGTTTTACCGCAATCCCCAAGCGGGCAGCGATCCGGTCCAGATCTTCTGCTGTCGGCAGTTTAGTAAGATCCGTATTCTGCAATTGCCCAAATACGTCTGACGCAGCGTTTGCGATTTGTTGCACCAACAGCAGGTTTTGCCGGATTGCCGGGCCTATGGCCTGAAATGCTTCTTCACTGGAATCCACAAACCGATTCAAGCCTTCGGCCAGCTCAATCCCGTTACCAGCGATTTGGGATACTTTGTCCAGATCTTGCTCTGCGGCGGTTACGATAGAGAGAGCCTTATCGGTTTTATCCAGGGCCGTTTGGATGACACCAGATACCTGACCAAAGTTCGCATCCACTTCTTGAATACGTTCTACGGCTTTTTGAATATCGGGAATCCGCCCCTGAATAGCCAACACCTCGGATGCCGCATCATTAATTTGAGGCCAATACTCCTGTACCTTGAGCACATATTGTGCAGCTTCATTGATTTCGGGTAGTTTTTTTTCGATTTCGACGATCTTTTGAGCATCTTTTACGATACCAGGCATGGCTTTTTCTACTTCCAGTACCTTTTGACCTGCAGCTTGTATATCCGGAAGATTTTTCTCAAGCGTGAATATGCCATTCTCCATCTTGCGCAAAGTTGGAAGCTGGGCATTGATCTCAACTCCGGCTTCCTTCAATTTGGTTAGAACAGCCTGACTGACGGCTTCCGTGAAATTTTCATTGATTTGTGTTGTAATCGCAGATACACCAGAGCCTGTGATTTTTGGAGCGATGGCATTAACCTTCTCGTTAACGGTATAGATTACCTCTGGGCGCTCCAGCTTCCCGTCAACGATACCTGTAATTTTGGTTGAAAAGTCCCCAGGAATGAGCAGGCTTGCATAATACTCTCCTGTTTGTACACCACGATCAGCCTCAGTCTGGTCCACAAAAGTCCATCCCAGCTTTTCGTTCTGTTTCAGGCTGGACACCAATTCGTCTCCAATATTGACGTTAGTTCCTGCAACAGTTGCACCCTTGTCCTCGGTTGTCACCGCAATTTTAATTCCTTGGGTGTTACTGTACGGGTCCCATACGGACTTCACGTTGACCCAGTCATACACCCCGGGTAGTAAAATAATAGCCACAATTAGAAAAATACCTGTGGGAACCTTCAAAATATGCAACCAGTCTGTTTTGTAAACTTGCCAAATGTGACGCATAACTTCCTCCTAAATGTAAATAAATGTAGGTCTTATCTTATTTCTATGTCGCGTATTTGTAAATCCTTATGTATATCGGCTTTATTGAAGCATCAATGAATTGTTTCATGTTTATAAACTTTACCCATTTCACTGGGGACTAATGCAGAGCCTTCATGTATTCCGTGTTTCTTGACGTTGAACTCTAAAATTAGAAGAGATGGATCATATTGAAAATGCCTTCAGAACTTAAAATAGTTATGACTAAACTCATTGCATGTTCCAAAGGGGGAGAGCTTTGTCTCAACTTGGATTATAGTCAGAGGATTATTTTGGTTGTAAGGTTCTCTGCAATTTCCTATGGATAAATATACAGAATTATTGTATAATTATGAATAACGAATGAAATGTGATGTGTTTGGATGTTTTTCAGCCGAACTGCTGATTCTAGTTCTAAAGGGAATACAGTAGTGGAATTTCGCCTGTGATGTTGAGGTGTTGACAGAGGGTTGTCTTTCTGTCATAATTCATGAAGACAAACGGACATATTGAGTATAGAACCCTGTGAGGTCCTTCAATATGAACGACATGAATAGCACCTTTAAATCAGTCCCGTGAGACTGGCAAGGTAACGTGAACGATACATCGTTTTTTTGCTGCGGCAAATGAAGCGATGCATCCCGAGAGTAAACTTTCTTCAGAGCGGTCTGAAGTTCGGAGACTCCTTGCCAATAAACACGGCAAGGAGTCTTTTTTGTTCTCCTCGTCACGGGGCCATGATCTGAAAGGTAAATCCTGAGGAGGCTGAACGCATGAGCACAGAGACACATGTCATTATGGATGAAACCGCGATCCGCCGCGCATTAACACGGATTGCCCATGAGGTTTTGGAGAAAAACAAAGGCATTGAGGGCTGTGTACTGATCGGAATTCGAACACGGGGTGTATACCTCGCAGAACGGATCGCCGCCAAGATTGAAGAAATCGAAGGTACACCGATCCCTTGGGGAGAACTCGATGTGACCCCTTATCGCGATGATCGCTTGGATGAGAATAAAGCGAATCGCAAGGAACTGTTGACGATGACACCTGAATCACTTTCGATTCATAACAAAAAAGTGATTTTGTTCGATGATGTGCTTTATACCGGACGGACGATTCGCGCAGCGATGGATGCCCTGATGGACTGTGGAAGACCACAGAACATTCAGCTGGCGGTTCTCGCAGATCGCGGACACCGGGAACTTCCGATACGACCTGATTTTATCGGCAAGAATGTGCCAACTTCCAAATCAGAGGAGATCGTGGTTGCGCTCATGGAAACGGACGGACAGGACGAAGTCAAGATCATTCAGAACCGGGGGGAACAAGCATGATGATTACACAACCAGCATTGAAGGACCGGAGCTTGCTTGGCCTCAAGGAACTTAGTCGCGATGAGATCGAATCCATTCTGAACAGAGCAGCACACTGGGAAGCGCAGAAGGAGAAACTGGTTCCTGTACTGGAATCCCACTTCGTAGCCAACATGTTCTTCGAGAACAGCACGCGTACTCGCTTCTCATTTGAGATGGCGGAAAAACGTCTGGGTGCACAAGTACTGAACTTCACGGCGGCTGCATCAAGCGTGGAGAAAGGTGAATCCATCTATGATACGGTACGCACACTGGAGTCCATGGGCATCGACGCAGGGGTGATCCGATTGAAACCTTCGGGGGTTCTGCAACAACTGGCTCAGAAAGTGAATGTTCCACTGGTGAACGCCGGAGATGGGAATAACGAGCATCCTACACAGGCGCTGCTGGATCTCTACACGATGCGGAAGGCTTTCGGTGAGCTGAAAGGTTTGCGTGTGTCAATTATCGGAGACATCCTACACAGCCGTGTAGCTCGCTCTAATCTGTGGGCACTGCAAAAGTTTGGTGCAGATGTGCGCTTCTGCGCACCGCAAACGATGCAGGCACCGGAGCTCGCAGAACACGCACCTTATGTAGGTCTGGAAGAAGCTCTCGATGCGGATGTAGTCATGATGCTCCGAGTTCAACTGGAACGTCATAAACATGGCTTGATTACTTCGGCTGAGGATTATCGCGAACACTATGGATTGACGGAAGAACGGGCGTCACGCCTGAAACCAAGCACAATCATTATGCACCCTGCTCCTGTGAACCGAAATGTCGAGGTGGATGACGCGGTAGTGGAGAGCGCAGCATCGCGGATCTTCCCGCAGATGGCAAACGGTGTTCCAATCCGCATGGCGGTCATGGAACGTGCGATGAAACTGTAACAGGGTCTGGCTGTGGGTCATAGGCTGACGGGACGGAAGTTCTTATAGAGCAATGTGAGGGTACACGATAAAGAAAATCATCCGGCTTATCTGGCAAGTCGGACAGAACCGAAGCGGAGGGCAATTATGCTACAGATTATAAAGAACGCGAACATCTTGAATCAACAAGGGGAACTTGAACGGAAAACGATCATTATAGATGAAGGAAAAATTCAAAAGATCGCTGGAGTGGAAGACGAAGCGGTACTGAAAGCAGAGCAATCAGCGCATAGCGTAACCGATGCTTCAGGCAAACTGGTCATTCCCGGTTTGATTGATATGCATGTGCATCTGCGTGAGCCTGGATTCGAGCATAAAGAGACGATCGAGACGGGTGCCCTTTCGGCAGCACAAGGCGGTTTTACAACGATTGCATGTATGCCGAACACAAGACCGGTAACCGACAGCGCGGATGTCGTTAAGCTGGTTTTGGATAAAGCCAAAGAAGCCGATCTGGTAAAAGTACTGCCTTATGCAGCTATTACGAAGAACGAGCTTGGACGTGAGCTTACGGATTTCGCTGCATTGAAAAAAGCGGGTGCGATTGGATTCACGGATGATGGCGTGGGCGTACAAAACGCTCAAATGATGAAAGATGCTATGAGCCTTGCAGCAAGCATGGATATGCCAGTCATCGCTCACTGTGAAGACGACTCATTGGTAGTTGGCGGATATGTGACAGAAGGCGAGTTTTCGAAGCGTCACGGTATCAAAGGTATCCCAAATGAATCCGAGGCCATCCACGTAGGCCGTGATATCCTGCTTGCAGAAGCAACGGGAGTTCACTACCACGTCTGCCACGTAAGTACGGAGCAGTCGGTTCGCTTGATTCGCCTGGCGAAGTCCATCGGTATTAAAGTAACTGCTGAGGTATGTCCGCACCATCTGGTATTGTCTGATGAGGATATCCCAGGTATGGATGCCAACTGGAAGATGAACCCGCCCCTTCGCTCACCACGCGATGTGCAAGCTTGTATCGAAGGTTTGCTGGACGGAACGCTGGACATGATCGTTACCGATCACGCGCCGCATAGCGAAGAAGAAAAAGCAAAAGGCATGGAGCTGGCACCTTTCGGCATCGTCGGATTCGAAACAGCTTTCCCGCTGTTGTACACGAAGTTTGTGGAAACAGGGCTTTGGAGCCTAGACTTCCTCGTGAAACGCATGACAGCTGATCCGGCACGGGTATTCCGGCTGGATACTGGCAAACTGGAAGAGGGAGCACCTGCGGACATCACGATGATTGACCTGAACGAGGAAAAAGCGGTTGATCCTGCAACGTTTGCAACCAAAGGAAGAAACACACCATTCACAGGCTGGAAGCTGAAAGGCTGGGCCACACAAACATGGGTGGACGGCAAAAGCGTGTGGAATAATACGGTACAACAGTAAAACGGCACCTTGCTGAAACCGCTACATCAATTACATCATCAGGTTTTGAATAATTGATCAAACAACTAGTCTTCATAACTCTAAATTAACAACCTATACACCAGTAACATCTTTACAACTAACTCGAGGCAGACCATGCCGAGAGTCAAACATACGAAACAAAGAAAAGTTGAATAATGATTTTTGAACTTGGACACGAACGTAACTGCGGAGTGGGCAGAAAGAACCCGAAGAAGCAAAGCGTTCGCCTTTATCACCGGATTACTCCATTTGAAGAATGGGATCAAAGTAAACCGGGGATAACAGCGATCAAAGGGTTTTCTGCCCACGAAGCCGCACCAAACGTAACGTCTCCCAGTTCAACTCAAAGTATTCAACTTTGATAAACACAGAGGAGTGAAATGGGATGCAGGCACAGGCAAGATTATTGTTGGAAGACGGCACACTGTTCACCGGGAAAGCATTCGGTGCTGAAGGTGAAACAACAGGTGAGGTCGTTTTTAATACGGGAATTACAGGCTATCAAGAGGTGCTTTCGGATCCTTCTTATTGCGGTCAAATCGTAACCATGACGTACCCACTGATTGGTAACTACGGCATTACGCGTGACGACTTCGAGTCGATTCGTCCGTTCGTACATGGTTTTGTGGTACGCCGTCATGAGCCGACACCAAGTAACTGGCGTGCGGAATACAGCGTAGACGATTTGCTTAAAGAGTATGGCATCGTTGGGATCAGCGAGATTGATACACGGATGCTGACTCGCCGGATTCGTCACCACGGCACAATGAAAGGAATTCTCACAACAGGATCGAAACCTGTGGAAGAGTTGCTGGAGATGATGGGAGACACCAGCATCGCTGAGCTGCGTAACCAGGTTCCTATGACTTCTACTCAACATGTTTACAACAGCCCGGGAACGGCTGAACGCATTGTATTGGTTGACTACGGTGCAAAAACAGGTATTTTGCGTGAACTCAGCAAACGTAACTGTGACGTTGTCGTAGTTCCGCATGATGTAACAGCGGACGAAATCCGCCGCATGAACCCGGATGGCATCCAGCTGTCCAACGGCCCTGGGGACCCGAAAGACGTTCCTCACGCGGTTAAAATGATCAGTGAACTGCTCGGCGAATATCCGATCTTCGGAATCTGCCTGGGTCACCAACTGTTCGCACTTGCGGCAGGAGCCGACACAGAGAAGCTCAAGTTTGGACACCGTGGCGGAAACCACCCGGTTAAAGAACTGGAGAGCGGACGTTGCTTCATCACATCTCAGAACCACGGTTACACTGTAAACGAAGAATCCGTGAAAAATACGGAGCTTGAAGTGACACATATCAACAATAACGATAAGACCATCGAAGGTCTGAAACATAAAACATTCCCGGCGTTTTCCGTTCAGTACCACCCGGAAGCAGCGCCAGGACCATATGATAACAGCTATCTGTTCGACCGCTTTATCGAGATGATTCGGGAACACAAGATTACTCACCCGCAACAGCCGCGTCAAGCCGTACTGGCAGCCGCAGTGAAAGGAGCACAATAACATGCCGATTAACAAAGATCTCAAAAAAATCCTGGTGATTGGTTCAGGTCCAATCGTCATCGGTCAAGCGGCCGAGTTCGACTATGCCGGTACACAAGCATGCCAGGCACTGAAAGAAGAAGGCGTGGAAGTTGTACTCATCAACAGCAACCCGGCTACGATTATGACGGATACCAACATGGCTGACAAAGTATACATCGAGCCAATCACACTGGATTTTGTAACGCAAATTATTCGTCAGGAACGTCCAGACGGTTTGCTGCCTACCCTTGGCGGTCAAACAGGTCTGAACATGGCTGTGGAACTGGCACGTGCCGGTGTGCTTGAACGTGAGAATGTTAAACTACTCGGAACTCAGCTCACTTCCATTGAGAAAGCGGAAGACCGTGACTTGTTCCGTGATCTGATGCGCGAGCTGGAACAGCCTGTACCTGAGAGTGTAATCGTAACTACACTTGAGGAATCACTTGATTTTGCGAATGAGATTGGTTATCCAATCATCGTCCGTCCAGCTTACACGCTTGGCGGAACAGGCGGCGGAATCTGTGCCAACGAAGAAGAACTGCGTGAGACAGTCGTAGCAGGTATTCGGTATAGCCCGATCGGTCAATGTCTGGTTGAGAAGAGCATCGCAGGCATGAAAGAAGTCGAGTATGAGGTTATGCGGGACAAAAACGATAACTGTATCGTAGTCTGCAACATGGAAAACTTTGACCCGGTAGGTGTTCATACAGGTGACAGTATCGTTGTAGCACCAAGCCAGACGTTGTCTGACCGTGAATATCAAATGCTGCGCTCAGCTTCCCTGAAAATTATCCGTGCCCTCAACATTGAAGGTGGATGTAACGTACAGTTTGCGCTTGATCCGCACAGCTTCCAATACTATGTTATCGAAGTTAACCCACGGGTAAGCCGTTCTTCGGCACTAGCTTCCAAAGCAACGGGATATCCAATTGCTAAGATGGCTGCCAAAATTGCCATGGGTTACACACTGGACGAAATCGTGAATCCGGTAACGGGCCAAACATATGCATGCTTTGAGCCAACACTGGACTATATCGTGAGCAAAATCCCACGCTGGCCGTTTGACAAGTTTATCTCAGCGAACCGCAAACTGGGTACACAGATGAAAGCGACAGGCGAAGTTATGGCGATTGGCCGTACATTCGAAGAGTCAATTCATAAAGCTGTTCGTTCCCTGGAAATCGGCGTACACCGTCTGTATCTGAAAGATGCCGAAACCCTTGATGAAGAAACGCTGAACGAGCGTCTGGTCAAAGCTGACGATGAGCGTATCTTCCTGATCGCTGAAGCATTCCGCAGAGGGTATACATTGCAACAGCTTCAAGATCTGACGAAGATTGACTGGTGGTTCCTGGATAAACTCGAAGGGCTGATCCGCTTCGAAGATCGCATTCGTGAGGAATCCGAATTGTCCTCCGAAACCTTATATCAAGCGAAGCGTCTTGGTTTCACAGACCGTGCCATTGCTGAGCTGCGGGCTGAAGGTCAACCAGGAGGTACGCTAACGAAAGAAGCTGAAGTCAGAGCACGTCGTGAAGAGGAAAACCTTCGTCCAGTCTACAAAATGGTAGATACATGTGCAGCTGAATTTGAAGCAACAACGCCATATTACTACTCTACTTACGAAATTGAGAATGAAGTCATTCCTTCAGATAAGAAAAAAGTAGTTGTGCTTGGTTCCGGTCCAATCCGGATCGGTCAAGGGATTGAGTTTGACTACTCAACAGTACACGCAGTATGGGCTCTGCAAAAAGCAGGCTATGAAGCAGTTATCATCAATAACAACCCGGAGACCGTGTCTACGGACTTTAATACATCGGATCGCTTGTACTTTGAACCCCTGTTCTTCGAAGATGTAATGAACGTTATCGAACAGGAACAGCCTGTAGGTGTTATCGTACAGTTTGGTGGCCAAACGGCAATCAACCTGGCAGCACCACTGCGTGCCGCTGGTGTAACGATTCTCGGAACAGATCTGGAAAACATTGATGAGGCAGAGGATCGCAAGAAGTTCGAGCGTTTGCTCTCCCGTCTGGAAATTGCACAACCAAAAGGGAAAACAGTCATTTCGGTAGATGATGCGGTTGAAACGGCTCAAAGTCTGGGCTACCCGGTACTGGTTCGTCCTTCCTATGTACTCGGCGGTCGTGCGATGGAGATTGTGTACTCCGATGCAGAATTGCTGACATATATGGAGCAGGCGGTTAAAATCAATCCGGAGCATCCGGTCCTGATCGACCGTTACATGATGGGTAAAGAGGTTGAGGTTGACGCGATCTGTGATGGTGAAACGGTATTGATTCCGGGGATCATGGAGCATATCGAGCGCGCAGGGGTTCACTCCGGCGACTCCATCGCGGTTTATCCGCCACAGCACCTGTCCCAGGATCTCAAAGAGAAAATTGTAGAGATTACAATCAAGATTGCAAAAGAACTGAAAACGATCGGTTTGGTTAACATCCAGTTTGTTATCCATAAGGGTGAAGTCTACATCATCGAGGTGAACCCGCGTTCATCCCGTACAGTACCTTTCCTGAGCAAAGTAACCAACATTCCGATGGCGAACTTGGCAACACAAGCCATTCTGGGCGTGAAGCTGAAAGACCTCGGATATGTGGACGGTCTGTGGCCTGAATCGGATCATGTTTCCGTAAAAGTTCCGGTCTTCTCCTTCGCGAAGCTGCGTCGTGTGGAACCAACGCTTGGACCTGAGATGAAATCCACAGGTGAGGTTATGGGTCGTGACCCGAATTACGCTAAAGCGTTGTTCAAAGGTCTCATCGGTGCAGGCATGAAGATCCCAGCTACCGGAGCAATCGTGGTAACGGTAGCCGACAAAGACAAAGAGGAAGCTGTTCCACTGCTTGAAGGTTTCTATAGACTGGGATACAAAATCATGGCTACCGGAGGTACGGCAGCTGCGCTTGAAGCAGCGAACATTCCGGTGACGACGGTAAATAAATTAAGTGAAGGTTCGCCGAATATTCTCGATATGATTCGCAGCGGCGAAGCAAACTTTGTGTTCAACACGCTGACCAAAGGCAAAACCCCGCAGCGTGACGGATTCCGTATTCGTCGTGAGGCGGTAGAGAACGGCATTGTATGTATGACTTCACTGGATACGATCCGTGCCCTGTTGATCATGCTGCAAACGATCAACTTCTCCTCTGAGGCTATGCCGGCTCTTGTACAATAAATAAGACGATTTGTCACTGATCAAGGACATCAGTCAGCCTTCGGGCTGGCGGGATGTCCTTTATATCGGGCAAAAACGGAAAAATCAAGCTTTTGGAAGGAGCGCTGGAATATGAATCACCCGAATTTCAACGAAATGGCTGGCCGTCTGATGGTGGCACTCGATTATCCCGGAGCAGAGCAAGCACAGGAATTGGTACAAGCTTTAGAAGGCATTCCCTGCTATCTGAAGGTGGGCATGCAGCTCTTTTACGCCGCTGGCCCGGACTTCATTCGCGAGCTGAAGTCGAAGGGGTACTCGGTATTCCTTGATGTGAAGATGCATGATATTCCCAACACGGTTCGTGGGGGTGCTGAAAGTATCACCCGTCTGGGAGTGGATATGTTCAATGTGCATGCAGCTGGAGGTACAAGCATGATGCGTGCTGCCCGTGAAGGTGCAGAGGCGGCTCTGGCTGCTGATCCTTCTCTTCGCAGACCTGAGATTATTGCGGTTACCCAGCTGACCAGTACCAGTCAGGAAACGATGAATACCGAGATCGGCATCCAGGGCAGCGTTGAGGCAGCAGTAGTCCGTTATGCAGGACTGGCCCATGAGGCAGGTCTCGATGGCGTCGTTGCTTCCCCGCTGGAAGTACCGGCGATCCGCGCAGCCTGTGGCAGTGATTTTCACACGGTCACACCAGGCATTCGTCCAGCAGGAAGTGGACTCGGAGACCAGACTCGTGTCCTGACGCCAGGTGAAGCCATTGTCAGAGGCAGCCATTACATTGTTGTAGGCAGACCAATTACGGGCGCTCCCAATCCGCGTGAAGCGGCAGAAACCATTTTGAAGGAGATGTTGAACGCATGATCGAACTTACTGAGATTCCTAACCATATTGCTTCCCAACTGTTGAAAATTAAAGCGGTGGCGCTGCGTCCGCAGCAGCCATTCACCTGGACATCCGGCATCAAATCACCAATCTATTGTGATAATCGTCTAACGATGTCTTATCCCGAGATTCGTAACGACATCGCTGAAGCTTTTGCTGCGATCATTCGTGATCAATACCCCGATGCAGAAGTCATCGCAGGTACTGCAACTGCGGGTATCCCACATGCTGCCTGGGTGGCGCAAAAGCTGAATCTGCCGATGGCTTACATTCGCGATAAAGCCAAAGGACATGGCAAAGAGAACCTGATTGAAGGTCTGATCACTGAGGGGCAGAAGGTTGTTGTCATTGAAGACCTGATCTCGACAGGTGGCAGTTCAATCAAGGCCGCTGAAGCAGTACGTGTAGCTGGGGCCACTCCACTGGCAGTACTGGCGATTTTCAGCTATCAGCTGGACAAAGGCATTAAGGCTTTTGAAGAAGCGGGAATTCCGCTGCAAACTCTGTCCAATTACACAGCTCTGATGGATGTAGCTTTGGCTGAGGGTACAATCCAGGAAAGTGATTTTGAACTGCTCAAATCCTGGCGTGAAGATCCTTCTTCATTTGGTAAATAATATCATTCACACCGGATTGAAAGGTTTGCTTGTGAACGGTATCAAAATTGTAATGATTGCCGCCATAGAGGCAAATTCATCGAATATTCAAGAGGCATCCCGCTCGTTGGGGTGCTTTTTTCGTTTGTTCATCAAAATATTAACTTTTTCACGGGAACGTTGTAAAAAGCTTGTAACTTTTAGTTGTGATCCGTCGTTTATAATGCAGTGTAGTATGGAATAGATTTCTATTTTTAGTGTCTTGATGAAGTGAACGGGATATGAAGAAAGGATGAGCGTGATTGCTGGCATGAAGAATTTATTTTCCAAAATCAGACCTGCCAAGAGCCAGTCAGGCGAGGACAGTGCAGTCGGACAAACGGAGCATAGGGAACCAGTCGGGCAGGAGGAATCGGCATACATAAGTGAACCGCAGAATACATCCATCGATCCGCACGACATAACCAGTGAAACAAGCCAGGAGGAAGTTGCGGTTGCAGCAGCTGAACCTGAAGTGAAGTCCAAGTCCTCCAAGAAGGATCTGTTGCCTCCATATGACGGACCTGTGCTAGAGGTTCGCAATGTTCATCGCAGTTTCCAGACGGGTAGCCGTATTATTCATGTGCTCAAAGGCATCGATATGGAAGTGAACCCGCAACAGCTGGTGATGTTGAAAGGGCGGTCAGGTTCAGGGAAAACGACGCTACTCAATATGTTGGGTGGGCTGGATCAGCCATCAAGTGGAGATATTCTGTTCTCCGGCCAGCCTCTTCAGGATTGGGGCGACCGGCGGCGGACCGCTTTGCGGCGCAGAGAAATTGGTTTTATTTTTCAGGCGTATGCACTTATGCCTTTGTTGTCTGCCTGGGAAAATGTAGAGCTGTCGCTGCGCATGGCGGACGTGCCGCGTTCGGAATGGAAGGACAGGGTAGGTCATTGTTTGGATCTGGTCGGACTAACCAAACGGGTCAAGCACCGTCCATTCGAGATGTCCGGGGGAGAGCAGCAGCGGGTGGCCATCGCCAAGGCGATAGCCCACAGACCGAGATTATTGCTCGCGGATGAGCCGACAGCTGAACTCGATTCCAAAATGGGAGCACAGGTTATGGCTGTATTTCGCAATATTATTGAAGTTGAACAAGTAACGATCTGTATGACTACACACGATCCTACGATTTTGGAGGTTGCGGACCATGTTTATGAAATGGCGGACGGCAGATTTATCAAGTAAAGGGGCCGCTCCGAAGAGGGGGAAACGCGCAGCGCTTATTGTGCTTAGTGCGATAGTGGCTGCAACGATGTCCGGCTGCTCTTTGCTGCCGGCTGAGACAGAGGAAGAAGTACTTCCGCCGATTACACCGCCAACGATCTCCAAGAAGCCGGAATATGAAGTTCGGACGGAGACGCTGGAGAAGAAAGTAAGCGGAAGCGGCAAGATGATGAGCCAGCGGGAGGAAAAGGTGTATTTTACGCTGGACGGTATGCATATCAAAGAGTTGAATGTAAAACCAGGGGATAAAGTGAAAAAAGGTCAACTTCTCGCTGTTCTTGATGTAGAGAGTGTGGAGAAGGAAATCCGGGCCAAAAACCTTCAGATTCGCAAATCGGAAGTGCAAATGAAGGAAACACTTCGCAAACGGGATGAGATGGACCCGGTAGAGTTCGAAGAGTCCACGATTGCCTTTGAAGAGCTACGTCAGGAACTCGCCGATCTGGAGGATCAGTTGGGTAAAGCCACTTTGACCGCTCCATTCGGTGGAACAATCATTGCTGTACAGGTGGAGAAGGGCGCGGCTGTCAAAGCTTATGACCCGATTGCGACCATAGCAGATACATCCAACCTGGTTGTCGCAGCTACGTTTGCCAAGGAAGATCTGGAAAAGTTCTCGGCTGGCATGAAGGCGGATGTGGACATTAATGGCGCAGGCAAAGTGGCTGGCAAAGTCAAAGTGATGCCTGTTGCCCAAGCATCGGGAAGTGGAAGTGGTACCGGCGGAGGTTCAGGGGAAGGCGGAACGCCTCCAGCAAAAGAAAGCCTGGATCAATATGTGATCGTCTCACTGGCGAAAATGCCGAAGGGTGTTGAACGCGGTACACCTCTAACGGTGTCAATTGTCACGCAGCGTACAGAGAACGCGATTGTCATTCCTGTATCCGCTCTGCGCTCCATCGGTTCAAGAACGTACGTGCAAGTGGTGGAGAGTGATGGAAGCAAGCGTGAAGTGGACGTAGAAGTCGGGCAGCAGACATCCACGGATGTGGAGATTCTGAAAGGTCTGACCGTTGGACAGAAAGTAGTGGGCCGCTAATGGGGCTGCCATTGCTTCGACTGTTGTTCCGCAAAATGTGGAACACTCGCTGGATGACGTTCAGCACACTGATCGGACTGATTGTGGCGGTAGCGTTCACCGTTAGTATTCCAATGTATGCCGATGGTGCGCTGAAGCGGGTCGTGGCCCAGACGCTGCAGGATAACAGTGAGGGACTGCCAGCCGGCTCGTTGCTCATGAGTTACCAGGCACCTGGTGGTGTGAAGACAGACACACGTGGTCTGGAAGAGGTGGATCGATATATTCGTGAGGATGTGCCTCGTGACATCGGATTTCCTTTTCATACGTATGTGAACTCCCGTTCCATCCGCAGCACGGAAGTGAACCCGGAAGACCCGACGAAAGTGGATGCCAGCCGGGTCCGCAGCATGAGTCTGGGTACGATGACAGGCCTGGATGCACAGGTTAATTATTCTGCGGGAGTGAAGCCGGGCAACCAGGTCAAGGACGATACGATTGAAGCGGTTATGCTCGAAGAGGGTATGTATCGTAACGATCTGCATATCGGAGATGTTCTGGAATATCCGATTTACAGCGGTCTCGATATTACGTTGCGTGTGAAGATTATAGGTTCTTTCAAAGCCGATGATCCTAGCAGCCCGTATTGGGTACAGGGATTTGACGGTATGATGAATGGACTATATGTGGATGAATCGGTATTTAATAATGTTTTGCTAAAGGAAAAAGGGATCCCTCTTCAGAATTCACGTTGGTATTATGCATTTGATCTGAAAGAGATTCAAACGAGCCAGCTCTCGGGATTGACCTCTGTGCTGGAAAGGCTGGATATCGATCTGTATCAGCGGTTGAAGGATACGAAAGTGGACATCACCTTCGGGGATCTGCTGAAACAATTCCGCAGTCAGAGTCTGCAATTGCAGACCATGCTGTTCACATTGGCAGCACCGATGATTGCGATGGTCTTTTATTTTATAGCCATGAATGCTAGACAGTCACTACAAAAGCAGGAAAGTGACATCGCGGTTCTTCGCAGTCGCGGAGCTTCTGCCCGGCAGATCTTCTCTCTTTATCTGCTTGAAGGTATATTCCTGGGAGCGATTGCTCTTGTCATCGGCCCGTTTCTTGGATGGTTTATGGCGAAAAGCATCGGTTCAGCGAGCGGATTCCTGTCGTTCGTGGATCGGAAATCCATTCCAATTGGAATATCAAAGGAAGCCATCCTGCTTGGCCTTATCGCCGTGTTAGTGGCAATCATAGCCTCGCTCATTCCGGCAGTAACCTATGCGCGGGCCACGATTGTATCGGCTAAGCGTCGGCAAGCACGTACAGATCGTGCGCCGGTATGGCAGCGCTGGTTCCTGGATATCGCGCTGTTGGGGCTCGCAGGATATGGATACTACTTGTTCTATGAACGGCAAATGTTGACGTTCCAGACCGGAATGACGACAGATCAGCTTCAGGTGCAGCCGTTTCTGTTCTTTGTACCGGCACTCGCGATCTTTGCACTGGGACTGTTCTTCTTACGGTTGTTCCCGTGGATTTTGAAGCTGATACAGCTGATCGGGCGTAAGTTTCTCCCGGTTCCACTGTATCTGACACTGACGCAACTTTCGCGTTCATCATCTTCTTATTATCCCTTGATGATCCTGCTTGTATTGACACTCGGACTCGGTGTGTATAACTCGGCGGCGGCTCGTACCATTGATCTGAACTCAACCGAGCGCACATTATATCGCTATGGTTCGGATGTTATTATGCAGACGGTATGGGAAGGCACACCTGAGGTTAAGCCAACGGGTTCCGGACAAAACGGAGGTTCAGGCGGTGGACAGGGTGGAGGAAACGGTAGTGGTGGTTCTGGAGGCGGCGGTAACGGTGGTGGAGGTGGAACAGGTGGGGGCGGTGGTACTTCACAACCCACGAAGATGATCTATTCCGAGCCACCTTTTGAAGTGTTCCGCAGCCTGAATGGTGTCGAACATGCAGCGAGAGTGCTGCAAACGAAAGGCAATATTATTGTCTCTGGCAAATCAGGTGGACAGGGAATGCTGGTGGGGATCGACAATGTGGATTTTGCCCAAGTGGCGTGGTTCCGCAACGATCTGTTCCCGGCTCATCCTTATAAGTACCTTGACTTGCTTGGAAAATATGAAGGGGCCGTATTGATCTCTTCCAAATTTGCAGACAAATTCAAGCTCAAAACCGGAGACCTCGTCTCCATTGGTGTACAGGGCCAGGCGATTGAATTTGTGGTCTTTGGCATTATACCTTACTGGCCTGCCCAGTATCCGGATCAGATGCCGTTTTTCATTGCCAATCTGGATTACATCTATGATCAGGTGCCTCTGATTCCATATGAGGTCTGGCTTAAGATGGAGCCGGATGCCAAAGTCGCTCCTTTGATGGAGAAACTTGCAGCTGAAGGCATTGAGTTATCGTCTGTACGCGATGTGCGTACAGAGCTGGTATCCCAGGGCAAACATCCATCAAGGGGTGGAGTGTTCGGCATATTGAGTCTCGGATTCCTTGTGTCGGTGATTATTTCCCTAATCGGATACATTCTGTACTGGTTCTTCAATCTATCCGGGCGTGTAGTACAGTTCGGTGTCCTGCGGGCGATGGGGTTATCCAGGGCGCAATTGAGCGGTATGTTGCTGCTGGAGCAGGTGTTCACGGCAGGTCTGTCCATCATTCTTGGTATTGGCATTGGTCAGGTATCCAGCCGTCTGTTCCTGCCCTTCCTGCAAACGACAGATAATGTGTCCGCACAGGTACCTCCGTTCCGAATTGTATTTGAAGAGAAAGATATGTTGCAACTGTACGGCGTGACCGTGGTCATGCTGATCATTGGAGCAACGATGCTGCTGTGGCAAATCCGCAGGCTGCGTGTTCACCAGGCAGTCAAAATGGGAGAGGAGAGGTAAACGTGATCCAATGCGAAGGACTTGTCAAAATTTTTAAATCCAGCGATGTGGAAGTCGTTGCCCTTCAAGGTCTCAATCTGACTGTCAATCAAGGTGAAATGATGGCCATTATCGGTAACAGTGGTAGTGGTAAATCCACATTGCTCAACATTCTGGGTGGACTTGATCGTCCAACAGCTGGTACAGCCGTTGTCGGGGATTGGGATTTGCTGAAAATGACAGATGCCCAATTGGTGGAGTACAAACGTCACACCGTAGGGTTCATTTGGCAAAATAACGGCCGTAACCTGCTGCCATACCTTACAGCACTGGAAAACGTGGAAACGCCCATGATTTTGGGAGGCAAGAGAGATCGCGCCTATGCCATGCAGCTGCTGGAGTGGGTTGGACTGAAGGATCGCATGCACAACAAGCTGCATCAATTATCCGGTGGGGAGCAGCAGCGGGTGGCAATTGCCATCTCGCTATCGAATCGCCCCAAGCTGCTGCTTGCCGATGAGCCAACAGGTTCGGTGGATTCAGAGACATGTGATACCATCATGGGCATTTTTCGCAAAATGAACAAGGAGCTCGGGGTCACGATTGTAATTGTTACTCATGATCTAACCCTTGCTGGTAAGGTGGACCGCATCGTGGCGATTCGGGACGGTTTGACTAGCACCGAGTTTGTGAAACGCAATCCGAATCTGGATGACGAACATGGCTTATCGGAGGCTGGAGCCCCGGATATTCATGAAGCTTTTGTCATTATTGACCGGGCGGGACGTCTTCAGGTGCCCAAGGAGTATCTGGAGGCGCTGTCCATTGATAATCGTGCCACATTGGAATTTGACGGTGAACGTATTGTCATTACACCGCCAAGATAATTTTAGAGGGGGAATTGGGAGATGAAGAACAGGTTTTGGGGAAAACGGGTGCTAGCCGTGCTGGCTACAGCCAGTCTGGCTTTGCCGCTGCTTGCGGGTTGTACAGCGAGTGAGTCCAAGGATAACGAGCAGCGTGTACTGCGTGTAGCGACGTTATGGGGGGGGCAGGATGACAGTTATTTCCGTCAGCAGTTTACCGATGCTTTTGAACTGACACATCCAAATATAACGATTGAAGTTGTACCAGCGGTAGATCAGGGCAGCATGTATGGGTATGGTAACCAGGAAGAACAGCAGGACATTCCGGATACGATGGAAAGCTTGAAGAAGATTATGACAGGAGATAACCCGGTAGACGTCATCGTGGCTGATACGGCGACAGTCAAGTCGTTAATTCAGGAAAACATGGTGAAACAACTGGACCCACTGATGCAGGAAGACAAGTTTGATACTACGGATATTGTGCCAAGTGTTCTCGAAGGAATCAAGGATTTGGGAGATCAGAGCATCTACGCTTTGACGCCAACGTTTTCCTCTTCAGCTTTGTTCTATAACAAGGGTATGTTTGAAAAAGCAGGCGTTGAGCCTCCAACGGATAACATGACTTGGGATGATATTTTCAACTTGGGTACACGCCTTACCAAAGGTGAAGGAAAAGACCATGTATTTGGTTTCTCTTTCAGTACCTATCAAGGCGGTTCTCCATACTATACGATGTCGCAGTATTATAACTCTTTGCAGCTGAAAATTTTTGATGACAAAGCGGAGAAAATGACTGTAGATTCTCCTCAGTGGGAGAAAGTATGGAGCACGATAAGCAAACTCGCCTTAGATAAAGTCATCCCTAAAGGAGACGAACCGCAGGATAATCAGGATGAGAGTGGACGTTATAATCCGCTTCAGGGTGATCTGTTCCTGAGTAGCAAAACAGCCATGGTGATTGGAGATTACAGTTACATTAATCAATTGATTGATGCCAATAAAAATGCGGATAAAATGAAAGGTTTTACGAAGGTAGACTGGGATGTTGTCACTCCTCCAGTGCATCCGGAGGCTCCTGAAATTGGAGGCAATATTTATCTGAGCAACCTTATGGCCATTAATAGTTCAGCTCAGAACCCTGATGATGCGTGGGAATTGATCAAGTATATGAACAGTGAAGATTGGGCGAAGATCAAAGCGCGCAGCAGTTACGAGATGGTTTCTCGGAAAAGCTTCATTAAACCGAAGGATGGTTTGGATTACAACATTCAGGCATTCTATACATTGAAACCTGTACCTCCGACTAATACGAACTTGGATAAAATGTATCAAAAAATGCCGAACCTGTGGCAAGTAAGTGATAAGGGTATGGAATACTTCAATCAAGTTCTTGCGAACAAAAAAACACCAAAAGAAGCGCTTGGTGAATGGGCAGCCAAAGGGAACGAGATGCTGGAGAAATTGAAAAAGAACCCTAAAGCCACGTTTCAATAAAAGTTAGATGATCTTGTAATAAAATCATAGATGCAGCCGCTGGAGATTTATATCTTCGGCGGCTATTTTTATGGAATTGGGGTATTCTACAAAAGCAGGGATAAATGATGACTTCAAGAAAGGACGAGTGGAATGCACTGGGTATATTTCAGCAAATTGTATGCAACCAAATTTCAGGCAGGGTGTCTTGCAAAACGGATGGAGCAGGATGGGTGGATTTATGGCCATAACGAGCCGGCTGAAGTGGAAGTATATCGTTCAAAAAAGGGAAGATATGGCGTGCGCTTTATCCCCTAAACATTACCCCTTGACTTAATGGGTGGGTATGGTGTATATTAATTAAGTCGCTGTTTTAATATTTCTTACTGACGCGGGGTGGAGCAGCCCGGTAGCTCGTCGGGCTCATAACCCGAAGGCCGCAGGTTCAAATCCTGCCCCCGCAATTTAGTTTTACTGGATGATTCACAGCCATCATCTGAACGTTATACATTTTTGTTCAGGGCCCTTAGCTCAGTTGGTTAGAGCGGTCGGCTCATAACCGATTGGTCACAGGTTCGAGTCCTGTAGGGCCCATTCTCTCAAAACCCTTGCGTAGCAAGGGTTTTTTTCTATTGTTACAAACTCAAAATAAATACTAACTGAGCCTGGAACAAGCCTGCAAAAGCCCGATGGTGATCATCATCATCATTCTTTGCTGTTTTATCAAGGCTTTTTTGTTGTGTTCTCCTTTAACAAAGAACCGGTACTACTTTAAATGATAGGCGCGTACAAATAGTGTAGTTAATTTGCGGTTCAAAGAGGAGGGATGGTTCGATTGCCAAACTCTACAGGATTGATTTACAATTCACCAACAGGTGCAAGTATGGCTACTCAGATTCTTGTAACTTGTTTAAATGATTCACTTAATATTCCTGTGAATATCGAGATTGAAGCGTTTAAGTGGGACACTACTCAGAATGCCAGAATTCCAATTGGGCACGATTTATTTCAATTAGGACCCCAAGCTTCTCGGACCTTGATTTATGCGCTGAATGGTGCAGCTTTTTATGAAGTCCAAGCGGACTACTTTAGTGCTACGAGTACGATCATTCATGTGTACGGCATTGATTCTATGGGTGAGATTATTCAACGCGTTTTACAGTCTGAAATGATATGGGTTGACCGATTTACGAATATTCCTTAACTTACGAATTGGAGGTGAGTGGTTTGCCCGTTGTAAATATTACAGGAGCACTTGGTGGAAATCAGTTCGAACCTTCTATTGCTACCAACGAATTGCTTCCCAATATCATGTGTGCGGTTGCAGTAGATACAAGTACAGGCCCTACGCTCATTGGGTTTTACCGTTCAATTGATACTGGGCAGACATGGACAACGACAATTTTGCAGCAACCTGCCGGATATGCTGGCGCCGAAGCACCAACCATTGATTACACATTTCCGAGTACGTTCATAGTGACAGTCCATATATTTAACGGTGATAATGACGGTACAATTATTAGTTACACGTCCCTAGATGATGGGGTGACTTGGACTCCTCCCGTGTTTGTGAACAGGGGATATGGTCTTATCGTTCATAATGATGAACCGTATATTGCAGTGGATCGAACACCTGGAAGTCCTTATCGGGGCAACGCGTATGTGGGGTACACACCTCTCGCTACCTTGGCATCGTCCATTTTTTTGCAGAGATCATTAGATCAGGGTACAACGTGGCAGACTCCAAGCCGAATTTCAAGCCCGAGAGGTTTTCATGATAGAAGTGCTATAGCTATAGGTTTTACAGGTGAGGTATATGCAGGATATATTACTACGGGTCCGGACAGTCCGTACGCTTTACTTCGCATCTCGTACGATGGAGGGGCTACGTTTCAGCCACCTATTCAACAACAATCCACGTTGATCGCTTCTGTTGTGCCTGCACCATCTCCCTTACCTGTCACGAATTATGCTTTTCGAGTTCAGACGAACCTGGGCTTGGGAGCTGACATATCCAATGGAACCTTTAGTGGGACGGTCTATGCAACCTGGAATGATGCGCGGAATGGATACACCGACATTTTTCTATGCAGTTCACCGGATGGGCTTCTATGGTCAGATCCCGTTAGCATTACCGGAGCACCTGCTGGGTCACAAAATTTCTTCCCCTCCATCACCGTATCGCCATTCACAGGAACTGTAAGGGTTATTTATTATTCCAATCAAATTGACGGGTTTCTTTTAGATGTGTTTGTGGCTGAATCGTTTGACGGAGGAGCAACCTTCGCAAATCGCAGACTCACGACGACTTCATTTAATCCTAATGGCAATTCCTCTACACCTACAGTATTAATTGGTGATTATATCACCGCTACAACGTATGCTCCCGATAATTTGGCAGCAGTTTGGATGGCAACCACACCGCCCACTGGAAAATTGGACGTTTATTTTGGAAGTTGATGAATTCCAAGTTATGATGAGAATATTTCAAATAAACAACGGTAAGAAAGCTCTGTTGGCACAATGCTACGGAGCTTTCTTTGACAGGCTCATGTGAACGAACTTGCAAACGAAACTGATACCATAAATATATGGTATCATTGTTAAAATATATGTTGTAAAGGTGGTGACAACTTAAAGTTATGAATGGTGCTAGTGCTGTCAGTTTTGTAGGGATTTTAACTATATTTATTTTCATTGGTTTGGTTGGTCTGATTTTATATGCTGTGTTTTCTATGGCAATAAAAAGATCTGGTTTAAGAGAGGAAATCTCAGGTTTGAAACAAGAGATTCGATTATTAAAAAAGAAATTGGAGAAAAACGAGCATAAACTTGAATAGTTATTCTAAAATGACGAATATCCAAAAATGAAGATAGTATATTCAATCAGAATGAAGTCGCTAATTTGCAAAATTTGAAAGATAAACGATAGAGGCACTGCCGTAGCAATACGGGCAGTGTCCTTTTAGTGTGCCTTTTTTTCAGAATATCAGTGTCTGTCCATGCCATATAGGAAATCTCACATATACTATCATATTCCAAACAATAGGAGGTAGATTTCATGAGCCAATTTATTGATGCGAGAACGTCCCAGAATGCTAGTTTGGCGAACTCCATTGCAATACCGATTCTTGTTACTAATACGCCACAATTATTTGGCCAGATTGGACTTGTAACTAGCGCGGGTATTGGTGCTAATCCGAGGGTGCAATTCAAAGGAACCGTTTCAGTTCAACTTCCCTTGGCCCTCGTTGGAATAACGATAACGATTGTCAGAGGAACCTTGGCAACGGACCCTGTCATCTATTCTGCAACGTCTACGTTCAGCTTGAGCATTCTGGCTCCTCAGATCATTACGTTCTCTGCGGATGATTTCAATCCACCAGTCACACCTCAATTGACGTACACTGCATTCGTCAGCTCTAACTTGCTGGGTACGATTCGTGTAGGTCCAGAGAACTTTGATGGAGTCTTGTATTCGGACTAAACTTTGAGCGCCCTTGCCAACAGTTCGTTATAAATGAAGCATAAATGTATTAACGAATATGGCCTACCTTGAGAAAGGTAGGTTTTTTCTATTTTACAGGAGTGCGGTTTAGCACTTCATTGGATCAGGCATCGTTTATGATATAATGCGTTAGAGATTAAGGGAACGGTCTATGAGTGCATGGGATTGTAAGTCCAAAAAGTCGATGAAATTATGAATGGAAAGCAGGTTTTCAACCAATGATGCAAAACGAAGGACAACGATTCCGCTTCAGTGAAGCTCCGGTATGGGACTGGCAGCGGGCATACTATGAACAGAAAGGACTGCACGCTTGGACCGAGAATCAGGTTCCGCAATATATTACGAGTAACCCCATGATTGCAACGGCGTATGCAGAGATGATTTTTGGTTTTCTTCAAGATCTCGCCAACAAAGGAAAGACGGCTGAGACGGTGATCATTCTGGAACTTGGAGCGGGCGTAGGCCGCTTGGCTTACCAAATTCTGCTCAAACTGACAGAGTTGAAAGATTTTGCAGGCGTGGAGCTGCCTGCTTTTCGATATGTAATGACCGATCTGGTCGAAGATAATGTATTGGGCTGGAGAGAGCATCCGTCTATGCAATCCTTTATTGACCAAGGAATACTGGATTTTGCACGTTTTGACGCGATACAGGACACTGAGTTGGATCTGGTAGTGGCGGATACAGTTATTCGACCAGGCGATCTGAAGCAACCTTTGCTGTTGATTGCCAATTACTTTTTTGACAGCATTCCACAGGAATTAATTTATGTCGGTGAGGGTGAGATATATGAGTGTGACGTACTGGTCCAATCTCCAAAATCTCCTCTTCATTCGGAGCCTGCCGAGTTACTGCAAAACATGATACTGAGTTATGAATACCGCCGTGCACCTGAGTACAGTGCAGAAGACTATCCCTATCAAGGGCTTATCGCTCTGTACAAGGAAGAGTTGGAGGATTCGCACATTATGTTCCCGGCAATCGGTCTGTCCTGTCTCGAACGATTAAACAAGTTATCAGAGTCGGGATATGTGTTGATTACTGCGGACAAAGGGGACCATCGACTGGACAACTGGAAGTTTGCCGAGCCGCCTGAATTCGTACTTCATGGGAGTTTTTCTTTAACGGCGAATTATCATGCCATTCAATATGTATTGGAAGGGCAAGGAGCCCACACTCGCTTTACAACACATCATTATAAGGATCTGAACGTTGGATGTATGTTGATGGTGGACGAACCGTTAGGGTACGTGAACACACGGTTGGCGTATCACCGATTTGTTGAACGTTTTGGACCCGATGATTTCTTTAGTATGAAAGAATGGATGGATCATCAGGTAGAGCGAATGGAACTGAAGCAGATTATACCATTCTGGCGTCTGGGCGGATATGATGCTGAGTTTTTGATTCATAGTGCCAACCGAATTTCGAACCTTCTACCGGATGCAAGCGACGAGGAAATGCTTGATATTCAGTCTGGGATTCACATCATGTGGTCTTCATATTATGTAATGGAGCGGCTAGGAGATGTAGCGTTCCTTGCAGGTCAGTTGTTATATGGGATGTACATGTATGAGGACGCCAAGCGATTTCTGGAGCTGTCGTTAGGTGCTGATTCAAGTAAACAAGACTCAGCGGTGCTGTACGACTTGGCCGTGTGTTGTTATGAACTTGAACTGGAAGAAGAAACACTGGCTTACACGCGGAAAGTACTGGCTTTGGAACCTGATCATGAAGAGGCAATGGATTTGCTGAAAAGCTTCGAATGACTATAAAGATTGAAACTTACTTCTCTTCATCGTATTATTAGGATGATCACACAAAAATTTCCTGTATACGGAAGAGGAGATGAGTACATGAAGAAGGTTCTGACCATTTTGCTTTATCCACTTGCGGCGGTTGTGGGAGCGTTGGGCACGAATTCAGCTGCGGCTGGCGATATGGTACTTTTTGCGAAAGATATAGCTACAGATCGAGGTTATGACGGGCAGGAGATTTATGATAGAATTGAACACAGAAACTCCTAACTACATATCATTTAAACTGTAAAAGTAATTGTTAGATTAGCGTTATTCCAAAGACAATTACTCTTGAAGCGAAGTGTGATGAGCAGGAATCCTGCCTGTACAGCAGCCTTTAAGCCGGTTTCGTACCTGATACAGGTATGAACCGGTTTTTTTCATGAATGGGGGATAAACGTTGAAGATTATTATTGGACAACCCAGGTTGGAACAACAATTGCTGCAGCTGGAGGCGGAATTGAAACAACATCCAGAAGTGGATGTGTTACTCTTTCCTGAGGGCTACTTGAATCAGAATGTGGAAGAGGCTAGACGTCTGGCGGCTGTATATGGAACGATGATTGTGTCAGGTCATCGCAGGTTGGATGAACGTCCCAAGGACCGTGCGATCATCATTAACAAAGCTGGGGAGACTGTATTGGAGAAAGCTAAGTATACCGCTGCTGAGGTCGTTAAGGAACAGGACTGGACCATAAGCACATTGTTATGTGACGAACTGGTGCTGCAAGGATTTCGCAATGAGAATATTGGCAGAGTGGATATCATTATGCATTCCATTGGTGTGGGGATGTTCAGTGAAGAGCAGTATACTGAGTGGATTGAAGAAGCACGGCGGATGGCGATACAAAATCATTGCATTGTTATGGGGATCAGCCATGCGGACGGTTCATATCGTGACAGTGAAATTTCAATACCAATCGCCTATTGCATTGCCCCGGATGGTCAAGTGGTCTTGGCGTCCAGAAACGATACGCGTACTCGTTTGATTGTCCTGGAGAAGCAAAATACTGCAGACCTCTATCGTGAAGTATCAGGAAATCATGTGAACATTCAAGTCATTCCTTTGGCATCATTCAACTGACAGAATACACAATGATTGGGCCGGTTAGCTTGCCGTATAGCCCGGTCATTCTTATTCGACTCGACATATGTTATGGCATACCTTGAAATTTAAAGGAGGCCAATCAAATGAGTCAAGTTGGATACGGTTGTGGCGGCAATGTTGGTGGATTTGGCGGATGGACTTCCACAAGCGCAATTCTCGTACTCTTCATCCTGCTCGTAATCATCACTAAATCTTTCTGGCTGTAAGCCACTGTAGAACAAAGTGAGATCCTGGTTACGTGTATGCTCCGCTGAGACTTCAGCGGGGCTTTTCTGCGTTTCTATGAAAAAAATGATATGATGAAAGAGATTTGACAACCGAAAACAATGTGCTTAAAATCACATAAGAGACTAATAATAGAGATTGAAGGGATAGCAATGCCGTTTATTCGTTTTAAAGGATTCACAGGACCCCAACTGGAGGAAGTTGTACCCCGCATCACGGAGCAATTTGCGTTGATTACCAATATTCCGCGGGAGAGAATGAAGGCAGAACGTCATGACGTACAAGCCCTTACTGCTTCTCCGGCTTCAGTAGAGATCTTGATGTTCCAACGTGATCAGGAGATTCATAATCGGATTGCTTCCTCAATGCAGGTTATTTTGGAAGAAGCGGATTTGCCTGATGTTCATATTTTCTTCAATATACTGTCACCAGCGTTGTATTATAAACAGGGCAAACCGTTGACAGATTACCGATTGGATTGAGAATAAAATGGCTGCTCCGATGATATTCGGAAGCAGCGGAGACGAGCAGATGTGTGCTCGTCTTTTTTTGATTCAATCATTTACTCTTTAATTCGATTTAACCGGAAAGAGCAAAGGGAGGAAATGATGAATAAGGCACCGCCAATCAAATACACCAGCCGAACCCCCATTTGGTCAGCGATCAGACCGAAGACTACCGTAGATATGCTCATGGCAGTGGATAGAACAATCCCATGCGCTGCGTATACCTTGGACAAAAATTCGACGGGCACACTGCTCTGAAAAGCAGTTTGCTGTGCAATATCGCGGATCTGATAAGCAGGACCCATAAGCACACACAATACCAGAGCAAGCCAAGGAAGGCTGTTTAAACCGTATGCGATGGTCAGCAAGCTGAAGAGAAGAGAACCTATGGCCATACTGGAGATCAGGTGCTTCTGTATACGAGAGGCCAGGGCAATGGCCAAAATTCCCCCAAGAATGGTGCCGGCAGAATAGCTGGAGTTGATAAGTCCCCACCAACCTTCCTCTTGGCCCAAAGCTTCTTTCACAAAAGCAAGCGTGATAGCGCCGATCCAGATGGAGCCAGCAAGTCCTTCAACCAGGTCCATGAACGTTATCAGGCGCAACGACCGATTTTTCCAAAGAATAAGCCAACCTTCCCTTAATACATCCCATCTGGAAGTCGATTTCTCGACTTTCTCCTGAATATCGTGGGTAAGTGAACTGATCGTAATCATTAGCAGCAGGACAGCCCAGGATAAGCTTGTAGCCGCCCAGAATGTTTGTGAAGCGCCCCAGTGCATCACGATGAATCCTGTCATCGCATATCCAATGATCGTCACGGTCTGAGTAGAGAACGAGAGAAAACTATTCGCCTTCACCAGATCTTCTCCTTGAACCAATCGTGGAGTTAATGTGTTTATTAATGGAGATTCCCATCCATCCAGGAACGAGAGGATCGCTGTTCCCACAAGCAGGAGAGGAATGTGTGCAGTGAGATCGGTAAATGCAATGGCGATTCCGGTAATCATCAAAGTTTTGGCTAAAGGAATGCTAATAATCAGCTTGGAGAATGCGAAACGGTTCACAAGCAGTGGTGTAGTAAGCCCTGCGACGATACGCGCTGACATTTGAATGAATGGAAACATCGCAGCGTAAAAGACAGACCCAGTCTGACCGTAAATAAACGTCGTGATAACCATGATATATATAACATTAATGAGAGAAAGCAGCGTTTTGGCAGCCCAATATGGATAAAATGCGATGTTCATGCTAAGGTGTCCTTTCCACAACGATATTTATATATTACGGGGATCGTTGCAAACGCACCACAAACAAAGTTGTCATTTTCCCGTCATTGAAACAGCAAAAAAAGCAGCTGTCCCAAGGGACAGCTGCCATTCTGGTTTCTATAATTCAAGCCACAACGAGCGTAAAAGCGATAAGCAGCATCAACAGACTGGTCATTCTGGTCATCGCCATATAAGGTCTGCTGGGCTCAGCTTCTCCCCGGGAAATCCAGCCATAACGCAAGTACCAGCCAAATTTCGGGAAGCACAGATTAATGATACAAAGTGTCATGAATATAAAAAAGAGGGTTCGCATACCCGATCTTCCTTCCTCATTTACATGACCGGATTAAAATTAACGTTTACGTCTTGTGAAAAAGAAAACAAGCAAAATAATAATAATGACGATTAATAAAAATTTCATAAGTGGCCCTCCTGATGACATGATAAGTATTTGTGAATGTATTTATCAGATATTACCCAAGGAACACATGACTTGAATAACTATGTTACAATTAATTATATTGTTTTTATATAATCACATACCATCGGGTTGTCGATAACTGAATAAGGAGTATGAATACAACAAAGTTTGGTGAGATGAAGGAGGAAGCATGACTAAATACAATCAACTCGCTATACAATGGGAATTTATTATCTCTAAAATTAAATCTTCCGTGACCGTAGTCGATGCCACCTTGCCTGATTTTCCGCTAATGTATGTAAATGAATATTTTAGTGAATTAACCGGATATAGTGCAGAAGAGTCGATTGGACAGAATTGTCGGTTCCTGCAAGGGCCGGATACGGACCCGGAAACCGTACAGCATATCCGCGAAGCGTTGAATAAGCAGCAGTCAATCAAGACGGAGATTCTGAACTATACGAAGCATGGACAGAAATTCTGGAATGAACTGAATATTGATCCTATTTTCGATGATTCAGGGGAATGTTTGTTTTTTGTAGGGATTCAATACGATATTTCAGAGCGGAAATATGCTGAGCAGCAGTTGCGGATGGCAGCTTCGCTGACAGAAATGAACAGTAGGGGACAGCTGGAGTTCATTGGGAAGTTGAACCATGAACTTCGCACACCGCTGAACGGGATTATGGGCATGATCGAACTTGTCGGCATGGGTGACAACAGTGAGGAGCAGAAAGAGTACCTGGAGCTTGCGCGTCAGTCAGGGGAGGCTCTTCTGAACATTGTCAACAATAGTCTTGATATGGCCAAGCTGGGCAGAGGGAAAATGAGAGTGGAACAAATTGAATTTCAGCCGCTGAAGCTGATTCAACAGATTATTAAAACGCATGAACCTGCGGCGCAGAATAAACAAATTCGTTTGCTCTGTCATGCGGATCTGACTACTCCTGATGTACTCACGGGTGATCCTCTGCGTCTCCGACAAGTGTTGGATAACCTGCTCAGTAACGCCATTAAATTCACGGAACAAGGTGAAGTGCAATTACAGATGGATGTTGAGGAGCGGCGAGGAGATACCGTTATTCTGGTATTCACTGTACAAGACACCGGAATTGGTATTGCGGACAATAAAATCAATCAATTGTTTGAAGCATTCACGCAGACAGACATCTCTCATGCACGCAAATTTGGCGGCAGCGGACTTGGACTCACCATCTGCAAAGAGTTGCTCGAATTGATGGACGGTCAAATTTCGGTGGAGAGTATCGAGGGAAAAGGAACGAAGTTTGAGGTAACCTTGCCTTTACTTCGACAACAGGCGATTCCTAACGTGGGATAGTCTATGCAGAACAGCCGTGAAGTGTCGGCTGTTTTTTTATGTTTTTTATATTGTTTAGCGAACTGGCGTTCTGGTATAATGCAAGTGTCGAATGGGGGAGAAACAGCATGAGTAAAAGACGCAGAAGCAGAAAGAGCAAGGGCAGGCAACGATTTAAAAAACAGATATTGACGCTGGTGGCCATGTTAATGGTAGCTCTCTATGCATGGGTTGGGGGAGAATGGTCTCTGGACATACCGTCCCAATTTGGGGGAAGCAAGGGGAGTGTAGATCATACTATCACATTCCCGGCCGAGCGCTATCCCGAAACGGCCAATCATATCAAGACAGCAATCAAGGCAGGACATTCGGATGTATGCACCATTGATCGCAGTGGAGCTGAAGGTAATCGGGATTTATCTCTCAAAGGTGTTCCGGTCAAGAAGGGGAAAGATCGGGATGAATGGCCTATGGCGATGTGTGCAGAAGGCGGAGCGGGTGCGGATATCCAATATATTAGTCCCAAAGATAATCGTGGTGCAGGCTCATGGGTGGGAAACCAACTAAGTACATATCCGGATGGAACTCGAGTAAAGTTTGTGGTGAAATAACGACACGCTGTGAATGTGAAAGTAATCGATACAGATATGCCCTGGGGCTTTGAAAGAGTGTGGCATACCGTAAAAGGCAAAATAAAACCAGACGTTGATGCGTCTGGTTTTATTTTATGAATGACGAAATAAACACGTCTAGTTCACGTATAAATACATGAAGTACTTGTTCTCTGTTTACAGATCAGCCGTACACAACTGCATTCCACTTAAATGATGAGAGCGGATAGTTAACAAACGAGTGACTTGTTCCACTTCGTCGAATGGAATCCACAGGCTTCCGTGGACGGTCCGTAAGGAAAGAATGGAAGCATCGGCTGTACGTTCCGGAAATCCAGTTACCGTTTGCCCACTTGTATTACGGACAATAATTTGTTGTTTGCGCCGAATGGCAATTTCTACCTCTTTTTTCATATGTCATTGCTCCTGGTTATGGAATAGTAATTCGATATGTCAATAATTTCAATGGTTAATTTGTCTTCTTTATCTAGTCTATCAGAACTAGGTATAGATTTCCAGATCAGAAATTATATTTTACATAGGTGTAAGGACTTATTACATGTTTTCCGTTTTTGAAGAAGCAGCCAGGGGTTATATAAGGGTAAAAGGAGGGGGACGCATAATGACACAATTGCTGATCGGACTTGTACGCACGGAGCACGAAGCCATTATCATGCTGAATAAATTGAAAGAGGAAGGCATAGCAGATAAATATTTGGGCGCGGTAGCCAAAGAACAGGTCAATCTCGAAATGGTAAGTGAGAAAACTGGTTTGCCGCTACCTCTGAAGGGTGCAGGAACAGATGGAGCATTAGGCGTGCTTAAAGGGGTACTGGCTGGTCTGGGCAAGCGGATGGATCAGACGATGTCTATTGGAAAAGCGGTACGCAAACTTGCAGGCAACGAGATTGGAAGTGAGACGGATGATCTGGTGCTTACCTTAACCGAAGCAGGTGTCTCCGAAGAGGATGCTAATTACTATGAAGATTGGCTGGTACAGGGGCATATCCTGGTAGTTGTGGAATGCAGCGAGGAAGAGGCGGCCCGAATTGCACCTATTCTTCTTTTTTAGTTTAATTTAAGCCTGATTTTAGGTTTCTTTAATGTTAGGGGGGTATTCTTATTTCACACCTCCCTTAATATAGATGGTTTAAAGAAAGTTCGGGACCGCAACTCGAACTTTCTAGGCACTGCTCGCTAACGCTGGCAGTGCCTGTTTCATTTTTTTTGGATTATTTTATGTTAAGGTATTGCAAAGCTATAAATTTCATGGTAAGATATTTCTTGTCGCCAAGAAATACATACCCATGCCGGGGTGGCGGAATTGGCAGACGCACAGGACTTAAAATCCTGCGGTAGGTGACTACCGTACCGGTTCGATCCCGGTCCTCGGCATCCTAAGAAAAGATCGCATGACACTTGTTAAACAAGTTGTTCATGCGATCTTTTTTTGTTTGAAAATTTTAATTTTTATCACTTTCTGCTGTACCATTCAGTTCATAAACATTAAAAAACGATAATACATATCAGATGACGCCTATGGGGCTGCCCATTATGAATTCCCAGGATCGATGGTGTATACTATCCGTAGGCATAAATTACCTTTAACTTTGAACTTGAATAACTCAAGGTTGCATAACAAACTAAACAATTTAATGGACGGAGGACTCGACCCATGTTGAAACAGCTTAAGCCCTATAAGGTGCTACAGGAACGTAGAATCGAAGAGTTGAAGTCAGATGCGTATCTCCTGGAACATCAGAAATCCGGAGCCAAAATTGTACTCTTATCCAATCAGGATGATAATAAAGTGTTCAGTATCGGTTTCCGTACTCCTCCGGAAGACAATACAGGTGTAGCTCACATTCTAGAGCATTCCGTACTTTGTGGCTCCAAGAAATTTCCGGCTAAGGATTCCTTTGTTGAATTGCTGAAGGGTTCTCTTAATACATTTCTGAATGCGATGACATATCCAGATAAAACGATTTATCCGATTGCAAGCCGGAATGATCATGACTTCCATAACCTGATGGATATTTATCTGGATGCGGTACTCCACACAAATATTTATGATAATGAAAAAATATTTCTGCAGGAGGGTTGGAATTACAACCTGACCTCAGCTGAAGATGAGCTAACCTATAACGGCGTTGTATATAACGAGATGAAGGGTGCGTTTTCTTCCCCGGAACGGATTGTGCGCAGAGAAGTCCTGAATTCACTTTTCCCGGATACTACATATTCCTGTGAATCAGGCGGATTTCCCGATGCCATTCCCGATCTGACGTATCAAGGCTTGCTGGATTTCCACTCCAGATACTATCATCCGTCCAATAGCTTCATTTATTTGTATGGGGATATGGATATGGAAGAGAAATTGCAGTGGTTAGATGAAAACTATCTGAGTGAGTATGATCGAATTGAGATTGATTCTGCCATTCAGCTCCAGCCTGCATTCGGACAAAGAGTGGACGCAGTTAAGACATATTCTGCCGGAAGTACCGAATCAGAAGTGGATAACAGCTTTTTGACCTATAATGCGGTTATTGGAACAAGTCTGGACAAGGAATTAAACATCTCGTTTCAAATTTTGCTGTATGCACTGCTTAACGCTCCAGGAGCGGTTTTAAAGCAGGCTTTGCTGGATAAGGGCATTGCAAAAGATGTGTATGGTACGTATGATGACAGCCTGTATCAGCCCGTGTTTACCGTTGGATTGAAGAAGAGTAATCTGGCAAGCAAAGAAGATTTTCTGGGGACGGTAAAAGAGGTGCTTGAGCGTGTGGTGAAGGAAGGTTTTGATCCAAAAGCGGTGCTCGCAGGTATCAATTCCTATGAGTTCAACCACCGCGAAGCGGATTATGGAAGAATGCCCAAAGGATTAATCTACGGTTTCTCCTCATTGCAAAGCTGGCTGTATGATGTCGATGCGCCATTTACTCATTTGGAAGCAAATGACGTATTCGCCGAGCTCAGAACGAAGATGACCGAGGGTTACTTTGAGAAGTTGATTGATACGTATTTATTGAAAAATACACATACTTCTTTCGTTGCTGTCACGCCGGATAAAGGATTGAACGCACGCAAAGAGGAAGCACTGAAAGCACATCTGAAATCAGTTCAGGCGGGACTGAGTCAGGAAGAGATTCAGCAGCTCATTCAGAGAACCGAGGCTCTCGCCGAGTACCAGAATGCACCGTCAACCAAGGAACAACAGCAGGTGATTCCGACGTTGTCGATAGAGGATATTGAACCGAAAGCATCCACGCTGTATCAGACGGTAAATCAGGTCGAAGGTACAACGGTACTGCACCATAACATCTATACGAATGGAATCGGTTATCTGAGACTGTTGTTCGATATTAAGGAAGTCCCACGGCGTTTGCTGCCGTATGTTGGATTGCTGAAAAGTGTGCTCGGTTACGTCGACACTCAGAATTTCTCATTTAATGAATTGTCGAATGAAATTCACATTCATTCCGGGGGCATTCATAGTGGCATCGGCACGTATGCAAACGCGCATGAACACCGTGATTTCAAGGCTACGTATGAATTCAACGCCAAAGTACTGTATGACAAACTTGGATTTGCTTTTGACATGATCAAAGAAATTGTGTTTACGTCCAAATTTGATGATTCGAAGCGTTTATATGAAATTATTGCCCAGTTGAAAGGCAACTTGCAGCGCAATCTGATCAGCGGAGGGCATTCAGCGGGAATTGGCCGTTCTACCTCTAAACATTCGGCTGTCGCAAACTTCAGGGAAGCGGTTAGCGGCATCGCTTTTTACCAGTGGCTTGAGGAGCTTCAAGCGAACTTTGAGGCAAGAAAAGAAGAACTGTCGATCAGCCTTCAATCGTTGACTAGCTTTATTTTCAGACCGGAAAACTTGCTTGTAAGTTACACTGCAGATGATCAGGGGTATGCGGGCTTGGAGAAACAGGTATCCGATTTGAAAGCGAAGCTGTTCACCCAGGACGTTGCCAAAGAAAAAGAGGCATTTACACCTGTGCATCACAAAGAAGGATTCAGATCTCCATCTGAAGTCCAATATGTCGTTCAAACAGGTAATTATATCGATAAAGGGTATTCGTACACCGGCTCGCTGCGTGTCTTGCAGGGGATTCTATCTCTGGATTACTTGTGGAACAATATCAGAGCCAAAGGCGGAGCATACGGCTGCATGTCAGGTTTCAGACGTAACGGAGACAGTTATGTAGCATCGTACCGCGACCCGAATCTCGAAAAAACATACAAGGTATATGAAGAGATGCCGCAATACCTGAAGGATTTCAAAGCAGATACACGGGAAATGACGAGATATATCATTGGCGCCATCCAGGACCTCGATACACCAAGAACGCCTTATGGCGAAGGATCATTCTCTCTGGAATGTTACCTGTCTAATGTCACCGAAGCCGATCTTCAGAAAGAACGGGATGAAGTGCTAAGCACAACAGAAAGTGACATTGTAGGTTTTGCGGAAGTGGTATCCGCCATATTAGAACAGCAGCAGCGCTGTGTTATCGGTAATGAAAACAAGATTGAAGACCAGAAGCAATTATTTGACGAAACTCTTGATTTGATCAAGAACTAATCGAATAATGCATCAAAGTCGAAGTGTGAAGTAATAAACATCTGATCCCAAAGGGCGCTTTTATGAGCTGTAATAGCTTATAACTGTCGCCCTTTTCTTGTTATACAGGCGGTTCTCTTCTAATCCACTCTGATGGATCAGCATCTGTTGAAAATTTAGGTGACGGCGAGCATATTATAGATCTTTAACGTGCGCAGATCTTCCTTAGACATTTTCAGTTCGTTATATAAGTCCTGATTCTCAGGCAGGGGTGTTCGAGAGAATAACATTTTCAAAGCGATGGGCATAAAGGGACGGAAGGAAACGCCTGCCATCAACCCCCACTTTTTCTCGGATTCCTGAAAAGATGCCAGGATGTTAATATACAGATTCTCCAGCGGTGTAGCCTGATTTTTTAGAATGAGCGTGGTGAGTGTGTCGTAATGCTCGGTGTGGCCCCAATACATATTTTCGCATTCCTGATAATTCTCAAAATTCTTGACGTTCATATACATCACGGTTCGATAACGATTCGCGTCCGACTGTGCCATCATGTCAATGACACAACGGATGAGGCTGTTATTGCGCCCGTCATAAAAATACGAATAAAACCGTGTGGAATTTTTGAAAAAGCTGGACGGTACGGTATTCATGAGGGGAGAGGCTTGCTTGGGCTCGATATACAGCAGCTGCTCCACCTGAATGTTCAATGAATCAGCAATTTGATGCAGCGTGACCACATCAAGTGTAATATCACCGCTCTCATATTTGGACAGAGTAGCTTTACTTTTGTGAATCTGATCCGCCAGCTGCTGAACCGTTAATCCTTTCCATTTGCGAAAATTACGGATTTTCTTGCCCACTTCTTTGTTGATGGTGTTCATATCGGATCTCCTTCTTTTAAGTTTCTTAAGAATATGAGAAAAGGTGAAACCCCTTGGTAAAATCAATCTATACGAAAAATATAACACTTTTTTCATGAAAATACCTATTCAGAAGAAACATTAAGATCAATTTGTTTCTTCTGAATAGATTGTATTATGTTTGATGTAACTTCTAAGCCATGAAATAATGTGACTACCAGAACCTCATCCCAGGATGGAGAACAGAGAGAAAGAGGCGCAGAAGGCTATGAAATATGATTTTGATGAGATTATTGATCGCACAGGAACCAATGCCATGAATACGGATGGTTTCCGTCAATATATTTTTAATGCAACAGAAGATATGAAATTTCCCTTTAAGGATGAAGAGTTTATTCGCATGTGGATTGCAGATATGGAGTTTGCCACACCTCCCGAAATACGGGAAGCAGTTAAAGAACGTTTGGACCGGAAAATTATGGGGTACTCCCAGGTGTTCGATCCGGCATACTACGAAGCTGTCTCCAACTGGATGAACAGATACTACGACTGGTCTTTTCCCAAGGAGTATCTGGAGACATCACATGGGATCATTCCTGCTCTATATGAATTAGTTGAATATATTTGCAAACCGAATGAAAAGGTGTTGATTGTGACACCCTCCTATGGTTATTTTAAATCGGCTGCAGAGCATAATCATCTTGAACTAGTTTGCTCAGATTTGATCAACGAGCAGGGACATTATTCAATAGACTTTGCAGATTTTGAAGCCAAAGCCAGTGATGAACAAGTCACGTTATGTATTTTTTGCAATCCGCATAATCCGTCTGGACGCGTATGGTCAACAGAAGAGTTACAACGTGTGGGTGAGATCTGTCTGAACCATAACGTGTGGGTAATATCGGATGAAATTCACTGTGATTTGCTGCGTACAGGTAAGAAGCATACACCTCTTGCCAAGCTGTTCCCGGATACGGATCGAATCATTACCTGTATGTCTCCAAGCAAAACGTTCAACATGGCGGGCCTAATGTTCTCCAACGTGATTATTGCAAATGAAGGACTTCGAACGATCTGGCAGAAACGGCATTATGGATTCAAAAATCCGTTGAGCATTGCAGCGACTCAAGCCGCTTACGAACATGGCGACGAATGGCTGAAGCAGTTGAAAACGTATCTCGATGACAATTTTGCCGTTGTGGATCAATATGTGAAGCGTTATCTGCCACAGGCAGTCTTTCATATTCCGGATGCTACGTATCTGGCATGGATTGATATTACGGCATACATCCCCTCAAATGTAAACCTGCCTTTATTTTTCGCTGAACAAGCGGGGGTATTACTTGAAGATGGGCATATGTTTGTAGCTAATGGAGGCGGGTGTATCCGTCTAAACTTGGCATGTCCGCGTTCGGTTCTTGAAGAGGGACTTAGAAGAATAAGCACTCTATTGGTCAATAAAGATGAAGGCGTACCCGTTCAAGTCTGAAAAGTACAGAATCAAAGCCCATCAATTTGCAGCGTTAGCTATTCCATTGTCACTCTGAGATAACGTTAGTTATACAGGTAACCTATCCCCTGATGTACACTTCTGGTCTGCTGTCCCCGGTTATGTTAAAATGGTGGATAGTCTATGAGTCGTAGGATGCGGCTCACGCAGGTGGCAGTTCGTTATGTGGACTGCACGGATATGTATTCATCAGGGAAAGGAGCCTTTACATATGTTTGAAAATGATTGGGACACGGTACTTCAGGAAGAGACTGAAGCCGAGTATTTCAACAACATTCGTTATGCACTCGCCGCCGAGTACAAAACACAGACCATTTTTCCACCCAAGGAAGATTTGTTCTCGGCTCTTAAACTGACCCCGTATCATAAGGTCAAGGCCGTTATAATCGGTCAGGACCCTTATCACGGAGCAGGTCAAGCTCAAGGATTAAGTTTCTCGGTCAGACCGGGGGTGCGCATTCCTCCTTCTTTGAAAAATATATATAAGGAGCTTCACGCGGATCTGGGTCTGCCGATTCCGAATCACGGATCGCTGGTTCATTGGGCAGAGCAGGGCGTGCTGCTGCTTAATGCGGTTCTGACGGTACGGGAAGGACAGCCAAACTCCCATCAGGGACTGGGATGGCAGACGTTTACAGACGCTGTTATCCGGGCATTGAATGAACGTTCAGAACCGATGGTATTTATGCTTTGGGGCAGTCATGCCCAGAAGAAAGGGGCATTCATTAACCGGGATAAACACCTGGTGTTGGAGTCTACGCATCCAAGTCCGCTTGCAGCACATCGTGGTTTCCTGGGCAGTCGTCCTTTTTCCAAAGCCAATGAATTTTTGACCTCCAAAGGTATTGAACCGATTGATTGGACGATACCGGAAAACTAGACAAACGGGGGGCGATGGCATTGCGACATTGGGTAGGACGGAAAGTAGCCGTATATCGTGCAACCGGCATACGAGAGCCACTGAAAGGAACGCTGGTCGAGTGGGATGAAGAAGCGGATTGTGTACGAATCGGACCCAAGCGGATCAAGGTATCGTTCGACAATATCGCAATGATCCGGCCTCTGCCTGAAGAGAGCCTTCCCTTGAAAAAAGCGCGATCCGAGGTGCATAAGGTTGGATATGTGATGAAAAAGGCCGTGCAATTTGAAAATGCCATCTATTTCAAATCACAGGTTATGATTTGGCGTCGGGCCAAAATTGTAGCATTATCCACAACGATTATACGTCATGATGATGATCAGGTTGAGCTTGCAGACGGCCGGATACTTCGCAAGGACAAGCATATGTTTGTGGTACGCTCACGGCGTGGAATACGATAAGTCCATTGATATTTAATATTCATTTCATGCAAAGATCATATGGATTTAATGTTCGACCTTTATAGTAAACATTAACAACCCCTTCTAAATGATGTGTACTAATTATGGGAGCCCGGCCGGCTGCAAACGGTCGGGTGTTTTTTTGTCTATTGGTTCTGTTAACCTGTTGTACATACCCATAACATTCATGTTATATATTATTAAAATAGATAAATTGAACTAAACATTTACACGAGAACGTAGAGCGTGTCATCGAAGTGGCAAGTGTAAATATTCTTAAGTTCAATCTAAAAGATCATGAGAAGGAGTGAAACCCATTGAAACGTATATGTGTTTTTGCAGGCTCCAACCCGGGAAATCACCCCGATTACACACAGCAGGCTATTAAATTGGGTAAACAGATCGCCGATAATGGGTACGCACTCGTCTATGGCGGTTCATGTATGGGATTAATGGGTGCAGTCGCGGATGCTGCTCTGGAGCAAGGTGGAGAAGTAATTGGTGTCATGCCAACTGGATTGTTCCGAGGAGAGGTCGTACATGGAGGTCTTACGCAGCTGATTGAAGTGGGAACGATGCATGAACGCAAGGCAACGATGGCTGAACTATCCGACGGATTTGTGGCTCTTCCTGGTGGTATGGGTACATTTGAAGAACTATTTGAGGTTCTTTGCTGGGCACAAATTGGCATTCATCGTAAACCCGTCGGTTTGTTAAATGTAAACGGATATTATGAGCCGTTGATGAAAATGGTTGAGCACAGCGTGCATGAAGGATTCTCCAATACTTCACATCTCAGTCTATGGAGTCTTGAATCTGATCCGGCTGAACTGTTGAACCGGATGTCCTCCTATATTCCGGCACAATTGACCCAGAAGTGGTCTCAGCTTCAGGATAAGTAACTACCCGCTCCAGTGGAAAACTTTCCGATGTGCCCAAGCAAGTTCCCTCTCCAAACATAGTCTATAGTGTACTTTCTTAAAAGAGGGGAGTGTCACTCATGAGCGAAATCAAAGGCACAGGTTACGGTTACGGATACGGCGGCTTTGGCGGTGGAGCATGGACATCAACAGGCGCGATTCTGGTGTTGTTCATCCTGCTCGTTATCATCTCTCGTACATTCGTACTGTAATTCGGTCAGCCATTCCGGGACAGTGACATAGTTGCTGAAGCAATGCCCGGTGAAGAAATGGCCTTTCCAAAGAGACGTCGGTACGGTCGGCGTCTCAGGGGAACGGTTTTTTTGTCTGCAAAAAAAGAACTCCGCCTCTAGGGAAAAGAGAGACAGAGCAGGGCAAGAGAGGTTAGACCGTTACCACAGTATCACCCGGCAAACTGAGTGTTCTCCAGGCAATGTATAGTCCAATAGCAGCCGCAATAAGAGCAAGGATGGCAGCGATAAAAGCCAACTTATCCAGTTGACTCTGTTCATTAATAACAGATGATTGATTACTTGTTTTGTCGGGAACAGACAGCCCTCGAACGGATGCCTTTTTCATGTATTGGCGTGGTCCGGGGGGCGTTCTTGTTTTGCTGCTGGGTTTGCCGGATCTGCTTTTGGCAGAAATTCTGGGTAAGGGAGCTTTTTTGGAGGAAGATTGGGAAGATACAGATCTATTCTTCGTTAGGGGTTTCAATGGGCGACCTCCTTACAGCGGAGTGCAGTTGTCTATGACTGATACTATATTATGTCTGCGTTACAGATTGAGTTCACAAAATGAGTGAATCCCCAGCCCCCAAGATGTTGCCCTATACACGGACAGAGCATACAATTAAACGCTCTGTTAATACAGGTATGACAAACTGCGTTTATAGTGATAATCATAGAGTTAATGTTGAACTCAGGAGGCGCTGGAATGAAAAAATTTGAAAATATTGCCCATAGGGGAGCATCCGCCGTATGTCCCGAGAATACGATGGTGGCCTTTGAACGCAGTTTGCAGCTTGGAGCAACAGGCATTGAAACAGATGTCCAGCTTTCCAGTGATGGTAGACTTGTACTGATACATGATGAGACGTTAAGTCGCACTGCTGGAGCAGAAGGCTGGGTCAAGGATAAATCAATTGAAGAATTGCGTACTCTTGACGCAGGAGCTTGGTTCCATGCCGATTTTGCTGGAGAACGCATTCCATCTTTGGAAGAATTATTTGATCTGGTTCGGGGAAAAGACATTTTACTTAACCTGGAATTGAAAAATGGTATTGTTAGTTATAAAGGAATGGAAGAAAAGTTGATACAAGCGATTCGGGATTGGGACATGGAACAACAGGTTATTCTGTCCAGCTTCAATCATGCTTCGCTAGTGAGATGCAAACGTCTTGCCCCGGAAATTCGCACAGCAATTCTATATATGGAAAAGCTGTACCGCCCATATGATTATGCGGCCAAACTGGAAGCTTCTGCTCTGCATCCCTACAAGCTGGCTGTAACACAAGAAGAAGTTGCTGCTGCACTGACTCAGGAAATTGCAACACATCCGTTCACGGTGAATGATCCTGCCCAGATGCAGGAACTGATCGACATGGGTGTAATGGGAATCATTACGGATGTGCCTGATGTACTGGCAGCATTGATTGCGGTGCATAGTCGTTAATTCATTTTAATAACCAAGGTGCTGCATTGGAGTTCTTATACTCCATGCAGCTTTTTTTAGTACAAAAATTCATTTATGCAATAAACATGTCCCATTTGTCCATTGCCAGCGACAGTTAGTTGACATACAATGGTCTATGGGAATGAGAATCAATATCAATATCAGTTTTGTATTAATAGAGAGGTGAATGTTATGTACATAGGATTTGTCTACACCACTCATAACAAGGGTGGGGGCATATGAGTTCGAAAGTTTCACCGGCAAGTCAACCTACGGAATCACCGACAGCCAAAATCCACACTCGTCCCTGGGCTGCCACATTGATCCTGACCGGGGGGATTCTGCTGCTCGCGCTGGGTATGGCGTTATCCATTTCGTTTGGTGCCGCAGATATTAAGCTGGGCGTTGTATGGGAGGCCATTTTTAACTTTAATCCTGAACTGACTCCGCATCAGATCATATGGGAGATTCGGTTACCTCGTATTCTTGGGGGAGCGATGGTGGGCGCCTGCTTCGCAGTAGCCGGTGCTATTATGCAGGGGATGACCCGTAACCCGCTGGCAGATTCCGGTTTACTCGGACTGAATGCTGGCGCGGGATTTGCGCTTGCTGTCTGCTTTGCCTTTTTCCCAGGCATGCCATATATGTATATCATTCTGTACTCCTTCGTTGGTGCAGGACTTGGGGTTCTGTTGGTCTACGGTTTCGGTGCAGCTTCCAAATCCGGACTTACACCTCTCCGGCTCGTTCTGGCGGGGGCGGCAGTGTCTGCGATGTTATCAGCACTCAGTGAAGGGATTGCACTGTATTTCAAAATTGGACAAGACCTCGCTTTCTGGACAGCTGGCGGCGTAGCCGGGACGAAGTGGTCCCAGTTAGAGGTCATGTTCCCTTGGGTTTTGGCGGCGCTTATTGCAGGGATTATTATCTCTCGTTCCATTACGCTGCTTAGCTTGGGAGAAGATATCGCCGTTGGATTGGGTCAACGTACTGGCTTGATCAAGCTGGTTGGTCTGATTGTTGTACTGATCCTCGCGGGTACAGCCGTGTCCGTGGTGGGTGCTGTTGGTTTTGTAGGTCTTATCATTCCCCATCTGACACGTAAATTGGTTGGGGTCGATTATCGCTGGATTATTCCATGTTCCGCAGTGATGGGCAGTCTGCTGCTCGTATTCGCGGATCTGGCTGCACGTATGATTAACCCGCCATATGAGACGCCAATTGGCGCCTTGGTTGCCCTAATTGGGGTACCTTTCTTCCTCTATCTGGCGCGTAAAGAAAGGAGGACTCTGTAACGATGGAATCCTCAACTCTGGTTGGAGCAGAACGCAAAAAGAGAACAAAAAGCACCATTGTCATGATTGTGCTTGGTGCGTTGATTATTACGGCTTTTATTATCAGTATGAATACAGGGTTCACTCGGCTTTCTCCGCTTGAGGTTATGCGGACCTTGTTTGGCGGTGGGACTGCTAAGCAGGAACTGATCTTGTTTGAATTCCGTTTGCCGCGTATCGTCATTTCAGTTCTGGTTGGTGCGGGACTTGCGCTATCCGGTTGTATTCTACAGGGGGTATCCCGAAATCCTCTGGCTGATCCAGGAATTCTCGGTATCAACGCTGGAGCCGGATTGGTTGTTATGTTGTTTGTTTCCTTCTTCCCGACAACAACGGCGGCTCCCGTATTTTTGCTGCCAATCCTGGCTCTGATCGGTGCAACGTTTGCTGCATTTTTGATTTATGTGCTCTCTTACAAAAAGGGAGAAGGTCTCATGCCTACGCGCATGTTGCTTACAGGGATTGGTGTAGCGGCAGGAATCAGCTCAGCCATGATCGTACTAACACTTCGGCTCAGTCCGGAGAAGTATCAATTTGTGGCCACCTGGATGGCAGGTAGCATCTGGGGTTCCAACTGGAAATTCGTAACGGCGTTGTTGCCGTTTCTCATTGTCCTTGTGCCGCTTGTTCTGTATAAAGCCCGTGTGCTCAATGTACTGAACCTGGGTGATCAAACAGCGAGTGGTCTCGGCGCACCAGTGGAGCGTGAAAGACTGATCCTGCTGGCTGCTGCCGTGGGACTGGCCGGATCATGTGTATCCGTCAGTGGCGGCATTGGTTTTGTGGGTCTAATCGGCCCACACCTGGCACGTCGTCTCGTGGGACCAAAACATCAGTTCCTTTTGCCTGCATCTGCATTAGTCGGATCATTGCTCGTGCTTGTTGCAGATACGCTGGGACGCGTAATTTTGCAGCCTTCAGAGATTCCAGCAGGTATTCTGGTTGCCATCATTGGTGCCCCGTACTTCCTGTATCTCTTGAGCAAAACGAAATAGAAAGCAATCATGTGGTATGGTTGCTATAAGGAGGACTTCAGTCCATGCTTCGCCGTTTCTTTGCCTATTACAGGCCTTACAAAAAGCTGTTCATTCTGGACTTTAGCTGCGCGATTTTCGTAGCTCTGCTGGAACTAGCCTTTCCGCTGGCAGTTAATAGAGTCGTGGATGACCTTTTGCCAGGGGGACGCTGGGACTGGATATTATGGGCATGTCTTGCCCTGCTCGCGATCTATCTTTTAAACTCGTTCCTCAACTTTGTTGTTACATACTGGGGACATAAACTTGGTATTAACATCGAGACCGATATGCGTAAAGCGCTCTTTAATCACGTACAGAAGTTATCATTCCGTTTCTTTGACAATACCAAAACCGGACACCTAGTCTCTCGTATGACCAATGACCTCATGGATATTGGCGAGATTGCCCATCATGGTCCGGAGGATGTATTTATCGCAGTAATGACGCTGATCGGTGCATTCAGCATCATGATGAGCATTAACGGAAATCTGGCCGTGTTAACATTTATCATCGTGCCGCTCATTATTTATCTATCCTTGTATTTTGGCAGCAAGATGTCCAAGGCATTTAGCCGAATGTTCGGGGATATAGCAGATTTCAATGCACGTGTAGAAAACAATGTAAGTGGTATTCGCGTGGTTCAGGCTTTTGCTAATGAAGAGCATGAAAAAGCACAATTCGCTGTAAACAACAGCCGTTTCCGTCAGACCAAACTGATCGCGTACAAAATCATGGCCTGGAACTCTTCCATCAGTTATATGCTGATGAAGCTGGTATCCCTCTTTGTGCTGGTATGTGGCACATGGTTTGTTATTAATGGCAGTATGAGCTACGGTCAGTTTATTGCATTTATTATGCTGTCCAATGTGTTTCTTACACCCATTCAGAAGATCAATTCCGTTATTGAGACGTATCCAAAAGGGATTGCAGGTTTCAAACGTTATACGGAATTGCTCGATATGGAGCCGGACGTTGAAGATCGACCGGGTGCCACTACAGTATCTCATCTGCGTGGAGATATCCGTTATGAGCAGGTGACCTTTGGCTATTCGGACCAGGAGCCTGTTCTTAAAGGGATTGATCTGAATATTCACGCCGGCGAAACCGTGGCCCTTGTAGGACCATCCGGTGCAGGGAAAACAACGCTGTGCAGTCTGCTGCCTCGTTTCTATGATGTGCTGGAAGGTCGCATCACGATCGATGGTCAGGAGATTCAAGACATGACGCTGGATTCATTGCGCAGTCAGATCGGAATTGTTCAGCAGGACGTGTTCCTGTTCGATGGAACAGTTCGTGAGAATATCGCGTATGGCAAGCTGGATGCAACAGAAGAAGAAATCTGGATGGCAGCTCGTCGTGCACAGATGGAAACACTGATCACTTCCATGCCGGAAGGAATGGATACGTTAATTGGTGAACGCGGTGTGAAACTGTCCGGCGGACAGAAACAGCGTTTGTCCATTGCGCGTATGTTCCTGAAAAATCCTCCGATTCTAATTTTGGACGAAGCTACATCTGCATTGGATACGGAGACAGAAGCGGCGATCCAGCAATCCCTTGCGGAATTGTCCGAAGGACGGACTACCCTGGTTATTGCCCACAGATTGGCTACGATCAAAAATGCGGATCGTATTATTGTTGTTGCCGAACAGGGGATCACGGAGCAGGGCAGACATGAAGAGTTGCTTCAAGCGGGTGGAGTATACAGCCGTCTGCATTATGCACAGTTTGGTGCCTGAACGTAACTGAGCGTTTGTGGAAGCAATATAAGAAAGCTGTATATAAATTAAAAATTAACGCCTTCATCTACTCATTATCCTGAGTAAGCGAAGGCGTTTTTTTTTTTTTTTTTGTATTTTTTTATATCACGTTATGCCTGTTGGCGGGAGCAGCAAATTACGTTTACGTATCTAAGTTAGTGGATGCTTTAAAATACGTGGCATGACTTTGAGCAAACGATCTCTGGTGATTGGGTCATCGAAGTTCCATTTTGCGTTTGTCGTATACGTGTGTGCACGGACTGAGGCAGGTAAATCAGCCCAGCTGGTCTGTTCGAGAAGTTGTCGCAGATGGGCGTCATGACGACGGGGGCTGGAGGTTAATACGAAAAGGCGGTCACCTGCATAATCAGCAAGTTCATGCTTCTGAATTTGGAGAAACCGAACCTGGTTCTTCATCAGTGAGGCCACTCTCTCGGGAGGGGTGAACCCAAGAGGATGATAGAGTGTTAGTGGAAATCCCTGAATCCCCATGACATACCATTCTCCTTCCAAATCAAGCAGTACAGTGGCTGATTCTTCCGTTCCGGTTTTTCTGCCCAGCCGTCTCCACATCTGTTCGTGTTTCTCTTCATAATGAGCAATCCATTGTTCCGCTCTCTGCTCTTCACCCACGTGCTTCGCAATACAGCGCAGCTGCTCGGCGGTATTACTTGCTGGATTAATCGTTAGTGTTGGCGCCACCTGTTCAAGCAATTCTTTCATCGCATCTGATCGATGCTCATAGATAATAAGGTCAGGCTCCAGACCTGCAATAACCGAAGCACTGTTGATCACACCGACATCTTCAATCAGCTGTAATTGATTCCGGTACACGACTTGATGACGGATAATGGTGAGCTCTGCGCCAACAGGTCGAATGCCCAGTGTCAGTATGTGTCCGACCATACTGCCCATTGTGACAATTTTGGGAGAGTGTGATGTCGATTTGGATGGCACAAGCACAAGGTGATCAGCAACGGGTTGAGTCGATGGAAAGGATGGAACAGCTGCATGCTCTGAGTCAGATAGTGCCTGTACGGGAGGAGCAGGCCATAGGTTTTCCGAGCGAGTGTCAGGAGAAGTTATAGATGCGTTCCAGGTGGATATAAAACTTCTGTCGCTGCGATGCTGACGAACATATTGTTTGGGTGAACATCCCGTCATCTGGCTGAATCGCCGATTGAAATAGTACTCATCGCTGAACCCTACACTGCGAGCGATCTCTCGTAAAGGATCATCTGTACGCATCAACAGGGTTTTGGCCTGTTCGATTCGTAACCGGGTAATATAGTCCAGCGGTTTATACCCCGTTATGCTCTGGAAGCGTGAACTATATTGTGAACGTGCCATACCGGCTTGTGTTGCAAGTTGTTCAACTGTAAGTGATTCGGTATAATGTTGCCCGATATATTGAATGGTGGCACGCACTGATTCATCCGGATGGGGATTTTTGCGAACGGTCTGGGCGTTTTCCAGCAAAAGCACGATCAATTCCTGTACAATAATCTGTTGTCTGAACTGTTGCAGCTCATCTGATGTGTACTCTTCCAATCCAGCATGTTGTTCAAGCAAATGAACATATTGAGCGAACGGCCGAATAGGAATCGGTTGCCCGTAAGGAAAAAGACTGTTCAAAGCAGTTGCTGGTTGATTGCAGCCTCTGGCAAATACGTCAAAAGAGATATGGATTCCGTCTAACTGTTCGTCGCCGGTTAATTGAATCCGAGTCCGGGGATGCAGGAGCAAGGTGGTTCCCTTTTTGACGGGCACAGGGATGTCCTGTATATATAAAGTTCCTTTTCCCGATGTAAACGAGAGCAGAGAATGCTTTTCAAAAACGGAGGAGTTGTTTGATGTCAGCAGATTGCTGAGCAAATGGGATCGAGAGTTGGCATAGGATAAAGACAGAAGTTCCGAAGTATTCTGGGCCGGTCGTCTCAACACGGAATCCTCTTTTCATGGCGTATTTATTGAGAATAGTTATCAATTATAGTTGATTGTATATAAAGAATCGTTTTTTTTCAATGGCAAATAACCGGAGGGCTCCTGTGTCCAGGGAATGCTCCGGTCATAAGTGGAGGGCAATAGTATTTCTGCAGTTCATGTTGCTGTGGAAAATGATTTATCCAGAGGAACATCACGCTTCGGGAATGGTTGTGTTATTTACCTAGTATTGAAGGCAGCTCGTCCATCAGTCGTTCTTTGGTAATTGGATCATCAAAGTTCCATTTGGTATTAAGATAGTAGACTTTATTTTTTTTGACAGCCGGGATGGACTTCCAGATATCGGTCGTCATGATGGAGTCACTGTTATTCCGCTCTTCCTCTGACAGATCCGTGAGCACAAACAAGTATTCTCCTGCAAATTCCGGCAGCAGCTCGCTGGAGATATTGGCAAATGGTTCATTTTTATCAATCAGGGATTCTTTTACTTTGGGAGCAGGGGTAAACTGCAATGTATCATACACCGTTTCGGCAAGTGCGCTGTTGCCCATTACGTACATGTCTTTGCCAAGCTGGAGAAAGACGGATGCGGTAACACCTGTGGGCAAATCAAGCTGATTGCGTACTTGCTCGAATTGCTCTGCATAGGTTTCGATCCAGTCCTCGGCGGCCTGCTCTTTCCCCAGAATGTCACCGAAGACTTTCACACGTTCATTGGTTGACAGACGGTCATAGGTTACTGTCGGAGCAATCTTCGACAACAAGGTATATTGGTTCTCTTCATAATAACTGCCGCCAGCATCCAACAGGATCAAATCAGGACTTAGTGAAGTGATTTTCTCCAAATCACCTTGCAAGTCGCCTACATCTTCAATGCCATCCAGTAATTCGGGATACGCGATCTGGTCACCAATGATCCCCAGGGCCGCTCCTACAGGTTTAACATCCAGGGCGAGCAAGTCTCCAAGATCACTGCCTGTGAAAATAATGCGTTTTGCGTTAACCGGAATCTCTACCGTGTGGCCCAGGGAGTCGGTGTAACTTTTGGTTTCACTTTGTCCGGACTCCGCTTGAGTTGAGGTGGTAGACTCACCTGATTTTGCTTCAGCGGTTGTAGTGGATGGTTCTGCTTGGCTACCACAGGCTGATAACAGTGCTCCAATCAGGGTAATCATGAGTGTAAGGGTACCGAGCTTACGTGTTGCTTTCATCGTTTGGGTTCCTCCCGTAACTGGTTACTTATTGGATAATGATAATCATTATCAATTTAGTTCGAATGTGATCAGTTTATCGAAAGCGGGATGGCAGTACAATGGACAAACAGGCGGAAAACCTTTGTACAAAAATAGAAGAAAGTGAAGAGAGGAGACAATCGCTATGTTCTATATTTTCATAACCTGGTTAGTATTGATTTTATTGCTGATTATCCTGGTTCAAGGCGTACAAAAGAATTCCAAAGATAGAGATAGAGGGGGATCTGTTTCCAAACGTTGGGGCGGGTGGTTCATCGGACTTTTTGTTGTAGGCAGTGTCCCATTGGGTTATGCGTTATATACGGAGTTACGTGGAGGCTATATAGGGGCTAATATCGGCTTGGGGCTCGCTCTGTTTTTTACCTGGGGATACTGTGCAATTTTGTTGTGTGTAGCATTAGTGATCTGGGGAAGGTATGGGTATAAGCAGTACAGAAAGAAGTGATTTTGTTGCCCTCATGTTTATGATAAACCTATGTTCGCATGCAACTATAAGCATATATTGAACGTTGAAATTAGAAATAGGTTTAAATAAGGGGGATTTACATATGTCCCATCTTCATCGAGTTCTGATATCGCTCTCAATCCTGATCGTATGCCTTACTGGATGTTCAAGACATATCGATTGTAATTCAGTGCAAACTCAAGCGAATACACCAAGTGAAGATGGATTCACTGGTTATGTGGTTGCCCGCGATGGCAATTCTATTCTAGTGGTTGATCCTGCATATGAAGACTTCGGTGCGAACAAAGGAGAAAGTCGGTATTATCCGGCAAAATGGTTCTCCAATGCGCCTAATCCGCAGATCGGCTCCTATGTTGAGATTTGGACGGATGGCAGCCCGGAAAATCAGCCCTATCCCGGGCAGGCCAGAGCGGAAACGATTGCTGTATCTTGCCCGGCCAATCCAGATGGAGCTCATATGAGTGAGGAGGATGCCATCCGGGCTGGATTGTACTCATCAGACGGAGAGCAAGTACGTATTCCTGTAATTGAGAATGTTGATTTCGATAAGCATATAGGAACATGGACCATTCGTATGCGAGATGCAATGTCAACGACGGATACTCAGGATCAGATTGAAGTAAAAGTAGAAGACATTGAGCCAGTATCGGAGCAGGAGTAAGGATCTAGGAATTCAATGTTGGATGAAAAGAGGAGATAGGTCTGAATGTTAGAGAATGGCTTCCCCGCGACAAACATGATTATGAAGCGGTGCGTAAGTTAAGTGAATTAAGTAATGAAGAGTTGAGAGATATCATTCCTGAGCTTATGGAGTGGTTGCAAGATGGGAATTGGCCCATTGCCAGATCCGTAGAAGATTTACTTTTAAGATTTGGAGAAGAACTTATTCCTCATATTCAAAATGTATTTAAAACAAAAGATCCACAGTGGGAATATTTTATGCTTACTGGTTTAATCAGTAGATTGCCTTCGCGATATCTAATAGTTTTGAAGGTTGATTTGGAAAGAATTTTGAAAAATCCTACAGAGGATGAGATGTTTGAGGAATTGGATGAGGTTATAGTATCATTGCTGAAAAAAATACAATAACAAGCCAATAAGAAGCGTATTTTTCATTTTGTGATTCAGAATAGTTCATACGAAGCAGCAGTGCAAACAACCTTGAACGGCACAACCTTTCAGGGTTACCAAGAAATCAAGGAGCAACGTGAGTCCTGCAGATTGTAGTGTAGGAATGATTTAATAGTGTGGAAGTTTATTGAAAAAAGAAGGTGTGATTTTTATTTTGTATCAAGGAAAGTCAAGAAAATTCATCATTGTATTGTTATCTCTGTATACTTGTTTAACATTGTATTTCTTATTCCTGGGCTTCGATAGAAGCTCGGCCAGTCCTGATCAGGGCTGGCGATACAGCTTAACCCCTGAAGGAATTCCTTTACATTTTCCAATGGGGAGAGATTTTAAGATATGGTTTTTTGAAATGGGGAACTTTGTAGCATTCATCCCCTTCGGGATGGTCATTCCGCTCCTCTTTCGCTGTGGGTTTATTCGCTTTATCAGCATATTCATTCTCTGTATTACGATGTTAGAGACATTGCAAATGATTTCCCGTTTAGGTGCGTTTGATATAGACGATATCCTGATTAATACTTTAGGGGCTGCCGTTGGATATGGAGCACAGCGGTTAGTAAAGCATCATCGGAATACATTAAAAGGACTCATTCGAATCTTCCTGACAGCGATTATTTTTTCAATAGGTACGATCACTGTTGTTGGCGGCCTCAATCATTATTTAGATAACGTTGACGGAAAAAGCGTTGCACTGAATGAAATTGTTTCGAGCGATGGGGCTGTAGTATGGGATGAAGAACTCTCTAGTTTTACAGTAGGCCAAACCAATGTCGAGCCTCAAATCAATCTGTACAGTAGAGAAAAACAAAAAACGAATGAGTTTTCATATCTCTTAAATCAAAAATACAAAAATATGAAAGGTTATTTCGCTATACCGGACGATGTTGTCCGAAGAGCAAGCCATGAGATTATAACAATAAGCTTTATCGCCGATGGCACAGAAATTTATTCTTTGGTTGTATCAGCAAACAGTGGGGAGAACCATCCTGACTCTTTTCAAACTCCGTTAAAGGGAGTTAATGAACTGACTATAAAAGTAATATCCGATGGTTCAAATCCGGTGACCAATATAGTGATGTGGGACATTACACTGACAGAGTCAAACACAGGGCAAAAGTTCATCAACAGCATTAAATCCATGTTTTAATATATCAATAATAGCCCTCGATCCTGCCACTGAAGCAGCAAGATCCGAGGGCTTAATCCATTTTCATGCCATATCAACAACAACTAATACATCCACTACAATAAAGCTTCCTTAATCCGCAATATTTCCTGCCATCTTCAGACGACGTGCAATTTCCTGAAAGTCTTCCTGCGAAATACCTGGTGCGAATTCTTCTTCCACTGCAGGAGCTTCCGGAATCGGGTATCCTTCAGGGACGCCTTGAATGACTTCCAGCGGTTGTCCATCTTCAGGGTGTGTCCCTTTCCAGATCTGACTGATCGCAGTAAAGTCTTTATCACTATAGGTATACAGCTTGGTGTGTAGGCCTTTTTCTTCGTATTTCCACGCTTCGTTAAAGGATTTGTTGCTCAGGGATGGAATCGGCACCAATTTGGTTACATTCACTCCGGTTGCGATTTCAAGCGCTTTAGCATAAGCGACCACATGCACACCACCACGTACCAGCAAATAGCCAACAACTGCCCGGGCTGCAGGGTGATCGGTCATTTCATAAACTTTCATTTTATGTGTACGTGCTCCGCATTCGAGGAAAAAGTTATGCAATAGATCTTCAACCAGATTACCGCTGTTGAAGACATTGGCTCCTGTCCAGGGATTGCCCATGGAGTCGAAAGGCATTGCTCCCTGTGCGCCAGCCAGGAAATGATAGGAGAGACGCGCATCCTTCACGGAACCAAGTGGTGTATCGTCAGGCTCTTTGTACTCAGTGGAACCTCTGAGGCATTTGTTAATGCCATGAGACACAAGCTCTACATGACCCAATTCTTCGGCGGTGATACTCATCACCAGATCGTAGAAGGGTTTCAATTTTTCTTTGGAACGAAAATTAAACGATTGATAGAGGTAATTGTTCAACGTTGACATCTCTCCGAATTTACCACCCAGCAATTCTTGTATCGCTGCTGCTGCATTCGGGTCCGGTCTCTCGACATTTGGGATTTCAATTGCGATTTCATCCATACGTTTGAACATTCGGGTGTAACCTCCTCGAAATGATTGCTCAGAATAATGAAGTGATGCTGTCATGGCCTATTACACGTTTATCGAATACGCTAAACCCATAATTTTGCAAATGAGGCTTAAGGCGTATGTAATTGAGTCTACATTTGTTATTTCCAATCCCGTGTTATTTATGTACAATCAGGACGAATGAAGTTAAGTATGGTAGTCATTATCTGAATTAATGAAGGAGAAACTGAGAGTGCGCAAAAGTTGGATTATGATGGGATGGGGTGTCCTCCTGCTTGTCGTTTTTGGATGTAGCGATGTGACGGCAGCATATGCAAATTATTCGAGTGAGTTGGATCAACAAAGAAAAGACAAGCTGATAGAAAAGTACGGTTTGGAAAAGCTGGAAGATCCACCACCGCGAAATCTTTTATTGGATGGTGACTGGGGGATAAGCTTCAAATCACCAATAAAACGGTATAAGATGGCGATCAGTACGATTCAATCGCTCCAGCAACCGATTACGTTTATCATTCGTCTACTGGTGTAAAATAAACTTCTACAGGGCAGGCTAACGTAAACATTGCCCCAAGGAGTGAATGAAATGAGAATGCTCATCGTAGCCCTAATGACAGTGGTACTAAGTTTAAGTGGACTAACAACCAGTTCAGCAACTGCGATTCCGGATTATGCGAAGTGGGGAATCATTGCAGTGAAAGAAACACAAACCAAGTACAACGTGGACATTTTGGATTACAAACATATTGGCCGCACTTCGTTAACAGCAGACCAGTCCCGTGAACAGTTCAAGTTATGGGTACGTAATAAAGACGGTAAACAATTTGCTGTATTTGTGAATGTTGATTTTAACCCGTCTACCCAGCAGCTGAAAAAAGTACAATTCACGGAATCGGATCGACGTTAAACTGAAGATGATCTGCATAGCAAGGCAAGATAGGAACCAGACTTCCCTATGAAAGGGAGTGAGTCTGGTTTTTTTATTTCAAAAAATCCTTTTTTTAGTTATTGAATAAAGAACTTATGTTCGCATATAATAATAAAACAAACACATGTTCTTATTGGAGGGATGATTATGCTAGGGAAATATATTGGTCAGATGGTGGAGCTCGTCTACATGGATCGTGCAGGGCATATTACACAGCGGCAGATTCGAATCAACAGTGTACGGGAAGGGAAGATTAGAGCATCCGCAGGAAAAGAGGGGTCACCCCGAACATTTCTGGAACAAGGTATTCTGGCATGGCGTCCCGTACTCCATAAGGAAGGGAAGGAAGAAATATGCTGAATGATTTTGAACGCAAAATTTTGCGTATAATTGTGAATTATGCAGGCCAGCGGCGCAGAGTGCCACGAATGGATGAGCTGGAGAATAAGACGGGAAGAAGCAAGGCGTTCATTCATGAGTCACTGCTGGAGCTTGAGCGCAGGCAGCATATTGTATGGGAGAACAAGTCTACGCTGGAAGGTATACTCATTTTGCAAGCATGGGAGCAGGCACCACAACCCATTCGCAAAAGCCAGCCTGCTGGCGATGCCGTGAAATATTTTACCGAATATTAAAACGTAAAAAACGCCAACCCGGAATGCCGGATTGGCGCCTTGTTAGGCATCGTAACATCTATTAGAAGATAGGAAGTTGATCAAGGTTATTGGTTGGGTCGCCGTCTGCGTCGCCGCGAATGTACATTTCGCCGTCTTTGCCTTTAAAGACGTTCACACCTGCAATTGCTCCTGCTTTTACTTCTGCCAGTGCCTGTTGGTAATCCAGCACACGTCCAGATGAAGTTTGGAACGCAGTCAGATCGCCGTCACCATTTTTTTGAACTGCTGTGAAGCTTTCGCGTGTCGTTTGATCCATGATGTCACACTCTCCTTATCTGACCAAATAGGAATCTGGTTACCTCTTTAGCCTGTCCGGATCAAAAAAAAGTATGCATAACATAACTTCATATCGCACGCAGAGGATATCTACAAGCTCTTTTGCATACGAACATGCAGAATGTCTGCATCATAAAAAGGCTCTTCCGAAATCACTTCATATCCGAGCTTTTCATAGAACTTCTGCGCCTGGCATTGCGCGTCCAAAACAGAGTAGGCTAATCCCAATTCACGTGCCCGTTCTTCCATGGCTAACAGCAACACACGTCCATAACCGAACGCACGATGAGATTTGAGTACAGCGATGCGCTGCATCTTGGCGGTATCCTTGGTGTAATAGATCAGGCGCCCCGTGGCTACAGCCTGTCCATCTTTACTCAACAATACGTGATGCACATCAGGACTGATAATATCATATTGATCGATCTCAATGTCAGCAGGCACCTGCTGCTCGATTACAAAAACATTATTACGAATATCCAGTGCTTTCTGGAGTTGTTCTTCAGTTGTTACATAACTAATCTCAGCTGCCAATTCCATACCTTCTTTCTGCTCTACGCTATCAGACTGAATTATACAAAAAAATGCTTTTCCTGTATAGTTAAGTCTGGAACATACTGGGAGAGGAGGTGCGAACCATGGGTATGGCGGGAGTGATGGCAATCACACTTTTGATGTCGGCCGGAATGATTGCTTTGTTATATTATGTGACCAAGAAGGCATATTCCAAAAAGTGGGACGAAGATGAGTGAAATGCGACTTAATGCTCCTCAGGGGAAGACTTCAACATTGCCTTGTGGGGAGTAAACGTCATGCACAACAGACTTGGAATACACATCCAGCCAAACGGGCAGGTCATCATTAACCTCATTGGGTACTTTCAACTGTTGGAATTGTACAGTGTGTTCATCCCGTTCTAAACTACAACCGACAGAAACGTATATTAATGCAACAAGCGCAATCAGACAGGCTAAGTTTTTGGCTATGATAAATAAACGCAGTTTACGTTCTTTCATGTTCCTCATATGGAAGTCACCTCGTCATCAAAATGGTAATCTTTCCTTTATTGTGCACCAATTCGAATAAAATATTACCAATATAACGATTGACAATGAACACGGTTACTTGGTATGATACTGTTACTTGATTGGAAAACAATTAGATATCATGATCTGTTAGCTCAGCTGGGAGAGCACTATCTTGACAGGGTAGGGGTCAGTGGTTCGAGCCCACTACAGATCATAACAAAAAGTCCTTGCGCAGCAAGGGCTTTTTTCTTTTGTTTAGTTTTTTTGAGATGACATGATGAAGTCTTGGGGGACAATTGGGAACGAAAATTAAAAGAAATAAGCTATATACTTCGCTGCGCTACGTTCACTAACTCTTCTGCAAATCAGCAAGATTCTGTTTACCCCAATCGCAGAGAATTTCCAGCACAGGCATCAGCGTTAATCCTTCACGAGACAAAGAGTATTCTACTTTTGGCGGTAATTGTGGATACTCTGTACGGATAATTAATTGGTCGGCCTCTAATTCTTTCAGCTGAGAGCTTAGCATTTTATGCGTAATGCCTTCCAAGGCTCTTTTCAATTCTCCATATCGCAATGTTTCTTTTTTCCATAACCAAAACAAGATATGCATTTTCCATTTTCCGCCGATCAAGGACATGGCATGTGAAAATGGTTTAACGTTTACTTCCTCAGCAGTTTCCATATTCCACTCTCCTTTTAGATAGTATCTACCTTTTAAGTGCATACTATACTCTTTTTTCACCCTACTATACAATAACTCATGAAACAGAGACAAGGGCGAACAAGCCTAATAAAGGGAGAGAATATATATGGAAAATAGTAATCGTAATTTCTTGCAGCCTTATACATTTGCGAATGGTTTTACGCTAAAAAATAGAGTGGTCATGGCACCGATGACAACGATGTCCAGTTTCTTCGACGGTTCAATTACCAATGATGAAGTCGATTATTATGCCGAACGGGCTGGTGGCCCTGGTATGATCATTACGGGTGTTGCATACGTAACTGAAGGGGGAAAAGGCTTCGAAGGTGAGCTATCCATCGCAAGTGATTCTACAATCAAAGGACTGTCCAAAATTGCAAGTGCCATTCAGAAAGACGGAACGAAAGCCATTGTGCAAATCTTTCATGCAGGGCGCAAAACGAACTCCAAAACGCTAAGAGGTGTTCAACCCACCAGTGCGAGTGCAATCGCTGCCGCACATCCAATCGGCTCGGAGACGCCGCGTGAATTAACACCTGAGGAAATCGAAAGCATTATTAAGGACTTCGGCAGGGCAACCTTGCGGGCCATACAAGCTGGTTTTGACGGAGTAGAGCTTCACGGGGCCAATACGTATCTGTTGCAGCAATTTTTCTCCGTCAATTCCAATCAACGATCCGATCAGTGGGGTGGCAGCTTTGAAAATCGTATGCGATTTCCGCTGGCAGTCATTCAGGAGGTTGCATCGGTTATCGATGCCCATGCGGATAAACCTTTCATCCTCGGTTATCGGATTTCACCGGAAGAAATTCATATGCCGGGCATCCAGCTCAAGGACTCCTTGGCGTTTGCCCAGGCTCTGACAGACACGCGAGTTGATTACATTCATCTGTCGATGGGAAGTTACAAACGAACATCATTAAATCACCCCGATGACAAAGAGCCGATCTTAACTAAATTCGTCCGGGTTTTGGATCACAAAAAACCTCTGATCGGTATCGGATCGATTGAGCGGCCGGAAGACGCAGAAGAAGTTATCAACGCCGGGGCAACTTTGGCTGCACTCGGACGGGAATTGATTCGCGAGCCGAAATGGGTACAGAAGGTAAAAGCAGGGGACCTTGGCAGCATTCGTTACCAAATTTCTCCGTCTGATATGGATGAACTGCGTATCCCTTTGGCAATGCAGACTTATCTGGAAGGTTCGTTTCGGGAGGTCATGCACTTTACTACCGACAGTCAGAAAGGGACTGACTACCAGAATTCACTTGCACCGATGGAGGGTTTTGAAAAGAAAATGTAAAAGTTAAACTAAACTAGATAGATTCAACTTTCGGATCATTAATAGTTATTTATTAATTCCGGAGCAACCATTTCCTGCTTTTACATGAGGGAATGGTTGTTTTTTTTATTTAATAATAATGATTTACAAACACAATTAAATTGTGTACAATCTAATTGTTAGCAAAATAAAAAGAGATATCATCTTTACAAAATAAAATTTAAACATACAGAGGAGACAATACTCATGAAAACATTATACGAAACTACAGTTATCAATACAGGTGGACGTCAAGGGATTGTGCAATCGCCGGATAACGTATTTATGCTTGATGTCGCTGCCCCGCCTGAACTGGGAGGCAAAGTAACGACAGCTACGAATCCCGAGCAATTGTTTGCAGCAGGATACAGTGCTTGCTTTAATTCAGCGCTGGAGTTTCAGTTGAAGAAACACAAAGTCGAAATTGAGAGAAGCACAGTATCGGCTACAGTTATGCTAGTAACGGACCCTACGGATAATGGTGTGAAGCTGGAAGTTGAACTTGAAGTTAAAATTGAGGGTCTGGATGAAGAGACAGCACAGAAATTTGTCAAACTTGCTCATGACTACTGCCCATATTCCAAAGGCATCAAAGGGAACGTTAATGTTACCGTGGGACTAGCCTAATCTTTGCCAGGGCGAATAAAACGGTTTTGTTCTGGACTTCACTATTGAAGTCTGAAGCATCTTTCTAAAATAATGTTCAACATACTGAAGGCCTCCGAGAAATCGGAGGTTTTTTGATATGTTTTTAATTCTTTTTGCGATATACAAAAATAGATAAAGAAATCGATCACGATTGAAATATACCCATATGGGGTATATTATAAGAGTAGAAAACGAAAGTTCAAAGGAGTGCAACTCATGAAAAAGTATGCAATGATATTGCTGACTACGGTGATCACGAGCAGTCTGATGTTAAGTGGATGTGGCAAAAATGCTGGGCAGGATAATAGCAGTAGTAACAGTCATACAGCGAGCACAGGAGAGATGCACCACTCGGATTCGGGAGAATTACCGGAAGGGCTTCATGAAAAGAAAAATCCAACATATCCTGTGGGCAGCCAGGCCGTGATGAGTACGGACCATATGGCTGGAATGAAGGGTGCAGAAGCGACCATTGTGGGAGCCTATGAGACAACAGCGTATACAGTCTCGTATACACCAACCACAGGAGGAGATACTGTGAAAAACCATAAATGGGTCATCCAGGAGGAAATTCAGGACCATACGGATCAACCGTATGCAGCAGGAACAGAGGTTGTGCTGAACGCTGACCACATGCCAGGAATGAAAGGGGCTAAGGCAACGATTGACTCCGTTGAGCAAACGACGGTATATATGGTTGATTACACCCCGACCACAGGCGGAGATCCGGTGAAGAATCATAAATGGGTCACAGAAGAAGAATTGTCTATTCAATAATACTTTTCAAAGTATAATCAAATTCTCACTCAATTATGGGTTATACTGGAACAATAAGATTAAAGTTGCTGGAAAGGGGAATGTATATGATGGACTTCAGCAAGCCGCCCCATGCCTCCGAATCACATACACACAAACAGCGTCATGAAGAAAATGAACAACAGCTATTAGCCGGAGGGAAAAGCATTTGGTGGGAAATCAGCAATTGGCTAATTCTCGGTGGGATACTTGCGGTGATCTTCGTATTGTTTAAATTCGTGTTCTAGAAAAAGAGAAACATTAAAACTTTGGATAAGGGCCATATTAAATGGGCTCTTTTTTTTACGCTCGTACATATAAAATTATCAAGAATAACAAATGACAAAAATAATTATTTGTCATTTGTTATTCGATATGTTAATCTAATTTCAACGGAGGTGACTTGAGGATGGTGTAACCATCTTGATCATATGGATAAGGACAAAACTTCTGAATTTTTAACCAAGGAACAAATTATCGCAGCAACGCAGGAAACTCTCCGGCGCTTCGGAGTTGGCAAAACATCTGTTACGGATGTCGCTAAATTGCTTGGCGTTAGTCACGGTACGATTTACAGGCACTATAAAAGCAAGAAAGAATTACTTGAAGGTGTGACCGCACAATGGCTCGAAGATGAGATTATCGCGCCTTTGACGGCAATAGCTAAGGATCAGAGTTACAACAGTGAGGGAACACGTCATTTGAAAGTATATATAGAAGTGTTAATCGCTCGCAAACGTCATTATGCCGAATCCGATGCAGAGTTGTTTGAAATGTACGCACGGGTAACCCAGGAATCCGCAGATATTATCGCTAAACATGTGAAACATCTTGTACGTCATCTGAGTGAGATTATCCAGCAGGAGAATCATTTCCAATTTAACAACCCAGATGTGGTTGCAACTGCTATCCTTCAAGCTACAGCTCGTTTTCATCATCCGGCACATGCCTATGAATGGCAAAGCCCTACAATTGATGCGGAACTTGCACAGGTGTGGTTGTTGATCGAAAAGGGATTATTACATTTGGAACAAGAGAGGGAGTAATTGTAAATGAAAAAGCTAACAGGTAAAGTGGCCGTTGTAACAGGCTCATCCCGGGGGATCGGACGTGCTATAGCTGAGCAACTCGCTGAAATGGGCGCGGATGTCGTCATTAACTACACGAGTAGCCCCGACAAAGCAGAGCAGGTTGCAGATATTGCTCGCCAAAAAGGAGTTCGTGCCATTACCGTTCAGGCTGACCTTGCCCGGAAGGAAGATGTGGAGCGTTTATTTTCCGAAACGATTAACCAGCTTGGAAAAATCGATATTCTGATCAACAATGCAGGCATCATGAAGACAACACCTTTGGCAGATGTGACTGAGGAAGAATTCGATCAGCAGTTTGCGATTAATGTAAAAGGTACATTTTTTGCTTGTCAGCAAGCATGGAAACACATGGAGAACCAGGGCCGAATCGTTAACTTCTCCACTTCTGTAACTGGACAGATGTTTCCGGGATACAGCGTGTACGCAGGTACCAAAGGAGCAGTTGAACAGATTACTCGTCAGCTTGCGAAGGAATTTGGCTCCAGACAAATCACTATTAATGCTGTTGCACCAGGTCCCGTGAATACCGAATTGTTTTCTGTTGGGAAGACGGAGCAGCAGCTCGAAGGAATGCGTAAAATGAATGCATTTGGTCGTCTGGGTGAACCGGAAGACATTGCAAATGTGATCTCATTCCTCGTCAGTGAAGAATCGCAATGGGTTACAGGACAGACGCTGCGTGCAAACGGCGGTTTCATTTAAGGATATCATGCACGAAGTTTCCCCCTTTTGACACACAACCGGGCGAATCCCCATATGATGCATTACATCAGCAAGCAATTGGGGAAATGGGGAATCCGGGATGGCAAAAGCAAAGGGAAAAAAAGCTCCCGCGTTAAAGAGTGACAAACTTCGTGTATCCATGAAATTGGTTACTTCGGATGTATGTGAGCGTTGCAAGACCCCCTGTACACGAGGAATGGATTATGCAGCACGGATGCGAACCGATGGAGCTGTGGGCAAGGGCGTACCTTGTATATTAACTCGTCATACTTCGTAGTTAGCAGCATAATAAAATTGACCCAGAAGAAGTTCGTATAATTACGTATTGCCAACAACTATACTATAGGGGCGTCCTTTAACAAGGAACGCCTCTTTTTGATCGTTCCAAGGGGTGGAAAATATTCTGGATAAAAAATGAAAAATGATGAAAAACAGCGCAACTTTGTGGATGAACCTGCAGTATAAATGTACAACAGCTAGCAGCAGGGGAGGGAATATTGACGGAATGAAATGGAAAAGAATTTTGCTGTGTGTCACAGTATTCTCCTTGCTCGGCGGGTCTTTATTGTTTGCAGATTCAGTGAACGAGAAGATTCGGGTTCTCATTAACGGCAAGGAAGCAGCTGACGGTGGTTATCTGATTGACGGAACGACCTATGTACCTGTAAGGGAAGCGGGCGGAATCGCCAGATGGGATAGCACAAACAAGAGAGTAACGGTTATCAAACCGAATGTACATATTTTTCTCTTCAAGGGAGATACCGTGTTTGGCAACGTGAACGTGGGTAAGTTGAAATTTAATGTGTTCTCACAAGTCGACAGTTTGACAACGGATATAGCTGCCGTGAAGGTGACGATTACCAATCCAAGTGGTGAGGTTAAGGATATTCAGTCTCAAGAGCTCAAGACTCAGAAGGATAACTTCTGGTTCCGAACGTACGATTTTACGTATGATTTCAGCCGGGCTGGCAAGTACCAAGTCGGTTTTTATATTAAAGAAAATGCAAATAGTAATTATGTGCTGGCAGCCGAGAAAATCATTACCGCGCTGAACGATTGAAGCAAAAATAACCTTGGCGGTTAAATTGACCTGGACCATTGAACATGTTACGATATGCAAGGTTACACAATTTCTATTTATAAAGCGAGGTATATCAATGAGCGATCACACACATGAACACGGCGATGCCTGCGGATGCGGTCAAGACCACGACCACGACCACGAGCATGAAGAAGTTCTTCTGACACTGACAGACGAGAACGGAAATGACGTGGAAATGGTTCTGGTGGAGACGTTTGACGTGGAGAAGCATGTTTATGCGCTCCTGCTGGAACGTAACAATCCTGAAGCTGACGGCATCATTCTGCGTATGGAAGAAGAAGACGAGGAAATGGTGCTCTACAATATTGAAGACGAAGAAGAGTGGACCCGTGTTGAAGCGGCGTACAACGAACTCGTTGCAAGCCAAGAATAGTCATCCTTTTGGAATAAAGCAAGAAGGCTCCTTGATCACAGGGGGCCTTTTGTTTGCTTTTTATTAGGTGTAAATGTTGTTTTTTCTTGCCATAGGGACAGTGGAATAGGTGGGAAAATGCAAATAAGACAGCGATCATAACACAAGACAGGACAAGTCTGTGTGGAGAAAAAAATAAAAAGGACCAAGCATCCCGCTTGGTCCTTAGATCGATCAACCTCATGAAGAGGTGGCTGTTCTAGAAAATCGCATCTGCTTCCACAATGACTTTTACATTGGTTACGCTACGATCTTCAGGTCCTTTTACAGGCAGTCCAACTTCAACATGATCAATGATGTAGTCGATGTTCTCCTGAGTGATAACCTCACCTGGCAGCAGAATCGGAATTCCTGGTGGATATACGTAGATGAATTCCGAAATAATCCGGCCAGCGGATTCCTTGAAAGGAATGACTTCGGTATCACCATAGAACGCATCACGCGGAGTCAGCATCAGCTGTGGTACATCTGGAACCTTAACCACCAGCTCGTGGGCTGGATTCACTTGATAATACGTACGGGATAGATCTTGCAGGGCGTTCAGCAAGATTTCTACGGAGTCATCCGTATCTCCCGGCGTGATGAGGCACAGAATATTATACATATCACTGAGCTCTACCTCGATTTTGTAATGCTCACGTAGCCAGTTCTCTGTTTCGTAACCTGTAATTCCAAGGTGACGAACATGAATGGTTACTTTGGTTGGGTCGTAATTAAAGGTAGCCTCTGTGCCCAGCAGCTCTCTGCCGAAGCAATACAGTCCGTCCATATCATTAATGGAGCGTCTTGCAAACTCAGCCAAATCAATGGCCTTCTGTGCCATCTGATGGCCATTCAGAGCCAGATTACGTCTCGACGTGTCGAGCGAAGCCAGAAGGATGTAGGAAGTCGACGTTGAAGTCAACATACTCAGAATAGTTTGTACACGTTGCGGATTCACATAACCATTCTTCGTGTTCAGATTGAGTACAGAACTCTGAGTCATCGAACCACCCAGCTTGTGTACACTCGTCGCAGCCATATCAGCCCCGGCGGCCATGGCTGAGAGCGGCAGATCTTCATGGAAATGAATGAGTACGCCATGCGCTTCATCCACAAGTACTGGGACCTGATAGCTATGCGCCAGTTCAACAATTTCTTTTAGATCGGTACATACACCGAAGTACGTTGGGTTAATGACGAGCAATGCCTTGGCATCGGGATGACGCTCAAGGGCACGTCGGATCGCGCCTGTAGTGACACCGTGATCGATTCCTAGATTGGCATCCTGCGCAGGAGAGACGAACACGGGTTTCGCTCCTGAGAAAATGATGGCAGACATGACCGATTTATGCACATTACGGGGCACAATAATCTTGTCACCCGGTTCACATACGGACAGAATCATGGTCATGATGGCACTGCTTGTGCCTTGTACACTAAAATAGGTATAATCGGCTCCGAAGGCATCGGCTGCCAGAATCTGCGCTTCCTCAATGACACCGGTTGGCTGATGCAAATCATCTAGCGGTGCGATGTTAATCAAATCTATGGAGAGGGCATTATCGCCGATAAATTCACGAAATTCGGTGTCCGTTCCCAATCCTTTTTTATGTCCCGGAATATGAAATTGCACCGGATTGAGTGCCGCGTGATTTTTTAAAGCGGTAAACAGCGGCGTACGGCGGTGATCCATCAGTGCTGTCACAACCTTTCCTAATTATAATTTGTAAGAAAAACGTCTTTCGACGTAAATTCTATGAAGACAGACCGCATGTAGCGGATGTTTTTCTTGCGATCACGGATTTAGTTCAGCTTTGCTGATAACTTATCATTTTGTAATCTCAAACAAATTTGAGTATAGCAAATTAAGAACCGAATGCAAGCAGTATTGCTTGACAATTTTTCGAATTGCTGAGATTTGGACACATCCCCGAGGGTTACAGTAAGGATAGGAGATGGGCAAGCAAGCATCGAAAGGGGAAAAAGAATGCAAACCAATACAAAACCAGCCAAAATCCTGCGATCACCTTTTTTTATAGCCATGTGGCTAACGCTTTTTCTAGTTGAAATCATCAAGGGTGCTCTGCTGGTCGCTATTTTGCCCGTGTATATGGACAATATTCTGGGCTTGTCCGCTGGCGTAATAGGTGTGGCCTTTGCCCTTCAATATTTGGGAGATAATCTGTTCAGGGCTCCCTCTGGCTGGGCAGCAGAACGGATCGGGTTCCGCGCGACAATGGTGACGGCCCTAATTTGTACATTAGTAGCTGTAATCATGATTATCTTTTTCAAAAGTGCTTTTGGCCTTGCTATGGCTTGTCTCATTCTTGGAGTTGGTACGTCACCCCTATGGCCTTGCGCCATGACGGGCGTGACCGCGATGTCGGGGCCGCAGAACAAGAACGGTACAGCCATGGGTGCGCTGGAGATGGCGGCACTTGGAGGAACTGGACTTGGGCCGATCGGAATGAACTGGCTATTGGAACGGACGCATCACGATTATCGCACCATTTTCCTGGTGTTGATGGGTGTTGCAATTCTGGTCATTCTGGTCGCTTTGATTCTACCCGGACGTGTCGTTGTTGAGGGTGAGCATGCGGAAAGTGAGACTAAGCGGGCAGACATGAAATATCCGGCTAAACCGAATATTCTTACGCCTTTCATCCGACTCAAAAACAGTGTCCAGGGCACATTGCAACGGGTACGCAGTACACTTAACGTGAATCCGCTCGTATATCCTGCACTGTTCATGCAGTCCTTTGTTATTGGTCTGCTCAGTCCCGTGATTACGTTATACACTCGCACAGACCTGCACATCTCGCCCAACCTGTATAGCTTGTTGCTAATAGCCGGTGGTGGCATCACGGTCATTGCACTGCTGCCTGTAGGGAAAATGGTAGACCGGTTTGGCACGGCACCGTTCCTGAACATCGGTTTTTTAATGGCAGCAGCAAGTCTGTTTGCTTTTTCTTCCATTACGTCTATTCCTGTTGTGTTCGGCATCGTCATGCTGGTTGGTGTCAGCTATGCGATGATTCTCCCGGCCTGGAATGCATTTGTAGCCACATTGATTCCCAAAGGAGAACGCGGAGCGATCTGGGGTTTCTTCCTGACCCTTCAGGGATCAGGCATGGTCGTAGGACCGATTGTATCCGGACTGCTGTGGGATCACATTAGTCATCCGGCTCCATTTATCGGAAGTGCTGTCGTTATGGCTGGACTTGCCATTGTGCATTATGTCTTATCCCGTAAACCGTATCGTACAGCTCCTGCTAAATGATGCGATGAAGCCTGGTAAGGTTGATCTAATAAGAAAAGGGAGTTCCAACAACCGTACAGGTTGTGGAACTCCCTTTTTATGTAGCATAGTCCATCTATTTAGCTAACGACGTGAAGATTATTCTGAACGCCGTAGTAGTCAACTTCGGGAGCTAACTGTTCACGGTACTCCATGTCTGCTTATGACATAGACATCTTGTAGAGCGGCAGCAGTGTTTTGAACCTTGAACGAACTGTTTCCAGGAACTTGTCCCGATCTGCAGCCAGCGGATCATCCCGATCAACTCGCAGTCCGCACATGACCTCTGCACACCTCCATTTCGCGTCCGTTATATCATGAAAAAACGGGGGCTTGCCCCTGTGCATCTGCGGAAAGCTGCGATCCTCCGGATCAATCGGTGAAAAATAGTCAAATAACCAAGTACCCTTACATAAAATGAAGTATAAAATAGGGTAAGCCGATTGAGTAGAAGCGATTGAAGAAGATGGCCGGAGCATCTCCGGTACAGATGGAGGGAGTGCCGTGAATAAGAGTTATGAAGTTGAATATTGCAATCTGGAGCTGCGGTTCAACCGTCGGCATATCCAAAATTTGATCAAAGACCTTATTCGTGAGGGGTATTCACTATATTGGAGCGAGGACGAATCCTTTTTTATTCTGTCAGTCCGCACCGGACGCAAGCTGGTAAAGCTCCGTTTTCAACAGACGCGCAGTGGGAATTACAAAATGACGGGAGATTATATTATTAAGGATGCAAAACTTGCGGAATGGTTAGAGAAGCTGATTGGGGATACACGTGGGCATGCCGTTGTGAAACGCTTTAAGGATCAGCAGATGACCGTGGAAAATATTTTGTTCGGTGAAGTCATTCGTCTCGTTGAAGTATCCGGGTTCAAACAGCGTGTTATTTTTCAAAAGGAACCTGCGCCGACGGCGGAAGAGATGGAAGAAATGTTTCTCTCGCGCGAAGGTGAGGAGCGACTCATGCTGCTGCGCATGGAAGTAGACGATGAACTGGAGCGTCTGCATGCCGCCATTCAGACGGATAATATCGAAAAAGCAGATGCCTGTCGTAAAGTCTTAAAGCAGTTGTCAGGGCACATGTTGATGCTGGAAGGCTGAAATATAACGCTGTATTTATGAAAATACGATGAACACCTCAGGTAATTGGGGTGTTTTCTCGCTGTGCGACCATGGTCCGGGGTTCACTTCTATGCGTAAAACCGTTAAAATGGGGGTATTGTTGAGAATTCATTCAATAAAATTAATTGGAGCAAAGGATGGAGGACCAGATGGCGAAACAACAGATCGGTGTCATTGGACTTGCAGTAATGGGCAAAAATTTGGCCCTTAACATTGAAAGCAGAGGTTTCACGGTATCGGTATTTAACCGTTCCCCGGAGAAAACCAACGATCTTCTGAAAGAAGCCGAAGGTAAAAACCTGACAGGCACATTCTCTATTGAAGAGTTTGTGGCATCCCTGGAATCCCCGCGCAAAATCCTGATCATGGTACAAGCTGGTTATGCAACCGACGCTACCATTGAACAACTGCTTCCTCATTTGGATGAGGGCGACATCATCATTGATGGCGGTAACGCATACTTCCCTGACACACAACGTCGCAGCAAAGAGCTGGAAGACAAAGGCATTCGCTTCATCGGTACAGGTGTATCCGGTGGGGAAGAAGGCGCTCTGAAAGGCCCTGCAATTATGCCTGGTGGACAAGAGAGTGCGTACAAGCTGGTTGAACCGATCCTGACAGCCATTTCGGCCAAAGTCGGTGACGATCCTTGTTGTACATATATCGGACCAGATGGTGCCGGACACTATGTAAAAATGGTGCATAACGGTATCGAATACGGAGATATGCAGCTGATTGGTGAAGCTTACCACCTGCTCAAATCCGTGTTGAATGTGTCCGTTGAGGAGCTTCACGCTATCTTTACAGAATGGAATCAAGGAGAGCTGGACAGCTACTTGATTGAAATCACGGCAGACATCTTCTCCAAATACGATCCAGAAACGGGCAAACCAATGGTTGATGTCATTCTGGATGCAGCTGGACAAAAAGGAACAGGAAAATGGACAAGCCAAAGCGCGCTGGATCTCGGCGTACCATTGTCCATGATTACGGAATCCGTATTCTCCCGCTTCTTGTCTGCGATGAAAGACGAGCGTGTGGCAGCGAGTAAAATCCTGAACGGACCTGCGGTTGAAGCATTCTCTGGTGACAAAAAAGCATTCATCGAAAATGTTCGCAAAGCACTGTTTGCAAGTAAAATCGTATCCTACGCACAAGGTTTTGCCCAAATGCGTGCAGCTTCCGATGAGTACGGTTGGGATCTGAAATACGGCAACATCGCTATGATCTTCCGTGGTGGCTGCATCATCCGTTCGCAGTTCCTGCAAAACATTAAAGAAGCGTATGACAAAGATGCAGCACTGAAAAACCTGCTTCTGGATCCATACTTCCAAAACATCGTAGAATCCTACCAAGGTGCGTGGCGTGAAGTGGTAGCTGCTGCGGTAACTCAAGGCGTTCCGGTTCCTGGGTTCTCCAGTGCCTTGTCCTACTACGATAGCTACCGTACAGAGCGTTTGCCTGCGAACCTGCTGCAAGCACAACGTGACTACTTTGGTGCTCATACGTTCAAACGTCTGGACAAAGAAGGCAGCTTCCACCACAACTGGATGGAATAGTAGTGTATAACGCAAGTCCGTGAGATTTGGCTAAATTGTCCTGAATCAAGGACCTTGGTTGGAAGAACGGCATGGACAGAAGCTTGGAAAGGGGACTTGGAGAGTCGGTACATATACCGATGAGCTCCAGGTCTCTTTTTTTTACGTATACTTAAGCTGGTCCTACATCGAGATTCGTTAGAATTTTAAAATCGCCTATATTTCCAAAATAGGCTGATTTGAGTTCTTTAAAATCGTTTGAAGTACATGGACGTGCTTCGATATGATCTGGAAGTGTTTGCGGATGTTTGGAGGGAAGCCAGTCATACTATGGCCTTCCCCCGTCCGCAGGGCTGTGTTATGATAGGACAAAAGTGCTCACGAATTGCTTGAATTAAAGGAGTGTACACCTTGAGCAAGTCTAACAATATTATTCTCATCGGCATGATGGGAACTGGCAAATCAACCGTCGCTGACATGCTCGCGCGCGAGTTAGGTTACCGACTGATTGATGTGGACGCCGCGGTGGAAAAAGAGGAAGGCTGTACGATTCCTGAGTTGTTCACAGGCAAGGGAGAAGCGTATTTCCGCGATGCCGAGAGTCGCATGTTGTGCTCGGTGTTAGAGAAAAAGGCGCAGGTGATTGCGACCGGAGGCGGTGTGGTACTACGTTCGGACAACTGTGATGTCATGTCGAAGAACGGCTGGGTGGTTGCCCTGACAGCTGATCCTGCAGTGATAGTAGAACGCGTCAGCGGCTGTGATAACCGTCCGCTCTTGGCAGGCAATGCGGAGGAGCGCATTCAGACCATTATGCAGGAACGGAAGGACGCATATCGGTTTGCGCATTACACGGTGGATACAACCGAGTTATCCGCTTCTGAAGTGACTCGTTTAATTTTAGCGCATTACCGCGTCTAAGCTTGTAATTATTTCATTTTCTCGTCAGTGAGAGTAGGGATAGAACGTACAAATGAGTGTAGGGTCGATGCCTGGAGAGGGATACATTCCGTATGTGGAAGAAGATATGTTGAAGGATTTAAAGTGGTGAATGGGGATGTATGATCGTGAGAGATCGATGTGAAAAACGGGCCGATTGGCCCGTTTGACTGATGGTAAGAATCAGGGTGCATGATGCATGGTGGTTATGGAGAACTGCTGATTGCAGCTAGCTATCCTGACCATATAACCTCGATCCTGATGTTACTTAGTTTTCCTCTTGCCATTGCAGCATGCCGCCAACCATATTGGTGCAGCCATCATATCCGAGCTGCTGTAAGTACTCACAGGCACGTTCGCTACGGTATCCACTGCGGCAGATCAAAACAATTTCACCGGACTTTTGAATTTCGGACAGTCTGTCCGGAATCTGTCCAAGCGGGATGTGTTTCGCTCCCTCGATCATGCCTTGTGCGACTTCATCGTCCTCACGGACGTCTATCATCTGCAGCTTCTCTCCCGCCAGTAAACGGCGGCGTAGCTCAGAAGTTTCAATTTCTGCAATTTGTGTCATATTCAGGTCCTCTTTTCTGTATGGACTTAACGCCTATAATGATACCCAAGCGATGTATGGAATGTCAATTTGGCAGTACAGCATTACCGCATGTATCCTGAGCCAAATACGTAACAGGATCATCTAACGAAGCACATTATAATCAATGAAGGAGAATTTCATCCATGGACGTTATCGTTAAACCGACCCCATCCCTGAAAGGGGAAATTGGAGCTTTGTCTTCCAAAAACTACACCACACGCTACTTGCTAGCTGCTGCTCTGGCAGAAGGCACGAGTACGATCCATTACCCGGCTCACAGTGAAGATAGTGACGCTATGCGCAGATGTATTCGCGATCTTGGAGCAGTGCTTGAAGAAGATGACAGCAAAATTGTTATCCAGGGCTTTGGCAGCCATCCACATGATGTGCGTGAATTAAATGTAGGAAATGCAGGTGCAGTGCTGCGTTTCCTAATGGGGGTAACGGCACTTTGTCCTGAGGTGACGTTTGTAAACACGTACCCGGATTCTCTTGGCAAACGCCCACATGATGACCTGATCGATGCGCTTGGTCAGCTCGGTGTTGAGGTACAGCACGAACAAGGACGCTTGCCAATCACGATTAAAGGTGGTCAGGCTAAGGGTGGACATATCCGTGTATCCGGTTCTGTCAGCTCCCAGTATTTGAGCGCGTTGCTGTTTGTAACTCCGCTTCTGGCCGAAGACAGCACAATTGAAGTATTGAATGACTTGAAATCCAAAGTGGTTATTGGTCAGACGCTGGAAGTACTGGAGCAAGCGGGTATCGTCATTCATGCGAGTGATGATTACATGTCCTTCCGCGTACCTGGCGGCCAAGCCTATAAACCGCAAACATATACGGTTCAAGGAGACTATCCGGGTTCAGCAGCTGTCCTCGCGGCTGCGGCGGTCACTCAATCCGATGTTAAAATTTTGCGATTGATGGAACAGAGCAAACAAGGTGAGCGTGCTATTGTTGACGTTCTGCGCATGATGGAAGTGCCGTTGACGCATGAGAACGATGTGGTTCACGTGCAAGGTAACGGTACTTTGAAAGCCGTGGAATTCGATGGAGATGCCGCGACAGACGCGGTTTTGGCCATGGTAGCGGCAGCAGTGTTTGCGGATGGCACCTCACGGTTCTATAATGTAGAGAACTTACGTTACAAGGAATGTGACCGAATTACGGATTATTTAAACGAACTGCGGAAGGCAGGAGCCAACGTAGAAGAACGTCAGGCCGAGATTATCGTACATGGTCGTCCGGAAGGCGTTGAAGGCGGCGTTGAGATTAACGCTCACTACGATCATCGCGTAATTATGGCACTGACCGTTGTCGGTCTGCGTTCCAAAGAACCGCTTCGTATTCGGGATGCACACCATGTAGCCAAGTCTTATCCGCAATATTTCGATCATTTGCAGGCGCTTGGCGCCTCGGTTCAATGGGTAAAAGAGTAAAATAACACGTTAAGCAGAAAAGGATGGTGCTTGAACATGGAATTTAACAATCCTACTCGTGAAGAAATTGGACAACTTTTGCGCAAGGCAGGCAACATCGCAGTCGTCGGCTTATCGGACAAATCAGATCGCACTTCCTATATGGTAGCGGAAGCCATGCAAAGCAGAGGTTATCGCATCATCCCGGTAAATCCGCAGGTACAAGGTGAGATTCTCGGGGAGACGGTATATGCGACTCTTGCAGATATCCCTGAGCCGGTAGATATCGTGAATGTATTCCGCCGTGATGAATATTGTGCCGATGTGGCTCGTGAAGCTGCGGCGATCAAAGCGAATGTATTGTGGCTTCAGCTTGGTATCCATAGTGATGAAGCCGTACAGATTGCTGCTGAGAACGGCATGACAGCGGTAACGAATCGTTGTATCAAGGTAGAGGATTCCATCGTTCTGCGCGGTGCTGGACGCGGTTAAATCTCAATCACTAAAAATCCCGTTAACCTCGAGTTGACGGGATTTTTCTGTTACATACTTGGAATATAGAATAAATTACCAACAGGTTACTGTTTTGCTTTGACAAAACGTTGCGTAAAGCTTACCATCTAGGATAGAAAGGAGAGGTCGCCATGAATTGGCTCGGATCCTTGCAGCAGCTCGGACGAGCGGTAATGCTGCCTACAATGGTCCTGCCCGCCGCCGCAATTTTGCTGAGTGTTGGCAGTTTGCCCTGGGACGCCTGGGGATTGAAAGTTGTTGGTGAAGTGTCTACCGTGGCCGGACACGGTATTTTTTATTTTTTGCCGTATTTGTTCGCTGTCGGTGTAGCGCTGGGACTCTCCAACCAGGCCGGACAAGCGGGACTCGCTGCTCTGGCTGGTATTGTGATATATGATCAGGTGACTCGCAATTTCGGGGATGGCACCGTTCAACCTGCTTCCTTAATCGGAATTATTCTCGGTGCACTTGCCGGGGTGACGCATAATCGCTTCAAAAGTATTAAATTGCCCGAAATTTTACAATTTTTCGGTGGTTCAAGGTTTGTTTTGCTCATCGTAGGGCTGTGCTCGGCACTGTTCTCTTTCTTTATGTTATGGATCGCACCCATTCTACAACATGCATTGAACGCCATCGCTACCTGGGAATACAGTCTCGGCGGTTTTGGGCTGTTTATATATGGGGTCTTGTACAGGGTGCTGGTGGCATTCGGCCTGCATCATCTGCTTAACAATGTGTTCTGGTTCCAACTGGGGACGTATGAAACAGCAGACGGCAATATTGTGCAAGGGGATTTGCCGCGATTTTTTGCGGGTGATCCGACAGCAGGGTATTTTATGGCCGGGTTATTCCCGATCATGATGTTTGCGATTCCAGCGATTGCCTTTGCGATTATTCAGGAGGCAAGGGAAGACCTGAAGCCGAAAATCAAAAAAACATTTCTCACTTCCGCACTTGTTTGTTTTCTGACAGGGGTATCGGAGCAGATTGAGTTTGCCTTTTTGTTTGCGGCACCTTATCTGTTCATCGTGCATGCAGTCATGTCAGGACTTGCGATGTGGATCAGTTATTGGCTTGATATACGTCATGGATTCTCCTACTCGGCTGGCATTATTGACTACATACTCAATTTCCATCTATCGGAAAATGCTTGGAAGCTCATACCGATTGGCATACTATATGGGTTGGTCTATTATTTCCTGTTTAGGTGGGCGATTCGTACGTTCAAGATTCCAACTCCAGGACGCGAAGAGGGGTCCATGCTGGAAGATTGGGTAGGTAACATTCCTTATCAAGCTCCTCTCATTTTGGAAGCATTGGGCGGGAAAGAAAACATTGTACAGGTAGAGGCCTGTATTACACGACTTCGACTCACCGTGCATAATGATCGGTTAATCGATACAGGTGCAATGAAGAGTATGGGGTCGGCAGGGCTCATTAAGCTGGGTGGCGGTAACGTACAAGTGGTATTCGGCACCTATTCGGAATTAATCCGGGAAGAGATTGCGAAGCTGCTCGAACGGGATCTGCAACAAGTTCTGTTCTGTGCTCCTGTGCAGGGCAAAATGCTGCCAATTGAAGAGGTGCCGGATCAGATATTTGCAGCCAAGCTTGTGGGTGATGGAGTAGCCTTTGTTCCGGAAAAAGGAGAGCTGGTCTCACCCGTATATGGAACGATTATGCACATGTATCCGACGATGCACGCACTGGGCATATCAACCCGGGAGGGACTTGAGGTTCTGTTGCATATCGGTATTGACACATCCCAACTGAAAGGCCACTTTGAAGCCTTTGTTCAGGAAGGGGATACGGTGGAGCCGGGTCAGTTGTTAATCAAGTTTGACCTGGCTGTATTGCGAGCGGAGGCGGCATCGCTGACGACACCGATGGTTATCACGAATCCCGATCGTGTCAAATCATGGAGCTTTGCTCCATTTAAGCAAGTTAAGAAAGGTCAGGCATCCGTTATGTCCGTGGTGCTCTATGACAGGAACGTTGGAGGGGTAGAATGAAGATACAAGGCATCAACGGCGCTGCAGGCATAGCCATCGGCAAAGCATTTGTCCTGCCCAGTTGGGAATGGGATCTGCCGGATCAGAAGATGGATTCGGTGGATCTCGCCCAAGAGTTCGAACGGCTGTACGAGGGCATACGGACATCCAAGGATGAGATTGAATATATCAAGAACGAGTTCAAGGAAGTGGTCGGTCCTGAAGAGTCCAGCATCTTTGATGCGCATCTGGCCATTCTGGAAGATCCGGTATTCATGAACGAAATTCGAGGCATTATTGAACGGCAGTACAAAGCGGCAGAAGTAGCCGTCAAAGAGGCTATTGATCATTTTGTCACCATGTTTGATCTGCTCGAAGACGAGTATATGAAGGAGCGGGCCATTGACATCAAGGACGTGGGGAACCGTCTATTAAAGCATCTGCTGGGTGCACCGGAAATTACGCTTCCATCGGATACCCAGCCTTATATACTCGTGGCCAAAGAGCTGTCTCCCTCTCAATTGGCGCATTTGAATCCAAGCCACGTGCTGGGCATTGTGACACTTATCGGAGGCAAAACATCACATTCGGCAATTATGGCTCGTGCTCTTGGCATTCCTCTCGTTTCCGGTTTGGAAGCGAGTCTTGGCATGCCGGTGGAGACCGGAGATATGCTGGTTGTCGACGGAGATAATGGCCTCGTATTTACGGAGCCGGATCGGAAGACAATTGAACGGTACACGATGATTCGTAGCAAACAATTGAAGAAAAAAGAACAGCTGCAGGTACTTGCAACAGTGGATGCCGTAACCAAAGATGGTTCCGTGCTGCATCTGGCTTCTAACATCAGTTCCGTCAAGGAATTGGATATGGCGCTGAAACATGGGGCAAAAGGTGTGGGGTTGTTCCGGACAGAGTTCCTATACATGGACCGTGCTACGTTCCCGGGTGAGCAGGAACAGTATGAGGTCTATCGTCTTGTTGCTGAGAAAACTGCTGGTCAGTCTGTCGTTATTCGTACGCTCGATATCGGTGGTGACAAGCAGCTGGACTATTTTGAACTGCCAGAAGAAGATAATCCATTTTTGGGATATCGTGCGATTCGGATCAGTCTGGACCGTAAAGATCTGTTCAAAACACAGCTCACAGCCATTCTTCGGGCCAGTGCTGCGTGCAATGTCAAAATTATGTATCCGATGATCTCTTCGGTAGAAGAACTTCAGGAGGCCAATGAAATCCTGCGTGAAGCGATGTCTGATCTGGACGAGCGCAAATTGCCGTATGATCCGCATATTCAGGTGGGCATCATGATTGAGGTTCCGGCAGCGGTGATGATCGCCGATTTGCTTGCCGAAGAAGCTGATTTCTTCAGCATAGGTACCAATGATCTAGTACAATATGTACTGGCTGTCGATCGAATGAATGAGCAGATCGCACATATGTACCATCCGTATCACCCGGCTGTACTTCGCATGCTTCGCGCAACAGTCGATGCGGCACATACGGCAGGCATTGATGTCAGTGTTTGCGGAGAGATGGCAGGAGATGAGCGTTCGATTCCCCTATGGCTGGAGCTGGGGATTAGCAATCTGAGTATGTCTCCACAATCCTTGCTGCGTGTGAAGCACAGGGTATTGAATACGACGGCTGCGGCTGCCAAAGAGGCAGCCCATGATTGCTTCACTCTGCGGACAAGTGCAGACATCGAAGAGCGCCTACAGGTCTTCAATGATTCGATGGGCAGTCCAGATGAACAGAGTGGATCGAATGCATCTTGAATGGGATATTTTCAAATAAATACCTTTAAGTGAAAATATTAACTTTTGTACAATTTTGGAAAATAGTCTTATTTTAACGATAAAACCCCCACGCCATTGGCGCGGGGGTTTGTTTTATTTTTCAGCAAGTGCATCGCAGAATGCTTTGCCATATGGCGGAAGGTCAGGTGGACGACGAGCTGAAATGATGTGTCCATCCACAACAACGGCTTCATCTTTCCAGATGGCTCCCGCATTTTCCATGTCATCCCGGATACCCGGTGTAGATGTGACTGTAACCCCGTCCAGTATTTTGGCGGATATCAGTACCCAGCCTGCGTGACAGATCTGTCCAATCGGCTTACGATCCGCATGCATTTCCTTGACGAGCTCAAGTACTTTGGGGTAGCGACGAAGCTTGTCTGGTGCCCAGCCCCCGGGTACAAGAATACCATCATAGTTTGAACTATCCAATTCATCAAAACTGTATTCCGCTTCGGCGGGAACACCATATTTACCAATGTAGGTTTTGCCTTTTTTCTCTCCGGCGAGATGCACCTCAGCACCTTCTTCACGGACACGATGCACCGGATACCACAGTTCTAGATCTTCGAATTCTTCATCGACCAGGGCGATGACTTTTTTGCCTGTTAATCTCATCATCATCTCTCCTTTTGCGGTAATTAGCACATAGCGTCTTTATTGTAACAGATTCTCATGGTGACTTCATCGTCATGCAATCTCGCCAGAAGGGAAGCGATTACAACTCAATGAATGCCTACATTCGACAACCTTCTTCTGGAGACGGTGGTAATTTGTGCAACCTATGGTTTATAGCAGGATTTGAGCGGAAATAGGTCGAATGGTATCTATATAAGAGTATAGAACGAATGAGGTGATGACTGTGCGTAAGACGTGCAGATGCGGACATGTAATGGAATTGGAATTAAGAACGGTGGTATATGCCAAAAAGGTGGAGATTCGTAACGTACCTGTATTTGCTTGTACAGACTGTGTTTCCTATGAGGTACTTCAGCCGGTCAAGCCGGATTTGAAAGAGTGCATCAGTACACTCGGCGAACAGCCAGCGAAACAGGATGTATCGTTTGGAGCGCGTAATGAACTTGCGGACCTCTTCCATGAACAATTGTTGGCCTGGCCGGACGCTTCGGATCGTGAGATGGAGCATCGGATGCAACGTGCTGTGGAGGAGAGAATTAACCTTCTGCTGGATATTATGGGCTATGCTCAGAAATCTAATGATCAAGAATGGATCGAGACAACACAGCGTAGATTAGGTCAATTATCCGGCTTTGTATGGCAGGCGCACTTCTCGAATGCTGTCTAATTTTGACGTGCAAAATGCTTGTTTTCATGAAAATTGGCTTTTTCGCCCGCTTTTTGTTAAGATATCGTAGAGTGAAAACGCTCAACATAGCGGTAATCCTGGTAAAGGGGGATGTATATCAAATGGCTGACATGACTAAAATGACAAGTATTGAACAGCTAAACTCCGCAGTGGAGGCTACCGAGGATCAACCCTTGCTTCTGTTTAAGCACAGTACACGCTGCCCGATCAGCGCGAATGCTTATCAGGAGATGAACGATTATTTGCAAAATAGTCCAAGTGAACAAGTGAAATACGGTATCATTTATGTAGTGGAAGATCGCCCTGTGTCCAATGAAGCAGCGGACAAGCTGGGTGTTAAGCACGAATCTCCGCAGGCGATTCTAGTCAAAAAGGGAATTCCTGTATGGCATACTTCCCACTCGAATATTACTTCAACCACAATCACGAATGCACTGCGTGAGTCCTAAAGCCTATTTTAATTGATTAATGCATAAATTTGTCGTAATATAAATCTTAATGAAAATGGTATGAAAATTTACTGGTAATGGAGAGAAGTACTGTGACGGTAACCATTTATGATGTGGCACGTGAGGCCGGTGTCTCTATGGCAACGGTATCACGGGTTGTTAATAATAACCCTAATGTTAAGCCACAGACACGCAAAAAAGTATATGAAGCCATCGATCGGTTGGGATATCGTCCGAATGCGGTAGCCAGAGGCTTGGCGAGCAAGAAGACAACCACGGTCGGGGTCGTTATTCCGGACATTTCGAACTCAACCTTTGCAGAGATTGCCCGCGGAATTGAAGATATTGCGAATATGTATCACTACAACATTATTTTGTGTAACGCGGATAAGAAGAAAGAAAAAGAAATTCGTGTAATTAACACGTTGCTCGAGAAACAAGTGGACGGTCTGCTCTTCATGGGTGGAACTGTGACGGACGAGCATATTCAGGCGTTCCAATCAGCGGCTGTGCCGATTGTTCTCTGTGCAACAAGTGACGAGAAGGGCACGTACCCTTCTGTAGATATCGATCATGAAGCAGCGGCATTTGACGCTGTAAATACGTTGATCCGTCATGGACACAAGGAAATCGCAATGATCAGTGGTACACTGCAAGATCCTGCCAACGGTTATGCTCGTTTCCAAGGGTACAAGAAAGCGCTTGAAGCAGCAGGTATGGAATATCAGGAGGATCTCGTACGCATTGGTAACTATCGTTATGAGTCTGGTGTGGAAGCGATGAAGTATTTCCTCGGTTTGAAGAAAAAACCATCGGCAATCTTTGCTGCAACAGATGAGATGGCAATTGGTGCTATTCACAGCATTCAGGATGAAGGTCTGAAGGTACCGGATGACTTCTCCATCATCAGTGTGGATAACATTCGTATGGCTTCCATGGTCCGCCCTCAGTTGACTACTGTAGCTCAACCGATGTATGACCTGGGCGCTGTAGCAATGCGTTTGCTGACCAAGCTTATGAAGAAAGAAAATGTGGAAAACCCACGGGTTATTTTGCCGCATGAAACGATTCTTCGTCTGTCTGTAAGCCATGCAGACGTAGTTTAAATACAGGCTTGGATGATTCATCGTCATTTCCGATTGAAATGGAAATGGTTTAAGAAAGGGAGAAGGCATTCTCTCTACATAGTGGAATGACGGAAGCTCCGGAAACGGAGCTTTTGTGCTGAATGGGTTTTGGACGTAGACTAAAAACATACTTGGAGGGAAACGAGTCCAGGTTTGCATGCAGAATGCTATATAGGAGGTCATAACATGCGTGAAACGATCGGTATCATTGGTGCAATGGATGAGGAAGTAGAACTTCTCTTAGCTGGTATGAAGCAACTAGAGACTGTAAAACAAACCGGTATTACCTATGTCGCAGGTGAATGGCTGGGTAAACAGATTGTGGTCTGCAAATCAGGCGTGGGTAAAGTAAATGCAGCTGTGACGACACAGATTTTAATTGATCGTTTTCAGGTTAACCGTATTATTTTCACGGGTGTTGCGGGTGCAGTTAATCCGGAGTTGAACATTGGAGATATGGTCATCTCGTCCGAATGTGTACAGCATGATATGGATGTGACTCCACTTGGATTTGAGCGCGGGGTTATTCCTTACCAGGAGACGTCCGCCTTTCCGGCGGAAGCATCCCTTATTGCGTTAGCTGAAGAAGCCTGCAAAGCGCAAGGAGCGAACTATCTGATCGGCAAAGTGCTGTCAGGAGATCAATTCATTGCAAACAAGGATACGGTGAAAATGCTGTATACCGAAATGAATGGGGCATGTGCGGAGATGGAGGGAGCTGCCGTAGCGCAAGTAAGCTTCATGAACCGTGTTCCGTTCGTTATACTTCGCGCAATGTCTGACAAAGCAGATGGATCAGCACATGTGAACTTTGCCGAGTTTACTGTGGAGTCTTCCCAGCGCTCTCACCGTATTGTGGAACATATGCTGGAACATATGTAACCCCATAAGGTATACGCGTGTTGAGCATGGTATAGGCTCAAAAACAACAAAAACCGCTTCCTCCTTTCAGATCATCCATGATGAACCTGTTCGCGAAGAGGCGGTTTTTCTATGTATACGCATTCGGAAATCATCCATGTGAGTTCGTGATTAGTACATAAACCGATGGCGGAATCGAACGCGGTCGAACTGTTCTTCCGATTCCAAGGGTACTTGGCTGCCAATGCGGACCATGAGGCAGTTCGCTGGATGTGAACAAATCTCGGGATCATCGGTGGCGTACCAAGTCATGTCTACGGTTTGCATCAATTTTTCCATCATCTTGCGGTAATCCCATACGGAAAGGGCACTGCCCTTCAAATCCCAATGCCAGTAATATTCCGTTGTGAATATGATATATTTCTCCATCTGTCCATTTTCAAACGCGGTGAGCAGCATTTCGCGCCCGATCCCGAGAGAGCGATAGGAATCCGCAACCTCAATGGCGCCCAGCTCAATTAGATCGGTCATATTGCCTTCCGACCAACGTTCGCATTCATCTGCATAATGGAAAGTCACATAACCGACAATGGTTTCATTCTCCCGTGCAATGATGATTCGACCTTCAGGCAAAGCGGCAATTTCGGCCAATGCCTCCTGTTGTTCCGAAGGGCGCCGGAAGGCATCCAGATCGGAATGAAATTCAAGCTGCGTAATCGTCTCGGCCTGAACTGGTCCCTCAATGATGATTCGGTGGCCGGACTTGAAGATGGAACGCATATGATGCTCCTTAATATGCTCCATAGTTCATGCTCCTCTCTCCCCCTACTTATAGCAAAAAACCAAAAATTTGAAAAGCCATAGACGATGATTGAAAAGATTTGCTATAATTGCGTAGACAAAAAATGTTCACAATTCAACTGCAGTTTGGGTTCATCGGTTTGGCCTGGGCAAGTACATGATGAGAAGTTCTCTCTACTAATGTAAGCGCTAACTGGAAGTTCAGTCAACACAAAGGCAATCAGAAGTGACCCATATTGGGAATCGAAATGTCGAGTTGAAGGAGGCTGGCAAGCATGAGTCAAGCACATGGTGAGATGCTGCAAACGGTTGTGTCTGAATCTAATCTGGGCGATTACACGGAGGCCCGAAGCCGGTTTGATTGGGAATCGGTTGAAAAGCACTTTACGTGGCACGCCAGCGGGAAAGTCAACATGGCGCATGAAGCGATAGATCGTCATGTGCTGGAAGGAAGAGGCGGGAGAACGGCGCTATTATACAGTGATGCTTCGCGTGAAGAGGCATACACGTTTGCTGACTTGAGTGAGCAGTCGAGTCGCTTCGGTAACGTCCTGCGTAAATATGGCATTGCTAAAAGTGATCGGGTATTTATTTTTATGCCACGCAGTCCTGAGCTCTATTTTAGTCTGTTGGGCATATTGAAGGTTGGGGCTGTTGCAGGTCCGCTATTTGAAGCCTTTATGGAAACTGCGGTGAAAGACCGACTGGAGGATAGCGGAGCTGTAGCCCTGGTGACGACCCCTCAATTGCTGGGACGAATCAAACGTTCCGAGTTGCCGGAACTGAAGCATATCTTTGTTGTGGGTGGTGGTCCACAGACGGAAGAAGGACTCATCGACTTTGATGCAGAGATGTCGGCAGCTTCGGATGATATGGAAGTGGAGTGGCTGACTCGCGAAGACGGTCTGCTGATTCACTATACATCCGGCTCTACAGGTAAACCGAAAGGTGTATATCATGTGCAGAATGCGATGATTCAGCATTATTACACCGGCAAAGTTGTTCTGGATTTGCGCGAGGATGACGTATACTGGTGCACAGCTGATCCGGGTTGGGTCACAGGTACATCCTACGGGATCTTTGCACCCTGGTTGAATGGGGTGACCAACGTTATTCGCGGGGGACGATTTAGTCCAGGAGACTGGTACAGCACCATTGAGAAAAATAAAGTTAGCGTATGGTACAGTGCGCCGACGGCTTTCCGTATGTTGATGGGAGCGGGCGAAGAGACCATTGCCCAGCATGATCTGAGCAGTCTCCGTCACGTCATGTCTGTTGGCGAACCGCTTAATCCCGAGGTGGTCCGTTGGGGCTGGAAAGCCTATGGACAGCGAATTCACGATACATGGTGGATGACGGAGACGGGTGCCCAGCTTATCTGTAACTACCCGGGCATGCCAATCAAACCAGGTTCCATGGGTCGTCCATTACCGGGAATTGAAGCCGCCATTATTGACGATCGAGGACAGGAACTGCCGCCATACAGTATGGGTAACCTGGCTATTCGTACTTCCTGGCCGTCCATGATGGCGAAGATCTGGAATAATCCGGCCAAATACGAAGAGTACTTCCGACTTTCTGGCTGGTATGTATCCGGTGATTCCGCTTATATGGACGAAGATGGCTACTTTTGGTTCCAGGGCCGGATTGATGATGTCATTAACTCTTCAGGCGAACGCATTGGCCCCTTTGAAGTGGAGAGCAAGCTCGTAGAGCACCCTGCGGTAGCAGAGGCGGGCGTTATCGGCAAACCGGATGTAACTCGCGGAGAGATCATTAAGGCCTTTGTGGCACTGCGTGAGGGGTATGAGCCGACACCGGAGCTGAAGGAAGAGATCTATCGATTTGTAAAAGAAGGCTTGTCTGCTCATGCCGCTCCGCGTGAGATTGAGTTCAAGGATAAACTGCCCAAGACCCGCTCCGGCAAGATTATGCGCCGTGTGTTGAAAGCTTGGGAGTTGGATCTGCCGACAGGCGATCTATCGACCATTGAAGACTAAAGTATAAACCAGCAGATGCTACGTGTCTGCTTGCCCCATGATTCCAATAAAAAGCCTGATCCGTGTCTCACTTACGGATCAGGCTTTTTTACTTTGGATTATGCACGAATAACAAAACCCCATCCTCATGATGCGAGAATGGGGTTAAGAGTGGAGCTATGGTAACTCTGTATTACGGTTGGAAATGCACGGCTCCGGACGGCTCGGATTCGCCTATGCTGTTGCTGGCGGATACCTTGAACCATCCACTGGTGGATGCAGGCACTCCGTAGTCCATGGAGGTACCTGAAGTTGTGCCAATTTTGGTGTAAGGGGCTGCCCCTGTTTCACTAAAATATACAGCATAACTTTGAACGCCATCCGATTCCGGATTGGAGGCCCACTGAATGCGCAGTCCTTGGGAAAGCGCCGACACGGTCACTTGGCCCGGCGTAGCCGGAGCCGTAGATTCTGGATTCTCATTCTGAGAGTCTTCCGGTGTAACGACTGTTCCCGGAACATTAATCGGTTCATTTATTTCTTCATCTGCAGGAGGCTCTACCATTCCCGCACTGCTAACTGCTGCGCTAGGAGCGGACTCACGCCCCGCTACATCTACTGCTGTGACGTAGAACGCAAAGTTTCCACCTTGTGCATATGCGGTAAATGATCTGGACTCACCTGTCAGGACAACCTGCCCCTGATTCTGGAATCCGGCGCCATTTACTGAGCGATACAGGCGATAACCAACCACATCACTTTCCGGTGTTGCATTAAACGTAATCACGGCGTTTCCATTGGCAACGGAAATTCTCACATTGCCTGGTGCATCCGGTGCTTTGCCGTTATCGGTTCTTGGATCGATCTGTGTCGGCATGTCTGCATCGGCATCTTCCGGCAGGTAATATGCAAGTGATTCGTGACGACTCATGCGTGAGAATGCACTTTGCAGTTCCTTGATGAGATCAGAGATCGGTTTCTTGCGCTTAACGACCGTTTTCTCTTTTGTCATATCTCCAGGTGTTTCATCACGCGGAATGTAGTTGACACCATTGTAAGTGATATATTTGGCTTTTGCGACGCCATCATCGCTATCCTTCGGCACAAACTTGCTATTGAAAATATCAGTGACAAATCTGTCAGTCAGAGATGTTGGCAATTTGCCGCTATAAGCGGATACGGTTCGTGTCTCGATCCCAGATGGTTTCTTGAACGAATCGGTTACGAACATCTCTTTGTCAGTAGCGATGACTTGATTCATGATTTGCGTCCACAGCTGCTGTGCACGTTTCTTCTGTGATCTTGTCTCCAGCGTGTTTACCGGCTGTTTGTATCCAACCCATACACCCAACGTGACATCCGGCGTATAGCCTTCAAACCAAACATCGGCGTAGTTTTGAGTTGAACCCGTTTTGCCTACGATAGGCACACTCTTGGAGTACTTGTAATTTTCACGAACTTTATCAGCTGTACCTTCTGTAATAACGGTGCGAAGCATATCTGTCATCAGGTATGCCGTCTGTTCTGAGAAAGCTTGAACAGGTTCTGCATCGTGTTTATATACGATATTTCCTTTTGAGTCTACAATTTTGCTAATCATATAGGAATCATTGTACACACCATTGTTGGCAATGGCTCCATAGGCATTGGTGAGCTCTTCAACGGTAACACCGTACTGAAGTCCTCCAAGTACACCAGTCTGGGCTTGGTAGTCAATCGGTTGGATGGTGGTAATCCCAAGCTTCTTGGCGAAGGCCCATGATTTGTCGATACCAACATCTTCGTTGAACAGCTTCAGCGCAGGAACATTCAGCGAGTAGTTGAGTGCTCTACGGGCAGTCACAAGTCCTTGGTAGCGATTGTTGGCATTTTTCGGAATATGGAATCCGGTCTGGCCGTCCTTCAGAATTATCGGTGAATCATCAATAATGGAAGCTGGTTGAACAAGCCCTTCATCCAGTGCAGGCAGATAAGCAGCAATAGGTTTCATAGTTGAACCTGGCTGACGCACCATCTGGGTTGCATAGTTCATCTGTTCATCCTGGAAATCACGGCCTTCAATCATGCCGAGAATCGCACCTGTTTTGTGATTGATCAACATGGCAGCAGTCTGTTCTTTTCCCTTCACGGGATCGTCAGCAGCGAAATTACTGTCATCTTCGGCAATAGTACGCATCGTTTTGTAGATACTCTTGTTGATCGTCGTGTAGATACGATATCCACCTGTACGCAATTGCTGCTGAGCTTCTTCCAGCAGGACACTGCTTTCTTTTTGCGGTGTATCTGTATCCGCTTTGGCTGTATCCGCTTTGGCATCCGTGCCTTCAGCTTTATCCGAATTGAGTTGCATTAGAATCTGTGCAGCTTGACGCTCTGTTTCCATCATAAGGTATGGATAAGTATTGTAAGCTTTGATGGTTTTGGGTGCGAGTGAACTCTTGATGTCAAAAGCAAGAGCTTCGTCATACTCGGATTGATTAATTTTGCCCAGTTCCAGCATACGGCGCAAGACCAGATGCTGACGATTGATTGCACGCTCAAAATTGTCCTCAACAAAGTCGCCTTTTCCATTAAAGGCAGAATAAGAGGAGGGGAGCTGAGGCAATCCTGCCAGATAAGCAGCCTGAGCTGTGTTTAATGTGCTCAAATCATTAATATTGAACAGTCCTTTGGCAGCTGCCTTGACTCCATATACATTATATCCACTGGAGCCGTTACCAAAAGGAACCTTGTTCAGGTACGCTGTCATAATTTCGTCTTTGGTCAGGAAACGTTCGAGTCGGAGCGAAAGTAATATTTCTTTCACTTTCCGGTCCTCGGTTCGATCCAGATTGAGGAATACACGCCGGGCCAATTGCTGAGTCAGTGTGCTACCGCCAGTTTGAACAGATTCTTTTAGCACTTTCTGTTTCACGGCACGGAGCGTTCCGCTCATGTCTACACCTTTATGTTCGTAAAAATGATTGTCTTCAATCGAAATGACTGCATCAATAACGTTCTGCGGAATCTGGTCAAAGGTGACCGGACGCCTGTCTTCTTCTGTTCGTAATTGACCGATCGGGCTGCCGTCGGCAAAGTAAGCAAAGCCTGTGATGGAGTTTTCGCTGACTTTTTGTTCAATCAGCGCCCTTGAACGGACGGGTTCGTCTTTCACAATGGAACTGACGTATCCCATCAGAGCACCGCCTACAAATAGTACCCCCATGAATCCCAGGACAACCATCCATTTGACGAAACTACCCAGTCTGCGGGCGAAGCTGCGCTTGCGGGCAGGCTGTTCATCGGGCTTTTTCTTATTAACATCAACCATTCAGTGTCTTCCTCCTTTTAACAGCACTTATTATAGCATAAAAAGGCTGGTTTGCATGCCTGAGAAATACAAGCAATGGTCGAAAATTGCCATTCTTTCTTGGTTTATGATATATATCATGCGGAATTGAATTACATATCATGAGAAGTCATGGAGAATTTCAGTAAAACGTGGAAGTCTTGAGAATCGAGTTTGGATGAAAATAGACTATTTATAGGAAGGAGGCCATTCCATACATTTGATACAGGGGCATGAACTCCATTTTTTTGTTCTTTGTTTCTCTTAAAATAAAAAAAAACAGCTGCCGAGAAAATCTCGGACAGCTGTTTGGTGTGAAGCTTAATGAAATTCCAACGATTAACGGTTGTAGAACTCGACGATTTGTTTTTCGTCGATGTCTTGGGACAATTCCGAACGCTCAGGCAAACGAATAAATTTACCTTCCAGAGCAGTATCGTTGAATTCTACGTATGCCGGAAGATGCGAACGGTTTTCCAAAGCTTCCTTAACGGAAGAAAGACCGCGGCTTCTTTCACGCAGGCTGATAACGTCGCCAGTGCTTACTTGGTAAGAAGCGATGTCAACTTTTTTGCCGTTTACAGTTACGTGACCGTGGGATACCAACTGACGCGAACCAGCGCGGGAGTTAGCGAATCCAAGGCGATATACGAGGTTATCAAGGCGGCTCTCAAGCAAGAACATGAAGTTTTCACCCGCGATACCTTGCATTTTTTGCGCTTTAGCAAAGAGAGTGCGGAATTGCTTCTCGCCCAAACCGTACATGTGACGCAGTTTTTGTTTTTCTTGCAATTGCATACCGTAGTTGCTCATTTTTCTCCGTTGGTTAGCTCCGTGCTGACCTGGAGGGAAAGGACGTTTCAATTCTTTGCCTGTTCCGCTCAGGGAAATGCCGAGGCGACGGCTCAATTTAAATTTAGGACCAGTGTAACGTGCCATGTTTAAAGTAGCTCCTTTTTAGTTAAAGTTCATATAGGGCTCTGTTTGCGCTCCAATTTGTTGATGCGGGCTAAGCCACGCATAAGACGATCAGAAAAGTTCAGCCGCTGTCCTGAAAGCAACAAAAAGAATGAGGGTGACACAACCGGTAATGCCCAAATTTAAAGACCCATTAGTAGTCTTCATCAACAATTTATTTTACAGTTTACTAGAACCAAAGTCAAGCGTGTGATAAAAGCAAAAAAACGTCTAAATTTGTCGATAGGTCCTTAGGCCCAAAATAATGGGACAATTTTCTGAAATATGGATGCAAAAATGCTTTAAAGAGAGTAAAATAGATTGTATCTTAACTTTAAATGATCTTGTACATTAAGGTTATCGCATAGGATTTGCAGGTTTGCGATAACGTCTGCAGATTAATGCATCCGAGTGGATGCAAAAACGGTGCAAAGGAGCGCCTGACATGTTAGAACATCTAAGAAGTAAACCAGCCAGCTTGGATTCGCGAAGTTCGGGCGATTCCGCATCTTCTGCCGCTCCTCACGAAGCGCATGTATTCTGGATGCAAAAAATGGACATCACACCTTTTGATTTTTCATATTTGGGAACCCTGCTGCAGCAAGCATACACCGACTGGCACGCCCAACGGAGGCCGCACTCAGACAGATCATCGATAATATACAACGTATGGAATACAGAAGGGATCTGTATGGGGCAAGGCAATGAAGGGGCTCCATTGCTCGATGTACATTCGACTGTGATGCAATGCCTTGAAACGGGACAGGCCCAGTCGTTACGTGGAACCACTGAAAATGGAGAGTACCATCTAATGGCTGAACCTTTATTCTCCAGGACAAATAAGGATATGTTTGCTGTCTTCACTGCTGTAACCTACGAGCAACATCGAGATGAAACGTCTGAAGCCGTTGTTCGATCGGAGGCATTGCATTATCGTACCTGCTTTTACCGAAGATTTGAATACATATTTATGACGGATCTATTACATGCTCATGAACAAACGGCACGTGAAGAACACCGAAGGTCGATTCTCTTCCAAATCGTTCAACGGATGCATGACAAAATGGATGTGGACGCGATATTGGATGAAGTCTTCGACAGCATTGACTACTTATATCCAACAACTCGTATGACATTGTATATGTCTCAGGATCAGAGCAGCCTCAACCCACGTATCAAACCGTTGCTTGTACATGAACGGGGAGAAGACATCTGTGTACAATCGTTCATGGAGGGCAAGCTCATAGTTGTTCGATCGGATGAAGGTGAACATCGCATTCTGGAGGTTGGCCTTCCTCTAAAAGGTAAACAAGGGATCTATGGTGTATTTCATATTGAGATGAATGAGGAGTTAATGGAAGATTCCGATCTCCAACTCATTACGATGATGGCGGATACAGCAGGAACTGCCTTTGAAAATGCCAAACTGCACGAGCAATCGAATATGTTGATCCAGGAACTTCGTCTAATCAACGATCTGACACAACGTTTGAACAAAAGCCTACAGCTGATGGAGATCTATCAATTCTCCGAGCAGGAGTTAAAGGACATCTTTCAGGCTGAATCATGTTGTATTCTTCAACTGAATGACAGTACGGATCACTTTGAAGTGATGTCTTCCAATGTGAATGAGTTAGGTCGCAAATCGTTTCCAATGGATTATGGAATCGCAGGGTTACTGTATCAAACCGAAGAACCGCTCATTCTATCCAATTATGCGAAATACGATAGAGTGTCATCGGTCTTCATGGATCTTACTGGTTCTATGTCATTGATTGCTTCACCCCTTCGGGTGAATGGTGAAGTGAAGGGTGCCATTTTGCTGGGACATCCAAAAAAGCAGTATTTTTCGTATGACAATTACCGTCTGCTGCAGATGTTGTCCATTCATATTGGACTTGCTCTCTCCAATGCAACGCTTCACGCCGAGGTACGACGTTTGGCTAACCTGGATATGCTGACAGGACTGTATGTGAGGCATTATCTGGATAGTGTGATCCATGAACGTCAGGCTCATGAATTCTGTGGTTCACTCATTGTCGTGGATATTGACCAGTTTAAACAGGTGAATGATACGTTTGGGCACCAAACAGGTGATCAGGTATTAAAACAGGTGAGTGACATTGTGACGAGTTCCGTCCGGCCTGAGGATATCTGTGCCAGATGGGGTGGAGAAGAACTGGCTATTTATATGCCTCAGATTGGTGCTCGTCAGGCACTGGAATATGCAGAAATCATTCGTACCAGAGTCGCTGAGGAGACAAGGCCTTCCGTGACCGTATCCAGCGGTATTGCCGAATGGAACTGGATGGATGAGAAGGTTAGTGTGGAATCGTTATTTTACCGGGCTGATATGGCCTTGTATGATGCGAAGCATGGTGGTCGAAATCGGATCGTCATGGAAGAACAGGAAGTTACACGTTAAGAGAGGACAATTCCGATTGCGGAGTCGTCCTCTCTTTATTTTTTTGATGAGGCGATGCCAAAGGAAGGAAGTATAAGCAAATAAGGGAGGGGCAGGCTATGGAGAAAGTTTGATGGAAAGGTGGAATAGAACATGTTGAACCGTCGGTATATACGTGGGCTATTGTTGATTCTGAGCATTGTTGTGTTGTGTGCTCCTGGTTGTGGATTGTTAGAGCGAGATCGAACCCCCGAGGAATTATTTTCACTGGCTTTATCCGGAATTGCAGGCAAAGAAAAGCTGAGTTTTGACGGGGAAGCGGGATTACGACGCGAAAGCAGCGGGCTGTTCGAAAATCAGTTTAAATTTGAAGGCAAGCTGGAGAATCATGATCGTTTGACCTTGCAAACGAGGCTGCCTGGAGCTGTGACTGCGGCCGGAGCGGGAGTAAAAGGAGTAAATGCCGCTTCTGTTAACAATAACGGGCAACCGAGCGGATTCAGTGCATCATTTGAACGGAAACAAGGACAATGGATGGCTTTAACTGCCCAACATGAGCCCCTGCGTGGTTCGTTGTCCCGTTTTAATCCTATCGCTCAAATGGAAAGTATCGATCGTATGGAAAAAACGATAAAGTCCGAGTACGGTTCAGGCCGTCGAACAAAAATACTGCGAATTGAACTCGCGCCAAAAGACGCCAAAACTTGGGCACTCGCGCAGCTTAACGACGAGATGAATGCGATTCGGGCGGAGTATATGCACAAGGCTACTACGGTTAAGGAAGGTAGTCAGGAGAAACTGGAGAAGGATTTGAACAAAGTGTGGGAGCAAGGGGAAACATCAATGCAAGAGATGATGAAACAGGCCGAGGTACAGACGGTGTATCATCTAACCGTAGATCGGAAAACTAGCTTGCCCTTGCGACTTTCCTCGGAAAGCCAGGTGAGCTATAAGGACCTGAACAGCAAAAGGAATAAAGAAGCTCTTGTCACAGATGTAAACTTCAGGGCCTATGAATAGATAAGTTGTGGGGCTGCCTGCTGACGGGATCGTTGCAGCGTGCTACAATAGTATCGTAATTTACCGTTGTTCAATTCAGGGGATGGCGGATGACAGGAGGAGTTTACACGATGAAAGACCCAAGAATTCAGAAGCTCGCAGCCAATCTGGTGGGCTACTCTGTAGATGTACAGCCCGGCGAGAATGTGCTGGTTGAGATGATTGGCACAGAACGGGATCTGATTAATGCAATTATTGAAGAAGTAGGCAAAAAAGGCGGTAACGTCTTTGTACAGCTGACTGACAAAACAGTACAGCGTGCCATGCTCAAAAATGCGACAGAAGAAATGATGAAAACCTGGGCAGAGATCGATCTGAACCGGATGAAGCAAATGGATTGTTACATTGGCATCCGTGCAGGGGAGAATGTGAATGATCTGTCCGATGTACCGGAAGAGAAAATGAAAATGTACAATTCACTTTATTCCCATCCGGTACATAGCGAGCAACGGGTAAAACATACAAAATGGGTTGTGCTTCGTTACCCGAATGCAAGTATGGCACAGCTGGCGAATACAAGCACAGAAGCGTTTGAAGATTTCTACTTCGACGTATGTAATCTGGATTACGCTAAAATGGACAAAGCACAGGATTCATTGGCTAATCTGATGAAACGTACGGACAAAGTGCGTATCACTGGACCGGGAACAGACCTGAGTTTCTCCATTAAAGATATCGGTGCGGAGAAATGTTCTGGCCAAAAAAATATTCCGGATGGCGAAGTGTACAGTGCCCCTGTACGTAATTCCGTGAACGGAACGATTAGTTATAACGCGCCAACGTTGTATAACGGCATTACTTTTGAAAATATTAAATTCACGTTTAAAGACGGTAAAATTGTTGAAGCAACAAGCAATGATACAGACCGCATCAATGAAATTCTGAATTCAGATGAGGGCGCTCGTCATATCGGAGAATTCGCAATTGGATTTAATCCACATATCCTGCACCCAATGAAGGACATTCTGTTTGATGAAAAAATTGCAGGCAGCTTGCACTTTACGCCAGGCCAGGCATATGAAGAAACAGATAACGGAAACCGTTCCTCCATTCACTGGGATCTGGTGTTGATCCAGCGTCCAGACTACGGTGGTGGCGAAATTTATTTTGATGATGTATTGATCCGTAAAGACGGGATTTTCGTTATTCCTGAGCTGGAATGCCTCAATCCGGATCGTCTGAAGTAGGAACAGTATTTTGCTGTTGCTAGGAAAGCGGATTCACGGTATCATGTAGTGGTAATTAATAGATGATACCAAAAGTGAAAAGACGGAGGGATTCCTATGTCGAGTAATAACGCAGCGGTAGTGGAAATTGCTCAAACAGCGAGCAAGTTTACTTCTTCAATCGTGCTTCATTCAGAGAACAAGTATATCGATGTAAAAAGTATTCTCGGACTGTTTACAACGCTGATCAGCACGCACAGCTATGAACTGCATGTTCATGGCCCGGATGCAGCTGAAGCCAAAGCAGCTATGTCAGAAGTATTTGCCAAACATGGACTGAACGTAAGTATCGCATCCGAGTAATGGCACTAAGAAGCATCTCTGCCTATTATGGCAGAGGTGCTTTTTTTGCATGAGATAATTCAGGTGTAAGGCAAGACCTCCGTAAAATAGGGGGATTAGGCAGGAATAAAGCTCTTCAAGATCTATGGTTATTTTGGTCAGGTTCTTGTATTAGCTCCTGATTTCGTCTAATATTAGAGGTAGAACGTCTTTACGCGATTTTTGGGACATAGGGGGGAAAAATGCATGACTTCATCTGATCTGCAGGACCAGTTGCACTTGAAAGCGATCAGTCTTCTTCAAGAAGATGCAGATAAAATACAGAAGCTTATTGAAGTACAGATGGAGAATCTGGCTACCCGCTACTGCCCTCTCTATGAGGAAGTATTGGATACACAGATGTATGGGTTCTCCAAGGAAGTCGATTTTGCTGTTCGTGCAGGGCTTCTTCCAGAAGGTGCTGGTAAGCAGCTGGTAAGCGCGCTTGAGCGGAATCTGGCGATTCTATATGAAGCTTTGAACAAGAAGAATGAGCAATAGCCTGCAATAGCGTGGGTCAGAATAGAAGGCATGCAGGTGTTTGCATGCTTTTTTTGTGCGCCTGGATCGGAACAGCTCGTCTGATGTGGTTCAGGCAGAGGCAGAAAAGAAAAAAGCAGTCTGGAAATGCGATTTCCAGACTGCCTTTTACGCGCTAATTTTTTTGACTATCAATTAGGATGATCGGAGTACTGTTATACCAAGAAGAACGATACACCCAAAATAACATACACAACCATTAGGAGCAGACCTTCGTACCAGTTGGTTGAACCGTCCTGGGTGATGGACTTGGCGATAAATACGGCTACGCCTATGGCGACCAGCTCAATCGTTGTAAATACAATGTCCATCGTTCTGCCAGTGAAGAAACTGACAAAAACAAGTACAGGAGCAACGAAGAGTGCGATTTGCAAACTGCTGCCAACTGCGATCTCCACGGCGGCACCGATTTTGTTTTTCATGGCAAGCATGATGGCTGCACTATGCTCTGCAGCGTTACCGATAATGGCTACGAGGAACGCACCGACGAACAGTTCGCTGAGTCCGAATTGTTCAGTAAACACCTCAAGGGTACCAACGAGCCATTCACTGACGAAGGCAACCATGACGGTCGCAAGAACGAGATAGAGAATTGATTTTTTCTTGGACCACTCGGGTGCATGTTCATGCGGCAATTCTTCATCTTCATCCACTGTGACATCTGCGAGATAGTTCTTGTGTGTAACCATGGAGAATACCAACCACGCTATGTAGGCAAGGATCAGCAAACCTGCGACAATGAGACTGAGTGTGTTCGTATCCTTCTGTGTGATGGAATGGGTATTCAGGAAGACGGCTGGGATAAACAGGGCAATGATGGCTACAATCATCAGGGAGCCGTTTAAACCGGCAAGCGATACGTTATAATTCTGAATTTTGAACTTGAGTCCTCCGGCAAAGATACTTAGACCTAGCACCAGCAGCAGGTTACCGATAATGGAGCCTGTCAAACTGGCCTTAACCATGTCGAACAATCCTTCTTTGACGAGGAAAATGGCGATGATCAATTCGGCGGCATTGCCGAATGTAGCATTCAAAAAACCGCCTAACCGCTGTCCAGCATAATGGGCTACATTTTCGGTGGCTTTGCCTAAAAAACCGGCCACAAAAATAACCGAAATGGCTGAAATGACGAATTGCAGAATCGAATCCCATTTCAAGTAGTGGGCGACGGCGCTGAGTGCAAAGGTGGCAATCAGCAAAATGGATGAAATTCGGTTTCTCACAACAAACACCTCGGTAACGTATTATTTTGTTTTAAACGATATGACTAAACACTTATGAGATTATTTTCATATTTCAATATAACCAAATCGTGGTAGGTTGTAAACGCATCTTTTTGAGTTTAATTTGCTTTTTGGGGTGGAAAGGATTTAAAATACGAGTAACGAAGTGAAGGAGGATGTGGCATGGCAGAACAACTTCAACTAGAGGGCGGAAACATCCGGATTGCCGATGACGTAGTGGCGAAAATTGCCGGAATGGCTGCGATGGAGACACCCGGAATTGCCGCAATGTCTGGAGGATTGTCAGAGGGCTGGGCCAAGCGCCTGAGCGGTAAAAACGTACAGAAAGGCGTAGGCGTGGAAGTCGGCCAGCTGGAAGCAGCCATTGATCTGCGCATCATCGTCCTGTACGAGACACCGATTCATGAAGTTTCCCGCATGCTCCAGCAGAATGTAAGAGAAGCGGTAGAGACCATGACCGGGTTACGTGTTGTTGAAGTCAATGTAAAGGTAGAAGGCGTATCTTTCAGAGGCGACGATCTGTAAACTTGAGCAATCCGTGATGCAAGAACAGCGGTATGTTGACCTGGTTCTTCATCTAGATAGACAACAGCAAAAAGACTCGGCATCGAATTCGATGCCAAGTCTTTTTTTGTTTCCAATTCATTTTGTTTCAATACCATTCGTATCACGTTTGCTTCGCATTACCGAATTCGACGAATAGATTCACGTGAACGAAGTGCGGGAGAGGTACGGGATGTCTGAACCGTCACCGACTTCGTTTTCTCTTCCTTGATGACGTCCAAATTATTGGTACGCGAAATGCTAAGCAGAATTCCCATGGCCACCATCATCACAAATAGTGAGGTGCCGCCATAACTGATGAACGGAAGGGTAACCCCTGTCACCGGAATGGTCTGGGTCACACCCCCAATGTTGATAAAAGCCTGGATTGCAATTAATCCCATAATACCAATCCCAACCAGCGTCCCAAATGGATCGGGACAGCGAAGGGAGACGATAATGCCTCGCCAGATGAAGTATAGGTAGACCAACAGAAACAGGGCAGTTCCAACAAAGCCAAGCTCTTCCCCAATGACGGAGAAAATAAAGTCATTATAAGCATTTGGCAAATAATGCAGCTTCATCGTACCTTGTCCGATCCCGGAGCCGGTGATGCCTCCATCTCCAATTGCAACAAGGGAGCGATAGAGGTTAAGGCTTCCACCTGTCGTATCGGATAATGGATCAAGGAACGCTTGTATCCGCCCAATTTTGTAGTTCTGTGTAGCTTCCGTAGCTGTAGTGCTATTGGCAGTATCTGAAGAAGACATGGAAGAAAACAGGGCATTCGCTCCAAGTGCTAATGCCGCTCCCAGCACAACCAGCAGGATGGAACCCATAATGTGTTTCATACTTGCTCCACCAGCATAGATGACCAGACCGCAAGTAGCCACAAGAATGAAGCATGTACCAAAGTCCGGTTGTAGCATAATCAGTCCTGCAATGAACCCGACAATCACCAGCACGGGAATATATCCTGTCCTTAGATCCCTGAACCGTTCACCTTTTTTGGTAATCAGTGCAGCGAGGTACAGAATAATAGCGATTTTGGCAAACTCGGCGGGTTGAATACTGAAGCCAAAAATGTGAATCCAGCTTCGTGCGCCGTTCAGCACCTTTCCTGATACCAGAACTATCAGGAGCAATACCGTCGTGAACAAGAAAAATGGTGCATAAAGTTTTTTGTATTTGTTAAATCGGATATTCATGGCAAAAAACATGCCCACTAAACCGATAACCGCCCACATAAGTTGTTTTTTCGTGAAGAACAGGGCATCATTGTTAAAACTTTTATTTGCAATTGCAATGCTGGAACTGGAGCTGAACACCATCACCAGTCCGAAGCCCACCAACAATAAAGTGAGGATTAGCAGTTGGAAATCCGGCGTGCCTCTCTTCGTTTTCGTTTGGGCCGTTTGTTGTTTCATGGTTCGGCCCAGCCTAAGCTTCCAGCAGTTCTTTAAGCTGCTGTAATTTTTGGGCCGCCAGCTTCACGACTGGCTGCGGTACGGTAGAGTCATAATCCAGACCATGTGGAAAGGTTGCTTTTCCAAGATAAACAGCTTCAACTGCGAGAACCGTATCCGGTTTTTCGAGTTTGCCGTCTATCGCACGGGTATTAATACGTACAAAGTATTCCGATTTGGTTTGTTCATCTTCAATTTTGTAGTCATATGTAGCACGATAATATTCCCATTGCCACCGGACAAATCCGACTTTCTCGGCGCTCTCATCCAGGTATGCCAAGTCGCTCTTCAAGCCATCCAAGCCTGTATTCTCAAAAATCATAAGCGTCTGATCCTCCTCATAAGCTTCCGAGAGTATAAATCTCGTTCTTTTCTCTATTTTATGATAGTATGTTTCCCCTTCCCGTGCAAGCTTTCAAGCGGTCATTCGTATCGGTTTTCTTCCAATTCTGCTACAATATACAGCAATAGGTTTCAAGAGGAAGGTTCGGGCTTGATGAAAGTCCCGTATAGAGAGCGAAAGGATGGAGAGACATGACAAATAATATATGGTGGAATGACCTGCAAATCCACATGGTAGAATGGCGTCGTCATCTTCATCGGAATCCTGAGGTTTCCTTTCATGAGGAGAAGACATCCTCTTTTGTAGCGGGTATGCTGGAGAGCTTTGGCGTTGAAGTGAAACGGCACGTTGGCGGACACGGGGTTATAGGTAGTCTTCGTGGGGACGAGCCAGGGCCTGTCGTAATGCTTCGTGCAGATATGGACGCACTTCCAATCCAGGACGAGAAGGACGTTGAATATGCATCACAACAAGCAGGAGCCATGCATGCCTGTGGTCATGATGGTCACATATCCATTTTGCTAGGCACGGCATTGTACTTCAGCCGTCATAAACATGAGATCAAGGGTGAGATTCGCTTTTTGTTCCAACCTGCAGAAGAATTGCTTCCAGGTGGGGCTCTCAAGGTCATTGCAGACGGAGGACTGGAAGGGGTAGATGTCATCTATGGTATTCATCTATGGACCCCGCTTCCTGTAGGCGTGGCAGCAAGTACTCCGGGGCCGATGATGGCAGCGGCAGATGACTTTTATATTGAGATCAAAGGAAAAGGTGGACATGGCGGCATGCCGCAATCCACAGTGGACAGCCTCGTGGCAGGTTCCGCCCTAGTAATGCAATTGCAGACGGTTGTCAGTCGCTCAGTAGATCCTTTGCGTCCCGCAGTATTGACAATTGGCACGATGCAGGCAGGGTCAGCACAGAATATCATCGCCGAGTTATGCAAAATGACGGGTACGGTGAGAACCTTTGATGAAGAGACACGCAGTATGATGAAGGAACGTGTGCATACGATCGTGGCTCAGACCGGAGAGATCTATGGTGCTGAGACGAAGTTGAATTATATTATGGGATATCCTCCAGTCGTGAATGATGAGCAGGAAACGGCGCGTTTCTTCAAGGAAGCGGTAGATGTATTTGGTGCAGACCAGGTACAGAAGTCACCGATGTTGATGCCAGCTGAAGATTTCGCTTATTACCTGCAACAGATTCCTGGCTGCTTTATGTTTGTCGGAGCAGGCAACCCGGAGAAGAATGCCATCTATCCGCATCACCATCCAAAGTTTGACTTTGATGAGGATGCCATGCAAAATGCTGTAAAACTATTTATAGCAATGGCTAAAGGATATACAGCCGAATGATTTGATTATAGTTGGGCATCCTATTCATACCAAGGTATGGGCAGGGTGCTTTTTTTGTTAGGTCTTTATAAAGCTTAAATTAAGGTCGAACTGTTGTATTATACAGGTTCAATTTCGGAAGAAACCGAAACTGGACTTTTTGTGATGCCTGTTATTCAGAAAAACATATAGATCATTTTTAAATTAGGGAGGAAGCGGAATGGAGAAAACGGGCGCCTGTATTGTGCAGCGTGATTTTACAGTATTGCTTGAAGTGGGTCATCCCGGATTTGATCAGGCCAGAGCTCAATTAGGGATGTATGCGGAACTGGTGAAGACACCTGCGGCTTTTCATACATATCGTATTACTGCATTATCACTGTGGAATGCGGCTGCACTCGGATGGAGTGCTGATCAAGTGATAGCAAGTCTGGAATCAGTGTCTCGTTGGAATGTTCCTGCGGCCCTGATTCAAGATATTCAGAGAATTATCTATCAATATGGGAAGCTTCAATTGAAGCCAGAGGCAGTTCATGGGAGAATGCGTCTCGTGAGCGAAGACGAACGATTGCTGGATGAATTAAGCAGTATGAAAACCATCTCGGCTTTTCGGATGGAGCGTGTCGATCCCCATGAGCTTTTGCTTGGCGGTGAGCAACGCGGATTGCTGAAACGGGAGTTGACCCGCTTGGGTTATCCAGTGCTGGATTATGCGGGATATCGAGAAGGAACAAGTCTTCCGTTTGAATGGAAAGCGAATACTCAAAGTGACAGTTCGGACAGCTTCCAGTTGCGACCGTACCAACGAGATGCTGTGGATGCTTTTGAAGGTAGCGAAGGCATGGGAGGAAGTGGCCTGCTTGTTCTCCCTTGCGGTGCAGGCAAAACAGTTATTGGGATGGCGGTATTGGAACGTTTGCAATGTGAATGCCTTATCTTGACCTCGAACACCACATCCGTACGGCAATGGATTCAGGAATTGCAGGACAAAACAACGATAACGAGTGAACAGATTGGAGAGTATTCTGGTCAGAAAAAACAGGTTAAACCTGTGACTGTGGCTACTTATCAAATTCTTACACATCGAAAATCGAAAGATGCTGATTTTACTCATATCAAATTGCTCAGTGAACGTCAGTGGGGGCTCATCATCTATGATGAGGTCCATCTGCTGCCAGCACCTGTATTTCGGGCTACTGCAGATATTCAGGCTACGAGAAGACTGGGATTGACAGCAACATTGGTGCGTGAGGATGGCTGTGAACAGGATGTATTTTCACTAATTGGTCCAAAATTATATGACATGCCATGGAAAGAATTGGAGCAGCAAGGCTGGATTGCTAATGTACAGTGCCAGGAGATACGCATCCCGTTTACTCCGGAACTACGATCAAACTATTTAGAAGCAGAGGTGAAGCATCAATTTCGCCTTGCAGCCGAAAACCCAGCCAAATTAGCTGTGATCAGACGGATATTGGACCATCATGAGGGGATGCCAGCGCTTGTCATCGGACAGTATTTGGATCAGCTCGAGAGCATTGCCCGGGAAATTGAAGCGCCGCTTATATCGGGTACAATGTCCCAACAAGAACGAGTGAAATGGTTTGCAGCGTTCCGACGTGGAGAGATCAAAACAATTGTAGTATCCAAAGTTGCCAATTTTGCCGTAGATCTGCCGGATGCTGCTGTTGCACTTGAAATATCCGGAAGTTTCGGTTCAAGGCAGGAAGAAGCCCAGCGATTGGGTCGGATCTTAAGGCCGAAGTCTGGAGAAAATAAAGCTTATTTCTATGCCTTGGTATCCGAGGACAGTAAGGAACAGGAGTTTGCATTACGTCGTCAGATGTTCCTGGTCGAACAAGGATATGAGTACAAAATCATTCATGAATTGCAATGAAAAAGTGTGTACACCTCTACTTAAAATAATGGGAAAGGCATGATAAGCAATGCATACACAAGGTAATCTGGATGTAAAATCATTAAAAGAGCTTTCATGCGTTGAAAGAACGGTACTCGGTGTGATTTTCTGCAAATTTTCCGGACAACCCTTTTCCAACATGTTGACATCAGCAGAGTGGGCTATGGATGGTCTTAGCAGAGCTGAAGCAGCAACCGCGTTTATAGCGCTTCGGCATAAAGGCTGGATCAAAGCTGTGCGCAAGTCTTGGGGAGAACGCCTGTATTACATACCAGAATCACTACTTTCTTTGTTAACTATTGCCTATGCGGCACGGGTCGAACAGTTCGTTCAGCAGAAAGTGCATGTATTACAGGATGAAATGACACAAGCTAAGTCCATATCCATTAGTGAAGTCCAGCACGTGAAGATTGCTCGAGAGGCTAAGCCAGATATTGCTGCAGAGCTTCTGCATGTATTGGCTTGGATGGTAAGAGAAGGTCAAGCCCATGGAGGACTTCCATTAACAAGTAAGGGAACGATCCACAAGAAAATAGTGCAGCGATTAAACCGAATGACGGTTCTGGGCCCTGAAGACTTTGCCGAACTAGGTATTCGCTACGATCATGAAGATGTGTACCCGGTCCATGTGGCCCTTGTGATTGATTTGCTGCTCAGTCTGGGTTTGATTGAACAGACGCATAATCGGATGAATGTGTCACCTGACCGTCTTTCTCACTGGTTAACGATGCCGTGGTCTTCAATGCACCGAGAAATCTATAGCGTATGCATGGACCGATATGGTATAGCGGAGCCTAAACTTCAGCATTTTCGTCAGCAATTGCTAATGTTTGCTTCACGGGGAAATGAATGGTTGAGTATTCCAGCAGGAACTTTAGACCACGATGGGCAGGAAGATGTAATTGAAAGTAGAGAGAGTGGAGGTTCTTCAAGATTAAACTTCTTAACACATATCCGGGGGTGGCTCAATGTTCTGGCAGGTTTAGGATATGGGGAGGTGGGTGAGTCAGCAGCAAGAGAGCTTTTTTTTCGCTGGCAGATTGATCCTGAAATCTTACTGAACTTGGCGAATGATGAAGCGGAACATGCCGAAAAGAATACCATTTTTGTGCAGCCTGACTTTGAAATTATGGTCCCGCTAGATGTAACCCCCAAGGTCCGCTGGAATCTGGACATTGGTGCAGAACTTATGAGTCGTGATCGAATGTCCATATATCGGATTACGAAGGAACGAATCGTTGTAGCATCCGAGATCGGTCTTACAGCGGATGTAATGATAAACTTCCTTAAACGCTATGCTGGCTCGGGAGTGCCTGAGCATGTGGAGCTAGCAATCCAGCAGTGGGGACAGGAGGCAGAGAGACTTCACATGGATGCTGGACAGAACGTTAATCAGGATGAAGCAACGGATGAAGTCAAGAAAAAGGATACATGGATATATGAATCGAGAAGTGAATTACTTGAGAAGTTGAACCGCACAGAGTTGGAAGTCATTGCAGATGAATCCATTGTCGGAGCAGATGAGTTCAAAGACGAACTTAAGGTACCGAAGGAACTCTTTTATATTCGTGGAAGAGTTGGGCTCATTCAAGACGACTCCAAACTTCACACGTATGAACAGGATCATTCCATCACGGAACAATCGGGTCTTTATCCCGGATACGGAGAGATTCCGGAGATGTGGCATAACGAGTGGCGAGGGTATCATGTGTCTACGGCTCGTCAGATTGCTGCAAAAGCCATTGAATGGCAGACAAAACTGGGTCTGAAGCTGGACAGCAGTATCATTTATGTTATCCCCGATCAGATTCAGGGTCATGAAGATTGGACTCTAACGGGCTGGTACATATCTGATGGTGGAACAGATCCCGCAGAACGCCGTACTTTTTCGCCTAACGAATGGAACCAGATTCGCCTTATTATTCCGAACCATGCATAAACTTGATCGACTTTGCCAAAGCAGATCGCCTGTTCCCTTTATTTCTATTTGCAGGAAAAACTCTTCTTAACTTTTCGGGGATATGATATGATGAAGTAGTCTACGTTAAGTAGAACTTTATATATAGATAGGATGAATTTCATGAGCGTAGCGGAAATGAACACGGTCGATATGGCCCAAGTGTTAACGGGCGCATATGAACTGGGCGACATGATTAACCAATCAGCCGAAGTATCGGATTATTTATATTGGAAGCAGCAAGTGGAGACGAACCCTGAAATTCAGGCGGGAATACGCAAGCTGGACGCCAAAAAGGAACTATTCGAAGAAACCCAGCGTTTTGGGCATTTTCACCCGGACTATCACGCCGCAAAAGATCAGGTTCAGGCTTTAGAGCTTGAATTGGAACATTTCGAGGCAGTAGCCCGCTTCAAACAGGCGGAGAAGGCATTGGACGATATGTTGTTCCAGATGTCGGAGACGATTGCATTCGCCGTGTCAACGACCATTAAAGTACCGAGCAATGATCCGAATCCGAAGGGCGGCTGCGGTAGCGGAGGCAAGTGTGGTTGTAGCTAAGAGTTTGATCAGAAAATAAATTCATGACAGACCGGACCTTTCGGAGGCTCCGGTCTCCATTATAGAAAGGCGGGGAAAATGATGTTTGCGGAAAGGACAGGATTCATTATTTGGGTCAGTGATTTGAAAGCGGCTCGTAATCTCGAAAAATATGGTACCGTTCATTACATCTCCCGCCGTATGCATTATGTTGTCATGTATGTTAATGCAGAGCGGGCTGAAGATACGATGAAAAATGTGAACAGACTTTCCTATGTGCGCAAGGTCGAACGTTCCTACCGGAATGAGATCAAAACAGAGTATGCTAGCAAAACGATGGACAAAACGAGTTTTTACGGTATATAACAAAATGGTTTGGAAATGTACAGTGAACTTGTTGCCACTGTACATTTCCAAACGATTAACCAGAGGGGCCCTTCGGGGCCGCTCTTTTATTGAATTATGCATAAACTGGATTTTGTGAAAAATACTGAAGTTACGCCTTGAGATTGCGGGACTTATGTTGTAATATATTGGGTAAACAAATAGATAGAAAGTCCTATCTGGTGGAGAGTGATTCCCATGCGTGATAAGGTGATGCAACGTTGGAGCACGTACGAGCCTTTTTTCGTGGCTCTTGGAGACAAAAAAGTGGCCGACATCGTCATTACCAATCATGCCAAGATGCGGTATGCAGACCGTATTGAGCCGGCACGTAATGATGATGACCATATTGCGGCATGGTTGTGGGAGTGTCTGAAGCAGGACCGTATTACACCATACTACCGTAATGAGCAGGATGTTTACCTGATTGACGAAGATCTGGTCGTGGTTGCTGAATTTTCTGAACTTGAAGGGGAATATGATATCGCTGGCAATCCGCTTCATAAGATGATTGTTGTTACGTTTCTGGGAAAAATGTCCGAGACAATTGAACTGCGGGATTTAAAATCGTATTATTCTTGGCTAAGACATTCAAGACGAATGACTCTTGTCAAGAACAGTCGTAAGCATAAGTAAGTTTGGAATAATCCATATTTTCGAATTGATAGATTCAGGTTACATCGCATGCAGACAAGCTGCATGCTTTTTTTGTTGGAATTCATGAAATCGGCTACAATGGGGAAAGCGTACAGAAGAGGGGCGAAGATATGAATTTTCATCAATTGCATATTTTTTATACCGTAGCAGAGAAGGGAAGTTTTTCAGCGGCTGCGCAAGCACTACATATGACACAACCTGCGGTGACAATGCAGATTCAATCGCTTGAGGATTATTTTGGGACCAAGCTGCTGCATCGTTCTACCAAGAAAATAGAATTATCCGAGGCGGGTCGGACATTACTGCCTCACGCCAAACGCAGTGTAGAGTTGGTCAGACAGACAGATGAAGCGATGTCTGCGTTTACACAGATGCTCCAAGGTAGATTGCAGCTCGGGGCAAGTTTGACGATTGGTGAGTATGTGTTGCCACGAATGCTGGGCCCTTTTGCTCGCCAATACCCGGATATTTCGATCGTTATGAAAGTGATGAATACTACGCAAATTATGGACGATATCCTAAAACATCAGCTTAACTTTGGACTGATTGAAGCGCCAGTTCACCACCCGGATATGATTGTAGAGCCGGTCATGCAGGATGAATTGAAGCTGGTTGTCCCGGCAGGACATGCACTGGCTGATCGTGGTGAAGTAGAGCTGGAAGATGTGCTGAGCTACGCATTTGTACTGCGGGAGAAAGGCTCAGGCACCCGTCAGGTGATGGAAGATCAGTTGCAGAAGAGAAATATAGATCCGCAGGACATGAATGTGGTGATGGAACTTGGCAGTACAGGTGCTGTGAAATCCGCCGTGGAAGCGGGTGTGGGTATCACGATGTTATCCCCGTCGTCGGTTCAGCATGAACTAGCTCTTGGACTGGTTCATATCGTGGATATTCGTGGGCTTGAGTTCAAACGACAATTCTATGCTATACATCTGAAATCTTCATTACTTCCCTTATCGGCAGTAGCTTTCCTGAATTATTTACGTCAGCATGAGCAGACAACATCAGAAGGACGAGCGGAATAAGAGGATTATATAATGTGAAAATTAGTTCAGCTAATCATTTGATATAAGAAGGAGCTGTTATTCATGCATCAATCTAACGGACGTTGTGATCTTCATACGCATAGCCAAGCGTCGGACGGAATGCAGCCACCTGCCGAGAATGTAAAGCTAGCCAAACAAAGAGGACTGTCTGCGGTTGCGCTGACGGATCACGATACTGTAGCGGGGGTAGCCGAGGCACAGCGGGCTGGCCGTGAGTATGGAATTGACGTTGTGGCAGGGGTAGAGATCAGTACCCGAGCAGGTGGCAAGGATATTCATGTGCTGGGATATTATGTGAATACAGAAGATGAGAAATTTCTGGAACGACTGCGCGGGCTTCGAGAAGCGAGGGAAGAACGCAATCATCTGATCATCGCCAAACTGCAGGAGATTGGACTTGAAATCAGTTGGCAGGAGGTCATTGATGGCCTTGGCCGACCACTGGAACCAGATGAAAGCATCGGTAGACCTCATATGGCCGATGTGTTGGTACGAAAAGGTTATGCAGCTGATATGAGGGATGCGTTCAATCGTTATCTGGCTGAAGGTCAACCTGGCTATGTGTCGGTTCCCCGAGTTGCACCGGAAGATGCATGTCAGTGGATTAAAGATGCAGGTGGTGCTGCTGTTATTGCTCATCCTGGTTTATACGCAGACGATGAATTGGTTCGTCGTATTCTGGTGGACGCCCAACCTGACGGTATTGAAGTGGTTCATTCGGATCATGGACCAGAAGAGGAGCTCAGATATGCGGAGTTGGCACGGGAATTTGGGCTCATTCAAACAGGTGGTTCAGATTACCATGGTGTAAGACAAGGGGTAGTATTCCACGGGGATCTAGGTAGCAAAACGGTAACCATTGATGTACTCGATAAACTCCGGGCTGCAGCCGGGAAGTCTTGATTCGGAAACTCTCTTCATTTGTTGCATGAGACTGGGGGAGAAGAGATCGGTTGTCATCGTGCTAAAATTGAATATGAAATAAAGAAGGACATAGAGATGGGGTGAGTGTTAGTCGCTAGCCATGTCTTTATGTCCTTTTTGATTGCATATAATTAGGCTAGGTGATGGAATAATTCACCCATGTGCCGCGAGCAGCTCCAAGACGTTCAAATAACTGCTGTGCCCGCTCGTTGGTTGCTGCTGTGATCCAGGACATGTAAGCACATCCAATCACCAGTTTAAGTCCATGGTTATTTGAGAAACAAAGAAAATCCCCCCGAACAGTCTATTGTTCGGGGGGATTTTACGTTGTCTTACAGGATTGAAGCAAACATCTTATCCATTTTTGATCGTGGATGGCAAACTTTTAACCAGCTCTTCGTTCGGCGTCACAAACAGGGTCTTCTGGTGGTCATAAATGACAAAGCCTGGTTTGGAGCCACTTGGTTTGCGGACATGTCGGATAAAGGTGTAATCCACCGGAACGCTGCTGGATTCTTTGGCCTGACTGAAGTAAGCCGCGAGTTGTGCAGCTTCCTCCAGAGTTGCTTCGCCAAAGTCAGTGCTGCGAATGACGACATGTGAACCAGGGATGTCTTTGGTGTGCAACCAAGTGTCATTGGAAGAAGCCAGACGGTTGGTGACGTACTCATTTTGCAGATTGTTTTTACCTACGAGAAGTTCAATTCCCTCTGAAGAAGTAAACTGATGCACGGTAGGGCGGTCGCTTTTCTTTTTCTTTTTGCCTTTTTTGTTGCGGTCACGAAGATAACCCTGTTGCACAAGCTCATCGCGAATTTCCTCGATGTCGTTCATGGATGCGATAGACAGTTGCTGCAGCAGATTGTCGAGATAGTCAATCTCATCTTTCGTTTTTCCAAGTTGCTCATGAATAACAGCCAGACTGTTCTTGTATTTGTTATATCGTTTGAAATAACGTTGAGCGTTGTCAGACGGTGTAAGTAATGGGTCAAGCTGAATGGTAATGTTCGCTTGATCTTCATCATAGAAGTTCACAAGCTCCACACTTTTGTCCCCTTTACTAACCTGATGCAGGGAGGCAAACAGCAGCTCACCCCATAATCTGAATTTATCAGCATCGTCAGCTTCCAGCAGATCCTTGTTCAGGTTGTCGAGCTTTTTGATGTTTTTGCTGCGCTCATTTTGCAGGAAACGAAGCAGATCGCTCACTCTTTGCTTGACAGTGTCCCGCTCGGCCTTGTCTCCGTAATAATCCTCCATACACTTGCTCATCGTGTCATAGGTTTTCTCTGCGTCCTGAATGCTCTGAAGCTGAACGGCCGAGAAAATCATTTTGCCTTTGGCGTTCAGCCCGGTCACAGGTGTATAACTATTATCTCTTACTGGTCCCATGACGGACTCAAAAGCAGTCCAAAGTGCATCGGCTTCGATTCGAACCTCACCTTCACTTGCAGCTTGATCGTCACCTTTAATAGCAGACACCCGAGAGGTAATCTCCCCTGCAATCAGGGGACTAAGACCGCTGAATGAATTTACCAGCCAGCGAGAAGCTTCTTCTTCAGCAGCAGTGTAGCTATCCTGGAATTCAGTGCTGCTCACTTCCAGTGGATTGCTTTTATGCTGCTCTGGTGGTTCGGTGTACGAAAATCCAGGCATAATGACCCGGTAACTACTGATGGACGGGGTTACGTGATGAATTCCATCCAGAATCGTTCCTGTTATCGGATCGACCAAAACAATATTACTGTGACGCCCCATCAGTTCAATGATGATCCGTTTGACTGAAACATCACCCAGTTCATCACGTTGACGCACGTCAATATGAATAATCCGCTCCATGCCAATCTGACGGATCTCCTCGATGATCGCTCCCTCACAGTGTTTGCGCAGCAGCATGCAAAACATTGGAGCTTCAGTAGGGTTAATAAACGTCTTTTCGGTAAAATGCACACGCGGGTAAGTCGGGCTAGCCGAAATAAGCAATTTGCTATTTCCACGCTGAGCACGGAGGGTCAGTACAACATCATGCCCGTTAGGTTGATGTATTTTGCTGATGCGTCCGCCCTTGCAGCCTTGCAGTTCATGTACGATAGCTCGTGTTACGATGCCGTCCAATGCCATTTTTTTCAACGTCCTCTCTATCTATAACTGAAATGAACACCGGGATATGTAAAAAGAACCCGTTGCAGATTCGTATTCGTTTACATAGCAAAAACTCGGATTGCAACTGCGTGTATGACCGCAGACCTTTATTTTAGCTTATTCTGCCCATCAGGGAAAGGATTCGCCATCGGGTGCTAATTAGGGTCCTGTCCGAATACATATAGAGCAGGTAGTTTGTCCGGCATCGCGTACAACCTGTTGATTAGCATAGCCGGTGAAGTAGGTGTGACGTTTTACAGAGGAAATACAGACTGGGAGGGAATTTTGAAGCATGGAACATACCAAGTGGCACCAACTAAGCGTTGAAGAGCTTCGTAACACTCTTGGCGTCAGTCTTGAGGAAGGGTTAACCGAAGAAACTGCAACAGAAAAGAGGAAGGCCGCCGGTTCGAATGAGCTGAGCGAAGGAAAGCGCATATCTCCAATTACATTATTGCTTAATCAATTTAAGGACTTCATGGTTCTGGTGTTGATGGGGGCCACACTGGTGTCCGGATTGCTTGGAGAATACTTGGATGCTGTAACGATTGTTGCCATCATCGTCCTTAATGCCATTCTTGGATTCGTACAAGAATTCCGGGCGGAGCGTTCCCTTCGTGCATTGAAACAATTGTCGGCTCCACTGGCCAAAGTGTTAAGGTCGGGTCAGGAAGCTCATCTTGCAGCCAAACTTCTGGTGCCAGGGGATATCGTGCTTGTGGAGAGTGGTGATCGTATTCCTGCCGATGTGCGCTGGCTGTCCACAAATAGCCTCGATGTGGAGGAATCTGCGCTCACTGGTGAATCAGTTCCTGTAAGCAAACATTGCCGTCCCATAGCAGCGGATGACGTACCGCTAGGAGATCAGAAGAACATTGGATTCATGGGGACGATGGTCACTCGGGGTACAGCCAAGGGCGTTGTGATCCGGACAGGCATGGATACCGAGATGGGCAAAATCGCCGACCTGATCCAGAATACGGAGGAACAGGAAACACCGCTGCAACACAGGCTGGAACAGCTGGGTAAAATTTTGATTTTTGTGGCGCTCGGATTAACCGTCATGGTTGTTGTTGCAGGAATTCTGCATGGACAACCGGCAGTAGGCATGTTTCTGGCAGGGGTCAGTCTTGCAGTTGCCGCCATACCAGAGGGTTTACCAGCGATTGTAACGATTGCGCTTGCCCTGGGTGTACAGCGTATGATCAAGCGAAAAGCGATTGTGCGCAAGCTTCCTTCCGTCGAAACCCTTGGTTGTGCCTCGGTCATCTGTTCGGATAAAACGGGCACGTTGACCCAGAACAAGATGACGGTTACGGACGTGTGGCTGGAGGGACGCAGCATCAAGGTCACCGGGGATGGTTATGCACCGGAAGGACAGATGCTGGAGAATGGTCGTACCTTGGAACTGAAGAGTGACCAGACATTGCGGAGAATGCTTCAGATCAGCGCACTATGTAACAATGCCAGTATTATCGAGAGTGTTGCAGATGAGATGCGGAATAAAAAGAAAGGCAAAGAGACAAATAAGGATAGTAAGAAAGAAGCGAAGAAAAGTACAAAGAAAGATCATGTTAATGAAACGGTCAAGGAAGACAGCGTGGTATGGGAGCTGAAAGGCGACCCTACGGAAGGGGCACTCGTAACACTGGCCTCCAAAATGGGGCTTACCCCAGCTGGTCTCAAAGAGTTATATGCACGTGAGCAGGAATTTCCGTTCGATTCTGATCGGAAGCGGATGTCCGTTCTGGTTCATCATCAGGGTGGGCGCACGATCTACACTAAAGGTGCACCGGATGTGCTGATTGGGCAATGCAGCTACATTTTGTGGGAAGGCAATGTTGTACCTTTCACAGGAACGCTGCGGCAGAAAGTCATGGCGGCGAACGAGAATATGGCGGGTTCTGCACTGCGGGTTCTCGGGATGGCTTACCGCGATGTACGGCCAGATGAAAAAGTAGAGAATGAACATGCTGCCGAGAGCCAACTCGTCTTTGTCGGGCTTGCAGGCATGATTGATCCACCGCGGCGTGAGGCACGGGATGCAATTGCGACTTGTCGCAGAGCAGGCATACGTACCGTTATGATTACCGGTGATCATGGCACAACCGCAGAGGCTATCGCCCAGCAGTTGGGTATCCTTCCACGAGGTGGGGCTTCACTTAGCGGCCAGCAATTGGCGGGCATGACGGATGAGCAACTGGATAAACAGGTGGAGGGCATTTACGTGTTCTCACGAGTATCACCTGAGCACAAACTGCGGATTGTAAAATCATTGCAGCGCAAAGGACATGTCGTAGCGATGACTGGAGATGGCGTGAACGACGCACCAGCCATTAAAGCAGCAGACATCGGTATTGCGATGGGAATTACCGGCACGGATGTGACGAAGGAAGCATCGGCGTTAATTCTGAGTGACGATAATTTCTCTACTATAGTAGCTGCAATTGAAGAAGGACGTAATATTTATGAGAACATCCGCAAGTTTATCCGGTATTTGCTGGCATCCAATGTTGGCGAGATTTTAACGATGTTTTTCGCGATGATGATGGGATTACCTTTGCCACTCGTGCCGATCCAGATTCTGTGGGTCAACCTGGTGACGGATGGATTGCCAGCAATGGCGCTCGGTGTGGATCAGCCGGAAAAAGATCTGATGGAACACAAGCCGCGTGGTTCCAAAGAAAATATTTTTGCTAGACGACTGGGCTGGAAAATTGTCAGTCGGGGTGTGTTGATTGGGCTTTGTACACTTGGGGCCTTCTGGCTTACCCTACAGGCGGCGCCAGATCAACCAGGTCAGCTCATTAAAGCTCAATCTGTTGCCTTTGCTACGCTCGTTTTGGCACAGCTCATTCATGTATTTGACTGCCGTAGTTCCCGTTCCATTTTCCACCGGAATCCATTGCAGAATAAATATTTGGTGTTTGCAGTCATTTCATCTATCGTGCTAATGCTGGCGGTCATGTATGTAGAGCCGTTGCAGCCTATCTTCAAAACCGTACCCCTGGGTATGCGTGAATGGGCCATTTCCATCGTTGCCGCAGGTATTCCAACCTTCCTTATGGGAGTGGGCAGTGTGTGGGGAGGTCGTCGCAACCGTCGCCGCATGGGCCCTGGGCGCTTCGTACCGAAAAGTACAAAGTTTTCGGCATAAAATCAATAGCAATTGCTTATCGTTTTCGTTATGCTATCCTCAAAATGATTCGAGGCGAGATTCCTCGGCATTTTGCAGGATAGCTTTTTTTATTGGGAATGTTGGATATGAATATCCAGGGTATCCTGTAGAGAGAAGCAAGAATAACGCTTTGGCAGCAGACTGCCAAAAGGAGTGGGCAAGGTTATGGAATTTACAAAAATGCACGGACTCGGCAACGATTTTATTGTTGTGTTTGGAGAACAACAGCTTCCGGCTGATGCCGCAGAATTGGCTGTAAAATGGTGCAACCGTTTCTTCGGCATCGGCGCGGATGGCCTGGTTTATATACTGCCTTCAGAGAAGGCGGATTTTCAGATGCGCATCATGAACTCGGACGGCTCGGAAGCAGAGCAATGTGGCAATGCCATACGCTGTGTATCCAAATATGTATATGATCACGGCCATGTGACCCAAGAACAGATTACGATAGAAACCATCGGTGCGGGTGTACAACCAGTAAGCTTGAACATTCGTGATGGTAAAGTGGAAACCGTTCGTGTGGATATGGGAGAGCCTATCCTGAATGGACTTCAGGTTCCAACCACCGTGGATGCCAATCCGGTGGTGGATCATTCCATCGAAGCAAATGGACAGGAGTTCAAATTTACGGCAGTCTCCATGGGTAATCCTCATGCAGTCATTTATGTGGATGATGCTGTGAATTTTGATCTCTCGACATGGGGGCCACTACTTGAGGTTCATCCCATGTTTCCGAAAAAAATCAATGTAGAGTTCGCAACGGTTCGCGATCGCGGCTATGTGGACATGCGTGTGTGGGAACGCGGTGCTGGACCAACACTTGCCTGTGGAACCGGAGCTTGCGCAACACTAGTATCATCCGTTCTGAACGGACATACGGATCGTACAGCGGTGATCAGCCTCAAGGGTGGCGATCTTCATATTGAGTGGAACGAAGCCGACAACCACGTGTACATGACTGGACCTGCTGAAGTTGTTTTCAAGGGAGTCACTTCGTAAAGAATACGTTTAAATGAGGAGGCCTTAGGGCCTCTTTTTTTGCAATTATATGAATTCCTACTAGTCCAGAGGGTTATAGAAACTGAATTTCACGAAAAACCTGTGTTTTTCTTCGTTTTCAGATGTTTTTTGTGTTACATTAGTATGAAATGATCAGTCAGGCGGGGGGAAAAGGGATGAAGGCGGATTTACGCAGTGTAATGCAGGAACGGGTCCTCATAGGGGATGGGGCGATGGGAACTTTCCTGTATCAGATGGGATTCCCGGTAGGGATTTCTTATGAAGAGTTGAACTTGATATCACCTGAAGTGGTGGCAGATGTGCATCGTCGTTACCGCGATGCAGGTACGGAAATTCATGAAACCAATACGTACTCTGCCAATTACGATAAGTTGTCCAAGTTTGGTCTGGAGTCCAAGGTCGAGGATGTCAACCGTGCCGGTGTGCGTATCGCCAAAGAAGTAGCTGGCGCAAACGGTTATGTTCTTGGCGCGGTTGGCTCCATTCGTGGAGGAAAGCGGACGAACGTATCAACAAGTGAATTGAAGCGTTTCTATCAGCAACAGATTTTTGCACTGCTCGATGAAGGAGTCGACGGTATTCTGCTCGAAACCTTCTATGATATCGAGGAGATGGATATCGCCCTCCTGCAGGCTCGCAAGCTGAGTGATCTGCCCGTGATCGGACAGTTCGCTGTTGAGGATGTAGGGCACACACTCGATGGATATACGATGCCAGAAGCTTTCCGAATCATGCGTGAGCAAGGGGCTGACGTCATTGGTTTTAACTGCCGTTCCGGTCCAAACGGAATTATGCGTGCGATGGAGACGGTCTCAGGCCGTATCGGTGTCCCAATGTCTGTTTATCCGAATGCGGGTGCAGCGGATTACGTCGATGGTCAGTTCCGTTATGGAGCGTCCCCGGAATACTTCGGACAGACGGCAGTGCAATTCGCTGATCTGGGCGCACGTATCATCGGAGGTTGCTGTGGTACGACACCTGATCATATCGCGGCAATTGCCCAGGCTCTTGTTGAATACACACCTGTTCCAATACTGGAACCTGACCCATCCGAGTCGAAACCGCGTATTATCCTGCATGAGAATGTAGATGAACGGTCTGGACGGGGTGGGCAGCCTACGATTGTGGATCTAGTTAAACAACGCCATACGGTCATCGTCGAACTTGACCCACCACGTGATCTCGACATTGCGAAGTTTATGAAAGGTGCCGAGACATTGAAAGCGGCTGGTGCAGATGCGTTAACATTGGCTGATAATTCCCTAGCGGTTACCCGGATGAGTAATATGGCTCTCGGCCATCTTGTTCAGGACCGTACAGGTTTGCGCCCACTGGTGCATATTGCATGTCGAGACCGGAATCTGATCGGGACACAATCGCACATGATGGGATTTGATGCTCTAGGCATTAATCATGTACTCGCTGTAACAGGTGACCCTGCACGATTTGGAGACTTGCCCGGATCAAGCTCGGTATATGATCTAACTTCTTTTGAAATTATACGTATGATCAAGCAGTTGAACGACGGCGTATCCTTCTCCGGTAAACCGCTCAAGCAGAAGGCGGGATTTGTTATCGGTGCCGCATTTAACCCAAATGTGAAACATCTGGATAAGGCTGTACAGCGGCTTGAGAAAAAGATTGCTTCCGGAGCCGATTATATTATGACGCAGCCGATATACGATCCTGAACTAATCGTAGCCATGCATGAAGCGACCAAGCATCTGGAAGTGCCGATCTTTGTAGGGGTAATGCCCTTAGCCAGCGGACGAAATGCCGAATATCTGCATAATGAGGTTCCGGGTATTCAGCTGTCGGATGAAGTGCGTTCCCGGATGGCTGGTCTTGAAGGCGAAGAAGGTCGAGCGATGGGTGTGAAGATCGCCAAGGAGCTTCTGGATGTAGCAACAAAACATTTCAAAGGAATCTATTTAATGACTCCATTTATGTTCTATAGTATGACGGCCGAACTGACCCAATATGTGTGGGAGAAGTCGGAGCATCAATGTCCTACTTGTTTCAACCCTAATAATCAATTACAATAGTGTAACGGATGTGATGCCGATGTCATTCAGTATGACCGGATACGGTCAATCCGCCTTTCATTTTGGAGGCTATAAGGTACAATTGGAAATCAAGTCTGTCAATCATCGTTATTGCGAAGTGATGATGCGTCTCCCAAGAGAATGGACGTGTTATGAAGACGGATTGAGGAAAAAGGTACAGAGCCGCTTAAAACGTGGGCGGATTGATGTTTATGTAATGAAAGAAAAAGATGAAGACCAGGCTCTTCCCGCTGTTCTGAATGAGCAGGCGGTCAGGGCCTATCTTCAGGCCGCAGAGCAATTGGAGAGCCGCTATGGTATGCAGGGCAAACCGAGTATTATGGATATGCTGGCACTTCCAGATGTCATGGTTCAGTCGGATGGGACGAGTTCGCTTCCGGAAGAGCAGAAAGACGAATGGGAGCGTGTCCTGCAGCAGGGGTTGGAAGAGGCTTTATCCGGTCTGGAGCAGATGCGCGCCCGCGAGGGTCTTCATCTGGCCAGTGATCTGGAACGACGTGTCAGTCGTCTGGAATCACTGCATACCGAGATGCTTGCTCTTGCGCCGACTGTGGTGAGTGATCATCGCAACAAGTTAAGACAAAGGCTTACGGAAATGCAGGAAGAAGGCTCTTTCCCTTTTGACGAGCATAAATTGGGTATGGAAATTGCTATGTTTGCCGATCGTTCTAACATAGAGGAAGAGCTTACGCGTCTACTGAGTCACTTTGGACAGAGCAGGGAGCTGCTGAAAAGTGATGAGCCAGTAGGCCGCAAGTTGGACTTTCTTATTCAGGAGATGAATAGGGAAGTCAATACGATTGGATCAAAAGCCAACCATTTGGCTCTGGTGAACCGTGTTGTCGAGATGAAGGCGGAACTGGAGAAAATTCGTGAGCAAGCGGCGAATATCGAATGAACGGTCATATTTCGGCAAAAGAGTCGCATGTATAGGGGGAAGAACCTGATTATGGCAATCAAACTCATTAACATTGGATTCGGTAACATCGTATCGGCGAACCGGATTATATCCATCGTGAGTCCGGAATCGGCGCCGATCAAGAGAATTATACAAGAGGCAAGAGACCGTCATATGCTGATAGACGCAACATACGGAAGACGTACTCGTGCCGTTATTATTACGGATAGCGATCATGTCATTCTGTCTGCAGTTCAGCCAGAAACGGTCGCCCATCGTCTTTCTTCGAAAGATGATGACAACGACGAATAAAATGGAGTGTAATATGTCTAAGGGATTACTGGTAGTGTTGTCCGGCCCATCAGGGGTCGGGAAGGGTACAGTATGCAGCGCTTTGCGCAAACGGGTGCCGGAATTGATTTATTCTGTATCGGCAACGACTCGTCAGCCACGTCTGGGTGAGGAACATGGCGTCAATTATTTCTTTAGAAGCCATGAAGAATTCCTGAACATGATTGCTGAAGATCAATTGTTGGAACACGCAGAATATGTAGGGAATTATTACGGAACACCGCGTGATTTTGTGGAGAAAACGATTAACGAGGGCCGGGACATCATTCTTGAGATTGAAGTTCAAGGCGCGTTGAAAGTGAAAGAAAAGTTCCCGGAAGGGATCTTTGTATTTCTGTTGCCTCCTTCATTGGACGAGCTTAAAGATCGCATTCAGGGCCGTGGTACGGAAAGTCAGGCGACGATTGATCATCGGATGTCCGTCGCGGTAGATGAGATCAGTCTGCTGGAGCAGTACGATTACGCTGTCGTTAATGATGAAATTGATTTGGCGTGTAAACGAATAGAAAGCATCATTATCGCCGAACATTGTAAGATCAATAAATAATCCATTTGCCGCCGTAAAATGCGATAATCAGTGGAGCTGCTGTCATAGTATATATGTAGAGCAGCTCCAGTCTGGTTATTGTATCCAGCGGTGCACCATGATTCCGTCAGGCGGCGAATTGTGATTATACTAATGCAAAGAGGTGTTTTGTAAATATGCTGTATCCTTCTATTGATGAAATGATGAACAAAGTCGACAGCAAGTATTCCCTTGTTGTTGCCGCTTCCCGCCGGGCAAGACAGCTTCGTGAAGGTGAGAAAACGGATTTGAGAAATGCCAGATCCCATAAACAGGTTGGCGTTGCACTTGAAGAAATTTATGGTGATCTGCTCGTTGTCATCAAAGGACAGGACGAAGAGGAAGAAGAGTAAGCCGCCTGCGGCTGCTCTTCAACTGCATACGGCGCAAGCCGGATTTATTTGACAACCGCGAGGTTGTTATTTTTTTCTCTATTCATCATTATAAACGTCGTATATCGGGGGGATAACCATGTTGAACGGTAAAAAAATCGTGCTTGGTGTGACTGGCGGCATAGCCGCATACAAAGCGGCTACATTATGCAGCAGGCTGGTGCAAAAAGGAGCGGACGTTCATGTCATTATGACGAATTCCGCGAAACAGTTTATTACCGAATTAACGCTGCAAACCTTGACCCGAAATGTGGTATATAGTGATACATTTGATGAGCGGGAGCCTTCGGTCGTCTCGCATATCCATCTGGCTGATATGGCCGATCTTGTTTTGGTTGCTCCGGCAACAGCCAATGTGATTGCCAAAATGGCACATGGGATGGCTGATGATATGCTCTCTACAACCTTGCTTGCAACCACTGCACCGGTGATGATTGCGCCAGCGATGAATGTACATATGTATGATCATCCGGCTGTGCAGCATAATATGTGCCTGTTAACGGAGCGCGGAACTATGATGATTGAACCGGGTGAAGGTCAACTGGCGTGCGGGTATGTGGGCAAAGGACGTTTGGAAGAACCAGAGACAATTGTCGATGTGGTGGAACGATTTTTTGAACAGCAGGAGTCTGCCAAACGGGAACGTAACGAACAGCTTTCCTTGTTGAGCGGGAAGAAGGTTGTGGTCACTGCAGGAGGTACCATTGAACGCATTGATCCGGTAAGATATATTACCAATGATTCCTCTGGAAAAATGGGTTTTGCCATTGCAGCGACAGCTCGTGATCTGGGGGCAGATGTGACTTTGGTTATGGGGAATACCCAGGTTCAGCCGCCAGCCAATGTAAAGGTGATCCCGGTACAGTCTGCGCAGGATATGTATGATGCGGTAGCAGGTGAGTGGGATGATGCAGATATCGTGGTTAAGGCCGCGGCTGTTGCGGATTATCGCCCCAAGGAAGTGTACACGGAGAAAATCAAGAAGAAAGGCGATACATTATCGCTTGAACTTATTAAAAATATAGATATTCTTGAAACGCTGGGCAAGCAGAAGAGCCATCAATTTTTGATTGGTTTTGCTGCGGAGACAAATTCATTAGAAATGTATGCACGTGAGAAACTGGAACGGAAAAACTGTGATCTGATCGTAGCCAATGATGTCACGCAGACGGGTGCCGGATTTGGAACAGATACCAACGCGGTGCACATCTATGACCGTGAAGGTTTGGTGGAAGAGCTTCAGGTGGTGGCCAAGGAAGAGGTGGCCCGCCGGTTGCTTTCGATTGCGGCGGAGCGCATTGCCGGGAGGAATTAATATGGAGATCGCCAAGGTAATTGTCGATGTTCCTGTGAAGGAAACGGACCGGCCGTTTGATTATCTGGTGCCGGAATCCATGCGTGAATGGATTGAGATTGGCAGCAGGGTAGGTGTACCTTTTGGTCATCGGACGGTGCAAGGTTTCGTAATTGATCTGGTGCCTCGCACGGGAACGGAGACTTTCAAACTCAAACCGATTCAGGAATTGCTGGATATCGTTCCACCGTTGTCTGAAGATTTGGTTGAATTAGCCGAGTGGATGAGTGAACGTTATGCCAGCAACCGTATTTTGTCTTTGCAGGTGATGGTACCGACTGCGCTGAAAGGGAAAGCAGAACGGTATATCTCACTTGGAGATGCCCTGGATGGACAAATGGCAGGTTCTGCGTCAGGCGAAGAAGTTCTTTTTGTATGGGGAGAAGAATCGACTTCAGAAAAAGTGCAGCAAGATATTATTCGTTTTGTGAAGAGTCGTGGGCAGGTTCCCCTGCAACAATTGAGTCGTAAGTACCCCAATCATGCTGCGCTGATCAAGAAGTTGTTGCTCAGTGGTGTCCTGCTGGAAAGTCAGGCAATTAAGGACAAGCTGAATAAAAAAACGATGAAATCCATTAATCTAGCTGTGGATGCAGCGGCTGCGGAAGAGGCATTGACTTCATTCCCGGCAAAGGCGCAACGGCAGAAAGAAGTTTTGGCTTTCTTGCTGGAAATGAAAGAACTGTTGCCGATGGCGATGAAAGAATTGTTGTCCACACTTCAGGTATCAGCGGCTACAGTCAAAGGGCTTGAGGAGAAGGGGTTAGTTGTGACGAAGGACGTCGAAGTCTTTCGTGACCCTTATCAGGGACGTAAGTTTCGTGCGACCGAGCCACTGAATCTGACCGACGAGCAGCAGCTAGTCTATAACAATATCAATGGTCGATTACAGGAAAGGCGCCATGGCGTCTTTTTGCTTCATGGTGTAACAGGCAGTGGCAAGACGGAAGTATACCTCCAGACCATTCAGCGCTGTATTGAACAGGATCGGCAGGCAATTGTACTTGTACCCGAGATTGCATTGACACCGCAGATGGTAGAGCGTTTTAAAGGACGTTTTGGTGATCAGGTTGCTGTGATGCACAGTCGTTTGTCTGGTGGAGAGCGTTATGATGAGTGGCGCAAAATTAGGGAAGGCCAGGTGAAAGTTGCCATTGGCGCCCGTTCAGCAGTCTTTGCTCCGTTTAGTCGTCTTGGTCTGATCATTATGGACGAGGAGCACGAGACTTCATATAAACAGGAAGAAACCCCGAAATATCATGCCCGTGATGTAGCGGTAAAAAGAGCACAGCAGCACCAGGCGGTCGTTGTCCTGGGTTCAGCGACACCTTCGCTGGAAAGTTACTATGCTGCTCGTTCGCAGAGCAATGATGATTTTGCACCACTTTTGTTGGAGATGCCTACCCGCGCACTTGGAAATAAGCTGCCGGAGGTACGAATTGTTGATATGCGTGAAGAGTTGAAGGACGGAAATCGCTCGATGTTCAGCCGTGCCTTGCATAAAGGGCTGGAAGAGCGGTTGGAACGTGGGGAACAGACCGTGCTTTTGCTGAATCGACGTGGCTATTCTACCTTTGTGATGTGTCGCAGTTGTGGATACGTTGCAGGCTGTCCCGAGTGTGATATTTCATTAACCTATCATCAGCGCTCAAACAATCTTCGTTGTCATTATTGTGGTTATGCGGAAGCAGCACCAGAAGTGTGTCCGGATTGCGGTAGTGAGCATATTCGATATTTCGGTACAGGTACACAGCGGGTAGAGGAAGAATTGGCTAAGCTGTTCCCGGGTATTCGTGTTATTCGGATGGACGTGGATACAACGAGCGAAAAAGGTTCGCATGAGAAGTTATTGAAGCAGTTTCGTGAGAAAAAGGCAGACGTATTGCTGGGAACCCAGATGGTTGCCAAAGGGCTTGATTTTCCTGATGTCACTCTGGTTGGTGTCATCACCGCAGACTCCGCACTCAATTTGCCTGATTTCAGGGCTGCCGAAAAAACATTTCAGCTGCTCACCCAGGTGGCCGGCCGTGCTGGTCGACATCAACTGCCAGGCGAGGTATTCGTACAGTCCTATACACCAGAGCACTATTCGATTGGGCATGCGAGCCAGCATGACTATGTTTCGTTTGTCCGTGAGGAATTATTGCATCGGCGCAATTTGCAGTATCCGCCTTACTGTCGCCTGATTTTGGTGACTTTCTCACATGAGCAGCTTCCGGTACTGATCCGGTTGGCTGAGAACTACACACGAATACTGAAAGAAAAGGCAAATGCTGCTGGCTGGTTAGGTAGTTTGGACCGTTTCAGTAATGATGCCTTTGATGTGCTTGGCCCGGTAGCATCACCGATTCCTCGGATCAAGAATAGATACAGATTCCAATGTATGATAAAATGGCGGGGGGATGTCGACGCCATTGGACTGGCGCTCGCGACCGCCCGGCGCATGGACGACGATGTTCAGGCGCAGAAGCTGCAAATTAGTCTGGATGTAGACCCGCAAATGTTAATGTGAGCATTTGTAGTAAAATGCGGATGTAAACAAGCGGTATAAACATAGATTAAAAACAACATGAATGATGGCTCGATCTTAAAATCAGTTTTTGATACCTGCTACATAGCAGAAAATCAGTACTTATTTTTGAAATGAGCTTGATGTCCTGAAATTATGATGAGGATTAGGAAGGTGCTTACAACATGTCTATTCGTATTATCGTGAAAGAACCGGATGAGGTACTACACAAAAGAGCTAAAGAAGTAACCAAAGTTACACCCAATGTACAGAAACTGCTGGATGATATGGCAGATACGATGTATGACGCAGAAGGCGTAGGTTTGGCTGCGCCACAGGTTGGTATTTTGAAACGCCTGATTGTGATCGATTGCGGAGATGAACAGGGGCTGATCAAGATGATCAATCCGGAGATTATTTCGAGCGAGGGAGAGCAATTTGGACCCGAAGGATGCTTGAGTATTCCTGGCATTAACGGTGATGTGCGTCGTTTTGAGACAGTTACAGTCAAAGGGCTGGACCGTGAAGGCAAGGAACTGATTATTACGGGCAGCGGATTGTTGTCACGTGCATTCCAACATGAGATTGACCACTTGGATGGTGTACTCTTTACGGATATTGCTGAAAAGGTATACGAAATTGCAGCCGATCAAACCGGGCCGCGTCGTAACTAAGGAGTGATTGATTTGAATATTGTTTTTATGGGAACGCCTGAATTTGCAGTTCCGTCTCTCGATATGCTTATAGCCGAGGGATATAACGTGGTTGGGGTAGTAACACAGCCAGATAAACCACAGGGCCGTAAAAAGGTACTTACACCAACACCAGTCAAGGCTGCGGCAGAACGCCACGGCCTGCCGGTATTTCAACCAGTGAAACTGCGTGCTCCAGAAGCTGTAGCCCAATTGGCTGAATGGAAACCGGACCTGATTGTGACTGCGGCATTTGGGCAGATTCTGCCCAAAGCTGTGCTGGATATGCCCGTTCGTGGATGTGTGAACGTGCATGGCTCTCTTTTGCCAAAATATCGCGGTGGTGCCCCGATTCAACGCTCCATTATTAATGGAGAGCCAGTGACGGGAGTTACACTGATGTTTATGGCGGAAGGCTTGGATACGGGAGATATGATCTCACGTGTGGAAGTAGCGATTACGGATGAAGATACGTCAGGGTCCATGTTTGTAAAGCTCAGTGAAGCAGGCTCCAAATTGCTTCAGGAAGAAATGCCGCGGCTGGTAGCAGGCGAAACAACGGCTGTCCCACAGGATGAAGCCGAGGCTTCGTATGCTCGTAATCTGACTCGGGATGACGAGAAGATGGACTGGAATCGCACGTCGCGTGAATTGTTTAATCAAATTCGCGGTCTTGTGCCGTTCTCGGGTGCATTCACGATGTGGGATGAGCAGGTCTTCAAGGTCTGGGCAGCAGCAAATCCGAAGCAGGCGGATGTACTCTCTTCTTCGGATGCTGGACAAGCTGAGCCGGGAACGGTATTACAATTGGGCAGAAATGGCATTGAAGTTCGCACAGGTGACGGTTCTCTCTGGCTTACTGAGGTTCAGCCCGCAGGCAAAAAAGTGATGCAAGCTGCTGACTTTGCCCGTGGTGGCACTCTGAAACCAGGAACGGTGCTGCAATGAGCGGAAATACACCGGGCCGTCCGTCAGGAAATGGTCATAAAGTCGCAGGAAATACGTCCGGGCGTGGAGGAAATAAACCGCGTCCCAACCAGGGGAGATCGGGTCGAGCAGGAAATGCATCTGCGTCCCCAGCTTCGGTCAACGGTACATCACGCTCGGAGCGGCCTAAAACATCTGCTCGTGCACTCGCTGTAAAGGTACTCAGCGCCGTTGAGCAAGAGGGAGCTTACAGCAACCTTGAGCTGAATAGGCGTCTGAAAGAGGCCGAGCTGAGTCCGGCAGATGCCGGACTAGCTACAGAGTTGGTATATGGTACGATCGCAAGACGGAATACCCTTGATTATTTTCTGGAACGCTATGTAGCCAAAGGTGTATCCAAGCTGCAACCTTGGGTTCGTAGCCTGCTGCGCATCAGCGTGTACCAGATGTTATATCTGGACCGTATTCCGGAACACGCGGTGGTGAGTGAAGCCGTCAACTTGGCTAAGAAATTAGGTCATCAGGGCATCTCGGGTATGGTGAATGGCGTTCTACGGAACATGATTCGCAATCGTGATGAACTGCGCATTCCCGAACATTTGCCTGCAGCTGAACGTATCTCACTGGAGCATTCACACCCGCTGTGGATGGTCGAACGCTGGATCAGCCAATATGGCGAAGAGACAGCGGAAGCGATTTGCCGTGCAAATAATGAACCGCCAGCGGTTAGTGTTCGTGTGAACACGACAATGACTACACGTGAGAAATTAATGCTGGAGATGGAGAGCATGGGTGCTATCGTGGAACCTTCCCGGCTTAGTCCGGACGGTATTCTCGTTCGCAGTGGTGGCAATATGGCACTTACGACCTGGTATCGGGATGGCTTGCTGTCCGTTCAGGATGAAAGTTCCATGCTTGTAGCCGAGGCAGTTGGGCCTGAAGATGGTCAGACTGTACTGGACTGCTGTGCAGCTCCTGGCGGAAAGACAGCCCATATGGCGGAGAAAATGCAGGACCGTGGACGAATTGTGGCCAATGATGTACATGCTCACAAACGTCAGTTGATCATGGATCAGGCAGATCGTCTGGGACTTAGCTGTATTGATGCTGTAACAGGGGATGCACTTGATCTGGATGAGCGTTATCCTGAGGCGTCATTTGACCGCATTCTGCTGGATGCGCCATGTTCTGGTCTAGGTGTTATTCGCCGCAAGCCGGATGTCAAATGGACGAAAACTGCGGAAGATATTCACGATATCTCCAATCTTCAACGTAAACTGCTGGATCGGGTTGCACCGCTATTAAAGCCGGGTGGTATTCTGGTGTATAGTACGTGTACAATCGAGCCTGCGGAGAACGAGCATAGGGTCGCTGACTTTTTAGCCCGGCATCCGGAATACAAAGCCGCTGAAGACTCTGCTTGGTCTGGTCTGGAAACAGCAGAGTGGAAGGTTGTGAACGGTGGTGTGCAGATCCTGCCACAGTACGCTCACAGTGACGGATTTTTCATTGCCAGGTTGACAAGGATAGCGGATTAACAGTTTAATAGAGCACTGAAGGATAGCCGCCGAGGGGAACTTCGGCGGATTTCTTTGTGATTAGACTGAGGTGTTCAACATCAGTAAAATGTGATGATAGGGTGCGATGCAGGCACTGAGGTGTTATAATGCATGAAGTACAGGCATCAAGGGTATACATGGATGTAAAGTGGTCTTTGTGATAGAATAGGAAGAATGAAAAGAAAAGAAGGAATAGGTGTTGACAACAAAATGAAACCTTTTATATATGATTATTCCCTGGAGGAGCTGCAACAGTGGGCTGTTGAGAACGGGGAGCCGGCTTTTCGCGGTGGTCAGATCTTCGACTGGATTTATGTGAAACGTGTGAATGATTTCAGTGAAATGACGAACTTGTCCAAAGCGCTGCGTGAAAAGCTGACTGAACAATTTGAATTCGTTACACTTACTGAAATTACGAAGTTTGAATCCAAGGATGGAACTGTGAAATTCCTGTTCGGTCTGCACGATGATCATGCGATCGAAACAGTTATTATGAAGCACAACTATGGTAACAGCATCTGTGTAACAACACAGGTTGGCTGCCGGATTGGCTGCACGTTCTGTGCATCCACGCTGGGTGGACTGAAACGTAACCTTACAGCTGGCGAAATTGTCGCTCAGGTTGTGCAAGCCCAGAAAATTTTGGACGAACGCGGTGAGCGGGTCAGCAGCATCGTAATCATGGGTTCAGGTGAACCTTTTGAGAACTATGAAGCAACAATGACGTTCCTGCGTATCATGATTCACGAAAAAGGGCTGAATATCGGTCAGCGCCATATCACGGTGTCCACAAGTGGAATCGTACCAAACATTTACAAGTTTGCAGATGAAGATACACAGATTAACCTGGCGATTTCCATCCATGCGCCAAATGATGCATTGCGTTCTAAATTGATGCCGGTTAACCGCCGTTTTCCTTTTGAGGATGTAATGGAGTCGTTGCGTTATTACTTGGCGAAAACGGGGCGCAGAATTACGTTTGAGTACGCACTTATCGGTGGTGTGAATGATCAGCCGGAACATGCGGCAGAACTGGCAAGCGTGCTTAAGAACATGTTGTGCCATGTGAACCTGATTCCGGTCAACCATGTACCTGAGCGCAAGTACGTAAGAACATCCAGAAGCGATATTTTCAATTTTCAGAAGATTCTCTCGGAGCAGGGTGTTAATGTAACCATTCGTCGTGAACAGGGACATGATATTGCTGCCGCTTGCGGTCAGCTTCGTGCAAAGCATATGGAGTTGAGGTGAGAACGTTTTGATCAAAACAGTTCATGTGAGCCATATCGGACGGGTGCGTTCGGTGAATGAAGATTCATCCTGGATTCGAAATCTCGATACAGGTTATATTCTGGGTATTGTTGCCGATGGTATGGGCGGACATCTTGCAGGAGATACGGCAAGCCGTCTGGCGGTAGAGACGTTGGTGCAGGATCTGGGAACGCTTGAGCCGGGTCTTTCACATGCGTCTTTGTCAGCCGCATTGAGCGATGCTATTTTGCATGCCAACGAAGTGATCTTCCGTACTGCCTCCTCGGATGATAATTACCACAACATGGGAACTACCGTGGTTGCGGCGTTATTAAATGATACAGAAGGCGTTATTGGTCACATCGGTGATAGCAGAGCATACAAAATTGCAAACAAACATGTGATCCAGTTGACCGAGGACCATACACTGGTCAATGAATTGTTCAAAAATGGTCAGATCAGCAAAGAAGATGTCTCTCATCATCCGCGTCGAAATGTGCTGACACGTGCTCTTGGGACAGATGCTGAAGTGAAGGTGGATCTGGATACCGTCAAGCTGGAAGAAGGCGAAGTTCTTCTCCTGTGCAGTGATGGGCTTAGTAATCTGGTCAGCAATGAGCAGATCATTCAGGTCGCAGGTAATCTGGAACTGGCATTGGAAGATCGTGCGGATCGCCTGCTTCAGCTGGCTTTGCTTGCTGGAGGAGATGACAATATTACGGTGGCATTATTCGAACTGCAAAAGGAAGGTTCCGTGATATCGGAAACGGGGTGTGAGTCATGATTGGGCACCAGCTAGGCGGACGCTATGAAGTGATCGAGCGTGTCGGCGGTGGCGGCATGGCTCTTGTGTATAAGGCCCAGGACCTGTTGCTCAACCGGAACGTTGCCATCAAAGTGTTACGGCAGCAATTTGTGCATGACGAAGAGTTTATCCGCCGTTTCCGCAGAGAAGCACAATCCGCAGCTTCGCTGTCACATCCTAACGTAGTTAGTGTTTATGATGTCGGACAGGAAGATGATGTTCATTATATTGTCATGGAATATGTTGAAGGTAAAAACCTGAATGAAATTATAAAAGAACGGGCGCCTCTGCAGGTGGACGAGGCCGTTCGAATTGCCTCCCAGATTGCAGATGCTCTCGATCATGCACATCATAATCAGATCATTCATCGGGATATTAAACCGCATAATATATTGATTGGTCGTAATGGCCGTGTGAAAGTAACGGATTTCGGGATTGCCCGCGCGGTTACGTCCACAACGATTACACAGACCGGCTCAGTAGTCGGTTCCGTACATTACTTCTCACCTGAACATGCCAAAGGCATCGTGACTGGTGAGAAGTCGGACTTATATTCTCTTGGTATAGTACTCTATCAAATGCTGACTGGTCAGCTTCCGTTTCTGGGAGAGAGTCCAATTAGCGTTGCTTTGAAGCATTTGCAGGAAGAGTTTGATGAACCTCGCAAATTTAATCCGCTTATCCCGCAAAGCGTGGAGAACGTTATTCTAAAATCCATGCGCAAAAATCCGCAGGAGCGTTACCAATCTGCTAAAGAAATGCAGACGGATCTGGAAACCTGCCTGATGCCGGAAAGACGTAATGAAACGAAAATTGATTTTCCGGATGAGGATGATATTGATCAGACCCGTGTTATGCCGGCGATCAAGCCGGAGCCACGTGGAGTTACATCCACAGGTGCTATACCCGTGATGGAGTCTGACCAAGATAACAACAAGGGCAAAACCAAAACAAAGAACTGGAAGAAGCCAGCGCTGCTGATCTCGTTGACAGTGCTTATTCTTATCGCGATGGTTGGAGTTGTATGGTACGTGAAAGGCATGCTTGTTGTGCCGGATGTGACTGTACCCAATGTCATTGGTCAAACCGAAGAAAAGGCTCGTCAAATGTTGCAGGATCAAGGGCTTGTGGTCAGTGATAATGTCATCCGGGAGTACAAGGAGGATGTGGACCCAGGTATTGTATTTGACCAGACCCGAAATGAAGGCGATGTGGTCAAAGAAGGCTCTGAGGTCCAGCTGAGTGTTGGGGCGGAAAAAGAGCTGTTGAAGATGATTGATCTCAAAGACCTTTCATACGATGAGGCGGTCAAACAACTCACCGAACTGGATATCAAAGAGGATCAGATTCAGCGTAAAGAAGAGTTTTCGAATGATAAATCTGCGGGAACGGTCCTATCCCAAACTCCTGGGGTGAATGTAGAATACGATCCGGCAGAGGTTCAGATTGTTCTGACCGTGAGCAAAGGCTCCGAAACAATAAAAATGCCGGACTTGAAAAACCGTACTCGAAGTGAGGCAGAGAGTATGCTCAAATCCGCCGGTTTAATCCTTGCTCAGGTTCAGGAAGAGTCGAGCTACACCGTAGATGAAGGCAAAGTGACACAGCAATGGCCTGTAGAAGCCGGTGCAGACGTGAATCCTGGTGACAAAATCACCATTTTCATTAGTACTGGATATCCGCCAGAGGCATTGAACTACGCCTATAACATTAACGTTTCACCAAAAGAAGAAGGAAAGAACAGCAAAATTCGAATTACTTTCGAGGATGCTCGTGGCAAAAGTCAGGAATGGGGGACCCGGACAATCAAGTCTGCCCAAATGCTGACAATTCCGCTTATTTTGGCTCCAAACGTCGATGGTGTTGTCTCTGTCTACCGGGATGGCCAATTCCTGGATACGTACCTGGTGTCCTACAGTGATGCCAAGAACGGAACGGTAGTTGTGCCTACCATTGAGCCCGAGAAGGGTGCAGAGCCACCTCCAACAACGGAGGAGCCTGAACAAGGCGGTGGTGGTGATGAAGGCACCGTAGATACACAACAGGAAGGTGAACCGGATACACCTGTTGAGGGTGAAGGGGAGCATGACGAAGCAGATACTTCTGCGATGAAGAACGGAAATGGTCTCGCCAAAGGAAAAGATAAGAAAAAGGAAGTCGTTAACGCATCAAGCCGTCCATAAGGGCGGCTTATTGCCGACGTTCAGGGTAAATGTACTGTAAATTAAAGGAGGGCGACGGAGCTATGCCAGAAGGTATCATCGTTAAAGCGCTAAGCGGTTACTATTATGTCATGCCACTGGAAGACAGCGGGGTGCCTTCGGTTGAAGGCTCCGCCGTTCAATGTCGGGCCAGAGGTATCTTCAGAAAACGGGGTACTTCACCACTTGTGGGTGACCGTGTCAGCTATATGCTGACAGAGAACGGAGAAGGAACAGTAGATGAGATTCGCAAACGTGAAACGGAGTTAATTCGTCCACCTGTTGCCAATGTAAGTCTGGCTGTTCTGTTATTTTCCGTTAAGGAACCGGACATGAATCTCAATCTGTTGGACAAATTCCTGGTACATATTGAACAAGCTGGACTGGATGCACTGATTGTGCTCACGAAGCAGGACCTAGCTGATCCAGAAAACGATGCCCGTGATACAGTAGCAGAAGTAAAAGCTATGTACGGGCAAATTGGATATGAAGTTATCTCTACCAGTTCACGAACCGGTGAAGGCAATGAACTGCTCAAGGAGCGTCTTGCCGGCAAGATTAGCGTATTCTCCGGGCAATCCGGTGTAGGTAAATCTTCGATGCTGAATGCCTTGATGCCAGGTCTAACCCTGGAGACCAGTGCAATCAGCATGCGCCTTGGCCGAGGGAAACACACCACCAGGCACGTGGAGCTCATACCGCTGGATAATGGTGGCTTTGTCGCGGATACGCCGGGATTCAGCCAACTGGACTTCCTGGAGATTGGTGTGGAGGAGTTATCCACTTGTTTCCGGGAGTTCGCTCAATATGCGGATCAATGTAAGTTCCGAGGCTGTACCCATACGCACGAACCAGGTTGTCGGGTGCTTGCAGCCAAAGCGGAGGGAATGATCTCCGAAAGCCGTTATCAGCACTACGAACAATTCCTTACAGAAATGAAAGACAAAAAGCGGAGGTATTAATATGATTAAAATTGCACCATCTATTTTATCTGCGGATTTTGCCCGTCTCGGCGCGGAAGTGGCGGAAGCCCAAGCTGCTGGCGGAGACTGGATTCATGTTGATGTTATGGACGGTCATTTCGTCCCTAATATTACGCTTGGACCTGCGATTGTAAAAGCGATCGCTCCACATACAAGCTTGCCGCTTGATGTGCATTTGATGATCGAGAACCCAGAACGTTATGTGGAGGAATTTGCGAAAGCTGGCGCGGCGGTTATTACGGTTCATGCCGAGGCTTGTGTGCATCTGCACCGCGTTATTCATCTGATCAAAGAACAGGGAGTTAAGGCAGGGGTTGCTCTTAATCCGGGAACTCCGGCGAGTGCTATTCAGGAAGTGCTGGACGATGTGGATATGGTGCTTGTCATGACCGTAAATCCCGGTTTTGGTGGACAGGCTTTCATCTCTGGCACGATGAACAAAATCAAGCAAATTCGTAGCTGGCTGAACGAAAAAGGACGTCATGACGTGCATATTGAAGTGGATGGCGGTATTGCTGCCGACACGGCTCCGCTTGTGGTTGAAGCTGGCGCGGATGTGCTTGTTGCGGGAAGTGCTGTATTTGGACGTGAAGATCGCGCTGCCGCGATTGCCGAAATTCGCAGTAGTTACGGAGGCTGAGCATGAACCTCAAGGAGACGCTGTGGACAATGGCTGCGAGTCTCGTTACGGGACTGGTGCTGGCTATGTTTGCGGTTATTCAATCCCCATACAATGCGATTACGTCATTGATCGGGGTTGGTGTTGTCATTATGTACTTCCGCAAATTTGACCGTACAGGGCTTCGGGTTACTTTTGTGATATTCAGCATACTGTATTACTTATTGAGTGTATTCATGATCGCTGTCTATCAATATATACCTACCCAAACCTAAATGACCTAATAACAGGCTCGTCATTGTGGAATAGGGACAGAGAGTTCCGCATAAATATGGTTACATGAGCAGGTTTCTCATGTAGCCTTTTTTGTCGTGTTTAAGGCAAGGAAGGCCTGGAGCATAGGATACGGCGGATGCATGAGCATGATGGGGAGGGTGAAGTATGAAATTTTACACATTCAAACTGCCGAAGTTTTTGGGAGGGTTTGTAAAGGCGATTCTTAATACGTTTCAAAAGAACTGACATGATTAAAAGGTTCCATTGGCGAATACCGCCGCTTTGGCTACAGGATCATCTGGAATTCGGACCTGCGAAGCGCCATGCGGCGGCCATTCACATGCTGATGTGTGTATTCATGATTTTATTTCTGAATACCAAAAAAGCACCTGCAAGGAACAAGGTGCTTTTTGCTTACCCGATTTATAGTAGCTTTGCGTGATTATACGCGAGTCACTTTACCGGCTTTCAGTGCACGGGTGCTTACGTATACACGTTTTGGTTTACCGTTCACGAGAATGCGGACCTTCTGAACGTTTACGCCCCAAGAACGACGGTTACGGTTGTTAGCGTGGGATACGTGGTTACCGGTGCCCGGTTTCTTACCTGTCACATAACATTTGCGAGACATAGATTACACCTCCTATCCTAAAATAACCAGTTGCCCTAAGGAGACACGAATGTCAATCCAGACGGGCTAAATTGTTCTTCCTGACCGCAATGGTCAGGTTCCAGTAGCTAATGGCGTTGTTCAAGCCGGCATAGCCGGATCATTTCCATTACTAAACCTGCATAAAACAATACTTGAATATAATATCATATTGAAAAAAGCTTCGTCAACTGATCCAAAAACTTTATTTATTTCTCCTGTCTAATATAGTACAATGTTGAATAGTCCATAATACAGCGGTGAACAGGCTGTTGCCGCGGGGAAGCCGGAGAAAAAACCGGCCTTAAAGGTCGGTGGTCTGCTTTTTTGGCAACGCTGTGAGCTGCGGCATTCCATCATTGGCACCAGTCTCCATGCGGCATTCATGCCGGCTCTTGATACCGGTGCATATCCGTATGCCCCGAGTTAGGGGTTACAGAGCAATTGCAGGATATCGGTTGCCCGGCCGCCCAGACCGTTAATCCGGCTGACATTATGTATTATTATGCCTGTGCCGGACAAGGTATGGACGAAGAATAACGCGATAAGCGTTTGCGCATGAACAGACCAGATAACATCTTGGTGCAAGATGTTCGTGTATCAAGCTAGGAAGGGGAATTCTCACTTGAGTATACGTTCTTTAAATGGAACAGATTTCACCGCAATGGTACTTGCCGGAGCGGAACAACTTGGACAGCATGCAGAGCACGTCAATTCCCTGAATGTTTTCCCTGTGCCGGATGGTGACACGGGAACGAACATGAATTTGACAATGAGTGCAGGAGTGGCAGAGATTAAACGTAAGAGTTCTGCCTCCATCGGAGAAGCTGCCGGTATTTTATCAAAAGGCCTGCTTATGGGTGCACGGGGGAATTCCGGAGTAATATTATCGCAATTGTTCCGCGGATTCAGTCGTTCAGCTGCTCCTTACGAGGAACTGAATACACTCCAGTTCGCCGCAGCCCTGCAGAACGGTGTGGACGCAGCTTATAAAGCCGTAGTGAAGCCCGTTGAAGGGACCATTCTTACCGTAGCCAAGGAAGCGGCGAAACATGCCAGCTACTACGCAAGACGGACGAATGATATAACTGAATTAATGAATGAAGTATTGTTAAAAGCAAAAGAAGCACTGGCAATGACTCCGGAATTGCTGCCTGTATTGAAACAGGTCGGTGTTGTGGATTCGGGCGGTCAGGGGCTTGTATATATTTACGAAGGCTTTATGGACGTTCTGCTGCAAACGGATGGGGCAAGTCGTACATCCTTCCAGAGAGACGTACAACCAACCGTAGCGGCATCTGCATTGAAACCAGCTGCACCGTCAGAAGTGGTTTCTGCGAAGCCTGCACAGCAGGTAATCGTGCCGGAGATGCCAATGTCTGCCCAAGCACGACTGGAAACGGAAGATATTGAGTTCCTATATGACATGGAGTTCTTTATTAACCGTGAGCTTGGAGAGAACGCAGGCGTTGCATTTGATGACGAAGCATTCCGGAAAGCGTTGTCAGTTAACGGGGACTCCATCATTATTATTGCTGACGATGAAGTGATTAAGGTTCACGTGCATTCCAAGACACCTGGGGATGTATTAAATCTAGCTCTCCGTTATGGAGAAATCACACAAATTCACATTCTCAATATGCGTGAGCAGCATCGTGATCTGCTGACTGCAGGTATGGACATTGCGCCTTCGCCTGAGCTGTTCGCAGAGATTCCTCCTGAAGCGACGCGTAGCGTGGAAAAAGCTGTGCTCCCAGCAGACGAGATGGCACCATATGGTTTCATCGCGGTATCTTCTGGTGAAGGCATTGCGGAGATTTTCCAGAGTCTCGGCGTGGATGTTGTTCTGTCTGGTGGACAGACGATGAATCCGAGCACTGAAGATTTTGTGAAAGCGGTGCGTTCGATCGCGGCAGAGCAGGTATTTATTTTGCCGAACAACTCCAATATTGTACTTGCTGCGCAGCAGGCTCGCGAGTTGCTTGAAGATGAGCGTCGAATTATTGTAATTCCGAGCAAGACGATCCCTCAGGGCATGGCAGCGGCTTTTGCTTTCCAGGAGGATGAATCTGCGGAAACCAATCGTGACCATATGCTTGAGGCGATTAGCCGGGTACAGTCCGGTCAAGTGACTCATGCGGTCAGAGATACACAATATGACGAGCTTGATATCAAAGCTGGGCACTATATCGGTATCCATAATTCCAAGATCGTGGCAACGGATGAAAGCATGCTGCACGCATGTGAAGGCCTGCTGCAACAGATGATGGAGAGCGGAGATGAAGTAGTGACCATCCTTGAAGGGGACGAGGCCACCCCTGAGATTACCGCTGCGCTTGTCGCATGGCTTGAAGAACAATATCCTGATGCTGAGGTAGAGGTGCATCTTGGAGGACAGCCGGTTTATTATTATTTGTTCTCTGTAGAGTCCTAATAGAGGTTGTTCAAAAAGTTCCCAGTTAACTTTTTGAACATGCACTAATAGCACTTAAGCAAAGAGGAGGAAATCTGATGAGCCACAAGGTTGCGATCGTAACCGATAGCACGGCAGATATACCGGAAGAACTGATCCATAAATACGGGATTCATGTTGTTCCGCTGCGTGTTTTGTTCGGGGAGGAAGCTTATGCAGACGGCGTTGATCTGACTTCGGAACAGTTCTATGCAAAATTGGAGAAGGTATCCGTGCTGCCTACAACCTCACAGCCTTCTCCCACCGATTTTATGAATATCTATAACACATTGTTGGATGAGGACCCAGAGCGGCCCATTGTATCGATTCATTTGTCTTCCGGCATGAGTGGTACCTATCAATCGGCACTGCTTGGCAAATCGTTGCTGGAACGTGAGGGAGACATAACGGTACTGGATTCGAAGTCTGCATCCTATGGATATGGTTTATTGGTCGTACAGGCTGCCGAGCTTGCTGAACAAGGCAAGTCCGCTGCGGAGATCGCTGCGGCTGTAGCAGCCATGCAGCAGAGCCGCAAGCTGTTCTTTCTTGTAGATACATTAGAGTATCTGCAGAAAGGCGGTCGGATAGGCAAGGCTGCGGCCATCTTGGGAACACTGTTGAATATTAAACCGATCTTGTCCATTGATGAGGAAGGCGTTATTTACGCAGTGGAGAAAGTCAGAGGTCACAAAAAAGCCATGGCACGCATTATTGAGCTGTTTCAGCAGGATCTGGCGGGTCAACGTGTTAATCTTGCGGTAGGTCATACCGCAGACCCTGGATCGGCGATCGCTTGTGCAGAGCAATTACGCGGGCATTTTACACTGAATGAAGTGGTATATACCAATATTGGGGCCGTCATTGGCAGCCATGTTGGGCCAGGCGTAATTGCCATCTTTATGTGGCCTGTTCCGGAATGAGGGATTAGACATGAAATGGGAAGAAATATCGGTAAAACAAATTAGCGGCGTGAGTGCTCTCAAAGAGGGAGAGCTTCACGCCTTTGGCATCTCTACTGTAAAAGACTTGCTTGAATATTATCCGTTTCGTTATGAGGATTATCGGCTGCGTTCGCTCAGTGAAGTGAAGGACGGGGATAAAATTACGGTACAGGGTAAAGTGATGGGTATCCCGGTGTTGCAACGTTATGGCAAAAAGTCACGTCTTACCTGTAAAGTGATGACGGAAGAATGGATGATCTCAGCCACCTGGTTCAATCGGCATTTTCTGAAGGAGCAGCTTACGCCCAATCGGGAGATTGTCATTACAGGGAAATGGGAACAGAAACGTATGCAGATGACCGTAACGGATTCGGAATTCCCGGATAAAGGGGAAGGGCGTTCGGGCACGCTGCAGCCTGTGTACTCCGTAACCGGCAAGCTTACGCAGTCCTGGATGCGCAAAACGATTAATCAGGGGTTAGTCCAATTCGGGGAAATGATCCCCGAAATTCTGCCTCAATCACTCATGAAGAAATATGGATTCATGGCTCGCAAACAGGCGATTGCCGGGATTCACCGTCCGCAGGATAACCGGGAAGGCCAGCAGGCCAGACAACGGATGGTGTATGAGGAGTTATTTTTGTTTCAACTCAAGATGCAGGCCTATCGTGCATTGAACCGGGATCGTATGGATGGTGTAGTACACACAACGGATAATACGACGATTCGGGAGTTCGTTCGCAGTTTGCCATTTGAACTGACGGATGCGCAGAAGAAGGTAGAGCTTGAAATTCTGCATGATATGCGTTCACCGTATTCGATGAACCGGTTGCTGCAGGGAGATGTAGGCTCAGGTAAAACGGTTATTGCAGCGATTGCGCTGTATACGACCGTTCGTTCCGGTTTTCAGGGGGCTCTGATGGTCCCTACGGAGATTCTGGCAGAACAGCATATGCGCTCACTGCAAAAGCTGTTTGAACCCTTTGGCGTAACTGTGGGTCTGTTAACGGGCAGTGTGAATGGACGGAAGCGCAAAGATCTGATTGCATCCTTGCAGATGGGGATGATCGATATCGTTGTCGGTACACACGCTCTGATCCAGGAAGATGTATTTTTCCGCGATCTGGGTCTTGTTGTTACGGATGAACAGCATCGCTTCGGTGTGAATCAGCGCAGCGTTTTGCGGCGTAAAGGCTATAACCCGGATGTGTTAACGATGACGGCGACGCCGATACCGCGAACACTGGCGATTACGGCTTTTGGTGATATTGAGGTATCGACCATCTCGGAACGTCCAAAGGGACGGATTCCAATCTCAACGTACTGGGTCAAGCACGACATGATGGACCGGGTACTTGGTTTTATTTCGCGAGAAGTGGACCAGGGACGTCAGGCCTATCTGATCTGTCCGCTCATTGAAGAGTCGGAGAAGCTGGATGTACAGAATGCGATTGACCTGCATATCCAGATGCAGCAGAACTTTCCGAAGTACCGTGTAGGTCTGCTGCATGGACGGATGACGGCTGGCGAGAAAGAAGAGATGATGCGGGACTTCTACAGCAACGAAATTCAGCTCCTGGTCTCCACAACGGTTGTGGAGGTCGGGGTCGATGTGCCTAACGCAACGCTGATGGTTATTATGGATGCGGACCGCTTCGGTCTGTCGCAGCTGCATCAGCTTCGTGGCCGGGTGGGTCGGGGCGCTCATGCCTCCTATTGTGTGCTTATTGCTGATCCCAAGACAGAAGTTGGGCAGGAGCGCATGAAGGTCATGACGGAAACTGAAGATGGATTCGAAGTATCCAGTCGAGATCTGGATCTGCGGGGACCGGGGGATTTCTTTGGCACCAAGCAAAGTGGATTACCCGAGTTCCGTCTTGCCGACATGGTTGCGGATTTTGCCGTATTGGAGCAGGCCCGAGATGATGTGTCCAGCCTGATTGCGGATGCGAACTTCTGGACGTCTGTTGACTACGCTCCTTTACGTGACTTTTTACAGCAGCAGCAAGTATTCCAGGGTGATCTGATCGATTAATCGGGGCTGTAGATGTGTGGTTTTCCACATTTTCCGTGGGAAAATGTCAAGTGTACAGGCCCTCCTGTCATATGAATAAGAAGTGAGTTCATTATTCAGGAGGTGCTGTACGTTTTGGGTTACCAACAATATGGAATCAGTCCGCAGCTGGTGGAGCGGATCAAAACAAAGATGAAAAATCCCGCTGTCAAAGAGCGTATCAAAAAGTTGATAGATGGGGTCACCAAGTCTGATTTGCAGGATAAGGCCAAGGTGAGAAGGTTGGTCAAGTCGTCAGCGGTCATTTTGAACGAGAATTTTTCTACGACTCAGGAGGAACAATTTGTTGCTTTTGTTCTTGCGCAGAAGATTGATCCAAACAATACGTTTCATTTGATTAAGTTGTGGGGCATGTTTAGGTAGGGATTCGATGGAATGTTGGGTGGTATAAAATGAACTACTGGGTGTTACACGTGGCCACTCCGAGTGCAGTACCATCTTCCGATCGCTGTTATCCCCGGATTTTTTTGAATTACCCTTTGAAAGGGTAAAATCCGGTGATAAAGGCGAGCGCTTCGCTTCTCCAGATTGGTTCTGCACTCTCTGTTACTGTGTAACTGGAAGTTCACTTTATAAAAACCAAATTACATCGAATGTGTATGAAGTAATTTTAGTGGATGGGGCGGTTCATAAGTCAGCAAGATGACTTATGAACCGCCCTTTTGTTTAAATCAAGAACATATGTTACTTGATACAAAATACTATTGGATTCAATCTCCTTTAAATTTTCGATTGGAATTTAATCTATGTTTTCAATACCCCACTCACCTTTTTTGTTTTTAGTAAAGAAATAGGTAATGCCTTGGTTCTCAATACTCCCGTCTGAGGACTTTCTTACAAAACGTACGCCTACACTAATTTGTTCTGGATGATCGAGTTTTTCTAAAAGATCCAACTCATAGAACATGAATTGATCGGCTGTGTTTTTGTAATAAAAGCCTTCTCTAATGGATTTCAAAGACTTGTTATTCAGGTTCTGCTTAAACTTTTCTTCGTTGTTCTCTACAATCGATTCCAGATTGTTATTTAACATGGAGATAATCTTTTCGTCAAAAAAGTTGCTTTTATATTTTTCGAAATTAATGTAGACGCCTTTCTTAAATTCGGCACCTGTGATGTCCTTAATTTCTTCAATCTCCGCTGGCTCAATCAGACTTTCAATGTTTGTTGGTGTAATGTTGGTTGAAGGGGCTTCGCTTGTTATGTTGCTAGGTTTTTCGCTATTGGAAAGGGAGTAATTGTCGTCTGCTTTTCCGCATGTAGAAAGAACTAAGGCTCCAATTACACATAGAGATAAAATGCCACAAGAGAGATTTTTCATTAAGGAAATTCCTCCTTGGAATGCGAGATAAACGAAGCATGTTGATTATAATCCAGTTCTAATAGGAGAGAGAAAGAAAAATAGTGTCATCCCATCACTCTTTATTCTTAACAAAAAAAGGGCTCGTAGCAATTAAGGATGCAATAAATACTAAAATTAAAATGGCATTAGAAGGTACTGTTGCATATATGTAGTTTTCAACTATTAGTACGAGGATCGAAATACTTAAAATCACTCTCAGCACATGAGCAGACGAGCGATTTGGGTTTTGGGTACGTTTCGAGATCAAGTAAATGATGTACCACAAACCACTAAAAAGCAGGAGTGAGCCTATCAGTAGCATTACAAACATTTAAATACACCTTTCTTAAATAAATTTCAGTTTAATTAATTAGCATAATGTTCCAATTAATTATAACACAGTGGATTTCTGGAAGTGGAGTTATATGTGTAGGTAAGTGAAGCTTTGTTTGTAGGGAAGAGAATGGTTTGGAGCAAAATGAATTCCGTATCGTCTGTTCATTAGGTTAGCGACTTTCGGCTACTCCATTTTCACAGGATCGACTTTGCTTTCCTTCTGGGGGAGCGGTAAACTGTTGCATACGAGCATACATGGATTTCAAAGTGAGGAAAACGCTGCTGCGATGAGGGGCGTTTATTTTTGACGGATGTGGAGGAAGTCAGATTGACGGAGATGTTTACGATGCTGCTGGGGCTGTTTGAACGGGCGGCACTGCTGATTATATTTTTATTCTTTCTATCGAGGATACCGCGGTTTAGACAGATTTTGCAAAAGGGAAAATTGAGATGGCAGGAGTACATTGCGGTTACGTTGTTATTCTGTGCATTTGCCATCTTTGGTACGTATACCGGTATTAATGTGGAAGGCTCGCTGGTGAATGTGCGCATTATTGCGATCATGTCTGGCGGCATTCTGTTTGGAGCGCCTGTGGGCATCATTACGGGGATTGTCTCCGGGGTGCATCGGTATTTGATCGATATGGATGGTGTCACGGCGATTCCGTGTCTGATTACGAGTATCCTTGCAGGTCTGGTCTCCGGGTATATACATAAGTATACGCCTAAGTCGAAGCGTTGGATGATCGGTATTGCGGCGGGAATGATCTGTGAGGCGCTTACGATGCTGCTTATCCTGCTGTATTCCTATCCCGATCCTCTGGGTGCCGATATTGTCTCGAAGATTGCGCTGCCGATGATATTGGGTGAGGTGAACATTGGACTGATTGTGCTGCTGGTGCAGAGTGTAGAAGGGGAAAAGGAAATGATTGCAGCTCGTCAGGCTAAGCTGGCGCTGGAGATTGCTAACAAGACCTTGCCGTACTTCCGTTCCATTGATGAAGACTCTCTGCGGAAGATCTGTCGGATTATTCAGGAGGATATTCAGGCGGATGCGGTTGCGATTACGGATACTCGAAATGTACTGGCTTATGTGGGATTTGGTGAGGAACGATATCACATCGGTAATGAAATTATTAGTGAGATGACGAAGAAGACGATCTCCAGCGGAGAGATTACGATCAGCAATGATGTCATTGACGAGAAAACGCCGGATATCCACTCCCTGCTCATCATTCCGCTCAAAGAGCGGGGCGAAGTGACGGGTGCCCTGAAAATTTATTACCGCAAAGCGTACAAGATTACGTATCCGTTGCAAACGATGGCTGTGGGCCTGTCCCAGATTATTTCCACCCAGATGGAAGTATCACGTGTAGAGGAGATCAAGGCTGCCGCCAATAAAGCGGAGCTTCGTGCATTGCAGACTACAATTCATCCTCATTTTCTATTCAATGCGCTGAACGCGATTGCCTCATCGATTCGAACCAAGCCGGATCGGGCTCGCGAGCTGATTGTGAATCTGTCTGGATATATGCGTTATAACCTGGAGCTATCGGATGAGCTTATTGATATCCACAAAGAGCTGGAGCAAGTCCGCAATTATGTGGAAATCGAGAAGGCGCGCTTCGGCAGCAGGCTTAACGTGATCTATGATATTGATGAGGTGGCTGTGCATATTCCAAGTCTGGTCATTCAGCCGCTTGTGGAAAATGCCATTATTCACGGTATTCTCAAGGTAAAGGGACCCGGAACCGTACGGATTCGGGTACAGGACTATCCTGACTTTGTGCGAATTGGGGTCAGTGACACAGGAGCAGGCATTGGAGCCGACATTATTGAGCGTGTATACCATGACCGGATGCCAGCCAACCAGATCGGGTTGTACAACGTGCATCGGCGGGTGAAGCTCATTTATGGACAAGGGTTAACGATTACTCGGCTGGATCAAGGAACTGATATTTTATTTGATGTACCCAAAGGAGATGTAGTGACAAGGTGATGAACCGTTAATGAGAGCACTTATTGTTGAAGATGAAATTCCGGCCAGTGAGGAACTGAATTACTTGATACAGGAACATAGCCAAATTGAAGTGGTGGATTGTTTGGAAGATGGACTGGATGTGCTGAAGTTTCTGCAGGAGCAGGAAGTCGACGTTATTTTTCTGGATATAAATATCCCTTCGCTGGATGGCATGATGCTGGCACATCATATTGGGAAGTTTGCGAGCAAGCCATATATCGTATTCACAACGGCGTACAAGGAACATGCCGCTGAAGCGTTTGAGCTGGAGGCGTTTGACTATATTCTGAAGCCCTATGATGAGAAACGAATTGCCACGATGCTGCATAAACTCGAAACGGCGTTCAAACGAGATCATGAGCAGGACGAACGTGAACGTGGCAGTGATGATGGACCCATTCACAATACGGCTCAAACAAACGATGAATGGTCTGCATCAAATCTGCAGGCGCGGGAATCCAATGCCCAGACGGGACGACGCATCAATCTGCTGCGCAATGACAATATTATTGTGACTGACACCGCCGATATTTATTATGCGGAAGCTCAAGAGAAAGTGACAAAGGTGTATACCAAAAACGGTGAGTTTACGATGCCGGTCAGCATTTCGGATTTTCACGGTCGATTGCCACAGGAAACCTTTTTCCGCTGCCATCGTTCTTACGTGGTGAATTTGTCTCAAATTCGTGAAATTGTGCCCTGGTTTAACAATACGTACCTGCTTCGTTTACGTGATCTGGAGGCTGAAGTGCCCGTTAGCCGGGGCAAAGTCAAAGAATTCAGGCAGCTCATGCGCATCTAGAGGCATTTCATTCCGCATCTGATGCAACTCATGCTCAAATCGGTGTAATGAATCCCCTTTCATGTATGATTAGCTTGTGAACGCATTCATATATATGACATCGGCAAAGGGGAGATCACGATGAAAGCAGCTATTTCATCCGCACCTAATTCAGCATCTACAACTATGAAAATGAACCGCTGGCTTATTGTACTGGGTACCATTATTGTACAAATGGGTCTCGGAACCATCTACACCTGGAGTTTATTTAATCAACCGTTGTCTGATCGTTTCGGATGGGACGTCAGCTCGGTCGCGATAACTTTTTCGATTACCAGCTTTGCTTTGGCATTTGCCACACTATTTGCAGGTCGACTGCAAGAACGATGGGGGCTTCGTCGCCTGATTCGGGTAGCCGGAGTTGTGCTTGGTCTGGGACTCGTGCTCAGTTCTCAAGTGAGTTCGTTGACACTGCTCTATATTCTGGCCGGATTTGTGGTTGGATTCGCGGATGGTACGGCGTATATTACTTCCCTGTCCAACCTGATCAAGTGGTTCCCTGAACGAAAAGGTCTGATCTCAGGTATTTCGGTCGGGGCCTTTGGTACAGGCAGTCTGTTGTTCAAATACGTGAACTCGGCATTAATCGGTGCTGTTGGTCCTGCTCAAGCTTTTATGTACTGGGGCATTATTGTACTGGTATTGATTGTAGGCGGCTCGTTCCTGATCCGTGAAGCGGTTGTACGTGAACAAGCTCCGGCTGCAAGCAGCACGGACGGTGGGAAGCAACAAGTAACACGTCATGATTATACGGTCAAAGAAATGCTGCGTACGAAAGAAGCTTATATGCTGTTCGTTATTTTCTTCACGGCATGTATGAGTGGACTGTATCTGATCGGTATTGTGAAAGACATCGGTGTTCAGTTGGCAGGTCTTAATGTGGCTACAGCTGCGAATGCGGTGGCGATGGTTGCCATCTTTAACACCGCTGGACGTATCATTCTGGGCGCGCTGTCGGATAAAGTAGGACGGATGAAAGTTATTGCCGGAGCACTGCTGGTTACGGCTGTTGCCGTAATGACGCTGAGTCTGGTACCGCTGAGCTTTGGCATCTTCTTCGCCTGTGTGGCCGCTATCGCGTTCTGCTTTGGTGGGAATATCACGGTCTTCCCGGCGATTGTGGCAGATTACTTTGGACTGAAAAATCAGAGCAAAAACTACGGCGTGATCTATCAGGGATTTGGATTTGGTGCCCTGGCTGGATCGTTTATCAGCGCCCTGCTGGGTGGATTCCATCTTACCTTTATTGTGATCGCTGTACTGTGTGCCGTCTCGCTCTTGCTGGCGTTGATTATTACGCCTCCGGGTCAAGGACGTCGTACACGCCAACGGGAACAGCAGATGAATCTTAACCCTTCATCCCGGGCAAGCTGATCGTAGTGGGGATTAGTTCTATTTTATAAAAAGCAAGCTGGCGGTCTCTACGGAGGCCGCTTTTTTGGTACCGGCTCAACCTGAGAGGGATGAGACTTCTGTACATGAAGTGGTTGTGTGCAATGCATACTTTGCTTCTGGTATACTCTAGGTGAAATAAAAAGAGCAAGTCCTTATTAGCCATTTGGAGGAGGTATGTACGTCATGAATTTCTTGAAATATGCACCATCTGATTTTGCTGATTATTATGCACTTGTGTCCAATATTGAAGTCATGCAACAGATTACCGAACGTGCTCTGCCTGAGCATGAAGCTACGGCGGAATTTGAATCCATGCTGAACTATAATCTCGGCAACAATTGTGGCTATTATCGGATATCTGGTGAAGATGGGGTAGGCATGGCCTACGCGAAACTGATCCCGGATGAATCCGATCCGTCCCGGGCGGAGATGGGTTACATGATTCTGCCGGAGCATTGGGGGAAAGGACATGGGACTTCCATCGCAGCTCGGCTGATTATTCAGGCACAGGCGGCGGGAATTGGTGTACTCTATGCGGTTATCGATCCGTCCAATGCGGCATCACGTCGAATATTGCTCAGACAGAACTTTGTATCCACATGGGTTGGGGATTATCATGGGTTACCCGGCGAGATTCTGGAGCTGAATCTTCAGGTGAAGCGGTAAGGGATCAGGCTTGCGGGTAATACATACTATACCGGGCATTTTGCATCACTTCGATGGGAAACTGTCATTCAGATGCGTGTGAAATGCTCATACAGAGATTTGGAGGAGATGGAGATGAGCAATGCTGCAATGGAACGTCTGAACCAGTTGCTGCCGGAATGGCTGGAGACCAGCCGTCTGCACACTGGACAGGGGAAAGTCGCTTCTTATATTCCCGAGTTGTTCAAGGCTTCACAGGATGAACTGGGTATACATATCATGAACGCCGAAGGCAATCATGTATCAGCCGGAGACTGTGGTGTCCCGTTTACGATGCAAAGTATCTCCAAGGTATTTACACTCATTCTGGCCCTGATGGATCATGGGGAGGAAGCGGTCTTCTTTAATGTAGGAAAAGAACCTACCGGGGATGATTATGATTCCATGATCAAGCTCGAACTGGTCGAACCGGGCATTCCGTTTAATCCATTGATCAATGCGGGCGCGATTACGGTATCGTCCCTGATTGCTGGGGATTGTAAAGAGGAGAAGTCACGGCGCATTTTGGAATTTTTTCGCAAGCTGGCTAATAATGATCGGCTGGACTATAACGAGTCGGTATACCAGTCCGAATCGGAGACAGGCCATCTGAACCGCTCGCTTGGTTATTTTCTGAAGCACAATGGTGTGCTCAAGGATGACGTCGAAGATGTGCTTGCCGTCTATTTCCGCCATTGCTCCATCGAGGTGACTTGTGCGGACCTAGCCCGTATGGCACTGGTGCTTGCTTATGATGGGACAGATCCCATCACCGGGATTGAGCTTATTCCTCGTCGTTATGTACAGATCGCCAAGACATTCATGACTACCTGCGGTATGTATAATGCATCAGGCGAATTCGCGATTCAGGTCGGGTTGCCTGCCAAGAGTGGAGTGTCGGGTGGGATTCTGACTCTGGTTCCAGGCCAGTTTGGCATCGGTCTTGTAGGTCCGGCTCTGAATCGGAAAGGAAACAGTATTGCAGGTGTGCATCTGCTTGAGCGTCTTTCCAAGGAATTTGACTGGAGTTTCTTCTAATTAAGTCATCTCTATACCCTTCCAAGTAGCCGATGAAACACCAATCCGTCCTTTTGCTTCTTTGGAACGACATGGTCTAATAGGAATGGGCTTATCGGCTGCTTCAGTCTTGGTTCAGAATGTGTAGGAAAAGGGTCCTGCATAGCAATGGCCATGCTGCATCTATTCCGGTATACCCGCAACCCCAGACCGCATCATTCATTCGCGAGTACCACATCCGTAATAAGATTCATCTGAATGTCCCGGGTTCCGCTCTCCATCAGCAGCTTAAGGGTACGAGCAGGGGAGTCCAATCGGAGCACCTGTCCGGTAAAACGGATATCATCATGTTCATGGAACAGGGTGATGGTGACTGCATCCCCAAGCAGCATGGAGTTACTAAGTAAACGGGACATTTCTTCCGCTGCCTGGGCATCCAGGGATGGACGGGTACGGGGAGCAAGTTGCTCCTGATGAATGATGTAGGCTTCCCGATGTTCGGGAAGCATCATGCGTGACGACTCAAAAATCCCGTTTTGCTGTAATTTTTTACTCATTTATAGTGACCTCCAATTTTATGAGAACGGTCCTGTGCCTGCGCGGACGAGCAGAGCGAGGAGGCCCGCATGATCGCGGTTTCTCCGAACTTGCGCTTGATGTCATCCGTGGCGCGTTCCAGTTCTCTTTTGCGTTCGCGGTCATCGAACCAGGATAGCTGTACTTCGGAATCGGGCACGAGCCCAGTCAATGACACGCTGATGCGGCGAATGGGTAATCCGTCCCAATGGCGCAGAAACAGAGCTGCAGCCGCATCGTAAACTTCATCGGTGATGTTGGTAGGTTCATTCACCTTCATTTGGCGGGAGAAGCCGGTTGGACGATCGTAATCCTGCCCCCGGCATCCTACAGAGACGACATTACCCATGAGCGATTTGTCCCGGGAACGCCGGCTGACCAGCTCTGCCAGTTCGAGCAGCACCACCTTGATGTCTGCCCACGATTCATAGTCCCGAGGCAATGTCATCTGATGTCCAATGCCCTGCTGCTGGTGAGCATATGTCCCGGGTTTTACTGGAGAATCATCGATTCCGCGGGCAATACGCCACAATACCTCACCATTTACACCCCAACGTTCTCTAAGCCGGGACAATGGAGTCTGCGCCAGATCACCGATCGTATGAATCCCCATCTTATAGAGATGCTGCCCCATCCGGGAACCGACCATAAACATGTCTCGAACAGGTTTATTCCACAACGTTGTCTGCATGTCCTTGCGGGGCAGTGTATAGATGCCTCCTGGGACTTTTTTTGCATACAGATCACAGGCCATCTTGCTGACAACCTTGGTGTCGCTGATGCCGACGCGGATATAGACGCCAGTCTCATCCATGACCCTGTCCTGGATGCTGCGGGCAATCGTTTCAGGACTGCCGAACAGATCTAAACTTCCGGTGACATCGAGAAACTGTTCGTCAATGCTATACGGTTCAACCAGATCGGTATAGGACTGAAGAATACGGGTAATGTGTAGGGAAACACGAATATATTCGGCCATCCTGGGACGAATGACGACAACATCGGGGCATTTGGCAAGAGCCTCACCCAGCCGTTCTGCTGTAGTAATTCCATAGGACTTGGCAAGTGGGCAGGCTGCCAGAATAATGCCTGAACGGCGTGCAGGATCTCCCGCAACAACAAGCGGACGGTCTCTGTATTCAGGATGTGCAGACTTCTCCACACTGGCATAAAATGACTGGCAATCGGCCAGCATAATGACACGTCCGTCTTTGCGGGGCATAGTACTTCTCTCCTTTTATTCATGATTCGGCTGCTTCTGTACAGCGATGGGGTTCATTCAGCCAACGTTATTTTACAGTTTATTTACAGTATGGAACAAGTGTTCCTGTTTTATAAGCATATCCGACAATGCCAGATGCGGCAACCGGAATTATTTTGCAATTTGGACACAAATATTGGATGGACCTAATAGAGTCAAAATTTAGGAAATAAGATGTATTTTTTTACATTTCATGTAAGAGATCCGTGACTTCCGGGTGATGACCGGGTGTTCATTGGGCTTTATGTAAAAGTAATATAAATGGGCACAGTCCTATAGGGGGGGACTGATGTCCTTTTTTCATTTTCTGCACTTTTCAGAAAACCTTGATAGGGCGCGGGTTTTCAAGGATATGTTATCGGACTATAGTATCAATTTTGTAATCTTTATGGTTAATACTGTAAAAATGTCCGCAACTTTAAAATATCATTAGCGTTTAATGGGGTAAGCGTTCAAGCGGAAACAGATCTCGCAATCCGCGTTGCATATAACAATAACGGGTAGAGATGTGCAAGGCTGGAAGAACTTCAAAGGACGGTTAAAGTGACATATATTCGTGCCCATGGAACATAAGAGCAAGAAGGGCTCCTGAATGCTAGTTGATGGCGCATTTTACGAATTATGGGCAGAATGTTGCAGTTCACGTTTGCTTCCATCAGCCTAGTTACAAATGCAGACACTTAGAGCTATAGTGAGAACTACACCGCTGACATCTCTACCCAAAGCGGACATCCGATGCGGAATTTCCCGTAGACCTTCATGTCATTTAAGATCCGCAGATGAAGCAGGATGCATACTAGAGAGGTGAGCAATTAAGAGCCATGAGCAGACGAAGACGAAGACGCTGGTTGCTAACGATGTTTGCAGGAGCGGCCGTAGTGACAGGCGGAATATTTGCCGGCTGGCACTATATGCAACCCCAGCTCGTTACGTACACAGCGGATAATGGCACGGAGATGAAATTCAAGACCGATGGAGACCGGTTCATGGAATATGGACCCGATGGTGCATGGCGGGAGATGTTCGTGAAAGGTGTGAACCTGGGCGCAACATCACCAGGACATTACCCAGGCGAGTTTCCGTTGACCAAAGAGGATTACTTAAAGTGGTTCCAGCAGATTGAGGATCTGGGGGCCAATGTCATCCGGGTGTACACGGTACATGAGCCGGTTTTTTACACCGCATTGGTTGAGTATAACCGTGGCCGGGAGCAACCGTTATATTTTATACAGGGCATATGGTCGCCGGAAGAAGAGTTGATCGAGAAGCAGGATGCCTATGCTGACCATATTGAGCAGACGTTCAAGCAGGAGATTGAAAAGGCGGTATCGGCTGTATATGGGGATGCGGACATTCCCGATAAACCGGGAGAGTCAAGCGGCAAATACAAGACGAATGCCGGGAAATATCTAATGGCTTGGCATGTGGGGACCGAGTGGGACCCTTCGATGGTGAACAACACGAATGAGAGTCACCCCGATGTGCCGCAGTACAAAGGCGCTCATTTTTCCGGGACGCAGGATGCATCACCGTTCGAGAATTGGCTGGCAGAGCTGCTGGACTATACCGCCGTGTTGGAGAAGAAATACGGATGGGAGCATCCGATGACCTTCACCAATTGGGTTACCACCGATGTGCTGGATCATCCGGGTGAGCCGCTGTTTGAAGAGGATTTGGTGAGTGTGGATGCGCGACATATTCAACCGGAAGAGTGGCAGGGCGGATATTTTGCAGCATACCATGTGTATCCTTATTACCCGGACCTGTTCCATACGGACCAAACACTCCAGACGATTAAGGATGAGAACGGCGAGTACAACACGTACAAAAGTTATCTGCGCAAGCTCAAAGCCGAGTTTTCCGATATGCCTGTAATGATTACAGAGTACGGTGTACCGTCTTCGCTTGGAATCTCCCATCTGGGTATGGGAGGTCGGGATCAGGGCGGACATAACGAGGCCGAGCAGGGCGAGATCGACGCATCGCTGACTCAGGATATTTATGATGAGGGGTATGCAGGAGCGATTTTGTTCATGTGGCAGGATGAGTGGTTCAAAAAAACCTGGAACACGATGCCGCTCGAAATTCCCGCTGATCGGCGGGCCTACTGGCTGAACGTGCTGACGAATGAGAAGATGTTCGGTCTGCTCGCTATGGACCCCGGTAAGCAGGAACAGCTGACCATCGACGGGAGGCTGGATGACTGGAATGCGCTGAAGAAGGAAGAGGTCACCGTCTGGCAAGGTAAGGTAGACGGCATCAAGGAAATGAAAATGACCCATGATGAAGCCTACCTGTACATTGGCATGACGCTCGATCAACCTTTTGATCCAGACCAGACCTTGCTGCGCATCGGAACGGATACGCTGGATGGTGGGAATCAGCCGGGTGCGAGACTTCCGGATCGAACGCTGAGTGATGGACTCGAAACAGTGATTACATTGGGACAGGATGATGAATCACAAGTGGAGATCGCCAAGGACTATGATTTTAACCAGCGCCTCTACGGCAAGGACGGTTATGGGATGCTGCCCGAGGAGCAAGAGAATGCAGCAGATCCATTCCATCCATGGAACCTGGCGGTCAGCTTACGGATGACCCCACCGGATACCCGGTCCGCCCAACCGTTCATGAATGAGAAGGTTGGCACATTGAAACGGGGAACAACAGCTCCAGATCAATCCGATACCGATTCGTTAACCGCCTGGCAGTATAACGGTAATCAGGTCGAGATGCGTATTCCATGGATGCTGCTTGGATTCGGTGACCCAAGTTCACTGCAAGCGATCAAGTATGGAGCGCTGAAAGGTGGGCGGGAATTCGAAACCGTCGCAGTCAAAGGTGTGACCCTGATTCCGTGGCTAATGGATCGTTCTACTGGAAATATTTCTTGGCCTGGTGGTGAACAGAAGACACTGGATGTGAAGACATTGCCTATATACAGCTGGCAGCCCTGGGAGCAGGTACAGTACAGTGAGCGACTGAAACTGAGCTACGAGGAAATGAAGAAACGGTATGAACAAATTCCAAGTTTTCAGACCGAATAAATGAGTATAAAGGAGGACCTTTTCACATGTTTCCGAATTTGGCTTTGGCTTATCTATTTCTATACATCTGTACGGCGCTCGTCGCTGTGGGTGTAATCCTGCTGTTTGCCATGAAAATGTCCCACAACGGCAAACGGCGCAAGATTGAGTTTTATAAATTAAAGCAGCGTGACTACTTTACGTATCTGCAGACGGCGTTGACAGAGGACAGTCCCTTGAGATTGCCACCTGGGAAGCTGGCCCCACTTGAGCGTCGGGTCATCCAGAGCAAACTTATTGAATGGATTGATCAGTTCAAGGGCGAGTATCGCAACAAATTGATTGTACTCTGCCGTGAAGCCGGATTTGTTGAGCATGATCTGAAGGAACTGAGTCGTATTCGTTACGGACGCCAGATTGATGCGGCTTATCGCTTGGGCGGTATGCGTTGTCCAGAGGCCGTTCCAGGCTTGATGGAATTGCTTAAGGATGAAAAGCCTGGCCCGATGGCCATTATGATTGGCCGTTCCATCGCAAGATGTACTACCCGTCAGGGTGAACTGAAAGACATGCTCGCGCTGCTGTTGACCAAAGGAAAATCGATTCATCATCTGGCAGCAGATATTTTGCTCGAAACCAGTCTGGATACAAGCAGAATTCTGATTGAACTACTGGAAGATCGCAATCCTGACTTTGTCAAAGTGGGATTGGTTGCGATGTGGGGACAAGCTGTGCCGGAAGTGATGCCTGCACTCGACAGACTCGTTGGCGCAGAACATCAGGATGTACGGGCAGAAGCAGTGAAGCTGTATCTTAGCGCAAGTCCGGCACTTCAGGACGAGACCATTCTGAGGCTCATGCAGGATTCGGACCCGGAGGTACGTGCTGAAGTGGTGCAGGCGCTTGGTTCGAAACATGCGGCAGGCAGCATTCCACTGCTGCGCAAAGCGCTGCGTGATGAAGATTGGGGAGTACGCTATAACAGTGCGGAGAGCCTGGGCAAGCTGGGTGAACCGGGATTTGAAGCCTTGTGTCAGGCCGCTGTGGAGGGCACAGGTGCTGAACGGGAAATTGCAATGCAGCAGATTGAGAGTACGATGCAGCACTCAGGAACAGACCACAAAGCCGTTGACCAGATGATTGCACATAACAAAAAAAGGCTGCTGTATGATCGGTACTTCGGTCCCGTACGTGGGAACCGGATAACAAGCAAGAAACGTACAGGTGTGGCTGCGGTAGGAGGGGATTACACTGCTTAGAGATCTACTATTAATCTACGGCATGGTCGCAATCTATTATGTCGTTGCCGTAAATACGCTTTACTTTTCCATTCTGGCCTTATCATTCCGTAACATTTGGACGATCTTCAGGCGATCGCATTATTCCAAATACAATACGTTGTCAGGCTCGGAGCTGGTACCATCGGTTTCCTTGCTGGTTCCCGCATATAACGAGGAACTGACGATTATTGAAAATGTGAACTGCCTGATGACGCTGAATTATCCAACATATGAAGTCATCGTGGTGAATGATGGTTCGAGCGATACCACCTTAAAGGTGTTGCTGGAAGAATATCGTCTAAAGCCGGTACCCAACACGAAGATTCGGGGCAAGATTTCCTGTCAGAAAATTCGCGGGATCTACCACAATCCGGAATTCCCCGACCTGTATGTCATTGACAAGGAGAATGGTGGTAAGGCCGATTCCCTCAATGCCGGAATTAACCTGTCTCATTATCCGTTGATTTCTTCCATCGATGCTGACTCTTTGCTGGAGAAGGATGCCCTGATTCGTATGGCTCGCATGTATATGGAGAATCCGGAAGAGACGGTTGCTATTGGCGGGGATGTACGGATAGCTAACGGCTGCAAAATCGAGAATGGGGCAGTGCAGGACGTTTCACTGCCTCGCAAGATTTGGCCGATGTTCCAGTCTATCGAGTATCTCAAAGCTTTTCTCGGCGGACGGATCGGCTGGAGTCACATGAATGGTCTGATTATCGTTTCTGGTGCCTTCGGCATGTTCCGCAAGGATGCGGTTATCGCGGTTGGGGGATACCGGGACGGTTATCCGGGTGAAGACATGAACATTATCATCAAGCTTCACCGTTATATGCTGGAGAACAAATTGAAATACCGCGTAGCTTTCTGCCCTGAAGCCGTGTGCTGGACACAGGCACCGGATTCCTACCGGATCTTGTCCAGTCAGCGCAAGCGCTGGGGACGTGGAAATCTGAAGAACATGATCGAGAATCGCGGCATGTTGTTCAACCCGAAATATAAAGTCATGGGCATGCTTACCATGCCGTACAACATCCTTTTTGAAGCGCTGAATCCGTATTTCCGCATTACCGGACTTCTCGCTCTCACGGGATATGTACTGATGGATATGACCCAGTGGCCGATACTTGTGCTCTTTGGATCGCTTAACATTGTGAGTGGTTATCTGCTCAGTGTGGGAGCCCTTGTGCTCGAGGAAATTGCATTCAAGCGGTATAACAAGCTATCGGATCTGGTCAAAATGCTGTTCTACTCCGCTCTAAAATTCGTCGGCTATCATCAGCTCGGCGTGCTGTGGAGATTGCAGGGGCATATCCAGTTCATGCAAAACAACAACTCATGGGGTACCATGACACGCCAGAGCTGGTCCGAGGAAGAAAAAACAAGCGAGGCGGCTTAAGCACAGCGTAATCAAAGTAATACAGCAGAAACAATATAGATAACCGAGGGAGAAGGGTGGAAAAGAACATGCCAAATACGGCGACATTGCAGCGTGAGGCTGCCGTTAATGTGTACCGCAGTGTAGAACAGGGATTGAAAGAAACGGGTGCCGAAACATGCGGCTTAATGTTCATCCATTGTGCAGGGCAGTCTCAGCCGGAGCAGCTGGTCAGGACACATCTGGAACAGACCAGTGAGTCTGAATTTCAGGTTTGGAAGGATGGAGCCACACAGGCGATTGCTGTCCTGCTGCCAGGGTTGACACTGGATGAGGTTCATTATGAAGGGCTTCGCATCAAGCATGAATTGCAGGAGACGGTACCTGGTGCCGATCCACAAATCACGCTGGCAAGTTTCCCGGCAGGTGAACGTCCTTCAAAGGCAACCATCCAACATATGGCTGAGTCGGCCAAGCTGGTAGACCCGTCGGAGATTCATATCTACACGCTGGACAAGACGGCAGACGAGCCGGAACGAATTTTGATTGTGGATAACGATCCGACGGTACGCGAGTTTCTGCAATTGCGTCTGAAGATGCAGGGGTACGAAACCTATGAAGCGGTGGATGGACTGGCTGCACTGGAATTGATTGAGAAAATCACACCTGACCTGGTACTGACCGAATTGAACCTATATGGCATTGATGGTCTGCCGTTCATTCAACATATCCAGAACCTGGATGTGGCTCAGCCGCCCAAAATCGTCGTATTGACGGAACAGCGTGTGGAACAAACGATCAGTCAATGCTTCCGCAGCGGAGTCGATGATTATATGACCAAACCATTCTCACCTGTGGAGCTGGATGCCCGAATCAGGCGTTGTCTGCATTAAACGCAACCACATAGCAAAGCGAAGAGAAACAGCTATCCTTCATTAATCTTTATTAGACAAACAAGTACATCTACAGACAAACATCTATCAAATGGATTCGTCAATCAACCAAACAAATACACTGCCCGGAGGGAATATCATGGAGAATCAACAATTCCACACATTACTGAATGCGATCGAAAATAAAGAAGCGGTGCTCGGCGTGGTCGGGCTCGGTTACGTAGGATTACCACTTGCGGTGGAAATGGTCAATCAGGGTTTCACTGTAATCGGGATTGATCTGGATGCATCCAAAGTGGAGAGCATCTATCAGGGAGATTCCTATATTCACGATATTTCGTCCGATGAATTGAAAAAAGTGATGCAAAGCGGCCGCTTCCAGCCTACAACGGATTACAGCATGCTGCGCGTGATCGACGCGTTGAGCATCTGTGTACCTACACCACTTAGTGAAAATCAGGACCCAGATACGTCTTATATCGAGACAGTGGTGGATCAGATTAAACTGCACATGAAACCAGGCATGCTAATTACACTGGAGAGCACTACTTATCCGGGTACAACGGAAGAACTGATCCAGGATGAGCTGGACAAAATCGGACACGAAGCAGGTAAAGACTACTTCTTGTGCTTCTCGCCTGAACGTGTGGACCCGTCCAACGGACGATTCACTACTTTTAATACACCAAAAGTAATCGGGGGCACAACTGAAGCTTGCCTCAAGCTGGGAACAGCGTTGTACAGTAAATACGTTGAAACGGTTGTACCTGTATCTTCACCAAAAGTGGCAGAAATGTCCAAACTGCTGGAAAATACGTTCCGCAGCGTCAACATTGCCTTTGTTAATGAAATGGCCATGATGTGTGACCGTATGGGCATCGATATCTGGGAAGTTATCGACGCAGCTGCGACGAAGCCGTTTGGATTCATGCCTTTCTATCCGGGCCCTGGCATCGGCGGTCACTGCATCCCGCTTGATCCGATGTACCTGTCCTGGAAGGCTAAAGGATTCCGTTTCTACAGCAAGTTCATTGAGCTGGCGCAATCCACCAATGACAATATGCCATATTATGTACTGAACAAAACATCAACCATTCTGAATGAGTACGCGAAATCGGTACGTAAATCCAACATTCTGTTGCTCGGTATGTCGTACAAGCCAAATATTGCCGATTTGCGTGAATCTCCAGGACTGGAAATCTATGAACAGTTCAAGGAAGGTGGAGCCAATGTCAGCTATTATGATCCACATGCGGAATCGTTCCGGGACAAACATGGCGAGACGGTTTATAGCGAAGCGTTCAATCTGGAGCAGTTCAAGAAGTACGATTGCATCGTGCTGATCACCAACCACAGCGATTTGCCTTACTTTGATATTGCCGAGATGGGTGTGCCAATTCTGGATACACGTAATGCGTTCAAAACGTATTCACATCCGCACATTTACAAGATTGGTCATTCGGTACAGCACCCTGTGCTTGAGCCAAGTGAAGCGTTGCTCGTCTGAGGAATATAACGAACAAGTGGGGCAAACTGACGGTGAAGGCAAAATGGGCCATCTTGGCCCTGCTGTTCTGCCTGCTTCTTCTGCCCTGGCTACTCAAATGGTTTTCACATGAGGAACATAAGGCGACCTGGCTGTGGGACGCTTCCATTATTGCAGAGCAGACGCCTGAGATTATCTCCTTCTCCAAAGCGCAGGGTGTGGATACCATTTTCCTGCAAATTCAGGATGAGGTACCCGATGCGACATACCGCAAATTCATCGCGGCTGCGAGGCAGGCTGAGATCAAAGTGCATGCCCTTAACGGTCATGCAGACTGGGCCTATACGGAGAAGCGGGAAGAGGGACTTGCGTTTATTGAAAAAGTACGGGCATATAATGCAGCTTCGGCCAAAAATGAACGCTTTGAGGGAATTCAGCTGGATGTTGAGCCTTATCAGCTAAAACGCTGGGAGAACGAGCAGAATAGCGTTATTGCGGAGTGGAGCGACAACATGAAGGCATGGACCAAAGCTGGTAAGGATGCCGGACTCTACATGAGCGCCGCGATCCCTTTCTGGCTGGATGCACGCGAGTCGGCAGAAGGCGGAGGTACATTCAGCCGCTGGGTGATTGATCACTTTGATGCGGTAGCCATTATGGCTTATCGGGATAGTGGTCAGCAGATGTATGATCTGTCCAAGGAAGAGCTGGAAGAAGCGGATGAGCTTGGCAAGAAGGTATGGGTTGGAGCCGAGCTGGCCGATACGCATGAGGGTGATCATCTAACCTTTTTCAGCAAATCCATCACTAATATGGACGAAGAAATGAAGAAAGTGTTTGATCTCGGCGCTTCTCATTCCTCCTTTGCAGGTGTCGCAGTGCATCATTATGAGGCATGGTATGCAAAGGAAAACGGAATTCCGCTGGCTCGAAAGAGCGAGGAGAAGAAGTAGCGGGTGTATATATTAGGTATATGCAGTTTAAGAAAGAGCACTGTAATATGTAATGAGGAAAAGGCAAGTCTCCGATCAAGGAGGCTTGCCTTTTTTGCTATTCGTTAGCATGCGGCTGGCGACAAATCAGCTTTTATTGTTCTCGGCGGTTCGATATCTGTTGGGTGGCAGACCCACCTGCTTTTTGAACGCTTTGGAGAAAGAAAACAGATCAGGGTAACCCACCGAATGCGCTACTTCAGTTAACGTTAACGGGGTCTGAACAAGCAGCCGTTTGGCCTGATTCATTTTGAGACGTTGAATATACTGGACAGGAGACAGGCCGTAGGCTTTGCGGAATTGTTTGGCAAAATGGGTCCGATCCACGCCAGCGTGAGAAGATACACCTTCCACGGTAATGCCGCCGGCAAAGTGAATATCCATGTACTCCTTGCCCTTTTGCAGCCAGGGTGTGGCAGAGTCTGGTTGAAGCACTCGGGTAGCAGGGGATTTGGCAATCCGGTCAAACAATCCGAGAAAACGGGTAAGTCGTCCCAGGTCGCTTGCGCCTCCCTGAGGTTTGCGAACCTCTTCCATAAAAGCACGCATGCCACTTGCCGTCTCCGGCGTGAGTACACCTGAACGATGCGGCGCGTCTGGAGTAAGCCCGATTCGTGCCAAAAGTTCAGCTGCATGTTTTCCATCAAAGGCAATGAAAATTTTGTGCAAAGATTCCTTTGGGTCGGACCAATACTCATGGGTAACCTGTGGATACAGGCAGAATGCATCGCGGGCACGCAGGGAATAACGATGTCCGTTCTGTATGAAAGTTCCCTCGCCCTCCAGAACAAAAATTAAATAATGAAAAGGCGTCGTTCGAGGGCCAATATGATAATTGCTCTTGGCTATATTACGACCGATTCGAATCGGCCATGCTCCACCGGCTTTCTCGAATTCAGACGGAGTAAAAAAAATAATATCCAAAAACTCGTGGTGGTCCTCCTTCATGCTCTCGATCATCAGGAACACCTCTTTAATATAAGTATAGTTTGTAATCTCTGAAAGTTTCTCTTATAACCTATTATACAGGTGGGTTTTGTAAATATTCAAGATCGAGAAGACCTATTCCTGTGAATTCACCACAAAATGACAAAATAAAATTACCGCGAAATGACATTGATCACAGACAAATCAATTGTTATGATGTCCATACCTATTAAACCAAGTTAATTAATCGGCATTTGGGAGTGTACGTACTTATAAAATGATTAGAAATTAGGCGTACTTTAAAAATAAGGTTTAACGAGTGCGAACGTAGTGAAGGGGACGAAATCGATTCTGAAGAAGCAACGCGTTCACCTTTATCTCCGGATTTTCCCCTTTGAAAAGGGAATCAAAAAAATCTGGAGATAACAGTGATCGAAAGAACGATTCGTAACCGGAACGGCCAATGTGCACAACACCGATCTTATTTTTAACATGAGACTTTATTTATAGAAGGGATTGACTTGCGTGAGCGAACAGGAAGAGATGAAGTTTGGTTGGTTTTTGCCTACAGCAGGAGACGGAAAATATGTAGGGGTTGCCCCGGAGCGTGAACCGAGCCTGGATTATTTGGTTCAAGTAGCGCAGACAGCGGAGACGGCAGGTTTTGAATTTGTATTGATTCCGACAGGTGGAGCCTGTCTGGATGCGTGGGTTGTGGGTTCGGCTGTCATGAGTCACACGAAAACACTGCGTCCGCTTGTGGCCATTCGCCCAGGTCTGGTCACCCCTGTATTGGCGGCACGAATGGGAGCGGCACTGGATCAACTGTCTGGCGGTCGTGCCATGATCAATGTGGTGACAGGCAGCTCGGTTCGGGATTTGGAGGAACTGGGAGATCCACTGGCTCATGCCCATGATGAACGTTATGAACGGGCGAGCGAGTACATGGAAGTGATGAAGCGTTCATGGACACAATCGGCCGGGCTCAATCTGACCGAGTTTGCTGGAAGTGGTGCTCAGTCGAATCAGGAAGCATCCGAAGACAAATCGGAGTTTAATGGTAAGTATTACAATTTCAAAGGTCCGGTAGGCATGCCTGAAACGGTGCAAAAGCCGTATCCGCCGTTCTACCTGGGTGGAAGTTCACCGATTGCCAAACGGGTCGCTGTTGAACACGCAGATACATTCCTCATGTGGGGCGAGCCGCATGACTGGATTCAGGAGCAGATCGAAGAAATTGAAGTCATTCGCGAACAGATCCAAGAGGAAACCGGACAAGATCGCCAGTTGCGTTACGGCATGCGGGCACAAGTACTCATCCGGGATACGGAAGAAGAAGCATGGGCGGCGGCTTGGGAGATTATTAGCAAAGTCCCACCAGAGGCAATCGAAAAAGCCAAAGCAGCCTTCGCAGAGACGGATGCAACCAACCAACGCAGACAGAATGAGCTGCGGGAGTTGTCCGAGAAACAGCAGTTCGTTGTAGGGCCAAACCTGTGGACAGGGTTATCCGTTGTTCGTTCAGGCGGAGCGATCCTCATTGTCGGTACAGCGGAACAGGTCGCAGAACGATTGATGGAATATGGAGATCTGGGCGTGACCACATTTATATTATCCGGGTACCCGCATTTGGAAGAAGCCGAAATTTTCGGACGCACGGTTATGCCCATCATTCGTGAGAAGTGGAAAACAAGACAGAAGAAGCATTCAGTTACTACCAACTAAGTGAGTTAACCCTTTTTTTACACTTTAACGGAGAGAGCAGAACCGATCTGAAGAAGCGGAGCTAAAAGCTTTCTGAAAGAAAGCTACTTCGTAAGCATCATCTCGCCTGAAAGCTTTCTGGAAGAAAGCTACATCGGAAGCATACGCTATCCCGAGATTTTAACCATTTATAGAGATGATTCAAAGAAATTCGGTGATAACAGCGATCGGAAGATGGTACTGCACTCGGAGTGCCCAGTGTAAAATCATTGTTTAACTTATATAACATCCTTCAGGAGGTCTTTTTTTATGAGAAAAAAACAAAAATATATCCTGCCCCTTGTCAGTATGCTGGTGATGTCCATCCTGCTGTCTGCCTGCGGCGGCGGGGAAAACGCGGCATCAGGAGGGGACGATTCCTCCGGTTCGGGCAAAGTAACAATCAGCTTCATGCACTGGCGTGGAGAGGATGTGGAAGCATTGAACAAGACGATTGATGCGTTTGAAAAGGAAAATCCGAACATCCATGTGGAAATGCAGACTCTTCCTTCAGATCAATATCAATCTACTGTACAATCCAAAATCAGTGATGGTTCAGTTGGAGATGTATTTGCTTCCTTCCCTGGTGCACAGTTCGAAGCCTTCACCAAAGCCGGATTGTTCACCGATCTGACCGGGTCATCGTTTCTGTCGGCCTACAATTCAAAGCTGATTGAAGCAGGCCAGCACGATGGCAAACAATATGCAATTCCCTATCAACTCGTATACAACGATCCAATCTATAATGTGAAGCTGTTCGAAAAATATGGACTGACACCACCGACGGATTGGGAAGGCTTCTTGGCACTCTGCCAGACGCTGAAAGAAAACGGCATTATTCCGATTGCATTTGCTGGAGCGGATATTGGTCCGGGCCAATTCATGAATACGATGGTGATGAACAATGCACCAAGTGACGACATTTTTACCAAAGTGGAAGCCGGAGAGGCCAAACTGACGGATGAGTTTTGGGTGAAAACATTAACCCAGATCAAAGAACTGAACGACAAAGGATACTTCCAGCAGGACGCACTGGGAACGAAAGACCCGGCAGCGGGAGCACTCTTTATCCAGGAGAAAGCAGCCATGCTGGCAAGCGGATCTTATCAGCTGGCTCAGAACAAACAGCAGAACCCGAATCTGGAGCAGAAGCTGCTTGCACCGATTACGGTGAGTGCCGATCAGGCGAAGTATGAAGGCGTTCATACCACGACATTTATGCTTGCGGTGAACAGCAAGTCCAAACACCCCGAAGAAGCGAAGAAGTTCATCGAATTCCTGAGCAATCCGGAAGTGGCTGGCGAATATGCGAACCAGACGGGACAGAATGTAACAGTGAATGATGTGAAGTACGATACACCTGAGCTCCAGGTTGCCGGAGATTGGGCGAGCAAAAAGACCGTGTTCCAGCCACGGTTCACTATCCTGAACGGAGATAATCAGAAAGCAGTAACCAACTCCATTCAGGCTGTACTGAGCGGAACTTCTCCTGAAGAAGCAGCGCAGCAGGCACAGGCGATCATTGATCAGCATATCGGGAAATAAACAATGAAGAACCGTATTCAGCTATCCCTGTTTTTGTTACCCGGGTTGCTGCTGTACGTTGCACTGTTCGTATTTCCTACATTGACGGGGCTGTTCTACTCCTTTACGGATTGGGACGGGGTATCCCCGTCGTATGCATTTGTAGGGCTGGATAATTACAAGGACAGTCTCAGCAGCATCGTATTTCGCAAAGCCTTTGGCAACAACGTTGAGTTCATGTTAACGGTTGTCATTGCGCAAACCTTTATTTCACTTGTTCTGGCGCTGCTCCTGGTACGTAACACCAAGACACGCATCGCACTCCGGGCGCTCTATTTTCTGCCTGCGATTCTGTCCTCTGTATCGGTGGGTCTGATCTGGGCATTTATGTACGATCCTTCGATCGGGCTGATTAACTATGGATTGAACGAGGCAGGTATGGGGAGCATGGCCCACAACTGGATTGGTGATCCGAAGATCGCCATCTACTCGATTGCAGCTGTACAAGTCTGGGCGCATGCCGGGCAGATGATGATCGTGTTTATCGCAGGTCTGCAAGGTATTCCGGCGGAGCTGTATGAAGCAGCACGTATGGATGGCGGCAGCAAATGGCAGGTATTCCGTACCGTGACCTGGCCGCTGCTGGCACCTTCGGCAACGATTGTTGTGGCCTATACGACGATTCAATCGTTCAAGGCGTTTGACCTCATTTTCACCATGACGGACGGAGGCCCTAACTACGCTACTGAAATTTTGACGACATACATCTATCATACTGCCTTTGGCAGCTACTCATTTGGCCTTGCTTCTGCGGGTTCGATGATTTTCCTGGTTCTGCTCGCTTTGCTGACGTTATTGCAGTTCAAGGCGCTGCGTGCCGACCGGGTAAGCTATTAACGATTGGACGGATTGATATGCTTGTGAATAGGTGAGTTGTGAGTATTCTAATTGTTAAACGAATTATTGAACGAGTTCTGGATTTCATTACGTTGAAATGACTTTAGGGCAGAAAACTTGAATGAGAACGATGCCTGAGCAGACCTAAAAGACTTAAAGAAGAAGGGAGGGGGTTCCTATGGTTTTAAAATGGTTCAATCGACTGATCCTATTGGTGTACGCCCTGTTAATTCTTGTGCCGCTGTACTTTGTATTTGTGTCATCGTTCAAAACGAGCAGCAACTTCTTCATCAGTCCATTTAGCTGGCCGGACCCGTTTACGTGGGATAATCTCACTGGCATGTTTCGCAATCAGCCGATGTGGCAGTATTTCGGGAACAGTCTGGTCGTGACGCTGGGCACGGTTGCGATTGAGTTATTGCTCAGCAGCATGATTGCGTATGCCATTGTCCGCTGGGGTGGCAGCGTGGGCAAAATTGTGTTTGCTTTGTTTGTTGCAGGTCTAATCGTTCCTTCCCAAGTGAGCATGCTGCCGATCTATTCTCTGACGCGTACGCTCGGGTGGTCGGACAGTCTGACAGGACTCATTGTAGTATCAGCCGCGATGTTAATGCCGGTCTCCGTATTTATGCTGACGGGCTTCATGCGTATGCTGAATGCGGAAATACTGGAAGCGGGCAGTATGGATGGAGCAAGCGAGTGGAGGCTCTATACACGAATCGCTTTGCCGCTGGCTGCACCTTCTCTGGCAGCTACAGCCACGTTCCTGCTCGTGATGGTCTGGAATGACTTGCTCATTCCGATGCTAATGCTCAGCAGTAAGTCCAAGCTAACGTTACCACTCGCACTCATGCAGTTCCGCGGGGAATACGTGACGAACTATCCGATGATGCTCACCGGTGTGCTAGTAACAGCCATTCCGATGATCGTGCTGTTCATTTTGCTCCAGCGTTATTTTGTAGCAGGCCTGACAGCGGGTTCACTCAAGGGGTAAGGTATGGGGAGAAGATCAACGGATATGCGTATTTTACATTGATTTCTGGATCATTCTGCATAATAATGGTTTAGTGTCAGAATGACTACATAGAGATCAAGGGAGCTATAAGACATGAGCAAACTGGAAGTATTGCGGAATCCCAAGCAGCGCAAGCTGCTGTTCAGTGCCGGCATGAGCTGGCTGTTTGATGCAATGGAAGTCGGCATGATTTCCTTCATCGTGGCTGCACTCGCCAAGGAATGGAGTCTCAGTCCCGGACAAGTCGGGGTGCTTACGAGTATCAACTCCATCGGTATGGCGCTAGGTGCATTGCTTGCGGGGGCACTTGCGGACCGTTTCGGCCGAAAGGCAATTTTGATGTGGACCCTGCTGGTATTTACGATTGCTAGTGGCCTGTCAGCATTGGCGACCGGATTCGCCGTATTGTGTGTACTGCGTCTGATTGCAGGTATTGGCCTTGGCGGGGAGCTGCCCGTTGCATCTACGTTGGTATCGGAGTCGATGCCTACGGCAGAACGTGGACGTGCAGTTGTACTGCTGGAGAGTTTCTGGGCAGGTGGCTGGATTGTATCAGCACTCATTGCCAACTTTGTTATCCCGGAATATGGCTGGAGAATTGCTTTTGCCATTGGTGCCGTTCCAGCGTTCTATGCGCTGTATCTGCGCCGTGCCATTCAGGACCCGCCTCGTTACAAGAACAATACCAAGATTAAGAAAATCACGTTCCGCGAAAAGGTTGCGACCGTATGGTCAGCACCGCATCGCCGCACAACGTTGATGCTCTGGATCTTGTGGTTTACCGTCATTTTCTCTTATTATGGTATGTTCCTCTGGTTGCCGTCGGTTGTTATGGCAAAAGGCTTTACGCTGGTCAAAAGCTTCCAGTACGTGCTGATTATGACGATCGCACAGTTGCCAGGTTACTTCACAGCGGCGTACTTCATTGAGCGGTTTGGCCGCAAATTTGTACTTGTCGTTTATCTTACATTGACAGCAGTAAGTGCGATTGCTTTTGGACTGGCAACAACGGAAGCGACGATTCTGACCGCAGGTATCTGTCTTTCCTTTTTCAATCTGGGAGCTTGGGGCGGTCTATACGCGTATAGTCCGGAATTGTACCCCACTTCCGTTCGTTCAACAGGTGTGGGTCTTGCCACATCGGTAGGCCGGATTGGGGGCGTGCTTGCTCCATTAATGGTTGGTATGCTGGTTCAGCGTGAGGTTGCAATCAGCCTGATTTTCACGATTTTCTTCGTGACCATCCTCATTGGTGCAGCAGCTGTGCTGTTCCTGGGCCGGGAAACCAAGGGTCTGGAACTGGCCGAATAAATGTCAATAAATACAACGCAACTTTTGTGCGGGTCTGCCTGCCTACGCCTATAACGGGCTGGATAAGCGGCAGAAGGTTGATACAAGAAGAGGCATGACCATGGCGTGACCATGGGCTCATGCCTCTTTTTGCTGTGTGTGGAGTGGATTTTCGCCTGCGCCATCGGTCCGATAGACGTTACTTTTTCTATATCCTATAATGACACTCGGGATGTAGGGCCGTGAGGATTCAGGGGGAAAAAGTGGGATCTGGATTCAGAAAAGTGGAGGTTAATCTAATCATGAAGAACAGTAATGAAATGGATCAGACGTGTGAAATGATTGAAAAGAATATGATGAATGAGAAGAATAAAATGAATGAAAAGCAAATGATGAGTGGACAGAATAGCGTGTGTGAACGGATACGTGTGATTGAGAATGTCGGGATGAATGTGATGTACAGCTATAATGGCAACGATAGGATGAGTGAGATAAACGGGAGATATGATGTGATTGATCTTACTCCTATTAGAGAGATGAAAGAAATGAACCAGATGAAGATGACGAGCTATATCTACAGCCTTGATGAAGAGTTTAGATTAGATAGCGGGGATGAGAGGCTTGATCTACATGATTTGCACACAAGCACTGACCACATGGAACCTATTAACGTCAGCCGTAAAGTCACCCATCGCAGGGGAAGAAAGGCTGGCAAAAGAGCAGGACGAGTTAGTGTGCTTCTTGGTGCCTTCGCGATGGTTCTTGGACTTACGATGGCAGCTCCGTCTGCCGGGGCGCAGAAGCTGGAACAAGGCGTTCGCGGTGAACATGTTCTTCAATTGCAGGAGCAACTAAGCGAACTGGGGTATTTTAAAGCTGGATTGACCGGATATTACGGTTCTATTACCAAAGGGGCTGTCCGTAAGTTTCAGCAGGCTCAAGGGTTGAGTGCGGATGGAATTGCAGGTCCGGCAACGCTGAACAGACTGAACAAGAAGGCTGCAGCCCAAGGTAATACGCTGCGCCAGCTCGCGAAGCTGATCCATGGGGAAGCACGCGGAGAATCCTTTGAAGGACAGGTTGCTGTTGGCGCGGTTGTCTTGAACCGAGTGCATTCAAATGCATTCCCGTCATCAATTCCGAAAGTAATTTTCCAAAAAGGGCAGTTCACGGCCATAGACGATGGACAGTTTAATACCAAGCCAACCCAGACTTCCTATCAGGCAGCTCGTAAAGCCTTGAATGGAACCGACCCGACACACGGAGCGCTCTATTATTATAATCCGAAAATTGCCACTTCGTTGTGGAGTAAGAGCAGACCAACGTTGCTGACGATTGGGCAGCATGATTTTACAAGGTGAGTTTAAGTAGAGATAAATAATGTATTATTTGAAATGATAATGATGAACCTCGGCTGTACGCTGCTGAATGCAGACGTGCTACCGGGGTTTCTTTTATATTTTGATTGTGCAGGCGAGGGGATTGGGGGAAATCTTCCGTATTATTATGTCCCTCTTTTCAATTGACAGCAAAGAAGGATATTGGAATGGTGTCTGAATATCATTGAAACCGAATACGAATTTACAAAGTATATATAAAGGAGGATATAATTAGTTGCTATTTATAAATTTGTACTCGGTTACATCCATAGAGGGGAGGATGAATATGCCATTTATTGGGGGAATCATTTTAATCTTTATCCTAGCATTTATTCTATGGGCATTAATGATCCCGCTATTCAATAAAATAGGTAGTAGAATTCTGAAGAAATATAATAAATTCAAACAAGAGGAGAATGATGATGAAAAATTCAAAGACTTTTAGGGTAGGGGCGATCACGGTTGCCTTGGTTATTATTGTGGGAGTGTTACTGGTGACTTTCTTTTTAACACGAATTCCTAATGGATATGTTGGGGTCGTTTATTCACCCAATGGAGGCGTAAAAGATAGTACACTGAGTCAAGGATGGAAACTCGTTGGAGCGTTTGATAAAGTAACGAAATATCCGATCCGAATTCAAACGGTTGAATACAGAGATATTCAGATTGCCACTTCTGACGGGAAAAACATCACAATTGATTTTGCTTACAACTACCAAGTAGAACCAAGTAAAGTATCTTCTATTTTCAATACATTTGGGCCAATTAGCATTCAAGAAATTGAGGATACATATCTCAAAACACGTTTCCGTGACGCAGCTCGTAAAGGTATTTCCAAGTTTACAGTCATTGATGTTTATGGTGAGAAGTCATCCGAAGCAGGAGTGGATGTCCAACAACGTTTTTCTGATGACGTTAAAGAGTTAGGCTTTATTGTATCTAACGTTACCGTAGGTGTTCCTCAACCTGATGCTAAGACTCAGGAAGCAATCGATAAGCGTGTTGAAGCCTCTCAAGAACTGGAACGTAAAACGACTGAACTTGAGATCGCCAAGAAAGAAGCAGAACGTAAGCGCGTGGAAGCGCAAGGTAATGCAGACAAACTATTGATTGAAGCAGAGGGTCAAGCTAAAGCCAATAAAGAGCTCCAACAATCATTATCGAGTCAACTCGTTGAATATGAAACCATCAAGAAATGGGATGGAGCCCTTCCATATGTAAGTGGGTCAAATACGCCAATGATTCAATTACCGACTACTAAAGTAGAGCAAAATAGCGGCGCGGGGAGCGTATCTCCCTAATAGCAGTTTGAAATGCACGCCTTACTTTTTCAACAATTTAATCTGTTGAATTCTAATGAACAAGCCAGTCCAATCGTGGGCTGACTTGTTCATTTTTGAGTCTTTTCAAAGGAAACATGAGGGATTTAGTTAAGCCTAGACATTGGATTCACCTGTCCAATCCTGTACAATGAATAACGACAAAAACAACGGTAGATTAAGGATGGATCAGCACGATGAGAATTATTATATCACCAGCTAAAAAGATGAAGATCGATACCGATCTTATGGCTATTGCGCAGATGCCGCAGTTTATAAAAGAGTCAGAACAGCTACTCAGTTTGCTTCAAAAGTTAACCTATGACGAACTCAAAGCAATGTGGAAGTGTAACGATGCAATCGCCGAACAGAACGTGGAGCGGATTCGGAATATGAATATAAAAGAAAATCTTACCCCAGCCATCTATGCCTATGAGGGTATTCAGTATCAGTATATGGCGCCAGGTGTTTTTCAAAATGAGGAACTGGCGTATCTTCAGGAGCATTTACGCATATTATCCGGTTTTTATGGCATGTTACGGCCTTTGGATGGGGTTACCCCTTATCGGTTGGAGATGCAGGGCAAGTTGCAAGGTCCAGGTTTCAAGTCACTCTATCAATTCTGGGGGAGCAAATTGGCAGATCAGCTTCAAGCGGAAAGCAACTGTATTCTGAATCTGGCTTCCAAAGAGTATAGCAAAAACATCACGCCTTTTCTGAGCGAGGAAACCCGGTTCATTACATGTGTATTCGGACAAATGGTCGATGGGAAGCTTGTTGAAAAGGCAACGCGGGCCAAAATGGCTAGAGGTGAGATGGTACGGTATATGGCAGAGCGTAAGATTACAGATGTGGAGGATATTAGAAACTTTGATCGGTTAGATTTTGTTTTTTCAGAGGAGAAGTCGGATGAGAGCACGTATGTATTTATATATTGATTAATAGCCAGCCATTAAAATATAACCGTTGAAAAGTTCGCTACGTTTGTGGCAACTATTAAGGTTTACAATAGAAAGATAAGATATCATTTTATGTTAGAAACGTGATTAAACTTAAACATCGATTCAACCTAGTTATAAACTATAAAACAGTACTAGCGGATTTCCCGCTAAAAGCTCACCTTGCTTCTTTCCTTCATGTACAATTTTCCTGAGGTGACCTTACTATGAAGGATAACATGCCAAACCTGATCGAAGATTTGTTTTACGGGAACCTGCGGTTGGACGAGTCGATTCATCCTGAGCATGCCGAGTATCAGAAGATCAATCGCCGGATCTCGGATTTTATGCAGAACTATAAGATACAGCATAGCGAGAATGAATATGATGCATTGGAAGGATTGGTAGACTTGATCGGGCAATCCACGTCCATGTACGTGGAAGCAGCGTTTGAGCAAGGTTTCCGTACAGGCGGTAGGTTGATGATCGAGGTTTTGTGCAGAGCATGAGCGCAAACGATTAGCCTTACCTAGAAGCGAGCAGGGCAGATCTCAACTTTCAAAACCAGGCCCACAAAAGTCAAAAACATAAGCAACTAGCACTGTGACTGCCCGATCATTCAAAAACCATAAATCCCCTAATCCATCACCAGCAATCAGACTGGAATGGAAAGGGGATTTTGTGTTTAATCCTGAACTTTTCAACTACAGCTGACTAACTAATCTACCGCGCACCAATATTCGTACCAGCTGGCGTACCTGACCCAATCAGATCACTGCCTGTGGCAAGCTTCAAGAAGTTACCCATTACAGGGGTGCCATCGGCGGCACGGGTTACCGAAGGCACGAGGGAGACAAAATCAGCTGCGCTGGCGAGCAGGCCTTTGGCGTTCTCGCTTTTTTTGTTCTTCCACCAGACGTTGGTGCTGCTGACGTCGGTTCCGCTGGTTTTGTCACTGGCGCCGCCTTCGAAGGACAGGTTGTTGGTGAAGATGTGTGTGCCTACATCAAAGGCAAAGTTGCTTTGACCATTCTGCCAGGATGTATTATTTTTCATCTGAATAGAACCGGGATTGCTGTTATAGGTGAAGCCGTGCTTTTTATTTTGAAAAGCAATGCTGTTCTCCACGATGTGATTCACTGCGATTTTCTCGCCGCCCAGTTTGAAGCCGTTACCGTCACTATTGGTGGTGGATGTACCATCCAAAGTCTGCCCGTTGTGATGGGAGATGCTGTTGCGGATCGTCACGACGCCGATGGCGCCTGTATCTGTTTTGCTATAGAGATCCCAGCCATCGTCTACATTATAGGCAGCGATACAACCATCGAACAGGTTGCCCGGGCCTACCGTCAATTTGGCAGCAAAACCGTCGGCATCCTCGCCGTCATCCGGGTCATAGTTATCATGGGAATAGGAGCGAATAATCTCGTTATAGGCAGGCCATTCGCTGTTTGAAGCAGTCGAAGCATAACGCCCGAGCTGGATGCCAGTATCCCGGTTATGATGAGCTTCGATCTGTTCCAGGCGGTTGTAGCTGCCCCCGATAAAGATACCGTTGTCGCCCGCGTTCTTCACTTCAAGTCCTTTGACGAGCCAGTAGTCTCCGAACATTTGCAGCCCACGATTGGTGGAGGCGAAGGTTTGGGCCGAGAAATCAAAGACAGGCTTTTCCGATCCATACGCCACCAGATTTTTGCGTTGTCCCGATGTACCACTATTGCCTCGCTCAATCGTAACCGTTTCCGAGAAGCTGTAGGTGCCACCGCGCAGATATATTGTTTTACCCGGTGCGATTTGTGTCAGCGCGTTAGCCAGTGATGTAGGACTCGCAAGGGTTCCGGGATTGCTGGCCGAGCCGCCAGGAGCGACATATAGATCACCTGCAGCGAGTGTAGTACTGGAGGCAGCTACAGAATCAGAGGGATTTTGCAGTCCGCTATCGATCAGTTCCGCCGCACCAGCCGATCCACCTCCGAGCAATAATAGTGGGAACGCGGCACTTAGGCAGATGTGAGTCATTTTCGATTTCAGCGAACGTTGAGATGATGCATGAATAGAAGTAATTGGGAATAATTTCATTAAGCAAACCTCCTTAGTAATTGGGAAATGAAGTCCTAGAGGACACAGGTTCATGGTAAATGTTGTAAACGTTATCATCAATAATCATTTGATCAGATGGGCTCAACCTGCTGACAAGCCTTGAATAACTGGTCGGAAATGGAAATTCATATGAGTAGCACATAATCTTGCGCTCAGTTCATGTCCCTCATTTAACAGGGGATCATCTGAAATTAACGTAGAAAGAGCCCCTTTTCCGAGCAAACATCATGATCCATACCTCCAATCATCCGAAATCAACCTTATAAGTATTTAAAATAGAAGGCCCTCACGTGATCAGCTCACAGGCTGCTCAGTTTGAAACGCCAAATACCCCCGATAGCAGCTGCGCAAGCAGTCTTTGCTACCGAGGGTTAATTAACGAACCTATACGTTTCTATATAACATGTCCTTTACCTTAAAATACGCCTTAACTAAACCAGCCAGTGCTTAATATGGATCTGCTTCATGACTGCGCTTGGCGGCCTGTTCCACTGTGGGCTCATGCTTGGGCTGAACTGTGGGGCTGTCATCCGTTGAGACGGAGGATAATCCTTCCGCTACCCGGCGTCCATAATCGGCATCCGCTTGGGTAAAATGGGAGATCATGCGCTCGCGGATATCCGGTTTGCATGTCGCTAAAGCATCGACCAGATTGCTGATCAGCTCATCCCGCTCCCAATCCTCGAACGCTCGGTACGTATCGCCGGCTTGTCCGAAGTCATTGGTACGCTCAATTTTTTCACGAACAAGACGACCCTCAATAAGAGGTTCATGTTCCTTGCCGCGTGGAGTTGCTTCCTTTAAGCCACCCAACGAGGAAGGTTCATAGTTGACATGTGGATTCTGCCCCGGTGCACGATCGACTTGATACTGCATCTGACCGCCGCTTTGATTCGTTGCAACCCGGTTCTTTGGTGCATTCACAGGCAATTGCAGATAGTTCGCACCCACCCGGTGACGCTGGGTATCCGAGTAGGAGAAGGTGCGCCCTTGCAGCAGCTTGTCATCCGAGAAATCCAGTCCATCCACCAGTACACCTGTGCCAAAGGCTGCCTGTTCCACTTCATTAAAATAGTCCTCGGGATTACGGTTTAGCGTCATTTTTCCAACAGGTAAAAACGGAAACTGCTCTGGCGGCCACAGCTTGGTCGGGTCCAACGGATCAAAATCCAGTTCGGGATGCTCGCCGTCCTCCATCACCTGAACGCACAGCTCCCATTCCGGGTAGTCTCCTTGTTCGATGGCGTGATACAGATCCAGCGTGGCATGGTTAAAGTTCTGCCCCTGGATATCGCTGGCGTCTTTCTGGAGCAGGTTGCGTATGCCTTGATTGAGCGGCTCCCAGTGATATTTAATGAGCACGCCAGTGCCTTCCTGATTCACCCATTTGTATGTATTGACGCCCGACCCCTGCATTTGTCGATAGTTGGCCGGAATTCCCCAAGGGGAGAAGAGAAACGTAATCATATGGGTGGCTTCAGGACTGAGCGAAACGAAATCGAAAAACCGTTCCATATCCTGTGCATTGGTCAACGGGTCGGGCTTGAAGGCATGTACCATATCCGGAAACTTGAGCGGGTCACGAATGAAAAAGATTTTCAGATTGTTGCCCACCAGATCCCAGTTGCCGTCCTCGGTATAGAATTTTACAGCAAATCCGCGCGGGTCCCGAAGTGTCTCCGGTGAATGTCCACCGTGAATAACCGTAGAGAAGCGAACGAATACGGGCGTTTCTTTGCCTTTTTCCTGAAACAGACGAGCGCGAGTATACTTCGATACCGGTTCATCCCCGGCCGTTCCATACGCCTGAAATACACCATGAGCGCCAGCTCCGCGGGCATGGACAACCCTTTCCGGGGTGCGTTCACGGTCAAAATGGGTGATCTTTTCGAGAAAATGATAGTTCTCCAGCGTAGTCGGTCCTCGACTGCCGACGGTTCGAACATTCTGATTGTCCGTGATGGGATGGCCTTGCCGATCCGTTAATGTCTCGGGTGCCTTGTCTGAGGAATGATCAGGTTGTGAAGAATGGTTATCCATAGAGACCACCTTTCCTTAAGTTGGATTTCTGTATATATTTTCCCTGTGGTCCGGTTCTATACATAAAATTTCGCAAAAAAAGCTTGTCACCCACCTCATGGCGTGGGATAATTAACTTTTGCCCTATGGACGGTTTTTAGATAAAAATGCACCACTTATAGAAGAATGGAGGCTGACTTAGGATTGTCTACACAACGTTATCCTTTTGCATATGATCCGGCAGAGCCCTTTGTATCCCGTTTAGGGGAATGGGTTGCCGATGTTTTTTACGATATTTTGCCTGAGTCCGGCTTCGAGGTACGGGATGAACAGATTTTTATGGCGTACCAGCTTGAACGGGCCTATGGAGATAAAAAGACCATTATGGCTGAGGCTGGTGTGGGAACAGGAAAGACATTAGTCTATCTGCTCTATGCGGTCTGTTATGCACGTTATACGGGGAAACCGGCGGTGATTGCCTGTGCAGATGAGTCCTTGATTGAACAGCTCGTGAAGCCGGGCGGAGATATTGCAAAGCTGGCTGCACATCTGGACTTGGAAGTAGACGCACGTCTGGGCAAGTCACCTGACCAATACGTCTGTCTGAACAAATTAAGTGCGATGAGATTTGCGGATGAGGATGCGCCTGTCATTGAAGAAGTGCATGAGAGCCTTCCGGATTTTGTGAATACGCCGGGTACGCTTCAGGCATTTCATCCATATGGTGATCGCAAACAGTATCCACATCTGAATGATCGCCAGTGGAACAAAATTAACTGGGACCCGTTCCAGGATTGCTTCGTTTGTCCCAAACGTCAACGCTGTGGCTTGACGCTGTCGCGTGACCACTATCGTCGTTCCAAGGACATCATCATCTGTTCCCATGATTACTACATGGAGCATGTGTGGACCTATGAAGCGCGCAAACGCGAGGGACAATTGCCACTGCTGCCAGATCACAGCTCGGTTGTATTTGATGAAGGACATTTGCTGGAAGAAGCGGCCCTGAACGCACTGAGCTACAAATTGAAACACCGCATCTTCGAGGAACTGGTTACCCGTCTCCTTGAAGGGGAGATTCGTGAATCCCTCGCGGAGCGTGTGGATGAAGCGATTGAGAGCAGTGAACGATTGTTTGCGCTGCTGGATACGTATACGGTGGCGATTCCGGGATCGGAACGGAAAGAAGTGCGGGTAGAACCGCCGTTGCTTCGTGAGATTGAACGACTGACCAGCGTATTGGATGCGATCGGCGAAGAATTGGTATTTGAGAGCGGATTGTTCTCACTGGATGGCTATCAGATGCGTGTAGTGGAAGAACATCTGGACATGATTCAGTCTGCACTTGCGTTGTTCCGTAAGGAAGATGGGTACATCTGCTGGGCTGAAGAGAGCGAAGACGAGACAACCTTATCGATCATGCCGCGTACCGTGAAGGAAATTCTGAACGAGCGTGTATTTAATACAGGCATTCCGATTGTCTTCTCGTCCGCAACGTTATCTGTGGATAATTCATTCCGTTATGTGGCAGACAGTCTGGGGATAGATGATTTTGTATCGTTCTCAGTGGCTTCTCCATATGACTATGCAGACAAAATGCAGATGAAGATTACAGATGAAACCGTACCTGGTCACCCGGAAAACGAAAATCGGTTGCGTGACGCCGTGACGCTGCTTCAGGAGAGTGGGGGCCGTGCCCTGATTCTGTTCCGTACGATGGAGGAGCTGCGTGCATTCAAGCAGGACATCGTTCATGTCCCTGAGGCTCAAGGGTTACGTTTTATGTATGAGGGAGATCGGGAGATTAGTGACCTGATTGCCGCTTTCCAGGAGGATGAGGAAAGTGTGCTATGCTCCGTCAATCTGTGGGAAGGTCTGGACGTTCCAGGACCGTCATTATCCAATGTCATGATCTGGTCGCTCCCGTATCCACCACAGGACCCTGTATTTAATGCAAAACGCACAGCATCAGCGGCACCTTATGAAGAGATCGATCTTCCATACATGTTGCTGCGCGTGAAGCAAGGTCTGGGACGTTTGATTCGGACCAGCAGTGATTCAGGTACCGCCGCGATTCTCGATGAATCGTTGTACAGCAAAAAGGAAGCCAAAGACCGCATTGCGGCTCTGCTTCCCGAAGGTGTAGAATGGACAACCCTGACACACTAGTTCACATTCATATTTAGAATATTTAACTTAACTGGCTCCCTTTCAAGAGTAAGTACTTGTACGCTGCGAATTCAACGTCCAGCTGTGATCAAGCGCTCATTTTGGAGGGGAGCCTTTAACTTGTGTAAGAGTTTTTCTTTGTTAAAAAATACCCATGCTCAAATACCGTTCCCCGGTATCGGGCGCAATGCAGAGCACTCGGTGACCCGGCCCCAGTTCCCGCGCGATGCGCAGGGAGGCCCACACCGAAGCGCCAGAGGAAGGGCCGAGCAGCAGCCCTTCCCGGGCAGCGAGCTGCCGCATCGTATCCAGTGCATCCTCATCGGACACCTGGATAATGGCATCCCACACGTCGGTATTCAGAATGTCCGGAATGAACCCCGGACTTGTACCGACGAGCTTGTGGGGTCCGGGCTCGCCCCCGGACAGCACAGGTGAACCTTTCGGCTCTACCGCATAGATACGAATGTCCGGCAGCTGCTTACGCAGTTCTTCTCCCGTTCCGGTGATCGTACCGCCTGTTCCCGCCGTGGCGATAAAGGCGTCCAGCTTGCCCTCCATCTGCTGCATAATTTCGGGAGCCGTGGTGATCCGGTGGATATCCGGGTTCGCTTGGTTCTCAAATTGCTGGGGAATGAAACTTCCCGGAATGTCGGCCTGAAGTTCTTTGGCCTTACGAATCGCACCAGGCATCCGTTCCGCAGCAGGGGTAAGTACGACATCTGCACCATAGGCTTTCAGAATGTTGATGCGTTCCTTGGACATGTTGTCCGGCATGATCAGAATGGCCTTATATCCTTTGGCAGCAGCATTCATCGCAAGACCGATGCCGGTATTGCCGCTTGTCGGTTCGATAATGGTTGCGCCGGGAAGCAGCAGTCCTGCCCGTTCAGCCTGAACGATCAGGTTATAGGCGGCACGGTCTTTGACGCTGCCGCTTGGGTTGAAGTATTCCAGCTTGACGTATACGTCAGCGGAATCGCTGCCTGTAAGTCTGTTCAGTTTAACGGCAGGTGTCTGGCCGATCAGTTCGGTAACATCTGCGGCAATGCCTGTATGTGCGGGTGTTTGATTTTTAATTAAATGCGAATTCAAGTCCATGAAGTACAACTCCTTGATTGATAAGACGTTGAAAGCAATTCCAATGAACAAGTCTGTCCGCCGTTAATGGCAGGCAGGCTTGTTGCTTATAGGAATCCATTTTCATTACAAGTCTGAACGGAATGTACAGACATGTCTATTCCATCTTAATGAACGCAGCCTTCCGGGGTCAACCTGTTTCGATTAGGCAGAAGGGTGAGGAGTCTGAGGAGTAAGTGAACTAAGTGAACTAAGAATTATGAATTTAAACCATGACGGGTACATTAAGCAGATGAATCAGCTATAACGGCTGGGTCAAGTCCATATCCAAATGCCGACTAAGCTCTTTTTTGACTTCATTCCGTGCGAACGTCCACAGCATATAGAACCGCTGTAAATATCCTCTGCACAGGTACTGGGTTTCGATTCCATCAACTTGCCGTTTCTCTTCCAGAACCTTGACGCCACGAGTTCTCATCTGTTTGCGAAGCGTCAGCATTTCCTTAAGTACATCATTCTGAATGCGGGTTAGAGACAGAATGTAGACCTCTGGCATTTTGAGCTGCAACGTATCCAGTGTGCGAATATCCCGTTCAAGCACATCCAGCAGCAGGGTGCGTACAACCATGCTTTTAATCAATCGGTGGTCTTCATCCGCAGGGGATGGGGCGGAAGGGGATGATGACATACTTTCACTTCCTTAACCTTGAATTCGGACATGTTCTTATTTACAGAACGTATGTTCTTATATTATAATCAATATATGCAATGATGATACATAATACAACCGAGAAATATTGGAAGTAGTCCGTATGCGATTGATGTTGAGGTTGTAGGCGGTGAAATAGGGACAGGCCATCTCCAAAATAAGGTATAATATTTGGGTTTTGCAGGAAACCTAAGGGCATAAGAAAACGACTTAATGCATCAGAGGAAGAGATGAAGAGCTTTTGGTTCGTTGATTGGGGAAGGTTATGAAGAATTGCCAAGGTGTTGCAACAAAAAAGCCCCTGCCTTGGGCGGCGGGGCCAGAGATGATCTGCCGAACCAGACGGCAGAGTTGTATATGAGCATAAAGCGGTTAAGCCAGATACTGAGGCTTCTCATAAAGAGCCTCTTTTTCCAGAATCACTTTGTAAGGTCTTTCTTTACCCTTCAGTGAAGGGCCAATCGTAGTCAGCGGTACGGCCGGTTTGTGGAAACGATCTTCTTCCTTGGGTTCCGGAACCGGTCGTGATGATTCGGGCGCAGAACTGAGGCGTACCTTTTTCTCGCTGCCCCAGCGCTTGCTTATTTTTTTCGTTTCCGGTTTCATTCCGGTTCGCCTCCTAACAAATCGTTGATGGCGTTGAACAGATGACGATTCTCCAAATCCATCTGCTGAAATATCGCCTCATCCGCTTCAATATGTCCAATAATATGGACTGTGATTACATACCTCTTGGCTACAGGATAGCATAGCAGATACTCTTTCTCAAGGTAGTCGTCGTAGAGATTGATCTTGATTTTGTTCTCCCGGTAAGAATCAATAACCAGAATTCGCTTCGGATCATCAGGCTGTTTGTCGTCGTTGGCGGACAAGTTATATTTTCTCCCCGGTTCCCCAACATTACCACATAATTGTTCAATATGACCACTGTCATCTGTACGGTATATGGCAGTTCCACGCACGGCAAATGGAGGAAGGGATACAAATGCACTTCGAAGTGCATCGCTCATTCGCTCCAACATAACCGAATCTGCTTTGCGGGTACGCAGTAACTCCCTGAAGAATCGCAGCAGCTTGAGCAACTGTAATCGGGCTTCGCCCTCAGACCTTTTATGTTTCTCGATGATTTTTTCCACTTCGGGATCGCTCCATCGTCCCTGTTCTTCGATGCTGTTTGCGATTTTGGAACAGGCCACCGAGACGGCTGGCGCCCATTTCCCGTCTGAACGAATTTCATAAACCAGTGGATTTAATCCCAGGAGGTCTGTAGGCATGCGTAAACCTTCGATCTTGGAAGCGTCTTTGATGTCCGTAATATCTTCGGGGAGAATGAAAAAAATACGCTTTCGTCCTAGCCGACCCATAAACAAACCCATTTCCAGCATTGTATTATCACGGACAGAGGCATAGTACTTCCCGCGAATTTTAGATATATCATCCGGATGAAAAATAAAAATGGCAAAGTCAGTCGTACGCACTTCTGTTTCCAAATCGTCCATGGTATAACTGCTTGGATTAAAAACTCCGGAGTACCAAGGGGTAACTTCGGCCGAGAAACGCAAGTTTTCGTGTACTGCGGCTGCAATCGGCTTCGCTTCCAGCGAGCAGCCAATAAAGATTCTTGGCTTTAACGTTTTCATCAATCCGCCTCGCTTAAACGGGTAGTGGGAATCAATTGTTATATTATACCATAAACAGCAGAGTAAGTCTGGAAACGTTTAGCTGGACCAAGATAAGCCGATTACATTTGCTATAGTGTATGTGCAAGAGGGAAATGATTCCTTTAAAATCCGCGGAAAAATAAAAAATGGACCCAAATTGTCACAGTTGGGTGACTGGATAGTTATATTTGGAAGCTTCAGTCATAGAATGAAGGAGCAGGTAGCACCATTAGTTAGAGAAGCTTGTCCTGGTGTGGCTGTTTGACGGCACAAGCAGACCAGAGTGTGCTTTTTGCGCATATTTGAAGGGTCTGCTGTTTCGACCCAATCACATCGGTGTTATATAATAGAAGAACAAGCAAGTTAGCTTTGATGTTTAAACTAAATCTTTACACGGTAACGGAGAGTGTAGACCCGTCTGAAGAAACGAAGTGTTCGCCTTTATCACAGGATTTTTCCCTTAGAAAAAGGGAATCAAAAAAATCCGGGGATAACAGCGATCGGAAGAGGGTGCTACAATCGAAGTGATTAGTGGAAAGTATACGTTTAACCAAGCATAGCTAACCACCAACAGACAGAAAGGATCAGGATACCATGAGTTCCCGAAGGATAATCTCCCCAAGGACGATCTGGAAACGTTACGATCTCTCTTACACTTAGCGCCCCTTGTAGAGTACACCACCGTAAAGAAAAAAAACGGCTGACTCTGCGAAAGAGGGGATTGGAATGAATAATATTCGAAGGACAAATACGATGATTTCTTCCAGGCTTGCCTTTTGCAGGGTACGGTCGGTGCAAACCAACCTTTACAAACTGCGAGGGAACCTGAATGAAGAGAACATCGTTAACCTTACAACAAGTTAAGACAGAGGCGGGAAAGTTCGCCATTATGCTGCTCGGAACATTTATTTTGGCATTTGCCTATTATCACATTAATTTTCAGAATCATTTATCGGAGGGCGGATTTGTCGGTCTGGCCCTGCTTGGAAAGTACGCGACAGGCTTATCACCTGCAATCGGCATGCTACTGCTGGATATTCCAGTCATGATTCTGGCCTGGTTCCTCAAGGGCTGGAAGTTCATGATTCAGGCGCTGCTGGGTGTGGCCGCATTCTCATTGTTCTATGACGGGTTTGAGCGGTACTCTACCCTGGTCATTCCGTTTCATGGTAATCTGTGGATTCCGGCAGTCCTATCCGGTGTTATTACCGGCGTGGGAGCTGGCATGGTGCTACGATTCGGAGGAGCGACAGGTGGAGATGACATTTTGGCGGTGCTCATTAGCCGTTGGAAAGGCTGGAAGCTGGGAACGGTTTTCTTTGTCAGCGATGCGTTTGTACTCGGATTGTCGCTTTTCTTTCTACCGGTAAAAGAAACTTTATATACCATTCTGGCCGTATGGATTGCCAGTAAAGTGATTACGTACATGGTCAGTTTCCCGGCTCGCCGGACGGTTACGACCTCAGCTGTGAAACTGCCCGTGTCGACTGCAGCCAAAGTAGTCAGCGGTGCTTCACAACGAGTTCCAGTGGCTAGAGGGGTTTCGCATTAAACGTAACGACCACCCTATTCGAAATGAATGTTGTTCGAGTATGGTGGGCTTGCCTCATACCAAACACAAAGCCCTTTTGCATGCTTGATGGGAATCATTCCATTAGCGGCGAAAGGGCTTTTTTGCTTGCCTTCAGTAAAAAAATTAACGTAATACATTCACGATATATCCTATTTTAGAACAGATTCACTTAAGGCTTAATGGAAGAAGCGATTTGCCCATCTTCATTATGGATAATAGCCCGAATGTTCTGTTTTTCACTCTTTTCTTTGGCAGCATCCACAGCTTCGGCTTTGGTTCGGAACGTAGCCAGAGATTTGGATTGACCTTCTTCCTTGATGGCCCAGCCAGAGTCGGTAGGAACCACATGAATATTATCATGGCTTTTGGAAGAAGAGACAGGTTCGGAATGACGGCGTGGAGATGAAGATTTTCCATGTTCTGATTTGCTGTCTGATGAAGGTTGTTTCGTACCCTGCTTCGAATGCTTCGATGTGGGATGGTTCTCATCCCATTCTTCCGCTTTGGCAGTAGCGATCGCAATGGAGCGTCCTTCCTCATAACCGTCATCCAGCAGTGCATTGGCAATTTCAATGGCCTTATGTCTGACACGAGGCTCCAGATTTTTCATGGAAACGGGATAATCCTGTTTGTTCCACGGCATATTGATTCCCTCCTGTACAATATAAGTTATTTGTATATTACCCTGTACCCGGATGAATAAACGATTATTGTGGAGAACCTTGAAGCACACGCTGTAGTTTTGGTGCATTCTACTGTTTAGCTTCTCTGCCCTTTTCTATACTTTTATGTGGATGAGGAGTATAATGCTTCCATACTTGAAATTACAATAGAAGCCCATTAGGAAAAAGAAAAAGATAAGGAGATTTACATATGTTTAGTTTGAGCCTAGCCATTCCTATGTTGTTTACGATGCTTATTCATGCCGCTGACAGTCTGTCCTATGCGCTGCGCCTTGGAGGATTACGTACTCGCAGAATCGCGCTGGCCTTGTCCCTGTCCGGAATTTTGCTGCTGGTGTCGCGTACCTCCAATATGGCCCAAGGGCCGATGGTAGGTAATCTCGTGGATACGGCAACGAATGGAGGGAATCCACACTTTGCAGCGCAATTGCACTGGCTAATGGGTGCGGCTACGATAGGAACAGCCCTGGCTATTCTAAGTTTTCCAACGATGGTTAAGCTCGCTTCCCGAATGGTCGTTCATTTTGAGGCGGCAGGATCGATTCCATCCATGATTCGAGGTCTGCTGAAGCGCAGCAAGTTCAAAAATGCGATGTATTACATTACCCCGCCATCATGGAAAATGGCAAAGCTATTGGTACACAATGGAATGCCCAGACGTCTAATGACGTTGAACATAGCGGTGACAGCGATCTATACGACTGGAGTTCTGTCCAGTCTGTACGCTGCGTATCTTTATCCGGGGCAGGCTGTAGCTGCTTCGCAATCCACAGGACTCATTAATGGAGTAGCAACTATTCTGTTAACCATTCTGATTGATCCTCGCATTTCGTTGCTCAGTGACAAATCTCTGCGCGGTGAAATCCGGCTGGATCGAATGAATCAGATCTATGGTTGTATGCTTGTATCCCGTTTATTTGGCACATTGTTGGCTCAGTTGTTATTGATTCCATTTGCCTACTGGATCGGCTGGATTGTGAGTATGATGTAAGCTAATTCCAATCTATATACAAAAAAAGAGAAATAAAAAGGGGACTTCCCATGCGTCATGAAGATGACGGGAAGTCCCTTTTTTAGTCTTACTTAATGTCTAACGAACGGAGCACAAGTTAATAGCTCCAGTCCCTCAAGTCTGCGGTTTAACGAGTCGTAGAGACATTATGTCATCGCTTTACATGTGCTGCCTCAGGCTGTTCCGCAGTTTCACCGGAATAACGTGACTGAAATTCGTTAAAATTAGCATTCCAAGTGAATTGTCCTCTTAAGATGCGATCGATTCGCTAGCGCTTCTTAAATACGTACTTCAATGGACCATTACTTAATTAAAAAGTACGGCGTATTCGGCATATCCTTCTTTTTCAAGATCTTCTTTGGGTACAAAACGAAGGGCTGCGGAATTGATGCAATAACGCATTCCACCAGCTTCGGCAGGGCCATCATTGAACAGGTGACCCAGATGGGAATCCCCTTCACGACTTCTCACTTCGGTACGAATCATGAAGTGGCTGAGATCTGTTTTTTCCTTCACATTGTAGTCACGTAGTGGACGGGTGAAGCTTGGCCAGCCGCAGCCTGAATCGTATTTGTCGGTGGAACTGAACAATGGCTCGCCGGATACGATGTCCACGTAAATTCCGTCACCGTGGTGATCCCAGAACTCGTTATGGAACGCTGGTTCGGTTGCGTTGTTTTGGGTTACTTCATATTGCAGCGGCGTAAGACGCTCCTTCAGGCCGTCTTTATCCACTTTGCCGGACCAGTTACGTTCGATAAAGTCTTCACGTCCAGAACCTTTACGGTACCGTTTGTAGTGCGCAGGGTTTTTGTGATGGTAACCTTGGTGATGCTCCTCTGCTTCATAGAACGTTTTCGCTGGCAAAATCGGTGTGAAGATTGGTTTGTCAAAACGTCCGCTTTGTGCCAAAGCTGCTTTGGAAGCCTCTGCGATCTGGCGTTGTTCTTCACTATGATAGAAGATGGCTGTCTGATAAGATGATCCACGGTCATGGAATTGTCCACCCGTATCTGTTGGATCGATCTGTTGCCAGAACAATTCAACGAGTTTCTCATATGGGAAGATGGCCGGGTCGAATGTAATTTGAACGGCCTCTACGTGACCTGTCGTTTCCGAGCAGACCTCCTCATATGTTGGGTTCTCCGTATGTCCTCCTGTATATCCCGATACAATCTTATGAATACCGGGTAGTTCCTCGAAGGGGGATACCATACACCAGAAGCATCCGCCTGCAAAAGTTGCTTTTTCACTAGTATGTTGTTCCATGCTATAGTCACTCCATTTCTGATGAAGAATGATATTTTGGCTTACTCTTCTATTATATCCCGAATTGGCAAGCCAACCAAGCAGGATCGTAAAGAGGATGAGTCTGAAATGTTTCTGACTGTTCCGACTTAGACTTTTTTACGAGAGCGTAAGCGAAACCAAAGTAATATTATCGTCATGAACACGAGATAACCGGCAAGGATTAACAGGCTCACCCAGATTGATGATTCTGCTTGTGCACCCGCATAGGCAAAAACAAAAATCGCAGGCAATTTGCCAATCGCTGTCGCAACCATGAACACCCAGAATGGGGTGTAGGTAATGCCCGCATAGATATTAACCGCCATTTGCGGCACGATGGGCAACAGTCGCATAGACATGATACCCATGAAGGGATGAGCCTCCATCCACGTTGTAAATCGATTTAAACCCCGAATGCGTTCGAGATAGGTTCTGGCCTGATTTCGGAATATCGTTCTTGCTCCGGTGTATACCAGCAGTGCAGCAAATGTGGTTCCAAGCCAGCATATCCAGGCTGCTGTTGCAGTGCCGTAACTGTAGCCAAAGGCAATAATGACGATTTTGTACGGAATTACGGGTACAAGAGCAAACAACGTCGCCATGGCGAGTAAAAGTGGTATGGACTGATGCAGATCGGTCCAGGCCAGTAGTTCATATCTGTAAATAAACGTGACTCCGGCAACTAAAACATATAAGAGGAGCCATAACCATTTTCGCAAAATCCCAAACGCTCCTTTCAGACCAGGAAGGTCTTACCGTATCCCAATCCGTATTGCTATCTCTCTAAAGTTTACCACGTTCAACCAAAGGATGGACAATTCGTACCGGTTCTAGCTGCAATCACTGGCATGTTGCTGTCTGAAGGGTTACACTATAGGACGTAGAAATATAGAACTCATCTGAAGGTGGAATGATCATAATGGAAACAACCAAGCGAACCCGTGCTGCGATCATCGGACTCGGGGATATTGCACGTAAAGTATATTTGCCGCTGTTGACTGCCCACGCTAACGTGGAAATTACGGGGATTATGAACCGTTCTCCCGAGCCGGTGAAGGAAATACAGCATACCTATAGATTGAACAATGGAACAACGGATATAAAAGAATTGTTGTCCTGGGATCTGGATGCGGTGTTTGTACATACAGCGACAGAAGCTCATTTTGACATCGTTATGCAATGTTTGGAGCGCGGGCTGGCAGTATACGTGGACAAACCGCTGTCCTATACGTTACGGGAGTCGGAAGAAATGACCGCATTTGCTGAAGCACAGGGTCTTCTTTTGGCGGTAGGTTTTAACCGGAGATTTGCACCGTTGTATCAAAATGCGAAGGAATGGATGCAGGCTGGACAGGGTTTTGAATCGCTGACAGTTACTAAACATCGGACAGGCATTCAGGATCGTCCCGCTGCGGAAACCATCTATGATGATCTGATTCATATCCTTGACCTGATGTTATGGTATTCGGATCACAATGTGCAGCTGCTCCATCAGTGGATACGTAAAAATGATCTGGACCGACTGTTGCATGCGGCTGGTTCAGCCAAGCTGGGCAGAACGGCATTTGGCAGATTCGATATGGTACGCCAAGCAGGAGTGGATCTGGAGAAGATTGAGCTGTATGGCGGGGGAAGATCGGTAGAAGTGCTGAACATGGAAATAGCGAAGTATGAGGAACGTGGTGCACAGGAACGCAAGGAAACCTTTGGCAGCTGGGAAAGTATTTTGACCCGAAGAGGATTCACAGGAGCAATTGATCAATTCTTGGCAAATCTTGAAACCCCGGATGACTGTGCCATCAGTGCAAGTCATGTCATGGACAGTCATGACCTGGCCGAACAGCTTATTCGCGGTTAATCTTGAAGAAGGTCGTGCGGGAGTGTGAATGAAGCCTTCCGCACCAATGATTCATTAAACGATATTGGAGGAAGTATAATACCATGGATGAATATGAAAAAGAACGCAACAAACAGATTGAGGAAGCTGTAATTGAGACGTATAAACAGGAAGAGGAAATGATGATTCTGGTATTTGCCCAGTGGTGTGTCAATCATGGACTGGATCCGGAAGAGATGTACCAGCAAGCCTACCCGGAACAACTGAGCAACGAGCGTTTGCAGCAGGTGCTGAAGCTAGTTGTATCCAAGGAGGAAGCCGGTGACATTCCGGACGACACTGTATTGGGCGTGTTATCCATGTTTGGCAATGAAGATCTGGCTATGGTTGTATCCGAGGCGATTGCCAAGCGCAAATAAGTTTCGGTTACGAATAATACGTATACGTATTAATGAAGCGATTACATCTGTTCCCGGTGAATGACGCGGAATTCCTTGGGCGACATGCCGAACCGGGAGCGGAATACCCGGTGGAAATACGTATAATTGTTAAAGCCGGAAGATTCGGCTACATGTTCGAGTGTCATTGGACTAAAAATGATCCGTTCCCTGGCCATGTTCAGTCGTACATCCAGTGTATATTGCATAATACTTTTACCAAACGCTTCTTTGAAGAGATGAACTCCCCTTGATACACTGATTCCAATATGGGTAGCTATATCTTCAAGCTTGAATAGAGAAGAAGCGTTTTCCTCGATGTAACTTTTAATCTCATATGCCACATAGTTGGTATTAGTAATCGTCGGATGCTCCGAGAGCATACGATCCACTTCAAGACAAAGAATTCGCATATAATAACTGGCGATTTCAGGGTACGGATTGGAAATACGGCGCTGCTCCAGTACGAGCTGTCGAAACAGGGTAAGCAGGCTTTCGGTTAGCTGCACCTTGATCCGGTTCGGCCTCTTGTGATGTTTCCACCACTCATCCACCCAGTCCCCATTGAAGAAAATATGGTAATCACCACTCTCCACAAGTCGTTCGCCCATCGGATTTTGCTCTTTGTCTATTCTCAGTTCATATGGCTCATCTGGACTAAACAGAAGCAGATCACCCGCATCAACAAGCGACATCTCGCCGTCTACACGGGCTCGGCAACGTCCGTCCGTCTGGAGCCTCAACAAGTAATTCTTTACTCCCTCAGGATGCAAGCCTATATAAGGTTTGCGATGAAACGAGAAGCCTGCTGTAAGAACCTGGCAGGAATAATCAGTCGGCATTGGCATACTCCTTGCAATTTGAAAATTATGACCAGATAGTTCATGTTTCGATCATATTATTCATTTTAATTGAAGCCGAAACGGAATACCATAGTATTAAATTCAAGTGCAACACTTAAGCGTAAAACCTTCAATTACAAATATGTAAATTTACAGGTTCTCACCATTCATAAGGAGATGAACATCACTGTGGAGAAAATGAAAGCGGGCATTATAGGTTGCGGTAACATTAGCGCCATTTATCTTGAGAATTTTAAAGATAATCCTCTCATTGAAGTGGTGGCTGTTGCGGATTTGATCCGTGAACGGGCACAAGAACGAGCTGATGAATTCAATATCGCAAACGTTTACAATGTAGATGAGTTGCTGCAAGATAACGAAATTGAGCTTGTGCTAAACCTCACGGTTCCTGGCAGTCATGCCATGACTGATCTGGCTGTGCTTGAAGCAGGCAAACATGTGTATGCCGAGAAACCGTTGGCAATTTCTCTTGAGGATGGTCGCAAGGTAATTGAACTGGCTGAGGAAAAAGGATTGTATGTTGGTTCAGCACCGGATACGTTCCTTGGATCAGGCATTCAGACTGCCCGCAAGGCAATTGAAGAAGGACTGATTGGTAAACCGATTGCGGCAACTTCATTCTTCATGGGTGGAGGGCCGGAGGCATGGCATCCAAATCCAGAGTTCTTTTATGTCGCTGGTGGCGGACCGATGTTCGATATGGGGCCTTATTATTTGACCGCGCTGATTACTCTCCTTGGACCGATTCGCAGAATTAGTTCATCGGCAGGTGTACAGATCACGGACCGCGTTATTGGTTCCGGGCCGAAGGAAGGTACACCTATTGAGGTACAGACGCCAACACACTTGGCAGGAACGATTGATTTTGAGGAAGGTGCCATTGCAACAATGATCACCAGCTTCGATATCCGGGGTGCTTCGGATTTGCCACGGATTGAAATCTACGGTACCGAAGGTACGATGAGCATACCGGATCCCAACTTTTTTAACGGGGAAGTGAAGCTGCGCAGATTCGGTCAGGACACATGGGAGACTGTGACGCCTGCTTTTGAAAGCAGACAGAACGAGCGCGGAATCGGCGTTACCGAAATGGTTGAATCCATTCGAGCCGGACGCGAGCACAAGGCCAGCGGTAAGCTCGCCTACCATGTGCTTGAAGCTATGCATGCGTTCCAGCGCTCCTCGCTTGAGGGCAAACACATCCAAATGGAGAGCACTTATCAAGCAGGAGCAAAGAACAATACAGATGAAAATCAGTCAGAGGCTGTACAGTCACACTAATTGATCTCGGATGAGGTGAACCGGTAAATGTTGAAGGTTGGATTACAGCTATATACGGTACGTGATGAACTGGAACGCGATTTCAAAGGCACACTCGCTAAGGTTGCAGAGCTTGGATATCAAGGCGTAGAGTTCCATAACTTTTACGGACATAGCCCGGAAGAAGTAAGGGCCATTCTGGATGAATTCGGTCTGGAGATTGTGGGTACCCATGTTCAGTACAATAGTCTGCTTGAGGATCTTGATGGCGTGATCGCTTATCACAAAGCCATCGGAAACAAAAACCTGATTGTCCCTTATCTGTCAGAAGAACAAAGGCAGTGGGATAACGTATTTGCTTCCCTGAATGATATTGGTGAGAAATGTGCAGCGCAGGATATGGTGTTAATGTATCACAATCATGATTTTGAATTTACAGAGCAGGTTGAGGGGCAGCCGGCGTTATACGCGATGTATGATACCGTAACCGCTTCCCATCTGCAAGTGGAGTTGGATTCGTGTTGGGCTCACGCCGCAGGATACCCGCCAACGGAAGTCATCGCGAAGTATGCGGGACGTCTGCCACTGGTGCACTGGAAAGACATGCGCCGTTCAGAAGGTCAAGTCCTGACTGTGGAATTCGGCCAAGGTGAGGTAGATTTGGGTGCTGTAGCTACAGCGTCAGATCAGGCGGGAGCCGAGTGGCTTGTTGTGGAGCAGGATGTATGTCAGAATCCTCCACTGCAAAGCATCGAGAGCAGTATGAACTGGATTAGAAAATATGCCGCTAATGGAGGACTTGTTCATGTCTAAAGTACTTAATATCGCCATCGTAGGTTGTGGCGGAATCGCCAAAGGTAAACATATGCCCAGCCTGTCCAAACAATCTCAGGGCCGTATGGTCGCTTTCTGCGATATTGTGAAAGAACGTGCGGAGGAGGCAGCAGCCGAATTCGGTGCTGAGGGAGCCAAAGTATATACGGATTATAACGAGATGCTCAAGGATGAAAGCATTGATGTGGTACACGTGTGTACACCAAACGACTCCCACTCCGTGATCACGGTCGCTTCTCTTGAGGCGGGCAAACATGTAATGTGTGAAAAGCCAATGGCGAAGACGTCTGCACAAGCGCAGGCTATGTTGGAAGCCGCACAACGTACAGGCAAAAAGTTGTCCATTGCGTATCAGAACCGATTCCGCAATGATAGCCAATACCTGAAACAAATGTGTGAAGAAGGCGAGCTGGGCGATATTTATTTCGGTAAGGCAATTGCACTTCGCCGCCGTGCTGTACCTACCTGGGGTGTGTTTCTTGATGAGGAAAAGCAGGGCGGAGGACCGTTGATTGATATCGGTACACATGCGCTGGACCTGACTCTTTGGTTGATGGATAATTACAAACCGAAGAGTGTAATGGGCTCAACGTTCCACAAGCTGGGTCAACGTGAGAATGCGGCCAATGCTTTTGGTCCGTGGGACCCGGAACAATTCAAGGTAGAGGATTCTGCATTCGGCTTTGTGACGATGGAGAATGGGGCTACAATTATTATCGAGTCCAGCTGGGCACTGAATGTTGCTGAGTTCGGCGAAGCCAAATCACTGCTTTGCGGAACAGAAGGTGGCGCGGATATGAAGGATGGTCTGCGTATCAATGGCGAGAAACGCAGCCGTCTGTTTGAAACTAAGGTAGATCTGGATGCAGGTGGAGTTGCTTTTTATTCTGGTAGTGCAGAAAATGAAGCGGATCGTGAAGCTAGAATGTGGCTTGAAGCGATCATTGAAGACAAAGATCCAGTTGTAAAACCTGAACAAGCCATCGTGGTTACTCAGATCCTTGAAGCGATCTACGAGTCTGCTCAGACAGGCAAAGCGGTTTATTTCGACTAAACCGACCAGATATCATTTCCAATGAAATAACCAGTATTCTTACGTTTAATTTCAGGATAGAATAGCTCTTGATTTTCCACAATAACGATACAATCATGTGATCTGAACGGTATTTTAGGCAGTTCATGGTTCATAAAACCAGCAAATAATATGATATTTAATCTAGGGAGGAATCGCACTTGAAACTCGGCGTATTTTTGGTACTATTCGGAGGACGTAAATTGGAGGATGCACTCGACTATGTTGCATCCAAGGGCTTGAAAGCAGTAGAAATCGGAACAGGTGGACATCCAGGTAATGCACATTGTAAACCGGATGAGCTTCTGAGCAATCCGACAGCATTGAAAAACTTCAAAAATGCAGTAGAATCCCGTGGCCTGACTATCAGCGCATTGAGCTGTCACGGTAACCCGCTTCATCCACAAAAGGATATTGCAAAAGGATTCCACGATGATTTCGTTAAGACGGTAGAACTGGCTGAGAAACTGGAAGTTCCTGTTGTAAACACATTCTCCGGTTGTCCAGGAGACCATGAGGATGCCAAATATCCGAACTGGCCTGTTGCACCATGGCCGAATGACTTCCAGGAAGTTCTTAAATGGCAATGGGACAACAAAGTTATCCCTTACTGGACAGAGTGGGGCAAGTTCGCTGCAGATCACAATGTGAAAGTGGGACTGGAGCTGCACGGTGGGTTCTCGGTGCATACACCAGCTACCTTGCTGAGACTGCGTGAAGCAGCAGGCGAAGTGATTGGCGCTAACTTGGACCCAAGCCACATGTGGTGGCAAGGTATTGATCCGGTGCAAGCAATCCACATTCTGGGACGTGAAGGCGCGATTCATCACTTCCATGCGAAAGATACAACTATTGATCCAATTAACGTGAACAAATATGGTGTAACAGATATGCAGGATTATACAAACATGCTTGATCGTGCTTGGCAATTCCGCTCGGTCGGTTATGGTCACGATAACAAGACTTGGGCTGATATTATTAGCGCTCTGCGTCTGGTTGGATATGATTATGTCGTAAGTATTGAACACGAAGATGGTTTGATGTCGGTAGAAGAAGGATTCTCTAAAGCTGTGCAAAATCTCCAACAAGTATTGATTGAAGAGCCGCTGGGAGATATGTGGTGGGTTTAGAGTTACACTAGGGGGAAATTGAATATGATTAACGTCACCATTTGGAATGAATTTGTCCATGAGAAAATTCACGATGAAGTAAAAGAAGTCTACCCTGACGGTTTGCATATGGCGTTGGCAAACGGGCTGGGAGGCGAAGGCTTTGCCATTCGGACTGCAACACTGGATCAGCCTGAACATGGATTAACTGATGAGGTGCTGAATTCTACAGATGTGCTTATATGGTGGGGACATATGGCGCATGATCGTGTGAGCGACGAGATTACACAGAAGGTTGCACAGCGGGTCCTGGATGGTATGGGATTGATTGTGCTGCACTCCGGTCACTTCTCCAAGCCATTCAAAGCGCTGATGGGCACAAGTTGTGACCTGAAATGGCGTGAAGCCAATGAGCAGGAGATTATCTGGTGTGTGAATCCGTCCCATCCGATTGCAGAGGGCATCAACAGCAAGATAATTCTGGAAAAAGAAGAAATGTACGGGGAATTCTTCGATATTCCAGTACCGGATGAGCTGGTGTTTGTAAGCAATTTCCAAGGTGGAGAGGTATTCCGGAGCGGATGTACATTCCTCCGCGGTTCAGGTAAAATCTTCTATTTCCGTCCAGGTCATGAAACATACCCGACCTTCTATAATCCGGAAATTTTAAAAGTGATCAGCAATGGAGTGAAGTGGGCATATCCTACGCGCAACGTTAAGCCTGAATTTGGCTTCAGCGAGCCTGTGAGATCCCTTGGTAACGTGCTGGTTTAAGCTGCAAATTGGCTGTGTGAACGCATAAAATAAACGATATACCAGAGAACCCTTCTCCAAGTCAAGTATGACTGTGGCAGCGGGGTTCTTTTTGGGTAAGATAGCTACATGGGAGTTAGACGATATTTTCCCATGGTTCCGTTGTCCCATGTGATGTATACTGAGTTGTATCATCGAAGTTGAGTTATGCTCTAAAAATTTAACTTTTTAGCGGCAGACGTTTTCTTTGAGACTTAAATATGTTATTATGAAATATACTAACTAAACGTAAGTTGAGTGATCTCTAAAGAGGTGATTAATGTGGAAGGCCAAGATTTGCGGATGTGTCCGCGCTTTGAGACGGCGTTTTCTTTTCTGGGTAAGCGCTGGAACGGTCTGATTATTCAAACGTTGATGAGTGGTTCGAAGCGATTCAAGGATATCTCCAACCTGATACCATCCATGAGTGATAAGATGTTGTCAGAACGGATGAAAGATCTGGAAAGCGAAGGAATTCTGATCCGTCATGTCTATCCGGAGACGCCAGTTCGTATTGAATATGAACTGACAGAGAAAGGCAAGGCGCTACAGCCTGTTATGAATCAAATTCAAGACTGGGCAGAGCAGTGGGTTGAGTAGTAACAGCTTCCCCGGCTCAAACTAAGTGAACTGTTGGGATAAAGGCTCTTGGTTTCCAGTGGAAATCAGGAGTTTTTGTCTTCACGGTCCTGCACATGTTGTCGCGAGTTGTAGTATAATTGTAAATAAAATGGCCGCAGGCGGCCGGAGCGAGGAGGCCACTTGTCATGAGAGAAGAAAGCTTATCCCGTGAAGTACGCTACGGCAAGCAAGATATTGCAGAACTTGAGAGCGCATCCATCCAGGTACATCTAATCTACAAAAAAGCTGCGGAGCTATTTAAACGAACTTCATATTCCGCGTCGGTTAAGGATGATGTTGCAGGAGAGAAGACTCATTCCACGAATAGCAATGGTCAGGTAATGGCTCCGGCGGTACTGCAAAAATGGATTCAGACAGCAAGAGGCTGGAAATGTATCGGATGTGAACTGAGACAACCCGATTCCATCGGAGCACAGACTGAAGCCAACTTTCATGAAGAACGTGTGTATCTGGATGTGGGCGAAGGTCGTTTTGTTCAAGCGGAGATGCTGATTCAGGCGATTGTATGGTCACAATATGAGAAGATCCGCCTGTTCGCGCCTTGGCTGGGTGATGACACCTTCTACACTGTACAGGAGCTGGATGTGATTGCCCGTTATATTGTACCTACCTATTTCTCCGAACGGCCGCTGCATGAGCAGGGCAAGGTATCCAAGGTACACCATTCATATGGTCAGATTCCGTTCTATCAGGAATATGTGGATGCACCTTCGTTCTGTGTACAGGTGGACGGTGGATTACTTGAAGGGCGTTTGCTGACAGGTGTTTATGTGTCGGAGGAACAGTTCTTTGGGCTCAATCCGTATCTGAAGGATGGAGACGGGGGCCGTACCTACATGCAGGCTTGTGTCCAGTAACCATGTTATTCAATAACCTTAAAGATAATTAGGAGCCAAAGGGCCTGCTTGCAGGCTCTTTGTGCTGTACAAACCAGTTATGGACGCTACTGGATGAAAAGTAACGGCATTGACACTTTTTTTGCATGAATTTTGTGCCATAATAGAGGTTATGGACAACAGGGTGAATGATTTTACGCAGGGTGGTGTTACCTACATGAAGAAGAGAATCCCCGGTTACATAGGTATATGTCTGCTTATTCTGGTTATATTAGCCGGTTGTAGCGAGACACAGCCTTCCGAACAGCCAATCGTCAAAGAGACCGAATCGCAGAATACGATCACTGTGGCAGTGGATGGCAGCACTTTTTTGCCTGACGCAACGAAGTCCATTAAGAGAGATTTTAGTGAAGGTCTGACGCTCAAGAAAGCACTGTTGAACAGTGGACTTGTCGATTTTACAGCAGATGGAAAGCGGATCCAATCCGTGGGGGAAGTTTCTCTGGACTCCTCACTTAGCTGGGCAGTCAAACTGAATGGCAAGGATATTGACCCGGAAAATTGGGACATGGAACTTCATGTCAAAGATGAAGTGATCATATATGTAAAAGCCGCTGACAGTGGGGGAGACGATGTTGTTTACCAAACAACATTACTCAAGGTGAGCGGTGGAAATATTATGCCAAATCTCAATCGTCAATATGCCGGGGTGTATGTTCAGGAATGTACTGTGCGTGATGTATTGAAGTCCAGTGGGATTGTAAGAATGTCGGAAAACAACAAGTTCGTCGTTTCCGTTGAAAATGTAATTCCCCGGATGAACCAACGCTGGATGATCATGGTGAATGATAAGGAACTGATGGAAAACGGTTTGGACATGAAATTGAATCCACGTGATGCAGTAAAGCTTGAGTTGACTACTGTATCTTAAGTATAACAAAAGCCCAATCTTCGTTATAGAAGATGGGCTTTTTTCATTTGCGTATCAAATGTTTACAAGATGGGGAAAGCGTCAAATCAAATTCGGCAAATCTCGTTAGGACACAATTCACAGTGACAGATGCCCTGGAGCATGTGCAGATCCTTGATGACAATCATGCCGTTGTCGTATTCAATGGCGTCTTTTTTACGCAGATCGCTTAACATGCGGTTGACACTTTCACGGGTCGCTCCAATCATATTGGACAGATCCGTGTGCGTTATTTTTTTATGAATCATGACATGCTCTCCATGGGGTTCGCCGTAGGAATTGGACAATCGAATTAGCGTGGAGCAGAGTGCACCTGGTTTCCCATATAACATCAGATCACGGAATTTGGTTTGGGTTAACCGGTGATGGATACCCATCCATTTCATAAAGTCGATCGCAAAGTCACAGTGTTGGCAGATCAGCATCTCCAGGTCTTTATGCTCCAGTACACCGATCTCACTATCCTCCAGCACTTCCGCCGAAAAGCTGTGTTTCGATCCGAAGAACGGATCAGCCTGCCCAATCATATCACCGGATTGATACATGTACATAATCAGTTCCTTGCCTTCATCCGTGGATTTGGTGATCTGAGCACGGCCCCGTTTCATATAATAAAGTTTGTCAGAGACATCTCCTTCCCAATACAGATGGGTTCCTTCCGGATAGGTTCTGTCCTTCATCGTTACGAGCAGATGGTTGAAATTCGCTTCCGAGAAACAGTTGGTATTTCCGCGTTTTTCCAGTACACTCAGTTGTTCTCTCATAAGTCTATCTCCCCTTTGTGTCCATCGGACGGCCTTCTGCAGCTTGGACTGGCCCCCGTGGTTCGCCGCAAACCGTTGCCGTCCTGATCAGGGTCATCTCTCGGCCGGGAAGGACGGTACAAATTGCGGTGGTTCAATTTTTAAGTTCAGTATATACCTTATCTTGCCGTTTGAGGGGCGTGGAAAGGGGGCAAAAATGGCGAAATTTCAAACATTGTGATTAAATTCACTTTCTGAAGGGGAGGATGAATCTGACAGCCCTATAGTTTAAATAGGAAGTGTGAATGGCTAAGTGAGGGACACTAAAAAACTTAAATTAAATTTGTTATACTTTGTGAAAAAAATCACATAATTAACTCTTTCCCCATGATACGATGTGAATGTAAAGAAGAGAGACAAACCAATACGAACCTTTAGGAGGATGAGGGAGATGGCTGTAAAGAACGAAGTCGCCCCAGTAAAAGAACCGACAGCAGGTCAGTATATTCAAACGTTAATTGACAAAGCGAATAAAGCACATGCAGCATTCATGTCCATGGATCAGAAACAGATTGACCGCATCGTGCAAGCGATGGCGCTGGCAGGTCTCGACAAACATATGATGCTCGCCAAGATGGCCGTGGAAGAAACAGGCCGGGGTGTGTATGAGGATAAAATCACCAAAAATATATTTGCAACAGAGTATGTATATCATAGCATCAAATATGACAAAACAGTAGGGGTTATTGAAGATAATGAGTACGAAAGTTTCCAGAAAATTGCGGAGCCTGTCGGCATTATCATGGGGATTACCCCGGTAACGAATCCGACATCCACCACAATGTTCAAAGCACTGATTTCCATCAAAACGCGTAACCCGATCATCTTCGGTTTCCACCCATCTGCACAGAACTGTAGCCGGGAAGCTGCCAAAATTTTGCGAGATGCTGCAGTGAAGCATGGTGCTCCAGCGGATTGTATCCAGTGGATAGATGATCCTTCAATGGATCGTACAAACGCGCTGATGAATCATAACGATGTGGCGCTCATTCTGGCAACAGGCGGGTCAGGCATGGTACGGGCGGCATACAGCTGTGGTAAACCGGCACTGGGCGTAGGGCCAGGGAACGTACCTTGCTTTATTGAGAAAAGCGCAGATATCAATCAAGCGGTAACGGATCTGATTTTGTCCAAATCGTTTGATAACGGCATGATCTGTGCTTCCGAGCAAGCAGTCATCATCGAAGAACCGATCTTCGATCAGGTGAAAAAGAAAATGATCGCGAACGGCTGTTACTTCGTCAACAAGGATGAGGCTGCGAAACTGACCGCAGGTGCCATTAATGCTGAGAAATGTGCGGTGAACCCGGCGATAGTTGGTCAATCTGCAGTCAGCATTGCGCAAATGTGCGGTATCGAGGTCCCTGCTAACACCAAAATTCTCGTAGCCGAGATTGAAGGGGTAGGTACAAAATTCCCGTTGTCGGCTGAAAAACTAAGCCCGGTACTGGCTTGTTACAAAGTGAAAACGGCAGCTGAAGGGATTGAGCGTGCAGCAGAAGTGGTTGCTTTTGGCGGCATGGGTCACTCCTCTGTTATTCATTCGACGAACGAAGAAGTCATTGGCAAATTCGCAGATCGTCTGCAAACCGGACGGATTATCGTGAATTCGCCATCCACACACGGTGCCATAGGTGACATCTACAACACCAACATGCCGTCACTGACGTTGGGCTGCGGATCGTATGGACGTAACTCGACTTCTTCCAACGTAACCGCTGTGAACTTAATCAACGTGAAAAGGGTGGCTCGCCGTACCGTGAATATGCAGTGGTTCAAAGTGCCGAACAAAGTCTACTTCGAAAAAGGTGCAACACAGTATCTTGCCAAAATGCCGGACATCACACGCGTAGCCATTATTACCGATGCGATGATGGTCAAACTCGGTTATGTGGAAAAAGTAGAGCACTATCTGCGTCAACGTCAAATGCCAGTAGCTATTGAAGTGTTCTCTGATGTCGAACCCGATCCATCGACAACAACGGTAGATCGCGGTACAGAAATGATGCGCCGCTTCCAGCCAGACTGCATTATCGCACTCGGTGGGGGATCACCGATGGATGCTGCCAAAGCGATGTGGCTGTTCTACGAATATCCTGACACAGACTTTAACGACTTGAAGCAAAAATTCATGGATATCCGCAAACGGATCTACAAATATCCACGTCTCGGCGTGAAAGCGAAATTCGTAGCGATTCCGACAACTTCGGGCACAGGTTCGGAAGTAACATCGTTCGCGGTTATTACAGATAAAAATCAAGGAAATACCAAATATCCGCTGGCAGATTACGAGTTGACACCAGACGTGGCGATCGTGGATCCTGAGTTTGTATATACTCTGCCTAAAACGGCTGTCGCAGACACAGGTATGGACGTACTGACGCATGCGATCGAAGCGTATGTCTCCGTTATGGCGAATGATTACACGGATGGACTCGCGATCAAAGCGATTCAACTGGTATTCCAATACCTCGAGCAATCGGCGCTGCAAGGTGACAAATTGGCTCGTGAGAAAATGCATAACGCTTCGACGATTGCCGGCATGGCTTTTGCCAACGCCTTCCTGGGTATTAACCACAGCTTGGCACACAAATGGGGCGGTCAATACCACACTGCACATGGACGTACCAATGCGATCCTGATGCCGCACGTCATTCGCTACAATGCGAAAAAACCGACGAAGTTTGCATCGTTCCCGAAATATTCGCACTTTGTGGCAGATGAGCGTTATGCCGAAATTGCCCGCATTCTGGGATTGCCTGCACGTACGACAGAAGAAGGGGTTACCAGCCTCATCAATGCCATTCGCAAACTGAACAAAACATTGGGTATTGAAGAGTCGTTCCAGGAAATCGGATTCGATGTCAAAGACTTTGAGGCACATGTCGATTATCTGGCAGACCGCGCATTCGAGGACCAATGTACAACAGCCAATCCAAAACTGCCGCTGGTGACTGAACTGGCAGATGTGTATCGCAACGCTTTCTACGGCAAGTTTGAATAACAACTAAAGCAACAGCATGATTCAGCCATATAGTCAGGGTTCCCCGTAAGGGGAGCCCCGATTGCCGTCTTTCCTGTAAAAAAAGGTATAACGTAATCTTTGCAGTTGTCTTTTTTAAAAGAGGTTACACGGAATCGGTGATGTTACTTTTTGAACTAGGTATTCAAACCATAACGAAGAGGGAAGAAAGAACTGAAGAAGCGAAGCGTTCTCTTTCAAACACGATTTCATCCTTTTATGCTATATAGTTTGAATCATAAATGTACACGATAACGGAGAGGAGAGAAAAAACCTGAAGAAGCGATAGCGCTCGCCTTTATCCCCGTATTTTACCCTTAAAAAATAGAATCAATAAAATTCGGGGGTAACAGCGATCGGAAGTTGTTCTGTCCGCGCAGTGGCTAAGTGTGAATTTGCAGGGTTCACCATGACACAGCACAGGTGGAGTGAGGATGGTCACAAACTTTGTGATAAAAATCACAGATGATGAAAGAACGAAGTCGTATACTGAAAATGTAAGAAAAACATTCATCCGCGGTTCCGGTTCCCAAGTAGAGAGAACATGTTCCGGCTTACATGTGAAAAATATCACATTAATCGCGGCTCTGGGCACAGATGAGACGAGTGAAGCATCCTGTCATGTGTCCGGAAATCCAAATTTGTGGAGGGATTACTATGTCGGTGATCGAAAAAGATGTCAAACAACAAACAGGTTGGAGAAACTTTACCAAAGGAACATGGACGAAATCCGTAGATGTGAATGATTTTCTAGTACGCAACTTATCACCTTACTATGGCGACGAAGCATTTCTTGCAGGTGCAACTCAGAATACAAAAGAGTTATGGGATATCGTATCCGATCTGACCAAAAAAGAGCGCGATAATGGCGGGGTACTCGATGTTGACGTAAACACGCCAGCAACGATTGTTTCTCACCAACCCGGTTATCTGGATAAATCCAAAGAGCAGATTGTTGGTGTTCAAACGGATGCTCCATTCAAACGTTCCATTCAGCCATTCGGTGGAATTCGCATGATGATTGATGCTTGTGAAGCTTATGGTTTTGAAATGCCTCAAGGCGTCATTGATATATTTACGAACATCCGCAAAACACATAATCAGGGCGTATTTGACGCTTATACATCCGAAATGCGTGCAGCACGTAAAGCAGGGATTATTACCGGTCTGCCTGATGCTTACGGCCGTGGCCGGATCATCGGTGACTATCGCCGGGTAGCTCTGTATGGCGTGGACTTCCTGATTCGAAATAAAAAAGGTGAGCTGAATGCACTTGAAGTCGATGTGATTGATGAAGATGTCATTCGCCTGCGTGAAGAACTGTCTGAGCAGATTCGTGCATTGCAAGAATTGAAACAACTGGGTGAAATGCATGGTTTCGATATTTCCTTGCCAGCCACAACCGCAAAAGAAGCGTTCCAATGGCTCTACTTCGGTTACCTGGCTGCGATCAAAGAGCAAAATGGTGCGGCGATGTCGCTCGGACGTGTTTCTTCGTTCCTGGATATTTACATTGAACGTGATTTGCAAGAAGGCTTGCTAACTGAAGAACAGGCTCAAGAACTGGTTGACCATTTTGTTATGAAACTGCGGATCGTCAAATTCCTGCGTACGCCAGATTATAATGAATTGTTCAGTGGAGACCCAACATGGGTAACTGAATCCATCGGTGGCATGTCCGTAAATGGAGAAACCCGTGTTACGAAAAACAGCTTCCGTTTCCTGCACACCCTGAACAACCTTGGCCCTGCACCTGAGCCGAACCTGACTGTACTTTGGTCCACAAAGCTTCCGGAGGCTTTCAAACAATACTGTACGAAAGTATCCATCGAAACGAGCTCCATCCAGTATGAAAATGATGATCTGATGCGTCCGATCTACGGAGACGATTATGGTATTGCTTGCTGCGTATCTGCGATGAAAATCGGGAAACAAATGCAGTTCTTCGGCGCTCGTGCGAACCTGGCAAAAGCATTGCTGTATGCAATCAACGGCGGTCGTGATGAGAAATCGGGAGCACAAGTTGGACCTGAATATCCGGCGATCACAAGCGAAGTGCTGGAGTACAATGAAGTTATGAAACGGTTCAAACCGATGATGGAATGGCTCGCCAAACTGTATATGAACTCACTCAACGTCATTCATTATATGCATGACAAATACAGCTATGAGCGTATTGAAATGGCCCTACATGACCGTGACATTGTACGTACAATGGCTTGTGGTATTGCTGGTCTCTCGGTTGCAGCAGACTCTCTGAGTGCCATCAAGTATGCGAAAGTCAAACCGATCCGCAACGAACAAGGCATCGCAATTGATTTTGAAATTGAAGGCGACTTCCCTTGTTACGGTAACAATGAAGACAGTGTCGATAGCATTGCAGTTGAACTGGTGGAAAGCTTCATGGGCATGATTCGCAAACACAAAGCGTATCGTAATGCGATCCCAACACAGTCTGTACTGACGATCACATCGAACGTAGTGTATGGCAAAAAAACAGGTACAACACCTGATGGCCGTAAAGCAGGCGAACCGTTTGCTCCAGGGGCGAACCCAATGCATGGTCGGGATAAAAAAGGTGCACTGGCATCCCTTGGCTCAGTAGCCAAACTGCCGTACGAACACAGCCTTGACGGGATCTCTAACACATTCTCCATCGTGCCTAAAGCACTCGGAAAAGAGTCAGACACACGTAAATCCAATCTGGTTGCCATGATGGACGGTTATTTTGGTCAAGGGGCACACCATCTGAACGTGAACGTATTTGATCGCCAGCAGTTGATTGACGCGATGGATCACCCGGAAAACTATCCGCAGCTGACTGTACGGGTATCCGGTTACGCGGTTAACTTCATCAAACTGACACGTGAGCAACAACTCGATGTCATTAACCGGACCTTCCACGGTTCGATGTAACACGGGCTTAACTTAACAGTTCATAGGAGATAGGAGTAGAACCTCCATATTAAACGCACAGCGGATGCGATACAGAAAGGAAGAGGCAGCATGGTTAATGGACATATTCATTCACTCGAAACTTTCGGGACGGTTGACGGCCCAGGCATCCGCTTCGTGCTTTTTATGCAGGGATGTCTGCTCAAATGCCAGTATTGTCATAATCCGGATACATGGGCACTGGATGGTGGCAGGGAAATGAGTGTGGAGGAGGTACTGGCTGAAATCGAGCCATACCTGTCCTACTATCGCAGTTCCGGCGGAGGACTTACGGTATCCGGCGGGGAGCCAACATTACAGGCTCATTTTGTAGCCGAAGTTTTCAAAGAAGCGAAACGCCGCTGGGGATTGCATACTACGCTGGACAGCAACGGTTTCAATGAACCGGATCGGATTCATGATTTGTTAGATAACACGGACCTGGTTTTGTTGGACCTGAAGCACATTAATGATGAGAAACATATCAAGCTGACAGGTAAATCCAACGAGAGAACATTGCGCACCGCACAATGGTTATCGGACAATGGACGAAAAATGTGGATTCGCCACGTGTATGTGCCAGGGATTCACAATGAGGAAGAAGACTTGCTCAATCTGGGGCGGTTTATTGGAACGCTAAATGGAGTCGAGAAGTTCGAAATCCTGCCTTATCATCAGATGGGTATTTACAAATGGCAGGCGCTGGGGAAAGCCTATCCGCTTGAAGGTGTTCCTTCTCCGAGTGATGAGGAAGTAGAACGAGCGTATCGTTTGATTGAACAAGGTCATACGGAAACAGCAGGCGTGGCTTGTTTCAATAAGTAAACATTTATATACAGATCTTCCAACCAAGCAGTCTTTGCGAACATGTTTCGCAGGGGCTGTTTTTTACTGTTATCAATTGTAAATGCAAGATTATTTGTCCAGTGAAGGATTTTATCCCTCTATTGATGAATTGTCATCCTTACGATGTAAGCTACAACTTTTTATAATCAGAGTGTAAAGCCAAATGCTCAATATCTTGAGGGGGGTCATACGAATGAAAAAAGGAATGACATTACTGCTTTCATTATTGCTTATCGCATCATGGACATTGGCAGGTTGTTCGAGCTCAACTAACGAACCACAACAGGGAGCAGGCAATACGCCTGCGGAGCCAAGCAAGGAACCGGTTGAGATGCTTCTCCGTCACACTCAGGTGGGTGCCGACAAACAAAAAAGGCTGGCCATTCTGCAGGACGTTGTGGCCAAAGTGGAGAGCGAAGTACCTAACCTGACCTTTACACTGGACGGAGTTGAATCCGATGTAAACCGTAAGGAGAAGCTTCGTGGTGAGATGGCAGCAGGCAATCCGCCGGATATCTTCGAATTGTTCGGTAGTCCGGACTCCAAAGTATATGCCAAGGAAGGCATGTTGTTAGATCTCACGCCGATCTTGCAAGAACTGGGCATTCAGGACCAATTCTCATCACTTGAACCATTTACCTATGAAGGCAAAGTGTACGGACTGCCTATTGGCGGATCGGGTGAAGGATTCTTCTACAATAAAGAGTACTTTACGCAAAAAGGTTGGAAAGCGCCTTCAACAATGGCTGAGCTGGATAATATGCTCGCTGAGATCAAGGCTGATGGCAAAGTGCCACTTGCTTCTGCTTCCAAAGCAGGCTGGGTTCCACTCATGTTAACAAACCATCTGTGGTCCCGTTACGCTGGACCTGATATTACGGCGAAGTTTGCTACAGGCGAAGCCAAATGGACTGATCCAGGCGTTGTCGCAGGATTCGCGAAGCATAAGGAATGGGTGGATAAAGGTTACTTCAAAAAAGGCGAGCTTGGCTTTGAGTATGCAGAATATACAACTCAATTTACGAGTGGTGAAGCGATTCTGATGTACGACGGTACATGGAAATCGTCTGTATTCAAGGAAGGACAGAGCGGTGAGTCACTCATTGGCAAGGTTGGTTTCTTCAATATGCCTCCAGTAGAGAACGGTGCAGGAGATCAAACAGCCCTGATGCGTGACGTCAATAACGGATACGGCTTCTCCGCAGCGGTTGCGGATGATCCTCAGAAGCTTGCGGCTGTTAAAGCCTTTATCAAAAACTTCTACAACGAAGATATGCAAGTTCGTGGACTCGTAGAAGACGGTGTGTTACCAGCAATGAAATTGGATGAAAAAGTGCTGACAGACAGCATCACTGACGATTTGATGAAAGAAATCGTAGCTGTTCTGAATGCATCGCAGACTTCATTCCCGGCTTTCGATGCACTCGTTCAAGCCGATGTAACGACAGAGATCAGTAACTTGCAAATTCAGAAGCTGGTTGGTGGACAAACGACACCAGAGAAAATGGCTGAAGAATTGCAGAAGGTTCAGGAAGAGGCTAATGCTTCAGTAGAATAAACGATCTTTAAGCGAAGAAGAGTACCTGCTAACACCATGCTGGTTTACCCCGGTTGGAACACTGCCGGGGTAAAACCCTTGGTCCTATCTAGAGAATTATACTGCTGAGGAATCTGCTCTATATACGAGCATAAGAAGTTGAAGTCACTGAAGGAGGTAGATCATGAATACTTCACTCCGCAGCCCGCTGATCTATACGTTGTTTGTGTTGCCGGCACTGATCCTGTTTATCATGTTTTTCCTGTATCCTATCGGCAGTTCGCTCTATTACAGTCTGACCAGTTGGAACGGTGTATCCGCAGAGCCGCGTTTTGTGGGACTGTCCAACTATGCAAAAGCATTGACAGATGAACGTTTTTGGATTTCTACGCGCAATAACGGTTTCTTTATCGCATTTTCGGTTTTGATCCAGGTGCCTCTCATTGTGCTGTTTTCCCTGCTCATTGCGAATGTAAAGAAATTGAAGGGATTGTACAAAACAGCCGTCTTTTTGCCGTCCATTATGTCAACGGCCGTCATCGGTATTCTGTGGGGATTCATATACGAGCCTAACATCGGCCTGTTGAATCAGTTACTTGAAACCGTAGGTATTTCGCCAGTCTATTGGCTATCCGATAACCGATTCGCAATGATATCCATTCTCGTAACCAATGCGTGGCAGTGGACGGGATTTTATATTGTCATGGTTTTGGCAGCCATTCTGGCTATTCCCAAGGATCTGGATGAAGCGGCAGCCATTGATGGAGCAACAGCCGTACAAAGAGCTTTCAAAATTACATTGCCACTTATCAGACCTATTATTTCCGTCGTCATCATGTTATCCATTGCCGGGGCGATGAAGGCAGCAGATATTGTTCTGGTTATGACCAAAGGTGGACCCGCAGGCTCTACCGAAGTGCTTGCTACGTATATGATCAAATATGCGATTACCAATTTCAAATACGGTTATGGCAATACGATTGCTGTTCTGATCTTTGCTCTGACGCTTGTGCTCACCGCGGTATATCAGTTGCTGGTGGCGAGACGCAACGAAAGGGTGGAATATTGATGGTAAAAAACATAAAAGGCAGTATACCTCATGTTTTGTTAATGTTGTATCTACTTGCGATTCTGTTTCCCTTTTTATTCGTAATTTTTTCTTCATTTAAGCAGGATAACAACGAAATTGCACTGAATCCGTTCGGTCTGCCTTCCACTTGGGTGTTTAATAACTACGTTGAGGCTTGGGTAAATGCCAAGATTGGAACGTATTTCTGGAACAGCATGTATATTTCGGTCTTGTCCTCAGTCGGAACCATTGTGCTTGGTGCTATGTTTGCTTTTGCTATAACGCGGATGAGACACCGCAAATGGAGCATGTTACTGTACAGTCTCATTCTGGCGGGCATGCTGATTCCAAATAATGCGCTCATGCTGCCAATTTATTTGCTTGTCCGCAAGCTCGGCATTTTGGATACTCATTTGGCGCTGATCATTCCTTATGTTGCGAATGCAATTCCGTTCACAATTATTATTTTGGCTGCTTTTATGCGGTCACTCCCTGGAGAAATTGAGGAAGCCGCGGTTATGGATGGGTTGAGGGCTCCGGGTATCTTTGCTAGAATAGTGATACCCCTTACAGTTCCAGCCATTGTTACGGTGTTTATCGTGAATTTCCTCGGCAACTGGAACGAATTTTTACTCGCCAACTATTTCTTATCCACCGATAAACTGCGTACATTGCCTGTCGGCATGGTCCAGTTTCGTGATCAGTATCAAATGAATTATGCCCAGATGTCAGCAGGCATTGTATACAGTGTTGTACCGGTTGTTGTAATCTACGCCATATTGCAGGAGAAAATCATTGAAGGCGTAACGGCAGGTAGTGTTAAAGGTTAATTAACGATGCGTTATATAGGGAGAACGGGAAATGAACTTGCGGATGAAGCTGGCCATGGCATTTCTGTTGCTCATCATTGTACCGATGTGCACGCTTGGAATCGGCATGTTCTTGGTCACATCACATACGATTGAGAAAAAATACAATCAGCAGTCTGAATATGCACTCCAGGCGATCAGCTATAATATCGAGAATGTTTTTCAGCAGATCAACAATGTCACGGACAACGGCATTGCCACATCGGTATTCCAGATGGCTTTGAACGCCAAAGATCCTAGCAAACAGGACCTTGGAATCGGTAATCAATTGTCGCTGAATGCCAGCCAGCGTAATTTCCGTTCCCTTTTATACAACTACCCGTTTATTAGTTATGCCTTCTTGTATGATTTGCGTCCGCGTTCGTCTCAGGATAACCAGATTGTTTCTATATTTACGAAAGAAAATTTTCAAGCGCTTCCTTTCCAACAATTTAAGGTTCATCCAATATTCAAAGAAATCCAGGAACTCAACGGCGTGCCCAAATGGCTGGCCCCTCTGGAATATCCTGAACTGACGGGCGTAGAGCCTGTCTTTACTCAGATTCGGTTGGTCAAGGAACTCAGTTATTTTCAGAATATTGGGGTCCTTGTCGTTCAGATTAAAAAAGGGGAGATGGACCGCATCTTCCGCCATCTGCAGATAAGTGATCCTGCACAGGATACTTCGTTCCTGCTCATCAATGAAGAGGGTCTGATCGTATACGATCCTTCCGGACGCTACAGCGGAGAGAAGATGGAGAATCTGGGTGTGCGTTCTGGAATTTACGGACCAGGGTTCAGCAGCACCAGAGCAGTGTTCGATGGCAGTGAAAGCATCATTTCACAATATCATCTGAAAAACTATAACTGGAGTCTGGTCAGTGTCACTTCATGGGAAGCATTATCGGCAGAGACGAATGTGTTTGCTGGCTGGTCGATTATTATCATTCTGCTGTGCCTGCTTGCTGCGATGGTTTTCAATGTGTTCTTCATGAACCGGATTACCGGCAATATTGCGGTACTCGTACGATTCATGAGGCGTGTAGATGACGGGGACTTTAATGCCCGGGTCGAAGGAAGTGGCTTTGACGAGATGCAGCTGCTTGCCCAAGGGTTCAACGAATTGCTGGATCGCATCGGCGGTCTGTTCCGACGTGTTCGTGCAGAGCAGGAACAGAAGGCCAAGGCAGAACTACGCGTGCTTCAAGCCCAGATCAAACCTCATTTTCTATTTAACACGCTGGAATCCATTAACGGACTAGCCATGAGGGGAGAAGGGCGTAAAGTAAGTGAAATGGTGACACGTCTTGGCAATATGCTGCGGATCAGTATTCAGGATCAGGAGGAGATCTCGCTTAGTGAGGAGTTAAGGCACTTGCAGAGTTATCTTGAGATCCAGCATTACAGGTTTAGTGATTTGTTCCGGTACGAGATTGACATTCCATCTCATCTGTACACCTCATCTATACTCAAGCTAACCCTCCAACCTCTTGTGGAAAATAGTATTCAGCATGGGTTCGAGGGAATCGAATATCAGGGTGTACTTCGGATCAGTGCATTTGTGGAAAGGAATAACTTGGTGCTTCGAGTTGAGGACAATGGTATCGGTATTCCCCAGGAAATGTTGGCTCGATTCGAATACATGGCAGAAGACCCGCCTGAATACATCATGGCTGAGGGAACGAAGCAGCTGTCTTCAATGGCAGAGCGTCGAGGGCTGGGTTTAAGAAGTGTTGCAGATCGGATAAGGATTCAATATGGGGCCGGATACGGGGTGTTTATATGTTCCTCTCCGGGACATGGCACTATCATTCAATGTATTATTCCACAATATGAGCAGGGGGAAGATGAATGAATCTAACCGCGTTGTTGGTTGACGATGAGCTGCCGATTTTGGAGAATTTGAGTTTTATCTTGCCATGGGAAGACATGGGCATTGAAATTGTAGGTACGGCCAGAAGCGGGTCCGAAGCACTGGATAAAGTTGCTGAATGTCACCCTGACATCATGTTATGTGATATTCGCATGCCCTCTATGGATGGTCTGGAACTAATTCAAATATTGCGGGAACAAGGTGAAACTTGCGAGATTATTTTGCTGACAGGATATCAGCAGTTTGAGTATGCTCGTACGGCCATTCGTTACAATGTCCATGAATACATATGCAAACCAATCGATTACCTGGATCTGGAACAGAAATTGCGTGAGCTTGCTAGTCAGATTCAGAAGAAACGGTTGGAAGTGGAGGCTGAACGCCACCGCAAATCGGAGATGGAAGTATGGGTAAGGCACAAACATATCATTGACCTGATGCGAAAAGAGGAAGATTCATTATATTCTTCCCCTCCTTCTTCCTCCGAACCACAGGCATCTTCGTTACGATATATCCTGCTACTTATCGATGTGTCAGGTTATTTTAAACATTCGATCGGATGGTCTGGGGCTCGGCACCAAAGCTGGCATGGAATGGTCCGTTCTAAACTTAGGGAGATTACAGACCGGATTTGTGAAGGTACTCTGCTGATTTCGGCCCGTAAGGGAGAATGGTGCATGTTGGTGGAGGCGTCAGATGAATGGAGACTGCGAGCAGATGCACTGGCTCAACAGGTCCAGTTGGAACTAGATACGACATTTGAGATAGGTTCAGGCATGAAGACAAGGGTCATTCAGGATGTTATGCCTGTGAAACTGAATGATCAGATGGCTGAGCGATACCGGCACTGTCAGCGATTACTAATTATGAATGATTCTAATCAGCGCAGCGATGGGCAGGAACAAGAATCTGCTGAGCACTCTATCATGTCATCCAAAGAACCTTCCAGCAGGACAACAATGTGGATTACAAAAGAGGATTTGGACTTGATCACCCGCTGGATCAGACAGGGAAATAAACAAGGATTGATAGACCTGCTAGTGAGGCTCAAACATCAGATGAGCGAGCATAAAAGTACGCTGGATGGCGTAGCCGAAAATAGTCTGCGTTTTCTGCTGGTACATATGCTTCGTGAATTGCGCGAAGTACATGTCATGGCTGAACAGGACGAAATGCACTTCTGGAGTGCATTGCATTCAGCAACATCCATCAAGGAATTAATCGAACTGGCGGAGGCACTTGCTTATGTTTGTCATGATAAGAAAAGTGTACCTCGCCCCTCTGTGTCTGAGCTGATCAGTTCTGCGTGCGAGTATATGAACGCCAGATTGGAATGTGATCTGGGCATTGATGAGGTAGCTGATTGGCTGGGCATCAGTCCGGGCTACTTTTGCCAGCTGTTCAAAAATCAGATGGGTGTAACCTTTGTTGAATATATGACCCATAAGCGAATGGAGAGTGCGGCCTTATTATTGAGTACAACGGAATGGAGTATTACAGCCATTGGAGAAGCGACGGGGTATAAGGAACGGCGATATTTCTCCAAGGTGTTCCATAAACATTTTCACATGAAACCATCAGAATTCAGGTCAAACCAAAGAGCAGGTTCATAATGGGGAGGAAAGCATGCGTATGAATTCGATCGATCAGCTTTCGTTGGAACAGCGGGTAGGACAGATGTTTATGTGTGGATTCCATGGACAGCATGCTGATGAACAGATCAATCAACTGATCCGTGATTATCATGTTGGAGGCGTCATTTATTTCAGGCGGAATGTGGAAAGCGTAGACCAGTTAAAACGACTGTCTGCCGACTTGCAAGCGATCGCAGCTGAAGCCGGAGATTTACCTCTGATGATCTCCGTGGATCAAGAGGGTGGGATGGTGGCCCGGATTGACAAAGAGGGAGTGACCCAGGTGCCTGGAAACATGGCGCTTGGAGCGACGGGGAATCCGGACTATACCCTTGAATGCGCACAGATTCTAGGTCAAGAGTTAAAAAGCATCGGTATCGATATGAACCTCGCTCCAGTGTTGGATGTGAATAATAACGTTCTTAATCCGGTCATCGGGGTGCGCTCCTATGGCGAGAATGCGGAGAGCGTAGCTTCTCACGGTGCAGCAGCCATCAAAGGATATCAATCCCAAGGCGTTGCTGCAACAGCCAAACATTTTCCTGGACATGGAGATACAGCGGTGGATTCACATCTCGGTATGGTCACTGTACCTCATGAACGTAACAGGCTGAATGAGGTGGAACTTCTGCCGTTCCATCGCGCTATTGAGGCCGGAGTGGATGCCATCATGACTGCTCACGTCGTCTTCCCGGCGATTGAACCGGAGCCGATTCCAGCTACATTGTCCCGTAAAGTGTTGACGGGGCTGTTACGCGAAGAAATGGGCTTTGACGGCATTATTATTACAGACTGTCTGGAAATGCATGCGATATCCAAGCCATATGGTGTGGCCGAAGCAGCCATTCGTGCCGTGGAGGCAGGTGCTGATCTAATTCTGGTCAGTCACACACTGCAAGATCAAGTCTCTGCTGTGGAAGCCGTTGTGGAAGCCGTTCGCACTGGGCGAATTGAAGAAGCTACCATTAACCAGGCATTGGAACATATTATTTCATGGAAGGCAGCGCGTTGTGGTCAGTGGGAGCATGCGTTTGTCTCCATGGAAGAGGATGATACTGTATCGGATGGATCTGATGAGGATGGGATCACGTTCTCAATAAAAGAGAAAGATGAATCATCAAGGTCGCTGGCCTCCATCGAATCCAGGTTGGATGAGATTGCCTCCAATAGTATTACTGTAGTTCAGAATGATGGATTGCTTCCCTTAAACCCTGAAAAGAATGTGTATGTCATCTGGCCGGAGGTTGTGCAACGCACAGAAGTGGATGAACCATGGTCTCATACAGATTCGCTTGGCGTGGCGTTATCGCAGCTGAGAGCCGGAGTTCGGGAGCACAAAATAACGACACAGCCTTCTTATGATGAAGCGGACGAGATACTCAAGAATGTGTCGGAGGAAGATCAAATCATCGTATGTACTTACACTTCCGCAGGCCATCTTCCGAAAGGGCAACATCATTTGGTTCAAAAACTTAGTGAGAAGCATTCCCTGATTGTAGTCGCTCTGCGTAATCCATACGATCTATTGGAGATTCCGACGCCGGGAAGTTATGTATGTACGTACGAGAACACTCCTGCAGTGGTTCGCGCATTGTCCCTCGTTTTAACAGGTGAATTGCAGCCAACAGGACGCTTGCCCGTCAGTTTGCGTTAGCAAGTTCGAAAACTCTATATCTCTAAATCTCTCTGTGGCATGGTGCTTATTCAACCATGTCTTGAGGGATTTTTTTATTGGAAAATGCGGCCGGTTTTAATACAGATTTCACTCCAAGTCGAAGGTGTGATAGATAACTATTTTCATAGTATTTTCGCTCTATTAAATGTTTACAATTCTTATCAAATATTTTTAGCAACTTTTCCCGGTACTAAGCGTCTAATAGTATGACTTTTTGAGGGGGATATTTATAAAATGGGAGCAGAAGGAGCCAAAGACAAAGAATGAATTTGAAGAAGAAATTATCCATACTTACCGCTTTAGCTGTATTCCAAGCGTTTGCAGCGATTCCAGCGAATGCACTAGCAACCGATCAAAGTGATACAACAACAACAAATACAGCCAATGTAAAATCCGTGGAGGTTGTGAAGAAAGAACAAACAATCTCGGAATCGGATGTAAAGTCTGGGGCAGATACAAAACAGCCTGATAACAATGATAACAATGCAGTCGAAGGAACAAACCCGGTGACGAATGAACCTACCGGTACAGATGTTACTCCGATTGACCCTGTTACAGACCCTGCTGATGGAGAGGATGCGGAAGAGGAAACAACAGTTCCGACAGCTCCAGTTGAGGTTGAGCAACCATCTACAAGCGGTCAATCTGTAGCCGGAAGTAAAGGCGGAGATCTGACACTTTATATGAACAGCAACAAAATGGTGCAAGACGGCAAAACATATCTTGCTGGACAGCCGATGGCTGTTAAAAATGGAGTATCTTATGTAGCGATCCGCGCACTGGTTGATCGGGTTGGTTATGAAGTGAAATATGACAATACAACCAAAGAAACCATTATTATTAGTGGCGAAGATGAGCTTCGCTTCAAAACAAATAGTAACATTTACACTGTTAACGGTGAATCCAGAACGATGAAAGGCCCTGCCTATCAACAAAAAAATACGTTCATGGTGCCACTGACATCGATTACTCAGGCACTTAATATTACTTATAAAGTTAATCAGTCTGCCAAGACTGTTGTACTGAACCTGAATACCAAACCTGTAGCCAGCTTCACAGTACAAAAAGAGATCTTTGTAGGAGACACGGTGACATACAACACCAAATCCAGCTCTCCAAAGGGATTTGATATCGTAGACGAGCGCTGGACTGGCCGTCAGGATTCGTTTGACCAACCAGGTACATATACGGTAACGTATGCTGTCCAGGATTCGAGCGGACAATGGAGTGATTCGTACTCTGTTACGATTCAAGTTCAGAAACCGAATCTTCCCCCTGTAGCGATGTTTACGACAGACAAGGAAGAATACAAAATGGGTGAAAAGATCACGTACATTGATCAGAGCACTGATGATGAAAATGCTATTGTAAAAACTGAATGGGAAAACAATGCTCTGGCATTCTTTGTTCCGGGTCCAAAAACAGTAACAATTACCGTTACGGACAAACATGGTGCTAGTAACAGCTATACCAAGAATGTCAATATCACTAATGAAACACTGTATACTATCTCTGATTTTAATCAGTTGTTCACGCCGGTAGGTGATAAGTTCAGCTTTAACGGCAGTGAAGTTCCTGCCATGGAGAAAGTTCCGTACACTTATTACGATGAGCAAAGTGTGCTGATTCGTAGTAACAGCCCAGAAACCGTTAATTCGGAAGGGATTGTGTACAAAGAGTCTTCAATCGGTCAGACCCGTTTCATGATTCACCATGTAAATAACACCGGTAAAAACGTGAAAATGTACGTTGTTGCTACGAATAATAATATGTACGCAGCAACATTAGAGCAGCAAAATATGGGCTTCGCGGGTCCTTCGCCATTTGCAACAGTAGCCGGAAGGTTATCGATTGAGCGTTGGTTCCAGTCCATGCAAGATGGCACTGGAAAATTGAATGTTGTGTTGCAGCCAGGAGAGAGCAAATTGATTCTTACTGAACTCAATGCTCTTCCTATGAAGCAAGGGCAAGTAATTTCACTGTATTCTGATGTTTTCAGCGACTACAGGCTGGATTACAACATTATCATGATCGAAGAAAATAAAGATCCGATGGCTGTATGGTCCACACTGCCTGTTCTGGATCGTGACGGTGTGCACAACCGTGGTACGTACCCGAATGCAACACGTGTCATCACGTATGACCAAGAAGTAGGTTCGAAGCCCGCTCGTCTGCCACTTGGGGATAATGCAAGTGATCCGAATCTGGTCGGCACAGACCCTATGGCCTATACGGAAGCTTCTAACGCGGGTAACTTCGGCGTACTTTACAAAATTACACTGAACAATGTGGCTCCGCACACGCTGATCTCATTCAACCCTCGTGGTGGTAGATACTCGGGTGTAGCACTTGTTAATGGTCAGGTTGTGCAGATTTCGAATGGCAGCAAATCGTTAAGTGCACCAAATGAACAAAGTGTACTCTACCGCACAGGTTCTTACGGCGAAGCTGTAACGATTGTGTTCTCGGCTGCACCAGGAAGCAATTTGCCGGTTAACCTGCTGTTCACACCGCTTCCGACAGAGAAGTAATTGTTTCACCTGTTACCTAGGACGGACGGTTTGGTGTGAAGTTATATGGTATTATCCTGTCACCCCCAAAGTCGCCCGAAGGATTGATCATCTGAACCGTCAGAAGAAGGAGTTGTCCCCAAGTCATGCAAATGACCGGGGGCAGCTCTTTTTTAGTCACGCTTGTAATTAGCGGTATCCAAGCGCTTTCGTTGACTATGAACTTCATTTAAGGCATTATTAGTAGTATATAAATCAAGCATAAGTATCAGCATTTGCATAATTTGATTCCACAGGCTAACGGGTACAATACCTAGACGAATAAAACCATTCCGATCTAAGTATTGCTGGAATTGAAGTCTCGCTCTTTGGGGGTTATGCAGAATGCTCAAATGACAGGAGGTGCTTTAGATCATGCTGTCGACAGAACAGATTATTACTACCATGTCCTCGCAGGGGCTCCGCATTACGGATCAGCGGAAGACACTGGCCCGGTTATTTGCCGAATCCCCTGGGTATTTGACACCCAAGGACGTCTATGAATATATGGGTAAGACTTACAGCGGACTGAGTTTTGACACGGTGTACCGGAATTTGCGTGTCATGCAAGAATTGGGTGTGCTGGAGCAGGTCATCTTTGAAGATGGGGTGAAGTTCAGAGCACATTGCAGCGAGGATCACCATCACCACCATATGATTTGTTTGAAATGCCAAAAGACATATCCAATCGTTTTTTGCCCAATGCAGCTTGCAGATGCGCCTGAGCAATTCCAGGTTGTCGATCATAAATTTGAAGTTTTCGGGTACTGTAAGGACTGTGCTGAACATGTGCCAGCCAAAGTGTCATCTGGTCATCAGCACACTCACGGGAAGCACTGACGATGAAGTTATCCCGCAGACTGGTTCAGGCTCCCATTCGGGTGTATCGTAGCTATATCTCTCCTTTGAAGCCGCCGACATGTCGTTTCTATCCTACTTGTTCGGCTTACGCGATGGAGGCGATTGAGGTGCACGGTGCGTTCAAAGGATCACTGCTTGCGGCAAAGCGTATTGCGAAATGCCATCCATTTCATCCAGGCGGAGTGGATCTGGTGCCGCCCAAGGCTGAAAAGACTGTGATGGTATCGGATTAACAATCCAATGGTCGATTTTACCGGTTTGAGTTGAATCAAGATTGCTGTCCACTTGACAAAGGAGGCAGTATTTCAGTATATTTTTGGTATGTATATCTGATCCAAAAGTTTGGTTTTCAGTAGTTCTATATGATTTCCAGTGAAGGGATAAGTACAGACACACCCCCAGTGCAGAGAGCCGGATGAGCTGAGAACCGGTCTGGGAGGAGGATGGAATATGGTCCCGGAGGAACCTCTTTCGAGCGTGCAGACGTTGATTAGAACGGCTGTCGTAAGGCCGAGGCGTGATCCAGCGTTAATGGGCGGTCGAAGGACCGGCAGAGCCTGTGGTTTGTGAAAAGCACGGGGAATTTGGGTGGTAACACGTGAGAGCAACTCTCGTCCCATACAGGGACGGGAGTTTTTTGTGTTCTTTTTTAGGCAAATGCAATGAAAAAGCACGACTATATGAAGGAGGAGAATTCATCTATGGCTGATCAAAAAACATTTTATCTGACAACACCGATTTATTATCCGAGTGACAAACTGCATATCGGGCACGCCTACACGACTGTAGCGGGTGACGCTATGGTTCGTTACAAACGTCTGCGTGGCTATGAAGTTCGTTATTTAACAGGAACCGATGAACACGGACAGAAGATTGAACGCAAGGCACAGGAGAAAGGACAGTCACCGCAGGCTTTTGTAGACGACATCGTGGTTGGCATCAAGGAACTGTGGAACAAACTGGATATTTCCAATGACGACTTCATTCGTACGACGGAGGAGCGCCACAAAACAGTGGTACAGGATATCTTTGACCGTTTGCTGAAACAAGGGGATATCTACAAGGGTGAGTACGAAGGTTGGTACAGTATCCCGGATGAGACGTATTACACGGAAACCCAACTGGTTGATGTGGAGAAGAATGACAAAGGCGAAATTATCTCGGCCAAAAGTCCGGATAGCGGACATCCGGTTGAGCTGGTAAAAGAAGAATCCTACTTCTTCCGGATGAGCAAGTATGCGGATCGTTTGCTGAGATATTATGAAGAGAATCCGGGTTTTATTCAGCCGGAGTCCCGCAAAAATGAAATGATCAACAACTTCATCAAGCCAGGTTTGGAAGATTTGGCCGTATCCCGGACAACTTTCGAATGGGGTGTCAAAGTTAAAGGCGATCCGAAACACGTTGTATACGTATGGATTGATGCGTTGTCCAACTACATTACAGCTCTGGGCTATGGTTCATCCGACGAATCGCTTTACAACAAATTCTGGCCTGCGGACGTGCATCTGGTAGGGAAAGAAATTGTTCGTTTCCATACGATTTACTGGCCGATTATGCTGATGGCATTGGACCTACCTTTACCGAAGAAAGTATTCGCTCACGGTTGGCTGTTGATGAAAGACGGCAAAATGTCAAAATCAAAAGGCAATGTCGTTGATCCGGTAACTCTGATTGACCGTTATGGTCTGGATGCACTGCGTTATTACCTGCTGCGTGAAGTTCCATTTGGTTCAGATGGTACATTTACTCCAGAAAGCTTTGTAGAACGTGTGAACTCCGACCTGGCCAATGACCTTGGAAACCTGTTGAACCGTACGGTAGCCATGGTGGACAAATATTTCGAAGGCAAAGCGCCTGAGTTTACTTCTGGTGTGACCGAATTTGATGCATCTCTTGAAGAAGCGGGTCTTGCTGCTGTGGAGAAAGTGGAGCAGGCTATGGAAAACTTGCAATTTTCCGTAGCGTTGACAGCGATCAGTCAGTTTGTTAGCCGCAGTAACAAATACATTGACGAGACTCAGCCTTGGGCTCTGGCTCGTGATGAAGCAAAACGCAATGAACTGGCATCGGTAATGTCGCATCTGATTGAAAGCTTGCGGATTGCTTCTATCCTCTTGCAGCCGTTCCTGACACGTGCTCCGCGCAAAATTTGGGAACAACTTGGCATTCAGGAAGGTGAACTGACGGCTTGGGATACAGCGAAGCAATGGGGTGTTATTCCAGCTGGCAACGCATTGCAGAAGGGTGACCCGATCTTCCCACGTCTGGACTCTGAGCAGGAGATTGCTTATATTGCTGAAGCGATGACTGGAGGCAAAAAAGCTGAAGCGCAGCCTGAGGCAGCTCAAGCTGATGCTGGAGGCTCTTCTGAAGCCGCTCAACCCGTCACAGCACCAGAAGGTAAAGAAGAGATCAGTATTGACGATTTCGCCAAAGTGGAACTGCGTGTCGCTCAAGTAATTGCTTGTGAACCGGTCAAGAAAGCCGATAAATTGCTGAAGTTGCAGCTGGATCTTGGCTATGAGCAACGTCAGGTTGTATCGGGAATTGCGAAGTTTTATTCACCTGAAGATATGGTTGGACGCAAAGTCATCTGTGTGACGAACCTCAAGCCTGTGAAATTGCGCGGTGAACTGTCCCAGGGCATGATCCTGGCCGCATCTCATGGCGACCAGCTTACTCTGGCAACGGTACCGGATAATATGCCTAATGGTGCACAAGTAAAATAATACTTTGAGGGTACAACAAGGTTTTGATTTATATAGTTGTAATAGAAGGTGGCTCGATGAGAATCGGGTCACTTTTTATTTTGGGGTGAAATCGGATCTGATAGGAAGAAAACAAGCATATACTGTTATGAACTCCGTGCTCAAGGAAAGAATGGATAGGACAAAGCGGCTTGACAAGTTCGAGCAGGTTACCTATAATTCTTTCAGTAATGTTTACGATTAAGAGATGCGGAGTGAATACTAGTGAAACTTTATAATGGAAGAAATCTAGACCAGTTAAACCGGACTCAAGTGACAGGTAGAAGAATGCATATGAAATTGTTGCTCAGCGGTCTGCTTGTTCTTAGTTTGCTCATATTGTCGGCATGCGGTCAGAATAATTCGGATAGTGCCAAGCTGGTGGAAGGCAAAGTGAATGTGATCACGAGCTTCTATCCTGTCTATGCGTTTACTTCCACTATTGGCGGGGAAGATGCAAATGTCATTAATTTGCTGCCCACAGGTGTTGAACCACATGACTGGACGCCGAAGAGCCAAGATATTGTGAATACATCCAAAGCCGAGTTGTTTCTATACAATGGTGCAGGTTTGGAAGGATGGGTCCCCAACTTCCTGAAGTCACTGAATAGCGATACCAAGGTGAAGTCAGTTGCAGTAAGTGAAGGGGTTACTCTATTGACTGCTGAAGGTGATGATGGACACGGTCATGGTGAAGAACAGGTGGATGAACATAGCGACGAACATGCTGATGAAGCTAACGCAGAGGATATCGCAGACCATCATGTGGACCCTCATACGTGGGTAAGTCCAAAATCGGCAATGGTAATGGCTGAAAATATCAAAAACAGCCTGGTTGAAGTAGACCCTGCACATAAAGAAGGATATGAACAACGTTACGAAGAGCTGCGGACCAAGCTGGAAACACTGGATCAGCACTTTACGGATGAATTGTCTAAAGTACCCAACAAGGAAATTGTCGTATCACACCAAGCCTTCGGGTACCTTGCACGTGACTATGGGTTGACCCAGCATGCCATTATGGGACTTTCTCCCGATGCGGAGCCTACAGGACAAGATATTGTGAAGTTGGCCAAGTTGGTGAAGGATGAAGGGATTAAATACATTTTCTTCGAAGAGTTGGTATCTGACAAACTGGCGAAAACTCTTGCCAATGAAGCGGGTGTAGAGACCATGGTCCTGAATCCGGTAGAAGGTTTAACCAAAGAACAGGCTACCAACGGGGATGATTATTTCACTCTGATGGAGAAAAATTTGCAAAATCTGCTGATCGCATTAAAATAAGATAGACTGAAGGATTCGATTGCAATCCTTATATATAATGAAGGGCGGCTTTGCCATGCAGCAAATCATGCCATTGTGTCATGATCCAATCATAGAGATCGAGAAACTATCATTTTCCTACGGTGACCAGCGAGTAATTGAAAATCTCGATTTTATGGTCCAGGAAAGGGATTTTGTCGGAATTATCGGTTCAAACGGGGCGGGCAAAACGACATTGCTGCGGATGTTGGTTGGACTTTTGCCTCCAGCCGAGGGAGATATCAAGCTATTCGGACAGTCGATCCGCCGATTTAAGGATTGGGAACGGATTGGTTATGTTCCGCAAAAAAATGCGTTTAACCCATTGTTTCCTGCGACGGTAAGGGAAGTTGTGATGTCTGGCTTGTACAACAATAAGAATATGTTCCGCCGAATGTCGCGTAAATGTCAGCAGCAGTGCACAGATGCTATGCAGGTGATGCGGATTGAGGATTTGGCCAACAAACGGATTGGACAACTGTCAGGCGGACAGCAACAGCGTGTGTTTTTGGCACGGGCGCTTATTAATCACCCTGACCTCTTGATTCTGGATGAACCGACGGTGGGTATCGACGCTGAATCCCAGGCCAGTTTTTTCGAATTGATTACCCATATGCATGAACACCACCGGATGACATTCCTGATGGTATCACATGATATGGACCGGATGGAGAGTTATCTCGGTTCCAAAGCAGCGGTGACAAACGGAAAGATACATTTCCATGTCCGTCATTCCCATGAGGTGGAAGACTGCGCCGAGACTAATTTGCAGCATACCACCACCCAGGTACGTTAGACGCGAGTACGCAACCAGATTAGAGCAAGGCCGAAGGAGTCGTGTGTGTTTTGGAAATTTTAATGAGTGATTTTTTTCAGCGGGCGCTTGCGGGGGGATTGTTAATCGGCATCACCGCACCGTTGATCGGATTGTTTCTGGTGCTGCGGCGTCTATCCATGATCGGGGATACCCTGTCTCATGTGACTATAGCCGGGGTTGCACTCGGATTCCTGATTGAAGTGTATCCGATTGCGGTGGGGCTTATTTTCGCCGTGCTCGCATCCTTTGCGATCGAGAAACTGCGCAAGGCGTACAAAAGTTATGCCGAATTATCGATCGCGATTATCATGTCCGGTGGGGTAGCGCTGGCTTCATTGTTCTTCACGCTGGGCAAAGGTTATAATACAGATGTTATGAGTTACCTGTTCGGCAGTATTTATACACTTGACTCCACAGATTTGAAGCTGGTCGGTGTGGTCACGTTGATCGTGGTCATCGTTGTAGCACTGTTACATAAGGAGTTTTTCCTGCTCAGCTTTGAAGAGGATGCCGCAGCGGTAACCGGATTACCCGTGAAATTGCTTAACATGCTGATTACCGTGATGACAGCCCTTGTCATTAGTACGGCGATCAAAATCGTGGGTGCATTGCTGGTATCCGCACTGCTGACCATTCCGGTAGCTGTAAGCTTGCTGATGGCACGAAGTTTCAAATCGGCGATTATATTGTCCGTAGTCATTGGCGAAATTGCCGTGGTCATTGGGCTGGTTGTGGCCGGGATCTGGAACCTTGCACCAGGAGCAACAATTGTACTTTTGCTTATCATGATGCTGATTCTAACGATGATTGGAAAAAAAGGGTTCCGAGCCTGAGTCTGAACGAGAGCAAGTGAGCCCCCAGGGAAGGGAGATATCCGCTTCATGCCTGATGTTAATGTGTGGCTGGCTTTTGTAGCAGGATTAGCTTCGTTTATATCGCCATGCTGTCTACCGCTGTATCCATCGTATCTTTCCTACATTACGGGGATGACGGTACAACGGTTGAAGGATGAGCGCAATCAGCGTGAAGTTCGCTTCAAGACATTGACTCATACGCTGGCGTTTATTTTGGGCTTCTCAGCTGTGTTTTATTCGCTCGGACTGGGAGCCGGATTGTTTGGCCAATTTTTCAATGATAACCGAGATCTCATTCGTCAATTATCCGCAATCTTAATCATGTTAATGGGTTTATTTTTGCTTGGTTTGTTCAAACCTCAGTTTCTGATGAAAGAGCGCAAAATGGATATGAAATGGAAACCAGCGGGGTACTTAGGCTCATTTATTTTTGGCATTGGTTTCTCGGCAGGATGGTCGCCTTGTATTGGGCCGATATTGACTGCTATCATCGCGATGGCTGCGAGCGAACCAACAACGTGGTTGGCTTTAATTACGGGTTACACAGCTGGATTTGCGTTACCGTTCTTCATTTTGGCCTTTTTCATCGGTTCTACACGCTGGATCTTGCGTTATTCCAATATCATGATGAAAGCTGGAGGGGCATTAATGTTGTTCCTCGGAGTGTTGTTGTTTACGGATCAGATGACGAAAATTACGATTTGGCTACAGCAAATTACACCAGACTGGATGATTATCTAGCACAGAGTAACGACGCTTTTTATTATTTTACTCAAGGGTTATTTTAAATAAGAACAAAGCAGGCTACATGGAAACCAGAATGATTCTGGGCTCATGTAACCTGCTTTTTTAATCAATGGCTCTTTAATATTAGGTATCAGCTCTACGCTTAAGTGAAGTAATCAATGTTGGCCAGTGGGAAATGTTCAAAAATGCGTTCAGTAATAAACTCACGCAGGGCATCCTGCTGATCATCTTTATACACATATTTGTACTGGCCCCAGCGGCCCCATTTCATTTTCCGCTTTTCGATATCCATCTCCAGCTTGGTTTTGGGGTATCGCTTCTCAATGGTGGCTTTTGCCGTTTTGGTAAAACGGTGTTGGATCATCTCAAAAGTTAGATCCTTGGTTGCTTCTTCGGGAAGTGTATCGGCAAGTTTTTGTAAAAGCTCGCTATATCCTTCTTCCCACCCGTCGTACCACATAATTGGGGCAATAATGAATCCGAGCGGATATCCGGCATGAGCAATTTTGCCTGCGGCTTCAATTCGCTCTTCAAATCGTGAGGTGGCTGGCTCAAAATTTTTGATCACATAATCCGAATTCACACTGAAACGGATTCGAGTGTGTCCGTTATGCTTGATGTTTAATAAAGGATCAACATGATGATATTTGGTTACAAAGCGAAGTCGCCCGTGTTCCTCATCCGCCATAAAACGAATTAGGTCACCGAGATTTCCTGTAATATGCTCCAGACCTACGGGATCAGATGTACAGGCTGCTTCAAAACGGGTAAGTTCAGGTGCACGTTCCTCAATGTATCCCTTGGCAGCCTCAATGATTTCTTCGGTGTTTACATAGACACGGACATAGGGTTTGGCCCCAAGTGTCGTTTGAAGATAACAATAATGACAGTGGCCCATACAACCTGTGGAGATGGGAATGGCATATTCCGCCGAAGGCTTCGATTGGTCAAACTTGAGTGTTTTACGCACGCCGACGACAAGGGTGCGCTTGGCCATTCGGTATTTTTCCTGTTCCGTTTCACCAGGGAGATTGGTAATTCGATTATGGGATGTCGTCATCTGATATGGGATATCTCTAGAGGTAATCCATTCCATAATTCGTTTACCTTTTTCATATTCCAGCGCACCGGGTTCAAAATACACCAAATCGGGAATAAAGGGTTTAGTGCCTTTTGCTTTGCGAACGGGTGGCTGCGCTACACTTGTACTCACGAAATCACTCCTTTCAATACGGAACCTGCTTAGTTTGCCTCGTTTAGAGATAAGTCACCCTTGCCAATACTTGCGTAATGGTGAAGGAATTCAAGCCCGAAAAGTGTTTTATGGACTGTAAATAGTGAATGAATTGTGCAGGACTTGCCAATGCGTATTGATAACATGTATCATTATAAGATAGTGACCAGGCAAGAATATTGCAGGTCAGAGAGAAGAGAGGGAAGCAGATGCCAACGCCCAGTATGGAAGATTATTTGGAGCGTATATACAAATTAATTGATGAAAAGGGCTATGCTCGTGTGTCTGATATAGCTGAAGGTTTGGAAGTACATCCTTCATCGGTGACGAAGATGATCCAAAAGCTGGACAAAGACGAGTACCTGATCTATGAGAAGTACCGCGGGCTGGTGCTTACGCCAAAAGGTAAAAAGATGGGCAAACGGTTGATGGAGCGCCATCATCTGCTTGAACAATTTTTGACGACGATAGGTGTTCAAGAAGAAAATATTTACCAGGATGTTGAAGGGATAGAACACCATTTGAGCTGGGATTCCATTACCTGCATCGAATCTTTGGTTGAATATTTCCGCCAGGATGAGACTCGACTGCGTGATCTCAAAAGTATTCAGGATGTCATGAGCAATACAGAATCTTAAGTTTTTAAGCCAGACTTAACTGAAAAATTACAATGAATATCCATTCAAAATCAGAGGATGCACCTGCCGCTAAAACGGTAGGGAGCGTCCTTTTGCATTTTTCTGACCAAAATTTGGCGATTATTCGCAACTTAACAATCATTAGGAGCGTCTATTAAACTAGCAGAATTTGCCGCGAATTTATAATTATTTTGGAGGATTGCACTGATGAAGCTTCGTAAAGGATTAATCCTGCTGCTCATTTTTGTTCTGGGTTTACAAACGTCAGGACTGACGGCGCAGGCAGCTAGTCAAAAGGAAATTGTTATTTATTTGGATGGACAGCGTTTGGAGTCTGATGTTTCACCTTACATTTTGCCCAAAGTAAATGTAACGATGGTTCCCTTGCGTGTTATTAGCGAAGGACTGGGTGCATCTGTGCTTTGGTCACAGGCTACCCGCACAGTTACGATCAAGAAATCCGATTCAGTCATTACGATGACGAGTGGACGCCAGCAGGCAACGGTGGATAGTGCTGTGGTTGATCTTGATGCATCGGTAGAACTGAAGCAAGGCCGCGTTATGGTACCGATTCGATTCGTCAGTGAGAACTTGGGAATTCAGGTCACCTGGAACCAGTCTGAGCAGACGATTAATCTGGCCACAGGCAATGCTCCCAATCCTACTCCAGTGACACCAGCAGAGCCTGGAGGCACGGGAACTACGCCAAATACAGATGAGATGCGAGGAGCCTGGATCTCGACTGTAAACGGAGACTGGCCTTCATCTAGTGCCAAAGGAAATGTAGAAAAACAAAAGTTGGAGTTCATTCAGCAGCTTGATACGTTGAAGGATATGGGGATCAATGCTGTATTTGTTCAAGTACGAGCCAATGGGGATGCGATCTATCCATCAGGTCTTGTACCGTGGAATAGTGTACTGACAGGCACACAGGGGAAAGATCCTGGGTATGATCCACTTGCATTTATGATCGAGGAAGCTCATAAACGTGGCCTTGAGTTCCATGCTTGGTTCAACCCGTTCCGGGCTACCAACTCGGCAACGACAACTGGGCTTGCTGCCAATCATGTATCCAAGCTTCATCCGGACTGGATTGTTAACGCATCAGGCAAGCTGTATATTAATCCAGGCATACCGGAAGCGAGACAGCATATTATTGATTCCATCATGGAAGTGGTTAACCAGTATGATGTTGATGGCGTACATTTGGATGATTATTTCTATCCTTCCAATGTAACGTTTAATGATGATGCGGCTTTCAAAGCATACAACACATTGAATACGAGTGACCGGGCAGAATGGCGCCGGGACAATATCAATCAATTCGTCAAGCAGCTCGGAGAGAGCATTCACAAGGTGAAAGCTGGCGTTGAATACGGCATTAGCCCATTTGGTGTATGGCGTAACAAATCGGTTGATATGACAGGTTCTGATACAAAAGCCGGAGTAACCGCTTATGACAGCATGAATGCGGATGTGCGGACTTGGATCAAGCAGGAGTGGATTGACTATGTTGCACCCCAAGTGTACTGGAGCATGACACTAAGTGCTGCCAGATATGACAAGGTGGTTGACTGGTGGGCCAATGAAGTGGCAAATACCGATGTGAAATTGTATATTGGTCACTCTCCTTATAAGCTTGGTACACCAGAAATCGGGTGGCAGACATCCCAAGAAATCATTGATCAGCTTATATATAATGAGAAATATGATACGGTGAAAGGGGATATTTTCTTCAGCTCACAGTACCTGACGAAAAACCCGCTCGGCTTAATCGCCAAATTAAAAGCCTATTATGGACTGTAAAACATTTTAACGTAATATGACCAACCCCTGTTCTCATACAGTGGCAGTAGTAGCATGGACTGCCTGGAGAACGGGGGTTTTATTGTGTTGATTAACGGAGTATTTGAAGGTGGCGGCGTAAAGGGAATTTCACTTGCTGGCGCCGTAAAGGGTGCAGAGGATCACGGTGTTGAGTTCAATCGCGTAGCGGGCACGTCATCGGGTTCCATCGTAGCTGCTTTGTTGGCGGCTGGCTATTCGGCGGAAGAGATGAAAGGCATTATCGAGAATACACCGTTTGCTTCGTTGCTGCGACGTTCTCCCATTTTTGATACGAAGTGGATCGGGCCCGCCGCAAGGCTGTTTTTGAAGAAAGGACTATATTCTGGTGAAGCGCTGGAATGCTGGATTCGGGATATGCTGAAAAAAAAGGGGGTTAGGACGTTTGCTGATCTGCCTCCAGGTAAATTGCTAATCATTGCATCCGACATTTCCAATGGCACCATTTTGGTGCTTCCAGACGATATCAAACGATTCGGGATTGATCCTTCGAAACTGGAAGTAGCCAAGGCCGTACGCATGAGCTGCAGTATTCCCTATTTCTTCGACCCGGTTGCCATTCGCAGATCCCCGATTCTATCCAAAGGTTTACGTTTTGCGGACCAGTTTGTTTACATCGTGGATGGCGCATTACTGAGCAATTTTCCGCTCTGGCTGTTTGATGGAGAGCGTACAGAACGTGGAGGAGACATCATCCCTGTAGTCGGTTTTAAGATGGTTGGCAAAACCGAAGGAGAGCCAGCCAGAATCAGAGGGCCTCTAAGTATGCTTCAGGCATTGGTTGAAACGATGCTTACTGCTCATGATGAGCGATATATCGAACAGGTTAATCGATTCCGTACTGTAAAAATTCCTACCCTTGGAATTAAACCGACTGAATTTCACCTTTCTGTACAAGACAGTACAGCTTTATATCAATCTGGTGTTACCGCTGGTACTGAATTTTTCAGTGGGTGGAATACCAAGATATATGGTGAACAGCTGGACAAACAGAGACGAGAGCTTAGAAAGAAACAGACGGACATACCACCGCTGACTCCTGTATAAAAATGAAAAAGCAATTCTCCGCATGTTTGGAGAATTGCTTTTCTGTGTGTTTCGTCTGTATTAGCGTTTTAATGATACTTGGGAACGTCTTCATCACTTTTACCCTTTTGTCCCTGAATGACTTGGAAAGGATAATCCTTGCGTTTTTTGGAAGCACCGCTACTTTTTCGGGCACCAGACTGTGCGTTAACTTTAGCCATGGTTTTAGCCGAGGGTTTAATCTTTGGTGATGATGTCTTGCGTGCCCAACGGCGGGGCGGATATTTATAGAGCAGGAACACAACTCCGAACACGACGAGGGGGATGATAATTTGGGATATACCTCCACTTCCCAGCCTAGCCAAGATTCCAATAGCAGCGAGTGCGATGAACGTCCAAAATATGATTGCCTGCTTCTTCATATCATTCACCCTTTCACAGGATCAAGTGTTGCAACAGGAACTTCCGACGTGGCCGAAACGTTTGCGAGTTTGGCATCCAATTCACGCATACGGTTAAACGAAGCGATGGATACTTCTACCTGTTCATTCGTTGGCTCTTTGGTTGTCAGCAATTGCAGCCACAGCCCTGGATATCCGAGATAACGAAGTACAGGGATGTCACGTACCGAGTTGGTCATCTTCAACAATTCGAATGAAATACCGAGTACTACTGGCAACAACAGCAACCGCTGTCCCATACGTTCCCAAAGGTTATCGTATGTGAAGAGCGAGTACAAAAATATGCCGATAATGACAGTTAACATAATAAAACTGCTTCCGCAACGATAATGCAGACGGCTATACTTCTGCACATTCTCTGGTGTAAGCTCTTCTCCGGCTTCATGAGCACTAATGACTTTATGTTCAGCACCATGGTATTGGAACAGACGTTTAATCATTGGTGTCTGAGAAATCAGCCACAGATAGGCAAGCAACAGAATCAGCTTAATTCCGCCTTCCAGTAAATTATGCAAAAACTGATTGTCGAATGCATTTTTAAATAGAAAATTTTCAATGACAACCGGCAACAATGTAAGCACAATTTTACCAAAGAGGAACGAAAGGATAGCTACTGCAGTAACGCCGATAATCATGCTAAGGCTCCAACCTGAGCCTTCTTTTTCTTTTTGCTTTGCTTTTTCTTCAGGTTCCAGTTCATCATCAGCATATGCGTCAGCAGAATAATTGAGATGTTTGCTTCCTTTGACGCTCGAATCTATAATGCTGACAATCCCGCGCAGTAGTGGAATCCGCCGCAATTTCATGACCCAGGACTTGTCTTGCTTGGGAACTTCCAGATACGTAATTTCGCCGTCTTTTCTTCGCACAGCTGTAACGTTGACATGTTTACCGCCAAACATTACGCCCTCAATGACAGCTTGCCCCCCGTAGCTGACAGGCTTGGATTGTTGAGGCAAATTATTCACCTTCCTATTCTGTTCTAGGCCTTCATGGTCGAAGGCAGTTTTATAACCCTATTGTATCGAATTTTGAGAGCAATTTCTAGTTTACGAGTCGATACAGGGTCGATGTTGTTAACTTTGTCCTGATTTGTACATACTACCCGGTAGAGTTAGGACGAAAATGGAGATTTATTCACAGTTTTGCAAACTGAACGTGAAGGAGAATATCGATGACAGAGCACACGAGCGAACAAACATCCCATAAGGAAAATCAGCGTGCTGACAAAGGAGAGCAAAAGGACCGGGGTAGACGTCCTACCCAGCGTCAAGGGCAGGCACATTATTTCACCAAGCCCTTCCCTTTTGCAGTGGAGCTAGGTTTTTTCGCAGGTTTTATCTGGGGAGGTTTGCATTGGTTATTCTATCTGCTTCATTTTACGACTGTGCCACTGGGATTTTTGGCTGAACCGTTTTTCAAGCACAATTTTATCTATACTGCAGCAGGGCATTTGACTGGGTGGCTGTTTTTTATTGTCTTTTCCGTTCTCACCTCCCTGATTTACACGTTCACTTTGAAAAAATGGAAAGGGCCGCTTCCAGGCATGGGTTACGGAATTTTTTGGTGGCTCATTATCTTTGTTCTGGTAGGTCCCAAACTGGATATGGTGAAGCCCTTAAACCGGTTAACCTGGGATTCAATCATTACAGAATTTTGTTTCTTTTTGTTATGGGGACTGTTTATTGGCTACACCGTAGCCATGGAGTTCACGGATGAACGAAAACGTGAGCCAGAGCAAGCGGGAGCATAGCCGCAAAAAAGCTTCTCAATCCGGCAATGGCTGTGTTAAAATAGCAGATGGTTATTTGCAGAAAGGGTGGAGCAGCTATGAAACGGATTGTTGTAATCAATGGCCCGAACCTGAACATGCTCGGAGTACGTGAACCCGGCATCTATGGAACGCTTAGTCTGAAGGATATTGAGGACAAAATTCGCAGACAGGCGGAGGAGCTGGGCGTCTCCATCGCTTTTTATCAATCCAATCACGAAGGGGACATCATTGATCGAATTCATGCAGCGATGGGCGATGCAGACGGAATCATGCTGAATGCCGGAGCGCTGACCCATTACAGCTATGCTGTGCGTGATGCCATCAATGCCGTAAAAGTTCCTACAGTAGAAGTACATCTATCCAACATTCATGCACGCGAAGCATTCAGACATCATTCAGTAATTGCTGCAGAAACAATCGGGCAAATTGCCGGATTTGGCGAAGTAAGCTATGAACTGGGGCTGCTGGCTCTCGTGCGTCATCTGGACAAACAAACCTGAGCCGGGGACCCGGGAATGTGAGAGAAAGAAGGGTTACCGATGGAAAACAAACGAGTAAATAAGTTGCGTGAGGCCATGCATGAACATGAACTCACGGCTATGCTGATTACAAATCCGATTAACCGTCGTTATATGACGGGTTTTACAGGTTCAGCAGGATATGTACTGATTACGGAACAGGAAGCTTATCTGCTTACCGATTTCCGTTACATGACACAGGCGCCGCAACAAGCCAAAGGATTTACCGTTGTGGAACATGGACCAAAACCGTTGGAATCCGTACGCGAATTGCTTACATCTGCGAATATCAAACAGGTTGGCTTTGAGCAGGATCATGTCACTTATGGCACGCATACTGCTTATGCCCAAGCGCTTCAGTCCATTGAATTGAAAGCTGTATCCGGTATAGTGGAGCAACTTCGCATGTTCAAGGACGAAGATGAGATCGCTGTAATGCAAAGAGCTGCGGATCTGGCAGATGCAACATTCAGTCACGTTTTGCAATTCGCAAAACCGGGTATGACTGAACGTGAAGTGGATTTGGAGATGGAGTTTTTCATGCGCAAACATGGAGCAACCTCCTCTTCATTCGACACCATTGTGGCTTCGGGTGAACGTTCTGCTATGCCTCACGGTGTAGCAAGTGGCAAAGTCATCGGACAAAATGAGTTAATTACATTTGACTTTGGTGCGCTTTTGGATGGATACTGTTCAGATCTGACACGTACCATCGCAACGGGCACACCTGTACCTGAACTGCGTAAAATTTACGATATCGTACTGGAAGCCCAGTTACATACGCTGGCGAACCTGAAACCGGGCATGACCGGACGGGAAGCAGATGCATTGGCACGTAATATCATTGCAGGGCACGGATACGGAGAGCAATTCGGACACAGCACGGGCCACGGTCTGGGTATGGAAGTCCATGAGGCTCCTCGTTTGTCCAAGCTTAGCGACGATGTATTGAAACCGGGCATGGTGGTAACCGTTGAACCGGGTATCTACATTGACGGCCTTGGCGGCGTGCGTATCGAGGATGACGTGGTGATTACCGAGACAGGTATTCACATTTTGACGAATTCGGACAAGAAGTTCACCGTTATTGGCTAAATTACAGCCAACGGTGATATAAGACGATTTTTAATTTATGCTTTTGAATGAAGTAAACATGGAATTACACAATAACGGAGAGGGCAGAAAAAACCTGTAGAAGCGAAGCGCTCGCCTTTATCCCCGGATTTCTCCCTATTAGGATAGGGATTAAAAGAAATCTGGGGATAACAGCGATCGGAAGGTTGTTCTGCCATCGTAGTGGTCTGTGTAATATGACGGTTTGACTTGTTCAAACTTAAATTAACCCATCGTCTTATATCACCTACTTTTCAACCATATCAGGAGGGATTTTTTGTGATTTCAGTAAACGATTTTAAAACAGGCTTGACCGTACAAGTAGACAACGACATCTATACCGTACTTGATTTCCAACATGTTAAACCAGGTAAAGGCGCTGCCTTCGTACGTTCCAAACTGAAAAACTTGCGCAATGGTAACACCGTTGAGAAAACATTCCGTGCAGGTGAAACCATTGGTCGTGCCATCATCGAAAACCGTGGCGTATCCTACTTGTATGCAAGTGGTACAGAGCACACGTTCATGGACAACGAAACATATGATCAATTCACACTCACAAGTGACCAACTGGAGTGGGAATTGAACTTCCTCAAAGAAAACATGAACGTAAAAATCGTTAGCTACCAAGGTGAAATCCTCGGAATTGACTTGCCTACAAGTGTAGAGTTGAAAGTTATCGAGACAGAGCCAAGCGTAAAAGGTAACACAGCACAGGGCGCTACTAAAAACGCTAAAGTTGAAACAGGCTTGAATGTACAAGTGCCATTGTTCATCAACGAAGGCGATGTTCTGCTGATCGATACTCGTGAAGGTAAATACTCTTCCCGCGCGTAACGTTCACATGGTGTAAGCTAAATAAAGCGTTAATTCAACCCTTTGCCGTTTCTCTGGCAAAGGGTTTTTTCGAAAAAAGATTAGCCTATCAGACGCTTTCGTAATATACTGGGTTAAAGTCATTTTTCGGAGAGAATAATGACGATGGACATCAATTATGCATACTGCACAAGGTAGGGAGTGGATTTGCGTTGTCATTGTACGTCATGAAATTTGGGGGCAGCTCGGTCGGAGATACAGAGCGCATGAAGCGTGTAGCCGGACGTGTTGTAGAAAAAGCGGATGAAGGACATCAGTGTGTAGTCGTGGTTTCGGCCATGGGGGATACCACGGATGATTTGATTGATCAGGCGAAACAGCTGAACAGTGAACTGCCTGCACGTGAGATGGATATGCTTTTGACTACGGGAGAACAGATCTCGATTTCATTGTTATCTATGGCGATTCAGGCGCTGGGACGCAAAGCCATTTCATTTACAGGCTGGCAAGCGGGATTCCGAACAGAGTCGGTACACGGCAAAGCACGGATTAACGATATTCATCCGGAACGGGTGAACCAGGCGTTGGCAGAAGGCAACATTGTAATCGTTGCAGGCTTCCAGGGAATGACGGAAGACGGCGAGATTACGACGCTAGGCCGCGGCGGATCGGATACAACAGCAGTAGCTTTGGCTGCAGCCATCAAGGCTGACGCTTGTGAGATTTACACGGATGTAGACGGTATCTATTCCACCGATCCGCGTATCGTGAAGGTTGCACGCAAGCTTAAGGAAATTTCGTACGACGAGATGCTGGAACTGGCCAACCTGGGAGCAGCGGTATTGCATCCGCGTGCAGTTGAATACGCGAAGCATTCCGGTGTACCTTTGATTGTAAGATCCAGCTTTAACCATAATGAAGGAACGGTTGTGAAGGAGGAAGCAACAATGGAACAAGGTGTGGTAGTTAGTGGAATTGCCTATGACAAAAATGTGGCTCGCATCAGTATTCTGGGTGTACCAGACGTACCAGGAGTTCTTGCTGAAGTATTTGGTGCCCTTGCATCAGAACAGCTGGATGTCGACATTATCGTTCAGAGCGGTGTGATGGACGGTAAAGCAGACTTCTCGTTCTCTGTTGCGCTATCTGACCGGGAGAACGCACTGCGTGTCATTGAAGCTCTTCATAGCCGCCTGCCTTACCGTGAAGTTACTTCTGAAGAAAACCTGGTTAAAGTCTCGATCGTTGGTGCAGGCATGGTTAGCCATCCTGGTGTTGCTGCGAAGATGTTCAAAGTCATCTCGGGCGAAGGCGTTAGCATTAAGATGGTCAGCACTTCCGAAATCAAGGTATCTTGTGTAATTGATGGAGAGAAGCTTCATGACGTAATCAAGGCGCTGCATACAGCGTATGATTTGGATACAGCTGAGCAAGCCGTAATTGGCGGACCGCAAGTTCGTAGATAAAAAGAGAAAATGGCAAAGAAATACCAAAGGTGTACTGTGTATTCCCATTCGGGATCGCAGTACACCTTTTTAGATTGTTCACAGTGACTTAAACAGCGGTTCCTTACGCGTTCCTCTGAATGGTTGCATTCGGTTCCCTTCACCCATCTCTGGAACGCAGTCCAGCAAGTTCAATTGGGTACAATACGTTACGTCATGCACCCTCCCTAACCTCTCCAACCTTCGGCCACCAGCGGATACTCTAATCAGATCGGGTAATTTGTCCTCGGCATGAGTAGCAGCCTGATGAAGAGCCAGCCCCAAATCGTTCAGCATAATGGGAAAAGGAGATTGTCGGTACAACTCCTCGATAATGCTGCCTGCACATAAACCATCTTCCAGCGCGAACTCATCCTGATCCCCGGCGCATAACAATAAGATATCCCTGCGCAGCTCGCACAGAACAGCCGCCACCGCTTTCACATTGAGAAATGAGCCTGCAAACACATGTCTAGCCTTGGAGGCCTTGATCAGGGCACGCGTACCATCTGTTGTAGTCAGAATAATGGTTTTCCCCGCAATATTCGGAGTCATATATTCATAGGGGGAATTGCCCACCTCGAATCCTGTAATTTTTTTATCAAAACGCTCCCCGCCACGAATGGCATCTTTCAAGTTCAATTGTTTCGCTTGAGGAACTGTTTCTACAGCAATGATGTCCGCTGCATCGTATGCCAGTGCCGTAACAATAGTACTGGTTGTTCGCAACACATCGATAACGACCACACATCGTCCTTCAATATCCATTTTTCGAACTTCATTCACATTGCCTACTACATCGACTCGCACTCCCCACAACTCCTTTCTATATTTGGGGATAGTTGGTTCTGTCCTTTTTTATCCCGGAATGTTTATCACCTGTCTGCAAGCACTATATGCACTTGGATCTAGACAGGTGCCTAGAACTGGAACAGTAGGCTGATCTATGATTTTTAACTCTCCTCCCTATTTTGAAGAAAATGATAGATTTCAGCGTCATAAATTCAATGTACACACATAAACTTGAGATATGAACAAGCACCAGGAACGCAATAAAACCGAATTCCAGGTTGGAGGGGCCTATTCATGATGGTGAACTGGAAGGATCTCTTTCCGGAACCGATTCGAACCATTCTGGGAAGAATGCCGCCCGCTTTATTAGATAAAGTGGAGGAAGTACGTATCCGTGAAGGAAGACCACTGGAAATCAATGCAGGAGACACCTATCACTTCCTCACACCCCAGGGCAGTCCGACTTCGAAGCCTGATGAAGCCTATATTCCCTTAAAAGAGGTAACACACAGGCTGCTGGATCTGATCAGCAATCATTCGCTTTATACATTGGAAGAGGAGCTGCGTAAAGGGTTCATCACCATTCCTGGCGGGCACAGAATCGGACTGGCTGGCCGGACGGTGTTAAGTGGAGGCCGGGTCGAATACCTGCGCGACATCAATGGATTTAATGTCAGGGTGGCCCGAGAGATTCACGGAGTTGCTGATCGGATTCTGCCGTATCTGCTGGACATGAAAAGTGGACAGGTCATGCACACCTTAATTCTTTCACCTCCGCAGCAAGGCAAGACCACATTACTGCGGGATTTGGCAAGACAGATTAGCAGTGGTACCAAACTTACGGGTGTCAATGAACTTGTTCAGGGCATACGTCCACGTCTAAAGGTTGGCATCGTTGATGAACGGTCTGAAATCGCTGGAAGTTATAAGGGCGTACCCGGATTTGACGTAGGACCTCGCACCGATGTCATGGACGGATGTCCAAAGGCTGAGGGCATGATGATGATGCTTCGCTCCATGTCTCCCGATGTCCTGATCGTGGACGAGATAGGCCGACCGGAAGATGCGGAGGCGGTCATGGAAGCACTCCATGCAGGCGTATCTGTCATCGCTACTGCGCATGGTCGTGATCTGGCCGAGCTTTCTTCCAGACCTGCACTGAGAACCCTGATCGTCGAGCAGATGTTCCAACGCTATGTACAGCTGCAACGGACGAGCCGGGGCATGACCTTTCGATTGGCCGATGGCAAAATGCGTGGTCTCCAGCAGGCGGAAGTGGGAGGTGAGGCCTTTGGTTAACATGCTCGGTGCTGTCATCATTCTGCTGGCCAGTACCCTCGCCGGATTCTATAAGGCAAGGCAGTATGCCTTGAGGCCAAGACAACTGCGAGAATTAATCGCCGCTCTCCAGCGGTTGATGACAGAGATTAACTACGGGCTGACCCCGTTACCTGATGCCATGGGGAAAATGGGAGCCCAGACAAAAGAGCCTGTTCGGACGCTGTTTCTCCACGCAGCCAAACAGATGGAACCACCTCATGGACACACTGCTCGTGAGAGTCTTCAGTCTGGTATAGCAGAGGCGTGGGGAAGATCAGCCATGAAGGCGGACGAGCGGGAAGTCATGCTGCAATTGAGCTTCAGCCTTGGCACCAGCGATCGTCAGGATCAGACCAAGCACATCTCGTTAGCCATTCAGCAACTTATGCATGAGGAATCCCGTGCCCAAGCCGATCAAATGAAATATGAACGAATGTGCCGCAGTCTCGGGATGCTTGTCGGAGCGTTAATCGTCATTCTGATCTTCTGAAATAGCCGGGATAGTGAGGTGCCAAGGTCATGAATTTAGAAGTGAACGCAATCTTTCAAATTGCGGGCATCGGAATCATCATTGCGATGATTCATACGGTGCTGAAACAAATGGGAAAGGAAGATATGGCTCACTGGGTGACCGTGATCGGATTTGTCGTTGTATTGTTCATGGTGGTCCGTATGCTGGACAGCCTGCTGCAAGAGATCAAATCGATATTTCTTTTTCAATGAAAACGGTCATGAAGCCGGGATGGTGGTGACCTGTGGAAATTATCCAAGTTGTAGGTCTGGCGCTCATCGCAACAGTGCTCATTCTAGTTATCAAAGAACAGAAGCCGATGTTCGCTTTTCTGATTGCGGCTGCAACCGGCATCGTGATCTTCATGCTGCTGATTGGCAAGATTGGCGCGGTAATCGAGGTGTTGAAACGGCTTGCCGAAAATTCAGGCATGGAGAGTATTTATCTGAAAACTGTACTGAAAATTATAGGCATAGCGTACATTGCTGAATTCGGAGCACAGATTGTCAGGGATGCAGGCCAGGAGAGCATTGCTTCCAAAATTGAACTTGCTGGCAAGGTGCTGATCCTTGTACTCGCGATACCGATCATCAGCATTATTATCGAAACCGTCATGAAGCTGATGCCGGTGTAGAGGGAGGCGTGCGGACTTCATATGAAAATGATGCATCATAAGCCGCAGTGGCGCCTTACCTTCGTGCTGACGCTGTGTTTTCTGTTTGCGATCATGGGACAGGTATTCGCGGGTTCTCCCTCGGGAGAGTGGATGCAGCAGCAGGCTGACCAGCTTCCCAAGGATCAGGTAGAAAAATATTGGGACCAACTAATGCAACAATACGGCGGTTTTTTCCCGGAAGGAAAAACACCTTCCTTTATGGATATGTTAATGCCCGGCAATGAAGGGTTCAGCCTGAAGTCGGTGTTTATAGCAATTGGAACCTTCATGCTGCATGAGATTTTATATAACGGCAAACTCCTGGTCACGATTGTGATGCTAAGTGTGCTGAGCATGATTCTGGAGACATTGCAGACTGCTTTCGAGAAAAATAACATTAGCAAAATCGCTTACTCCATCTGTTACATGGTCATTATTATCATCGCCATCAATAGCTTCAGTGTGGCGATTGGATACGCCAAGGATGCCATAGCCAGCATGATCAACTTTATGATGGCCATGGTGCCCCTGTTGTTTACGCTGCTGGCTTCAATGGGGAATGTCATTACCGTTTCTGTTACCCATCCGCTGATCATTTTCATGATTCATCTGGTCGGTACATTGATCCACCTGCTGGTGTTCCCGCTACTCTTTTTCTCAGCCGTATTACATCTCGTCAGTTCCTTGTCCGACAAGTACAAGCTTACACAGCTGGCAGATCTCTTACGGAACATTAGTGTGGCTCTGCTGGGTATACTGCTTACGATGTTCCTGGGCGTAATTTCGGTGCAGGGAGCATCGGGCTCCGTGGCAGATGGTGTCAGTCTGAAAGCGGCGAAGTACATCGCAGGCAACTTTGTCCCCATTGTCGGTAGAACGTTTGCGGATGCAACGGACACGGTTATCACAGCGTCACTGCTGGTGAAAAATGCAATCGGACTAACGGGTGTCATCATCATCTTGTTTCTATGTGCGTTTCCTGCACTTAAAATTCTGACGTTAGCCCTGATCTACAACATAACTGGCGCGATCATGCAACCGCTGGGGGATACGCCAATTGTAGGATGTCTGCAGGCGATAGGCAAAAGCATGCTTTACGTATTTGCGGCACTGGCAGCAGTCGGACTGATGTTTTTTCTGGCAATCACGATCCTGCTAACCGCAGGCAATCTGACCGTCATGATGAGATGAGGGATGCTCGATAGAAAGGGGCTGGAAGGATGGGGTGGCTGAGCAGCTGGCTCCGGGAATTGATCATGATCGTTCTGTTGGCGACTTTCGTGGATATGCTGTTGCCCAACCGATCCATGGAACGCTATGTCAAGCTTGTGCTGAGCCTTCTTATCCTGCTGACCCTGTTATCGCCCATAACGAAGCTTTTGAAAAGTGATCCGGTTGGCGAGCTTAAGCGAGCGATGACCGCCATGGATTCGCCATCTGATGGAAATGCAACACTTGAACAGATTTTGGCTCAGGGCAGGCGGCTGCAATCCAATGAACAGGAACAATCGCTGCAATGGACAGCCAAAGAGCTGGCTAACGTAATGAAAGGGCAAATTGAAGAAACAACGGGGGAGCGAGTGCAGTCTGTTGAGGTAAAGCTCGCCATGGATACAAGCAAGCTGGAGACGGATTTGGCCTCTTCGGTGGAACTTCCGGTGATCCAGTATGTTTTGGTGGAGATGTCAGGGGAGACAGCAGCTGGGAAAGTCAACTCCAATACAGCTCAACAGGAAGCAACGGCAACGACAAAACCGATATTCGACTCTGACCCGGAATCCCAAACCACTGAATCTCCTCCAGTTCAGGAGCCAATCGAGATTGGTCAGATTGAGGTGCCTGATGTACAGATCGAGGTGAACAGCGTTAGCAAAAGTGAAAGTAACATGGGTAACGGTAACTCTGGCGAACCCCAAAATGGACAGGTAGCAGACTCCACACCTGTGTCGGGTGAGCAGGCAGAGACAAACACTCAGCAAGGACAGACATCATCCCGATCTGAACGAGCAGTACAAATTATTACGTTGTTGACAGAGAAGTGGGATATTGATGCAAACAAAGTACAGGTGAAAGAAAAGAAGAGCGCTTCAACGCTGTAAGAAGGAGGGTATCCGATGAGGCAATGGCTCAAAAAGATGGAAAGCTGGTTCGGCGGAGGAGGAGAAGGTGGGCAACGGCGCAGTCAAACCTTTCGCTGGCTGATTATCCTTGGATTGATCGGAGTCGGAATTATGCTGTTCAACTCTTTCGTCAATGTCAAAAAGATTGATTCTGAAAATATCGGTCGTGAGCCTCCTGATCCGGCTACATCCATGGCATCCATACAGACGGATCCGACAGATCAGAATCCATTTCAGGCGATAGAGGTCGCATTTGAGGACAAGATCAAGGGTGTGCTGGAAAATATCGTAGGTGTGGGAACTGTTGATGTGATGGTTACCGTTGATTCTACAGAGGAACTTGTTGTACAGCGTAATGTGAAGGATTCGCAGCAGCTCACCGAAGAAACGGATGCAAGCGGGGGCAAGCGACATATGACGCAATATACCCGGGATGGCGAGATTATTACGTATGAAATATCAGGGGATCAGACACCGATTGTCACGAAAAAGCTCAAACCGCAGATCCGGGGCGTGCTTGTCGTTGCCAGAGGTGCAGAGAATAAGGTTGTGAAGGACCTGATTACAGATGCTGTGGAAAAAGGACTGAATGTTGCGGCCTACCGGATTTCGGTTGTTCCGCGTAAGCAGGATTAGTCCGAAACCATGAAACACAAGATTTGATGTCATAAGAATGAAGCCAATTCGAGGAGGAAGTTCTAATGAATAATAAACGTCAAACGGTATGGCTCGTATCCATGCTGAGTCTGATGGTCATTTTGTCCGCCTATTACCTGTTCACTGAAGATTCCGGTCCGGTTAATACACCTGTAGCTGAGAGCACGCAGGTGGATGGTATGAAACAGGGAGAAGCGAAGGAAACGGCTGGAATCCTTGATCCGACAGAAGGTCTGGTTGTGAATGAAGTGGTGAATGGCGGCGAAGTTACAGGGACTGAAGGAGATCAAACGGCAACTGAATCTGTGGATAATCCTGCGGTTGTAGATGGTAAAGAAGCTGGAGACACCGAGAAATCACCGGCTGCGGAATCCGGTGAGAAACAAGGTGAAGCAGGTAAAGACAGCGAGAAAGGGACCGACAAAGGCGCTGCAACCACTCCTGATGCAAGTTCTGGAACAGACAGCAGTGCAACGAAAACCGATGAGGACGTTCTCAAGGAGATGGAAGAACAGAATACCGCGGCGTCTGCGAGTAGCCAGTTCCAGAACTACCAGTGGCAGCGTGAGGAGAGCAACAATCGAAAGTATGAAGAACTTATGACCGTTGCGGGTGATCTGAGCAAAACACCAGAAGAAAATGCCAAAGCAACAGAGCAGCTTCGTACGCTGGAAGAAAAAGAAGCCAAAATCAATGGTATTGAAGAAACCTTGTCGCAGCAGTTTGCCAATGCCATCGTTCAAGAGGATGCCGATAAGTATAAAGTCGTTGTTCTCAGTGACAAACTGGATGTAAAACAAGCGGTTTCCATTGTGGATCTGGTTATGAAAGAACTGGCTGTATCCCAAAATAAAATCAGCGTGCAATACGTGACAGAACAGTAATCTAAAATATGGAAAAGTAGCCCCGAGAGCTGGATTAGATCTCGGGCTCTTTCCATTTTTAATGATTATGATATAATACATAAAGCCATATGACCGTCCTAGTGAGACTGGCATGATGCCGAAGGAGTGAATAATGGAAATGTTTAAATTGAGTGAGATCAAAGAGTTGATCAAACTGGTAGATGAAAGTTCCGTTCAAGAGTTGGAAATTGAAAATGAAGGATCACGGTTGTCGATTCGCAAACCGGGTAAAACCGAGTATGTTCAGGCAACTGCTATTCAACCGCAAATGATTGCTGCACCACAGGTGCAACCGGCTGCAGTTGTAGCTGAGGCTGCTCCGCAAGTCGATACTACAAGTCATTTACATAAAATTGTATCTCCGATGGTAGGTACTTTTTACAGAGCTTCCTCGCCGGAAGCAGGTCCTTTTGTAAGCGCTGGTGATAAAGTTGTTGAGAAAACAACGGTATGTATCATTGAGGCGATGAAGCTGATGAACGAGCTTGATGCAGACATCAAGGGAGAAATCGTTGAAGTGCTGGTTGAGAACGGACAGCTGGTTGAGTATGGACAACCCCTGTTCCTGGTAAAACCGGAATAACGGTTACAGCCGCATAACGTCAACTGCATGAGCTTCGAAGGAGGACAATAACGAAATGAAATTTCAAAAAATACTGATTGCGAACCGTGGCGAAATTGCGGTACGTATTATTCGTGCCTGTCGTGAAATCGGCATTTCGACGGTAGCAGTCTATTCGGAAGCGGATAAAGACTCCCTGCATGTTCGTCTTGCAGATGAAGCGTATTGTATCGGGCCTACACTTTCGAAAGACAGTTATCTAAACTTCACAAACCTGATGAGTGTAGCTACACTGACGGAATGTGATGCGATCCACCCAGGCTACGGATTCCTGGCAGAGAACGCTGATTTTGCAGAAATCTGTGGTTCCTGCAATATTACGTTCATCGGCCCATCTCCGGAAGCCATTACTAAAATGGGGGATAAGGCTGTTGCCAAACAGACGATGAAGGATGCAGGTGTACCTGTCATTCCGGGGTCCGACGGTTTGGTTGAAAATATGAATGAAGCCATTATGATTGCTAGAGATATTGGATATCCTGTCATTATCAAAGCTACCGCTGGTGGTGGAGGTAAAGGGATTCGTATTGCTGAAGATGAAGAAACACTGATCAAGCAAATAACAGCTGCCCAGCAGGAAGCACAGAAAGCTTTCGGTAATGCCGGAGTATATCTGGAGAAATTCCTGACAGGCATGAAGCACGTGGAGATTCAGATCATTGCAGACAAACATGGAAATGCAGTGCATCTGGGTGAGCGTGATTGTTCCGTTCAGCGTCGACGTCAAAAGCTGGTGGAAGAAGCACCTTGTCCAATCATCTCCGAAGATGTGCGTACACTGATGGGAGAAGCCGCAGTACGGGCAGCGCTTGCCGTGGATTACTCGGGAGCAGGTACACTTGAGTTCTTGCTCAGCCCTAACGGTGAATTCTATTTCATGGAAATGAATACACGTATTCAGGTCGAACATCCTGTAACAGAGATGGTTACAGGAGTGGATCTGATCCGCGAAATGATCTCGGTAGCTGAAGGCAATCCACTTTCTTTCCGTCAGGAAGATGTTGTGATCAATGGCTGGTCCATTGAGTGCCGTATTAACGCAGAAGATCCGGACCGCAACTTTATGCCGTCACCAGGCAAAATTGGTTTCTACCTTGCACCAGGAGGACCGGGTGTACGTGTAGATAGTGCAGCTTATCCGGGATACACGATCTCTCCTTATTACGACTCCATGATCGCTAAATTGATCGTATGGGGAGCAAACCGGGAAGAGGCCATCGCGAAGATGAAGCGTGCATTGGCTGAGTTCGCGATTGAAGGCATCTCCACAACGATTCCTTTTCATCAGAAATTGCTGGATCACCCAACGTTTGTTCGGGGTGACTTTGATATCAAATTTCTTGAGGAAAATGAGATTTAAAAGGTATATTGGGCTTGTTTGTCATAATGTAGCCCAAATGATATAGTATGTAATAATAAGAGCGCATGTCTCCTGCAGAGGATAAGCCGCCGCACATACGCGGATGAAGGTTGCAGGAGTTCCGGTAAAGCCGGACCGGAAGGGTTCTGAAGGCCAGATTGGCCTGAGTACCAGCGCCCTGACGGATGGCCGCAAACTTATTTCGCGAAAGGTGTGTTGAACAGTTATGAGTACACTGCCGACAGAATTTGAACGAACGGATATCGGTGAAATCCAGATCGCACCTGAAGTTATTGAAGTGATCGCTGGACTGGCTACAGTTGAAGTCAAAGGTGTTGCAGGCATGAGCGGCGGATTCGCTGGTGGATTTGCTGAATTGCTTGGTCGCAAAAACCTTTCCAAAGGCGTTAAGGTTGAAGTAGGTCAGCGTGAAGCTGCAGTGGATGTTTCCGTAATTATTGAATATGGTTACCGTCTGCCACAGGTGGCTACCGAAATTCAACAGAACGTGAAACGCTCCATCGAGAACATGACAGGATTGAATGTGAATGAAGTTAATGTGCACATTCATGATGTTCAGTTCAAGAGCACCGAGAAAGTGGAAGAAATCGACCTGAACAGTCAGCGCGTAAAATAAAAGAAGACAGATTCCCCCGGCATCACTGCCGGGGGTTATCCCGTCTTGGACAGGTCTTCATAAAAAGCGGAAGCTTACACCTGAAGATCATCTTTTTGCCAAAGGGCAGGTTAAGCCATGTTAGTGAGCAAGGGAGGCTGTGCAGTTCGTGGCTAAAATACTGGATCGGCTTCTGTTGTTTATATACAGCATAAGCGTTGGAGCAATATCGGCAGCAGTCATACTTCTTATCAGTGGTGTGCTGCCTTACGAATTGAATTACCAGCAGGAACAAAACGTCATTATTGCAGCAGTTGTTGCAGCAGCGATTTTGTTTATCCTGAGTTTGCGATTTTTCTACATCTCGGTTCGGCGTGATCGTGCTTCATTGCCGTCTGTAGATCAGCGTACTGAGTATGGTGATGTGCAGATTTCGATGGAAACGATTGAAAATCTCTGTCTGAAAGCGACTTCCCGATTCCGGGGAGTACGTGATGTCAAAGCTCGAATTCGTGTGGTTGAATCCGGACTGGAGATTATGATCCGTGCAGTAGTGGATGGCGAGACGCCAATCCCGACGCTGACAGCCGATCTGCAGAAGGCAATACATGATCATGTACAGGAGATTACGGGTATCCCGGTTTCTTTTGTCACCGTGTATATTGCCAACGTTACCCAGTCGCCTAACTACAAGAGTCGAGTGGAATGAGGTGAGTTTCACTGATGCTGTGGAGAGAGATTTGGGATAGTCACAGAGGCCGAATTACCGGAATTGTCGGCGGCATCTTTTTTGGATTTCTTTATGTATGGATCGGTTTTTGGGATATGTTGTTCTTTGCACTCTTGGTGTTCATCGGTTATACGTTAGGCAGACGAAGCGACTCGAAGCTGGGCTCGTTCATTCCCTGGAGGGAATGGGGGCAATGGCTTGGCGATCGCTGGCGTCCCTTTAAGTGAGCCACCTGAACCCTGCAATATGTTTCTTCCGAAAATAGAGCTGTAGTTTAGGTTGCCCGTTTTTTGGAGGAAACGATTGCAGGTTTTTTTGTGAAAAGGGATAACAATATAATAAGATCTCTGATTCCATCAAAGATTTTATATTTTAAAATAAGCATGATGACGCTCCACAGGGAGCGCTGCAGGAGGCAGGACATGAAAAGACGTTTGGCAAGGGAAATTGCAGTACAAAGTCTGTATCAGATGGAAATGAATGAAGTGGGCGCAGCTGAAGCCGTGAATATGCTGATTAATGAAGCCGCTGAAGACAATGAAACCGAAGTGGTTATTCATGATGCAGATGTAATGCGTACCTACGTGACCGAAATGGTACAGGGCGCATGGAACAATAAAGAAGCGATTGACGGATTATTGGTCGATTATTTGAAAGGCTGGCAGATTAGCCGTCTGTCACGTGTAGACCGCCAGATTTTACGGCTTTCCACGTATGAAATGGTGTTCCGTGATGATATTCCGGCAAAAGTATCCGTCAATGAAGCGATTGAATTGTCCAAATATTTTGGTACAGATGAATCCGGTAAGTTCGTTAACGGCGTACTTGGGCGCATGATTCAGGAAGTCAGCACCATCAAAGCAAAACTGTCTTAAGTTACAATTAACTACAGTGCGTGTTCAAAAAGACCGATTTTCAGTACCGAGAAGATGGGATGAAGCTAGAAATGGAGTAGCGGAGCGTAGGGAAAACTACGTGAGCAACGGACATTTCGGCTGAATTTCATATTCGATGCTGATGATGCCGATAGGCATCCTTCGTAATCAAAAGCGGACTTTTTGAACAACCTCTAAAAATATGTTCACATAAGGGAGAGAGAGTACAGTGACAGCATCTATTATTAACGGAAAAGAAGTATCCCAAGAAATGCGCGCAAGCATGACAACAGAAGTGAAACAGCTTAGCGAACAGGGGGTAGTACCTGGTCTGGCTGTTGTGCTCGTCGGTGAAGATCCGGCATCCCAAGTATATGTGCGTAACAAAGAAAAAGCATGTCATGACCTCGGTTTCTATTCCGAAGTTCATCGTTTGGATGCAAGCACGTCCCAAGAGGATTTGCTCGCGCTGGTGGACAAGCTGAACAAACAGGAATCCATTAACGGTATTTTGGTTCAGCTCCCATTGCCGAAACATATCGAAGAGAAAGCGGTGATTGATGCAATCGCCGTGGACAAGGATGTGGACGGATTCCATCCAGTTAATGTGGGGAACCTCGTCATTGGAGACGATAGTTTATTGCCATGTACCCCTGCGGGCGTAATTGAGCTGATCAAGCGTACCGGTCTTGAAATGTCAGGCAAACATGCCGTAGTTATCGGACGCAGCAATATTGTCGGTAAACCGGTATCCTTGCTGCTACAACGTGAGAACGCAACGGTAACGATGTGTCATTCTCGTACAGCGAACATGAAAGAGATCACGCGTCAGGCAGACATTCTTGTGGTTGCTATCGGACGTGCAAACTTTGTGGATGCCGATTTCGTCAAACCGGGTGCCGTTGTAATTGATGTTGGGATGAACCGTCTAGATAACGGCAAACTGGCAGGGGATGTGGATTTCGAAAGCGTGAAGACGGTATCTGGTCCAATTACACCCGTTCCTGGTGGCGTTGGTCCAATGACGATTACCATGTTGATGCAAAATACACTGATCGCTGCCAAACGCGCTCACGGATTGGCGTAGGTTGAATCTGTGGCAGATCAAAAGATCTACTCCATCAAAGATCTGAACCGATACATCCGGATGAAACTGGAATCAGATCAGGTACTGTCGGATGTATGGCTGCGCGGAGAGATTTCCAATTTTACACATCACTCCAGCGGTCATATGTATTTTACATTGAAGGACAAGGACAGCCGAATTAAGTCCATTATGTTTGCTTCCCATAATCAACGATTGCCCTTTGTACCGAAGGAGGGTGCAAGGGTTATTGCTCGTGGTAATGTCTCGGTGTATGAGCGGGATGGACAATATCAATTCTACGCTACACACATGCAACCGGACGGTATTGGAAGTCTGTACTTGGCCTATGAGCAGCTGAAAAAAAAGCTGGAGGACGAGGGACTGTTCTCTACATCACGGAAAAGACAGATTCCCCGTTTTCCACAGACGATTGGTGTGGTAACCTCACCTACAGGTGCAGCGGTAAGGGATATCATGATTACATTGCAACGCAGATATCCTTCTGCCCAAGTGATTCTGTATCCTGTACTCGTTCAAGGTAAAGGTGCAGCTCCTTCCATTGTGAAGGCCATCAACAACCTGAACCGAATGGGTGAAGCCGATGTGCTGATTGTCGGACGAGGCGGCGGATCACTGGAAGAGCTGTGGGCTTTCAATGAGGAGATCGTGGCAAGAGCGATTGTGGGTTCGGCCATTCCAGTGATATCAGCCGTTGGGCATGAAACGGATTTTACAATTGCCGATTTTGTTGCTGATTTGCGTGCGGCAACGCCTACGGCTGCTGCTGAACTGGCAGTACCCAATCGAGCTGAGTTGCTTGATCAGATCGCTCAGCGTCAGCGTCAGCTACAGCACAGTTTACGTCAGCGTGCTGTTCATAATCGGGAGCGACTGGCCAGATTGCAACGATCGCCTGTGCTTGTGCATCCTAGACGTACCTTAATGCAGCATACGGAGCGACTGGATATGCTGCAGCAGCGTCTTCTGCGAACTGTAGATACACGTATGAAATGGACAACTGAGAAACAGGAGCGTTTGCGTGCAGCGCTACAACGGTTCAATCCTCGTGAACAGGTGAACGCAGCAAGACGTGAGAATGCATCAGCTCGGCGTCAGCTGGAGATTGCAATCCGATCTATTACGAGAGCGAAGCAGCAGCAGTGGAAATCATCTGTACGTCATCTGGATGCGCTTAGCCCGCTCAAAGTAATGTCACGTGGATACAGCCTTGTCTATGACGAACAGGAACAACGATTGATCAAATCGATGAAGGATGTACAACCTGGAGATTCGATAAAGATTAAATTAACAGACGGACAGCTGGACTGTCAGGTTTGGGGAATGAAGGAGGACGACAATACCCATGGCGAATGAACCGGAATTGAATTTTGAAGAGGCAATGGCGGCATTGGAAGACATCGTAGGTCAGCTTGAGCATGGTGATGTTCCACTGGAACAGGCCATCGATTTGTTTCAGCGCGGAATGAAACTTTCCCAACTTTGTGGTTTGAAGCTGGAACAAGTGGAACGTAAGATCGAGATGATCGTAGAAGAGGATGGGGAACTTCGCAAAAAACCGTTCGGCGCTGCCGTCGACGAAAGCGGTGAAGTCAATGAGTAATCGTCCTTCGTTTGAAACGTATCTTGAGGAAGTTACAGCTGAAGTGACGGGAGAGTTGAAGCAGACTCTTCCTGTGCACTGGGATGTACCTCAGTCACTGGTTGACGCGATGCAGTATTCACTTATGGCCGGGGGCAAACGCCTTCGTCCACTTCTGGTCGTTGCTGCGGCGGAAGCCTTCGGTGCACAGCGTACAGCTGCATTGCCGGTAGCCTGCGCCGTGGAGATGGTTCATACGTATTCGTTGATCCACGATGACTTGCCTGCCATGGATAATGACGACTATCGCAGGGGAAAATTAACGAACCACAAAGTATTTGGTGAAGCGACAGCAATATTGGCTGGCGATGCACTGTTAACGCATGCTTTTTATAGTATCGTTCAGTCTGGTCGTCGCAGCGGTGTGTCTGCAGATGCATTGTTGTCCATTGTGGAGGAGTTGTCCGAACTGGCTGGAGCAAGAGGTATGGTTGGCGGACAAGTGGCTGATATGGAAGGCGAGCAGGGCATGACAGATCTTGCCCAATTGCAATACATTCATCTGCACAAGACTGGAGATTTAATTGTGTTTTCCCTCATTGCCGGCGCTCGTATTGGTGGTGCGACAGAAGGACAGTTGGAGGCGCTGCGTGTATTTGGTAGAGACCTGGGGCTAGCTTTCCAGATTCAGGATGATATTCTGGATTTGACGGGTGACGAGCAGAAAATGGGCAAGAAAACGCAAAGTGATGTGAATCAGCAAAAGGTTACATACCCTTATTTTATTGGTATGGATGCCTCTCTTCAAGAGGTGAAGTCCCTGACGCAATCTGCGAAAGATGCACTCGGCAGAGCAGAGTTACCAGACCCTTCCAGACTGATGGAGATCGCAGATTATCTGATGAGTCGAGATCATTAGTTTTGGTTGAGCGTCACTGTTTCAAATCACCCAGAATCGTGTAATCAATTTAATGTGCTTTTTCTGGGTTTCATGAAGAGGGTCTGTTCCAACTGGAGATAGAAATACATATTGAGGAAGATCATACGAACCTTGCTGGCGAAAATGCTCGTTATCTGGAGTATACTGCCGTAAATTATGATTCTTGTTCTTTTATGTTATAATGTTTTAATGTCATTTAATAAACTGTGTATATATGGATTACACCAAATCAAACAATCTAGGAAAGCGGGGAGATTCTCGTGCTGCTTCCACAAATTAAACAACCCAGTGATCTAAAGTCGATGTCTCAGGATGATCTCGTTCTTTTGTCGGCAGAGATCCGGCAGTTTCTGATTGAGAAGCTGTCCGTTACAGGGGGCCATCTCGCACCCAACTTAGGAGTGGTTGAGCTCACGGTAGCCCTGCATTACTGTTATAACAGTCCAGTGGACAAAATGATCTTTGATGTAGGGCATCAGGCATACGTACACAAGGTGCTAACGGGGCGAATGGATCGCTTCGATACACTGCGTCAGCATAATGGCCTATGCGGATTTGTTAAACGTAACGAGAGTGAACATGATGTATGGGAAGCGGGCCACAGCAGTACATCATTATCTGCTGCGATGGGTATGGCGCTTGCCCGTGATCTCAAGGGTGAAGACAATCAGGTGATCGCGATGATCGGGGATGGAGCGCTTACAGGTGGTATGGCCTTTGAAGCTCTCAATCACATCGGTCATGAGCAGAAAAAACTGATGGTTATCCTCAATGATAATGAAATGTCCATTGCTCCGAATGTCGGGGCTATGCATAAATACTTGAGCAAAATTCGTTCCGATCGCCATTATTTGAAAGCCAAGGATGACGTGGAAGGAATGCTCAAAAAAATTCCTGCCATCGGGGATCGTTTGGCCAAATCGGCGAGCTGGATTAAAGATAGTGTCAAATACATGATGGTTCCAGGAGTTTTGTTCGAAGAGTTGGGCTTTACCTATTTAGGCCCCATTGATGGACACGACATTCCGAAATTGATTGAAACGTTCAAACAGGCGGATAACGTGGATGGACCTGTAATGGTTCATGTGCTGACAACCAAAGGTAAAGGCTATCAGCCAGCTGAGGCGGATTCACACAAATGGCACGGAATTTCTCCGTACAAAATTGAATCAGGTCAAGTGCTTAAAGCTGTAGGAAAACCGATGTACACGGAAGTGTTTGGTAAAACGTTGATTGATCTTGCCAAGCAGGATAAACGAATTGTAGCGGTAACACCAGCCATGCCAACAGGTTCAGGTCTCATTCCTTTCAGTAAGGAATTTCCTGATCGCATGATTGACGTGGGTATTGCCGAACAGCATGCAGCAACCATGTGTGCAGCACTGGCAATGGAAGGCTTAAAACCTGTATTTGCCGTCTATTCGACGTTTATGCAACGTGCGTATGATCAGATTGTACATGATATTTGTCGTCATAACGCCAATGTCATGTTCGCCATTGACCGTGCCGGATTTGTCGGTCCAGATGGTGAAACGCATCAAGGTGTGTACGATGTGGCGTTTATGCGTCATATTCCGAATATCGTTCTGATGATGCCTAAGGATGAGAATGAACTGCGCCATATGATGAAGACGGCGCTTGAATATAATGAAGGTCCAATTGCTTATCGTTATCCACGAAACAATGTTGTAGGCGTGCCTCTTGATGATGAACTCATTCCGATTCCAATCGGTACATGGGAACAGCTTCGTCCATCTGAAGGTTATGCTATCGTCGCTTCGGGATCAATGGTACAGCTTGCTGAAGAAGCTGCAGAGACGGTTAAAAGAGAAGGCATTACGGTTGGCGTAATTAACGCCCGCTTCCTTAAGCCGCTTGATGAGCAGATGCTGCGTGATCTGGCAGTTCGAGGCACGAAGTTAATTGTGCTTGAAGAAGCATCACAAGCAGGCAGTATGGGCAGTGCAGTTCTGGAGTTTTATGCAGAACAAGGGCTACATGATGTTCATGTGCAACTGATGGGCATTCCGGATCGATTCATTGAACATGGCAGTATTGAGGATCAAAGAGCTGAAGTGGGACTCACGGTTGAGAATGTGAGCTCAGAGCTGCGTAGCATGGCAGCCCAATCTTCATATGGTATGTCCAGAACTCGGTTCCCTTCATAGAATGGAACAATCAGAGGAACTGGAGCACATTATTGATTAATCAGGATTACTACATGATAGGAGAAAGACATGTCACTCCCGAAAGAACGAATTGATGTTCTGCTGGTTGAGCAAGGATATTACGAAAGTCGTGAGAAGGCAAAAGCTGCAATCATGGCTGGACTGGTATATGCAAACAATGAGCGGATTGAAAAAGCGGGCATGAAGATTCCACGGGAAGCCGAACTTAAAGTAAAGGGTTCAGTACATCCCTATGTCGGTAGAGGCGGATTAAAGCTTGAAAAAGCGATCCGTCACTTCGATCTCGATATGAATGGACTTGTGATGCTCGATATCGGTTCATCCACAGGTGGATTTACCGATTGTGCCTTACAACATGGTGCCTCTCATGTATATGCCATTGATGTAGGTTATAACCAGCTGGATTGGTCACTGCGTAACGATGAACGGGTTACTGTAATGGAAAGAACCAATTTCCGTTATGTGACTCCCGAAGATCTACATGGACCTGTGCCGAATTTTGCCAGTATCGATGTATCCTTTATTTCGCTTAGAATTATTTTGCCGCCGCTGCTGGCACTTCTAAAGCAACCGGCAGACATTGTGGCGTTAATTAAACCTCAGTTCGAAGCAGGCCGTGAGAAAGTCGGCAAGTCCGGCGTCGTTCGTGATACTAAGGTTCACAAGGACGTTTTGCAGACGATGCTTCGTTTCGCCAATGAGCTTGGATTAAAGCTAAAAGGTTTAACATTCTCGCCGATCACAGGCGGAGAAGGAAATATTGAATTTCTCGCGCACTGGCGTCTGGAAGAACCAGAGGCAACACAACAAGAGAACGTTCAGGCTTCACTTGATGCACTTGCAGATCAAGTTGCAATGGAAGCTGCCCATACATTTACAGGAAACTCATCATAAGATGAGTTTCTTTTCGCTGGAAAGGTGACATTCTAAAAGGAAATCGGTTGTCGAATCTCGAATATGTCTTCGAGGTGAGCGATGATGGATGGGCAATATGACACAATTGTTATTGGTGTACTTGCTGTCTGCTTGATTTTATGGCTGTTCTTTGGCTTTCGGAATTGGGTTAATCGTCCGATTCCAGTAAGCTTGTCGGGTATGCAACTGAATTTAGAAATTCAGGATTCACCGGCAGTGGATCTGCTTGAAGCGGAAGGATATGAAGTCATCGGAGGTAAAATGAAAATCCCTTTAGCCTTTGAAGCGGATGAATCCGTTTATTACAGCAGGCTTTTCATTGATTATGTAGCAGAGCGGGATGATGAGAGATATCTGGTGAAGACGTCCCGTCGCAGGCAACCTCTTGAACTTACTGGACCCTCCCTGCGAGATCGCTTTCTGTATTATTTATTGTTATATCCCGGTTGTGAAGGGTTGCTGTATGTGGACATGGAGGAATCGAATATCAAGGTAATCAGGCTCATGGATTATCAGGAAGACGTGTACGATGGAGATGATCTGGACTAAGGGTATTTAAGAAACCTGAGAGTTGTTTATATAACGAATGACGAATTGCAGGATGACAAACTTTAAGGAAATAAGAATTAGCCGTTTTATGTAATACATTGAACTATTTTAACTGGAGGCATGTATGAAAGGACAACGACACATTAAGATACGTGAAATCATTAGTCAAAACGAAATTGAAACCCAGGATGATCTGGTTGAAGCATTGCGTAAATCCGGATTTCAGGTGACTCAAGCCACTGTATCACGGGATATTAAGGAGCTTCTTTTAATCAAGATCCCCATGGATGATGGACGATATAAATATTCACTGCCTACAGACCAACGATATAATCCGATTCAGAAACTGAAACGTGCCCTCGTGGACAACTTCTTACACATCGATCATACAAACAATCTGGTCGTGATGAAATGTTTGCCTGGCACAGCTAATTCCATTGCTGCCTTGCTCGATAATATTGAGTGGACGGAAGTGATGGGAACCATCTGTGGAGATGATACCATACTCATCATCTGCCGGACGGAAAGTAACAGCGTGACCGTAATCGAGCGGATTATGGGTTATATTTCTTAGAATATAATGGTTCAAAAACATAATTTCTGAGTGAGTCATCCGGAGGTGTTTTTGCAGATGTTAGTTACATTATCGATTCGTAATCTGGCTGTTGTAGAAGAAGTTGATGTTGTTTTCCACCCGGGATTCCATGTCTTGTCTGGTGAAACGGGAGCGGGTAAGTCAATCATTATTGATGCCTTGGGTCTAATTGCTGGTGGACGAAGCTCTGCCGATCTGATCCGCTATGGATGTGAGAAGGCCGAGATGGAGGCTCTGTTTGAAATGGAGCCAAGCCATCCGGTATGGGAAACGCTGGAGAAGCTTGGCATCCATTGTGAGCCGGAGGAGCATCTAGTGATTCGCCGTGAACTGAATACTCAAGGTAAAAGTACATCTCGTATTAATGGCCAATTGGTCAATTTGACGATGCTCCGTGAAGTCGGAGAAAAATTAATTAATATTCACGGACAGCATGAACATCAAAGTTTGTTGCGCGCAGAAAGCCATCTGGGGCTTCTGGATACATACGGGGCAGCAATCATCGGTCCAGTCAAAACGGAATATCAGGAACGCTACAGTAAGTTTATTACTGCGGAAAAAGAACTACGTGCACTTCAGGAGTCAAGTCAACGTGCGTATCAATTGCTGGACATGTACCGGTTTCAACTTGAAGAGATTGCAGCTGCTTCTCTAACACAGGGCGAGGATGAATTACTCGGAGAAGAACGGGTCAAACTATCCCATAGTGAGAAAATGATGGACAGTGTTGCTGGCGCATATGATCTGCTTAGCGGTCAACGTGGGTTAGAAGCTGTAAGTATTGCATTGTCACGGATTGAAGATATATCGGGATATGACAGCAAAGGGCTACAGCCTATAGTTGAACAGCTGCAGTCTGCATTTTATCAGTTGGAAGACGCGACGTTTCAGTTGCGTGATTATCGGGAGAAAATTGAATTTAACCCGGGTAGATTGGAAGAAGTGGAACAGCGACTGAATCTGATTTCTGGCCTCAGACGGAAATACGGCGACAGTGTGGAACTTATTTTGAATTATTATGAACAGATTAGCCATGAAACCGATCAGCTGGAGAACAAGGATGAACGTCTGGAGAAGCTTCGTAATGAACGTGACAAATTGCTCAAATTAGTCATGGAGTCTGCCGAGGAACTTAGCCGTGTTCGTAAACAATGTGCCGAGGAACTTGCAGCGCAGGTGGAGAGTGAGCTGAAGGATCTGCAGATGGAGAGAACGACGTTACGAGTTCAGATTACGCCTTTTGAAGATGCAAAAGGGATTGAGTGGAATGGGCGTCGTATTCGTCTCACGCGTCAAGGTGCAGATAATGCGGAATTCTTGATTTCTCCGAATCCAGGTGAGCCTTTACGTCCGCTCGGCAAGATTGCTTCCGGTGGTGAGTTGTCCCGAATGATGCTCGCGATGAAGAGTATTTTCGCACGCCATGACCGGATTCCAGTTTTAATCTTTGATGAGGTGGATACAGGTGTGAGCGGAAGAGCAGCACAATCCATTGCGGAAAAATTATACCGTCTGTCTTCTACTTGCCAAGTTTTCTCTATTACTCACTTGCCACAGGTCGCTTGTATGGCCGATCATCAGTATCTCATCGAAAAGCATGTGTACGACGGACGCACGATGACACAAGTGGAATCGCTGTCAGACGAAGGCAGAGTGAAGGAATTGGCACGTATGCTGGGCGGTGTGGAAATTACAGAAAAAACGCTGCATCATGCACAGGAAATGCTGAATTTGGCGGAAGCCAAAAAAGGGTGAAACGAGCGGCTGGCGTAATGATTGACAGTAATAAAAGCCTGGGGGCGAGGTTATCTTATAGGTACGCAATTGGCGACCACCTTTCGTCAAGCGAAAGAAGCAAAGGGAGTGTGACAGCCATTGAATTCCCCCCTCAGGAAGAAATTGCTAGGTCTTTTATTTGCCTTCTTTCTATGTGTGATTAGCCAGGCCATTCAGCCTGTGCAAAGTTATGCTTCATTGCCTGATGAACTCCAGGTATTTGCAGGCAGGCAGGCAGACGTTCATCTCGCTGTACCGGCTGCTTCAAGCGCTGTCGTGGATCGTCCTGACATCGTCGGTTTTGATGGAAAGGAAACTGCGGTTCACGTAACGAAGCAACAACCTTTGCATCTTCATCCCCAACAAACGGGACGTGCCAAATTAACGTTGAAGCTGTGGGGCAAAATTCCGGTAAAAACGGTTAACGTAAACGTGATTCCGGATTTGCGTGTAGTACCCGGGGGACAAACCATTGGCGTCAAAGTAAAATCCGCAGGCATTCTCGTTGTAGGGCACCATCTGGTTCGTTCTGGACAAGATGAACGTGTATCCCCTGGAGAATCAGCAGGCATTAAGCTTGGAGATCTGATTACCCATATGGACGGTAAACGCCTTGATGGTGTATCGGGTGTAGCTGAAGCAGTTGAGCTTGCTGGCAAGAGCAAAAAAGGAATTGATGTCGTTTTAAAACGCGGTAAAGAAACGGTTAAAACCCGTTTGACACCTGCTTATGACGCTGAAGACAAAGCCTGGAGGCTTGGGTTGTACATTCGTGACTCCGCCGCAGGTGTAGGAACATTAACCTTCTACGCTCCGGATCAAGGCGTATATGGCGCTCTGGGACATGTCATTACGGATATGAACACGCAGACCTCCATCGTTGTCGGTAGTGGTCAGATTGTTCAGTCCAATGTAACGTCAATCTCTAAGAGTGAATCCGGTGATCCGGGTGAAAAACGAGCTCATTTCCTGAAAGAAAGCAAAATTTTGGGCAATATTGAACGTAATACGGCTTTTGGTATCTTTGGTAAAATGTCCGGAAATCCTGAACATAGTTTGTATTCAAAAGGGATTCCTGTTGCTTTCTCTCATGAAGTAAAAGAAGGTCCGGCAGAAATTCTCACAGTTGTTGAAGGTCAGCAGGTTGAGCGTTTCTCAATTGATATTGTTCACGTAGCAGACCAATCCGAACCGGCGACCAAAGGTCTGGTGCTTCGTATCACAGATCCGAAGCTGCTGGATAAGACCGGGGGCATTGTACAAGGCATGAGTGGCAGCCCCATTGTTCAAAACGGAAAACTGATTGGAGCTGTGACGCATGTGTTCGTCAATGATCCGAAATCAGGTTATGGCTGCTTCATTGAGTGGATGTTACAAGATGCAGGAGTCATGATGAAAAAGGAACATGCAAAAAACCTTAAGGCGGGTTAACCTCCTTAAGGTTTTTTTGTCGAATGCAAACATATAATATCGGATAATGGAATAAATTATTTATTATATAGCAATGAGAAAAAAAAATAAAGAAAAATAATTTTCGACAGAAGGAATTTCCTCTCCTATGTCGAAAATTTAACCTGTAAGGAAATGTACGAAACGATGTTTAAATTAAAGGAGGATACCGTTTTGCAAAAAATTGAGGTATTGCTGGCCGATGATAATCGTGAATTTACGAATTTGCTTGCCGAATATATATCCGAACAGGAAGATATGGAAGTAACCGGAATTGCTTACAATGGAGAAGAAGTGCTGCAGTTGCTGGAGCAGACTCGCGATGTACCGGATGTACTCATTCTGGATATTATTATGCCTCACCTGGATGGACTGGGTGTACTGGAGCGTCTGCGCAACCTGAATCTGTCTCCACAGCCCAAAGTCATTATGCTTACGGCTTTCGGACAAGAGAATATCACGCAGCGTGCCGTGCAACTCGGAGCTTCTTATTACATCCTGAAACCCTTTGACATGGAAGTACTCGCGAATCGTGTACGTCAACTGGTTGGCACGCAAACCACGATCTCTACAGGTGGTGGTGGCGGGTCATCGATGTTTATGAACAAGTCCAACGTGGTGCCAATGGGTAAACACAAAAATTTGGATGCAAGCATTACGTCCATCATACATGAAATCGGCGTTCCTGCGCATATTAAAGGATATCAGTATTTACGCGAAGCCATTACTATGGTGTATAACAATATCGAAATTTTGGGTGCTATCACGAAAACCCTGTATCCAGCGATTGCCGAAAAGTTCAAAACAACGCCGTCTCGCGTCGAACGTGCCATCCGTCATGCCATTGAAGTGGCTTGGACACGTGGCAACATCGACAGCATCAGCCACCTGTTTGGCTATACAATTAATATCAGCAAGTCGAAACCGACGAACTCTGAGTTTATCGCGATGGTTGCTGACAAGCTGAGAATTGAGCATAAGGTATCCTGAAAGTAGGCGTGGTGCGGGTTTTGGCATATTTACCGTCTGAACAATTTTGGCGGTAAATATCTGGATCATTCGATTTGGAACCGATAAACTTCTATGATATAAACCAACTAATACCGTCATTTATTGGGTTTGGAAAAATCCAATGAAGGGCGGTATTTTTATGAATGATATCGAATTTCAGTTAGATAACTTTATGCTGTACTGTTCATCCAAAAATCTTTCTCGTAAGACCTTGTCAAGCTACGAGCAAACGCTCAAGTTATTTGTTGCTTATTTAAACAGAGAATTTCAAATTGAAGAGGTAAAGAAGGTACAGTCAGGGCACATTCGTCAATACGTGAAATATTTGAGGGAGAGAGGCAAATACACAGTGGTGAACAAGGAGGAATCCAAGCTCATCAATCGTCCTGAAAATCGTAAAGATTTTAAGAAAGAGATATCAACAACAACGATTGCTAACTATGTACGTAACATTAAAGTGTTCTTCAATTACCTTTATGAAGTTGAGAGGGAGATTCCTAAAAATCCAGTCGAGAAATTGGAAAATCCAAAAGTGGAACGCAAAATGAAGAAAACTCTGACACCAGATGAGTTAAAACGAGTGTTTGGTCAGTTCGAGACAAGTACATTCCATGGATACAGAAACCACGTGATATCCCGTTTATTGTTGGATACGGGGATGCGAATTGGAGAATGCCTAAGTATATTGCCAGAACAAGTGGATTTTCAACATAAAAGCATTCATGTCATCAATACTAAAAACAAGCAAGAGCGTTTCGTGTATTTTTCCTATAAGTCTTCAAACGAACTTAAACAGTGGCTGCGTTACAAAGATCGATATTCGAGCAGTCCTTTCCTGTTTCCAACAACAAAAGGAACTCAACTTGATGTCAGAAATTTTGAACGTGCATTACGAGTAGCTGGTGAGAGAGTAAACATTCATATTCATCCTCATCAACTCAGAAACAACTTTGCAAAGTACTATATCTTAAACGGAGGAGATTGGTTTAGTCTTTGCCGAATTCTTGGACATTCATCTGTAGAAGTTACACAAAAAGCTTATCTGGATTTTTCGGATGAAGAGATCGCACGTAAATACCAAAAGCATAGTCCACTTACGTTTATGGATGAACTGAAATGATTTTCGATGTATGTACTGCTTTGGATGAAAGCCAATTCGTAAATTCGATGTGAGGCAGTGTCAAATTGGTTGTACGAGGTCTTAGCCTGAATGGAGACCATGAGTTGGTTGGGATATTTTTGAGGCGTTAAACTATATTGGAAAGGCTGAGATTGCGGGTAAATTCTGACCAGTAGAACAACATTTTCACACACCAGAATTTTGGAAAGTTTACATCATTATGAATTAAAACACAAAATGCCGTTATCATTGCTCTTACAATATTGATAACGGCATTTTGTGTTTTAATGGAGTAATTATTTCACTGCTATTTCAAACTCTTTTCTATATAGACCGTCAACTACAACTAATGTAGTCTTTCCCTTTCCTTTTGTTGTTAACTGACTGGTAGCGCTGTTGTAAGAAGCGATTTCTTGATCAAGTGTATACATGAATGTATCAATTTTCATTGGGTCGAATTTCAAGACCTCTCCATCATATAGAAGTGTTAAATTCATTGTAGAGTTTGTCCCTGCAACAATCTTTTTTGCTTCTTCATCATTGCCAAGAAGAGTATACTTTTTGATGTTTTTTTCAATTTCATGCTCAACTGAACTTGCCAAGATGCTCTCTGATGTAGAAAGCCTTGGATCAACTATAGCGAGTTTGAGGAAATACAACACATATTCTTGTGCTTGTGCATGAAGTTTGACCAGTTCTCTCATTGACTTGTCCTGACAATAATTATATTGACAATTGTTATAATATTCGTTTAATGCAGCAATTCGCTCATCTTGAGTGATTTTCTCAGAAGAGGCAGTACTAAAAAAAGTTAATGTGGAGGCGACCAAAAACAGTAAAGATAAAATTCCCCAAATGAACTTTCTATTCTGAAACACCCAAAGCATACGTGATTCCATCGTATCCCCCCATACTATGTATAGATATGAATACGTTAATAATTTTCTATTGGTTTCAATACTAAAGGGAATAAACAGCAATGAACAAACTATACTGGGTTATGGATAAGGCAAACTAATCTACGGCGCAATGGTAACATTAGTTACGAGTGAAGGCAGTGAGGTTAACCGTTGATTTAATTGCAAAGCTGTTCTCGTATCTGATTTAATGACGGGCACTCACCGCTAAAGGATACGTTCCTTTCTGATAACGAAGAGGTGTGGGAAATTACTACGCAGGGAAGTTAAAGATAAACAAAAGTAAGAATCTTTGATTTGCATAGAATTTCGCAAGTGTTGAAGATAGATCTTTTTGACGGCAGGAAGTAGTGTGATAATGACAGAATGAGACAAAAAGGAAATGGTGAGGGGTCACGGATTCTGAATAAAGTATAACAAAGAGAGGACTCCACACACGGAATGAGGAGTCCTTTTTGCTTTTTGTTTTTATCTAATTGGTTTATCCTTGAATCCAATCCATTGTAACGATAGATGATTTACTTGGCTCTAACATGGATGCTCCACCTAAATAAGTATCGCTAAAAATCCCTTTTTGATACACTTGACAAAACGTTGATTTATAGATTGGATACCCAATCACAATTCCAGTTTTTTGCCCTGGAATATCCATAGGAACCATAACTGATGTGGATACACCACCTGTTTCATTAAGTGAGCGACCAAACTCTGCGGCAACAAACTCTTTAACGCCAACACTGAGAGATGACTGTACCTCAACAGCAACACTTTCGTTTGCGGACACTGAAATTTCTACTCTGTTGCAACTTTGACCTTTCGGTTTTGTGCAGAAGTGTTTTCCTCTCGCAATTTCCGTCCAACCATCGATAAATTGAGGTGTACCTTTAGTGAGTTTAAAACCCCAAATATTCTGAGGGTTAACTGTGTCATTATTCTCTTGTAAGAATTCTCTTGCTCCGCGAGGATCATTATTGACTACACGAATCGTTTTTAACTGAGCGCCTTCTGACGGCTTTTCAATGCCATACTTGGCGATGATTTCATCTTGGTTTGCTTCATTCACTTCAATAACTTCGTTTTCCTTTATAGGAACTCCATTCAGATAAACGTAACCACTTTCAACTTTACCTGAGTCCACTGGTACTATTTGTGTCTCAGATGCGCTTGCTAAAGAATAGACGTAAACTGATATTGCCATGACTGATATGAGCAGAAGTGACAATCTTTTTTTCAGACTATTATCCCTCCTTTATCAATATATACAAATAATATCCAATTATATTATTATATTCAATCAAAAGTTGTACAAAACAGTCATAATGATCAATCTTTTTCAACAATCCTCTGTTTTAAATACTTCTCATTTGTTCCATCGCAAATCCCTAAGTCAAGCTCAAGGTGGAATAGGAAGTTTGTAATAGCTTGGTGTTGATTATCAGTCACGGTACTATCCTGCGTTTGATACCAATTGAGAAGAGACACTAAACAGAAATCTTTGGGAAGGAAAACTCCCGTTTCATCTTTAACCACTCCAAGTTCTGTAAGTCTTTTGTCTGAGATCATTTATATTCTTCCTCCACTTCTATAAGTTCAATAAGTTGGTGTATGTCTTTGATATCAAAATGATTAGCTATCTTTTCAATGATAGGGATGTTAATTTCTGAACGAATATTCCTAGACATCTCAGACAGTGTTGCTTGCCTGACTTCAATGTCTTTTGAGAGTTGGCTCTGGGTTATGTTGTGCTCTTTTAGTAACTCATCAAGTTTTAAGCGGAGTTTTATCATATAGCCATCGCTCCCTAAGTTTAAGTAGTTGACATTATACGATCCGGCGTATAATATTTGGTTATACGTTGGATCGTATGAATCATATCATTAACCAGTGAAAAAAACTATAATCGTCTATTTATTGATTTACAGAAAAATATTAATACTCAAGGAGACCAAGACAATGACATCTGTAACAACTAATTCATACAACAAAGCACGTAAAGAAGCCCTACAAAAGGTACCGTACCATTTGATACTCGCTAACCTTGGCAATTCGAAACAATCATGGATTGACTTTCTGACGTGGAACGACTTCTCTAACATTTGGATTGACAAGATTGAATTTCTTTTAGAGTCAGAAGATGACCTAGTAGAGTGGAACGGCTATTGGAATGGTGACCTGGATGAACTTGTATCCTTTATCAGCGACTTCAAGCAACAGAAAATGGAACGCTTGCATGCTAAGCTTACTTTGTCAGAGTTTGAAGGAATGTGTGTCAGGGGCAGAAAGAGTGCGTTGGAAAAGCTCTTCATGGAGCCATTGTATTATGAAACAGTGGAAAGAATTGAGAGATTGGGGTATTCGAATGAGGATATCTTTAAGCTTACACTGAACAAGCAAGTAGATAATGCTCACGGCTTGCTCTCGTATGCAGCGTAACAATGCTCTGCATCATGCTAGTTAGACAGTTGAGAGGTGTCCTTCATGTTGAGAGGTGCTTGAGACGCATTCACATAAGCTGTGCGCTCTTTAAATGCTGTGTGGGTGCAATTTCACCATTTGGATTGTAAATAGGCTTACAACGAAGCTGGTGAAGAATAATGGGGATACACTTGTACCTTCCCCGACAGGGGAAAGGGGGCGAAGCCCAATAAGCGTAAGCGCCTCAAGGCTTTAGCCGTTCTGATATGGCAAAAACCTTTGACATGATATTTAAAAGATTTATTAAAGATTTAAAAGAATTATTACATCGGGGTTTCGGGGCAAAATATCACGCGACGAAGACCGCCACAGAGCCGTTTTGGATCAAAATATCACGATCCATATTTCTCAAAATTGACCTCAATCCCTTGCCGCATAAAGGCAAATTCAACTTCGACCAGTGTATCCCATTCTAGGGGCATTGGATCAAGTTTTGGACGACCCATCGGGGCGGTTTTGGGGCAAAAAATCAAGGGTATCCAGAGGCTATAAAAACCTCAAGAAACCCTTAATTTTATACTAGTTTATCTAGCTTTCTAAGCGAACGGAAGGTAGATATTTCTATATGTAAGCTAACGAATAGGTGCTATAATAGTAGGTTGGGAAACCGTTGTTATCCGAACAAAAATAACAAAAGCAAAAATATCCCTTTACAAGAACTAATAGATAGTATAATCTACTCGTATCTTATAGAAAGGATTATGATATGTTTGATAAGCTTAGTATACGAGAAGAAAAAAGTATTGTCAATACCTTTTTAGAAGGGGAAATTGTAAATTGTTATACTTTCAACAAGCTAGTTTTAGTGCATATGCGAAGAATATCATCGTAAAACTTGATGTATTTCCGTGGCATGGTTACCGAGATTTGCAGAATTATTCTTTTGTATTCTCTATTTATCCTGAAAGGGAACCTGATGATGACTTGTCTTATGTGGATATAAAAATCATCCATGATTCCAAATTGCAAGCAATGAACAAAGATGTTTTTAAACTGGACAAGTATATATTCACGGAGGGAAGTTTGATCATCAATGAGGTTATTGAAATTGTACAAGAAGAGACTCGTTTTCAAACTCAGTATGTCGCAATCTTAAAGAAACAGGTCAGTCCTATTAAAGGTAGATATGTAGGGACTAGGAACGTTCTTCTGTTCGCTAACAATCTCGATGGTGAGGGGTTAAGTGATAGGTATTCAGCGTATTATGCTAAAGGATTTGAGGCGAGTGTCGCTTGGCAAAAAGCTGAGCTTGAATATTATCACTATATGGAAATGTATTTTTCTATTCATAATTCCCCTATTGGAGATCAATTCAAAAAGTTAGTGGATGAGAGGAAACTTGAGATGAAGGCGAAGTGGGAGCTATATCTCGATGCCTCGAAAAGAGAGTATTTGGAGTTATGATATTCAATTTAGATGGAGAAGTACGATAAATCAAATGCGGAGGGTCCCATATGGAGAATTTTGTGCCTATTAAATGTTTTCAGTGTGGCGCTCACAACCTATTGAAAGTTAACTGGTTCTATCGTGACAAGGATGGAACGCTGATATCTGATAAGATTCCAGCATATGAATGCCAGAATTGTGGTGAACATACATTCACAAGAGAAAGTCACGCTGCATCAGAAGCGGCGTATAAAGCCTATACAGAAAAAAGCAACATGAGATAGTGTGTCAGGTAACAATTAACTCTAGTTGACTCCTATGATCATGTAGTTAGCTACAGTTACTGCATGGTCTATGGGTTGATGTTTGAAAATTGTGACAAAACAACCTGGTTTTTTTGTGGAAAACCACTGTGGATGTTGGGTTTAGTTAAATATCGAGATGACAAATGGCTTGGTATTTAGATTTGGAAGGCTGTATCTATGCCAACTCTCCATCAAACTAGGATGTGATGAATGTAGGGATGATGTCAATGTGTTCCCATTTTAGGATACACTTAGCCTAGTTTTCTTTCGAAAAATCTCTTGTTTTCCATTGGAGTTTCACCTTGATGAGCTCAATTTGGGGATGCCAAGCAACCGCATTTTTATTTAGGTTGATGTCTTCTGGTTTGCCCAAGTGGTTCAATACAAGGATATATTAAACATTATTAATAAGTAATCTTTAATAAATGTTTAATATCTCTTGGTGGAGTTCATCCACCAATTAAGCGGCTAAAGCCGTTAAAGCGCTTCGCTTTTCCCCCTACGGGGTACCCTGCGGGGCTGAATAACTTAAAACGAAAGGTCTATTATATGGAGAGAATTTATGGAAGTGTCAAGATTAAGTCAGTGTGGTTTGACCATACAAATGATAAAAGAAAATTCTTGAAGATTGGTCATGAGGGTCTATATGTGTATATAGCACTCACGAAGCATAGGCTTCACAGAGTTAATGAAAACCAAGTTTTCACATTCCAAGTGAGTATTGACACTCTAAGAAAGGAAACTGGTTACACTGCTAAGAAACTCATCGAATTACTTAAAGTACTTAAAACCAATAAGGTAATAAAGATGGAAAAACCATCGAGATGGGATAGGCTTCATGATGAGGATGGTAATGTAAATATTCATCAAATGATGATTATAACTGCTACTGACGTTCCTCACACTAATTGGGACAAAACGGAGAAAAAAGATATACCAGTTGATGGCGAAAACTTTTTTATATCTATTGATTTAGACATGCTTGAGTTATACAAGGCGAAGGGACTGAAAGAACGCTATATTCCTCTATATTGCCTTATGACGAAGCTTTCAAATGGTATAGAGAGAAAATCGTTTATGCGAATTGAGAAAATGGCAACAACTCTAGGATACAGCAAAGATACAATTCACAAGTATATCAAGAAGCTTAATGCAGAATACCTACTATATACACATAAAAGTCCGAATGGTAAGGGTGGCTATAAATTCGAACACAAATTATGTTCTTCAGTAAGATTTCAAGATGAGTTCTTGCGTGCACATAAGGAGTCAATTGATAAAAATATAAGAAGATGGAAAATGAACGATTATCTTTTGGAAGATGAGAGTGACGAGACAGAAGTAGGAGGCTATAGCGAGGGGGAAAAGGAAACAGAGGATGTCATTCCCTTCATTCAAGAGAATGACGAACAAATGCTAGTTGTTCATTGAGTTATTACTCTTGCGAAGATAGAGATCGTGGAAGTAGTAAAAAGCAGGGGGGAGGATCGTTGCATTGCGGGCTTCTAAATCTGTCCTACGGTGCTAGGTCTGTTACATCTACGATGGCTTATTACCCAAAGAACGCTATAAGAAGTCAATACTTTTATCGTGGATAGCAATTCAAGCTTAGTAATGAATGCTATTAAAAAAATGAAAAACATAACTGACAGTTAGCGCCTTCATTCGTGTGCTATCCTGTAACCTCTGGTGTGGCTCTTGCTGCAATGATAAGCTCATTTAGCTGCGTGTGTGTCGATCTGCGATGGTGCGTCTACGCATGTTTGACGCTAGGGAAATTCAAGATAAGCCTTTTGCGATGTAAAACTACTATAGTGATCTGCGATAGAAGCACATTGTTTTGATATAAAATGAAAGCGAGAGGGGTAAACTGCGAAAGAGAACACAGAACACAGAACACAAAAACGAATTACGTAAATTTGTAAACATGATGAAAGGGATGCAAGGAGACATGGACAGGCGCTTGGATACACTAGATAACCAGCTCATTGAACTAACTGGAATTCTTGATCCTGCAAACAAGCAGGGAGTATAAATTCAAGAACGGCTAGAGAAGATGGAGGCTGACATTAGAATGATAAAAAATGATGTGCCAAGAATGGTGCGGCGTATAAACGATATTGATAATGAGGTACTGAGTCTAGCTAGACAGTGATACTGCTGTTATGTAGGTGTACCTGAAAGAGCCTAATGTAGGCTCTTTTTTGCATTGTGGGGAGAGACATGCATCGCAAACTTCTGTAGGATGACTCGGATGAGGCATGAAGCGAGGTTACGTTTCAATAGAGTAGAGAGCTGATAAATCGTGTTGAGCGCATAAGAGTGTACTGGAATGCCTATCAGCATGTGTCTGGTAATGAGATGATCAGGATACGAACTGACTGATTGGTATCGAATGAGCGGGACAAATACAAGCAAATTGTATATATTGGATGAATATTTATACAAATATTCAGCATAAGAGGTGCTTTGCTTATATTTCTTTGATTTTTACATCAATTTAGGCTGAAAAACGTTACCTAAGCCATATTAGGTAACACTTTTGGCAAGGGGGGGGGAGGGGTGGGTTTAGATCAAAATGACATTTAATATGGTATTTTTTACAAGTGACACTTCCACCGCGACGGGCTGATTTGTCGAGATAATCATGCTTACTAATAAAATAGCTCTTTCAATAAGAAAGAGCATCAGGGAATGGTTATAGTTTAATTGTACAGATAAGTATCATCACCGTTCTGGTTACCAAAATAACGGAGACGATAACCTTCTTTATAACGTGCTATCACTTTGTCAATTAACAGATCATCTTCAAATTGAATGTGACCAGTTAAATAGAGAGCTACCAAGTATTCTTCAAATAATAAGTTTCCCAGAACCATTTCCTCTTTGGGTATTTCTAGTTGTAACACGCCTATCTCAACACATAGCATATGAGAAAATCCTCGTATTGTAGAGTTGATGATCCAAGCAAATTCTAATGGTTCGTAAATTTCTTCTTCGTTGTTCAGTTTTAGCAGCTCAACAATTCCACGTTGGTCTTTGAAAACATAAGCAGCAATAGCTTGATCAAACTCAGCATCAGGATCGTTGCTTAAATCAGAAAATAGACTGAGATCGACCTGTTCCGCGTAGTATTTTTTGATTAGGCGATCATGAATCTGCTCTAACGAAAAAGGACTAGGGATATCAAGAGTGAGGTATTTTTCGTATAACTTTCGTATATCAATTTCCAATCTTGTTTCCTCTTTTCATCGGATAATTTGGTCAAGTTAAAAATTCAAGTAAACTTAAAGGTTTAGCTCTGGAGATGGTATATGTATTTTTATAATATCATATGAAAAAACTTGTTGCTTCAGGTTATGGTTTCTTTACAGCTCCCATTTGACTTTCAGTTCCATAAAAAATATGACCTGAGCGAACTCCACTTGGTTTCTCTCCATGAAAATGCCAGAAATAGCGAGTGTCATTATAGTTCGTTTTGTAATGGTTTTCTGGACCAACAATCTTACCTCCACCTGCATGTTTAGATGCGAGAAGTCTAGCATCGTTGTAATTAGGTGTCCACACTTCACCAAACGGACTGTTAACACGATCAAGTGCTTGCTGATCAGTTAATGGGGAACCTACATACATATAATTTTTATCATATTTAACTGTATAATACTTAGGTTTATCTTTCTGTTTGCTCTTTGTGAGTTCACTCACAAACGCTTTAGCTTCTACAAAGCCATCAATAACTGCTACTCCAACAGCGGCTCCAGCAGCTAGCCAAACTAAAACTTTTCCGATTTCCCAACCAACCCAAGGGAGTACCCATGCTACTTTCGACTCTTCAAGTGGAACATCTTCTCCAATAATATCAAAGTCGCCAATGTTTACATTATGGTAGTTCTCATTAGACGGAGTTTCTGTTACGTTACTCTGACTTTGACCTTCATCATCTGTGCGTGTATACTCTGTGATATTTTGCGTTTCGTCAGCCACAGTTTCTGGAACAATATTATTCTCTGTGCTAGTTACAACTTCTTGATCATTTTGCAGCTTTTCAACCCCTGCGGCTAACGAATAAGACTGTGCACCTGTCACAGCAAATAATAAGAAAGCCATGGTTAGAGCAGTAATACGGAAAAACGATTTTAAAGATGTCTTTTTAAACAATTAAATTCCCTCCGAAGTTTTTTATTTACACCATCTCCAATAACTAAACATTGATTCTATATAGTTAATTAAGAACCAATGTTTACCATGGTAATTTAATTTATATCAACAAGCAAGTATGTACATTTTTGTATATTAATATTAATATAAAGTTTTTATTAGGTATAGTTCCATATTCCTACAGTTAAAATCTCTAAAAACTAGGCTTAAAGGTATAGAGTTTGTTTGGAATGATGATATTTCATCAGCAAAGATACTAGATAGAATTGTTAGAGTGTTTGATGAAAGGAACTTGTCTCGGAGCCTTTGTCTTGATATAATATAATAAGGTGAGCAGTCCTCTGTATACTTTAATTAACGGAGGAATACTATGAATTATATTGAATTGATTATTTCTATTTCGATTGTGTCATTAGCGATAGGTTTGCTTGGCAACAAGATTAAGCTGCAATACAAAAAGGAAACAACTGAGGTTATATCTAAAAATGGACGAAAACGAAGTAAAACAAAACACAGATCCTTTAAAGCAGGCTAAAATACTACTTTGATATATGAGGTTGCTCACCTGTAACTTCCTTCTCAGAGAAGCTACAGGTGAGTAATATAATAAAATAATATAATGAGAAGACCGCTGATGTTAGAAATGGCGGTCTTTTTGTCATTTAAAAGGAGTGCACAGTGAGATGGAAAAAATGAATGTAAACCAATGATAAACATTAATGTTGACATATGGATAGTTAGTGTGTTATGATAAGAGTAAGGCAATGGATATTCACACCTTTAATTGAAAGCGCTTACAAAAAATGATGACATATATAAAAGGAGATAATGTATTGAAGTGTATCAACAAGAAACATATCAGCAGTAAAGAGACGCAGCTCAAGAAGGCGAAGGGACCATACTGGACGAAGAAAAACGAAGCCTTCTGTATAGAGGTGTTAGAATCCATTCAGCTTCAACAAGACAAGATTGCCTTAACATCTAATGATTTGATGATAACGCTAGTATTGCTCCTGAATTCGTGCAGGAATTCAATTTCCAGAGTAAAGGACAAGAGCAAAAAAACGTATTTTGGGAAGGAACATGGATTCAATAACTCTAGAGAGATGGCTGAAGCTTTGATAGCAAAAGAAAATTTCCTGAGAGAATGGTTTAGATGTTGCGAGTTGTACATTGCATATGGCTTTAAGCTAGAACATAGACCTACTCTGGGCAGAATAGACCATGATCTTGGCTATACTTTAGAAAATCTTGAGGTGCAAGGGTATTCAATCAATACATCTTCGAGAATGAGAGAGCGTTCATCTAAAGAGTGTGCAGCTATTGTAGTGTTGAAAGAATCCGAGAAACTGATTCTATTGGAGTGTTCTAGTGGTAAGAATGCGATTCAAAGGATCAATGAAGTTACTGACATAGAGATAACAAGAAGTTTGTTAAGAGGTAATCTTACCAGTGGGCTACGGCGTTCAAACAAAGAGTATTCTGTCTTGATCATAGGGAAAGAAAGCTTAATGGGTACTCCAGAAATCATAGAACTTCCGTTTCCAGTTACCGTGATCCACGATGAGAAACATAATAGTCTTATTGCCCTTTCTAATGAAAGCGATACCAAAACGAGTATCTACATAGATGAAAAAGGTGCTTTGCGTATCGACTGGATAGATAATCAACAGACAATCAATTATGTAAATATAATAGAAAGAGAAGGACAAGACACATGGCAATAGTAAACATTAATGCAAATAGCGCGAGTTATAGCAGTATATCAGTTTCCGCAAGCTTTACTACTGGCGGTGGGCTGGCAAAATACTACAGGTTTTTCAAGAATGGCGTGGGAGATTCAGGGCTTGAAGCACTGGTTAGCCCAGTATCATCGACGACCAAGTATTGGACTTACAGCGGGCTGTCAGATGACACGTACTACAGTCTGAGCGTCACATTCTACGACTCGAACAGGAACGTGCTTGGAAGCGCATCCACTGGTCAGAGGACTACTGTAGCGCCTGACACGACGCCACCAACAATCAATAGCTGGTTTATGAATGGTAGTGCCTCCAGAAACTCTATCCCAATGTATGCTTCTGCATCAGATAACAGAGGTGTCAGCGGATTCTATTTCTACCGTGATGGTGTATATGATGGCTCTATGTATGGTTCAAGTGGTGGATATACATTTACAGGATTAAGCCCTGGCACCCGTTATTCCCTTGGGGTAAAGGCGTTTGACACTAGTGGGAATACATCGATTATGACACAGTACGGAGCCACTACAGCGTACGATTTTGCTCCTAGCGTCCTGTCTTGGTCTGTATCAAACACGGGCGTAAACACTGTTCAGATGTATTACTCAGCGTCAGATGACTATGGTGTAGGCTATGTACAATTTTATGTCAATAGTGTTCAAACTGGGACGAGTTATAGTTCGAGTGGTAATTACACATTCTCAGGGTTGCAGGAAGATACGAATTACACGCTGGGGATCAAAGTTGTGGATACGGCAGGACAGAGTTCTACAATGAGGACGCTGGCAGTAAAGACAAAGAAGGCAAGACCAGCGAATTTTGAATGGGATACTGCAAAAAATGCTAGTTCAGACTTCAACATCACTGCTGCTGAATGGAATAGGTTGACTGCTAAAGTTAACGAGTTCAGGTTGTATAAGGGGATATCGAGTTACACATTTACAAGAGCGGTATCAGGATCAGATTTTAAGGCGACTTACTACAATGATGTCATTAGCATCATTGGATCAATGAGTCCGACAACTGCAATACCAAGCAGCAAAGCGGCTGGAGACAGCATTCTTGCAAGCGACATCAATCGAATCCGCAATTCATTAAATTCAATAAGCTAATCAGGAGGCAAAGTGTAGAAGGAACAATCATTTTGTATGGATAAAGAAAACAACCCTGCTCTAGAAAAGTTAGAGCAGGGATTCTCGTGTTCAAGTTGGGCTGTTTATAATTGCGTGAAGACTCCGCAATTCTTCGTTTGCTGAATCATTAAAAGTGCCATTAATGTTTTCACGTTTAATAAATTCATATGAATACCCTGGACTAAATACGTCTCCCTCAATTTTGTAATCTTGTTTAACGTATTCTGGACTATAAACATTTTTTTTGAATCGTCCTAAAGATACAAAGATGATTCTTTTAACTCCAGCGTACTCCAAAAGATTTCTCAAAGTCTCGAAGGAAGTACCATTTGTGAGATAGTCATCTAAAATACAAACTGTTTTATTTTTCAATTTTTTCTTATAGAACGGATTGAGGCATATAGTTTCGAAATGTCTATCGCAAGGAATTCTAGAATCATTTCTAATGTGATGACTTTTGGTTGTTGCTGTGTGGCGTACAAACAAAGGTTGTGTTAACTTTTTACTCATTAAGTGTCGAACTCTATCTTTAAATAATTCTAGTTGCTGGCTAGCTTGGGTACCAGAAGAGGGCATGGTACCCCAAAAATCAACATCAAGAAAATCATTATTATGGACTATGGATGCTAAGAAGTGAAGTAACAAAACATCGTAATACTTGGTGTCTCCTGTTTTGAGGAGTCTGTTGAACCCATCAATAAGCTCTTTCTCAGATTCATATGTAAGATACATACTATTAGCTTTTGTCAGTGAGAAAACGTTAACTTTGTCGCTTATCTTGAGTTCATAAAACCAAGAACTTTGGTTGTTTAAAATCTTCATGATGTTGACAAAATCACTTGGCTTCTCTACGTGATGACCATACTTTGCAGTTTTCTCTTCTTGTACATCAGACCACTTTGAATGAAACAAGAGAATCTTTTTGCTCGCAGTGAGTTGTAAGTCCACATCACTGCTACCAACATATACAACTTGGTTGTTATGATATTTCTCAAGAACTTGTCTTATAGTCCATCTTGTTGTTGATTTAATATAACTATAATGTGAACCAAGAAGAGCGATAATTTCTGCCAATCTGTTGCCGTTATGAGAAACAATGAATATAGTATCTCCGTCAGCATTTAGTCGATCGAAAAGTTCTTTGATACCCGTATAAAGATTCAAAGAACTATCTACAACAGAAGAGCTTGCTATAAGTACTAATTTACTCATTTTTTTGATTTCTCCCCTCGTATGAAATAACAAAGCTACGCATCAATGCATTTATCATCTCTTTGGTAGTGATGTCATTTTCTTTAGCTATGTCTTTAACTTTTTTATATACATTGCTATCGATTCTTGTGGTCACTTTTTTGAATAGCGACTCTTTGAGAGCTTCATTCGAAAGTGAAAAGTCAATTTGAAAGGACAGCTTATCTTCTTGTTGCGCAGTTAAACTATGCTGTGAAAGAACATCAAGTATCTCCTTTGCAGAACTAACGGACAGAGCGCTATTTGATTCAATCAGTTTCAAGACACCACTAGATGTATTATCTGCAGGGCAGAAAATTTGCTTGTGTTGCTTATATGCAAACCTTGCTGTATGCATTGTGCCACTCCGTTCATCTGCTTCGAAAACAATAACACCTTGTGACAGCCCTGCAATTATGCGATTTCTTTGAACAAAGTACTCTTTTTTTATAGGAGTACGGATAGGATATTCACTAAGTAGCAAACCATCTTTGTTTAATATTTCCTGAGAGAACTTGTGGTGTTCTGACGGATAGATTTTATCCAATCCATGTGCAAGAACAGCTATGGTGAGTCCATCGTTCTCAAGACAGACTTTATGTGATTCATAATCAATTCCGAATGCTAATCCGCTGACTATCACTTGATCTGCCTTAGAGAGACCAGAAACCAATTTCTTCACGGCTAATTTACTTTGTGAGCTTGGTTTACGTGTGCCAACACAAGCAACTGAATCTTTTGTTTTGAGCAAAGAAACGTTCCCGATAGCATTAAGAAATAGTGGTGGATTATGTATCTCTTTCAATGATTCAGGATAAGCCTCGTCAAAAATGGAAATTATCTGTATGCCTTCTCTGTCAGATAATAAAAGTGTTTCGCTAGCTTTCTGTTCTGCTAGTTTCCGCTTATTAAGATCTGATAGAGAGTCAATCTCACTCGTTGAGAAAATGTTGTATTTGAATTGTAAATGAAGCATGTTTGATTGAAGTAGATCGTACATGTCCTCTTGATCAAAATTATAGTATATAAAACTTATACTCTTATTGCTTATGCCTAAATAGTAAAGAGTAAGAAGGTTTTGTTTCATTTCCATATTACTTCCCCCAATATGTACAAGTCCTAGCAGTCCACAGACATTTAGTAGTTGATATCATATTACATTAAAATGAAAACGATATATAGAAGAAGTTTTGTTGTACAGTAGATAAGAAGAAGAAATAACCCACTCCTAGGTTAGCCGCCGAAAGTGTGGGTTATTTCCGTCTTTGTCGTTATTTTGGAGATGGGGTTCCCTACTCAACAAAAATTGTGCAGGAGACGGTATAGCGCACCGTATATCTCTCCATATGCAATTATATACCAAACAATCTAGGATTTAAACTCGATATATTTTCTGTAACTAGTAATTTGATGGTAACTTATTGAACAAAAGAGGAAATTCCATTCTTCTTATATTCGTAAAGATCAATCTGCACTTTCATAGCATTTCTTGCTGATAAACGATCATCATGTCCTTTCAACTCAGCATACATGCAATATACGATGCCTTTAGTGTATCTTTCTGTTGGTAGTTGTATTAATCTTTGTCTCATATTATAGCTATGAGATACGAAGAACTTTCCGTCTTGGTTTATTGATACTATAATTCCTGGCTTACTGGGGATGTCACCAAAGGTTTCCACTTTAAGTGGCTTACTGAAGTTTAATTTCTTAGTTATGTTACGAGTTGAAATATCAAGTTGGGGGATCGTTAGGCTAATTATTTTCGTGTTACGATACATAAAAGTCTCCTTATGTTTCTCCTCTAAAATTGAGGAGATATTGAAAATGAAATTCGCTTATCACTTTCTATTAGTAGAATCTAGTGTAGGGGGTTAGCGACTACGCTTAGGTGAGGATTGAGATAGGGCGCTTGCAGCAAGGGATTTTGTCAACTTGCTAGTGGACTTGCTTCTTAATGCCTTGGAAGCTTTAGTAGCTACAGAGGATGAAGTTACTTTTCTTGCACTAGATTTAACCATGAGTTCACCTCCAATCTGAAAAGATGGTATATATTACATGAACTAATGTTACAACACTATATGTAGTGTGTCAATACAGCTTAAATTTACACATATTGTGTTTTGTTGTCTGGTGTTACAAATGGGAAACTTACATTCTATTCTTTTTAATAGATGCAATAGTTCAACGTAAGCAAGTGATTAGCCTCACTTTAAAATTGTGATTTTAGGAAGTCGAGAACATTCCAAAATACTAACGTTTCCATTGCCCTTCGATAAACGTGTTGTAGAAAACCTTTCTTCATTAAATATTGATTGGAGTCATGTGACCAGTGGGAAGCAGTCAGAACTGAAAACGATATCTGATCCAACTAGAGCGCATCGTGAGCTGTCCGCAGCGGAGGTTGAGTGGTTGTTGGGAGAATGCAAATATCGAGGATGATAAAGAAAAGAGCACGTAGTCAAACGACTATGTGCTTTTAACTGTTCTTTTTAAATGTTTGGATAATATCGTTCAGTACACGATACACCATGTTGACCTCTGCCTCATTACATAATTCTAACTGGTTGCTTATCGCCTTTAGCGTTTCCTGTTTGTTGGATTCTTCATCAAGTACTAACGTATCTGCGAAGTTCAAGATTTGCATTGGATTGATCTCGAAAGCTTCAACAATCTTCCCCAAGCTCTCTAGAGACATGTTTCGTCCCCCGCGTTCCAATGATGAAAGATAACTGTAGTGTAGGTTTGCTTTCTCTGCTAGCTGTTCTTGTGTCCAACCACGCTGCTTACGTAAGGCTCTAATCCTGTTTCCTACTGCTATAGAGAACTCTGACAAGCTAATCACCTCTATTTAAAGGTAGGTTAGCGAAATCATTTGAAACAGATAAACATAGGATTGAAAGTTATTGAAAATTTTACTGATAGGCACTAATATGATTGTTGTAGCTAAAGAAAAACTACATTGAGAGGAGCAGATCAAGATTTAAGTAAAAGTTTTCGAAAAGAGGAGTGCTATGAGTAATACAGATGACAAGAGTCTGGTGATAGGGTGTCTTGGAGCAATAATTGTTTTTGTTCTTCTGTGGGTCGCTACAGGTAACTTTATAGTCGCTATTGTGATTGGCTTTGGGTTAGGACTAGTTTCGAATTGGTTAGCAAAGAAACGCAAGGATACGCAAGTTGAACGAGATCAGGAACTATTGATTATCCACATGAAGACAGCTAAGAACTTTCAAGTGTCACAATACTACATATCTGAGGACAAAAAGAGCCTAATTGCAGTAGACAGTGTAAATAAAAAGTTTTGCTTTGTTGATGATAGGCATGGTGGAAGGAAGAAAGTGTATTCATACGAGGATTTGCTGCGTTCAGAAATAGTTGAAGATGGAGTGGCAATAACCAATACCTCCAGAACTATCCAGATTGGTGGGGCTGTCATTGGAGGCATGCTCGCTGGTGGTGCTGGAGCGATGGTAGGAGCGTTGACAGGTAGCCAGAATACAAGCTCTCATGTCAAACTGGTCACGTTGCAAGTTACCTTAGATGATCTAGAGGAGCCAGTTAGGTACATAAGATTCCTTTATAAAGATTCTCCTATCCCAAAAGACTCTGAAAGATACCAGATCGCTATACGAGAAGCAAATCATTGGCATGGGATGATCAGTATTTACATACGAAATGCCAGTAAGGAACAATCATGACTCCACAAAAAGAAAGAGGAAGCTTAGTGAAATACAAAACAAAATTCGTGTGTCTTATCATGCTTATCGTAGCATTTATATTAACGGCTTGTGGAGCAGAGTATGATTCCAGCATACACGATGCTAAAATAGCTGAAATAAACAACAATAGTGATTTAACGAAATATATTAACTACTATGAGGCATTGGGCAAAAACGACATTATGATAATTAAAAGCGAGGACAAAGAAGAATCAGAGTTTACGGACGGCAAAGTATATCAATATACAGTTCTGATTGATGTAAATAGCAATTTTATGACCGCTTCTAGAAGCAATCAATTCGATTTTGTAAGCAAAGTAGCGGATATCTTTGAAGATACGGTAGCTGGTGAAGGCACATCATTTGTAGGAATATACGATAAAGTATTGATTACTTCAAGAGATAACGATCCTGAATATATGAAAGTGATGAATATACATGGAGTTAGAAAGTTGGATCGTAAAACGAGGGATGAGTACACTTTTGTGTATTACGATTCCAAAGGAAACCCAGTTTATGATTGATCACTGATATCAGCGAGTCATTAAGAAACAATGACGCAAAAAAAGCCTCTAGACCCACTTGTAAATATGGTCTGGAGGCTTTGTTTGGGATGAATCAAATTTCCTTCTGAACCTCGCTTGTAGATGACAAGTTGAGAGTTACTTATTCACATGAAGCCTATTTCATTTTGTGATTTAGACTGAATTCTTTTTCGATCTCTTCAATCACAACTATATGTTTCTTGTGAAGGGAATTTTTCCAGTATGTAAAAATTATGTGGAGAACTGAGAGAAGAAAAAGCAGTAAAGCAACTTTCATTAAAGTTTGATAAAAATTTATGCTGCTCGTCAAACTTACCAAGATTGAACTGATGCTATCGTACCAAGCATTTGCTTGATTAGGATCACTTTCCTTATTACTATTGGCGATGTCTAGGCTAGATATCATAATTGTGATTACCACGCCTGTTGCTGTAAGTACTATGGTAAAGATGATTTTCATGAAGCCATCAATAGATTGAGGTACTATTTCAGAGTTGTTCCATGATTGAACTTTCAATTTAGCCATTTTGAATTGCATTTTCGGTAATTTTTTATATGCCATATAAAGAGCTTCTATGGAATTAGGTTCTTTGTTCTCATAGGCACTGAAAGGATGTCTCAGCATCTTCTTAAAGCGAAAATAATAGTGTGTTTCAAGCAATGCTACTCCTAAAGCTGCTATGATCCATAAGATAAGTACAGTTGTTTGCAGAAAAAGTCCCTCCAGTTGTAGCTTATGTCTTAACTGTTGAATGTCCCAGGAATAATGGTTGAACAATGAATGATATCTTCAACTGGAATCCATGTAGTTTCATCGTGGGCGTGTAGTTTGACGTGAGATTTATTACTAGTTAGCGAGATGTTACCGTAGAATGTGGTTCCATCCTCAAATGTGAGATGAACTGAGTAATGTTTCTTCTCTGCGAGTATAAGGTCTTTAGTCATGGTTTTTCCTCCTTGTGTTTCTTTAGTCGTGTATAAGTATAATTCTTATTTACTATAAAGGGAATATCTGAGATAATTTATTTGTTGTAAATACATTTTTCAGGAGGAGTTACATTGGGAGTGAAAAAAGTTAGTATTGTTCTGTTAGCTTGTTTACTAGTAGGTGGAACGGCAACATACGCAGCGACTAAAAGTAAGACGGTTCAAGCGACAGTCAGTAGTTTCAAATATGCATTAAATGGAGTTAACTGGAATCCGAAAACCACAACAGCACCTGTAGTGATCAATGGGCAAACGTACATACCAGTAAGCTTAGCTAAGGAAGCAACGAAGACGAATATAAGTATTGACGCCAAATCAGGTAAAATGAACTTTGGAGAAAAACTTGCTGAGACACCAATAGATAAAGAAAAGATTTCATATGGATACGGTAATTACGCTGCCCTGTCCAAAGATACAAAGTACACTCAAGCAACAGAGGTGCCATACAAAGAAGTGATAGTTGGAAAGAACCTTGCCCAAATCACCTTTTACCCTGATAACAAGTACCAGACCATGGTTCTTGATTTGAAAGCTTTTGATGGTTCGGCAAAGGTGTCAGTTATCGATGAAGATACAAAAGAAGAATTAAAAGCATTATTCCTTAATATAGATTCTCCAGTTGAAGAGTTGGATTTTAGTGTTGTGGGACGGAAATCTATAGTTGTGAAATTCGAGGCAGATAATTATTCTAAAGGTACAAACGTAACAATATTCCCAAGTTCTTACTACAAATAAGATTAAAGAAATGCTGTCGGCAACGAGCCGACAGCATTTTTATGCGCATCAGCCACAAACCAAGTCGGATTTATTGATCAGTTTGATCATTACAATTAATAGTGCTGGGATAAGGTACTGTACTGTTTCTTATGTAGCGTGGTGGGCATAGATGCTCTGTGCGGCAATGTGTGGATAAGTGTCTCTAGAAATGCATTGAGGTCATCTGTTCGTTTTTCAATGAAATTAACAAAAAACAGTTAGGCGTCCAAGCTGTTAGTTCATATACTTTGGGAAGTACTGGGGGAAATTAACTGAATAAAACTCATAGCAGACATATGCCACGGCATTAAAGTCCACGATGATTTTATGTGGTGTGATGGTATAACTATAAATGTTGCGAGATATGAAGCGGAGATTTGGCTGCTGAGGTCGATGATAGTGCTGCCATAGTCTGTGATTGTGATACGGAAGTCCTCTCCAGCAAAAGAAAGAGCCGAGCGGCTCGTAGCTAGCAAATATTTATTATTCCATAATTTAGTTTCCACATGTATACTGTAAAGTGGACAAGAGCGGACTTTAACTGACCTCCATATGAGGGGAGGTGGTAATATGTCTACTTATGAGGCACTTATTCTTATGATCTCATTCGCTACACTTATAGTGTTAATCATTCGAAACAAACAGAAATAACCGCCCTCTCGCCAAAGACTGCGGCTATCTCATAGAAAACTATTACCGCTCTTGTCCTTTGTAAAATATAATTTACTGAAACAAGTGGCAATTCAATTTTAACTTCAAATGTAACGCATTACAATAACTTTAATAGTTATTTTTATTCTTTAAAAGCAAATGTAACACACATCATAAAGAGAATTGACAAGTTACAGACAATCGTAATGTCTAACAGATGGTCTTATTTTTAAAATTATTGAATTTACACAAATTAGAGGTGAATATTTTGGAATTGAAGATCAACATAAAACAAGAACTGTGGGAATCTATTGAAAAGAATTATGAGAATGAAAGCTATTCTAGTGCTATCTTGGATGCTATCCATCAACTGACTGAAACTATTCGAAATAAGACTGGTCTAGAGGGAGATGGCTCCTCCTTAGTTGGTCAAGCATTTGGTAGTGATTCCCCAAAGATTCAGCTTAACAAGATGCAGACTGAATCAGAGAAAAATGTTCAAAAAGGAATGGGAGAACTATTACGAGGGGTATACACAGCGATTAGGAATCCCAGAAGCCACGATAAGCATATCGACAATAAAAGCGAAGCCGATGCGATAATACTTTTCCTTGATTACTTACTCAAGGTAATTGATAATTCTAAGGTACAATTTGAAATAGAATCATTTTTAGGACGTGTGTTTGATAAGTATTACGTATGTACAGATGAATATTCTAAACTGTTGGCTGATGAAATACCGAAAAGACAGCGACTTAACATTGCAATAGAGGTAGTTCTACGTAGAAAAAACGAAACTGTGGACATTCATGGTCTGAAAAGTTTTATGTTTTCTTTGTTAGAAAGGCTAGAGGAGAATGAAATTAAACAATTATACGTTGTTATAAGTGAAGAATTGAAATACACAAGTGAATATGAAGACTTATACACAATTTTACATATATTACCTTCAGAATATTGGAATTTAATTAATAAAGCAATTAAGATTAGAGTTGAGAATATCCTTTTCCAGGATGTTAAGTCAGGTACTATAGATGCCAAAACCGGAAAGTGCAAAGAGGGAGCATTGGGAACTTGGATGCAAATGGATTTAATTAGTCGATTTGCGAACATTAATGACTGGACTGGAATGATAATTGATAAAATGAAAAGTGGTAATGAGGGAGAAATAGCTTATGTTGAAAGGTATTTTTGGGGAGACATTTGCATTGCAAATAGAGATGAAATTACCTTTTATCTTGAATGGTATATAAGGGATGGCTTAGAGGAAAAGGATCCCATAATAATAGAAAAATTAATGGAAGAAATTAAATTTGATGAAGATCATCCTTGGTGGGAAGAGTTTGAAGAAGAGTTGAAGGAGCATCCTGGGATACAGCATGTCGAGTTGCCTTTTTGATCTGGTGAGGTATGTATTCTTGAGTGCAGAAAACTCGTTTTGAGTAACATTACACTTTGAATTGTCACTTTAATGTTGACAATAAATCAGGGTCTATAGTATCTTTTTCGTGAACAATTTTGGCAACTAATTGTTCGCCTCGAACCCAATAAATGATGAATAGTTAAATAAAATTATAGAAGTCTTAAGAACCCTGTACCCAGCGATTGCCGAAAAGTTCAAAACAACGCCGTCTCGCGTCGAACGTGCCATCCGTCATGCCATTGAAGTGGCTTGGACACGTGGCAACATCGACAGCATCAGCCACCTGTTTGGCTATACAATCAATATCAGCAAGTCGAAACCGACGAACTCTGAGTTTATCGCTATGGTTGCTGACAAGCTGAGAATTGAGCATAAGGTGTCCTGAAAGGATCAGGAATAGTGATTATCTAAACAAATAAATTTAACTTATTTACACATAAGGAACACCACGTTTTTGTTGAGTTTTTCAAGACCAATAAAAACGTGGTGTTTTTTTGCGCGAAAAATATGTAAATCATTTTTAGAATAATGAAGCATCCTTTATTAAACAGGAGCGATTGGAATGAATCTTTATCAGATATATATTTGGAATGATGAAATTTTTTACAAACTTTTACTTGCAGTTAACGCTTTCTCAGCAAGAAAGTGGTACGATGTGACCACTGACAAGATACACATTATAGGTATAAAGGATGAATTATATGAGGAGAACGGCTTTTTTCAGTAAATACATAAATGAACTATACAATTCTTTGAAATATGTAAATAAATCATTTCAACAATCCATGCTTAGTTACAGGCAATTCACCGGACTGCAAAAAATTATGCGTAATAGAATGCTTACTACATATTTTCAACCAATCTTGAATCTGCAGAATGGGAGCTGTCTTGGATACGAGATATTAAACCGTCCTCCCATCTCTAATCTTTTTCCAAATGCAGAATCTTTTTATCAATTCATTGGTCATACGGATCAGGTGTTCACGTTTGAACGCTTCTGTCGTGAGATTTCGATTGAAAGATTCAGAGCCTCTTTAACGACAGAGCGTTATCCCGACAATACCGTCGTTTTTTTGAATATACATCCTCAGGTTTTAGCCGATACCACATACCGCAGTGGAGAAACAATCAGTCTATTGAACAGTTATGGTCTTTCCCCTGAGCAAGTGGTCTTCGAGTTAACCGAAAAACAGGCAGTCCAAGACTATGTAGAATTCGAACGCATTCTTTCGAATTATCGCTCACAGGGCTTTCGGATTGCCATTGATGATGCGGGTTCCGGATATAGCAGTCTGAAAGCGATTGTAAGTCTAAAACCAGATTTTATTAAATTGGACAGAGCACTGATTAGTCGAGTGGACACACATTCGGATCAGCAGCACATTGTAAGAATTCTTAAACAATTTGCTGTCGACTCGGGGACGAGTATCATCGCTGAAGGCATCGAGCGTTACGAGGAAATTCAATTTTTGCGACATGAAGGTATCGAATACGGTCAGGGTTACGCACTTGGAAGGCCTGACACAGTATTAAGGCCATCTCCATTATCTTTTCCATAGGGGATAATTAAAGATTTAAAAGTAGATGGTATGGCTATGTACAAAGGAGGCGAATGTTATATTTACGCAAATAGGTGAGATAGCCGATACGATTCCTATAGTAGCATCCGAAACAAAATGTGATATCGTCTACCATCTTTTTAAATCCAATCCCAATCTGGAAGGTGTAGCTGTTATGGGAGAACAAGGTGTGTCATTAATGATGCGTGCTCGTTTCTTCCAGCAGATTGGTACACAGTATGGCTATAATTTGTATATGGGACGCCCGGTGGAACTGGTTATGAACGCCCGGGCACTAGTCGTCGATTACGCTGAACAGATTACGGATGTAAGTGTTCTGGCTATGAATCGATCTGAAGAAGAGTTATACGATCTAGTTCTTATAACAGCTGAAGGCATTTTGAATGGAGCAGTTAGTATCCGACGTCTGCTGCTCGCTGTGGCTGATGTTCGTGCCGAGATGGCTATTTTTATGAATCCCTTGACAGGTCTTCCAGGTAACCGAATTATAGATGAACGATTGTATCAGTTACTTCAGCTTGATTATTTTAGTGTTCTATACATAGATTTGGATCACTTTAAATCCTACAATGATAGCTATGGGTTCAAAATGGGGGATCAGCTCATTCAAGCTACTGCTAATCTGCTCCGGAAACATTTTGTTTTTCCAGAGGCTTTTCTTGGCCATATCGGTGGAGACGATTTTATTGTGATATTAAATCATCATGAATTTAGAAACGTTTGTGAAGAAGTGATCACAGGTTTTGAGCAGATCAAGGGTACGTTTTACAATCAGGAGGACTTGGATAATCAATATGTTTTGGGCGAAGGGCGTTCTGGACTGAACCGACCTATACCGCTTGTTTCGGTGTCGATCGCTGTGGTCACGAACCAAAGACAACAGTATGAAAACATTGATCAAATTGTGAGTGAGGCGACGCGGGTTAAAAAAGTATGTAAATCGGTGAATGGCAGCATTATTTGTGCAAATGAGGAGGTCGTATAACCAGTAATGTCAGGAAAAACATTAGATACGGAAAAAACCGTTATTTACAGGTCTCTTCTACCTGTAAATAACGGTTTTTTTAATGGAGAATAGTTATCTATTATGTAATCAATTAAACCCGAATGTCCAGCGATGTATAGGATGGGGCAGGGGATGCATTTGATTGCGTCTCTTGGATTTTTCCAGGTTCTTTATCATTCTCCGTATCGTTGGAAATCTTCGATTTGTTTTCGGTCTTATTTTCTTTATTTACTTCCTTATCTTCATTTGCAGGAGATTGTGGAGTAGAATGGATAGCTTCTGTTGGTACCGGTTGGTTGATTTATTTTAATTTTTTCCCGATGGACTGATCAACCTTTCGGATTTGAGAATCAATCTCTTGAACCATCTCACGCTTCATTTGAAAAACAGTTTGTTCAGCGTTCTCCAGCATCATCGACTTGCCCATATCGTTTCCAGCGTCATTATCGAGAACGATCCGGTCGAAGCGGGTTTCCCCTTCTAGTGTTTGAATGGACCCGACCATGCGATCACGCAAACCTACCAGTTTGCCTAACTGATCATAAGTCTGGCTATGTTTGATTAGATGACCCATTACAAGAAGCAAATGAAGACACGCCTGCTAATAAGTTCACTTTCACTTCTTTGTTGCTTACTTGCTAATAATAATTGATAATGGTTATCAATAAGTGAAGGACTGTTTAGTCAATCTATTTAGACGGAGTTGGGTTAATGAAATGTGGAATAATTATTACATACTCTGGAACTATGCTGCTGTGAGTATTGCGGATATACGTTATATGGAGTTAGGGCCAACTGAGGAGCTAACATACAAATTTCCTGCGAGCACGTTTGTATTCACCATCCAGGGTAAAGCCTATGTAACCATAAACGACCAGAAGCATGAAGTGAGTCGTTTTTATGTTCTTCATGGTGGAAAGGGAAGCGTGCTGCATATTGAAGCTGGACAATCCGGACTGAATCTGTTTTACCTTATGTACAAAGTAAGTCTGCCTAGTGGAGGAAGAACCGATTTGGGCAACATGATGGAGCGCATGAATCCATTTCAGTTAACCTATGGTTTTGCCCCCAAGTCACCAGTTGTGCTGTATGAGCAAGTAAAACAGATACACACGTTTTGGAATCAAAAGAACCCCATACATCATTTTCAGGCAAAGAGCCTGTTTTACCCTTTTGTAGAGAAGGTATCAGCACAAATTCCTCATGCTGCAACTCGCTATTCCGTTACGGATCAGATCAGTAAAGTTATTGAAATTGTGGAATCCTCTTATGCGGAGCCATTGACGTTGCATGTTTTGGCTGAGAAGGTCGGCAGCAGTCCCAGAAGTCTGTCCCGCAAGTTCAAGCAGGCCACGGGTTATAGCCCAATTGACTATTTGATTCAGTTCCGTTTGTTCAAGGCCAAGGAGGTGCTGCTGCACACCGACGCTACATTAGATGAGATTGCAGCAGGTATCGGTTATCCGGACGGATATTATCTGGGACGTATGTTCAAAAAACATACAGGCCTTTCTCCACTTCAGTTCAAGGAGAAAACATCCGGACCTCTAAAGTGGCCTGATCTGACATCGACATTGGCTCGAAATGACATTTCCAGTGGAAGAGCTGGAAGGTATGTTTATAACGATGATGATAATCATTATCAATATAAACACGGAGGGTCATTGTACATGAATAGACAGACAAGAACGGGAATGCTGCTTAGTATTTTATTAAGTCTCACTTTACTGCTGAGTGCCTGCTCGACAGGAGCAACTAGTAATTCTGGGGGAGAAAATGCGGGAAGCAAAGGGGCTTCGAGTGCCACCAGCACAGTAACGACAGATAGCCAATCGAACAATTCCGAGCCTCGGATCATCTCCACGGTTAAGGGAGATATCACGGTCCCGGCTGAACCCAAGCGAATTGTGGTTGATTTATATTTGGGAAGTCTGATTGCTTTGGGAATCAAGCCAGTCGGTACACCGGAAATGAACTTGAAAAATCCCTATTTTACCAAATCACTTGAGGGTGTAGAAAATATTGGTGAATACGAAACCATTTCTCTTGAAAAGGTGTTGGAACTTCAACCAGACCTGATTGTCACAGGTGATCCTGATTTGTTTGATTCTTTTAGTAAAATTGCGCCTACGCTTGTTGTTCCTTATGGTGAGTTGAAAAATACCCATGAAGAGATCGCTTATTTCGGTAAAGCATTGAACAAAGAAAAAGAGGCCGAGTCATGGTTGGCCGATTACGACGGACGAATTGCGGACGCCAAGAAGCGTGTCAGTGAAGCAATCGAAGCAGATGCAGAAGTATCAGTTATGCAATTTTACGATAAAGCACCATTAGCTTTTGGTGATAATTTTGGGCGTGGAGGTCAGGCTGTATACAGTGCTCTCGGATTGAATCCTCCAGCAGACAAAAAGGAGATATTAATGAAAGATCAGCTTGTTGAAGTTTCGTCCGAATCCATACCCGAATTTGCCGGTGATTACATTATTCTTACGGCAGAGAACCTGACTGTAGAGGAATTGAAATCTAAGCCAGTATGGAGTTCACTTGATGCCGTAAAGAATAATCGTGTGTTTATCTGGAGTCCGGATCGTTCATGGTACTTTGACCCTATTGCAACGTTGGATCAGACCGAGGAATTGGCAGCTTGGTTCACGAAGACAGCGGATCAAAAGTAAATCTTTCGGATCATTGGTTGGTGAAATTGAATCCTGGTCAAAATACAGTTGATAATGAAAATTATTATCATCTATAATGAGGAATAATAGTGAACCACTATAACGCTTCGGTTAAGGATGGTTTGCAGAATAATGACCTGAACAAGGTCTTTGTTCCTGGTGAGACTGGGATTGGAGAGTAATCGATGCAATTAAACGAACAGATGCATAGCTGGAATCAAGCGGCTGTTAAAATTCTGGATATACGCCGGATCGTCATGGAGGCAGGGGAGATACAGGAATCCTATTTGCTTCCGGCAAACGCTTTTATATACAGCATTCGGGGTGCAGCACAACTTATATTGGATGGGAAAACACACGAAGCACAGCGATTCTGTATTCTGCATAGTGGTAAAGGGTCATCACTGGATATTCGGGTGAGCGAAAAGTTTGAATATTATTTGCTGTTCTACAGGGCATTCCTTGCGTTCCCAACTCATCGTAAAACATGGAGGTTATCACAACCTCCTCAGGTTCAGGTTGCTCCGTTCTCTTTGCAATATGGGTTTACGCCGAGCAATCCTCTTGCTATATTACGCTATTTTGGTGAACTGGAGAAAGCGTGGGATCAGGCGAGCAGATTGGACTTGCTGCAAGTGAAAAGTTTGTTCTACCAATTCATTCATGAGCTGTTGTTTCAATTGGCAGAGCAGGAGGTCAGGACAGTGCTTCCAGACCCTATTGAGCAAACACTTCGCTACATTCAGCAACATTATAGGGAACAGGTGACTTTGGATTTTTTGGCTGAACAATTCAACTACAGCTCCCGTCATTTATCTATGCAGTTTAAACGAAAGACAGGACACAGCCCGATTGATTATCTCATTCAAACGAGACTGACCAAGGCCAAGAATCTGCTTGTGCGATCCGATGCAACCCTGCGCGAAATCGCGGCAGAAGTGGGATACACGGATGTGTATTATTTCAGCCGCATTTTCAAAAAACATGTGGGCCTATCTCCCACACTCTATCAGCGGAAAATAAGAGACCAGACCCTGGCAGAGGATCATCCATTACAATTCTCCGAATCGTCCATTGGCTGGAGATGGAAGCGAGGATATATTGATTATGAGAATCATTATCAATATATAGACGGAGGGTCTACATCAATGAAAAGAAGAAAAGCAAGCTCCAGCATGATTTTGGTTGCACTTTTAAGCATCACAATGCTTTTATCGGCATGCTCCGCTGGCACTGCAACAACAACAGCTACGGGGGAAGGAACGAATACGAACTCATCTACGAGCACAGCCACATCTTCATCATCAGAATCAGGTAATCAAACGAACAATGAAAATGGAACACGCACGATCTCCACGGTTAAAGGTGATGTTGTTGTTCCGGCAAATCCTAAACGGGTGGTTGTACTTTATCTTCAAGGAGATGTTGTAGCGCTAGGAATTAAGCCTATTGCGACGTCTGACGTTTTTGATGGGGCGGCATATAAGAATGAGCTTGAAGGTGTAAATTCACTAGGCACCTGGTTTGAACCAAACCCTGAGGCTGTCATTGATCTGGACCCGGATTTGATCATTGTTCCCTCAGAAGAGACTTACACGCTATTAAAAGATATTGCACCAACGGTGTATGTCCCATATGAGAAAATGACAACGGAAGAAAGACTTCATAGTATCGCTAGCATTTTCGGCAAAGAACAGGAAGCAGACGTTTTAATCGACAATCTTAACAGTAAAGTTGAAGAGAGCAAGAAAACACTTGCTGATGCAGGCATACTGGACAAAACGGCCTCCATCGTCGAGGGTGGACTGAAAGAGATGGTCATTGTAGAAAGTAAGCAGTACGGCCGAGGATCTCAGGCTATATACGAGTACTTGGAAATGAAAGCACCTGAAGCGGTCCAGAAAAAAATTGACGTCGTTTCCGACGCGGCAGGTTCGACCTTGTCCATGGAAGTTCTTCCTGAATATATGGGAGACTACGTATTTCGTTCAGTATATGAAGGCGCAGATAACCTTAACGATAACCCAATCTGGAATAGCATACCCGCTATCAAAGAAGGCCGTCTAATCGAAATTGACTTTGATTTCTTCTATTACTCGGATATCTATTCCATCAACAAGCAAATCGATTTCGTTGTCGAGCATCTATTGGCAGCTTCCAAAGTTAAGTAATCAACAAATAAATAACCGATAGTAGTTTTGTATAAGAAATGTTTGAATTTTAGCCATTGTAATTTGATAAGTTTCCCATTAGACTAGGAAAAGAGTGATAATGAGAATCGATATCAAATAGTCGAGTGCTTTGGACCGAACTGATGGAGGTAACTACATGGATCAGCATTTGGAATTATATGATGTAACAATTATCGGCGGGGGGCCTGCCGGCATGTATTCTGCATTTTACAGCGGGATGCGTGATATGAAGACCAAGTTGATTGAGGCGCGGGATAGATTGGGTGGTCGCATGCTCTTTTATCCAGAGAAAATGATCTGGGACGTTGGCGGCGTCACTCCAATTCTGTGTGAAAATTTGATTAAACAGCTGGAAGAACAGGCGAGAACATTTGAGCCAACGATTGTGTTTGAACAGCAAATTGAAGGATTCGAGCGTCAGCCTGATGGCACGATTCTGCTGACATCGAGTACAGGAGAACAACACTGGACACGTACCGTCATATTGGCGATCGGGTATGGTATATATAAAATGGCGAAGCTGGAGCTTGAAGGCGCTGACCGTTATGAGGTTACCAATCTTCACTATACAGTACAGGAGCTGGAGCCTTTCCGTGGCAAACGGGTACTGATCTCTGGTGGGGGTGACTCCGCTGTGGATTGGGCCAATGAGCTTGAAGCACTGGCAGAACAAGTGACGGTAGTGCATCGTCGTGACCGTTTTGGTGGATTGGAGCGTAATGTACTGCGGATGAGAGAATCCTCAGTAGATATTCGTACACCATACGCCGTTGATACCCTACATAGTCAAAGTGGGGAGATCATCGAACAGGTGACGATATCCCATGTTGAGACAGGTGAGAGTGAAGTCCTTGATGTGGATGCGATTATCGTTAACCACGGCATGAAGAGTGATTTTGGCCCGATCCGGGATTGGGGACTTGATCTTGGTGAATGGCATGTCACTACAACAGAGAAGCTGCAAACAAATATTCCAGGCGTCTTCGCTGCAGGAGACTTTGTAGATTACGGAAGTAAACTGTATCTGATTGCTGGTACATTTACGGATGCTGCCCTCGCGGTAAACAGTGCAAAACTGTATATGGATCCTGAGGCGGATAAAGTTGCCTATGTGTCTTCCCATAACAGCCGTTTCAAGGAGAAAAATAAAGCACTTGGTGTTGTGGAAGAATAGAATCTCTTCATATAATTCAACTCCAATTGTTCAAATCAAACGAAGTAGTTCTGGCTAATGCCGGAATTGCTTTTTTTGTTTCCATTTTCGGTATGAACCTCCTCGAATTGCACAACATAGAACAGGCACCGGAATTGAACATGCATCATCAACTGTCTATAATGAGCCTTAGAAGTGAGGAGAAACATCAAGAAACGTCAAACAGATTAGAGTGGAGTGCACAATATGAAAAAAGAATCTCAACGTATATCCACATTTATTCATCGGTGGTTCAAAGGCCCTGAGAAAAAACGGATCAAATGGTCGGAAGTCTATCTCGCTGTTGCTGGAAAAATGCATCGACTATTGGTGGAGGGCCGGCGCGCACGTTCAGCGGCCAGAAGACTGCATCAGGATTTGCCCATTACCGCTTTAGGCCAGATGAAGCTGGAGCCGGGAGATATTTTATATACGCCAAGTTCAGAATCAACTTATTACGCTGGGCATATGGGGATTATTGGACTCGACGGTAAAGTGTATCACGTACACCCTTATGGTCCTGTGTTTGCCGATTCCTTGGATTGGTACATCACCCGCTTTTATGAGGGAGATCGTTTCATTGTGTTTCGTTCCCATTTCAATCAGGCTGGTGTGAAGGCAGCGCAGTGGGTACAGGATCATTACAAGCAGGTGAAATTTTACCGATTGCAGACAAATCTGCGCAGCATTGAACGAAACTATTGTTCCAAGTTTATATATCAGGCGTACCAATTTACAACTGGACTTGATCTGTGGAGTCGAAAGTTTGTGAAGTTGAATCAGGGATATATCTATCCGTTTCGAATTGAGCGCTCACCTGAGCTGGAGGTTCTTGGAACGTTTTATAAATAAGGCAAGTTAACCGACGGAAGTTCCTTTCTCCTACAAGAGGTTTGAGGCAGGTTCTGTCGGTTTTTTTTGTATGTGTAGAGATCAAAAACAGGAAAAAGGCTCAAAACGTCGAATAGATTATGAGATAGGCATGCACAACTTGGAATCGTATACATAACCAATGCAGGATCAATTTTTGCCCAAGCATAAGCAATTTACCCCTTAGAAGGCAAACAAGGAAGAGAGAGAAAGAGATGAAATGGCTGAACTTTGTACGCAGGTTCAAATCAAACTCAAACGTAGTAAACCTATCCGATTACACTCCTAGGAAGGAAAGGAGGCAATATTGTTCCATCTGTAGTAAAAAAGTGAAGTCCATCGTGCATTATGCGACTTCCCAGGGAAATGTTGCAGGTGTATGCAGTTCTTGTAAATCAGTGGCGGAACATCGAGGAATGTTACCCATTTAATAAGGAAGAGATACGCTCAGGAAATAACATTGCTTTGATTTATGAGCGTTTTTGTAGTACATTAGCAAATGTATTCGAAGGAGGATTCTAATGTACTCAGGTAGACAAGACGATACTTTATACATCATGACCTACACCTTAAACAGCGGTATCAAGGGTACGGTTCCACTGTCAAATAAGCAGATTATTGAGTGGCTGGATTGCTACAGAAATGAGAAGCGCTTCGTGACCGAAATCGGCAAGGAGTTTTTTGGATTGAATGCAGGATTGGTAGCAGATTTTAAAGTTCAGAATCATTTATCGGATTATCAGCAGACAATTATGCCTACACAGCAGCAGGATAACATGGAACGCTTGTCCAGCGCATATAAATCAACCGAGTTATTAATGAAGATTGATTGTAAATGTGGCACGGCATATGTTACGGAATCTCCATATAAGCGCACCAAATGGTATTGCACCAAGTGCAAAGAGATTGTATTTTTGGATGCCAAAAAAGGAATGGTAGAAACGTCGCGTGGCGACGCTTACTACATGACCAACAAATATTTTGTTTCCCGGGACTAGCGGGAGATGACGAATGGAAAGCATCGCTGTGAGGCGGTGCTTTTTTGTGTGCACAGAAAGAGCGCGTGACCGAGATATGGAGAAGTATATTAAGGGCATGCTGGTAAAAAGGAGTTATAATAAAAAAAGCCCACAGGGGCTTTTTTTGAAATCTCAGGAAACCTGTAGCAGCAGATACCGCCGATCAGAACCTATAGATTGATTATTGAATAACTGAGTCAGCTCAGCATTCAACTTTGTGAGGAGGAATGAAGCAGCAGCGACAGCGCGGCTCATAAGCTTCTGAATCGCCAATCATGACGACTGGTCCAAGCGTTACAGGCTCTCCATTAACGATACGCTGGGTGAAAGCCGCATCCGGGCTTCCGCATACGGCACAGAATGCCGACAGTTTCTCAATGTCATCAGCCATGGCGAGCAAACCGCCTACATATCCGAATTCCTTGCCACGGTAATCCATATTCAGTCCATCCACAATGACATGTTTGCCACAGTAGGCTAGCTCGGAGACCAGTTCCATGATGGCACTGCTGAAAAATTGCACTTCATCAAATGCAACAACATCAGCATCTTTGGTCTGAGTCAGGATCATTTCTACGGATTCCGGGGTCAATTGCCGGGGAATGGAATGGGCAGGCAGACGATAGCCGATACGGCTAACGATCTCGTCTTGGGCAAACCGATCATCTTCGGCAGGTTTGTAAGCAACGACCTTTTTACGGCCAAATTGAATTAATTTCTGACAACGGCGAATGAGTTCACCGGATTTTTCACTAAACATAGGTCCTGTAATTACGGTAATTCGTCCTGTTTGCACAGTTCTGCTACTCCTCTCACATGCGGGATTCAACAAAAAAAAGCGACCATTACAGAGTACCACAAAATCTTTAGTAAGAGCCAGAACTAATCTAAGCAGCTTTGTGTTACTATATGGATTGTTAAGCTGTTGGTTACGGCAGTGTAGTGCATAAGCCAGGAGCGATTGAAAAGAGGTGTTAACGATGAGTGAAGCATTATCCGAATTACAAGAGCGATATGAACGTTTGAAAGGGCAGTCAGTCCTTGACGAAGCTACGCAGGCGTTGTTTGCAGACTTGTTCGCTGAAGCGGAGCGGCTGCAAGCCAGTAATCTGACGTTGCGCAGAACGATTCTGAAGTCCTCTTCCAAAGAGTCGCGCATGTCTACCAAGCTGCGGGATGCATTATACGAATAACCCGGAGATTACTCCGGGTTCTCTTCTGTCTGCAATTTGCGGGGAAATAGAATACCTGCTGTAATTCTGGCAATCATGGCGAAGGTGAGGCCGATACCTGCAAACATATAGATGACCGTAAATGCCTTGCCGAATCCGGTCGATGGTACAAAATCCGGATGTCCCACCGTTGTTAGAGTTACTGCGCAGAAGTAGAGGGCATCAATCCAGTGCAGACCTTCAACACGAGTATAGAATAACGTGCCCGAGAGAAGTGTCGCCGCAGTTAATACAAACAGAGCCAGGAACTTCTGGTCCTTGAAGGCATGGAAAATGCCTTTAAGCAATCTTTTTAGTGTAATGATAAACGAGACCATGTTGATCCATCCTGTCTATGGAAGAGTGGGCATTGTGCATATTCAAGATACTAACTCTGAATTTATGCAAAATACCTGTTTGAATAAATAAGCATTATACCTGATCAAGTAACGCATATAAAGGCAGATGTAAGGTTGGGATGTTGAAATGTTGCGGAGCCAGAAGAAATGACAAAAAGCCCGGACTCAGGAAGTCGTACCGGGCGTCTCTGCTTTGTCGGCTGATGGTGTGTTTTTTGAACGAAAACGGGGTCCTACATAATTACGCTTGCGGTCACGGAACAGAATCCAGCCTCCCAGAAAACTCATGCCTGCGGCGAACAGGACAAGTCCTCCACCAAAGGAGAGCCATTGAAAACCTGGTGAGATCTGCTCGTTCCCATGCTCGGCATAATACAGGAAAAGGGCGTCCTTCATCATTAGAAAACCCTTCATTGCCATTAACCCGGGAATGACCAGAACAATAATCGCCACAAATCGTGCAAAGATCAGTCTAGTATTCATCACCATTAAACTCCTTCTGCCTGAGGTTGACGTAAAATAAAGGTTGCGCTTACAGGTCATACCTGATTCCATCATAGCTTGGTTTTCAGAAGCTGTCCATGCGTTTCAGGGTCAAATTTTGAGTTGACTGCTCAAGGGGAGTACAATGGAATACAGATAACGTCTATGAGAAAGAGAATCATTTGAATCATCATCTTACAAATATATTGAAATTGTATTGAAATTATATGGATAGAGGAGAACATTAAAGATGCCAATTACATGTGATGTTGCCATTCTTGGAGGAGGAACGGGAGGGTACGTTGCTGCCATCCGTGCCGCACAGTTAGGAAAACAGGTTGTTATTATCGAGAAGGATAAGCTAGGGGGCACCTGTCTGCATCGTGGCTGTATTCCGAGCAAGGCGTTGCTGCGAAGTGCGGAAGTGTACGCTGAGATACAAGAGAGCGAAATGTATGGGATTGAAACTGCTGGAGCAACACTTGTATTTCCGAAGGTTCAGGCGCGCAAGGATGCAATTGTGGAGCAGCTTCATCAAGGTGTGCAGTATTTAATGAAAAAAAATAAAATTCAGGTCGTACACGCTAAAGGGCGCGTAATCGGACCTTCCATTTTCTCCCCTCAGAGCGGTGCTTTGGCTGTCGAGTTTGAAGATGGCGAGATGGATACGGTTGTGCCAACCAACCTCATTATTGCTACCGGGTCTCGCCCACGGGTACTGCCAGGTCTTGAGCCAGACGGCCGATACATCATGAGCAGTGATGAGGCTTTGCGAATGGATGAATTACCAGCATCTCTGATCATTGTTGGTGGTGGCGTAATTGGCCTCGAATGGGCCTCCATGCTGAATGATTTTGGCGTCGAAATTACAGTTGTTGAAGCTGCTGCTCATGTATTGCCAGCAGAGGATGAAGATGTAGCCAAGGAAATGCAGAGATTGCTTGGGAAACGCGGTGTTCGCTTCCTAACAGGCGCTAGCGTTCTGACAGAGACATATAGCATACAGAAAGACGGTATTCAGATTGATGTCAAGCTGGGGGACGAGAAGCAAGAGACCCTGAAAGCGGACAAGATGCTGGTGTCGGTTGGTCGCCAGGCCAATGTCGAAAATATCGGACTCGAAAATACAGATATCAAACTCGAACGCGGGTTTATTGCCGTGAATCAACATCTTCAAACGGGTGAGGGACACATTTATGCAATCGGCGATGTCATCGGCGGATTACAGCTAGCACATGCAGCGAGTCATGAAGGCATTTTGGCAGTGAATCATCTGGCGGGTGAAACGGTACATGCCGTCGAATCACATCGAATCCCGCGCTGTGTCTATACTCGTCCGGAAGCAGCGAGTATCGGATTCACGGAGCGCGAGGCCAAAGAGCGTGGTTATGAAGTGAAGACAGGCAAGTTCCCGTTCCAGGCGATTGGAAAATCTTTGGTTCATGGAAGTCGGGATGGATTCGTGAAGGTAATCGCGGATGCTAAGACGAATGATATATTGGGAGTACATATGATCGGTACCCATGTGACGGAACTGATCGCTGAAGCCTCTTTGGCTCAAATGCTGGATGCCACACCTTGGGAAGTGGGACAGACGATCCATCCTCACCCTACTTTATCGGAAATCATGGGTGAAGCCATGTTGGCAGTAGACGGAAAATCGATTGGAATGTAAGCCGGACAGGCTTATGAGAAAGGTCCTTTCCTTTTTTGGGTAAATGGGATTATAATAAGGTTAAGCCAAGTCTTAGTACCAGGTTATAAGATCGGGTAGTAAGACGGGCATAGGCTCTGATTAAAAGGAGGTACCTCATATGAGTTCAAAAGGTACTGCAGACGCGGTCCATCGGCATGAACAGCTGGGACTTAGCGATGGTGAAGTATTGGATATGTACAAATACATGCTGCTCGCACGCAAGTTTGACGAGCGTTGCTTGCTCTTACAGCGGGCCGGCAAAATTAACTTTCACGTATCCGGTGTAGGACAGGAAGCTGCGCAAGTAGGCGCTGCATTCGGTCTGGACCGGGATCACGATTATTATTTACCGTATTACCGCGATTATGGCTTTGTACTGGCGGTCGGCATGACTCCACGTGAGCTGATGCTGTCTGCTTTTGCGAAGGCGGAAGATCCGAATAGTGGCGGCCGGCAAATGCCGGGTCACTTCGGTCACAAAAAGCTGCGGATTGTAACGGGCTCCAGTCCAGTTACGACACAGGTTCCGCACGCTGTAGGGTTTGCATTGGCTGCCAAAATGAAGAAGGAAGAGTTCGTTTCTTTTGTAACTTTTGGTGAAGGGTCAAGCAACCAAGGAGATTTCCACGAAGGTGCCAATTTCGCAGGTGTTCATAAACTTCCTGTGATCATTATGTGTGAGAACAATCAGTATGCCATCTCGGTGCCAATTCACAAGCAGCTGAGTGGGAAAATATCGGATCGTGCACTAGGTTACGGGTTCCCGGGACTGCGTGTAGACGGAAACGATGCGCTGGAAGTATATGGTGCAGTCAAAGAAGCTCGTCGCCGCGCAATCGCTGGTGAAGGACCTACACTTATTGAAGCGATGATGTATCGGTTGTCTCCACACTCCACTTCCGACAATGATCTGGCATACCGGACCAAGGAAGAGGTTGAAGAGAATTGGAAGAAGGACGGCGTGCTTCGCATGAAGAACTATCTGATCGATTGCGGCATCTGGGACGAAGCCCGGGATGCGGATCTGGCTTCCCAGCTTGCGCTGGAAATGAAAGAAGCGACTGAATACGCAGACAACGCGCCATATCCGAAACCTGAGGACACTCTGACGCACGTTTATGCGGACAGCGAAGAAGGGGGACGGTAAGTATGGCGGTTATGGAATATATTGATGCAATCCGTCTCGCGATGAAAGAAGAGATGGAGCGGGATGAAAATGTCTTTATCCTTGGTGAAGATGTCGGGGTTAAAGGCGGTGTGTTCACTACAACCAAAGGGTTGCAGGATCAGTTCGGCGAAATGCGTGTCATGGACACACCTTTGTCCGAATCAGCGATTGCAGGTGTAGCTATTGGCGCTGCGATGTACGGTATGAAACCTATTGCCGAGATGCAATATTCGGATTTCATGCTGCCTGCAACAAATCAGATTATTAGTGAAGCGGCCAAAATTCGCTATCGCTCCAACAATGACTGGAGTTGCCCGATTGTTATTCGTGCGCCAATTGGCGGCGGTATTTTTGGTGGGCTGTATCACTCCCAATGTCCGGAATCGATCTTTTTTGGCACACCAGGTCTGAAAATTATAGCTCCATACTCGGCATACGATGCGAAGGGACTGCTCAAAGCAGCCATTCGCGACCCGGACCCGGTTCTCTTTTTTGAAAATAAAAAATGTTACAAGCTGATCAAGGAAGATGTGCCGGAAGATGATTACATCGTTCCAATTGGTAAAGCCAACGTGCTTCGCGAAGGAGCAGATATTACAGTTATCGGGTATAGCCAGCCACTTCATTTTGTCATGCAGGCTGCCGAAGAGCTGGAGCGTGAGGAAGGCATTACTGCCCATGTACTGGATCTGCGCACATTGCAGCCACTTGATCGCGAAGCCATCATTGCATCCGCTCGTCTGACTGGCAAAGTGCTGATTGTGCATGAAGACAATAAAACTGGTGGTGTAGGAGCGGAAGTTGCGGCTATCATCAGTGAAGAATGTCTGTTCGAGCTGGATGCGCCGATTCAGCGTCTCTGCGGACCGGATGTACCGGCAATGCCGATTAGCCCAACATTGGAGAAATTCTATATGCTGAGCAAGGATAAAGCCAAGGAAGCGATGCGTACACTCGCCGAGTATTAAGTCGTGTATTGAGATAGTTTAAAAGCAAAGTTTGGAGTGATATAACCAATGAGTATGAAATGGATCGAGGTCATTATGCCGCAGCTGGCGGAATCGCTGGTCTCGGCTACCATTGCCAAATGGTTGAAAAAACCGGGTGACCGGGTTGAACAATACGAACCGATCTGTGAAGTAATTACGGATAAAGTCAATGCAGAGATTCCATCAACCGTTGATGGAATTATGGGTGATTTGTTGGTCGAGGAAGGTACGACCATTGCGGTTGGCGAAGCCATCTGCCGCATGCAGGTAGCTGCTTCTGATGCGGAAGCAGCAGGACAAGTAACCCAAGCTTCGCAGCAACAGAATGGTGATCATGTTCATGCACAACAAAGTGCGAACTACGTACCTGCTGCTGGTGTAGCGAGTACAACAGCTCATGATCCCAATCAGCCGATGCGTAACCGCTATTCTCCTGCGGTTCAATCCCTTGCAGCTGAACATGGTCTGAACTTGCAGAGCATTCAGGGCACTGGAGCAGGTGGACGGATTACACGTAAGGATGTACTGGCTGTCATTGCACAGGGTGGAAACGCGGGCGCAACGTCTGCACAGTCTTCTACTGTAGCAGGACAGCAGGTCTCTTCAGCAGCACCTTCAGGTTCTCCTTTCAGCGGATTGAATCGGGGGAATGCAGACTTGGGCGCATCTGCCGGAGAAACAGTTCCAGCAGCTGACGCAGGCGTTCCTGTGAGACATTCCGGTATACATCTGACCGAAAGTCCGAAAATTCCGCAAATCGAAGTAGAGGGTGGCGGACAGGGAAGATCCGAATACTTCATCGACGTTACTCCAGTTCGTAATGCCATTGCTCGTAATATGCGTCAAAGCGTATCGGAAATTCCTCATGCGTGGACGATGATTGAAGTGGATGTGACGAATCTGGTGATGCTGCGCAACAAACTCAAGGATGAGTTCAAGCGCAAAGAAGGTATTAACCTGACGTATCTGTCCTTCATGATGAAGGGTGTCGTCAATGCCATTAAAGACTACCCAATCATGAACTCCGTCTGGGCTGTTGACAAAATTATTGTCAAACGGGATATCAACCTGTCGATGGCAGTGGGTACAGAAGACTCTGTACTTACACCTGTAATTAAACATGCTGATCAGCGCAACATCGCTGGCCTAGCTCGTGAAATTGATGAGCTGGCACGCAAAACTCGTGAAGGCACGTTGAAGCTGGACCATATGCAGGGCGGAACCTTCACGGTTAACAATACCGGATCATTTGGGTCCATTCTGTCACAACCTATCATTAACTACCCGCAGGCAGCGATTCTTACCTTTGAGTCGATCGTCAAGAAACCTGTGGTCATTAATGACATGATTGCTGTCCGTTCCATGGCGAACCTTTGTCTCTCCCTGGACCATCGTATTCTGGATGGAGTCATTAGCGGACGGTTCCTGCAACGTGTAAAAGAGAATCTTGAAGGATACACCATGGAATCGAACGTGTATTAAGAGAGAGCAAGTGCATCATTTCAATGAGTTACAAATGATGCCAAGCGCTGAATAGATGGATAATGGGAAAGTGTATGTGCCAATGGCCGTGCACTTTTCCCGTTTTCTTCAATAGAATGCTCATCATTATACAATGAACATTGAAACAGAAGGGTGTGGGGGAATCATGAGCAAGCCGCTGGATGTGGTATACATACCGATGCTTGATTATGAAGAGGCTTGGAACCGCCAGAAAGCGATTGTGCAGCAACTGGATGAGGGAGAAGGAGCGGAACAGATGCTGTTGCTCCAGCATCCGCCGACGTATACGATCGGTTCACAGAATCACCCGGAGCACCTGCTTCTCAGTGAAGACGAACTGCGGGAGCAAGGCATCTCCTTGTTTCAAATTGACCGTGGCGGTGATATTACTTATCATGGCCCTGGCCAGTTGGTAGGATACCCGTTAATTGTTCTTGGGCGGGATGAAGCCTTGGATTTGCATGGCTATTTACGTTGTCTGGAGCAGATGATTATTGATTATTTGGCTGATCAGGGTATTGAAGCGGGACGTAAAGACTCTTACACAGGTGTATGGATTGGAGATTTAAAAATTGCCGCCATCGGTGTAAAGTTCAATCGGTGTAAACATCGGCGCGGCTTCGTGACGAGTCACGGATTTGCTTTTAATATCACCTCGGGCATTCAGCACGCAGGCTTTCAGGGTATTGTTCCTTGCGGGATTGAGCAGTATGGTGTGACCTCGTTGGAGGATATTACAGCCAAGACCTACACTGTAGAACAGGTTGCGCACGATATCGTTCCATATTTTAATCGGATTTTCCCGTATGAGATTACCTGGATTACAGAAAAAGAAGCCCTTCCCCGTCTGTAAATCAGACAGTTAAAAGGCTTCAGGTTTCTATCCGAACAATAAAGGTTCGAGCGCAATGAAAAGGGTGGACCCAATCATGGCGAGCAGCATGAGATAGATAATGATGCGGAACCATTTCTTTTTTTGCATGATGAGAGAACTCCTTTCAACAAATAAATAAACAGACCATAGTAATTGTATTGTACCGTATCGAAGAAAGGTAGGAAAGTCCTATGATAAAACAGCAACGTGTTATTGATCATTTTATGGAACTGGTGCAGATTGATAGTGAAACAACCCATGAACAAAATATATCAAAAGTGTTAAAAGAACAGTTTACTCAGCTGGGCCTCAGTGTATATGAGGACGACACCATGGAGAAAACTGGACATGGCGCTGGTAATCTCGTGGTTACCTGGGAAGCCGAGAATACTGAAGAAGCAGCACCAATCTTTTTCACATGTCATATGGATACGGTAACGCCTGGACAAGGAATTAAACCTGAGCTGGGTGAAGATGGTTGGATTCGCAGTGATGGCACGACAATTCTGGGTGCAGATGACAAGGCGGGGATTGCCGCTTTGTTTGAAGCGATTCGAGCTATTCAAGAGAACAACCTTCCACATGGAAAAATTCAATTTGTGATTACCGTAGGTGAAGAGTCGGGTCTGGTTGGTGCACGTGCAATGAATCCGAAGGATATTGAAGCCGAGTTCGGTTATGCTCTGGATTCCAACGGAGCCGTGGGTACAATCTGTGTGGCTGCTCCGGCCAGAGCGGAAATTCAGATGAAGATCTATGGGAAATCCGCACATGCGGGTGTGAATCCGGAAGACGGCATCAGTGCCATTCAAGTGGCGGCCAAAGCAATTGCAGCGATGAAGCTGGGACGAATTGATGATGAGACTACAGCGAACATCGGCAAATTCCAGGGTGGATCAGCACTAAACGTCGTCTGCGATTTTGTGCAGATTGAGGCTGAGGCCCGCAGTATTGTGCAGGAGAAGGTAGAACTTCAAGTGGCCCAGATGCGTGAAGCTTTGGAAACGACATGCCGCAAATATGGTGCAACCGCTGAATTCCGCAGTGAGATCCTGTATCCTGCATTTGGCTTCCATGATGAACACGAGGTTGTTCAGCTTGCACAGCGTGCCATTCGGAGCCTGGGGCTGGAGACGAGCACGTTTGCATCCGGTGGTGGCAGTGATGCCAACATCTTCAATGGGTTCAACATACCTACGGTCAACCTGGCTGTAGGCTATGAGGACATCCATACGACGAAAGAACGCATCCGCGCTGAGGATATTGTGAAACTATCTGAAGTGGTTGTGGCTATTATTCAGGAAACGGCTGCTAGTAAAAAGTAATCCAAAAAGACTGAGGGTGAAACTCCCCCATGCTTCAACTGAAAAGTCCGAATCCGGTACAAACCGAGTTCGGACTTTTTGGCAAAACCATGTTATATTTCATGGGTATTGCAGACCAAGAACAGTATCATTTACGTCCAGCGAGCATATCGATTAATTTGGCATCTGGACCCCACTCACGCACCCATTGTCTGAGTATGAGCTGGACTTGTCTGGCTTGTCCGACCACGTGTACGGATTGCGGTGTTAAATAACTGTTCATTGGTTGTCCCCCTGATTTGCTATATTTGTTTGAAATCGCTATAAGCTCACCATATGCCAAAAAACAGAGGTTTATACGTATAAAGAAAATCAAAATTCGAAGAAGTGGAGTTGAAGAACAGATGAACCCAACCAATCATAAGCATCCTGCCAATCCAAAACTTGACGAAGAGACCATATCGACAAAGCCCATCTTCGAGGGCAAAGTCATTTCCCTTCAAGTCGACACAGTCAAGCTGCCTAACGGTCAGACTGCTACCCGTGAGATCATCCGTCATCCTGGAGCAGTGGCTGTCCTCGCGCTGAATGGAGATCGTATGCTCGTCGTTGATCAGTATCGTCAAGCCATGGGACGTACCGAAGTCGAGATTCCGGCAGGCAAACTGGACCCAGGAGAAGAACCTGAAGTGGCAGCAGCGCGTGAATTGCGCGAAGAAACCGGTTATGTAGCCAAATCACTGCGGCATCTGCGTTCATTTTACACTTCGCCAGGATTTGCGGATGAGATCATCCATTTGTATATCGCGGAGGAGCTCGAAGCAGGGGACATGGCTTTAGACGAAGATGAATTTCTTGAAGTATCCGAGATTACAATTGAAGAGGCTTATCAATTGATGGATCAGAATCGGATCAGTGATGCCAAAACGATGATGGCTGTGTATGCATGGGATCTTTACAGAACAACAGGACGGTTTTAATGATGAATGAGCAACAGGTAGCGTCTGCAGGGTGGGAGCCTTGTTATGCAGACCTCCATATTCACATTGGACGAACTTCGCGCGGAGAAGCTGTTAAAATCAGTGGAAGCCGTGATCTGACCTTCGAGAACATTGCTAGAGAAGCCTCGGATCGCAAAGGAATTCATCTACTCGGTGTCATTGATTGTCACTCTCCGGTTGTACAGATGGACATCGAACAGTTGCTTGAGAACGGCACGATGTCCGAGCTTGAGGGAGGGGGCATTTCGTATCAGGACACAACCATCCTGCTGGGTACAGAAATAGAGCTGCGCGAGCCGGGGATGCGGGAGTTTCATATGCTGGCTTACTTCCGTGATCTGAAAACCATGAAGTCCTTCACGGACTGGATGAAACGTTATATGAAAAATGTAAACCTGAGTTCACAGCGGGTATATGTACCCGCGCTTGAGATGCAGGTCGAGATAAAGGCGCGTGGTGGGCTTATTGTGCCAGCCCATGCGTTTACCCCGCATAAAGGCATATATGGCAGCACAGCCCCTCGTATGGCTGATGTGCTGGATACTAGCCTGATTGATGCCGTTGAGCTCGGGCTAAGCTCTGATTCATCCATGGCCAGTTATATTGAGGAACTGGATAAGGTCCCCTTTCTGACCAACTCGGATGCTCATTCTCTGGGCAAGATTGGACGAGAGTACAATGAGTTGCATCTCGCGAAGCCTTCCTTTGACGAATTTAGTATGGCACTTAAAGGACAAGCAGGCAGAAACATTACAGCCAATTACGGTTTGAATCCAAGACTAGGCAAATACCATCGTACCTATTGTGCATCCTGCGGAAGCATTATGGACGAGCATTGGATGTCGGCGGAACGCTGTCCATATTGTGGTAGTTTGAAGCTTGTGCAGGGTGTACTCGATCGTATAATGGCAATCGCTGATCGGGAGAGTCCGCATGTTCCAGCAAACCGACCTGCTTATCACTATCAGGTACCTTTGGAATTTATCCCGGGTTTGGGAAAAGCTAAACTGCGCCAGCTGCTGGACCGCTTAGGTACGGAAATGAACGTATTACATCGCACAAGCGAGGATGAACTTGCAGAGGTCGTTGGGCCAGTTCTTGCAGGTCTTATCGTTGCTGCGCGGAATGGTCAACTGGAATTGTCATCTGGTGGTGGGGGCACTTACGGAAAGGTGTCCAGCAAGGAAAGTTCAGAGTAGAGAAGTTTGCGGTAGGGTCATAAAGTGAAGTTAGCATCATTGGTACGGGAATGGCATTTTGTCATGAAGAAGAAATTGGAATCTGGACAAGAAGTCATACGTGTGCATTCCGGTTCATAAGAATGACTATGAGGATTTCACTCGACATCCTTGCAGCATGATAACCGGAAAGGGGACTCGTACCTGTATGCGTTCTGCCTACTTCACATTCAAAGGCCAAACCTCTTTATATGTATTCGTGGCTGTCTTGTTTCTGGTGGGTGTCATTTTTGGCGCCCTGATGGTTAATGCCCTATCCCTTGAACAACGCCAGGATTTGGAGGGATACCTCGGTAACTTCTTCATGACGGTACAGCACAGCGGACAGGTGATTGAGACCGGAACCTATTGGGACATTGCCATGCTTCATCTAAAGTGGGTTGGCCTGATCTTCATTCTGGGTTTATCGGTCATCGGCCTGCCGGGCATATTGGTTCTGGATTTTCTGAAAGGAGTGCTCATTGGTTTTACAGTGGGTTACCTTGTCGGACAGTATTCATGGAAAGGGCTGTTGTTTGCCCTGGTTTCCGTTGCGCCTCATAATTTATTCGTGATTCCGGTACTGCTCATTTGCAGTGTGTCGGCCATGACCTTTTCCTTATACATTATTCGGAACCGTGTTCTGATGCAGCGGACGCCAGGTCGTCAGAAGCCTTTTGCTTCATATATGGTGTTAACTCTCGTTATGGCAGCACTGCTGCTAGGGGTTGCGTCATTTGAAACATGGGTTACACCTGCGATGATGCGCTGGGTCACACCGATGCTACTACCAGCTTAGCTTTGCGCGTGATAGTGTAAAATGTTGACTTTAATTATGTACTCCCCCTATAATGAAAGAAGTGGGTTAAGTTGCAGTGTGCAGTGATTTCCTAGGGGGAGGGAGAAAATGGAAGCACGGATCGATAAAATTAAGCAGCAACTACAGTCCCAAGGATATAAATTAACGCCCCAGCGGGAAGCCACCTTAAGAGTACTTCTTGAGAATGAAGAAGATCATCTGAGCGCAGAAGACGTATTCATGCTCGTGAAAGAAAAGGCTCCCGAAATCGGTCTCGCAACCGTGTACCGTACCCTCGAACTGCTGAGTGAGCTGCATGTTGTAGAGAAAATCAACTTCGGCGACGGTGTAGCGCGTTATGATCTACGCGGAGATACATCCAAGCATCACCATCATCACTTAATCTGTGTTCAATGCGGAAGTATGGATGAAATACGTGAAGACTGGCTTGGACCGCTTGAAGAGCGACTGGAGCGGGAATTTAACTTTTCGGTAGTAGATCACCGATTGGATTTCCATGGGATTTGTTACCGTTGCAAAGCTAAAAATGACCAGAAGCCCAAAGACGAAGAATAACATAGCATATCTTCAAGCTCTCACCGGCGGTTTTGACGGGAGAGCTTTTTTGGTCCAGCGTGTGATGTGAGGTTTACCCTGAAGGTCATATTCTTGTGTTCGGTAACATACCCTGATTCTAGACGAGTCGGATTCGAACCAGAAAGGGGTACAACCCATGATTATATCGCTGCGGAGAGGACTCCGTTTTATTCGATTTATCGTATTTTTTGCTGCATTAGTTTATCTGTTCTATCATGTCCTGGATTTGTTCAACGGATGGATCTCACCTGTGGACCAATATCAGATGCCAACAGGAAATGCGGTTAAAGTATTTCAGGAAACGGTTTGGCCAAGTAACGGGGAAGGACGTCCTACAATGGCAGAGCGTCTCCGTTTATTTTATTGGTACGGAGAGTAGCTGGACAGCCAGGGATGCAAATACGGAAGCAGGTTGCCCGTGTGGCAGTCCTGTCAGATGAGGAGCGTTGTGCATGAAGCAGACGATACACGCCTATGCCTTATACTTGGAAGAGGATAAAGGGATGTCGAGCAGCACGCTGGAATCGTATCTTCGGGACGTGGACAAGTTCATCGAATTTGCGGATAAAGAATACGGTATCCGGGAAGCGGAGCAGGTGCGCCGGACACATGTTATCCTGTTTGTAGGTCAGCAGAAACAGGCAGGACGTGCGAATGCAACCATTGCCCGCAGCGTCGTATCCCTGCGCTCCTATTTTCATTTTTTGATGCGGCGTGGTGACATATTACAGGACCCTACGTTTGATGTGGAGGCTCCAAAAGCAGACAAGACACCACCGCAGGTGTTAACCATCCAAGAGATCGAATTGCTGCTCGCATCCCCCGATACCCGTTCACCGCAAGGGGTGCGTGACCGGGCCATGCTGGAGCTATTGTATGCGACAGGCATTCGTGTATCTGAACTGATTGCACTGGATGTGCGGGACGTACAGCCAGGCATGCGCTTTATCCGCTGTGGAGGTGCCGGTAAAGAACGAATTTTGCCAATAGGTGCGCCTGCAGCAGAGTGGGCAAGTGTTTATGTGAACGAGTACCGAAACCTGCTAATTAAAAATGATACGGACGAGCAGGCTCTCTTTGTCAACGTATCCGGTAGAAGATTAACCCGGCAGGGCTTCTGGAAGCTGCTCAAAAAAGCAGCGATGGATGCGGGAATCTCTGGTGAAATTACCCCACATACGCTACGTCATTCCTTTGCCGCTCACCTGATTGCCAGTGGGGCAGATACCCGCGCGGTGCAGGACATGCTCGGTCATGTGGAGCAGCCTGGGCAACAATATGGACATCATGGCCGCAAAACGATGAAAGAGATTTATGAATCTCATCATCCGCGGGCAAAATAGTTTCTACTTGGATATAAATCTGCAAAAAAAAGCGGAACAATAGTCTGATTTAGGATAAAATAAATTGAACACATTTAAACGCCGTTATACATAAGCGAATGCATCATTTCAGCGTGTAGTTTTGATTGATGCCATTTGCGGATACAGACGGATCGTTTCAACTCAAGGGGGAACATCTTATGACAGCATTAAACCAACAGATGATTTTGGAAGCGGCATCTTACATCCAAAGCAAAAGTTCCATTAAACCGGAAGTCGGTTTGATTTTAGGTTCAGGACTTGGCATTTTAGCAGAATTGATTGAAGATGGCGTCAGCATCGCCTATCAGGATATTCCGCATTTTCCAGTGTCCACAGTAGAGGGACATGAAGGCGAATTGCTGGTGGGAACCATCAAAGGCCGTCCGGTCGTCATGATGAAAGGTCGTTTCCACATGTACGAAGGATATGGCCCGGAACTTACTGCCTTCCCGGTGCGTGTTATGAAAGAACTGGGTGTAACTTCCTTGCTCGTAACGAACGCTGCAGGTGGAGTGAATACCTCTTATGAGGCTGGTGACCTGATGCTGATCTCGGATCATCTGAATCTCACAGGCAAGAATCCATTAATCGGACCGAATGACTCCGCGCTGGGTGTGCGTTTCCCAGATCTGTCCGAAGCGTACAGCCGCCGTCTGCGTGCGCTCGCGAAGGATACAGCTGCGTCACAAGGTTTTGATGTACGTGAAGGGGTATACGCAGGTATGCTTGGTCCAAACTACGAGACACCAGCTGAGATCGTGATGCTGCGTACGTTGGGTGCGGATGCTGTCGGCATGTCTACCGTTTCTGAGGTTATCGTAGCACGCCACGCTGGCCTGGAAGTGCTCGGTATTTCTTGTATCAGCAACATGGCTGCCGGCATTCTGGACCAGCCGTTGTCGCATGATGAGGTTATGGAGACGACAGAACGTGTTCGTGAATCGTTCCTGGCCCTTGTGCTGGCTGTTATTCCACAAATGTAACTGACCATTAAGAAAAGGCGATCTACCCTAATGTGATTCATTGGGGCAGGTTGCCTTTTTTATTTCCTTAACGGCTGTTCACTCATCCAGTAGTTCAGGCTCGTTTTTTGGTGTTTCACATGGATTACATAAAAAGTTCGGGAAATCATTCTTTACATGGAATAATTTACTTCAATCGGGCCGACAATGATTAGCAGTACATGCATGCATGGAACATGCAGTAAGCAAGTCATTTGAGGAGGTAACCTTAGTGAAGAAACGAATAATGGCATCGTTCATGACCCTTTGTATCCTGCTGTCCCTGATGGCATCAACCGCGCTGGCTGAAGAAACTCCCAAAGCAGCGGGGGGAACAGATTTGGCCCCGTCGGCACGCTCCGCCATTTTGATGGATGCAGATACGGGCACGGTCATTTTTGAAAAAAACAGTCATGATCAGCTGCCTCCGGCGAGCATTACGAAGATTATGACCATGCTGCTCACCATTGAAGCGGTCGATTCTGGCAAGTTGAAGCTGACGGATAAAGTGAGAACGAGTGAATATGCTGCATCCATGGGTGGATCACAGATTTTTCTGGAACCTGGGGAAGAGATGTCGGTCGACGATATGTTAAAAGGGATTGCTATGGCCTCTGGTAATGATGCTTCTGTAGCAATGGCTGAGAAAATTGCTGGCTCAGAGGAAGCCTTTGTACAACTGATGAATGAACGGGCAAAGGAGCTCGGCATGAAGGATACTCATTTTGCCAACTGTAACGGCCTTCCGGTAGATAATCATTATTCTTCCGCGCATGACATTGCGGTCATGAGCCGTGAACTGCTGAAGCATCCCGGAATTACGAAATATACTGGTGCATATCAGGACTACCTTCGTAAAGATAGCGAGAAGCCATTCTGGCTGGTGAATACGAACAAGTTAGTTCGTTTTTACTCCGGTGCGGATGGGTTGAAAACAGGATATACTTCCGAAGCCAAGTTTTGTCTCTCGGCTACAGCGATGAAGGATGGTCTGCGTGTCGTTTCCGTGGTGCTGGGCGAACCCAATACCAAAACACGCAACAGCGAAGTGTCCTCGATGTTTGACTATGCTTTTGGGCAATACACGATGAAACCTCTGTACAAGTCAGGGGACCTGTTGGGCAGTCTGAAAATTGAAAAAGGTGAAGTTGCTGAAGTGCCGCTGAATGCAACACAAAATTATAGTGTGCTGATGCGTAAAGGTGCAAAATCGGATGAGATCCGTCATGAATTGCTGATGGCCAAAGAAGTAAAAGCTCCGGTCAAAGCAGGTCAGAGTGTAGGTAAACTAGTCGTCTACCAGGGCAATGAAGTTATCAAGGAATTCGACATTCAGGCTCCGCAGGATGTGGACAAGGCAGGCTGGTGGAAGCTGTTCAAACGCACAACCTCCAATCTGTTCGATTAAACGGCGATTTATGCAGGTTGCGTACATCCTTTGAACATATTTTGTAGTTAAATAGGGGTTTTCTTCTAGTTTTGTCGGGGGGCAGGAAAAGCCTTCGGGAACGTAGAAATCCTTGTTCAAGACAGGGAGGAGAGTGAGCAAACGTGAACTTGCATGTGGAAATGGAACATCACCGCGGGATTCTGATTGTGCGATTATCCGGGGAGCTGGATCACCATACAGCTGATATGGTACGGATGCAGATGGATGAAGCCATCCAGCGCAGACAATGCGAGCATCTGGTACTCAGCCTGAAAGATCTGCAATTTATGGACAGTTCGGGTCTGGGTGTCATTTTGGGAAGATATAAGCTCATTAAGAATAAAGGCGGCAAGATGGTTGTCTGTGATGTCAATCCGCCAGTGTATCGTTTGCTGGAAATGTCGGGTTTGTTCAAGATTATGCCGATTTACGAAAATGAGGGAACTGCTCTCTCGGGTCTGGAGGTCGTCTCATGAATGAAGGAACGGGGACAAATTTCATGAATCTGCAATTCGCGGCCAAGTCGGAGAACGAATCGTTCGCACGGGTGACGGTTGCTGCCTTCATCTCCCAGCTTGATCCTACGATGGACGAGCTTAGCGATCTGAAGACAGTCATTTCGGAAGCCGTAACGAACAGCATCATCCACGGTTATAACAACAATCCGGAAGGTGTCGTGTCCATTCAAGCCGAGATTCGCGATGACATGATCACCATCATTGTGGAAGACCGCGGTGAAGGCATCGAAGATCTTGAACTGGCCAAACAGCCGTTGTATACGTCCAAACCCGAACTTGAGCGCTCGGGCATGGGCTTCACCATTATGGAAAACTTCATGGATGAATTCGAAGTCAGCAGTGAGCCCGGCAGAGGCACCTCCATCAAGATGAAGAAAAGGATTGAATCCAAGAAAGCATTGTATAATTAGGGGTTGGTGGTCTTATGGATGCTGAAGTGAAACAGTCTTCACAGACCTATTTGGACGATGCCGAGGTCAAACGGCTGATTGCGCTCAGTCAGTCGGGTGACCATGTCGCACGGGATACGCTGGTGAACTGCAACATCAGACTCGTCTGGTCCGTCGTACAACGTTTTATGAACAGGGGATATGAGCCGGAAGATCTGTTCCAGATTGGTTGTATCGGGCTGCTCAAATCGGTGGATAAATTCGATCTCAGTTATGATGTAAAATTCTCCACCTATGCTGTCCCGATGATTATCGGAGAAATTCAGCGCTTCCTGCGGGACGACGGCACCCTTAAGGTCAGTCGTTCACTGAAGGAGATGGCGAATAAAGTCCGCAAGAAAAGGGATGAATTGTCCAAAAACCTGGACCGTCTGCCCACGATCAAGGAAGTGGCTGAAGAGCTGGGGGTAACCCCGGAGGAAGTTGTTTTTGCGCAGGAAGCGAACAAACCGCCTACCTCTATACATGAGACGGTTTTTGAGAATGACGGTGATCCGATTACACTAATGGACCAGATTGCCGACGAGTCTCAGGAACGGTGGTTTGACAAACTGGCGCTAAACGAAGCAATAGGCGGTCTCAGTGAACGGGAACGGCTGATTGTATACCTCCGGTATTACCGGGATCAGACCCAGTCCGAGGTCGCCAGTAGGCTGGGTATATCCCAGGTGCAGGTGTCGCGGCTGGAGAAAAAAATACTTCAATCCATCCGCGACCAGATCGCACAGTGATTTTGGATTGCAGGCAACAATATTGGTGTTAAAACACCAATATACGACAACTAACAACCTTCTATCGCGCATTAATATGCGAAGAAGGTTATTTGTCGTTAGCCTGGATGGGTTTGGGACGATTCGACTGCAACAATAATATCAATCCAATGATACATGCGGTTCCCAGCCATTGAAATAAACCAAAAGGCTCATGTAACCAAATAACAGTGGTGCCAACGGCAGCAAGAGGCTCCGCACTTCCCATTAAACTTGTTTCTTTGGCTGTCAGGCTTTTTAAACTTTCGATATAGAACCAGAATGCAATCATTGTCCCTAAAATAATGGTAAAGGCCAAATATCCGTAGGTTTCCAAACGCAAGCTGGCAAAGTCTATTTCCCATGGTGGGTGGATGAGACTTAGTGCAGCCCCTCCGATAATCATTGCCCAGCCGACAACGACGAGTGAATCAAACTTTTCAATCAGCTTCACGGCGTAGAGAGTATAAAAGGCAGCGGCAACTCCGGATAACACCCCCCACAAAACAGCGGGTAAAGGCACAGACAATTGGGAGAGAGAACCATTAGTCAGTAGAAGAAAACACCCGCTTAGAGCCAGAATCGCTGATATAACATCCTTTCTGGTCAGAGTAGCCTGTTTTCTCCAGATCATATAGACCATGATCATGACTGGTGACAGATATTGAAGTAATGTCGCCACTGCGGAGTTGCCATGTTGAATAGACGCCATTTACGTATATTGAACAGCGAGCATCCCGAATAATCCGAAAGTGATTAGCTGCAAGGCTGTTTTTTTCTGCTTCCACATATCGAAAATTTGCGAGCGCCTTGTAGTAAAGGATTGAACCATCAGCAGCAGTATACCCGCAATCAGCAGTCGTACCGTTACAAACCAGTTGACTTCGATTCCGTATTGTTGAAACAGTTTTTGTGAAACCGTTCCACCAATGCCCCAGCATATCGCTCCTGTAAGAACGAAGAAGAGGCCTGATTTTCTGGATCTTTGAATAGATATTTTCATGAATAGCGTCCTCACCTTAAATATAAGAATAGTGCTATATTAAAACGTAATAGGCTATAATAATATCAATATCGCACAGATAAATATCATTATATTGAGATGAGAAAATATGCTTAAAGTAGAATTCAGGATTGATCAGAACGGGAGGGAACTAACGGAGCATCGTACAGTTACTCTGCCTGTTGCGTGTTATGAAACCACAATTGTACGCAATGTTCACGGGCATATTCCTTTGCACTGGCATGATGAATTGCAGTTTGTTTTGGTTGTCCAGGGCGAAGCTCTTTTTTATGTAAATGATCAAAAGATCGTTGTGCCACAAGGCGACGGGCTGTTTATCAACAGTGGTTGTATGCACATGGCGGAGGAACGGGGGGAGAAGAATAATTGTATTTATCTTTGTCTAAATGTCTCTCCGCAATTTGTTGTACCATCCGAGTTATATTTGAAGTACGTTCATCCTTATATCTCAGCAACCAATTTACCTTATCTTCATATCAAAAGGGAAGTTCCCTGTGGAGCTCAAGTCCTGAACGCCATTCGGCATGTTAAAAAGGACCTGGCTGAGCAGGCTCCATTTTACGAAATGAATGTGGCTTCAAGCCTTTTAACGATATGGAAACATCTGATTACAAGCGGATACGCGCTGGAATATGATCCATCCAAAATCATTAGAAGCAGGCGAATAAAGGACATGGTTGAATGGATTCACCTGCACTCCGCTGAACCAATCAAATTGGAGGATATTGCGAGGGCGGGTCAGTTAAGTCGCTCGGAAACCTGCCGTTATTTCAAACAAATGCTGAAGACAACCCCTATGCAGTATGTAATCGATTATCGCATCCAAAAGAGCGTGGAGCTGTTGCAACTCCAGGAACGCAGTATAACCGAAATTGCTTATGAAGTTGGATTTAATAGCACAAGCTATTTTATTAATCAGTTTCGCAAAATCATGCAAATCACCCCGTTAAAGTTCAGAAGAGAAATGGAGTTGAGGAATAAGGAGGGTTATTGAGCAGTGAAAATGAAGGTATTGTTATCCGCGCTGCTGATAATCACGGCTATTGTTTTTGTTTACATGCGTTATTTCCCCAAAGATACCTAATCCCCAAGTTTCTTACCAGTCAATCCATACCCTCTTCTCTTCTCAATAAGTCGCTATAATAGCGGCTTTTTTTGTTTGTTTAACAAAAGGATTGTGAAAAAATAAAGTCCAAATTCACCATCTATTATTTCTCTTACTACAGCCTCCCAGCATATTTATTTCAGTCCTTTGGGAAAAAAGGGAGACACGTGCAGCGGAGGGATGGAATCGGACTAAGGAGCAAAGCGTGAGGGTTCGTCTAAGGATACACACAAGCAACGCAGGCGGCAGATTAGACCTGAAGAAGCGAAGCGTTCGCCTTTGTCTCCGAATTTCTACACTAGTAGAAATCAATCAAGAAAATTTGGAGACAACAGCGATCGGAAGGTTGGTCTGCAGCTGGAGTGCCTGCGTGTAGTTCTCTTACTAACCTGAGAGCAACAGCGACCGATGGCCGATCCATCCCGAAGCGCCCTCAGTGTCTACAAAACCTTTTTCCAACCAGAATGTAATAAATTTGCACATTCTTCAAATACTAACCTAAATTACGCAGTAAAGGAGTGTTCCGGATGTCCCTGACACCCACTCCAACGGTCTATGTTCGATTGCGCAGCCGTATTCGTATCCAAAGGGGCCGAAGTGTCAAGCTTGGAGATGTAGCTCACTTGCTCACCTCTCCCGAAGAAAAGGAAGGAAGGCTGCTTGAACTTGAATTGCTGCGCCCCGGACCGGAGGATGGCAATCTGATCCTCATTGATATATTGCAGATCATCCCTCAGATCCGTCGGGCCATACCAGATGTCACCGTTGAATTGATCGGATCGGGTCATACGCTTGTTGAGGTAGTTGCGGGAAGTGGCAAACCTTCCAAATCCCTGTTTATCCTGGTGTGGCTGCTGCTTTTCTTTGGATCAGCGTTGACCATTATGAATTTTCATGCTGACGTAAACATGCAGGAAGTTCAGATTCGAATTGTAGAGATGATTACAGGCCGCCGGGATGAGCATCCGTATCTGTTTCAGGTGGCGTATTCAATCGGGATAGGATTTGGCATGGCCGTGTTCTTTAATCATTTATTCAAGAAAAAGTGGAATGAAGAACCTACCCCTTTGGAGGTGGAAATGTTCCTATATCAGCAAAATGTAGACAAGTATGTGGTGATTGAAGAAACCGAACGTATGCATGAAGAGGAACGCAGGGAGATGAATGCGGATGAGCGTTCTTAACGGAGCAATCAGCATTGTGCTGGGTATTGCGGGGGGGATCGCGGTCGGAAGTGGTGTGATTGCGCTTATTCTCGTGCTTGATATGATCCCAAGACTAGCTCAGCTTACGCGAACCTATGACAAAACCCATTGGTATGAAGGGGCCTTGATCGGAGGTTCGCTGCTCGGTACCGTTGCGGATTTTTGGCACTGGAAGGTGCATGGAGCGGTGTTGCTGAGCCCGATCATCGGACTGTTTTGCGGTGTGTTCATCGGTCTGCTTGCTGCGGCACTCACAGAAGTGTTGAATGTACTGCCAGTGCTGGCGAAACGACTGGGCATGAAATCGTATCTATTTGGATTGCTGCTTGCCATGATTTTGGGGAAGATGACAGGCTCCCTGTTTGACTTTTTTGTATACCAGCGTTGAAACGTTTGGCCTAAGGAGGATGGGAAATGGACGTAAGATCAGACAACGACGGGCATAACTCCAGCGAAGCAACATCCGAAGAGATGATGCATAAATCTCCTTATGAGATTCAGGAGGAAGAAGAAAAGAAGGCTTACGAAAAAAAGAAGCAAAATGAAATGTCTGACAGTATCGAGGAATCAGTAGAATATTGGCAGGAAAACGACGATATTTCCCCTCGCATGAGTGATAACAGATATACGCTTCAACAAGTGTTGGGACTTGGGGAGTCCTTTGATGTGAATATGAGGGAAATGGTCTTGGGCGGCAAACACGTTGGATTACTGCTGCTGACTGGATTTGCGAAGGATGAAATTTTGCTCGAAGTGTTAAAAAGATTAACGTATCTTACACCGGAGCAAGTGTCTGGACATGCACTGAAGTCGTATTTCGAATGCTACATTCCTCATATTCAAGTTGAGCGAGTGGAGAAAATGAGTGCTGTCATTAACAAGGTCCTCACAGGCATGAGTGCCATGTTCGTCGAAGGGGATCGTTCCGTTATTGTTATGGATACCCGCAGCTATCCGGTACGCTCACCAGAGGAACCTTCGCTGGAGAGAGTGGTCCGTGGTTCTAGAGACGGGTTTACAGAGACACTTCTGACCAACGTGGCGTTAGTACGCCGAAGAATACGGGACCCTGGATTAAAGTTTGAAATTATGCAGGTCGGACGCAGATCGCAAACGGATGTCTGTGTTGTGTATATTGATGATATCGTGGACAAGGTTCAGGTAGATTCCGTTCGCGAAAAAATCAAACGAGTAAATATCGACGGTATCCCTGCTGCCGATAAGCAGCTTGAAGAAGCGATTATTAACAAGGGTTGGCACCCGTATCCGTTGGTTCGGTATTCGGAACGACCGGATGTGACAGCTTCCCATCTGATGGACGGACGTGTGGTTGTATTTGTAGATACTTCACCCAGTGTGATGATTCTGCCCACGACCTTTTTTGACCTATGTGAGCATGCGGAAGAGAACAGACAGACCGCCTTTATGGGAACCTATCTGCGCTGGGTACGATTTGGAGGTATTCTGATTTCACTTTTCCTGTTGCCGTTGTGGTTGCTGATGGTTATTGACCCTGCCATTAAGCCAGCAGGAATGGAGTTCATCGGCCCTCACGAGAATGCACAACTTCCGCTGATTCTGCAGTTCCTGCTTATTGAATTCGGGGTGGATTTATTGCGGATGGCAGCAGTTCATACCCCGACGCCACTCGCTTCGGCCATGGGTTTGATTGCGGCCATTTTGGTCGGAGATATCGCCGTGAAAACAGGTTATTTTGTGAATGAAGTTGTACTTTACATGGCGATTGCCGCCATTGGTATGTTTGCAACACCCAGTTATGAGCTTGGTTTGGCGAATCGGTTGGTCAGGTTGTTTTTGCTCGTTGCTGTGGCGATATTCAAGGTTCCCGGCTTCGTTGTCGGGACGACGTTCATTATTGTGGCGCTCACCTTGCATCGCTCCTACAACTCTTCGTATCTCTGGCCATTCATACCGTTTAATGCAAAGGCTTTGGGTAACTTTTTATTCCGTTTGCCACTGTTGGAGAATAAAAAACGTCCTTCGATCAACAAAACGCGTGACAATACCAAAATGGACAGTGATCCGGACGGGGAATTGCAAAAAAGTAAAAAACACAAATGATCTGCCGAAAAATCCATTCTTCTCATTCACTAATTTGATATACTGGTGTAAAATCATTGGAATAACAGCTGTTCCAGTATATAAAAAGTGAGGAATGCAGATATGTATTTACATGGTACAAGTAAAATAAATGCACAGGGACATCTGGAAATTGGCGGAGTCGATACTACCGTCCTGAAAGAACAATTTGGAACTCCCCTGTATGTTGTGGACGAGCAATTAGTTCGTGAGCGTTGCAGAGAGTACATGGAAGCGTTCCGTGCTTCAGGCCTGGGTTTCCAGGTTGCTTATGCAAGTAAAGCATTCTGCGTAATGGCCATGTGTGCCCTTGCTGCGGAAGAAGGACTTTCCTTAGATGTAGTATCCGATGGTGAATTGTTCACGGCACTACAAGCCGGTTTCCCGGCAGAGCGTATTCACTTCCACGGCAACAACAAAACATTGGAAGAGATCGAAATGGCGCTTGATGCAGAAATTGGCTGCTTCGTTGTAGATAACTTCAATGAACTGCATCTGTTGCAGGCTGTAGCATCGGACAAAAATCGTAAAGTAAACATTTTGCTTCGTGTGACGCCTGGTGTTGAGGCCCATACACATGAATATATTTCCACAGGTCAAACAGATTCCAAATTTGGATTCGATATCGGCAATGGTACAGCATTTGAAGCGATTGACTTGGCTTCCAAGCAGTCTAATCTGGTATTGCTCGGTGTGCATTCCCACATCGGTTCCCAAATCTTCGAAGTTGAAGGCTTCCAGATGGCTGTTCAACGTGTTGCTGAATTTGCAGCAAGTGTATATGAACGTCTTAATGTTGCTTTCAAAGTGGTTAACCTGGGTGGTGGATTCGGAATCCGTTATATCGATGGAGATACACCGCTTGAAGTTTCACAATACGTGAAAGCGATCACGGATGCGGTAAAAAATCATTTTGCTCAAATCGGATATGCCGTGCCTGAGATCTGGGTTGAACCAGGCCGCAGCATCGTAGGTGAAGCCGGAACAACACTCTACACGGTTGGAACAAGCAAAGATATTCCAGGGGTTCGTAAATACGTAGCTGTGGATGGTGGAATGACAGACAATCCACGTCCAGCGCTGTATGAGTCCAAATATGAAGCTGTATTGGCAAACCGTGCAAATGAGGCAGCTCAGGAAACGGTATCTGTTGCTGGTAAATGTTGTGAGAGCGGCGATATGCTGATCTGGGATTTGGATCTGCCCAAAGTGCAAAGCGGAGATCTGCTCGCAGTAGCTTGCACAGGTGCTTACAACTACTCCATGGCAAGCAACTATAACCGGATTCGTCGTCCGGCAGTTGTATTTGTCAAAGACGGTCAAGGGGATGTTGTCGTACGCCGTGAGACGTATCAGGACATCATCCAGAATGATCTGGTACCTGAGCGTATTGCAAAACAGCCAGTTACCCGTTAATTTAAGTTCAAATAGCGGAGTTCTATATGAAGAAGACAAAAAAGGACACTCTTTTTTGTCTTCTTTTGCATCTTGAGGGCTGGATTTTGAAAAAATCTTGCTGATTATTTTGCGATCAATCCATTTTCGGTGTACACTAAGAAAAGTGCTATAAAGCTTGGCCCAGGGTCATGCGTTCTGGCACCATTAACGATGGTCAATACGAAAGGAGTCATTTACATATGGCGAAACAAGCGAAAATCAAAATGGCAAACGGCGGAGAAGTTGTAATCGATTTGTTCGATCAAGAAGCTCCAAACACAGTAGCAAACTTTGAGAAACTGGCTAACTCCGGTTTCTACAATGGTCTTGTATTCCACCGTGTTATTCCGGGCTTTGTAGCTCAAGGCGGATGCCCTAACGGTTCCGGTGCAGGCGGCCCAGGTTACACAATCAACTGTGAAATCAACCCGAACAAACATGAGCGTGGAACATTGGCTATGGCACATGCAGGCCGTAACACAGGCGGAAGTCAGTTCTACATCTGCTACCAACCGCAACCACATTTGGATGGACAACATACTGTATTTGGTAAAGTAACCAAAGGTATGGAGTTCGTAGACGCTTTCGAAGGTCGCGACAAAATGGAAACTGTTGAAGTAGTAGAAGCTTAATCAATAACTGTATGTAAACCGTTTCGCAATTAGCGAAGCGGTTTTTGTTTACACTTAAGCTTATTAAAAGTTAGTATGTGACAAAAAGGAACAAAAAACAATTGATTTTTTGACGTTAAAGTGCTAACATCCAATTAATAACGCAACGAATCCTTCAGGGCAGGGTGCAATTCCCTACCGGCGGTGATGCAGTATGTGAGGATATCTATCCAGCATTGATGCAAAGTCCGTGACCCGTCTGCCTGTGGCAGATGGCTGATCTGGTGTAATTCCAGAACCGACAGTATAGTCTGGATGGGAGAAGGAGAGGGTGCAGTCTTTAGGGCCGCATTCCGCAGGAGTGTTGCTGTACAGTTTTTGACGAATTCATTTCCTGTGCAGGGAGAAATCCGGTTACTTTCGGAAAATCTTCATACATATGCCACATCATAGAAGCTCTTTACCTGTAATTGAAGTTCATTAAGGTATGTGTCTGCTTTCACTTGCCTGAAATGAAGTTTTGGGCGATGTGTTGTTGGCGATGTATCAATAGTACTGCTGGTGACACATGTCTCTCATCATCCCCATCGAACGGTTTGTTCGACGGGGATTTTTTATTGGATATGGAACATGCCTCTCTGTTGGAAGGGAGGTCTATAACTTAAGATTTTAACCGTGGGGTGAACGGACTTGGAAATGATTAATGATGAATTTTATATGGCGCTGGCACTGGATATGGCAGAACGGGCACAAGGACAGACCGGAATCAATCCGGTAGTCGGTTGTGTCGTTGTAAAAGAAGGACGTATCGTGGGCCTCGGAAGTCATCTCAAACGGGGAACGGGTCATGCAGAGGTTCATGCGCTGAACATGGCGGGCAGTGATGCTGAAGGCAGTACAGTATACGTTACGCTTGAACCCTGTAGCCATTATGGCAAGACTCCACCATGCAGTGAACGTCTCATTCATGAGAAAGTGAAACGTGTCGTCGTATGCTGCGAAGATCCGAATCCGCAAGTCTCCGGCAGAGGGATCAGCATGCTGCGTCAACAAGGGATCGAAGTTGAAGTTGGAGTGCTGCGTGAGCGCGGAAGACGGATGAATGAGAAATTCATCAAATACATTACAACAGGTCTCCCCTTTGTAACTTTGAAGACGGCCTCTACTCTGGATGGCAAAATCGCTACGCGTAGCGGTGACAGCAAATGGATCTCTAACGAGTCAGCTCGCGAGATTGTTCACGCGCTTCGTCATCGCCATCAAGGGATTATGGTTGGTGTGGAAACGGTAATTGCAGACAATCCCGAACTCACGACTCGCTTGCAAGTGGAAGGGATTAGCCCGGTACGAATTGTGGTCGATTCCAAGCTGCGTCTGCCTGTAGGAGCCAAAATGGTCAAGGATGGCCTTGTACCAACTTGGGTGCTTACAACGGATGAGGCGAGCCCTGAAGCGGCTGAGCGGCTGGAAGCCTATGGGGTGGAGATTATACGTTGTGGTCCAGGACCACGTGTTGATCTGTTGAGTGCACTCAGCAAGCTTGGTGAGCGTGAAATTGGTTCGATTCTGCTTGAAGGCGGGGGCACTCTGAATGGTGCCATGCTGGAAGCACGGTTGGTAGATCGACTGCTCATGTTCATTGCTCCGAAAATTGTTGGAGGATACGAAACACCAGGCAGTTTCCGCTTCGAGGGTGTAGAGCGCATGAGTCAGGCAATTCAATTGCATCAGCTGGAAATTGAACAAGTTGGAGATAATATTAGCATTGGCGGAATTCCAGTTTGGCCTGAATAAATGAATTAACGATAACGAAATAAATAAAGGAGGCGGTAGCATGTTTACCGGTTTGGTGGAAGAAGTCGGTCAGATCCGGCGTATAGGTCGGAAAGGCGAAGCGATGGTCCTGAATATCGGAGCTTCCGCCATCATGAACGACTTGAAGATTGGCGATAGTGTAGCTGTGAACGGGGTATGCTTAACTGCGACAACCCTGGAGGGTGGCGGATTTACTGCCGATGTGATGCCCGAGACATATCGACATACCAATCTTAGTCAATTGCAATCAGGTAGCAAAGTTAATCTGGAGCGAGCCATGCTGTCAGGTGGTCGTTTTGGGGGGCATATCGTTCAGGGCCATGTCGATGGCACTGGGGTCATTGGAAGCATTACACGTGACCAGAATGCAATTGTTTTCGAGATCAAACCTGATGATACGCAGCTGTTCAAATATCTGATACCCAAAGGGTCTGTAACCCTGGACGGAATTAGTCTGACCGTTGTGCATACTTCACAGAGTGCATTCACTGTATCCATTATTCCACACACCATTGGTGAGACCGTATTAAATGTGAAAAAGACGGGTGATACCATCAATATTGAATGTGATATTTTGGGCAAATATGTGGATCATCTACTGCACTATGGTAAGGGACATCAGGAGACAGGTGCGGGTAAGCCGAGAAGTATCAGTGAGGATTTCCTCGCTAATCACGGATTTGCTTAACAAATCGTAATTGATTAACTACAAATATAAATTGAAATAGAAACTGGAGGGGGACCTATGTCAGAGAAATCCATTCTGAATTCTATTGAGGAAGCCATCTACGATCTCATGCAGGGTAAACCAGTTATTGTGGTGGATGATGAGGATCGGGAGAATGAAGGCGACTTTATCGCTTTGGCGGAAAAGGCTACACCTGAAGTAATCAATTTCATGATTACCGAAGGCAGAGGTCTGGTGTGTGTTCCCATTACGCAGCAACGTGCCGATGAACTCAACCTGAAACCTATGGTCCAGCAAAATACGGACTTTCATGGGACGGCTTTTACCGTCTCTGTAGATCATAAAGATACCACAACGGGCATCTCGGCTCATGAACGCTCCATTACAGTCAAGGGGCTGATTAATCCGGAAGCGAAAAGCGGAGATTTCCGCAAGCCGGGCCATATGTTTCCACTCATCGCCAAAGACGGCGGAGTGCTAAGACGCGCGGGACATACGGAAGCGGCTGTAGACCTCGCCATTATGTGCGGTTCCTATCCGGCAGGTGTAATCTGTGAAGTGATCAAGGAAGATGGCACGATGGCCAGACTTTCGGATCTGCAGGAGATCGCCCGCAAGCATGATCTGAAGCTGATCAGCATTCAGGACATGATTCGGTACCGGAATGAGAAGGAGCAGTTGGTTAAACGCGAAGTAGCTGTACGTATGCCAACAGACTTTGGTGAATTCCAGGCGGTGGCCTACACCAATGCGGTGGACAACAAGGAGCACGTCGCTTTGGTTAAAGGCGAAATTGACGGATCGAAACCTGTATTGGTTCGCGTACACTCCGAATGTCTCACAGGGGATGTATTCCATTCTCATCGATGCGACTGTGGTCCACAATTCGATGCAGCATTGAAACAAATTCATGACGAAGGCAATGGCGTTCTGCTCTATATGAGACAGGAAGGACGAGGCATTGGACTGATCAACAAACTCAAAGCTTACAAACTGCAAGAGGAAGGTTTGGATACCGTGGATGCCAATCTGAAGCTTGGGTTTGCTGCCGATCTTCGAGATTACGGTATTGGAGCCCAAATTCTTAAGGATCTTGGCGTTCGTCAAATTCGCTTGTTAACCAACAATCCACGCAAAATTAAAGGGCTTGAAGGGTACGGACTTGAAGTGGTGGAACGAGTTGCCATTCAGATGGAAGAGAACGAGGATAATACGGTCTACTTGCACACGAAGCAGGCGAAACTCGGCCATATGCTAAAGTTCGACGATATCGAGCAGAATGAAGAAAAAAACTGAGTAGCTTTTCTGAGGTTAAACAGGGTGAACTAGTTTCCAAAAATCAGCTGCGTACATCATATAATACAATTAGGGAGATGACTTGAATGCCACACTTTTTTGAAGGACATTTGGTATCAGAAGGATTAAAATATGGAGTAGTCGTAGGGCGTTTTAACGAGTTCATTACAAGCAAATTGCTCAGCGGAGCACTGGATGCTTTCAAACGTCACGGTGTACAAGATGATGAAGTGGATGTAGCTTGGGTTCCAGGAGCCTTTGAAATCCCGTTGATTGCACAAAAAATGGCTGAAAGTGGCAAATACGATGCAGTCATTACCTTAGGGACGGTTATCCGTGGTTCAACAACACATTATGATTATGTGTGCAATGAGATGGCTAAGGGTGTAGCCGCAATTAACCTGAAAACAGGCGTACCTACAATCTTCGGCCTGGTTACAACAGAGAATATTGAACAAGCCATTGAGCGCGCTGGAACAAAGGCAGGAAACAAAGGTTGGGACTCAGCTACTGCCGCTATTGAAATGGCGAACTTGACGAAACAGCTAAAATAGTGCTTATTTAATATAGTGCCCTGCTCTGCGCAGACGAAAACGGGAGACCGGATTCGGCGGCTTAGCGGGGGTTTTTATTTTTCTGGCGGGAGGATTCGTCTAGTGACGGTAGTTACATACAAACTGGAGACTTTTGAAGGGCCTTTGGATCTGCTGCTTCATCTGATTGATAAGGCAGAGATTCATATCCAGGATATTCCCATCAGCGATATTACCGATCAATATATGGCGTATCTGCATTCGATGCAGGAGCTGGAGCTGGATATTACGAGTGAATTTCTGGTAATGGCGGCAACACTTCTGTCGATCAAGAGCAAACTATTACTGCCCAAACCACCGGTAATCGAGGACTTTGAGGATTATGCATATATGGAAGGTGAAGATTATGATCCACGTGCAGAACTGATTGCGCGTCTGATTGAATATCGCAAATACAAGGGAATTGCGCGTCACTTGCACGAACGGGAGTGGGAACGCAGCCTTATTTTCTCCAAAGAACCCGAGGATTTGCGGCCTTATATGCCTGTAGAAGCACAATCGAATCCGGTCGAGGGTTTACATACCTCGGATCTGATTGCAGCCTTTCAGAAGGCGCTACGCAAGGCGGAGAAGCGGACAACCGTAACTCGGATCCAGCGGGATGAAATCTCGGTTAAGGATCGTATTCGGGATGTTATCGGGGCTTTGGAAAGGATGGGACCGGGAGGCAGACTGTTATTCTCCAAGCTGCTGGATAATCAAATTTACAGGCATGAGATTGTCGTAACTTTTTTGGCGGTGCTGGAGCTGATGAAGATGAAGCAGATTGTCTGTTATCAGGAGCGGATGTTTGAGGATATCGTTATGGAGTGGAGAGGGGAAACAAAGAATCATGGATTTTCCGAAATTGAAATCGATTATTGAAGGCCTGCTGTTTTTGTCCGGAGAAGAAGGTCTGAGCATCAAACAAATCGCCGAAATCGTGGATCAGCGAACCGAACTGGTGTCGGATGCGATTGAGGAAATGATAGCTGAATTTGCCAAGCAGGGACGAGGCGTACAAATTCTTAAAATTGCAGGGGTAGTCCAACTGGGTACATTACCGGAACATGCGGCTTATTTTGAGAAACTGGCTTATTCACCTGCACGTACGTCTCTATCCCAGGCAGCTTTGGAGACGCTCGCTATCGTGGCGTACCGTCAGCCTATCACGCGGGTAGAGATTGAGGAGATCCGTGGCGTAAAATCCGAACGTGCTATCCATACACTTGTGAACAAGGATCTCATTCAGGAAGTGGGACGGGCTGAGGCCATTGGACGCCCAATTTTATATGGCACTACCAAGCCCTTCCTGGACTACTTTGGTTTGGCTTCGCTCAAAGATCTGCCGGAGCCAGGGTTGTTTGAAGATTCCGAGAACCTGGAGGAAGAAACACAGCTGCTTTTTGAAAAATTGGATGTGCAGCATGTGGACCTGGATAGTACAAATCTCGAAGATGATGCAAATTCAAACGATATTAATAACGAAGATGATCCTTTAAATTCATAACTTTGCAGTCTGGATCGATTCAAAACCGGTGCCCTTTCGGGGTGCCGGTTTTTTTGGCGTGGTATGTGGAATGGATTGTAAGGGAGCGTTCAAAGATTAAATGGAATTTTCAGGTCAGACGTGAATTTTTTCCTATATAGAGTGTCATACTAGACGTGAAAAGAATTGAGGGCTTGGAGGTAAGGCCTGTGTGGATTTGGCTTGGAGGAATCGGCTTGTTGATCGCACTGCTTCTTGTCGCAGTCCTCATCTCGTATGTTCATGTGCATTTTACATTTAGGAAACACAATCACGATGATTATGCCAAGATTACGGTTCGTCTGCTATATGGCATTGTGCGTATTAACTATGAAATTCCTAGTATTGTCTTTCGTAATATGAAGGAAGGTTTTCTGGTGAAAACGGAGCAGCGAATGAATCATTCAAGGGGAGAAGCCCAGAGCAGCGAGCGTGTTAACAAACGTAAAGTCAAAAAATGGGCTAAGGACGTAAAAATCATGCTCAGGGCAACGGAAGCATTAAAGCTCTGGATCAAGCAAACGCTCACTCGTGTACATATGACTCATTTGTCCTGGTCCACTCGCATTGGCGTCGGCGATGCAGCATATACGGCTGTTCTCATAGGTTGGGTGTGGAGCATCAAGTCGATCATCATTGGATACCTCTCTTATCAAATCCGTTTTGAACAAACGCCACAGTTACAAGTTGTGCCGGTGTGGGAAGACGAGATGAAGTTCCAAACCGAGCTGGATTGGAAACTAAAGATCCGGATTACAGCAGTCATGATCGCAGGACTTACATTGTTAACCCGAGTGCTTCAAGTAGAGGGAGGATGGCGGATGTGGTTCAGACTCTTAAAAGAGCAACGACGCAGACGCAAGATGAAGAAACAACACAGTAAATCGCAAATATGAGTGTATGTATTGTCCCCAATTATGCTGAAATTTTCCACAGTTTAATTGCAACTGCCGGGTTATATTTTGCCGAGTCAGCGGTTTGAAGTATTGAGGTTTAGTTAAAAGGCTGGCTTACATAAGTCCCTTCAAGTTTGGGGATGATATGGTTAGATCAAACCTAGCTTAAATTGAAACTGGAGGGAATTTAAATGTCAGATCATCCAATTCAAGGCTTAATGGAAACCGCAATGGAAAATATCAAGGCCATGGTGGATGTCAATACAATCGTGGGCGATGCGGTCGAAACACCTGATGGTACTGTGATTTTGCCGATCAGTAAAGTAGGATTCGGATTTGCTGCGGGTGGCAGTGATTTTCATGTAAGTGATGGAAGCAGCAAAGGTGGAAGTGGCGGAAGCAGCGGTAGTACGACTGAACATGCCAGCTCCGCATCGGTTGCCTCACCATTTGGAGGCGGAAGCGGGGGCGGCGTATCCATTCGTCCAATCGCATTCCTGGTAGTTGGCAAACAAGGCGTTCACATCGTTCCGCTTGATAACTCAACACATCTGTTTGAGAAATTGATTGATTCCACACCGTATGTGATGGATAGAATTCAGGACATGTTCCGCAATCGTAATACAACACAACCGACAGCGTCTGGCATTCCTGTCACACCTGATCCTTCTACGTACAGCTAATTAATGATTCGGTTGAGATCCCTTCCGCGGCATGTGCGAGAGGGATTTTTGCTGTTTGCTTAATGAAATGCTGAGGAATATGTCCAAAGGGATCAATATCTCTGAGACTTATCTTGTTGTTCCGCCTAACCTAAACATGAAAAAGATGTTGAAGGGGGAAGGCAAATTGCAAAGAGATACGATCTTTACTGTTTTATTTGGATGGCTATTGTCTGCTATGGTGTACTTGGTTGGAGGGATGGATCACCTGTTTATTGCAGTAACGATTTTTGTGGGGCTCGATTACATCACGGGTGTGTTATCTGCTTGGTACAAAAAAGAACTTTCCAGCAGGATCGGATGGTGGGGGCTTGCCCGTAAGTCATTAACATTTGTATTCGTCATTATTGCTCATCAATTGGATATTATTGCTGGCAATTCGAACGACTTTATGAGAGATGCTATGCTTATGTTTATCATCGGTACTGAAGGTATAAGCATTCTTGAGAATATGGGGAAATTGGGACTTCCCGTCCCGAAATTTATCACTTCTGCTCTTTTCAAGCTTCGGGGTGAGGAAGATAATCAAGCTGAAAGCAAGGAGAAGATATAATGCTTCCAATCACAACGGACTACATACCTTTTAATAAATACAGTCGAGCGGGAATGAAACTGAAAGCTAAACGAGGAATTGTTATGCATTATACCGCTTCCCCAGGAGCATCAGCCAAAAACATCAGCAAATATTTCGCATGCTTAGCACAGCAAGTTGGAAAAGGTCGTTATGCAAGTGCACATTACTCTGTAGATCGAACCTCCATTTATAACAGTCTGCCAGATGATGAACTTGCATACCATTGCGGTAGCGAGACTTACACAAAGGAAGCTGTAGCTCGTCTTGGAACGTATCCCAACAATAGTACGGTGGGTATTGAAATGTGCATTGAGAAGGATGGCAGCATTCACGAGGATACATTTAATAACGTTGTAGACTTGGCAGTATATCTGATTAGAGAACGCGGCTTTCCCAATGTATTTTTTACACATAAAGAAGTTGTCGGGTGGAAGGAATGCCCACTACCTTGGATTAAAACCCCTGGGGAATATGAAAGGTTTAAGCAAGCAGTTAATTCTAAATTGAATTCACTTAAGGAAGAAGTGGTCATGGAGGATGAGGATGATATGAATAAAGTGTTGGATTATGCTCAATGGACATGGAATGAACTTGATAAATACATAGGAGATGCATATAACGACAAAATTATTGACGAATGGGCATGGGTGGAGAAAGTACGTAAGAAGAAGCTGACCTACGGGGAATTGCTCATGTTGAAGGTTCTGATTGATGAACGAAGACGTAAAAAAGGATGAGGTAAGCCACGAGCTGAAAAGAGATTATTCGCAACGTCTTTTTAACCAATCATTAAAATGAGCTGCGTCTTTCAAAAAATAATAATTTTGTATGATCACAATTTTGTTAGGATGTTCACGCTCATATTGTGAGTGAAACATGGATGAATCTACGAGTCCAATTACAGAATGATGTAAGTTTATAACATGTTCAGAAATTTCTTGGTTCATACAACCGTCCTTTCATTAATTGATTCATATTGAAGAAAGAGATATCCGTGATGTCTCCTACATATCTATACGAATTCAAAGAAAGGGCGTTAAGGCGTCATAAGTTAGAATTGAAATAAAAGTAGAGTCCCAAGGACTTGAGACTCTACTTTTTTTGCGCTTCCATTTCCAAGAAACATGGATTCGGTCGATCTATTAGTAATTACTAAAACGGTGTAGCTACTCTTGTAAAAAAGCGGAAAGGGTCTCATCTGCAAGGTCGAGTTCTGCGAAGGCTTTGCACACTTTCTGGAAGGATCTAATGGTATTGGTCTCGTATAAAATGTTAATGGGATCGAAACCTAGCATAACTAGTGAATCCACAAGTTCTGTCTGGTCCACTTCGATATGGTGCAGTGCTTCAAGCATGGTTTCAATGACTGCTAAAAATAGAATTGCTTTATTTACTTGATCCATACGTGTTGCTCCCTTCGTTATTTCCTTTTCTCCTGTCATTCTGCCAAGGTACATTCTTAGAATAAGCAGGGTGAGATGGAAAATAACACGAAGCCTATAAGTGATCCTGTATAAACTAAATAAATCTGAAATGAGGGGAGTACAAAGACGTGAAAAAACAGTAGAAGATCTTCAATGGAACTCCCCTTGTATGTAAGATTAAGCGTTCTCGTTCACTTCATTGATAATTGAATCAATTAACTCATCATCAACTAATGTACTGGCTTTTTCAAGAGCAGATAAAATACCTTCTGGATTATCAAAAAAAACGTTAAACAGGACGGGAGCGACGTCGTCTAAATTAATTTTCTGGGCTTTAACCATACTAATCAGAGCAACAACGATCTCGTGGCCTTCTACATTGCCTTCCATGAATCTATTTCTTAAGTGAGTTGCGACTGCTTCGGTCTTTGACTGCGAGTACGCCATTACATTCCCTCCAACGATTGAATAATCTAAGTAGTGCTCCTCTTTTATGCAAGTCTAAACCAGGTTAGATTAGGAGTTATCTTAACAATAATAAGTCAGTTAGTTCAAATTATCAATAACTACTACAGCAATGAAATTTCACTTGAATCCCGTCTTTGCTCAATAAAAAAGACCCTGTACGGGTCATTTTTTGGGTCTTCCTTCCCAATAATCCGGAAATCCCTCGTAATCCCAAGCATATAGGTTTTCGTTGTCCGCCTGAATGGCAACATCTGCTCCTGAGCCAAAATCAACACCTACAGAGCCAAGTTCTTTTGCTTTAATAGCTAATACCTTGCCAGGTGCCCCTGCACATACGAGAGCTAGTTTCCATGGTGTTTTTTTGTAGATGTTTTCCATTTCTTTAGAGGCTGCGCTCACATGAGACCAAGAGGGGCAGTCTACTGTTGCCACTATGCCTGACCAACCGTAACGGCGTTCCAGAACTTCTTTATATTGTGAGGATTTGGATCCACAGATCAGTATGGGCATAGTCTTGAACGTATCATAGAACAGTTTAAACCGGGCAATGTAATTATTTTCAAACGCGTAGAATGTCTTCTTGGGTTTAATCTTGTAATACGCGAGACACATATCAAACAGGGGTCTGAAATACCAGTGATCCGTCTGGGTCAAGTGACCAACGTAGTCGGCTTTTCTCAGGCAGTGTACAATGATTTCTCTCGCACCTACATTGGGTAACGTAATGCCACAGTATGTGGGATCATTCACCCACCCGTAATGGGATTGGATGAAATCCATGGTTAGGACGGTTCCATGGGCCAGAATTGTATTGGAAGCATCTCCGAATCGAACGGAAGCATGAGCTTCTCCATCCGAAGCCTTTTGGAACCAGTTATGAATTAATTCAACACTGCCAAGCACGCTCTTCACCCTCTTTCGGATTGAAATGATTGAAGTCCTTGTTGTACATCTGCATCAGCTCCTTCTTTTATAGAATAGAAGAAACGATTCATTCTCTCTCTTCTTTCCAGTGAAAAGATCTTTTTTTGTTGGACACGCTGAAGATTGGCGAAGATCGGTCTACACTATGTGAAAGGGGAGGGATGAATGGTGGCTGACGTATTCATAGGTGCTCCTGTGAGAAACCGGGCATGGATTATGGAGCGGCACTTGCAGTCGCTCAAACAACAGACAGTAAACAAGCATTTTTTTTACATTTTGAACGATAGCGAAGATCAGACAGAACAAATTTTGAATGATCATCAGATCCCGTACTTGACTCATAATATGGGCAAGAAATTCGGTCATCTGCGAGGTCAATACGCCTATCCTAATCTGGCTCTACTAAGAAATAAACTGTTGGATGAATTTCTGAAATCCGATTGTGATTATCTGTTCTCTATTGATACAGATATCATTATCCCTGAACATAGCCTGAAGCAGCTTATTGAAAATGATAAGGACATCTGTGCCATGCTGATTCGAAATCACCCGAGAATTAAGGCTCATAATGCAATGATTGGTGGAAAGCACGTTCCAAAATTCAGCGAGGGTGTCATCCCTGTGGATTTGACAGGTGCAGTGTATCTTATAAAACGTGAAGTTATCGAAGCGGGAGTTCGATATGGTTCACATCCGATTGGTGAAGATGCCCCCTTCTGTGAGCAGGTTCAGCAACTTGGTTATGAACTGTATGTGGATACACGGCTTCGTCCGGTTCATGCCTATGAGGAAGGAGTGGAGTTGGTTGCTAAATTGGCTGGTACATAGAAGTAGGCGGAAAAAAGCATGTTTTGAAAGCATTGAAATGACGATCATATATCCACCTGCACTCGATTGGAATTTGTTGTTTCAACGTCCACAGCAATTAATGACCGCATTCTCCAAGATTCCAGGGGTCCGTGCTATTTTTATTAACGAAGAAACGTATAAGAAACAGAGCCAGCCGATCGAGAAGTTGAGTGACCACCTCTTCCTTGTGCAAAAGGGGATTAACTATGACCATCTGGTCAAAGGAAAAAAAGTACTCTGGTTTTCCAGTCCAGGTCAGTATAACTATGGGGATGGCCGTAATTTTGATTTTACCGTATTTGACTACTTGGACAATTCAGCCGATGAATTTGCGGTTTGGAAGGATTACATTCCGAAATGTTTTGAACGAGCAGATCTGATTGCTACAACGGCAAAGGTGATGTATGAAGCTCATAAAAATGACGGAAAACCGATTTTTATGTGCCCGAATGGGGCGGATTATGAGCACTTTAAGAAAGCCCGTGTATCTCTCCCAATACCGGCAGACTTCCCCGATGTTAAGGAGGGACAAAAGGTCGTCGGGTTCCATGGGGCTATGGCTTCCTGGGTGGATTATTCACTTATTACCGACATTGCAGACAAGGGATATCGTGTAGTTCTGATAGGAAACAATGCCCTGTATCAAAAAAACATTGTGCATCCTAATATAACGTGTCTTCCACATAAGGACTACAGAGTTCTTCCTGTTTATATTGCCCAATTCGATGTTTGCATCGTGCCATTCAAGCTGACAGAAATGATCCGTGGATGTGACCCGATCAAATATTACGAATATTTGTCTGCGGGTAAGCCTGTTATAACGACTCGTATGGAGGAAATCGTCAATAAATACAGTAACGTAACCTACTTTATGGATCGTCATAATTGTGGGCAGATGCTTCAGAAAGCAATTAGTGAGAACAGCGAGGCCAAAATCGCAGCCCGTGCAATGGTTGCTAGAGCTAATAGCTGGGACGGCAGGGCCATGGATGCTGTCAAAATGATAAATCAGGTGATGGGAGGCAACGTGGATGAAACAGATATTCAAACGAATTTTCGGTAGCCAGGCGGCCGAGCCGCCAATGGAAGTTGAACAAATAGAGGTTCAAATGAGTGAGTTCAATTTTGAAAAATATGTGCCCAAAATCAATACAACCATTGTATATCTGCCTGCTATTGATTTTCATAGTGAACGATTTGGGCGTCGACCACAACGATTGTTAAGAGAACTTGCGGAGATTGGTTATCATGTGATTTATATAAATTCCAGTGATGAGTTTTATCAGGTGGATGCATTGGAGTATCCTCACCCTGAGCTTCCGAATTTTGTCGTGGCTCGTGTTGGACAGAACGTTCGTCCGTTGTTTCAGGGTGAAAGAGTCATCTATTGGGTGAATGACAGCCAGTTGGCAAATTCGATCGAGACAGCATATCCTAACCTGGTTGTATTCGATTCACTTACAGATCCCGACCTATATGAAAAAGACAAGCACAGGATGGAAGCTGTTGCTGACGTTGTGTTTATTACACCAGAGCGAATTTATGAGCATGGAAAATACTGCTCTCATGTTCATCTGATTACTGCCGATGAATATGAAATAAAGGAACGAGCAGAACAGGTCGCACAAATTATAGATGATTTGCCCAATAGACCGGCCCCTCTAATGTAGGGGTCTTTTCTTTTTATTAACCTTATTAGAAGTTGTTCTGCTTGCATAGAAATCCATTTCAAAACTTTTGTTCAACGTATTCAGTGATATGTGTTAGGGAATGAGATTAGCGTTCTACACTATGAAAAGCAGAGACAGCCACCAGCCAAGCAGCTTGGAGGAATGAAATTCTGATCTTTTCAATCCTTCGACCAGCCGCAGGCTCATGTAAGTCTCGGTAGCTAAATAATGATATTACAAATCTAAGGAGTGGACTGTTCAATGGCTAAAAAAATGATTATCAAAGGTGTAGGTACATTCATGGCGAAGCGTTACCCTACAGACCCGCTGGGTGCAATTGAAGTAATTACACTGGGTACCCTGCAAGACCTGAAAATTGACCTCAATGTAGAGCTGGAGGACATCTTTGGTGGTGATGGCCTGTTTGCTATCGATGTACTGGTGAAGTCGAAATCCATTGAGGTATCTGCTACAGATGCCAAATTTGATCTGGATGCGATTCAGCTGATGATGGGTTCAACCGTACAGGAACAAGTGAAGTCCTACGTATGGGTTTTGAATGAGCAGGATACTGCCGCTACTGGCGCAGCTAATTCCGGATTTGCTGAAGTGAAACCAAAATTCGCAAGTACAATCTATGGAAATAACGGAGATATTACGGTTCGTCTCAAAGATTCCAACAAGTTGCTGAAACAACTCAGTTCGAAGGCTGCAGCTGTGGCACCAGATGAATTTTTCTATGATGAACCCAATGATGTTGTTGTACTGAACGCTGCACATATCAGTAAGGAAATTGTGCTCAACTACAAACGCGAAGAATTGGTAGACATGGTTGATTTGCTAGTTGACGAAGTGCCTTTCCCAATCTCTGTAATTCATCATGGTACATTCCAACAAAAAGATGGCTCTTTTGCAGGAGTTGAAACCGAGCTGTACATGTGCCGTGCCAAAGGCACTTTCAGTATCAATGCTCAGCGTGCTGCAGCATCGGCATCTGCGATTTCCTTGCAGATTCTTGATCCTGAACGTGCAGACGGCAAATTGGGAAGCATCAAGCGCTTTAGTGCAACAAGCAAAATCTAAGATCTCATACGATGTTCCATTGCTCCTGGCAAGGTATTTTACGGCGTCTGTGTCCTCCCCTGCACAGACCCTTGCCTTGCCAGGTTCTTTATTTTACAGGGGAGAGAATGTTCAGGGGAGGCTCTACTTATGGTGGAAACAGAACAGGAAAAGGCTGAGCGTGAGCTGGCGGAAAAATTGAACGAGGAAGCTGCCGAACGAATCAAAAATGATCCGGCGAATAAACGGGTAACCCCGGAGGAAGCCGAAGCTGCTGAACGGGCATTCTTCGAAGATGATGAGATTATAACACTTCGTGATCGGCGGAAATACCGCATCCCACCATGTAACCTGAAGGATGCACGTCGATTAATGAAACTGCTAAAAACGGTGAACATCGACGCCATTATTCTTAACTTTATTCCAACAGAGAATGATGAACTGGATGCAAAACGACAACAGGATTTATTTGATGTGTTGGCTATGGCGTTTAAAAACTATCCGCACATTGTGACCAAAGATGAACAGGGTGAGTATATCATCAATCGAGAATACCTGGATGAGTACCTTGATTTAAATACGGCTCGTAAAGTCATTGATATGCTCATTGGTCTAAATGGTCTAAAAAAGTAGAACGCGCCGAGGGTGAGCCTCTGGAGGGAACCGAAATCCGTGATGAGGAAACGCAAGAGCCAATTCACTGGGGAGAAATCTTCTTTACCCTTCATAAGCACTGTGGGCTGAACAAGTGGGAGATCTGGGAGTACACGCTCCCTCAGGTCGCGGAGCTGTGCAAGTCAGCTGAGAAATATATTCAGTTTGAGGTTGAATTAATGACAGTACCTCTTCGCATGTTCGGTGGCGGCAGAGGGGAAGAAGAAGCCGGGGAAGATGGAAGTATTAGACGTAAACGGACCTTTGATGACGCGGATTATACAGAAATATCCGAGGATGACATCGGTTTGCTTGCACAAGCGCTTGGAGGATAAGGGAGAGACGTCCCGTTTTGCCTACACTAAGGTAGAACGGGATTTATGTATAAAGGTGGTGATGAATTTGGCTGACAAAGAAGAACAAAAACACTCTTTAACGAAAGAGATATTAACGGAGGTAGAGCAGTCTGGTATCCCAACCCCCGACTTGAAAGGGAGTAACCAATCAGGCTTTCAATCGCTCGTTAACCGTCTTGAGGAGATGAGGGACGAAATGCAGTCCCAAATGATTGCAACGTTAACCAAGGATTTGGAGACATTTTATCGTGGGGCCTTCAACGCAATGCAAGATCTGCCGGAAGCCGGTTCACAGGAGCTAGTGGACTCTATGAGCAACATGATGAAATATATCTCCTCAGGCGAAACCAAAGGGTACTCATCCGCTATGCTGAAGGAATCACTTGAGTCGTCACGTCAAATGGATGACCAGATGACCAAGGCAAATCAAAATTTCGAGATCAGATCATCAGGTCAAACAGGTCAAACAGACGGGACCGTCAAGGACCTGCAACGGATTGCACTGCAACATGGCATAGATCAGGAAGATATGGGTCTCGCATATCGCATTGGTTCCCGCTCCTATGATAATCCTCAGGAAGCCACAGCCTTTGCTAAAGAAGTCGCCAAGTTGCGTTCGTTTGACAATGTGGATGTAGAGCAGACTGCTACGGGCTTGGAAGGTGTTTCTTCTGCTTGGGGAGTGAGTGGTTATGATCTATCCAAAGTGACGGACATGATGCTTAAGGCTGCAACTATCTCACAGGTAAGCATTCAGGATCTGATTAAGGCCATGCAACGAACCGTGCCTGCATCGACTGAGCGTGAGGATGAAGCAACAAAAGAAAATGCACTTGCCCGTCTCATGGCTACGTCTTCATTGTCTCTTCAGGAGAAAGAACATTCAGGCCTGAGTGGTGGTTTAACCCAGGATCAGGCGTCAGTTGGCACTCTTGTGGATCAACTTAAGACAGTTGGCGAGAATACAGCTTCCGTGGTTCCGCGGACAGACTCAAGAGACAACTTGCAATTTCGTCAAAGCCAGTTCCGTACTGCGTTCCAAATCTCTACATACGAAGCTATGAAGGGGTTAAAAGAAGAGTTTTCTGAGCTCCAGACCTATCTTATTTCATTCTTGCGATTAATTTCAGACCGATCCAGCGGAATTGCAGACCATATGGAACTAATTAATCGGATTATGGAAGAAGCAGGAGTTCAAGTGGCCTGGGACAAGTTCGCCGATGTGATGAACGAAGGAGAACAGACGCGATACGGTAAGGGTGATACAGGTACAGGGAAGGGCGAAAGCTCAGGAGACAACACCTCCAACCCAATCGGAGTTGCTGATGTGCACCGTGCTGGTGTAACCCAGGAAAGAGCAAGACAGCAAAACCGTCTTCGTGTTCAAGGTACCCGTAAAGCAGAGATACAGACAAGAGCAACTGCCAAGCAAGAAGAAGTGCTCAAGCTACATACTAGACGAGATGAACAACAATCACTCTATAAGCAGGCAATCCAGGATGGTAATTCATCATCTTCCTCCTTTCACGAAGGAGAACGTGATCAAGCGGAGAAGGAAGCCAAAGCCAAAAGCAGGGAACTGCGTCTGTTGCGTGAGGAATTGGATTCACTCGATGAACAGATGGCGAAGACGAAACGGAGTCTTGAATTTCTAAGCCGTGAGTTGGATGAGAATGGTAAAGCGATCATGCAGCTTGAGCATCAAGCGAGAATATTGATGTTGGCGATGGATGATATGGATATGGATGCAGTGGAGCTTCGAAATAAGTTGTATTTCCTGAATGCGGAGTTCCTTTATGGCTCAACCGATGTTCAGCGTTACGAATCCGAGATCCAGAATTTGCGCAAACAATCAATTCTGTTAAATGATGTGCTAGCCAAATTAAGGAGTGAAGTGAATGCTCTGAATTCCTCATTCAGACAGGGTTCAATGGATGCCGTAGCATACATCTCCAAATTGAAGGAGCTTGAACAGGCTCAATTGGCTACAATGATGAACTCTTCTGGAGGCTTCCTCGTGGTTCCAGGTACAGGTAGTGCCGGTGCCGGATCAGCTGCAAAAGATGATAAAGAAAAGGATGACTCGGCAAACAAAACCTTCGTGGCTCGTCATGAAGACCTGATTAAGGATGTCATGAAAGATGCGATAATGGATGAATTCAATCCCGGTGGCGATTCCAAAAAGGAAAAACAAAAGACCAAAAAAAGGGGCCTTCTTTCCAGATTTAAGGACATGAAAGAGACAGGTAATCGCAAAGCATTTTTTGACAGCAATGCCCCGACTCGTGATGAAGGTGGAAATATTCTTCGAGATAGACAAGGTAATTTGATTACTCAGCGTGATATCAATGCGGAGCGTGCTGCACGTGGGATTAAAACACCGGGAAAATTTTCGAAATTAGTGAAATCCGGCTCAAGGTTGTTAAGACCTTTAAAAGCCGTACCAGGGCTTGGTGTTGCGATGGGCGCCATGGATGTGATTTCTGGCCTTGTTGATCCGCTTAGTAATATGGGCAAGTCAGACGCGGAGAAGCAGAATATTCGGGCAACGAACAAGGAAGAGCTGGCAAAACAGTTCAAAGATGTGGAGCAGTCATCTTTTATAGGAAAAGTATGGAAAGGACTTAACCTGGGGATGGATGCCGCTGTATCCGGAACAATGAGCACGATATTTGGGGATAATGCCACCAATAATAAGTTTGGCGATTATTGGAAGGGATTTAAAGCGATGTGGTCCGAAGATGGCGGAGATGCGGTCGAGAAAAAGCTGGCCAAAGAGTATAACTATGAGCAAGAGAAAAAAGAGTCGCAGCTTCAAATGGACAAGGAGTCCGGCAAGACGCCCGAGCAGAACAGTCAACCACAAGTGCAATATGTGCAGCCTCAGATTCAGTACATTCCTGCTGCTGGCGGAATGGATACCATTGCTAACGGATATACACCTCAGCCGCAAAGCAATGGTATTGATGAAATGATCGCCAAGATTAATCGTCAACTCAACAAGTCAACAAGTGACAACGAAACAAATTATCAAGTCGCTCGATCCCGTCTGTTGATTAGCGGTGTCCGCGAGGATTCTGGCCAGATGCGCACCTTGATGGAGAAATATTTGCAAGAAAATATCAAGTTCTTTGATAAGGCGATTGCTAGTTTGCAAAAGACTTACGACAAGATGGCAGAGGGCAAGGAAAAAGATGAACTCGGTCTGGAGATTAATGAGAAGAAGCAGCAAAAGGCACAATCAGAGCTTGAACTGAACGGTGTTAAAAACAGTAAAATTGACGAACTCAGACGTAAGATGAACGACCAGCTTGAGCTGACACAGTTGGATTACGACAAACGAATGTACGATCTTCTGGCGGCCAATGGGGGGAAGGAAGATGCACCAGAATTGATTGCATTGAACAAATCCCGTGCATCTGAGCTGAACTCACAAATGAGTTCGATCAAGGAAGATTGGAACAATTTGCTGAATAGTGGATTATTTAAACCGGGCTCGGATGAATATATGGAGATTTTTAAACAAATCCAATCCTTGGGTGTAGAACAGTCCAAAAATTTGGCCGAAATCAGCAAAAAAATGGATAAACCCATATCTACATTCAACATTCCAGCAGGACTTAAAGTCATGGATTACTTTGATTATATGACGACAAACAATACACATAAAAGTGTGATGGTTGGCGCGGGCGATGTCACGGTGCATGTGAATATCGACAATATGACAGGCAGCACAAAAGATGTGGAAAAACTGACGTCGGCACTGGATAAGACACTGCGGCAGAATAATCCGGGTCTTGTAAACAGGATGGCTAGTAATGTCGGTGCAAGAATGGGGAGTAATTACCCCGTATCTTTTATTAGGTAAGGAGGGCATCTGATATGTCTCAGCAAGACCCGTTTGGTTCAGCTAATGACCGGTATAAAAGAAGGCTATATGTGGATACAGGCATGAAGTTTGAGCCTGTGAAGGGTCGGATTATTGATCCGTACTCTTCACCGTCGCCCAATCCGCAAGTGAGGGAAATTAAAATGATTAATGCTCCCTCGCATTTTCATCAGATGGGTGTGTCTTCGTACAAGTCCATCATTAACATCCTGTTTAAAGACAAGCAATCCTATCATGACTACGCCATGTACGTAGGCTGGACGCACAAATTTTATGATGAGAAGGGCAATATTTATGTTGGTGTTGTAGAGTCCATCAAAGTCGACCCAATTTTCTATCATCAGGATACGATGGATAAAGATCAGAAGGGTTACAAGGTCGAATTGACCATGACCCTGATCAAGAAAGATGGATATGACCGCAAGAGTGCAGTTCAGTTTCAGGATTTACAGACGACGGAAGGTAAGAATCACTGGGCAAGAGACTCCATTGAACGCATGGCTGATTTGGGGCTGACGGTTGTAACAGAATTGGATGGTACACCCATTCTATACTTCAGGCCGGAAGATTTTATAACCAGAGCAGAGTTTGTTACTTTCCTGATGCGCACGAAGCGTCTGCTGGAACGAACCATTCGAGAGTAGGGTGACCTACTCTCTTTTCTGTCTATTCTAAAGATAGGGGGTGTTTATCATACGAAAATGGGTTGATGTAAACGAAGGGGACTGGTTCTATAACGATGTTATGGAAGCCACGAATATGGTTCTGGAAGATGGTGAAGTCTTTGTTGCCGGGATCAACTATAACAAGTTTGAGGAAGGCAAGCCTTTTGTATATGAGGAAATCAAGGGGCAAGCGGGGCAAACCTCATTTAGTCTGCCTGTTCTGATTAAGCCGACAGATGACAATCCATTGTATGTGTTTATTGATGGTGTTCAAACGATCTACGAAACGGCTGAAACAAATAGTAAGGGGTTAACTGATGTAGAGTTGTATACCGGTGTGAAAGCAGGTCAGATGGTGTCCTTCTGTAGTTATGGAGAACCGTTGCTGGATAGTGATTGGAAAAGGCCACCGGTCTCCTGGACTGGAGATCTGCCCAGAGCTGCACTTAGTGCAGCCACGACCTATTTCTACGATCCATTCAGTCGTAATCATCAAGAATATTTGTATGCAGCAGGCCAACCGCTTCGCAGACTCAGTATTCCTTCCGAGGTATGGGCAGACACCATGGGGGATGCGGCAGCGGTAACCAAAATTGCAACAAAGGCAATTGGTTACCGGACAGATGTATATTGTGTCAGTCCAGGAGGATCAGTCTTCCTCCCATTTAATCTGAATGGTGTCACCTGCAAGTTCAATTATTGGACGAAGAATAGTGGTGGAGCATTCAAATTCAAGAGTGAAGACATCAAAGCGACAACCCTTAAACCGGCATACAACAACTGTTTTTTTCCTAATGCGATTATACAGCGGGGAGAAGCCTTTCATCTGATTAACAAGCTACGCAAGGTGTTCTATGCCAGATTTACGGACAAGGAAGCGCCAACGACGGGGATTAATGAGCCTATTAAGGCATTTCAGGGACAACGGGTGTTTAGACTTAACGGCAATTATCCAGCAGGTAAAAATAAACTTAAAGTTACAGTGAAATTCAAAGAAGAAAAGAAAGATAAAGTGCAAGAAACTCCGCCTTATTCAGAAATTGACAACCATACGGTCGTCTTCAGTCAACCTTTCTCAGAAGGCGACGAAGTGACTTTCTATTATCTCAAAGATGTGAGCGAGAGGTTCGCAGACGTCGGAAAAGATTCGGCCATTTATTATCAAACCAAGGGTGAGCGGGTAGAACAGTCCAAGGATGCTTTCTGGAAAATAGCCGTTTCGGAGATGGAAGACGAAACATTTGCCAATAATGATCCTCTGATTGCAGGCATCAATATCAAGAAAAAGCTGGATGGTGCAGCAGTGGTAACTAATATGGGCAGACCTGTAGGAGGTACGGAACCGGATGAGACATGGTTTTTGGGTAATTCCGCTATGACACGGGCTGAAGCCGTGGCCTTCCTGGACCGATTCATGAAGTGGACCATCGAGCGATTTAAGTAGGGGGAGATACAATATGATTCCAATTTCGGATGAGGTTATGAATGTGCTGTCTCAGCGTCTGAAGCTGGGGGAAGGAGCACTTCCTAATATCCGGGTTGAAGTAGACAGGCTTGCATTTATCCCGGGACGGACAGAAGAGTTCAGACATATGGTTTCCGAGCAAGTACCCGTCATCAGTACACAATCCGTTTGGGTGGATGAGTCGAGTAACGGTATTTATAATGGCTCGACTCTAGCGAATACCCAGGAGATTTATTTTCCGGTCAAGGGTAAAACGATTGATAGCATTACAGTTACAGATAAATTTGGTGCAGCCAGAGATGGCGGTTCTCGAAGTCACCGAGGGATTGATCTGTTTGATGACATGGGAACACCAATTTTGGCGGCTTGGGCTGGAAAGGTTGTACATACAGCTCGCAATAAAACAAAGGGCGCGGGTAATGCCGTAACGATCAGGCATGCCAATGGTTTACTCACAAAGTACTTTCATCTGAAAGAAATTCTCTGTTCGGTGGATGATCAAGTGGCACAGGGGGCAGTGATTGGTACTCTTGGTAATACAGGGGGGGTGTACACGAATGGCCACAAGGTTTCAGCTGCTGAACGTGCCGCGGGCAGAGGAAGACATCTGCATTTCGAGATTTGGGAAGGGGTTAGTCCAACGTCCAAGACTGGGGAGGGAGGTAAGGCGGTCGATCCCCAATTATATCTGAGCGGAAAGCGTAAAATGCACGGAGATGCGAAAACAACATTTGCTGATGTAAAGCCGGTTCAGGTCGAAGGATATCCAGGAGAGATCAAATTGAATGAGAAGTTCGACAAACGTAACTGGCATGAAAAAAGCGTTTATACAACCGGTTTGAAGTTTTTGGAGTATGCCAAGATTGAATCGGGCTGGACTTTGTTTGATTCGGGAGGCAAGTTGCTCTATACGTTTGATGGCAAAGCCGCCGTAGTCGAATTTGAGATTAACGTGACTAAACTGAGCATGCCTACTCAAGGGCTTCTTAGTATTGGAATGGGAACTAATTTTAGTGAAGCGGAAGGGGATTCTTTCGCTGTGGTGATTGATGGTAAAACGTATGCCTATGTCAATAAGTTCAGCGGGGCATATGACCTGACCAAACTAACGGAATTGAACAATATTGTAATCCCCGCAAAAGCCAAAAGCATCAAAATTAAGGTGACTTATGGAGGCAAACAAAACACCACTGTTCCACCCGGATCGGTTCCTGCTTCGAAGGTGAAATATAAAAAATTCGCCATTGATTTTATTCGTATACAAGAGTTGCTGCCTGCTCCATTGAAAAATCAAAAGAGTGAAGAAGGACTTGATCCGTCCAAAGGCTATTATCAAACGAACAGCTATGAAGGTTTTGTCATGAACAATAGGCAAGAGTCGGATGTTATTCAGGTTGGATCTTTTGTGTATATGGACACGCAGGTTCTTCCTAATATCATTAGTGCCGAAATCGATGATCAGTTTGACTCTGAAGCCAGGGAAGCACGGCTGACCATCTCCAATCCCAGGGGATTCTTCTCCCCGGATTATAATCCTGCCCATTTTCCCGAGCTTGGGGGTGTGCCATCTCCATGGTCTTATTTTGCCAACGGATTTCATGTTGGGGTTCTGAGTGAAAACACACCGATACGTATCTACATGGGCTATGGTCAGCATATGATGCGGGTATTTACCGGACTGATTGACAAAGTGGACATCAATGGTGAGGGTTCCACGCTGGAGATCACAGCTCGAGATATGTATAAGCGCATTATCGAGAAAGTCATTTCGGAGAAAAAAGCTTATCCGGAGGTAGATGAGATTGATAATGTGCCAGATCCGGTGCCCCCTGCAGCAGTAGGGACGGACCGGACATCATCCATTATTCAGGCTGCCCAAGCTCAAGCTGCAGCCTATGGCGTACCGGATCACAAATTTTTGCTTGCGATATGCAAGCATGAGACCGTACTTGGCACACAAGGTAAGGGTAAAGAAGAGAACGGCAGCTTCATTCTCGGATACGGCTGTCCTAGTACAGAAGCTTGTAACCCCAGCTACAAGGGAATCCAGGAGCAGATGAAGCGTGGTGCAGAACGGATGTCTAAAGCACTGGCTTCCAGAGGGAAGAAAGTGACTTCCAAGGCGGATGTACTTTATTTTCATAATGGAGGAGACATTGCTCCGATGACCTGGAGTGCGGATCGGGATAATTGGGTGAACAGGGTATGGACCTTTTATCAGGAGATGCTCACAGACCCGGCAAGCTGGACTATAACAGCAACCTCCACTCCGGCAGCTACACCGACACCAGCTCAGCCTGTGGAACTTGAAAAGCCGGCCTGGGTCAAATCAACGGTTGTCCTAGATCTCGTTAAACATGCAGGTATGGTGGGTTGGAGGGCAACCAGTGAGGATCGCTCTTATCCTGACTATGTAATCGACGAGACCTATCTGATTGAGGTAAATCAGAAGACGGGCAGAGTCATTGTTCCGGTACCGGGACAGGAGGGTGAGTTTGAAGTCAAGGATGCAAGTACGGTGCTTACGCCCAATGGATGGCTTAATCCATTCATTGAGGAGTATGGCAAAACGTTTGAGCAATGGTCCGCCAAAGTTACGGAAGCCGTTCAGGAAATTATCTCGGAGATTCCTTATCGAAGCTACTGTGACCGTTATGGTACATACCGATTGGAGCGCTTGAATTATGACAAACCGGTCGTTGCGGAGTTTTCCGAGAACGACAATCTGATCTCTATTACCAAATCCACGGATTGGTCCAGAGGAAGAAGTCACATCGTTGTTATCGACTCGAATGGTAATCAGAACAGTTTTGTGGACAAGGAGATTTTGCTCGAACTCAAAGGTGAGATTCGAACCATGGTGCTTGCTGTTCCTTGGGCGAAGACGGTTGAAGCCAAAAGACAGGTGGCAGAGCGAGCTTTTTTTGATATGAAACGTATGTGCCGTACGCTGCAGGTATCTATTCCTGCGAACCCTGCGCTCGATCTGCTCGACAACGTCATTGTGACAGATAAAACGACCACCACACGGGCTGTATATACGATTAAAAGTATTAAAACCAGTTATTCGGTGGATCGTGGCATGCTACAGGTTATTGATATGATGTGGGCAAGAAAGGGAGTGATGGTGTAATGGCCGGCATTGTGAATGAAAATATTGTTTTTCCCGTGCTGGATCTAATCCACCGGGAGCTTCGCAAATATAGCAGTGTCTCCAATTCAAATGTTTCTCCTCTTGAAGGTGAGCCTTCCGTTACATTATATCGGGAACACCTGCAGGACCCGGATAGAGTGACTGGAGCAGACCTCTTCTATGAATCGGAGTGGAAGGTTTCGATCTGGATGAAGTTTGGCTCAGAGGAAGAAGAAGACTTTCCTGCGGGAGTGGGCTATGCCCACCAGGATTATGACTATTACAAGTATTTCAGGTTAACACAGGTGACCGCCCGTACATTTGATCCAAGTGGAGAGTCGATGTTCACCTATAATATTGGTCTAAATTATGATGACGAAGGACGCTTAACTGGAACAAGCGTAAATCGTATATAGCATTTAGGAGGTGGTTCCATGGCATTTAATGTTTCTTACATCGCGGGTGGCGTCATCGACAAAGTGCGCGAGCTGCCGTACCCACACTTCAGTAAAAAGACGATCCCGTTCATACGGGGGCAGATGTTGGACATTCCGGCGGCCAAGACCACCAAGTCCGATACGTTCACCTTGGCGTATGACACGGAGTTTCTGAGCATTGCGTTTGCTGCGAGTCACTACTGTGTCGGCGATTACTGGGAACTGACGATCGGGACGGAGCGAGTATGTCAAACCATCTATACGAAGGAGCTTCCCGAGTCGGTTTCCATGGGTAACAGTTTCGGAATTGTCTACCCGATTCCGGCGGGAACGACCATTAAGTTTGACTTCGTAAGCGTGGTGGCTGAAGCCAAGTCGGTCTGGTACAACATCAAATTTTTGAGATAAGGAGGGTGACGATGGCACTGCAAAAACCGCAGACGAACTTTGCCGCCTTTATTGACGGAGAGTCGGAAGCAAAAAATCTGATCAACACGTTGGCCGATGAGATTGTGAGTGCTGACATTCCTAGAGTAGAAGGCGGAATTGACGCAAATCGTTGGGAAAAAGTCTATGAGGCTGAACAAGATTATTGGGTAACATACAGTCCTAAGACTCGGCCTAATATTCAAGGGAAGTATCTTCATACGGATGGTAACTTGTATGACGTGGTTAAAATTCCTGACTATACTAAACTTAAATTTAAGGATGGAACACCAGCCGTTGAAGAGGATGGTTTTCTTTATGAAATGAGTTCAGTATATTGGGACCCAATCGTGGAAGGTAGTAGTCGCCCCGCAGTTAAAGAGAAGGATTACGGCAATTACAAAACCGGAAGAAAGATCCAAGTTGTTCAATTTTCTTATACCGATAAGACAGGGGATAATATTTTTGTAGATATTCCTAATCAGCTTGCTACATTGGTAACAGACCTGACCAAACCTGATGGTGTTACTGCTTATATTGTAAAGCAGAGACAAACCCTTAGTACGGGAGAATTAGTTTACCTGGATGACTGGAATGAATTCGAGTTGGTTACGGAACTTCCAGATGACTGGAACTATAGTCTCAAAACGGCTTATCAGTGGGAGTATGTTAGATATTATGATTATTACAGCACATGGACTTCTTTAAAGAACAGTTTGGTAGAACCAGGTAAATCAAGGTATACGTTTACGGAGCGATTCTATACTGCTGATCCAGTTCATGATGTGCCTTCAAGAGTAGTAGTTAAAGGTACACCAACGGTACCCACAGGAATTCCTGTTCGAGAGTACTCCGTTATGTTGGAGCAACCTACGAATGACTGGAACTACATTAACATTTATTATGGCGAAGACTTTGAGGGTATTAACGCAAGTGGAGATTCGTCAACCACATATATAGGGGCTTGTGATCCAGCTACGGTTAAACCGGGGCTAACGCCTACCGTTACCAATCAAGCCAAAGCACAAGCAATTTATGAAATGTGGAATACCGATACGATTGTCAAAACATTCATTCCGCCAACAATCCAGTGGAAGTTGGACTACGACGGGAAAACAGAAATTGTCAGCCCGGCAGCTCGCTTTTTCCATGGGCGAGATTCTACAACGTCTTGGCTGCCTAACAAAAAACGCAGACCAGACTACCTGGTAGCATATACGCTATCGGTAAACAATGATCGGGTTATCGTTGTTCTTGAAGGTGATCCTTCACCGAATATCCATAGCTATTATCGAAGTTTTGGATACATAGGCAAAATTGTTCCGTTCAATGACTTTGACCATGGGGGGAACTTCGGGGTTACGGTAGGTATGGGTGATTTGCGGACGGATATGACAGGTTATACGAAAAAAGATATTCTAACCGACCTTAATCCGGACCTGTACGCCAAATATGGTGAGTACACTTCAAATGGCATGGATTCCATGTCTATGTTGAAGACACGCAGTAATGTCCTGTTTCAACGTTATTACCCGGCCTTTATTTCGCATCTTCCAAATTATCCTTCTGTCGGTACACTTCCTCCGGGGCTGTCCAAACTTGTTGTCGATACGGACGGTTTCCAGAAGTCCCTCTGGACAGGAAAGTATCACGCCAGTCCAATCTACCTTGTTCATCAGGCTGAGGGGTATCGGGGATATATGGATGGTGTGGTCGCGATTTACGATCATAACCTGGTCAATCGTGATGAATTAATCGTAGATACAGAGATTATGAAAGATAAGTCTAACCCTTCTCTGGGGACATGGACAGAAGTTTATAAATTTTTCAGTATCAAGAGCCCATTGAATCTGTTCAAGCATTCACCATCACCAGATGTCATCACCATTGCATTTTTGAAAGAGATAAAATAAGGAGGACTACTACACAATGGCAAACTTTAAATATGTAGAGACAATCACCACTTCCCAGGACTTGTTGACAAAACTGAAGGAGGAAGTTACGGGCTTTAAGAGCTTCCCTTTTGAGTCAACTGCGAGTGAGACCCAAGAACAAAATCTGTGGGAAGTATTCTATGAGGAAAAGGACAGCAACGATCGCGTTCAGGAACTCATCCTTCGTGGAGTTATGACGATCGGAACTCAAGCAAGTCCAATCACCAAAAAATTCTATGTTAGCTTCATCAATCATGCTTTGGTACCACGAGTCGTTGCACCTGTTCCGGCTTATGAAGAGCATAGTACGCTAACTGTACAGTTGCTTGAAGGACTCGAGGGAAGTGAGCCAACTACATTACCAGTTACAACCCGACCTACCTTCAAGCTGACAGGTCATCCAGTACTTTATCAATGGGCATTGGAGAACTATACACCAACGGATCGAAATAAAGAGAAACCCGTATATATGTATGTCAATGTCATGAACAACCGTTTGGCAATGGTGCTTGTTGCAGACCCTGCGGTGAACTTCCTTGATTACAAAAAATCCTTCTTGTATGCAGGTGCCTTGAAACCGTTCAAGTACAACCTGAATGATGTAGATGGTAACGTGATGCTGACAGCCGGTGCCGTAATTGAGGAACCCGATATTTCTCAGATTGCCAAAACAGGAACATACTATTATGGTCAATATACTTCTGCAGGTAACAACACACTTCAGATGCTGAAAACCAAATCAGGTATTGAATTCCAGCAGCATTACCCTTCCTTTATTACACAAGCTCCACCAAAAGGTAAAGCTTATCTTGATCCGGAATTGGGGGATACAGGTCTGGAATTGGAGCCACAAGGCTTCCAGGCATCGAAGTGGACTTCCAAATATCACTTGTCTCCAATCTATGTGGTTCACCCTTATGAGGGCTACCGCGGTCAATTCGATAACTGCATCGCAGTGACGAAGCATAATATCCTTCACCTCGATGAGTTGATCATTGATGTGGAAGGTAAGTCTTGGAACCAAGAAGTGTATCGTTACTTCGATACAGATACGGCACAGAACTTTATGAATCTTTCTGCCAACCAACGCATGGGTGTGGCCATTCTGAAGGAAGTCCGCTACTTGTAAGTTGAACTGAATGAAAGCTGAATCGTATAGATTCAGTGAGAGGGAACTTTCTGAGACTCCACTCAGGGGTTCCCTTTTTTTCATTGGAAGGGGGCAGTGACGTGAGTCAAGTAGTTAACCAGTACGATTTTACCGTAATAGATTATACGACAACTCAGTACGGCTACCTGTTCACTGTTGGAACTACAGGAAGCAGGCCTGAGGATTATCGATTTATATATATGCCTTACAGCCGTTATCCAAGTGTCCTTATGCTTGATTTCTATATGGCAAGATCGATTTCTCACGGGTTCAATCATCAACTTGTGGAAGCAATTCGCAAGGATCTTGAAGGAGAAGAACGGTTTATTGTTCTGGGTGATGCCAAACAGGGTAAAGAAGGCATTCTACCTAGCTCCTTTGAAGGATCGGGCTCGACCACTAAGCAAGGACAAGTTATGGATTTTTCGTTTGAGATGGAGAGATCTGCGTTAATTGAAGCTTTGGAGATGGATTATCGGCAAGAGGGTCACAGACTAAATGATGAAAAAGCATCAGCCGTCGATGGAGACATGACAGAAGGCTGGCGGGTGGATAACGACAAAGAGCTGAAGATTGTGCGAAATTTGGGTCTTACCCGTAACTTTGTAAAGAATTTGGACAAGCTAGAGCCCGGCAAAATCAGTTTCAGGGTGAGTGAGTTTGGGATGATTGCGGACTATGCAGATAGCGCAGAGGAAGACAGTCAATCCGAATTGGTGATTAAGGAATTAGTGCACTCCCTCAGAAATGATAAACCGGATATGGATGTGGCAGAGGTTTTCGAGGAAGTGAAGAAGATTATCGGACGATCAACGGAGAACAATTTTCTGTTGCAAGCACTGCAAGATAATCTTAGGACTACAGTACTCGGGGAAAGTATTCAGTCTCAGAAGGTAAGCAGACAAGATGTAGAACTGCTGTATCAGGACCTGCTCGGGTCAAGGGAGAGCGATAAGGAGACATACACCGAGGAAGCTACCATTATCGAAGCGAGGATTTACAATGACCAGCAGTTATCTATTTTTTCAGAAATGTCTACAGCTTTTATTCGCCGATTTCAGGAAATAAAGTATATGCATATTGATCGGACGAGCTCTCAAGGTACAAGAGTGTATAACACTTCCCAACTGGCTCTCATGCGAACGCTGGGTGGTGCTATACGAGAGACTACATTTAGTGGTATGACAACGGGGAAAATTGCTCAAGCATTCAGGGACATTGAAGAGAGTATGTTCCTGTCACAATTGAATCAAGCTACTCGTGACATTGAGTATGAGATGATGACTCATGAGAATGTACTTGCCAAACTGAAGGAGCGTCAGTACCCCACAGTTCTCCATACGGATATAAGAGGTGTACGCCAAGTCGATAAGAGACTGCACCTTCAAGATGATCTTGTTCAAAGCAGCCGTGATCGATATCGATCCGAGCTAGTACTTCGTCCAAGTGAGATTCTCTGGCATCCGATGCAAGCTCACAGAATTATAGACAAACATCCTTCAACTATAGAATCGGACATTATTTTAGCCAAAAGGGATATAGAGTCAATTACCGATGTGGAAAGGCATTTTCCATGGGCTGTTCGAGATCATGTTGAAGAGATGAACATCATGAATGATCTGACTACGGCTCAGAGAGTTTATCTGGAGAGAATGTATATTGAATATGAGCGTCCTGAGGCTCGACGGATTTATGTGGTGCAAAGTACTGTTGATCGTGATGCTGACCAGGCTTACCGCGAAAGTACAGAATATGGTTTCGTTTTCAGAGATCTGCAAGAAAGCAGACGGATCAGCAAAATCCCAGGGTATGTAGAAAGGGAAAGTAAAATAGGTAAACGAGTATCCGTAGAGGCTCTTGAATTACTTAGCCATCTTTCTCTAGGTGAGAGGCAGAGTAAGTTCGAAACCTATATTGAGGAAAGATTTCATACTGCAAAATTAGAAAACAGGAAACTTTTCATTCCCAACATTGAGGAAAGTGCAGATAGAAAAAAATCCTTTAATGGCTATACGACAGAATTAACAACGGTAGAGAGAGCGCTGGCCCATGATTTATGGTTACCTGAGTTTGAGGAGCATCTGGCTGAGAAAGAAATGATACGTCCTTCCCTGCTCGAAAATTTAAAAACGTTTGAAAAGAACGGTAATCAGAAGCAATTGCATCTAACAGATAAACCACTTGTATCGCACCGAAATCGTAAGAAGATGGATATGGATTCCATTCTTCGGTCTATTCGAGATATAGGTCGTCCGACTATGATTCGAGACGAACTCTTGGACAAATTGGTTGGTGGAGGCTGGTTGGGGAATAAAGCGTACCCTGGATATCTGGACGAGGAATTCATTGTTGGGGAGATCTTGCAGAACAGTCCTGCTGTCATTCTGGAAATGATGATGGAGGCTGTGAATGATGATCGTGCTTCTAATTACTTTGACGAAAACTTCCTGGTTGGGGTGAGGGAACGGGTAGACGCGTTAATCGACTGTGGGATCTTAACAGCTGACAAAGAAGGATCAAGGTCAGGTATTATTTCCTTTAATTTCGAAGGTGCGAAGAACTCTCAGATTGGTGTTATTGGGACGGAACTTGCAGAAGCATCGAAACATTTGGGTGAAACAATACTTGAAGATGAATCCATATCGGCTGAAATGAACAGACGTAGGTCCACTTTAGAGGCAGACGGTTTCGAGGGAGTAAAGGTGAAGGAGAATCTGCATGGCGAAATTACGGAAGTAATTTATGGGGCAGATTTTAATACAAGGCCGGCTATGATTGAGGCGGAAGATCCATTAGGCTACTTGACTCCAGGCGGAGGATTATTTCCAGACGACCCGGCGTATCAGGGTAGTGAGGTTGAACGTAAAGGACAAGCCTCTGTCGAGTATACGACGGGAGCGAAATTTGAACGTGATGGAGCTGTTCTCGATCATGGTAGCATGGGTTCCAGCGGGAATCGTGAAAGTGTACTTCATACTGAATTCAATATGGGGGGGGCTTCCCGCGACCGCTATGGAACCATCAATGAAGAATACACATTGGGTGGCACGAATTTGCGCCAGATGCTTTTGAATACAGAATATCTTATTGGAATGCCAAAGCTTCGTGAGGGATATTCGAAAGATCATGAGGCTATGGGAACAAGCCCAACAAGAGAGGCTCTATTTACTGATGAGTACTCCATAGGTACATCCAAAATTAGACAGTTGTATTTCAATGAGAGTTATTCTATTGGAATGATTGAACCACGTCAAGCTGCTATTGATATAGATTACTCTCTGGCTACATTGATATGGAGACCGTCTTTGCTTAGCAAGGATTATTCCATTGGCAGCGTAAAACCTCTAGATGGAGAAGCAGAGATTAGAAATACATTCGGTTCCTCGTGGGCAAGGGAAATTGCGATGGATATGGAGTTTAATGCAGGAATGCGCCAAACTTGGGAATCCACTTTGGAAAGCGTCGCTCCTATTGGGAACCGGGGAGATCATTATGGTTTGGTGCAAAATGAGTTATTTCTGGCATTTACAGAAATGAAACCAGCTGACCATGATGATATCCTATTGGCTGATTCAATCACACGCAAGGGCCAATTGAACGTTGAAATCATTTCGGATAACATGAACAGATTGTCCTTCATGCTTGAAGAGAACTATTCCACAAGAATTATGAAAGAAGCATCAATCCATGAGGTTGAGAGTGAAGTGGTCAAATTACGCTTCAGCCAGTTGGTTGATGAGAGTATGTATGGTGGCAAAGGTATTAGGGATACGGACTTTATTGAACTGAATTATGAATCGATAAAGGGCAAAAAGGATTTGACACTGGAAGATATCTTGGTAATAGGATCGAAGGGTACACGTATAGCCTTAATTGAGGAGTCCCTACTTTCCATTCATCTGTATAGAGATGCTATAAATTTCGATAATGATGTTGTTTTTGCCTACAAAAATACTCAGGATTCTTACCTTAATGAGACAACAGAGAGCGTTAAAGAAAAGATTGCTAATCTTGAAGAACAACTGGTAGCGGACAAACCGCAATATGGTTATCTTGATCCTGTATTGCCACTGGGCGGTACAAATCTGAAGTATGGTGATGTCCCGGTGGAATCCGTGGGGGGCACGGGACTTAGCTATGGAGATATACCTATAGAAATAGTTGGCGGAACGAATTTGAAATACGGAGATGTTCCGGTTGAGATTGTAGGTGGGACAAACCTGAAGTATGGAGCGATTGAGAATTTGCTCTCAGCAGATAAGCCCCAGTATGGCAATATGGAAGAGAATCTGCTCGCTGACAAACCGCAATATGGACATTTGGAAGAAAATATTTTCGGAATGAAAAATGTTAAAGATTCATTTCTTCATTCACAGCTTCTCGGCTTGAAGAACGGTAAAGAAACTGACTTGATCCAAACTATTGATTTAAATAAGGAGGGTAGATCAGCATTCCAGCATGACAACCTTTTCGGGAGGAAAGGTGAACGATGGGCACATAGCCATGAGACGGTTGATGATGTAAAGAAACTGCGAAATGGATCGCTGGATCAGGACATGTTTTACGGAAACAAAGAGCTAAGAGAATCTATTATGGAGATGGAACTTGTTGGATTCCAATATAAGCAGCTGGACCTCTTCCAAACCGAATATGCTTATCTGAAAACGAGAGATGGTCACATTGAGGAGGATTCGTTCCTTAGCTCCAGAATTTCTTATGAGGCTTATAACCATCAATTGGATTCTGGGATGAGCCTGTTAAGAAGCACGACTCTCGATTGGGAGCAGGTCACAGCAGGGAAAGTCGATCGACATGGTCATTCACATGAGATGGAAAGTGGAGCTACAGATCAACGAGCCGGAGATCATTTCGACGGAATTTATGGGACGACACTTCAAAGGTTTGCTTTCTCAGATGATGAGGTAAGCTATGGACATAGTTCTCCATATACAAGCTACATTGTTAATGATGGCGAGACTTTTGGCAGCAAGTTGATAGACCCAGCTTATCTGAGTAAGAATAATTTTGAAGGGATAACTGAGGAACGTGAAACTAGAATAGAGAGAGATTTACCGACAGGAATAGCCAATGCCAGACTGTCTGAAATTGAGGATCCTGATCGGCTCATGGCTTCATTTGAGGAACGTTGTTCTCAAGTCATCACAGGTTTTATTTTCGCTGAAAGGCCTGAGAAGAGAGCAGAATATTTGGAACAGTTACACGCGTTTCTTCCTGAGAGAACGACTCATCTAATGGAGATATATCATGAAGCCAAGATGGAACCGCGTGATAGCTTCACACTGACTGATCATCCGGTGGCGCACCGTGAATCTACTGATGCTTACATACCGATGATGGATACGATGGCACAGGGTCTTATATTCGATTACTCAGATGATTTGCTGGATAGGGGGATGGATCCTGAAGATTGGGAGGGAGGCTTGGGCGTTCCAGAGGACTATGATCCGAATGATCCGTTCAATGTATACTATCCTTACTCCAAGGATATGGATGCGCTGGAGCTATCCCAGTCTGATGACTGGAATAAATTCGGTAAGGGCGATTGGGATCGGGACCGATTGATTGGGAAGTTTTATTCCAAAGAGGATACGAAGGACATCAGTGGATGGTATCGTAATAATTTTCTGGCAGAGACCTACAAGTTCTCCGTTGACTTCAAGGTTGATACGGACACGGATGGTGACGGTGCCGGAATTATATTCAAATACTTTGATGAAAATAATTATTGGATGTTTATGGTTCACGGAGGAGACAGTGATAACAGCCTGGATATGAGGACACCGATGCAATTATATAAAATCGTTGCTGGCAATCCAACTGCAGTAGGTTCTCCGATGCAACCGTTTAAGTGGGAGAAGAATAAATGGTATACATTGTCCGTATCAGTCATGGAAAACAAGCTCCAGATCTACACGGATTCGAAATTACAATATGATCTTACGGGCACCGATTAACTCGGTGCTCTTTTTGTCGTATAGAGAGATTGGGAGGTGATTGGTATGGGTCATACATTTGGTTTGTTCTCCAAGTCACAGAAAGGTGTATTGTTCGCGAATATGAGGGCGAAGATTGCGGACGAAAGTTACGACAACCCTAATAACCCTGCATATTTACCGCAGAGTCCCAATGCACCAAGGAGCGAAACCGATCGGCATGGTGAAGAAAATAACCCTATTCTGGGTGATCCAGGTTACGGTCAAATAGGACGATGGCAGACGGTTCAATTGGATGCGCTGGAGAACAGTATTGATCAAATCATTGAGCAATACCTGAGAGATAAGTCATGGTATGCGAGTGTGCGATGTCGCGAAGCGTTATGGAATATGTACCGCAGGATTGAATGGTGGGTGGAACAGCAGCAGCCTCCAGACAAAACACAATATCAGCGGGTACTGCAAATGATTAAAGATTGTATTCACAAGATTCTTGAAAATGCTCAGAAGCCTGGAGGCAGCCATCATGGTGTGTCATTACCAGTCTGTCCGGCACCCTACTACCATCATTTTAGTGGGAATTACTTCAATCATTTTGATGCCACCGTATATGAGATACCGCTCTTTTCGATGAAAAAAGACGTACCCTTCTCGAACAAATTTCCTGATTTCTTTAGATATGTCTCATCGACGGAGGATCAGGAATGGGTAGCTGTCCACTCCGTAGGCCGAAATGAACAATCTGGTTCAGAGATGATCTTGAAACTGGATCTAGGGCTTCTGGAGATTGGAAACTCATCCAAAATCACATTTAACTGGCGTGTGAAGCGTTATGGACAGATCAGGTTCAAGTACCTGGCTAGTGCTAAGCGCGGTAATGGCATGCTGTTCTATATTAATGGGCAGCAAGTCGGAGGCGAATGGAGTGAAAATATCGGATGGCAGGAAGCTGCATTTACACTGCAGCCAGGTCAGATGTACAAGTTTGACTGGCTGATCCGCAAAATGCGACCTGAAGTATGGCAGAACAATGGCATCTATATCAAGGATGTTGAAGTGGTTGAGATTGTGGATACACGCAAGCCGCCTGCGCCGAAGGATTACGATCTGGATGGCGAGGACGTATATGAGTATGGAAACTGGGTTGTAAGATCACCGCAAAGTGTGGCACAAGCACATTTTAAAGGACAGTTCATTACGGATGATTTGCGTAAGAAAACCATGACAATGGACCTGGATAACGAATGTGATGGTACGATTTCATTTGCTTACAAAATGGGTGTGGATGAAGAGCCGTATCCCGATCATGATTATCAATTGTTTTTTGATGATGAATTCGTTCAGCGGACCCAGCGTGGATATGGAGATCATGGTAGCTATGCTCGCTCAGTGCATGGTGTGGAATGGATACTGAATGGGGACTATTCAGAAACAGAGACCAACCAGGCTAAAATCGAATATGAAATTGTTGCAGGGCCGGATACGACGGTGGACTTAAGAGGTGCACTTGAAGTAACTTGTCCCCCGCGAGAGATTGATCATTGGGAGCCGTCTCATCGTGGACAAGGGATTGGGAAATATCAATGGTACATCTCGGGAAATCCAAGTTGGATTGATCAAGGAGATGTATTGCGTCTGGAAGAGCCAAAGGAAGGGGATATGATTGCTCAGACCTCGGTACCTTTACAGGATGAGGGGTGGTTCATATTCAGTTATAAGCACCAGTTACGGCCTACTGAAGCGTTTGAGGTAACTGTAAATGGTATGTCCGTTCATTATACAACGATGAATGGTAACGGCGAACAAGTACGTATTCCTCTGCAAGCTGGAAACAACGTAATCCAATTTCGAATCAGAGATAGTTTAACGGAAGACCCCTTTAAATATAAGTTGGACAAGTTGTTTACTTATGGTAATAACACGGGCAATACATACCGTACAACGTCTCCGCTAGGTTCATATGTTGATGTGAAACGTGGATGGGATGTAACGGATGCTGGTGCAAGGACGGAACAGAGCGGGGATACGATCACGTACAAAGCGGAGTTGAACCCTGGTGCTAAATTTAATATTAAAGAACATATGCGGATTTATCCCGCGATGGACTATAATTATGATCCAGAAACGGGTGCAAATAGAGATAAAATGGTATTTGATGAACTGTTCAATGATGAAGATAAGATTGATTCAAGATTAAGATTTATAGGAAGCTGGGATTGGAAAGAATTGATTCATGGTGATGGCGTGATGTGGGCGCAGGGACATGATCAGGAATTCATCTGCGAACTTGATGCACAACTGGATAAGCCAGGTTACATATTCTGGCAGTATGGTGGCGATTTCGATCCCGGAGAGAAATTGGAGCTTCAGGTAGATGGCGTTTCAGTCTGGACAGGAAATCAATCGAATGGAAACGATGGAACAAACTGCATGTATCCAGTTCCCTCAGGCAGTCACCGTTTTCGCTGGATTTACCGGGATGGTAAGGCATATGTGCCTAGCGACGGTAACCCAGGTGGATCTGGCAGCGGATCTGCAAATCCAGGCGGAAACGGTACCGGAAATGGTCAGTCAAATGGTTCGACTACAAATCCATTTGGAGAATTATGTTTTCCTGGTGGAATGAAAAATCATGAGATTCAGTATGGACAAAGTTCTTATTCAGGACGGTCTGACCAGACGAGTCTGTGGGGATGGAAAAATGAAGGAGCAACTTATGACGGCAGTCATAGACTTCTGGATGAAGGGAAATATATTACCCGGGATTTTTATGCTCCTCACATTGGTAAAATTGATTATGTTGAGACGCTAAAGGTATATCCTATAAAGAAATTAAACAACACGGGTTTACGACCCATTCGAACTTCGGACATGATGAGACAATATTATGCCGAACCAGGTACCATTTATCAAAATAAAGAAAACAATTATTACGGATTAAATGTGAAAAGTCTATCTCCTGGGGAACCGAAAACGGAGTTTGATAGTCCACATACCAAAATGATTTTTCAACGATTTTACTGTGAAGGCGAGTTTAGCATTGATTTTAGATATATTTGTTATCTGAGAGATAAGGATCAACAAAAAGCGAGATTTAGGGTGTATTTTTATCCTGAATCTGGTACGAAACGAATAATATTAAACGAAATTAATAACAGAGGGAAAAATAACGGGAAAGTGAATTACAAGAATATAAGTGCTACTGACTGGAATACAGCAGCGACCTTTTCTGAAACAGTTACTAATTTGAAAGCAGGATATTACTATATCTGCATTGGCATTACGGATACTTTTGGTGACAGTGATCAAGATAAAGATGGTTTTCTCTACCATGCTTCTATTAAGAATCTATCCATTAAAACAAAAGACTCTGCTGGATTGAACGGCGGCAATCTGGTTTATCCTAACAGAACGGATAGTGAGACGTATGTATTGGTTGATTTGATCGATAAAACTGCAGGTTCAACGCTTTACTCCTATCGTTACCCTGCAAGTAATGGACAGATACAGACATACAATATGGATTTTACTCCTTATACAATACCTGGTAAGGCATACACAGTTCAATACAGTTTGCATAAAGCATCAGGTACAGCTGGCGGTAGTGGCTTGGATGCTGGAGGATTTACACTTAGTGGAGGACGTTTTAGAGAAACTTGGAATGCGTACTGTACAGATTCACAGGGGCGTTTGTACCTGGAAGGGCAATCACCACATCCTGGGGAGGATACATGGAATCCACCTGGCCCAGGCACGACTGCGCCAGATGGTGGCAGTCATGCCTGGCTCGACGTTATTCGATTGTACGAGAATAGAGATAGGGTTTGTCGAGGAACCAAAATTGTCATTGAAACTTATGAGGACGGTCAACTATTAATTCCACCACGACCAGTGACAAATGAAGATGATCAGATCATCTCCATTGAAGTCGAGAATACCTCAGATCAGAAAAAAAATTACGAGGTTCGCGTTCGATTCGAGCAGGACTGCCCTGGAGATGGCGCCATGATCTGGGGAGGTTCAATGCAAATTGAAGATCGTAGCAAATTAGATCCATCCTGGGCAGAAGTGACCCACTTCGAAGTTTGGAATAACAAACCAATCTGGATGGGCGGCTGCGATAACAGTAATATGCGCGTAAAAATTACACGTGAAGACGGAAAAGTGTTATGGGATGAAAAGTATTACGGGGATGGGTATCAGGGCTTCGAACTGAATGATCTGGCTCCCAAGCCATATAGCAAGTATAAAGTGGAGATTACTACGGATCAAAAAGGGGAAATTAGTGACTGGACAGGAAAACGATACATGACCACCTTCCGGGTGCATGACTTCAAAGCCTACGAAAGATGGGTGTGGGTACCTGAGCCGTTTGATTGTCAGCTCGATTTCTTCATTGACGATGAGCTGATCAAAACATTCACTCAAGAGGGTGGATACTATTCCTTCTCACATCCGGTGCCCAAAGGCAAACATGAGTTCAAATGGGTGTTCACCTCACTTCAGGAAGTAGGTACACGTAGTTACGAATACGCGAACCTGGACTGGATGAAACTGACCAACTGGATCTGTGATGACGTCTATGTCATTCCTTACTGCGAAGGTGGAGGTGGAGACCAGTGTGTAGAAGCACTCATCAAGTGCTTGCTGGAAGTTTGGAAAGCAAGGCCTAAGATGTGTGTGATCGGTAAGCGGATCTGGCTATTCACGTAATGAAAGGAGGATCTTTATGGGTGTTGCAAGATTGATAGAATCAGGCAGGATTTACGAGGAAGACTTCACCAATTCCAACTCCAGCCTTGATTTTAAATGGGAAGTGCTGCCTAACGACCCTGCCCGCTTTGAAGCGGGTAGAGGTAGCTTAGTGCTGAAACATGGCTCCGATCCACTGTATATGTTCTACAAACCTTTAACGGATATCAAGCAATTCGTGATGGATGTGAGGAACAGCTACAACCCGGATACGGAGGGGTGTTATGGAGGCGTTATTGTTTTTGTGGACGAGCATAATTTCATGGAGATTGAAGAGTTTCTAGATATGTCTCTGCCAACCCCTTTGTTGAAAACCTATCCTTGGATTCGGTTAGTACGAGACTACAACTATTATACGGCATATTGGTCAGATGATGGCTTGCTGTGGAACATTATAGGTTCCGTTGAATTGGCGGGAGCGCCCAAGATTGGTCTCTATTTAAAAGGGGATGGAGATCATCCAATGCAAGTTCAGTATATTCGAATCAACAAGGGGACGTCTGTTGCCGTAGATAATCTGACCAAAGGAACTGTGGTAGATCTGATTGACAAGAATGGGATTGTGCTCGAATCAAGAGTATGTCGGTCCGAGGAAACGGTTGTGCATTTTGATATGGGGCAATATTCGTATCCTTTTGAGGGGAATTTTGGGGTTAAGCTTCCCGATGGTAATCGTTTTCAGGCCATGGATTCCATAAAGCTCTTTCGAGGTGACCAAATGTATTTCGAGGTTACTCCAGATTTATATTATAAAGAGTCAAATCCTGAAACCGGGGAAGATTTCGATGTCCTCCTTTACCCAAATACGGATCGTTTCCTTGGTTATTTAACAGCAGGTGGTTCTGCAACTCAAGAAGTTCGAATGTTCGCCAAAAATCCCATGTTGTCAGGAGAATTTAAGGATGTAACCTTTGCGCTTACAACAGGCACGGAAAAAGTACAAATTGCGCCTGACGTTGGAGGTATCCCGGGTGCTTTCAGTTACTCAAACACGGCCTTTAGCATTTCGCCGGGAGCCTACTATCCATTTTGGCTGCGAATGGAAAGGGAAGAATCACAAGACAGATATGCCTCCCAAGTTAAATTTTCTCTCCAAATGTATTCGACATACATCTAGCTTAATTTTAATGGAACCATTACGTATAGATTATGTAAGGCAAGAATGGAGGTGGTCAAATGTCAGTAAGAATTAACCAGTCTCATACATCATCCGCCAGGAGTCATAAGGAACTAAGTGATATCGGGGTTAGAACGCATACTGAGATTGATTCCTATCTTGCAGAATTGGATGACGCCAGAGGTTCTGAGGTTAGTCTGGGTGATCGAATTACCCTAGTAGAAGAATCTGCAAAGGTTAGTCGTGATAAGGTAAATGATCATGAGCAGAGACTAGGCGCTGTGGAGACTACAGTTACTTCGAACAACTCACGACTTGATGATGTTCAGCAGGATATTCTGACGGTAAGAGCAGATGTCAACGTCCTTTCGAAGAATCAGGATGATCATGAGAAAAGATTAAGTTTGGCAGAGATAGAAATTAAGGAAGCACGTGGAGAAGAGGTATCGATAAATCAACGGTTTGATACTTTGGAGAAGGTCATTGAGGTTGTATCTAAGCAGCCCATTCAGGATTTCGCCATTACGAACCCCACATATCTGAGTATGTATAACAGTGTTCAAGTTACGATTAATGCCGGGAGAGCGAGTATCAACAAGGTTATTGTAGATCAATTTTCCCAAACATTTAGCATTCCGGACATCACAGCAAATACATCTTATTATATTTTTCTGCATGAGGATGGCAGGTACGCCTATAGTATAAAAAAGGAGGAACCGCAAGATGCTATAATTATTGGTGGACTTGATGTTGGGGTATCACCAACGACTTCACTCACGGCTATGGATTTTAGATATTTCTTAACTAAGGGCTCTATCGAAAATGACATGTCTGCACTAGGAGAACGCGTATCTAGTCTGGAAACAACTGTTGGCATGCATACCACAACGATCGTTACACATGATGCAGAGATCAAAGCCATGCAAACCGAATTGGAGACCACTTCAAAAGAGGTTGTTGTTTCACGGGAAGATAAAAATGGAGTCGTCTATGATGCTCTTAAAGACAGACTCGATAACATGCAGAGCCGACTTGAATTAGCTGAAAGCCGAGGTACCATGGAACATCAATCGGTATTTCACTTCACTTCGTCTCCTAACAGTAGATTGTCGATTACCAGGGATTTTCAGGTACCTCGATACGTGATTGGTTCAAATTCCGCAGAGGTATTTCTGGACGGAATACGCATGGATGTAGGGGACGATTACATTGAATATAGCGATACGCTTATTCGGTTTAGATTTGATGTGCCTAAGGAAGCTAGAGTAACTGTCATTGGCCGAGGGTCTATCATTAACACGACTTCGGTAACGGATTATACCTACTATCCCGATGGAAAAGTACATAGAGAAAAGATTAATGGAGGAATTAATCGCACGATTGAGTACTTCTATAGCATGGATGGAAACCTCGAACGACAAGAGATTACTGAAAGTAGCGGACAGATCAAGTCCATTGAGTATCAGCGAGATCTTACAGGTAAGGTAATGAGGGAAATTAACAATGGAGCTGAGTATTACGTGCTTCAAGGGGGAGATACCTTCGATGATACGGACATCCGCAGAAGAATTGATTTTCTTGAAGGATCTGCTCTGGAACTAGATGTCGTATATAACTATTATTCAAATGGTGACATCGAGTCCGAGGAAGTGTTCTCTGTGAACGTGACACCGCAGCTTTTGAAAAGAACATCATTTACCTACAATACGGACGGTACGGTGAAGACCGAAACCTTGATTTATGACGGCCGAGGAGTTCAGAAAGCGTTTGAATATGACGCTATCGGTAATATCAAACAAGTAAAAATCAGAAAGGTTGTGATTTGAAGTGACGAGGACTGTACAGGATGTCAAATTTGCACTCCATACCATTATGGATAAGTTAGTGGGTAATCATTCGGAGCCGTTCAATACAGAGGAAATTGAAGTACTGATTTTTGCTTTTGAAAGCCATATTCTGTTTGATAATGTAGCACATAAGTTTTTGTCTTCGCTTAAAGGAATAGTTGAAATTTCAGATTTAAATTCAAATAAGAATAATGAAGAGCACCAATCACCAGAAAGTAGAGATTTTTTATTTCTTCAAGAAAGAAGCACGATGGTTAAAACGCTTCTTCTAACTGTTATTAAAGAGAGCATTCTTCGAGAAATGAGTATTCGATTCGGTAGTTAAGGGGGGGAAATCATGGCTGAAAATATATTACTCGGACCATTACGAAGATATGAATTCTATTCTTACTGTAACAACTTTATTTCTGAGCTACACAAGACAGTAACTCAAGATTTGTATGGAGATATTCATTGGGAGTGGTCATATTATAACAATAATGAGTATGCTGTACCTAAAAGTTGGAATTCTACGGGGCGGACTTCTACTAATCAGGGGACAATTACCGCGCAGAATGTAAAAGACCCAAGTATGTTCTTTACAATTAGCATGAATTTCTCGCGTTTCTACACGAATTACGATTATGTAGATTACAGCAGAAGTTATGTTTGGCGAGTAGGTTTACGAAACAATGGGACTGAAATCAAGCCAGACTTATATACAGATGTTGGTCACATGACAGAGATACCTTTGAATACTTGTATTCTGGATGGAGGAACTCGTAGTCACAATGCAGTTAACACTTATTATAAGTGGAATTTGTTCATCACGGAGCAGTATATTTTCCTCTATGGAGAACCTCAAGGAGGAAATCAGGCATATCCAGTAAGACTATACATGGGAAGATTAATGGCTCTTGAGAATGAAGATCCACTTATTGCAAATGACTTTGTTGGAGTTTTTAGTCACTATCCTCTCGGCCTGAATAATGATGATGATGAGCTCATGTATAGGGCAGGACGAGGTTATGTGCGTTCTTCACGAAATGGTAAGCCTAACTCTTTATACCATTTCGCTACAAGTTCTCAGGTTCCGTCACCTGGAGTAGGGGGAAGATTTTTTATTTCTCCATTTTATGTTTGGCATGATATAGAAGGTGTAAGAGGCGAGTTTTATGGAGTGAAGACAGCAGTTCTTAGAGATTCAAGTATGTATCCAGATGGTTCGATTCTCGATCTCGGAGATGAAAGGTATTATGTCTTTCATACCTTGTCTCAGCAGAATCCACCAACATATCAAGGTTGGGCCTCTACAGCAGGTGGATTTTTCTCAGGCCAACCCTACTTCTTCGATTCTCCTTTACTCCTCGGTGGCGGACAGCGAGTGCTGTTGTTCGAGATTGAAAAGGAGGTGTAATATATGACAATGATACGCAGACACGAGTTTACCAGTACCTTGAATGTATTTGCTTCAACACTTGTTAGCACGTTAAAAGATGCACTCGACCCCTATTGGGATACGATATATACGGCCGAAACGACCTATGCCAACTGGGGAAATGCGCTGCTTACTAATAAAAAAAATACATCCATGCGTTTTACGATGTGTGTATGGGCGCACGCCAGAGGAGTCAATATTCGTTGGGGACTGAAGAATCTTGGAAGCAACATAGCATCGCCAGATCTATTCGTAAATCCACCATTAGACACAGATAAATTCATGTTGGAAACTCCCTTTTTGTGTCATAACGGACAGTATAATGTGAATTATAAGTGGTCTGTGATTACGAATGAAGATATCTTGTTCATCCACGGGGAGAGTCTAAACTACCCGGAACGAGCCTACCCAGTACGGATATTTCTAGGTAAATGCCAGTCATTAGAGCAAGAAGATCCGGCAATCGCGAATAAGTTCTATGGTATATTCCCACATATGCCTTTCAATACTTCGGATAACAACACGTCAGATCAATACGACACCCCAAGGGGGGTTGTAATGACTTCCCGGAATGGAGCAGAATATGCGCTATACAACTTTGGAACGGAGTCCATTCCTTCTCCAGGTGTAGGCTCAAGATACTATGTTACTCCATTCATGGTTTACCACCCATTGGAAGGAGCGCGGGGCGAATTTAAAGGCATGCGGTCCATTGTTTTCAAAAACAGTGCGCAGCACCCGGACGGATCGATACTCGACCTTGGTAATGACGGTAAGTATTATGTGTTTCATGTCGTGGATCAAGATTATCCCAATACGGATTATGGACGGTATTACTACAATACGAATCAGGTTGCTGTGTATGGCAGGCCTAAGTTTTTTCACGGTGCCAGACTGCTTGGTGGCGGGCAAAGGGCTTTACTTTTCCAAATCTAGGAGGTGTTTATGAAGTATGGCCAATTTCTCAGGTAGAGTTAAAATGAATGAATTATTCGCAAATATGGTACAGGGGTTTAAAACGATTGCGGGTTCGCCCTGGTCGATCTTTTATGAAACAGCCAGTGTGATCGTGCTCAAATCAGTTGGTACTACAGGTACAGACAAGTTATTCTTCCGACTCGAGGTTGGAAATACAAAGGGAACTACGGGGAACAAACTCTCAGTGAGCGTGTGCGAAGATGTTATGGCAACAGACGGCAGCATCCCGGTGGGTAGAACTGAAGTGAAAAAGGACTTTCTATGTCATACCAGTATTGTGGACACGAATCTATTGATTGATTATCAGGTTTCCGTCCAAGCGAACCGAATCATTATTTATTTGCAGGGTGATGTGAACTCGGTTACAGGCATCTCTAATCTAGGTTACTTCGGAATTTTGAACAGGTATGCCACAGAGGCGGATTCCTCAAGTTTGGGTGTCGGCCTCAGTTACAACGGGGATAACGGCATCCGAACGTTAAGGGATAAAGATAAACAGATGGTCAACAACATCTATGATGCTTATTCTGCAATGCTTCCGGTTAATCCAGGTTGGGGTTCTCTTTATCATCTTGCCCCGGTTATTATGTGCAATGGTGTGGAAGGACCAAGAGGTGAACTTATTGATATTTATGCAGTACCTTCTGCCGGTGTTTCCCATGGAGATGAGATCAAAGTAGGTACCAAAACATATAAGGTGTACTCGTTGTCCATCGGTGGACAGAGCTTCTTATCAGGCGCTACGGTTGCTGTCCTGATGAATTAAGGTGGTGAGTGGACATGACAGTGCATCAAGGAAACGTTGTAGGAACCGCCACGAGCGGTTCTCTTTTTACCCAAAGTAAGGCGGGAGTCCCTCATCGTGTTGGATACGATCTCAATGCTGTTCCGTTAACCTTTGAAGGCAAGGAAATGATCTATTCGCTAGGAGCACTATCTACTACGGCTGAATTAATTGACATCTATCGTTGGGGAACGTGGAGGCTGCTGGACAGCCATGGTGATGATCTGATCGGATACGTTACGGACAAGTATATTTACGGAGCAAGAACGAGGATTGGAATTCCTTACGAAAAAAATATGATCCTTAAGCACAAGTTCTTGACTCAATCTAGTGGAGTAGGCTTAATCCGAGAAACCATCAGAGGACTGAAAGTGAAGCAGAATTATACAGGTCTCGATTGGTGTATCAAGGTCAAAATTCCTGTTAACCAGTCCGGTTTGGTAGGGAAAACGTGGGGAGATTGGTCTTACAGTGGAAGTGGCAATACGTCAGGTGCTTACCTGCGTCCACGGAGATATCCTGATACACATATTCCTAGAAGGAGGGAAAAGCCTTGAATCGAACATGGAAACTGATGGAGGAGATGAGAAAAGTGATGTTGCCAGTTTCATTTGCCCGAAGAGTAGAGTATGTTGGCGTTGGGGCAATGGCGTTGATCGATATTCCGATGGAGCATCCTCGATTCATGATTAAAACGATCAGGGTCATTCCGTCCAGAGAAACGAATGTGGAAGTTCATGTACTGAATAGCGCAGGCCCTCATCCGGAGGTTCTGTATTTCAACAATGCCCAATACTCGACGGGAAATTTTATGGAAGGCATTTACGATATGATCGATTTGCCTTATGAGGACATCGATGGGACTTCCACACTTCACTTGTCGTTGAAAAATTTAGGAACAGATATGGCCAACTTCGATATAGAGGTCGTTGGTTTGACTACAAGGTAGGAGGGATACCATGGATATTGTTTCATTCAGCAAAGCTGCCAAGGTAGAACGTGAAGTCAAACAAGCCAGAGATTCCTTTGCCACGCTTGATGGAAGACTGGACGCAGTGTCCACTGGCAATGTCGTTTCGGTGAGACTAAAAACGGAGCTGCCGACCATAGGTGAAGCAGGAAGATTATATCTGGTACGCCAGGACTCAAGCAATCAGAACACCTCAACGACGTATACATACAGCGGTGGAGAATATGTGAAGGTTGGCGGTGACCGCGTTTCTAATCATACCGATAACGGAGCCGTGAATATCAATGGTACCAAAACGTTGATTTACTCCCACCCCGACACACACAGTGCGGACATTATAATAGATGGAAGTACTAAAGTGGTTATGACCTCACAAGAGCGTGAAAAGCTACTCAATATCGAGAATGAAGCGAATCATTATATCCATCCGGATACACATAGTGCAGATATGATTATAGATGGTGCAACCCGTGTGAGTATGACTTTGTCCGAGCGCAAGCGCCTGAGTGTGACGGACCCTTGGGATGCAATCAGCGATTTGGTGGATTATACAGACGTAGTTACATATTTTGCTTTTGATATGCAAGGCCGGGTCATTCGACAAGTCGTCACAGACAATTACATGGAGCAGGTCGTCACAGAGCCATTGCTGACCATGCCGATTTCGACAGATGGATATGGGCAAAATGATTCGTTTTTGGTGATATCTGTTGGTGAAGTTCATCGGTTGGACGGACAAGAATTCGTGCAGCTCCCGACCTTGGTCGATGTAATATATCAATATGATGATGAAGGAAGACTGGATTCAAAGTCCATCACCAGGATGGCAGCAACCCCAATTCAAACCAACTTCAAATACATCTATGACTCTTTGGGCAATCGCATAGCGGTTAAGAAATATTAAGGGATAGCTTATGCTGTCCTTTCTTTGTTTCAAAAAAGAGAAATGCGGCTGCATAGGGTTAACATCCTGACGATTAGGACGTATAGAGAGAATAGTGAAGGTATGAAGGCTAACACTCGAAGTTTATTCTTTATTTCCTAATACGTTAGAACACTAATTTAGCCAGGAGGTATTACTAGATGAATATTGGACTCACCGCTCATTTCTATTTCAAGGGAAGTGGCAAAAAGAAAACAGTGACATGGATTGAGGACAATCCCCGGCTACAACAGAAAGAGAAGGATTCCGATAAGGTTGTACGCGAGATTCCTTTAACTGCCGATGAAGTCAAGCAAGAATACCGAAGACTTTTCACTAAACATAAAAATGAGGGAAAGTCGATTACTTTGGAAGATACAGATGATGTTGTGCATATCATTGATCTCACCGATGTTCGCAATATTGAACTTACTTCAAAGGAGGGAACCATCGATGCTGTACAGACTGACCTTTGCGTTGAATCATGAGGAGATCATCACGATGGAGATGACCACGGAGAAGGACGACCTAGTTGGTGCAACGGAAGAAGCGTTCGATGTAATTGAGAAGGAATATGGTGCCAATGTGGTTTTGAATCTAGTGGCGTTCAGCCTGCTCAAAGTTGACGTGCCTAATGAACAATGAAGTTAAAAATAGATACTAAAACGAAATAGTATAGTTTTAAACGTAATGTGCTGCTTTATTTGCATAATTGTAAGCCATAGTAAAACCAGTGATATACCCCAAGCCTACTTCTGGGGTCTATTCCTTTTTCATGAAAAGATCGTGGGGACTTTAGTCCGTAAACGCATTGAAACTTGTCTTGTATAAAGAGTTTTGATTAAATTAGGTTTGATTATTGTATTCAGGGCAATAGGAGGAAAAAGGATGATTGTAGGGAGGGATGTGAACATTGACATAAAAGACTTGGAAAGAGAACTCGCGAAAATGGCATCAAGAATAAGAAAAGATTTTACTGAACGCGGGCCAGTAGATACCAGAGTCGTCATCATGAATTATTTTATCATCCTTAAGTTTACAGCAAAATTCACCAAACCTGAAGCGTTCATGCTTGAACACATGCAATCGCATTCCAGTCAGATCTTTGCCGAATACAAGCTGAAGCTTGCAGAAATGATGAGAGAAGATTTCAGTCCTGTTTTCTCCTATATTCACCTGGGTTTGAAAATTGAAGATATTGAAACCATGTTCTTTGGCACTGATTTTGCGGAACAGGTAACCGTCTTTAAAATGAACAAGGATGTTGAGGGGCTGCTGAAAAATGATGCAATAAACATGCCTTAAGACCCATGAAAATTCATTTTGTTATTGGATAGGTTCTTCGGAACTAATTTTGATGTTGACAATATCCTACATATTTCCTTATACTACCCTTATGGCGATCAGATAGAATTAATAATCTTGACGAAGCCTGTAATCGTATAAAAGGGCTTCAAGACCATATCTTCGGTAATTGGAACGAAATAGATGTCAGACCAAGACCGACACATTCCACCATTTTGGTATTTTCCTAGTGGTGCGCTCTGTGTTGGTCTTTTTGTTTGCAAAAAAACGGGCTTTACGTTTCGCATTTGGCTTCGTATATAGTGGGTAAATGGTGTACTAAAGAAGCTGATAAAAATATGTTGCGAACATTAGTTCGTATTTGTTATTCTGAATGTAATAGGTTGGAAAAGTATCTCTGATAAATTGTCCCATTGCTGAGCTTTGAAAGTTAGTTTTATATCTTGATGTGGATCGGAAGGGGAGGTGGATCATCTACGCAATTTTTATGTAATGCAAAAGACTTATCTAGCTTTAAGCATTGCCTGAAGAAGAAGTTTTCATATTTACGAAGAAGTGATAACACTACATATTAGATATGGTTTTTTGGACATCGGCAAGCAATATTTGAGGTTTGATTAGGGTTAGGATAGTAGATTGCTGAGTGAGCAAGAATTAATCAAAATTTTAACGATAAAAATGCAAGTTAGAGTTAACAAACAACTAAACAACTAAATAGTTATTGGGGGAAAATGATGATGTCTGCTACAACTGCTTTGGGGTTTGATGATTTATTTGAAATTGGGGATATAGATACGTTTTTGAACAAAGCACAGGAAAAATGTCGCCATAAACTTAGAGGCAAAACGTTTGCAGGGATGGAAAAAGAGGATGTAACGCAGGAGATCATGATTAAGTTGTATAATGCGCTAGACAAGTATGACGCAGAAAAAGCAAAAATGTCGACATTTGTTGATCACCTGATCGAAAATAAAATCAAGGATATGTACCGCAAATGCATGTCTGAGAAAAACCTCAGTGTCGTTAACGCTGTCCAGCTAGTGTGTACTGATCTTGGCGCCAGTGATGAAAGTGATGGAACGGATACAGCGCTATCGCTTGGGCACGCTGGGTTTGCTTTTGAGAATTTTGAATTCGTAACTGACATCATGGAGAATATGAAACTTAATGACCGGGAAAAAGAGATTTTTAAACTTCGAACCTCCGGGTACGAGTTTGTAGAAATTGCAGCAATGTTAGGTGTATCCAAGGCACGCATATCACAGTTATGGAAAGCGATTCGTGAGAAATACGAAGCTCTGTAGTTTTAATAAAGTGGCAATTCATAGCCAAAGTTTGTTGAAGATCGACCAAAACGGTACATAGAACTAAAAGCACCCTTAACGGGGTGCTTTTTTATATCGTATAGAGTAATTAAGCGTTTGAATAATGGAAGGTGGCAGAAGAATATGCTCAGTGTTGTTGTGTTGGGATTTACTTTGGAAAGTCTGTCGGGATTTTCTGATATTGCTTGGGCCCACCATGATTCAGCTAAAGCGTCCGGCCTAAGTAACCGGGAGTATGCGTTGATTATAGAGAAGGTTGTCTTTCAAGCAGATGCGTTGCTCGTTAATCTTGATGTGGAAAAGCTGACTCCTACTGAGGTAGTGATCTTGCATCATGCGTATATTCAAAACAAACCGATCATGGGTGTAGGACTCAGAGTATGGGAGCCTGTCATTGAGGAGATGTTGTCCAATCGAATAAATGATCTTGAGCGTGCTGTAAAGCATATTCGAACGCATTATACGCTCATAAGTGGCACCCTAAATGCCTCTCCTGTGGTACAACGTTAACTGTTAATAATATAACGCGTATAGAGAAATTGAAGAGTTGGATATCCGAGTCTAAGATAATTTAAATATGTGGAGGAATAACTGTATGACACAAATGATAAAAGCAAAAGACGATACATTAACCGAAGAATTGGTTGCAAGTCTGATTGGTAAATGCGTTCACGCACCAACGAATGTGCATGAGATTCAAACGCCAACAGGCGCAACAACAAAAGCCAATGTATGGTTTGCAGGTATTGTAGCTGGCTATGAAAAAGCCGTTATTGGATTCAACTACGAAGCGGACGAATTTCACGAAGAACCGCAAACCTACTACAACGTTCATTTAACGGACGGTATGGGATATATTCTCACAAGTGCATTTGAACTTGAGATCCATGAGTTGACACAAGAGGAGTTTGCTCAATTGATCGAGGAGAAGAAAAAAGAGGAGAGCACTACTGAATCCCCTTCTGCTGTACAAAGCGATAAAGAAACAAACGAACAAACAAACCCTGAGCTTCTTATCGCTAATGAATAAATGGACATGAAAAATTATGCCTTAGATATCGCTGTAAAGATGTTTACATCACCATCACCAATGGACCTAGAAGAACAGATTAATATCTGGATGAATGACAATCCCAATGTATTAGTCACTGGATTAGATGTTACTTCCACTTACGATTCAGCAAATAGCAGGATAGAGTATACAGCAATCTTGGCATATCAGACCAGTGAACGAGATGAGTCTTAGTAGGAAAAGAGAAGCCTTTAAATTCGACTATACACCCTCTAATTAATTGGGGTACAAGTTCGTACAAGCATTGAAAAACTACGGTTTCCTTCTATTATATAAGGCTTAACCTAAGGAGGTGAGCAATCCCGTTGGTCACTTTTGAAAAAATCGGGATTATCATTACGGCGGTACTGGCATCGATAACGATATATGGAGGGCTGATTGTACCAGCTGCTGTTAATCCGATTGGAGAACAAAACACAAAACAAACCCTAAAGCAAGTGAAGTCAAATCCGGACGCTACGTCCCATAAAGAAATGGTAGATATGTTAGAGCTTTATATAGAATCTTATCAGGAGAAGATAGTAAGCCAGCCTAAGCTGCTGAAGTATGTGAAGTGGGTGGACCATTATATTGAAGGCTCCAATATGGATTCTGTGTGGATATTGGCCATGATGTGGCAAGAGAGCCGCTTAGTAGAGGATAGCACATCATCTCATGGAGCCATTGGACTCCTTCAAATACTACCAAGTACGGCCAAATCGTTTGGTGTTAGCGGCAGTGACTTATACAAGCCGGAAATTAACATCAAAACCAGCATTGAATATATGGAATATCTATTGGAAAAGTATGACGGAAACCTCCGTACAGCAACAATTGCGTACAATCAGGGGGAGGGCAATGTAGACAAAGGCAAGGCTCGCCCCTGGTATTACAATCAAGTGAAGAAACACCATAACAATATGGTTCAGATACTAAAGAAAATCAATAAAGAACGTTAGAACGGTAGATTGTTGGTGAACTTCCACAACATTTACATAGGGAGATCTAGATGGATAAATTTTCAGAACATATTAGCATGAATTTGAAGTTGGACAAGAAATTTTACTCTATGGACCTAGTCGGAAATATTGAACGATGTCAAGTCGATGAACATTTTCTCGGAGATAGTATTTTGGTTAATGAGAACTTGATTTGGCATTCAGTACATAAATACATTGGAAAACCGGAAGTCATTATCAAAAATCATTGTGTGGAAAAAGACGATATTCTTCAATTGGGACGCCTTGGATTTATTAAAGCAGTCAAAGCATTTGATACAGGGCGTGGAGTGAAATTCAGTTCGTTTGCTGTTACTGCGATTGTAAGGGAAATCCGATGTTTTCTGAGAGACAGCGCAAGTATTATTCGCCCCACTCGCACGGCTACAGAATTAATTAACCGAATCAATCGGCTGGAGCACGATATGGGGTATCTTCCGACCGCTCATGAAATCGCTCTGTTGCTTGATGAGGAAGAGGAGAAAATCAATAAGGCCCTACAAGTGGGGAAGGGAGTTAAATACCTGGATGAGCCTGTCGGAGCAGATGATCAGCAAGCCCAAGCAGTTACATTGATGGATACCATTTATAGCGGAGAAAATATTGAAGATGGAGTGGTCGACAGAATTTATGTTGATGCAGTTATAGAATCGGTGAAACGCAAGTTAAGCGAGAAGGAAGTCACTGTCCTGAAGCATCGGGTAGAGGGTTTTAATCAAACACAGACAGCAGAGATGGAGGACATTAGCCAGATGAGAGTCTCCAGAATTATGCGGAAAGTGGCCAAGATGCTGGACAATAAATAAATTTAATAAATCCTAGCATCTCAATTTTTTAAAACAGCAAAAATCCCTTCCGCAGCATGTGCGAGAGGGATTTTTGCTGTTTGCTAACACTGGGACATACTTCGGGTTGTCCTGTCATAAGCTAGTACAAGATTCCAAGTGACCCGGAGGAATGAATCGATGCGAAAATTAATGAAATTTATGGCATGTATGCTTGTACCCTTGTTTCTGTTTCCCTCAATTGGACTTGCTGAAGCCCAGGGAACCATACCTGGCCCCTCAAATCATGCGCAAAGCGCTGCTCTCATTGATGTGACGTCGGGCCGAATATTGTACAGCAAGGACGGGGATAAGGAACTCAGAATTGCCAGCTTGACCAAAATCATGACAGCAATTGTTGCGATTGAACACGGTAAACTGGATGACAAAGTAAAGGTAACTTCTTCGGCTTTTGCCAAAGAAGGGTCATCCATCTATCTCAAGCTGGGTGAAGAAATGACACTGGAAAACATGCTGTATGGGCTGATGCTTCGATCGGGCAACGATGCGGCCTCGGCGATTGCTGAACATGTCGGTGGATCTGAAGAAGGTTTCGTTCTTTTAATGAACAAAAAGGCAGAGCAAATTGGTCTAACCCATTCCCATTTTATGAATCCCCATGGACTTGACGCAGATGGTCATTACTCCACCGCCAATGATCTGGCACGCCTAACCGCGTATGCGCTCAAGAATCCGGTATTCAAACGAATTGTAGCTACGGAGAACAAATCGGCCCCAAATCCGAATGAGAGCTGGGAGTATTCCTGGCAAAACAAAAATAAAATGCTGCGATTGTACGAAGGAGCCGATGGCGTAAAGACCGGATATACCAAAAAAGCATTCCGTTGTCTGGTCAGCTCTGCTACTCGCAATGGACAACAACTTGCTGCGGTAACCCTGAACGATGGTGACGACTGGAATGACCATGCACGTATGCTGAATTTCGGTTTTGAAAACTTCCCTTTGGTGGAAATTGCAAAAAAAGAACAGCCTGTACAAAACACGGATGTGGTCACTGGCCGCGGGTTCACCTATCCTCTGGCGAAGAGTGAGACATCTTCATTGACGAAAAAGCTGATTTTACTCGATAACCGTGTCCAAGAGAGTACAGAGGGAGATGCAAAAACGACTGATCCCACCTTTGGACTGGCCGGCCGAATTGATATGCAGCTTGACGGGAAACTTGTGGGTTCAATTCCTGTGTATCGCAAAGGAAGTTATATTCCGCCAGAGCCAAAGACAGAGGATGCAACTCTGGGGGGGATCGGTGAAATTTCTACCTGGGCTTCCGCATGGCGTGCAGTATTAAGTCATTTGTTATCTCCATAATGAGGGGAGGGTTATCTTTTGATCAATTTAATCTGGCTTCTCATGATCGTAACCGGATTTGCTTTTGCAGCCGCACAGGGCAAAATTGAAGTCGTTACGCAGGCAGCTTTTGATGGAGCAGCAACCGGAGTCACGGTATGCTTTGGGCTGATCAGTGTGCTCGTGTTCTGGATGGGGATGATGAAAATGGCTGAGGATGCAGGGCTCTTGGGACGAATCGCAAAGCTGCTGGGTCCGGTTGTTGGCTTCTTGTTCCCGGATGTTCCACGGAATCATCCAGCCATGGGCTACATTTTATCCAACATGAGTGCCAATCTGCTCGGCTTAGGCAATGCGGCAACCCCAATGGGGATCAAAGCCATGCAGCAACTGCAAGAGCTGAATCCGGATAAACAAACGGCTTCCCCTGCCATGTGCACGCTGCTGGCTCTGAATACAGCGAGTATCACCATTATTCCAACAACCCTGATAGCCATTCGGCTTAATTATCATTCTGCGAATGCCACGGAAATTGTAGGCACCACGCTAATGGCAACCATTATTGCGACATTTGCAGCCATCGTAGCCGATCGCTGGTACCGAAACAGGGCACTTCACAGGCCGCCGCGTGTACATAAAAGTGACAATCCCGGTATGAAAGGATGAGCAACGTTGTTAACCTTCATCAACTGGATTTCCGTCTGGGCCATTCCGGTTATCATCGCGTTTGTTCCATTATATGCGTTTACCAAAAAGGTCCCGGTCTACGAATCCTTTGTTGATGGGGCCAAAGACGGCTTCTCTACGGCAATTAGCATTATTCCCCATCTGGTAGGTATGATGGTAGCGATCAGTGTATTCCGTGCTTCTGGTGCATTGGATTATGTGATCAGCCTATTCGCACCACTTGTGTCCTGGATGGGGGTTCCGGGAGAAGTATTGCCACTCGGTATTTTGCGTCCTTTGACTGGGACAGGCTCGCTTGCCTTTACAACTGACCTAATTAAAACCTATGGCCCCGACTCGATGATTGGCCGCATGGCTTCCACGATTCAAGGCAGTACGGATACAACCCTATATGTATTGACTGTTTATTTTGGAGCGGTAGGGATACGTAATGGTCGCTATGCGCTCAAAGTTGGGTTGTTTTCCGATGTAGTTGGTTTCATTGCAGCCTTGGTCATTTGTTTGATTGTATTTGGTTAAAAATATGCCCTCTCCTTCCGATATACGAATTATGCTAGAATGATAGCGGAGGAGAGTGAGAATCATGCAAAAGAGTTGGAAACGAATGCTCCGCTTTGGAATGTCAGGCATGCTTGCCATTGCGTTGCTTGCAGGACAGACGGGGTTGGCTGCGGCTCAAGCCGTTAATACGATTCATTTTACGGGTTACTTCGATAAACAACTACGTGCTCAGTTGGCCGTTACAGCGGATTCTTTTCCAGTTGTGAACGTACGTCTGGTCAAGCAGGATGAACCCGATTCAGTATATTATGATGTAGGCACATCTATACTGATCTCCAAGGATGAGGTGCTAACCAACTATCATGTCGTTCAGGATTATGCTGAACTGTCTGATGGGGACGAAGGCACACTTACTGTAGCAAGCCCAGGTCATCTGGACAAGCCTGTTAAAGCCAAAATCATTAAAACAGATCCGGTGACAGATATGGCATTGCTGAAGCTGGACAAAGAAATCGACGCACAACCGGTGACGTTTGCAAATGCCAAAGATAATCAAATTGTCTATACCATCGGATTTCCTAAAAATTCTGCCGGGGAACTTGTGCTGTTGGACGAAGATTTCCCTTCAACTTATAATACAATTGCCAAGAGCCGAGTATTTAATTCACAAGATTCAGACGTTCCAGGCAAGAAGGGCATTGGCAGTATCGTAAAATCTGTGGCACAAGGCAATTCAGGTGGCCCTGTTCTGGACCAGAACAATCGGGTTATTGGTATGATGACCTTTGTATACGGAGGACGTACTTATTATATTACTTCCAAAACGTTGCAATCCTTTATTAAAGAAAGTGCAACCCCTGCGAAAAAACAGGTCGTTGTTGCAGGTAAAGTAGCCAATTAACTTATTGCAGTGGTTACATACAATTGAAAGTGAACGGCTCACCTTAACGCTCCTGTCGCATACAGGCAGTGAGAGGGTGAGCTTTTTTGGTCTAAATACATAGCTAAATGCAGCTCTAAAGGTGTTTACAACCCCTGCGTTAACAAAATCGATGGATTATCCTTGTGATTTCAGGCCTTGATGGGTATCATTAGTGTGAGGTGACATGACAAACATGGAAAGATTACAAAAAATTATCGCACAGGCAGGCATTGCATCCCGCCGCAAGAGCGAGGAACTGATCCTGTCCGGCAAAGTAGAAGTTAACGGGGAGGTCGTAACCGAACTGGGTACGAAAGCGAACCCCGAAGAGGATATGATTACGGTTAATGGTAAACCGATCCGCAGTGAAAAGAAAGTGTACATGATGTTGAACAAACCGAAGGGTGTTATCACAAGTGCTTCAGACCCTGAAGGTCGGAAAATTGTATCCGACTATCTTAAAGGTGTCAAAGAACGGGTATACCCAGTGGGTCGTCTGGATTATGACACAGAAGGATTGCTCATTCTGACCAATGACGGCGAGTTTGCGCATTTGTTGACGCATCCGAAGCATCACGTACCCAAAACGTATCATGCAACCGTTAAAGGTGTTCCACATGGTTCGGCTCTGGAGAAATTAAAGACAGGCATTATGCTGGACGACGGTATGACAGCTCCGGCAGAGATTGAGTACAAAGATGTGGATACCGCAGCAAATGAATCTGTTATCTCTATTACGATTTACGAAGGGCGTAACCGTCAGGTTAGACGTATGTTCGAAGCGATTAACCATCCGGTAACACGTCTGAAACGGATTTCGTTTGGTGGTATTTTGCTTCAAAACCTGAAACGCGGACTCACACGTAATCTAACCAAAGAAGAAGTCAACAACCTGATTACGCTCGCAAAATCAGAACCCGCCAAAAAAATGAAAAAAAGGTAATGTGAGGACACATAATTTTCATAAAAGCGCCGCAGATTTGTGACGAAATTCGCTATAATTGTTCATAGGATGTTCACAGGTGTCCAAGACCGTTATATGCGAATGCTAGTCACTCAAGCTTTTTGCATAAATCCCTGGAGCGACTTTCAATCAGCAAGAGTTAGATCGAAATGGTGTTATTCGTCTAATTCTTGTACCCGGGAGCGTTTAGAATCAAATTATGCAAAAAGCTGACTTAAAAGGGGAGCAGCACATGGGGAAATCAAGAAGAGCGGTGCAAATCGTCATTTTGTTATTGATCCTGGTGTTGGGCGGATATGCGATTACTACATCGGTATCCGGCTCGAATGGCAAGCCAAAAGAAGGAGACAAAGCTCCTTCTTTTGAATTGCTGGGCCTGGATGGACAAGTTCATACGTCTGAGGAATACAAAGGCAAAGCCATGGTGATCAACTTCTGGGGGACTTGGTGTGAGCCTTGTGTCAAAGAGATGCCTGCGCTACAAGCGCAAGCAGACAAATGGAAGGACCAGGGTGTCCAATTTGTTGGAATCAATGTTGGGGAAGACCAGATGACCGTGGAAAATTTTGTTCGGCAGGTGGGCGTTACGTTTCCGATTATGCTCGACCGTGACAAAAACTCGATCCGGGATTTCGGTATATCTCCGATGCCAACGACATTTTTTGTCTCCGACACGGGTAAAATCTCCACCATTCATATCGGTCAACTTGATTTGAACACACTTGACGCTCAAATTTCACAACTGGCGAAACAGCCCTGACAGGAGGTCTAGTCGTGTTCCAAAATACGAAGTGTGAGTGCGGACACCAGAATCCGGTGGGCACTGTGCTGTGTGAAGCATGCGGCAAGCCGCTGCTGGAGGCTGAGGTCAAATCGGATGAAGTATTGGAAATGCGTTATGATGGCATGGCGCGTCGTTCGCAGCGTACGAATCCAAAAATTATTGACCGCATATGGAACTTTTTCTCATCGGTCAAAATTGCTGTTTACATGATTGTGTTTACACTTGTAGGTTCCATGCTAGGCACGATCTATCCGCAAGAAAGTACATTTCTGAATATTGATCCATCCGTATATTACAAGGACACATACGGTCAGTTGGGTCATATCTATTATCTGCTGGGTCTGTCCCATACATACGAATCCTGGTGGTTTATTTTGCTACTGGTGCTGATCGGTGCTTCATTGGTCATATGCAGTCTAGACCGGGTACTTCCACTATACAAAGCGCTGAATAAACAGAAAATACGCAAACACATGCAGTTTCTTACACGCCAGCGACTGGTGTACCAAGGCTCCATAGAAGAGGCATCAGAAGACTGGATTAAGAAAGCGGTTACGCCACTTAAAAAGAAAGGTTATCGTGTGCATACCGAGGGTAGTGCATTGCTGGCTGAGAAACAGCGATTCAGTCGCTGGGGACCTTATGTTATCCACATCGGCTTGATTATCTTTCTACTGGCAGTACTTGCCCGAGGGCTTCCCGGGCTGAATCTGGATGAGCATGTTGCTTTTCCCGAAGGTGAGATCAAGAAAATACCGAATACCTCCATGTATTTGAAGAATGAACAGTTTAATGTTGAGTTTTACAGTGAAGATGAGGTTCCAGAACAGTTCAAAAATTTGAACAAAACCGTTCCAAAACTGTTTGAAACCAAAGTGGTGTTGTACGAATGTACGGCAGATTGCTCGGATCCTTCGAAAAAACCTCAATTGACCGAGGTGGACCGACATGATGTTCGAGTGAACCATCCACTGAATTACCACGGATTGAAAGCATATCAGTTTGATTATGATTTGACACCAACGATTCGTTCGGTAACGCCTGATCTGGTCAATGCCCAGACGGGTGAGAAGTACGGAGCAATCCAAATTGCTATGGTGGATACGCAGCGAACGTTTGAAGCTGGACCCTATAGTCTGAATGTGAAAGAAAAATATATGGATTTTGGGCTGGATGAAAATGGAGAGCCCAAATCAAAGTCCCCTTCACCTAATGCGCCTGCCTTTCTATTTAACATCAAGGGACCCAATTTACCCGCAGAAGGCATGCAGTACTTGTATTTTGCGAAGCAGATCGATAAACAGCGTTTTCAACAGGACGCAATTAACAAACAGCTGAATGGAGGAGAAATTCCTTTGCAGCTAGAGGTCGATAGCATGGATAAGGTGGACATCATTCAGTCCGTGAGTTACCTCAATATCCGTATTGATAAGGCCATGCCTTTCGTATGGGTTGGGGCAGGCATCGTTATGTTGGGTCTGGTTATGGGCTTTTACTGGCACCACCGACGTATTTGGATTCGGATTGATGATGGACAACTCACCCTAGGTGGCCATACGAACAAAAACTGGTTTGGATTTAGGCGCGAGGTTGCAGCTGTGTTAAAACATATGAATGTGGAAGTGGATGAGAAGTCGTTGGATAACGGGGGGAACCAAACATGAGTTTATTGGATTTCAGCAGCGACGCATTTATCGTATCTTTTTTTCTATATTGTGCTGCATTTATGTTATATGGCGTTGCCGTCATGGGCAAGAAATGGAGTAATCGTGACCCGCAAGCTCATGTAGAACGATGGGGCAAGCGAGCCTTTATTGCATCAACGGTTGCACTAGCTGCACATCTCATCTTCTTTGGTACACGATGGGCTGGAGCAGGCCATATACCCGTAAGTAATATGTATGAGTTTATGAGTTTTCTATCCATGATGATTATGGTGGCATTTATTGTAGTTTACGCAATTTATCGAAAATCGTTGCTGGGACTATTTGCATTGCCACTAACCATCATTATTATGGCATATGCAGCCGTATTTCCTCAGGAAGTACAGCCGCTGATCCCTGCTTTGCAATCGATATGGCTCAAGATCCACGTGACGTTGGCTGCACTTGGCGAGGCATTCTTCGCCGTAGGCTTTGCCGCAGGATTCATGTACTTGTTACGCACAGTGGATTTCAGTGGCAAGGATAAGTCATCCAGACGCCAGCGAGAATGGGTTGAGTTTACATTAATCACCATCGTCGTTGTGGTTGGGTTTATCGGGTCGGTATTTGCTTTCCGTGCATCCGGATATGAAGCGGTTTTTGTTCAGAAAACCACGAGCATTGACACAGAGGTACAGGAAAATAGTACAATAGAGAAAGTGATTTATCGCATGCCTCCTATATTTGCACCTTATAATAGCGAAGTGGAGAGCATAAAACCGTTTCTTGGCATGAAGGAACCTTTGCTTGAGACACCTTCCTGGATGAACGGAGTTAATGCTGGACGTAAACTGAATACGGTAGTCTGGTCTTTGATTGTAGGGCTGATCTTATATGGACTTATTCGTTTAATTGTAAGAAGACCGCTTGGACAAGCTCTGCAACCAATGCTGGATGGCATTGATGCCGACGATCTTGATGAGATTAGTTACCGCGCAATTGCTATCGGATTCCCGATATTTACATTGGGAGCATTAATTTTTGCTATGATCTGGGCTCAGATTGCCTGGAGCCGTTTCTGGGGATGGGACCCTAAAGAGGTGTGGGCACTGATAACATGGTTATATTATAGTGTGTACCTGCATTTGCGTTTGTCCAGAGGCTGGCAGGGCCGCAAGTCTGCCTGGCTTGCAGTACTTGGATTTTTGGTCGTTATGTTTACGCTCGTTGGTGTGAATTTGATCATCGCCGGGTTGCATTCATACGCTGGGGCAGACTAGGAGAGGTAGTTTCGTAAAGTTCCCGAGAGAAATCCATGAAACACATACGTAAGCCCCTACGTTCAATGGGGCATTCAAATATTGTTCGCCAGATCGAACATAATAGAAGTGATGAGGAGTTATTGCAAAGGGGCTGGAGTGGAATGGCTGAACATGAGAACCGTATACTAGTCGTGGATGACGAGGAAAGAATCCGACGGCTTTTGAAAATGTATCTCGAAAAAGAAGGTTATGAAATCGATGAAGCAGAGGATGGGGAAACTGCGTTGCGAAAAGCAACTGCAGGTGACTATGGTCTGATTTTGCTTGATGTGATGTTACCGGGCATGGACGGCGTTGAAGTATGTACCCGTTTGCGTCAGGTAAAATCAACCCCTGTTTTGATGCTTACTGCAAAAGGCGAAGAAATTAACCGCGTTCAGGGCTTTGAAGTTGGAGCAGATGATTATGTCGTTAAGCCGTTCAGTCCACGTGAAGTGATTTACCGGGTGAAGGCGATTTTGCGTCGTTCTTCTGCGACAGCTTATCTGTCTAAGGAAAGTAATTCAAGCAACAATATCGTATTTCCTCATTTGGTCATCGAACATGATGCTCACCGCGTAACCGCAGGTGGGGAAGAGATCAGTCTAACACCGAAAGAATATGAACTGTTGCATTATCTCGCGACATCTCCAGATAAAGTTTTCTCCAGAGAAGAGCTGCTGAAGGATGTATGGAATTATGAATTCTTTGGTGATCTTCGTACTGTGGATACGCATGTGAAGCGTCTTCGCGAGAAGTTAAACAAGGTTTCGCCAGAGTCAGCGGCGATGATTACGACGGTGTGGGGTGTGGGTTATAAACTGGAAGTACCGAAGTAGTTTTAGTTTCTGGAGATCGCTGGTCGGGAAGTTATGGATTACGATTATTTGCCTTGTGGGCTGTGTACTCATAGCATTGGGTCTTTTTTTGCTGCCGTATATTGATACGAATTTTGCGGAGTCTGAGTCGAGAGATATCAAACGTTTGTTCACATATGTTTGTATTATCGGTTTCAGTTTGACGACCTTTTTTGCGCTGTTTCTTTTTACGAAAATTACGCAGCCGATGCAGCAGTTAATTCAAGCAGCCAATGCGATTCGAAAAGGAAACTACGGTACACGTCTCTCCCTTGTAACGAGCGATGAGATTGGAGAATTGGGTAATACATTTAATCATATGGCTGCACAGCTGGAAGATAACATTCGCAACCTTAACCATGAGAAAGAACATCTGGCGAGCGTGCTCCGAAGCATGACCGATGCCGTAGTGACATTCGATGGTGAGGGAAAGGTTATTTTGACAAACCCCCCCGGCGAGAAAATCATGCAGGCTTGGTGTGATTTGGACTGGGCACAGATGGGCGAGAGACAGGATTCGGAGAATGCTGTGAGTTCTTCGCGAGAGGTACCGGAACCACTCGTTCCTTTGTTCAAAAAGGTGATGGAGCAGGGCGGCGATCAGAACTCTAACGTGCATGTGCAGCAGGGAGTCTGGTCTGTTCAGATGGCACCTTTGTACGCGGATAGTGTCGTTCGAGGCGCAGTAGCTGTGCTTCGTGACGTGACGGAGGAAGTACGACTGGAGAAGATGCGTCGTGATTTTGTCGCCAACGTCTCTCACGAAATACGTACTCCGCTATCCATGATGCAAGGGTACAGTGAAGCTCTTTTGGATGGGATGGCGGCTTCCCCAGAAGAAAGTGAAGAATTAATTCAAGTGATTCATGATGAGTCTTTGCGTATGGGCAGGTTGGTTAAGGATCTGCTTGATCTTGCGCGAATGGAAGCGGGTCATACGGATATGGCCGTGAAGGAAGTGGATTTGGTTGAACTATTGGAACGAGTATACAGAAAGTTCTCGGTACGTTCCAAAGAACAGGATATCCATCTTAGGTTTGAGTGCAAACAGTCTTCCATTGAACTTCATCAGGCGGATGAGGATCGACTTGAACAGGTATTTACCAATTTGCTGGATAATGCGTTTCGGCATACTCCCTCAGGCAAAAATGTTGTCATATCGGCAGAGCTGTTAACTGATGTCCGGACACCTGTAGCTAAAGTGACTGTAAAAGATGAAGGTGTAGGCATTCCGTCTTCCGATCTGCCATTCATCTTTGAACGATTCTACAAAGCAGATAAGGCTCGTGTTCGGGGTGAAAGTGTCGGTACAGGACTGGGGCTCGCAATTGTAAAAAACATCGTAGATGCGCATCACGGTACCATTATCGTTAATAGCGTACTTGGCGAAGGTACAGAGTTTATTTTACAATTTCCGGTGGATTCATCGAAATAGCCCGATTTCATACAAAAAGTGCGGAAGCACCCTCATGCTGAGGGTGCTTTTTTTGTTGAACAGTACCGTTTAATCTTGTTCAACGTGGAACAGTATGTTCACTTTTTTTGCATCGAAAAAAGTGTCCAAGATAATTTTGCCTCTTATGAAACATAAGCTTGAAAAGCGAAGAAGTTAAAGGAGGAGTAGAATAGGCATGTCTGATGAAAGAAAAAGGGTGAATATTAAAGCTTTCTTAGAAGGAAGATCGTTTCGAGCGGGATCACCGTTTATTCCAATAACATCGAGTGAAGTGGAGCAGTTTGAGTCCATTTTGAAAGCACTAGCAGTGACTATTCCTGCAGCTGTCAGTCAGCCTACAGCGTCTAATACTCTCGCGTTGCAAAACAGTTTACGGAGTTTGCTCAACTTTGTTAATACCTCTGGTTTTCGAGCTGGGGTGAAAGCGGAGTTACAATCCGTTCTGGAACTAACCATTGCAGGCTCTGAAGTTGTGCCTGTAGCCGTTATTAATCTAGCTGGAAACTTGCAAAATTTACTCGATGATGTATTAAGTGTAACGTTGCTTCTGGAAGTTCCGCCTGCGGAAAAAGATAAATTGGTTGGTTTGATTCGTTCCATATCCGTATCATTGACTCGTGCTACCAGTTCATTTGGAACATCAGGAACTCCAGGTCCTCCAGGTCCCCCGGGAGTTCCGGGAGTTCCAGGGGTTCCGGGTGTTCCCGGACTGCCAGGTCCGACCGGGCCAGGAGGAACAGTTGGACCAGTAGGTCCGGTAGGTCCGGTAGGTCCTCTAGGGCCTCAAGGCGTACCAGGTCCGCAGGGGGCGCCTGGAGTTGGACTGGATGATATATCCGTTTTTGACCCAGCTCAGGCACCTGGCTATGTGCAAGGTCAAGTAGTTTCGTATAACGGTAGTCTTTATGTAGTTAACGTGAATGGTCCCACCGGTATACCTGGAAGTTCTCCAGACTACACGTTGTTTTTGTCAGGAGGAATGACTGGAGCAACAGGGGCAGGTTTAACGGGCTCTGTTCCATTTGATCCAGCGGTAGCACCAGGTTATCCGGCAGGACAAATTGTAACATTTGGCGGTAGTACCTATATTACTAATATGGCATCGCCAACGGGAACACCGGGTAGTTCACCGGATTATACTTTGCTAGCAGCGGCCGGAGCTACTGGAGCCACCGGGGCAACGGGTGTGGGACTCGCTGGTTCTGTTCCATTTGATCCAGCGGTAGCACCAACGTATACTGCGGGTCATGTCGTAACATTTGAGGGCAGCACCTACATTACAAATGTGGCATCGCCAACAGGAACTCCCGGTACTTCACCGGACTATACACTCTTGGCGGGAGCAGGACCTACAGGGGCAACGGGAGCCACTGGCTTAGGTTTAAGTGGAATATTACCGTTTGATCCGGCGGTAGCACCAACGTATCCAGCAGGTCAAATAGTGACGTTTGACGGTAGTACCTATATTACTAATGTAGCTTCACCAACTGGAACTCCAGGTACATCACCAGACTACACATTGCTTGCTGGCGCAGGAGCCACCGGTGCAACCGGAGCAACAGGAGTGGGCTTGAATGGAGCAGTTCCGTTTGACCCAGCAGTAGCACCAACGTATCCAGCGGGTCAAGTTGTAACTTTCGACGGCAGTACGTATATTACAAATGTCGCATCGCCAACGGGAACGCCGGGAACATCACCGGATTATACGTTGATTGCAGGCGCAGGACCAACAGGGGCTACGGGTGTAACGGGAGCGACTGGAGCGACTGGAGTAGGATTGAGTGGGATTGTACCGTTTGATCCGGCGGTAGCGCCAACGTATCCGGCAGGACAGGTGGTTACGTTTGACGGCAGTACGTACATTGCCAATGTTGCATCGCCAACCGGGACGCCGGGCACATCACCAGACTACACTTTGCTTGCAGGTGCGGGTGTTACTGGTGCAACGGGAGCAACAGGCGTGGGCTTGAATGGAGTAGTTCCGTTTGATCCAGCAGTAGCACCAACGTATCCAGCGGGTCAGGTCGTAACATTTAACGGCAGCACGTATATTGCAAATGTGGCATCGCCAACGGGAACGCCGGGAACATCCCCGGATTATACATTGCTTGCAGGCGCAGGACCAACGGGGCCCACGGGTGTAACAGGAGCGACTGGAGTAGGTCTGAACGGGATTGTACCGTTTGATCCAGCAGTAGCACCAACGTATCCAGCGGGTCAAGTCGTAACGTTTGATGGCAGCACGTATATTGCGAATGTCGCATCGCCATCAGGCACCCCAGGAACGTCCCCGGATTACACGTTGCTGGCTGGTGCGGGAGCCACAGGTGCGACAGGGGCAACCGGCGTCGGTGTACCGGGCGCAACCGGAGATACGGGTGTGACGGGAGCCACCGGTGCAGGTCTGACAGGCGTCGTTCCATTCGACCCAGCAGTAGCACCAACGTATCCAGCGGGTCAAGTCGTAACGTTTGATGGCAGCACGTATATTGCGAATGTCGCATCGCCAACAGGCACCCCAGGAACGTCCCCGGATTACACGTTGCTGGCTGGTGCGGGAGCCACAGGTGCGACAGGGGCAACCGGCGTCGGTGTATCGGGCGCAACCGGAGATACGGGTGTAACGGGAGCCACCGGTGCAGGTCTGACAGGCGTAGTCCCATTCGACCCAGCAGTAGCACCAACGTATCCAGCGGGTCAAGTCGTAACGTTTGATGGCAGCACGTATATTGCGAACGCTGCAACACCACTGACCACGCCAGGAACGTCCCCGGATTACACGTTGGTGGCCGGTGCGGTAGCCACGGGTGCGACAGGGGCAACCGGCGTCGGTGTATCGGGCGCAACCGGAGATACGGGGGTAACGGGAGCCACCG
>NZ_JABMCC010000117.1 GCF_013359905.1 Paenibacillus taichungensis | reverse complement strand
TACAGTACCTCCATCAGAACAAATTGGTACATAGATTCCTGTCTCATTAAAATATTCATCACGAGCCTTCGCTACCTCAATTAATGCGGTAGCTTGACCTCTCCCTATGCCTTTTTGTTCTCGTGTAATACAAATTGCACCGCCGCCAATTCCTACTTTTACAAAATCAGCACCCGCTTCGGCTAGGAAACGGAAACCTTCTTTATCAACTATATTTCCTGCCCCTATTTTTACGGTATCCCCATAATTCTTCCGGACGTATTCAAGAACAATCTTTTGCCATTCTGTGAATCCTTCGGAACTGTCAATACAAAGAACGTCTACTCCAGCTTGAAGTAATGCTGGAATTCGTTCAGCATAATCTCTAGTATTAATACCTGCACCAACCATATATCTTTTTGATTCATCAATCAACTCATTCTCATTATTCTTATTAGTATTGTAATCTTTTCGAAACACCATCGAAATCAATCTTTGTTCACCATCAATGATTGGAAGACAATTTAATTTGTGTTCCCATATAATATTATTCGCTTCTTTTAATGTGGTATCTTTATTACCACAGATTATTTCTTCGAACGGTGTCATAAAATCTTTAACTTTAGTGTCTAAAGTCATCCGACTAACTCGATAATCTCTGCTAGTTACAATGCCTACTAATTCACCTCTAGAACTTCCATCAATCGTTACTGCTACAGTCGAATGATTTGTTTTCTTCTTTAACATTAACAGTTCGTCTAAAGTAGCTTCAGGAGATATATTTGAATCACTAACAACAAATCCAGCTCTATAACTTTTAACACGAGCAACCATTTGTGCCTGACTTTCAATAGATTGTGATCCGTAAATAAAAGAAAGTCCACCTTCTTTTGCTAAAGATATTGCCATTGTATCATCAGAAACAGACTGCATAATTGCTGATGTCATAGGAATTTTCAAAGAAATAGGAGGTTTATTTCCCTTTATAAATTTGACTAAGGGTGTTTGTAAGCTAACATTTGCCGGTATACACTCCACAGATGAGTAACCTGGTATTAGTAAATACTCACCAAAGGTGCGCGATACTTCATTCAGATAAACTGCCATATTATTTCCCCCCTAGTTCTTGATCTGTTTTTTCCATAAGTTTATATAGACCCTGATACAATCCCATAAGCATCTTATCATCGAAGTCAGTAAATAACTCTTCCATATACTGTTCTTCCTCCTTACCTCTTACCAAGTAATACTCTTTACCCTCAGATGTTAAAGCAACACGCAAACTCCTTCTGTCAATTTCATCTCTTCCTACTTTTGCAAAACCTTTTTTCTCAAGAATATTTATGATTTTTTTCACATTCTGACTCGAAGTACCGACAATTTGAGCAATATCATGTAAGTTTAGAAAGTAATCATCATAAAGAGAAATATTCCACAACACAAATGCTTGTTTTAATGAAAGATCCTTATATCTTCTATCGCCTAAAAGTTGCAAACGGTTAGACAATGTGAAAATTGATCCATAAACATATGCTTTAGGTGTAATTTTTTTTTCGTTTGGAAAATCCATTTTTCCACCTCCAAAATAGGTAACCGGTTATCTATTAAAATACCTAACCAGTTACCTTTTGTCAAGTAACTGAATGGATACAAACGAAAAATGAATAAGGAAAGTGATTTTTGCGGGGCATGCGCCTATTCATGAACTTGTAATGATAGCAAGTGTGTTGCCAACAGGGAACTACTCCTTACTGTTTGAGTTAATGTTTCTCCTAACCCTAGACTAAATTTTACATACATATATATGTATGTAAAATATGGCTGAAAAGTATTCCCTTTGAGAGATCAAATTTTCTTTATCTGTTAAATATCTATCTTATTGCGTAGCTCCAGTTATCTGGAATCAAGAAATCTTAGGTGGTATCCATTTCAAATAAATGATCTCAGTTGTATAACCCCCTTTAAATTGACTGTTTTACTTTTATAGATTTCTAATGTCAATTATATTTTGCATGTGAAATATAAAGTTTTTCTAACCTGGTATTTTTTTATGCGTTATAACTGATAACGCCGAAATTTGCATCCTCTAGATGGCTGGTCTTGGTCAAACCGATAATTGTTGCTGTGACCTCTTCCTTTTGCAACAACTATGCAAGAGCAACTTGCACGCGTTATCCCTCTAAAGCGAGATTTTTGTCTTACCAATGGAGTTATTACAGTGTTTAGATCGCAGCGAGATCAACTCCATTGCCATGGGGAACTAATTTGTTAACAATTAAATTAGCAACCGCATTGACCTTGTGGGCAGATAATATGTATGGGGACTGTTAGAACCCTGAATAACCCAATTCTATTATTAACCTGTACAAGTACATCTCAGAGCCACCCCAATCCTATCTATGTCAGACATAGTTATCTCTTAAATTGTAGTCATCCTTAACGAACAGTAATGAACGTTACGCCTTATTATCAGAATCAATGAAGAAAATATAATAAGCACTACTATGACTACTGCAAACAAAATATAGATCATTAGTTGATCTACCTCCAGTGCAAACTTAGTTTCAATAATGAAATTAATGTTTAGATGTACATCTAATCGTTAATCGGACTATGTTCTTGTCCATTTCGGGAATCGGTACAAGTTCTTGTCTTTTGCTCGGGACAAGAACTTGTACCGATAACATAAAAAAGCGGCTAAAATAGCGACTTCAATGGGAACATGTTCTTGTCTCTCGACATTAGATATTCATCTAATCGGAATTCGGACGATGTTCTTGTCCATTCCGGTAATCGGTACAAGTTCATGTCCTTGGCTCGGGACACAAACTTGTACCGATAAAATAAAAAAGCCGCTAAGATAGCGACTTTAATGGGAATATGTTCTTGTCCCTCGACAATTGAAGTATTTTTTTAACTTTTATGTTCATTTATGTTTTTTCTGGAACCTTTCCTCGTTGTCAAAGCAATTGCCACACGGGAAAGTATCCCTGGTAGTTTCTGGCTTCGCCAAATATAAGATCGGTGCATCTCCGGTAGTTTCGAAGATTACACTTTTTTTTAACTTAGTTACCCAGTCGATAAATTTTGTCCGTAGCTTTTGAAGCCCCATTTGTCTTAAATTTGGTATAACCCCAGGATTCATCTAGACGCAGATGCAACTCTTCCTGTTGTTCGCTTCGACGTAGGTGAAAAAGTTACCCTTTTGGGTGAAACCTTTTTCATAGTTAGTCTCGATAACGCCTTTCCAGCATTGAATTCCTGGATCGGACTCCTATCCATTCCATGGCAAGTGCGGTCAGGATTAATAATGCTATAAGTCCAATCAATACAAAAGATAAGGATTCGTCAAAGGCAGCGCGTCCCGCCGCCCTCAAGAGCTCTGACGCATCGGTCGGCAAATTTTCCGCAAATAACAGTGTTTCATCTAAGCTGTCTTTTACGTTAGCTGGTACTTGAATTCCCTTAGGAATACTCATACGCAGCGTGTACATAAGACCGGACAAACTTCCTACTATGGCAATTCCAGTTGCCCCCCCTACTTCATAAGCTACATTTTCAATTGATGCAGCCATTCCCGCTTTTTCAGGAGGTGCAGAGCTCATGATGGAATGTGAAGCAGCTGTCATGCCTGCTCCTAATCCTCCCCCTAGTAGCGCCAATCCAATAATTTGACCCAAAATTCCGGCATCAAATTGCAAGAGATAAATGATCGTTCCTGCGGCACCAATAAGAAGGGATACACTCTTGATGCGTATCACATTGTAACGATGCATCATCTTTCCGACTAGCGGCCCCGCTACAAAGGCCGCAGCCGGTATACTAAATGTAATAAGTCCCGCTTGCAGCGGAGTTAATTGTTCCACCAGCTGAAGCCGCTGAGTTACGATATACTGAATACCAAGTTGTCCAAAGAAGCCAACTGCAGCTGTAATACATCCTACAGTAAATGGGGATATTTTAAAGAGCGACAAGTCAAGCAATGGTTTGGAGCTTCTCAACATGCGGCAAATAAAAATCAGTAATACGACAATTCCAATTATGGCACTAACTGAGGCAATCGCCGAAGAACCATCGCGTTTTGCAAATTCTTTGATGGCAAAAACAATTGCTACCATAGAAATCATAATCTGAATGGAGCCGGTAATATCCCATTTTCTATCCTTGTTGCCCTCATGACTGGGGACATACAGCAAGGTCAAAATAAACGCCAATATTGCGATTGGTATATTGATTAAAAAGGCGGCGCCCCACCAGTAGTGCTGCACAAGAAATCCACCTACGATTGGGCCGACCCCCGCCCCTCCTGAGGCAATGGCCGCCCAAATCCCTATTGCGAATCCAAGCTCACGCGAATCTGTAAAGGTCACTCTAATGATGGACAATGTAGCAGGCATCATCATTGAAGCTCCAATTGCAAGAAGCACCCGCGCCACTATAAGTACAGTCGGGTTTGGAGCAAAAGCTGCTAAAAGAGATGTTGCAGTAAAAGCAAGCAATCCGAGAGCAAATATTTTTTTGTGACCGTAGCGATCTCCCAATGTCCCCATCGCTGGAAGTAGGCCTGCCATAATGAGTGAATAACCGTTCAGAATCCATAATTTTTCTGATGCCGACGCGCCAAGATCATGGGTTAAGCTTGGCAAAGCTGTATAAAGAATCGTCGAATCCATAACAATGAGCAAAAGTGCACTCGATACGACGCCCAAAATTAGCCACTGTTTGAAATTAAACATCTGTGTTTCCCTCCATGTTCTTCTAATATAGAAATCTTATAAACTTATTGTAAACTATCGGGTTGCCCTATAGTCAAAGCTAATTCTCGGTAGTAAGATACAAGTACAAAGTTTTTTTGATACAATGAGTGAGGAGGAACAACCCGTGTCGAATATTGACAATCGTTACTTCACAACTAGCGAAATGGCGGCCATAAGCGGTGTGAAAAAGCATACTCTTTTTCATTATGACGAGATCGGACTTTTAAAGCCTGAGTTCATAAACACAAACGGTTACCGCTATTATTCTATTAGGCAATCCTATATTTTGGATATTATTAGTGTACTCAAAAAGGCGGGCAGCTCACTAAAGGAGATTAAAGGGTATCTTCAGGACCGGAACAGCCTGGAGCTAGAGAAGCTATTCCAACAAAAGCAACTTGAGCTGGAGATGGAGATACAAAGAATTAAACGAATGCAGGTTATTATGCAAAACGCCATTCAAATGACGAGAACATCAATGAAGGAACTGCGGACTGATCCATTAATAGAAGAATGTCAGGAGGAGTATTTGATTGCTACCCCCCTTAAACAAGGCGATAAAATAGAAATTAATTCTAAGTTAAGTGAGCATCGAAAATATTGTGAGAAGCATTTGATTAATCATGAATTTTCAACATGGGCAATTATTAGTAAAGAAACTTTTGAATCAGACCACTTCTCTTGGAGTTATGTTGCAAATAAACTTAAAGCGCCTATTTCTGGAAATAGAATGATTATCAAACCGAAAGGTTTGTATGTGGTTATGGATTATGTAGGCTCTTACGAGTCTTTGCCGGATGCCTGCGTAATGATAAAAACGTACATAGAAGGCAACGGAATGAAGGTATGTGGAGATGTGTACACTACGGATCTGTTGAATTATTTCTCTGAGATTGATTTCGATAGCTATGCCGTACGAATCTCAGTCGAAGTTTTGATTTAATACACAACAGCCTTCTCGTTCTGGTCAAAACCCCGTGAGTAGAAAGCCCCACACACTATTTTCCTTGTATGATTCGTTGACAAAACTTGATGTCGTAATGAATTCTATCCCATTCCCGATTAGAACGAAAAAAAGGAAAAACGCCATCGTTATTCGATGGCGTTTTCCATACATAATATTGTCAATCCATTTTCATCAATATAGACTTTTAAGTTTCCTTAAGCATTCTTAGCTATGGTTTTGGAACAGATTGACACCCAGTTCCTCAAGAACATCGATTGCTTTTTCAACAGGTAGTCTCGGTAAATTAAACTCACGATCGATCACTTCCCGAACCTCATTGCGGTTAGCTAATGTACGTTTTTCAACCTGCCCGAAGTTGTTTCGGATACTCAAGACATTGTTGACTAATGAAAGCGATTGCTGTCGATCTAATTTCCAAATTTGACATCGTAAGAAGGAGGTGAAAGTACCATTTGGCTGATAATAATTTTCAATCGGTTTTTGAAAATCCTCAAAGCGATATGTTTTGCGGGTATCGAACGTCCAGTTCATTTCAGTAATTAACTTTCCGTCGACCTCTCTGTTGTACGTGTATATTCCTGGTTCATCTCCAGGGCGCAACCTTATCTCTATTCCACCAAAACGAGACACCTGGTTGGGATCGGTCTCCAGTCGAACGGGCTCAAAGAACGGGGAGCCGTTCCCGCAATCCACATATAATTCTTCTTGTTCATCCGGGAGTAGAACGAGAAGTGCAACGTGCCCGCCGCCTAATAAAGCGTAGCGGCTGTGAAATCCAAGACTGTTCAATAATTTGTTGAGACTGCTGTTTATGACATAGCACGTTCCTCCCGTATGATGCTGAAAGAGGTGCTCCACAAACTTCTGTTCATCCTGCTTAAGCCTTTTTTGCTTGTGGTACGCTTTGAAATTTATTAATGTACTCACGTTTTCGAAAGGAATTCGATTTAGATGGGCAGTGCAAATCATTTTTAAATAGTCATAAGAAGGTTCTTGAACGGGAACTTGAATGTATTTCAAATATTGAATAGCCCATGACGGTAATGATTTTTGAATCAAGATATTCTCTTCCTTCCATTTCTTCAATTAAATATAAGAGCGATTCACTCCAAGGGGTGTTAGGTACAAATTCGGGCATGTTAAGATCTTACCCACGACCTTCTACCAAATCAATAACAAGTGAAGCAATGATGAAAATACCACAACTCCCACAAAAATAGCGATAAAGGACTCATCAAACGCTGATCAACCGTTCTCCATCAATGCTTCGGGAGCTTGCCTAGGTAATCTTTCCGTGACCAACAGCGCTTTATCCAGACAGTATTTCACATCTTCGTAACTTGAAGTCCCGAAGGATTTTTCATTGCCAAAGAGTAAACAAAACCTGCCAGACTTCCGATGATTGCGATTCCGCTTGCTCCACCAAATTTCATAGGCCACTTCCTGAGACATTATAAACTGTATACCCCACTGTCCGAATAGACCCAACAACGCTGTAATAAATCAAGTGGTGAACGGAGATATTCTAAAAAGTGATAGTTTTAGAAGTGGCTTGAAACTTCTCAATTGAACACGAATAAAGATGATCACCACTATTCTGATAACAGCGCTAATAGTTGAAAGAATTGGTGACCCTTCGCGTTCAAATTCTTTGATGGCATAGACAAGTGCTGCCTAATAGGTCCAAGGCCTGCTCCCCCAGAGGCAACGGTACCCCAGATAGTATAGACATACGCCTGTGAAGTACCTGCATAATGTATTCGAGAAGTAATAAACTTAATTAAATTGTTAATGAGAATAAGGACTTGCTACAAGACCCAAGACTTACAGAGCATACAGATGAAAATACCTACATTACTCATTCTCAAATGACTTTGTTTGCATTGCTGTAGACGTTTTTCGAATAAGCAGCATATAGCTTGTAATTGCCGCAACAACCAATCCCGTGATGACGATTGAAATAGGGGCTGCTGTCTCTTTACCACCTAAGCCTGTTAAGGGGGCAGCGATTCCTCCAAGTACGAATGACAAACTAAGCAGCAAAGCAGATGCGCTTCCTGCAGCACGTCCCTGATCCTGAAGAGCGAGCGATGTTGATGTGCTCATCACTAGTCCTACATTGGAAACAATTAAAAAGAAACCGGCAAGAACGACTGGTAAAGAGGCTAAAAAGGTTACGGAAGCAATTAACAGGAGCGCTCCTATCATTGCGATCATTAGCCCAACGATCAACAACTTGCGTGGAGCAATTTTCCCAGCAAGTCTGCCTGCAACTTGCGTAGTCACGATGATACCAATTCCGTTCAAAGCGAACACAAGACTAAACCCACGTGGAGTCATACCATACAGTTCCTGTAATACAAAAGACGACCCTGAAATATATGCAAACATGGCTGCCATAATGAAACCTTGCGTCAAGGCATAACCCATAAAATTGGGATTACCAAACAACCCTCGGTATGTAATAAGCGTATGACGGAGTCCCCCTTCTGAACGTCGCTCGAATGGAAGCGTTTCTTTAAGACCAAAAAAAACGGCGGTAAACAGTATCACTCCTAAGATACCTAATAAGACAAATATACCTCGCCATGAGGTGAGTGTTACAATTTCCGCACCGGCTATAGGTGCAATAATTGGAGCTGTCCCATTTATAAGCATCAACAGTGCTAAAAACTTAGTTAATTCCGTTCCAGAGTAAAGGTCTCGGACACTCGCGAAAGCAATAACGATACCTGCAGAACCAGCAACACCTTGGATAAACCGCAGCACAATAAATAATGAAATATTAGGAGCAATTACACATAAAAAAGAAATGACCGCATATATGCTGATTCCGATTAACAGCGGAGCACGACGTCCTTTCCAATCGCTGATTGGTCCCAGGATTAATTGTCCAAGTGCAATACCGATAAGTGTTGCAGTTAGACTGAGTTGTGCTATTGAAGCAGAAGCCTCTAAATTCATAGAGATTGTCGGTAGTGCTGGCAAATACATATCAATACTCAAAGGTCCGATCCCGGCAAGTAGACCTAAAATAATGGCAATAAGGAGTCGCTTTGACTTTGATTTAGGTTGTAAAGATGTGCTTGTTGTTAACATGTGTTTCAAACCCCTTTTCTTATCTCTCCCCTATTTACCTCAGTATTCTAAATAAACGATTTGGAGGAAACACGTTTAATACCAGCGAGTACTGAGTTCATTATTGGCTTTAAATGAACTACAAAATAAGACCACGAATCACCTACCGGTGAAGTTAACCGACAAGCTCTTCTTTTCGCTCTTTCTTCGACATTTTCCTTTGGGCAGAAATCAGATTATAGTAAAGTCCCCTCTTCTCTATCAAATCTGAATGAGAGCCCATTTCCGCAATTTTGCCTTTATCCAGTACGACAAGCCTGTCAGCATGGCGAAGCGTCGACAGCCTATGGGCAATAGCAATGGTTGTTCTTCCACGCATGACTCGTTGAAGCGCCTCCTGAATGACACCCTCTGTCTCAATATCGAGCGCTGAGGTCGCTTCGTCTAATATAAGCAACGGTGGATCGTTCAGTATCGCCCTTGCAATCGCCAGACGCTGCCGCTCTCCGCCAGATATATTGTTCCCGTTCTCCTGAAGCAAAGTGTCATAGGCATCCGGCAAATTCATGATAAAGGAATGCGCATTAGCAATTTTGGCGGACCGGATGACCTCTTCCTGTGTCGCATCCGGTTTTGAATACCGAATATTATCCAGTATTGTGCCTGTGAATAAGAAGGTCTCTTGAAGCACGACACCGATCTGGGAACGCATATCATCCTGCTGGATATTCCGGATGTCTACACCATCAATTGTAATTTGACCCTCATTCACATCATAAAAACGGGAGACGAGGTTAATCAGAGTCGACTTACCGGAACCTGAGTGACCCACCAAACCAATCATTTCCCCCTCATGAATATCAAAGGACACATTCTTAAGAACCGGCTCATAGGACTTATAGCTAAAGTAAATATTTCGGAATGATATAGTCCCGCGAATTTTATGCTTCACAGCCCTTTCAGCCTCTAGCACCTCCGGCTGTTCATCAATGACCGAGAATACACGGTCAATCGAAATCAGTCCATTAGCAACCCATCTTGGCATAAACATCATCCAGGAAATTGGCCCAAACACCATGGACGCATACATGCTGAACTTGATCAATTCGCCTACATTCATCTGATTGTCTAGAATCATGTTGCAGCCAAGCAGTAGAACAAAATACTGGCCGAGCTGGATCAAATAGTTGGTTATTGGAGCAAGCATGTTAAAGAGGGTTTCGCTTTTTATTGTAGCGATGGCAAATTCACTATTGAAGGTGCGAAATTTTTTAATCTCGTGGGCTTCCTTGCCGAACGCCTTGACGACCCGGATTCCGCTCAGCACATCATGCATGAATGAGCTCCCCCGGTCATAGATTGCCCACTGCTTTTCATATAGCTTCCACAGGACATGCTTCCAGATATACATGTTAATGTAAGCTACAATAGGGGCAGGCAGCAGTACAACGCATGCTAAGCGCCAGTCAGCAGTAAAAAGCAGAGTACTAGCAGCAACCAGCAAAATCAGTTGATAGATTGCGGTTGTACATAACTCTTGAATCAATTGGCGGATACGATCTGTATCTGCAGTTACCCGGTTCATCACATCCCCCGCCCGTTGGGAGGTCATGAAACCCAGAGACAGGTTTTGTAATCTCTCATACACCATTCTGCGTAGGTCTGCGACAATATTGGAGCTGGCATTTGCCATTACACGTGCCCGGACAATCGACAGCAGTTCTCCAATGACAAGTCCACCAATCATGGCGGCAAGCGCCATATAAAACAGTCTCATGCTTGGACTCTGCCCATCAGGCGGTCGCAAGACACCGTTAATCAAAACTTCCTGAAAATAAGGTCCTGTCAATGCAATAGCGGAAGCTGCAATCATGACAACCAGCCCTGTCGTAAGCGACTTCCAATGCACCTTCGAGACATGAAAAAGCTTTTTGAAAGCCGCGGACTTACTAGTGCATCTTGGGCAAACGCGGGTACCTTCCACTAATCGCCCGCCGCACTTCACACAAGCAGTTTCTTCTTCCTGATTAAAAATTCGAACTGTAAGGGATGCAGATTTATCATTCAATACCTGTGCCATATAAGCAAAGCGGGTGGCATGCTTCATCGTTGAGCGGACGAGGATACGCTTTCCCTGTTCATCTTCGGTCTCAAGCACCACATTCCCGATGAGTGGAATGACCTTATATGCCCATGAATCTGAAATAACACCAACTTCCTTCGCTTGCCCATGCTCAATGTAAGCCCATTTGATTTGCCCAATAACCAGAAAGCCTGCTGTACGGTAGCCCAGTAGCGAAAGGTTAGCCGGGACACAATATTCAATCTCTGTTCCGACAGCCTTCTTAGCGGCAATCCTATCCTGCTCTGCAAGCGAATAATTAATATTCATCGGCTCACACCATCTCTTTCCTGTCCGCTTTGTTTGTTTAGAAGGGCCTCACTATCCATACATGCATAACTCTACCATCCGGAATTCCTTGTCCTGCAGCTTGCTTATATTCGGGATAACAAATCGATTGCCGTCAACATCAGTCACAAGTAGCCGGTCGGGACTTACCAGCTTTACATTACCTCCACCGCCTCTGACCGTGAAACGACATAGCCCCGCTGAAGTCTCAGTTTCCCAATAGGAGTAGCCAAACTCCTCATTCACGGTAATTACCTTACGGATTTCCGGGGTGAAATAACGAATTTGCAACTGTTCCTCCAGCAGTTGCTGCGTGTTATCCGAAAAATCACTCAGACGGCGAATCATGCCAATTTCTCTATTCTCCAATGTCCGGACAGACAAAAACATGTGTTTATTCGTATGCGGGAAGGAACAATGCACATAGACGGCCGAATGCGTCTCGTCCCCCACTGTTACAGCCAACATCTGACCTTCCGTTTTATGAAAGACTACATTATCCTCCGTTAGATAATGCATGTCTGCTGCATCGGACAGCGATCCCGCTGTTATTTCTTCCTCTAGCAACTCTCCCGTCTGGTCTGGAGTCGACTCCTTTCGTGTCTCAGACGAACTCATACTGAAATCACCTCACTCATCTTTAAAGCTTCATCATGCTTTTTCACCAAATGATAATAAGCACCATCGGTACCCATTAAAGTTTCATGTGTTCCTTCTTCTATGACCTTGCCTTGATCCATCACGACCAAGTAGTCGGCCTTACGAAGTGTAGAGAGGCGATGTGCGATGGCAATCGTTGTTCGCCCTCGAATCAACTTATCCAGCGCCTCCTGGATTTGCAGTTCAGTCTCCGTATCAAGAGAAGCAGTCGCTTCATCAAGGATCAGTATTTTCGGGTTATGCAGAATCGCTCGCGCGATGGACAATCGCTGTTTTTCACCTCCCGATAAATTGTAACCTCCCGTTCCTACGATCGTATCGTATCCATCGGGAAGCTTCTCAATAAAATCGTGGGCATTGGCGATTTTAGCAGCATGAACGATATCCATGACGCTGCAATTCGGGTTGGCGTACGCAATATTTTCAGCAATACTACCTGAAAACACATACACATCCTGTGATACAATTCCAATATTGGATCGCAACGACTCCGCCGCCAAATCTTTTACGTTCACTCCGTCGATTGTAATAGCCCCTTCATTCACATCGTACAGCCGGGAAATGAGATTAACGAGAGTTGATTTGCCTGCTCCGGAATGTCCGACAATGCCCAGCATTTGTTTTGCCTTCACCTGAAACGTAACATTCTTCAGAATGGATTTATTTGGCTCATAGCCAAATACCACATTCGTTACCTTTATTTCTCCCCTCATGTCCGGAATCCGGGTCGCATTCTCCTTTTCCTTCACATCCGGGTTGGCATCTTGAATTTCAAACAACCGCTGCGAAGCCGTCACACATCGCGACCACCAACCTATGATATTGTTCATAAACTCTATAGGACCATACAACATATACATATAGTGGACAAAGGTGAGCATAAGTCCGAATGAAATTTCACCTTTAAGCACCATCCAGCCCCCAAATGTCCAGATAAACATGCCCCCCATTTGGGTTAAAGCATTAAGCATAGGAAAGATTGTGCCGCTCAAACGGTTGTAATTTTGCTCTGCGCCGGAGAAATGCACGTTGGCCTCTTGGAATCGTTGCATCTCACGTTGCTCCATACCAAATGCCTTTATGACTCGGACCCCCCTGATGGAGTCGCTTATGATTGAGTTCATCGCAGACATACGGCGATGGGTCCGCGATGAAAGGCTTAACAGCTTGGGGAATACGTTTCGTACCAGATAAAAAACGATCGGGAGCGGCAAATAGCAAAGCAATGTAAGCTTCCAGTCCAGTACCAACAGAATGATGGTTATTCCAATGATATTCATTGCATTGACAATGAAATAAGAAAAAACATCAATTAAAAAAATTTGCACCTCGGCTGAGTCGTAATTAACCCGCGTCATTAGCTGTCCCGTCTGTTTTCGCTGAAAAAAGTTCAGTGACAAGCGTTGCATCGCAGTAAATATAACCGATTTCAGATCGAAAACAACGTTGGCAACCATTTTCACATTCATGGTACTGAATAAGACACCAGACAACAGAGATAAGGTTCGAAAAACAATGATCAGAAAAATGACCAGCCCTATCTGGTCGCCAAAATATCCTTCACCTTTAAGCGCTTGATCAAATAGAGCAGTACCTGTCAAATAAGGAATGACAAGTCCGGTCGCGGAATTCAGCAACATTAACAAAATAACGAGCAAGGCGGTGGTTTTGTAAGGTCTCACAAACGATAGCAGCCGGAAAACCAATGTGCTTTTCTTCATGCATTTCGGACAAACCTCCCTGCCTTCTTCCGGATAAATCTTTCCGCATTTGGGACAAGAAAAGTTGATTATCTCCTCCTTTAATAACTCGCTGTCTGGTTCTTCTTCCTGTTTCAACTTCTCGAAAATTGCAGCAAACTTAGATGCCTTACTCATTAGACCATTCGTGAATAAGGCAATGACTCTCTCCTGAGGAGCCTTCATCACCAACATGCCTGAAGCGACAAGATTAACAGTAAAAACAGATTCGATATCTTTGATTTGGAACGTCTGAACCGACCATTCCCCCTCCTCCCGGATGCTATTTCTTTGGATAAGGGAAGGGTAGCCCCTATAAATTTTTTCATGATCGGGTTCATTGATACTTGTGGCAATAAGCAGCTTTTGTCGGGACAAGGCGATGTATGTATCGAGAAAAAAACCTTCTGTAGTACGATCGCATGTCATTTCGAACAGGATATCCTTCTCTGACCATTCGTGCTGCTGCAGCATTGTTAATTTTTCTCTAAAATGAATAGTCATCATCTCCGTAGATAGCATCCATAACAATCACTTGTTGATTACCAACACCATTTGGAATGACTCAATCTTATTTCTGGTTATTTACTTTGTCAACTTTTTTGTTTAAAAAGTATATTTTAAAAAACAAGCCTACCCCTGATCAAGCTATTTAAGTTTTACTTTCAAAAAAAACGGTTTCTTGGCTGTCCCCCTCGTCCTTCGAGATGCAGGCATTGACTCTCCTTGAGAGGGCTTTGTTCCCAAAGTACTCAGCTTGCCCGACTGTTATAGTTTACGTTATGTATTGACACTGAAATCATTGTGTAATAGATTTATGGCAGACTTTCTAAAGTATAATATTTAAAAAGTCAAAAGATGTTAGTTTGAATGTGTGAGCTACTTACCAGTGGCTAAGTAGTATTTTGAGAGGATTGTACTGGAGGAGAATCAGATGGCTTTGTTGTTCAAAAATAGAGGTACAATGATGCTTCTAATGTTTAATTTATTTTTGGTATTTGCAGGTATCGGTCTGGTCATACCCGTCATTCCAAAATATATTACGATGCTAGATATTACTGGAAGCACAGCCGGTTTACTTACCGCCTCCTTTGCTTTTACACAGTTAATTTTTTCTCCACTGGCAGGAAGGCTTTCTGATTCCTTCGGACGCAAGCGTATTATTGTCACAGGGATGCTGGTCTTCGCTTGTGCTGAGGTGATATTCGGATTAGCTGATTCTGCCCTACTCCTCTTCGTTTCTCGGTTGATGGGAGGTGTTAGTGGAGCGTTCATCATGCCAGCGGTTATGGCCTATGCTGCGGATATGACGACAGAGGAAGAACGTGCTAAAGGGATGGGCTATATCAATGCTTCTTTTTTGACAGGTTACATCATTGGTCCAGGCATCGGGGGTTATCTGGCGGAGTTTGGCATACGTGTGCCGTTCTATGTGGCGGGTGCTGCCGGACTTGTGGCAGCAATCATTACGACGATCGTGCTACGAGAATCTAGGGCTACTCGTAAATCAGATGAAAAGAATACCATCGTTACCCAAAAAGAGCCTCAAAAAAGTTTACTTCAACAATTGCGTTTCGCTTACCGGGAACCTTATTTTATCAGTCTGATTCTTGTGTTCGTCATGTCTTTTGGGCTTGCCAATTATGAAGCAATATTCGGTCTCTTCGTCGACCATAAGCTCGGCTTTACACCGAAGGATATTGCGTTTATTTTTACTTTTGCTTCTATTGGAGGAGCTCTCATTCAATTATCTGTTTTCGGCTGGATTATGAACCGTTTAGGAGAGAAGCTGGTCATTACACTCTGTTTGCTCGCTTCAGGTATTTTCATCCTTTTGACGTTGTTCGTTCACCAATTCTGGCTCATCTTTGCGGTAACCTTTATTATATTCCTATCCATCGATCTTTTACGGCCGGCAATTAGCACACAAATGTCTATGGTTGCGGAAGAACAACAGGGGTATGTTGCAGGACTTAACTCCGCTTTTACCAGTCTTGGCAATATAGTAGGACCAGTAGCAGCAGGCATGTTGTTCGATGTAAATATGAACTTTCCTTATGTGGTTGCCGGAATGATTTTGATTCTGACCGTTGGGCTTATGTTATTCACAGGTAACAAACGTGTACTGCCTACAAGTAATGATAGAAATGAGCGGAATGTCGAGAGTTGCTAAGACTCTTTTTAGGGGTTCGAGCAGAAAAGATTTATCCATAAATGATTTACCGCTATTGGTTTGAACTAGGAGATATAATTATGAATAGGTTATTTTTATTAAAAAGTTTTGTATGATGGAATACAGGTATTATGCCCTCATGGTAACTACTTTTCAATTAGAAACTTCCCCTTTTTAGTGGTGCTTTTTCACGATAATACTAAACTGCATCATGCTAAGGATATTGTCTATACAGTTAAACGTTTAACGTCACCTTTCTTCCGGCAGAACGTTTGCTTGGAGGATTGCACGTCTTCCTGTAAGCGGACCGTTCCGGGTGATTGAGAATGATAACTCCCAAATTGTTCTCGAGGCCTCTCCTTCCTATTCTAGGGAAGAGCTCGACTCGATCGGGTTGAACTGTGGATCATACTTGAAACACGTCAGCGTCCATTGCCACTAGAGGAAATAGAAGGAGATACCCTCCCCTATATGCATCCATTTCAACTTCACAAGTGCATCAATCAACTGCCTGACGTCGAACGAGTAGAAAATGGGTGCACTTTCAACTGAACAGGCCAGGGCCTCTGGAATCTAATTTTATCGACATTGGCTTTCTCGTGTAGCCAACTCACACCGTATGAATACTGGTCTCAACAATCATACCTATGACCTAGTTGAACCGCCGCTTGAGATGCTTGCTCTACAGGTCACATCAAGCGTAGCGACTCGAATTTTTTCGTGGGCTGTTTGCTATTACACGCTCTCCTTTTGCAAGTGCAGCTTCAGTAAAATTCTGGCCTACCCCGCTTCCAGTTACCATCCACACTTTCCTCTCCTTATTTAGATTGAGTTACTATGCGTAAGATCCATTGACCTTGTGTATCTTAGTATAGTGTAATACTTTGTAAATAGTCGAAACGTGCTAAATCATGCCAAAAACTCCGTTTCTCCTGCTTTTTATATTATTATAGCCGAATTGCATACGCAGCTTTTAGAGAGGAAGATACTTATGTCCCAGCTTACTGAAAAACCTTCAGACGTTTTACAACGCTTGATTTATGATTGCAATGATTATTCCTTTTCTCATGGTATAAGTAAAACCAGCATTCCCTTTGTTTCGTTATTAAAAACAGATAACCCAAGCACAATTCAATATGGTTTTTTTGACCCAGGGATATGTGTAGTTCTTCAGGGTAATAAAAAACTAATTCTCCCTAACAACACTTACAACTATGGAGCTGGTGATTTTATTGCTTCTAACCTTCATCTACCTATCAAAGGTCAGGTGACTCAAGCTACACCTGAGTCACCATATTTAGCGATTCGAATTACTTTTACACCTTATGAAATTGCGTCCGTAGCTATGGATGCCAGAATCGAAAATATTTGTCAAAAACGTCTAACAGAAGGCGTATTTATTGGAAAGACTGGAATTGAAGTATTGCATGTCCTTGAGCGTTTACTACAACTTGATACAGACAAAGAAGCAGCCAATTTTCTTGCCACTAGTGCCAAGCGTGAACTGATCTACCGCTTGTTGACCGACGATGGTGGTGCACGCTTTTACAAAAATATGCTACTGCATCATGATGCGGCAGGCGTCATCAAGGCAATCCATTATGTTAAAGAAAACTATTTACACACCCTGAATGTAGAAGAGATTGCCAAAGTAGGTGGCATGAGTACTTCTACAATGCATCAAAAATTTAAAGCTGTCACCACACTAAGTCCGATTCAATATCAGAAGAAACTCCGTCTTCAGGAAGCACGTAGAATTTTACTTACTGAAAGTGCTAATGTTACTTCAGCTGCATTGGAGGTTGGGTACGAAAGTCTGACTCAATTCAACCGCGAATACAAGCGCTTTTTCGGTCTGCCACCCCTTAAGGATATTCGTACTGTGGGTAACCATTCCAAGGAAAACATAAATGAATCTGCATATGTTGATTCGTTACTATAGTAAACACTATGTGTAGGGCATTCTGTTATTCTCTAGAAGGTTTTTCAACGATAAAATAACTTCATCTATTTCTATGCTTGAGTTGTAATAGCCGCGTAGGTTATTTTACTCCATTTGTACTTAAATAAAATATTCATTAGACAGACAAGTCCCTCTGTGGATGGTGATATGAAAAATTTCATCCTAACAATAGAGCGGATTCTGTCTTTTTTTATTACATGGAAATTACTTGAATCGGAAACCTCGGACAAAAAGTAATCTGTTTTTCATCTCCTCTTTTAAGGAATCTCCGTTTCAACCCTATTACACTTTCCCAAATTTAATTAATTAATAACTGAATCGATTTAGCTATACCGTGGGCCTGAACCATCTACGTAAACCACTTCTCTTTACGGAACTTACTGATGTTGAATCAATATGAGAAGTCCCTTCAGTAATTACACAGCAATTTTTCCTGGTGTAGAACTAGCTGATAAACAGTGCTTCAGTTGAACAACATTGAAGTGAAGTCATCACCGAACAGGATATGTGTAATAAAGATATAAACTGTATAGATAAAACAACAGAGTTTTAGGCAAGAATTCAGCCCTTTTCGACTATTTACTTAATTATTATCACACTATAATAAAATACATAAGGTTACTAAATAACAACCTTGTAAAAAAAGCATGTTAACTAAGGAGAGAAATAATATGTAAAAAACGTAGTTGATCTCTGTAGAAATTTCGAAATTATTCTCAACGGTATCTGATACTCTGAGGTCAAAATGGATCTCTCAATTGTTTGTTTGGTATTTTAGGCTATTAACTACAGCATGTTCCTTTATCTTTATGGCTAGAAAACAAGCCAGAATAATTGACTAAGACAGCTAAAAACGCTATAGAGAAAGCCAACAACCGACTAATTCCCTAGTTAATAGGTGTAAATACTCTATTATGTGAAAAAGAGAATATCTCGTTAGATTAATCAACTAAGTTCAATATAGGAGGGCACAAAAAGGAATGAATAGTATGACAGAGAAAAGAAAACACAATCCATGGTTATCGGTAATTGCCGTTGCATTAGGTGCTTTTTCACTTATTATTGCTGAGTTTTTACCGGTAGGACTGCTTCCGGAAATCAGCAGAGAGTTGGGAATTACGGAAGGCAGAGCAGGGTTGATGGTTTCGATTACCGGCTTACTTGCGGCAATTGGAGCACCAGTGACAGCTATTATGATTGGTCGATTGGATCGACGTTTTGTTTTGGTAGGATTTACATTGCTTCAGGTTATTTCGTGTTTGTTATCAGCTTACTCTCAAAGCTTCATGGTAATGATGGTTGCCAGAGTCTTTTTAGGATTTAGTGTGGGTGGATTTTGGGCGATCTCTATTGCAACAGGCGCTCGTTTGGTTCCTAAAAACAAAATGGCACAGGCAGTAGCTGTAATCACAGGAGGTATTTCGATAGCCACTATTATAAGTGTACCTGCCGGAACGCTGATTGCATCAATGTTCAATTGGCGAATCGCATTTATAGCCTCAGCCGTTCTTGGCATACTGGTTTTGTTTATTCAAATATTATGGCTACCAAAGCTAACAACAGAAAACGCGTTGGGATTATCAGGTTTTTTTGGAGTGTTGCGTAATCGAAAGCTTCATATTGTGCTGCTCTACAGCATATTCGCTTTCGGTGGTCATTTTGCTAGTTATACATTTGTAACTCCATTCTTTCAGCAGATTACAGTATTCAGTACATTGGCAATTAGCATACTAATGTTGGCTTACGGAATTATGGGCGTACTTGGAAATCTCCTTGGTGGCATTACAGCCAGTCGTAATTTTCACGGTACGCAAATAACTGTCACAATATTATTCTCTGTTGCTTTGCTTACCTTAGCTCTTTTTGGTCAGTTTCAGATCGTAGCGAGTGGAGCGCTATTACTATGGGCGCTTGCGTTTGGAATTATCCCGCTATCTGCTCAATTATGGGTACAATATACCTCACCAGAGGCACCTGAAGGTGCACAAGCAATGGCGACTGCCATTACTCAACTCGCAATTTCATTAGGAGCTTTTGTGGGTGGAGTAGCTGTTGATAATATGGGTTTAAAAGCAGCCATGGCTTTAGGGGCTATACTTGGAATCTTAGCACTTGGGATGATATTCGTGGCCCGGGAAGACAAAAAGAAGGTAGAAGCATCAGATTAAGAGCAAATTGGATTAAAGGGGAAGAACCTAATGTGCCTCCAAGCTCCTTTCTTTTTTCGAAATGTACCGTTTTCGGTATAGTGTATTTTGATACTAGTGAAGGCTGTATGTGTTCTTTAATTAGATAATCACCTAATCGGTAATCAGACTATGTTCTTGTCCATTCCGGCAATCGGTACAAGTTCTTGTCCTTGGCTTGGGACAAGAACTTGTACCGATAAAATAAAAAAGCCGCTAAAATAGCGACTTCAATGGGACCATGTTCTTGTCCCTCGACATGCTTAGCCAAATATCTCAATTAAATATCCGGTCATCGCTTCAGCTTCATTTACTTTCCTGCAAATTGCTCAAGTTGACGTCAATGTGGATGATGCTCTGAATAACCCTGATTATATTGTAAACACATATGATCTAACTCCAGATTTCTTCTATACTGGAACGAATGATTATAATGCAAAATTAACACTGGTTTTTTGATAAAACGAATACATTGGTTGGGGCATCTGAAGTCAGTCAGACCGCTGCCGATGACATTAGCAATTCTGTTAGCGTAATTGGACTGAATATCGAAACACGCTCATGGAAAAAAGAATTTATGCCTATCTTCCCTGCTCTTGCATATAAAGTTCGTGAGTTTATTTAAGAAGTGATAAATAAAAGCAGAAATACAGCATTTTATGGTGCTATATTTCTGCTTTTTTTCTTCATTATTAAAAATGATCTTTCAATAAATGGCTACATTTGAGTTAGGAGTAGTGGCCCATATTATTCATTAATGATATCTAGCGAAGACTGTCTAAAATCTGCAAGTTTTGATATCTTTATCAAATGCTCTAAATTGGATTCATATCTAAGTGAGAAGTAAGCTGCATAAATAATGTTCAATAAATGGATAATGGCCGTATTCGTCGTAAAATTCCCTATTTTGGTGTAGAGTTTTTCCCTTGTTGTGATGTTTAACACGCAGTCTGAAAGCTCAGACAGAATATTATTTCCAATACTTGTGATCGCCACAATGGGGACTTGATTCTCGCGCAGTATAGGAATTAAATCAATCAGTGTAGGCGAGTCTCCAGTATAGGAGATCAGTAATGCACAATCATTTTTGTCGCAGTTTGCAGCCTCGAACTTCTCTTCACCTTTTAAAATACTCACGCCTACACGTTTTTTTATTCGATTCATTTTCAAACAAAAATCTTGTATGATCAAATTGTTATTATTGTTTGTAAATATTTTTATTTCTGAAGCTTGATCCATTAAGTGTACTGCTTTTAATAACGATTCGTTGTTTATCAGCTTTTGAGTATCTTGAACGGTTTCTACAGAAAGCTGTGTAAGTTTACTTGCTATTGTCATAATTGAGTCATTAACAGTAAAGGGTATATTAGCATCAATATGATCCAGGTTTGAGTTTAAATAATCTATCTCAGCCAAGTACGAATCGATTAAAGAGGCCCATCCATTAAATCCCAGTTTTTTCGCGACTTTAATAAAGGTAGCTGGATTCGTATAGGTCTGATTGGCAGCTTCTTTGATTGTTTGTTGTTTAATAGCGTGCTTTTTTTCCTTTAAATATTTCACAACCGCTTGTTCTGAAGGTGAAAATTTGGTTTGTTCTAATCGATCAGAAATTAACATGAACTTCCTCCTATTAAATAATCTCTGCAAGAAGATAAGGCTTATCTTGATGGTTCAATTATTAACCATTCTTCAATGTATTTTGTTGTTAAAAGCATTACCATCTAGGGAGTAAATCAAACTTTACCACATTATTCAACACATATATTTAATACTTGGAAATGGGATTGTTTTTTTGTTTATCATATGAAATATAGTAATTTTACGCCTTACTTGTTAAAAACAAAAATACGACAGAGATATGACGCTTATCTCTGTCGTATTCAATTAAAGGTCTTTTCCGTTCGTTTTTATCACATTGGAGTACCAATCAAACGACTTTTTCTTGGATCTAGAGAGAGATCCGTTTCCCTGATCATCTCGATCCACATAGATAAAACCATACCTTTTCTTCATTTCCCCGGTTCCTGCACTCACAATATCAATAGGTCCCCAGGTAGTGTAACCCAGTACATCAACCCCATCAATGAGGATTGCCTTTTTCAACTCTGTAATATGATTAGCAAGATATTCAATACGGTAGTCATCGATAATTTTTTCGTTAGGAATAACTGTATCTTCTGCTCCAAGTCCATTTTCAACAATCATAATCGGTTTTCTATACCGATTATATAATTCATTTAAAGAGTAACGCAATCCTACCGGATCAATTTGCCATCCCCATTCATTAGCTAATAAGTGAGGATTATCGACTACTACACTGCTTGTTTGGTAGGATGTAGTTTCGCTATTCAAAGTTTCTCTAGTAACTGTATTCGACATATAGTAACTTATTGCGATATAATCGACCGTTCCATTTTTTAGATCACGCAGTTCTTCATCGGACACATCTACTGTAATGTTTTCTCTCTCCCATGACAGTTCAATGTAATTCGGGATATTACCGTGACAGTGTACATCTAAAAAGAAATGTCTGCTTTGCATTTCTTGTTGTGCTAAGAGGACATCATCCGGTTTGCTTGAGTATGGATACACTGGAACATAAGCAAGCATGCACCCCATCTCAAATTCAGGATTAATCTTTTTAGCAATGCTTACGGTTCGAGCACTTGCAACTAATTGATTCATAGCTGACTGAAACATTACTTCTTTTTTGTTTTCATCTTCTGAATATTTTAAGCCGCCGGTCACAAAGCTGAAAAATTCATTCTCTGTACCGTAAATATTGTTGATTTCATTAAATGTCATCCAGTATTTCACTTTACTTTTATATCTATTTAAAACGGTTTCAGCATATCTAACAAAAAAATCGATTACTTTTTTGTTCCGCCAGCCTCCATACTCCGTTACTAAATGATACGGCATTTCAAAGTGAGATAAGGTGATAATAGGAGTTATACCATTTGCTATTAATTCGTCGAACAAGTTGTCATAAAACAATAGTCCTTTTTCATTAGGAGACTCCTCATCCCCATTAGGGAAAATTCTAGCCCAAGCGATCGAGGTTCTAAGACAGTTAAAACCCATCTCTTTGAAGAATGAAATATCTTCCTTGTATTTATGATAAAGATCGATACCTTCATGATTAGGATAGTATTTACCACTGATGATACCTTCTGTAATTTCTCTATTCTTCTGATGTGATCCTGCCGTTATGACATCTGCAACGCTAATCCCTTTACCATCGACGTTCCATGCACCCTCAGCTTGATGGGCTGCAATCGCCCCACCCCATAAAAAATGATTCGGAAATGTGTTTTTCATATCTTTTTAGCTCCTTATTTATCTAGTAGTATAATTTCATCGGTTGGATTAACCTTTTTGCGATCGTGTTTTACTGTAATGTTCTGATAATCATATGAGTTCGTAATAATCAGAATAACTGTAGGATCTAGCCCTTTTTCAGTGATGAAATCTTTATCAAACGAAATAAGTGAGTCCCCTACATGTACTTTTTGCCCTTCTTTCACCATCACATTGAAACCTTGACCCTTCAACGAAACCGTGTTTATACCCACATGAATTAAAATCTCAGAACCGCCTGTTGAAGTAATAACCAGAGCATGCTGAGATTTAACAATCGTTGAAATCTCTCCTTCTACAGGTGAAACTACCAGTCCATCATCAGACTTAACCCCAAAGCCTTTACCAAGAGCACCACTAGCAAAGGATTCGTCCGAAATATCTTCTAATCGGATCAAATCCCCCATACTTGGTGCCATGACCTTCTCAATCCCAACATTAACAGGTTCAAGCTTCAATTCAGATTCTGCATTGCTGTTATGAACTTGGTTATCTTGATCGTATTTTTTGACCCCGCCAAAGAAATATGTTAAAACACAGGCTAAGATCAAAGATAAAAAGTAACTAAACGCAAATGCTGCAAATCCTTTACCAAAGTATGCTGGAAAAGTGATAAAACTCAACGTACCAAAAATCGTCGACCTGGATCCTGCCAGACCAATGATCGCTCCGCCAACGGCACCACTAATTACGCCCATAATAAATGGTTTCTTTAATTTTAGTGTAACTCCATAAATGGCAGGTTCAGTAACTCCAAAGAGTCCACTAACAAAAGCCGAGAACGATAATGACCTGAATTTTTTATCTTTACTTCGTAAAAATACTCCTAATGCAGCGCCCGCTTGAGCAACAACAGCCGGTGTACACATCGCCATTAAAGTGTCATAGCCCATATTAGACAAGTTATTGATCATAATAGGGATGAATGCCCAATGTAATCCGAAGATAACGAATACCTGCCACAACGCACCAATAATAATGCCTGAAACAATAGGGCTCAGCTCATAAATCCACAAATATCCTTGTGCAAGGATATCCCCAACCAACGTTGAAATGGGGCCAACTACAATTAGGGTTAATGGCACCATGATTACCAAACAGATCATTGGAGTAATAAAAGTCTGTATAGTTTCATGTAAAAACTTCTTAACAACAGGTTCGACTTTAGAAAGAATCCACACTGCCAATATAATAGGAATTACTGAACTGCTGTATTGCGCCAGAACTACTGGAATACCAAAGAAATCCAAGTTCTTCCCTTCGTTAAATGCACTTACTATTGTTGGGTATACTAGCGCTCCTGCTATAACGACCGACAAAAATTGATCGGTCTTAAATTTTCTTGCCGCAGAGATCGCTAAGACAATTGGAAGAAAATAGAACAGACTGTCTGAAGCAGCGTTTAAAATGATGTATGCACCGGACTCTTGCGACAACCCTGCTAAAGTTGCAAGTAAGAGGATTCCCTTTAATAAGCCTGTTCCGGCTAGTAGTCCAAAAGCGGGTGAAAAGATACCTGATATTAAATCAATCAGTTTACTAACTGGACTTCTATTATCGGCCACCTTCTCTTCAGATTGTCCGAAATTGTTTAGTATATTTTGAGTAATCACGGTATAAACATCTTTAACTTTATTTCCGATTATCACTTGGAACTGACCGCCGCTAATTACGACGCTTATAACCCCTTCTAGATTTTCAATCTTCTTTTTGTCCGCTTTATTGGTATCCACAAGAATGAAACGTAATCGAGTAGCACAATGATAAAAGTCTTTAATATTTTCTTCTCCGCCGATATTTTTAATGATTTCTTTTCCTAATTCTAGTTGATTCATGGTGCCCCCCTTGATGAGTTCATAGTGTTAAAAAAAGTAAAAGGGTTTGATTTTATTTAAAATTAAGCGCTTTCTCTTCCCCTCTCACAGTTTTATTTTATATATATTAATCACGTTTTCAATGACTTTACGGAAATAGTAATAGCGTTTACAAACTTTGATTGGATTCCGATTAAATTTAGTAAATGCGGTTTTCAAATTTACGAATAATGGCCTATTAAACATTGCTTTTGTACATCAGAAGTGTATTCTTATGGATTTCAGATCTATAATTTTACTACTTGAAAATAGTGTATTGTTCCGTTTGTTGGATCTATTACATGCAAAAAACCTCAGCCCGCAGACGCAGACTGAGGTTTTTTCAGTTCTCATTTCAAAGCGATGATGGATCTTTTATTACTTTCTACGAAACCATACTACAACTGGAATAAGTAATAATGACAAGAAAGCACCAATCAAAGAAAGTGTGGAATAGCCTGAATGGGCTACAATCATTCCAGACAATGCTCCTCCAGATGCTCCAGATAAAGCAATTAAAACATCGACTGTTCCTTGAGTCTTCGCCCGAACATTCGGAGGTGTCGCATCAACAATAGCCGCTGTTCCACTGATTAATCCAAAGTTCCATCCCAAGCCAAGAAGAGCTAGAGCAACAATAAGCAATCCCATCGATGAGCCTGGTGCAAATGCAGCTAACAAGCCCGATAACAATAAAGTAAATCCTGACATGTAAGCCATAAAAATGTATCCGAATTTATCAACAAGTATCCCGGTGATTAAAGATGGTAAATACATGGATGCAACATGAATTCCGATGACAATACCAACTTGGCCTAAACCATGACCATGATGTAGCATATGAACAGGAGTCATTGTCATGATCGCTATCATGACAATTTGGGTAAGCACCATCACTGATGTACCAATAAAGATTCCTTTTTTATTACTACTGTCCTTTTCTGAAGTGATTCCACTTGTTTTTTTATGCTGTATTTCAGCAATAGCTTTGGCCACAATGAAAGGATCGGGTCTTAAAAAGATAAGAAGTATCAAACCTGCTAGTATATACGCAATAGCTCCAAGCATAAATGGCCCCGATAACGGGGGAGCGCCAATCGAAGTAGCCAAATCCCCTGTCAGATTCACAAGATTGGGGCCAGCTACGGCTCCAAATGTTGTGAATACCATTGCCATACTTATTGCTTTTGCCCTCTGAGAGGGCAAAGCTAAATCTGTCCCTGCATAGCGTGCCTGTAAATTTGTTGCCGTGCCTGAGCCATAGATCAACATGGAAATAAAAAGTAAGGGCACGCTGTTGAACAATGCTGCAAGAACAACCCCAATAGCTCCCAAACCTCCTACTAGGAATCCTGTAGCAAGTCCTACCCGTCTTCCCAATCGCTGAGAAAGGCGTCCCACCACTAACGCAGCTCCAGCAGAACCTAATGTAAATAGACCTGTAGGGACGCCGGCAAAGCTGTCCGTTCCCAGCATGTCTTGGGCGAGTAACGCCCCTACAGTAATACCTGCAGCTAAGCCAGCTCCACCAAAAATTTGAGAAGCAATGACAACCTTCATCGTTTTAGAATGTAACTGACGCTGCTTCTCTGCTGAATCCACATATTCAACAATGGATGCTGGAAGATGTGATAATACCTGTTTGTGTTCTAACGTTCTTTCTGCCATTCTCAATCTCCTTAATTTTTCGATGACCACTGATTAGATATAAGCAACATGCCTTCGTTTGTGGTAATTTAACGATACATAAGCTTAATATGCTGTTAAAGCGTTCGATCGATTATTAACATAGTATTCAATTTATTAATCGAATTATAATGAAATACCTTTTTTCTGACAAGCCTTATTATTCGCGAATAAAATCTCATAAATAAAATAAGATTTAAATAAATGCTAATTAAATGTATTAAGTTGGTGATTTCAAACAAGTAAACACACCTGCAATTATGTGATTTTTATTGTTCTCATATTAAAGGAAATGTAAAAAAGAAGTGTATACAATTAATATCCTATTTTGTTATAAATTTCTTTATTGAAAAAGGGAAGTAAGATACTAAAACGCCTATTAAACCATTGTTTAATCAATAACTAAACTTCAATCAAAACATATTTAGTGCTGGTGTGAGATTGTCATATGCTATATACCCGTTCCACTGGAAAACTCTATTTATAAATAATACCAACATGTATTCTTATGACATGGGGGTGGCTGGTACTGATGTCCCACTGATATGCAGTACCAAGTGGAGGTGTTTTGCTTCCTCTGAATGTATTCCCAAAAAAATAATTTCATTTTAAAAAAATTATCTTTTTGTGTGAAATTACCTCTCGAGAGGATAAAAATTAAGCGCCATTTCTTTTATGCGAAATGGCGCTTAAGTGGTTTAACGAGTATTGTACCCTTCAATGGAAAGTTCCAAAAATTGTTCGATTTCATTCTGAGATATACGCAATTTGTTAACAAATCGAATGATTTCTCTACCGTCAGCGTAAGCCACGAAACTTGGGATTCCCTTAATATTTTGGAGAACGATCATTTACCACTCGAATCCATTTTCTTCAATATAATTACTTGTCAAGTCATCTTCATTATCGATAGATACCGTACCTTGAGTTGCCACAGGAACTCCTGCTTTTATCAGAAGTTGACCGATGTGACAATTTTCTTCGGCTTTTAGTACTAAATTTTCTACCAGATTCACATGATCTTTTGTTGCATCAGATTTCAAAACAACATGCGGGCGATGAGTAATACTTAATTGGTCTCCAGGAGCGACGTCTCCTTCGGTATCCATAAAGAATCCAGAAACCGGAACTTTACTTTTATCCAGCATATACGCCAAAGTCATCGTGTAACAAGCTACAGCAGAAGAGATAAGTAGTTGCTGTGGTTCAGCACCATCCCCACTTCCTCCTTTAGGAGCAGGAATAGCAATTTGAGTTTGGAGATTATCACTTTTTATGCGTCCCTCACCTTTAGCATCTTTAAACCAAACTGTATTCATATTAATTTTCTGGTTTGCCATATCAAGTTCTCCTTTATAATTCGATTATTATTTTTTTGTTTGTTTTGTATTGTTTATTCTTGAGACTCAATAAATTTTTCGCTATCCATAGCAGCCATTGCTCCACTTCCTGCAGCTGTAATCGCTTGACGATAACGATTATCCTGTACGTCTCCACATGCAAAGACACCTGGAATATTGGTTAACGAAGTGCCCGGAACTGTTACAATATAGCCGTGTTCGTCTGTATCAATTTGACCTTTTAAGAATTCTGCATTCGGATGGTGACCAATCGCGACAAATACACCGTTTGCACTTAGAATCTCTTCTTCATTCGTTAAATTGTTTCGTACTTTCAATCCGTTGACTCCGATTGAATCAGCAATAACTTCAATCGGAGTTTTGTTCAGTGCCCAATCAATTTTGGGATTTGCACGCGCACGATCTTGCATTATTTTAGAGGCCCGCAATTCGTCACGGCGATGCACTACTGTAACCTTATTGGCAAATTTCGTTAAGAAGTTAGCTTCTTCAAGTGCTGTATCTCCTCCACCAACAACGATGAGTTCTTTGTTTCGGAAGAAGAATCCATCACAAGTGGCGCATGTACTAACACCACGTCCAACATTTTCAGTTTCACCAGGGATCCCTAGATATTTTGCACTTGCACCAGTCGAGATGATTAAAGTCTCTGTAACCATTTCACCTTTACCCATTACAGTCAGTTTAAAAGGTCGCTCTGAAAGATCTACATTTTCCACCCAACCAGTGAGAAATGTTGCTCCAAATCGTTCGGCTTGTTTTCGCATATTACCCATGAGTTCGGGGCCCATAATTCCATCAGGGAAACCAGGATAGTTTTCCACTTCTGTCGTTGTTGTTAATTGTCCTCCTGGTTCAGGACCTTCAATAACCAAAGGGTTCATATTTGCTCTAGCTAAGTAGATTGCAGCAGTCAGTCCTGCTGGACCGGTTCCAATAATGAGTGATTTATACATAAATAATCCCTCCAATGTTATATTCACTTTCATTAAGAATTAACATTCATAATAAAATGTTCAATTGAATAATTGAATAATAACATTGGAACAGATCTTTGTCAACACATTCGATATAGCTTTGTTATCTGACTTACCGTTTCTCGACTGGTTTTTATTAAGAAAAGAAACCCACAAAGCAAAAATGCAATGTCGGTTTCTTTTTTATGAAGCTAAGAAAATTCTTATGAGCGAGTAGCCCTTAGCACCGTGTTATTAAAAAGTGCTATAAATACGAATTTCCGGTTCAGCTTGAAGCAGGTCTTTAAGTCCAACTACGACGTCATTATTGAAAAGATCACTTTCGAGATACGCCTTTGCATCAGCATCGCTATTAAAGCCATGCATAACTTGAACATCCTCGTCACGTACTAGCAATTCTTTGGAAACGGCGCCAGTAATCCCAGAGAGAAAAGGCTCTTTATACGTTGTATACACTTTTGTAGCAGCCTCACGTTCTGATGCATTAATTTTCAGAGTGATTTGAAGATAAGCCTTTGCCATTGAAATCGAACCTCCACTGATTAGTGTATCGACTGACAAAATCAACTAGTCAATCGATCAATTGAATTATATTTCATATTCGTTCCTTGCGTCAAGTAAACGAGCATTACATAGACAAAAATACCAAAAAATGTTCACACTTTTGTAACATGAGTAAACCTACAAGTTTTATCCCATTACCATATTTTCATTTGCTTACTTGCATGGTCGGGATACAATTTTATTAATTTCTCTCATAATTTCTTTTCAACAAAAAAAACTTCAATGCCAATTATGAAGGCTTGAAGTCTTTTTATTGTTAGAATTGTTATGCTCTAACGATCTCATTATGATGAAATTGAGGTAAGTATTCCTTATGTGCTTCCAACATTTCATCCAACAATGCTTTTGCTATATCTCCGCTTTGAACAAGTGGATTTGACGTGAAGGCTTGAAGGGCTGTAGCATAGTCCCCTGTTACCGCAGCTTCAATTGTTAATTCCTCCATTGATTTCATGACTTGTAACAATCCTCGCTGAGCCGATGGAAACGATCCAAAATGAATGGGTTCTGCACCATGCGAAGTAATGATACTTGTGATTTCAATAGCACTTTCGCTAGGCAGATCGTTGATTGCACCATTATTGCGTGTGCTTACCACCATTTGTGTTCCTTTATTATTATAAATGGAGTTGATGATTTCACAAGCTGCATCACTGTAATAAGCGCCGCCACGTTTCTCAAGTTCTTCAGGTTTATGATCCAAATTCGGATTTTTGTAAAGTTCAAAAAGTCTCTCTTCTAACTGCTTAACGACTTGACCTCTTGTGCCTTCCCCTTGTGCTTCTTCTAATTCCTCTTTAATCATGGCATCCGTCATGTAATAATACCGATGATAAGGACAAGGTAACATGTCTAATTGAATGATTTGTTCATAAAGGAAACGCATGTTTTTAATATTTTGAACCATTTTTTCAGGTTTTGCATCAGGACCATATACTTTCTCAATAGCTTCACGGGTGAGGTCTTTTCCGTCATTCGAGTAAATTCTGTGCCAATGCAAATGATTAATTCCAGCAAATTTGAAGAACAGTTCATCTTCAGTTTTGTCGAGAACAGCTGACTCGTTTTTCACCGCCATAATTGGCACATTACACAAACCAATAACATTCTCCCACTGTCCATACCGCAAAACAGCTTCAGTAACCATCCCAGCTGGATTTGTAAAATTAATCAGCCATGCGTTTGGACACAGTTCTTTCATATCCTCAACGATACTCAAAATAACTGGAATAGTCCGAAATGCTTTTAACATTCCTCCAGCTCCATTTGTCTCTTGCCCGATGAGGCCGTATTTATTCGGAATGGTCTCGTCTTTAATACGTGCATCCATCAAGCCGACGCGAAGTTGGGTAGTTACAAAATCTGCTCCTTGCAAAGCTTGTCTACGGTCCAGTGTCAGATGGATTTCACAATCAATTCCTGCTGCCTTTACCATACGTTTGGCCATCGCTCCAACGATCTCGAGTTTTTCTTTCCCTGCCTCAATATCAACCAGCCATAATTCTTTAATCGCTAATTCGTGATACCGTTTTATAAACCCTTCGACTAACTCTGGTGTATAACTTGAACCTCCACCAATGGTAACGACTTTTAGTCCTTTTTTCATGCTGAGTACCTCCTAAAGATGTATTGTGATTGCTTATAGTTGAACTGTAAGTTATGTAATGCATTACATGTCAAGCATTCATTTTTATCTTTATTTTTCAGATTCAACCTGTCTTTGTACCTGGAATTAAATTATGCTATGCTGACAACTGAGGTGGTTAGAGTTGGCGAATATTCAGGATATCGCCCGTTTGGCTGGAGTATCTACAGCAACGGTATCACGCGTATTAAATAGTAAAAAAAATGTAAACGATACCACTAGGAAAAGGGTATTGGAGATTATGAAACAGTTGGACTATGTTCCGAATGCCAATGCAATCTCGCTAAAAAAGGGAGAAACTCATCTTATTGGGATTATTACTATTGCTTTCAGTCCAATCATTGTTAACTTTGTTCGTGCGTTTACGATGATTGCTGAGAAAAATGGCTTTACAATAAGTCTCTTCATTACTAATGGTCAACCAGAGAGAGAACTGATTGCCCTTGAAATGTTAAAACGAAAGCAACTGGACGCCCTTGTTTGTTTAATTAGATCCAATGAGTGGAATGTCATTGAATCCTATACCCATTATGGCCCGATCGTAACATGGCAAAGGCTTCATAGCGAAAAACTTCCATCGGTGTTTATGGATCAGTTCCAGGCGTACTGGAATGGGCTTGAGCACCTTTATAATAAAGGTTATCGAAAAATTCTGAGCATATACCCTATGTCAGTAGGATTAAACACCAAAGAACGATTCCGTGCTCATACCAAATTTTTTAAGCAATATGGCCTCGCTGAAACTAATTTCCCCCACTTTGAGGACAAAATCTCTGTACATGAGGGCGAAGAAATTGCGGAATGGTGGATGCAACAACAAGATCGGCCAGACGCTATTTTCTGTGCCAACGATGAAGTGGCCTCAGGAATTACAACGGTACTGCGTCGTTCGGGGGTCTCAGTTCCAGGGGACCTCGGTGTTATGGGGTTTGACAATTCCATCCTGGCTCATTTGCTTGATTTAACAACGATTCACTATCCTATCGATCAGCAAGCTGAGAATGCATTTATTATTCTTCAAAATCAACTTATCAAATCCAATTGTAATCTACATTCACTGGAGTACCAACTAATTGAGCGTTCCTCAACATAAGATTAGATTCTGTAGTTAAGTGCCTATAAAGTAAAAAGCACTTATTCATTGTTTAAACGAATAAGTGCTTTTTACTAAAGAAGGAATCTATTTACTTTATTTCGTAGCCTTTTGTTGAGAACGCCTGGATGAAATATAATTAATCAGTGAAGACAAAACGCCAGCAATTGCTAACCCAGCTACAATGGCAATAGCAGTGTGCATATTGGGTAGTAATTGATTATGTTCGATTGCCTTATGGGTACTATTCAAAACAGCCGTGATAACAGCCAAAGAAATTGCACCACCGATTTGCAAACTTGTGTTAACCAAACCAGAAGCTAGCCCTTGTTCTTCAGGGACGACATCATGTGTTGCTTGGACATTAACACCTGGAAATGCGAAGACAAACCCGATACCAATTAGAATCATAGTTGGTAATAGAAAATTCCAATATGGCAATGCAGGATCTACTCTGAAAAATAATAGGTATGCAACGGATACCAGCACCATACCAAGCGATATGGCCATTGGTGTTCCAACCCGTTTCATTACCCGATCAATTTGTGGCCCAAAAACGACTTGAAACAAGCTTGATGGCAAGAAAGCTAATGCGACCCAGATCGGAGACCAACTAAGCGAGTCTTGCAAATATAGTGTAGCGATAAATTGAAATGCCATAAAGCTTCCCAATAGCACCATTGCGGCAAAATTGGCACTCACCAAAGACATCGAACTGAAAATCCCTAACCTCACCAACGGAGAAGAATGCTTACTCTCTATAATCACGAAACTTATAAACAACAAGATGCTGAGAACCAACAAAATGATAGTTGTGCTGCTGGTCCATCCGATGGTTGGAGCTTCAACAAGTGCATAAACAAGTATCAATAACCCAACTGTAATGGTTAGCGCACCCCATAGATCAAATTGCTTTAATGTCACTGGTTTACGAGATGCTTGAGGAACCAATCTCAGTCCAAAAAGAAATATGAGTATTGCAACTGGACCTGGGGCAAATAAGGTAGCCCTCCAGCTTACTTCAGTCAACAACCCACCGAAAACGAGACCAAGTGCAAAACCAGTCATTCCAATTACCGAATAAATGCTAAGTGCCTTCATTCGATCTGGGCCAGCAGCAAATGCTGTTGCCACGATAGACATACCTGCCGGCACAGTAAAACCTGCAGAAATCCCCTTCAGTAATCGTAGAACAATCAATACTACTTCATTACTAATAAAAGAACTCACGATTGAAGCTATACCAAAAACTGCAACAGCTGTCAAAAACACTTGACGCCTACCAAGCAAGTCGGCAACACGACCTCCTAATAAGAGAAATCCACCATAGCCCAAAATGTAGGCATTCACGATCCATTGCAATGAACCTGTACTAAGGTGAAGTTCACTCCCCATGGAAGGCAATGCAATGTTTACCATGGAAAGATCCACACCATCTAGAAATAAAGCTCCTGAAACAACAAGCAAAAGGCCCCACATACCAAGACTCCATTTGCCTTCATGAGTATTAGACACTACTGTATTATTTGACACAATATCACTCCTTTATTTGATAAAGCACAGCAAGGTGAATAAAAAACATATGCAAATAATTCAAATGCTAACAATATCAATTGAATATATGAACGTGAAAAATCGCCTCCTAACCAAAGTGAAATGACAATCTTTTTTGTGAGGGTTAAGCGACTTTAAGCTTAACATTCCCAGTTTTATAAACGTTCAACTATATTGTGTAGCCTTTATTTTTTCAATTTCATTGCCCTTCCTTTGGAATTACATCAGTATATATCAATTTATACAATTATTCAATTGTTTATTTGAATATAATTCTATCTTTTGTTTGTAGTATTTCATGGAGAGAATTATTTATGACTTTGATTTTTTTTTAGCAGCTCTTTCAGCTGAGTCAAGAACACCTTCCAAATGACTTCCCTGCTCTGAACTTGTTTCTGCCCTGATCGAAGAGATGCAATAAGGATTCCTTACTTATAATGGCCCTATCCAACTTCCTTAAATGATGTTGAACACGTTAATAAAATATTCAAATGAATTATTGAACTTAAACTGATTTTTAATAGTTGTCATGATGTAGGTCACAAAAAAATACAGTATCATTAATACTGTATTTTTTGTTCCATGGGATTTTATTTTATTTCATTGAGTAGTTATGCTTCATCACAAGCGTTCCACTCTCGAACCCCTTCTTCAATTCGATAAGCTCTAAAACCCAGTTTTTGTATGTGATCAACAGCTTGAGATGTGAAAGAACAATAAGGCCCTCTACAGTAAGCAACCATTTCTACATCCGATTTATTTAACGTTTTTAGATATTCATCCAGCTGCTCTAATGGTACAGAGATTGCGTTAGGGATGTGAGAAACTTCGTACTCATCCGTTGGTCGAATGTCTAATAGAACGATGTTATCTTTCTTCATCTTGGCTAAGAGTTCTTTTTTAGTAATACTTTTAACGTCTGGGAACTGTTTCTCCAAATCTTCTTTTATTTGTTTGATGTCATATAGCCTGTCTTCACTTAGATTCCACAAAGATAATAAAAACTGAGTAACTGACGGATCACTGATACTATAAATTACGTAGGTTCCTTTTTTATGGCATTTCACCAATTTTGCTTCCAATAAAATCTGCAAATGGCGTGAAACAGCCTGTTTGATTTGCTAAACTTTCAATAGATTTTGGACCGTTCGACAAGAGATCCATAATTTCCAATCGTTTTATCACTGGACAAACATTTTCTAATTCTTGAAAACTGATGATACAGACGGTCTTTGATATCTGTATTGTGGATTTTGAACTTTCATATATTAAACCCGTTTCACGGAATATCCTTCCTAAAATTAGCATAAGTTACAGAAGATTAATAAGTGCTCCCACAAAAACAAAAGTATGTCTTTGTTCTGCTTCGCGTTGGTCGCCTCTGACTTGGTCTTGGTACCGATTCTTGTCTTGCACTACGGCTATCGCTTCATCTCTAGATTCTTTTTTCCGGATATAACAGAATGGACAAGCGATATCAGACCAAATCTCAATGTTCATCATGTTCTCCCCTTCATTATCAATTTCTTATTCGTACTAACATACTTCTATATATGAATATTCTTTTAAAACAGCAATATCAATAATTCTATTTATTAATTGAATAATATACAAAAAAACATTTTATGCAATAGAATAAACCTCAGTACAAAAACCCCAATCTCTGGATTGGAGCTCTCGAATTTACACTTTTTAAATACGGACTAGCCTAATTCAAAGATTCATCGTAAGCATTTAAAGCATTAACACCATGTGCCATGGCAGATCCCGCCTTCAATGCAGTTGCAACCATGATGGCTTCAGCCATTTCTTCCTTGGACACTTGAGCTTTTTTAGCTGCGTTAACGTGAGCTTCAATACAATATGGGCAACCCGTTACATGCGCAATTGCAATTGCAATAAGCTCCTTTTCTTTTACACTGAGTAGGCCTGCTTTCATTGCTTGTATATCGAAGCTGACAAAGGCTTTAAAAGCATCTCCAGCTAAGTTAGAGTATTCTTTAATCCGATCAAAATAAGAGACTTTGTAAAGCTCATCATCACTCTCGTTCCCATCGTAAGCATTCAAAGCATTGACCCCATGCGCCATTGCAGAACCGGCCTTTAACGCCGTAGCAACCATAATGGCTTCAGCCATTTCTTCTTTTGTAGCTTCCTTTTTAACTTTATTAACATGAATTTCAATACAGTACGGGCAACCTGTGACGTGTGCTACTGCAACAGCTATCAATTCTTTTAACTTATTTGTTAATAGGCCTGCCGCCAAAGCCTTTTGGTCAAAGTCTACGAATGCTCGAAAAGCATCCCCCGACAGTTCTCCATATTCCCCTAGCCGATTAATATTTGATTTTTTGTACAAACTATCATTACTCATAATTAAATTCCCCTTTGTTTAATTTATTTTCAACATTTAGTGATAACGTCTAATCACTTCGTTGACAACACTTTCGGCGGACTGTAGCGCACCTTCAAGATGTCCTCCATGCCCATAAGCCGTCTCAGTACCAGCAAAATAGATATTTTGCAACCAGGGTTTCCCTCCAAGCAAAGGCCCGTAATTAGGATATTCTCGAAGCGGCTCCCCATCTTTCTTAACGGATGTATGTGTGTCAAGGGACCAATCCTTGTAGAGAATGCCTCTTACTTCCTTGGCAAGCGGGCCAAAGAGGCGGGTCAATTGTTCCAACACAAGTTCAAGTAATTGTTCTTTCCCTACACTTATACGCACTTCTGCAGGAATGCCAAAGAAACCAAATAGCGCCCCAGAACCTGTAGAAGGTGAAGCGTCATGAATTTCTTGCAATGGACCCACACGACTTGAAACAAACCCGGAGAGACCTTGATTACGCCAGAATGGGCTGTCATAAACAGCAATGACCTTTGCATGACCTGCCATCCATGTTGGTTTGTCAATAAAATTCGATTTTAAGTCAGATGGAATTTGGGGTATAAATGTGATATCCTGCTCAACGATACGTGGTGGTAAAGCAATGATAACCGAACTGGCATAAATGCTCCTTCCATCCGTTTGAACCTTTACCCTGTTATTGTCCTGTTGGATCGAAGTTACTTTGGTATTTAAATGAAGTGCTTCTTGTGGCAATTTTGAAGCCAGAGCATCAACGAGAGACTGGACTCCGCCTACTAATCGAAGTGAATACTCCATTGATTCTGTCGATAAGTCATGTTTTTGCGGAGGTTCGTTTCTGGATCGTTCAAAAAGCATGCTACCTTCATTAAACTGCTCAAATGTCTGTAAACCGAATTCATCGACGAGTCGGTTCATGGCCATTTCATATCGCGGCCAGTACCACGTTGGTCCAAGATCAAATTTCCCAAGTTCAGGTTTGTCCTCGACCTCAACACTTAAGACTCGTCCTCCAATACGATCTCGTGCTTCCAATACGATGAACTTTATTCCTTGTGCACTGAGTAAGGAAGCTGCTCGCAGTCCACTTAATCCTGCACCCACGATGATTACAGGATCATCCCTATTTATTTGTTTTTCCATGCGTTTGCTCCTTTATTGTTTTCCATGGCTCTTGAAACCCGATCGCTAATGAAAGATCGGGGCTAACCACTTATCGTGATTACCCCCAAAAAAAGATTTTATCGTAGACGCGCAGTGATGCCGCCATCCAAAGGCATAACTACACCGGTGATCCAGGAAGCCGAATCACTAGCCAGGAACAAGATAGCTTCTGCTACATCTTTTGTTGTGCCATTTCGTCCGATGGGATGAAAGGCATTAAAGCTTGGTAGTACTTCTGCGACTTGTTCTTCTGTCATGAAGGTATTGTAAATCGGCGTTTCAACCACTGCAGGGGCTACAGCATTCACTCGGATGTGATCTCCAGCCAATTCAACCGCCAGGTTTCTAGTCAGGGCATGTCTTCCTGCCATCGCTGCCGAGTATGCGGATGATGGTGTAGCTTCGACCGCTTGGATCGCCCACATGGAGCCGGTATTCACAATCGCTCCACCACCTCTTTTTCTCATTTCGGGAATCACTGCTTGCGAAGGATAAAACGTTCCTTTCACGATAATATCCAGATACGATTGCAGATCATCCGCAGTATGATCCATGAACGGCGTTGGATTAAATTTCCCAGTGTTATTTATCAGTATGTCTACTCCACCAAAAGCCTCCACTGCAGCTTGGACCAGTTTTTTTGATGTTTCTTGCAAGCTGATATCCCCAGCTATTGCAATGACTTTCTTGCCACTTGGGTCAATCTCCAAAGCCGTTTCTTTTAGAACGTCTTCGCGTCGACCATTAATAACCACATTTGCTCCTTCTTCAAAAAAACGTTGTGCTGTTGTTTTTCCAATCCCTGTTCCTCCGCCAGTGACAATAACCGTTTTGTTTTCAAATTTCATTTTGTACATCTCCTTGTAGTGTTTTGTTATTTTACCTACTGATAGGTAGGATATTTTCAGATATTGTAATTATAATTGGATTAACGATAATCGGCAACACATTTTTGGAGTGATGCCGATTATCTATATATGATCGGTTATTACACCGTTAGTTTAAGGATTTTCTCCTTTAGAACATCTTTTTGATTAACACCAACCATAGTGTCGACCAATGCCCCATCCTTAAACAAGAGCAATGTTGGAATGCTTCGGATACCAAATTGTCCAGCCAACTCGGTTTCTTCATCCACATTGACTTTCGCCAGAGTTGCCGTTCCTTTCATTTCGTCAGCTAGCGCCTCTACGATTGGCAGCTGAATTTTACATGGCCCACACCAAGGTGCCCAGAAATCAACCAATGTAACACCAGACTGAATTTGATTATTGAATGTTTTTTTTGTTAATGCAGTTGCACCCATAAAAGAATACCTCCTCATATTGATAAGTCTCACTCAATTATTTAATGTTCAATTGAATAATTGAATTATAAATCAAGCAAGTATCCGTGTCAAGTATATCTTGAATGAATTAAAAACGCTTTGCTCTGGATTAAATTTATTGTTTCTCATTTACCTATAACAATGTAATAAATATATTCATACTCAGCCAAAATCCGATCTGTACTAAATTTCAAATGAGCTCTATTCACACATGCATTTTTAAATTCATTGTACTTTTTCTTATCAACAAGTAACTCGATTGCTTTTTTTGCCATTTCACTAATATTACCTACCGAAGCGAGATAACCCGTTTCCCCATTAATAATCAGTTCAGGTAGCCCGCCAATGTGTGAGCCAATAGTAGGAACACCACAAGACATAGCTTCTAATGCAGTTAATCCGAAGCTTTCCATCTCTGAAGGGAGAAGCAGCAAATCAGCGATCGAGATTATTCTTGCAATGTTTTCTATTTTGCCAAGAAAATTGACTCGACTCTCAAGCCCCTCGATTTGAACTCTGTTCTGAATATTAGATAGTTCCGGCCCTTCACCTACTAGCAATAACCGGCTTGGAACTTCCTCATTTACTTTTTTGAAAATGCCAAGGACGTCTGTTACTCTTTTAATCGGTCTAAAATTGGACACATGGATTAGTATTTTTTCTCTGGTATCAGCAAACTCTTTACGCAAGCCGTTTAGTGATTGAGGATAAAAAATTCGCTGATCAACAAAATTATATATTAGATTAATTTTATCTTGAGAAATATGGAGTAACTCGCTAGTTTCATTTATCAAGTCTTTAGAAACTGCCGTTATAGCGTCACTCGAGTTTAGCGCTAACCGAATGAGGTCTTTATTTATTTCGCTCCTAGCCAGAACGGTGATATCTGTTCCATGGAGAGTAGTCACCACACGTAAGTTCCCTCCTAGGATTTGTTTCGCTAAAAAGGCACTGATGGCATGAGGGTATGCATAATGTACGTGAACTAAATCTAGTCGATGCTCTATAGCTACTTGTGCAATTTTACTGGCTAGTGCAATCTCATATGGTGGAGAACGAAATACATAATAATTACTAACTTCTACTTTATGATAAAACAAATGGTTATACGGTTGATTTAAGCGAAATGGAAGACCAAAGCTTATCATGTGTATCTCATGACCTTTTTCAGCAAGTAATTTCCCTAATTCGGTTGCTAGTATTCCTGAGCCTCCAAGTGTTGGATGGCAGACTATACCAATTTTCAAGGGTGTTACCACGATAGATTTCCTCCAAATAATAGGTTTTGTGAATGCCCTTAATTTTTTTGTGAAAATAAAGAACCTCAGAGTCAAAATCACTCGAGGTCCATAAAGCAACGTATGCAAAACACTTGCCTCAATGGGTCAGTTTTTAAACTGCTTTGTTATCATGTAGACATACTCAATACTGCCCGGAAACGAGTTTTTGCTGACATCATTTTTTCATAGGCTTCGCTGGCCTTTTCCAATGGGAACACCTCAATCATAGGACGAACGTCAGTTAGAACGCTGAAGCGAACTGCATCATCAATTTCCTTAGCCTGTGCAGTAAATGAACCTTTCACAGTATAAGGTCCTTTCAAGAAATCCATAGCTGACAATTCCAATCGTTCTCCGGAACCAGCTACGATAATGAGTTCACCATTTTTTTTCAAACCATTTACCAATGAAGAGATTACTTTAGGATTTGGTGCCGTAGCAAGAATGACTTTAGCCCCGCCCAGAACCTTCAAAACTTCCGCAGGATCTTCTTTATCGGAATCGATGTAATGATGAGCACCAAGCTCTCTTGCAAGTTTTTCTTTATCACTTCCACGAGAAATAGCCACCGTTTGGTACCCAGCTTTTTTGGCATATTGAACTGCAAGGTGACCGAGACCACCAATACCAGAGACCGCAACCAAATCCCCAGGACGTGCAGAACTATTCCGCAATGCACTAAATGTTGTTTCACCTGCACACATTAGCGGTGAAGCCTCTTCAGAGGAAACCTCATCGGGAATTTGAATTAAAGCGTCTTCGAAAACAACCACGTACTCAGCATATCCACCGTCCATGGTTAAACCTGTTACATGATTATGTCCACCGTGGAAGCCAATGCCTACACGTTGTCCAATATCCCATTTTGTTGATCCATGGCCTAGTTGCTCCACGCTACCAACGATTTCATGTCCAGGAATTCGTGGATATTCAGATGCTCCTCCATTAATCGCCATAGAGTCTCCGTTACATACTCCACACGCTTCTATCCGTAAAAGTACTTGTCCTTCACCAGGAACAGGTACAGGAATCTCAACTAACTTCATCGGTTCACCTTTAGCAGGAACCTGTATTGCACGCATCATTTTCATTTCAGTTGCCTCCTTGAGATTTGTATGGGACTTCCTTAGTATAGATGAGGATCAATAAATATTCAATTATATAATTGTATATTTGAATTTTAGCTAATGCCGTAGGGTCAGTAATTAAATTCCAACCCAAGTCAAGAAATGCATGAACGAGCATTATTATTAATCCCCTTAGGACAGCGGCTTCTAAGGTTGCTGATATTCTATCGATACTAATCAAGTGATGATGAAACCGGGAGAATACTAAGAGCTTTTATTTTTTTTATTTTGGAATGAAGAATCTGGCATTAACCCAATACCCTTCCCGGAGCAGCTCCTCTATCACAAAAGAAAACGTTAACCGAATATGATGATTTTTATGTTCTACGGGAAAACAAGTTGGACCAGGCAAAAATGAGATTTTTCTTCTTTGCCTATACAAGAATATGGTGGGATTGCATCCACGAAGGAAGGCTGATCCAAATGTTAACCTACGGGGGAAAGTTTCGATCTAATTTGAAATCCTTTGGTATCGCTTACTTTTCTATGGAACACGTATCTGTACGGTGGCTCCTCAGCCAAGAAGGCTTGTGAATGACAATCCGTATTGTGGCCCATAATTCAACTGAATCCGCTCTTGAATGTTCCAGATGCCAAAGCCACCCGTGCCTTTGCTCATTTGCCTGTTTAGCACATTCTCCAACACCTCTTTTTCCATACCGATACCGTGATCACTGATATCTACGAGTAAATCTCCCTTCTCTTCTACAGCGGTACACGGATCACGCCCTTCTCCGAATCCTGCTCCAAAATGCCATGCAAGATCGCATTCTCAATCAGAAGCTGAAGAATGATTATGGGTACCTCATAACTAGCAGCTCCAGTGGAACCTTCAGGATCAGCGTGATTGCGTTATTAAATCGCATATCCTGAATCGAGAGTTCACCGATCGCATCTTGATAGGCCGGAAGCGGAGTGATATGGAAATTGCCGTTCTTGACCTTGCGCACATGCCGATTAAGCTGCATACGTTTGGTTGCTGAACCGGCAACAGAATTCGCTGTCCATTGAACTCCAGACTGTCCGACCAGGTGTTGGTTGCCGTTTGTACTTTGGTACATGCACATTTGTGCAGGAGTTTAAGATAACCTCTCCATTTCCAACCATATTATAGGAAAATCGCCCATAATCCATTCTTATGGGCGATTTCATTTAAGAGAAGTTGTGAGAGAAGCTCTTCGTAAATAGATAACATATCGATTGATTTTGACAAATTTAATACTCCATTTAATACAAAGTGTCGAGTGCCTCACGCGTAAACGGAAGTAATTCTTCTGTCCGTCCATCACGAATCTTGTTTACCCAGTTAGGGTCAGCCAATAATGCGCGCCCCACTGCGATCAAGTCAAATTCTCCACGTTCTAATCTCTCGATCAAGGCGTTAATCGAGGTGGCTTTACCATTAGAATGTTCCCCGGTAGCAAAGAAATCCACGAAATCAGCGCCCTCAAGACCAACAGATCCAATTGTAATTGTCGGCTTTCCTGTCCATTTTTTAATCCATCCGGAGAGATTTAGTTCCGAGCCTCCAAATGCGGGCTCCCAAAAGCGACGAATAGAGGCATGAAAGATGTCAACGCCTGCATCAACTAATGGTGTTAAGAAACGTTTGAGTTGTTCCGGAGTTTCAACTAATTTTGCAGTATAGAAATCATATTTCCACTGTGAAATCCGCAGCCCAATTGGAAATTCGGGTCCAACAGCACGCCGGCAAGCTTGGATGACCTCACTGGCAAATCGAGTGCGTTTGACGAGGTCCCCACCGTATTCATCAGTACGCGTGTTTGTTTTCTCCCAGAAGAACTGATCGATTAAGAATCCATGTGCTGCCATAATCTCGATGCCATCGAAACCAACCTTTTTAGCATTGGCTGCTGCCTGTTCGAAGGCTGCAACAAGTTCCGAAATTTCCTGTTTGGAGTAATCATTAACGTTCCCTCGTACGCCCATATGCCATATTTGAGAGAAAATTTTTCCACCGGCCTCGTGTACCCCTTCAACCACTTTTGACCAACCGTTGAGTGCATCTTCTCCATATAAGTGGGGTACGTTCTCCTGATTGGATACCACATCACGATGATTGATAAACGTACCCTCTGTTATGATAAGTCCAACACCATTTTCAGCTCTACGACGGTAATAGGCAGCAACATCCTCTCCAGGTGCTCCATTTGGAGAAAAGTTTCGAGTCATAGGTGCCATTATGATCCGATTAGAAAGCTTCAGATTTCCCATTTCGAACGGTTTAAACAGAGCTTCAACGGATTGAAAATTATTCATAAAGACCTCCAGTCATTCATTCGTTTATCATTTTTTTCTGGGTGGAATTGCACAACCCTCATCCGTACATAACCCTTCACCGGCTGTTTCATTCGATAACACTTCAAATCTGGTTGCCGGACGCCCTTCTTCCAGTATTTTTTCCAGCACTTGAGAGAAGACTTCTGCCGGTTGCGCGCCTGAAAGGGCATATTTTTCATTGAAGATGAAGAAGGGTACCCCACTTATGCCGTATTCACGAGCTTGCTGCTGATCTTCTCTTACTTGATCCGTAAACCCAGCTTTATCGCGTAATGCTTCCAATGCCTCTTCCCTGTTGAAACCTGATGCTTGGGCAATATCCGCCAATGTTTCGATGTCCCCTACATCCTTAGACTCTGTAAAATGGGCATTGAGCAACTTGTCATTCAATGTTGCTTCTTCTTCCCCTTGTGTTTTTGCCCATTTCAGTAAGCGATGAGCATCCAATGTATTCGTTGACTTCAGACGATCTAAATTAAAGGATAGTCCTACGTTTTCGGCTTGCTGCGTTAAGTGGTTCAAGAACTGTTTTGCTTGTTCCATCCCGCCAAACTTAGACGCTAATTTTTCCATATAGCTTTTCCCATCGTACAAAGAAGCTGATGGATCAAGTTCAAAACTTTTATATTCAATTCTCACTTGATCTTTACTTGGCAATTGAATCAGTGCCTGCTCTAAATTCTGTTTTGCAATATAGCAAAATGGGCATGCAATGTCAGACCAGATTTGAATTTTCATTTTCCCCATCCCTTTCAGATAATAATTATTCGTCGATTAGAACCAAATCATCCACCCTAATTTGGATCGACTGTAGAAGGAATCATATCGGAGTAAATTGATCTATTAGGAATATTAATTTAATTCAATACAATACTTGCATAATACCCTTAGGGAACGTTTCTTCTGCCTCTGCTCTTTTCTCATATAGACTGTACCAAGCCTCCGCTACCTGATCCGGATCAAAACCTGTACCCTTCTTGATCAAAGGACTGATGGATAAATGACCAACAAATACCCCCATAGGAAGTAAACGTTCGTGCAAATTAAGAATATAGTTTCGCAATCCTGACATGGCTATACCTGAATTTCCAAACATGGGACTTGGACTCATTGCTGAAAGGTCGCTTGTGAAAAGTATTGCCCCTTCGCCTCGTTCAGTCATTTCTGGGATGACTTGTCTTGCAGAATTAATAGCTCCGATGACTACATTATTGAAAAGTTGAATAACGCTCTCATCTGTTGTTTCCAGCACAGGGAATACAGAGACATTTCCATTATGGGGACTAAACTCCAAAACATCTATTGTGCCATACGTATTTTTAATTTGCTGAAATGCCATGGAAAGTTGCATTTTGTTTGTGATATCGGCAGCAAAACCCTGAGCTTCAATCCCCATTTGGTTTAACTGCTCAGCATATTGATTCAGCTTTTCCTGTGTTCTTGAAACCAGAGCAATTCGAAACCCGCGCTTTCCAAAAGTCTTGGCCAGTGAGAAACCAAGGCCAGGCCCAGCACCAACTATAACCATTGTTTTCATAATTATCTTTCTCCTCTGAGACGCCTTACTATGTTTGTGTCATAAAATTCATTTCATGATTCTCGCCAAGCAGAATACCATGTGGCTTGGTGAGAATGCTGAAACCAAAATCATAATATAAATAAGCTTATCATTATTGCCGAATAAGGCTCTACAAACAAATGATTCTTTAGCGGCTTATAGGCTGCTGATTATTAATTATAATTATTCAACAACAAATTCACTATTGAGCTGGATCGCATTTGCAATGTTCCAACGGTTAGGAGATGTACGTTTGACGGTTTCATGAATTCGATTCCATTGTTCTTGAGTCCCGTCGCCAGATACAACCACTGTATATTGTAGTTCTTCATATCCAGGTTTAATGTTCTCATCCAGTCCAAGGAATCCGCGAAGATCCAATTGGCCTTTAGTTTCAATCCTCAACGATTTCAGATGGACATTCTCTAATGAAGCTGCTGCCACATAACCAACAATCATACATGCGTTAAGCGCTGCCAAAAGATACTCTTGTGGGTTAGCAGCGAGATTCTCACCTAATAATTCGGCTGGTTCATCAATTAAAATCTCAAAATCTCTCTCAAGCTTCTGCTCTCCAAGCTTCATTTTCTTAATGGACGAAGCTGACTTTGTGCCTCCATTCCACTCCGTTGTCACTTGAAATTTCGCTATCCCATTATTTGAGTTCTGCACTACAGCTCCTGCAAACTGCTTCAGGGCGTCTACGTTGATTCCGTTAATAAGTTGAGAATTTGTGTTCATTTAATATCTCCTCATCTTTCTTCCTAATATTTAAATTACAATGGATTACGAATTAAAACTACCTACTAGAAGGTAGTTTTATAATTTATAAGCCTTTATCTATATCAAATCCATTTAGTCCAAAACTGCTCTTATATGTTGGCTTGTGACTGCCCAGTGTGATGCCGCCCAGTATTTTTCCTTATCCTTTATTAAAATGATTTGTGGCGATTCATGTTTAAAGTTTAAATCATCTGCAATCTTATTCGATATAGGACGGGACTCGATCACTTTAACAAGAAAATAATCCAGTTTACCATTGGGCGTCGCTTTTAAATATTGTTCATATTCCTTAAAAGCATTAGCGCTCACGGGGCATGTTGTACTGTGTTTTAAAATAACCTGACCTCGTTCCATGGATTGTTCAAAAATAGTGTCCCACTCTTCCAAGGTCGTAACTTCTTTCCATTGCATTTCTGGTTTCCCTCCTTCCAAACAAGTGTATTATCAATTACAATGTCCTGCATCATTATTCAATTGATGATTTGAATATTAAAGTAGTTTTTTCATTCAGTCAAGGACTTTTTTTTATTGTTAACAGCTTTCTTTCTTGTATTTAACTATCGAATATTTTAAACATGATACGCAATAGAGTAGGGAACTCTATTGCGTATCATGTTAAACAGATCGTTTGGGTAAAAAGCCCGTTCTCTGAAAAGAATTGTTTCATTTTTTCAAGAACGTGTATTGTGAATCTCCACTGCACGTTGAAGAAATTGTTCAATCTCTTCCTGAGATTTACGCATCTTATTGACATAGCGGGTAAGTTCTTCACCCCCAGCGAAAGCAACAAAGCTTGGAATACCCATAATGTTTTGTTCTTCACTCACTGTACCAACATGATCTACATCGACTTCGATCAGATTCAAATCTTTTGCAAATTTTTCTTCAACTTCTGGCATAAATGGATCAATGAACTTGCAGTCACCACACCAGTCTGCTTTAAAAACAGCGACTGTGAGTTTGGAAGAGTTAATTGCAGCATCAAATTCTGCTTTTGATGAAACTTTTTCCATGTTATTATCTCCTTTTTAGAAATGATCTAGTTACCATTGCAGTTGATGTTCTTCAGTATAATTGCTTGTCATATCATCTCCGGAATCAATCGTCACTTACCCTAGATGCCAACAGGAACACCATCTTTTACAAGCGTTTGACCTATATGGCAGTCTTTTTCAACTTGTAGAATCAAGGCTTCTGCCCTAATGACAATCGTGGATGATCCCCAAGACAACAAAACGTGCGGACGATGTGTGATACTTAAATGATCCCTTTGGCTATACTGCCCGTTTTAGCCATAAAGGATCCGGCAACGGGTACCACCTTTGGCGATCGAGCATGTATGCCAGTGTCGTCGTATAACAAGCGACAGCTGAGGATATGAGGTGTTGCTGGGGTTCACCTCCACTTCCTCCTTCTCAATGAACTTCTCACTATCTATGGCTACCATAACTTCACTTCCAGCACCAGTAATGGCTTGACGATAGCGAGGATCCTGTACATCTCCATAAGCAAACACCCTGAAAATGTTTGCCATGGATGTACCCGGAACGGTCACAATATAGCCGTCTTTATCCGTTTCAATTCGGCCTTTCAAAAATTTGGTATTCGGATAGTGACCAATAGCTACAAATACACCATGTGCAGGGAGGATTTCCTCTTCGCCCGAGACCATAGTTTCGGACTTTCAATCTGGTCATGCCACTTGGTTCTGCAACAACTTCATCGGGAGACTTGTTCAACGCCCACTCAAGTTTGGTAAAAAAGCCGACAAAGCAATATTGCAGTGTCGACTTTCTCAAGAGAGTTGATTTTTCGTATGAGTTGTATTGCATTTTGAAATGCAACTTTTACATAATACTTACTACTTAGAATGCGCTATAGATACGAATTTCGGGTTCAGCTTGAAGCAAATCTTTCAGACCTACGACGACATCCTTGTTGAATAGATCGCTTTCCAGGTAGGCTTTAGCGTCGGATTCACTACTGAAGCCGTGGAGAACTTGAACGTCTTCATCACGTACCAGTAATTCTTTTGACAAAGCACCAGCGATGCCGGAAAGGAAAGGCTCTTTAAAGGTTGTATAAACATTAGCTGCTGCCTCGCGTTCGGATACATTCACTTTCAATGTAATTTGAAGATAAGCTTTTTGCATAAGATGTGCACCTCCAGTTATTTAAATCATGTATCGATCAATAAAATCAAATAATCAATCGATAAATTGAATTATAGACAATCTTCTTGGGCTCGTCAAGTCAGTACCGGATGTCCTAATGTTCAACAGAATGAAATTTGTTGACACCTTGCAACCCGAGCTATTCCTAGTAACTTCATCAAATTACATTTTTTCTACTTGACTATGCTTCTGTACATGTTAAAATTCTAGTAATCAATTGAATCACTTAAAATTCTTTTTTTTGCTTAGCAATGTCAACTTTTGAATATATAGTTAGTTCATATCATTGAACGCAGAGTGCTATACAGAAACCTATTCAAATAGAATTTCTTTCTTTAAAATATGAAAAAGAATTGAGGTTGATCTTAATGGAGGGAATGCTGAACTCTGCAAAGATCTTTAAGGAAGATTTGTATAAACAATTAGCCAGAATTGGAAAATGTTTATCCAGTGACAAGCGTCTTGAAATTTTGAATGTGTTATCCAATGGGTCTAAAACCGTAGAAAAAATAGCCACTTGCACTGAGATGAATATTGCGAATGTATCTCGTCATCTTCAGGTTCTACTCGATGCAAAACTCGTTAAATTTACCAAAAAAGGGACATACGTGATTTACTCATTGGCTGATCCTGAAATTATAGAATTTCTTTCGTCCTTATGGCGAATCAGTGAGAAGCAACTTCCGGACATCGGTAGAATGAAAGAGGATTTCTTGAACAATCTCGATGATGTCCAAACGCTTACGATGGATGAGGTAATGGAGAAACTTAATAATTCCTCTATGGTTCTCATCGATTTACGTCCTAAAGAAGAGTATGAAATGGACCATATTGAAGGAGCAATTTCCATGCCGATGGAAAAGTTAGACGTTTTGATGCGTGAACTGCCCAAAGACGCAGAAATTATAGCCTATTGCAGAGGTCCACTATGTGTATATTCAGCCCTGGCAGCACAAAAATTACAATCTGAGGGGTTCAACGCTTATCGCATGGAGGAAGGCATAAACGAGTGGCAGGAACATTTTCAATTGCATTAATATTGATTACCAAGAACTCAATTTCGATTCTAAAATACTCATTCAGACAAAGCACAATTCATCTTTTAAATTCAGTGCTAAAAAAAGACGACTTCGTGGCCGGTTTTATATGGCTTTGAAGTCGTCTTTTTACTGTATACCCATTGCAGCGCACTCAGCAGGGATTCACCTAAAAAACAACCTGTTCATTTCGAACAAGTTCTATTCTTTGAATAAAAGATTAGCCCATGCGCAGAATCGACATGTAGTTCGTAACGAGCGAGTCATAATACCCAATATCACCTGAGGATCTAGATAGTAACTGCGCCCCCTGAACGAATGCAATAAGGGTTTTGGCTTGTTCAAGTGCCTCATTAGAAAAAGTGAATGCTCCAGATTGCTTTCCTTCATCAAGAACATGCTCTAACCAAGCCGTATTGGCATCAAAAAATAAATTAAGTTCCTCGCGGATCTCCAGTGGAAAAGAATTTAATTCGGCTGCCATCATTGAACATAAACAAAGCTTGGTGTTATTCTCCAACGTTTCTCGATATAACCCAAAAAAGTGTTGAATTTTCTTCAATGAACTAAATGGTTGTTCATTAACTTCCTGAAGCCTGCCCACAAAATCTTTGCGGTATCGGAGAAGGACAGCCTGTACTAAATCTTGTTTAGTGGGAAAGTGATAATGGATACTTGCTTTGCGAATACCGATAGCTTCCGCAATATCTGCATAACTAAAACCGTTATAGCCTCTTTCCTGGACTAATGTTAGCCCAACATCCATAATATCTTGCATTGTGTTTTTTTTTGTATTCATAAAAGCAATCTACCATTCAGTAAATATACTGTCAAGGTAGCTACCTCCTTTTTACAGTTTAAGAAAGGGCCAATCACATGATGTGACTGACCCATAAGAAACGCCTTATCTCAAGCGTGCTGTAACTCCGCCATCTAATGGCATTACGATACCTGTTACCCAAGTAGCCGAGTCACTGGCAAGGAACAAAATGGCTTCTGCTACGTCTGCAGGCGTTCCGTTACGTCCAATCGGATGGAATGCATTAAAGGTTGGTAGCACTTCAGCTACTTCTTTCTCTGTCATAAAGCTGTTGTAGATTGGTGTTTCAACTACAGCAGGTGCAACAGCATTTACCCGGATGTTATCTCCAGCGAGCTCCACGGCCATGTTGCGAGTTAAAGCGTGGCGTCCTGCCATTGCAGCGGAATAAGCAGAAGAAGGCGTCGATTCAACCGCTTGGAGTGCCCACATTGAACCTGTATTTACGATAGCCCCTCCTCCTCTTTTTTTCATTTCCGGAACAACAGCTTGGGATGGATAGAACGTTCCCTTCACGATCGTATCCAAGTAGGATTGCAAATCTTCAGGTGTGTGCTCAAGCATAGGGGCTGGAACAAACTTACCTGTGTTGTTCACAAGAACATCAACTCCGCCAAATGCTTCCACAGCAGCCTGAACCAGTTTCTTCGAGGTTTCAGGCAAACTAATATCACCGGATACGGCCAGCACTCTTTTACCTGAAGGGTCAATTTCCAAAGCAGTTTGATTCAATACATCTTCCCGGCGGCCGTTGATGATCACGTTTGCGCCTTCTTCAAAAAATCGTTGTGCTGTTTTCTTGCCAATACCTGTTCCTCCGCCAGTGACGATTACTGTTTTATTTTCAAATTTCATTGTGTAGATCTCCTTTATCCATTTTATTTTAATTCCAGAAGTGTCTTACTGGATTAATTCAATTCTACCTACTAGAAGGTAGAATGTCAAGATTATTTATAATCATTAATTAAGGCATGGGCATTACATCACTACAAAACCAACAACACCAAGCGATTGTCATTGCCGATTTTGCATTTGGAGTGTAGATGCATTCGATTACTGAGACCATAACCTTCATTTATTCACCGATTTACGATTGTGGATACTGCAAGTTCAGCCGACTGAAGGGCGCCTTCCAGATGCCCACCAAACTCTGAATTTGTTTCCGTCCCAGCGAATACAATTTTGTTTTCCCATTCACCAACTACAGGTATTTCACCATAATTAGGGAAATTTTGAAGTTGAATGCTATCCTCAGAAATAGCTGTATCCAAATCGACAGACCAATCTTTATAAAGAATAGTCCTTACTTTTTTTGCCTGAGAGCCGAAAAGCCTAATTAATTGTTCCTTCACCTGCTCTAAAACCTGCTTTTCCCCTAACTGCTGGCGGTCTTTCGGTAACATTCCAAAGAAACCAAATAATGCACCTGAACCTGTATGGGGAGATGCATCATGAATTTCCTGCAAAGGGCCCACCCAACTTGATGCAAATCCCGAAAGTCCATCTTTTCTCCAAAAAGGATCGTCGTAGACAACAATAGCTTTGGCTTGTCCCGCCATCCAGGTTGGTTTGTTGGTTAGGTTTAGGTTCATTTCGGGAGAGAATGTAGGGATAAAAGTCATATCTCGTGCAACAAGACGAGGCGGGAGCGCCAGAATAACAGCACGAGCCATAAAATCTTTTGTTTTTCCATCTGCAAGATCTGCACTTATAATGATGGATCTTTGATCGTTTAATTTAATTGTGGTTACACGTGTTTCTAATTCAAAGAGATTAGAGGGTAATTTACGGGCCAATGCGTCAATTAAAGATTGCACGCCACCTGTAAATCGCACAGATCTCTCCAGGGAGTGAGCCGGAAGGATATGGCGTTCAGGTGCCTGGTTATCATACCGCTCAAATAACATCGCTCCCTCCGTGTGTTGATCGAAAGTTTCGAGGTGCAACTCCTGAACAAGTTTCGCAATAGTACGCTCATATCTCGGCCAGAACCATGTGGGTCCAAGATCGAATTTCCCCAGCTCAGGTTCATCTGGATTCAAACTACTTAAAGCCCTACCACCAATTCTGCTTCTTGAATCCAAAATCTTACAATCAATACCTTGTGCTGTAAGTAAAGTGGCAGCTCGCAAACCACTTAAACCCGCACCAATAATAATCACCGGATGTTCCATTTCTGTACTCCATTCATTTAGAAAAATTTTAGATATCGTGACAAAACTGAACCTTGGTACACAGGATAACTAAATTGAACTAAGGTCATATTTCATACTCTTTGTTAATCCGTTGGGTACATCGCATTGTATAGTTGTTGTAATCCTAGCTCTAATTGTGCAAATTGAACAAAGCGATCTTCGCGTAGATATTCTTGCTGACCCTGAAACAACATAATCGTGGGAACTGTAAAAATCAAAAACTTTCCTGCAACCTCTTTTACCTTTCTAGCATCAATATGCGCAAGTTTTATTTCTGGATACTGACTGACCAACTCTTTTAGTTTAGGATAAATAGCATGGCATACATTACAATTCTCTTGCGAAACATATAACATGCTCATTCGATTATTTTGAATAAACGTATCTATTTCTTTTATAGAAGTTATTTCTTGGACATTCATCTCTAATCACCTGCCTTACTGTATGTGGTAAAGGGAGCTGTATGTCTACAGGTCCCATAATTTTCAATATCAGGTTCTTCTGAAGAACTTATATGAACCCAATCGACTAGCTGAGAAACTGGGCCTATTACTAAATATAAGTGATGAAATCCATTCTTTTGTAAAATACGTGTCGCCTTTTTTCCTTTTAAATATTGATCGCTTAATATGACTACACAGTCGTCTTGTGATAGTTCCTTTTGCCAAAGAAAAGGTAATCGACCTAAGGATATATTAATGGATTCGGGAACATGCTCTTTATCAAAGTCGGATACATCTCTAATATCAAGCCATTTAATAGCATCAGAAAACTGCTTTTGGTTTGATTTTAAAGATAACACTGTAACACTTCGTAGGAACCGAAGATGTTGGATAAGCCAGTAAATCAGCAGAAATGCTAATAATATACTAAACATCAATTATTGCCTCCAGTTGTTCAAAGCAACCTGAAAGTTGAGTGATGCATCTTCCTTCAAAGAAAATGAGGGGGGATTTTAATTTATTCATCATCTACTCCATCCTTCATTTGACAAATAAAATAATGAATGCAAATTATTTATCAATCCCAGATTTTTTTTCTCTAAGGCTATCTTATGGAGTAACTCCAATCATGGTAATCATGGTCTCTGCCAATCTACCATCTTAAATAACAGTAGTGTAGGGATACTTCTAACTCCATACTTTCCAGCCAATTGTGGTTCATCATCAACGTTAACTTTACCAACTGTTGCTTGACCTGCTAACTCATCCGTCAGCTCATCTACAATCGGAAGTTTGATCCCAAAAATCGACTAACGTCATATTTGTTTCAAAAGTTTACATTTTTATAGATACAGCCCCCCTATTTAATCCTCCTCATTTATATTTAAATATTCAAGCGAACTGATAAGACCTGCTGTAATAATCGCTAGGGAAATCGCACCACCGATTTATAAGCAAGTGTTAAAATTGTTTTCATTTTCTTGGTTTGACAGTTCATTTGTGATGTTGAAGGTCCCTTGATAAAAAGCGTTCATTCCTGCAGGACCTAATCCTAAAATAACCGACATATACAAGTTCCATTCTCCTGTTTTATTATTCAAACTAATAATTGAATAATAAAACGGACTATTCCCTAAGTCAAGTTTGGGTTTTTGCTTACCTGCAGAATTTCAAAACCTTGTGATGGTTCTAATACTGAGGCATAAATCTAATTGAACGCAGAGGTTAGGTATGCCTACCTCTTATTGAAGCATCTCTTTACCTCATGCTGGACTCTTCTTCTATTATCTGTACCGATAATCACACATGCTTCAAATTCCACGCGTGCACCCCTTCATCAATTCGATAAGCAGTAAAGCCCTTCTTCAGTATGCGTTCCACAGCTTCCGTTGTATTCACGCAGTATGGGCCCCGACAATAGGCTGCAAGTTCGATATGCGAAGGCAGGGTCTGAAGGTACGTATCGAGTTCCTCCAACGGTACCGAGATTGCACCTTCAATATGCCCTGCTTCATATTCGTCTTTAGGCCGAATATCCAGAACAACAATTTTGTTTGCAGCCATTCTTTCTAGTAATTCTTCTTTTGCAATCGTCTGCATACCTTCATATTGTTGTAACAGATCTTCTTTAATCCGTGGTATATCGGATAGCCTGTTCTCACAAAGCTTCCATAAGACCATTAAAAACTCGGACACAACGGGATCTCCCAGGTTATAGATGGCGTAGGTTCCCTCTTTTCGAAATTTGACTAATCTCGAGTCCAACATAACCTGAAGATGCCGTGATACGTTAGCAACACTCATACCCGTCTGTTGTGCCAAGATTTCAACTGATTTAGGACCGTTTGAAAGTAAATCCAGGAGTTCGAGCCGTTTGTCACTGGACAAACATTTCCCGATCCGGGCATACTGCTGATACAGTCTTTCTTTAATAGACGCTTCCGAATGGGATAGCATAATAGACCCTTCTTTCCAAAGATTATTAAAAATCAAAGCATTACCGATTTTTAATCTATTTAATTCGTTTTATTCTCCTGTCAGTTTCACAATTTTTTCTTTGAGTGTGTTTTTTGGTTAATGCGCACCATCGTGTCCACTAATTAACCTTTTTTAAACAAAAGAAGTGTAGGAATGCTTCTAATGTCAAATGGCGAGGCAAGTTCGGTTTCTTCCTCGACATTGATTTTAGCAATGTTGCTTGGCCCTTCAACTCGCCAGCTAATTCCTCAACGATCGGAAGCTGTATTTTACACGGACCACACCAAGGTGCCCAGGAATCAACCAACGTTACCCCTGATTGAATTTCATTAAGAAATGTTTCTTTTGTTAGTGTTATTGCACCCAGTTGAACGGCCTTCCTTTAATTAAGTATTCAATTGATTGATTGAATTATATTGTAATTCAACTGTTTCGTCAAGTCTATTTTCTTATGAAGTGTGAGACCAATACACTTTTAAAGGTTGTTTAATTCATCTCAATATAAAAATAGGAACAATCTTAGTGTGATTGCCCCAAATAAACTTATCTCAAACGAGCCGTAACTCCGCCATCTAATGGCATAATAATACCTGTGATCCAAGAAGCTGAGTCACTGGCAAGAAATAGGATAGCATCTGCTACATCCCGCGGGGTACCGTTCCGTCCGATCGGATGAAATGCATTAAAACCAGGAAGGACTTTAGCTACTTCCTCTTCACTCATAAAGGTGTTGTATATTGGTGTCTCTACAACGGCAGGTGCTACAGTATTCACTCGAATGTGATCGCTAGCGAATTCAATTGCCAAATTTCGAGTGAGAGCGTGACGGCCTGCCATGGCGGCCGAGTATGCAGAAGACGGTGTAGCTTCTACCGCTTGAATTGCCCACATCGAGCCTGTATTGACAATCGCCCCTCCCCCTCTTCTTTTCATTTCGGGAATAACAGCTTGAGAAGGGTAAAATGTCCCTTTAACTATGGTATCCAGATAAGATTGTAAATCCTCTGGTGTATGTTCCAAAAAAGGAGTCGGGTTAAATTTACCTGTGTTGTTTACCAGCACATCAATCCCTCCAAAAGTCTCAATGGCCACTTGAACTATTTTCTTCGAAGTTTCCGGCAAACTGATGTCACCAACAACGGGCAACACTTTTTTACCTGAGGGATCAATCTCTAAAGCAGTTTTTTTCAGAACATCTTCACGACGGCCATTAATAATGACATGGGCTCCTTCTTCAAAAAATCTTTTCGCTGTCGTTTTTCCGATCCCAGTTCCTCCGCCTGTAACAATAACGGTTTTGTTCTCAAATTTCATCTTACGCATCTCCTCGGCCTCATTAATTTTCATTTGTATTGTTTCAAAATACCTACTAAGGATGTGCATCTAAATAACAAATCATTCAAGAAGGAAAATCGGAAAAGAGCTATTTTATATCATTAGCGTGAATTCTCTCATTGAGTATGTACCTTTGGCGTGCCAAATTGAAAACACTTCCAAGATAGTCCCATATCATAAGGCGTGGTCTCATTTTCTTGAAGGTGTTTTGAATCATCTCTCCATATCATATTTTGAGCGTTTTACGACATCACGGCGATCTGTAACAAAGTATCCTTAAGTGCAATCAATATTGGTAGCATCTTTGTTGAATCTGCTCGCAAGTTACTTTTGGTTTATACGAAATCCCGAATTAAGTTGAGAATGAAAAGTGGAACGTTTCACGGTATTCGCTACAAGTTCTTTTACTTTGGCTGAAAATTTCCAAAATGCGCAAGTTGTCCTCCAACTCTTCATCCTCGATCAAATCACCCGACTCAAGTCAGGTTTACAGCCTACAGAAGCAAATGACCACTTAATACTGGTAATTCCTCTCACCTATATATTGCATCTCGATAAATGGCTGTAGTGTCGTTATATAAATATCAATATACTTAGTAAGCACCTCCTTGATATTAAACTAACCTGCCGTTAGCTTAATGAATTAACTGTCAAATGGCGATTAGATATACACCCTAATCGGGAATAGGAACAGGTTCTTGTCCATTCCGGCAATCGGTACAAGTTCTTGTCCCTTGACATGAAAGGTGTCGGAGGACGTCGGGCAAGAAGCCGTTATACGGATCGACCCGCTAGTCCGAAAGATCACACTTACTCCAAGGTCTAATAAGGCTGCCAATAAGGAACCGCTCATCCGAATACTCCATAGTCTGCATTTGTCGCTCAACTTCAACAGGTCTCGCTTGAACTTGCCTTGTCCGCTACGAGCTTCATTGATAAGCTGTTCCTTTACAGTAGCGGATAACTGACTCAACTTCTTTAGCCGTATCTTCCATTTCAATTATCGTATCCTGTTGCAACCTTTGATTACTGTAGGGGTAGGTTTCAAACCTCTTCTGCGGGATCAGTTCATAACTGAAATCCTTCTTTAACTCTACATAAGACACAACTTGTTGTTTATCAGCTAATGCTCTCGGGATAAAAGTAAAGTAACAGAATTCAGGAACATATCCCTTTTGGGTGTAATACGTTCGAATCAATAAGAAATGGCTTACTTTAGCAGGGAGATTCTTCGATGGATTAACTGTAGCTCCATCGATTTCTTCATCATTATCTTCATCATGCCAACGGACGATAATCTTAATTGATTCATCATTATCACCATGCACGAAGTGGGTCTGACCTTCATCATCATCCTTTGGATTTTTCGCGCCGTTATCTTTTAGCGACTACTTCGCTCGTTCCATACAGAGCTTATGAAGCCATGCGTTTACAACAGGAACTTTACCTGATGGTATATTTGAATCAGTCATCTATAATATCTCCGTCCCATTTGGTCTGATTGTCTGTTGCTTTCTAACAACATTTTCGCACACCGTTTATTTTGTCGGTTTGCCATATGAAAAGAGAATAAGACTTCATACGGATTGTTCAAAAAACTGCTGTTTTTCGTGATGTTTGCAACGAGCGGCTAACCGAAAAGAAGCCCCAAGTAACTCCAGTTGGAGACTTAGGGCTTTAATCATTATGCGTATTTCAGTTGAGCGATGACTGTGTCGGTATACTTGGCAGGATACTTCAAACACTTTCCTGCCAATAAGCGTCTTATGAAGCTAACGTGAAGCGCAGCGGCATTCGGTGTTCGTTTCGTTACAATGTTTGCCGATTGAAGCTTAGCAAGGACAAGCGGAACCATTGCCGTAGCTGTCATTCCCTTACCATGCCGGTTCACGATGTGAGCGTAGCATAAATCCTCTTGAATATCGTACTGATCGCCATTGTTCATATGATCGCTCCTCTGCTAAATCATGGTACTTTTCCCTGCCTCGTTGTTGCCAACTAGGATGTTCATTCCTTCACTAAGTTCTAAGACGAATTCCCCGTAAAAACTCTTAAAGTTTTGGATTTTCACCTTTTTAATTTTCATTTGAATTTCCCCCACTTAACCGTTCTAAATAAGCTACTACCAAATGAGATATGCTTATCATTAGCTCAGCTTCATACTGGTCAACAGGAACAGCAGGTAGATTTCCGTTGTCTTTTAATTTTGAGTTGCGATGATGCCCAACCTTATTTAGGTAGGTCGATACTCCGGTTAATAATCCAGTAATTCCATCTCTTTTCTGCTCCGTAATATCACTTAGGAACCCTCCCAGACTTTCGAGCTGTATGGTCCCCCTCTTCCATTGCCAACGTCAGTATAAGATTCTATTACTGAGAGACATTGCCGAAGGGCATCGTAGGTCTTTCCTCGTTTCATATGCTCACGAGCATCATCAAGCTGTTCATAGGCTTGAATCCAACTTGTGTCGTTTAACAATGCTGCTGGAAGGCTTACTCCGTATTTAGTGGAATAACCGTAATAATGTATGAACCGAATCCAATCAGACTCTGATATCTTTATTTGTTGGTTGCCGGTTATCGGAATGATTTTGTTTCCGTTCTCCATGACTTCTACAATCGCCTTTACATCAATTGTGAAATACAGGTCACCAGAACGAACCCCTTCTATGGTAGAGATATCGTTTGAGTCAAATATCCAATCCCATTCTCTATAACCAGAGCCTTGATTGAACACACGAATATTAGGTTGGACTTGACCCACAGCTTTCTTTAGGAAAGTAGAGTTAACCTTTGCTGATACCTGAATATCCAAGATGTTTTGAAGTCTGTGTGTTTGATCCGACATCTGAATGTCAATAAACTGGATGCTTTCTGAGATTCTTAAGTCGAAATCAAACTTTATGTATGTATTGTTGTTCAGATGATTAGAATGCATAGAAGATTCAAACAAATTAATTGTATACATGAATGAACTATCTCCTTCTGTTAAAAAATTTTAAGTGTATAATTTTTAGGAACATCTTCTTTGGTAATTAACATCAAGGATTCTTTAGTTATATGTTCCGTCAACTTAGACAGCCTTTTCGATTGATGCAGCGTTATATCATCAAACAGATTCCGAACAAGACGGCCATTTGCAAATTGATCATCTTTTTCATTTATGATAGTTTGTAACACATTACGGACTTCTTCCATAGCCTCCTCTTGGACAATATAATCATTTTGGTTGCACGTATAAATGAATATTCGAACAAGCTCATCAAGTGAATAATCACTAAATGAAATAAAAGTATTGAATCTTGACTTTAAACCTGGGTTGGATTCAAAAAACTTCTCCATCAAACTGGTATATCCAGCTACGATTACAACTAGATCATTGCGATAATCTTCAAGAGCTTTTGTTAACTCAGTAAGACTTTCTCTACCGTAACTATCGCTATGATCATTCTCTGTAATACTATAAGCTTCATCAATAAATAGCACTCCGCCCTTTGCACGATTAATTAACCTTTTCACCTTCATTGCTGTTTGTCCTTGATACTCAGCAATTAAATCAGTCCTGCTCGCTTCAATGAAGTGACCTTTACTTAGTAATCCGATAGCTTTATACATTCTCCCAAAAATACGAGCTACTGTAGTTTTAGCTGTACCAGGATTCCCAAGAAAAGCCATATGCAAAGTTTTGTTAGACTTCTTCAATCCGTTTTTCACACGTAAATGTTGTATTTGATTATAATCAATCAAATCACGAACTTGTTGTTTCACATTCTCAAGACCGACCAATTCATTTAATTGGTTAAGGAACGCATTTAATGAAACATTGGATGACTCTTTTAAATCCTGAAAGAGCTCATCAATTTTTGATGCTCCAAGATATTTATATAACAACTCAAAAATTTGTTCTTGCTTTTTTTCCATGTTAGGAAATGATTGTATTTTAGTTAAGACGCCTAAGTTTTTGATTAGTTCTAGAATTGCTTTATCATTTTGTTCATAAATTATTTCTCGAACTAATTGTTCAAACGTAGATGTTTGTCCTAATAAAACATCTACTTGCTTAGTTTCTTTAATCAGTTGGTGCTTATAATTCTCTGAAATCATCATAACACCCCACTTATTATCAAAAGTACTAGAATACATAGTATAGCAATACTAGTAAATGAAATAGCTTGGGTAATCTTCAACACTTTTGATAAGCTTTTTGTGAAGAGACTAAGCTCTGCAATTTCGTTTTTGGCCTTTGATAATTCAGATTTAAGATATGCAGACATGCTTTCTGCTTTTTGATCGATTCCAGTGTTCAGTTCCTTAATAGCATTTTCAAAATTTAACTTATTGGTTGAAACTTCGTTAGTAGTTGAGACCAGTCTGGCAACAAGCTCAGAATTGTTTCGAGTGACTTTTTCAGATAAGATCTGGATATCATTTTGAATTAATTGTTTTAAATCACCAAGTTTCTCTCCATGAATAACAATTTCTTTATTTAGAGCTGCGATGTTAGTCTTATTATCAGTAATTATTAATTCGATTTCAGATATATTTTCATTTTGATTTGAAACGAGCTGTTTAACGGTTTGAAATTTTTCAACTTGAATTTCTTTAAAGTAATTAAAATTTCCTTGAAAAACTGACAGTGAAGACAACAATGATTTCATTTCATCGTTCAAATCAACTAATCTCAGGTCTTGAGTTTCAATCTTGGTCTCATTGACTTTAAGGTTACTTTGCATTGTCGAAAGTTCACCAAAAATTGTATCAACATCAGTTAAATGTTCTATCTTCTCGATCTTTTCCTTAAATTTTTTCAGAACTTGAATTACTTGTTTTTGTTGCTCTATGATTTGTGTTATCTCTATTTGATTTTCTTTAACGCCGTTTATTCCTTTTAAAGCTTTTGCATTAGCCTCTTCAGCTGATTTCAGTGAAATTAAAATCCCCCGAATATACTCTTTATCTAATGCGGAAAATGTGTCATAAATAGTGTTAAACTCTTGAATCGTTTTAACAAGAATTTGATTCTGTTTAATCATTTTATCCTGAATTTTTTCAGTAAGCGAATTTAGATCACTACCAGTTACCTTATAATCAAACAACCCGAATAACCCTTTCGAAGTCGGGACACTGGGCAAACTTTTTGAATTAGGAAAACTCTTGCTAAATGCCTTCAATCTATTTTTCTTTTCATTGAAAATATTGGTTTTGTTAGTCAAGGCTCCTGTAAGTTCTTTATTTGAACTTTGCTCTTTATGCTTTATATTCGACACGCCTCATCACCTCAAAGTAAATCTTCTAAATCATTTTGCATTTGCACTAAAGCACTCTGATTATTACTAATATTGTCATGGTTTTTAGAATCTTTACCCTTATTATCTCCAAATATCTTAAGAAGCGATGTTTGCATTGTGTCTTTCGCTAAAGCATGGTTCTCTGAAATTCCGCTCATAACATTTTCTTTCAATATTTGTACATGGTTTTCAGCTACAAAAAGTTGCATATGTTGAAGATTTATAATTTCATTTTTGCTCTCTATGATTCGTTGGTCATTCTCTTCTTTTAACTTTTTGGAGATAAACTTATCGATCAAATTTAAAACTATTGCACCAACTAATCCAAAAACTAAACTTGAGAAAAATAGTGCTATCATATTTGCAAGAGAACCAATCAATGGTAACTCAATTTGCATTCCAGGAATTGTTAACAGGATTTTTTCAAAGATCTCTCCTAAGAAAATCGCACTGCCGCCAACTATTCCGACTGTTACTATTTTTCCGACTTGTGCAACCTTTACACTAAATGGTTTGTCCTTATTCTCTTTATCACGAAGATAATGAATCGCATCAATCACAGAAGAGATCCCCTGCTTGATTAAACTTGCCAATTTCTTGAAAACACTTACTATAGGACCAAAAAATTCAGATATAATTGTGCCAATTAATGTTGAAGCTCCTGTTTGAAAAATACTTAGAATTTTGGAAAAGAAAGATTTCATCGATTGCCTCATTTCAGTTAAAAATCTATTAAATGACTTAGATTTCACTTTGAAGAAACGGATTAAACCGTTCATGATTTCTTTCAATAATGTAAAAAGTGCTGAGATAGCCATTGTCTTCAAAGCATCTTTTCCAGCTTTTTTTCCAACCTCTTTTGTTGCATTCATTCGAATATCTTTATTAATTGCTTTCCTTGCTTCTTTATCAGATTTCATCATACGATCGCTATCAGCAGCAAGTTTATCGTTCAAGCGTTTATTATTTTCTTCTTTTTGCGAACGTTTTTCAGCTTCTGACTTATTTGACTCATCAACCTTTTTATTTGTCTTTTCGTTTTGTTCAATAAGTGACATTTCCCTAGTTTCACGGGTTTCTAAATACTCTTTATTGCTCTTTGCACCTTTGCTTTTATTTAATGATTCGTTTGTCGGTTTTAGATTTTCTCCTTTATTAGCAATGTCAGCTACATCTAAATTAGCTTGTTTCCTTCTTTGATTTTCAAACAACTCTTTTCTTGGAATAACATGATCTAAATTCGCTTTTTCTCCATGTTTAAAGTGTTTTCCTGTGTATTCATCCTTTAAATTCCCAGCTAGTTGCTGCTCTTTCATTGCTTTATTGGCATCTTTGTATCGTTGATCTTGCATAACTGAGTCAGCAATATCCTTATACTGTACAGAATGCTCTCTATCATATTTTTGAATTAATGTCTCATTAGTCATGTCGAGACCAATTTGATTTCCGAATTGTTTCCAAACTTCATCAAGAATTATTTCCCCTAAAGAATCGGGATCGGATATGTTCTCTCTATCTTTCTCCAGTAAATCTAAATCAGAAAAGCTTTCTTCTAACTGTTTTGACAAGAAACTTTCAACTTCTTTAAGATCAAAGTCAGTTCCAGTAATATCGATTTCAATATTTAGATTTGCATTTTTATTAGCCACAGGTTCAAACAATCCTTCCAAATAAGATATTTATTAATTTATTAAATCGGTTTCTCACGAATCAGGCTGATCGATGATTTAAACCATTGATTTAAAAGACCATTTGGATAAGTGTCGGATATCAAACTCATATGCTGATATTCAACCGAACCAATGGTGCAAGGAAACCCAGGGATTGGAAGATGAGATAAAACGGAATCTGCAACAATAAATAAGCCAACTTTATATTTGAATATACCAGCATCATCAAGTAGCAGAGTACGCCACTCTTTATACAAGCCTTGTCTCCTAGCTAGGCCTTTTAAATGAACTTTCCAGAGATTGAGAGGGTTATTACTTCGCCCAACACACACTGGTACGATGCCTTCTATTTCAGAAACAATATATAAGATATAATTAGTATCTTTAAAGCTACCTTTAACTGCTAATTGTTCTATTTGTTTTAAGAATAATTGCTTTATCTAGATTCATGTTTCCTGGCGGAAAAGAAATATATACAGTTGATGGTTAACGAGCCATTGTTTTAGCAGTTACTTTTTAGTTAACATTCGTTCACTCCAAGGTATGTATTAGTGAGCTTGAACATCCGATAATTCTAAAGAAACAATACAGTAAGTGGTACACCCTTTCTAACTTAATTCAAAGAAAATGGAGAGCAAGCGCCCTCCACGGAGTAGTCTAGATTTCAATATTTAATGTGTTATTGCTTGAAGTAAATTTCATAGATGCACCCAGACCCTTAATAGCCTGTACAGGAATGTACGTAATTCCGTTAATGGCTTTTGGAGCGGTACTTAATGTAGAAGACATACCATTGTAAAATACCGTTTTACTACCCAGCGTTAACGTTACTTTGTACTTATTTTTTGTTAAACC
>NZ_JABMCC010000116.1 GCF_013359905.1 Paenibacillus taichungensis | reverse complement strand
TACCCACGTTTGCTGCGAGAAACTTCTGGCCGGTTTGTAATCCTGGAAAGCCATCGTCCAGCCCCAGACAGGCACATAAGCAAAGATGATAATGTACGCAAGCAGAGGAACAGACATCCATATGAGCTGTCTCTGTGCTTTGATATTTTGCCAGGTAATCCGCCTAATTTTTGGTTTTTTCTTCGGGCGGAGCGGCTTGGTACCCACTACAATTTCCTCCATAATATCAGGCCCCTATCCATCTTTATTGAAAGGAATAACGTCCAGCGATATGTTCTTCAAAAAAACAGGAAGGAAGGTAACCTTCCTTCCCGACAACAATTTCTTATTTCACAGACCAGTTATCGATTCTCCACTTCAAGACTTCATTGATACGATCTTCATACGTTTTGATATCCAGCTTTTGAATTTCGGAAACGTATTCGCTCCATACACTGCTGAATTCAGACGTGTTAGCCAAAATCGCTTTCGGCAAATATTTGGTTGATAATTCGTTCAACTTCGTATTGGCAATCTTGGCTGGAGATCCCTCAACCAGATCGACAGACCAAGCAGGGTAAGTCACCGGATTCTCTGGTGGAGCACTGAAGAAATCGACATAGCTGTTGAAACCATAAGCGCCCAAAACTTCCTTATCAAACGGTCTCAAGCTGGCCTGGTATTCTTCCGGCTGATTGCTTGCTGAAGTAGCGTTGCCATCGCTAAAGTAACCTTCCATTTTGGGTGCAGTTCCATAAAATGCATCTGCTTTATTGGCCAGTTTCCAGGCCGCATCTGCGGCATTGTCGCGCTGCTCTTGGGTTTTCATGAAACGGCCTTCGTCATTGACGTAATAGTCTTCATCCTGAATGCCCCAAGTGAGTGTCTTTTGCCAATCTTCTTCCATGAGCTTG
>NZ_JABMCC010000115.1 GCF_013359905.1 Paenibacillus taichungensis | reverse complement strand
GGTTTAACAAAAAATAAGTACAAAGTAACGTTAACGCTGGGTAGTAAAACGGTATTTTACAATGGTATGTCTTCTACATTAAGTACCGCTCCAAAAGCCATTAACGGAATTACGTACATTCCTGTACAGGCTATTAAGGGTTTAGGTGCATCTATGAAATTTACTTCAAGCAATAACACATTAAATATTGAAATCTAGACTACTCCGTGGAGGGCGCTTGCTCTCCATTTTTTTGAATTAAGTTAGAAAGCGTGTACCACTTACTGTATTGTTTCTTTAGAATTATCGGATGTTCAAGCTCACTAATACATACCTTGGAGTGAACGAATGTTAACTAAAAAGTACCTGCTAAAACAATGGTTGGTTAAGGGACATGGCAACCATGCCGACAATGACGCACTGCGAAAGAAGCAAGCGAAGCCGGTTCGCGAAAAATCTACGAAGGCCTTCGTGCCTCTAATGAAGACCTAATTGCAGTGATAGGAGACTTCAACGATAGTCCCGATCGTGATTCATTATCCCCACTCCTAGCGGAGGGTTCAGATCTTAAAGACGCGAGTCAGATCGAGAGCTTCGATTTTGCAGGCCGGCCAGGTACTTGGGGTAACGGTGAAGCCAAAGATAAAATTGACTATATCTTGGTGTCACCTGCACAGTTCCAAATCGCACGTGGCGGGGGCATTTAACGCGCCGGCGTTTGGGGAGGTAGAAACGGTACACTATTTCCACACCTTCCGGAGATCAATAACCCTGCGCAGGCTGCATCTGACCACGCCGCAATCTTCGTAGATCTGGACATTTAAGCTTGTCTATCAGAGAGAACATGAAGAATGTAACGTTATGAGCGTCTCCCGGTATTCAACACGGAAACGCTCATTTAGTCTTTTCTGAAACAGTCTTAGATGCTAATCAGTAGGATAATTCAATTCGAGTAGAATGGGGTACTGGTACGAGTGTGTTGTTATATGAGTTCCTAAAAAAATTATTTATGAAACAAAGCAGCCAGATTATCTTATAATGGTTCTAAGAGATTCGTATAGGGCTTTGGCTAAGACACTAACACAGAAACTAGCTTCAGGTAACTGATGCAGAGAATGAAATTTATACAATACCAAAGCAATCGGAGCGTCGGACAATCTTCTAGTTGTTCAACTCGATGTTAATAATCCTTTAGACGCCAAAACAGCGGTCAAGACAACAATAGAAAAGTTCGGCCGAGTGGATGTATTAGTTAATAACGCCGCTAACTTTTGTGCGGGCTTCTTCGAGGAATTGAGCCCGGCTCAGGTTGAGCGACAGATCAGCACTAACCTATTCGGTCCAATGAATGTTAGCCGGGCAGTACTTCCTGTTATGCGTAAGGTGCGCTCCGGCCATATTATCTCAATTTCTTCGCTCGCCGGTCTGGTAGGACAGGATTTTTGTGGTGCGTATTCGGCTACTAAGTTCGGCCTTGAGTGATGGATGGAGTCCTTACGCTTCGACGTGGAGCCATTCGAAATTCATACAACTATTGGTGAACCTTGTTTTTTCCGCACAGAGTTACTAGAACCAAATTCACCCAATTGGCCTGAGTTATCCATCGACGACTATGCTGAGCGTACAGCAAAAACCCGTGTGATCTGGGAATCGATGAACGGTAAGTAGGTTGGCGATCCAGCCAAGCTTGCAACTGCACTTCTTACCATTGCAAGTTTCTGAGCTTCAGGAACAGATTAACGCTTACTGCCACCTGTCGACTAGTCTTTCATACGAATAACAGCTGCTTAAACAATAAGTTAATTATATTTCTGGAACAATAACGGAGGCTATCTCCGTTATTGTTTTTATTTTAGCAGTTTTAAAGGAATCACCTTATAATCGTCAAAAAAACCGCGCTGAGCACGGCTCCTAACTATATTTTCTTTCCCTCACCCAAACAGACGGCAATACAGACACCGTGATTTAGGAGAGGTTGTTTTCTAACAGTATTCCCACTTGTTTCCCCATAACATCAGGTGGATAAGGCATTCCATTTATAAACCACCACTCCACAATCCCTACATAAGCCGGAGAGATAAATTGGACCAATATATCTTCGGTGATTCCCCTGTCCTTGTTTTCAAACATATCCCATCCATTCTTTATATCTTCAGTGACAAATTCAAGGAAACGGTTGCGGAAGAAAGGAGCCCCTTTACTTGCTAACATCGCTGAAAAAAATGAGTAATTTCGCTCGAAGTATCTGAACCAAGTTACATTTCCTTCTACGGTGTCCGTTTCAGCTTCTACTTCACAAATTATCTTCAGTTCATTGATATGATTCTCGATGAGTTTATCCAGCAAATCAAATTTATCGATGTAGTGAAGATAGATAGTTCTTCGATTAACATTTGCCTTATCAGCAATGTCCTGAATCGTAATATCATCAAAACTTTTCTCAGACATCAGCTCTATGATAGCTTTTTTAATTGCCTCTTGAGATTTCAGACTTCTTCTGTCCATTTTAAGCATTGTTAAGTTCACCTGACTTCCTTGATGATAAATACACAATTTATATCAAACTGTGCAGTAATACACGAATGGGGATGGTTTAGTGATTGATGAAATTTTGATTATATATATAATTATACACGAAAGGGTAATAAACCATCAATGTGAATTTACTTCAATCGGTAAATTTATTTAAATTAAAAGGAGTGAATGCTTTATGCAAAAAGTGATTTTGAACAATGGCGTGGAAATGCCGATTCTCGGCTTCGGTGTATATCAGATTTCAGATGCAAATGAATGTGAACAAAGCGTCTATGATGCACTCATGGCAGGCTATCGTCTCATTGATACCGCTGCTGCATATCTCAATGAAGAAGCGGTTGGCCGCGCAATCAAACGGAGTGGTGTGCCAAGGGAGGAAATATTCCTGACCACTAAAGTTTGGATTCAGGATGCCGGTTATGAGAATACTAAAAAAGCATTTGCAAAATCACTGGATAAATTGCAGGTGGAGTACCTCGATTTGTATTTAATTCATCAACCATTTGGCGATGTATATGGCTCTTGGCATGCTATGCAGGAATTGTATCGTGAAGGAGAGATCAAGGCAATCGGAGTATGCAACTTCCCGCTGGATCGTCTGACCGATCTGATGGACCATAATGAGGTCGTTCCTGCCATAAACCAAATTGAAACACATCCGTTCACCCAGCAAGTAGAAAGTGCTCTTTATATGAAAGAGAACAATATTCAAATTCAATCCTGGGGGCCCTTTGCCCAGGGAACAAATAATATCTTCCAAAATGAAGTATTAGCTTCACTTGCTGAAAAGAATAATAAATCTGTGTCTCAAGTGATTTTACGCTGGTTAACACAAAGAGGCGTCGTAGTGATTCCGAAATCTGTTCACAAAGAAAGAATCATCGAAAACTTCAATATCTTTGACTTTGAACTTAGTCCTGAGGATATGGAGACGATTGCCACAATGGATACTAAAAAGAATCTTATCTTTTCATTTGACGATCTTGCAAGCGTCAGATGGCTCAGCAACGTTAAATTTGATATTTAATGCTTAGATTCACTATGCAGAAACTACTTGATTAGAAAGAGGGACAAGACAAATGGATTATACGAAGCTAGGGAATACCGGTTTGGATGTATCGAGGGTTTGCATGGGAACGATGGGCCTAGGTGTAGCTTCTGAGCGCTGGCCACAAAAATGGGTCATTGATGAAGAGAACAGCCGTGTAATTATTAAAAAAGCACTGGAACTCGGAATCAATTTCTTTGATACAGCAAATGTGTATTCGGACGGAATGAGTGAAGAGTTTCTTGGCCGCGCTGTAAAGGACTTTGCAAATCGGGATGAAGTCGTTATCGCAACAAAAGTATTCTTCCCTATGTATAGCGGTCAAAACAGTGCCGGCCTTTCCCGAAAGGCCATCATGACCGAAGTGGATAAAAGTCTGAAACGCCTGGGAACAGATTATATCGATCTCTATCAGATTCACCGCTGGGATTACAACACCCCAATTGAAGAAACGATGGAGGCATTGCACGATGTTGTGAAATCTGGGAAAGCAAGATATATCGGTGCCTCCTCCATGTTCACCTGGCAGTTCCAAAAAGCATTACATGTAGCTGAGAAAAATGGTTGGACAAAATTTGTATCAATGCAGAATCATCTGAACCTCATGTACCGTGAAGAAGAACGGGAGATGTTGCCCCTCTGTAAGGAAGAGGGAATCGGGGTTATTCCATACAGCCCGCTTGCATCGGGAAGATTGACTCGTGATTGGTCGGAAACAACACTCCGCTCGGAAAATGACCAGGTTCAAAGAATTAAATATGATTCAACAGCAGATACCGATCGGGCAATTGTAGACCGTGTTGCTGAGTTAGCAGAGAAACATGGTGTTCCGCGAGCTCATATTGCACTTGCTTGGCTGCTGCTGAAAGAACCAGTAACAGCACCTATTGTTGGGGCTACAAAAATATCGCATCTTGAAGATGCAGTAGCTGCTCTTTCTGTTGAGCTGACACCGGAAGAAGTTGCCTACATGGAAGAACCATATGTACCGCACACCATCAAGGGCCACAATTAATTTCAGCCTGACGAAATTTATATGATTGCAAATAAACTTGAACATTGGAGAGTGAGATTCGTCCATGGAAAATGTAAATCTGACATCTAGCACTTTGAAAGGACGTGTTGCACTCGTCTCAGGGGGGAGTGCAGGAATTGGCTACGGCGCTGCTAAGCGCTTGTCGGAGGCAGGGGCATTTGTGTATATCATCTCGCGCCGGCAAGAACAGATTGAACAGGCAGCGGCACGACTTGGAACATCGGTGCGTGGCATCGCTGTTGATGTTACTAAGAAAGAAGATTTGGAACGTCTTGCTGAGACAATCCGGAAAGAACATGGCAGTCTTGATATCATCTTTGCAAATGCCGGTGGAGGAAAAGCTATTGGATTCGAAGATCTCACTGAAGGGGATATCGACCACTTGCTCGGTGCCAATATCAAAGGTGTGATCTTTACCATTCAGACGATGCTTCCGATTCTCAAGGATGGTGCTTCAGTTATCCTGAACGCTTCGATTACGGCTGATATGGGTCTTCCTGGATTTGCAGTTTATGCAGCGACCAAAGCAGCAGTGCGCTCACTTGCGCGCAGCTGGACCACAGACCTTAAGCATCGGGGGATTCGGGTAAATTCAGTTAGCCCGGGTGTTGTGCCAACGGAGGGATACCGTACCGAACAGCACATGACAGAAGAACAGGTAACTGATTACGCGGAGCGTGTCACGAGTGAAATACCGGTAGGCCGAGTCGGAACGCCGGAAGATATTGGTGATGCTGTTGTTTTTCTGGCCTCTGAAGCAAGTGGGTTTATTACTGGCATTGACCTGATAGTCGATGGCGGTCAGACACGAGTGTATGCGGGGAAAAACTGATGAATACAACTTTGAAATCAGAGGAACAACATATCATCTGTGAAGTACAATGCGAATCGTCGAATCGCGAGAGGGTAAAAGAACTTCTCATGGAGCTTGTCGGACCTGCTCGTCTTGAGGCAGGGTGTCTTTACTACGATCTATATCAAAAAATTGAAGAACCTAATATGTTCTATATCTTAGACGGTTGGGTGAACGAACAAGCTGTAGCAGAGCATACCCAGCATCCGAATGTCCCAAGAGTGATGGAACAATTAAGTCCGCTGCTTCTTTGCCCTCCCAAGATCACGCTGAGTCAACGTGTGAGCAATCCATTATAGTTATATGTATCCATGAGGCAAAGACGCTGTCTAAAAAGCGTTCAGGAATGAGTAAGCTTTGAACAAAAATAAACTGGAATGAAAAAACGTCCCTTATCTTATGATAATGGGACGTTTTTATATAGAGCTCATTCGATTTAGAGATTGCGGATTCATGATTAATGCGATAACACTCATGTGTGTATAAATTATATTAAAAATAGACTATTCACAATTATCAAAAGGTCCAGATTTGTGCCATAAAACACAATGAGCGTATATTTGTGATTGAATTTTTCTGTGAAGCGAAGTTGGAGACAATGCATATTATTTTGAACTTAATGCACAGTATATTGGCATTCGAGCGGTAATACACAAATAGTGGATACTTGGCGATTGATCGTATTTTGATTAGCTATATAATTATACACACGCAATCTCGGAATACTTTCTTGCCAAATACAGCAGAGAAAAGAGGGTTCAAATGTCACAGGATATACAGGTTGCTTTAGTTACCGGGGGGAATCGAGGAATTGGTTATGAGTTGGTTAAACAATTGGCTCAGACTGGTTTTAGAGTTCTTTTGGCATGCCGAGATCCCAAGACAGGTCGTGAAGCTGCGCAAAAGCTGAAGGAATCCAATCTGGATGTTTCGTTTCTGAGAATGGATGTTAGTGATCAGGATAGTATTCGCAAGGCTGCAGATGAAGTCAATGAGAAGTATGGGAGATTAGATGTATTAATCAACAATGCTGGTGTGTACTTTGATGAGAATAAACAGCTGTTAACAATGGAACCTGAGCTTCTTGAGAACACGATGGATACGAATTTCTTTGGAGTTTATTATGTTGTTCGTTCCTTTATCACTCTCATGAAGAAGCAAGGCTACGGAAGGATTATAAATGTTTCTTCTGAAATGGGCGCGATGCGGGACATGTCTTCTCGGGGAACAGGTGCTTACAGGGTATCTAAGCTTGCTATGAATGGATTGACACAATTACTTGCTGCAGAACTCCAAGGAGATATCAAGATAAACGCAGTCTGCCCAGGTTGGGTTAGTTCAGATATGGGAGGGCCTTCAGCGCCAAAAAATCCAAAACAAGCAGCGCAATCTATCCTTTGGTTAGCAACAATTGGACCTGATGGACCTTCCGGGGGGTTCTTCAGAGACGGAAAACCACTGAAGTGGTAATTAGGTGGATGAACGAATTGCATGAAAAGTGATAAGAAAATGGGCATGTTCGCAAAAATAATGTAAACACTAAAGATCATAAAACCGTAGTTACTGCAGCGACGAGGTTGGAAATATTATCCTGGAGGACAATGGAAATGGATTATGTAAAACTTGGGAACACCCGTGTAGATGTATCCCGGCTCTGTCTTGGCTGCATGAGCTTTGGGGAAGCAGAGCGGTGGGAGCATAAATGGATACTTGATGAGGAACATAGTCGTCCTCTTATAAAAAAGGCTCTTGAATTGGGAATTAATTTTTTTTATACAGCGAACTGGTATGCGGATGAAACAAGTGAAGAGTTCATTGGCCGAGCACTTAAGGATTATACCAATCGGGATGAAATTGTTGGCTACGAAAGTTTACTTTCCGATGCATAAGGGTCAAAATGCAACGGGGCTTTCCCGAAAAGTTATTATGAGTGAAATTGATAATAGCCTTAGAAGACTAGGCACGGATTATGTTGATCTGTATCAAATCCACCGCTGGGATTATCACACACCTATCGAAGAAACCATGGAAGCATTACACGATGTGGTGAAGGCGGGGAAGGTAAGATATATTGGTGCTTCTTCCATGCACGCGTGGCAGTTTCTTAAAGCTAACCATGTGGCGGAGAGAAATGGATGGACCCGATTTGTATCCATGCAGAATCATGTAAACCTCTTATACCGTGAAGAAGAGCGAGAAATGCTACCGCTATGTAAGGAAGAAAAAATCGCTGTAATTCCATGGAGTCCACTAGCCAAAGGAAGATTGACGCGTGATTGGGATGAAACGACACATCGTTCTGAACATGATGTAATCGGCAAAAGATTTTTCCCTACATCATCGAAGTCAGATAGAGAGGTGGTTGAACGTGTAGCGGAATTGGCTAAAAAACGTGACATCCCACGCGCTCAGATTGCACTTGCGTGGTTGTTACAGAAAGAGCCGGTTACCTCTCCAATCATTGGGGCAACGAAAGAATCTCACCTCGAAGATGCGGCAACTGCTCTTTCGGTTACCTTAACAGCTGAGGAAGTTAGTTTTTTGGAAGAACTGTATATCCCACATCAAGTACTTGGTTTTAATTAAATAGGTTAATTGTAGGAAGCAGGAGGATAAGAAAATGCAAAAAATAATGTTGAATAACGGCGTGGAAATGCCGATTCTCGGATTTGGTGTTTTTCAAATCCAGGATGAAAAAGAATGTGAACAAGCTGTTTATGATGCCCTTATGGCTGGCTATCGTTTAATTGATACGGCAGCAGCTTATCAAAATGAGCAGGCGGTGGGGAGAGGAATTAAACGTAGTGGGATACACAGAGAAGAAATATTCGTCACTACAAAACTATGGATTCAAGATGCTGGTTACGATACAGCAAAAAGAGCTTTTGAGAAAGCGTTAGACAGATTGCAGTTAGATTACTTGGATTTGTATTTGATTCATCAACCTTATGGTGACATCTATGGTTCCTGGCGAGCGATGGAGGAAATGTACCATGAAGGCAAGATCAAGGCGATTGGTGTTAGTAACTTTCAAAATGATCGGTTATTGGATTTGATATTGCATCATAAAGTTAAACCGGCTGTAAATCAAGTGGAGACACATCCGTTTCTTCAACAAACGGAAAGTGCCCAGTTTATGAAAGAACAGACTGTTCAGATTGAATCCTGGGGTCCTTTTGCTGAAGGGAAAAAAGATATTTTTAACAATGAAGTATTGGTAGCTATAGGACAAAAATATAATAAATCTGTTGCTCAGGTCATCTTACGATGGTTAATCCAAAGGGGAATCGTCGTGATTCCAAAATCCGTGCGTAAGGAGAGAATCATCGAGAATATCAATATATTTGATTTTAATTTAAAAGAAGAAGATATGGACCTGATTCAAACTTTGGATACTAACGAAAGTTTGTTCAACCGTCCAAACGATATGGCGAGGGTGAATTCGTTAAATACCATGAGGTTCAACATCTAAAGATTTAAGGCTTATAAAAAGTAAACAGACAAGTATAGTCCCTTCATATGGAGGGACTATACTTTTTTTGTCATGAGGAAATTTCAAATATTTTAGATCTTAGATAACCCAACCTTGCAAATGGAATTTAACATTCACAGATCCAAGAGAAGTGTGTATTAATACACGATTTATGAGATTTTGGTGATTGTGAAGATTCAAATTTCATATATAATAAATACACATGAGTGGCATAAAACACTTGTATGAATTAAATTTCTAGCGATTTAAATTATATCTGCGAAGGAGAATAGCATATTAAGAATTATTTGAGTCAATGGTCCATGAAAGACTGAATTCTAAAATATAGATTGGAGATGTTTAAATGTCTAAGCGAAATAGTTTGTTTATTTTCATATTAACCTTGGGTGTCTTCGGTATTTTAAATACTGAAATGGGAGTTATCGGGATATTGCCTCAAATCGCTGAACACTTCCATGTGAGTGTGTCACAAGCTGGATTACTAGTGAGTCTCTTTGCACTTGCTGTAGCCATATCTGGTCCCATTCTTCCGTTACTATTCTCTGGTTTTGATCGCAGAAAAGTGTTGTTATTTGTCCTTGGTGTATTCGTTCTAAGTAACATTGTCTCAATATTTGCACCAAACTTTACAATTGCTTTAATTGCTCGTGTAATTCCTGCATTTTTGCATCCTGTCTATATTTCGATTGCTTTGACAGCAGCAGCAAGCTCGGTGAGTGAGAAAGATATTCCTAAAGCTGTTTCAAAAGTTATTTTAGGCGTATCTGCAGGTATTGTCCTGGGTGTTCCCATCACAACCTTTATCGCTAGTGTAGCTTCGCTTGATATGGCGATGACGTTTTTTGCCGTTGTGAATGCTATAGCATTCATTGGTGTATTACTTTTTGTCCCGTCAATGCCAGTGAAAGAAAGACTTTCCTATGGTGCGCAATTAAGTGTATTGAAAAAGTCGAAGACTTGGCAATCCATTGCTGCTGTCGTATTTATAAACGCAGCAACAGCTTCGGTGTATAGTTACTTTGCGGAGTATCTTGAGACCATTACACATGTTTCGGGAAATGCCCTTAGTCTAATGTTAATTATATTCGGTGTAGCAAGTCTGCTGGGAAACGTACTTGGCGGGAAATTACTTTCTAAAGATGCTGCTAAATCGATAATAATTTATCCCTTTGTATTTGGCGCAGTTTACATTTTATTATTCCTGATGGGCCAGTTCACAGCACCAATGTTCGTCATTGTCGTGATATGGGGAGTACTATATGCAATAGCCAATAATATTAGTCAATATTGGATTACGTCTGCAGCACCAGAAGCTCCGGAGTTCGCTAATGGATTGTTTCTGACCTCCGGTAACTTGGGCATAACCATTGGAACGACTGTGGGTGGATTGTTTATTTCAGGGATGGGCACCCGATACATCGTACTTGGAGGACTACTATTTCTAATCTTGGGCCTGGTCTTTATCTTACTGAGAATCTATATGGATAAGCCGGTAAGAAAACAAGCGACTGATCAGCAGTAATGGAACTGAATAAGGGAGAAAATATAGTGAATAAAAATAATACCAGCAAATCTGCTGTAATTGTCGGTGCGTCGCTTTCCGGATTAATGGCTGCAATCGCGCTTGCAAGAGCTGGATTACAGGTTACTCTTTTAGAGAGAGCGGGGGCGAAGCCACGCAGCGGAGCAGTTCTTCAAGTCGATAGTGGAGATATGGATCGAACAGTAACAGCACAAGTTTTAAGGAAACTTGCCTCAGGCGGAGTCAAGTCTGTTGAGGCTTGGTCATCTGTAGAATCGCGATTGTACGCAGAAGCAAAAGCTAATCCTGGAATCGACTTGCATTATGATAGCGGTGTTCATGCTGTTGACCAGGACGTGGAAGCTGCTTGGGTTGTAACGAATAGAGGGGAGAAATACTACGGAGATATTTTGATTGGTGCAGATGGTCACCGCAGCACGGTGCGCCGCCATGTTGCTCCGCATAAACCAAACGCGACCTTTGCGGGATACATGATATGGGTAGCTCTTGTAGAAGAAAAGGATATCCCTGAAGAGCACCGGCCTACTCTCAATGCCCCTAGGGTTGCAATGCCCGATGGAATTGGTGACTTTTTACTCGGTAGTATCGTCGCTGGAACAGATGGCTCCTACGCTCCAGGGTATAGACGTTTAGGATGGGCATGGTACGATAACTCCCGAAATGATCTGTTACGTCGTCTTGGATGTGTAGAAGGCAACGTTGTGCGGCATTCACTGAATGCTGCTGACATACCAGAAGAGACACTGATTGAGCTTGCTAAACAAGCCTCAGTAAGATGGCCCGAGCCGTGGTTAGCTGCGATCCTTCATAGCATTCATACTCGTAACCTCATAGGAACACCTATTGCTGAATATGTTCCTGACACACTTGTGAAAGGCCGTATCGCAATTGTTGGAGATGCAGCCCATGTACTTACGCCACTAACAGCATCAGGATTTAATTCATCATTACAAGATGCTGCAACTCTGGCCGATTGTGTTGCAGAGGGAATACAAGGAACGAAAGGAGCCGAGGCTCTTTTGGAATATGAGTCTAAACGGTTAAAAGGTGTACGTCAGATTGTGCAGTCGGGACAGTCCTTTAGTCGAACTTTTGGACGATAGTGCATGAATTTCTCAATTAATAGAAATTAATAACTCTACCATAAAACGACGGTACCGACTTAGATGATCGGCTACCGTCGTTTGTCGAGGGTGAGGAACATGGTCCCTTTGAAGTCGCTATTTTAGCGGCTTTTTTAATTTATCGGTACAAGTTCTTGTCCCAAGCCAAGGACAAGAACTTGTACCGATTGCCGAGTAGATGGATATCTAAGTGTAGAAGTGAGTCTCTTTTGATGGATTATGATCAAGAGACTAGCTTCAACGCTAAGAGGTTTTCCGCTGGAATTGTAATCCCATTTGAAATAGATAAAACAAGTTCGTTAACAAGTACTTTAGCAAAGAAAAGGGAAGGAAGCTGAATGTGATTTTGGATCAAGGGAAGGAAAAGATATGCAGATATCGTACTTAGTGCTGATTTGTCATTGTTAGGGACAAGAACTTGAACCGATTACCGTACTGGACAAAAACATATTACTATTGCCGATTAGGCGTATATCTAATCGTTACTTTGCCCGTTAATCCATTCAACTAATGGGCAGCTGTGTTTAATGAACGTTACAAAACTAGAGAATGGTTGCTTGAGTCATTTCAAATATTGGTATCTAATCAATTGCACAAGGGGAGTCAAAAAACTTCATGGAGGACAGGTTGTTTTTATTTTATTTGATCATACATTACATGTTAATTGTATGCATATCACATACTTAATCGATATTATAGAAAATGAAACTGATCATATGTATAGCTACTTTTAAAACTGCGATCCATTTGAGTAGTTGTTAAAGAATGCTCACAAGGCATCTATCATTAGAAATAGGTAGTTTGACTTACAGTTAACTCTAAGCCCTATACTCTGGTTAAGCTTACTGGGTGAAACAGATTCAACATAGTTGTGACCAGGTTAAAATTGAGGGATGAGATGGAGGAAGTAAGTTCAAATTAAACGAGGAGGGGAAAATTTGAATTTCACCATTGGACAGTTAGCTGAAAAGATGAACATTTCGACATATACATTACGCTATTACGAAAAAGAAGGACTATTACCTTTTGTAAAACGAAATGAACACGGAGTAAGATTGTTTGATGAATCAGACTTAGAATTTTTGCATGTTATATATTGCCTGAAAAAAACGGGAATGTCCATTAAAGATATTCGGACATTTATCGATTGGACCAAAGAAGGTGACGCTTCTATACAGAAACGATTCGATATGTTTAAGCAGAGGAAAGATGAAGTTGACAGACAAATAGCAGAATTGCAAGTCTACCGAGAGTGCATCGAATTCAAACGTAACTATTATCAAAAAGCACTCGAAGCAGGAACTGAAGAGGTCCATCACAATAATGATGGGGAAGCAACGAAAATGCCATTGGGAAGATTGGCAAAACTTGGAAAACTGGAGGAATAATACCATGAAAGTTGTAGTAATTGGTGGTAGTGGCCATATCGGAACGTATCTTGTGCCTAAGTTAGTCAAGGCGGGGCATGAGGTTATTAACATTACTCGTGGTCAGAGCAAACCCTACAAAGCAGATCCTGCATGGGAAGAGGTTAAACCGATGCTTATTGACCGAGAGAACGAATTAAATGGAGACTTTGAGAAGAAAATAGCTACATTGAATTCAGATATTGTAGTTGATCTAATTAACTTTTCCCTAGAGGATACAAAACGCATGACAGGAGCCCTTAAAAACACAAATCTTGCCCATTATGTGTTCTGTTCTTCAATCTGGGCTCATGGGCAAGCGACAACCTTTCCCACTGTGGAGGATCAACCTAAGTTTCCATTGGACGAATATGGCCTACAGAAAGCAAAAAGCGAGGAGTACCTGCATCACATTTATCGGCAAGAGGGTTTCCCTGAAACGGTTATTATGCCAGGTCAAATCTCGGGTCCTGGTTGGGTCATTATGAACCCAATGGCTAATCATGACTACATGGTCTTTGATAAAATTGCACGAGGCGAAGAAATTGCTCTTCCGAATTTCGGAATGGAAACCTTACATCATGTTCATTCAGACGATGTAGCTCAAGTTTTCTTTAATGCAATAACTCATCGTAAGGCGGCCTTAGGAGAGAGTTTTCATGCGGTAGCCGAAGAATCAATTACTCTATTAGGCTATGCACAAGCGATGTACCGTTACTTTAGGCAGGAGGAAAGAATCAAGTTCCTTTCGTGGAATGAATGGTGTGATTATACAAAAAATCCGGATTATATTGATCGGACCTATTACCACATCGCCCGTAGCGGGAACTTTAGCATTGAAAAAGGAAAAAGACTTATTGGCTATAAACCAAGACATACACTGTTGGAAACCATCGAAGAAAGTGTATCATACATGGTAGAAAATAATTGGTTTGATCAAGAGAAGAAGTGAATATTAGTTTTTCAATTTGTTTGTTATGAACCAAAGGGCGCTAAGTCGGCGTTATCCCCTTCTAGTAGATAGGAGAAAAAAGATATCTAGTGAGATAGACTTAATCTTGTTGAATGGAGGTTTTTTTATGGGTAAAAGGGATAAGCAACCTTCCAGCCGTAAAAGTATTGATATGGGGGCTTTCCTGGATACTTGAAAAACTGGTTTTTCAGTTCAGTGAGAATTTCTTCTGTGCCTGAATGGAAACCGCAGGGAATAGAAGTAAAGAAATTAGCGTACCTTCTTGGAATGAAAGTGAGAATATGAGGGATTGCTCGTTTTCAGATGTCGCTTTCAAATACAACTTTGATGAGAACAACTCATCTAGCAACATTAAGTATTATCATTTGCAAAACAGAGAACCATTGTTTATTAACAATTGCAATTGCCCAAATCAACATGAAACCGCTAAACAAGAATATTCAATCAATGATATCGTATACACCACAAAAAAATTGCGATAGTGAACATGAGTAATCCAAGTGATGAATATAAGATCCTCCAAAAAACAGTCGAGAGATATGTGAAAAAATTAAGTTTTTGAAGCCGTTAATCTTTTCAGATTAACGGTTTTTTTGTGTTTAACTCGGTTTAAAATGAATAGGAAAAGGGGTTTGTAAACGGCAATAGGTACAAGTTCTTGTCCTTTAACGGTACATGTTCTTGTCCCAAACGGCCAAATCAAATAAGAAAGATGCTTAACATAAGGTGATAATGAACATTAAGATACTGATAAAAAACGTAAAGAGACTGTTATAAAATCAAATTTTTGGATCAGTCAGTCTGAAAAGACTGATTGCTCTTATTTATTAACCATAAACCCATAAACTCGGGAGGGTAAAGAGAGAAGTAAACAGCAATAGGTACAAGTTCTTGTCCTTTAACGGTACAAGTTCTTGTCCTCCGACAGGATTTTGATTAAATCGTCGATCTATGACATATGTACAAAATACGAGTTTTGTGAAACAGTTGTTATAATTGCACCTTAACCCAATCAATTATCTTCAGTTAACTGATGATTCCATAATCAACTCACTCACACTTACATCCCATGGATAAATGTGGCTTTTTCTTTTTATAACCCCCGAGATATTTTTAATTTCGTATGGATAAATATGTGATACCGCATATTATAATTGTCGTATCACACAACTCAGTTATCTTAAATTATAATATGCACTCATTCCAGCTTTATAATGAGCGCATATTATATTTGACTCTCTAAATTTCTTTAATTTTATCCTACGTCATTTTTAATTCTCGTGTACCCAAAATTCAATAATACTGTTCCAGGTATTGGATTCGTTGCCTTGCCCGACATAACGAATGAATTTGGCCTGAATCGGTTCAAATTCAAATGTTTCATAGGCAGCCTGTTTTTGACTGGCCACATTACTTAATACTTTTTGGTAATTAATACCATCAGTTGATATCTCCAAATCAAAATAATTGGATCGCGTATGTCCATTATAGAATTGAATGCTTACCTGCCCTACTTGAATCTGTTGCTCAAGCTCCAACTGCAGGTATTGTCCCTTTCCATCTGCAGACCATCTGGAGTCTGGATCACGATCAATCGTATGGATCGGCAGATTGCCATCATCTGCACTTGCCGTAACTTTGGTTACAACGGCGAACGGTCCTTCCGGTTCGACCATAGGCTCTTTGACCTCAAATTTCTCCCGTGCCTCGACCGTTACGCCATTAAAGACGCAGCTCACGACGATGTCGACCTTTCCCGCTTTTAAAGCATGGAATGTAGTTCCTTCCGTATATCCGATCGTATCATCACTTGATGTGTACGTTACAGGAACATTCAATTCTGCAATGTTTACGATCTCACCATTATCTAATGTTAGAAACGAGGATAATTCTCCGCTTCCGCCTGCGCTGATTGCATTACCTGCGACTCTCCAGCCGGGTACTGCTTTATTGGGACTTATGGAGATATTCTCTGGAAGTACGGGTGTATCAGCTACCTTAAACTTCACTCGTATGTTCTGGGTGTGACCCCGATACGATACAGTGATCTCTCCGGTTCCATTAGTCCCTTGCGGTTGCTTAATTTTAACCTTTGCATCCTTGGCATAAGCTTTTGCAGAGATGATCGGCGTTTCGGTTGTGCCATAAGGCAAAGTATGAACGTAATCCGTTCTTAAGAACTGCATACCTCCTATAGCTTCGCCATTCACCAACAGGGATTGAAGCCCCAGATGAAGATCTTTGATTCGTTTCTTGCTCTGATCTTGATATAAACTTTGCGGGGATAAACGATCGCCCTCACCAATGCCTTCCGCCATATCAAATGGTTGCGTATTCGCATCCGGAATGGAACCGACAATGTTGACGTTCACGCCGGTGTCCTTTCCTTTGGTTCCAATGACATATCCATTCCCGAATTGTTCTGATTCTACAATAACACCGGATTTACTAGGGTGTGCCGCCTGACCGGTCGTATTCCAGAACACACTTTCAGTGGTTACCACCCCATGACGATTCGTTTCTGATGATCCATAATCACGTGTAATGGCAGAGATCCCGTCTCCGTTAACGACCAGGTTGTCGATCAGGTTTGCCATGCTTAAATACATATGAAAATCAGTTAATAATGAAGGTTTCTCAGAATACGAACCTTGCAGGACATTCCCGTTCGCAGAGAAGTTGGCATATGTGAAGCTATGTCTAGCTCCTATTGCCTTACTATTCTTAATGAGATTATCATTGCCAATAAATTGATATAAATAACCGTTCCCATTTGCCCCACGATACTGCGGGTACTGCATGGTTACATGATCTACTGTGACGTTCTTTGTACGATCCAGAATAATCCCTTTGGATAGCAGATGGTAATCTGTATTGCCAGTTGGCTTATAGGTGTTAATATTTCGAATCCAGCTGTTCGCCACTGCAATCACATTGACCGCTTTGGCATTATCGGCTTCATACCCAGCTGTCCCAACGACTTTGAAGTCGTCTTCACCAAGCCCTGACTTTGCATTTTGAATGTTTGCAATCGAGAAATCCTCCAAACCTACTTCGACAATCGGATCTGCGGTCTGACTAATCATAATATCATCGCGGAGCTTCATTGGATAACGCGTTGGAATGTCTAGCGTAATCGTTTTGTTCTCTGAATCTACGCCCACGATTTGGCGATAGAATAACGGTTCTACTTTCCCGAGACGGGACGACCACTTGTTTTGCATGCCAAGTTCACGTAAGAAACCCGGCGTCGTTTCGAATGAAATGACCACGTAATCATTCACCGCAAATCCGCTTGTGTCCTCAACGGGTAGCAGGACGGTTGGATCAGTAACCGACTTGCGAAGTTTCGTAGAAATTCCGGTTTTCTTCCAATCTCCGTTACCGATCCGAATAATATCCTTGTTTTTCATATTTTGCTGTGCATTATAGATATGAGTCTTGTTCATCCCGTCACCTTTCAGGACCACACGACTTGCAGGAATGTTTAGTGAATAATCCTTGCCGTCCTGAGGGTTAACCTGATATGTACCCTTGGGAAGATACACGACACCCCCGCCTAACGCAACAGCAGCATCAATTGCCTTTTGAATAGCCTGTGTTGCGTCACGGCCCCCTGAAGGATCGGCAAAATACGGTGATTTGGTAACGTCAATACGTTTGTTCTTAGCCGTTTTTGGTAGTTCTGTTTCCCCGCGCTTATAACCGGCATACGAAAAGTCATGCAGAAACCTTCCCTGTTCATCTTTAAATCCTGGATACCAATCGTTTGGATAGAGCCTGCTTCTGCCATCCGTACCCAAAGACAGATTCTCACCGGCACGATCAATAGATGGCTGTGAGTCACCTTCTGACGCTCGAACCTCCTGGGTTCCAGGTGCAGACAATCCAACGGTCAACGTAAATGCCAACAATAAAAAAGGCCACTTTCTACGCATGCTTTCGTTCTCCTCCTTTTGGATTTCAGAGTATGTGAGCGGTTTCAAGAAACCCTATAGTCACCTCCGATCCTGCTCAAGCAAGAGTCATGTGCATGCCAACTCAGCATGTCATAACCGATTGTAGAGCACGAGGGAACGAAATTACATCAACAAAAACGACACTTCAATGCCCATTTTATACAATATAAGGATTTATTTAGAGGATACAGCGCGATTATATCGCTCTAACGCCTGTTGTTGAATCTCAATCGCACGATCAATCTGTAATGACTTGATTTGCTCGACATACGTATCGAATGCATTCAACGGCTCAATGCCAAAAATGATTTTAAGCGACATCTCGTCCACCACTTTGTTCACTTCCTGCATGATGACTGACATCTCCGTGCTTTCTTTCTCGGTTTTGGGCAGAGTAGGTACCTGATGCAGAACAGCATCTGTACTGGACCATAACTGCACCGCCTCTTTCTGTTCCGGCAAAATATAATATTGTTCCATATATCGCGTATCCTGGACAAATGGACCGAAATAACTCGCTCTCGTGTACATCGCAAGCGCTTGTGCCGGCGACCACTTATCAGGGTTTTTCAAAATAGTCTCGGTATACGTCGGATACCCGTCCTTCATCTTAAAACTAACACCTTCAATACCAAAGTTGAACAGCAAATGTCCCTCAGGCCCATATCCGTAGTCCAACATCCGTGCTGCTTCTTCTACATGATGACTGTTGCTGGATATGGCGACTCCACTGGAACCGATCGCGGGAGCAAGTTGACCAAATTTCGGGCGATCTCCTTTGTTCATGACAGGATATGGCGCTGGCACAAGCTTTGCATGGGGATCCGTCTCTTGCAAGATGGGTAGCCATGTACCAATCCCCGCCCCTGCATTCCAGATACTCGCTCCGCTGCGTCCTGTGGTCATGTTTGTATCCTGAGTCTCCGAATCGACGGCAGCTAGATTCTTGTCAATGAGTCCCTCCGCATACCATTCACGAAATAAGGATAGAAACGCCTTATATTCAGGTTCTTGTGCCCCAAACTTAATGTGGCCATCTTCCACGTAGAACCCCTTTTTAATGCCAAAAGCGCCAATAAAACCGCCTCCTTCGATACCAAACAACGGATTCGGAACACCAAGGAAAGTAAGCGGGGCGTCGGCTCCCTTTTTGTTCTTAAATGCCTGAAGCATCGTATGCCATTCGTCAATCGTTGTTGGCACATCAAGTCCAAGTTCATCCAGCCAGTCCTTCCGGATAATCGGCCCTTGATAGGTTCGCAGCTTATCATCTCCCTGGACAAAAGGAAACGCATAATAACTTCCGTTCGCTGTGCGAATCTGCATATCAATGTCTGGATGCTCCGTCAGGTACTGCTTCAGATGAGGTGCGTATTGATCAATAACATCGTTTAATCTCAGAATATATCCGTCTTTGATCGCTTTCTCCGGCCCACCGGGATAATTGCTCCACTCGTATTCAATCATATCTGGGAGCTCTCCGGACGTAAGCAGCACATTAATCGCTTCTTTGGCCTGATTGGCTGGAGGCCGGATGAATTGAAGGTTGACTCCGGTTCTCCGCTGCCACTCCTGAAAAAAAGGAACTTCATTGAAGCTGGACTTAATGCTTGCTGCATTGCCATTCAATTCTGCCCAGTAGGTTAATTTTCCATCGTCATTGGGTGAAGCAATTGAGACGGTCTGGTACTCTGATGAGCCGGAACGTTCATCCAGCTTGGCATCCGAATCTGTCCCGTTCTGATCGCAAGCAGTCAGCATGCCAAGCAGTAGGATGAATCCTGTCAACTTTGCTATGAATGCCAACTTCCTCTTTACGTTCATGTTCCGGTCTCCTTTCAAATCAATCAACTGATTTCTTTATATTTACCTGGCGTAATGCCTTCGTATTTCTTGAATACCCGGATGAAAGTTGCTGCATCGTTATACCCGACCATTCGGGATATTTCTGTAATGGATTCCTGTTTATGTTCAATCATTTCTTTAGCCTGTCGGATTCGGCACTTATGAATGCAGTCCAGCAGACCCTCACCAGTCTGATTCTTGAAGAGTTTGGACAAGTAACTGCCCTTCAGCTCAAAATGTTCACCAATGGCGTTGACGTTCAAATTCACGTCTGTATAGTTATTCTCAATATACTGCGTGACTTGGGTACTGAGATGACGCAGGGAATCCTCACGTTCTTGTGATACATTCGTTGCGCGTTTGTCAGCGGCATAGGAACATACCTCCTCAAGCAAGTTCTGCAATGCCTCCTGCATCTCCTGAATGGTATCCCCAGCAATAATGTCCTCAATCCGATGCGGGTATTGGGTTAGCGTATGGTTATCCCTGTCCCCCAGATCATTGATAGCCTTGATCATTGTACCTACCAGGTTAAAAATCAGGCAACGCGCAAGTGTGAGCGACATAATCGGTTTATCAAAATTTCGCTCTGTAATCTCGTTCATATAAGCGCTGGCTTGGTCGGTATCTCCCGCTTTGATGAAATTAAGAAGCTGCTGTTCCACCTGAAGCGGATAGTAGTAGCCAAACGGGTCATCCGCCATCGCATCGCTGCGGACATCGCCATAGGTAATGATACCTTTTTTGCCAAGCACCATTTTGTATTCCATCGCGTCTACAGCTTCCTGGTATGCTTCGGCGATACCAATCCACGACGTATGGCGTCCACTGATGGAGATCGTCAATTCCATATCATAACGTTCCAGGAATCGCTGCGCTTCTGCCGCAATGTGATGAAGATCCTGGTTCCAATCCGAAGAATCCGCTTTCATATTTACAAGGCAGACCATCATATCATCAACTTCAGCCACATATCCGACGTGCTGACGCTCTGAAGCCAGTTCTTCAACCACATTGGAAATAATGAGATGGATTAGCTTGTTTCGTTCGTTGATATCAATACCTGGCAGCTTTCCATAGAGATTCTCTTCATTCTCGATAACAAATAGGATAACAGCAAATTCACTTGAATACAGCGGCATATGGAATGAACGGAATGCATCTTCATAAGGCACAAGCGTATCTTGTTTGCCTTTGAGAAGCCGATTAATCATATTGGAGCGCAGCACCTGCTGATGTTTCTGCAACTGCTGGGCAATCTCATTCTTTTCTGAACGTGTGTTCATGATGACCTTCTGAATAAACCGAAGTTCGTTCCGATCAGCAGGTTCGTTCTGACTATTTTTGTCTTTTAGTGATTCCACGAGCTGTTGGATTGGGGAGTAATTCCGGCGCATGAAGAACCAGGTCAGTACACCCGCGCTAATGAGACTCACTACGATGCTGATATACGTAAAATTGCGGACATACACTGCCTTTTCCCAATATAGGCTGCTGGGAATAATCAATGCGTACTTGAGATCGGATACCGCAGAGTCCATGTAGAACATCTCCGACTTGCCTACCTTGGCGTTATCCAATTGAACCTGATTGCCATTCATGAATGGCTTCAATTCCTCTGACCCCGGATGATTGCTCATCAGAATCTCGTTATTCTGGTTCAGAATCAGCAGCGTGGCATCACTAAAACCTGAAATGCTCTCAATTGCTTCCTGGAATCTTCGCGTATCCGCCATGACGACAACCGTACCGGTCTCCTGACCATTCAAATCATCAGGCAGACGTGTAATGTACGCAATGGAAGACTCCGCCGGAGCTGCATTCTGATGTGGCAGTATAACGAATTGATTCGTCTCTGTACCCAGAATCTGATCCCGCCATGCTTCGAAAGACATTGCACCTGTGTTATGTATGGTATGAAATGCCGTTCGCATATCCCGAATATTACCTGAACGGAGAATGGATTGATCTTTTTTCCACACGACGTAGAATTCATCGATGGATGCGTAGGATGTTTTATAGAGACGGAGTTCCTTTACCAGTTGGTATGCCGTATACGGCGCCTCTTTGGCCGGCTGATTGGAATACATCAACGTTTGCAGATTTGGGCTCCACGTCATTTCCATGTTTAACCGTTTCATCAGATCAACTTGTGTATCGATCGTATAACGCATCTGCTTCAATAAAGAATCGTTGGCTCGATGTATTTCACTCTTCAAAGTTTCATTTGCTTGCATGTAAATAACCAAACTGATCAGAATCGGCACAATCAAAACAGCACTGTAAGAGACAAGCCAGGTTACAATTATGCTTTCTCGTTTTTGCCACAAATATCGAATGTTTAGCAACAACTCATCACCCAACTCTTCGTAGATTATCTATGTTTGGATCAGGAATTTATTATAACGGTAAGAGCGCAATTGGGATATAGATAAAAAGTTCAATTCGATTGACAAAAAGGGTAGCCACCACCGATTTTCCCCGTCAAATCAAGCACAAATAGCCCGAATAGACTAATTTCGTCTATCGGGCATTCGGTATCAAATCGGTATCAAGTTGAGAATGTTATTTAAATATTCTTAGAATTTTTTTAGAAAATGCGATGCTTCCAACCGTTTAGTTTGGCACTCGCCTCGACGTAGAAATAGTCACCGTAAATGAGCGAGACGTTTACGTTCTGACCTGCCGGTTTATGACCGGTTCCCTCGAGAAGCATACCTTCGTGCTCAGGAAGATCCCAGGTTCCATAATGATCCCGCAGGGAACTCAGGATACGTTTGGCAACGGTGGCATAGAGTCTGCCTTCTGGATCAGGAAGAACATCTGCAAGCTCAAGCAATCCGGAAGCAGCAATGGCACCAGCGGAGCTGTCTCGTGGGATCTCCTCCCCTTCTTCGGGCTCAGCACGGAAATCCCAATGCGGAACGCTATCCTCGGGCAGGCTGGAAATGAAGAAGTTCGCCACACGCTGTGCAGCATCCAGATATGACGGGTCCTCTGTATAACGATACGTATTCGTTAATCCATATAAAGCCCACGCCGCTCCCCGACTCCATGCCGAATCCGGCGCCGCTCCCTGTCCACCTATCGCTTCTGTCCGTTCACCTGTCTCGGGATCAAATCGAATGATATGATGCACAGAACCATCTTCCCGCACAAATTGCTTCATGACCATATCCGCATGAGCTTTGGCGATATGGCTGAAACGAGGATCTCCACTTTCCTCAGACGCCCAGAAGAGCAATGACAGGTTCATCATGGTGTCGATGATCGACCAGCCCAGCATGTCTCCATTCCAAGCCCGGATGAAGCCGCCTTTGGTATTGAAACGGCCAGCCAGAAAGTTGGCGGCAAATAAGGCACGCCTTGCGGCATCGGTATCACCGGTGAGCTTGTATTTGATGACAGCCGTAGGCAGGAAATGAAAGCCCACGTCGTGATCAAAGTAGTTGTTTTCTAGAAAACGTTCCGATAGTCGCTCATCCCAATTCCATGCAGCCTCTTTATATTTCTCATCACCCGTCATATCGTACACAATCCATAATATGCCCGGCCAGAATCCCGAGGTCCACCAATCGATTCTCATGTCGTCATAGATGCCATTTGCTCCTGCGACATGCGGAGACTTTTCACCTATGGCTGCAAGCATCTGATCGGCTTTACTTTTAATCTGATCCCACACGTCCTTGTTCACTTCATTTAATACGCTCATGTAACCTCATACCTCCTTACCGTTCTTCAATACTCTGATTTAACCTTTCAATGAACCAACCATGACACCTTTCACGAAAAAGCGCTGCAAAAACGGATAGATGCACAGGATGGGTATCGTCGCTACCATAATCGTCGCATACTTGATGGTTTCCCCGATCTGGAAGCGATCCCCAGCCGATGCACCGGCCGACATGCTCTCTGTAGAATTGGCGATCAGAATCTCACGCAGCACCAATTGCAATGGGAACAGTTCTCGGCTTTTGATAAATACTGATGCATAGAACCACCCGTTCCACTTATCGACCGCGTAATACAGAATCATCACGGCAATGACGGGCATGGACAACGGAATAATGATACGGAACAAAATGGTGAAGTGATTCGCTCCATCAATCTTGGCCGACTCTTCCAGGCTGTCCGGAATGCCCATAAATGACGTTCGCATGATGATCAGGTTAAACGTGCTGATGGCAAAAGGCAGAATGGTCGACCACAATGTATCTAACAGGCCAACACCTTTTACGACCAGGTACAGTGGAATCAACCCGCCGCCAAAGAACATCGTGAACACGATAAAGAACATGAACACCTTGTTCCACATCACGTTTTTACGGGATAGCACATATGCACCAAGCGCAGTCATGAACAGGTTGACGATAACGCCGAACACAAGAATAAACAATGTATTGCGGAAACCTGTGGCTATACCTGGATTGGCAAGTACACTCTTGTATGCTTCCAGACTAAAGCCGACCGGCTTCCACAGGAGGCCTTTGTTTGCTAACAGCTGCGCCGAATCACTTAAGGACGCAAATAACACGTAGAGCAGTGGATACAATGTGACGATGACGAGCAGGATTAGAAACGTATAATTGAAGATCGTAAAGATTCGGTCAAACCAACCGCTTTCCTTAATCAAAGTTACCACCTCACCATAAGCTGTTTTGACTCACTCTGCGGCTGATATAGTTCGCCGAAATCAGAAGAACGAGATTGATCACCGAGTTAAATAGACCAACTGCCGAGCTGTAACTCCATCCGAACTCCAACAATCCCTTTCGATATACGAAGGAGGAGATTACGTCAGCCGTTTCATAGGTCACCGGATTATAAAGGAGAATGATTTTCTCGAACCCGACATTCAGCATATTACCCATCCGGAGAATGAACATGATCGTAATAATAGGCAGCAATCCGGGTAGCGTAATGTGAAACATTTGCTTGAGACGGCTCGCTCCGTCTATCTTAGCCGCTTCATACTGCTCCAGGTCGATGCTCATCAACGCAGCAATATAGATAATGGATTCCCAACCGATCCGCTGCCATATTTCAGACAGAACATAGATCGGACGGAACAGCTCCGGCTTTTGCAGCATCGCCTGACCGTCATATCCAAGCATCATGATCAGACGGTTGATTAGACCATCCGCGTTCGTGAAGTCTGTAATAATACCGCATATGACGACGAGAGAGATGAAATAAGGCATATACGTTATCGTCTGAACGACCCGCTTGAACGTGCGCTTGCGTACTTCATTAATGAGCAGCGCCAGAATAATCGGTGCGGGGAATTCGAAGACCAGTGTGTACAAACTGATAAGAAGGGTGTTCTTCAGAACACGCAAGAAATAATAACTGTTGAAAAACTCTTCAAAGTGCTTCAGCCCAACCCAATCACTCCCCAAAATACCCTTCATCGGAGAATAATCTTTAAAGGCAATAATTGCGCCGTACATCGGACCGTAATGAAATATTAAATAATATCCAATAACGGGAATCATCATGATGTACAAATACTTGTTCATCATGAAGTCCCGCACGAACCGGCTTCTAAAGGATTGACGATTGCTCATGATGTACCTTTTCACCTCTTTTCAATCGGGAGGGCTAGAGCCCTCCCCTTTTACAATTACCGGTTGTTGTAGCGTTCGAGTGCTGCTGTTTGGATTTCAATAGCTCGATCCAGATGTAACGATTTCATTTTCGCGACATAGCTCTCGAATTGATCCACTGGTTCGTTACCCAGAATGATCTTGATGGTCATCTCATCGACGAGTGTGTTGATATCATTCATGATGGTCGCGTATTCGGAGCTCTCTTCAGGTGTAGGTGTGATTGAAGGCAGATTATATTTGGCGGCCTGTGTATTCTTCCATACATCAATGGCATCACGCTGAGTCTGTAATGCAAAGAACTGCTCGGCATAACGTTTGTCTTGAACGAATGGACCGTTATAGCTGCTGCGGGCATATAGTGAAATCGCTTGTGCAGGAGCGAGTTTATCCGGATTCTTTAGCAACAAGTCCGTGAATTTCGGATAATCTCCTTCCAAGTTATAGCTGACACCCTCTTCACCGAAGTTGAAGAACATGTGCCCTTCCTCACTATAGCCGTAATCCAGCATGCGAACGGCAAGTTCCGGGTCCTTGGCTGCTGTTGTGATGGCAACCGTACCTTCCGAGGCATAACCCTGGTTAAGCTGGCCGAATTTAGGAATATCCCCTTTGTTAAGTACCGGATATGGTGCGGCGACCAGAACGGCATCCGGATCATTTGCTTCTACGAGCGGTTGCCATTTGCCAATACCTCCGCCTGCGTTACCGACACTAGCGCCAGTAGCACCCGAAGCGAGGTTACCGTCAACGGATTTGGTATCCGCTGTTGAGATGTTTTTATCAATCAAGCCTTCTTTGTACCATTCCTGGAATAACTTCAAGTATTCTTTGAAACCTTCTTCCGCAGGACCAAATTTGATCTGTCCGTCTTCCTGATAGAATCCACGGTTTACACCGAAGGCGCCCAGGAAAGCACCATTACCGGAATCGTTAAAGAATCGTGGCTTACTTACAACAGAGAACGGAGCGGCTGCGCCTTTTTTCTCTTTGAAGGCTCTCAGAGTTGTTGTCCACTCATCAATCGTTTCCGGAACAGGCAGTCCCAGCTCATCCAGCCAATCCTTACGAATGATTGGTCCCTGGAAGACACGAAGATACTCATCTCCCCGAATGAACGGGAATACATAGTAGCTACCACTGTCCGTTTTGACCATCTTGTCGATGTCCGGATTGTCCTGCAGGTATTTCTTCAGATTCGGAGCATACTGGTCAATCAGATCGTTCAGCTTGAGGATATAACCATCATTGATGGCTTTCTCCGGTCCACCAGGGAAATCTCCGATAAAATTGTACTCCAGCATGTCAGGCAAATCCCCGGAAGCCAGCATCACGTTAAAGGATTCTCTGACCTGACCGGTCGGTGGTGCCGTGAATTTGAGTGGCACGCCGGTTTTTTCCTGCCATTTTTGAAAGAATGGAATTTCGCTGTGCGAATTTTTGACCCCGATCAAGTTTCCGTTAATTTCACCCCAGTACGTAAGCGTCTTATCCGTTTGAATTGGATAGGTTGTTGCTTCCGTTGATCCGCTTGGTGTGCCTTTTTCAGCATCGCCCGTTTTACTGTCTCCGGACGAACACCCCAGGATCGTTGTACCTAATAACAGGATCATCAAACTCGTAGATAACACTTTTCTTCTCATGGACCTTATCCTCCACCTTTTGGGAATGTCTGTGCTCTACCTCAGAGTAAGGGAGAGCGCATTGTAGCGATATTCGCAAAAGATGAAATGACATGTTGATTTCGTCAGAACCAAATGATCATTTAGCCAAAACGATAGACGAATTCTCTATATAATCTTCTGCCATGCCTTGATTTTGCAGTGTTGGCGCGGGTTTGTGACTGTACTTATGGCAGCACAAAAAAACAGACCATGAACAAGGTTCATCGTCTGTAACGTGTGTGAATATGAGTGGATTGGAACATAAACAATATTTGTGCCGGGGATTACCTTCGCATTTTTAGTCCCAAACAACTTCGGTACCTGCGATAAAATCATGTATTGCACGTTTGTCTTCTCGTACAGCAACCATGATGACACTCGCAATGAAACCAATGCCAAATGTGATTCCATATACCAGTCCTGCAACAACAACTCGCATGAGCATGGTTCCAATTCCAGGGGGCTCATGTGTATCGTATTTTCGAATTCGAATTCCGCAAATACGTTTTCCTATCGTTCGGCCACTCCATAATACAGGTAATAAAATGGAATATAATCCACTCAGTAGTTTAGCTAAAGGCTCGTCATTATCATAATTTCCAGTCAGTACACCTACAATAATGGCTAAAGGGATTGAAACAATAATTCCATCTAACAAGTTTGCTCCTAATCTAACCCAAAAACCTGCTTCTCTCAAATGAATGCCTCCTTTCATATGGATTTAGTTGAATGTATGTAGACACATATCCATGTAGTATAACAGAAAAATATTCCATTAAGTTCTTAATCATCCTATTCAAGGAATCGAGAAAGGCTCCTCAACTTTTGTTGAGAAGCCTTTTCATGGCGAACCTTTTAACTTTTAAATCTTTTGTTATATTTCTATTCAGCGTTACTTCTGTCCTTCCAAAATCAGGTTACCCAAACGATCCATGAGTTCCATCCGTCCCATAGCCGTATAAGAATAATTGTAGTTATCTACGCTGGAGATTTTATAAATCTTCCCATCCTTGACGGCATTCATGTTATTCCACACCTTGCTGTCTTCCATCTTGTTCTCGCTATTCTCCATCAGCACCAGCTGGTCCGGATTGACGGAGATCAACGCCTCTATACTGATCTGTTTGCCTCCCCAGCCTTCGGGCTCAGGAATACCTTCTGTGCGTTTTAGTCCCCACTCGCCGTACAACATCTCTGCCGCACCTTTATTCGAATAGATCACCAGATTGTTAGGATAGGTTTCGATGACCGCAAAAGATTCACCGTTCACAGCCGATTCAAGTTTTTGCTTCCACTCAGCCGACTTTGCATCATATTTAGCCAGGAACTCATCCTTTTTGGTTTCTTCTCCGAACGTATCTGCCAGGAACGTCAGACGTTCTCTCCAATCATAATACGAGTATGGCAAAACAATTGTCGGTGCAATTAAGGATAAGGTTTCATACTGATCTGTATTAAAATCCTTTCCCAGAATGATCAGATCCGGGTTCGACGCATTCACCGCTTCTATACTGAATTTGCTGCCCAGCCACCCCAGAACCACGGTATTTGCATCCAACTTGTCTTTAAGGGGTGGAGTGATCTGATCCTGCTGCCCATAATCGGCGCTGGTTGTAGCGACAGGCGTTTTGCCAACGATCAATAATTCCTCTGTTGAGCCGGACAGATCCACAATCCGCTGCGGATTAAGGGGGATTGTAACTTCCTCTCCATTTGGATTGGTGATGACTTTCGTTGTCGCTTGCGTCGTTCCCTCTGACGAACTAACCTCCTGACTGCTTGTCTGTTCAGTTCCGCAAGCCGCAAGCATCAGCATGGAGCATAGTGCAATCCATATATAAATTCGTTTTAACATTTAAATTATTCTCCTTTTGAGTCAATTCATCTATCTGGTTTGGACGACTGCGTTCATCGCTATACCTTTACCTGCCATCCCTCGGCATCATGCTGTAATTGCCACAGACGCGAATAGATACCTGATGTTAGCAATAATTGCTCATGCGTTCCTTGTTCGACAAGCTGGCCCTGATCCAGAACAAGGATCTGATCCGCATTTTGGATCGTTTTCAAACGATGGGCGATTAGAATTACCGTTTTGTTCGCGACCAGCTCGTTAATCGCTTGCTGAACTGCGGCTTCATTTTCTGGATCAAGTGATGCCGTAGCTTCGTCCAGCAATACGATGGATGCATTTTTCAACAACGCACGTGCAATCGATATACGCTGTTTTTCCCCACCAGATAACGTCGAGCCTCCTTCTCCCACTAACGTGTCATATCCTTGAGGCAGACTTGCGATAAACTCATGACAGCAAGCCCGACGTGCTGCTTCTTCAATTTCTGCCTGGGTAGCCTCTTTCTTCCCTACACGTATGTTGTTACCGATTGTATCCTGAAACAGATACACGTCCTGGAAGACAACAGAGATATCCTCCAACAGTTTCTCCGGGTCCATACGGTTAATTGGCTGCCCGCCAATGGTAATGGAACCTGACTGCACATCCCAGAAACGCGCAATGAGACGGGTAACCGTACTTTTTCCACTACCGGATGGCCCTACAAGTGCAGTAATGGTGTGCGGAGGAATGGTAAACGACAAATTCTTCAGCACAGGCAGCTCATCATCATAACCAAAGGTTACGCGGTCAAACGAAATCGCCTGATTAGGTTGTACGCTTCCTGTTCCTGTCATTGGGGCCTCCTGCTGCACTTCCATAATGCGCCGTGCACTATATGCGGAGTATCGCATTTCACCATAACTCATCAGCGCAACGGTCAGAGGTTCAAACACTTTCGTACCGACTAGCAAAAATAGCAGAAATATCGGCAATGTCAATTCCCCGCCAGCAAGCAAATAACTCCCTGCCAAAATCATCCACGTCATGCCGGAACGCGCAAGAAGCATCGCCCCCATAATCATCGGACCCATAATGCCTTCCAACCGAATGGATGCCGACTTCAACTCGTTAAAAGAACGACGCAGTCGTTCAAATCGTTCTCCGCCCATATTGTGGGCTTTGATCTCACGAATACCGGTCAAATACTCTTGTAGTCGACTGGCAGCTTCGTTCTTGGCTCTCACATGATTCTCGCTTAAGCGAGCCTGAATGGAGTCTGTCACCCATAACAAGGCCACCCCCAGTGGAACAGCGACGAACATCGCAACTGCCATTCGCCAATCTACAAACAGCAGTCCAACAAAAGCCAGCACCGGCAGCACAATTGCGCTGATGAGCTGTGACAGATTGTGAGAGATCGTATGCTCTACCTGTCCGTAATCACTCAGAATCAGATTGGTCAGATCTCCCGGGTCCCTTTTACCGAAGAAACCCAATGATAGATGACGAATATGTTCAGCCAGCTTCAAACGTCCCGTTGCGGCGAGGCTGTATGCTGCCCGATAGGTTTTATCATAGAGAGAAGAGTAAGCCGCATACTCCACCAACAGCCATGCAAACAGAATGCAGCACACCATCCACATTCGCTGGATGTCCAGTCCCTTATCCGGTTCAGCGAAGGATTTGTATATCGTATTGAAAATATCAACGAGCAGCGCAGCCGGAATGATCTTGGCAATCCCGTCCAGAATGGCGGCTATGATGGATGGAAGCAGACTGCGGGGGTTACCACCCGATATGTTGTATAAATAGTTCCTCATTGCTTCGCACCTCCAAGCTTCCAGGAAGCAGCATGAATATGGGCCTGCCACATCTTCTCATACAAACCGTCTGCCTCACGTAATTGATCATGTGTACCTCGCTCAACAATGGTACCCTGGCGAATGACCAGGATCTGTTCAGCTGACCGAATCGTTGTTAGACGATGAGCAATAATCAGCACCGTTTTACCTTGAACCAGTTGGGCCAGTCCTTGCTGGATCTTATGTTCATTCTCTGCATCCGCATATGCTGTCGCTTCATCCAAAACGAGAATGGGAGCATCCTTGAGTAAAGCTCTCGCAATGGCAATCCGTTGAGCTTCACCACCAGACAGGTACGTACCACCTTCTCCAATTTTGGTGTCATATCCCTCATCCAGCTTCTCAATAAACTCATGACAACAAGCTGTTCGAGCCGCAGCAATGACATCATCCCGCGATGCAGCTGTATTGCCCATGCGGATATTTTCCTCAATCGTATCGTAGAACAGATGTACGTCCTGGAATACAAACGAAATCGTCTCCATCAGCTTCTCTGTCCCCATTTCCTGAATGGGAACCCCACCAATCGTAATTTCGCCTTGCTGCACGTCCCAGAAACGCAGAAGCAGATTGGCAATGGTAGATTTTCCGCCACCCGAAGGTCCAACCAATGCCGTCATTTCTCCTGCTTTAGCTACAAAATCAACTTCTTGAAGCACAGGTTTGAACGCTTTGCTATCCTTTTGTTCATACGCAAAGGATACCTGCCGAAAAGCCACATCATATGTATCGGGCACTAGCGGAGTGAGAGGTTCCTGTACAACCGACTCAGCAAATACAGCCTTGATTCGATTCTGACCTTCTACGATCTCACGCATGCCACTACCCAGATACATCAGTTTCAAGAGTGGTGCGGACAAACTTGGTGTAATGATTAGAAATAGAATAAAGGTGATCGCGAAAGACTGATTGCCTGCGTTTTCGCTTGAAAGTAAAATGCCGATCGGAACAATAAAGGTCACCAGCGAAATAATGATGATGAAAAACATGCCATACGACGTCTTGCATAAATCGGTTATTCTCAACGAGATATCCCGATATCTCGTTACTGCCTGTTTAAAGGTGAGGAACGAGTCCGCTGTAATACCGAATACTTTTACCGCCGGCATTCCTCTTACGTATTCAACCCCTGTTGAGTTCATTTCTTCAATCGCATACTGAAAATCACGATATGCCTGACGTCCCCGTTCACTTCGGAAGATGCTGCTTTGCAGCCAGAACCCGATAATCATGGGAACTAGCAAGACCAGTGCCATACGGTAATCTAGCCAGAACAAATAGCATAGTAGCACTAGTGGAATGACGATCGCACTCACCAGATCGGGAAGCTGATGCGCGATGAACTTCTCTATTTTCTCAACGCTAACTTCAATGATTTTTTTCAGCTCACCTGTCGCAGTTCGAGTGTGATACCCCATCGGCACTTTTGCCACATGATCGGCAAGCTTTACTCTGAGCTGGTACAGGATGTTGAATGCAGCGATATGCGAGCACATTCCTCCAATATAGAGCGCGATAAGACCCGCGATTAGCGCTCCAAAAGAGACGAATCCCCAATACATCAGCAAATCCCTGTCCAGGCCAGATGGCTCTCGGCGATGGATTAACAGTTCTTCGACGATTTTATACACTCCGATAAATGGAACCATTTGCAGCAGACTCGATAAAATCGAGAAGATACTTGCTGTAATCAGCAAACCTTTCCGCTCCTTGGTTACTTCCATTAAACCGGATACTTCAGATGTGGTGTTCATCCCGCTCCTCCTGACATTAATAATCATTCTCAATATCGCGCAGTGTTATATACGCCCCATTAATATCTCACAGCACAGTGATCAGCTACTACCTTAAAACGGAGCAAAAATACCTCTATACGGATAATAAATGGCATCATTTTGTTTCATTTCATCTGATAATTCACTAGAACAAAAGAAAAGAGACCATATATTGCACATATGGCCTCTCTGCACTGGGGTGACATGGATTGGTTACGTCTGCTCGTGAAAAGCTTTCCAGAATGAACCCTCTGTATTAATGATATCCTTGATCTGGGCAAAAGGAATTGTAAATGTCGGAAATCCCGCGACATAAGGAGCGATTTCATAAGGGCTAAAGTATAGATGTAGTGCATTCGCTGTGACAAAAAAAGGCTGATCCGGGCTGATTCCCTCATACGTGTCCGGAAAAACATAAGAGTATTGTGGATCATTTTTGATCTGATCACCTACAATTTTGCTGAGCACCTTAACATAATCACTGTTCGGTTTAAACAAATCCTTGAGTTCATACATCTGGCCGCTGCTCAGATTAATAATCGCATAGATCATCGTCGGCATGCCATGTGCTGCACCAGCCGGGTAGTTATAACCCGTGAGCTTGAGTTGAAGCAATTGCTGCTGATAGAACGTGATATCAAAATCCCCTGTATATGTGTAACCCAGCTTCTGATCCGCAGGGATTGGCTTCACTTGGGATAGTGCCTTTAACTTGGCGTTTACTGCAAGCTGAACGGCTTGATCGGTTAACCCTTCCACCTGCGGATAATACACGAGATAATCGGGGTTTGGCTTATATTTCTCTTCCCGTACACGATATGGCGGGTGAAGCGGAACGATTGTATTTTGCCGCCAAATGATCTGCCCGTTTCGGTTTACATAGGATACGCGCTGGTCCACATACGCCTTGATCACATCGGGAGCTACCAATTCAAGTGTGCCCGAGCCTTCAACACGGGGGTATCCCGATGCAGGTCGCCCATTTAGATCCAGAAAGAACGTTTGTGTTCCATTCGTGACTGAAGCCAGCCCTCCCTTGTAATTCGATACATCCGTATATACAAAATCGGAAAGTTTTCTACCAGTGACATCTGCAATTGCATAGACCGAACCTAAGAAAGACTGTTTGGGGTCAATCGCTTGCCCCAGGGCTAGCCGATGTTCTCCCAGATCTCGAATGTCATTATAGGCGGGTTGGATGGTAAATGTGCCCTGTGTGTTAATAACGCCATAGATGTAGTTGTAATCCTCCGCTGTATTCACAATAGCGTATCCACCACTGAACGGAAATGCCGAAGTGAAGCTCGGCTGAATTCGGATATGACCACTTTCGTCGATATAACCGTATTTACCCGATGTCTCTTTCTGAAAAGGAAGTAATCCGTTACCCAGAGGTCCTACGTAGGCATACGGATACGTCGCCAGCCGCTCACCATTTCGGTTAATTAACGCATATTCATTTTCTTTGATCTGCACAACGGCCTTGCCATCCTGAAAATCGTTCGCTGAAGCGAACTGTGCCCGAATGACCTCATTTCCGGAGGTATCCAAGTAACCGTAACGACTGACCTCACCGCCTGCCTGACTGTTGTCTGAAAGGTAAAACAACGCCCGGCCGTCCTTCACATCGGCAATAAAGGGATATGCCCGTTTGGTCAATACTGCGCCTTGTTCATCAATCATCTTGAACCCTTGGGAATCAATGACAATGGCCCGACCTTCTGTGAAAGAATTAATGGAATCGTATACAGGTTGAACGACAAATTGCCCGTTAAGATTGATGATGCCAGTCTTCCCGTCTTTTACGACGACAGCCAGGCCATTTCGTTGAAAGTCTTGGGCATCGTCAAGTATCGGTTCAAGACGAATACGACCTTGGGCGTCCATATAACCCCACCGGGTTCCAGTTGTTGTTCTGACCGATATCGGAAATAACCACGTCGTTTCACGCGGAACCTCTGTGCCCATGGCTTGCCTAATCTTTTTTTCCAGCTCAAGCAGAACTTCCCGTGAAGGGTATGGTTCATTGAAGCTTAGCGCTTTTTGGACAGAAATGAGTGCGGCAGGAAATTGCCCGGCCTTGAACTGTGCATCGGCGAGATAATACCAATAGAAAGTGTAGTCTGGATATTGTGCAGTTAATTGTTCGTAATACTGTACAACTTTTGGGAAGTAATACGGATATACATCAGTTGCAGGAACCCATTTACCATTCTGCCAGCGGATGATTTCGACCCGATAAGCTTCACCTGTATCATGAATCCATAGTGCAATCTCTACTTTGCCATCTCTGCCGTGGTGACCCGGCATATCGATGATTTCCGCATGGCTGTAATACAAATCTTCTGGCGCCTGATCTGTCAGTCCTGATTCTGTCCAATCGTATACAGCAAGCTTCGACCAGATCGCACCGACCTGCCAGCCAACAATGAGATTGTTCCGCGCCGTGGATGTCACAGATGCCGCTGTCAGCAAGGTAACACCATAACCCAGGCCTTTGGTCAAAGACATCTTGATCCAGTGACCCTGGTAAAATTTCAGAACAAGCAGCATCAATTCTCCGCCCTGCTCATATACAGCAGCAATTTCCGGCATTCCGTCTCCGGTTAAATCTGAAGCATAAATGGCCGGATGTTTGACCGGTTTATCAATGGTGACGACAGTTGCGTCAGCCGGGATATGTTGATTGACAATTTGCGTTAACAGAGGTTCGCTCATGGACATGCCTGTTTCCTCCTTAAGACAGCATTCGCCTAATGGTATGGGTATGCATCATAAGCGGGGATATGACATCTGAGCGAATATAACCGTTAACTTTGGAGATTCAAAAACCTAATTTACTCAAATAAAATAAAAAGAATTGCAGAGGCTCATGCTTCTGCAATTCTTTATGTGCCAATCGGTTCAGGATGATTCTTGAGTGCTGAGCTGTACATACTGTGTGAGGCGGCAATAGTGAAGCAACATTAGCTCCTCATCACCGCTCCCCAGAGCAGTTTTTCGGCCCTCTTCGATCAAGAGTTCCAGTATTTCACGAAGGAAAGCCATTTGGAACCTCGAGGTCTCCACAATTAGCTGTTCCAATACATCAATATCTTTCAATGTGAATTGGGATAATCCGCGAAGAAACAGCTCTTCTGACCAGCTGTTAATCTTCTGCATCAACTGACTATAGTCTTCCAATTCTCCCCGTCCTTCCATAACCCGTATCCAGTTTCAGACTGATCACTGTTGGACCCTTCAGGAAGCTGATCGGGTATATCCGTTGTTGCTCTATACGTACAAAAGCATAGAAGTCTTCGAGTGTTCCTGCTCCATAGCCAGACTCTAGCCGTTTGATCATGGTCTCCCATTCCGTTGAATAAGGAAGAGTCAGATCCAACGTCTCCCCATGGTCACTCTCCATCGTTAGAATAAGGTCCTGTGATTGCTTCTCGAAGCGATGCTCTAAAACCCGGGCAACCTTGATCATCGCCAGTCGTTCTTTCGGAACGGAAAACAATTCAAATGAGCGTGCATCTTCAGCGAGTACGGAGGGTATATCTTGCATGTACTTGCCCAGATTCACCTCTTCCACTGATGTTCGAGGCAACAGTGTAAGCTTTGCGCCTTCCCCGGAGGAGAGTCTATGCTCTTCATTCACTTTCACCGAGCGAAACTGAATCTCTTCCCCGGCAAATTGACGAAAAGTCAGATTGGGCAGCCATGGAGTGAAGGAACCATAATGCTCTGTATATGAGAATTGATTATCTTCATAGTATACAGCCCGCACATCGCTGTACGTATAGATTTCCGCATCATCAGAGCAATAGAAATAATAAGTGATTCCACGGTAACCGGAGCGTGTCTCCCATGCATCAGCACCCAGTCCATACAGATGCAGCTCTGGAACCGTATAGTATTTACTTCGGAAACTGCCAATGAGCTGACTCTGTTTGAATGCAGATACCTTCTCTTGTTCAAGCACCTGTAATGCAAGATACAACTTGCTTACCCGATCAAGCATCGATTGCATGGAGAACCGTACGTGTCGGTTAAAAAACAATTGCAGTTCCCCCTGAATCCCGCGTAAACTCCGCTCAACGTCAGGAAGATGACCACTATGGGCCGCAATCGCCAGTGTCTCCAATTGAGCAATATACGATTGCGGTAGACGAGCAAGTCCCGTCTTTAGCAGATCTGCCAGCATGTAACGGCATTCCCGCACCGTTTGAAGTGAAAACGTGGTATCATGGACTCTTCCACTTATGGCTTCCGTATCATCCAAACCTTGTTGCATCCGATACCGCAATAATGCTTCAAGTTTGGCCATATTACCGGCAGTTTGTTTTTCTTTGCACAGGGCCTTAGCCAGACTAGCTTCCTCTGTAAACGAAACCTCAATTTCTTGTTTCACCAGACGCACGGTTAGAAGAGAATCTTCCAATACTTCAATCTGCTCGGGATATCTTAATCGGAACAGAACCTCCTCAACCAATGAAGAACTATATGATTTAATCAAAGGAGCAAGATCCGATTCAACCATCCAGCGGAAGCGGGACTCCGTTACTAGGCCAGAATCAGGTTCCAACTCCTCTGATGACGCTGCTTCACCCTGATTTAATGTATCTTCTGTCTGATGTTCCCGCTGATAATACAAAATCGAAATCAGTATATGTTTGCAAATGTTGTCTGCCGGACAGGAACACTCCCAATGATCCAGCGTATTTTCAAGCGAACAATGTGTACCATCACTCAACTGACAACTCACAGAGGCTTCATTCCAAGTGTATTGCACAGTCAAGCCATTATCCAACTCTTTCAGAGACCGTTTGTACAACCCTTTGTTGGCATTTCGAATCAAATAATCCTCCGTACACAGCTTCGAAAACATCCGAAATTTCAGTTCAAATCCACTCACGTGATCAACGTCCTGACGCTCTTAAAATATCATAGATCGTCTCACTGAACACACGACCTGCAATTTCACCCAAAGCAATGGACTTGTGATCGCTATAATAGTAATGTTTCTGACTGCCAGGTTTAAAGAAGTGCAGAGATTCCAGCGTGATATCTTCCAATCCTTCATAATATGAAATGCTGGTACCACTGAAGCGCAGTTCTGCGATAAGATCTCCATACTCTTTGTAAAATTCATGATACCAGCCGCCATCCTGTGCTGGACCTTTGATCCATCCATATTTCTCCAGTGCTTTGGGGAATGCGGTGGGAGAGAAATCCGACTCCGGCAAGCGGTCATATTCAACCTTATTTTTGTCTTCATCCTCAGGCACATGAATTTGACGATTCAGCTGCTCAAACGGCTGCTTGATCTCATAATCTTCCAGCTGCGTTTTCCATCCTTCGAGCGTAGATTGGTCAAGTTCGAGTGGATGAATCAATCCCACTAGAGATCCCGAAGGCAGCTCGTATTCATCCTCATCGACGGTATTAAACGTTCCATCCTCCATATAACGGAACGTGGTGACCAACTGACCATCTTCATATGTGCCCCATATCAGACCTACAGCAAATTTCTGCATGATTACATTCTGTACAAACAACGCTGTCCACTCATCAGCAGACCACAGCCGTTGTTTTGACAAAGATTCTTCCAGACGTTGCGCCTGGATGTTAACCATTGTTTTGAGATCCTTCTTCAATTGTGTGAAACGTGCCTTAGATTGTGCTGCAAGTTCAGCATCATCTTTCTGTGCAGGAGCAGGTAGACTCTTCACAGATTTACCCGTTTCTTCATTTACAACAACGACCTGCAGATCTCCATTCACTTTAATCAGGAATGAACGCTCCCCGTAGCTCAGCTGCATCGTTCCATTCTTATCAAAACCAAGTGTGGTGACGAGTCGATCTTCCAGTTGTTCAGAGGTGAGTCCCAAATTTTCCGCTGCCAGCTGCAACGCTTCTTCAGCCGCACCCTTAACCTGGCGGTTCTTCACAGTGCGTTTAATCTTGTCAATCGCCATAAGAGCAGAAGGTTCCTTAAGATAGGCCAGTACTTTTACAGCATCAGCCGCAATGGCCCCTCGGCTGTTTTCTGTCCATTCCTTAATTTGGGGAGCCAATATATTCACAATTTGAGTATCGCCAAAGAGTGCCGAGAGGTACATTACCCACTTCTCCTTCGCAGAAGCACTCTCCTGAATCCACAACTGCAGCAGCTCGCTAGCAAAACGTGCGAGCGATTCCTCGCTTACATACTCACGGAGTTCATTCAGTCTTTCGTTCGGCGCAGATGTATGATCTATTGATTGGACCAAGATATATTGCTTGATTCGATCATCTAATGGTTGATTGTCCTCTGAACGTATCAGAGAAGGAAGATCGTTCAAAGAAAACCAACTTAGTCTGGTCAGCTTTTTGGCATCTGCCTGATCTGCAAGTGCCGCATGAGCATACTCTGGACTTTGATCCGCGGTATCCAGCAGAATTTGAATCAGGTTCTTCCATTCGGCAGACTTCTCACCCTTCAGAAGCTCAAGGTATATCTCCTTGCTATTATCCAAACTGCGGATGGCGCTCAGAGCCATTTCTTTCACACCCGTTTTTTTCTCCGAACGATATATTGTCGTGTATAAGTCCTGGTCAGGAATCCGATTGAATTCAGATAATGCCACGCCATTTGCCTTTTTGGATGAATCCTGCAATCCGGCACGAATTGCTTCAGCTACCTGTTTAGTCGACAGCTCTTGACGTTGTTCAAAGGTGATTTCCAAAATTAAGATGCGCGTGTCCGTGGGTAGTTTCTTGTACTGTCCCAGAGCAAAGTCCAGATTTTGCTGAATGATCCGTCGATATTCATCCTGAGGCATCGATTTGTACTTATAATCGGTCATACCGTTGAGAGAAATCAGACTGGACAGCAATTTCTCTTGTTTTACCTCTGGATCTTGGCCGTAAAGTTCCAACAGCTTCTCACCGCTAAACGCGTAAGATTGATACATATCAGAAACGATATCCAGTGTCCACTCGGGATACGTGGTTAGAATCACGAACCGACGCATCGCCTCCGAATTCAAAGGCAGGAAACTAATGCTGATCAAGTTATGAACACGCCTTTTGTCACGATTCAGGTTATTAAACAGTCCTCGACTATTCGGATCTTCCCAGTATTCTTCAAAGGAGCTTTCACCGTTCAAATATCGTGCAATCGCAAGTCCCTGTCTGCCTCCATCTAATGGATGTCGAAGAGCGCTGAATACGGCTTGTTCAACCGTTTCATCCACATCTGGCACTGCGATTCCATGATCCTCCAGCACTTTTTGAATACACAATTTGAGGAATGGGGGTTTTAATATGTGGTATGCACGAATTGCTTGTTGCGGATCATTCACAATCGTTGATTGCAGAAATTGCCATGGTATGGTGTACGATTCGAGTTCATTACGCAACATTTCGATGAGCTGATATGGCTCGTCCAGGGGCACCAGCCCTGACAGCAATTCGTTGGCATTTTTCGTTCTTGTATCCATACTTAACAAATAGCGCCGAACTTCAAGTGGATAGATCTCATGTAATTGGTTTATGGCTTCGAGCAAAATAAGACCGGTCTCACTTTTGTCTTCAAGGAAACGTTGTTTGCCGCCACTGATGTTAACCAAATACAACAAAGCATTGCTCAAGAGGATCATCGTCTTGTCGAACTCACTGTAAGACAGTTGCTCCTTTTTGGAAAGAGGAGTGTTCGAATAGTTCTCAGCTATAACCTGATTATGCTTCTCCCGGAGGAATTCATCATTTAATTCATATGCAGATTTGTTATGCTTCGTTTGAAAATTGCAAACCACCAATGGCTCAATCAATGCATGCAATTCTTTCCGCAGCTTACTTGTATCATGGGTCATCACATGTTGAAACAATGCTGGCAGAGATTGAGTGAACTGTTGCACCTGGGCAAGATGGGAAGGGCTATTATTGAGATCTGAATAGAGTCGGAGGAGTATCATTCCATTGATTACATCATGGGAATTCCCCTTCAGTCTGCTCTTTAATTCATCCAGAATTTCCTTCTCTCCAGCATAGCGATTGATTTTCTCCAAACGGGACAGCAATTCGCCCATCCGATCATTGGTTTTGCTCTTTCCACTCAGTCCATAAGCTTCCGAGTCGTTTCCAAGGCAGAGCGTAAAACCATCGGTTCTCCACGAATTTCTTCTGGAATAATTGGATTCCATATGAATTACAATGGCTCCCGCTCGAAAAAAGATGTCTCCGTCATCTTTTTTGGCAATTTTCATGAGTACTTCTATCGTCTGGTACGCATAATGGCTGGAACCTCCCATCATATCAGGAAACTTATCCGTCGTTCCCATCACATAATCTATGATTTCCGGACTCCGATCCGTTTTCAACGAATATTCATTGGAACACACCTCTGCAAACTTCTCCACCAGAGCTTCTACTGCGCGATCTGCAGTTAACATGACACATTCCTCCTCGAATATGAGTTTATAAATGATCTTATATATAACCAATTAAGTAATAATTTCGCCAATCCAATCTGCCAACTCATTGGGTGTAATCGCAGCAACATGTGCACCCATATTGGATAACGTTTGCGCAGCATGTTTGTTGTACACGGTATCTCCGTTAAAATCGAGTGCGGTCAGCACAAGCAATTTGCAGCCCGTATCCAGAATATCCTTGCATGCCTTATACATGTGCTGGATCGGGTAACCCTCCTCCAAATCGCTAACGAGAATGTATATTGTTTTCCCAGGATTTTCGATTAACGTCTCACCATAACGGAGTGCCTTGGTAATATGCGTTCCCCCGCCAAGCTGCACATTCATAAGCACATCTACCGGATCTTCCAGCCTGTCACTCAAATCGACAACCTGTGTGTCAAAAATGAACAATTTTGTTCGCAGTGCATTCAGGCGATAGAAAATGCTTGCCATCACCGAACTGTATATCACTGAATCCAACATGCTTCCGCTCTCATCCACACCAATGATGATGTCCCACTTGTTGTGAGACTGGATATTCCCATCAAAATATAGACGATCAATTACAAATCTTCGATTGTCTTTGTCATAGTTCTTCAAGTTCTTGGTAATCGTCTGCTTGAAATTCAAATTGCGCAAGGAACGTACTGAACTGGATGCATAACGGCTGCGTTTCCCCATAATGCTCGCTTTGGTCTGAGATTCGAGTTTGCGTCGCAGCTCTTCAACCACGACTCGTACGATTTCCTTGGCGCTCTTTAATACGTCGCCTTTCATTCGTCCTTTAAATTGCATAATGTTCTTGAGTAGGTTCATATTGGGTTCGAGGGATTCCAGCAGCTTTTTGTCCGTTAACAATTCCGTTAGGCCATAACGGTCAAGCGCCTGTTTCTCCAAAATTTCTACCGTTGATTTCGGGAACAGTTCCCTGACCTTATGCAACCATTTGGGGACGGTAAGGTCCGAGGGGCCTCTTCCTCCCCCTTTTCTGTAACCCTGCTCTTCACCATATTCGCGATTATACAGATATCCGAGAATCTCATCGACTTCGGTATATTTAAAATCATCAGGGGAGTAGTCATCTGCATTGGACAGTCCTTCTTCGGAGGATTCACCCAGGATAAGGCGCCAACGGTTTAAGGTCTCTGCCCGGTTCAGCTCTGCATTGTCTTTCACCATTTCCTTGGTAGTATTGAGCTCATTCAGATCAGCTTCCATGTGTCAAACTCCTTCCGAAGGGCTTCATCCCATGTTTTCGTCTGGATCAGCAATCGTTCGTCAACAGAAGGCCATGACATCTCTTCGTTCTCTACCTGATGCAAGTTCGCAACCCGATCCGCAATTAGGCCTGTCTCCATTGGTGTGAAGTAAGTAAACGCCAAACGAAGTTCAGGGATCATACGAATAAACTCTTCATAATCAAGCTTCTCGATCATATAGTTCAATTCTGATAAAAGCTGATCTTCATACAGAAAAGCGTCCCGTGCTACAGAGAACACACCCTGTAGATAAAGTGCAGTCTGGCGAGTCTGTTCCTGCGATCCCCGGATATATGCACGTGCTCGATCCACGATCTCTTCTCTATGCCTATCGCCAAGTCCTGAAGATACGGCAATACACACCCCCTCCAGCTGTGCCGGAAGCTGGCTGTCTGACAGAAGTTCATCCAGATGTGCCCTGAATGGTTCATCCCGGAAATGCTCTTCGGACGATTCTGCCAGCATGGCAAGCAGCTTCAGTCCCTGGACAATCGCTTCATGTTCATCCGGATTCGTTCTTGAGAGCTGCATCAGTTTGTCCACGGCATTGTTATAGGCTTCGGACACGAGGTTGAGAAGCTGCTGTTCCTCAGACAACCCAAGAAGACTGCGATGCTGCTGAATTCGATTCAAAATATGCAGACTTCCGCACAGTGACAAGAAATTCCCATCCTTCCGGAGCGCTGACTTTACTTGTTCATACAGCTTCATTGCGCTATCCTGCAGGCCCATGAGCAGAGCCTGCAGCATGGCTTTGGCGAGGTCACCGCTGTGATGATCCGGTATTCCCTGCATTTCCTCTTCCATCTTGCGCGTAGCGGCTTCCTGAATTGTGCCTCCATAGAGCGAGTTCTCGATTAATCGAGCCTCAATTCTGGAGGAATAGGAATATACCCACGTCTCCCGAACAAGGTTCATGTCACGCTGTGCAATCCAATCCGGGCCCGATTGTCGCTTCGCGAAATCCGGAACGAGATAGACCATACATTGAAACAATTGACTTTGCCGACGATGATCTGGTTTGGCATATAAATCAAGTATCTTCTTATGTTGGCCTGTAGTACGAATTTGAAGTTTTGATTCTGTACAACGTTCTTTGAAATCCTCAACGATCGGAATACTGAATGGGTTGGGAGCCACTTTTCCGATGACATCCCCGGTTAGCAATCTGTGCAGTTCTTGTATTGGTTTGTCTGAAGCTAACGTAAGTTCACCCTTTACAAAGGAAGAAAGTGTTGCATCCATCAGCTCATAGACTCCACCTTCCCTTTTTTCTCTCAGTCCTGCGAGTCCTTGAACCATGCTGTATGCCTCAATAGCGTCGCTGGTTGATACATGTTCATGCCCTTCCCTCAGCTTGCGAGTTAGTCGTGATAACAAGTCCAAAGCGGTCAAATTGTACACGGAGTTCTTTTGCCGAAGCAGCTGAGTCCATATCTGTTCGTAATAATTCACGTAAGGCATGCCGCTTGCATACCCATTCAGCCGATCCGCTTCGGCAAACGTGTAGACCATGGGATACATCTGCTGATGCACCGAATTCTGAGCCTTCACAAGCTCTTGCATCGTCATCTCTTCAGAGTCCGTCTCATGATTCTCGGGCATCAGCAGTCCATACGTATGAAATCCGCCAGTAATGACAAGCACACGTTCATGCTCCTGCCCAGCCTGCTTAATACGACTTCTCATATGAGCTTCTCTTGCCAAATCACCTGTACTGTGCAAGCGCTCTGCTGAATAACACATCCGGGATAAGGTGCAGTACGTGAATACATCCTGTACAAATGCCTGTGTTGACTTCTCCAGACCACCAATTTCAAATACGTTCTCCCACAATTCATCGAAACTTCGACAGTTTGTTTTCTGGCATAAACGGTGGATAAACTCAGACCCTGCAAGCAATGTCTCGTCTTGAATGGATATCTCCCGCTGTTCTGCCTTGTTGGGCTTGGAGAAATGATGATAATCCAGGTCGATAAAAGTTGCAGTGATGCTCAGCCGAGCTGCTTCTTTCAGCGCTACATATTCAGGAGAATAACGAAGCATCGGATAATAACAGGCCGCTCTCTCCTCTTCACTATCATATGTGTAGTAAAGACTGACAGGAGGTACGGTCGCCTCATCAGACAGAACTTGAAGTAAAGGATTGCCGCTCTCAGGTCCTTCGATTAGAATGATATCCGGCTTGTATTCTTCAATTAATCGCAACAAATGATAGGAACAGGCTGGACTATGATGGCGTATAGGAAAATAAACCGTTCCGTTGTTCAGGTTATACACTTGCGACTCAAACAGCGTCTGTAACTGTGCAACATCCAAATCCGCATTTCTTGTTAACCGATCCATTTCTTTTCCTCATAGTAATCCTTCCAAATCCCTTCTTCTCTCGAACGCTCCTTCACGACCTTGGAGAAGTAAGTTTTGAGAATGGACAGATCCTTGTCGCTTTCTTTCGCTATCGTCCCTAGCATGTTTTGCACCAGCCGATCCAATGCGATTCCCTTGTCTTCGTAATAATAGGAAGTCATTGCACTCTGTACATATACAGATACGGCTTCAGCCGTACTCATGGACGCTTGGGGCGTATCCAATTTGTAACCTTCCCGCGTCATTCCTGTGCGAAGCTCCATAAATGTCGTAGCCAGCAATTCAACCACATCCGAATTAATCTCGGTGTCTATTCCGCTATGTAATAATAGGCTTCGCGCCTGGGATTCAATAATTTTGGCTTCCATTTTCACACTGCTAATCGGTTTGATCGTCTCAAAATTGAAACGGCGCTTCAGCGCACCACTCATTTCATTGACGCCCTTATCACGAATGTTCGCCGTAGCGATCACGTTAAACCCCGGTTTGGCAAACAGCACACCACCATCCAGCTCAGGTATACTCATCACCTTGTCACTAAGAATACTGATCAGGCTATCCTGTGCTTCAGCGGGGCAACGTGTAATCTCCTCAAAACGGGTAAGAATTCCTTTCTTCATTCCGTTATACAAAGGCGAGGGTACAAGTGCAGCTTCGGACGGGCCTTTATCCAGCAGCATGGCATAATTCCAGGAATATTTGATCATGTCTTCGGTTGTACCTGCCGTACCCTGAATTGTGTTGAGACTGGTACCAGAAATGGCGGCGGTCAGCAGTTCACTGAGCATGGTCTTGGCTGTTCCGGGTTCTCCAACAAGCATCAAGCCCCGATTGCCTGCCAGTGTCACTACAGCACGTTCAATGAGAACATCGTTGCCATAAAATTTCCGTGTAATGGAAACCTCCTCTCCATTCAACATTGCAGGTTTATCCCTGCCAATAATAAAATCTCTGACATAGGCCGGGGACAGTAGCCAGTTTGGAGGACGTTTTCCCGTATCTTCTTCTCGTAACGCCCTTAATTCTGTCTCATATAGTGTCTCGGCGGGTGGCTTAAGCATCTCCATCGTCAAGGTTACTCCTCTCGCATAAACAGATCGTATGTTCTTATTAAGTTTTATCTTATCACAGTAGCCTTTGAACGGACTTAGAAAACGCCAAAAATGGTTGAAACGTCCTTCTTATCGGCATTCTTCCTGAGCCAATGGACATAGTTCGTAGCATAATTGTGAATTACTTATATCGTTGCATCATGGAGGTTGCATTCAAAACTAATTTGAATCCTCGTTGTTGTTGTAGATAACTTCAATTTATAGGCCATACGTCCCTATAGTTCATTAAACACCACGTAATATGGTTCAAGCAGCTCAAGTCCAATCTCACAAAAAAACACAGCCCAGTAGTCTGTGTCTTTACTTCATTTCTATTGATTTTATTCCTTATTCCATGTGCTATTCTATCTAAAATTAAATAGGCTTTCTATACCATATTTGTTAGTCAAAAACAAGGTTTCAATCCATCCAATATTGAATATATAGATGGTGCAGGCTTTTCGTATGAAGCCACCGAAATTAACATATGATCCCTTAGATAAGATGCGTAACAATACGAGCTTTTGATGAGAGGAGATTAACCATTTGAGTACTAATGAAACTTCACAGTCTGAGTTGTTCACTCAAGAATTTACACAGAACCCTTACCCCGTATACGAAAAGCTGAGACAAAATGATCCTATTCACAGAGTCCTGTTTCCTCATGGTGATTTCGGTTGGATTATTAGCCGCTATGAGGATGCAGTGGAAGTGTTGAAAGACAACCGTTTCAGTAAGGACGTAGTCAAACGTTATGGACCCGATCAACAAAATATATTCGTGCATAACATGCTTTTTTCCGACCCACCTGATCATCGCCGGTTACGTGGACTCGTACAGAAGGCTTTTACTCCAAGATTGATTGAGGGCATGAGAAGCCACATTCAAGATATTGCTGACGATCTCCTGGATAATCTCAATTCCCAGGATAAGATGAATCTGATTGATGAGTTTGCATTTCCATTACCGATCATTGTCATCAGCGAGATCCTGGGTGTACCTCTTGAAGATCAGGACAAATTCCGTTTATGGTCCAATTCCATTATCGATGCGACAAGTGCGGAGCATTCCGAAGTGTTTGAGAAGCATGCCCAGGAGTTCATTGATTACCTGAATAATTGGTTTGCCAAAGTACGTGAGCAGCCGGGTGACGATCTGATCAGTCAGCTCGTTGTAGCAGAAGAATCAGGAGAACAACTCACTGAAAAGGAACTGCTTGGTGTTGTCGCTCTGCTGATCATCGCCGGGCACGAAACAACTGTCAATCTGATCGGTAATGGTGTACTTGCCCTTTTGGAGCATCCGGAACAACGCGACCTGCTGATCAAGCAGCCTGAGTTAATCCATAATGCTGTTGAAGAAATGCTGCGTTATAACGGTCCGGTTGAATTCAGCACATCTCGCTGGGCATCCGAGGACATAGAATTTCATGGACATCACATCGCTGAAGGTGAACTAGTCATTGTAGCACTGGATTCAGCCAATCGGGATGAAGAGAAATTTAAAGATGCGGATGTTTTTGACATCACACGTGAGAAGAGCCCACATTTGGCTTTTGGCAAAGGCATTCATCTCTGTCTGGGAGCCCCTCTCGCGCGACTTGAAGGCGAGATTGCGATTAATACACTGCTTCGCCGCTTTCCCGATATGCAGCTTCAGACGGATGTTAATGAACTTGAATGGAGACCCGGCATGATTGTTCGAGGTGTTAAGGAGATCCCGGTACAGCTTAAATAGTTATGTATTTGAAGCAAGGAAAGCGAGGCACCTGCATGCATGGAAATTAACACCATTGTTCTAGTTGTTTTTTTGTTTCTTATTCTTATCTTATTAGTTCGCGTCATCAGCTTGCAGACCCAGTTAAATGAATTGAAAAGGGATGTTGAACGTCTGGAGAATGGTTCAGGACGTACCACACATTCCCCTCTCAGTTATAACGATTCTGCAGCGAATGTGTCTCTAACTCCACCGGCACAGGCTGACCTCACTGAACTTGATAAAGAGTTGCAGGAGCTTGCAAAACAGGGCAAGAAAATAATTGCAATCAAAAAGGCTCGTGAAGCCAGAAACCTGTCATTGAAAGATGCCAAAGATTACGTTGAGTCTCTTGAACGCCTGTAATTAGTATGTAGATAGACTTTTCAACTCCCTGCAAAGGTTTTTGCTTTCAGTTGATTCGTGTTCGACTGGAAACAACGATCTTCGCGGGGAGTTTACTTTTTTCTAAAGACATGATAAAGTTATTTCAATATTTATAGAAATAAGAAATAAAGACGAAAGGACCGATTTTGATGCAATCCAATCCGATTGATACTGAACAGGCTGTCAAAATTCATAAAGCGCTAGGTGAACAAACGCGATATAAAATCATTCAGATCCTTTCGGGTGAAAGCAACCTGTGTCCAGCTGATTTGGAGAATCGGCTTGTAACTGTAGCGCTCTCCACTTTATCTCATCACCTGAAGCAACTTTCCGATTGTGGTTTGTTGACCTCACAAAAGAAAGGTACGTATATTTACTACAGTCTGAATACAGATACTGTACAGAGATTCGCTCCTTATCTGTTAGAGAAGTAAAATTTTTGTTTTATATTTCCATAATACTAGAAATATAAAATCATTATATTGGTAATGCTACTTAGTCCGCTGAGCCTTATGGTTGTCATTTAAATACCCTTTTGCTATAGCACGCGGTACATTTGATAGATTAAGTACTCGCTTTGCCTCATTGGTAGATTAGTTTTATCTTAATCCTGTTCTCTCGTCTTTATTTCTATATTTCTAAAAATATAATAATTATAATTAGAAAGAGGTTATATACTCATGTCTAACACATGGAAAATCTATGTCCTGGCCTTGGTCAGCTTTCTTGTAGGGACCTCCGAATATGTCATTGCGGGCATTCTGGATCGGATCTCGGACACCATGAATATATCGTTGATTGCAGCGGGACAGCTGATCACAATTTTTTCACTCATTTATGCGCTCGGTACGCCCATCATTATCGCCTTAACATCCCGCATGGATCGACGAAAGCTGCTGCTCTACTTTCTGGGACTTTTTGTCGTCGGCAACGTCTTGGCCTACCTGTTACCTGGATATGGACTCTTTATCGCTGCACGTGTCCTTATGGCGCTGGGAGCTGGAGTCGTCGTTGTAACAGCCCTGACAGTCGCTGCCAAAATAGCGCCCACAGGCAAACAGGCCAGCTCTATCGCAACAGTCATTACGGGGTTTACCGCATCTCTAATCGTGGGAGTTCCACTGGGAAGAATGGTAGCTGCAGCTTGGGATTGGAAACTTATTTTTGCAGGTATCGCGATTTTGGGTGTGATTGCCATGATTGTTATTGCATCTACGATCCCGCCATCTGAAGGCGAAGCACCCGTTCCTTTGAAAAAACAATTAGCGCTCCTCAAACAACCTCGTATTGGATTTGCGCTACTTGTCAGCTTTTTCTGGTTAGGAGGCTATTCTATTGCGTATACCTACATTTCACCCTACTTGGTATCTGTTGCAGGCATGAGCGAAACGTTGTTAAGTTCCGCTTTGCTGGCTTTTGGGATCGCAAGTCTGATTGGTTCCAAATCTGGAGGATACAGCGCCGATCGTATGGGAGTAAAGCGAACACTCATCCTGGGAATGGCCCTGCATGTCATAAGTCTGCTGGTGCTAAACATCACGGCTCATTCAGGTATGGCCATCTTCATTGTGTTGATCCTATGGTCCTTTTCCGCTTGGTCTTCCGGCCCAACACAGCAATATAATCTGGTTACAATGGCTCCAGAATCGTCTGGAATTATGTTAAGTCTGAACAGTTCCGTAATGCAACTGGCCATGGCTGCTGGTGCCGGTATTGGGGGAATCGCTGTCAGCTCAGTATCATTGTCATCCATCACCTGGATTGGAGCTGTAGGGGTACTAATTGCAATGATCATCATCATTCTTGCCTACCGTCCGGCAATTACCACAACAGCTCAGACCGAATCATCCAATGTCGCATGATGGAGCTTATAATCAAGAATAAAAATGATAACACGCAAAAAGAGAGGCACTGTAATATTACAGTAGCCTCTCTTTCTTATTCCAGTCTGATTGGTGCCTTATTGTGCAGTTACAGCACCATCAATGGGATAAACAGCGCCATTAATATAAGGAGCTTCGTCTCCCAGTAAGAAGGATACCAGATTGGCAATCTCTTCAGGCTTACCGAGACGACCGGATGGAATGCTGTCAAGGGTTGCTTTGAATACTTCAGGATTATCCTTCCCGAACTGAACCACCATTGGAGTTTCAATCGTACCTGGGGCAATAGCATTCACGCGAATGTTTTCTTTGCCATACTCAATGGCCGCTGTACGTGTTAGTCCAACTACGCCATGCTTCGTCGCTGCATAAGGTGCAACTGCTTGAACACCCACAATACCTGCTGTAGATGCCGTATTGACGATGGAACCACCGCCTGTTTTGAGCATTTCAGTAATCACATACTTCAATCCGTAAAATACACTTCTCAGGTTAATATCAATGATTTGGTCAAACTGCTCGATAGTATGCTCAATTAGTTTAATACCAGGACCAGCGATCCCGGCATTATTGAAGAACATGTCGATTCGACCGAATTCCTCGATCGTTTTGTTAACATAATTCTCTACCTCGTTCGCCTTACTTACATCTGTTTGTACAAAAATGGCTTTACCGCCCAGCTTCTCAATCTGTTTTACAGTTTCCTGACCCGTTTCAGCCACGAGATCAACGACCACTATAGACGCGCCCTTTTCTGCCAGCTTCAGTGCAGTCGCTTGGCCTAATCCACTTCCTGCTCCAGTGATAATTGCTACTTTTCCTTTGTGACTCATTTTGATCTCCTCCATGTGTGTTCGTCATCTGTCATCGGATCGATTAATTCGATATGAAGCGGTATTGCGTTGGAATGCAACATATGTAGAGTAAAAAGCTTTGAATCCTGCCTGACTTTACCTATTTTAAAGGAGTTTCAATTTAAAAACAAACCATATAATATGAGCACATACTATAATTTTCATCACATTCCACACATCTCAAGAAGGAGAACTCGTTAATAAAAGCGTGTAACATTCCCCTTCTTTTTGGTGAGATGTACAGTTTAATTTCATGCATTTACATTGTCAGATCGACAGTTGAACATGGTGCGATAATGCTAAGGAAAACCTTATACTTATCTTAGTAAATTGGTTTTGGCCAGCTCAATCAGCTCATCGCCACGCCCATTCAGCACCGCCTTCATCATCCATAAGGTGAAGCCTTCGGCCTGTTTTATATTAATCTTCGGAGGCAGGGACAGCTCCTGACGGTTCACCACAACATCAATCAGAACAGGGCCATCATGCTGCAATGCACGCTCTACAGCCCCTTCCAGATCAGCCGGATCTTCAACTCGTATCCCCTCCAGGCCCATCGCTTGAGCTACCATGGCAAAGTTGGGATTTACGAGCTCGGTACCGGATTCAAGCAATCCGGCAGCTTTCATCTCCAGTTCAACAAAACTGAGTGCACCGTTGTTAAACACGACAACTTTAATCGGGAGATTATGCTGTTTAAGCGTCAGAAGATCACCCATCAGCATGGCAATGCCGCCATCACCGGACAAAGAAATCACTTGTCTTCCCGGATCAGACACCTGCGCTCCAATTGCCTGTGGAAGAGCATTCGCCATAGTGCCATGACTGAATGAACCTAACAATCGGCGATTACGGCTCATTTCAATATAGCGAGCCGCCCATACCGTAGGTGTACCTACATCGCAGGTGAAGATTGCATTTTCTGCTGCAGCATCGCTGATAACCTTGGTTAGATACTGTGGATGAATTGGTGTTTTTCCGGGTTTACCTACGGCAAGCTCATCCAATTCTTTGCGAACTTTCTCGTAACGTTCCACACTTTTATGCAAATGTTTGTCGCTATGTTCTTCCGTGAGATAAGGTAATAATGTTTCAATGGTGGCCTTTATGTCTCCGCACAATCCATAATCGAGCTTTGTACGGCGACCAAGGTGTGAAGACTGAATATCCACTTGAAGTACAACCGCATCTTCCGGGAAGAATTGACGGTACGGAAAATCAGTTCCCAACATCAGGAGCACATCACAGTCCATCATGGCATGATAACCGGAGGAATATCCGATTAATCCTGTGAGGCCCACCGAATACGGGTTATCGTATTCCAGGTATTCCTTGCCTCGCAAAGCAATAACCATAGGAGATTTCAAGCGATCACAGAGCTGCATCAGAGGTTCACGCGCACCGGCGCAGCCTGCACCACACAGCAACGTAATTTTTTTTCCTTGATTCAAGAATTCCGCCAGTTTCCGCAGTTCAGGTTCGGAAGGGTGTACAACAGGCTGTGTCGCATGATATACATGCTCCGGAACAGGTAGGTCCGCCGCTTCCAAAGCCGCTACATCACCCGGCAGTATAATGACGGAAACGCCTGAACGCGCTACTGCGGTCTGCATTGCCATCGTAAAGGAACGCGGCATCTGCTTGGCTGTTGTGATGACTTCACAATAATGACTGCATTCCTGAAACAAATACTCTGGATGAGTCGCCTGAAAATACTCACTCCCAATCTCATCACTTGGAATATGAGCAGCGATGGCAAGTACCGGTACACGGTTCCGATGACAGTCATACAGACCGTTAATCAAGTGCATGTTTCCCGGTCCGCTGCTGCCCGCACATACGGCGATACTTCCGCTCACTTGGGCATCTGCCCCGGCCGCAAAAGCTGCAACTTCCTCATGGCGGACATGAATCCATTCAATTTTACCCGAACGACGGATGGAATCGAGTACCGCATTCAAGGAGTCTCCAACGATACCATAGATGCGTTTGACGCCTGCGTTCAATAGTGCTTCGACCAGAACGTCTGCAATTGTTTTTTTCATGACAGGTCGGTCTCCTTTATTCGCTTATTTTGAGTTATGTTTCCACCGCGTTAAACTACCTATTCTTTTACCCCAATCTTTTGAAATTAGAAACAAAATCATATGTATTTATGGATATATACAAAAATCCGCTTGTCATGGACTGACAAACGGATCTTGGCTTGTTATGGTTTAAAAAGCGGTTCATTGCATGTTTAGTAATTCATCACATCCATAAATCAATATTAAATGGCAGGCATCACATTGCCACCACTGACCGGGATATAAGCTCCTGTAATAAACGAGGACAGGTCGGAAGCCAGAAATGCTACCGCATTGGCAATTTCCTGATCTTCTCCCCTGCGTTTCAACGGTACAGTTTGAATATAACCCTCATCATGCCCCGACTCACTGTTGCGGTCGCGCTCACTGATCGTCCATCCAGGTGCAACCTGGTTGACCGTAATCTGATATTCGCCTACCTCTTTCGCCAGCACACGGTACAAACCATCCATGCCGCGTTTTCCAGCCGTATATGCAGACTGGGTAGCAAAATTTTGCATCGCACATTCCGTATTGATACCAATGAATCGACCAGCTCTGGCTTCTTTCATATATGGGATGAATGCTTTGGCAAGATACACACTCTGCATCACACATGATTCGAACTGACTTATATAATCATCCGGTGATTGTTCCAGCACCGTTGTCCAGGCATATTGGATGACTGCATTGGCAACCACGATATCCACATCGCCAAGGCTGGACTGAATTTCATCCCGCATCCGAAATGCCGTATCCTGCTTCGTGATATCGCCCTGAACAATGACCGTTTTCCGACCGATGGCTTCAATCTCAGCCTGAAGTTCTCTAGCCTTCGTATCATTATTTATGTAATGCAGCGCGAGATCAGCACCACAGTCTGCCAACGTACGAGCGATGACCCTTCCCAATTGACCGGTTGCGCCTGTCACCAGTGCTGTTTTACCTGTAAGATCCAATTTCATAAGGACAGTCCCCTCCTTTGAGCCACATGTGTAGTCACGAAATTTAGTGATGAAAAAAAGGATTTAATAATGATTTAACCCTCATTAATCAAACTGGAAAACGCTTTCGAAGTTCATGTTATCTTCTGTTTGGTTCAATGAGATTCATCATTTCATTACTTCCCATGCTGAATGAGATCAATTTCCTGGAAGCGACTAACTTCTTTTTCCCACCGTTCTTCTACATATTTGCGGTGAACCGGATGATCATTGTATGTATCATATGCAGCCTGGTTGGCGAAGACCATTGAAAAGCTATAGTCAAATTCATTTTTTTCGCTCACCTGACGCAAGACCTGAAATTGCTCTACACCGGGAATATTCGCCAGTGCATCCGCACTCTCTTTCAAAAATGCCTCTGCTTCGGGTGTATCTTTACCTGCGTAAAGTGTAAACGTTACCATATGATTGATGCTGCTCATCTCTATTTCCTCCTCCAATATGTCTGATTCTGTTTCCTAGTGTACATCCGAATGTGTTGTAAGCGCAATAATTGGTTGAATTAATTTTAGAGGAAATGAATATGTAGGAGTATTAGAATTACTTTTACTCTGAATTACATGGGTTTACTAATCGGTATGCAAACAAAAAAACCTCAGGATTAATCCCGAGGTTTTCTTGTAATGGTTGGACAACCTATTTGATGTTGTATTTACGGTTAAATTTATCAACACGACCACCGATGTCCACGTTTCTTTGTTTACCAGTGAAGAATGGGTGGGATGCGGAGCTAGTGTCCACACGGATTACTGGGTAAGTGTTACCATCTTCCCATTCCATTGTTTCGTTCGAGAATTTAGTCGAAGAACTCAGGAATTTGTAATCAGCACTTGCATCGAAGAAAATTACTGTTTGTGTCTTTGGATGGATATCAGCTTTTGGCATAATCTATTTACACTCCTTTAATATGGGTACTTCTTAGAATAGAACTAAATTTTATTATACTCTTTTTTTGGACGAAGTACCAGTCGGAATTGAAGAAACGATAAATATTTTACAATTCACTGTGATTTGCACAGGTTTCAGAGTTCAAGTTAAGCCCTTCTCCAATACATTTAGCATATATTCCAACGCTTCAAGTTCATCTCTTCCCCGTGTCTGCAATCTCACCACACTGCCATGTCGAATGGGAAGAAGCGCCATTCCGAGCAGGCTTTTGACATCTACACGATGTTCATGATTCGCATCCATAAATGACAATGAAATATCCGAGGCAAAACGCGACGCTTGAGAAGAAACAGACATCAGATCATCCCGGTGGAAATCAGAATGAATCATAAATTCATGTGTTCTCACTACCTTCAGTTCCTTTCGCTAGATGCTATTTAACCAATGTGGTGTGTATAATTTTATATATTAAAATCTTCAAGCATTATACCACGTTATGGAAGCTTGTTTAATCCTTTTATGGCGAAAAATACAAAAAAAGAAACCCTAAATATCAGGGCTCCTTTGAAATAGATTCATTTTCCGTTCGGATACACCATTACTTTGAGACTGCCACTCTTATTGTGCAATGCCCGTTCCATGGCCTGCTGTGTCTCCTCAAGCGAATAACGGTCAGTAATCAGGGACATCACATCATGCTGGCCTGAACTCAGAAATTCAATTCCCGCCGGATACGTATTGGCGTAACGGAAGATTCCGTATATATCCACCTCGTTGTCCGCGATAAAAGGAACATTCAGTGCAATTTCGTCCTGTGCGGGCAGTCCTACAATAGCAAGCTTGCCTCCTCGACGGAGCGAATATAATGCAGACTGAAGTGCCTTCGGATTCCCCGCAGTTTCCCAAGCTGTATCTACACCGACGCCGTTCGTTAACTCACGGATCACCGCCTGTGCATCCTCGTTCCGTACATTAATGGTATGGGTGGCGCCCATACGACGAGCAGCCTCCAACCGTACTTCCTCCAAATCTGTAACGATGATGTGTTCTACGCCAAACGATTTAGCCGCTGCAACAGCCATCAATCCAACAGGTCCCATGCCCATAATGGCAAGTGTGGTGCCAGGAGCCAGTTTACTACGTCGTGCAGCATGAATGCCAACCGAGAAAGGTTCGTTCATGGCTGCCTCTTCAAAAGACAGATGATCCGGGATCGGGAAAACCATATCCTCCCGAATGGTCATGTACTGTACAAATGCCCCATCTACCGGAGGCGTCGCTAGAAATTGCACATCGGGACATAGATTATAACGACCTTCTTTGCATGCCGTGCATCGTCCGCAGGTTACCCCGGGCTCAATGGCTACCCGATCTCCTTCTTTCAGCCGTGATACTCTTGAACCTACAGCCGCTACGATACCTGCACATTCATGTCCAAGTATAATCGGTTTCTCAACTACAAATCGGCCAATTCTACCATGTTCAAAATAATGCACATCCGATCCGCAAACGCCAACGGCCATCACCTGAATGAGCACCTCGTCTTCAGCCGGCTGTGGTACAGCCTGTTCTTCAATGATGATGTGCCCCGGCTCTGTCATGACAGCAGCCTTCATGGTCTCTGGTAATTGATGATGTCCCATATGTTCCCTCCTTCTCGTGTATGCCAACGTTGTTCTTTCCTCCGAAGGTGATAAAGGTGAACGCTCGGCTTCGTCAGATTTGTCTGGCCTCTCTGTTACCCTGTAAATGTTTAGTTCAACTTATATCACTCTCGTATCCAGATTAATATATCGTTCTTCCTTGTTCATCTGCAATACCACTTTTGCGATAGAAGTACGTATTGATCATGTCACGCCATTCCTTGGCGTGCTCCGCTTGCCCTGCCTGTAACGCAGACACCTTATCAAATACAGTCGAATCAATCTTGCCTTCCAACTGTCTCCAGGTCTGTGCTAAGGCTTCCGCCTGCTCTGCTCCATCAAAATGTGTATCATAAATGTGCTGAATGACCGTTTTGCCAGAATGCAGAACATGCGTATACGGGACATGGTGGAAAAATAACAACAGCTCATCCGGACAGGAGTCTACGGATTCATATCTTTCGGCATTTTCGCGGTGGTATTGCGATGTATATCCGGTTCCACTTCTCACAGTACGGTCCACACCAATGCCATCACAATCGGCAAAATGATACGTACCCCACTTGGAATATTCATAGCCATCCACATTAGGCCCATAATGGTGCTCCGGATTAACCATCCAGCCTACACCGAGTGGTGCTGTATAACTTTCATAGATATCCAATGAATTCAAAAGCATGCCAGAGATTAGACGAACGACCTCTTCGTCATGTCCGAATGTAAGTCTGACCCACTCCTCCGCGATCTCTTCCGATGACAGTTCCGGATTCCAGGCAAGTCTTCCATATCCATATAGATTCGCCTGAGCGAGCGGATGTCCTGTCCAGCAAGCATCTGCACCGATATTGGATACTGCAGCAAAGCCGCTGTAGGGTCTATTGTACAGAGAACCGTCAGCAATGCGTTTGATTTCAGAACCCGGTCCCTTGGCAAACGTATCAAAATCCAATACTTCTTTCCACTGTGGAATCAGATAACAGAGATGCCTCTGCTGGCCCGTATACTCCTGCGTAATCTGGAATTCCAATACCTGATTTGTGTTCTCCATTGCACCGAACAGCGGAGATACGGCCTCGCGAACCTGAAAGTCCATCGGCCCATTCTTGATCTGCAAAATGACGTTATCCGCAAATCGGCCATCCAGTGGTTTGAAGTGGTCATATGCTGCCCGTGCGCGATCCGTTGAGCGGTCACGCCAGTCTTGTTTGCAGTTATAGACGAAGCAGCGCCATATTACTAGTCCACCAAACGGGCGAAGTGCTTCGGCCAGCATGTTCGCTCCATCAGCATGATCACGGTTATATGTGAAGGGTCCAGGCCGATTTTCCGAATCCGCTTTGATCAGATAGCCGCCAAAATCCGGGATTGCCGCATACACCTTGGCTGTCTGAATGTTCCACCATTCACGGACCTGTTCATCCAGCGGATCTGCCGTAATCAATCCACCAATCTCTATTGGACTAGCATAGTTGGCGCTAAGGAACAATCGGATGCCGTACGCTCTGAATTGGGCAGCAACCTTCGCAACATCACCCAGGAAACGTTCCGTCAGGAACAAGCTCTCACGCTGATGCACGTTTACGTTGTTGATTGAAATAGCGTTAATGCCTGTAGAAGCAAGCAATCTGGCATAATCTCGAATACGTGCAAGATCACGAGTGAATTCTCCATTGTCATAGAAAATGGATTTTCCAGCATAACCACGCTCGATGCTGCCGTCTACATTATCCCACTGATTGATCATGCGTAATGCATTAACGGGCTGCTCAGAGATATAGCTTAATCTTCCCATGGCAGGATGCACATCGTTTGAATTTTCTTGCTCCAGAACAAGCTCCCTTAACAGATGAAAAGTACCGTATAGAACACCTTGAGGGGTTTCAGAACCAATAAATAGCCTACCCTGCTCTTTATCTTCGCGGATAATATAACCTTCTCCTTGCACGGTAGAGCGTTCCGTGTCGCTAAAGGCCTGAGCCACGGCTTCTGAACCCGTCCATGTGCCAAGCCAGATCCCTTGTGCCTCCTGGTGGGCTGAATCCGACTTGCTCACTTGACTGACAGTTTCCTGTTTAACTTTCGGTTTGATGCCAAACAGCTTATCCAGTCCCTGAGTCAGCTCGGCTGATGCTGTTGATATAATTTCCTGATCTTCCGCTACAGTCACGATATGACTCCAGACAGGGGCTGATTTTTTGACGGCTCCTTTTACTGCGGTTTGACTTTGAAGATATCCAAGCCACGCATCGTATTGAGGGCCGGAAAAATTCGATTGAAGGGTTGTGTTGCTCATTGTACAGCCTCCTTGCTGGCATAGATCTGCTCCAGACGATTACCTTTGCCTTCGAGCAACCATAGAATTGATGTTACTCCGCGCGGGTAATACTTGCTTCCGACCGCCACACCTGCCAGGATCTGGTCACTCCAGCACCAGTAAGATTCCTCTGGATGCAGCAGCCAGTTTACATGAGCAGCGTCAGATGCCTTCCCTGTTTCATCCCATTCCACGCCCAGCAGTTCTCGTGCGATGAACTGGGATAGATATATTTTGCTTAGCCATGAGTTATTGCTCGTAGAAGACAGTTTCCAGCCTCCATCTTCAAACAGGCATGTACCAGGGACAAGAACCGTTCTAAAGTGGGTTCGGAGCGCTTGCAGGTAAGGACCGAAACGGCCATTTACATCCAGCGCGCCTTCACAGCCGGTAAAGTATGGGAACACCAAGCCTTCAATGGCCGGAATGATACGGGAATCATTATTTTCGGCGATAACTGCTGGAATGTAACCACCATCGGTTAACTGGGCTGCGATACTGGCTGCACAGCGATCCGCCTGACGTCCTGCGTGATGAGACAAATCAGCCAGCTTCTCTGCAGCGAACAGCTTCTCCAGGGCTACATAGACGGCCCAGCATTTTCCAGCCAGATAGATGTTGTTGCGGGATTGTCCAAGTGACACATCCAAGCTGTCGTAAGTGGTAATCTCGGCTCCGCCTTTGGTACGACTGCTATCCAGCCCCATCAGGCCGTTGCGTTGGTTTTCATCCGGATGATCCCGGTTTAACATGCTTTCAAAGCAATCCCGAATGACGGGCAGCATCTCTTTAACAAATTCCCGGTCCTGCGTCTGTTCAATATATACGGTTGCACAGCAGAGCCAGTTGACCAGTTCCTCGTGGCTCATTTGCGAGAAGCAGTCATCGATACCTACCAGTTCATATGCCGAGTGCCCCGGACGTGAGAATACATTGGCTACGCCGATATCATGCGTGAACGTAATGCCGCCCGGATATTCCTTCTCTTCGCCCGGGAACCGCACTTGATCCGTATAACTGTAACGTTTCACAAACCACTCCAACTCGTTACGCACGGTCCAAGGGTTTAGTGCAAGTTCAAAATACAACTGATCTGCGGTCAGATCAAGTGTGTTCATCATCCGGTATTCGCCTTCATTTACGATCCAGAACGGCTCTCCATCCGCATCCAGCAGTTGTGTACTTGCATAATAGCTGTGAATAGAATGGGCAAGCATAAATGACTGATCTTCACTCAAAGCAGCTACACCGAGACGTTGCTCAACTTCCTTACAGGAAGCAGTTAGCTCGTTGAAACGGCCAAGCGCGTATTTTCCGGCATCCAGGATATCTGCAAAATAACGTGTATACCAATAGGTCGTGTCCATACCCGTAGTAACGATCCCGCCGCGATAAAAACAGACGGCAAATTGGTATGTACGCTTCTCTCCTGCGGGAACGTCCATCAGCAGTGCAGCTGTTTCGCCCAGTCCGAACGCGAGATTCTCACGATGTTTCTCCTGCAATATCTTCTCCAATGTAAATCCTCGAGCAGGCCATAGACCCTCATCCGCAGATAAAATGGCGGTTAGGCGACCTTGTCCAACTCCGGTTAATGACCCACCCTCAGGCCCTCCGACGATGCGCATGGCTGAGTAAGGATCATTACCTTGGTAGCCAAAATATGCTTTACGCGGCTGCTGTCCTTGCGTGTTATCAATTGTCATTTCCACCAGCACCGCAGGCACAAGTGCATCCATTAATGCTTCACGATCACCACTCAGCGGTTCGGGTACAGGACGCACAGGTGAGTAGATACGGAAAGTCAGATCACCTGCCGTCCACGTATCTGTTCCAGAAGTAAACTCGCGCGTAATCTCTTCATCGCGGAATGCTGAAATTAGTGGGCGTGTTCCCTGTGATGCCGCTGGTGTGCTCAATCCATTTTCTGTCGAGGCCGAAGACACCTGATCTGAATCCGAGTTGTCCACTTTCTCTACATCATATCGAACGCTTGCATCTTCAACGGCTTCGAAAAATGGTAAAGCTTCGTAGTGCTCACTATCGCGAGATTGTAAACCGATATATACGTTCTGATCTGCTGGCTTGCCAAGCTCCAGGCCTAGTCCGCCTTTGGCTCCTTTGTATCCAAGCGTAAAGCTGGCAAAAGCCCCGATCGGTGAGTGATGGGCATTATAAAAGATGGATTTGGATGTGCTCATGAACGATGACCCCTCTCAAAATGGTTTGCATACGTTTTCATTAGCCCCATCCTACCATGGGCATTCCACCGTAGACCATGGTCAAATCAATCGGATATTTACCCAAATCAAGCTAATAGACTATAATATAAATAAAGCGGTTACATCTGTTTCCATATTTTTTATCAAGGGGGTCTCCCATGTCTTCCACCTATTTGCCTCCCGCTTTGGGAGAGAGTGTACATGAAGTATTTTACCCGGATGTACAAACAACGGTGAATTTGTTCGCTATACATTTGCGAAGTGTCGGGGCCGATTGGGATTATCCAGCCCATGAACATCCACAATATGAGCTGAATTATGTAACGGAAGGCGAACAATACATGACCGTGGACGGCAAGCTGTATATTCAAAAGGCTGGAGAATTACTCCTGATTCCTCCAGGGAGCATTCATTCCAGCCTGAGCCATAAAGGCAAGGGTTTTACGTATTTTTGCATGCATTTTGATATCGATGATCAGTTATTTCTCTCTTTGCTTGCACGAATCAAGCAGGTTTTGTTCGATGCAGATAGTCCGGTTACCCGCCAGATCGAGCCTGTCCTTCGCAAATTAATGTCTTCAGCGGATAACCGGGCGGCGAGTACGATGGTACAGCGCATGCAGCTGCAATCTGCGGTATTTGAGTTGTTCGGCCATTTATGGGAGGCTGTCTCTCAGGAAGCCGCACAATTGTTCACGGATGGATATGAGAAGATCGAACTGGCCCATCAAATTCGTAATCGGCTGCAAGGACTGGTGAGTCAGCAATTTAAGCAGGGACGTGAGTCTACCAGCCATTATGGCATTGATGATATTGCAGCAGAGCTGGGCATCAGTTCCTCACATTGTAACCGTGTATTTCGGCAGGTATATGGTCAGTCTCCGCGTGTATATTTATCTGAAATGGTTCTGCATGAAGCCAAAGTTCTGCTGGGCAACCCTAAGTTGTCGGTTCAGAACATCGCTGCCATGCTAGGTTACAAGGATATTGCCCATTTCAGTCGTCAATTCAAGCGCTGGTCAGGGATATCACCCACACGCTATAGACTGGAACAGCCTGCTCCCGAATGAGCTTCATCCTTTGAACATCATTCCAGATGGCATTTAATTTGCTTACGATTAAAAGTCAGTTATTTTATTTTAATAGACGTTTAATCGTCTTCAGCTTGTTATCGTATGGCGGATATAAAATAGATAAGTTCAATCTGGTGCTCTTTTTGAGCACACTTTTCATATGAGAGAAGGTCTCCAGGCTATACCGCCCGTGATACGAGCCAAGGCCGGAATGTCCTACCCCTCCAAACGGCAGACGTGGGTTGGCTACATGGGTAATCGTATCGTTAATGCATCCTCCCCCAAAAGAAACCTCTCGCATCACTTTATCTTGTAATTGTGTATCCGATGTAAAGAGATAGAGGGCCAGCGGTTTCGGCCGCTTCAAAATACCTGCAATCGCCTCATCAATATGGGAATAACTGATAATCGGCAGAATCGGACCGAAAATTTCGTCTTCCATCGTAGCTGCTTCCCACGATTCAGCATCAATAAATGTCGGTTCAATAAAACGGTCTTCCTCATCGGATTGACCACCATAGATGACATGAGCCTGATCACGTTCAATAAGAGTCGTGAGACGTTTGAAATGCGCCTTATTGACGATTCTCCCATAGTCACGATTATGCTGGATATCTGTCCCAAAGAACGCTTCCACTACTGCTTTCATTTCGGAGATCAACGAATCTTTCACCTGTTCATGCACAAGCAGATAATCTGGAGCGATGCAGGTCTGACCCGTATTGAGCAGCTTTCCCCATATAATACGCTGTGCAGCCACTTTAATATCTGCATGCTTATCCACGATGACCGGACTTTTACCGCCAAGCTCCAGCGTCACTGGAACGAGATTTTTGGCAGCGGCCTGCATGACGATTTTGCCAACGGGTACACTTCCTGTAAAAAAGATATAGTCAAAAGGCGCATTAATAAGCGCCGTGGTTGTATCTTTGGCTCCTTCGACCACGTGAACGTATGATGGTTCGAATACCGAGCTAATCATCTCGCGAATAACAGCTGATACGGCTGGTGTGTTCTCTGATGCTTTGAGTACTGCCGTATTGCCAGCTGCCAACGCGCCAACCAGGGGTTCAATTAACAGCTGGAATGGATAATTAAAAGGTCCAATAATCAATACCGCACCATATGGCTCAGGAATGATATAACTTTTAGACCCGATCAGCGCGAGTTGGGTTTTGACTTTAACCGGCTTGACCCATTTCTTCACTTGCCGAATGGTGTGCGTGATACTATCCAGCATGAATCCAATCTCTGTAGTATACGATTCGAACTCACTCTTGCCCAAATCCTGATAGAGCGCCTCAGTAAGACGGGACTCATACTTCTGAATCGCCTGTTTCAACCGGGTTAAATGTGTAATGCGAGACTCAGCCGAACGAGTAGCCCCTGAGCGAAAAAACTGCCGTTGCTGCTGTAAAATTTCTTCGACTTCATGTTCGCTTAATTCCTGCATGACACTCATATAATACAACTCCTTTTCCGAGTTAATGATGATTCGTTTAAACATACGAACATATAGTCCACATGCCTAGGCATGTTAACAACTCTTGCTTATAAGCACTCTTCTTCCAACGCCCCAACCAGTTCCTTCAATAATTCCACTGAAGACCTTAATGAAGCGGAATAATATCGTTGTGTGCCCTTCTGTTCTACAGAGATGAGCCCTTTTTCAAGCAATAACTTGAGATGATGAGATATAGCAGGTCGTGACAGGTTGAACTGTTCTGTAATTTCATTCACTGTCATGCTGCCCTTCTCACTAAGAGCAAGTAAAATCGCCTGACGATGATTGTCGCTAAGTACCTGGAATAAGGGGATGCAGGTTTGAAAAATAGATATCGCTTTTTGTCCCATAGTTTCACCTCTATATGTTCTACAGATATCACAGTTGTCATGACTGTTGGTTTAAACGTTTGAACCTAATGACTATAGTTTACTCCAGCATCTCGCTAACAGCAAGCTATATGCGATAGATTTTAGAACAACTTATATAAAGCGCTTCCATACTACCATACAAGTATGGTAGTATATCCTAGAAGGAGTTGAGATTATGGAATTTCCCCCTAGGTCTTCGTCCAAAGCCGAATTATTATCATCCTTAATAAACCCGTCTTCTCTGAACAAACAAACATTCTCTTCTCGTGAGGCGGTCTATACGACGTTGAAGCAGTTAATTCTGAGTTTAAAGCTGCCTCCCGGTACCGCCATCTCGGAGAAAGAGATCTCGCTTGAGTTCAATGTAAGTCGGACCCCTGTTCGAGAAAGCTTCGTCCGATTAGCGCAGGAAGGTCTGCTGGAAGTCTATCCGCAGCGAGGTACCTATGTATCTCTGATTCAGGTTGATCTTGTGGAGGAAGCACGTTTCATGCGTGAGCAGCTTGAGCGTGCCGTCATACGGCTCGCGTGTGTGCAATTTCCAGATGAACACATGAAAATACTGGAGCAGAACCTTGCGCAGCAGCAGGAATGCATACTTGAACCGGATGATGAACGAATGTTCGGATTGGATGAGGAATTCCATAGTACTCTCTTTGCAGGCTGTAACAAAAAAAACACCTGGTCCGTGATCCAGCATATGAACGTGCATCTGAACCGGAGTCGAATGCTCCGTCTGTCTTCGGATCATCATTGGGATCATTTGCTCGAACAGCATCGATCCATGGTTCAGGCGATACAACAGCACAATGCCCAAACGGCGGAGCACATTATGCAGGAACATCTGCATTTGACCGTTACGGATCTGGCTGTCCTGCGGGATACATACCCTTCCTATTTTCAATGATGATGGATCTACCTGTTCTTTAAACTAATCTTGATGAGGTGAATGTGATGAGAATGGTTTTTCGCTGGTTTGGAGAAGGCAATGATACCGTAACACTTGACCACATCCGGCAGATTCCCGGAGTCGAAGGTATTGTATGGGCGCTGCATGATGTTCCGGCAGGTGAGGAATGGCCCATGGACAAAATTCTGGCAGTCAAAGCTGCTGCAGATCAGGCTGGGTTACATCTGGATGTCGTTGAGAGTGTTAACATTCATGAAGACATCAAGCTCGGTCTGCCTACACGTGATCAATATATTGAGAATTACAAAAAAACGATGGAAAAACTCGCCCAGGTAGGCGTTAAAGTGATCTGTTACAACTTCATGCCGATCTTTGATTGGCTGCGTACCGATTTGCATAAGGAGATGGAAGATGGCTCTACCGCCCTCTTCTACGAGAATAGCAAAATCGCCGATATTGAACCGCTGGAATTGGTTCGACGCATCACTGAAAATTCCGCATTGACGATGCCTGGCTGGGAACCGGAACGATTGCAGTATTTAACAGGTCTGTTCGAAGCCTATAAGGATGTAACAGAGGAAGATATGTGGGAACACGCCCGTTATTTCCTGCAGGAGATCATTCCTACTGCTGAACGGTTAGGTATTCGAATGGCCATTCATCCGGATGATCCGCCTTGGCCAATCTTTGGACTGCCAAAGATTATTACGAGCCAAGACAATGTTCGCAGATATCTGAACTTGTATGATAGCCCTTACAATAGTGTAACGTTGTGCAGCGGCTCTCTTGGCGCTAATGCGAACAATGATATTATCGGTATGATCCACGAGTTCAAGGACCGTATTCCTTTTGCCCATATCCGTAATGTCAAAATCTACGATAATGGAGACTTTATCGAGACATCCCACCGCAGTCAGGATGGAAATGTCGATATTGCCGGTGTTGTGGAAGCCTATCACGATATTGGATTTGAAGGTTATGCACGGCCGGACCATGGACGTCATCTCTGGGGAGAGCAATGCAGACCTGGGTATGGACTCTATGATCGGGCTCTGGGAATTATGTATCTATGGGGCGTCTGGGACTCCCTGCAAAGGAGGTCAAAAGCATGAGTGACTTTGCCAAAGAAAGCTCAAGCCGTCTGGAAGGCAGAGTAGCTGTAATTACTGGTGGAGCAGGTGTTCTATGTCGTTCCATGGCTGAAGAGCTCGCACGCCATGGTGCAAGTGTAGCCATCCTGAACCGTACCGTATCCAAAGGGGAAGAAGTTGTTGCGGCAATCGAGGCTGCGGGTGGAAAAGCGATCGCTGTAGCTTGTGATGTGACCCAGGCCGATAGTGTAACAGCGGCAGCAGCTGTTGTTCAAGAGAAGCTTGGACCTTGCGATATCCTTATTAACGGAGCGGGTGGCAACAATGCCAGTGCCAATACCACCAATGAAATTTTCAGACAGGAAGATTTGCAACAGCCGGATATCACTACTTTTTTTGATGTAAGTGTCGAGGGATTCCGTCAGGTGATGGATCTGAATTTTGTCGGGTCCCTCATCCCTACCCAAATCTTCGCAAGACAAATGATTGAACGTGATGTTCCAGCTACTGTCATTAATATTTCGTCCATGAGTGCCCCTTCGCCGATGACCAAAGTTCCTGCGTATAGTGCAGCCAAAGCGGCGATTAACAATTTCACGCAATGGCTTGCGGTACATCTGGCCGAATCGGGAATCCGGGTAAACGCCATTGCACCAGGATTCTTCCTGACTGAACAAAATCGTAATCTGCTACTTAAGCCGGATGGCTCGCCGACCGAACGTTCAAGCAAAATCATTGCGCACACGCCAATGCGTCGCTTCGGCAAACCGGAAGATCTTCTAGGCACGCTGATGTGGCTGGCAGATGAAAGTCAGTCCGGTTTTGTTACAGGTACGGTTATTCCTGTGGATGGTGGGTTTATGGCGTACTCGGGTGTATAACCGCAATATTATTTACTTTTAATTGGCCTGACCGATTTAAAGATATGTATCGAATGATTAACCGAAGCCTGGAGCACTTAGCCAGGTTTCGGTTTTTTGCTTTCAAGAATAAGATTATCCAGCCTAGGAAAAGCTTGTTATAGACCACAAAATATGCTGAGTGGAATTAAAGAATGGCTTCAAGCATTCACATTTTCAATCTGTAAGATGAAGCGAAGGAAGGTGATACATACATGATGGAAGAAACATGGGTTGTTGCTGTGCGATCGATTATCGCCTTTCTGACCCTGATCATCTATACCCGGGTGCTGGGCAAACAACAAATGGGCAACTTGACGTATTTTGATTACATTAACGGTATTACGATCGGTTCCATCGCAGGTACATTTGCGACCGATCTCTCCTCCAAGGCATGGATTCATTTTGTGGCCTTGACCATTTTCACCATTATCACGATTATCTTTCAGTATATTACGTTGAAAAATCGTACCATCTCCAAACTGATGGACTCTGACCCTACACTGATCATCCAGAACGGTAAAATTCTCGAACAAAACCTGAGTAAAATGCGTGTGAAATTCGACGAATTGACCATGATGCTGCGGCAAAAAGATGTATTTGACATCACTACACTAGATTATGCCATTCTTGAACCGGACGGCAGTCTCTCTGTTGTGTTGAAACCCGAGAATCAACCTGTAACGGCCAAAGACATGCATATGCATCCTCCTAAAAATAAGCTAATGACCGAGATTATCATTGACGGTTTGCTGATTAAGCAAAATCTGGAGGAACGAAACAAAGATACAAATTGGCTCAGCGAGCAGCTTAAGAAGCAAAAAGTGACGATACAGGATATTGCTTTTGCCGCCATATTGCCTAACGATAAATTGTATATTGATCTATTTAAGGATAAGATCACTGAAAAAATCGATATGGGCGATTATGAGGGGCCTTTCTAAATTTACATGAAGGAGGCGATTGAATGAAATCGCGTTTCTGGTTGCTGTATGTGCTTCCGATCTGCCTCATTCTTGTGTTCGTTGCGATAATGGCAAGCGGAGCCCTTCTCAAAAAGCCCTTTGGTGCTGATGATCGCTTGCTTGAATCTGTACAAACATTGCAGAAACAGGTTGAGGGCAAACAATGGACTGAAGCCAAGTCCCAAATCGATTACGCGATGAAAGCCTGGGACAAGATCGTCAATCGCATACAGTTCAGTGTGGAGCGTGAGACGATTTACGATATTCTGGGTACCCTTGCACGGATGAAGGGCGGTATTGCCGCAGAGGACGATAAGGCGATCATGGAAGAAATTTATTACTTTTATGTGTTATGGGACAATCTTGGAGATTGACACGAAGACACACAAAAAGGCACTCTCCTTTAATAAAAGGAAGTGCCTTCTCTGTTTTTTTAAACATTACGCCCGCGCAATCCACGGGATTTTGAAGTGCGGGCGGAGCTTTCTTTTCGGAAAAAGAGCGTAAGTGCCCCCTTCGCACACCACAGTGCAAACAGTGCAAACAACGTTCCCCAGAACAGCGCTGGTAGAAATGTCTGCTGAGCGAGTTTGGCTGCATCCCCTGCCCGGGACGGCTGTGTCCAGGACATTAGCCCAACGTACATGGCGCTAACTACGGACTCTTCCAGCGTGAGGAAAGCCAATAATAAATAATAGAATTTCGCGATTTTGGCACCAAAGATCATAATCACAACATTCAGCGCACTAAAGCCTGTAAGCCAGAGCATGCCGAATTCTCCCCTTACATAGAAGAGAAGCGATACAAGAGCTACACCCGTCATAATGCCGAGCCCCCACATGTGCCGCCCTTTCCGGTAAAGATAGAATAGCAGCCAGGCAAAAAGGGACGCCGTGACATACCCCGCTAAGGAAACCAATATAGATCTGCCTGGTGTTAGCATGGATGAATATGTAACGCCGCTGTGATCTGCGTACAATTCAATACGCAATACTTTGCCCGATAACAACAGTGTTACCAGCGCATGGCCAAATTCGTGAATCATCGTATCCAGGTTACGGAACAATGAAGAAAAAGGTATAAAGCGAGTCAGTAGCGCCGAACCCACCAGAAACAGTATGGTTTTGAGCCATTTATTCAATCAGGTCCTACCTCCCTTGCCTCCAAGTAAAAATGCCTATCACTGTACTACGTCGCTACACTATAATCGTTTCGATCCGTGAAATGTGCGGCGCAATATTGCATCCACCAGCAGAAACTCCGGTTATGACCGATGAAAAAAGAAGACAGATCATACCGACCCGTTCCTGTCTCCAGTGTAGCAAGCAATCTGCTCCGCATCTTCGACAGCGCAAAGTTCACAAATCGATCGGCTGCCTCGTTTTGTACAAGTGTAACATAGGCATAAAGAGAATGATCTATCGGTTCATCGAGTGGGCTTACACCAGCGCAAGAAAACTCGGTACGTACGCCCGCTCTGTGAAGGAGAGTCAAGGTAGCGACAAGTTCAGCATCCACTTCGACATCGTTCCAAATCTCCGTCCTCTTCGCTGCCACGGTCTGCTTCTCGCGTTCCGTCCACTGCATTAACTCCAGCTTGCGTCTTCTCCATAGATGGGTAGGTTGCTGGCTTAACAGCACTTCCTGTTCTTCATGTAAATCCATAAGGCGTTTCCTCCCGTTCCCCGCATGATCTCCGTCACCTTGAACAACGAAAAGAGCACATCCCTGTGCTCTCTGCGTGGCCAAAGGCAAAGGAATGGCTGTGCCATTCCTCAGCATGTTGTATTATTGTACCTTTTTCGATGACAGGCATCAAATGGGTTTTCTTTTTCGTAAACTCTACTTGTTAATAAGCACAAACGCTATTCATTCAACGCCAGTTTCAGTGCCTCCAAATTCTGCCGCATTACACCGATGTAATCCATTCCAGCTGCGATTTCCTCTTCCGTCAATCCTTCAATTGGGTTCAACACAGCTGTTTTGGCTCCTACTTCGTTGGCGATAGTCTCTGACACTTTGGATGAAACCAACGTTTCGAAGAAAATCGTCTTCACCTGATGCTCCTTGGCAAAATCAATAACGGATGCCATTTGCGCTGCGGAAGGCTCTTGTTCAGGAGACAGACCGGCAATCGGTACTTGCTGAAGACCGTATTCCTGTGCAAGATAACCGAATGCAGCATGCTGTGTGATGAAATCTTTACGTTTGCTGTCTGCTACAGTTGCTTTGAAATCCTGATCTAGTGCCTCCAATTTGGCAATGTAGGCATCGGCATTTTGCTTGAATTGATCCGCATGTTCAGGTGCAGCCTGTGCGAGTCCAGCCTCAATATTCCGTACTTCCTTCACGGCAAGTGCAGGTGACAGCCAAACGTGGGGATCAAGTCCACCGTGATCATGATCATGTGTATGTCCTTCTTCTGCTTCAGCGTCATGATCGTGATCATGCTCCTCTGTTGTGGCTTCATCCGCATGATCATGCGTGTCCGTTGTATCGCCATGTTCGTGATCATGCTCATCTTCTTCCGATCCTTCCAGCAGATCAATCCCATGGCTTGCCTCTACTTGAATGAGTTTGGAGTTGCTCAGACTATCCGTAACTTGATCGATCCAGGATTCCATTCCCGCCCCATTATAGACAAGCACATCCGCTTTTTCGATGCTCGCCATATCCTGTGGTGTCGGCTCCCAATCATGCGGCTCCATGCCCGCAGGAACGAGTGTATGAACATTAGCCAGATCGCCAGCTACATTTTTGGTGAATTCGTACATTGGATAAAAGCTGACTTCAACGTTCAGTTTGGCTTCTTCAGTCTCGGCTGGTACCGGCGTGTTGGCCGAGCTGGTACTGGAATCGGAAGCGGACTGATTTTGTCCACAACCGGCTACGATAAGTGTAAGACTGAACAATAGAGCAAGAGCTGATTTTTTATTGAATTTCATGTGGCGTATTCTCCCTTGAATGTATGAATAGAGTTGCACGTTGTTGTTTTCTCTCTTTACGATGACGTTTACGGTTATATCGTCCAATCAGCTTTTGCGCTGATATTCCAATCAATAGAAAGACCAACAGGATAAGAGCAATCGTTCCTCCCGGTGGTGTGTTTAGATGGTAAGAGGTTGTCAGTCCGCTAAAGATACCGATTAATCCAGTGACGACTGCAATAAGGATCGCTGCTGTAAAGCTGCGTGACAATCTCAGTGCCAGGGCAGCGGGCAGTACGATTAAAGCAGACACAAGCAATACGCCAACAATCGGCATGGCTGAAGCAACAGTCATTCCTGTCAGGACAGCAAAGGCAAAGGATAAACCTTTAACCTGAATGCCTCCAATGGAAGCTGTCTCTTCATCAAACGTCAAATTGTACAGTGGCCTTCTGAGTACGATGAAAAAAATCAGTCCGATGACGCACACAGCCGCCATAATCCACAACTGCATATCACTAACGGCAACGATGGAACCGAACAGGTAAGAGCTAAATGTCTTGGACAGATTGGTTTTCAGACTCATGAGCACTACAGCAAGGGCCAGCCCCGACGTCATAATGATCGCTACAGGTACCTCGCTATATGTCAGGTAATTTCGCCGGAGTTGTTCCACCAACAATGCGCCGATAATCGCAATCGCAAATCCACAGATCACCGGATCTAGGTTCATCACTGAACCCAGGGCAACGCCTGCCAATGAAACATGGGATAACGTATCCGCCATCAGCACCTGACGCCGCAGCATCAGATAAACTCCTAAAATTGGAGCAATGACTCCGATCAGTCCGCCTGCCCAGAAAGCACGCTGCATGAATTCGTACTCAAACACTGCCATTCCTCACTTTCTTGCCGCTCCAGGGTAATCGTCCGGTCCAACCGGTTGCCCATTTCTTCTAATCCGTGGGTGACCATAACAATCGTCAGTCCATGGACGTCTGCATAATGGCGCATCAGATCATAGAACCCTTCACGGCTGCGCCGGTCCATGCCTGTAGTCGGCTCATCCAGTACAAGCACTTGCGGCTGGCCTGCCAATGCTCTGGCAATGCAGATTCGCTGCTTTTGTCCACCAGACAGTTCGCCAACCCTGGCGTTGCGGTATTCCCACATGCCGACTTCCCGCAAGCTTCGTTCCACAATGGCTTCCTGCTCGGATGTAAATCTGCGGAACAAACCGAGTTTGCGGTAACATCCGGATCGCACCAGTTCGATCACCGTACTGGGAAATCCACTGTTGAACGATGCTACCTGTTGGGGTACATATCCGATGTTCAGCTTACTGCCACGTACGGACTGTGCATTCATATGTACCGTGCCGCTCCAGGGCTGTAACAGCCCCAGCAGCAATTTCAGCATGGTTGTCTTCGCAGAACCATTTGGTCCTGTAATGCCGACAAACTCCCCCACATGGATATCCAGTGACAGCTGGTCAATGACTGGCTCTTTGCCGTATCCGAATACCACATCACGCATGGAAGATAGAATCATGGTTTTTCCTCTTTTCGTAATTATTACGATGTAAAAATGACAAAAAAAATTATCTTGTTTCCCGGTGAATGGTCATCTTCTTCAATCGTGGTGAATACTTCTTCAATTCGATCCGTTCCGGATGATTACGCTTGTTCTTGGTTGTTGTATAGTTGCGATCTCCGCACTCGGTGCAAGCTAAGGTTACAATGACTCTCATGGAAATGGCCTCCTTTGATTTATCTAATCGTAATTATTACTATTTAACGAGTTTAGCCCATGCTTTTACGTTTGTCAACTCCACGCAGGAAATGGATCTTTCAGTTCTCGCCAGTTCATTATCATCTCTTCGTCGGTTAGCAGTGTCTCATCTAACGTCCGTTCGATCTCCAGTCGGTCCATGTCTATCCCGATGAACACCAGCTTCGTAATCCGATCGCCCCACTGCTCATCCCAATCCGGAATAGGCGGAAGTGTATCACCAAAATGCATTTGTCGCTCTTCGTCACTCATCGCGCCTACCCACAACCCGGCTGGTCCCAACTGCTTGGATGTTCCCGCATGACTAAACGACACCGCCATATGGTTACGTGTAGCCAGCCACATTAGGCCCTTGGAACGAACAATACTCTCAGGCCATTTGGCAATCCAGCGCAGCAAACGCTCCGAATGAAACGGACGTTTCCGATGGTACACAAACGAGTGAATGCCATACTCCTCTGTCTCTGGTGTGTGTTCTTCCTTCATTAATTCGCGGATCCAGCCCGCAGACTGGCTTGCTTTTTCAAAATCAAACCGTCCGGTATTCAATATCTCCCTCGGGTCAATCTGTCCATATGTGGTGCGAATAAGTCGAGCTTCCGGCTGCATCGCGTGTAGTGCTTTCTCAAGTTTGAGCAGCTCGTCTTCCGTTACCAGATCACACTTGTTCAGAATCAGCACATCACAGAATTCAACCTGATCCGTCAGCAGATGAACGATCCCCCGTACATCTTCCTCTCCGGCTTCCTGCCCCCGATCCTTCAACGTTTCTTTGGAATAGAAGTCACGCCAGAACTGGGCAGCATCTACTACCGTTACCATCGTGTCGAGCCGCGTAAATTTCGTCAAATCAATCCCCAGCTCTTCATCAATATACGTAAATGTCTGGGCAACGGGGACTGGCTCTCCAATACCTGTCGATTCAATCAATATATAGTCAAAAGAACCATCCAGCGCAAGCCGCTCCACCTCTTTCAGTAAATCCTCACGCAGCGTGCAGCAGATGCAGCCATTGGACATCTCCACCAGCTTCTCATCAATACGTGACAATCCACCACCATCCCGGATCAAGCCAGCGTCAATATTAACTTCACTCAGATCATTCACAATGACAGCGACTCGCATACCCTCCCTATTGTGAAGCACATGGTTAAGCAATGTCGTTTTGCCTGCGCCCAGATATCCACTTAATACAGTCACCGGAACTCGGGGTTGTACCTGTTGTTCTGTCATTTCAATTACTCCCTTCCATTTATCCTCTTAAAACTAAAAAATCGGAATGCTATGTAGCTTCCACTCGACCGATGGGCTGAAAAATAATGATTAGTTAATAGTAATTATTACGATTAACGAAATAAACTATACCTGAACCTCGTTTCTTTTGTCAACATAACAAGTTTTGCTCCAAATATGTAAATCGTAAAAATGTTGATTAATTAATGAGAACGAGTATGATGCGGACGGTACAAGCATATATTTTAGCAAAGTCCCGGTTCTGGAGGTCTATCCCATGAAAATGGCAGCCAATCTTAAGCTCCTCTCATTCCTGATTCCCTGCGCATTTCTTGTTCCCGTGTTGATCACGATGGCTCCCAATCTGAAAGAAGCTTGGAACAGTGAAGCCTTTCAAAATATGAAAACGATATTCATCAGCATTTTTCTCGAAGCTGCTCCATTTCTGCTCATAGGGGTGCTGTTGTCTTCGCTAATGCAATGGTTTGTTTCTGAGGAAATGATTCGCAAACTAACGCCCAAGAACCCCGTCGGAGGTGTGCTGGTGGCGGGTCTGCTGGGAATCATTTTCCCGATCTGCGAATGTGGTATGATTCCGGTCGTTCGACGGTTGATGCATAAAGGCATGCCGCCCTATATCGCGGTGACCTTTATTCTTAGTGGCCCTGTTGTAAATCCAATTGTCTTTACCGCGACCCTGCTTGCTTTTCCTTCCCATCCCGAAATTACGATCGCCCGTATGGGACTGGCCTTTGCAGTTGCAGCTGCCATCGGCGGTCTGGTGTATATGTTCGTCCGTCAGAATCCTTTGCGCAAACCGAAGGCTACAGTGACGGAGGTCAAGACACATCCCGGATTTAAAATGGCACAGCCTCATTCCCATTCTGCCGATCATGATCACGTTCACGATAAAAACTGGCGCAGCTTTTTCATCCATGCGGGTGACGAATTTGTAGATATGAGCAAATATTTGGTGATTGGTGCTCTAATAACAGCCTGCATTCAAACCTTTATCAGCCGCAGTGATCTCATTTCTCTGGGTAATGGGCCTGTTGCCTCCTATGTCTTCATGATGGGTTTTGCGTATGTATTGTCTCTCTGTTCGACATCCGATGCGTTCGTAGCCTCAGCCTTCTCTCACACGTTTGCGTTGGGACCGCTGTTATCCTTTCTGGTTCTCGGTCCAATGCTTGATTTCAAAAGCACATTGATGCTGCTTTCCACCTTCCGCACCCGGTTTGTTATTGGCCTGAGCCTGGCCATTATTGCTTTGGTTTTCGCAGGGTCATGGTTGATTAACCTTTTGGTATGAGCATTTATGAATGTATTATCTGATCAAAAGAGGTGATTAAATGAACCATCCTGGTTATACAGCGACCAAAGCTCCGGTTACCAAATCTCATCCTATCCAATGGCATAACCTGATTCGTGCGCTGTGGATCAGCGGGCTCGCTGTATACATCATTCGTTTGAATTCAACGGATTCTCTTCATTATTACTTGGCTCCAACGATGCAGCGATTGCTTCTATGCTGCCCTGTTCCCTTTTTGCTTATTGCCGCCATCATGGCCTGGCACGGACTGTTTGGTACTAGCCAGCTCCATTGCCACTGTGAGCATCCACCTCCTTCAGTATGGGTACGCAGCTCGCTGATATATGGATTGATTGCCATTCCATTAATACTTGGTTTTCTTTTGCCGGATCAGGCACTAGGCAGTTCTATGGCCAGTAAGAAAGGCATGTCCCTAACGTATGGACCTCCGGAGATTCGTCGAAAAGAACCCTTACCTGATACAGCAGAACTGGACATTAAAGATCTATCCAAAAAAACTGCAAATGTTGAATCATCTGTGCCTGCCACGAAAGTACAATTTGTTCCCCCGGATGAGTATAGTCGTGAATTTGCTGAACTTGCAGAGAAGTTATATGCGGAATCTGTCATTAAGGTATATCCCGAAATCTTCTCCGAGACATTGGGGTCCATCGACATGTTTCAACGACAATTCGCAGGCAAGGCCATCAGCCTTACCGGGTTTGTATATCGAGACAAAAGCATGGAGCATGAATCTCATTTTGCATTAGGACGATTTCTTGTGATGTGCTGCCCGGCAGACGCTGCACCCTTTGGCGTGATGATTCATGTCCCGAATGCAGACAGCTTTCCTACAGACAGTTGGGTACAAATCGATGGCACCATTGGTTCTGCTCAAGTGAATGGCGAGGACACCATTGAGATTCGGGCGACGAAGGTAACTCCGGTTGATCAGCCATCCACCCCTTACATTTACACCAGTGCAGATTCAGTTGTGACGTATGATAATTTGCATAATAAATAAGAAAAAGCCCCGAAGCTATGGAATGCACAGCTTCGGGGCTTTAAATTCAATTCAGGCATAAGGTTAACCTTGTTTGCCTGATATATTATTCAGTTACGATATCATGCACCAATACCGGAGCATCGGCATGATCTGCAATGGTAATGTTTTCTTTGATCTTGGCGATTACGTCTGCTACGTCTTCACGATTCGCATGGATCGTTACGAGGGATTCGCCAGCTTTCACTTGGTCACCGACTTTTTTGTTGAGCATCAAGCCTACAGCAAGATCGATCTCGGATTCTTTTGTTGCACGGCCTGCGCCGAGCAGCATTGCAGCAGTACCGATTTCGTCAGCGACGATACCAGCTACATATCCGTCTTTATCTGCTGGTACTTCAACCAGATATTTCGCTTGTGGCAAGCGATCCGGGTGATCTACAACTGAAGCGTCTCCGCCTTGATTTGCCAGGAAGTCCTTGAATTTATCCAGCGCTTTACCGTTCTGGATCACTTCTTTCAATTTCTCCTCAGCATGCTCCAGGGAGTCTGCTTTACCAGCAAGGAATACCATTTGACGTCCAAGCGCCAGACAGAGTTCTTCCAGATCTTTCGGTCCTTTACCTTGCAACGTAAGGATGGCTTCTTTCACTTCAAGCGCGTTACCGATAGCGAGACCTAGTGGTTGGGACATATCGGAAATGACAGCCATCGTTTTACGTCCTACATTGTTACCGATGCTTACCATCGCATGTGCCAGTTCTTTTGCATCTTCAGTTGTCTTCATGAATGCACCAGCACCCGTTTTAACATCCAATACGATCGCATCGGCACCTGCTGCAATTTTCTTACTCATGATGGAGCTGGCAATCAGTGGGATGGAGTTAACGGTAGCTGTAACGTCACGCAATGCATAGAGCTTTTTGTCTGCCGGCGTAAGGTTTCCACTTTGACCGATAACGGCAACTTTATGTTCGTTAACGAGGCGGATGAACTCTTCTTTCTCAAGCTCCACGTGGAAACCTGCAACAGATTCCAGTTTGTCCGTTGTGCCACCAGTGTGACCCAATCCACGTCCGGACATTTTGGCAACTGGAACATCCAGAGCAGCAACAAGCGGTGCCAGTACCAGCGTTGTAGTATCACCAACGCCTCCCGTGGAGTGCTTGTCTACCTTGATACCTTCGATGGCAGACAGATCAATGGTCTCGCCCGAGTTTACCATGGACATCGTCAAATCTGCGCGTTCCTTGTCAGTCATATCCTTGAAGAATACAGCCATCGCCCAAGCGCTGACTTGATAATCAGGGATATCGCCTTGTGTATATCCTTGAACAACAAAGTCAATCTCAGCTGTTGTCAGTTCTTTTCCGTCGCGTTTCTTAGCAATAATGTCTACCATTCTCATGATGATCTCTCCTTCGTTGTGGGTGATTTGTATAGAACACTTTGTGCAGCATTCGTTCCGGCCCCGGATCGTTCTTTCGATCGCTGTTGTCTCCAAATTTCTTTGAATAACCTTTGATAAGGTTGAAATGCGGAGACAAAGGCGAACGCTTCGCTTCTTTAGAATCGATTCCGGGTCCTTCACTACGTGCTTAAAACAAAAGTTTCGATCAAAATCAAATAATGCTTAGCAACAATTACAGCGTAATTGCTGTTTCCAGTGCTACTACCATCATGTCGTTGAACGTTTTTTGGCGCTCTTCGGCGGAAGTCTCTTCACCCGTCAGCAAGTGGTCACTTACTGTCAGGATCGTGAGTGCGTTTACGCCAAATTTGGCTGCGAGTGTGTACAGTGCAGTTGTTTCCATCTCAACGCCTAGTACGCCGTGCTGCATCAATTTCTCAGTCACGGAACGGTCGTCACGATAGAAGGAATCGGAACTGAACACGTTTCCGACATGGATTTTCATGCCTTTGGCAGTTGCGCGGTCATAGGCTTCTTTCAGCAGGGAGAACGACGCGATCGGGGAGAAATCATATCCGCCGAATACGAGCTTGTTCATGCTGGAATCGGTACATGAAGCTTGAGCAAGGATAACATCACGAACACGTACATGTTCTTGCATACCTCCGCAAGTTCCAACACGAATTAGGTTTTTCACACCATATTCGCTGATCAGTTCGTTGGCATAGATGCTGAACGATGGAATCCCCATGCCCGAGCCTTGTACTGAGATACGGTGTCCTTGATATGTACCCGTGAATCCGAGCATTCCGCGAACTTCGTTGTAACAAACAACATCTTCAAGATACGTATCTGCAATAAATTTTGCACGCAGTGGATCTCCTGGCAAAAGGATTGTTTCTGCAATATCTCCGGGTTTAGCTCCAATATGTGTACTCATGATTAAATCTCCTCCAGTTATCCATATGATTGAATGAAAGTCAGGAACCGGAGCAGCCGAAGCTGCCCCCGTGGTCATCCTGTCCGACTTTGTGTTTCAAGAAAATATCAGATTTCCCCATGTTCAGTTAAAGATAAGAATGTTGACTATTTCAAATCTTTCAGGAAGCTTGTACCATATTCCGGCAGTTTCACTCCGAAGTTCTCAGCTACTGTTGCTCCAACATCAGCAAACGTGCTGCGCAGTTCAAGCTTTTTACCCTCGTTGAAGCGTGGAGAGTAAACAAGCAGTGGCACATACTCACGTGTATGGTCCGTGCCGCGGTAGGTTGGGTCATTACCATGGTCAGCTGTGATGAGCAGCAGATCATCGTCTGTCATTTTGCTGAAGATCTCTGGCAGTCGAGCATCATACTCTTCAAGTGCCTGAGCGTAGCCTTGTGGATCACGACGGTGACCGAACAGGGCGTCGAAGTCAACCAGGTTCAGGAAGCTGAGTCCGGTGAAATCTTCATCCATCGTTTCGGACAGTTTGTCCATGCCATCCATATTGGAGACAGTACGTACAGTCTTGGTTACACCTTCTCCATCGTAGATATCTGCGATTTTACCCAGAGCGATGACATCAAAACCACCATCTTTGAGTTCATTCATAACGGTACGTCCAAACGGTTTGAGCGCATAATCATGACGATTCGCTGTACGCTTCCAGTCACCAGCTTCACCTACGAATGGACGTGCAATAATACGACCCAGCATATACGGATCTTCAAGTGTAATTTCACGGCAGAACTCACAGATCTCATACAGTTCCTTCAATGGAACAACGTCCTCATGTGCTGCAATTTGCAGAACCGAATCCGCGGATGTGTACACAATAAGCGCGCCAGTTTCAACATGCTCCGCACCCAGCTCATCCAGAATTTCCGTGCCGCTGGCCGGTTTATTCCCAATCACTTTACGGCCTGTTTTTTCTTCAATGCGCTGAATTAACTCATCCGGGAACCCGTCTGGGAACACACGGAATGGCGTATCAATGTACAGGCCCATCAGTTCCCAGTGACCCGTCATAGTGTCTTTGCCTCTGGATGCTTCCTGCATTTTGGTGTAAAAAGCTTTTGGTGCGTCCGCTACAGGCACACCTTCAATTTCCTTAATATTGGACAGTCCAAGACTGGCCATATGCGGCATCTTCAATCCTCCGCGTTCACGTGCAATGTGACCAAAGGTATCGACGTCGAAATCATCGAATTCCGCTGCATCCGGCGCTTCACCAATTCCCACTGAATCCATAACGATTAAATGTACTCTTTTGAATGTTGACATAACTTAAGCACTCCTTCCAATAATCCGGCTTTACAAGAACAGTCCGGCGATGATCGCAGACAGTACGCTGACGAGCGATGCACCGTAAAGCAGTTTCAGACCGAAGCGGGCCACCACATTACCTTGTTTTTCATGAAGTCCCTTCACCGCACCGGCAATAATACCGATTGAGGAGAAGTTCGCGAACGATACGAGGAAGACGGATACGATCCCTGTTGTTCTAGCAGACAAAGTAGTCTGTTTGGTCAGATCAAGCATGGCAACGAATTCGTTGGATACCATTTTGGTAGCCATAATACTTCCCGCCTGAATCGCTTCTTTCCAAGGAACACCCATAATGAAGGCAAATGGTGCAAACACATAACCAAGCAGTTCCTGGAACGAAATGCCGAGCACTGCACTGAAGATCCCGTTAACCAGTGCGATCAGAGCAACAAAACCGATTAACATTGCAGCTACGACGATAGCAACTTTGAAACCATCCAGAATGTACTCACCCAACATTTCGAAGAAGGATTGTTTTTCCTCTTCCTGTACTTCCAATATATCTTCTTCCGGAGAAACCTCATAAGGATTCACGATGGAAGCGATGATAAAACCGCCAAACAGGTTCAGCACAAGTGCCGTAACCACATACTTCGGATCAATCATGGACATATAGGCACCGACAATGGACATCGATACCGTGGACATCGCCGAGGCACATAAAGTGTACAGTCGATGTTTAGGCAGCAACCCAATTTGTTTTTTCACAGAAATGAACACTTCAGATTGCCCCAATACAGCCGAAGCAACCGCGTTATATGATTCCAGTTTGCCCATTCCGTTGACTTTGCTTAATACCAGACCAATATATTTTATAACAAAAGGCAAGATTCGGATATACTGCAATATCCCAATGAGCGCTGAGATAACGACGATCGGCATCAATACACTGAGGAAGAACGGCGCGCCCCCACTGTCTGCACCAACGGTAGTCAAACCACCGAATACAAATGAAATACCGTCATTCGCATAGCCAAGCAAACTTTCAAATACGGTCGCGAAACCGCCAATCAAAAATGTACCCACTTCTGTGTTCAATAATGCGTATCCCAATATTACTTGCAAAACAATCATGATGATTAGCGGACGATATCTGATCTTCTTCTTACCGTTGCTGACCAGATAAGCCAGTCCAAAGACAACAAGTATACCAAGAAGGGCAATTAGGAATTTCATTCTATCTCTCCTTTGAAGGTAGTTAAGCCGGATGTTTATTCAGCTCAAAGGTTTCCCATATATGTGATGAATTAACCTTTCAGAAAACGGTTGAAGCGCTTACAATAAATTCGGTTTTTTATGATTGGGTTTTATTTAAAATATAAATTTGGATCAGCTTTAAAACTTGTTCTTCACATCCATCGAGAGATATGAAGAACAAGTTAAATCATTTTAAAGCATCCAAGCATTCCATCTAGTGAAATTTATCGAGCCAATTACTCACGAATTAATAATTAGATGTAGATTGTTCGCCTTGCATGATTTTCACACCGGAACTGGCGCCAATCCGAGTTGCTCCTGCATCGATCATTTTTTGCATGTCTTCCAGACTACGCACGCCGCCGGAAGCTTTAACGCCTACATCCGGACCTACGGTACGACGCATCAAAGCGATATCTTCTGGTGTTGCTCCACCCGTAGAGAAACCTGTGGAGGTTTTGACAAAATCAGCCCCAGCTTTTACCGCTGCCTGACATGCACGTACTTTCTCTTCATCCGTCAACAGACAAGTTTCAATAATGACTTTCACCAAAGCTTTACCCGCTGCTGCTTCAACAACTGCACGGATATCCTGTTCAACAACATCATCTTTGCCATCTTTCAAAGCACTAATGTTGATGACCATATCCACCTCAGTAGCACCTTTGGCGATGGCATCTTTAGTTTCAAATGCTTTGGTCTCGGAAGTGGAAGCTCCCAGAGGGAAACCGATAACAGTACAAATATCGACGCCAGTACCTTGAAGCTGTTCAGCAGCATAAGCAACCCAGCCCGGGTTAACACATACAGAAGCAAATTGATATTGTTTCGCTTCTTCGGTCAATTTGGCCATTTCACTTTGTGTTGCATCTGCACGAAGCAAGGTATGATCTATCATTTTGGCTAATTGTGGTGTAGTCAATTCAATCTCCCCTTATCTGAACTAGTTATTTTCTATATCCCTACCCTAACATGAACATATGTAAAAATCAATATGAACTTTTGTTCAACCTTGAAATTTAAACACATTCCATGGAAACTTCACTAAACAAACGACTTCGCTTACTGGGAGGAATCGTATAATATAGCTTCTGCCTAAGAAAGCAAAACATCCGCCCATGTCGCGTGGCAGATGTTGTCATCCATTGCATTATAATCGAAGCAAAGCCTGAGCTGTGTATTGATCTGTTACCAAAATGTTGGCGTAATGACCTTTGAGCGCAGCATGAATGGCTTCTATTTTACGTTTTCCCCCGGCCACGAGAATCGATTTTTCCTTATTTCGCAGCTCAGCCAGATCAATTCCGACGGTTCTGTTGTTAATTTCTTCACTGATCAACCGGCCCTCGGCATCAAAAAAACGTGAACAAATGTCACCTGCACCTGAATGCATCAGCAATTGCTGTTCTTCATCATTAAAGTACCCCAGTCTGAACAAAAGTGCATCTTCCTTCACTGTACCTACGGTAAACATGGCAATATTCGCCTGTCGGCCAAGTTCCACAATTCTGCCAATATGTCGGTCTGCTTCTACCATTTTCTTGACTTCAATGTTGTCGAAGATCACGGGCAAAGGCAAATATCGGGGAACCGTATGGAAAGCTTCCGCAAATAAATGAACAATTTCTGCCGCATACGTATTCACATGGGAATGGCTTACGCCTCCCTTAAGTTGAACCACTTCGACGCCTTTGACCTGCTTGGGACGAAGCTGACGGGCGACGGCGTTCATCGTTGTCCCCCAGGTTACCCCAATAATGTCCGCATCCTGAACCGTATCTTGTAAGTAATCTGCTGCTCTTTTACTAATATGTTTCAAAATTTCTTCATCACTCTTTAACGGGGCAAAACATACAAGCGCAGTATCCAGATTATACTTGGCTTTGAGTTCCCCGGCGATAATGTCGATATCCTCCAGCGGGTCCATAATTTCAATGCGAACGTAACCACGATCTTTCGCGTACTGAAGTAATCTTGATACCGTTGGACGTGACACGCCCAGCCTGACCGCAATATCCTGCTGGCTGTAATCCGATTGATAATACAATTTCGCTGCTTCAATGCTTAATCGTTGCTTCTCCAGATCCATTCCCATATGCGCTCATCTCACTCATCCCTAGTATCGTTCGATTCACCTTACACCAATGTATTATACATGATTGAGTACCAGGTCACTATCCAGGTATAAAACGTTACAAACGATGCATACTACATCGGTCGCTTATTAATGTCAGCCCTTTTTGGCAAAAACATCATAGAGAGGAAGAACCGTATGTCTACATTATTGTATATTACTGCCCATCCTCATGATCATGAAACTTCTTTCAGCATGGCTGCAGGTAAAGCGTTTGTGGATGCATATCGTGAAAGCCATCCCTCGGATGAGGTTATTCATCTGGATTTGTATCGCTCGGATATTCCTCATATTGATGCAGATGTATTCAGTGGTTGGGGGAAACTTCAAACCGGCAGCGAATTGACTTCTGAAGAACAGACCAAGGTTCAACGTTTGAATGAATTATCGGATCAATTCGCATCTGCTGACAAATATGTTTTTGTGACACCGATGTGGAACTTCTCTTTCCCTCCAATTATGAAGGCTTATATCGATTCCATCTGCGTGGCTGGTAAAACGTTCCGTTATACGGAACAAGGCCCGGTTGGATTGCTCTCCAACAAAAAGGCACTGCATATTCAGGCTCGTGGCGGCATTTATTCCGAAGGGCCTGCGGCTCAGATGGAATCCGGTCATCGTTACCTGAGCATTATTATGTCTTTCCTTGGTGTGCCGAAGCTTGAAGGCATTTTTGTGGAAGGACATAACCAATATAAGGAACGCTCAGATGAGATCAAACAACAAGCTATAGAAGAGTCACGTACACTCGCTAAACAGTTCTAACCCTTAAATAAACAAGTACAGCAACAAACACAAAACCCGCATGCCAACCCATGGAATATTAATTCCATAGGACGGCACGCGGGTTTTTATTTTTTTATAATAAACGTTAGAGCTTTATTGATGTCCAGCGCTAGCACGGCTCATGGTTTCAAGTTTGCGAGTAATGGCATGTCGGTCCACTTTCAGTCCCCAAATGGCTTCAATAATCTGTTCTTTCTCTTCGGGACCCTCGGCATTTTTCAATTGCATTAACAGATCATGCATCTGTTCGTTAATACCTTCAAATTGACTCCAAAGATCCTGTCTAACCTCGGTTGAATCCAGATGATGATTAGCATCCACTTCTTCTTTCAATGCTTGCAGAATGGCCTCTTTCCACTCCTCATCACCTAGCTGTTTCGCTATGTTCAGGAGATCCAGATAATCGTCAACAAGAAGTGAGTTCAGTTCAGCATGTGTTTTCATCGTTTATTGCATCCCCTTTGCATCTATTTACCCAGTATTATACTCGGTATTTCGGGATATGCAATACTTGTCGAAAAAAGTTAGTTATTGTATTAAGGACTATTGGATGATTATGGGTCAAAATGAGTGCTTTGTGATGAACGAACAAACATTCGATCTATGTTTAGTTAAAAAGTAAGCCTGGTATGTTCTTTTACCTTTTCTATCAGAAACCGACACAAAATAAAGCCGATTACCACATACACACCAATCATGCCCACAATGCCAATCCAACCCAGATGGCTGTAAAGTAGGCCCCCTCCAGTTCCGCTGACACTTGATCCCACGTAGTAGAAAAACAAATACAAGGCATTAGCCTGGGATTTATGCTGATCCGCCACGAGTCCAACCCAGCTACTTGCGATGGAATGTCCGCCAAAGAAACCAAAGGCAAACAGCGCAAGTCCAATTACTTTGACCCAAAGATCTGGGTGAATGGTACAAACTGCACCAGCCAGTATAATACCCAGCGCGATTCCAAGGACATTCGATCTTCCATACCGATCTGCAAGCCTGCCCATCCAGGTGCTGCTCAATGTACCCATAAGGTACACGACAAAAAGGCTACCAACGACAGATTGGCTAAGATGATAAGGTTTTCCAGTTAATTCAAATCCGATGTAGTTGAACAACGTTACGAAGCCACCCATCAGAAGAAAGCCCAGTCCATACAGGCAAAGTAAACGTGTATTCCGACACTGTGACCACAAAAGAGGAATGATCTTTTTGAATCCAGGAGTCGCTTTGACAAAATGGCGGGATGGCGGGATGACCAGCCAGAAGATAACGGCCGCACATAGGCCAAGAATACCGATAAAACCAATTGCGGCACGCCAACTGAGCCAGTCTGTGATCACGCCGCTGATAAAACGACCAGCCATACCTCCAATCGAATTTCCGCTGATATAAAGGCCCATAGCATACCCTAGACTGGAAGGCTCAATCTCTTCAGACAGATATGTCATGGCTGTCGCGGGCAACCCGGCAAGTGCAACTCCCTGGAGAATACGAAGCAGAAGCAGCTCAGTAAATCCAGGGCTAAACGCACTAATCATTGCAATAATAGATGAAACAACTAAAGCTGCTGTCATAATAAAGCGTCTTCCCAATGAATCGGATAAGGAACCGATGAACAACATGGTCAGTGCCATGGCAATCGTTGTAACTGAGAGGGTCAGACTGGAATGTGCAGGCGAGATCGCAAATGCCTCGCTAATCTCGGGCATCAGGGGCTGGAGGCTGTATAGTAACGCAAAAGTCACAAAACCTCCGGCAAACAGCGCAAGGCTAATGTTACGAAACGTCTTAGTTCCCTGCTGAATCATGATATTCCAACTTTCTCGGCAGAAAAGCTCCATGATCGGCTGCTGACTGATCGCTTGGCTGAAGCCTTCCATTAATCGTTATTTAATGAACAATTTACGCTCCATATGAGTCAAAAACTCATATCCATCTGGAGTTACAACAACCGTATCCTCGATTTGGAAGCCACCAGCGCCGAGCTCATAATATGGCACCTCCACACACAGTACCATGCCAGGCTCCAGTATGCGCTGGTCACCAGGAGAGAGAGTCATGTCGTCGTACAGTTCCAAGCCAATGGCATGACCAACATGCTGGCGTCGGTAATGAGGAATTCCCTCACGTTGCACGCGAGACACAGCCGCATGAAATACGTCGGAAGCCTTGACGCCAGGACGTACGGTTTCAAGTGCAGTCTCCCATCCGCTTTTTACAGCATTAAAATGCTTTGTCATCCAGGGAGTTGGCTCTCCTGCTACAACGGTACGTCCTGTATCTCCCCAGTATCCTTCCAACTGCAAGCACAGATCAAAGCGGATCTGATCTCCTGACCCGATGGTATGAAAATAATTTTCGATGAGCGGAAGCGCACTGCGCGGACCCGCCCCTACCGCAGTCATTGCAGGTGTCCCGCCTGCTCTCATCACAGACAGCCGATAATGGTCGGCAAGCTGCTTCTCATGAACACCGGCTGCGATCAGATCAATCAGCTCTTGCTCAATTCTCTCATTTACTTGGGCAGCCTGTCGGAGCTGCTCAATCTCGAAAGGTGTCTTAACCAAGCGGATTTGACGAAATAGCTTGTACGCGTGAACAACCGCTCCTTGAGGAGCATCCTCCTTGACCCGTGCCAAAAGTTCAGGAGCAATTCGCATCTCATCGATTCCAATCGGTTGATTCTCGATGTCGAGCTGTTTCAGTGCAGCCTTAAGCGCTTCTATCGGCCCCGGATGAATGACTGTCGTTTGTAGCAGAGAGTAGAACAGATCAATATCATCCGTAGAAGGTTTGCCTTCGATCGTACCTTCCACGAAGAAGTCACTGTAGGCAAATATATCTACTCCCGTGATACCGAATTGAGCCACAACGCCCAAACGATTCGTCGGGATGACGATACATGGCCGAGCGGATCGGTCGGCAGGTAGAATGGCGTAAATCTGCATGGTCCAGTTGCTCGCGCGTAGCTGGGAGCCGATGACATAGTGAATATTTTCCGGTGTGGTTGCGATCAGGGCACTAAGTCCCTGAGTTTTCATTACATCTTCCGCTCGGTCCCGGTTTAGACCCGAGCTATGGGATATATGAAGTGAATTGTTCATGATTCAGTCCTCCTTTTGTTTTTCCTGCCCCCAAACAAACTCTCAAGTCCGGGTACTGAGCGCAGTACCAGCTTGATGATCATGAACAAGGCCAGTGCAAAAGCGATAAGTACGACAGATACAACCGCGATCGTCGGGTCCTGCCACTTCTCCATATACAGGAACAGTTGTATCGGTAGTGTGTAGCTGTCCTGACGAAGCAGCAGCAATGCAGCCTCTACCTGATCAAAAGTGAAGACAAATGCGATTGATCCTGAAAGGAGCAGAGATAGTCTAAGCTGTGGCAAGGTGATTGTAAAAAAGATACGCAGTGGACCTGCTCCAAGGTCTGCTGCCGCCTCTCGATGTGCGGGCTGAAGATTGGCCAATGCACTGCCTACAAGCGTTAGCACGAATGGAAGCACGATGACCGCTTCACCCAAAATAAGAGCGAACAATCCGCCTGTAATATGCATTTTGGAGAACAAAATTAGATACGCAATACCAAGCGTAATTTTCGGCATAACCATTGGGGATACAAAAAAGGCTCTTAAGATGCCAGCACCCGGGAAAGGGTAATGCACGATGGCCAGCGCTGCAAGTGTTCCGGTAATCAGCGCCAGCAATACCGCACCAGTGGAAGCAATCAGACTGTTCTTGAATGCAACGAGAAATTGAGTCTGCTCTCCCAGATTTGCATACCACTTCAGGGTAAGACCTTCTGGAGGGAATTTACTGGCCGATCCGGAACCTACAGATGTCAATAGGATCATTAGCAACGGCAATAGTAGATAAACCGCCACGGCCCCTGCAAATATATAGAGCAGCAGTTTGGTGAGCCTGTTGGACTTAACCATAAGCCTGACCTCCCTTCCGGGAACGACGGAACATCAGCATTTCCGCTCCTTTATTGACCAAAAGTGAAACGATGATGGAAGAAATGAGCAAGAACATACTTGCTACCGCAGCCATCGGCCAGTTGGTATCCAGTGTTCGCTGGTAAATAAATACTGGCAGTGTCATGACTCTGCCTCCGCCAATCAGTTGAGGCGTTGTAAAGGCCGTAAGGCATAGCGTGAATACAATCTGTACCCCGCTAGCAATACCTCTCGCTGATAAAGGTAGGGTAATCGTCAGGAATGTCCGCCAGCTTCCTGCTCCCAGATCCTGAGCAGCCGCTTTTAGAGAAGCGTCACTTTGCGACAATACATTCAGGATCGGAAAGACCATGAACGGCAGAAAAATATGAACAAGTGCGACGACCACACCAGTCTCGTTATATATCATACTGAAGCCTTCATCCGTAATTCCAAGCCGTATGAACAGCCAGTTCATAAAGCCCTGTTTGGATAGCAACAGCTGCCAGCCATAGGATCGCACAACTGCGCTGACCAGTAGCGGAAGAAACGTAAGTAGCAGCAACAATTGCTTCATGCCCGTTTTCTTTAGGCCTGCTATACAATAAGCTAGCGGGTATGCAAGCAGCAGGCTCCATAGCGTAACCTTGAAAGCAACGCGAAACGTGGTGCCTATCAGTTTCCAATAGTACGGATCGGACAGAAAAGCGCGATAGGCATCCCACTCCCAGCCCCGGACGAGCTTGCCATTTTCATAGATATCAAAGCTGTATCTGCCAAAGATAAGCAGACCACCCAGATACACGATGCCCATCAGGACCAGTGCAGGCAGCAGAAGCAGCAACTGGGTAATCCATCGGCGGTTTTTGGATGAATACAGATTCACGATCCGATCCGCAATCCGATTCATATCCCTTCCTCCTGTGCCGGATCTTGCAGCATTGGTTCGGATAACAAGAGCGCGTCCTCCGGATCAAAGCCAATCCGAATTGGCTCTCCCGGGCTAAAACGAGAGGCTCCCCGCTGATGCAGTGCACTGGCCTGAACCAGAAACCCCTCAGCAATCTGGATCGTGTAACGAATATTTGCCCCGCCATACACTGCTTCTATGACACGTCCATCCAGCTTATTCAGGCAAGGAATCGCATCCTCTCCAAGTCGAATATATTCGTTCCGAATGGACAACGAGTGCCGGGCACCTACTATGGCAACCGGGGTGTCCTCACCTGTCTTCACCAGCAGCGAATACCCGAAGCATTCAACCCGGATTCCATTCGTATCCTGTCCAAGCACCCTTGTTGCCAGAAGATTGGTATCGCCAATAAACTTGGCTACGAAGCTGTCTGTCGGTTTTTCATAGATTTCATCCGGCGTAGCATATTGCAGCAGCTTGCCAGCGCGCATGACACCGATCCGGTCTGACATATTCATGGCTTCATTCTGATCATGCGTTACAAAGATGAACGTACCACCGAACTCTCGTTGTATGCGTTTTAGTTCGCGCTGCATATCCAGACGCAGCTGCATGTCCAGTGCGGAAAGTGGCTCATCGAGCAGCAAAACTTCGGGTCTGTTGATTAAAGCGCGAGCAATCGCTACGCGTTGAGCCTGCCCCCCAGACAACTGGGAAACAGCTCGTCTACCATAATCTCCGAGCTGGACCAACTCTAACATCTCATGTACTTGCCTCCTGATATCGGCTTTCGGTAACTTCTTCACCTTCAGCCCATAGGCGATGTTGTTGAATACGTCCATATGCGGGAATAGCGCAAGCTGTTGAAAAATCATGTTACTGTTACGACCATAGGCCGGGATGCCGGTTACATCCCGACCTCCCAGCAAAATGCTCCCCTGATCCGGCTGCTCAAGTCCGCCAAGCATCCGTAGAAGTGTTGTTTTGCCGCAGCCACTCGGGCCTAACAGGGAAACGAATTCTCCCTTCTTCACCTGCAATGACACATGGTTAACCGCGGCACGCTCTCCGTAGGTCTTCGTAACTTCTCTTGTTTCGATGGAAATGGGTTCTTGTTCACTGCTCATCTCTGTTTTCCTCCCGTCCATAACGGGCTCAAAATAGAACCCGTTATCGTGGTTTGTCTGAAAACCATCATTTATTGAAGTTTGGTTTTGACGAGTCGGTCCCATAGTTCCTTCCAGGAAGAGCTGTTCTGAGCAAGAACATCCCAATCAGGATTAATCCCGTTGCTCTGTGTTTCCACGGAGAAGGAAGGATCGTCCTTGTATTTGTCTGGAACGGCAGCAGTTGTGCTGGTTACCGGTGTACCTGTTGCTTCTGCATACTGTGATAGCGCCTCTGCGCTCAGCAGCTCGTTGATAATTTCGTTGGCTACACGTGTCTGCTCAGGTGTTGACCCCTTCACAACCTGAAGTGTGTATGGGAAAGAAATAGCTCCTTCGCTCGGATATGCTACAGCAAGTGGAGAACCGCCATCGATCCATGTCTGTGCAACCTGTGCACTGAAAGGAGCAATCAGAGCATCGCCCGACTCCAGAAGAGCCTTCAACTGGTCATTGGATGTAACCAATGTACCGATCTGGTCACTGTGATCTGCCCAGAACTGGAATGCTGGCTCCGGATTCTCATACGATGCGCCAAGCTCCTGTCCTTTGACTGCAAGAAGTGGAGAAATATAGGAATAGAACATGTAGTCCCAGAGTGCCGTTTTCCCTTTGAATTCCTCGTTATCCCACAGATCATTCCAGCTTGTTGGCGGTGTTTTTACAAGGTCCTTGTTATAGACGAGTGCGAAGCTCGAAACTCCCCACACGACACCCTTATTGTCAGGCTTGTGAAACTGCTCCGGGATATCCTTGATGTTGGTCACGATGCTTGTGTCCAGTGACTCCCACATATCATCGTTCAAGCCTTTTGCTGTCGCATCTGCGTTGAAGTAACCAAAGTTAACAACTGGATTGTTGGGATCAGCCTGCTTGCCAGCGACCATTTTCGGATACATGACTGCATTGGATGATTCTTCAAAAGTAACTTCTACATTTGGATGCTCTTTGACGTAATCTGCTACCACTTCTTTTGGAACGACATCCTGATTGGAGCCAGCCCAGATAAACATGGTCAGTTTAACCTTGTCTCCGCTTCCTCCAGTAGAATCGGATCCTCCTGCTGTATTGCTGGAGCTGCTTGCTCCACCGCATGCAGAGAGAACCAGTGTACCGGCCAGTGTCAGTGAGGCGAGACTGAGAAAGCGTTTCTTGTTTGATTTAAACATGAGAATTTCCCCCATCGATTTAGTTGGTTTTATGAATTTGACAAAAATTAATTCGTTTTTCCTTCATGTACCTTATCAATGCAATCCTATTTTCTGACGCAATCCTTCCATAATGCCTGATATTTCATGTGGAGATACGGATACGGAATTCTCCTCCACGACTCCCATGGTCTGACGCTTCAGGTAGTCTCTGAGTGCCAGCGGAACATTGAGCAGTGCCTGATTCAGCGATACTTGCATCTCGTCAGTCCATATGGCCTCGAACTGTTTCCTTGTCCAACCATAATCGAATTCTTCCTGCTGCCGTTCCCGATTGGCCCGCAACTGTCTGGTCTCACTCACGTTCAGATTCCGGCCTTCTATGACTACACCATACAGTTCAAGAGCTTTTTCCGTGGATACCAGTCCTCTTCTAACATCCTCCAGAACCAGCAGTGGATCCCGATCAAATGGATCGCCATATCCACCTCCGCCCTGTGACAGGAACGTCACCGTCTCTCCGGGTTGGAGCAGCAACTCATCAATTCTTCCCAGATGGTGTTCACTTGCACGTCCAGCATTGAGAATAGCTTCCCCATGGGTACCAACACCTCCGCCAAGCCTGCCCCACGGATGAAACTCCATACGCTCCATATTTCTGGCGGTCATTACGGTATCTGGTGTAAGAATTTTGACACACAGGTCGATTCCGCTTCCACCACGGAAGGTTCCAGCACCAGCAGAATCAGCACGAAGGCCATAATGCTCTATGAGCACAGGCATTTCGGATTCTACTGTTTCCGCAGGAATGTTTCGAAGATGACCCACGGCAAAATCCATGCCATCAATTCCGTCTTTCATCGGTCTTGCTCCTGAACCGCCGCATATCGGCTGGATCACGCCAACCTTTTTCTTGCCATCTGACGCATCTGTCATCGCCATCATAACGATGCATGCCTGTCCGGCTCCTGCGGCGGGAACCTTACTTGCCTGAGCTTTTCCAAGAGCGCCTGTGATGACATCCATTAGCCGAATAAAGGTAGCAGCTCTTGCGCCAACCGCTGCCATCGGCTCCGGGTTAAGAACTGAAGCCGGTGGTGCGTAATTTCGAACCATGCGAATCATGCCCGAATTCCATGGAATCGTTGGATCGAGCGTACGGAAATAACGAATGAGTGCGGGAACCAGCATGTAATGCCCCTGCTGATTGTGGGTAGGAATATTGAACGAAGCTCTGACCTGAGGGTCGGTTCCGCTAAAGTCCAGATGAATATCACTGCCCGCGATTGTCATTTTGCAGCGCAATCGGATGGGATAACCGCCAGGGCCTTTCTCCAGATAGTCCCAGAACTCATACGAACCATCCGGGATCTCCTGTACGATGGCGCGTGCCTTCAACTCAGCGTATTCCAGCAAATGCTCAATGCCCTGCTGAATTCGCTCTACACCGTAGCGGCCGATAAGCTCTTCTAGTCGCTGCTCCCCCCGATTCAAAGCTGCCATCAGTGCCTTGAGATCACCGAGGTTTTGCTCCGGAATGCGGCTATTGTCCAGAAACATACGAAGTATTTGCTCATTAAGAACGCCTGCTTCATACAGCTTGACTGGAGCAATACGAATGCCTTCCATATGAATATCGTAGGCGCTTGGAGATACGCTCCCCGGTACCTTACCACCTACATCGGATGAATGAACGAAGCACATGCCGTATGCGATGATTTCTCCTTTGTGAAAGTAGGGCTTGATCAGATGGACATCCGGTAGATGTGTCACCATGCCTTTGGTGGAATAAGGATCATTACAGATAACCAAATCGCCTTCCTTCCAATCTGTAATGCTGTTTATGGTCGCCGCTGCGGGGATGCCGAGGGACAGATTGTAACCCGTCTCCAATGGCGACCCAAACGTTTCCCCGGATGGTGACAAGAGGTAGGTTCCAAAATCGCCTGTTTCTTTAACAAAAGCGGTGAATCCTGTGCGCAGCACGACATTGGCCATTTCCTCTACCGCAGCCTGAATCCGGTTGTTGAAAATTTCAAGAAAAACCTTGTCGCCAATCATTGCTCCACCTCCCCAATCACATTTCCGTAAGCATCCCGGTATACCGTAAAGCCAGGCGGGATGAAAATGGTTGTATCATATTCCTCCACAATAATGGGCCCGTGGATGGGCATATTCAATGGTATCTGTCCCCTCTTAAGAACTTTTGCTATTCGCTGTGCGTGGTCGAAAGTGATGATTCGTTCTTCTGCTTCACTCTCATCGAATGGCAACTCTGCCGGAGACGCGGTGCTTTGGGTAGGCAGGATGCCAACAATGGTCGCTCTCAGACTAACGAACATCACATCAGCTTCCGGCTGGCTGATGCCAAACACATTTTGGTAGTACATATGGAATTTGTTCCTTGCTTTCTCAGGATCGGCGATTTCATCGGATGTGAGCGTAACCTCCAAATCAAAGGCCTGACCTTCGTAACGCATGTCGGCACTATACAAGCAATAGATATGTTCCAGTTTCACTCCTCCGCGTGCTTCCTCCTCAACCCAACTACGCCCTTGATCCTCCAGTCTGGTGTAAAGAGTCGATAACTCACCAGGCTCAAGTGTTTGACTGCTTTTATGCAAGGTATGAACGAAATCATTGCGAAGGTTGGCAACCGTGCAGCCCATGGCACAAAGTGTTCCTGGAGATGGCGGGATCAGCACTCGGCGGATGCCTACTTCACGCGCCATGAGAAAAGCATGCATCGGCCCAGCTCCACCATAGGCGAGCAACGTAAAGTCACGGGGATCAACACCCTTACGTGCCATGAGCGGAGAGAACTGGGCATACATATTGGCGGTGGCCACATCAAGAATGGCCTGTGCAGTTTGCGTGGGACTTAGTCCCAGACGTTCGCCAAGGTTGCCCAGAGCACGTTCTGCAAGCTCGGGATAGAGACGCATCTGTCCACCAAGGAATCGATCAGCCTGCAAAATGCCCAGTTGCAGATAGGCATCCGTCGTTGTTGGCTCTTCTCCCCCACGATGATAGGAGACTGGACCCGGATTGGCTCCTGCGCTTCGTGGTCCCACCTTGAGTACACCTACGGAATCGAGCCAGGCAATCGAGCCCCCACCCGCTCCAATCGCGGTTACATCGACAGCGGGAATGATAACTGGAAAATCCCCAACCTTATTCTCGGTAGAATAGGTAGGCTCTTTATCAATGAGAGCAACATCAACGCTTGTCCCGCCCATGTCGAACGTGATGACTTGATGAATGCCGGCCTGTTCAGCAATATGCGTTGCAGCGATTACTCCGGACGCAGGTCCGGACAGAAGAGTACGTACAGGCTCTTTGGCCGCTCTGGCCGCCGTCATGATTCCACCATTGGACATCGTGGACAGCAAATTGGCTTTCAAACCGTAAGCGCCAATTCCTTCTTGCAGACGCAGAAAGTATGATCCCATGCGTTCCCCAACATATGCATTCATGGCTGTGGCGAGTGTACGTTCGAATTCACGTTGCTGCGGCCAAATGGCACTACTTCTGCAGAGAAACAGGTGCGGATGACGTTCCCTGATTAACTCTTCCGCGAGCTGCTCATGAGCAGGATTGACATAAGCGTGCAAGAAACTGATCGCCAAGGCTGTAACCCCCTCTTCCACCAGCTCGTCTACCGCTTGAAGCAGTTGCTCCTGATCCAGTGGTTGAAGTATGCTACCACTCGCAAGCGCTCGCTCATCCACTTCCTTAACGAGATGTCTCGGAACAAGCGCATCGGTCTTGTCACCATACAGATTGGTAGTATCCTCGAGACGTAGCCTCCGAATCTCGAGAATATCTCGAAACCCTTTGGTGACCAACAGACCTGTAACTGCGCCGTTACGCTCAATTAGGGTGTTAACACCAAGCGTTGTTCCGTGCACAAACAGATCAATCTCCTGAAGATCCACTCCACCCGCTTTGAGCTGATCAAGTGCATTAAAAATCGCCTGTTCAGGAGCTGCTGCAATCGATGGCGTCTTCAGTGCCACAATCACCCTGCCATGATTGTCCATAACCAGGGCATCCGTGAATGTGCCTCCGATATCTATACCTAATCGATAAGTTGTTTTCACAAGCTCAACTCCTTTATCACCGGTTATTATCCGAAGTTATATTAAGGTTCTGCATGGCAAAATATCGTTTAACATCCTCAATCATCTGGTTAATATGATTCACCATTGCCGCTTCAGCCTGTTCCGGGGAGCCCGCCGCTACTGCCTCCAGAATCCGCTGATGGTCCACAACCAGTTCACTTCCTACTCTTTGCCTAATATAAGCTGTTTCCAGGAAATCACGGCTTGTCTCCCAGACCAGTTCAACCGCATGCAGCAGAATCTGGTTTTGAGCCGCATAAGCCAGCAGCCTGTGAAATTCCCGGTCCTCCTCGTAAGGAATAACATTCTGGGAAAGCAATAGATGCTGGGTAGCAATAGAGGCTTCCAGTAACAATATGTATTCTTTTGAGGCTCGTTGTGCTGCCAGAGAAGCAATTTCCCGTTCCAGAGCCCTTCTGGCTACAAGGACATCGAGCAGAGCCTTTTCACCGGAATGGTTCAGCATCTGAATGAGCTGGGAATTCACACTTTTTTGCTGTAAATCCTTCTCCAGAATCTTGATTCGCTCCAGCCCTTGTTCGGTCAGAACCCTTCCCTTCCGTCCCTCCAGTATCGTGAAACCTTCAACGTCCATCTCCATAAGTCTTCTTCCGATTGTAGCCTGACTTAGACCGTACGTTTTGCCCAGGGTATGAACCAACGTGCTGGCCCCGATGGGAGCGCTCGCGTCCCGAAGCTGCTTCAGCAGTTCGTATTCCAACTCCAATTCGTTTAGCTCAGGACCCACTAAATTCACTCCTCATATATAAATAATTGTAGTTTTTTTTGTTGTTACTCACTGATGATTAACGACAGTATACCTTCAATCGACAATAATTTCAATAATTCTTACCTAATTACTATGTATTATTTTTCTGACCATGTACTAGCCGTTTGTTCCAAAATAAAAAAGAGCAATTCACATCCTGTATTCCAGATTTTGTTCTGGAGGACGTAATCTGCTCTTTGTTGAGATAACCTTTAAACTTCGTTTAATTATAAATATTCATTTACGACTTGAGCTGTTGGAGTAGCTGTACGCGGTAGGCTTCACTTTCAAGAGATTGGATCTCCTTGTATTCTTCCGCAGTAAGCACTTTAGGCTCCCCTGCTGCCTTGGCGATCATGTACACCTTGGCGCTTTCCTCCACCACCTGGGTGCGGTAGTAGGCTTCCCGCAGGTTTTTACCTGTCGTGACCAATCCGTGGTTAACCAGAATGAGCGCTGTGTGTTCTTCAACCTTGGCAGCCACCGCATCAGCAAGAAGTTTGGTTGTGGGCAGAACATAAGGGACAAAGCCAATATCTCCCACCAGTGCCGACTGATCAGGGAACAAATGAGGCAATTCATCGAAAACGAGACTCAGAGCGATGGTGTATGCCGGATGTGTATGCACAATGGCTTGAATGTCAGGATTGACCCGATAGCTATACAGATGCATCAACACCTCTGAGGAAGGACGTGTTGATCCGGCACGTGTCTCTCCTGTCGCAATATCAATCGCGATCCATTCCTCAGGCTCCAGATCCTCTAGTGCATAACCACTCGGCGAAAGCAGCATCGTTCCTTCGAAACGTGCGCTCAGATTCCCCCCAGGTCCAACCACCAGCCCCTGAGCAACCGCTCTGCGGGCATATTTGGTCAGTTCTTCCCTTACCTGTTGTTCAGACATGTTCTGCTCCACTCCTTTGACTTTTCTTTTTAGCATTTTATAAAATGCTCATCTAATTGGATTCACTCGCCAACCTTTGATTAAGGTTTTGGTATCTTACGTAGGCTTCCTGCCACCTTGCGGTGTCTTCTGGCTCATAGGTTTCGGGAGAAAAGGAAGAAGCCATAACTTCTCTCACCTCGGACAAGTTGCTCACTTCGCCATGTGCCAAGAATTGCAGCATGCAATTTCCGGCTGAGGTTGCCTCGGCAGGACCCGCTATCACGGGAATCCCTGCTGCATTCGCCGTAAATTGACACAATAAGCGATTATGCACACCGCCACCGACCATATGAATCACCCGTGGCCGAGTGCCTGTAATTAGCTCCAGTTCGTCCAGAGTCTGTCTGAACTCCAGCGCCAAACTTTCGAGAATACAACGCACAATGGCTCCGGTAGTTTCAGGTATTGCTTGCCTGCTGGCACTGCACTGTTGCCGGATTCGCTCTGGCATGTCGCCTGGCGCCAAATACACCCCATCACCGGGCGATACATAACATTGATGAGCAGTTGCCGAATCAGCGAGCTGTACCAGTTCCTCATGGGTAAAACGTTGATTCTCCCGTTCCCACTGCCGTTTGCACTCCTGCAATAACCACAGTCCTGAGCGATTCTTCAAGGTTCGTACTTTGCCATTTACCGTGCCCTCATTGGTGAACCCTAGTTGACGACTACGATTATCCAATACAGGACTGTCGCGTTCCACGCCCATGAGTGACCAGGTGCCACAGCTAATAAAGGCAAATTCCGAATCTGTCGCAGGAATAGCTGCCAATGCAGATGCTGTATCATGTGAACCTACAGATATCACTTGCATTGGTTCAATGTTCAACTCTGCACACAAGTCATCCGTTAACTGCCCCAGCACCGTGCCTGGCTGGACGAGAGGTGGAAATAACGTCTCCGGGATACCCAGTCGGCCAATCAATTGTTCATTCCAACGAACCTCTCCGGCATGCAATAGTCCGCTTGTACTGGCAATTGTGTACTCGCTGGCCTGTTGACCAGATAGATAATAGTTAAATAAATCCGGCATCAATAACATGCGCACATCTGGCCGCAGACCTTCCGAGTGCTCGCGCACACTTCCAAGCAGTTGAAATACGGTATTTATTTGTTGTGGCAGGACACCGGACATGGAATATAGCTCTTCTTCATTTACCATGCGCAGGGCTTCTTCCATCCACTTCGCATTACGCGATTCCCGATAATGGCGGGGGTTGAAGCATAATCTTCCCTCCCCGTCCACTAATCCATAGTCGACTCCCCACGTATCCACAGCAATGGAACGGACCGGTTGGGAGATGCCTTGCATGCCCTTTACAATCCCTTGTTTCAGTTCGTGGAAAAGTCGCAGGAAATCCCAGTACAATCCGTCTCCCAGGTGTACAGGATCGTTACTGAATCGATGCACTTCCTCTAACGAGAGCTTACTCCCGTCAAAAGTCCCACGGACTACTCGGCCGCTTCCGGCGCCGTAATCGGCAGCAAGCACATGCGTTGCTTGAGTTCCCATCTCTCATGCCTCCTTTGCTTCCGCGACTAGCCGTTTGGATGTTAACGATACAACGGTCCAAAGACGCTGCATGCCCGGTAATCGGCACTTTCTGGTTCACTTGTGCCGAACAGCCCCCAGGCACGTGGACGGAAAATCTCGGATTCCGGTACATTATGCATACTCACCGGGATACGAAGCATGGAGGCCAGTGTCAGCAAATCCGCTCCGATATGTCCATAAGAGATGGAGCCATGGTTCGCGCCCCATTGATTCATCACTTCGTAGACCGAAGTAAAAGCTCCTGATCCCGTCAGAACAGGTGCAAACCAGGTGGATGGCCAAGTCGGATCTGTCCGTTGATCCAGCGTATCATGTACATCCTCAGGCAGATCGACGGTGTAACCTTGAGCCACCTGCAGTACTGGCCCTAGTCCTTTAACCAAATTGAGACGCGTCATCGTAACAGGCATACCGCCCTTGGTCAGGAAATCAGCCGAATAGCCGCCGCCCCGGAAATATTCGACAGATGCCGGGCGCCACGAGGTCGCTTTCAGGCAGTCCTGAACCTCTTCGTCTGTAATTTCCCAGAAAGGCTTGAGCACAGGCTCACCTGCTCTTGATTGTTGCCCTGTACCGTCCAATGCTGCTGAACCGGAGTTGATCAGATGCAGAATACCGTCCTTTGCGTTTCCTTCCAGCTGATGCCCTGTCACGCGTTTTACCGAATCCGGGCTCCAATAGGTGCGTACATCTGCGAAGATCTGCGCGGTATGTGTAAGTAAGGAACCAAATAACATCGACACACCATTCAGGCTGTCGTTCTCTGTTGCCACCAGATAAGGAGAACGTTTGCCATTCCAGTCAAAGGAAGAATTCAGGATGGATTCCAGAAAATCTCCGTTGGGTGAATGATCTGTCCACTGTCGTTGTCCCTGAAACCCGGAGACAATCGCGTGGTGGCCCATGGATTCCTCAGTAAAACCCAGCTCCGCCAGATTCGGATTGCCAGCCATCAGGTCACGTACGATCTGCGTCATTTTCACTACCGTTTCCCATTCATACTCTTTGCGTTTGCGATCTGTCTGCAGATGGGCAGGATTATTGTCCGCTCCTTCACTACAGTTCTCCTTCACCCAAGCTAGCGCCAGCTTATACTCCTCAGGATCATAGATTTCTTCTTCTATACGACGAGTGAGTTCACTCATATCCACATATTCGTTCCGCATGCCCAGATACTCCTGGAAAAAGGAATCGTTCACGATGGAGCCGGCAATGCCCATGGATACCGAGCCGATAGACAGATAAGCACGTCCCTTCATGGTTGCAGCGGCAAGACCAGCACGGCTGAAACGCAGCAATTTCTCACGAACGTCATCAGGAATCGTCGTATCTCCTCCATCCTGTACATCCTCGCCATAGATACCAAAAGCCGGGATCCCCTTCTGTGCATGGGCAGAGAGTACTGCTGCCAGATATACTGCGCCCGGACGTTCAGTGCCGTTAAAACCCCAGATCGCAGTAGGAATGGATGGAGACATATCCATCGTTTCTGTCCCATAACACCAGCAAGGTGTAACGGTTATGGTCACGCCCACGTTAGAACGACTGAATAGTTCCGCTGCTGCCGCTGCCTCGTTGACGCCGCCAATACAGGACTCGGCAACGACGCATTCTACCGGCGATCCATCGGGATACCGAAGTTCTGCTGCGAGCAGCTCGGCAACGGAAGTTGCCATGCTCATCGTCTGCTCTTCCAAGGATTCACGAACACCCTTGCGTCTGCCGTCAATTGTGGGACGAATACCAATCTTGGGAAATGCCTGTTTATAACGATAATCCTGATGTGTCATACTAAAACGTCCTCCTTCAATGGTTTCATAGAATAGGTACGAATGACTTGTGACTTGTCCGTATGCAATTTGATGGGGCTATTTAGGAATTTTGATTCCTTCTGTTCACCGATACCCGAGGAAATACACTACCATTGCATGCCAACGGTCAGTTCTTTTTCTTACTATGAATGCGTTTACAAATGCTTGATTAAATAAACCGCTCTATATTATTGACTCCGTTATGCTGTCCTGTTATGGAGTGTGAAGGAAGCGATGTGAGCAAAAATGAAGAGCGGTTAGACTGAAATAAATCAACTTTTTTATGATTAGGGTTATCGGTAACCCTAAGATAGCATGAGCCTATCTTGCTGTCAATCGGCATTATCCTATAGAATGGAAAGACTATGTTGCGGAAAGGTTAGATCCTATTGATTACCATTTATGATATTGCCAAAAAAGCCAACGTCTCCGCCATGACCGTCTCTAAAGTCATTAATCAAACAGGTCGTATTAGCCCGGCTACACGCGAGCGTGTACAACAGGTCATCGAAGAACTTGGTTACATACCCAATTCGAATGCGCGCAGTCTTGTGCTGCAACGGACTCAGATGCTGTCATTATTGATTACGGATATTACCAACCCCTTCTATACAACGCTGGCCCGGGGGGCTGAGGATGCTGCCAATCTGCGTGGTTACCGCCTCTTGTTCAGCAATAGCGACGAGGATTACGACAAGGAGAAAAATTATGTGGAAACCATTCTGTCTACTCGCGTCGATGGTGTACTGTTTGCACCTGCAGGGGACCGCTCGCTGAATCACTTGAAGCAGCTGCAGGAACGTAACATTCCGTTTGTTATTTTGGACCGCACTGTCCCGGGAATCACATCTGACGTTATCGCTGGGGACAGCCGAGATGGGGCGCTTCAATTGATTCGATATCTGACGAATCTGGGTCATCGCTACATTGCTCTGGTTAATGGTTCTTCCGAGGTTTCGACTGCGCGGCTGCGAGAAGAAGGATATATGGAGGGACTCCGGGAAGCCGAGTTGCCCTTTGACGAAGGCTTAATCCTTCGAACAGGCTACCGGGATTTCAGCGATGAAGTGGGTATCGACAGTTTACTTGCACATCAACACAAACCTACAGCCATATTTGCAGCAAATAACATGCTCGCCATTGGCGTCATTCGACTTTTACGTAAACGGGGGCTGCGTGTGCCTGAAGATATCTCGGTCGTCTGTTTTGATGACCTCGATCTGGCTTCTGCCTTTGATCCCTTTCTCACGGTTGCTGCACAGCCTGCCTATGATTTTGGTGCCATCGGCATGCAGATGCTGATCGACCGAATTGAAGGTAAGGCTCCTGAGGAACCACAGACCGTCATTATGCCATCGGAGCTGCGTATTCGCGCTTCGGCCTCTGTACCTTGCGAATAAAGAGGAAAATCAGTCGTAGACCAACCCTGACTTGAGAGAAACTGTTTTGTTGAAGCAAATACAAACAGGACGCATCGGAGAATATCTCTCTGATTGCGTCCTTTTTTATGAAATGTACCTCTTATATATATATGGAATTTATATAAATTGAACTAAGCATTTACACAAGAACGTAGAGGACAGAAATAATCTGAAGAAGCGGAGCGTTCGCCTTTATCCTCGGATTTTCCCCTTTGAAAAAGGGAATCCAAAAAATCTGGGGATAACAGCGATCGGAAGGTTGTTCTGGCATCGGAGTGGCAAGCGTAAATATTCTTAGTTCAATTTATCCCTCGGATTGAAGAGCCAGAGCGACTTCCCGAACCAGACCAGGGAACCAATCCATTAATGCTTCGAACGTATATCCCGCCTGCTCTGCTTTGGATGTATCCATTGTCCAGGATTCCGAAATTCCAAAGGGTGACATGTCCTCTTTGATCGTTTCGGTCAGTACCTGAGATTGCATGCCTGTTACCGTTTCGATCAGATGCATCATGGCGGAAAGTGTTATCGTCCCTTTGGACGCTGCATTCACAGGTCCTGTAATCGATGAATGTCCAAGCCAAGCCAGAAATCTCGCGGCTTCGGTGGAATTGATAAATCCAATTTCGGCGTTCGGATTGGGCATACCGATAGGTTTTCCTTTTTGCACATGTTCAATATGAAAATGAAGTCTTCGCGTGTAATCATCAATCCCGAGTACAATTGGAATGCGCATCGCCGCCACTGGGAAATCCGCTTCCTGGAAAAACACAGCTTCCGCTAGACGTTTACCCTCGCCGTAGGAGAAATCTTCGTGGCTTCCGTATTGCACCGGGTAGGTGTATGGATCGAAATCTGCTTCGGTAAATCCGGGTTTGGGATCTCCATATACCGAGAGCGTTGATGTCAAAATGTATCTTTGGGTGCGTCCGGCAAAAGCTTCACAAGCCGACTTCGCCGCATCCGGCGAGTAACAGATGTTGTCATAGACAATATCCCACATGTCGGTCTGCGCAACCTCGGCAAGAGATTTCGGGTCCTCACGATCCATTTTAATCCGATTGACCTCTGGTCCAAAGTCTACATTCGTTTTCCCTCGAGTTGCGACTGTGATTTGAGACTTTCCTTCCCATAGTAAATGATCAACCAGACGTTTGCCGAAGAACCGTGTCCCACCAAGTATAAGTACTTTTTTCATCCGATAAAACCTCCTAACCTCTTCTGATCATGCGTATATTACTAAAACTTCATGAATGAAGTGCTGTCTGTGTTGTTGCAATCCAGATATTTTTACCGGGATTTCACAATATGGAGCATCGTGTGTGCTCCTCGCTGGAATTCGTATGAAGTCTTCTCTTCAGAAGTAATATATCCGCGTTCTTCCAGTATATCCTTTAATTGATCCATATGCTCATAACGCTTGCCAGACAAGTCTACCGTAGGAAAAATACGCAGCTCCCGCTTGGTCACTCGCAACAGCTCAAGGATCGTCCGTAGATGGAATTCGGCATCCAGTCGATCTGCATACGTAAACAGGAAATGCGCAGACAATGTCAGATCGAATTGTTCATCGGCAAAAGGTAACTCCGGCAGTACAGAAGCCACATAACGATCAGGGAAACGTCTCATATCCGCTACACAGTCGGTGATTGCACGTCTACGTTCTTCTTCCAAGCCATGGATCGAACCGAAATCATCCCATCTATATTTGTCTTGTACTTGTTCCATTTGTTTCATCGTATGTTCAATATCCTGAAGTCCCTTCACTTCCAGTTGGCCGATCTCATGTTCATAGGCAATATCCGCTGCCATGGGATCTGCACCCCACTCTCGCGCATGGCTGCTGAATGAACAAGCCCCACCTGGACAATCGAGAACAGACTTACCTTTAATTTCTTCCACGGTCAGGTTAAACATCTTCATATATTCCTCGAAGGTTCGCCCGATAAAAATAATCTGTGCCAGCTCCAGGCCGGCTACTCTGCTCTTCTGCTCATCTATGCTCATCTCGTCTCAGCTCACTTTCCAGAATTAATCATTAGGAAAAACAAGACCAATCTGCTGCCGGATTTGATCCATCACCTGCATGGTAACATAGGAACGTTCATACGTGTTCATGTCCGATTCCTTTTTGCCCTGCTGAATCAGATTGACAAATTCCTCCACCTCATAATACATCGACGGATGAATTTGCTCGGCAGTGAGTTTTTCCACCGTACCATCATTGTAGCGTATCTCCGCATGTTCGGGTGAACCAATTTTGTCAATGAGGATGCTGCCGCGTTCGCCCATAATTTCGCTTGGAACATGAGAATTGGAGATTTTGGAGTACGTCACTACCGCTTCCATCTCATCATAATTCAGAATGACACTGCCTTGTCCATCTACCCCTGATTCCAGCATCATTGCCTGGGACTGAACTTGTTTAGGCTCGCCGAATAGCGTAATCAATGGATAGAGACAATACACCCCAAGATCCATTAGCGCTCCGTTAGCAAGATCGGGTTTGAACGCATTCAGGACGATTCCTTCCTTATACTTGTCGTACCGGGAAGAGTACTGGCAGTAACTCGCCACATATTTACGTACAGGGCCAATTTTATGTAGGTGAGATTGTACCATTTTGAACGAGGGAACAAGGGTCGATTTCATGGCCTCCATGAGCAGAACTCCATGTTCTTTCGCTGTATCAATCATTCGACGGACCTCTACTCCATTGGCGGCCAAAGGTTTCTCGCATAGTACATGTTTTCCACTTCTCAGAAACAACTCTGCCTGCTCGGCATGAAAGGTATTCGGTGTAGCAATATACACGGCATCAAGACCATCACTCGTCGCCATCTCTTCGAGGTTGGTGAATCGAAGTGCAGCCTGATATTGATCTGCAAATGCATTAGCTTTATCTTCAGTTCTTGAGTACACGGCAGTCAATTCGAATCCTTCGACTTGTGCAGCGGCCTCAAGAAGCCTCTCTGTAATCCAGTTGGTACCTACCACTCCAAAACGAACCATTCAATCTACCTCTTTCGTAAATAAATTTCACAATTAAACAGCTTGCCATCCTGTACATTGTAGCCTATATTTCAACCAGATTGAAGGGATGTCCATTTCCAACATATTGATATCTTGCTTTTTTGTTTGAAACTTCGTCGATCTCCATAAATCAGGGGTATAATGAGACTTGAGGTGATTCTTTTGGAAAGTCCCAACCCCTATCAAACAAATTCAGTTCCTATAGATGAAAAACAGTGGAATGCCATTATCCACAACGATAGCAGCTTTGATGGTAAATTCTATTACGGTGTCAAGACAACAGGCATCTTTTGCCGACCTTCCTGCAAGTCGAAAGCACCCAAATATGAGAATGTCACTATATTTAACAACCCTGAAGAAGCATTAGCTCTACATTTCCGTCCATGCAAACGCTGCAAACCAACGGGCGAGCGCATCCCCGATCAGGAATGGATTTCTGTTGTAACAGACTATATTGAACATCATTTTGCCGAGCCTCTAACACTAGATATTCTTGCAAATGTGAGTCACGGGAGTCCATATCATCTGCATCGGGTGTTCAAACGGATTACCGGCCTAACTCCGGTGGAGTATATTCAGGAAAAAAGAGTCACCCAAGCCCGGAAATTGCTTGAAAGCACTCGGCTCACCGTTACAGATATCGGTCGCCAGGTTGGCATAGCCAATCCGGCGTATTTTATTACTGTATTTCGAAAACATACAGGTAGCACACCTGCCAATTATCGTGAACAAAGGCGTGATCAATCATGAAGACCAGCTTGGTATACAAAGTACCCAAAACATTGCTGAACAAAGGAACCGGGTTCCTTAATGGTTATACGCATACGCTGAATCCCTACACAGGCTGCGCTTTTGGCTGTTCCTACTGTTATGTAAGGCAAATGCCCGTCTCTTTATTTCGCAATGAACCATGGGGCAGCTGGGTTGATGTGAAACAGGAAGCCGCCAATGTGTTTGCCAAAGAGCTGAAACGTGCGAAATCAAAAGGTAAAGTCACTCTCTTTATGTCATCCAGTACAGATCCGTATCAGCCCGTTGAATATAAGGAGCAAATCACGCGTTCTTTACTTGAAGTTATGGCCGAGGATCCACCCGATTTTATATTGGTTCAGACCCGAAGCCCATTGGTGACCCGAGATATCGATCTGCTGCAAAAGTTGGGTGACCGGGTCCGGGTTAGCATGACCGTGGAAACGGATCTGGATGATATCCGCAAGCAGTTCAGTCCTTCTGCTCCGCCAATCGCTGGCAGATTGCGTGCCCTGGAACAACTGCGAGATGCCGGTATCCCCACACAGGCTGCTATTGCGCCAGTATTACCCAGCAGCGAAAATTTTGCAGCCATCCTAAGGCCGCTTGTTGATCGTATATGCGTTGATGATTACTTCATGGGAGATGGCAGTGAGGGCAAGCGAACCCGGAGACTTGGCATGAAGCCACTTTATGAACAAGTGGGCAAGGAAGATTGGTACAGTCCTGAGGCGTACAAAATGGTAGTCGAGCGAATGAAGGCGCATTTTGAGGAACATGAAATTTGGATTAGCCAAGCTGGATTTGAACCCTAAAACCCTGATCATGCCTTTATATAAAATGAAAATAGCCCTGCTTCCCTCGCATCGGGAGTCAGGGCTATCTTCTAACTTAATCGATTATTGATCAAGTGTGTACAATGGAAGATCTGCAGGCAGTGCAGCTGGGCGCTGACATGTGCTGTCCATTTTATAAAAAGTCTGCTCATCCGAAGAATCATGGAACGCCCACATCGCTTCGAGTACATGGTAGGCAAGCTCTCCACTTGCCCGGTGAGCACGTCCGCTACCCACAGCATAAGCCATATCTGCAACACCAATGCCACGTGTATTTTCCTGATATCCTGGCAGAAGGGGTACCTCAGTCCATTCCTCATCACCTAGCAAACGGTAACGAACTGGACCGCCGAATGTGTTTGGATCAGGAACCTGTAGGGTTCCATGAGTGCCGTATACTTCAATCGGTGGCAATACACTTCCGCCAAATACGTCAAAACTCGTAATCAGCGTGCCGATAGCTCCCTGCTCAAATTGCAGCAATCCCGCTACATGCGTCGGAATTTCAACAGGAATGCTCTGACCCCGCTTTTTCTCACTCGTGATCGTCCGCTGTTCCATCGCTTTGCCCGTCATGCCAGCAATTGACTTGATTGGTCCCAGCAATTGTACGAGCGCAGTCAGGTAATAAGGCCCCATATCAAACATCGGCCCGCCGCCGGCTGCATAGTAGAACTCCGGATCTGGATGCCAATGCTCATGCCCACGGCTCATCATGAATGCGGTAGCGGCCACAGGTTTGCCAATGACACCATCCTCTACTACTTTGAGTGCCGTCTGAATTCCTGAACCGAAGAACGTCTCTGGCGCACAGCCTACCAGCAGCCCTCTACGCTTAGCTGTTTCGAGAACCGCCTGACCCTCTTCTCGTGTGACGGCGAGTGGTTTTTCCACATATACATGTTTGCCTGCTTCGAGCGCTCTCAAGCATACATCTGCATGAACGGCAGGGATTGTCAGATTGATAATCAGGTCGATCTCAGGGTCTGCCAAAATTTCATCTACCGTGTATACGTTAGGAACATGATAAGCAGCTGCCTGCTCCTCTGCTCTGTTCCGGTCAAGATCCGCAACCGCAACAAGATCGAGCACCTCAAATCGGTGACAGTTCTCCATATAAATACCGCTGATTTTACCACAGCCAATAATGCCTACTTTCATTGTTTTCATGCGTGGACTCCCTTCGTGTTTCCAATTGATATAGCGCTTCCAAAACAACTCAAGACCGCTTTATGTGGGTCAATATATTTATCTCAACGGATATGAATTAGATTTAAATTTAATTAGTGACTTTGGTTATCAGCCATTCCTGTGTAAACTTCAGTCACTGCGTCCTTGCGGCTTTGCGCAAGAGCTTTGCCTGCTGCAGTCCATTTGAAACCACTACGCATCATTTCAGTAACCTGTTTCATCTCCACAATATCTGCATGGTGTCCGAGCGAGTTGTAGAACACACGCCCTGCACCCCAGCGTTTGGTCCAAACGACTGGCATATCTACTGGGCCATTCGCTGCGTGAGGACCGTTAACAATTGGGAAACGTGTTGTTGCCAGCACTTCTACTGCAGGGTCCACGTGCAGGTAGTACTGTTCGCTTTTCACCTGGAAATCTTCAATATGATCCAGCAAAGGACTGGAACCACGCTTCATGTTTACCGTGTACTCCACGCCGTCGTTCCCTGGATGCGCAACCCACTGTCCACCCGTCATGAACTGCCAGTCGACGTTGTTGCGGAACGCGTCACACATCCCGCCATGAAGGCCCGCGAGACCTACGCCGCTCTGAACAGCCGCAGATACGTTATTGACCAGTTCCTGTTCAATCTGTCCCATTGTCCACAGCGGAACGATTAGGTCCAGACCCAGCAGTTTCTCTGCATCGGCATAAGCTTCCAATGTATCTGAGACTTCAACCTCGAATTGTTCTTCCTTCAAAATGCGTTCAAAAATCGCTGCTACCTGCTCTGGTTCATGTCCATCCCAGCCGCCCCATACGATTAGTGCTTTGCTCATCACCCATCACTCGCTTTCCGGAAGTTAAGTTATTGTCATACTATCGAACCTTGCTCAAACTCAAGACCTCTCCGAGGTCAACATCCTAGCTTAAATGCAGCTTATTTATTTCAAATGAGTGCCACCATGATGTCCAGTTCACAATTCAGTGGTTTAATGATTACATTTCTTCTATCGACACCCAGCGGCGCTCTGTAACGGAACGTTCAACGGCTTCCAATACCGCTTGACAGGCAACCCCATCATGGAAACTTGGCTCAGGCTGCCGTCCTTCGGAAATCGCAGTCACCAGCTCCAGCATTTCATGTGTGAACGTATGCTCGAATCCAATCGTATGTCCCGCAGGCCACCACGCCTCAGCATATTTGTGTGCCGGATCAGTCGCCAGAACACGGCGGAAGCCCTGCACATCTTCATCGTCCTTCGTAAAATACACTTCCAGTTCATTCATCCGTTCAAAATCAAACCGGACGCTGCCCAGACTACCGTTGATTTCAAACGAGTTGGTACTGCGATGACCTGCTGCAAAGCGTGTAGCCTCGAAGCTCCCCAACGCACCATCTGCAAACCGTGCGAGGAACAACGTTGCATCATCTACCGTCACTTCACCCTTCGGAGCATCTGCGTTCGAACTGCCTTTGGCGCTAAGTCCGGTCATTTCCGAAGCCAGCGGCCGCTCTTTGATGAAGGTTTCGCTCATCCCAATTACTTCCTTGAATTCACCCACCAGGAAACGTGCCAGATCAATTAGGTGTGCGCCAAGATCGCCATGTGAGCCGGAACCGGCCACTTCTTTTTGCAGACGCCATACCAAAGGGAACGAAGGGTCCATGATCCAATCCTGAAGGAAAAATGCTCGGAAATGATAGATTTTGCCTAGGCGTCCGCTTTGCACCAACTCTTTAGCCAGCTGCACTGCTGGAGAGAAACGGTAGTTGAATCCGACCATGTGTGCAACCCCTGCTTCTTCAGCAGCCTGGAGCATTTCACGCGAATCAGCTAACGACAAAGCCAGCGGTTTTTCACAGAACAGATGTTTACCTTGACGAGCGGCTTCCAGTGCGATTTCCTTATGGGCATCACTTGGAGCGTTAATATCGATCAGATCGATGTCATCACGCCGCACCAGCTCGCGCCAGTCCGTTATACTTTCAGACCAGCCGAACTGACTGGCAGCCTCCTGAACTCCCTGTTCGTTCCGTCCGCAGATTACAGACATCTCCGGCTGCAGTGGGGCAGACGGGAAAAACATCGGCAGACTGCGATAAGCATTGCTATGGGCTTTTCCCATAAATTTGTATCCAACCATTCCGACACGAAGACGATTTGACATGGTCATTTCCTCCTTTGGGATATAGCTATACAGGTTGAACTAAAGAATATTTACACTTGCCACTCCGATGACAGAACATCCTTTCGATCGCTGTTATCATAGCCATGTATTAATTACGAATTGAAGAGGCACGGATAATCAGCTCTGTAGGCAACAACTGCCTTGCAGTTTCTGAGGGGAAATCGGTATTCACCGATGAAGCTGTTACTCCCAATGATCTATGAATAAGCTTGGATGCAGCCAGTTCTCCCATTTCATAAAAAGGAACCCTGACGCTGCTCAGCGGTGGAACTGCCATCTCGGCCGCGTCGGAGTCATCGTAACCCACAAACGCGGGGAAATCCTGAACCTTGATCCCACGCTCACGCAAACCATGCATAACACCGATTGCCATCCGGTCGTTCGCAGCAAATACAGCGTCAATCTCGTCAAGCTGAGCTGCAATGGTGGCAGCTGCCTCCACACCGCTTCGTCTGCTGTAATTTCCCTCCAACAATAGACTGGAATCCACCTGCATTCCGGCTTCATTCAGTCCGATTTGAACGCCCTGAAGCCGCTCCTGACTGTTGGAGTAACTATCCGGACCATTGAGAAAGGCGATATTCCGGTAGCCCTGATCGGTAAGGTGACGGATTGCCTGCCTGCTGCCCTCCACATGATCAGCATCCACTTCCATGAATGATTCACTATCAAAGTGCTGATTCATGATGCAAAATGGATGTCCCTCCTGCTGAAGCTGTTGCAAGGCTTCCAGTTCTCCATAATCATCCCGCGCGCCGAGAATGATGCAAGCATCCACTTTCTGACGGCGGAACAGATCCGTATAATTCATCACTTCACCCGGTGTCCTGAACATGACCAGCAGGTCCATGCCGTTGTCCCTGGCTTTGCTCCCAATGCCACTCAGCATTTCCGAGAAGAAATATGCCGAGAACAAGTGCGCCTTCGGAACGTAGGGCAACACCACGCCAAGGTTACCACTCTTACTTCTCGCAAAGCTGCGGGCCAGTGCGCTGGGCACATAACCCAACTGCTCAGAAGCTTCAATAACCTTACGGCGGGTTTCCTCTTTAATAGGACCAACGCCATTAAGAACTCGGGATACTGTAGCTTCTGAAACACCGGCAAGATCAGCCACTTCTTTACGGGATGCCATGGATCTCACCTCCTTCATGCTTCCTGAACACATGCAAAACCGATGCCATGTATCAAATAATTATGTACGCGCGTACATCTTCTCATGTGTTGTAAACGTTGTCAATGCTTTTAACACAAAAAAAGATGAGGATTTGTGTAAACAAATTCCCCACCTCTTGCTTACTATATTTTCTTGTAACTTGTCCCATGTTCCCTTATGATTCACATGACTACAAATAGTTCTTTATTGGCCCAGCTAACTATAGTACAGACCTACATCAGGTCGTCACACCGTTACCAACGGATGATTGACTGAACTCAGCCTGTTCTAAAATGGTGATATTAGCTGGAATGCGATCCGAAGGCTCAGGTGTCGACTGAAGCTGCCGTACTTTGTGTAGCACTTCCTTATTCGGAAGGAAATGCTGAGAACGAATGAAACGAATGGTTTTGGTTTTGGCACGCATGACAATGGAATCGGTCTCTGCCCGGTCATCTGCGAGGTAACGCACACCACCAAGAATTTCACCCGGAGTAACACCTGTTGCGGCAAAAATAACATCTTCCGTGCCGATCATATCCTGCATCGTTAATACTTTGTAGGGATTATCGATTCCCATTTGCAAGCAGCGCTGGAATTCGTCTGCGTTCGCAGGCATTAGGCGACCTTGAATCTCGCCTCCAAGGCAGGACAAGGCGGCTGCAGCAAGCACTCCTTCCGGTGCTCCTCCTGATCCGACATACAGATCAATACCTGCCTCTGGGAACGCAGGTGCCATTGCGCCAGCAACGTCACCATCACTGAGGAACTTGATTCGAACACCAACCTTGCGCAATGTTTTGATTATGCTCTCATGCCGAACACGATCCAGAATCATGACAGTTAGATCTGAGATGTTTTTGTTCAATGCTTCAGCTGCTTTCTCCAATGTCACCTCAACCGGGTCTTCGATACTGACCTTGCCCACCAGAGCCGGACCTACAGCCAGCTTTTCCATGTACATATCCGGTGCGTGGAGCAGGTTGCCTTTTCCCGCGACTGCAATAACCGATAAAGCGTTGTTCAGGCCCTTGGCTACGATCTCTGTTCCTTCCAAAGGATCCACAGCCACATCAACCTCGGGGCCCTCAGCGTTGCCGACTTCTTCCCCGATATACAACATAGGTGCTTCATCCATTTCTCCTTCACCGATTACCACCGTGCCGCGAATAGACACGGAATCGAACATGGCGCGCATAGCCAAAGTAGCCGCCTCATCTGCACTATTCTTGTCGCCCCGCCCCATCCAGGGTGCTGAAGCTAACGCAGCCAATTCTGTTACTCGGACAATTTCCAACGCCAGTTCGCGTTCCATTTTTCCCACTTCCTTTCCAGTTTCCAAAAGCATACATTGAAAGCGGTACTAAATCCATCGCAAATCCATATGAAATTGATCTTAAAAGGGAGCAATAGCCCGATTTTGAGAAATTACTCCATACTGTCCCTCATCGATAAATGAACACATTTACACACGTTTGAATATGCCTTTTTACGAGTCTTACCACACTGAATTATTTCAAGTGGAAGCAGTATAATTTATCTTTTTTTTCGAAACTCCATATTTATCACGTTGAGATTGTCCCAGAAACAGATGAGTGCAAAAATAATTCGTATAACAACGTTATTTATGTAATTAAACTTACATTCACAAGGAGAACTATCCTGCACTCTCACGTTCGTCGAAAACGGTTTATATCAGACCCGATACAGCTATCCTGCACTTTCAAAGAAACAATATTGAAGACCTTATAACAGAAGTTTTTCATTCAAAGATTCGAACTGAAAATTCACCTAAATCCAGCTCTATCCGTCCCTAGCAATATAGATACAGTTTATGGATGTCATCGAAAATAATAAGTTTACATAATATTTATTACGTAGTTAAAAACTCAATTCTTTTTATTTCTCTTCAAAAGGTCTATTTTGCTTTAGCTTCGTGTGCCACATAAATATGATCTGGCTCTTTGATCAAACTTTGTAGGGTAGCAGGTTTCTACCTCAGCCCCCAACATGGCAACTGCAATTTTCAGAAAATCCTCTCTTTGAATCTGCAAATGACCATATCTAAAATGATATCCCCACCGTGCCTGTCCCCGCGTAAGAATCAGTTGATCCAGTAAATCAGCGATCTTCACCTGCTGACAAGGATAATACTGAACATTCCTCCGATTCGGTACAAAGGAATCCGACACATGGTGCGTGTACACCTGATCGTCTATTATACGCCCTATGGCCGTGAATGCTTGAAGTACCTTGCCTCCTTGCATGCTTGTTCGCGGCGAATAATAGATCAGCCAGTCTCCTGCATTCATTCTGCGCAGTGAAGCTACCTTGCCGTGACAGAGCTGGGCGAAGCCCCCCTCCACCCCTTTTTCCACATGTGATGCAGACACAACGCCGATCCAGTAGCGGTTTCCTTCATCAGATTCTGCTTCTATATCTAACTGATGGGACAGAAATTCTCTCGTATGAGTCTGCTGAATTGTTATATTATTTGCCATCAAATCATGCTTTGCCTGTTCATTCATCTCTGCACCTGTTCTTCCCATGCCTTTTTCAAACGCTCAAGCTGCAAGAAATGATGACGATAATGCATCTCCACCAATGCAAACCATTCCTCAGCATTTAAACCACCGAACCTGGGATGTGGCAACGTAGATTCCAGCGTTGTTTCTTCCAGCAGCACTTCCAATCTCCGCATTTCATGCCTTACCTCATTAAATCCTTGAATTATTGATTCTCTTCCATCCGGTTGTAGTGGAGTATACTCAGGAGAAGCAGGAACGTGGATACGTATTGGAGGAAAACTTGCTTGCGCAAAAACAGCTTCACCTGTTTCTGTTTTGCCCTGGTTTTGCTTCTTATCCATGTCCTCCTCTGCGCTTATACAAAGTTGAACATTGGCTAAATGCATTTTCATTGCAGACTGAATTAAATGCTGGTACATCTGGCCCACCGACCACTCAGTCTCACTGGATTTGTAGCTTAACTGAGCATCGCTCATCAGCTCCAGTTCCTGCAAATAACGTTCCAACGTCAGTTCAAAATCACGTCGAATCTCTTCGTTGTTCCTTGTTATTGTCGTTTCCATACAAATACACAACTCCTTCAATCGGTTATAAACCGATCATACACAAACACTACTGACAACGTTATGTCAGTAGTGTTTAAGGAGATTGCTTGCTTCTTCTCTAATACGGATTCTCAACGATTCAGGCTCCAAAACCAGAGCCGAAGCTCCCCAGCCAAGTATCCAACGCAGTACATCTTCTGGATGCCTTACACGAAAATCTGCGTATAATCCATCTGTTTGCAGTTCTGCTTTCTCCATATAGTAATTATTCGCTTCAATCACTCTATCTGCAATTCGACCATGAAACCATACACGGACATGAACATCACGGTTGTCAGCTGGTGAGTAACTATGAATATTAAAACCTGGAGGAAGATCGAATGGATCTGTACTAATCTCCAGGTCGCTCATGCGGGATATACGAAAATGACGAATCTCCTGTCGCAAATCACATCGGGCAATCAGCATCCATGAGCCTTGCATCCAAAGCATCCCATAAGGGGAGGCCATACGGATGGTCTTTTGCACGGTTTCATTAATAGTTCCAGGTTTATGATAATGAAAACGGATTTTGAGCTTATGCTGCATTGCCTTTCGGATGATTCCCATATGTTCGATCTCTCGCTCGCGTGCATCACTGTCCGGTGAACGAAGTAAACGGATACCCTGTTGTATCTGTCCCACCTCTTCCCGAAGAGGCACGGGCAGGATTGCTTCAATTTTGGAACGGGACGTAAGGGATGTACTTTTGTAGTAGTTATCGAAGCGCTGTTCCACAAAATCAAGTCCGATGAGAAGTGTTACCGCTTCTTCAGCTGTGAAGCTGATCGGAGGCAAAAAGTATCCTTCCATAAGTGAATATCCTACTCCGGGTTCTCCTACCACAGGAACTCCTGCCTCACATAACGCCTGAATGTCTCTATATATGGTTCGAACACTTGTTTCAAACAAGAGAGCTAAATCTTCCGCACGTTGAACCTTCCCCCGCTGCAGCTCAAGTACAATGGCCAGCATACGATCCGATTTGTTCACGAATCACCCCTCCTTGTGTGTAATATCAATTACACCATCTTCATAGGACATTTATTATAAGTAACATATGGACAAATGAAAAGTATACAGACGAACTAGTTTTCGCAATGCCCGAATCGAACCATTTTCGTATGTTGTTTCATTAAACAACAACAAAGACCAACCCCCAGAACATAGGTTGGTCTATAAAAACTCTTATGATATTGAAATTCAGAGAAAGCTCTGACCTCACTACTTCCATGATCATTGGGTAGAACCCTTTCTATCGTGCTCATCGATCACCTTGTTTACCGCTCGTATTATTCCTCCATATCCGGTGCAGCGGCACAAGTTGCCGCATAACCCCGTTTCAATCTGTTCCTGACTAGGCTGCGGATTGCGATCCAGCAATGCCTTGGTGGAAATGACCATTCCGGGAGTACAATATCCGCATTGGAAGCCGCCCTCCTCCACAAAAGCCTGTTGAATTGGATGTAACTCGCCTTCTTTTTCACCCTGTAATCCTTCTATTGTTGTTATCTCGCTTCCAATACATTGATAAGCCATAACGAGACAGGAATTGACCGGCTCTCCATCCATCAGTATCATACAAGCGCCACATCGGCCGACTTCGCAAGAAACTTTTGTTCCGGTTAGATTTAAATGCGAGCGCAGTACGTCCACAAGACGGGTTGTCTGGGTGATCTGCAATTGTTTCTCCTCGCCATTCACAACGGCTGTCCAGAAATCGCCCAAAGGTTCAGTCATGATGAGCTCACTCCTTCCTGAAGCAAGACGCCAATTGGTTTGATCAGTTGATCGCGCGGAACTGGCAAACGATTAACCCACACACCTGTAGCCTGATGAATCGCAGCTGTTATGGCCGGAGCAAGCGCCACCGAACCAATCTCGCCAATACCCCGTGGTCCAAACGGATCGCCCTCTGGCAAATCTTCAATGGCCTCCACATCCAGATTGGTGTGAATGTCGCGAATCGTCGGAATCAGGTAGGTGTCCAAATTGGTTGTCATATAGCGACTGTCTTGCATCACGGCATCCTCGGTCAATGTAAAACCCAGAGCCATTACACTTCCGCCTTCGATCTGTCCGATGAATCCCATTGGATTGATGACAGGGCCAGCAGCCACCACATGCCTCGTATCCAGCAATTTGGCTTCCCCGGTTAGTGTGTTTACCTCCACTTCTGCTGCTACTGCCGCATACGTATATAGATAATGCCCACCAACAACATTGTCCGGCGTGGTCGGATATTCAAATTGAGTATCAAAAATCCAATCTTCTGCTTCTCCATGCTTCGCTAGATCAACGTAAGAAACAACAACGCTGGAATTCATCGCCGGTTCATCTGCTTTAATTTCTGGAGAAAGCTGTCCCTTACGCCATACTCCCTCTATTCCAGTAATCAGTTCGTCAGCAGGAATTCCTGACAAAGCAGAGGCTACTGACAAAATTTTGGACCGAAATGGTGCCTGTAATCGCTGAAGAGCCATCCAGGCCATCGTCGTTGAACGCGAAGCGGTGCTTGAACCACTGTGCGGCACTCGATCCGTATCCCCAATAATAATACTCAGATCGGATGTTGAGCAGTAGAACAGATCGCAGAGCATCATTTCCAGCGTGGCAATGAGTCCCTGACCGAATTCTTCGTAGCTGAATGCCACTTCAATCTTACCTTCGGCATTCAGAGATAGACGGCCGCCCGCCGGATCGGGTATTCCATAACCCAACCCTGCTCCGTGCATCGCGATGGCTGCACCCACTCCACGTTTAATCCAGGGAGGCAGAGCAATATCTGCTGGGGGATGCTGATGCTTTTGCCATAACTCCGAACGATCCAGCGCCTCCCATACTTGCGACAGACCATCCGTGACCAGAATCCGTTGATTTAGTGGCCCAGGATCGGTCTTTTCCCTCATGTTGCGTCTCCGAAACTCCCAGGGGTCTATATCCATAATCTCGGCGAGTCGATCCATCTGACCCTCCATTGCAAAGATCGCCTGATTTCCGCCAAATCCGCGAAACTCTCCCGACACCCCATTATTCGTATATACCGAGACACCCTCCACATCTACATTGGGAATAGAATAAGGTCCGAGACAGTGTTCTGTGCAAAAATTCAGGACGGGTGCCCCCAGCGTGGCATATGCTCCGGTGTCTGCGGTAATGCGGACTCGGTGAGCCTGGATCATGCCTTCACGGCTGATTCCAGTCTGCATCTCAATTTTCATCGGATGGCGCTTCAGGCCTGCACGTACGGATTCTTTGCGTGAATTGTGCATTTTCACAGGACGTCCGGACCTTAAAGCAAGCAGTGCCCCATAAGGCTGCACATTCAGCTCATCTTTCCCGCCAAAAGAACCACCTATCGGAGATGAGACCACCCGGATATCCTCTTCGGAACATCCAATGATTCGGGCAAGCTGCATCCTGTCCTTGTAACCATGCTGTGTAGCCGCGTAGACATGGAGTCTCCCATTTTCATCAGGAACAAATAACCCGCCTTCTGTCTCCATATAGGCATGCATCTGCCGAGGGGTATCGTACGTCTCACTCACAATATGTTCGCATGCAGCAAAGCCCTCATCTATATTGCCTCGCTTGATTTCGGTACGGTGCAGCACATTGCCGGGGCCATGTTCATGGAGCTCTGGTGCACCGGGTGCCAGTGCAGCTTCTGGGCTGTCTAGCGGAGTCCATTCTTCATACTCAACATGGATGGCATCCAGAGCGAGCGCTGCACGTTCCGGGGAGTCCGCAGCAACTGCGGCAATGGCATCACCGACATAACGAACGACATGCTCGCAAAATACAGGCTGATCCGGAGTTGCGATGCCAAACAGGTTCAAACCGGGTACATCTTTGGCGGTGAGTACAGCAAATACACCTTCCATAGCTTCCGCTTTGGTAGTATCGATAGACAATATGCGGGCATAAGGGTAAGAGCTTCGAAGGACCCTTCCGTGGATCATATTGGGCAGCGTCATGTCTGTCAGATATTGAAGCTGTCCTGTTACTTTGCCTATACCATCTGGCCGCAGATGCCAGCGTTTCCCACTACTATCCCGATTTAACAGCATTTTCTCTCTCCTTTCTGCCTTCAGAAGCTGTTGGTCTCACACTTTGCTTCTCCAAAATGGTTTTCTTTTATGAGCGAAGTGCTTCCCAGAGTCCGGCACCGAGCATATTACCTGCCGTTTGTTTGCGGTACTCTTCTGTAGCGAATGCATCGCTATAAGTCACGAATTCCGCCATAACCGAGGCAGCTAAAGATGAAGCTTGCATAACTGAAGTCTCCCCGCCAAGAAGCAGCTTTTCCGACTCCGTAAGTCGCATGGCCATACCTGAACCTCCACCTGCAGCGATCGCTATCTTAATCCAGTGGCCATCTATATCCACTTCTCCGTGAAAAGCAATCGTCACCAGCGATGCTGTAAAGGTCTCCCGCCGACCCAGTTTACGGTAAAATGAAATTTCACGCGCCACAGCTGTCTGCTCGCTATTGGCATCAGGCAAAGGCGTATTTTCCATTGGAATATGAATTCTCATTAATACATCATTCGGGTTGCGACTGCCGTCACGACCACCGTTCAGCCAGGACGAAAGACTGCGCATCTCCATGCCGTTGTCCGTCAACCAGTACAGCTGTGCATCGTAGACAAGGAGTGCGGGAATGGAGTCTCCTACTCCCGATACAATGTTTCCGCCAATTGTCGCCAAATTTCGAATAGAAGGAGCGGCGATAGCGTTCATTGCAGATTGTAAAATGGGCAGCTGTTGTAGAAGAACGTCTGTGGCACAATGACTTAATCGCGTCAGTGCTCCAATGACCAAATCATCTCCATCCACATATACGCCGCTTGCATCTGGAATACGAGCAAGGCTGATCATATGCTCAGGTACAGGTACAAGGCCGCCCTCCCACTGAGTACGTAATAATGTGGTCCCTGCTGCAAAATAATACTTCCCGGACAGCTCATTCTTTAAAGCTTGAAGTTCATCTAGATTAACGGGCTGCCAAACCGTTGGTTGCGCTCCTGACCCATATGCCGGCATGACCATCCTTCCATCTCCCTTCTCTACCTGGAATCTGTCTGCGGGGTGTTGGATATGAACGAATGATCCAAATAATTCTTCAAATCATATGGGACTGCAACAATAAGGTCAATTATCTTCACATCATTTTGGATAAACGTATAAATAGATGGTTTAATTTGTGCCTGATGCATTATTAACTCTCAAAAGCTAACACAAGCCACTACATAACCAATTAGATAAAAACGATAAAGAGGCCAACCAGATGGTCTGGCTGACCTCATTACTTCGAGAAATAATACACAAGGAATCGCTCCTTCTGCCTTGATTTTCATTCATCTTATCCCATTCACATAATCCAAAATTCGCTCGAGCTCTGGTTCGGTATCCGCATCCCAAAAGCTAAAATCAGACAACGATACATGTGTGCCTGTATATTTGGCATTGCGTATGATTTTTCGCGCCCCCTCATCTCCGCTGAGCGACAAAAGAGGCCCCAGCATATGTTCACGAAAGGCGACCGGAGGCTTACCTCCACTGCCATCCGTAGCTGCTGCATAATCACACCGTTTGTTGACGGCTAACGATTCAGCAACCCTGTTAATATCTCGTGCCTGCAATAACGGTTGATCTGCCAAAATCATCATCACACCTTCTGGCCTGTATGCCATTGCAGACAGAATGCCACAATGAAGGGACATGGCCATACCGTATGCATAGTCGGTACAGATTGCAATCTGTAGCTTCGTCCTCATATCAAGATTACCGCCATATGATGCTGCATTAAGCCAGATGGAGGGAATCCATGCCAGTGAATCCTCAGGTTTGACCACACAGATAACTTTCTCCAAATCGGAATTCAATGCAGCTTCCAATGTCCATCCAGCCAAACATCTTCCATCAGGCATGACGATAGACAGTTTATCCCGCCCCATTCGGCTGCTCTTACCTGCCGCTAGCACGATGCCTGTCAGTCGCATGTGCAATCCCCCTCTGTACGTTGCGACGCTCTGTGGCAACAGCAGCTCGTTTACTGGCAATAAGTTCTGCTGCGATACTGATTGCGATCTCTTCCGGTCCGTCAGCACCAATGCTCAAGCCAACGGGTGAATGCAGATGTTTTAGTGGGGGGAGATCGTTCAGCAAACGTGCTGTCCGTGTTCTGGAGCCCATAATACCGATATATGCATAATCTCGATCCTCAAGTAATTCAAGAAATTCCCGTTCTCTCGGAAACTGATGACTCATCAATACGATATAATCCCCGCTTTGGATATCCAATACAGGCATGATCTCACTTGGGAAACCATGGATAAGTTCAACCCCCGGAAAGCGTTCCGCGGTGCATAAGGTTTCTCGCCAATCTGCTATGACCACACGAAATCCTGCTGATTTGCCCAGACGGGCGACCGGAATCACATCATTTCCGGCTCCAATGATAATTAGACGGGATTTGGGCTCATATCTTGCAGAGATCTGGAGGGGAACATCCCACCGCTCTGCATCATTCAATCCATGCCTCTGAAGATCACTCTCTCCAGAATTAGATGCGACAGCGTCAGCTTCAGACGAATGAATAACGACTAACGATAGTCGCGGTGTATCCTCTGTAATCAACGTATTTATTGGCCCTAGAGAAGCTCCCTTGGCAACTGGAGAATGTGATAATGATGTCTGGCTTTCCTCATCCTCAGCGAGCTGAATCAAATAATGAATTTGGGTGTAATGCTCGTAGAATGAACGGGTTAGTACCACAGCTGAGCCACATTGAAAATACGCATGCATATGGGACATGACCGACCTGAGTTCACCACATACCGGCTCTAAAAGCACTATAATTAATCCGCCGCAGCCAATGGTTTCTCCCCAGGACAGATCATCTTCGGGACGCATATCATACTCCACGAATTCCAACTGCTGTGTATCCAGCACACGGTCCACCCTAGCTTGCAGATCACTCTCCAGACAACCTGGACTGATGCTGCCATACATCGTACCTTCTTCGGTCAAAAGCATAGAGACTCCTTGCTTACGGTAAGCATGACCTTCTACCTTAACTGCTGTTGCGAGAACACAGCGCGGTTCCCGCACTGTAATTGCACACATATCATGCATTTCCATGGCGTCTCCATCCTTTCAGGGATTTGAATCCGAATCCGTAGAAGTGATTCTGAGCCTTTTTAGCGAAGATTGAAAGTCTAACTCCTGCTCAGACAGTCCATTGGATGAGTTTCATCCGTTTGCATTTGATTAGATGCGTTTCATCAATCTTGCAATACTTTTATCCGATTCACGAAGTACGATACCACGATCAATCGTTTGAATCTTCCGGTTTTGGAGCACGATGCTTCCATCAATAATAACGGTGTCTACACAGCTGCGAGTTGCAGAATAGACTACACGGGAGTACACATCAGTCTCATAGGAAGGGTACGTATGAAAATCATCCAGATCCAGCAGCAACATATCTGCTTTTTTCCCCACTTCCAGACTGCCGATTTCCTTGGACATTCCGAGCACTTCTGCTCCACCCATCGTCGCCATGCGCAGCACCGTCCGGGCGTCCATCACTGTTGGACCGTGAGGCACCTTTTGAATGAGCGCGGTCAGGCGCATTTCCTGAAACATATCCAGATTGTTGTTGCACGGTGCACCATCCGCACCAATCCCCACCGCAATCTGGCGATTCAGCAGATCAGGAATATCAGCTATACCCGAGGAGAGTTTCATATTCGATCCAGGGCAGTGGGTGACTTTTACACCGCGTTTGCGAATAATCTCCTTCTCTTCCTCACTCAGCCACACACAGTGGGCAAGCACCAGTCTTGGGGTAGCCAGACCGATATGATCCAGATAGACAATGTTGCGCATGCCGCGTTCGTGTTCAACCAATTCGATCTCCCCACGATTTTCGGAGGCGTGGGTGTGCACCTTCACATGGTACTTATTCGACAGGTCACGTACCTCTACCAATAGTTCCTCGGTGCACGAAACGACGAAGCGTGGACAAAACGCATACTGAATGCGCCCACCGCCGAATCCATTCCATTTCTCCAACAAATCGACACTTTGTTGCAGCGAGGTAGCCGTATTTTCACGCAGCGGTTCAGGAACTTCATCCCCGTGATCCATCATTACTTTGCCGGAAATCACCCGAATGCCGCTCTGAGCCATCGCCTGAAAAGCCGAATCGGTATGATGCACGGTCTCCATATCCAAAATCGTTGTTGTACCGCTGGAAATCAATTCGCCCAAGCCGAGCATCGCCGAGTAATAGACAGACTCTTCATCATGCGCCGCCTCAAGCGGCCAAATGCGTTGACGAAGCCAATCCATCAGTTCCAGGTCGTCCGCACGTCCACGGAACAAGGTCTGACACAGATGAATATGCGTCTGGATAAAACCTGGAAGCAGTACTTTGCCTCGAGCATCAATGACCTGATCTGCCTGAACATCGATATGCTCCGCAATTTCTTTGATTTTATTGTCCTCGATCAGCAAATCTCCCGTAAATACATCCTCTTCTGCATTCATTGTGACGAGTTGTGCACCTTTTAGCAGGATCGTTCCCATGATAATCTCCCCTATCCGTATCTATCTGCGTAAATTTACTTATTCTGATCCTGCATTCTAAAGATGATCTTCTTTGGATCTATGCATGATGCTTTACATAAATCACGCTACCAGCCGATAGCCATGCCATCTCCCCTGGGATCTGCTGCCCCGCTAATCATGCCATCTTCACGGATGACAATCCCTTGTGACTGCCCCATAATCCCGTCCCACGGCGCTCTGGCTTCGACGTTATGTCCCCACCGGGTAAGCGTGTCACATACGTCGTCATGATAGCGGTTCTCCACTCTCATCGTGTCGCCTTCCTCGCCCCAGGTACGCCCATACACCCAACGCGGTAGCCCAATGGCTTCCTGAATGTTCAGACCGTAGTCCAGCACACCCGTAAGAACTGATAACTGTGTCTGAGGTTGGCCTTCACCACCCTGCGTGCCTACGAGCATATAAGGTTTCCCGTTACGAGTGACAAGACCCGGCATTAGGGTGTGGAATGAGCGTTTATTTGGTTCTAATACGTTAGCGTCCTTCGGATCAAGTGAGAAAAAGGAACCTCGGTTCTGCATGATCACACCCGTATCCCCGGGCACATAAGCAGCGCCAAAATCAAAGTACAGGCTCTGGATAAACGAGACGGCATTGCCTTCATTGTCCACAACCGCCGCATAAGCCGTATCCTGACCCATCATTTTGGACAGAAAAGGCTGTGCCACAGCAGGTGGAGCGGACTGAATCTCGTTCCATAATTCATTTCCATAAACCTTGGACAACAAATTTTCCAGCGGAATATCCCTGAAATCCGGATCTGTGAGATAACGATCACGGTCACGAAATGCCTTTTTGACCACTTCAGCCATCAGATGATAAAACTCGGGGGACGTGCGCGCCACGGAAGATAGATCAATATGTTCCAGCATATTCAACATCATCAGCATCGAGAAGCCCTGTGAATTCGGCGGCATCTGGTGAACTTGATAGCCACGGTAATCGGTAGTGATCGGCTTCACCCACTCTCCCTTGTGAGCCGCGAAATCTGCTGGGGCAAGCATGCCGCCATCCTCACGAATAGCCGAAGTTAGCTGCTCCGCCAGTTCCCCGGTATAAAAAACATCGCGTCCACCTGCCTGAATCAGGCGAATGGAAGAGGCAAGATCAGGCTGCAAGAGCAGATCCCCTTCCTGCAAAAGTGTACCAAAAGGGGCAAATACCGCTCGCAGCGTTGTATGCCCCATAATGAAATCCTCATCACGTTCCAGCCACAGGCGCAGATTTCGAGATACAGGACATCCCTTTTCCGCATATAGCGCAGCTGGTTCAAGCAACTGTTCCCACTTTAACTTCCCATAGCGGGACCAGACTTCCCACCATGTATCTACCATTCCAGGAACGGTAATTGCACTAAGCACACCTCGCTGAGGAATGGCGCTCATCCCCATCGCTTTGAACGTGTCGGCATGAATGCCTGCTGCTGAACGACCGCTACCGTTGTAGGCCGTTATGTCACCACTTGCACCGTCGTGAATCAGAAAGAAAGCATCTCCGCCAAGTCCAGTCATATGCGGGTAGACTACGCCCAGCGCGGCACTTACAGCGACAGCAGCATCATAAGCGTTACCACCCTGCTGGAGCATTGAGCTGCCAACCGCACTCGCCAAATAATGTGGGGAGGTAACCATCACCTCCCTGGATATCGGCATCTGGTTCAACATAAGGCGCCCTCCTTCCCGGCATACACATCCAGCGCTGCCTGTACGGCCTCGCCTGCTGGCAAGGCGTGACGATGACGCAACAGTACAGCTTCCAGTGCGCCCAGCACATGGAGTACATTTTTGCGCTGGCAGCTGAATCCCATCGTACCAATACGCCAAATCTTGCCTTTCAATGGTCCAAACGAACTGGCAATTTCAATACTGAAATCGTTCAGAAGCATGCTGCGTACCGACTCTCCGTCTATGCCTTCCGGAATTTCCATACAGGTGACCATTGGAAGTTTACTGGACATCTCTCCATACAGTTTGAGCCCCATACCCTGAATTCCCGCGACTAACGCACGTTCATTGATCCGATGTCTCTGGAAACGGGCATCCAGACCTTCCTGAAGCAAAATTCGCAGTCCTTCGTGAAGACCGTAGAGCATCGAAGTTGCCTCTGTATGATGGTTCAATCGTGCCGAACTCCAGTAGTCCTGCAATTGGCTCAAGTCAAAATAATTACTGGCAATCGTGCGCCCTTCAGCCCGAGCGCTTGTTGCATCGCGGAGGCCCCGTTCGACGGTTTTGCGGCTCATCAGTTTCTTCTCCACACGGCTGTTATACGTTAATGGGGCCATCCCGGATGGAACGGACAAACACTTCTGCGTTCCTCCCATGACTGCATCCAGATGCCAGGCATCCGTCTCGACAGGTGTCCCTCCAATTGTGGCAACCGCATCGACGACAAGTAAAATATCGAGTTCACGGCAGGATTTTCCAATCTCGGCGAGAGGCTGCATTTGCCCGGTTGATGTCTCACCGTGAACCATCGCAACCAAACTCGGCTTATGTGCATGGATCGCCTTAATAACTTCTTCGGGATCAAATACCGTTCCCCACTCTGTTTCAAAAAAGATAACCTCGGCACCACATCGCTCCGAAATTTCAACCAATAGATGTCCGAAACGTCCATAGATGGGGATGAGCACCTTGTCCCCTGGCTGAATCAGACTGACCAGCACGGCTTCAATCCCTGAGCGGGATGTACCATCTACCGGATAACACCACTCATTGTCTGTCATGTATAGTTCACGCAGCATGGCCATCGTCTCATTCATCAGGGAAGTGAACTCCGGATCAAACTGCCCCAGGATCGGGAAGGATAATGCCCTCAGAACTCTTGGGTCGACTTCAACTGGCCCCGGTGTCATGATCGTCCGCAAGGACGGGGACAATTCTTTATAGTTGGACATCTTCACTCAACTCCCGTAACCGTATTTATAGAGTAACTGAACCAGAACCCGGAAACCTTTCATCAGGTCCTCTTCAGCTGTATATTCAAGGGGATTATGGCTAATGCCATCTTGGCTTGGTACAAAGATCATCGCTGTAGGACAAGCCGGCTGAAAGATCTGCGAATCATGTCCTGCGCCGCTTGGCAAGTGCATATAGGATAATTGCTCCACTTCACAAATATCACGAATGTCTGACGTAATCTGTTCGTTCATCGGAATAGGTATGACAGACAAGTGCTCCTCCCAGTTCAGTCCGAGCTGTTGCTCGGCTGCGATTCTGCTAAATTCCTGTAGCATATTGTGCCAGCATCCATCAATGCTCTCTTGCCTGATATGCCGGATATCGAGCGAGAATTCGGCCCGGGATGCAACGACGTTACCCACACCCGGATCGGCTGTTATTCGTCCCACTGTGGCTACAAGTGGTTCTCCCGCTTCAAGCGCAATGTTTCTTACGGCTGTAATCATTTCGGCTGCACCTGCAAGTGCATCCTTGCGCCAGGCCATCGGTGTAGTTCCGGCATGATTAGCTACGCCACTTACTGTAATGCTAAAGCGTTTCTGGCCTGCAATATTCGATACAATACCGATCGAATGGCCCAATCGTTCAAGGACCTGGCCTTGCTCGATATGAAGTTCTATAAACGCACCGTATGTTTGTGAAGCCGTTCTATAGCTACTATCTGGTCCAAAGCCTGCATCATGTATTGCCTGTGCAAAGGTAATGCCTTCCTGATCCTTCAAATATTGAACTTCTTCCAGCCCGCTTACCCCCGTTATACTCCGTGATCCCCAATAAGCGAAGGGGAATCGACTACCTTCTTCCTCACATAAGGACACGACTTGAAGCGTTCGTTTGGGTACCCCAAAATTTTTTTTCAGATACTCTAGCGCGAGCACTCCCGCAACTACGCCATATGCGCCGTCATACTTTCCACCATGCACCACAGTATCGATATGGGACCCCGTAACAATCGGTGCCTCTTCCATTCCTTTTCCCACTTCTGAACCCATACCTCTACCGTGCAGAGTTCCATACAGGTTGCCCGATTGATCGAATTCAGGAGCTAACCCTTTCTCCTGCATTTTTGCCGCAAGCGCATGCTGTGCCTCACACCATGCTTGGTCGTACAATAGACGTGTGACACCACCCTGGGCATCAGCGCCATAGGCGGATAACCATTCAAGCATGCCTTTCATCTCCACCTGCTCCAATTGCGGCAAAGGCTGGGTGGAACGTTTCGTTCCAGAAGATGTGTGTCCTTCAACGTCGTTCATGACACCCCCTCCGTTCCTTCAACACCAACCGGAACAGATGAGTTAGCCCGGATAAACCGTCCTAAAGGTTCATCCGATAATCCTGTTTTTGAACTGTATATTCGTGTGCCCCGGCAGAACACATCTACAATGCTGGAGGAAAACGTGCGTCCCACATAAGGACTCTGTTTATGTGTGTAGTGCAGATCATCCGTATTTAAGGTTGCACTCTTCTCCCAATCAATTAGTACCAGATCCGCATCCTTGCCGATGGCTATCTCACCTTTACTCTCCAACCCAAGTCTTCTTGCAGGTTGCAGAGCCAGAACTTTTCCGAGTAGCGGAAGGGCTACATTTCGCTGAAGATGTCCTTCCTCCAACATGAGCAGCAGCGTGCTTTGCGCACCCGAGATGCCACCCCAGATTTCAAAGAAATTATCAGATTGTTTCATCGATGGCGGACAGGGTGAGTGGTCGGATGCGATAACATCAATCAGACCTGCTCCCAGCGCATCCCATAACCGATTTTGCTCAGCCATACTTCGCAAAGGTGGCGCACACTTCGCTACAGCTCCCAACCGGACAACATCCTCCTCTGTCAGAGTCAGGTAATGGGGACATGTTTCAGAAGTTACATCCAACCCGCGCTGTTTTGCCTCTGCAATCAGATCAAGCGCTTCCCGTGTACTGATATGAACAAAATGCAGTGCACATCCGGTTTGCTCCCCATATTGCAGTGCTCGTGACACCGCCTGAACCTCTGCTTCTGCTGGGCGAGATTGCAAGTAATCCATCGGGCCAATTCGTCCATCTGCAATACTTCTGGCTCCCAGTTCAGCAACCATCGTCTCGTCTTCGGCATGAAGCGCCAGCACACGGTTTAGTTTTGCGATCTCGTACATGCCATTCAAAAGTGTATCGTCATCCGCTCTGGCGAAGATGTCTTCCCCTTCTCCGCCAGGTTCGGACATAAATGCCTTGAAACCCGCCGCACCCATATCGGTCAAAGGTGCAAGCTCGGCCCGATTGCCGGGAACAAGTCCTCCCCAGAACGCATAATCAACATAGGATTGACCGTTGGCTGCTTTCATTTTCGACTCCCAAGCCTCCGGTCTAATCGTTGGGGGGACACCATTAAGCGGCATATCGACATACGTCGTAATTCCACCAGCAGCCAATGATGCTGATCCCGACTTAAATCCCTCCCAGTTCGCCAGTCCGGGTTCATTGAAGTGAACATGGATGTCCACTGCCCCTGGCATCACTGTGAGGCCAATTGCTTCTATTATTTCAGTATCTTCATCACCCACCAGGTGTGAGGACAAAGCTGATATTTTTTCACCAGTAATCCCAATATCCAGCTCTTCCACGCTATCTCTCAATACAACCCGGGCCCCCCGGATGATCGTGTCTAATCTTGTCATATGGATGACCCTCCCCTGATCAGAACCGGATTCGTATATTTCAGCTTCCCCGGTATGTACTGTAACCTCCTGGCGCAATCAACAAAGGAATGTGGTAGTGACTTGCAGCATCGGAAACGGCAATCCGAATCGGTACAACCGTCCATAATGCCTGCCCCAATTCTTCAAGAGATCGCTGTGCGTAATAACCCTCAACGTTGAACTGAAGCTCATAGACCGCTTGCTCAAGCTTCCCTCCTTCAAGCAACGGTGCATCCAGACGCCCATCGCTATTAGTCACCGATTCAGCAACTTTCATTTTGTTTTCCTTCTCGCCATCCCTATGCAATACAAAAAGTTCAATCCGCACACCTGCGGCCGGAACGCCCTTGGAAGTATCCAGCACATGCGTAGTAATCCGTCCACCAGCCACCGACATCATGCCTCCCTTTCTTTCTTTGAGCCCCAATGGTCATCCTCTAGATCATCCCTTGTCATTGAGAAGCCCTGAAACCCATAAGCAGGTCTGGCCTCGGTAAATACTTTACCTTCTCCTTCTTTTACTTCCTCCAGCACCGTTTCCCATGTCCGATTGTTGGATTCGAATGAAACCTCACTAAGCTGTCCAAATCGACGCAAGAGCCTAAGTCCAATCTGATAAATCAGATGCTGAATGGATGCCGAACGACACGCATGGAATACGGCAGCAGCTACATCTCTCACCTGCTCCGCCGCTACATAACGTCCGCGCTGATCATCCATGCCATCTCTCGGGTCTTCGTAACGCCAATTGATATTCAGGAAAATGAACAGTGGACGATCCCATGTCTCAGGTAAGGTCGTGTACTCATCCTTGACGAAACCGGCAAATTCACTGCCTTTGACCTTAATCAGCCTGATATCTGCGACACCACTGAAATGATTGCTCAGTTCAACCTGATTTCCTTTTCGCTGCGCTTCAAGTGCAGCTGTCGCCCGATCATTCTGGGAATAACGGAATACCAGCTCACTTGCACGAAGGCTTCCTTCTCTGCGAACAAGCACATCTTCAAAAGGAATCTGATCTGCCGTCATTTGCACTTTGGTCATATGCGGATATGTCTCCAGAAAACGTCGACTGACGTAAGCGAGAAAACCTTCCACCGTAGCTCCGTAGTAATCCGCAGCATGTTTCAGGATGAAATTCTTCATTGAATCCGTTGCAACGACGAGAGAATTATCTCCTTCGATAAAAGAAGGCAGAAATTCGTCGCTTTGCACGGCTACTTTAATGTTTAATCCGAACAGGATATTATTGCGTCCGGTAAATGGAGATTCCGGTATGGCCTGAATACCCGTCAAGGGTTTGGCGTATGAGCGGTACATCCATACATCACCTTTGCCGTAATACATGGTCCGCTGCTTTACTTCGGATGGCTTACATCCAAATTCATCTTCATGACCAACCTGTACCAGCCACTGCTCCAATCGAATAGAAGCGATCTTGAACACTTCCTTCAAGGCGGTCTGGAATTCTTCCTCTCTTCCTCTCCTATTGCGGTTCCGCATGGACTCCAAGATGGACTGTGCTGTGTGACCTTTCACGGCCAATATAAAAGGAAAGCCGAATTGGATTGTATATTCTTTATTTAATTTACTAAGCTCGTTATATTGCTCCGCCGAAAGTGAATTAAGCCCTGCACCAGCCTGTTCCTGAACGGAATTGCTGCTCATGCTGATTCGTGCACCGAGATCCGGGTGATTGCAAAGCAACTGCAACTTGACCCTTTCATCGGATGTCTGAACTACGTTTTTCATCACATTCATCATGTGTTCAAAAGAGTCGAATGGTCTTGAAGGCCAAGAACGCTCCGCCACCCAAGGTGATTCTTCGAATAGTCCGCCAAACGTATGCACGAACTGTGTAATAGACCAGCTGTTAACGAGTTTAATGAAATCGCCCATGTTAGAACCTCCGGTCTTCTGTGGAATGTTGTTCTTCATTTTAAGTGCCTCATCGTACTGCGACAACAATATTTACGCAATTTTGTAATATAACATAACATCAGTTATGTGATTTGTTAGTAGTGCACGGGAATTGATTGTTCAAATGTAATGAAAAGCGCAAAAAAACCGCACTTCCTCAAGGGAAATACGGTTTTATCTGACACGTTTGCTTCATTGTCATGCTGCACAAACCTTGTTCGGAATAAGGGTTAAGATCATTATCTACTTATTAATTGGGCCTGCCGTCGGATTAATGATTATGCGAATGAGGTCTTGCCGAGGTTTTATCCCGCACAAACTTGCGGAAGGTGAACACCAGCTTTAGTTTTAGCAGATCATTAGTCTTCTTAAAGTCCATTTGCAGCAAACTTCCGATTTTCTCCATTCGATAGGTAACGGTGTTCCGATGCACAAACAGCTGCTTCGCAGCTTCGTTAATAAGTCCATCATTCTCGATAAAAGATTCCAACGTATTCATTAGTACCTGATTGGGATCGCCGTCCCTCGCCAGTAAAGGCTCAAGTACTTTATTGCAATAATTCTCCATGATGTTATCCGGAACATGTTGGAATACATAGGCGAATTCCAGCATCTCGAACTGGAGAGCCCGATCTTTCATACCGAATCGGCGAGCCAGTTGACGGGTATCCAGACATTCCTGATAGGCCTCGCGCAGTGACTTCGGTTCATGCTTCATTTTGCTGATCCAAAACCGCGGTGCAGGTGCTCCCTTGGCTTCCTGTGCTGCAAGAACATCACCGAACCGATTCAGCAGGAATGCTGATAATTCCTCTCCATAATCCCGCCCTGTTGGACAGGTATAGATGGATAGTATGCCATCTTCAATCTGAAAATGCTGTGAGGCTGTGAACTGCATAAGTGGGTTGTACTGCAACTCGCGGTGGATCTGCTTCAGCAGCTTTCCTTCTGCAAAAACAGACGGTTCCAGTGTGATCAACACACATTGATAGGTCCCCTGGAACAAATGAACCCCTTTATTTTCGCTGAGCTTGGTGAGTTCATCTACCGTCATTTTGTTATCTAGATATTGGGTTAACAGCGTACGCATCTCATCCTGAACGGTGGGGTTAATGTGTTCACGATAGGTCATATCCATATAGAATGCCAGGACATCCGCAGCCTGCTGAAACAATTCTTCCTCCGCTCTAAGTGACAGCGCCGAGTCTGTAAAGACGAGCAAAAATCCGTATTCTTCATCATTCTGCTTGATTGGTACCCGGTGGCAGCTTGCCTGATTCCATTTCACTCGGTGCATGACGGACTTCCAAGGCCAACCCTGCACTACTGCATCTGCCGCAATGCCTTCGCTGCCATACAGTACATGGCCACGGGATCCAATAACCGCAAGCGGATAATTCAACACGGTAGCCAGTTCGGCAAATACATTACGATGCTGTTGCTGTTGCAATGCAAAGTGCATCAATTTTTTCTGTTTCTGCACCACCTCGTGCAGTAAACGATTGCTGCGTTCATGTTCAGCCCTGAATAACGCATTCATTTGGTCGGAAAATGTAAACTGGAACGGCAGTTCCAGCAGCGGTAACCGCAGTCGATCTGCTTCCTCGATAATTCCTTGCGGAATGGCCTGCCAGAAACGGCCCAATTTAATGCCTAATCCGGCACAACCACGTTCGTTCAGGCGGCGCATCAAACGAAGTGCATCGGTCTCGCTGTCTTTCATAATAAATGCGGTTGTGAAAAGCAATTCTCCGGATTTGATCCAATCCGCTATATCTGGAGCGTCCATGACGTTAACGGATTTCATCATCCGTGAAGTCCCTTCCCCACCTGCAACCAATCTGGCCTCAGACAACGGGTACACCTGTAAAGCCTCTTTAACCGTAAGCTGCATGGACATTACCTCCCATATATATAACGCATAAAGCGGTTTATATCCTTTATTTGGACTTAAACAAAGGTTATACACTTGGTTTTAACCATTTTATTGAAATTGACCTTGATTATTGTTAAGTATTATAACATCATTTTCTTTTAAATAGCTTACATGAGAAAAAAATAAAACCCATGACACAATTGCAGCAATCGTTCCGCAACTGGCATAGGTTTTATTTTCGAGTTGATACATGTTGAATTACAAACGGAAAGGATCAGATTCCCAATGTTTCGTGACTCAGCCACAATTTCATCCGGGACAGTACCTCTTTCATATTGAGCGGTTTGCTAATATAATCTGAGGCTCCTGCCGCAATACATTTATCACGATCTTCTTTCATGGCTTTGGCAGTCAAAGCAATAATAGGGAGCTTTTTGAGATTTAATCTCTCACGGATTTGGCGAGTAGTTTCATATCCATCCAACTCTGGCATCATGATATCCATCAAGATAATATCCGGGTTCGCTTCTCCGCTCTCTAACATCTCCAGACACTCGTAGCCATTCTGAGCTGTAATCACCTTCATGTCATACTGCTCAAGGGCATTTGCCAAGGCATACACATTTCGAATATCATCATCGACAACAAGAACCTGGCGGCCATTCAATAATGATTCTTCAAGTGGCGTCAATAACATCTCGACGTTTGTTGAATTCTCGCCTGAGAATTTGTTTGTTTCAGGAGCAGTCACGGCTACCTCGTTCAAGAACAATCTGGAGTTTTGCATAACCTCAGGCTCTTCCCTTCTAAGTGGGAGGAATAAGGTGAAGACACTTCCTTGTCCTTCGCGACTAGTTGCCGAGATTGATCCTCCCAACAGATTGGCAAGAGATTGAGAGATCGACAGTCCCAGTCCAGTTCCACCGTATTTTCGGGCGGTGGCTCCATCCGCCTGTTTGAAGGCATCAAAGATCTGCAGCAGTTTGCTGTCCGCAATGCCAATCCCGGTATCACTAACCGAGAAGGCTATGACATCCGTCTCTGCTCCGTTCGTTTCAGGATTGGACAGACTCACTCTGGAGATGGTTAAGGCTACTTCCCCTTCATTGGTGAATTTAAATGCATTGGATAGCAAATTCCGTAAAATCTGGTGTAACCGCATCTCGTCGGAAACAATCGTTTCCGGCAGAGGGCTTTGAAGCTGAATCCGGAAATCAATTCCTTTTTGCTCAGCCGTTTTCAGGAAATATTGATTCATCGCTTCCGGCAGGGTTCCAAGATAGACATCATCCAAATCCACTTCCATCTCCCCAGCCTCCACTTTGGAAAGGTCGAGAATGTCGTTAATCAGATTCAACAGGTCCTTACCTGATGCATGGATCACCGAAGCATATTTCTGTTCTTCACTATTTAAGTGCTGATGTTTGTTCTCAGCCAAAATCTCGGACAGAATTAGCATACTGTTTAGCGGGGTACGCAGTTCATGCGACATATTCGCCAGGAACTCAGACTTATAACCAGAGCTTGTCCGTAACTGATCGGCTACTTCTGCAAGTTCGCTAGCAGAGGTCTCAGCCGCATTTTTCTGCATTTCCAGACGCTCGTTCAACATGTGCAGTTCCTCTGTCTGCATATGTAATTCTTCCGTCTGGGACACCATTTCTTCGGTCTGTGCCTGCAATTTCTCCGATTGTGTCTGCAATTCTTCATTCAACACCTGTGATTCATCATACAAATGCTGTAATTCCATGCGTGTTACGGTGGAATGAAGCGAGACGCCGAAGATTTCGATCAGTTCGGTTAGCAACTTTGTTTCCTTTGGTTCGATCTGCTTCATAGAGGCCAGTTCGATTACAGCTATCGTTTTACCTTCAAATACCACCGGGGCTACCGTGAGTGATGCAGCTGACGCATCACCAAGTCCCGATGAGATGCGAATATAATTTTGAGGCAAGTCGTTCATCTGCAAAACTCGCTTCTCAATCGCACTCTGACCGACTAATCCCTCACCCGGTGCAACGGATACTTTACCGAGGGAACGCTCTTTCTCTCCATCTGCCGCATACGCAGCTACACGAATGAGACGGTTCTCTTTCATCGCATATAACACGCCATAAGGGGCTTCTAGCAGGATCGCGACTTGGTTTAGGAACAACCGTGACAGGCCCTCCAAACTTGCAGGGTTCTGCAAGAGTGTAGCAATGCTGGCAACCTGATCCTTAAGTCGATTCTGTTCCTGTACCGTATCCAGCAATAAGTTCGTCTCTTTACCCAAATCACCGACCTCATCTTGTGTACGGACAATAATACGCTGTGTGAGATTGCCGCCTTGAGATATGTCGCTGATGGTATGTTTGACTTCACGCAGGGTCTTGACGATATTGCCCGAAATGACGAGCGCTGCAGCAACAGATAGTCCGGCAACGGCAGCCCATAAGGTATACATAATGGTAAGCAATGTGGAGCTTCGTGCTGCGAGCTCGGTCACCCGGCTTTCCGTCAGTCGCAACTCTGTATTGCGGAAGTTCTCGAACTCGGATCTTAACAGATCAATTTCGCCTTTCCCTGGATCGGAATGGAAAAATTCAATGACTTTATCCTGATCTCCTTGTCTCTTTAGGGCCACCGAGGCTGATCCGGCAACATCAATCCAGCGGACAATATGTGTTTTGATGGTTTCCAGAGTCATCTGCTGGGATGGGTTATCACTAACCAGCTCATACAGTTCGGCATAATTGGAGTTCCACTGGGTTAGCGCTTGGTTGTATGGCTCCAAATAACTTTCTTCCCCGGTGATCATGAATCCCCGCTGTCCTGTTTCCATATTCAGAACATTTTTCTCAATTGCATTGGTCAGGTTATGCACTTCCAGGTCGTGGTGGCTGATAAAATCGATTTCCTTCTGCGATGCATCAATTTGGGCAGATAACACCAGCAAAACGGCACCAAATAACAACACAACCACTAGATAGCCCAATAGAATTTTGGAGCGTATCGTAAATCTTCTCTTTTTCGACAACGCAGAAACCTCCAATGAAATAAACAATTCCGATCAATTAAAAAACAGTCGCATATGTAGTTTATATGTATACGTATATACTGACAAGCATTAGTTCAAGAACCGCACGAGTTAAAAAACGACCTGCGTATGCAGGTCGCTTGTTTATTGGAATGAAGTTCGCATGATAATGACTGATTAAGCTTTCGGGGCAATCATTTTCGCTGGATCAACATACTGATCGAATTGCTCTTCCGTAAGCAGACCTGTCTGCAATGTTGCTTCTTTCAGAGACAGCCCTTCCTTATGCGCAAGCTTGGCGATTTTGGCTGCATTCTCATATCCGATATGCGGATTAAGAGCGGTAACCAACATAAGCGAGTTATTCAAATTGTGTTCAATCTGGCCGAGGTTAGGCTCAATACCCACCGCACATTTATCATTGAATGCAACAATGGAATCAGCAAGGAGCTGAACAGATTGCAGGAAGTTATAGATAATAACCGGTTTGAACACATTCAACTCGAAGTTACCCTGACTTGCCGCGAAGCCAATCGCCGCATCGTTCCCCATGACTTGCGTAACCACCATGGTCATCGCCTCGCTCTGAGTTGGATTCACTTTACCTGGCATAATGGAACTGCCCGGTTCGTTCTCCGGAATACGAATCTCTCCCAGACCGCTGCGTGGGCCACTAGCCAGCCAGCGAACATCATTGGCAATTTTCATCAAGTCAGCTGCAAGCGCTTTAACTGCACCGTGAGCATATACCACTTCATCATGACTTGTAAGTGCGTGGAATTTGTTAGGTGCGGATACAAAATCCTTGCCGGTATGCTTGCCAATTTCCTTGGCTGTATAATCACCAAAGTCAGGATGTGCATTAATTCCGGTTCCCACAGCTGTACCACCAATTGCGAGTTCTTTCATATAATTCACACTATCGCGGATCATACGTTCACTCTTATCGAGCATCGCTTCCCAGCCGCTGATTTCCTGACCGAGTGTAATTGGCGTTGCATCCTGAAGATGAGTACGTCCAATTTTGATAATATCTTTGAATTTTTCCGATTTGTCTGCAAAAGTGGATTTCAGCACCGCGATTGCCGGCAAGAGTTGATCTTCAACAGCAAGTACTCCTGCAACATGCAGAGCCGTTGGGAATGTATCATTAGAGCTTTGGGACATGTTTACATCATCATTCGGATGCAGACGTTCTTCCTTGCCCTTTTGTTCAAGCAACTGGTTACCCAGATTGGCAATGACTTCGTTTACGTTCATGTTGGACTGTGTTCCGCTACCCGTCTGCCATACTACGAGAGGAAAATGATCATCAATCCGACCTGCAATAATTTCATCAGCGGCATAAGCGATCGCATCCGATTTGGCAGCGGACAATTTACCTAATTTATGGTTACTAGCTGCAGCGCTTTTTTTCAAAATGGCAAGAGCACGCACGACTTCCATCGGCATATGCTCGCGACCAATCGGAAAGTTTTCCTTACTGCGTTGCGTTTGAGCTCCCCACAGCCTGTCGGCTGGTACTTTCATTTCACCTAACGTATCTTTCTCAATGCGGTATTCCACTTGCTTTTCCTCCTCCAAAAAGATGGTTTGGGTCTCTAAAAAAATACGTATACATTCTTTTCTTCACAGCATCTTACATCTGTTGATTCCAAAGTCATTTTTGGGATTTATGCAAAATGCTTTTTATGAGCAAAGCTTGTGTATCTTGTCATATTATACATGATTGCCTGTGCAATTTTCACCTTTTCGACAAAAATGTAAGCGTGAAGCAAAGTGCTTGAGTATTTATTTTTGAGCTTTGATCGGATATAGACGGCTGGTTTGCTCGAATAATTCGCCCGGCTCAAGACCAATCAGACCGATCTCTTCAGCAGGAATGCCTTGTACATTCGGGGCGTTAACGAGGTTCATCTGTGGCTCAGGACAGAAGAATCCGCCAGCCATATTGTTATTCCAGATCATCCAGTGCTTGTACGAAGTCCCTACATCATATACCAGCTTGTCACCGGTACGATGATCAGTAAGCTCCATATAGTTGCGACCGTTCTGTGGTTCAGCCGTGTAGTGGTTGTCCATGGCTGCAAAAAACGGACTAACGCCCTCTTCCTTTAATTGCTCTTCCTCTGGTGTAAGCGGTTGAAATTGTCCTGTAGGTAAAGAACGTTCATTCAATTCACGACGCTGACCAATCGTTATTTTGGCGGTGTAATCGGATGCCTGGCTTTCCGGTGCAAAAGGTACGCTAATGGCTGTATGGAATGCGAACAGGTTCGGCATACGTTCCTTCCCGTTATTCCGAACATTCAATTGCTGCTGAAGTCCCAGACTACTTAGCGAGTAACGGAGCGTCACTGTGAAGGTGAACGGCAGGTATTTGTAGAACTCATGTCCTTCCTTCACTTCCTGACTGAGCACAACATAACTCTCCAACTCGTCAGAACCGAACCCATCAACCTTCCACTCGGCATCATGCAGGAATCCATGCAGGTGGTTGCCTGTAGCTGGTTCGTTTATAGGTAGTTCATAAACTTCACCATTCCAGGGGAAGCGACCATCCTCATAGCGATTTGGTGGGGAAAGAATCGGAATACCGTATACGGCAGGTGCAGCCATAAATTCATCCATCTGTTCCTGGTCTGGCTCACGCAAATAACGGAATCCCTGCTCTGTATCACGGAAAGCGACCAGGTTGGCACCCACACTCGGAATAACTGCCGCTTCGAATTGATTAAAACGAAGCCAGACGGCTGGTATACCTCCAAATTGTTCTTCGAAAGCTGCATTTTGCTGTGTCATCGTTATATGTACCTCCTGCATACTAAGGTTATATTATACGGCTCGACTATATCATGACCGGGCACAAAATACCAATCTATGATAGAGAACAAATTCATGATGGAACGACAAAAAAGACAGCTACGATGCTCCGTGGCTGTCTCCATCCCCTTATGCTGCCGTAATGAATCATTCCAGATTTCAATGGAATACCCATGTATGGCATCTGCTCTATCAATCCACATATTTGCCGTGATCCGGAACGGCGGTCTGTTTAAAATCAAGATCGAGTCGCTCCAGCGAATCTCTCAGCATTTCTCCGGTTAAGGAATGTCCGTGCCCGGTAACAGCAACTATGGGCTCCAGTCGACGAATATGCTGAACTGATCGATGAGCCGCTTGCCAATCCGTCGTGAAATACGCGGGTGGACCGTGCAACTGTTTGTCCTGAAGCAGCACACTCCAGAGCGATTCCTGTTTCACGGTGACGATCGCGTCTCCCGCAATCAGTGTACGGTCTTCTTTTCGAAATAGCGACACATGGCCCGGTGTATGACCTGGTGTATGCAACCATTCCCAGCCAGAAACACCTGGGATGGAATGATCATCCGGCAGACTGAATATCCGATCATCCAGATTAATAGCTTCATTAGGGTAAGCAAATGACAGCCGTGCCATCAAACCGCCACCAACAGTAGGGTCGGCCGGAGGATAATCCTTCACACCTGTCAAATAAGGCAGTTCCAGCGGGTGTGCGTACACCGGGACGCCCCAGAATTGTTCCAGTTCGATGACGGTCCCGACGTGATCAAAATGACCATGTGTCAAAATAATCGCAGACGGTGGACCAGGAAAGCGTTCAGTTGCAACATGAAGAATCTGATCAGTGAAACTCGCCATTCCAGTGTCCACGAGCACCCAGTTCCTGCTTCCAGGCTCCCCGATGAACACAACATTAACGAACAGTGTACGCAGACTGAGGATATCGTGCGCGACTTCTTCAAGTCCCGTCATTCCTGCTGTAATCAGATTGTCAGATGCCATTCACGGTTACCTCCCATTCAGGCGGATTGTCTCTCTGGTTCCATTCATCTGTCATAGACTTCCCTTTTCTGGAGTAACTATTCCTTATTCCCAATAAAATAGACGGTGGACGCCCTGTTTCAGGCATACACCGTCTAGTATAATCAGCTACATTCCATATTAGAACAAGAACCTTTCGATCCTATTATGCCGGGAAAGCGTCCAGTGCCGCATCAAGCAGCTGATTGTACATATCGTCATCGTTTTCCAGCAGCTCGTCCATACGCAACAATTCATCTTCATCACCGGATTGTTCAGTGAAATGCAGACTATAGTCCCAATCCTTGCCGTTCTTGCTCATAAACGTAATCTCATAAACTGACTTTTCGCCTTCTGCACGAAAAACCGTATTACCTACATAATTCTTCTCATCTTCACGACGCATCTCTGCACGAATAATCTCAATATTCACAATCGTTCTCTCCTTTAATCTCTCTTCAGTTGCAGGTCTCCACAATTTATGGTAAACCTAGTTTGGTAATTATTATTGGTTAATTGTACAATATATATCGTAGCAACGTATACCTTATTCAATGAGGGAACCATACTGACTCCTTACATACCTGTAATGAGGACTATAATAACAAACAGCTACGACATTATACCAAACAGGAGGAAAAAATAGCATGAACAATTTTGAAACGAATTTACAACAATATGCCGAACTGGCTGTCAAAGTCGGTGTTAATGTCCATCCTGGGCAGACTCTCGTCGTGAACGCACCAATCTCGGCAGCACATTTTGTACGCCTAATCGTCAAAGCTGCTTATGGCACAGGTGCCAAGCTGGTCAAAGTAAACTGGAGCGATGAGGTTATTACACGTCTTCATTATGATCTCGCACCAGAAGAATCCTTCTCTATTGAACCAAAATGGTTTGCAGGAGAAATGACTGAACTCGTAGAAGAAGGTGCCGCCATTCTGCATGTTATTGCAGAAAATCCGGATCTGCTTGCAGGCGTTCCTCAAGAACGCATCGTGACTAGTCAGAAAGTTCGTGGTAAAGCGATGGAGAAATATCGTTCCTATCAGATGGCAGACAAATTCAGCTGGTCCATTGTGGCCGTTCCTTCCCCTGAATGGGCAGCCAAAGTATTCCCTGATCTTCCGGCACAGCAGCAAATTGATAAATTATGGGATGTCATCTTCAAAACCGTTCGCATCGGTGAGCAGGATGCTGTCGCAGAATGGAAAACACATTTGCTGAATCTCGACTCCCGTGCAGATCTGCTTAACAAGAAAAAATACAAAAAACTTCACTATACTGCACCTGGCACAGACCTTACAATCGAGCTTCCTGAAGGACATCTGTGGGTATCCGGTGGCAGCATCAATGAGCAGGGACATGTCTTCGTTGCTAATATGCCTACAGAGGAAGTGTTCACAGCTCCACTGAAAACTGGAGTTAACGGAACAGTTCGCAGCACCAAGCCACTGAGCTATGGCGGCAACCTGATCGACGGCTTCTCCATCACTTTCGAAAATGGCCGAATTGTCGATTATACTGCCGAACAAGGACTCGATTCATTGAAAAGCTTGATTGAAATGGATGAAGGCGCACATTATCTGGGTGAAGTAGCTCTCGTTCCACATCAATCGCCAATTTCAGACACGAATATTTTGTTCTACAACACCCTCTTTGATGAAAATGCATCCAACCATTTGGCTATCGGGAACGCCTATGCCTTCTGTCTGGAAGGCGGCAAAACGATGTCCAAAGAGGAATTGATCAGCCATGGCATGAACTCCAGTCTCACTCATGTGGATTTCATGATTGGATCAGGAGAAATGAACATTCACGGTGTTACTTCTGAAGGTAGTGAAGAGCCAATCTTCCTTCAAGGCAACTGGGCTTTCTAATTTAAAATAGTGTAAATGAGAGAGAGGGTCACTCCTCTCTTTTCCTGCGTATGCGGGGCATTCATGATATGGAGGAACTTGATATGTTGAGTTTTGAACAAAAACTGGATCGTTATGCTGAATTGGCTGTAAAAGTTGGAGCCAACGTTCAGCCCGGACAAATCTTCGTTATCAGCGCGATGATTGATACAGCTGAATTCGTGCGTCTGTTGGTGCGCAAAGGCTACGAGGCCGGAGCAAAGAAAGTTATCGTCAAATATGGAGACGAAACTGTCAATCGACTGCGGTTTGAAATGGCCCCTGAGGACTCCTTCCAAGATACACCGAAATGGCATGCCGCTGAGCTTGAGGAGCTGGCAGCGAACAATGCTGCGTTCTTGACCGTATTGTCATCCAGCCCGGACCTGCTAAAAGGCATCGATCCAGAACGCATTTCCACTCATCAGCGTACATACGGTCAGGCGATGTCCAAATATCGTCAGTATCAGCAGGCAGACAAAATGAGCTGGACAGGAGTAGCCTGTCCTTCGCCGGATTGGGCCGCCAAAGTATTCCCTGACCTTCCCCCTGCTGAGCAGATGAAACAGCTCTGGGAAGCCATTTTTGCTGCTGTAAGAGCTGATCTGGAAGATCCTGTAGCGGCTTGGGAGCAGCATATTGAGCGTTTGGAGCACAAAGCAGTTGCCCTGAACAGCAAAAAATATAAAACTCTGCATTTTGTCTCACCGGGAACCGACCTTACCGTTGATCTTCCTGAAGGGCACATTTGGGCGCAAGCGGGCAGCATTAATGAACAAGGCACTCGTTTTGTGGCCAACATTCCGACAGAGGAAGTATTCACAGCACCAGCCAAATTTGGGGTGAACGGTAAAGTGTCTAGCACCAAACCACTCAGTTATGGCGGAAGTATCATTGATCGCTTCTCTCTTACGTTTGAAAAAGGACGCATCATTGATTTCCACGCCGAAGAAGGTCAAGATACACTAGAAAGACTCATCAATATGGATGAAGGTTCCCATTATCTCGGTGAAGTCGCTTTGGTGCCCTTCCATTCTCCAATCTCGGAAAGTGGTATTCTCTATTACACAACGCTATATGATGAGAATGCTTCATGTCACCTCGCTATCGGTAGTTCCTATGCCTTCAATATCGATGGTGGCAAAACCATGTCAACCGAGGAGCTTGCAGCTCGCGGCATGAACTCCAGCATTACTCACGTAGACTTCATGATGGGATCGCCGGAAACGAATATTTATGGCGTGACAGCAAATGGTGAGCGTGAAGCCATCTTCCTGAACGGTGACTGGGCTTTCTAAGCCATTTGTACCTGTTATTCTGCGATTATTAAGTAACTCATAGAGGCTGCCTACTGACCATGATTTAGTGGTTAGTGAGGCGGCCTCTTTCTATTTCGGCTATACTTTTTCCGCTTCTGTCAGACTAACCTCCCATTGTATCGCTTCCATATAATGTTGTAAAATGAAATGATACCAATGTTTGTGGATTGTTCACCAGAAAGGAGAACATCATGGCCAATCGGCTCCAATTACTCTTAGCCTCAGATTTCCATAATTTGGGCCCGCAGCTTCAAGAAGAAGTGTACTACGAATACTATAATATGGTACATGGTCTCATCGTTTACATCATCAAAGAACGTGCAGCAGCAGAAGATATCATTCAGGAAGCTTTTATTAAAATCATAAAAAACAAACCTCTCTTCGACAACGAAGTCAAACTGAAAGCATGGCTGAAGGTTGTCACACGGAATACCGCCATTAATTATCTGAGAAAAAATAAAAATAACCGTAACCAACTGGATACGGATAGTGTTTTTATAGATATGGAGACAATTAATCAGACGGCCGCTTCCGTGGAGAGCACGGTGGAGACTCAAATGATGCAGGAATCCATCGAATTCTATCTGGAACAGCTTAAGCCGGAATACCGTGTACTTGTGGAGCTACGCTGGAAAGAGGGTCTTTCCTATCGGGAAATGGCCGATCTGCTTGATACATCCGAAGAAATTGTGAAGCAACGTTTGTTCAGAGCCCGCGGAAGTATCAAAAAGAAATTACATAAGGAATGGGGTGGAAGTATTGAGCAAAGGCAAATCCGATAAGCATATTGATTCATTCGATTCAGAGCTGGAAGACGATTTTTTCGATGCCGCGTTTGATATGGCTTTTGACGAAGCCTTCCATCAGGCTGCATCTGCCACCCCTGCTTCCAACACCGAACCTATGCGTCAATCCTGGCTCCGAGTTCAAAAGGAAATTGCCCGGGTTGGCGCACGCAAGAAAAGAATGCGCACCATACGTTTATCTGTTATTGTGGCTGCGTCCGTGACCATCGGCGCCGTCATCTTCAGTATGCCTACCGGGACGCAAGCCGTCTCCCCTTTTGTACAATCGATCAAGGAATGGGGCAATGGGATGAAATCCATTGTTATTGAGGATCGCACTACTCATTTTGGCGCTGATCCGTCGACAGCTAAGACCCCTCCACCTCCTGAACGAGGAGTTAATGAAGCTCCCAAATTCTATTCTGGAGACGAACCAGAAGAGGATGAAGATATTGTTCTCCCCTTCTATGAGACATCACATTTACTTGAACCTATTGTTGTAACCAAGGAAATAGCACGCTCGGGATTTATGGGTGATTTTTTGTTATCAAAAGCGATTCCCGAGCGGTTTACAAAGATCAAATTTGAGCTCATGCTGGATACCCTCAATCCCGTCAATCCGGAAGATTATTACGAATCTCAACGAATGAGGGTTCGTTATAGTGGCGAAGGCAAAAATGGTGAAGAAGAAGTCATTCAGTTTGATTATGCCTATGTTTCGCCTGGTCAGGTCATTGAGGGGCCCATGCTTCGCGAAACAAGTATCGTCAAATTGGCTGATGGCAGCGATGCATTTATGTACCTCGGTCCCCCCTATAATACCTTTCAATGGATGATGGGTTCTGTCAATATGAGCTTATTCGGAACCGTCTCGGAAGAAGAGATGACTGCCATTGCCAACGACCTGCAGGAACAAAAATTTCCAGGTAGTACTCGCAAGTAAATTAAAATAATACATTGCTTGAAATATGTGTTGTCGTCTCAGGCTTGACCCCATCATCGGCCGTGTGAAGACTGACGACTCGATAGTAATAGCCGGTTATCACGGTCCAGCTCGATTGGGCATTCAGGGTCTGCGTTTGGGTTTTCTTCTTGGAACCGGATTGATAGAGAATCCAGGCCGATCCCGTCCAGCGTTCAAGTCGATAATCGACTTGCAGCGATTTCATTTCCGAGAAGGTCGTTGTTGTTGTATTTACAACCGCAGTCAGCCCCCCTCCAGGTATAACAGTCCCCTCTGCCTGATAAATATATTTTGGGGAAGTCAGTGCATGAATACTTGGTTCCAAAGGCGGTGGCGGTGGAGTAAGCGCGTGAGGCTGGATACTTGGACTGGCAACAGCAACCTCTTCGGTTGGTAGCGCAAGAATTATGGGTGCCGTTAGTGCTGCAACAATCATGACTTTCAGCATGGACGTTATTCTTAATTTCCGCATATGTATCCACCCTTCATTTTCCAAATTTGATTTTGTGTAAATATTAAACGGATGTAGTGGTTAGAAGGTTTCAAAAAAAATAAAAGACGCTCCGACTTACATGTCGGCAGCGTCTTTTGGTACTTTGATACTTCTTCGAATGAACACATACAGAATGGATGAAACCTAAATAATTCCATTACGTATCCATAAGATACCGTTGATATGAAATTACTCTCACATGCTTCAGACCAAATGACAGGCTACAAAATGATCCGCTCCAACGTTCCGATACGCTGGAATTTGCTGCTTGCAGATATCTTCTGCCCATGGACAACGCGTATGAAACTTGCATCCAGTTGGCGGATTCACCGGACTGGGGATATCCCCTTTAAGCACAATTCGTTCCCGTTTCAATTTGGGAATCGGCACAGGTACAGCTGATAGCAGGGCTTTCGTATACGGATGCAGTGGATTGCCGAACAACTCATCTCTGGAGGCCGTCTCGACCATGGAGCCCAGATACATCACTCCAATACGGTCACACAGATGTTCCACCACACTCAGATCATGCGAAATAAACAAGTAAGCAAGGCCACGCTCTTGCTGAAGCCGTCTGAACAGGTTGATAATCTGAGCCTGAATAGACACGTCCAGTGCTGATACCGGTTCATCTGCGATAATCAGTTTCGGATTTAAGATCAAAGCTCGCGCAATCCCAATCCGTTGTCGCTGTCCACCAGAGAACTCATGGGGAAAACGATCAATATGATAAGATGACAATCCGCAGGCTCCGAGTACCTCCTTGACGAGATCACGAACCTCGCTTGCGGTAGCCAACCCATGATCCAATACAGCCTCCCCGATCGCATCACCAATGCGAATGCGCGGGTTCAGTGAACTGTAGGGGTCCTGGAAAATAAGTTGAAGCTGCGGACGGATCTTCCGCACTTCCTGCATAGATAACTGATGCAAGTCAACACCTTGAAAACGAATCTGTCCTTCCGTTTTTTCCGTTAATCGCACGATCGTTCTTCCAACGGTGCTCTTGCCACTTCCGGATTCACCCACTAATCCAAACGTCTCGCCTTCATGAATCGTGATGCTGATATCATCGACTGCTTTCACATGGGCTACCGTACGATTTAATAAGCCTTTGCGCACTGGGAAATAGGTTTTGAGATGTTCAATTTCCAATAGAGGTTCAGACATGACTCAATGCCTCCTCATACAGAAAGCATGCAGCCTTCTGACCAGGTCCAAGCTGCTTCAGCGTCGGCATTTGCGTGGTGCATATCGACATACAGTGCTCACAACGATCAGCAAAATGACAGGAATCTTTTAAGGACAGTGGATCAGGTACATGTCCGGGTATCGAATACAATTCATCCTGCCGTTGATTGATAATTGGCTTGGAGCGTAGTAATCCTTGGGTATATGGATGTTTGGGAGATTCAAATAATTGCACCACTTTCCCCTCTTCCACCACTTTGCCTGCATACATTACAACGACATAATCCGCCATCTCGGCTACAACGCCAAGGTCATGCGTAATCATCAGAATGGAGGTTCCTGATTGGGACTTGATGTGTTGTAACATATCCAATATCTGCGCTTGAATGGTCACATCCAGTGCGGTGGTTGGTTCATCCGCGATTAACAGTTTCGGGTTACATGAGATGGCAATGGCAATCATAATGCGCTGCAGCATACCTCCACTCAGCTCATGCGGATAGCTGTTTGCAATCTGTTCGGGACGTGAAATGCCAACTTCGGCAATCAGCTCAACCGCTCTGGCACGAGCCTGCTTTTTACTCATTTTCAAGTGTACAATCAGCGGCTCCATTAATTGCTCACCGATCTTCAGCACGGGATTCAACGAGGACATCGGTTCCTGAAAAATCATGGAGATGTCATTGCCCCGGATGGCACGCAGCGAAGATTTACTTTCCCGGAGCAGATCCCGTCCATCAAAACGGATCACACCTCCTACTACCTTGCCAGCCGGTTCTTCAATCAATCCCATAATCGACATGGCGGTTACACTTTTGCCACAGCCTGATTCACCAACGATGCACACCGTCTCCCCTTCACGTACATTCAGGCTTACGCCGTCCACGGCTTTGACATTTCCTTCTTCTGAGTAAAAATGAGTTTCAAGTTGTTCAATTTCAATCATATTTTGCATGAGGCGTGCTCACCTTCTCTTCTGTTTGGGATCTAATACGTCTCGAAGACCATCACCAAAAATGTTAATCGCAATAACGGTCACGAAAATGGACAGCCCTGGCGGAATCCATAACCACGGATGCTGTTGAAAATCAATCATGTTGTTGGCTGCATCGATCATATTGCCCCATGTAGGCGTTGGGGGCATGACACCCAGTCCAAAAAAGCTAAGTACCGATTCGCTGAGAATGGACCCTCCGATATTCAGAGTCGCCATGACGATGAGAAGCGGAACGATATTGGGCAGAAGATGGTGAAACAGTTTGCGACGGTCACGCAAGCCAAGAACAATAGCGGCCTGCATGAACTCACGTTCTCGCAAGCTTAACATCTGTCCCCGTACCATTCGGGCCATACCGGGCCAGTTGACAAAGCTGAGCATCAACATGACGATATACATTCTGGAATCCGGCGGAACCTTCCAATCCGATAACAACGCGCCGAAAATGAACAGTAGCGGCAATCCCGGGATCGTAAGCAGCAAGTCGGCAATCCGCATAATGACCTGATCAACAATGCCACGATAATATCCGGCGATGGCTCCAAGCAAAGAGCCGATAAATACGGATAGAACCATGGAGGCCAAACCAACAGTGAGCGAGATACGACCAGCCATCAGCACACGGGTAAGCACATCCCTACCAAGCGCATCCGTACCAAGCCAGTGATGAATGCCGGGGCCTTGTTTCATCGCTGTCATATTGATCTTGTTATCGGTATATGGTGAGAACAGCGGTCCAATGAAACAAGCAACAAACATCAACAAAACCACGATGAATCCGCCAACAGCAAGTTTGTTCTTGAGCAGTCTTCGGATCGACAATTTCCATAAAGAAGACTTGGCCGGAACCTTTGAAGGTAAGGTAGCTTCTGCGGCATTTCTCGTTACAGACGATGAAGAGATTGTCATGTTCATAGCCCCCCTATTGCAAACGGACACGCGGATCTGCGATGTGATAGAGCACATCAGACAGCAGCGTTCCAATGACGGTCAGAATGGCGATAAACATGGTAAAGCCCATCAGCAGCGGATAATCCCGTAGCGAAAAGGACTGCATATATAACTGGCCGATACCAGGCCAGCTGAATATTTTCTCAATAATAAGTGAACCACCGAATAAGGACGGCAGCTCGAATCCAATCAGTGTTATCGCAGGCAACAGAGCATTGCGCAAGGCATGGGTGTATAAAACTTTGCTTTCTTTTAAACCTTTGGCTCGTGCTGTGCGAATATAATCCTGCTTGATCACATCAATCATGTTGCTGCGGAAGTAACGGGTAAGTGAGCCTACCCCGAGAAGGGTCATAACAATTACAGGCAAGGTCATGTGTTGAATCACCTCTTTGACATAGGCCAGACCGGTAGCATTACTTCCTGTAGTCATCATGCCGCCTGGAGGCAACCATTTTAGGTCAACCGCCAGCAGTTTGATCAAAAACAATCCGATAAAGAAAGATGGCACGGACATGGCTGCAAATATGCCTATCATCACGAAGGTATCGAACCACGAGTACTGCTTATAGGCAGCGATCACACCGATAATAACCGCGATAAACCAGGTCAGGAATGTGGTCACCGCAGCTAACAGGAATGAATTCCAGATATATTCGTTGAACAGCGAGAGCACTGGCTTTTGTTGTGCCAATGAATATCCGAAGTCCCCGTGTACAGCATTTTTCATCCAGATGAGATATCGTTCGATAACGGGCTTGTCCAGTCCATATAATTCTCGCAGTTCGGCCTTGCGCTCAGGACTCAGCTTAATGTTGCTGGAGATGTAGTCGCCAGGGGTAAGTGCATACAGACTGAAGATCAGAACGGAAGCGGCCAGCAAAATAAGAACCATATATGTCATCCGTTTCACAATGTAAGTGCTCATATCAGGCTCCTTATCAATGCGTCCCCTGCATCTGCGACATCGCAAACACAAGGGACGTTTTGTTTATTTCGGTATTGATGTTTCTTGATTCATACCACCGCTTATTTCAGAGACCATTCCGGCAAGCTGGTTGCAATCCCGCGGTATGGACTGACAGAGAGTCCATCGATCCGACCGTTATAGGCGTAAACTGTTTTTTTGTAACTGGTGAAAATGACAGGCAGCTCATCGTTGAGCAACTGGTACAGCTCTTTGTATACTGTCTTACGCTCCTCAATGTCTGTCGTAGCCAGACCTTTGTTGTACAGCTCTTTCACTTTGGGATTGTCGTAGCCCTTCAGCTCACCATCCACAAATTGCAGTACACCGTCCGAAGGATCCGTTAACATCGGTGTAGAGAAGGAAGCTACATCGTAATCGCCACCCTCCACTTTGGAAACAAGCGAGTTGAAATCAGCGAAGACTTCCGGCTGGAACTGCACGCCAATCGCTTCAAAGTTTTCTTTGGCCACCGCAATGAAGATATCAGTGGCCGGACTCTTCGTTCCGAGGAAATGCAGGGACAACTTCTTCCCGTTTTTCTCACGGATGCCATCCGCTCCAGGCACCCAACCTGCGTCGTCCAGCAATTGATTGGCTTTGTCCGGATCATAGGCATATGGATTAATACCTTCTTCCGTATATGACCAGGAAATAGGTGAAGTCGGGATGTTGGCAACAGCCCCTGCCCCTTGGTTGGCGTCCACATAGATGGACTGACGATCCAGGCCATAGGTGATGGCTTGCCGTACTTCTTTTTCCTGAAGCTGTTCATGCTCCAGATTAAGCTGTAAATATCCGTATGTACTTGGTGTGTAAGGTAGAAGGTTAAGGTATGGGATATTTTTCAGCTTATCGATATTCTCCTGGGTAGCCGTGAACGAAGTGAAGTCGATCTCTCCGGTCTCAATAAACTGCCAGGTGTCTCCTTCCGATGTTTTATATATGAAGTGCTCGGTTTTCGGTTTGCCCTTGTAGTAGAATTCGTTGGCAACGAATCGAACTTCCTGACCCGGAATGAACTTTTCGAGTTTATAAGGACCATTGCCTACAGGTGTTGCATGAAGATTTTTAATGTATTCAAGCTTGCCGAATTGATAGTCTTTGCCGTAGTAGGCTTTGGATAACACCTCTGAGCCCAATGTAAGCAGAGCAGTTGCGTTGGGTTGTTCCAGCGTGACCGAGATCGTTAACGGATCAATGACCTTAATACCCTCGATGTGATCTGCCTTTCCTTTGGTATACGCTTTACCGCCTTTCACCTTGGTGGAGAAAATATCGAATCCACCGTCATACGACTTGTCATGCAGAATGGTCCATGTAAAAGCAATATCATCTGCGGTGAGCGCGGAGCCGTCACTGAACTTGGAATCTTTTCTCAGATGAAACGTGTATGTACGCTGATCGTCTGACACATCCCAGCTTTCAGCGAGATCAGGAACAGGCAATCCTTTCTCATCTACGGTCACAAGTGAAGCAAATAGCAATGAAGCAACGTTGCCATCATATCCACTCTGATGGAAGTACGGTGTGAAAGCCCCACTGGGATCCGTAAGTCCCACAATCACCGTATCCGTTCGTTTTTTTGCCGTCTCAGGTAATTGATTCAGGTCCGTTGCCTGAAAGGGTGCATCCAGTGCTGCTGAAACCGGAGTCGCTTGTGTGCCCGAATTTGTTGTCCCGCTTCCAGCAGTAGTGGTCTCTGCTCCCCCACCTCCAGCACATGCCGATAACACAATCGCACTACTGATGATTAACGATGCCACGGATAAACCTTTCACTCTCATAAAATCCTCCCCAATTCATAAATAATCCATATTTTTCTCGCTCAGCCATTCCTAATTCCCGAAATAATCCAGAATATATATAATTCCTATGAAATTAGTAAGGTATAAGTTCGATAAGCCCTATTATAAGAACCGTATTTGGTTCTGTAAATAGAGAACCACAAAAAAATATTTATATTAAAACCATTAATATCCACTTTAAAGCGATAAAATAGCCGTATGTTTTGCGCGGATTTACTGAATAAATTTCAGTTCGGCCACAACAAACATACGGCTGTATCAGAGGAATACTTTTTTTCTAAAAACCACATTTTGATAAACGTTATTGCTCCAAATAATTCATGACATTCGGTAAAATTTGCTCTAGTGCATGAAGACGAAGTGAATACTCAACCAGGCTCTCTCCTTCAAAATGCGCATAGACCAACCCTGCTCCACGAAGCTTGGAAAGATGGTCATGAGTAATTCCTTTGGAGAGCTTCAAGTGACGAACAATTTCTATGAACGAACGTGGTCCCTGATGCAGAAAACGCATGATTTTCAGTCGGTTCTTCTCTCCCAAGCTGCGAATCACACGCAAATGATGGGTCGGAATATATTCGTGATCTCCCATATACAATCTGGAGGAATAATGGCACAGCAGAGTATCCCCAAAATGCAGGATGACATTTAGCGGTTGAAAATGAAATTGTGGCACAAGCAGTAGTCTATCCAGCCCCTTCATGTCCCGGAACATCAACCCGTTGGTCGCATCGTCGAGTACCTCTTTCTGGGGAGATTGATTTAACTGTTCCTTGCGGTTCAGAACCTCCTGGCGCAGATGCTGCAAGATGGCGGGATCAAGCAAACGAAAATATTGCTCATTCCAGCCGGTTAAGACATAGGTCATCTTGGTCTGGAAAGCAGCGATATCATCCGTATAAGGGAAACTGTACCGACTAAAAATGTCATGAAGGTCAAGCACTGTTCGTTGGCTAAACCATTCAATAAAATCCTCTGGCTCCTCAGCTTCCACTCGCAAACAGACAAGCAGATACATCCATTTCCAATCATCATCCACGTTCATATTTTGTAAGACAGTAGCAAGCTCAGGTGTTAGCTGCCCTTCTGTTTCTTGCGCCCAGGCTATGGATAAATCAATCTTTTTATGCGATTTCCGGCAAATATATGTATGCAAACTGGCCATGAATTCAAATACAGGCGTAAATCCAACCTCAATGCGATAGCTCAATCTCAACCTCTCCTATCTTGCAAAGTCGTTCCATTATACCCTGTTTGCAGCCGTGCATGCTACGATTATAGGGTAAACAAAAAGCCGCACAATGGAATAATCCAGCGTACGGCCTCTCTATAGACTGGAATCTCCTGTCTCCATAAATAATACTTTGGATTAGGCGCCTTCGCCTTCAACCATCAGATCCAGCTTAATCACATTCACACGCGAAATCCGCTTATGTTCGGTCTCTTGAATGACAAAGACATATCCATCATACTCTACCGACTGCCCTACTTCGGGTGGGATGGTGTCTACTCTGGAGTATAACCAGCCGCCAATCGTATCATAATCTGCCCGGTCCATATCCAGACCAAAGCGCTCACTAACCTCTTCAATCAGCATGAGCCCGTCAATAGAGTATTCCATCTCATCCACTTTCTCAATCACCGGACGCTCCTGGTCAAATTCATCTTGAATCTCGCCCACGATCTCTTCCATGATATCTTCAAGCGTTACAAGGCCGGAGGTTCCTCCGTACTCATCAATCAGGATGGCAATCTGTGTCTTGCTACGCTGCATCCGCTTGAGCAGGTCACTGATCGGAGTGGAATCGGGTACTGCGAGAATCGGCCGAATTACCGAGATGGTATCTGTAAGCTGAGATCGCATCAGGTCTTTAATGTGAATAAAACCGATAATATGGTCTTTGTCACCGTTATAAACCGGATAACGGGTACGCATGCTCTCACTGGCAATTTCCAGATTTTCCAGCATGGACTGATTGGCATTCAGGCAGATCATTTCCGTCCGCGGAATCATAATTTCACGGGCGGTTGTTGCCGTAAAATCAAATATATTATCAACAAGCGCCAATTCAGTATTATCAATTAAACCGCTCTTATTGCTTTCTTTCATCAGAATGCGTATTTCATCTTCACTATGCGCTGAGTCATGCTCCGAGGCCGGTGCCATGCGAAACACTCTCAGCAGGCTGTTCGCCATACCATTCAATGCCCATATAAAGGGATACATTAATTTGTAAAAGAACGTAAGCAGCGCCGCAGACCATAACGTAATCGTCTCTGATTTGCGGATAGCCATCGTCTTGGGAGCAAGTTCCCCGAGTACAATATGCAAAATCGTAATAATAACAAAAGCAATCGCAATGGAAATACCGTGTACGTATACCGGACCCATTCCAAATGCAGTAAACATGGGCTCTAACAGGTGAGCAATCGCTGGCTCTCCTAGCCAACCGAGTCCAAGTGAAGCAAGCGTTATGCCCAATTGGCACGCAGACAGATAAGCATCCAGGTTGCGTACAATATTAGAAGCATAAATCGCATTTTTATTACCTGTTTCCACTAAAGCTTCAATCCGGCTGCCACGAACTTTGACCATCGCGAATTCTGCCGAGACAAAGAAACCATTCATCAATACAAGCAAAGCAATTAAAAATAAATTTAATATACTCGGTAAGGGGTCACTCAAATTATCTTCCTATTCGCCGTCATTCCTCGGCAAATAGGTCCACCTCCTTCGAAAATGTAGGATATTTGCCATTCTGCCGCTCATATGCAGTTTCAACTTCCCAATGCATTCACCTCCACCTTCTTCTGTCGAATAACAAGGATATGCTTCTTTTATTATATAATTCTACACTACACAGTCAATCCGTGTCCTATGACAACGAAATGATGCATACGGGCTATTTCGTTAACAAATGTACCGAATGCGCAGTTTTTTTTACGTTTTACTAACAAATATATGCATCTTCTTGCTTACGGTTTAACTTTTCTCTTACGCTCAGTTAATCATTCAGCTATATACTTCCAAATAGAACAACAAATTGATCTCGGAGGTATGTTCATGAAAAGCCATCATGCTATGAAATGGAATGCTCTACTACTTAGCGCGGCTGTTGCAATTACAGCAGTGCCTTGGCAGGTCAATGCTGAACCCGTATCTGCCCAGCAACAGACGGCCCCGGCCGCATTTACCATTTTACCTATTGACCGCGCTCAGATTCTGGCAGGCCAGAAGCTCGATTTCCGAGTTGAATTGAACGGTGCCAAGTTAAAATCGCAAGACATTAAAATCCAGGTTAATGGCTTGTCACCGGACAAATACTTCGGCAAGTCCGGAACGTGGACAAGCAGCTCCGAACTGAGCACAGAATACACCATACGGGATGTTGCCTTCAAAGAGAGTGATTCCATTGTGGTAACCGCCGAGACGACGGCTACAGGCAAGCGTACATATTCACGGGTCGTATACCAAGTGTTCGATCCTTCCAAAGACACGGCGACACTGACAAACGGTGAGCAAGCCAAAAATGTCGTTCTAATGATTGGCGATGGCATGAGTGCCAATATTCGCACCGCCGCTCGTGTTGTATCCAAGGGTATTAACGAAGGCAAATTCAAGGGTTGGCTGGAGATGGAACAAATGGATGCCATGGGCATGGTCACCACCTCTGGCATGGATTCGATCGTCACCGATTCAGCCAATAGTGCTTCCGCTTATGCAACTGGTCACAAAACGGCCGTCAATGCCGAGGGTGTCTACCCGGACAATACACCAGACCCTTTTGACGATCCGAAGGTGGAAAACATCGTTGAGCTGGTGAAACGGACACGTGGCATGGCTACCGGCCTTGTAACGACTGCGGATGTGACAGATGCGACACCTGCTGCAATGGCTGTACATACACGTAAGCGCGGGGAGCAAGAAGCGATTGCGAGCATGTATCTGAATGAAGCCAATCGACCGGATGTTATTCTTGGCGGTGGTCTGGAGTGGTTCCTTCCAGCAGCTGACGGCGGAAAACGCAAAGATGGACGTAATATTGTGGAGGAGTTCAAAAAAGAAGGATATACCTACGTGACAGATGCAACAAATCTGGACAAGTCTGCCTCTACCAAATCATTGCTTGGATTATTCCGCAAAGGCAACATGAACGTATATTATGACCGGGAGTATACTCAGCCTAACAATGCAGAAATTGTGGGCAAGGATACCGATCAGCCAACGTTGATGGAAATGACTGACACAGCCCTTCAAGTGCTGGAACAGAACAAAAACGGATTTTTCCTGATGGTCGAAGGTGCATCGATTGATAAACAGGCTCACACGATGGATTTTGAACGCTCCGTATGGGATGCAATTGAATTCGATCAAACGGTTGGTCAGGTTAAGGAATATGCGAAGAAACACCCGGATACGCTCGTTATCGTCACATCCGACCACGGTCATTCCCTTACTCTAAACGGAACGTATAACACGGAAGCCGCCAAAGGTAAATCGGGTGACGAACTCCGTGAATTGATCGGCACATATGCTGATTCCAAGTTCCCGACGTATGTGGATGCAAACGGTGATGGATTCCCGGACAATCCGGATTCCGAGTGGAAGATCGCTGTTGGCTGGGGCAATATGCCGGATAACAATGAGGATTATCTCGCTAATCCGGTGCCAATCAGTCCTACCATCCAGGACCCTAACGTCAAAGACAAGGCATGGTATATCGCTAACCCGGACAAAGACCCGGACGGTGTTCACTACACGGGTAACCTGCCTCATGATGAAGGCCAGGAAGTCCACACATTCGACGATGTGCCAATCAACGCCTCGGGACCAGGGTCCCACCTGTTCTCCGGCTATCTCGATAATACGGATGTGTTCCGTAAGATGGTAACTGCATTGAAGTTGGATGCGGCCAAGTAGCATAAAGGTTGAACTAACAAAAAGAGTATCCTAGCTCATGCTCAGGCATGGCGGGATACTCTTTTTTCATGATTTTATGGATGATGAGGATTAGCTGGCACGTTAGCTAAGCAATTACCCCTCTACTGCTTCTACTGCTTTTATTTTATTTCTGATGCCATCGCATTCTCTATAGGATCACTACGTTCCCATTAACGGTGTCCCAGCGCCAAGGCGTGTCTTCCTCTTCGCCTATCTGAAGACCACCAATCCAGGAAGTATAAGAAGTATCATGTCTTAATAGTGCCCAGTCTACTTCTCCATTCAGCACCTGAATACCGAGTTCGGTCAAAGACAAGACAGCGTGACGGAATTCATCATGATGCTGCTGGAAGTTAGGAAAAGCTTGTACACCGCTTAATTGAAGTAAAGCATGTGGTTCCTCTGTCATTCTCTTCAGATGAGCCCAGTACTCCAGATCACCCATTCCCAAGATATGCAATTGGTCTCCAACATGCTTGAACAATGGATAAGGACTATTCACGCCCTCTCTTATGGCCTCCAGTGTCGATTGCTCAATTATGCCCAGTCCGTTCAATACAGAAGGCAGACGGGACAGGTGGGCCTTGAATGCAGCATGTGAAAAAGGGAGCACCGATGTATTTTTTAGCAAGTAGTCCTTGTGATCCTGAATGTCAGATGATGCATACGCTGCCCAAAACTCGCTGCCAGCCTGGATTTCCTCCACCCCCATCACGTGCCAGGTACCTGATAAACGTCCAATCTGTGAGGGGGTGAGTTGCCCAAGTCCCCGAAAATGTTCTATGTCTGGATAGTTATCGATGCATAACAGATTCAGCTTTGTATTCTTCAGGTCCTGTTCCCTGAAATAGTGCAGCAAATACGATAGCATTGCCTGATCATAGAGGTCATACTCAAACCACAGGACGATCTCTTCGTGCTGATGGAATGACTTAAGTGTCTGCTCAAGTTCCTTGATTTTCAAGTATTCAGTCTGTGGAATACCCAAGTGATGCTCCAAATATTGTGCTCGTTCACTTCGATCCTTCTCATTCCTCATATTTCTTGTTATCGGTCCAAATGTATAAAGCTCTCGCCAGACCAAAATTTCACCTTGAATCCCGCTTTGTCTTAATCGATCTGCCGCATGGTCACCATTCATAATGTGAAGCATTCCTTTTCCTCCTTCGTATAGATCACTAAATACTGAAATCACATCCGCCACAGGCAATGAACGTCTGAGCCTGGATCTGGCATCATACAACCGTTTCTTCAGAGCCGGAACATTAACCCCGAGAAATTCCGACATTTCCTTGAGCGAGTAGCCCTGAAAATAAAACAGTTCAACAGCAAGCTGCATGGAAGTTGGCAAATTGGAAATCGAATCTCGCAGGAGGCGATGCACCTCTCCTTTCAAAGCCTGTTCTTCAGGATTATGAGCCAGATTCTCTTCCTGAATTACATCCTCAATCTCCAGGACCGGGACGGTGCCATGCTGCTTACGCCTCATTAGACGGTAACACTGTCTCTCCACGATGACTTTGAACCATCCGGGAAAAGCATCAGGGTTGTCCAGTTTGGACAAATTCGCAAAGGCCTCCGTGAATGCCTCTTGTACCACATCTTCGGCCAGGAACGTATCCCCTAATTTTTGATAAGCGACAGCCAGTGCCATCCCGCTAAATTGCGTCACCAGCTGCTCATAAGCCTCGGCTTGCCCCTGGAGTGCTCCATCGATCCATGTCTTCAATATGTTTCGCTCCTTCCTGTGCGCTTGCTGCTTGATGTATTTATCTTTAAGTGCCCTTATTTGAGAAAAAGGTTACTTCTGTTTATGTTAAGTTTTTATTTGATTATGCTCTATATCATCATATAGGAAAAGCTGCCCCGTTTGCGGAATAACATCCGCAATCGAGACAGCTCTGTATGGCCGTATTATATTATGTTCTTTTTTCTGTAAGGATTAGCGTCTGCTTGGTTGTTGCGGATAGTTCCCGATCACACCTGGATATTGATACAACAACGGCTCATCGAATGTAGCATAGTCGAAATTGACCATCAGAAGAATGATCCGTTTTCCAGTGTTCGGGTCACTGATGATGATATGGTCACGACCAGCCGCTTCCAGAATACCTTGGAAAATGCGGGCATTCCATTCTTTGTTACCTTCGTATGTCATGTAGAATGTTCCACATTTGCCCAGATTAAGCCGTAAAATATTTTCAATGTAGGATTGTTCAAACTGTGGCGCAGTAGTGGTTACCACTCCACCCGTAGGTGTCATTGGAGCACCACTTGATACGAGCGGAGGTACGCTTGTGGAACTAGGTGAAACCATGCCTGGTGTTGGGGACATCATTGGCATACCGTTACCAATTTTATATGATGTTCCTTGGACTTGCGAATTGGCCTGTTGGCCCATAACTTGTGTCGGTTGATACGGCTGGTTAATCATAATGATTCCTCCCAAAATTTAATATACGGTTGGACAGTCTTCGCCTGTCGGACTGAAGAAACAATGCGCCTTGAAACGGCCTGTATTTTGCTGGTTATACCAGGTTGGCGGACATTCCCCCACCGGACGGAAAAACCACAGGGAGTTGCTGGCTGGCCAGAAGCGTTCGCCGTTAATGACACGCTGTGCCAAGCGTATTTCCGATGATCTTGCCCGTTGGTAGAAGTACCCTTTTTGCGTAGACTCGAAGCCACCCGGATTCTGAAACACCATTCGATTAATGTCCCGAATATCACCGAAATCCAAGCAATCGCCGAGCACCCGGTTTACACCCACATTGCCTACAAGCAGCATGCCTTGTTCGCCGTCACCTTCAGCCTCCGCTCTCATCAGTCTAGCGAGCAGCTTGACGTCTTCCGAGTTGGCTTTAATAACAGCCATATCCTGTTTCCTCCCTTGTTGAACCTCTTCATCACCGTATATCGTATTGTGCAGATGCCCATTCGGTGACACGATTTTATTTTTTTACCATAAAAAAAACCCGGAACCTCACCCTAAGTGAAGTCCCGAGACATAACATTTCCTATATAACCTGCCTATTCAGGGCTTGGCTTGAATCCAGTAATCGTAAGCATGGACGATATTGCCTTTGTAGGCTTTATACTCACTTAACAGATCTGGAAGCAGTGCCAGCTGGCGTTCCATCTCCGCTGCACCCTTATCATAAAATGAAATATGTTTACCTTCAAAATTCTCTTTCATCTCCACCGAGATCAGGAGTGGTTTACCCAAACGATCCGCGATTTTCATTTCCTGACTGACGACGTCGGCAATTCCATTGGAGCCTTCAGCAATGTTGCGGAATGCCATTAGAGATATGTGGTCCAGTGTTGAGATCATGTATTCACTGACAGTCATGTCTCTTCCCGGTAACGGGAACGTATCGAGCCAAACAGCCAGATCGGCACTCGTTTCCAGATCACTGTCCTTTTTCGTCTCTTCATGGAAATAAGCAATATTGGCAGCCCATTCGGTCAGCAGCGTATCCCGATCATTTTCCCATTCAGGTAAGGTGTACGGTTCAATATCTAGATGGATTCCCTTAAAACGTTCATCCGGTTCGGATTCGGCATTATAATTTTTCACGTAATCGATCAAGCGCTGTATCCGTGGCCGATTTTCCTTTTTACCCCAGATTGGATGACCGCCCATCGCATGAACCTCAATACCTTGAGTCTGAGCACGTTTCACAAAACTGCGATAACTGGAGTACGGTTGATCCAAATCAAGCCGGACGTATAACCAATTAATGTTTTGCGCTTTGGCGAACTCCAGAATGTGATCTCCACCGTCATTCGTAACCTGAGAAGCCTGCCAGATATAGGTTCCTCGGATTTCAGGTTGATTGGATGGATTCTCTGGTAATGGTACTTCCCCTGGCTCCAGCTGCCCCCAGTACACGATGTCATGCACAGCCGAACCTGCATAGGAAGCATGATCTGTGAATGCAGATGCCACTTCACTTAAGACACTCTCCAATTGCGCCGCACCTTTGCCAGCAAAAGTCGTGAACTCTTCCCCAGGCATCGGCTTGGTATTTACGCCAACGGTAATCGAACCACTCCTGGCGTCAGCCCATATCATTTCTTGTTCTACCAAACGTATAATTCCATTGTTTCCTTGCGCGCTGTCACGGTATGCGAGCAGTGTAATATGATCAAATTGTCCGATAAACCAGTGTGACAACGACTCGTTATCCGCATCGTCAGTAGTTCTGCTACCTGTCACCGTGTATGAATCCAACCAAAAAGGCAAGTCGACATTCACTTCAACCGCCCCATTCTGTTTCACCTGTTCCAGCAAGAGCTTCATATTGACAACCCAGGACTGGACGAGCGGCTTGGCATCTTCATTCCACTGTGGCAATACATACGGTTTGATATCCAGATGAATGGCGTCAAAACGCTCTTCCGGCTTAGCAGCCAGGTTATAATTGCTTACCCAGGACGCCAGTTTGAGCATTGGACCTTCACGACCACTCACTGCCCATGAAGGATCTCCGCCAAGTGCTTCAACTGCGATTCCTGCCTTGCTGGCTTTGGATATAAACGTATGATAGACCTCTTCTGACAGATTCATATCCACATTCACATAAAGTCTGTTAATCTTATGTTTAGCCGCATTGTCCAGCAGCTCATTTCCTCCATCACTGACAGACTTGGCCTGCCATACCCAGGCTGCTCGTATATCTGCGTCAGCTTCAGCAGTAGATTCAAAGCCTGTCATTATAATCCCTCCAATCAGCAGTAATAGCCAAAACACTTTCCGGGATGAGTTCCCGAACATATTCTCCCTCCATTCCTGTACTGTGGTAAAATCACATTTATTATAGCAACCGAGTTACCAAAAACAAATAAGCCCAAGTGCTTAACTTGGGCTTATTTCTGCTATGTTTTCAAAAGTTTACAATTGACCGGAGAAATCCCGGTACTAGTCCTCATATATCATTTTTCGGGTCATGCCCCCATCAATAATCAGGTTGGTCCCTGTGACAAAGGTATTGCTCGGATCGGACAAATACAAACAAGCACGGGAGATATCCGAAGGAACACCTACACGTCCTGCTGGGTGCTGTTCATGGTCCTCTGGCTTCAATTTTTCAACATTGCCTGTCTCAATCCATCCCGGACTGATACAATTGACCCGAATTTTGTCCTTACCCAAGGAGACCGCCATCGCATGTGTCAACGCCACGATAGCTCCCTTGGATGCAGCATAGGCCTCTGTTTCTGGCTCTGACATAAACGCACGTGTTGAGGCCATGTTTACAATCGCTCCACCATTTTCGTTGTGCTTCATATGTTTGGCCACTTCCCGGCTTGCGAGAAAGCAACTTCGCACATTGGTATTGAGTATATCGTCCCACTCTTCCAGCGTTAGCTCATAGGGAGATTTCCATCTGGAGACACCCGCATTGTTTATGAGCACATCAATTTGTTTGAATTCATCCATTGTCGTTTGAATGAGGTTCGTTATATCCTTCTCTTGACGTACATCGCATTGGACAAAGATGGCTTCTCCACCTTCATTGCGAATCGAAGCAGCAGCAGCAGCCCCTTCCGCTTCCTCATAGTCTGCAAGTACGACTTTAGCCCCTGCAACTGCATAGGCCTCAGCAACACTTCGACCGATTCCTTTGGCTGCTCCCGTCACAACCACGACTTGATCTGTAAATGACATCATCATTTCCTCCTCTATTGGGATGGTCCATTCATCATATAAGTCTACATCAACTCACCGAATATGGACCATAAATTGAATAAAGTCTCTTCTTATATAGAAACCCGTTAGCCCCATTAAGAAACGCTTGTCCGTAATAGAAATTAAAAAAAGCTTACGCCACTATGGCGCAAGCCAGCCGGTTTATCCGCGTACACGCTCTGAATACAAACGATTGTAGCGTTCAAAGCCTACATAACGCGTTCCCTTGAAAGAGAGTCGACCTTCATCTCCCTCGGCGCACAAACCGTACTCATCACCATTCACTTTGAATTCGAGCCGATCCCCGCTCTCCACTTCAAAAGTAATGTAATAAAGCGTACGGGCTGTACTTCCTGGTTCGGAGTGCGACTGACTCATCTGCATTCTCCTGCTGGTAATACGTGAAGGTACAGTAAGCAGAGGCTCTGAGTTATTACGCCCCCATCTCCACACTTCTTTCCCTACCGACAGAAGAACAATACCTATAATCAGGACAAATACTACCGGAAAGACGGTTCCAAAAAAATCAAACATCCAGGATGATTCAATGCCCATGTCTCTCCCCTCCGTTCATCAAACCTAGGACAGCCGGAGTCTTGACCCGTCTCCTGTAATATATATGCACGTTAACACGGAACTTGTTATTCGGATCCAAATCCAATATGTCGAAGGGAAAAACCTCCGACTGCACTTGTAGCGCCAGTAACACCAGTCGGATCCGTTGGACCTGTACGCCAGCTCCGCTCCCGTTACTCCAGACGCCTATCGGCCCGAATGGTCCTGCTTCGCCTTGAGGGCCTACTGCTCCCGCTGGACCTTGTGGTCCTGGAATGCCCTCTACACCTAGTATTCCTTGGATCGCCTGTAAGCCTTGGGGACCATTTTCTCATCTAGACAACTCAGTCAAGACATCTCCCTATAAACATAGTTTAATGTACGTGTGTAGTTAGATGGAGGTATGGACAAAACAACTATTATTAATCTGTTTCCAACAAAAAAAGGCTACTGACATGGTAGTTTAGCTCATTAGGGGTACTAAAACACAATCAAAAAAACGCTGATAGCGTTATGCTGTCAGCGCCTTTTTTGTTTTCTACACTTTAAGCGTACATCAGATCCATATATCCGCGTGTTACTTCTCCACCATCCGTCTGCTCAGGCTCATCTGCCTGTGCGTACTTCGCCATGCAGGCTTTGACTTCTTCCTCAGTAGTGCAACGGTTGGCATCATCACATGTGTAGCATAATTGGAGCATATATCTGGTTAACTCGTCCGCCTGCGTGAATTGAGCTTGTTCATTCGTTCTCATGTTCATCACTCCCATCTCTTCTTGAATTCAATATAACATCATTTGAAGGGATTTATTGTGATTTAATTCACAAAGTAATTAAAATGAAAAGAAACCCGGAGGTTCCTCTTCTAAACAAGTTCTATTCAACCACAATTATAGTACTTTCCAACGCACACCGCCGTCTACGGTTTGCAGCAACAGTGATCTTTTGGCATCTGTATTTTCGACCAAAATCCAGCCTAGTTTTGAAGAAACCATTTGGAGCTTGACGATCTCTGGGTACTCTTTAAGAATGTTTTCCAATACTTCACTTGTAGGAAGTGCTTTCCAAGTCTTGCCGGCATCTTTGGTGTAATAAGTCTTGCCTTTCTGCATGACCCACCCTTCCAAAGAATTCAGAAATGTGGGAGTCAGACCGCGATTGATTCCGGTTTGTTTATTCAGACTAAACGTTGATAACTGCCAACTCTCTCCACCATTGGTGGTGAAAAATCCGTTGAATTTGGTGCTCTCCCCCTGAGAACAGGATATCGACATCCAAGCTGTTTTAGCTTCCCGTCCAAAAAATTGTGGCGAGCTGATGTTAAAATTACCACACCCGTTAAATTTGTTTCGGTCAAAGAATGACGGACCCGCCTTCCAATGCTGGCCCCCGTCCGTTGTAACGTACAATTTCGGCGTACCGAACTCTAGAGCGGTCAAGAACCCGTGATCCGAGTCCGAGAACGTCATCCCAGTTGAATAACCCCGTGTGGGGATCTCTGCAGATGCTGGTTTGCCGTCCTCGTCACTGGAGGTCATCTGATTCCAGGTAATACCGCCATCTTCGGTAAGATACAGTTTCTTGTCTTGCTTGCCAATGGAAGTATCCACTGTTGTCAGTATCCAGCCTTTTTCAGGAGAAACAAATGTGATGGCCGTCACCTTATCCGTTTTGGACAAAGAGGACAGGCTCCAGCTAGCTCCTCCGTTGTTCGTGCGCAGCACCATCGTATCTGTTCCGCCCATTCCTTCACGAACAATCCATCCATGTGTACTATCTACAAAATAAATGCTTTGTCCATATTGCGGATTAGCCGGAAACTGAACATTTTCCGAAGGTGAAATATTGGTCCAGGTACTTCCCTGATCCTGAGTATAATACAAACGCAGGGCGTTCCGCGTCACTCCCCATGCTAATCCACCGTTACCGTTAAGCAGCTGAAAATCGGTTAAACGGGTCTGAATTTGATATTTGGCTGTATCCGCAGCTTGTGTACTGTTTGCGGGGGGAACAACGGTTAAAGTCTGGCCCATATTCCCGTTATCTTCTTGCTCCTGCGGCGGTTCTGCCACCGGGGTCTCTCCCGAATCGGTGCAAGCCGCCAGCAGAGCAGCTATACTGATAGACAGCAATGCTGTCTGCGCGATTTTGATCCATTGCGAACGCAAGTGGTTTCCACCTCTCTCATCCAATAAGCAGGCGCGCATGCCTGTCCATTCATGTTGTTTTTACGATTCATCTGAATCCACTGCTCCTATTCTACCACAAACGATGTCGAAAAGGTTCATCTCCACTCTCTGGAAGCAGATAGCGATCTTTTTGCTGCATCTGTTTCTTCTTTAAAACAGAAACCAGGTTTTCGACGAAATCTTCTGCAAAAAGACATGAAATGTGAAAAAGTTTATAGACATGGCTCGCTTTTCGAACGCTTATCCCTTAATATGGATGGAAGTATACCCCAAAAAGGAGAGGATATGAAAATGGTAAACAGTGCAGCGCTCAAACCAAGTCGTGTCGTTATTGTAGGCATGGGTGCGGTGGGAACAACAACGGGATACACGCTGATGTTAAGACAGCGTTCGTCCGAGTTGGTATTTGTGGATGTGAATCATGATAAGGCTACCGGCGAAATGCTGGATATGAATCACGGTCTCCCATTTACTGGGGGCGTTAAAGTATGGGCAGGCGATTACTCCGACTGCAAAGACGCAGACATCATTATTATTACTGCGGGTGCTTCCCAAAAACCAGGAGAGACTCGCATTGATTTGCTGAAGAAAAATGCAAGCATTTTCAAAGAGATCATTGAACGTATTACTGAAGTTAATTCCCATGGTATTCTTTTGATTGCAACGAATCCTGTAGATATTTTGTCCTATACTTCTTGGAAACAAAGCGGTTGGCCCGCTTCGCGCGTGATTGGTTCTGGTACGTTGCTGGACAGCGCACGTTTCCGTTACCTTATTGGTAAAAACAAAGGAATTGATCCACGCAGCATTCACGCTCATATTATCGGGGAGCATGGCGATTCTGAAGTACCGGTGTGGAGCCTCGCCAACGTTGCTGGAACGAATCTGGATCTGGATGAAGAAACACAACAGGATATCTTTGATCGGACCAAAAATGCGGCTTATGAGATTATTAATGCCAAAGGAGCCACTTCCTATGCAATTGCGCTCGCTTTGGACCGTATTGTGGCTGCCATTCTGGGCAATGAAGGCTCCGTACTGAACGTTTCCACATTGCTGGAAGATTACAATGGCGTATCCGATGTATATTTGGGTGTTCCATGTGTAGTTGATCGCAACGGTGTGCGCGAGATTCTTCCACTTCCTTTGAATGAGACAGAGAAAGTCGCTTTCCAAGCCTCTGCCAACAAATTGAAGGAACAGATTGCCGGACTGGAGTAAATCCAAATCGAGCGTTTGACTAATCACGTTATTTTATCATGAGCAATATCGTTAAGATTGTATAACTAAAGGATCACCTGTATCTTCGTTATGAGGATGCGAGTGGTCCTTTGGTCTTAATATAAATAAGTATTAATAGTTGCCTGCAAAATGAGCTAGCATAGCTTACACTATTGTATATCGTTAAGTTTCAATTGAAGGTCAATCTCTGGCTAGAATATCACCCTATTTCATATGGAAAAGAAAAGTATACATTGATTTCAAATTTAAGTTAACATAATAATTATTCTGTATATATATACTGCTTAATTATTTTATTGTTTTTGATCACCTCTCATATTTCCATTAAATGTATTAATACTCCTCTACCATAAAATCACAAAAAAACCTGTCACGTAGACAGGTTTCTCTATCATTACTTTCTTCTATTATATAAACGAAGCTTCTCTCTTACATATCAGCCGCAAACGCAGGAAGTTTGACATCCAGCAAGGCCATCGCTTCTTCCTTCTCGCGGCTGGTTACGTGGGTGTACACTGTGGTGGTTTGAATGGAGGAGTGACCCAACAGCTCCTGAACCGTTCGCAGATCTGCTCCGCGTCTAAGCATCATGGTCGCAAATGAGTGACGCAGTTTATGACTGGAGTAGTTCACACGCTGATTGGATGCTGATTCCTGCTGAAAGCGTTCAAAAGTTTCGGTTGATATAAGCTGAATACTGCGTATCGACAATCGTTTCCCCTTTTGAGACACGAATAATGCCTCTTCTTTCGCCCGCCATGGATCCAGCCGCTCCTGAAGAGCCTGGGATAACAGTTCGGCAACGATCTCAGGCACAGGCAATGTACGCCATTTCCGGCCCTTACCGAATACATCCAGTGTGCGCCGTTCCGCATTATAGTCTTTGCAGTTCAAGGCATGCACCTCTCCGACCCGCAATCCCATGTATCCCATGAGCAGAAAAATAGCCAGGTTTCGTGTACGGTACTTACCCTCAACCGATTGCAAAAATCGTTCCAAACCGCTTTCATCAAGGAAGACGGGGGCCCGATTTTGCTCGGTTTTGGATTTCTTGATTCCGAAAGCTGGGTTATTGGTCACCAATTCAAGCTCAATCAATGACTTATAAAAACAGTTCACCGCTGCGTGTTTCCGATTCCGTGTCGAGTCACTGACCCCTCTTTCTCGAGCTCGGGACAAGAAGGATAACACATGAAGTTTTTTGACCTGCTCCAGTGACTTTCCATGAATAGAGACGAGAAATTCAGCAACGTCACCTGTGTATGATTTTACCGTATGTCCCGTGTAGCCCGCATCTTTCATCCATATATGAAAAGCTTCAAGCTCATCGGCGTATTGCTCCTGAATTTCTTCGGTCATCATCTGTGTTCGTCACCACACTTCTATTTATTAATCTACAATTACGACATCGATTAGTGGAATGATCGCTTCGGGTTGTCCCTCACTGCGGGTGAGTACAAATGAAGGTAGTGGATTTTCGTGCAGTCCATTCACTGATTCACAGACCTGAACATACAAGTCCATACGCAGCGTCTCACCTTCACCCGCAACATCAATTACAGGCCATGCTTTCTCTGCACAAGATGGCCAGTAGGCCAATTCGTTTACCGGCACGATACTTAATTGTTTAATTCCAGGATGCACACGGTATATTCCCGTAGTCTGAGGTTCATCACCCAGCTTGTCTACCGAAAGTAAAGTTCTCGAATGTTCATCCGGAGCCGAATATATCGAATAACACCATGGTGTTACTCCCCAGGCAATCGCCATGAGACCTTCCTCCAGCAAGGTGTCCGAAAGGTCACCCTCACTGAATTGTTCAATCAGATTATGGTTTCCAGAACCGATCAGATCTTCTACACGTTTCGCCATACGAGGCAAATCTGCGAGAATAAAGCCACCACTGCCGTAGGAGTCAAACACATGATTATCCCGTGTCCATACCTTCTCGGGTACAGCGTTCATCTGCACAGCTTCGGCTGGAAACAGACATATCGCTACAGTTACAACCTGAGCATATTTCACCATGGCGTGCTGCTCGGGCTCCAGTGGTCCTTCTGCGATGCGGGGTGTTTTCACGTGCAGTGAAATTCGCAGCTCGTACTCCCCTTCTGCAAATTCTCCCAAATCCAATACGATCGGATGATCTATTCCTTCAATGAGAGTGAGTGAGCATGTACTGTCTGGTCGGAGATCAACTGTATATTGTGCAAATCCCAACTCCTCCCCATATATGATAATTGTATCTTGCCGATCCGGCGGTGTATCCATATGCCGCGCAACAACCGATACTTTGCGTCCATCCTTCAAAAGGCGCTGTGGATCAATGTCCAATTGAAATTCGTTTGTGTCTTCTGGATGTGAAAGGATTAGCTTCGCCTCGGCAAGTACGGCTGAGTCAGCCAACGCAAAACCGAAATTCGAATTTTGGTGATGTTGATTGGTATGTAATGGTGTGTTCATGATACATCCCCTCTCCTATGTCTGATGGCATGTCACACCCCCAAATATATGTCATATTTGCCCTGACCGCAACCCCGGCTCCGCTCAAATGGATAGATATATTACTTATTAGAGACCCAAATATAACCTTAAATATCAGCATTTTTTTCATAACACATGAACTGCTCGCACAAAAAAAAGCCCCATACCCCGCCGTTTTGGCGATACGGTATGAGACAGTTGAGTTGACTCTATTAACGTATAGTTTCAGTGTGACAAATTAATTTACTAATCTTTCACGATATCTCTACAATGTATGAATCAGCTATGACAGCTATTTCCCATTTGTTGTTTTGAACGAGTCCGATATACGCCGTGCCGGATTCAAATGACTGTGATGACGACCGTAGGCAAAGTAGATGATTAAACCAATAATCAACCAACCGAAGAACGTAATCCAAGTCAGAGCCGCAAGACGTGTCATGAGATACATACAGCCAACAGCACTTAGAATAGGAATCAGCGGAACCAAAGGCACGCGGAATCCCCTTTTCAGTTCCGGGTTGTTTTTCCGCAATACGATAATCCCCAGACTCACAACCGCGAAAGCGAACAGTGTTCCGATGTTGGTCAACTCTGCCAGATGGCCAAGTGAGATGAATCCCGAGAATAAAGCGACGATGATCCCAGCAACCCAAGTGCCGGTAGCAGGTGTTTGGCTTTTGCCACTGACTTTGGAGAAAACCGGAGACAACAGTCCGTCCCGTGACATGGAATAAAGCAAACGTGTCTGACCATACATCATAACAAGTAATACAGTGGTAATCCCTGTAATCGCTCCAAGCGAAACAATCCAGGACAATCCTTTCAACTGCACAAATTCAAAGGCAAAGGCAACTGGATCACTCACATTCAGCATGTGATAAGGTACAATCCCTGTCAGGATCAAGGATACAACGATGTAAAGCACGGTACAGATCGCAAGAGATGCAATGATACCGATTGGCAAGTCCCGTTGAGGACGTTTCACTTCTTCCGCAGCCGTAGAGACAGCATCGAACCCAATGTAAGCAAAAAATACCGTTGCCGCCCCTGCGGTTACCCCGGAGATACCAAATGGAAGGAATGGTTGCCAGTTATCCGGCTGCACATAGAACACACCCACACCGATGAAGATCAGAACTACGATAATTTTAATCGCTACCATAATTCCGTTGGCACGAGCAGCCTCTTTCACCCCACGGGTGAGCAGGAACGTAATAATTAACGTGATCGCTGCTGCGGTGATATCAAAATAGGTTCCCTTTTCAGGACTAAATGCACTGGTGAGCGCATGGGGTAATTGCAACCCGAATCCGGACAATAACGTTTGAAAATATCCAGACCAACCGCTAGCAACAGCGGCACTCGCAAATCCATACTCCAGAATAAGATCCCATCCTAGAATCCAGGCAATGACTTCGCCAAAAGCGGTATAGCTATATGTATACGCACTTCCTGAAGCAGGCACACTGGATGCAAACTCCGAGTAACACAAAGCAGCGAAGGCGCAGATAATACCTGCCAGCAGAAAAGACAGTACCAAACCGGGACCTGCATATTTTGCGGCAGCAACGCCTGTGAGTACAAAGATACCCGTACCGATAATCGCACCTACCCCAAGAGTCATCAGATCCAATGGGCCAAGTACCCTTTTCAACATATTGCTTTCGTTATCTCCGGTGGCAATCGGCTTTTTTCTAAACAGGGAAGATCGATTCTGGTTTTGGTTCATACACAGTTTCCTCTCGTATTGAAAATGATGATTGTGTCTCTATACTTCAAATATTTGTTTGGTTCATCTGTTCTATGAAAAATCCCTTTGTTCTATCTTACTGACCAACTACAAAAATCTATCGATTTCTACACTTTGTCGCGTTGCTTTGTTAAATTTATTTTGGGATGATGGTATATTCTGTCCATTCCAGACGAAAATTATCATGATCTGTTGGGCAGGGGTGAATATGAAAATCGTTTTAAAACAAAACTGCGTATAATTTATATTATGCGCAGTTTTTTAACAGCTTTTTTCTTCAACAAAACATTATAAACTCGTTGTTACTTGCAACCATGCCAATACAGTACCTTTTCGCCTCTTTTTGTGGTTTATTCCTTGCTCCACCTGTCATCTTGCACGATAATCAGGTACGCTAAAGAGCCGCATACCCTTATGCGGCCCCTCACTTGTAATGCTATTAAATGTATAATCCAGATGAAAACTCTCTCTTTTCATTCCAGAAGAGAATCAACTTTCACTCACATGGATTGTCTAACTTATGAAAATACAATTCGCTCTGCATCCGACATCCGATATTGAGATAGCAGATATTCCTTGCTGTCCAGAGCCTTCCGACGAACCTCGTTCAGATCGACATGCAGCAGCTTGCCTCCGCGCTTCACCGGACGACCTGCTACAAACACAGTATCCACATTGGATGGGTTGGCAAATTGAACGACGGCTCCAACCGGATCATGCACCGGGAACAAGTTAAGGTCGGTGGTTCGGATCATAATCAGATCGGCTTCTTTACCTGGCGTAAGTGTGCCAACCTTCCGCTCAAGTCCCAGAGCCTTTGCCCCAGCAGAAGTTGCAAATCTCAGCACTTGACTGGATTGCAGATTAAGCTCACCAGGCATTTCACCCTGGAGCAAAAGTTGTTCATTTTCACGGGAACGTTCAGCTTGAAGCGCAAATTTCATCTGGGAGAACATATCCCCACCTGTTGATGTTACAACATCGACTCCGAGCGTTGGGGTTCCACCATTTTCAAGGAAGTAGCCCGTTGCCGGATACCCGTGCCCCATCATCATCTCTACTTCCGGTGTGACGGACAGTGATGCGCCGCTATCGGCCAACATTTTATATTCATCCGTATCCATTGTATTTCCGTGTACGACGTTCAGACCTGGGCTCAGTAAACCAGCCTCATACATTTTACTTATCGAACGATCTACAGACCCCCAGCTTCCAAAGCCAACATGCATTGAACATATCGCATCCAGCTCTTGGGCAAGCTGAATTTCCTTCACCGTGGTATCCCAATGGCTAAACTCCGGACCTCGAATAGCAAGACCGAACGTGAGCAGCTGATCCCGTGAAGAAAAATACTGTTCCTTAACTCTTCTCACATCATTCGAATACGTCAGCTTGCTTTCTCTGTTCCAGTAGGGCGTCTCACCTGGTACACCATAAGCGAAAACCGACCGAATACCCGCATCCTGAAGTCCGCGAATCAGTTCATCCGTGTGCTCCGGGGAATAAGGCATACTCCAGTCAAGCACCGTGGTCACTCCTGCATTAAGCGCTTCCAAAGAACCCAGCAAATTGGCGATATAGCTGTCTTGTGGCCGGAGTTTACTTCCCATCGCTCCATAGTAGAGATTCTGCAGATAGACCGGCAGTGACCAGTTGGTTCCCGCTGTTTTTACAAGTGACTCCCATACATGCCGGTGCGTATCAACAAGTCCAGGGAGAATGATCATCTCCGATGCATCTATCACTTCCGCTTCAATACAACTCAGATCGGGCTGGATAGCAGTAATAAGAGAATCCTCAATGAGAACGTCCGCCCGTTTATACTGACCCATCGACGAATCCATAGACAATACACAACCATTTTTCAGTAGATAACTTGTCCCCACAAGACACATCTCCAATCATTATTTTTTGTTGGATATACGCTTGAATCCTGGATGTTAATCTCTGATGAAATGACTAGCTGAAATATTTTAAGTATATAACCATTATATAGAAGTGGATGCTAAGATTCAATTTTGGTTTTATACAAATCTTATTGAATATTTCCTGTCTGTTGCAAAGTACAATAAATCACACTTTCCTTGCATATACCCTACTCTTGCTGCTAATCCTTCTTCAGTTTTGCCCGAAACCTTCTAACCTTCATCAGATTACCACACATCTTGTCATCACAATATTTCTGGGTTCTACTACGTGTATCGTCATAGAAAATCCAACGGCAATCCGTATTGTCACAGATACGAATTCTTCCCCCATCCCCTTCAACTACAGTGATGGCAAAATCGGCTGCGACCTCTGCCATGACCTGCTGCCATTGAGTTCCTACAGGAATAAGTGAAAGATTCAGTCCCTCATCTCCAGCGTTCAGTCTTCTTATGACTTGACCTTCCTCCATTATGCCGTTAAGCCATTCCTGGTCTTTGTTTGATAATGCATTTCCGTCAGATAAACCAGTTGCAATAGCCTGCAATTCATTTCTGAAGTTTCTCAAAACCCCCTCTTCTTCAGAAGAAGCAGGTACAGTTGCATTCAGTTGCCATTGTTTGAGGAATGCCTGCTGCCATTCGGCTTTGCCAAGCCTGTCCTCTGAGCGATTTCCACCACGCCAGTCATGGTAATCACTGTTTACAAAATCAGTCCATAGTCTATCCATACGTACCTCCGCTAAATTGTAACCATCTAAAATCAAAAAGATAGTTACAATCATTCGTGTTTGGGTTATATTAATTGTAACCACATTTAAGCACTTTAGCTAGTTACCATGAATTCATTTTAGGGAGGAAAAATCAATGACTACAACAGCAACAGAACTATTGCTCATTCAGAAAGATGATACCTGGGATCAATGTAACTGGATTGTGCCTTTATCCAAGGCACTCGAAGGACTGACTACTGAACAGGCAGCCTGGGTTCCATCATCCGGTGGATTAAGCATCTGGCAGTTGGTTAACCATATGTATTACTATAATCATCGCTTGTTGAGTCGTATTCAGGGCAAAACACCCTCCGGTACACCTGCCGAAAACAATGAATCCACCTTTGGAGATCCCGGCGACCCTTCCGATACCACTGGCTGGAGTGCACTTATGCAAAACACAACACAATTAGCCGGACAGCTTCGTGATCAGCTCTCTTCATTAGAAGAATCCGATCTTGAAGCTCCGTACATGGATACGGATGAAAAATGGGCACATGAACTAGCTCGCTGGGTACTTCACGATGCGTATCATGCAGGGCAGATTGTATTATTACGCAGACAACAGGGAAGCTGGAATATCATATTCTAAAAAAACACTTGAACTGCTAGCGCTTACAGGAATAAGATGGACTTATTAATGTTACAGCTTGTTCAACACAATATAATTGAATAGGATCTTCGGGGTAGGGTGCAATTCCCAACCGGCGGTGATGTTCTTCGGAACCAGCCCGCGACTCGCTGTTTGACCCGATGTAGGGATTCAGCGACTGACTTGGTGTGACTCCAAGGCCGACGGTACAGTCCGGATGAGAGAAGATCAACACATTGACATGCCGTTACGGAAAGGCTTATTTTCGTACGACATGTTAATGATTGAGCCCCCGTTTATTTGGTGTATACCAAAACGGGGGCTTTTGTCGATTTTGCCAACTGAAGATTCCGTGTTCTGACGAAGGAGTCCTGAATATGGAAAAGACCCAATCTGCATCAACAGTTTACCACAAGGAACGAAGTAATACCGGATTCTGGCTCGTCGTGCTCGGCGCCGCCCTTTGGGGTGTAGATCCACTGTTCCGTATTATTTTGCTCAAAACAATGACCTCCACTCAAATTGTACTGGTGGAACATATTATTGTCAGCCTTGTGGCAATTCCCGTCTTGTGGAAGTTCCGGGCCGATCTGAAAAACCTACGTGCACGCCACTGGATAGCCGTGATATTTATCTCCTGGGGAGGATCTGCTCTCGCCACGGTATTGTTCACTCTGGCACTTACGCATAACGATCCCAACACCGTCTTGTTACTGCAAAAGATGCAGCCGCTATTTGCGATTGTTCTGGCTAAGCTGCTGCTGAAAGAAACATTGCCTCGCCGCTTCGGTGGACTGTTTATCATTGCATTTGCAGGAACATACCTGCTCACTTTCGGATTTACCCTTCCCCTTGGCAACTGGGACAATTGGGTTCATGCAGGCAGCCTGTTATCACTGGGTGCAGCTGCATTGTGGGGTGGTTCAACGGTTATGGGGCGGCTGATGCTGGGGCAAACCCGTTATGAAACGGTCACCTCTCTGCGCTTTGTCGTAGCCTTACCGCTGCTGATCTTTATGACGTGGAACGAAGGTGCTGCCTGGACATTCCCTTCCGCTACAGGTGAACAGGCGGCTGTAGCACTTAATATTCTGGGCCAGGCTTTACTGCCAGGCTTACTGAGTCTTCTCTTATATTACAAAGGGCTCTCTTCCACCAAGGCCTCAGTCGCAACGCTTGCAGAACTGAGCTTCCCGATGGCCGGTGTACTGGTAAACTGGATTGCATTCCGTACATTAATTACATGGGAGCAACTGGTGGGCTTCATCCTCATCTGGATTGCCCTATTCGCCATCTCCAAACAGCAAGAACGATCAGCGACTCCGGCTGACGGTGCACCAAAGCTTCGTACGAATTGAATTTTATATAAAAGCAAATCAATTAAGGCACTGGACATCCTTTGAGATGTTCAGTGCCTTTTGTCTTTTCGCTATTCCGGTGGTACGATGACTTATGGAATAGTAGATTAAGTCAATTTAGAGAGGAACGATCGTCATGTCTTCATCTTCATCATTTTCATATACATCTTACGATGCCATAGGTTTGGCTGAATTGGTTCGCGCACGGGAGATATCCCCTGTCGAATTGCTGGAAGCGGCGTATGCACGCCTCGAAGAAGTGAACCCGCAGCTTAACGCAGTCATTCGTACATATGAAACACGTGCACGTCAGGAAGCGAGTATGGTTCGTCCGGGAGAGCAGCCCTTTGCCGGCGTGCCCTTGTTATTGAAAGATATCTCTCAATCCCTGGAAGGTGAAATTCTCACCTCGGGTTCTCGTCTTCTCAGTGAGCATCGCGCGCAGCGGAATTCTAATTTCGTTTCCCGTCTGCGCGATGCAGGCTTCATTATCATTGGACATACTAATACACCGGAATTTGGCCTGAAAAATATTACCGAGCCCCGTCTTCACGGACCAAGTCGAAATCCATGGAATACGAATCACTCGCCAGGCGGTTCAAGTGGAGGCGCCGCTGCCGCAGTAGCCTCGGGTATTGTACCCCTTGCGGGAGCCAGTGACGGTGGCGGTTCCATCCGAATCCCTGCTTCATTCAGCGGCCTGTTCGGACTCAAGCCTACACGTGGGCGGACACCTGTTGGACCGGGTGTTGGCCGTCAGTGGCAGGGTGCTTCGATTGATTTTGCATTATCCCGTTCAGTTCGCGACAGCGCTGCTTTGCTCGATACATTGCAAGTGATTCAACCCGAAGCTGCGTTCCATGCTCCCCTCTTTCCGGGCAGCTACTTGGCTGATATGAACTATCCTCATCAACGCAAACTGAAAATTGCGTATACTACGGATTCGCCTGTGGGGACACCTGTCAGCGCGGAAGCCAAAGAATCTGTATACAAGCTCGTCCGCTGGCTGGAAGAACAAGGTCATGAGGTTGAAGAAAAGCTGAGTCCGGTTAATGGAGTCAAATTGATGGAGAACTATTACATGATGAACAGCGGCGAAATGGCGGCGATGATCTCTTCGATGGAACGTTCTATGGGCAGAGCATTAACCTCTGCTGATATGGAGATCGAGTCCTGGGTGCTGGCTGAAGCCGGCAAAAAAGTATCCGCTGCCGAATTCGTACATAGTCTGGCCGAATGGGATGTTGCCGCAGCTCAGATGTCCACATTGTTTGAACGCTATGATTTTTATGTCACACCTGTAAATGCTTTTCCAGCACCCAAAATCGGCGAATTGACACCTCATGATGAACAGATTCAGCAGCTGATGCGTATTAGCGATTTGGACAAGATCCAGCAGCAGCAGCTGATTTATGAGATGTTTGAGCCAAGTCTTACCTACACTCCGTTCACTCAGCTCGCGAATCTGACGGGTCAACCAGCCATGAGTGTTCCTGTGCATCTGACTCCTGAAGGCCTGCCGATGGGTGTACAGATTATGGCAACGAAAGGCCGTGAAGACTGGTTGCTTCATCTGGCTGGTCAGCTGGAAACATCCGAACTATGGGTCGGCATGAAGGGTAATCCACTGTTTCCAGTATAAAAACTGAATACAACCTACATCATTTTCAATGTGAGCCGTATGTTTGCCAAAGTGCATGAAAGCCATGTCAGCTCCGCATACTGAAAGCAAAAACAGCGGAGGAATGTGACGAATGAATATGAATACAACGGAACGCCATAAGCAGTCTGTTCGTATCCCGGCCAAAACGGGTTATGCCGTTAAGGTAAATAAAGGTTCATTAATTCGGGTGACCGATTTGGAGGGGCAGCAGGTCGTTGATTTTGTTGCATATGATGCTCAAAATGCCAATAATCGACTAGATCCAGGTGTAACGATGGACGTTTTGCGCTCCTACCGGATCAAACCAGGACAATCCGTGTATTCCAATCAATATCAACCATTGCTTAAGATCCTTCGTGACACGGTTGGTGTTCATGATTTCTTCAACTCCGCCTGTCGTCCGGAGATGTATGAAGTATTATATGACAAAAAAGATCATGCCAGCTGCTATCATAACCTAAATCAGGCTCTTGAACCGTTCGGGATTTTGCCACCGGATCAGCATTATCCATTTAATCTGTTTATGAAATCGGTTGTAGATGATCTGGGCAAGATTGATGTCGTAGCTCCTGATTCGCGTGCTGGTGATTATGTGGAGATGGAGGCATTGACCGATCTGGTTGTCGGTTTATCCGCCTGCCCATGTGAAGAAAGCTCATGCAACGGATATCATTGTACAGCTATTCAGCTGGATGTAGAGTCCTTATTAGATTAAGCGACGCACAGCTTGTTCTAATTTGCTCCAGACGGGAATACGATGACTTGTACCCATATGTGTGTGACTTACCGGTACAATTCGTCGAACCCGTTAAGGAGTGAACGCGTATATGTCTGTACTGTTTAGTTATATTATTCTGGGAATCTCACTATCAGCTCCAATTGGTCCGATTAATGCCGCTCAGTTGGATCGCGGAGCCCGCCACGGATTTATGCATGCCTGGATTCTGGGACTGGGAGCCATGTTTGCCGATTTGGTGTACATGCTTCTGATCTACTTTGGAGTTGCTCATTTTCTGGACACGCCGTTCATGCGCTCGTTTCTTTGGTCATTTGGCAGCTTTATTCTGGTGTATACCGGTGTGGAAACACTATCTAAGTTAAAAGATGGCATTCAGGCCTCTTCTACAGCAGAAGCGAGGGTTGGGAAATCTTTTGTTTCTGGCTTTCTCATGGCCCTGTCCAATCCGCTGAATATTTTATTTTGGCTCGGTATTTACGGCTCTATTCTTGCTACAACCGTGAAGCATACTGACACCGCTCATCTACTAATATACAGTTCTGGTATTTTCATAGGCATCCTTGTCTGGGATGTCATCATGGCTGGCATGGCTAGTCGATTTCATAAACGCAGCAACGAAACCGTTTTGCGCTGGATCTCCATTATCTCAGGGATCTGTCTGATCGGATTTGGCCTGTACTTCGGTTTTGAAGCTGTACGATCTATCTTTTTCTGACATAAAAACTACACTGGACAGTCACCCAACGCCATCCGCATTAATACGTTAACGGTATCATGTGGAATGGAGTTGGGGAATCCATGGCAGAGCTGTACAGTGCCGATGAAATAAATGCATCATTCAAAGGTCTGCCCGAATGGCAGCAGGACGCTTATTCAAAATTTTCCAATATGATTGCAGATGAGGGTAATACGTATCCTTGTGTTCCCGGAAGGATGGGTTTTCTCTCAGGACATTTGAGATACGGATTCACCAGGGATCCGCGTACACAAGCTTCTGCTGAAGACATGGCGGAATTACTTAGTCAATATGGACCCGTTTCCCGGGATACGGGACATTACGCTTCTTTGGTTGTCATTTGCGAGACACCGGATGATTTGAGAAACAACACAACGGTGGAGCAGTATCAGTCCTTGTTCTGGGAGATGCTTAACCGGGTAAGTTCACTCGATACTGCCTCCTGGCCTGAACATATTTCGACTGATCCGCATGAAGCCACATGGGAATTTTGCTTTGGCGGGGAGCCTTACTTTTGTTTCTGTGCCACTCCCGCGCACGAGCTTAGAGCCAGTAGGCACTTCCCTTATCTTATGTTTGCTTTTCAACCAAGATGGGTGTTTGAATCCATTAATGACAACACACCTCTTGGCCGGAAAATGAAAACCTTGATTCGTAAGCGTTTGGCAGCCTATGATGCCGTTCCGGCTCATCCTTCGCTCATGTGGTATGGGGAGCAGGATAATCTGGAATGGAAACAATATTTCCTGCCCGATGACGAGCAGACCCCTTCCAAATGTCCTTTTTTGCGCATGAAGCAAGCCATTAGCAAATTGACGAAATAGCTGATACCAGTCCACCCATTCAGGGCTTTGATGGCTCAGTAGATGGCGAAGATTGCGGTTTTCGTACTTTGTTTACAATGTAAGTAATCAAGGCTATCAATACAACAAGACCTATACTTGCCAGCAGACCTCTTCTGCTGGCTTTTTCCATAACCGTGCCAGCTACTGCTGCAAGTATAAGGACCATGGCGATCCATACTTTGATGCGATTCCAACTTGTTGGCTTCATTTTCTTGATATACGTGATGCAAATCAGAAGCCAGGTATACATTAATACCAAGCTACCTGCGGTTGTTACATATTCGAATAGGCTCTTAGGCATCCATAATGCCAGGAGAGTAGAAAGGATTAATCCAGCCGCGGTGCATCCTAATGCATATAGGGGCATGTTCTTTTTCCCCCAAGTCTTCGTAAACATCTTCGGTGCATCTCCGTCCTCACCCAGTTTAACCAACATGGACGTAATCGCATAGATTGAAGCGACCATCGTGGAGAATCCAGCGATTATTAAAATCCCATTGAGAATATGAACCACAACCGTAAATCCAATCGATGACATTGCTTTGACGAGAGGACTCTCGTCTGGTGTTAACTTAGCAGCGGGGACCAGTAGCAGGATCAAGGCAATCGCCACAACATACAGCGTACTGACGGTTAACAACATCACTCTGCCTGACTTCACAGCGTCCTTAGGTTCTTTCAGCTTGGCTGCCATTAAACCCATGACCTCAATCCCGGCAAAGGCAAAAAAGGCATAAATAAACCCAGTCCACACGCCTTTTATTTTGTGAGGGAACCATTCATTCGTTATTTTCTGCGGTGTAATCTTCACATCTAACCAGCCAAGACAAGCCGCAGCTGCAATCGCGATAAAAGCAACCGTTGCAGCTAACTTGATTACGGCGAGCACATTTTCTGTTTGAGTTAACCCTTTGGCTCCCAATGCGGCGATGAACAATCCAATGCATGCGTATACTGCCACAAACACCCACAATGGAAACTTAGGAAACCAAAATTGAGAGAATAATCCGAGCGCCGTTAATGAACTGCCCATGATCAGCATTTCGGAAGACCAATACATCCATCCGCTTCCGAAACCGGCCCATGGGCCGAACGCTTCCCCGGCATATGTTCGAAAAGCCCCTTCTTTCGGATCTTCTGCCGTCATCTGAGCCAATGCTCCAAATACAAAATAGGTCCCCGCAGCAGCCAGCACCAAAAGTACAAGCACGGATAAACCGGACCAATGAATAGCCAGACTTGTTCCGAGGAAAAATCCGGTCCCTAGCGTACATCCTGCTCCAAATAAGGAAAGACTAATCCAGCTCAGTTTCTCTTCTTCTTTTTGATGCACATGGCTTTTCATATGTATCCTCCTTCATGCGTACCCCATTACGGTTTACATATGATGGAGGTTTTATGTCATTAAGGTAAAAAGAAATAAAACTGACTTTTTACTAAGTTTACATAATAATTTTCTTGTTAACTAACTATGTTACTGTTGATTACGTCGATGCTTTTGGGAGTAAAACAGTAGTGACACTTTTAAGCGTCTATAATTAATGAAAACCCTTCGAACTGTAAAAAAAACAGTTTGAAGGGTTTCTTGTTAGTTTCTGAGAACAAACTCTCGTTTAGTATGGCGGATCTGATCGGTGGATGTTTTTGTCACTAAGAACCTGCTATTCAGGTTCTATTTCTTGCCTAACAACTGTTGAAGCTCATCCAGCTCTATCTTGGCTTCCGGTTGGAAGTCCTCACTTTTTACATATTGTGCAAGGCTGTAAAGTAACTGGCGCCCTTCTGTCTGATTAATCAATTTATCATAATTTAGTGCCCCAACAAGCAGCTTACCTTTTCCAACCTGGCATTCAAACAGCAGCCCCAGCTTATGATTACGTTCAAAATTATCGATGGTTTGAACGAAAGGCTGAACATTTTCTGCGACCTTATCCAAAATAATAGACCGTGAATTCATAACGATATGCCACCAAGGATAAGTGGAATACACCTCACTTGGGAAGTGCTTCAATGCTGGGTGTGCGTTATTAATTAGAAGTCCAAGTGTGCCGATGGGAACTTGCTTGTTCATGCTTTCCGAAATGGATCGGAACATCGGATAACACCAGAAATCGGTACAATATGTGCCTTCAACTGAATTATCGTTATCCTCGAGTGTTGGGAGTAACAGCACACTCTCGCCTTTTTCCAGTAAATTAATGACTTCATTGGACAATTCCTTATAAATATAGTCATGTTCAATAGCTGTCACATCATGATCAGGGTATATCCATAGGTCATATTGTTTCCGAATATCGGTACCTGGAATGTGCAGGGATAGAGTGATCGGCGTCATCTTTTTCACATCAGGCAGCTTGAACTTAATTTGGCTAATCTCAAACCAAGTTTCTCCAGAGACAAAGGAAATCTCGTCTTTTCCTTGTGCAATCCGCTGATCCGAATCACGCATTTCCCACTCCACATTATAACCCCTCAATGAATCTGTTCGGTAGTACCTTAATTGAATGTGGGCATTGAAATCTTCACCCGAATTGTAGTTAAATTTCTCGAATCGGGCCAGAAGCACTGCATCGGAGCAATACGTTCTCCACTCCTCGGGAATAACCAGCCCTTTCGAATCCATGAAGGCATCCAAAATACCTACCAGTGCTGTCCCCTGTCCACTAAAGTCCTGAAGATCGAGCAATTGAAATCCTGCCAGATGATTGGATCGAAATGCCGCCTCAAGCTCCTCCTTATAGCAGGCTACTGCAAGTTTGCCAGAGCTTTTGAAAAAGGGTTCAGCCAGATGTCCCATTCCTTTGGATTGCAATCGTTCCCGAAACACCTCGAAGTTTTTTGCCTTCAGCGATCCGGTATACTTCTCGATCTCTTCATAATTGGGATACATGGCATATTGTCCAATCTCATGGGAAATGACGGGTAGATGTGGAATGAGTTGTTGTTCAACAGAAGCGGCTTTCACAGTCTTGGCTTCCGTGCCATATTGAATTTGAATTTCAGATTCTTCTGCTTGAATTCTCTCATTCTCTGAAACTGTTCCAACGGGCAAAATCATGTCGTCGTAGTCCTTCAGAGTACCAGGCACGTCGGTTTGAACATGACCCAACGGTGCATCACACATGGCATAAGAGCCGCGGAAAAGTCTATCTTTGGAAAAACGTACGCCACAGTAAAAATCTTCTTCCTCTAGAATCAGCGGAGTGAACTGAAAATTGTTTGAACCCTGGGTGTACAGAGGGCGTGGATCAAATGCTCTATACGCTTTGATAATGGCATTCAGTCTTTCTTTACTGCCCCAAAGTTCATTACCGAGTGACATCATTACAAAAGAAGGATGATTCCCATACGCCTTGAGCATGGCAAAGCCTTCTCGAATGAGATAGTCCTGTTCAGCCTGATTGTGCTGTGGGTCAAGTTCATCCGTGATTGTTCCCCAGAATGGCAATTCAGGCTCCATATAGATGCCAAGCATATCTGCAGCGGTGAACGCTGCTTCAGGCGGACAACAGGTATGGAAACGATAATGATTTATACCATATGATTTGGAAATGCTCAGGATTCGCAGCCATTCATCCACATCGGTTGGCGCGTAACCTGTAAGCGGGAAGATTAGACCATCATGTTTTCCACGAAGAAAGGTCTTTCGACCGTTGATGGTAAAAGCATCTCCATTCGCTTCAAAATCTCGCAGTCCTGTTATGATTTCAGTTGTATCCAGCACATCGCCATGTTCACCCATCAGAGTAAGGGTCAGCACATACAGATGTGGGTCAGAATCACTCCAGAGCAATGCGTCGTCTCCCATCTTGTAGAGCACATTAACTTCGTCCTGGCTACATGGATAGGTTTGCTCATTCACCACATGATCTCTGTCTGATGCCACATATCCATAAGTCTCTTTTAAGAGTGGCTTGAAGGTTTGCGCAGTAACGGACAATACAGTACCTGGTATCGATTTGGACAATGTACTTGTGATTCTGAATGTTCGCTCTGTAGCATTGGGATAGATCTGTACCTCACCCAAGTGCACGTCGTGGTAAAAATGAAGCTCCAGCTTCCCGGTAATTCCGTTCCAGTTGGTCTGAGTATCAACGGATGTAAGATGCCCGCCTTTCGTCGGATAGTCCGTATTATCGACCCGGATAGTGAGGGTGTGTTCTCCCTCTGATAGCCCTTCCGGCAAGATATACACATGGGGGGTGTTAAGACTATCCTGCGCTCCAACTTCTTCACCATCGACCCATAACTTGGTTATGCGCGTGCGTTCCAGATACAAACTGCATTTCTTGCCAGCAAGCGTTGAAGGTATATCAATCTCCCTTTTCAGCCACACCCATCCTTCATATGAATATTCATCAGCCAAAGACCCGATCTGAGACTCATCATTCTTTCTTCCTTTGCGCGCATGAGAAGTCGTGTTCGGCAGCGTTATGGTATCGTTAAATGGACCTTGTACGCCTTGTTTATGTTCATCCAGTTGAAGCTCCCAGCTTCCCTGCAAGTTCATTTTGGTTAACATGTCTTAGCTCCTCTTTACTTTATGTATGCAATCTATTCTTCTGGTTACGTATTTCTATTATATAACTGTAAGCTTAGTCCACCCATATAATAAAATTTATGCTGAGTATAACAATATGGAAATAATTCAAAGGTTATCGCTGACAAGTTCATCTCTATAATGACTTAGAAATTCAAAAAAAAGTCGCCTAAAAGGCGACTAGTGCTACTTATTTAAGTAGTTCAATTCTCATACGCTGCTAGATATCAGACAATGCGAGCATGTTTACTCCGTTGTATAAGCCTCTGATTCCTCATACAAATCTACTGGAAAGGCCTGTATGAAAGGTGACCAATCGCCCGTCATGTACAGATGAAGCCGATGCATAGCGCGCGTACACGCCGTATAAAGCAGTTTGCGTTCATTGTCGCGACCATAAGCTCCAGACGAAGCATCATAGACCAAGACTGCATCAAACTCAACACCTTTGGCAAGGTACACAGGGATGACCATTATACCTTTTTCGAAGTTGAACGTTTCCTTCGTAACGAGCTGCAACGCTTCGCCTCCTTGAATCTGTAACGATTCATAGGCCTTATGGCTTTCGGCGGCGGTCTTCGTAATAATAGCTATGGAATCAAAGCCCTCGGCTCTTAGCGACGCGATATCTGCCACCATTTGTGCATCCAGCTTCTCTCTGTCGTTGCTTCTCGTCAGCAGGGGCTTTAGGCCTTTTCTTTCAAAGGCTACAATTTCATCTCCGTCTAGAAGCATCGCTCTTGTAAATTCAACGATCTCCTTCGTAGAGCGATAACTGCGTACTAGGGAGAAAAGACTTGTTTCGGCTTCACCGTAGAGACGGACTAGTGGTGAATCAGCTGCGGCTAAATTAGTAGCCTGTGTGAAGATCGCTTGCCCGAAATCGCCGAGCACGGTCATACGAGCTCGGGGAAACAGCTTTTTGAGATATTCATATTGAAATGTTGAATAATCCTGACCTTCATCAACAAAGACATATTTAATTTCCGTGTTTGTCCGAACACCTTCAATCATTTCTTTTACATACAAATAGGGAGTCGCATCCTCATGGAACAACGCGTTCTGGAGCAGGCTTTCCTTGGTTTGACTGCATATCTCAGGCCATAGCGTGGGGATAAACGTAGCATTCGTTTTCTCCCGATAAGCGGCTTCGTCAACAAACAAATCGCCATATATACCTTTGATATCAACAAACGAGAATTTCTTGATACCTTTTCTTAGTGGGTTAAAACGTTCTTTCACGATCTTACGGCCGAGCAGCTCCTCTTCCTTCTGCGCGAAATCAAAATCGCCTTCATCTTCCCGACGCTTGTTGCCTATTTTCTCGCGAACTTTGGCGTACTGTTCCGCGATATCAAATACTTCCTTATCTTTATGCAACACTTCGAAGATATCCGCATACTGATCATTGTCCAGATAATTCAATTCTTCTTGTACCCACGATTCTTCACGTTCTTTGCGTTCCAGCGAAGCCAACTCTTTCAGCAGCCATTCCTGTAAGAGTACAACGCGATTTAGCAAGGGCAGGGAACGATCATAGCCGTAAAATTTGGCTCTCATTTGCTCCGCAGTAATCAAATCACGATTTCGAAACCGAATGCTGTTGAATCGCATGCCTTCCTGCCCCAGCCAGTTTCCGTAGTTCTGCAAGGCTTGCAGAAAAGCATCGGAGGCTTTATATTCAATCCCCTGAAGCCGCGCCTCATAGCCCGGAGCTCCATGCGAGGTTAGTACATATTCAATCTGATCAAAGACATCCTCCGGACGCAACGAAGAGCCGAGCCAATAGTCGAGAAATTGTTGAAAAGTAGTCTGCTGCATATTATCTTCGCCGAGCTCCGGAAGGACAGTGGAAATATAACTGCCAAACATCGGATTCGGTGAGAAAAGGACGATCTGATCAGCACTAATCGTCTGGCGGTGTTTGTATAATAAGTACGCCACCCGCTGTAAAGCTGCGGAAGTTTTACCGCTACCAGCTGCTCCTTGTACGATTAGCATTCGGCTTGTGTCATTACGGATAATGGCGTTTTGTTCCTTCTGGATGGTTGCCACGATACTTTTCATTTGTGAATCTGCACCTTTGCCGAGCACTTGCTGCAACAATTGGTCTCCAATCGTTTCGTTTGCATCAAACATATTGCGGATTTCTCCGTTATGGATCTGAAATTGCCGTTTCAGCTCCATTGTGCCATCGATTCGCCCGATCGGTGTCACATAGGACGCTACGCCAGGGGAAGAGTCGTAGTACATGCTCGCGATCGGTGTACGCCAATCATAGATCAGAAAGCTCAATCCGTCTTCGTCGACAAAAGAAGATACGCCGATATAGATCTGATCGGGGAGGGCCAGACCTTTCTCCTGAAAGTCGATGCGGCCAAAATAAGGGGACGGGAGCAAACGCTTCATGTTATTCCATTGCTGTGCCAACCGCATGTGACCCCGTTCCCGCTCGGCCAATACCGCGGACTGCTGGTTAATGGTATAGAAAGTCTCTTCGAAATCTTCGTGGGTGCTGGTATTGATCGTCACCTCTTCCCAAAAGCGCTTGCGAATTTCCGAAGCCTGGTCACGCATTCCGGCAACCTCTGGCTCCAATTCTGTGATTCTGGCCTGCAGTTTGCTTCTTACAGACTCTAGACGTTCCTGTTCCAGCTGCCAATCTTGTGTTTGCATCTCTCCGAACCACTCCTATTTTTGGGATGAAAAAGAGCATTGACAAATCAAAATTCCAGATGTAAAATTAAAGTAGGGATAAAAATAAGTACATACTTTCATTTTGTTTGTCAATGGCGCTAACGATTATATCATAGCGTTATTTTTCGTTCAATTCTTTTTTTCGAAAAAAGATGGCCTTTGAATTCATCAGGGGTTATCTTTTTTCGTGTGTATTGGGTTTCCTCTCCCTCTTTCCCTAACCGGACAAATGAAAGCACATAATGACAGGTTCTTGAATCAGTCTTCATCTATTATAGGAATCAAGGAGTGGTTAACCGTATGAACTGGATCGAATCATTACAGGCAGCTATTGCATATATGGAAGAACATTTACTCGAAAATATGACTATGGAGCAAATTGCAGCTCAAGCTCATATTTCTCCCTTTCATTTTCAACGTACGTTTGCCTTATTAACTGATGTTACGGTAGCCGAATATATCAGACGAAGACGGTTAACATTGGCAGCCAATGAACTGATACAGAGTGATCAGAAAATCATTGATCTGGCGCTCAAGTATGGTTATGACACTCCTGAATCTTTCTCCAAAGCTTTTCGTAGACAGCACGGAATTGCCCCCAGTGAAGCGCGTAAGAACATTACTTCTATCAAATCGTATAATCGTTTGGTTATTCAATTAAGTCTAAAAGGAGCAGAACCGATGAATCACAGAATTGTTGAACAAGCTGCGTTTACATTAGTAGGGATAAAGCAGGCTTTCTCTTATATCGATGGGGAAAACTTGCGAGGCATAGCCAAAATGTGGCAGGATGCGTATACGAGTGGTACAGAAGATCGTTTATTTGAATTGAATAATGGTGTAATTCAAGGATTGTTAGGTGTCTGTGTGGATCAGAACGAAATCCAGGAGAAGCAGATGGAATATTGGATTGCTACGGCTTATGATGGTGAAGTGCCTGAAGGATTATCATCCTTCACAATTCCAGCTTCTAAATGGAGTGTCTTTGAAGTTGAAGGTCCGATGCCAGAAAGTATGCAGCGTTTATGGAAGCAGATTATTTCTGAATGGTTTCCTTCCAACCCTTACGAGCATGCGGGTATACCTGAACTTGAAGTATATTCAGGACCTCACAAGCCGCCACAAATCTGGATACCGATAAAATAAAGAGAATGAGAATTATAGTATCCGTTCTTGCCCTCCATTCGGACAAGAACGGTATACATCTCCATTGAACACTTCACTTCATTTTAACGATGACCTTTCCCTTGGCACTTCCACCTTCAAGATACTGAAATGCTTGCCCGACATCCTTGAAATTATAAACCTTATCAATCACTGGTTTAATGAGACCTTCCTCCAAGTAACCCTTTATTTGCTCTAATTGCAACCCGCTTGGTTTCATAAACAGAAAATGATATTTTGCTTGGTTTTTCTTCTCAAGAGTTGTAATCCTATGGCTCACAATCGATAGCAGTGTGGTCTTTAACCAGCCTAAGTTGGCTTCTCGCCCGAATCTCGCGTTCGGCAAACCGGAAATAGATACTATTTTCCCATTCGGCTTAAGTACTTGGAAGGATTTTTCCAGCACCTCGCCTCCTATCGTGTCATACACCGCATCATATCCCGACAGTATTTCTTCAAAATTTTCTTTACGATAATTGATAATACGATCGGCACCAAGGGATTGGACCAATGCGTAACCTCTATCGCTGGCAGTAGTAGCAACATAAGCTCCCATTAATTTGGCCAACTGGATGGCGAACGTGCCAACCCCTCCTGATCCTGCGTGAATCAAAATTTTTTGGCCTTTCTGAAGGTTCAAAATTTCGTAAAAGGCTTGATATGTCGTAAGACCGACCAGTGGTATGGATGCTGCTTCTTCAAAGTTTAAGTTTTGGGGCTTCAGCGCGATGTCTTCTTCATGGACAGCAATGTATTCAGCCAAAGTTCCAATTCTGTCTTTACGCGGTCTTCCATATACCTCATCTCCAGGTTTATAAGCGTTTACCTGTTTACCCACCTTGACCACAACACCGGAAAAATCATTGCCAAGGATCAATGGCATCTTGTAATTCAGCAGGAGCTTTACCTTGCCCTCTTTTATTTTAAAATCAATCGGATTTAAGCTTGCTGCATGGATTTCCACCAATACATCATGATCTCCGATTTGAGGAATAGGCATTTCTTTCTGTATCAAGGGAACATTCTTCCCGTATTTCTCAATTACCATGGCTTGCATTTAAATCACTCCATTACGTTTAAGAGTTTAAACATATGAACATATTATATCTAACACGTTAACAAATCAAGCATAATATCGTGATATCCAGACTGGAAGCTGGGATAAGGCTTACCTCTCTTCCAGTCTAAAGTCAAAATCCATCATAATATGCGTTAAATAACATACCCTAATCTTAGGAGACAAGGACCGCTCAAATCTTTTTAATTCGGGTCAGTTAGCGGTAAACATCCTGTCAGAACTGCTCCACCGTCAGGGTGGTTACTTACCATAAGTTCGCCTCCATGTTGCTTCATCATTCGTTGTGAGATCGTTAATCCTAATCCACTGCCTCCAGTTGCACGACTTCGAGACGTTTCCCCACGATACAGAGGTTCAAAAACTCGCTCTAATTCTTCGAAAGAGAAACCAGGTCCAGTATCACGGATTGTAAACCTGATTTTCTTGCCGTCTTTACAGCATCGGACTGTTATTGCGCCACCTGATGGCGTATATCTAACGGCATTCTCCAATATATTGTTCATCGCACGCTCCAATACATACGAATCTCCGTTAATAAAACAACCGTCAGTTAATTGGTTTAAGATAGAAATATGTTTCTGCTCAGCTTGTGGACTCACACTCTCTATCGACCTTCGGAGGATCTGTGTTAAATCTAGCGTTCTTGTGTTAAGTTCACTTTCCAAGTACTCCATTTTTGTAAAAGTGAAGAGGTCCTCAACCAATCGATCCAATTGAGCGGATTTCTCTTTGCATACGGCAATATATCGGGTGACCTTCTCCGGTGACTGAGCTATTCCTTGTTCCAATCCATCCAAATACCCCCGCAAGGCAAACAACGGTGTGCGTAAATCATGTGCAACGGCTGCGGTGACAAATCTGCGTTCTTCCTCAAGCTCCACTTGTTTACGGTGGGATTGTTCAAGCCCCTTCACCATAACTTCGAATCCATCACGGACTTCGGCAATTTCCGTGATTCTGGATTTAGGTAATTGGACTTCCCAATGTCCTGCTGCAATTTGTCTGGCCGCCTTGCTCATTTTCTCAAGAGGTTTAAGAAGGAATCTTCTCATTTCAACTCCAACCACAAAGAAAGAAAGCAGCAGTCCGAAAAATGCAGCAATCATTGGAACTCCGTTGGATTTAGGCAGATAAAGAACAACCCTCCCCAGCAATTCCCCATCCTTTATGACAGAGAACTGTTCGGTCGACGAGAATCGACTGTGACGCTTCGGGCTGGAACGATATATTTCCGAATTGGACGCAGATTCAATCTCCACATCCATCTTTGCTTTGCTCAACTCAGTATGAAGTTCGTTTTGCCAACCGGTATACGTCCATTTATCCGTACCAACTTCAATCATGTGGATCATCTCAGTGAGATGTCTTTGCAGCGTATCATTTTGCTGTTGGCTTGTAGAGATGCTAAACGACTGAGTGTCCATAAAGTGAGCCGTGACAAAAAAGATCCAAGGCAATGTAAGCAAGAAGAATAAACAAAGCATAGTAAATGTACGAATACGGAGTTTTCTCATGTTACACTCCCTCAAAACGGTATCCTACTCCCCACACGTTGATGAGGAATTGTGGATGGTTTGGATCGGATTCAATTTTTTCGCGAAGCCGGCTAAGATGTACCCGAATGGTATGCCTGTCGCCTACACCTTCCCAAAACTTTGCAAGCAGTTGTTCATAGGAGAAAACCTGCCTCGGGTGCTCCGCAAATAATCGCAACAACTCATATTCTTTAGGTGTAAGCTCGACTTTTCCCCCTTCGACCAGGACTTCTCTTGCAGTCAGATTTAACTGGATGCGTCCATAATCCAAGATCTTCCTTTCCATGGGTTGCCTGGAAGTAGTGCGCCGTAACACGGCTTTCACTCTGGCAACAATTTCCCCAGGCGAAGCCGTTTTGACGATATAATCATCTCCTCCGAGCGTAAGGCCACGGATCTTGTCCACATCATCACTGCGAGCACTCAAGAAAAGGATTGGAACATTGCTGTCCCCTCGAATTCTACGGCATAGCTCAAATCCGTTTTGTCCCGGCATCATAATGTCCAGTACAATGCAATCTATGGAATGCTGTTGCAGTATGGCCCAAGCTTGTTCCGTATCACAAGCAGTCTTTACGTGAAATTGGTCATTCTCTAGAAAGTCCCTTAATAGCTCGACGATGCTCTGATCATCATCTACAACAAGTATCGTATGATACATACTCATGCTTATCCCACCTCTGCCATCTAGTTTATCATTTTTTCTTCCTTTACCAAGTCGAGACTATATTCTGTGATGATTTGTTTATCGTTTTGTGACATTTTTAGGACTTCCTTTGAGATATTCGTTTGTTACGATTCTAACTGTGAGTACGGACGACTTAAAGATAAGGGGATGGATGAAATGTTAACTGTTCAAATCGTGTTATTTGATGGCTTCGACCTATTGGATGCCGTTGCACCTTACGAAGTATTTTGCGCCGCTTCCATGCATACCGACAACGCCGTAAGAGTAGAGATGGTCACGGCTGAAGGTCCAAGACCAGTGACTAGTGGTATGAATGGTTTGACAATTGAAGCGAACAACACTCTTGACCCGGAACGTGGGGGTATCATACTTGTGCCTGGTGCAGCCGGTAATGTTGAAGGAGATGGTCCAGACTCGATTCCTGCCCTTCTTGGTAAAGCCATGAATACGGAATTGACTACAATGATCAAGACAGCTCTCGACCACAAAGACATCTTAGTCGCTACAGTCTGCGGTGGTTCCCTCTTGTTAGCTATGGGAGGACTCCTGGAAGGAAGATCTGCTGTAACACATCGTTTGGGTATGGATTTACTTGGTGCGACTGGGGCAATTTCTGTCCCGGCACGCGTAGTGGATGATGGTAATCTGGTTACTGGCGGCGGTGTGACCTCCGGGCTTGATGTTGCGTTGTATCTGGTCGAACGTGAACTGGGGCCACGTATCGCACACGAGATAGAGCAGTTGTTTGAGTATGAGCGTAGAGGAACCGTTTGGAGAGCAAAGGGCATTGCGCCCACCACTCACAAGTCGTTGACGGACAACGAACCGAACATTGTGATGAATCAAACGGTAGTGACCTCTGGCATACTGCTTAATGAGAACACTCAGACAACCGTCTTTGATGGGAATTGGGACACAACAATCGCTACACCTGTCGGTAAACTGGAGGTCAAACTCTACATAAAGACAATTTCTGATGTGATCCAGGGCACAGCAACACAAGGTAACGAAACAATCCCATTTATGAACCCTGTACTCTGCGACAACAAGTTGACCTGGAGCCTGTCAATTACTAAACCTATGCGTTTGAATCTGAAATTCGAAGTTGCCGTGGATGGAGATAAAATGAATGGAATCGCTAAGGCTGGCCTTCTTCCTGCTTCCAAATTAACAGGAAAACGAATAAACTAGCCTGGTTAGCTATGTGCACAAAAAAGAGTTTCGGGGGTTGTAGTTTGATATGAAGAAACGAGGAACGTTATACGGATGGCTGGCCTGCGTCAGTATTTTCTTTATTGTGTATGCTCTAGTGAAGAACTATTGGATAGACCCTGAAGCTTCAAGCTTTTTAAGCCATAAGACCGGTTCGAAGCGTGAGCTTCATCTTCCGATCTGGCTGAATGTCATGTACGTTCATGTTGCGTTTGCATGTTTGGCCATGGAGTCTGGATTACTCAACTTCTCTAATCGGATTTTTGAAAAGAGCCGCAGGTTCCACCGTATAAATGGTTATGTTTACATTGTGTCCGTAGCGCTTGTTGTACTGACTTCCGGTTATATGGCCCCTTACGCTACTGGAGGGAAAATAGGCAGTATCGGTTTCAATGCGCTTAATATCATCTGGCTATTCATTACGATTACCGCTCTCATTCAAATTAAACAGAAACGAATGGTTCAACACCGGAACTGGATGATTCGAAGTTATGCCTTTTGCTTCACGAACATGTTGATTCACCTCATCACTTCCCTTTTTCATCTGGGATTCGGGTTGGCTTATGTTACAAGCTACACTGTAAGTATTTATGGCTCTATTGCTTTGCTGCTAGTTATTCCAGAATTCATCATCAGAATGAACTTCAAATCAAGAACAGCCCCCGAATAATTTTTCGGAGGCTGTTCTGCATTCTAGGTTGCATCTGCCGTGAATAGTAGCTTTACTTAGTTAACATCAGCTTACAGCGGCAGTCAAACGAATCACGGTTAACTCGGGTTTTGCGAAGAAGCGCAGAGGCATTCGGGTGGTTCCGATTCCTCGATTGACATATAGCTTTAGCGGCTTGCTTTTGCCTTGCAAGGAGTATAGTCCTGCGACATATTTGTGAGCTAATGCAGTTGTAATAAGCGGTTTGATCAAAGGAATTCTGACTTGCCCACCATGGCTATGGCCGGACAGTTGCAGGTCAATCTGATATGCGCTCAATTGGTCCGCAACATCCGGTTCATGGACGAGTAGCAGGTTGAAATCCTGTTTACGGAGCGATTGCAGCGTACGCTTAACTTGCGGCTTTCCAAGCAAAAAATCATCGAGTCCGGCTATGTTTATTTTATCCCCTGTGGCAGTACGGATCGCGTGTACCTCATTGACCAATACGGTAAACCCCGCGTCCTGCATGTATTGCTTATACTTTTGGCTTCCTCCTCCCCCCCTGTCGTGATTTCCGTAAACCGCATATTTTCCGAGAGGTGCATTTATTTTCGCTAATACTCGTTGTGCTTTCTTTCTATTATCTGAGCCAAAGCGTGTGTAATGATCCATTAAATCTCCAGTAAACACTACGATATCTGGCTTCAGACGATTCATACGATCAACTAAGGATTGAAGCTGATCCACCGAATAATCGGAACCCAAGTGGGTGTCAGAAAATTGCACGATTTGAATTCCATTCATAGATACTGGCACGAATTCATTGACGATATCCAGGCGAGTTACTGCCAGAGCTTTAGGTTCAATCTCCCTTGCATAACAGCCGATCCCTAATAGAACAAGCACTAATGCAATGGTGATCTTTCTCCATTTCACTTCGTCAGGCTTTCCTTGATCTCATTCCAAATCGGATTGTCTACCGTACCGCGTAATGGCTGCTCTCCTTTTTCTATGGCATCCCAATACTTCCAGTTGGGCTTCTCACTGCCTAGTTCATAGTCCATCCCATCCCAGGTATCTTCACGAAATGCATAGAAGGCCCAATGCCATCCGTATTCATTAAAGATTGATATCAGATCCGACATGTAGCGTTCTGCACCTTGAACCATTCGATTCGTCCCGAATTCGGAAGCTATAATCCGGTTTGCAGGTATGTTATGATCGGACGCCCATTTGGCGACAGGCTCGACAAATTGTTTCAGGGCCTGATGGTTAAATTCTTTTTCCCTCTCATCATCTCCAACCTTTACGCTCCCCGGATAAGAATACGTAAATCCTTTTTTCTTGTTCTGGCTTGTCATCTCATAAGGCTCATACATATGAAAAGCATACAACACGTTAGGATCATTAATCGGTTTCAGATACGTAAAGGCCCAAGGTGTTGCGTAGAGCCCCGAATCCAAAATGATGGGAGTTGTCTGGTCTACTGTCCTGATCTCTTTGGTTATCGTGTCATAGAGTGAATTCAGATCAGCTGCGGTATGTTCCACTTTGGCATACCACTCTGAATAATCCTGCGTCCAGAAGTCATGAAAACCCGTACCCGTTTCCGGATGAGGTTCATTAATCAGGTTATAGCCTATGACGGCAGGATGATTTTTCAATCGTGCTGCAAGATCTTTCCAAAACTGAGCAGCCTGCTTGTGATATTCAGTATCATTCCAGATCCGATCATCATTCTTGGCCCCGTTAAACTGCCGCCAGCGATCTCCCGGTAAGCTAAGCACTGTAATAATCACTTTCATCCCTTTAGCCTCGGCGGCGTCCAGATCCGCTTTGAGTCGGGCAAAATCCGCTTCCACGATACCTACGTACTTATCCGAGCTGCCTATCAAAAAATCTGCGTTGATATTGGCATCTGGCTTGTCGTTAAACAAAAAATCTCGATCCTTACTCCACTTATCGGGCGCAAGCCGGACGAACTCTATGCCCTGTTCCCTGGCTGCTTCATAGTTGTCAGGAAGAGATGTGGAGTTCATAAAATTGGTCCCTTTTCGCTGTTCATTCCAGTAGCTCATTTTCTCCGAAGGGACAGCCTGCTTCTCCTCCTGACTGCTGTTCATCCCTGAAATCTCCAATGGCTTTGGAGAAGCAGAGTTAGAACTGCATCCAGCTAGTGCAACCAAAATGGCCGCCGAGAGTAAAACATTTCTTCCGATTGGCCAACTCGATTTGGCTGATATTTTCTTCATGATCAATCACCTCGATAGCCATCTTACCCGTTGTCTGTTACACCAATATGACAAAACGAGCTATTATCCAATCGGAGTTCCATCGGGCAGTTTGATATCTGGTTTTAACAGAACGACATCCCCTTTTTCGGGTATTCCTCCCAGAACCAATACTTCTGATTTGAACCCGGCTATCCGGCGTGGCGGAAAGTTGACTACCCCTATGATTTGTTTCCCGATCAGTTTCTCGGCTGCATATCTTTTAGTAATTTGTGCACTAGACCTTTTTATCCCGATCTCTTGTCCAAAATCAATCTCAAGTTTGATCGCAGGCACTTTCGCTTCTGCAAAAAACTCAGCTTTTGTAACGGTTCCGACGCGAATATCCAGTTTCAAAAAATCATCAATGGTAGCCATATATATATTCTCCTCTTCTACTTGTCTTATAGTTGTAGATGTGTAAATTCACGTCAAGTTCGAACTTCAGAAACGGTGTATCGCCAGGATTTTGCCCAAAAATATACCCCCATGCCGAGTACAGTCATCATCCCGCCTATAAACTGAAACAGAGAGATGGTCTCTCCCAGAAATACAAAGGCGAGTATGATCGCAAGAACAGGCTCTCCAATAATGCCTATAGAAAGCGTCGTTGCGCCTAAAGATTTCAATAATAGATTAATAAGAAATTGTCCAAAAATGGTTGGGATTATGGCAAGCAACAAGAAATACATCCAATCTGAAGTGTTATATCCGGTCAGGGAGATATGATTAAATAGACTGTAGATAAGCAAGACACTCCCCGCAAGAAAGAAGACAATAATGCTGTACACATTTGCATCGATTTTGTGACTGACTTTTTGTCCAGCAAGCATATATGCCGAAACCGCGATGGTACCCAATAAAGATAATCCATCTCCGATCAACGCCTCTCTAGATACTCCGATGTCACCCCATGCGATAATAACTGACCCTGCAAGAGCTGTGACCAGACATAGAATCGTAACCATGTTTGCTCGTTCCTTGAAGATGAAGTATGACCCGACCATTACAAATAAGGGCTGCAACGATAAAATGACCATGGAACTTGCAACGGAGGTATGCACCAGTGACTCCATCCAGAATAAGAAATGTAACCCGAGAAAGAGTCCGGCTAAAAATACAACACTCCAATCTTTTTTGCTCATCTTAAGGTTTCGAAGACTTTTCCAAGGAACAAAAGGAAGCATTAGTATTACGGTTATGAACAATCTGTACATCCCAGCTACAGAGGTTGGTGTCTCTGAGGACTTTATTAATATGGAAGAAATGGAGATGGACAAAATGCTGATAAAAAGCAACAGGTACGGATGAGGCGGATACAACGATTTATTCATTTTCATACTTTCTCCTTCAACATGTTCTATCCAAATTCTGTGTACAGGATTATGGTGATAAAACAAAGATTGGATATAATAATATCATCGTTAATATTTTAATTGTGTAATAATATCGCTATATTATATATAAATATCACCATTCGAAAGGACGCATTTAAATGTCAAAGCAGCTTCACGAGACGATTCTTTTCCCTGATGCTTCATTTCCTTACATTATGTACACAGCTAATTCTGAGAAAATTATTCCTGAAGGTAGAGGATTTAATGACTTGCATTGGCATGAAGAACTACAGATTACATTAGTTACTCAAGGAAGGTTGGTTATACAGGTAAACGGTGTTGATCATGAGTTATTAGCTGGTCAAGCTATCCTAATTAATAAAGGAGTCTTGCATGTTACAACACATCTGACCCACAACGGTCAATATGTGAGTTTTAATTTCCCTGAAAAGCTGTTAGCCTTCTACGCAGATAGTGCCATGGAGAAAAATTATGTTTTACCTTATACAGACTCTTCACTGGTGTCGCTGGTAATCAAGGGCGATGTAGAATGGCAACAGATTGTGCTAGATATGTTATGGGATATGAAAAAGAGATTTGATATGACAAAAAAATGGGGTTGGGAATATGAGGTTTCGATCAAAACCGTACAATTGTGGTTAATTTTGATTCATAATATTACGCTTTCCTCCGAGGAGGCGCCCAAATATGTAAAGCTTCAGCAAGAGCGCCTTCAACTCATGCTCAGCTTTATCCATCAGCAGTATTCAACGAATATTACCCTGCAAGAAATTGCTGATACAGCACATCTGAGCATCTCGGAGTGCACACGGAGTTTTAAGAAGACCATTCATATGACACCGTATGATTACTTAATTAAGTACCGGATCAAAAAGAGCATGGAGCTATTAATTTCAACCGATTATACAGTAACTGAAATAGCTCATAGGGTTGGTTTTAACCATGTAAATAACTTCATTCAGTCTTTCAAAAAACATCAAAACCAAACGCCTAAAAGTTTTCGGAACTCGAGTAATGAGATCAAACAACAAAGAAAGAATTAGTCTGTTTTCTATGTTGTTCTGTTCAAAAAAACCAATCCGCTTTCCGGATTGGTTTTTCTTCTTACATTACTTAAATCCAACATTAAGTCCATATACCGGATGAGGTACATACGGTTCTTCCAAGCATGCTATTTCTTCTGATGTTAACGCAATCGATATAGCTTCAGCTGCATTTTCGAGATGGGATGTCTTCGTAGCGCCAATAATCGGAGCTGTAACCGGATTCTTGTGCAGCAGCCAGGCAAGAGCGATTTGTACCCGGGGAACGCCGCGTTTTTCAGCGATTTCTGCTACCTGCTCTACCACCAATCGATCGGTGCTGGCTGTCGCATCGTATTTGGCCTTTTGAACCTGATCCGTTTCGGAACGTTGTGTTGTTTCCTGCCAATCTCTGGTCAACCGGCCAGAAGCAAGTGGGCTGTAAGGAATTACTCCGATTTTCTCTTCCTGACAAAGAGGTATCATTTCCCTTTCCTCTTCACGGTAGATCAGGTTATAGTGGTTCTGCATCGATACAAAGCGAGTCCATCCATTTCTCTCGGCGACATGCAAAGCCTTTTGGAATTGCCATGCTGACATGGCAGAAGCACCAATATATCTTGCCTTCCCTGCCTTCACCACATCATGTAATGCTTCCATGGTCTCTTCAATAGGGGTATGGTTGTCCCAGCGGTGAATTTGATATAGATCCACATAGTCCGTTCCCAGCCTCTTGAGGCTCTTGTCGATCTCACTCATAATTGCCTTTCGAGAAAGTCCGGCGCCATTCGGACCGTCATGCATGCGGGAAAACACTTTTGTTGCAAGGACAATTTCATCTCGATTAGCGTAGTCCTTAAGAGCCCGACCGAGAATCTCCTCACTTGTTCCGCCAGCATATACGTTTGCTGTATCAAAGAAATTAATGCCTAGCTCCAACGCTTTCTGAATGACGGGACGACTATTCTCTTCATTCAACACCCATTGATGAAAACCACGTCCTGGTTCACCAAATCCCATGCAGCCAAGGCAAAGCCGAGATACATCCATGCCTGTATTTCCTAATTTCACATATTCCATTGGTTAATCCTCCTCAGACATTTAGGTTGAGACAACGTTGTAACGCATGTGTCAAGAATAACAAGAAAATAGATGCATTTCTTTGCTGCTAAGCTCATTGGATTTGTTTATTTAGCTCATTTGTCTCGAATAAGGAAAAAGCGTTTCACGATATTTTATCGCGAAGCGCTTTACACAAAAGTTGCACATAGTCACTTGTTATTAGAGTATGGACAGAATATGCTGGCCCTATTTAATCTTTTCCTCGCTTCGTTTGCATTGCTGTCTAAACTCCGAGGGCGGAAGCCCGAACTGTAGCTTAAACACTTTGGAAAAATGGGCAACGTTTTCGAAACCTGTTGAGAAACAGACGTCGGTGACGGACAGAGACGTCTCGGCCAACAGTTTCTTGGCTTTGTCCAGCCTCTGATTACGAATCCACTTCAAGGGTGAAGTGTGGTATAGCGTCTGAAAATCCCTCTTGAAGGTAGACAGGCTCCTGCCGGACAAATAAGCCAAATCGCTTATGGAGATGGGATTCGTTATATTCTCCTCCATTATTTTGCCGAAGTTACTGTTTTGATTATGATTCGGTTGCAGTAGTTGATGTAAGAATTGTTCATTGGCTTGCGCCAGATGAAACAGAAGTTCCATGAATTTAAGCCGGACAAGTCCATCTTGTACCTTGTCTGGATGTTCGAAATAGGGTTTCAATGACGCTATGAACGAGCTAGTGAGTTCATTGACCGGAATAATGGACACCGGAGTGATTTCATTCACGCTATTTGTCTGTTTGAAGCCAGAAAACTGAACAAACTCTTCGAGCATACTTTCATTCAGGAAAAACATCATATAATCCAGCATAAATTCAGAGCCGGGTTCACCCGACTTTATGTAATCAATACGAATCGATTTGTGAAGAAACACCATTTCATCACTGCGCACAGTGTACTCCTGATCCTTGAATCGGACCGTATACACACCCGATATAACGAACAACAACATGTGATCTTTCAGAAAAAATGAACCTGTTGTCCCCTGTGTATGCAAACAGAATTGAATAACGGATAACCCATTCTGTTTTAAGCTTCCTTGCTTGTCTGGTGCACGTTCCATCTCTTGTGGTGCCTTGATTATCTTTCCGTTTCTCATGGACATGGATAGTCCCGCCTTTTTAGCTTTTAATAATAGAATAACAGGAAACATTAATGAGTGCTTTGTTATGAAGCTCATAAAGTTTGTCCATTTAGACCAAACATCATCCAGAGTACGGATAAAACCTGATAAAACTTTCTACTTACCTATCTAAACCGAGGGGAATCGCGTAGAATTGAAAGGGTTCCGCATTACATTTTTTATATACTCGAATGGAGGCCATGTGTCATCAGAAGACGTTTTACGATTCAAAATAAAATACTATCATTAACTGTTTTTATGAGTACAGCTTTACTGATTTTTGTACTTGTTATGCATTCCAGAATTAATGCGCTTCAGGAGGAAACAAACGTAATTACGCATCAGGATCGCGAAATCACCAATCTGACCAATCAAATGGAGAAAAATATTTTGGATATGGAAACGGGGCAGAGAGGCTATGTCATTACTGGCAATGACAAATATTTGGAACCTTATCTGTCAGGTCGTATAGAATTGCAGAACAACTATGACAAACTATTGTCATGGAGTACGGAAGATTCAACACAAGCCAATCGTCTTGCTAACCTGAAAACGAATGTTGATCATTGGATTACTTCATCAAGTGAACCATTGATTGCTCTTAAACGGGAGGGTCGGGATCGGGATGTTCTGACGCAATATCAAACGGATGACGGCATCAATCAGATGGATCAAATTCGCTCTCAAATCAGCGAGTACCGTACAAGCATGACTGCAAACACAGATCAATTAATTGCCAGACAGGCAGAACGAAACACATTATTGATTGAACTTCTCTATCTCATTTGGGGACTCATTGCGGTTGTGACGATATCAGCCGCCTGGTTAATGTCGCGGACAATTTCCCAACCAATACGGAATATTACGGAGAGTATATTGGGTTTAACGTCATCCAGAAACCTGATGAGCCGAATCACCATCACATCCAATGATGAAATTAGTGATTTGGGACATGTCACGAATGAATTGCTTAGCTCTCAGCAGGAACGAATCGAACTGCAGGAACACACAAATAACATGATGTCAAAATATCAGGGAATCCATGAGATTGAATCTCTAAGCGACATTTTCCTAAGTAATATGGCAGATAAGCTTCATTATCCCTATGCAGCACTCTATGTACGTCAAGAGGAGAATGCACAGGATCTGATGATTCGAACTGCTGTTTTTGCAGGTGATGCCCAATTAAATATTCGTACCTCTTTCCAGATGGGAGAAGGGCTGGTGGGACAGTGTGCCAAGGAAGCCAAACTTATGGAATTCCATCAGCTACCCGAGAATTATGTCCAGGTCTTTTCTTCTCTGGGTTCCGCTCCTCCCCATTCGCTATTACTGTTTCCCATCTGTTTCCTGGGTGAAGTACTTGCTGTTGCGGAAATTGCTGCCTTCTCACCATTAACACCCATTCAAATCTCTTATGTGGAGGCGATTACAGAGGATTTTGGGGCTGCGATCAACAGCACTCTAAATACAATGAAAATTGAATCCTTGTTGACAGAGTCCCAACGAATGAATGAGGAGCTGCAGGTGTACACGGAAGAATTACAGACACAATCTGAGGAGCTTCAGATGCAAGCTGAATCATTGCAAGTACTAAACGGCAAGCTGGAGGAACGACAGCTCATTGCGGACGAAAAAACAGTTGAGGCACAACGTGCCCAAGCTGAATTGATTACCTATGCGGAAATACTTGAACGAAGCACCCGTTATAAGTCGGAATTTTTGGCCAACATGTCACATGAACTTCGTACACCACTGAACGGCATCTTATTATTATCTGAATTTCTCAAAGAAAATAATTCCGAATCACTGACAACAGATGAATTGGAATATGCACAGGCCATACACTCATCCGGTGAGGATTTGCTAAAGCTGATCAATGACATTCTGGATTTGTCTAAAGTGGAGGCGGGCAAATTAAATATTGAGGCAGAAGCCGTCAATGTTACTGAGATTCCGGAAAGTGTGATGCAATACTTTGGTGAGATTGCCCGTGAAAAACATGTTGATCTTCAGGTTCACGTTGAAGACAGTGTACCGGATATGATCTTTACGGATGCTCAGAGATTAAGGCAAATTATCAATAACCTGTTATCCAATGCTTTAAAATTCACCTCTCAGGGGTCTGTTCAACTTGAGATTAGAATGGCCAATGAGGAAGAATTACTGGAAACGGAACGGCTGACAGAAGAGGCATTTTTGGCGTTTTCCGTTCAAGATACCGGGATTGGAATTTCGGAAGATAAACAATCCATTATATTCGAGGCATTCCAGCAGGCTGAAAAAAACACGGAACGTCACTACGGAGGAACAGGCTTGGGGCTTTCTATCACGAAAGAGCTGTCTATGTTGTTAGGTGGACATATCGTTGTGGAGAGTGAACTTGGACGTGGAAGTACTTTTACCGTTTATTTACCTGTTCAATACAACCCTTTCTCTCAGCATGAGCAACCCATCACAAAGGATCAGGTCTCCGATGACTGGGAAATATCCGAAAGTTTACGGATAGCAGCCACAGCAGAATCAGTTCCCTCGGTAGAATACGATATATTAAAGGACAAACACGTTTTGCTTGTGGATGACGATGATCGGAATTTGTTTGCCTTAAGCAAGGTTCTAAAAGCACAAGGCCTGAAGGTTTCCATAGCTAAAAATGGCGAACAAGCCTTGCTGGAACTGAAGCAATCCTCGGCTATAGATCTGATTTTAATGGATATTATGATGCCAGTTATGGATGGTTATGAAGCAATCCAACAGATCAGGCTGATGGAAGAATATCAAAATCTGCCGATTATTGCTTTGACGGCACGGGCTATGAGTGAAGATCGCAAGAGGATTATTAACGCAGGAGCCACAGAGTATATGAGCAAACCAATCAACATGGAACATCTATTAGTAATCATGAGAATGTTGCTTTCAAATAAAAGTTAACAACGAAGAGACCCACTTCTCCTTACTGAGGTTGGGTCTCTTTGAGTCTATTTTCATTCAGAAAGGATCATCTGCGAAACAGAGTCTCGCTCGACACACTGTATATTGATCCTATAAGTAGACTCAACAGCTTCTCCTTTTAACATTTGAATGAGTACATGTCCAGCAAAGGAGCCTGCATCTGTTTTGGGTTGTCGAAAAGTCGTAAGAGGTGGATTTAAGTATTCGGTTACATGTATGTTATCAAATCCAATAATGGATAGATCTTCGGGTATGGAAACCTGGTGTTCTTTAAATGCCTCTAAGCCACCAATGGCCATTTCATCATTCGCAAAAAAGACTGCCGTTGGAAGCTCTCCCTCCATTAGCAACTTTGCTGCGTTGTAGCCACCTGTTTTCAGAAATTGGCCGCCAAGTCTCCAATTCTCATTTTCTTCCACCCCAGCTTCATGCATAGCTCTCAGATAACCCTGATATCGCATCAGATTACAATCCGAATTTAAAGGTCCACTAATGTAGGCTATTGCGCGGTGACCTTTATCCAGAAGGAAACGGGTTGCCATATACCCCCCCTGCTCATCATCCATCAGAACATTTACAATATGCTCACTATGGAGTTCCCGGTCCATCACAACAATAGGAAATCCCGTTTCAGCAGCCTGCAACAACAACTCATCTTCAATATTTTCAGCGATTACAATCACGCCGTCCAGCCTTCTCTCTCTGATAAAGCGTGCGGCTGTCGATCGCTCTCCGCCTAAAGAACTGCATACGATCAGATCATATCCCTGACTTATGGCGCTGGATTCAATTCCACTCACCAAGTCGGAAAAATAGGGGACGGACATATCATGAACAATAACACCAATCGTTTGTGTGTTTTTTCGCTTTAATTCGGATGCGGCTCCGTGCTTGATGTAATTAAGCTCACTTGCTGCTGCAAGTACTTTCTGTCTTGTGTGCTCACTTACATGTTTTTTGCCGTTGAGTACATAGGACACGGTTGAACTCGCGACACCCGCTAACTTTGCTACGTCTTTAATCGTTATCATTAAATACTCCCCAAGAAGACTGTTATTGGTTCACTGACATATAAACTTTTTATATCTTTCACCGCATTTTAACACAGTCATCTTGGGAAATGCACAAAAAGATAATACAATAATCATACTGTAATTTCAGAATATATTATCGATCAGGTCCAAATACAAGATTGGCAGATTGTTTGGCTTGCTCAATAACCTCCATCACCTTCTCGCTATGCTCAAGCATAGCTGTGACTTTCTCCAAATCTTGTTCACGAATCATACGCTCGAATTCAACAAACTCGTCATACATGCGATGAGGATGATCCTTAACATCTACCCGAATCGGCGTTTCCTTATGAAGCTCAAGATCAAAGGATTCACATTTGTTGGTCGAGCTCGTCATATGGATATACCCTCTATTGCCCTGGATGTTCGTTGCATTGGGGGCTGTGCTGTCTTTGGAACCAATGCACACACACTTGAACTCACCGTAGTCCAAAAGCAACATACCTGAAGTGTCTATTCCGCGTTCCATGTTGGCCCAGTATTCCACCTTCTTCGGACTCCCGAAAAGCCCTACGACCAGATGAATATTATACAAATTAATATCCATCAAGGCTCCACCAGACATTTCCGGATTAAATGCCGGCAGCACTTCTCCAGCCTGAAAAGCCTCATAGCGGGATGAATATTGGGAATAGTTACACTCCACAATTTTGATGTCACCCAGTTTGTGCAGATTCTCCTTCATAGACAAATAGTTCTTCAAATATTGGTTTGTGATGGCTTCAACCAACACCAGCTGTTTTTGCCGTGCAATCTCTTTAAGTTCAAGAAATTCTTGCAAATTGGAAGTGAACGGCTTCTCACAGATAACATGTTTGCCGCCTAATAACGCTTCTTTGGCATATGCATAATGAAGATGATTTGGTAGTCCGATATAGATCGTATCCACTTCATCATTTGCAATCATATCGCTGTACTCCGAATATATTTGTGCAATACCATACTCTTCTTGCAGAGTTAGCAATTTATCCTGATGACCAGGTCTGGAACATATGGCCTCTAACGTAATCGCAGGAATTTCATGAATAAAGCTCAATAGATCCCTTACAATCATTCCGGCTCCGACAATTCCGAGTTTCATATTAGTTACACTCCTCCATACCTTTTTCCAATATTTCCATAACCGCGATCGTTTCTTTGTCTTGAATCACTTTTTCTTTGCCATGGTTGATGGCTTCATAGATATCGTCATACACTCTTGCATAATCGCCTTGTTCAGAGATCACTTTTTCTTCATGGTATATTCCTGCGTCATCCAGGTACGTCAGTACGCCATAGTGCTGAGGCAAATCCTTACCAAAATCGGGATGTCCCTCAGGAAGGTAAAATAACTTCAGATGTTCCTCTTGACGATCCTCAGTTTGTTTTACGAATACTCCCTTTTTGCCGTATACTATAAAACTCGGGCGGGGCTTTAAGCGGAAAAAGCTAGATTTGACTGATACTTTCAGCGAAGCGTAATAAAAGTCCAGATCGAAATAATCATTCATTCTGCCAGGCCCCAGCAATTGACGGACATCGTAATGTATCTTGTCCGGTTGCCCGAAATAGGATAATACTTGATCAATGGTGTGAACACCGTGCCCGTATAAATAACTTTTGCATTTGGAAAAATGGGTGGTAGCATTCGGGATCTCCGGTCGATAATAATCGTAATGCATCTCCACTTCCAGCAAATCGCCAAGCTTTCCTGACTCAATCACTTTCTTAGTCGTCAGAAAATCCGAATCATATCGTCGGTTCTGATAACATTGAATCAAGAGATTTTTTTCTTTGGCGTATTGGAAAATGGATTCGGCTTCTTCCTTGGTCAGCATAAAAGGTTTTTCAACAAGTACATGCTTTCCGTAATCGAGTGCCTTCTTTGCATACTCATAATGAGATTCGGTGTGTGTACATACCACTACTAACTGAATGTCATCGTCATTCATAAAAGCTGCAAGATCATCTGTATACAGAACACCAGGAACTTTCTCCCACTCCGTTTTCTCCGGATGACGGGCGTATATCGTTTTTACTTTCAAATGATCCCGATTCAATGAAAAAGGAAGATGATAACGATTTGTACTTTTGCCATTGCCAATGTAACCGATGGTTAACATATGAATTCCCCCTTAGGCTCTTTTTTGTTTATTATAGAAGAAGAAAATCCTCCGGAGGAGCTTTGAAGAAATTACGGTACATTTGATCAATGTTTTGTAATTCTGATGCCCTCTTTTTAAACAAAATGTTTACTGGACGCTCTACATCAACGTTATTTCAATGAATCCGGGGTGAACCTGTTGAAAATATTGACCCAATTAACAGACATGAACCACTTTACACCAAATGAAAAAAGCATCGCTTCTTATATTCTGACTCATAAGGAGCTAATGCTTCATTTGAATATTCAAGAGCTTGCCAAAGCTACATACACGTCACATTCTGCCATCAATCGCTTAACTCATAAGCTTGGACTTTCAGGGTTTAAGGAGTTCAGTATTAAGCTTGCCCGAGAGTTTCAGCAGGATGCTCAGAACATCTCCAATATCGATCCCAATTATCCGTTCGCTCTTGGCGAATCTTCACTCCAGGTGGCAAAAGATATAGCTGAACTAATGAAAGAAACGATTGAGAAAAACTTTGCTTTTATGGATGAAGCCTCTCTAACAGAAGCAGCCCATTTGCTTGATCAGGCGAAACGAATCTTCATCTATGGGTTGGGGGATTCTCAGATTCGCGCGAAGAGCTTTCAGAATAAATTGATTAAAATCAATAAATACGTCGTGATCACAACAGAGCTATCTGAATGGGCCTACCACACCATAAATCTTACCCCACAGGATTGCGCCATTTTTTTGACCTATCATGAAAAATCGCCCATTTTCCTAAAGGCAGCCCAACATTTCTCGCGTGCAAAAATTCCATTTATTACGATTACCGCGAATCATCAAAGTGAGTTGGCCAAGATGAGTACGATCTGTATCCAGGTGCCGAATGACGAAACAAAACATGCAAAGATCGGTACGTTTTCATCACAAATTGCCTTTGATTACGTATTAAACGTGATATATTCCTGTATCTTTCAAATTGACTACGCCAATAACATGCAAATGACTACTTATTCGTTGAAGAATTTCAATTTGGATGAGTGATATAAAAATAATCAACGCACTTGAAGAATTGTTCTTGCGTTGATTATTTTTTTCTATTGCAAAATGAACCTCGTGTCATTATTATAAAAATGACACGAGGTTCATTTTGATGAAAAGGGAAGGAAGTGGTGAAATGTCACCCAAACTAACAGATACTCAAAAAGAACGGAGAAATCTGCAAATACTTGAAGCAGCCAAACGGGTGTTTACCGAAAAGGGTTATGGTGCAGCGACGTTAAAGGATATCATTCAGGAAACTGGAATGAGTCGGGGCTGGATTTACTTGTATTATCAGACCAAAGAGGATATTTTCGAAGCATTACTGGATTATCAGGATGCCGATTATGAACAGTATATCAATCAGCTAATGGATTCCTCTTCCTCCATATGGGAAATGGTGACTACGATTTACTCCCAGCAGTTGCAAGAACTCCATCGTTCTCCCCACGGAGGATTGATGCCAGCGTTCTATGAGTACTTTCTGGTCGGGTGGCGCGAAGAGCCACGCCGCGAGCTGCTTCTTGAACGATATGAAAAGGGAATCGCACAGTTTGCGGAGCTGCTTCGATTCGGTGTGGAACGTGAAGAGTTCTCACCTGTCATGAACATTATGGATATATCCAGACTCGCAGCTTCCTTTCAGGAGGGGATTATGACTCACTACATTGCCATTGGTCCTGAAAAAGCAAATACTCGAATGCAGTATGAAGCCTTGATGCTTTATTTGAAGAATCTGCTCCATCCAGTATCGATCAAAGAAACGTAAGATTAGGGGGAAAAGGAATGAAGTCGCTTTTTCGTAATCCAACGTTCTGTAAGCTTTTCATTGCGACTTTTGCGTCACAGCTAGGAACCGTGATTGGAAATATGGCATTCGCCTTTTATTTGGTAGACAGGTACAGTGAGCGCCCATCACTCGCTACGATGGCAGAGCTGATGTATTCATTGCCCACTTTGACTGTGTTCTGGATCGTTGGTGTCATCGCTGACCGATTCGACCGCAAGCATATTGCCGCCTACAGTGACTGGATCAGGGCAGGCCTTACCCTGCTGCTGCTATTATTTGTTCATTATGACATGCTGTTCTTCTGCTTTTTGATGCTCTTCTTACGCAGCTCGATATCCAAATTTTTTGGTCCAGCAGAAATGGGATTGCTGCAAGGCAGCATTGATCAGGATCAATACGTTCAGGCCTCCGGCCTCAATCAAATGATCATGGGGATGTTCATGCTCTTTGGCATGAGCTTAGGAGCAGGGGCCTATCATTTTATCGGCATTAAAGGTGCCTTTATCATCGACTGTGTCAGTTTCCTGATCTCCGGTCTTCTGTTAGCCTGGGGAGATTTCCCCGAACGTGCCCGTATCCCCAACGGAAGAACCTCTATTCGGGAACTACGGCTATCACTTCTTTTTAAGGATTTCTGGCATGGCCTTCGGTATATTTCCGAAAATCGATTGCTTCTCGTACTGATTAGTGGATTTCTTTTTTTCGGTATTGTAAACGGTGTTTTCTCTGTACTCCCCATCTTCACCATGAAATACAAGCTAAGCCCCGACAATTACGTCGTTCATTCTTCGCTCATTACTGTCTTTATGGGGATCGGCTTTCTGATAGGCAGTATCATTGCTCCTCACTTCATCCGGCGCTTCACAAGAACTCCAATTTTGATATCGGGGCTATTCATTTCTAGCCTGCTCATCGGAGGACTTGGAACAACCGTGCGGATCGAAGTCTATCTTGTTCTCATCCTGTTGGCGGGAATCACCATAGCTCCCATTAACATTGCGCTTGGCAGTTGGATGCCAGAGCTTGTTCCCCCACAAAATATGGGCCGAGTTAATTCATTAATCGAGCCAATTATGATGCTTGGGCACTCACTGGCTCTGGGAGGTATCGCCCTTACCTTTCCATTCTGGTTATCGGTCACCTGGCTGCATTACATGCTGGCATTCTGCACGATCGCTGTCAGCTTTTTCTATCTAAGATTCCTGCCCTCCCTGGTTCGTAACCAATTGGTTTATTCAACGGGCGAGAAGGCCATTGCAGATGGAAAAGAAGCCTAAACAAGATTCACCTGAGTGAACACCTGCCAGCCTCTTTCTTTTGAACATGGAATTGAAGCAATAAGAACTACGCGGAGTGTCCTGCTGTTGGTTTGGCTTTTGAATGAACCCTTGTCGCCCATAGGATCAACACAGAGAAAATCATGATAACGATACACATCCAGTACACATGACGAAATCCGATGATTTGGGCAAGAATACCGCCGCCCATATTTCCCACAAGACGACCAATAATAGAGCCATTGTAATAGAGGGTCGTGGACTGTCCCGGTGAATGAGGCAACAAATCCGTGAAATAGCTTAGTCCATTCCCCATCACAATGGCTACATATATTGCCTGCAGAAGCTGCGCCGCGATAAGCTGCCAGGAATGGGTGGATAGGCTTAAGATGGCGTAATAAAAAAGCCCAACAAAACAACCGATGATCAACAAACTGTGGTTTGATATCTTCTTGCCCAAGGAACCTAATACAAGCATAATGGGGATCTCCAAACAAGCAGAGATACTAACGACCAATCCAACTTCCATCGGTGTACCCTGAAGCTCATGAACAATAAACAACGGTGTGTTGATGGTATTCATCGCATTTACAGCAAACATGAAGATAAAGGCGATAAACGGCAGCATGATTTTTTTGTTTTTCAGCGATGAAGTGTGTGCGCTTTTTACTTTATCCTTATTTTGCTGGACTAATTTTCGTCTTTGTAGAAAAAAGAAAACAAGAAATGCGATGGTAATATAGATAAAGGACGTGCCCAGAAAGAGTCCCTTATATCCAAGTACACCCAATATAACTGTACCGACAAGTGGTCCAATCAGGAAGCCTAAGGACACAAGTGAACGTAATATAGACATAGCGAACGTTTTATCATTGTTTTGACTTGCTACTGCCGATTCCTGTGCATAGGCGTAGATTTGCGGCATCGCAGGTGCGCCTAATCCACTAAAAAAAGTTATGACAACCAACAGAATAATGAATTGATCAAACACCAAATATGAAGCGTATCCCAACGCAGACGATAGCATTGCCAAAATAATTAACCATTTCCGATCCAAACCGCGATCTGACCGTTTGGCAATAAGCGAGTTGACCAGTACTCCACCTAATGAACTTACTGCCATGAAAACGCCAAAGGTTCCCATGCTCATTCCCAAAACTTCGGTGGCATACAAGGACAGATATGGCTGAGTAATTGAAATACCTATTCCGACCAGCAGAATGCAAATGATGAATAAACGATATCCTTTTATCTCAAACAGATTTTTAATCCGTGTAAACAAATTCTCACCTCCAGTCAGAACGCATTTCGTTAATAGCGAGAGAACGATTTTTCATTCTGATTCTCCTCTCTAAAAAAGTAAGGCTGTTGCCGTGTCTCTGTCATCCAATTATGCACCAAGTGAATTTAAGACCGATAACCAATTCATCGCAAAAGATTGCCTAATCTTCTCAAGACCATTTATATATGGGATCTTCATGGTTTATAATTGGGCTATTCCGTTGAAGGAGTAAGGAGGATATTATGTCTAAGCCCATATATAAGCAACAGGAAGATCTTGCCCGTGTTATTCAGCAATATTCAGAACACGAAGGTTTAAATGAAACTGCGATTCCTTCTTTATTTTTTATTCGTCGCTCATCAGTGACCGGTCCGAAGCATGCTGTTTACAAACCGTCCTTGTGCATTATTGTTCAAGGTGCAAAAGATGTATGGCTGGCCGAGGAGCGCTTTAGATATAGTCCAGCCGATTATCTTGTGGCCTCCTTGGACCTTCCGGTTACCGCACAAGTGGTTGAGGCTTCCTCAGACGCTCCCTATTTGGCTCTAAATCTTGTATTTACGCCGGAGCAAGTGCTGGATGTATTACGCGATACCGAATTGCGAGATAGGCGGAAGGAAAATGCCAAACGAGGCATATATGTCAGCCCGACGGAGTTAACGATGTTGGATGCCCTAATTCGATTAGTCCGGTTGCTGGATAAACCAAAGGATATCTCGATATTGGCCCCTCTCTATATCAAGGAAATTCTCTACAGAGTTCTTGAAGGTGAGCATGGAGGCATGTTAGAGCAGATTGCACTTGAAGGAAGTGCTACGTACCGCATCCGAGATGTGATTGAACGGATTGTAAGTAGTTATAATCAAACGTTTCGCATCGAGGAGCTTGCGGAGATTGGAAAAATGAGCGTGGCTTCACTGCATAGACATTTCAAAGAGGTTACCGCCATGAGTCCTATTCAGTTCCAAAAACAATTAAGACTGCAGGAAGCAAGGCGTCTGTTATTGTCTGAATCGACGGATGCTGCGGATGTCGCTTTTCAGGTCGGCTATGAGAGTCCTTCACAATTCAGTCGTGAATATTCTCGCATGTTTGGTTTTCCGCCAAGAGAAGATGTAAAACGTCTACGAGCAATGACCCATTCAAATTAAATGCACACTAAAAACCCCTCAAGAAATGATCTTGAAGGGGTTTTGATTTGGCTTTTTAGAGTACTTTCTCCAAGAAGCTGATCGTCCGTTCATTTTTTGGATTTCCGAATATTTCAACAGGGGTGCCCTGCTCTACAACATATCCACCGTCCATGAAGACAACCCGATCCGCAACTTCACGGGCAAAGCCCATTTCATGAGTCACGATAATCATCGTCATACCTTCGCTCGCAAGATCCTTCATTACACCAAGGACTTCGCCTACCATCTCGGGGTCGAGCGCCGAAGTTGGTTCATCGAATAACATAACGTCCGGATTCATAGCAAGCGCACGAGCGATTGCTACACGTTGTTTTTGTCCGCCCGAAAGTTGGTTGGGATAGCTGTCTGCTTTATCCGACAAACCAACCCGATCCAGCAAACGAAGTGCCGTATCGCGTGCTTCCTGTTCTTTTAAAATCCCAAGTTCTCTGGGGGCAAACATAATATTTTTGAGCACGCTGAAATGAGGAAACAGGTTAAAGTGCTGAAATACCATACCTATGTTCTCGCGAGCTTTGTTAATGTTCGTTTTGGGATCATTTAGATCTCGATCATCTACGATAACCCGTCCAGCTGTGATCTCATCTAGCTGGTTTATGCAGCGCAAAAACGTACTTTTACCTGAACCTGAAGGTCCAATGACACAGACAACTTCACCTTCGTTGACCGATATATCGATGCCTTTCAACACATGATTCGTGCCAAAACTTTTCTTTAATCCTTCTACTTTAATTTTACCCACGACGAACCCTCACCTCCAGGTAGTCAGCAATTTTAGTCAATGTGATGATAACAATCAGGTACATAATCGCAACAGTCAACCAAATGTCGAAAGAGGCGAATGTTCTTGCGATAACAATCTTACCGGATTGCGTCAACTCCACCAGGCCAATGACGGACAAGATCGACGTATCTTTCAATGTAATAACCATCTGATTAATAAACGAAGGAATCATAACCCGTATGGCCTGAGGGATTACAATCTTTATCATCGCTTTGCGATAAGGAAGTCCCAATGAACGGGCTGCTTCCATCTGTCCACGATCAATCGATTGAATACCCCCGCGAATAATTTCCGTTACATACGCCCCTGCATTCAGACTCAACGTCAGAATGGCGGCCAGGAACAGTGGCATGGTGAAGCCCATGGCCTGAGGAATCCCGAAATAAATAAAGAATGCCAAGACGATCAACGGTATCCCACGGAAAATATCCACAAATACAGTAGCAACACCACGAAGGAACTTATTTTGACCCACTTTCATAAAGCCAAAGATCAAGCCGATGATAAAAGCGAAAAACAGCGAAATAATCGTATATAAGAGGGTATTTCCCAGACCTTTGAACAGTGCCGGCAGAGATTTTTGGACTAATTCCCAACGACCTTGGTTTGCGACAACGGCATTTTCACCAAGATATTTCTCGGTAATGCGCTTAAATTCACCGTTAGCCTTGATATTCACTAATCCTTCATTAAACATTTTCAGAAGTTCCTGGTTTTGCCCTTTACTTACTGCAAATCCGTAGGAAGCCCCGTCTTCTTTCTTGGTCACGATTTTCAAACCGTTATTCTGATTTGTCCCGAATCTTAGAACTGGTTCATCTTCAAAACATGCAATCGAGTTTCCAGTTTTCACATCATCATACATTTGCGAAGAATCGTCGAATGGAACAATGGTAAAACCATATTTTGAGGCGATAGACTCAGCAAAGCTGTATCCTTCTGTGCCCGTTTTCACGGCGACCTTTTTTCCGCGAAGATCTTCGTAGCTTTTTACAGTATCATTATTGGCACTAATCCCCATAACAACGCCTGATTCATAGTAATGCTCTGAAAAATCAAACTTTTGTTTGCGTTCATCCGTGATACTCATCCCGGCAATGACGCCATCCACCTGATTTGACTCAAGAGCTTGCACTGCCGCATTAAATCCCAGGGCTTTGATTTGATAATTGAAGTTCTGATCTTTGGCGATCGCATCCAGCAAATCCATGTCGATGCCTACATAATCCCCATTTTCATCTTGATATTCAAACGGCGCAAATGTGATGTCCGTGCCGATCACATAGGTTTTACCTGAATTAGAGTTTGCATTGGCATCCCCCGACCATCCGGATAACCCCGCCACTAGGAGCAGAATTAGTGATAGTACAAAAAATGAGACCTTGGTTGTTTTCATATGTCCTCCTCATCTCGGTGTTCTCCGAATCCTAATCATTTTCTTGTCATTGATGTTACTGTCGTGTCGTACATTTTTAGGTGTCTTTGCACATTATATTGTTATTATTTGCAGTATATTAACAATCAATGCTTTCCCTAACATTCTTCACTTTCCTCCGCAGTGTTTTATTTGACATCCATTTAAAGATCCACGTTATATTTACCCTTCAGGACAGGTTTTAAAAACCTAAAATGGACTTAAATAAAAAAAGTCGCCATATTGGCGACTCAATAACAGAGACAATATGATGATCTTCCCATGACAATTGCCAAGGTATTTAATCTTTCTTTATAAGAATGGACACTTCGGGTTATTCTTCAGCGAAAAATTTCGAAAGTGGATTTTCCACTTTTTTATCCAATGTTACCTTGCCCGTCTTGTCCAACATATAGTACTGATAATAAGCGCTGCTGAATCCAATGGATTCTTGCATCTTCATCATAAATGGTTCAAGACTCCCACTGCTCAGATGATCTTCATTCCAGAAATAGTGCAGCATCAAACGATTTTGATTATAAGGGTGTTTGATCACATAGGCTCCCGCAGCAGACGGTTGGTTCATAGTCGTTTTCCATTGAAAACCGATATGGGTAGCACGGTCTATAATGCTGGATTTTAACGCTTGTACAAAACCATTTGATTTGGCGTTACCAAGTACAATTAGGTTGCTGGTAGCCAGTTCTTTTTTCATTTTTTGCTTCAATTCCTGCCGGTCCTGGATCAGGTCATACTTCACTCCGGTTAAATCCAGAAGAGTTGTCAGTTGGTTTACCATAGCTTCCTGTTGTTTGTTCGCTGCCTTGCTCACCTGATCACTGAGCACAATGGCTAATCGCTCACCTTGAAGGGCTTTATCCATCACACGGCTCATCGTTTCAAAAGGTAAATTCGGAACCTGAGTTAACGCTGATCCATACAGCGATTGAAACTGATCATGCAGGTATGCCGTTTTCTCCTCATTCGACAGTTGATACTCGGGCTTCAGCGTAAAATTAGGCTCATATAAAGCCGTCTTCATATCATCTCGCGCCTCTTTCCCCAGTACATCTTCTATCGTTTGCAGAAGTCCGTCAATCGTAGCGTTTTGGTACACATAGCGCTTAAAATACTCTTTCATAAAGGCATCGAATTTCTCTTCCCCGACGGAACGGTACAATTGATATATCGCTTGACGGCCTTTATCGTAATAAACTGGGCTTGCCCAATCTCCCACCTCGTCATTAGTTGAAGCAATAGCCTTATCCACAGTGGAATCGTCAAATTGGATGGACTTGAAGCCATTCATCGTATCCCCCTGCTTCTCAGAAAAATACACTTTGGAGAAATCCGCAAATCCTTCGTCCAGGAAAGACTCTGTCTCCGAGTTATTCCCGATTAACGCATGAAACCACTGGTGCGCGATTTCATGCACAAATACGGTGTCCTGTTCTGGAGCAGAATTTATTCCGATTTGCCCCATTTGGATAAGCCTTGAATACTCGATAGCTACACCTTCTACATATGATTCAACAATCCGGAATTCAGGATAAGGGTATTTACCGTATTTATCACTGAAAAAATCAATGGCTTTGAATGCTTGATCAACATACCCATCAACGATTTTTTTCTTACCTGGCTGGTTGTCAAAATAATAATACTCTACGGTGAGGCCATTCCGGGTTACGCTGTCCACTTTGAAGTTTGGGCTGGCAAAGAAAGCAAACTCCCTCGTATTCTCGGCTACGGTGGATACCACTTTGCGTCCAGTCTCTTCATCATCCCGTGTGGTTATCGTACCAGGCATCACTACCTGATATTGATCGGGAACATTGAACTGAACTTCATAATCCGCTGAAGTATAATAATCCGTTTCAAATGTTTTACTATAAGGTTTGCTATCCCATTCATGCTTGGCCTCATCATAGACTGACATTACAGGGAACCAATGAGCCCCATTGATAATATCTTTGTAATACGATAACCGCTGTGCTCCATAGGGAATCTTCAGATTAAAGTGGACTTGAACCGACACGGATTCACCAGGCTGAAGGGGTTGCTCCAATTTCACCGACATAGCTTGGTCTTTATTACTGAAATCAAGGGCTTGCCCACCGGTCGTCACCTTTTCAATATCAATTCCTCCAAGAAAGTCTTCCGGTTTCTTATCAAGATTATTTTTGCTAATCTCTTCATTGGAATGTTTAAACATGGTCGTCTGTGTCGATTCCGAAAGGTTGGCATCAGCATAAGTATGAAAAACCAGTTGCTTCAATGTATCTTTGCTCGTATTTCTGTAAGTAATGGATTCACTCCCCTGTATGGTCATCTTCTTCTCATCCAGCCGGGCTTGAATTCGATATTGGATAGGCGCTTGAGCCTGAATATCTTTTGTGGCCTGTGAAATAGCTGATACAGGAGCTGCATTAGCGGCAGCACTACCCGTATTTATGATCGGGCATGCGGTCAGAATTATAGCGAGTGCGCTGATGGCTGTTATTCTGATTCGATTTGATGTGTATGAACGTGTATGATTGATATAAATCTCTCCCTCGAATGATTTTTGAAGCTCAGAGGCAAGTATAGAAGATCAACCTTACATTGGTTTAATGCGTATCTTAAATTTCGTTTAAAAAAAGAAGCTGTTTGTATTAAATGAGCATGACCATAAAGCAAAAAGTCGCTATTTAGGCGACTTTTAGTAATTGTGTCTCTTTACCGATTTTCAATGAAAGGTGTCACAAACGAGTTATAGAGTCAGGTACGAAGCCAAACATTCATTTCTCCGGCTTGTCGATTGCCCCATAAATAATAAGGGATTGCTGTGAGTTGTACTGGTTTGACGTTTTTGTGTAACGGCTTGTAAGGTTGATTATCCAACCACACGGATTCATCCACAAGTAGCCCATCAACTTCTACAGTAATGCAGCCACCAAGCAGTTCAGGCGTTTCGTGTTCTCTCAACTCTGGCTCCTCTGCGAATGAGAGTGAAGACAGTGGAGATCCATTATCCACTTGCTCCAGGCAATAAACGAGTGGGCCGCGTTGGATGGCAGCTTTCCCAGCATCTGGTCGGATCAGAGGATGAGCAGCGATCAATTGGGTCTCTAGTGGCAATATCCACTCTACTGTATCACCATCGGACCAAGCACGTTCCATTTTTGCATAACCATTATGCTTACGATAATGTTGAGGTTCTCCGTTGATCTTTAATATTGGATCCTGACTTTGAAACCACTGAGGAATGCGGACTGCAATCTCAAATGGAGCAGCTTTAGCATCATTACCAGCCAAAGAAATCGAGAACTCCACCTTTCCATGCCACGGTAATTCGGATCGTTGGTGTACTGTTACTTGCAGACCGTCTCCTGTCACCCATTGAAGCTCGCTACCGATAAACAAGTGCACATACACCGTTTTTCCGTCATTAGATATGTCATAAATATAATCATGAAGTGAACTCAATAAACGTGCCACATTAGGCGGACAGCATGAACAACCAAACCATTTCTGCCGTACGGGCTTCACATGATGTTTGTCTGGATTTTTTTCACTTGCGTCCGGGTATACCTCTAGTGGATTTACATAGAAGAAATGTTGTCCATCTTTGGACATGCTGCCAAGTACATTATTGTATAGTGCTCTTTCCATGACGTCAGCATAGTCACTTTTGGCTTCCAATTGCAGCATCCGACGTGCCCAGAAAATTAGTCCAATGGAGGCACAGGTCTCTGCATAAACCGTATCGTTAGGCAGATCATAGTCAAACGTGAATGCTTCCCCCAGATGTGTTGCACCTATGCCGCCGGTAATATACATTTGCTTGCGCGTTGTATTGATCCAGAGCCGCTCACAGGCTTCTCGCAAACTTGAATCATTCGTGAGGCGTGCCAAATCGGCCATGGCGGTGTACATATAGACTGCACGAACAGAGTGACCCACAGCGACCGTTTGTTCTCTCACTGGCAGATGAGACTGATATACCTCAAGATTGGGAGTCCCCTGTGACCAATTATTTTTCCTTCCCCGGCGTTCCCACTCTTCCACGAAATAACTTGGCTTGTTACCGCGCTCATTAATGAAATAACTGCTCAGATTCAAATAACGTTGTTCTCCTGTAACGTTGTACAGTTTAATCAGAGCTAATTCAATTTCCTGGTGCCCACAATACGCCTGAATTTTACCTTGCTCGGTTCCAAACAAGCTATCAATGAGATCAGCGAACCGACATGCGATGTCGAGAAAAATGCGTTTCCCTGTCGCATGATAATATGCAACTGCTGCCTCTATCATATGTCCAGCACAATATAGCTCGTGAGCTTCATACAGATTGGTCCATTGTCTTCCAGGCTCTTTAATGGTGAAGTAGGTATTTACATAGCCATTTTCATGTTGAGCTTGACCAATCAGATCAATCACTTCATCAGCGATGCTCTCCAGCTTGGGATCAGGTTGGTTACTGATTGAATAAGCAACCGCTTCCAACCATTTGTAGAGATCACTATCCTGAAATACCCATCCCCCGAATTCACCTTTCTCCAAGCCAGCTGCAATTCGGAAATTACGGATGGCATAGCTCGGCTCCGCGCCTTCGATTCGATCATTTAGCGCTTCCCATTGATAAGGAATGACAGTCTGACGGACTAATTCGGAGTATTCTTTCCAGAAGGTGTCTTGAATGGCTACTTTGGCTTTTCGCATTATGGAATTCCTCCTATAAAATTGACTCTTGTGGTTTTCAATTATAAGCTGTGATTACATGGGAAAATAGAATTGAATTGAACTTTTTTCTATAAAATTTAACACTAATAGGGAGGGTTATCTGTTTTGAATGGAGATGGAATCATAGAGCTTAACGTCCCCCAACTCCCCTATTATCTAGGAGCAGGACGTTCTGAATATGAAATCGGAGATCAACATCCGAACCGGAAAAAGCTTGGTATCTACGATGTACTGATTGTGGTCAAGGGAGAATTATATATTGGAGAGAATGATCAGCAATGGACCTTGGAGAAAGGAGACTCACTAATCCTGCTGCCAGAAGGAAAACACTATTCGGTCAGGCCGTGTACACATAAAACGGTATTTTACTGGCTGCATTTCGAGCATGTTGAAAGATATGAAAGCTTGCTGACCTCTTCTGATCATGAACCGGAGTTGCAAGATTCCTCCAGACCGTTTGGCAATCCTTATACGTTAAGGCTTCCTAAACATTCGAAATTAGCCCATCCACAAGCGGCTTTCAATCTTCTGGAGCAATTATTGACACTAGAAATGGATAGCTCCTTTTGGCAGGAGCAGCGCTTGCTAGGTGAATTGCTTTCCATGCTGGAAGAAGGCAGCTTGCGGGTTATGGATTCCGTGCAGACACGATTAGCAGAACAAGCAGCAATATATATTCAACAGAATTACAAGACAAAGGTCACGAATGAAACGTTGGCAGCAGCTCTCCATTTTCATCCCAACTATGTTATCCGTTGCATGAAGATGAAGTATGGTAAAACGCCAATTGAATATTTAAATGAACTTCGTTTAGAACGTGCAAAGCGATTACTGGTTACTACAGACTGGTTGATTGATCGCATTGCAGAAGAAGTGGGCTTTCGTTATGCTCCCTACTTCTCATCCTGTTTCAAACGGTATATCGGGTTTTCTCCGCTTCAATTTCGAAAGCAATATATGACTACGTAATGATATGAATTATGAGATTCGGCACTATAACGTCTGCGTTGAGGATGATTTCTGGCGTCGTAAGGTCATGATGATTAAAGATGCAGCTAATACTGTCAGGATGATTCCAAGCGTTTGAAATCCTATAAAACTGAATGTGTCTCCCATGACAATTCCAATCAACAACGATGACAAAATGGTCCCCAGATATCTCGATGTATTAAAAATACCTGATGCGACACCGATCATATCTTTGGGTGTGCTTTTAAACAAATCCGCCTGCATACCAACACTGTTGAGCCCATTACTTATACCAAATACAGCTAAGGGCAAGATGACATTCACCACTGGTGAGCCTTTATCCAATGCCACAATCCAGATGGACCCGCACGTCATTAACACCGCTGAAACGATCAAAGCTGGCCGCGTACCTGATTTGTCAATCCAGCGTCCGGCGAGAGGAGAACAGATGAGTGAACATAAACCAAGGGTTAGCATCAATAGTCCTGTATGAACTTCGTTCAGATGGCGTACCTGCTGTAAATAAGATGGCACACCAAAAAACAGAGCGTAAAACAGAGTGTTAACCAGCATAAATTGTACATTCACCCAGGTCATTTCGGGATATTTGGCAAATACCCTCAGCGGAATAAAGGGGGACGCTGTTTTCAATTCATGTCGGATAAAACTTGCTAATGCAAGCAATCCGATCCCTCCTGCCATAAGGTGCCAAGTTAAAAGATGTCCGGTTGATTTAACGGAAAGCACGCTCATTAGCAGAGTCACCAATGCGACGGTAAACAAAAGTATGCCGGGCGCATCAATCAGCAGGAACCATTTTCTGATGGACATGTCGCCATAGTTGGATTTGAGGGTCGCTTCTTTGGGAATGGTTTTCCAGGCGAATATAAAGCTTGCGATTACCAATGGAATATTCACTAGAAAAATACTTTGCCAGTCCCACCAATGAATCAATACACCGCCAATAAAAGGGCCTACCGCGGCTGCACCAGACAGGAACATCGCAAGGATAGACAGGGCAGCAGCCTGTTTCTCAGTAACGTGGATTCTTACAATCGCCATTCCGACGGCTACCATCATGCTTGTGCCAACAGATTGAATGATCCGGAATACGATAAGCCAAGAAAAGTCTGGAGATAACGGAGCTAACATGGAGGAACCAAAGACAACAACCAGACCGATAAGGAATATCTTTCTGCGGCCGAACAGATCACTGCACTTGCCCATGACCGGTTGAGCCACAGCACTTGCAATGTAAAAGGAAAAAATAATCCATGACACGGTCGTAACATCAAGTATAAACTCCTGTTGTAGTCTTGCAATTGCTATAGATATCATGGAGGAATTGAGCGGATTCAGCATGATTCCCAAGCCCACAGATATCATTAACCATATATTTCGAACATTCATTATGTATATCCCTCCTTCTTCTGTTGTCATCTTAATGGAATCCCTTTATTTATTCCAACGCATTTTATGTTATGATTTGATGAACTAAAAGGAATAAGAGAGTGGTGCGAAATGGAACTTCTTCAGCTACGCTATTTTCTGACGTTAGCCCGATGTGAACATGTGACAGAAGCTGCGGGTAAGCTGCATGTCACTCAATCCTCACTGAGCAAGACGATACAACGTTTGGAGGATGACTTGGGTGCACCGTTATTTGATCGATTGGGCAGAAAACTGCGGTTAAACGAATTCGGAAGAACATTCCTTCGACGGACCGAAAAAGCCTTATTCGAATTGGAACAGGGAAAACAGGAAATTGCTGATCTCTCCAACCCGGATCACGGTACACTTCAATTGGCAGTTACTACAGCAAGCACATTACCAGGAATCTTGCGGGAATTCCGAAAAAATAAGCCGAATGTTCAGTTTCATGTACAAATGGTTACGTTGGAAGAAATGTGCACGCTTCTCCACCGAGGCGAAATTGATTTTTGTCTGTCTTCCCCTCCAATCCAGGGAGATGAAATCGAATGTCAGATGCTGTTCCAGGACCCAATTGTAGTTGCTGTGCCTCTCGGTCATCAATATGCGAATCGAAGCAGCATCACATTAGAAGAGCTTAAGGATGAGTGGTTTGTGGGGGTGAAAAAAGGATATGGTATTCGTGATCTGGTGGACTCCAAATGTCAATCCGTCGGATTCGTACCGAAGTATGTTTATGAAGGAGATGAGCCTGCAAGATTAACTGCACTTGTGGAGGCGGAGATTGGGATTGCCTTTATACCCAATACAGCAAGAAACCCGCAGGAACGAATTGTATATCTCCGGATCGAGGATCAGAACCTAGTGAGGGAAATTGCTTTATTGTCGCATAAAAACAGATATATATCGAAAGCAGCTATCGCGTTTAGCAGCGTAGTCATAGATTATTTTGGTGCAATGTGCAAACCAATTGCTGAATAACCCATTACAAAGACCCCGCTCACCGACATAAGTGAGAGCGAGGTCTTTTGTTGTAGGCTATCGATCATGCCTATTTCCGCCAAAAGGTTGAACAGTCTGCTTTTTCCGTAATGTTGAAATCAATCATTCGTTCCAGTAATGAAAAATCAACCGGTCCATCCCACCGGATACGCACCAACTCCTTGGTGTGCTCATAGCCGGCCTTCACAATTTCATCGGAAAAATGATTAATCCCTGCCTTCTCAGGCGCCACAGCCAAATGATGTTTGGATACACTAAATCCAATAATAAATGTGCCATGATCGGTAAACATGGGCTGATTCCACGCTATTTTAGGTACTAAATTTGGGTACTTCTTGATAATCCATTCTAAAACTTCTTCCGTACGGTCCCGATGTCCCAGGTTATCAATTCGTGCTAGATATTCTGCAAAAACGTCCATATTATCTTCTCCTAACCAAGATTTATTTCGCATACTTCCTCTCATATTATCATGAAAATGAAATTGAAAAACCCTTTGGTCCAGATTCGCCAAAGGGTTGAAAGAATATATATTACTCAATGACTACTTCACCGATAGCAGGCTGTCCGAGATAAACTTCAGCTGACCTTCAAGCGATACAGGGTCGTTGTATGTATCGGAGGTCGGATCAAGCTGGAACACATGGCCCTCTTTGACCGCAGTTAGGTTTTTCCACACCGTATTATCGTATACAATCTTCGGATCGGTTGTATCTCCTGACCACGGGCTAGTGAAGATGATGTCGCCTGCATATTCCGGTAACACTTCCATCGAGATTGAGGCCCAGCCTGTGCCACTATCAATTGCCTCTGTCTGAGCCCTTTTTGGTGCCTTCAGGCCAAATTCGTCATAGAGTATTTCACCACCACGACCGTAATTATGACCAAATACAAATAATCCTTTGGCGTATGGATTCAAAATGGAGACTGTACGATCTCCTACAGCGGCAAGCACTTTTGGCTTCAACTCATTTATCTTCGCTTCCCATTGTGTGATCCAGTCTTTTGCTTCGGCTTCTCTATTGGTCAGTTTGCCCATCTCCAACATGAGATCCTTGAAATTGTGCTTACCATATTGTAACTGTACCACTGGTGCAATCTGCGACAACTTGTCGAGACCTTCCGTACCTGTGTATGCGATGATCAGATCAGGCTTTAGGCTGATTAGTTGCTCAGCTGTTGGCTGCTCTCCCAGATCTGTTGTCCCCTCACTTTTGAGCTGATCCTTGATGTACTTGTTGTTTATTGCACCTGACAAGGCTCCGACGACTGGAGCATCGAGTGCAACAAAGTACCCTGTTGAAAATGCGGTCAGATCGATAATTCGTTTCGGCTCCACAGGTACTTCCACTTCACCTGCATCCGATTGATATGTAACAGTCTCTCCTTCGGCACCTGTTGTAGTATCGGCATCAGACGCAGATGTTGAGCCGCTTGATGATTCCGTGTCCGCAGCTCCGGTTGTGTTTGCGGTCTCCGTTGTATTGCTTGATGTTGCGGACTGACCACATGCACTCAGTACGAGCAATACAATAAATACGGATATAATCCATATTGAATTTCTTCGTTTCAGCAAAATAAACCCACCTTTTTCAAATGATATTGATAATCGTTATCAACGATACCATGCAATAGTACATTTGACAAGATGCTTTCATATTCGACAAAAGACAAAACAAAAAAACACCTACCAAGGCAGGTGCTTCAAGGAATATAAATTAATTTTAAAACAGCTGCTTCCCAAATTAAATTAACGGTTTAATCATTTAACCCTTTTCCATCCAGAATTTGCTGTGTAGATTTCTCAACCCTGGACACGCGAGTCTTGGATTGCTTCGGTTGGGAAAAATAAAAAAGGTATGCCCGTTGACGTCCAGGTGTCAGTGCTTCAAAAGCCGTTTTCAAATCAGGATTTTCATCCAGTTTTGTTTGAAACTCTTCTGGAACAGCATATTCTGTATCCTTTTTGAGTGCCACTTTCAATCCGGCCTTTTCAATCTCAATGGCTTCAAGAATGTACTCTTTCAGGATGGTTTCCATATCAACGATTTGTTGAAGATTGGTGAACCGGATCTGGCGAGCAGCTTGTACATTTTCTGTTTGTTGAATTAGAATACCCTGCTCATCCTTTAACAAGGCTCCTTTATGGAAAAGAAGCGCACAATACTCCTTAAATCCATGAATGATAACGATGTTTTTATTCTCCAACGTGTAACAAGGATGCATCCACTTAAAGTCTTCGGTCAGGTCGCAGGAAAGAACGATCTCTCTTAGCTTCTCTGATTCTTCCTTCCACTTCATTGCTTTGTTTAAATATTCATCCACCTTGGGATTAGTTTTATTAGTTGTCATTAGGGACCATCCTTCATCATGCTAATCATTTTATTGTATTTTCTAAAAAGATTCACTCTTACATATGATTGCCAAGAAAAAGCAGTTAATTTCATTCGAAACCATGTAGTGTCGCTTAAATATTATGACACCATTTGGCGTCTGGTCAACACTAACTATTATTTAACTCATATACATATGTCCTATGTCCCACCTCTTATCCCTAACTAGGAAGCCGATATTAAAGAAACCAATTTGAGAACGCCCCTAGGATTTGGCGTATTGTAAAATTACCGCCGCTGCACGGATTCGCAGGTCCTCTTCTTCGCTATGCAATGCCTTTTTTAGAACATTGAGTGCTTCTTGAATAGTGCCTTCATCTACTCTAACTGAAGAATGATTATCTCCTTCAGTGGCTACAGAGGTGATCGAAACCCAGGGCTCCAGTTGAGCCTGTGTAATTGGGTGTTCGAATTTCGCAATGATTGAGTAATGACTCACAAGTGCAAGTGCTTTATCATTTAACTCTGCTAAGGGAATGCGTCCCAGCCAGGTAACGCCTCGTCGGTGGCATATGTATTCCTCTCCGGTTCCGTTGGAATCATCGTAAAAATAATCACCCAAATCCCCTACATATGTCCATTCATCATCATTTATCAAAACATAATCCCCGTCCTGCATGACGTAGGCAAAAGTATGGAGCGTGTCCAGGACATCACGAATTTCCGTCTTTCCTATCCTGTAGCGTTGAACTAATTGCTCTTTCCATTCTTCTGCAGGCTCATGCTCCAAATCTCCTGTCGCCGGCCAACCAATACCGATAAAGTTATTCTCCAGGAACGATGCAGTCCAATCGATCTCTTGCAATGTAGATTGTATATGAAACAGATTCATATCATTTCTCCTCTATAGTGATTTCAGAATTTATGACTAAGTATATACTCCAGACATTCGTCTCTGCATTATAATCAATCAAAGATTGAGCTGATAGCTAGTACAGACCTGCCTCTGATTCCGCAGCATCCATTCAATACTTGACTATCTACTACACGTTGTAGTAACTTATATCTACTACGTAGTGTAGTAATAACCTTCGATATGGACGCATAACGAAGTTAAGGAGTGTTCACTGTGAACCATCTTCAAAAATTATCAGATACTGAAATGGAGCTGATGGAAGTGATCTGGGAGTGTGAGCCACCTGTCACCTCCACCGAACTGCTGAACATGTTTTCCCAAAGGGGTAAAGCATGGAAGGCGCAAACCATCTCCACCTTTCTCTCTAGGCTAGTAGACAAAGGGGCTCTTACAGCTACAAGGGATGGACGTACCAACAAGTATGTCCCCCGTATTTCGCCCGAAGACTACAAGCTATTGGAGGCACAACAAGTCCTGGATGGATTATATCAAGGCTCTGTAAAAAATTTGATTTCAGCTTTGTATGATGGCGACAAGCTTTCTGATCAAGACATTGCAGAGCTGAGACAATGGTTTTCAGAAAAGTAGGTGTAGTCTATGAATACCATTCTTGTGTTACTGTCTACGCTGACTGTTGCCGGAAGTGTCGTTGTCGCTTTCATTCTGTCTTTGCGCCTTGCTCCCTTTCAAGTCATTCCTGCAAAATGGCGTTTTGGAATTGGGAAAATGGCTTTAGCTTTGTATCTATTGCCCATCTTTCTGGTCTTTCATTGGATTTTTTCATTGTTTACATCCAGTACTACATTAAACGAGTTACCCTTAAATGTTCAACAAGTTTTACCTGGACCATTCAATCCGGCTCCTGCCATCCAGGTACAGACCATTTCAGCAAACGTAGCTCTCGCTTTTATATGCTTATGGGGAATCGGGACCATAACTTTTGTAGCATGGCAAACATATTGTTATCACAGGTTTCTCAAGACATTAAAACTTACGCGAACCAGCGTTCCGAAGACTAGCGATGTTGCTATGCTGCTCCCTGTAATCAAGGAGAATCTGGGTCTCAAGAGCGAGGTTCGTCTTGCTTACAGCGCTCTAATTCGCAGTCCTTTTTTAATTGGATTGAGGAAACCTACTATTTATCTGCCTCTGAAGAATTCTGAAAGTGTGGATATCGGTATGGTGTTCCATCATGAACTGATCCACCTGAAAAGGAAAGATCTATGGATCAAGGCGCTCATATTAGTAGCCCGTGCATTGCATTGGTTCAATCCATTGGTTCATATGCTTTCGAAAGATATTCATACGTGGAGTGAACTGTCCTGCGATGAAGAAGTTGTAAAGGGAATGTCCCTTGCGGATCGTAAACGATATGGGGAAACCATCCTGAACGTAGTGGCAGGATCAAGGAATCTACCTATACAATTCTGCTCCTCTTTATCCGGGGATGGCAAACAACTAAAAAGGAGATTAACTTTTATGCTTAACGTAAAGAATGTGAAAAAGAAAACCTTTGTTGTAGCGATATCGACGCTATTCGTCGTTGCTGCAATTAGTACAATGACAACAGCTTGGGCTTCCAGCAATACTCCGAGGGTGGTTGCGAGTGAGGAAGCTTCCGCGGTAACACGTCCATCACAGAAAGCGGCTGTCCGAGAAGAAGCTCCTGCAGTAACGCATCCATCTGCTCGTGAAGAATCTCCTGTGGTAGCACGCCCAACAGCTCAAGCGACAGCTCGTGAGGAAGTTTCGGTTGTACCACGTTCAGATGACCAAGTGGTAGCCCGTCAAGAAGCGCCTGTAGTAACACGTCCATCTGCACAAGCGGTAGTTCCCGAAGAAGCAGCTGTAGTGGCACGTCCATCTGCACAGGCGGCTGTGCGTGAAGAATCTCCTGTAGTAACACGTTCGGCAGCACAAGCCACAGTTCGTGAAGAAGCCGCTGGGGTAACACGTCCAACAGTACAAGCGGCAGTTCGTGAAGAGGCCTCTGTAGTACCAGCGCAATCAGATTCCCGTCATTAAAAGCATTTTCATGGAATTACAAGCAGCCTTCGTTCAATTGTTGAACGAAGGTTGCTTCATTATTGTAGAAAAGATTAGTTTCGCTTAAGACTAACCAGCTACCTTCTCAAACCAAAAGACCAACAACATTTCTGTTGTTGGTCTTCCAGTCTTCTCCGTTCAATTTGCTTCATCACCGATAACTATGGTGAATGCCTCGACACGACCCCAATCGCGCAAACGGCTGTTTTATTACTGTTCTTTATACACACGTACATAATCTACTTGCATAGTTGCCGGGATATCGGACGCGTTCGGAGTACGGCCCCCGTCAAAGTTTCCACCGATTGCCAAGTTCATAATGAGATAGAACGGCTCATCGAAAGGCGCGTTCGGGTTGTTCGGTGCAGCTGTGGAATACCACTGCTGGTTAGTGACTTTATAGAAAAACTTACCGTCTACATACCATTTAATGTTGTCTTCTTCCCAGACTACGGAGTACACATGATAATCATTAGCAAAAGTTTGCCCTTCTGGGAAGTGATAATCGCCACCCGAAGACTGGTTCACGGGCCATTGTCCACCAAAGTGTATAGTACCGCTTACTGAGCCTGGAAGACGTCCTCTCGCTTCCATAACATCGATTTCACCTGATGCAGCCCATGTGCCGTATACAGAATCTTTTGGAAGCATCCACAGTGCTGGCCAAACGCCATCACCAGTAGGAAGCTTGGCACGAAAATCTACTCTGCCGTACTTCAAGGAAAGTTTATCCTTGGTGTTAATCTTACCGGAGGAATACTGTGCATACCGATTCGGATCCTGCGGGAAAGATTTGCTATCGTTCATAGCCTTGATATTCAACTTTCCGTCCTGTACAAATACATTTTGGGTGCTGTTTGTGTAGTGCTGCAGTTCTGCATTTCCCCATCCCCAGGTAGCAGCATCGTTATTGAGATAATAGCCTGTTTCATAGTTCCATTTACTTGTATCCAGCGTAGTTCCGTTAAATTCATCCTGCCAGATAAGATTCATGCCCGCGATAGCCGGGTCGGTTGGAGTTCCGATTGCGATATCCTCTTGATCGGATACATCCGGACGCGGAGCATTTGGATTGCCGATGAAGGTATAGTTGACGAAGTTGTTACCAATATTTCCACCCGCCTGTCCGTTCAGCGGATATCCGATACGAATCTGCATATTTTCCTGGATTGGCTGGAACCAAAGACCATAGATATAATCGGCCCAGTATCCCCACTGGTTGGCATCAGACATGTTGTTGTAGCCATTAGCCGAGTATGCAAACTTGCTCTGACTGGAGTTACTCAAATCCACCCATTGTCCATTGATGTTAATCTGGTATACAAAGTTGCCCAGTTCCTTGGCGATTGGCGCACCCCCATCAATTTTGGGAAGTGGAATTCCAATCGAACCATTCGCATCTGCTGTGAAGGTTGTACCTTCGTATGGCGTAATGACATATGAATTTCTTGTAGGTTCATTAAACGTAATGGTATAAACAAGGTTAGCCGAGGAAGTCTTTGATTCTAATTTGACGTTGATCGATTCCGTTACGTTAAACCAGTAACCTCCTCCACCGTCGGTGAATTGGCCAAAGTTGTGATCATAAATCCAGCCGCTGGCTGCATTATTGTCAATATCAATCCATGTGCTGCTGTTTACGGGTTTTACATATACCTTCAAATCATCAGCTACAGCTTCATAGGTCACCGCAGAATCATTGTTGAACGTTGGATATGTAAAGCCTGCACCGCCTGTGAAACTTGCTGTAATTTGCGGCCCTTGTGTCGGATTCATCGCTGTGATGGTTGTTTTGTTAATATTTTGGAATACAAGTTGGTATTCAAGCTTAACCCCATTCGCTTTGGAGTACAGTTGAATTTCGGTTGTTGCGGAAAGGGTGAACCAATAACCATTGAATCCTCCATCGCTCCAGTGCCCCCAGTTTTGGTTATAGATATAACCTCCGGCTTGATCAATATCAACCCAGTTGTTACCTACTTTCACATTAACACCAATGTCACTGTAAACATCGTTCCAAGTTGCGGAGCCTCCATTAAACTTAGGCATAACAAATCCGTAGCTGGCTTTGCCAACGCCAGATTTTGAAATAACAGGTCCATCTTCTGGTGAGAAATATTCCATTGAGGTAACTGTCGTTCCAGCTGCTTGAACTTTTGTAGTTGGCAGCACACCAACACTGGCCAGCATCACAACCACTAAGAACAAACCAAGTACCTTTTTCATAAACCGTTTCTCTGTAAAGTGAGATGGTTTCATAATTGCCCTCCTTTGATAGGATAATAGTTTCTCCCAATCTATGCGTTTAAAGGTAATCGCTTACATCGGGGAACATCTTTATTCTATCGAATAGGATAAACTGCTGAAAAGGTACAATTATTTTTGTTATATCCCAATTTTTTGGGTTTTGATTCAATTTATATATTTGTACTGTGGTATTGCACTTCACGTTCTACCTTTTGGCGCATCATTTGTCGATACTCTGTGGGTTGAATTTCCATCGCAAGGCGGAACGCTCGTGTAAAGCTTTTGTAGCTTTCATAGCCTACCATAGCAGCCACTTCAACAATCTTATGGTCGGTTTCGGCTAGGAGACGCCGCGCTTTATCCATACGTACATCTCTCAGGTATTCGGCAAAACCTTTGCCAATATTCTTCTTGAACAGATTTGAGAAATAGGCGTAATTAAGCGACACATGATTGGATACCATCGCAAGGTCCAGCGGCTTATGATAGCTTTCGTGTATAAAACGGATAGCTTCATTTAGATCCTGAGAATTGCGATAACTGTGCTTATATTCAAAATAAAACTGATTCAGTCGAAGCAGCTGCTGTTGCAGCGCTTGAATATAATCGCGCATCCCCGGATAATCAAAGAGATTACGCAAAGATTCAAGATCCAGCGATTCTTCACCCATGTAGGGACGAACAACTCGTTCGTATTCCTCCATCATCTGCACTGTGGCGCCGCAGAGCTGTTGGGTATAGCGAATATGATAGCGTTGCAGCACATTTTTATGAAATATTGCGGACACGCCCTGAGCAATTTTACCACTATCGTCAGTCCCAACAGACTGGAACAGTTCATAAAGCTCTTCATAAGGGAGTTGCCACTGCTGCTCCATATGCTCAATAACTGCTGGCAGGATGATATATTGATCTGGAAACAGATAACTATGGTGGAATAACTCATGTACTTGTGTATAACTGCCGGGCAACGTCTTCAATCCTTGCTGCGGGTCAGTCATAACGGTTATCGCATCGATCATTCCTTCCTTGAGCGCCGCTGGCAAAGCCTCCGGGTCTATGGCTGCACTCACTGCGAGGATCAGATACGGGCTGTGTTGCAGGCAAACGCAACCTTGTCTACCGAATACATCATAAGCAATACCTTCCATGCTATGGACGCTGCTGGAACCCGGCTGGTTGATCCAACATTTCTCTCGCAGCAAACATAAGCGATAATTGTGCCAAAGCGAAGGATTTTGTTCCTGGATTTGGAGGATCCAAGCCTCATCGTTTAATGCTCCCCGCATAAACATTCGTAATTCTTTACGATCAGTCTCTCGGGCGAGACGAGAGATATGCTGTATGTTGTGCGTAAGAGCCTGCCGTGTCTGAATTTCTTTCCATACATGCTCTAGTGAAGTTTGCAGATCCTCTCGCTTCAGAGGTTTTAACAAGTATCCCTTTGCCCCAAGTTCGATGGCTTTTTGAGCATATGTAAAATCACTATAACCGCTAATAATGAGGTATTCCACCTCGATGCGCTCCTCTTTGGTCTGTGCCATCAGTGCCAGCCCGTCCATGTCCGGCATCATAATATCAGTAATAACAATGTGAATGTTATGCTGGCGCAAAAGGATTAGCGCCTCCATCCCACTTGCGGCACAGTAAATATTGTTCAGCTCCAGAGGAAATTGATGCAGCATCGCCTGCAGACCGTCACGGATGTGCTTTTGATCGTCCACAACCAGAATATTGATCACTCCTACCACCCTCCAAGATTTACATTTTCCCAAGGCAAACGTATCGTTACACAGGTAAAAACGCCCTGAACACTATCAATCCAAAGACCGTAATCCTCGCCATAATGAAGCTGCAGCCGCTTATTCACATTTTCCAAACCAAGTCCGTTCTTGCTGGTAACAATCGGCGAATCCGAGTCTCCCCGCAGTGCCGCTTGCAGTCGAAATAACATCTCCGGGTCTACCCCCTCTCCATCATCTTGTATCTTAATAAGCAAGCGTTCATTCTCCACTGAAACGGTGATCTGAATACACACACTCCCGCCTGATGGTGCAGCGTGATGCACTGCATTTTCAACGATAGGCTGCATGCACATTTTAGGAATTGCATAGCGGAGCACCTCCTGCGGAAGATCTGCCCTCAATATGATGCTGCCGCCTTCCATTAAATTAATAAATTGAACGTAACTTTGAATGTTAGCAAGTTCCTCGCGAAGCGCAACCGTATCGCTGCGCCACTGCATGCTGTAGCGAAGTTGCGAACCTAATGATACAAGTGAATTCGCAATAGCAGGTTGCCGTTGAACCTCCGCGAGCATTCGAATAGATTCCAGTGCGTTATACAAAAAATGAGAGTTGATCTGCGAATGCAGTGAATGCAGCTGTGCATTTTTGGCGATCAATTGTTTATCCACGACCTGTGTCATCAGACGTTTAACCTCATGTAACATTTTGTTGTAGCTCACAGCCACTTCATCAATCTCATCCCCTCTTTCGTTCTCATCAAGGCCGGTATCAATCGTTGCATCCAGTTCTCCTTTTCGTACCTGACGCATTGAAGCCAGTACATTGTCCAGCCGTCGGAAAATGCGCCGAGTTGTATGTGATACAAGCAGCATGATGAGCAGCAGAACAAATAATGTAATCGTTACCACAAATGCATACCAGCTGCGTGGCCCCTTCATCAATGCCTGATGGGAGGCGATATCGACCACATAAGTATTTAGCGGAGCGATATATCGGTACAGTGCATAGTAGCTCTGATCACCTACCTTAATCTTAACGGGACTTTCCTGTGGCAGTACATCCAGCTGGCGATGAATACCACCAAGGATTTCGTCCAGTCCTTCTCCGGCTTTTCGAGAAAACTCATGCTCAGGATTATAAACATATTGGGGAGGATCGCTTTCGTTCATTAAAACAGAGAAGAAGTCTCCCTTGCTCTCCTGGAGCAGATCGCTGAAAAACATACTGTGTGGAACGCGAATTTCCATAATACTAGGCCTTTTTTTCTCCTGACCCTGAAGGCGAACCAGCCGGTAGTATGATAGCGTATGTTCACCATCCTTAAAAGAAAATAAGCGGTAAGCCGCACCACCTTCATCTCGAAGCTTAGCCCAGTAATCTTGCGGCCAAAATTTCTGATAATGATAGATTTCAGGCCAGATTTCATACAAGTTCGGGTTATCCACGTAAAAGCTGAGCTCACTGATCATCGCATTACTCTGAATGATATTTTGCATTTGCTCAAATTGGTTTTGCTTAAACTTCACCAGTCGTAGTCCATCCACAAGCATATTGGAATGAATAAAATCCACAAATGACTTTTGAGTGAGCGCCGTATTGGAAGCGTTCTCAATGATGTCCATTCTGCTGCGCAATTGTTCGTTCAACCATGAAACATGGCTGTTGCCCGCTGACATAGCGTCCTTATATAGCTGGGTTTCCTGCATGCGAATATATAAAAAGGATACTAAAATAACGGGAATGGCAATCATCAGGCTGAACGCCAGAAACAGCTTTTGGGATATACGGGCATTGCGGTAAAGTTTCCTCAATCTAGTCAGTAGGTAATTCACTCTGAAATCCTCACCACCTTTGTTATACCATATATTACAAGTTAGTCGATAGAAAGCGAGGTTGTTAGGAAATGATTATTCAGCCATCTTAGCTTTTCTCGCTTCCAGCTCGGTCTGACGGTACTCCATTACCTGATTAAAACCGTAATTCACACGGCGGGCCAAGAAATTCTCGAATATTTTATCAAAAGCAGCTTCATCTTTGGCAGTAATCAGTTCAGGCAGAACTTCTTCCCAATTCTGAGAAATACGCGACCAGGATAAGGCTATATCGGAATCTCCAACAGGATCTATTCCCTTATAGATGCCGCTGTCCATATCCGCCTGTTTATTCGCGAACTCCTCCATTTGCTTAACGGATGCCGCCTTTTCTGGTCTCCACTGGTTAACGAAAGCAGGGTTGCGCAGCATCCAGTAGGTATCCATGATACCGTATTCCTTTTCCAGACGCTCCCTATCTGTGTCAAGCAATTGGACCATTTCGGCTGTCAACTGCGGTTTGCCATCCCTCATCGCCCATGTTTCGCCTTCTTTGCCCAGAAATACATCCCTTTGGCCTTCTTCGCTCGCTAAATAGCTCAAAAATCGGATGGCTCGTTCAGGACTCTTGGTGGATTTGCTAATCATCGTAACCATCCAGCCGTCCATGTTGCCAGGGAACAGTCTGGCGGAATCACCTTGACTGTTTTGCGGTCCATCCACAGCGATGTAGTACGAATTCGGATATGCACCCGCAGCCAGAATCGGATTGATAGCCGCCATACCAGTCCACTCGCGAATCATCATAAAATAACGGGCATTACTGGTTTTTTCCTCTACCTGAGCATTCGAGTCCACCAGAAAATCTACATTAATCAAGCCTCGCTCATATGCTGTGCGGAAGGTTTTTAGCCAGGTGATATAGTCCGGGTCGGTCATACGGTCGTTAAATTTGCCGTCCTTTTCATGCGGAATAGCCAGCAGGTTTTGCAGGTAATCAGTCATTCCGTAAGAGACATTCCCCTGAGCAAAGAAAGGACTGATGAGCTGACCTTTATACACAGAATACTGATCCTTTAACAATTGCAGTGCGTTCAGAAAGCCTTCCGGAGTGCTCAAATCCGGTCTTCCCATAGCCTCATACAGATCTTTTCGCACCAAGAAGGTTTGGTTCGCAGCCGTCAAACCAGTGGCCTGCATCAGGCTGGGGCTGTATGAATCATTTGGAATGCCATATGTATTGCCGTTTTCCTGACGATACCACTTCAATGCACCGTCCCCCGCGACCTTGAAAAAGTAAGGATCATATTGCTCCGCCAATTCATTTAAGGCATATACCTGATCTCCTTCCCATAACTTATTAATCGCACTTTCCCACGAACCTATTGTTATCAAATCCGGCAGCTTATCGGAGGCCATCATGAGCGCAATTTGTTCACTGGCTTCGCCGGATGGGATTTCGAATTTGATGTTGACACCTGTTTTCTCAGTTACAATCTTGGAGGTTATGCTCTCACCCCATGTGTGACCATACCAGTTCGCACCCACAAACCAGGTCAAATCCACAGGTCTGTTATCAAGCTTCCATCCGGGTTCATCAGGGTTTGGCCTGTATTCAGCTGGCTGTTGTTTAGGATGAGCGGGTTGTGGGAGTGACGGACTTACATTTTGCTCTGATCGGGAACACGCACTCAAAACTAGCATTAAGATTATGGCCCAATAGATAATCATGCTGTACTTGATAAAACCGAGTTTCATTCCATCCCCTCCTTTCTTCGCTACAGTTGTGAATTAACCTTAGCATTAATCATGCTATAACCGATTTTACTATCCTTGGCTCGAAATGGAAATGCCGCTCCCTACCTAAATATGAGTTTACGTAAGGTCTAATTCAGGTACAGCTATTTAAAATGGGTTAGTACTCTTAAAATAAAATAAAACAAAGACAGCTGATTACTCAGCTGCCTTTGTTGGATTGCCTTCGGGAGAGTCTTCCCGTTAGGTTATAAGTCTCACTCGTAAGCGCCGATATTCACAGCAGCTCCCTGTACTCTTGGTTTCCCCTCAATCTCCAGTGTTCCAATAATTGCATTGTCCGTGTTCCCGGCATCAATTGCTGGAGATGTAGATTGAAGATGGAAATCGTATCCCGAAGCATTCACAAATTTGGGATCAATGAACAAGGAATGCGCGTCATTGCCAGTTCCCGTTTTATAAGCGGAGAATCCTGTGTAATCTTTATTTTTCCATGTCCAGCTGGCTCCATTGCTTCCGGCAGGGGCAAAATAAAGATTATAATCCACAACGTTTCCGGAATTCTTGGTGTATTCATTGTAAATCAAAACATCTGTAGAGCTGGCTACGAAAATGTTGTTCTTAATTACGTTATTTTGTGTATCGTATTGAACGTAAAGCTGGCCGCTGCCATCGCCAAGCGTATCATTTTTGTATACGGTATTGTTAACGATCTTACAGTTTACTGTGGAGCCGCGTTTAGTATCATAACCGCCCATCGCGATGCCGGTGAGTCGGTTGTTGTAGACTGCGTTACTGCGTACTGTAATATTGCTGGTAGATTTACCGGCATGCTCTGACGCAATCTCGATACCGATATCATTGTTGTAGCTGTAGTTCTGTTCAATAATACTATCCTTGCCACCATCCACATAAATGCCATCGGCCGCATTACTGTTATTCGGAAGTGACTTCCCATACGAAGGATTATTGTTGGAAGTGATATTGTAGACTCTGTTGCCCTTCACGAGTCCGTTCCGCACCTGATCGTAAGCCGTATTCGGCGCTTTCCCCTCAAAACCGATGAGATCAATGCCAATGTTGTCGTTATCGTGAATAACATTATTCGTCACCGAGAAGGTGTCCACGTTCCCGTTGAGAACCAGCGATTCGCTGGAGCCGAGCACAAGATTATACAGTTCATTACCACTAATCGTAATATCGTGAATGGATTCAGGTGCTTTTGTGCCGTATACGGCGATCCCATGTGCGTCACGGCCAAGCAGATCACTACCAGTTGGAGTGGCCGTGTTTTTGATATCATGGACTTTGTTGCCAGACAAATTGATAAAGCTGCCCGATCCGTGAACATAAATGCCTACGGGCATGACGTCCTTGGTAGCTGTAGTATAATTGCGAATTTCAAATCCTTGAAGAGTAACGTAATTCACATCGGTCAGGTCAATCAACCCTTCAATCCCGCTAACCGAAAGTCCTGTGCCGTCAATAATCGGTGTCTCCGTACCATCGTTAGTGAATACAATCGGCCCTTGTGAAGCGGAGCCTGAGCGGGTGATCTTCAGCTTCTGGTTATACACACCGCCACGAACATGCACTGTACTGCCTGCAGGAACAGCATCCGCTGCGTGCTGAAGCGTCTTCCATGGAGCGCTGCTCGTTCCCGCATTGGAGTCATTTCCGTTTGTCGCTACGTAGTAATCCGTACCTGCTGCTGCAGCAGATGAGGACCATTCAATGCCTGAAACCAGTCCTATGCCTATCGCCATACTTAATCCCATCAGCAATGTTTTACCGAATTTCAACATATTCTCAACTCCCTTTGATCAATTTGGTTGTGTTAGATTAAAATCAGGATTTATTGTTCATGCTCAGCCTGCAAAAGAAGAACAGCCTCCATCGTCGGCAAACTCCCTGTGCCACCAATGCCAAGTGTGGACAATGCTCCACATGCATTGGCAAATCGCAGCAGTTCATCGCTTCGCATTCCAAGCAAGTATCCATATATGATTCCTGCGTTGAAACAGTCTCCTGCTCCTGTCGTATCGACGGGCGTCAAAGTGTAAGATTCGGCCGATATTCTACTTTCGTCCAGTTCGCGCAGTGTAGCACCTTTTGACCCTTGTTTAACCGCTACAATACCCGCCACATCAGGAAGCATGGAATCAAGCACATGGCTTACTCCGTCGGCAGGAAAAATGTGCAGCAGTTCATCCTCGCTGGGAATAAACAAATCAGTCACCGTCAGTAGTGCACTTATGCCCTCGCGGTCCCATTGATTGGATACATCCCAGCCGGTATCAAAAGACGTGCTGATTCCACCTGCCCGCAATCTTGTAAAGATCTCTCGCCAATGAGGTCTCATTCCATCCTGCAAATAATAGGAACCAAAATGAAGATGTGCGGCCTGCTGTAGCAGGGACTCAGGGATATAATCCGGTGTTAACAATGGGATACTGCCAGCGTAAGTTAACAACCCGCGGTCATCGGGTGTGGAGAGCGACAGAGTTACACCTGTCTTGATGCCAGATAATCGGCTTACATGCTCTGTATTTACGCCCATACGCTGCAGCTCAGCTATACAGAATTTGCCGAAATCGTCATCTCCCACTACGCTAACGAATCTCACATCCGCTCCCAGACTTGCCAGCGCACAGGCCGTTATTGCTGAAGAGGAACCAAGAACAATCTCGAAGCCATCGACCATTTTCTCCCGATTCCATTCCGGCATAACATCCGTTCCCGATACAATGACGTCTACATTTAGCTCGCCAGCAATGACAACAACGGGACTTGTTTGCTGTCTCTGCATCATTTCAATACCGGAACAAATCCCTGTTCCGCCTCATACAGTTCATCGAACATACTTCTGATCTCCTCCAGGGAGCATACGGCAGCAGTTAGTGGGTCGAGCATCAGTGCATGGCGAGCCATCTCCCTGTCACTCCTCCGCACAGCTTCTACAGCCAGGTCAAAAAAAGCCATGTTCGAGCGACATAATGCGGCCAAATGCTCGGGCAATCTTCCAAAGCGACAGGGCTGAACGCCTTTCCCATCAACGAGACAGGCCACTTCCACCACGCCATCAGCCTGCAGATTTTCAATCAGCCCCCGGTTAGGAACGTTACCATAAATGACCTTCGGCTCATTCTTCAATACTGCTTCGATGATGATGGCAGCATATTCATTACTGGATTTCAGCTCAAGCGGTACCGTTCCCTCAAGCTGTGAAACGATCTGTTCATCATTCTCTCTCCGCCAGATCGGCCAGTTGTCAGCGTAGAACCCCGTAGCTCCGTTATAACCTGAGTTGCAGTGCTGGTCGATAAGCGATTGGCGTTTACGGTAATATGGGATATACTCCGAGAAATGGCCGCTGGATTCCGAGACGAATGCACCCAGGTATTTCATCGCATCAAAGCGGACCGGGTCGAGCCGCAGCAGTTCAGGAGTTTTCATTTTATCCAGTAGTACTGGATACAGATCCCTCCCGGCGTGCGACAGCTCCACAAACCAGGACATGTGGTTAATACCTCCGGCTTTCCATGACATCTCTTCATATGGAACTCCGGCATATTCGGCCAGTTGAGCCGACGTATTCTGAATGGAGTGGCATAGTCCCACTACCGGAATATCCGTAATGCGGGAAGTCATGAGTGTAACCGCCGACATCGGATTGGTATAGTTTAGAATGATGCAGTCTGGGCAGAGCGCTTCAATGTCCCGTACAATTTCAATCCAGCTGGGAAGGGTACGGAGTGTCTTGAATAGTCCTCCGGGTCCAAGTGTATCGCCAATGCACTGCTTAACCCCGTATTTCAGCGGAATTTCATATTCATAACGAACCGTCTCCAGTCCGCCTACTTCAATTTGGTTAATCACGAACTGTGAACCGCCGATGACCTCTCTGCGATCCGTAGAGGCAAGCACCTCCCACTTCTTTCCTGTCCGTTCTACGATTTGAAGCACCAGCCTGCGTGCCAACTCAAGCCGCCGCTCGTCAATATCAACCAGGGCAATGGTGCCACCCTCCAAGCCTTCAATCAGCAGGATATCCATAGCGATCTCTCGCGTAAATGCACTGCCTGCTCCGATAATTGAGATTTTAGTCATAACTCTTCTCCTCACCCGTTATTTCATGCCCGTCATAGCTAGGCCTTTAATAAATTGCTTCTGGAAGATCAGGAACATTATAATAACCGGTATTGTAATCAGTACCGCAGCTGACATGACGACGTTGTAATTGACCTGATGCGTTCCATTAAAATAGACCAATGCCAGTGGAACGGTCATCTTGCTCTCATCATTTAATACAATCAATGGCCACAGATAGTTGTTCCAGGAGTTCATAAACGTGAATATCCCCAACGCTGACAGCATCGGCAGAATAAGCGGCATAACGATACGAAGCATCAGCCTGAATTCGCCAGAACCGTCCATCCTTGCTGCCTCCAGCAGCTCCTGTGGAATCTCTTCTATGAATTGTTTGGCCAGAAATACGCCGTAGGAGCTAACCAGATTAGGCAAAATAATCGCCAGCAAATGGTTAACCAGTCCAAGCTCAGCGGTGATCAGATACGTGGGAATCATAATAACCTGAAAGGGAATCATCATGGTTGCCAGGATCAAAATGAATAGCAGTTTCTTGCCTTTAAACTGATGCTTGGCAAAAACATATCCGGCTAGAGCGCTAGTAAACAAGGTCACCACTGTTATAATGACGGAAGTCACCAGACTGTTCAGCAACCACGTGACAAAAGGCGCCTCGCTAAAAACCGTTCGGTATCCGTCCAGACTCGGCTTACTTGGAAAAAAACCGCCGGAACCCGAGACGATGTCCATGTTACTTTTCAGTGATGACAGCACCATCCATACATAAGGCAAAAGCATAACACAAGCTATAACTGCAAGAACTGCGATAGTAAACCCTTCCCACAGGCTGAATTTACGCGGCATCGGTTTCTTCTCCCCTCTCCTCTCAATGTTCCCATTGCGTGCGTCCCCACCGAAGTTGCAGCAGCGTCACAAGCAGGATGATCATTAGAAATACGGTTGCCATAGCAGATGCGTACCCCATATTGGAGCTGGAGAATGCCTGTTCATAGATTTGCAATGACAGCACTCGTGTTTCGTTGAAGGGTCCGCCCTTGGTCATAATCTGAAATTGTGGGAAGGCCTGAAAATAGGAAACAACTGTCGTGATGGATACAAACAGCAACGTTCTGCGCAGCAGTGGCAGTGTGATGTGAAGAAAGACATGCCATCGGCCCGCTCCCTCCAGCGTCGCTGCTTCATAGTACATATCCGGGATAGAATCGAGTCCAGCAATGAAAAGAACGATATTATAGCCAATATCAGCCCACAAGGTCATCATAATGATGGAATAGAGCGCATAATGCGGATCACTGAGCCACTGGATCGGCGCCATATTCAGCTTGGCGAGAATCATGTTGAACAAGCCGTCATTGTAATTGAACATGGTATTCCATACGATAGCCGTTCCCGCCAGCGGAGCGATCGTGGGAAGAAAAAATACGGTCCGAAAGCCATTTTTGAGCCAAGGGATGCGGACTCGCTGTATCGCTGAAGCAATCAAAAGTGTAATAACAATGTTGATCAATACGGCGATAAATACAAATTTGAAGGTTACCCACAATGACTTCAGAAAGATGGAGTCCTGAAACATACGAATGTAGTTCTGCGCCCCCACGAATATCGCGTTTGAGCTGAGCGGATCATACTTGAATGCGGACAAGCCCAGGCTCCAAGCGATGGGAAGGAAAGCAAACACCCCGAACAGAAGCAAGATCGGTACGAGTGAGATGATGATGAACCTTCGTTTTGCCCTGTAAGCTGTTGACTTTACCGCTGGGTTAACCTTTTCCGCCTTGTTGGTAGATATAGCAGTACTCATACCCCAGCACCCCTATCACTTATGTTGATCCTGATTATCATTGATTGTCTGTTCGATGTTCGCTAACCCGTCCTGAACATTCTGCTGCCCACTGGCCATCAGTTGGAAATTGTCGTTAACCTGCTTGAAGAAGAAATCCCGGTCTGCTATAGGACCGATCCATTGACCTAACGCCAATATGTCCAGCGAGGGCTTTAGATGAGGATTGTTCTTCAGGAATTCCGGGTTTTCGGCAATTTCTTTTTTGGCTGGAACGGTAAAGGTATCCGTATTCCAGGTCGAGAGGTTGTCCTTCTCTGAGATGAATTGGATGAAATCAAGCGCAGCCTCCTGTTGTTTGCTTTTCTTGGACACCGCTAGCCCCCAACCGGATTCGGCAGCAAAAACAGGTGGATTTTCCGTAAAGGAAGGCACGGAAACGTATTCAAAATCATCAACTTTGTAGTTGTTCTGTCCCGCAGCAATCGTCCACGGACCGCGATAGGTCATGGCTGATTTCCCCTGAAAAAAATAGTCAGAGGTATCCAGCTCGCTTCCGAACGTGGTTAAATCCGCAACTTTGTCATCGGCCACGAGCGAAACCAAGGTGGACATCGCTTTCTCCGCCTCCGGTGAGTGGAAATTAACATGTTCGTCTTCACCCATAAAACTTGCACCTTGCTGCAAAATAAGGGATAAGAAAGTAAACGTAATATTGTCTGCAGATACAAAATCGAAGCCTTTGACTTTGATGACATTGTTCTCACGGACAGTTAATTTTTTGGCGTAGTCCACAAGCTCTGTCCAGTTGGACGGTGCGTGATCGAAGCCTTGGTCTTTGAGCATTTGCGGGTGAATCAACATGCCGCCATTCTCAATGTTGTACTCAAGTGGCAGCCCATATAACTTGTTATCTCGCAAATATCCCCCAAGGGGAGCATCATAGTACTCTTTTTTTACATTTTCACTATCAGGGATTTCGACAAGCAGGTCGTTCTTGGAATATTCGGGCACCCACGTGCCGAAAAATTCGGCAATATCGGGTGGTTTCTTCGCGGAGAATGAGGCTTTCAGCTTCTGGCTGTATACATCATATGGAAAGGTCTGATACTCGATCGTTATATCGGGGTGTAAGGTCTGGTATTTGGATATTAATTTCTTGTATGCGCCCACAATGGCGTCTTCCTGATGACTCCAAAAGACCAGATTCACCTTACCTTGCGGGTCTGCGGATGTATCGCCGCCTGAAGAGGAGGAGCTGGAACAGCCTGCTTCAGCGAATACAACACAAACCATCGCAATGATCAGCATAAACTTGGAAAAATGCATTCGCATATCCTCCCTTGTCCTGCAAATTAGCCAGCATATGAAGGGAAGGACATTTGAGTTTTACGTGTATTTATATAGAAGCAATGTGGTCTGTAGTTGTATGTATCGCAATCTGATGCTCCCGGCACGCCTGCTCAAACCATCCCTCCGGCTGTTTATTCGTAATCACTCCAGTCACCTGAGTTAAGGGAGCAATCGTAAACAAAGCACTTTTCTCAATCTTGCTTTGATCGAATACAGCATAAACCTCGCTGGAACGTTCCATTGTTAATTGGGCAATACGAGCTTCAAGCTCGGAATGCATCGTAAAGCCGAAATTCTGCGTTACTCCGTCCACCCCGAGAAACATTTTCGTAATGTTAATTTTGTCGATTACGCTTTCCGCCAGCGGACCGCATAACTCGTAGCTTTTAGACCGCATAACGCCGCCAATCACGACGACCTGAATATCTTCGGCATCAGCCAATTCATAAGCAATATTCACCGCGTTGGTGACAATCGTAATATTACGGTGCGTTTTGAGTGCTTTCGCAATAAAGAACGTCGTTGTACCTCCCGTCAGGCAGATAATGTCTCCCTCTTTAACAAGGGCTGCCGCCGTGGCCGCAATCCGTTCCTTATCCATCCGCCGGAAATCGCGTTTTGCTGCAAAAGGCAGCTCCGATACCGCCGACGTCAGGCCTCCTTCATATATGGCTCCCCCATTTGTTCGAATAATCTCGCCCGCTTTTTCAAGTGCGTCCAAGTCACGTCTTGCGGTTGCTTCCGAGCAGCCAACCGTCTGGACAATCTCTTGCAGCGATATTTTCCCATGCGATTTAATCAGTTCCAATGTTTGTGCTCTGCGCAGTTCACCCTTTGAATATTGCATAAGTCTCTCCTTTAATATGTCTGGGCCTGCATGATATCCGTTAACTTCAGCCCGTGCTAGCTCTATTGTGTAGGATGAAAGGATGGATTGCAATATGTCGACATGAACTGCATCCCATAAGAAAAGCATCTATCTAACGGTTATTCATGAGGGATATGAAGCTGGTTTTCCAAACCTTCAACTATCATAAAGGTATAATTTGCACCTGATGTACGTACTTCTCAAAGAGTACATGATCGATGTCACCTGCTTTGGAAGACATTGCATTCGCAGCGGCAGCCGCGATAGCCGTACGCAGTCTGGAGTCGGGCGAATCACCGCGTTCTCCTGCATATGCCATGCCGGCAACAAAGGCGTCTCCGCAACCTACCGTATTCACAGGCTGAATGGATGGCGGTTTTGCCAGATATGCTTTTCCATTTAAAATAGCCAGAGCACCGTCACTGCCGAGTGTTATGCACACCTCGTCAATGCCCTGATGCGCCAACCTGTGCGCTGCACGGGCCCATCCGTTAATGTCTTTCGGCTTTTGCCCCAGCCACTCGGCCAGTTCCAGTTCATTTGGCTTCACGAAATGGGGCGTTGCACTCAGCCCAATGCTGAAACTTGTTCCACCTGTATCCAGAAAGGCTCTCGTTCCTACTGAACGGACAATACAAATCAATTCTGCGTACAATGTGTCCGGCGCACCTGGGGGTAAACTTCCAGACATCACAACTGCACTGGACTGAGTGGCGAGCTCCTGTACTTTTTTCTTGATCGCTTCAACTTCGGCTTCTGACATGGTTGGGCCCTGCCCAAGCAGCTCTGTAGAGGTACCACTGGAATCGTCCACAATGTTAAGGCAGACTCGGGAGTCTCCCTCTGATTGGATAAAAGCAGTCCGTATTCCCCGTTCAGTCAGATTTCTCTCAATAAATACACCGTTATTGCCGGCAATAATGCCTGTAGCTGTGACTTCACCGCCGAGCTGCCGGATCACCTTGGCTACGTTATTGCCTTTGCCACCTGGCTCATTAACCTGTCTTGTCACTCGATGCACTTGACCTACGCCAAACTTGTCAACGTACAACGTCCGGTCGATGGCCGCATGGAGTGTAACTGTGGTAATCATCGGACTACGCCGGCTTTGCCAGTGCTTCCACATAACCGTATTTTCTCCATGGCAAGCCGTTTAACTGCTTCCTTCGCCGGAGCCATGTATTTGCGTGGATCATTCTCTTCTGGATGGATTACAAATACATCTTTGATAGCTTCGGAAAAAGCAATACGCAGCTCTGTGGCTATGTTTACCTTGGACATCCCCAGTGCAACCGCCCGATGAATCTGTTCAGCTGGAATGCCCGAACCACCGTGCAGCACCAAAGGAACCGATACTCGATCCGCAATGGTTTCAATTCGTTCAAAATCTATGTTCGGCTGGCCCTTATAAATACCGTGTGCGGTACCGATTGCTGGAGCGAGTGTAGTTACGCCGGTGCGTTCAACAAATTGCACGCAATCTTCCGGATCTGCTAGGGAAGCATGCTGTTCCTCAACGACAATATCGTCCTCAACGCCCCCAACCTTGCCAAGCTCTGCCTCCACGTTTACACCAGATGCCTGGGCAACCTCCATCACTTTACGGGTTAGGTTCACGTTTTCTTCAAAAGGATACATGGATGCATCGATCATTACAGAGGTATAACCTGCTCGTATGCATCGGATAATCGTTGAGAAATCAGTGCAGTGATCCAAATGAAGTACGATAGGGATATCCGTCAAGTCCGCTGCGGTTTTAGCCGCATGAGCAATGTAATCTGGACCCAAGTGGTTGACTGTACCCACCGTAGTTTGAATAATGAGTGGTGACTCGGTTTCTACAGCCGCTTCAACGACAGCCTGAAGCATCTCCAGGGTATGAACATTAAATGCAGCGATGGCGTATTGGTCTCTGCGAGCTGTTTGCAGCATTTCAGTGGACGAGATCAGTGGCATATCCATTCCCCCTTTTAAGGTTTCGTCGCTCGCGACGATTTGAACGATCCTGCACCTCCCTTCACGGGTCAGATGAGTATGGGAAACATTTGATAATTTCTAGCTTGTGATCATAATAATCTTTTTATTTGATTAAATCAATCATTATTTTGGAAAACTATTGCAATTTAGTGCGTTGTAAAGGCATAATTATGATTAACACAATCATATAACTGTATATTTGATCGAAAAGATCACAAACTGAAGTTATCAATCTAAATCATTCCCGGGAGGTATTTTTTATGAGTTTGACGTATCGTGAAGTAAAAGAACAATATAAGGCCCTGCAGCAGACGTACAACTATTTACTGGCCAAGCGCACGGAATTTACTGCCTTTGTCCAAGCTCAAGCGATTACCTCCGTAACCTTTGTTGGCGCCGGGTCCAGTTATTGCTTGAGCGAAGCGGCCGCTTTTTCCTTCCGTTTGCGTGCCGGCCTGCCTGCAATGTCACTTGCCGCGGGTGATCTCATGCTCCATGCAGACCGCTATCGTCCCATGCTGGAGGGTAGTCTGATCATAGCGCCGTCACGATCTGGCAGTACGAGTGAGGTCGTTGAAGCATTGCGTTTGCTCCAGTCTGATCGACGTATTCCTTTATTAACGATTTCTTGTGTAACGGACTCGCCGTTATCCAAAAGCGCCGATTTCCCTCTGGAACTGCCCTGGGCTTTCGACCATAGCGTTTGCCAGACCCGCACAGTAACCAATCTGTATGCAGCCAATCTGCTGCTTGCCGCTTTTCTTGCTGGTGATGAGGAGCTGATTATCGATATGCAGGAAGCGATTCATCAAGGTGAAGCCTACATGGCACGTGTAGAGGACAGCATCCGCCGCGTCTCCAACTTCAATTGGACGAACGCAGTCTTGCTCGCAGACGGTGAACTACAAGGGCTGGCAGCTGAGGGCGCCATCGCTCTGACCGAGATTGCCAAGACACAAGCCCACGCATACCATCTTCTTGACGTTCGGCACGGGCCGATGGTCACCGTAAGCTCGGATACTTTAGTGATCGCTGCCTTATCGGACAGTGGTATTGAGCATCAACACAATCTGTTAAGGGATATTAAGGAGCGTGGAGCCACCATTATTACATTTGCCGATCGGGCGATGGGCATCCCGCAAGAGTTCATAGATCTTGAGATCACAACAAGTCATCCACTTAACACAGCAGTACGGGGTATTCCTTTCATTTTCATCTCGCAAATAGCCGCTTTGGCTAATGCCGAACGGCACGGTATTAACCCGGATCAACCCGATGGCCTGGTAGCCTGGGTCAAGCTATAAAAGAAAGCTTAGTTCTTTTGATCCGCTTGGACGTTTTGAGCAAGGGTAATTTTTAAAGGAGAATCCTAAGACTTCTATTCGAGGCAGAATAGAAGTCTTTTACTTGAAGGTCAAAAATCAATTTTATACGTTCTGTGAGATAATTAGGCAAACATTTGATATGAATGATATAACGCTAGAATTATGATTTGGTACATAATAAACATATAAAAAGGAGGGCTTTAACATGGAAAAAGTAATACTTAACAATGGTGTGGAGATGCCCATTATGGGTTTTGGTGTTTATCAAATTGCAGATCAAAATGAATGCGAACAAAGCGTTTACGATGCCATTATGGCAGGATATCGCCTGATTGATACAGCTGCCTCATATCTGAACGAGGAAGCCGTTGGTCGAGCCATTAAACGAAGTGGTGTCCCAAGAGAAGAGTTATTTATTACTACAAAGCTTTGGGTTCAGGATACTGGATATGAAAACACTAAAAAAGCATTCCAAAAATCTCTGGAACGTTTGCAATTGGATGTGTTGGATCTGTATTTAATTCATCAGCCTTTTGGCGATGTGTACGGCTCTTGGCGCGCTATGGAGGAATTGTATCGTGAAGGAAAGGTCCGTGCCATTGGGGTTAGTAACTTCCAGATGGACCGTCTGATCGATTTAATCATTCATAACGAGGTAGTTCCTGCGGTAAACCAGGTTGAAACACACCCTTTCAATCAACAAATCGAAAGTGCTGCATTTATGAAAGAGAATAATGTTCAGATTCAATCCTGGGCGCCTTTTGCTGAAGGAAGAAATGATCTTTTCCAGAATGATGTATTGCTATCCATTGCGAAAAAGGTGAATAAATCTGTTGCTCAGGTCGTTTTGCGCTGGTTGACACAACGAGATGTCGTTGTCATTCCGAAGTCTGTTCGTAAAGAGAGAATTGTTGAGAACTTCAATATCTTTGATTTTGAATTAAGCCAAGATGATATGGAATCGATTACTGCATTAGATACGAAGCAGAGTCTATTCTTTTCTCATAACGACCCAGAGATGGTGAAGTGGATCGGTACACGTAAACTTGATATCTGACCCTTCGGGGAGATCGTTCAGTTCCTTTTCATTGAAGCTCTCATTCAGAGGCAAGTAATAAGAAAGATAAACAAAAGGAGCCGTAGTCATATACGGCCCTTTTTTTTGCTTTGGTGAGATAAATTAGTTATTGTTCAGCGATGATTAGCCCTCGCATATAATTTCACTTATTTAAAATAGGTATTTCCCCCAGCAGGTTTTTCAGGTTAATTGCATCCCATGGCATGTGCTCGGTTATACCCAATCCCACCATATCTGTTTCTTCCGATAGTTCTTTGAGTAGATGCAGGAGCTGGGAGATTTGCATGCTGCCCGCAGGAGAGAACGTATAAGGTCCTTCAGGATTCGCGAATAATAACGAACGAAAAGCCTTAGGATCAAGCACATCTAGATCCAGGTGAATAGCGAGATGCTTAATACCGCTTTCTTTGATCCACTCTTTGATGGATTCCGTACTTTTTGTTAACTCTTCAGCTCCGGAAGTTCTAATGCCAAGTCTTTGAATCATTTCTGCATCTGATTCTACAGTCGTTATACCTAATCGTTCAAACGCTTCTGAGATCACTTCGCCCTCCTGTTCTGTAGGCGTTGCCAACCCCGCGATAAAGACATTTTCAGGTTTTAGAGGAATTTTTACATGTTGTGCAAACTCCTCATCCCCTTCTCCCAAAAGATTGCCCAGTGGTAACGTATGTCCGTTATCATATCCCACGTAACCAACCAAATCACTGTGCGCATCGATCCAGATCAAGCCTAACTCTCCATTATACCGTTCGTTTAAATAGGCAAACGGAGCTTGTTCGACCAAGCAGTCTCCGCCAAACATGACGATGCGGTCAGGCTTGTGAGCATGAATAATATGCTGGGCTGCTTCCAATTGTTCAAGGAGCTGTTTCCTCCCATTTACACCATTCTCGTTTTCCAGTGGAGTTCCATCATATGCTTGTACAGGAACTTGAATCAGTGGTTGATCATTATCAGGAGCCAGCCAGGCAAGCAGTTCCGCGCCAAAAGAGTAGTTAGGATTATTCCCGCCTTGCCATTGTGGCATTAACAGACGTATTGTTTTTTGATTCATGTTTTCTCTCCTTTACTTCAAAGTAAGGTTAGTATAAACTGAACGCAAATCAAAAAGTAGTACGCACAATTATGACAGGTACTACCCGAAAGGATAGCATAAATATGAGCATGGCTGAATATCAAGGTAAGGTTAAACATATTCAAGATACGCCTTTTGGCTATACATTGTCTGTCATTGGCGGCAAATGGAAGATGGTCATAATTTATCTTTTAGCAGAAAACCAACCGGTACGCTTTAATGAACTGAAAAGACAAATTGGAGCGATTACGTTTAAAACACTGAGTTCACAACTAAAAGAATTAGAAGCGGATGGTATGGTCGAACGGAAAGAGTATCCTCAAGTCCCGCCTAAAGTCGAGTACAGACTGACCGATAAAGCGGAAACGTTATTGCCCGTTCTGGAAGGTTTATGTGAGTGGGGAGTACAAAATCAAAGTGAAAGAGGTGTGTTGGAGGATGATTAACTTTAGAAATAAAACCTATCGCTGTACCTCGGAAATTGTTATGAGCTTACTTAGCGGCAAATGGAAAATTTCTATACTCAATCACTTAACTAAAGGTCCCATTCGGTTTAATGAGCTTCAGCGACTTCTTCCTGACGCAACCCAACGCATGATTACAATGCAGCTCAGAATGCTTGAAAGTGACGGCCTGATTATTCGCAAGGTCTATCCGGTGGCACCGCCAAAAGTAGAATATTATTTGTCCGATCTGGGCGAGGAACTGGCCCCCATGCTACAGATGTTGTGCAAGTTTGGCACGACTTATATCGAGAAATTCCCCGACGAAGTATCTTGCGACAATGATGACTCTCGCCGCGACATCGCTAATGTAAATTAAAGTAGTCGTAATTAGACGGCAGCAGCTCTGTACGAGTACGCTGCCGTCGTCATATCATCTGTCACGAATGGTTTATAGCATTACAACACCAAAAATTGCGTTCCATACCCCTTTCCAGAAACCAAAGCTGCTTCCAGCTCCTCTTGATCTCCTTTGTCCACTAACACCACATTTTCGGGATACAGCTTGCCTAACAAAGACCACTGTACAAGTTCATTTCCGCCTGTTGGTATGACATGGACTCCATTGTCCGTATTTGTCACCAATCCGGAATGCGACAAAATGTCTGCTACCTGATGAATGCTGGTTGATGTTCGCTTCACAGTAGCTTCCTTGGAATGGTTGTTCTTTTCAGGCCGATATGAAAATCGATGTCCCCTGAAAAGCTGACCAAGATCCACACTAGATTCTACACTAGATGATGCATGACCATCTCTCTCCACAGTGAAACGCACGGTTGTTCGATCTGACCCTGTATTCGGAAGCAGCCTTGCGATGGATGGGAGATCACTATGGTCTTCTGAAATATGAAGGTAATCCTTATTGCCAGGTATACCCGTTCCTGCTTCATTTCGTGGTGCAGCATAATAATCGTCATATTCATATTCCAATGAGATGGCAACTATATCTTTTGTATCTTTAGTCTCAATGGTTTGTACCGGATGCCATTTCAGAAGATAACGCGCAGCCGTTCCAGCCGACTCTCCCAATCCAGCGGGCAACACAGTTCCCAAAGGATATTGAAAGCCGTAACCTACCGAAGTCAAACCCGAGCTAAGCACACTCTGTGCATACTGGACAATCGCCTTGTGCGTTAATTCCTTCCCAAGCAATTGAGTTAAAAAGACCTTACGGGCAGGCTCCAGAAAACGTAATCCTTTGAATTGCGTGTGTTCCTTGACTTCAAAAGGTACTTGTTCCCAATTGGCAAAAGGAAGTAATGCATCCCGCAGTAACACAAATTGGTGTAAGTATTCATTATATAACTGCATAACTCTCGGCCCCCCAGCGGGACCCCAAACCTGAGCAATAGCTTCCGGTATTAGGGTATGACCGTAGCAATGACTTCTAAATTCCAGCTCTCCAAGGGTCTCTGGTCCATATTGCGACAGTGCCCTCTTTTCAGAATTAATCTCTCTTGCCCAGTGAACCAATTGTTCACCAATGCGTGCCGCCTGTGTCGTAATTTCAACACCTGCCTTATCCTTCAAAGCTAATGGACCAAGCGGTAGCGATGACAAATCACCGGAGATTGCCAAATTGGCTTGAAGGCTATCCAATAACACCGAAGGATCACCGTTTATCGGTTCGCCCAGCTGAACCAGAATCGCCTCAAGCAGTTTATCCAGCTCAATGACGACCTCTTTTGCTCTATATATGCCGTCAGGCAATTTCCAATCCAAAGCCACATTCTCGCCTGTTCTAATCGAGTCCTGTGGATATGTGCCAATGAGAGACTCCACATCTATTGCGTTTCCCCATACGATCCGTTTATCTTTCAAGTGAAGTTGATACGCTGGCATTTTTCCCACCCCTTCAGTACGTTTTTTATATTGAACGACAATTCAACTTGCCCTTCGAATTTTAGATTATCAGGTGCCCTAACCGTTGAATAGTACGCACTTTTTTGTATGATCCGATCATTTTTGTGTCGTAGGATACTTTTTGATCCTTCAAAATAAAGGTTCAAATTGTATGGCAATGCATCACGTTTCCGATCCTGTGCATTTTGAATGAAATACAAGCATTTCAAAAAAGAGATGTCCTGGCTAATCTGCATTAGCATGGACATCTCTTTATGTTCAACGATCTACTTTTCAGCATATGAGCCCGCCTTAAACTATTTAGATAATTTACCACCTTTCGACTATTCTCCGCGAGCAACACGAAAACCCTGATCGGGACCAAAACCATTTGCATCAAATTTCCCTCGAAAAGCGATCTCGTTATTATTGACACCGCCGATCCACCCTCCGCCTTTTACAACCCGAAATAATGGGATTTGACTCTCAGCATCGCTGTACCAGTCCCAGCACCATTCTCTGACATTGCCAGACATATCGTAGATTCCAAGCTCGTTGGGCTGTTGGGTACCGATCGATTTAGTTTTGTTTTTGTTGCTCTCTATGGCAGGCCAGTTCCAGTCTCCAGTTAAGATTTTGTCCCCGGCGTTCTTCCAATACCATGCGACTTTGTCGGCGTTGTTGCTGCCGCTGTATGTGTAATTCTTGCTCTCCTGACCTCCGCTTGCGGCATATTCCCATTCCGCTTCTGTAGGCAGTCGGTAACCGTTAGTTCCCTCATTAATCGTTACTGTCCATTTTATATTATCGTTATCATTCTTATTATTCTGGTCTTGGGTGCCCTTATCTATGTTGTAATGCGGCTTCAAGCCCTCTTGTATGCTTCTTTGATTGCAATACTCTACCGCGTCATACCAACTCACCATTTCTACGGGTAATTGTTCTCCTTTGAATCCTGAGGGATTATTTCCCATGACATCTTCCCACTCTTTTTGAGTTACCTCATATTTTCCGATATAAAAGTTCGACAGGGTCACATTTCTACCGGCAAAATTGGTCTTGTTGTTCTTAAACGTTCCACCTTGCACGAATACAAGGTTATCCTTCGGTTCGGGTTTATCCTGCGAACAAGCACTGATCACTAGCATTGTTGCTATTAAAAAGAACATCAACAGCTTTCTCATTGAACGATCTCCTTTAAGCTAATGGGAAAATAAGTGGCTATGATGACTGCCATTCTCATCCGGCAACGTCGAAGGCCATTTGTCTGACTGAAAACGGCCTTCAACATATCCGGACTGATGGTAGAACTGAGGAAAAGGCATTGAGCCTGTCCCTAATGTATAAAAATCTGTTTTACTTACGTTAAACGGGTCACCGTGGGGTTGCTTACCATGGATTACTTACCACACCGTTACGTTGGAACTTCCGCTGCTTTGATATCCTTCTGTCGCTAACACCTGGTAAGACCAACTGCTACCCAGATTCATTCCTTTGCTTGCCCATGCGTTCACATGGTTACTGAACGTAATAGCGGAGTTAACCCCGGTCGCTCTCTTCGACTGTCTTACGCTCCAGTACTGGGCAAAGGTTTGTGTACCGTCAATGGAAGGTGCATTGTATCGCATCGTTGTATAGATGTCATAGGTTCCTCCATCACTGTTGACAGTACCTTTAAACGTTCCGGTTGGTCGGTATGTGCCCCAACTATCTACAACGTAATATTCAATAAGTGCATTTCTTGTCCACCCGTAGAGTGTCAAATAGCCATTGCCGGATGGAGACCAAACCCCAGCATTATAGTTAATTGTCCGGTTTGGAGATCCAACATTCCAGCCTTTACCAACAACAAAGTTCCCCGTATTTTGCCATGTCACACTGTAATTTCCGCCCGATCCATTCACAGCATTAACCGTACCGCCGCCATCGGTCCAATTCTGCCAATAATCTGTCGCTGCACTTGAGGTTGCTGCAAACACGCCAAAACTCATGGAAGCCGCAAGAATGACCGTCAACATTTTTTTGCTAAATTTAAACATACTCTACCTCCCAATATGATTGTATTTGCCTTATCGACTGCTTTCGTCTGATTCTCGGTTGAAGTTCTCAATTACCATTTGATGCAATTCTTTTTTTTACTTTTACCTCCTTTCTGACTAAATTATAGAATGATAGCGGTTACATAAAAACCTGACAAACTAAAGATTAATCTCTAATATGTTTAGATTTATGTCTGTTTTCCTTCTAAAAATCGACTTCTACCTACAGGAAAACAAATATGCAAAAAGCCGCCCAGAAGGGCGGCTGTGAAAGTGATGCTGAGGATATTAGTGATGGATAGACTACACATTAATAAATTATTTTAGCATTACGGACCAGTCCGGGTCTTTGTACCTTTTATCCACTACACGTCTTACCAGGATAAGTTCCTCCGGAATGTGGTCTAACCCCATAATCCGATATTCATAAGCGGTTTCAAATGTGGCATCAGGGTTTTGTGAGTCCTCAAGTGACGTCCCAACCAACTCTATGCGGTCTGTTAATATTTGAAAAGCTTTGGGTTCTATCAGGTCCGATGGCCTAAAGGAAATTCTGCTACCGTCTGTTTCCGCGACCGAGTAACCATCCAAAATAAAACGATATGGTTCGTGCTCTGGCAAGTACTTGAAAATATAACTCCAACGTATCTTTCCGTCTCCAATGACTGCATAATCAGTAGACATCAGACTAACCATGTCACCATTCTTTCTCGAATTTACCGAATGAATTTCTTCATTCTCTATGGTTTCAAAGTGAAAGCTCAACATCTGCTTTTCCCATAAATCACCGGGTGACCTTGCCATTGCAGCATCATTGAGTTCAGTCTCCAGTTCAAAACGGACTCCTTGCACCATTCTCGTTAACCTCTTTAAAGTGACTGTCATTCCGTGTGGCGTTGTGTAGCTACCAGACAATTCTTCTATTTTTGTTTGCTGGTTAGCCTCTCTCATATCTATATCAAAGCTAAAGTTCCAATCTCCTTCAATGGAAGGCTCATTCTTTTTGCCAAGCGTCTCGATATTCCCTTCTATTGTAATCTTGTCTGTCTCCAATGGCTCATTGAAGAAAGCAACCATATAATAAAAATCATTTGTGTACCCCATATCGTACATGGTGTCCAAGTCTTTACCGTTAGCATCTTTGATTGTAATGTTGTTCAGATCTCCAAGGAGTAACTTATAGCGATCGTGCTTACCTTTTTTATCAAAGAGTTGAAGAGCCATCGTCACTCGGGTAGGGTCTGCAACAGCTTCATCAATTACCAGCGTATAACCTTTGTCCTTTACTTTGATATGAGGATTATGCACTAGTCCCAATTCTTGTGCCCGCAAAAGTCCAATATCCGGGTTATCCTTGGCAAATAAAGACCGGATCATCTCACCAAATGTTGGTACGGAATAAATCGAAACCGCTCCTAGGATGAAAAAGAGGGCTAAAGCTGCTGCTGCCCATCTCCATTTTTTATGGGGATATTTCTTTTTTACCTTCTGCTCCGAAATGGAGGAAAGTGCGTTCTCCATAGCAAGTTGTACTGTATCAGGAATGATCAGGTCTTTTCTTTTAGCATTTAATAATTGCTTGATCTCACGGTCAACCGGATCATGAAAATTCATATTTGCCCTCTCCTTCCCCTAGAACGAGCTCTGATAATTGTCGTCTGGCCCTGAATAACCTTGACTTTACTGTTCCTTCAGAAACTTCAAGCACTCTAGATATTTCCTTGACCGATAAGTCCTCGATATAAAAAAGTGTCACGATGGTTTGAAGCTGTTCATCCAATTCGTCAATTACCTCAAACAGCTCAATTTGTTCAAAATCCCCCTTATAAGATGTCTTTCTCATATCATAAGGGACAAGGGATACTCGCTTTTTTTTCTTAATAATCCGATTACACTCATTGATTAAAATCCGAATGATCCAAGTTTTAAAATAAGTTGGCTCTTTCAGTGTATGTACATTAGAAAAAGCTTTAGCAATGGTTTCCTGTATCGCATCTGCACAATCTTCATCCGTTTTAAGGATTGATCTTCCTATAACAAATAGGCTTTGTTGAACAGCACGTATTAAAAATACAAAAGCTTCCTTATCTCCTTGTCTTGCAAGTTCGGCTTTTTCTGATAAATCCACCAATGCTCCCCCTTTCCTTCATACCTTCTATTCATTAGATCATCCTATACTTGGTTTGGTTCACAAGAAAACACTAATCTTTTTTTTAATTCTACCCCCGTATCTTTTACGAAGTTGATTCGTTTACAAAGAGATACTATTTCTTTCTACGGAGGACTAATATTATGGAAATTTCAAAGGGAGTCGAAATGCTCCATCTAGACTATCATGGGAATGTGATACACCCCATTCTTTTAAAGGACCAAGAAATGAATATTCTAATAGACACTGGTTTTCCAGGTCAATTTGAGGATTTACGTGTGGCAATGGAGAAGGCTGGTGTCTCTCTATACAAATTAAATGCGGTGATTTTGACCCATCAGGATGTCGATCATATAGGGAATCTTCCGGAGATTTTACAGACGCGTGGCAACACTATTAAAGTATATACACACGAATTGGATAAGCCGTACATCCAAGGGGAACTGCCTCTGATCAAAGATGGTCACCTGGATAATCCGCCAAAGGGCACAGTAAATCATACTTTAATAGATGGTCAGGAACTGCCGTTTTGCGGCGGGATTCGCGTCATTCACACGCCTGGACATACACCCGGTCATATCAGTCTTTATTTGAAGGAAAGTAAAACCCTCATTGCCGGGGACTCCATGTACAGTGTAGACGGTATGCTTGGTGGAATTCACGCACCGACTACACCGGATATGAACGCAGCAAAACTCTCGTTAAGAAAGTATGCAGATCTCGACATTACATCCGTTGTTTGTTACCACGGAGGATTGAGTGATGTAAATGTCAAAGATCAGATAGCAGCACTCAACCAAGATTAGAAATTTTGCAAACTCTCCTCTTGAGAAACTAAGTTACGTTTATAACAGCTAGAAATGGATGTTTGCTAACCTCAAAAAAAAGAACGACAATCCCTGCTAAGGTTTTGTCGTTCCTCTTTCATTTGAATTCTCTTCCCTATATCTTCCCCGCTACAGCAGTTCGAACTGAAGCTGAGGTTCTGTTATCTCATCTTTCCCTTCCAGCTGTACAGTGCCATATCCCAATTCCAGAACCGCAGCAATTCGCTCGTTGCCTAACACGCCAAACTTTTCAGCACGACTCCGGTCGTACATCCAGTCATGCAACGTACTGCGCACACCCAGGCCCTGTTCATGGGCAAGCAAACGAAAATTTTGGATCAGACAGCAGACAGCTGCAAAGTCCTCTTCCCGCTTATGATGATCCGCCTCTTCCTTCACCAAGACCAGAAGATAGGCTGGAGCGTGCTCCTGCATTCCCTGCATAAGTTTCCCATTACGATTATCGGCAAAAATAAATCGCCACGGCTCACGAAGTCCATCATTTGGCGCCCACACGGCGTGATTGAGCAATTCAAGGATTAGTTCCTGTGATACCGGTCGATCCAAAAAATCTTTTGGACTGTGTATGCCTCCTTGCAGATTGGCCAATTCCATTTTTATATCCTCCCCTTCTACGTAGTCTGACCCTGAAATACAGTCCACTTTTGCTCAGCTGGTGTTCTTTTCCGGCTTCTTGGCGCTTTGTCGTAATATCCCATATGAAGAATGCCAACAAATCTTTCATCCTCACGCAGTCCAATTCCTTTGAAAAAGCCTTCATTCTGAATCATGGATTCTGTATCCCACAGCATTCCTAACCCTTGTTCCCATCCCAGCAGTTGGAAGCTCTGCATCATCCCGCAGGCAGCCGCATAATTGCGGTCATTGGTCAGACGATCCGGTCCTACAGTCGACATAACAATGACATGAGCAGGAATATCGGTAAACCTCTTTTTAAACACATCCAGCAGTTTTCCCGGAATCAACTTACCGAACTTGCTCTGCGACATCTGCTCCAGCATGCAGTCTACCAACCGCTTGCGTGCTTCGGGAGTTCCGGCATAAACAACACGCCATGAGCCAGATTCAACAGATGGTTGAAGCCGTGTTGCCTTGTGAAGCAATTCAACAACCAACTCCTGTTCCACCGGTGTAGAATTACATTTACGAATACTTCTGCGTTCCCTGATCAATTCTGCCAGACTCAAGTGTTTCACTCTCCTTCAGTTTATCTGGATTCCATATCCATGCTGCTGTCTTGAAGAAATTGATGTATTATTTTCAGCTCCGGTTCCGAATATTTGTCCAAAGAACGATAAAACCGTTCAGCCTCAAGTACATGTAAACGTTCATGTAGTTCAAAAATCTTTTTTCCTTGCGGTGACAAACGGAAATAGCTCTCCTTTTTGTTGTCATTCATTTTCGTACGTTTGACGAATCCTTCCTCCAACAGTTTGTTGCCGATCTTGGTAATACTCGCTTTGGACAAATTCATCGCCTCAGCAATACCCGTGTTGTTAATAGGTTCATGCTTGCCAATGCAATCTATCATATGAACCGCGGTCAAATGCTGAGGGATTTTGTCCATGCTTTCCCGCTGAGCGATACTTAGAAAATGTTCAATTTCCGTATCCTTGTGATTCTCATATACATGTAAAAATCGGATGAATTGGTCATACAGTAACTGTTTTGTTCGATCGTTTGAATCCATTCTTCAATCGCTCCTTATTTACTTATAAACAATTAAAAAAACCTTAAATGATTAAACTAATTCAGGAATTTAATATTAAATAGTTTACTGGTTAACAATATATCACGAGTGATAACAGTTATCAACTGTTTCTTCTGGTAAAAGGAAAAGAAAGGTTTAGGTTTAGAATTAGATTTAGAATTAAGTCCTTTTCTCAACTGAGCCTACCTTACTGCTTGGAGAATGGCATCTTACATACAGAAACATTTTCTATTTGATAACGTCTACATATTCAAACAATTAATCCTTTGAGGAGGGCCTATGTTTAAGAAAATCACTATTTCCTTGCTGACAACAACTCTGCTCATCCTGCCGAGTTTTGCGGCTACCGGGGAAGCTGCAAACCAGTACATCACAATCGATACAGGCATGCTAAAAAATAATCGTGTTCTAATTCCGTTACGGGCAGTGTCCGAAAACTTGGGAGCGGAAGTTAACTGGAACAAAGAACTAAAAAATATCACCATTACCAAAGGTGAATCGACAATACTTTTGACCATTAACTCTAAAAAGATACTGGTTAACCATGAGGAAGTTTATCTAGATGTGCCTGCGGAATTAAACGATAACACCACCTATGTCCCGGCGCGGTTTATCAGTCAAACTTTAGGCGCTGACGTGCAATGGAATCAACAAACCAGTCAAGCAACCATTACTCTTGATGGTAAGCAACTACAGGTAACGATGGCAAAACCCAAAGTGCAAGTGCCCAATACAAAGAGAATAACGGCCAAACAACAGCAAATCTTCGTTGACAAATTAAATGAAGCGACAAATCTGTCGTCCATTAAGCAAATTCGGACGTACTTTAGCGCCTATTTTACAGATCGTTTTATCAATCAAATTATTCGGGATAAAGGGATGGAATATGACTTTAAATTCAAAATCATTAGCCAATCCAGTCTGACTTACCCTGACAGCAATACAGCTAGATTAAGTCAATACTCGGGTTCTAGTTCCATTTATGGTAACAAGGAAACACTCTACCGCAGTGCCACACTCGTCTATACAAATAAGGGCTGGAAAGTAGATCATGTTGAATTTTCATTGATAGAAGAGATACTTAATCCTTAAGGTCATCTCTCTATAAGAGAAATCCATTAACTATTGAACAATTTTGCTTTTTCAAGTACTATCAATCTAAACAATTTAAACGATCATATGTAACTGGCGAACACGGTGAACCGTGAGGGAGCATATGGTTTTGTAATAAGCCGTACGCCTGGGCAGAGGTAAGGAATATTTATTTCCTTGCCTCTTTTTTATGTTGAAAGGGCGATGTGAAAATGAGTACTGATAAACTGATCTTGAATGGACAAACGGTAGCGGATTTTATGAAGGAAGACATGGCCTCGAAGGTTGCCATTCTGAAGGAAAAAGGTATTCAGCCTTGTCTCGCAACAATTCTCGTCGGAGATGATCCTTCTTCAGCGACTTATGTGCGAATGAAAGGAAATGCTTGTGCTCGATTAGGCGTGCATTCTATTAAGGTCGTTCTTTCTGCGGATACCACCACAGATGAATTAATTCAAGAAATTAACAAGCTAAATGATGATCCTTCCGTACACGGTATTTTGCTTCAGCACCCTGTCCCGAATCACATCGATGAAAGAGCAGCTTTTGATGCCATTAGCATCGAGAAGGACGTTGACGGTGTAACGACCCTCGGTTTTGCACTTAATGCTTTTGGAGATGCAGAATTCCCTTCCTGTACACCACAGGCTATTATGCGTATTCTGGATTTCTACAATATTCAGATCGAGGGCAAACATGCGGTTGTCATCGGAAGAAGTCCAATTCTGGGCAAACCTGTCTCAGCCATGCTGCTAAACCGGAATGCAACGGTGACGACCTGCCACTCCAAAACCGTGAACCTGGAGGAAATCGTGAAGCTTGGCGATATCATAATTGCAGCCGTCGGCAAACCGCTCTTTGTTAAAGGAGATTGGATTAAACCAGGTGCTGTCGTTATTGATGCAGGTTATAACAAAGGCAACGTCGGAGATGTGGATTACGAAGCTTGCTTTGTTCCTTCTTCAGCAATTACACCTGTACCAGGCGGTGTTGGTCCTGTAACGATTGCGACGCTCATCGAACATACGATTAAATCTGCCTACAAGCTGTCTCAAAATGCATAATTGAATTGTCCAAAAAACAAGGTCCCTCCAGTTGACGAGGGGCCTTATTTGTCTTTGATTAAGCACGAATTGAAAATAAGAAAATATATAGATCTTTTTTTCTCTTTTTACAAACGGACCATATCTATATTATTATGAACAAGGCTTAGGAAGGAGATAAACATAACTTGAAACCTTTAGTACAGCTCCTGCATTTTGGTTATCATCAGGCGATGAGTTGCATTTTTCCTGTGGCGATCTTTGGAACGTTGGCCCTTTCTAGCGTAATTCAGATACCCTTTCTCTATCGCTATGATGCCATTCTGCTTGTTTTATTAGCAGTACAATACCTTATGTACCGGAGCGGATCGGAAACACGTGATGAAATCAAAGTCATATGTATATTTCACGTGATTGGATTGGTACTGGAGATGTATAAGGTATGGATGGGATCCTGGTCATACCCCGAGCCTGGTTATACCAAGCTCTTTGGTGTCCCCCTTTATAGCGGATTTATGTATGCAAGTGTTGCAAGCTTTATGTGTCAAATATGGCGCAGATTGCGTATGGACATGACAGGCTGGCCTGGGTTTGCATCTTCGTTTCTGTTAGGTGGAGCCATCTATATCAACTTTTTCACACATCATTTTATTCCCGATTTCCGTTGGTGGTTGACCGCTCTGGTATTTATTGTTTTTCGAAAAACATGGATTATCTATCGGGTACGATTAACTACCTATCGAATGCCGTTAACACTCGCTTTTATCATTGTAGGTTTTTTCATCTGGACCGCTGAAAATATAGCTACATTTTTTAACGGCTGGAAATACCCTGACCAGCATGATTCCTGGCAGCTGGTCAGTTTTAGCAAGATCAGTTCGTGGTTCCTTTTGGTGATTATTAGTGTCATTATTGTGGCCCAACTGAAATATGTCAAAGCTAATCGAAAATAATGAGTAGGAGGATACAATGGAAGACTTTATTTTATGGTTGAAATATGTGTTATTAGGTATTGTACAAGGGGCTACAGAGCCTATTCCGGTTTCTTCAAGCGGACATTTGATTATCGTTCAACGATTGCTTGGCATGGAGCAGAACGGATTATCCTTTGAAATTTTGACGAACACAGCCTCACTGATTGCCATTATGTTTATCTTTCGGGAAGATATCAAAAAACTTATTGTAGGAGGCTGGCGATTCCTAGTCTCTCGCAATGCGGAGTACAAAGCAGATTTTATGTTTTGTCTATACATAATCATTGGTACCCTGCCTGCTGCGATCGGGGCTGTGCTGTTCAAGGATAAAATTGAAGAAATATTCACTTCTGTCTATACGGTTGCGATTAGTTTACTGATTACAGGGGTTGCCCTATGGCTCATTCGAAATCTTCGCGGGCGCAAAAGAGATGGCGATTTGTCTGCGAAAGACGCAGTACTGGTGGGTCTGGCTCAAGCGGTGGCTCTTATTCCGGGAATAAGCCGCTCTGGTGCAACAGTCATTGCATCTATTGCTGTCGGGATGAAACAAGAAACGGCGTTGAAATTTTCCTTTATGCTCTACATTCCGATTAGCATCGGCGGGGTAATTTTAGGTGCATCTGACATTGTAACCGATCCGCACCGAGCGCAGTTGGCTGTACCTTACATTTTAGCGTTCATTACGACCCTTATCGTAACCTACTTTTCAATGAGATGGTTCATGGGAATTATGGCAAGAGGGAACTTGATTTACTTTTCATACTATTGCTTCGTAGTCGGAATTCTTTTACTTATTTTTTTGTAAACTCGAATTTCCTTGTAACGTATAAGGGAACAACCCTCAACAATGGGTTGTTCCCTTTTTATTGTTTTCCAAACTTGACGATCCCGCCCTACTCGCAGGTCCCGTACGATCACTCTTTAACGCTCTTCCAGAACCATGGAACCCATGCCATTCGGATCATCCATTTGTTTATGGGTTACGAGCTCCCCTTTATCATTGAATCCCTTTATTTCATACGGAATTGTTGCAGACGAGGGCAGTGTTACAAACCAGATTATGCTTTCCAGGCCCACCTCAACCAGCTTGGCTTCCGCAAGTACTGGTTTCTCATTCCCCTCGAACTCGACAGTTACACGCTGAATAGCCGGGTCTAGTATATGTCCAAACAGCATAGGGAAAGGTGTCGATATATGACTCAATTCAGGTATGCTCATATAATCCATTGCAGACGTGAATTGAGATGATTCCCCGATGGAATATCCGCCACCCCAAGCCCACTTCCATCCGAATATTATCTTCCGAGCATACTCCATCTGAAGATTGCTGTTATTTTCCTGACCCGTTTTTTGTTTAAACAAAATTATGCCGCCGTCCACCGGTTCTTGATGAATGATGTGAAATGAATCAACCTTGCCTCTAAACTTCTGAATCGCTTCTTCAGCAGTTTTTCCTATAGGAATATGCATGGTTTCACTCATTCCCATTGTTTTGGACATACGCCGGTCGGCTAGTCCGCCAGGTCTGTCATTCACATAAACAAATGCGATGCATGATATGAGCAAAAGTAAAATGAGTATCGCAGTAATTCGAATGATTCGTTTGCTTCGCATTTTTGGTATTACGATGTCCATTCACTCCTTATGATGACGATGACGACTATTCGCCTTGAACCGTGGATAAGGACACAAGGACCGGACCAGCGAAATCAGAGGCTTCTTCACCTTTGGGATTGTGAAGACGGAATAAAAAAGCGTCACCTTTTTCTGATTTCCAGACCATATAATCGTTTATCCCTTTTTCACCTGAGGCTTGAAGATAAAGCTCAGCGAAACCAAGCGGATGCTCGATCAGTTCTCCACTATAATCAGTCACCGCACCGAATTTTTCCAAGTCCTCTTGCCCAGTTGTCTTAAGCTTTTCCAGATCATAATCTGAGGGCAGCGGTTCAATATCTACATAGTAGTCCGGATTGCTTATCAGCGACAAGCGGCCTTTGGCAGCGTCAAAAGAAAACTTCTCAAACACGTACAATGAAAAACCCTCTCCTTGATGTAAGGTTGCCGTTTGTGAAGAATTTCCCTCTCCTGTCATCAAATCAAAACTTTCTGTTTGCGGTCGTGTCGTTTCAGATGTTTCCTCGTTTTCTGTGGTGGGAGCTTTAACCGATTCATTTGTTTGTGTTGACGTTTCAGTGGTGGACGACGGCTCCGTTTCTCCAGAGCAAGCTGTAAGTGCAACAAACATAAAGAGCATCGGGATTTTAATAAAAACAGAACAAAGTTCTTTCAATTGTATCACTCCTTACGAGTTTAATGGTCAATATGTTATTACCCGTGCAAGCCAATGGAAACCATACGATTGCCCCTTCCCAATCCAATCACCTCTGAACAATATGTTATGTTTAAAACGAAAAAAAGTCGCCATAATGGCGACTTTTACGAAAATTTGATTGTACAAACTGTAAAATTAATCGAACTTATAGGTCCAAAACGCTTCTCTTCCAAACCGATTTCGGATTTGTTCATCATCCAATTCCCGCTTGCCGACAAGTTCAGGCGCTTGGAATTGCGAACGGTGAGCTCGAATCGATGCCATTTTCTCGGCGAGGAATCCACTCACATCTTCAATCACATCCGCTTTTCCGATGCTCTCCTCGTGATTGTTCGAGAATGCGCAGCAGTACACAATTGGTCTCTCCTCTGCAGGCAGTCGACCAATCGTTCGCGTAACCGCAGCTCCGGTTGCATCATGATCGGGATGCACACTATAGCCCGGATAGAAAGTAATGACCAGTGAAGGATTAAGCTCCTTGATCAGGGCCAAAATATGGCCATCTAGCAGTTCAGGATCTTCAAACTCGATCATTTTATCGTGAAAACCGAGCATCCTTAAATCTTGAATACCAATCGCATTGGAGGACTCTATGAGTTCATCCTTACGGATTATTGGCAAGGTGACCCGGTTGGCAAATGGAGGGATGCCCATATTACGTCCCATCTCCCCTAGAGTCAGGCAAGCATAAGTGACTTGAGCACCGCCTTTTATGTATTTCGCCAATGTTCCCGATGAACTGAACGCTTCATCGTCGGGATGGGGAAACACAACTAAAATGCGCTGATGTTCAATCTGTTTGTTATTCATGCTTATTTGATCCTCCGCTTTCATCAGAACAATTCCCGACTAAGTTGTAAAGCTACAACCAGCTTTCCTTGACTATCGTGACCAGCCAGAATGAGTCGTTCTTGTTCCAGCTCGTCAATGTGTGTAAGTCCTTCAGCGTATATCCAGCCGTGAGTGGTCTTTAAGCCAACTCGATATGGGCCCGTGCCCGAGATAGATCCTTGCGTATATCGTATGACCGCATTGGAAATGAATGCCGACCCCGGATGCCTGGTGCTATCGAAGTGACTGGCGTAAGCACCTGACGTGAGTTCGAGGTGTAAATATAGGTCCTGATCGAGAAGTTTATTGATCCGGTGTTGGATGTCTTGAGGCTCTATTGGCTGCATGGCGGCCTCCTTTTTAGTAAAAAGTAACGTTCTACATCCATTTTAACATATGTCTCGTGAGAATAAACATGGAATGAGTGAGCGAATGTTTGTGATACTCTCTATTTACTGTTTTCTAAAGAATTCTCTTCCTTCTGCACGGGTTCAGAGCACTCTCTTCTTAACAGGGCAATTTCATGTCGATAAGGTGCACTTTTATATTTAATTTTACCAATCGACGGCGTCTCAAGCAATTTTGGAAGTGACGCAAGCTGGGGGTGATGCACAATATAATCCAAGGCCTGAAGCCCGATATGTCCGTGTCCGATGTTCTCATGGCGATCTTTCCTCGATCCCCGCACATTTTTGGAATCATTGATGTGCAGTACTTTTAGTCGATCAAGGCCAAGTACCTTGTCAAACTGCTCGAGTACTCCATCAAAATGATGAACAATATCGTATCCGGCATCATGAACATGACAAGTATCCAGACATATGGAGAGTCGTTCATTCCGTTGCACGCCATCGACAATCTGTGCCAGTTCTTCAAAACTTGTTCCGCATTCTGTTCCTTTTCCAGCCATCGTTTCCAAAGAAATCTGGACCTCAGGGTAAATTTCGTCCTGTAATACTTCGTTTAATCCCCGGATAATTTGCCGAATGCCGATGTCTACCCCAGCGTTAACATGGGCACCGGGGTGAAGGACCAGCTGATTGGATCCCAGCGCTGCCGTTCGTTCAATCTCATCCCGCAGGAACTGTACACTAAAATCAAATACTTCTCGTTTGTAACTATTAGCCAAATTTATCAGGAATGGAGCATGTACTACAATGTTGGAAATGCCATGCTGCTTCATGTGCAAATGACCTGCTTCAATATTATATTGCAAAATAGGTTTTCGTTTCGAATTCTGCGGTGCGCCGGTGTACATCATAAATGTAGATGCGCCATAAGAAGCGGCTTCTTTACTAGCCTGGAGAAGCATCTCTTTTCCTCCAAAGGATACATGCGATCCATTCAGAAGTTCACTACTTTTCATTACCAACCACCCTCTCCTGTCGAATCCATCATTCAATTATCAATGAATTGGGTTGGATTGGCTAATGGGAAATGACGGTGGTGAAGGAGATCAGAGGAAGGCATCATTTGGTCGCAATAGTTTATATCGTTTAAGGCAAAAAAGCCGCCAATTGGCGGCTTAATATGCATTCCAGTTCTCGTTACAACGATTTGCATTCTCAACGTTTGGCTTCCGGGTTCAGGGAGTAACCGATACGTTATCGAAATGCGTATGCTTGTTTGCCGTTCTAACACCGATTTTGCCATGCGTGAACGGATTCAGGCTGTTGTCCGTATAATCGATCTTCGGAGTAACCATATCATCCACATAAACTTTGATGTTGGTACCATTAACGGCAACTTTCATATGATACCAGGTATTGGTGGAATATGACTGCGCGTTGCTCTTGAGGAGCGCCCAATTATAATTCATCTTGCCCAGACTGACTCCGCTTGTGGTCAGATAAGCATAATATCCTTGTAAAGCATCATAATTGTTCTGGCCTCGCTCTGTGCCGTGGGATGGATTGGACACTCTGACAAGTAAACCCCCGTCTCCCCCTGAGTCAATCATCTTAATATCCGCCTCTACCGTATAATCTGCCCATCCTGTATCCCCAAATGTAGATTTCGCAGGTCCGGTGCTCCCTGCACTGTATTCACCATTCTCTACAGCCCAGGTTCCTTCAAACCGTGTCCATCCATTATCGTCGCCGTCGTTAAAATTATCACTTACACTTGTCACATCAACATTCTTCTGAAACGTCATTCTTGAGAAATCAGCCTCGCCAGTTACGAATTCAACCTTTAATTCCCGTTGTCCAGCATTTAAATAGACCTTTTTCTTGGAGATGTTTTTCCAATTATCCCATCCGCCCGTATTAGGTACATTGACGATACCCGTTAAGTCGGTCGAACCATCCCACACTCGGATCTGAGCCCCGTCCAACGAGGTAGCCATGCGAAAATCAATATCGTAATATCCACTTGACTCTACGTTTACTTTGTATTTATACCATTCTCCCGTCTGATTCCAGCCTAAGTTGAACAGTCCTTCGTTATTCAGGTGAATATCCCCGGCATCGGTCCGATAAGCCCCGCCCAGGTTCCCAGCCGTTGTATCGTGATAAGCGACACCTTCGCCTCCTTTCATATAATGAACGGCCTCAATTGTGCCTGGAATCGGCTTGGAGGCATTCCATGCACTGCTTCCGTTCACATCATTGCTAAAAGCAGTATAGCCGAAGTCCGCATGTGTATCCTCTGTCAGAACACCAATTTTGCCTGCTCCTACATTGGCGGTACGCGTTGCTTTGAACATACCATCTACGTAGTATTTAAACGTTGATCCCAATTTTTCTATCCGTATGTTATGCCATTTCGAATAATTGAAGTCGGCAGGCAGATCGAATGTTTGCCAAGCCTGATCCACACCGTTAATTCGGAAAAATGTCTCAAGTCTTTTGTTTTTCGAACTGATCAGCGCAACACCGTAGTTGTTCTCATTCGTATAGGAGAATGTAGCGCCGTATCTCGGATTGGTGGACGTTCCCCGATTCATTTCCTTCATGTTAAATTCAGCCGTATAATCCGATGCGCTGCTCGAAGCCGTCACTTGTTTATACCAAGTTGAGCTGCCCATTGAATTTTGCCACATGAGTTCCTGATTGTAGATGCCCCAATTACCACCGTTCACGTTGGACCAATTGCTTCCGATTGCAGTACGATCGAAGTAGTCATAGAAAACAGGCATTTCTGGATTGGGTTGATCCGTTGAAGTCGGACCTTGCACGATCATCTTGTCGTTATTCCATACAATTCGGTCCATGTTCAGATGCCGCAGCGGTCCAATGATTCCGTTACCTTCCAAATTGTGATACATCATATAGTGAGTGTCCAGATTAGGTCCTGTTACTACAGTGTTGTGTCCTAATCCCACGGTTGGACCCTCTGTACGAATTAATACCGGGTTTGTGCTATCCGTAACATATCCGGACCTCGGACCTGTGGTGCTAACTGCCACATCCACCCGATATCCTTTGCTAAATACGTGGTTACCTGTATAGGTCATATAGTATTTTCCATTTCGTTTGAAGACGGTTGAACCCTCAGTCCAGCCTCCCATCCCCACTCCTGTAGACGCACTCACTCCGATCTCAGTCGGACTGCTCATCGGTGCTGCATCTATGCGGCCCTGTGCTGCGTGATAGAAGCTGAACGAGCCATCATCGTCAATGAACACATTACCGTCAATCGACTTTCCAAGGTTGCCCGTTACTACATTGAAGGGTCCGGTAGGACTTGTGCTGCTCAGCACGTAATGTCCTTTTCCGGCAGGTGATGTATACATGTAGAACATGCCATTCCAGTAAACAACTTCAGGAGCATAAGCTCCGTGCGTAATGGGATCTGTTGTAGCTAATCCACGGTACGACCAATTCACCAGGTCTTTAGAGCTCCAGACTTTGACACCGTCGTCCGTATCTCTTGTGCTTACATACAGGTAATAGTATCCATTAAATTTCAATACATAGGGGTCCCCGAGTCCATATTGTCCCCATTCATCCGGTAACGTTTGCGGATTTTGATAGGCTGTGGCAGGGAGTGGCACTGACGAAACCATTAATAAAATGACCAACAGCGTGAACATGAATCGACGACTCTTCCTCACATGATTTCCTCCTAGTCTGTTTTTTGTTACCGCTTACAAATACATCAAGGTTCTCTACGTGCACTTCTGTCTTACATCCGAAGAACTTGTTTTCTTCTGCACAATGGCTAACCCTCATAACCGTATGTACAGACATAATCCAGTCTCTTCATCGGGTGTTGAAATCTAGCATAAAGTAAGCAGTTACAAATAGAAATAACATTTCGTTGTCATTCATTTGGCATTTTGTTGGAAAAAAGTGCTTATTTTTTATTAGAACTCACTCGTTCATATTTACAAGAAAAAACCTCAGGAAAACTCTCCTGAGGTTTAAACGTCTATCCCGTTTCTTACGTATTAATCCAACAACGGGGTAACGGTGAGGCTTAAAAGATTGATCTCACCATGTCCACCTGAAATTTGGATTGTGTTAACATTACCCGGCTCCAAAGGAACGGTGATATTGGTGATTCCGCCGAACTCCTGCAAACCGCCAGTGGATAGCGCATTCAGCAAAGAATAGTCCTGGTCATTAATCGTCAGATGCAATTTGGCTAGTCGTTCACCAGTCGCATAATGAAGTTCAATCGATGCTCTTCCGCCTTCGCCTCCATCTATATTCTTAAACAAGGCGTACGCTTCTGAGGATTGAAGATTCCCGACCACGGTTTGACCGGATTGCAATGTCCTGATTTCAGCTCCACCAAAAACCTGACAAGCTGCACCTGCATAAACTTTCTGTTGCCGTGCAGGAACCGGGGCTGGACCAACGGACGGTACACCTTCCCTTGTCTGAACCACAGGTCTGATGGAACCATCTTCATCGAACTCCAGATAGTCGATACATACGCTACGCAGCGTACCTTCTCCAGAGATCGCTTGATTGTGATAAAAAAGATACCATTGCCCTTTGAATTCTACTACAGAGCCATGGGTCGTGGAACAGCCAGTCGGCTCCAGAAAAATGCCTCGGTACGTCCATGGGCCAAGCGGATTCTCGCTTGTTGCGTATCTCATACGGTTGTTGTCTTCCAGATTGTCCGCATAGGTAAGATAATAAAGATTGTTTCTTTTGAACACCCAGGCCGCTTCATGAAAATCCTCAAGTCCTTGCATTTCTGTCATGCCGTTCTCCAGTGACATCATATCTTCATTGAGCTTGCCTCCCAGACAGACACTGCCGCCACCATAGTAGATATAGGCGCTATTGTCATCGTCTACAATTACACACGGGTCAATCAGTGCAAACCCGCCAAGCCCCTTGATATACCCTTGATCCGTAAAGCCATGCGCTGGATAGCTACTGGTGGCAACCCCGATCTTCCAGGAATCATTCCAGTTCGAATCACTTGGATGCGGATAATAGAAGTAATAGGTCCCATTCTTGTATGCACAGTCAGGCGCCCACATGAAGCCGCCCTCCGGTCTGCCCCAGGAAACGTCGTCTGAACGGAGTATTTCCCCTTCGTCCAACCAGTGAACCATATCCTCCGAGGAAAAAACATGATATCTGTCCATGAGATCGCAACCTCTGGCTGGGTCCATATCATGAGATGCGTAAATGTAAATTTTACCGTCGTTCCATACATGGGCCGAAGGATCTGCTGTATATATAGATGTGATTGCTGGATTCATGGATGTCGTCTTTTGGCGTGTGGTTTCGAAGCCAATATCATTAGTAGTCATTTTTAATCCTCCTGAATGTATACGAACTTGTTAAAATCATGCCATTTGGGCTCTATTGATGACTTGTTGGATGGTTTGCCGTCACTGGAATCTGATTTTTGAACATGCGATTGATATCCCCTGCAAGTCGGAGATAAAAGTCTGAAGATACGGCAACACCGTCGGCATCCAGCGTTAGAAAATATTGATTGGTTGGAATCATGGAGCTGTTCTCTGCCATCTTGGCAATAGCCGTACCTTCATCGTACTCGTCAAACATCGCGATATATCCGGTATTGATACCGATGCTCTTCAGATTGTAGGCCTGCCTCCACATAAAGTCTCCATGCAGACGCGGATTCTCGTTTCTTGGGCCACCAGTCATGTTCGACCAAGCCGAACCCGGCCAGATCACTGGCTGATAGTCAATTCCATTTTGCTGTGTGAAAGCCAGATCAGGTTGAAGCTGATTGGTTTTGAAGCTGTCCGCTTGCTGAATATTGCCGAAGCGGGCAACGGACCAAGGCGAGATCATATCCAACGATTTGTAGACGTTCATAAAATCAGATCGAGAGTCGTTATTTCCCGTTCTCCAATACGTAGGCACGCCACCGATGACATAGATCCCCTGGTTTTTGAACCAACCGATCAAATCGGCCGCCTCTGCTGCCGTACCCGGCCGATCCGTGAAGCCAATACCCCAGATGCAGACAACCATTTTGCCATTCTGCTTCGCATAGGCCGAAGATGATGGCAGGTGCATGTTGTTCACAACATTGGTCGTCCAGTCATGCTTGACTGCCTGTACCCAATTGCTCGCATTCATTCCCGTAATGTCATACATGACATAGAACTTGCGATTATAAGATTCCGCGGCATTTTTAACCTTGACGGCTACGCTGTCCCGGTTGCTTTTCCAGTTGTTAGGTGTGTCACTCTCATCTGCGCCGAACCGTTGCAATGCTGCACCATCGATATTGTAGGTTTGCATCCACTCAAAATGTTTGTTGACCGTCTCCTGATCGTAAGAGGAGAACAATTTGGCAGGAGAACCATTACCGAGGTTCGCCAAACTTGTCTGATACAGCTTGGAATATTCGCGAAGGTCTGGATACAACTCGAAATTCACGTTGCCATTTGCTGATGGCGCACTGCTATTTTTGGACCAGTGCACCCAGCCCCCGTTCGGTGAACCGTCTCCGGCTGCGTTGAACCAGCCTTGATACCCGGCATACAGCTTGCCTACGACATCGCCTCCGCTGCCTGCGGCGGAAGCACTGAACTTGAACCAGAGTAGATTGAATAAATTGCCGGTTCCGCCCGTGAATTTAAGATAGACTGTGTGTACACCAGTGGCACCACTGATTGACCCGGACTTCGTTTGCCAGGATTGCCACCCGCCCGTAGCTGGAACAGCAACAGTTCCCGCGAGTGTCCCGTTTAGGCTATCCAGACGGACCTCAATCGTACCGCCACTGTTATTACTGGCTACTCTCACGTCGATTGAATTGGCACCGCTGCCAAAATCCACATTGTTGAATACAATGTAATCGCCGTTGTCGATAAATGCGACATTTTGCCCACCCTCGCTGGAACTTTCCAGTTGGACTCCGGATTGACTGTTATAACTGGAAGCCTGCGTTTGATTAAACGCGGAAGCTGCCGATACGATGGAAGGTGAAATAGACAAACACAACGTAAGAATCAATAATGCCGCACTTGCAAAAGCCAAAACCTTCTTGTTTTTTTGCATGAAATTTAGCATATTATCCCCCTATTCATTTTAGTTGCGCATAAGCTACTCCTGTTCTTCATCCGCCCACGAATGCTTCGGGCCCCAGGACAGAAGCTCTTTCACCATTCCATTACTAACAATGGCTTCTCGACTAGAGAAAGGTGTCCGTAGATCTTTTACATTAGGATAAAAGGTGGCGAGCAATTCTGTCGTTTGCCGATCACTTAACGTATCATTAGCGGTAACATTAACGTGAACAGCCCCATTATAATCGGCGTGCAGAGCAGCCAAACAAGCATCCACGGCATCCCTGATATCAATGTAGCTCCACAATATGTGCTTGAACGTTTCCGCCTTCGCAATAGCCAAATGTCTGTACTCTCCTGGTCCGACAATCATTGAAAAACGGAGGGAAATCACCTGTATCCCACTTCTCCGATGAAACATCTCTGCAGTGACCTCATTAACGATCTTGGACAGGCCGTAACATTCCTGCGGCTGTTGCGGATGCTGTTCATCCACCGGGAAATAATCGGGAGCGAAGGGTTTGTTGGCCCAGGCAAATCCGTAGGATGATTCACTGGAGCCCATGATCACCTTTTTTATACCAAGCAAAGAGGCTGCTTCCAGCACATGGTATCCGGAAAGTGTATTATTAGCGAAAATGTAGCTGTGAGGGTAGTGAAGCGGCGCAGGAATTGCGGCCAGATGGATGATCGCATCCACTCCGGCAAGTGCTCCCACGACTTGACCATAATCGTTCAGATCGACAATAATCTGTCTGCAACGCACCCGGTCAGACAGGTGTTTATCCAGCGATACGACATCATGACCTTGTAATTGCAGCTTCTCAATAACCTGTGAACCCAGCTTTCCGCCTCCGCCTGTAACTGCAATCGTCTTCATTCCTATATCTCTCCTGTCTGTTCTTGTCACTTCGTTAGGGTCGCACCAATGTCCCATCCGCTTTGCGGTCTAGAGGATACGGCCGATGATATTTGTTGTGATCCCATGAGTCACTTAGTAATGATCTGGCCTTCACTTCATCCAGTTCAATGCCCAGTCCCGGTTTGTTGGAAGGATATAGATATCCGCCCTCTCTGACGATATGTCCCGGGAATGCCTGCAACTCATGAGGTTTAAAATGATTGATTTCCTGGATACCAAAGTTCCACAGGGCCATATCCAGATGGACAGCAGCCGCCTGGTTAACAGGATCATTCTCCCCACCCTCCTGCCAGGCTGTTCGTACTCCGTAGGCTTCGCCAAGCGCAGCGATCTTGCGACAAGCGCTGATTCCGCCTGCTTTCGATACCCGAACTCTGATAAAATCGATCAACTTCTCTTGAATCAGACCAGTCCACTCCTGAGGATTAACAAATAATTCTCCCACGGCCTGCGGCGTAGCACTCTGTTGACGCAGCTGTCGATACCAACCGATCTGTTCCGGAGCAAGTGCATCTTCCAGAAAGAAAAGATGATAAGGTTCCAGCCGCTTCGACAGCTGAATGGCATGAATGGGGGACAAATGCTCATGCACATCATGGGTAAACTGAATCCCATTACCAAATTCCAGGCGCAACTTCTCGAACATGTCAGGGATCGCATGCAGATACGCATGTTCATCGAATACAGGACCGCTGCTCCAGGGCTCGCGCGGCAAATTCGCGTCCTTGCCGCTGACAAATCCCCCGCCACCGTAACCTCCCATCTGCACTCGAATGACCGTGTATCCTTCTTCCATAAAACGAGATACATCCTCTTTCAGCTCGCTGATATCAGCACCACCGGCATGGCCGTAACAGGGAACTGCCGAACGGCAGGCCCCTCCTAACAATTGATATACCGGTAGATTCGCTTCCTTGCCCTTGATATCCCACAGGGCCATGTCAATTCCACCAATGGCCGTATGAAGTATTGCCCCATTTCTCCAATATCCGCTCATATGCATGAGATGCCACAAATCTTCAATCTGGGATGCATCCCTCCCTATGAGTAATGGTGCCAGCAGTTGCTCGATGACCTGTACCACCGCTTCGGGATTATAAAGATCGGAAGCAGAACCCAATCCGTAAAGACCATCCTGATCCGTTGAAATCTTCACAATGGTCCAGCTTCCGTCGTGCCTTGTACGTATGCATTCTATCCGTGTAATTTTAGCCATGTGTTCACTCTCCTCATCTGCTCCATTTCAATCCTATCGGAAGATTTAAGGCAAACGGTTGTATAAACGATACAGCAGCACTGCGGTCTCAGCACGTGTCATTGTATCTTCCGGATGGAAGCTGCCATTGCTTCCTTCCATTATTGTTGATTTGGTTAATGAATCAATGGCATCGCGGGCATATGCCTTAATCAAATGAGTATCTTTATAGTCATTCAGACCGGATTCACCTTCAGGAGGAGGCTGCATCCCGATAACTTGCATAGCTCGGTAGATCATAACCGCTGCTTCTTCCCGGGTAATTGGAGACGCTGGCGAGAATCGATCCGCGCCTGCCCCTTGAATGATGCCCAGCGTTCTTGCGGTATTCACGGACTGTTCGTAATAAACATGCTCAGGTACATCCGCGAAGCGTTCCACCTTGGTTCCCTGATCTGGTTGTAATTCTAAGGCATTGGTAAGCAGAGTTACGAAATCCGCTCGGCGGATCATGGATTGAGGCTGATATTCTGCCTTTGTCATTCCACGAATAACCCCTTTGGACACTAGGACTTCGATGGCATGGCGGGCCCATGATAGCTGCTGTATATCCTGGAATGTTCGATTATCCTGAGTGATTGTATAAACTCCGTTTTGTCGTGTCTTGAAAATCATTTGTTCCGATTTTTTATTGAACTTCCCATTTGGAATGGAGATCATTTGCCCGTCATCCGCGATACGTTGTACTGCGAGTTTTTCCGGGTCCAGCAGTTCAGTTACATTAGGCTGATAGGGTAAACTTACTGTGATTGGCGTAATGGAATTTTGCCATGCAACGGATTTTCCATCCGATATCACAGATAATGAAATCGCCGGCCGCTCTCCTAAGTCTGATTTCATCTTGGCACTCCAAGTGCTTCGATTAGCCTTACTTAATACCAAGTTAATACGCTCTCCAATCGTTCCTTTGGTATTGGCCAGCAAATTGCTCGGAACCAGCAGCACTCCCCATGCTGTTCGAATCTCCAACCAATGGGTAGATGGTACTTCCTGCAAAAAGCTGGATGGAAGTGTCAGAGCATACCCTTCAGCACCATCTACAGATTCGATGTCTACAATCAGCTTCTTTTTCCTGTCCTGATCAGGGGTGATGCGGTTGAATGCATCCTCCATCATCTTGTTGGTGAGCTCGGCTGTTGCCAATGCAGCAGCCTTATCCAGCTTGGGCTGAAGCTGCATTGTAGCACCAGGAGCGGCGGGTGTTGGTTCATTCTTCCCTCCAGTCGTAGGGCCCCCTCCAGCACCTGGCTGCGAACCAGAACCCGAGCCTGGCTGTGGATTGGGTCCCCCGGGATTCGGATTGGAACCTGATGTAAGAACAGCGAGTCTCACGAGTAATGAGGACTTTAACGTGCCGCCTGGTAGCAGAGTGACGAAGTTGGCTGCTGTATCTATAGAGGTAACATCTTTCTTTTGCTCCGCAGTACGAACACTCGCCTCGGCCGATTGCTCCAACAATGTCACATAATCACCCGTAAGCAGGTACAAGTTTCCGAATAATCGTGCATCTTTACTTGTACCGATCCCTCCATTAAATTCCATAAAGCCTGATCGTCCTTCGCCATCGTTTTCGTTGACAAGCAATGCAAAACCGATAGGTTTGTCAGGTTGGAATGAATATCCTTCCTGATGAAGTGCTGCAAAAGGCAGCGTAATTTGATAATGAGTAATATGAGTCGTCTCGTCCCGGGTAATGTTTGCTGATGCGGATTCCAATAATCCTGGTGCAACCCCTTCCGGAGCTCGCCATCTCCATTTCGTGATGACACCTTCCTGATTCAGTGCAAAACCAAGCTCATTCACCTGTTTGCTGGCCGCACCATCCTCTTTACCAAGGTCAATACCGAGCTGTAAACTGTCTCCTTGCCATATATCGCCATTGGTATTGGATTGATGGTGAATATCGTCTTTGACGTCCACCTTGAGAACCAAATTTTCCGCATCCCAACTTGCTTTAGCTTGAATGCTGAGGTCATTCGGACCTCCCCAGCTTCCACCGACACTGTTGTAATGCTCCGGACTGGAAACCTCAATGAATGGCAGCGTTCCAACAGCATCTTTTTGTGCCGCAAAGGATTGTGACAGTTTGACTGAAGTCTCATAACGGAATCCGTTTTCAAGCGTTACTCTGAATTTGAGCAAGTCACTTGATATATAGGGAAGCGCCACATCCTTGCTTTTCCCAATGCCCAGCCCCTCAAATCGTACTGGCTTAAACATCGCCTGATACACACTCGGTTCAATCAGTTCGATCTCCCCTTTAAGCAAAGCCTCACCTGCAACATTAGTCAAAGTCAGCGTGCTTCCGGGATCACCTGGTCTGGATGGATCATACCCAAGCTGGTTCAGTTTGAGTGCCAAAGGAAACAGATTGGTACCCGTCACTTTTCCAGGAGGGGCTTCATTCTCAATCTGAAAACCGCCATTAAACAGGTTGTTGGATATCACCATCTTCTCTACGTTTGGACCTGCAACCACATGATTCGTACGTGGCTGTTGAAAATAGGAATTGTAGAGGGTAATATCACCACCGATTGCATTAATGCCGATTTCACCAACGTTTGTGAAGTTTCCCTGCTGTATGCGGATATCTCCTCCGTGAATATCAAAAGATCTTGTTGTGTCTCCCCACATGGACGTATTGAAGAACACCGCTTTGGAACCAAAGTCTGGCCCAACCTCCACGTATACCTTGTCTGTTGTACTCATGGAAACAAGCTCTGTATTGATAAACGAAAGACCAGCTGTTCCCGCATGTTGTAATACGGCTCCCTTTTTACTGCCATCCGTGCCATGACCAATAACGATAGCCTCGGGCCCTCTTCCATTCTGTTCTTCAAAATGAATACCGTACTTTGATCCGTATACAAATGTATTAAAAATAACCTGATTGGTAACATCCCCTATACGGAAGGCGTCCAGATTCTCTTTTTGATAATTCCAAATTTGATTAAATTCTTCATCATTCGATGGATGATTTGGATAATTGTTCCGACCATAATAATGCGGATTGAACTGCACATTCCGCATGTATCCTCCGTCTGACCCGCCACCAAGATATATGCCTTCCTTGAGCGGAGATCCCGCTACATAATCGATATAATGACCACTTGTATCATGGGTGCCGAAGTCGACAGCCTGATAAGGGTTAACCAAGGTTGTATCGATCAGGTATACGTTTTTCCCTTGACCTTGCACAGTCCAGGCATAAGGCTTCACCGGATTTGCATCAGACCATGTTTGTTGATCGTAATAGACAGATAATCCGCGTAATCCAGCTGCTTGCTTCAGCTGAATGAAGGCATCGGCATCCGGGTCGTTTTCTCCATAGTTCGTAAAAATAACGGTTCCATTCCCAATCGTATGATGAGGTACATCATAATTACCCCGCAGTTCTACGGCAGTCGGGACCACAAGAGCCTGCTCAACCCGGTAAATACCAGCCGGCATATAGACCGTTCCTCCACCTGCTGCTTCGGCATCATTCAATGCCTGTTGGATGGCTTGGGATGAATCCGTATTCCCTGTGTTATCAGCCAAATAGGGCTGGCTCACTACGTTAAACAATTCGCGAGTACCCGGCTTGGGCTGCACAGCAATATCTACTGAAGGAACATTAGGTATCGTTTCCAACACCAAATTTTCTTCCTGATGGATGTTCAGTTCCGCCGAGGTACTTTCATCGTTCACTGCAAGGTTGCCTTCGTGTCCGGAATGTATGGCATTGATTGTTGCCACATCTCTCTGAAGAAGTAGGTGCCGATCCGGCTTGGCGAAGGTAGAACTGCCCAGTATAAGCGAACCACTCTTCGCAACTATGGCATAATCTCCGCTTCCTTCACCCCAATTCTCGAAAGAACTGCTCTCAAAGGACAACGTTCCACGCCCTTCATTCACAACCGCATGTTTGGGCTCCCCGCCCACCGTTACGCTGTTAAACTGAGCAATGGAGTGAAAACCTTCCGTTGCATAAATGGCAACAGGATTCGGACCAGCACTCGCTTCGAATTGGCTATCTGTCACCAGCAATCCATAATCATTGACGCCTTCAATCTTCAGCGCTACGTTGCAGTCGTCGATCTGAATCTTGTACAGCTGTGCATTGGCTGTTTCAAGGCTTCCTGTTCTTGTCGTGATTCGTATGCCTGTCTTATAACCCGAGATATGAATATTAGACATATACTCCCAGTCCGAGCGCCCCATTACGATACCTTCTGATTGCTGTATCATATATTCACGCAATTGAGATTGCTCAGGTGCTCCTGGCAAACCAGAGTTCGCCCATATATTCGGGGACAGGTGAAGCTCTTCCAGTCTCCCAATGTCTGTTGTGAAATCCAGAAAGATACCGGTTTTCAGTGTGGTGCCGTATACATCCTTCACATAATGAAGTTCGTTCCATTCCGGGCCAATCTTGATCCCCTGGTATGCATTGACGAGAGTTACATTTTTCACCGTGGCACTGTCACCTGGAAGCTGTTCCATCGTCCATGGATAAGCCACCGGGTTATTTATAATCTGTTCGGGATACCAGATAGACAAATGTGTTACCCCACTGGAAGGCTCCATCTTTATGAAGCTGTTCCCGTTAGCTTGACCTTTGCCGCCATATACAGCAAGGATTGTACCTTTGACTAACCCGCCATGCTCTTCGGGATTCCCCCAATCTCCGCGAAGTGTAACGCCTGTTGGAATAACCAGCTCTCCGGTTAATTTATAGGTTCCGGATGGTACGAACACAACTCCGCCACCTTGATTTCCGGCTATTGCCAGCGCTTCTTTGAAAGCTTGAGTATCGTCCGAGACACCGTCCCCTATTGCTCCATAATCGGTTACGCTCCGATCTGCAATGACGATATCTGATGTAGGGAATTCCGTATCATAAACCTTCGCCTGAGTACCTCCCTGTTGCTGAGGCTGCTTATGGACAGTTACTTTCGCCAGATGAAGTTCCGGATTGTTGGCTGGTGCCCCTGCACCGCTAACCCCGATTCGGAAATCCGCATCATGGGTGCGGTTACCGAAATTGGCATCACTGAGCTTGAAAGTATGTGTCTTCCAGGTTCCCGTATTTTCATACCGGAACAAAGGAGCATCCTTGAAATTGGATTGCTTCGAATCGTATTGCAGAGACATCGCTCCGCTATTGCTATCGTAATATTCAACAGTGACGAACACGTCCTGATCGGTATTTTCAAATAAATATTCATCCGCAACATTAAAGTAAAAATACAGGATGTTATCGGCCGGATTTGTTGGATTCACCGTCTGATTGGTTTTCCAATACTCTTTGCCGTCAGATATCCCCACTTGAAGCCCTGCTGAAGGTCCATCGCCGGGACGAGCCGTTATGCCCTGCTGCACAGGAGTTTCCCCCAACGTAATACTTACTGAGTCAGGTGACACATCATTTAGATGGACGTCTCCCTGTTCAGTAATATCTCCCCCCTCTGCTGCCGCGTGTGTGGTCGCTGGTGTGATGTATAGCCCTGAACATAACATGACAATAGTCAACATAACTGAAATGGTACACCTGGCACCTAACCATAATCGTTTGTTCACAATCGTACCTCCCATTAACTTGATCATGTAATCAAGCTGCACGAAAACAGGGTTGTCGTATGTGGAACATGATGCATCCGTTTTCAATCCGCAGCAGTGGAGAGAACTCCAAGACTGAATTGTTTATATCAAACGTATTGTGGGTTGAATGCCGATCGTCTGAATTTTTGCCGGTCCCACATTCAAAGCATAACTTCCCTCATCCGCTACCTTCATGGCTTCACCTTGATGTTCAACAATTGTACTTTCGTACACTTCCTTAGCCTCAAACGAAGGCGTTACCTTCAGTGAAGTCGTCTCCGATGATACATTGAACACCCTGAACAGCATGTCATCATTTGCCTCGCCACGTTTAAGCGCACTAAAAGCGAGATGATCACCCTCCCATTGCAAAAACTCGTGGGTAGCGGGTGACGTTCCACCATGTACCCCTGTCTGTTGAACGGTCCAGGGAACCGGGAACTGGTACGCCTGCACATAAGCCTCGGACTCAATAACATCCAAATCATGTGAAATGAGCTCCATTTCCATAATGTGCTGTCCGAGACATTGGGCTTCAGGCGTTGCAAATACTCCCCAATCCCCAAGCTCGCGTACCCCACGCAGCAGGGTCACAGCAATGGTATTCTGATTAGCCAATACTTCGTACTCATTAAGACCTTTATTCGCAATCGTTAGCCCTTCACGACCATTGCTGATACTGACAAATGCATTTTGATGCTGCGCATTGCTGGGATTTCTCCATTCCGCTTCCGGCTGTATCGGGCGCTTTGCCAGTTCGTAAATAGAGTCAACGGTAACATGACTTGCTTCGAGTCCCGTTTGGAACAACATGCGAATTCGATGATCCTGAACCGTGTTATCGATATAACTTTTAATGCCAACCGAACGACCCGTTTTTTCAAGGCTTAGCTCTGTACGAATCCTCACTTCTCTAGTTTCATCAAGCCGCCGGGATTTCCGGTAACGAAATGGAACCATGGAGCGGATCTCTTCATCCAGCAGTTCATCTGCGCCTACCGGAAGCTTCCAGTTATGCACGATCTCATAGACGGCTTTCAGTGGTGTATGATGTACCAGCTTAATCTGGGCAGGCAGTCCCTGCGTAGTCAACGGAGCTTCCTGATCCGGTTGTCTGTACATATACTCATTTCCGATATCCCCCGTATCCTCATAAATGCCAAGCCCTGTATAATTACGACCGTTCACTTTATCCAACATGCTAAACGATCCATCCCCCGCAATCTCGATCCGCACATAATCGTTCTCCATCACTTGCTCTTCTGTAACAAGTTCAGTGGTAGTCAGTTCGCTAAGCGCATTCTCTCCAGAAACACTCTTAGGCACAAGAGCAAAACTATGATATCCAAAACCAGGGATGTTCTGGACATGAAGCTCTACATCCACTTGATATGCCCAGTAAGGTTGACGGAATCGATCATCCGGCAAATCATATCCAAATGTCGGTCCAATGGGTGTGATTACGGCTTCCACTTGCTTGCCTTCCGCGTCCAATACAACCCAATCGTTCGAGTCAAAGGCTTCATATTCACGCTTAAACTCCTGATACTTTTCATGCGGAGGCCGGTGGTCAAAGTAACGTCTCTCAATGTCCATCCTAGTTACAATCACATTGGATCGTCGATGTCCCGAAGTGTTAAACACTACAAAAGGCAACGCACAATCTGCGTCAAAGCCAGATGTATCCACGGATTCGGCTATTGTACGAGCACTCTGAACTGATATGGCTTCAGCCACTTCTTGCGATTTGGCAAATCGGGTCATCATTTCCCTATGGACCTCGTCAACACTGCACCCACAGATGCTGTCATGAGGATGATTCTTCAGTAACGTCTTCCAGGCATATAACAGCTCATGCCGTGGATAAATGCCTGTGGACAGAGAGGCCATGACTGCCAGCGGCTCAGCCACTTTCTCCAGTAACGTCTGACTTATTACATTTTGCTGTTTGATATATACCCTTGCTGAAGCCGTATTTACAAGTGTGATCCAGCCGTCGGTCCATTGGCTTCGAAGTTCACCGCGAATGACGTCCAATGATTGGGGTTTCGCTTTTTGCAGAGCCTGAATGTATTCGGGAAAGCTGGAGTGACGAAACGCCACATCTGGCATAATCTCGGTAGCCGTCTTTAACGCTTGTGTCAGATCTTTCTGAAGCGGCTGATGATCACATCCGTTCATGAACAGGAGTTCCGAACTTGAAGCAAACTCTTCTGCTGCAGCCAGTTTTTCGGCCCAGTAAACTTTCGCCTTCTCTGGTTCCACCGGAATTTCCATGCCATTGTTGTACCAATTGGCGAACAGGATCGCCAGTACACGAGTACCATCGGGAGATTCCCAATACATCTCCGAGTATTTGGAGGTATGTTCATTGCCAGACTGAATTTCGTTATTGAATCCAACTGGCTTCACTCCACGTCCATATACAGCTACCTCAATGCCTGCCTGGCTAATGAGCTGTGGTGCCTGACCCATATTGCCGAAGGAATCCGGGAAATATCCGATTTTCGCATATCCTCCCATTTGTTCTGAGGCTTGAATCCCAATTAACAGGTTACGTGCATTGGCTTCACTGCTGACGAGGAATTCATCTTGAAGGATGTACCATGGACCGACAATCAGCTTGCCCTCTTCAATTAACTTGCGGACCTGGTTCGACCTATGCGGCATGATTTCCAGGTAATCTTCCAGTACAATAAACTGCCCATCCAGATGGAAATTGGTAAATTCCGAGTCATTTTCAAACGTCTCGATTAAATCCTCCATGAGCTGAACGAGCAACATTCGGTGCTTCTCAAAGGATAGATACCACTCCCTGTCCCAGTGAGAATGTGCGACAATATGCGCGGTTTTTGTAGTCATTCATTTCATTCCAATCTTGTATGATTTAGTTGTTGTGTATTTACATTTTTACTGAACCTACCGTCATGCCCTTGACATACATCTTCTGCATGAACGGGAAGGCAAGCAGGATTGGAATGACCGTAATCAAAGCCCCTGCCATGAGTTCATTCCATTTCTTGAATGAAGATGAATCCAGATACATGAGTCCCATCGGTAACGTAAACATATCCCGGCTATCCACGATAATCATCGGCCACAAAATATTGTTCCAGCTTCCGATAAAGTTCAGAATCGCAATGGTTCCGATAGCTGGCAACGCTAATGGCAGATAGATTCTGTAGTAGATTTTGAAATTGTTACATCCATCCAGTACGGCGCTCTCGTATAACTCATGTGAGATTGTGCGGAAGTAACTGGTGAATAGGAAAATGGCGAAGGGTGCAGCACCATTAATCATGGGCAGAATCATGCCAATATACGTGTTTTGCAGCCCCAGATTGGTCATGTTAATATATAGCGGAATCAATGTGGTTACACCTGGAACGAGTAGCAAGGCAATAAACGTGTAATAGATGAATTTTTTGCCCCGATAGACAAATTTGGCAAACGAATAGGCCATCATGGTATAGATGAGAATAACGCCTATAATCACGACTGCACTTACGATCACGCTGTTGATGAAAAACTGATAGAAATTCAATTTGTTCCATACGTCACCAAATGTGGACCACATCGGTGCAGCTTGTGGAAACGGACTCTGTGGATTGGCTAGTGCATCCTGTGATGTCTTCAGCGAAGTGCCGATCATCCAGACAAAAGGATACAGGCAGGTCAATCCGTACAAGATTAGAATGATATGCTTAATATATTTGACCATGTGCTCCTCCTTTTAGATGTCTGCCTTGAATGAGCGAATACTGAATATGGCAATGGCACCTGTAATCAGAAATGATACCCAGCCGATAGCGCTGGCCAGACCATAATCATTGTTTAGAAAAGCTGTACGGTACACGAGCGTACCAATAACCTCCGAACTGCCAGCCGGTCCGCCGCCTGTCATGATGAACACATTCTCAAAGGCCTGAAAGGCTCCGTTCACCATCTGAATGACGGCAATAAGCGTGATTGGCTTCAGTAACGGCCAGGTAATTTTCAATATCATGGTTGTTTTCTTGGCACCATCCACACTTGCTGCTTCATATAGTGTCGGATCAATGGAAGTCAGACCAGCGTAGTACAGAATCAGCGTTCCAGGCAGACCACCCCAGATTGATGTCAAAATAATACCGAGTAAAGAAGTAGACGAACTCCCCAGCATTCCACCAGGTACAGCAAGGAAATCCAAGCCCATCCATAAGAAGAGTGAGTTGAATGCTCCACTAGGTTCAAACAAACCTTTCCATACATAAAAGATAGCTACGCCAGATGCGATCATCGGCAGAAAATAAATCGTCCGGTACCACGTTGCTGCCTTCGTATTTTGCAGCACAAATGCCAGCACAAGTGCGATTGGGACGACGACCACAACCTGTGAAACGGCAATAATCAGATTGTGCAGAACGGCATTATAGAAATTTCGGGTTACAATCGGATCATCACCGAGCAGGAACTGACGAAAATTCGCCAGACCTTCAAACCTTGCGGTGGAAAAATCGATCCCGGACCAGTTATAAAAACTGAGCATGATCGAGAATCCGACCGAATACACGCCGATGGCTAGAAACAAAAGCACACCAGGTAGTAAAAAGAGATACGGCATCCACTTATTTCGACTTTTTATCATGATCAATCACCTTTTGCTCTCAATTTGGCAATCGACAGCCCCTTACGGGGCTTGCCAATTGCTTTGGTGTTCTAGTTCCCGCTCGCTTTCAGACTTTCCATGGTGTCGTCGAACTTCTTGGCGACTTGTTCAGCAGTCATCTTTTTCTCGATCATGGATTGCATGGACTGGGCATACACTTCCCACTCTTTGTGCTTGCCACGATACGTATTGATTGCTGGTGAGGCTTGACTGTAAGGACCAGGTTCGGCAGCGAATGCATCTGAAATTGATTTCAGGTTCGGGTCCAGATCATTTGCACGATCGCCCAGATTCAGCGCAGGTACTGTATACGCCGCATTAGCAAAAGCAACAGCAGCATCCGGATCACCGGTGAGGAATTTAATGAAATCGAGCGCTTCAGCCTTGTTCTGCGAATCTTTATTTACTGACAACATCGTTAACGTGAATGGATCAGTCGTCCAGCTGTTAATTTTAGATCCTTCAAGCGGAGGTACCGGGAAGGTGAAAATATCGTCAGGACTCATTCCCATAGCCAGTAACGTAGACATTGTGAAGGAACCACCGAGATCGAAAGCGGCTTTGCCAGCAGCAAACGCCTGGTCTGCTCCATCAATATCCGTTGACAAAATTCCCGGCATAAGCAGATCTTTGTTTGCCAATGTCTCCATCGCTTTTACTACCGGCAGATTTGAAGGGTCGCTTAGTTTGGACTTTCTTTCGAGCAGATCAATATAACCTTGAGGTTCGTTCAGCATGATGGACAGTGCCGAACCGGCCCAGTTTTCCCACAGATCAGGCAGCTTTGCACCAAACACAAGCCCAGGAGTACCTGTTTTCTCTTTGACAGTCTCCATCATGGTGACGAATTCTTCCCACGTTTTGGGCGCTTCGGCTGTCAACCCTGCTTCTTCGATCAGCTTCTTGTTACCATAGAAAGTAAAGAATCCTCCGATATCAAGCGGCAGTCCGTAGAACTGGCCAGTCTTCAGTGACTTTTGAATTGTAGTGGCATTCTTATCTTCTTTCCAAGAGTCAACCTGACTCTGTGTAACGATGATCGGGTCCATTGCAGCACTGTAGTAGCTGTTCAACAGATCATCACTCACTTCACCAGACAGCTCGAGCACCGAGTTCTCTATGGAATCCCCTGCCGTTGCCCACCAGTTCACGATATCCGGCAAATTTTTGGAGTTGGCTGCCGCCTGGAATTTTTGGCGATACGTATCATCTGGTGTAAAGGTCTCGAGTTTGACTTTGATTCCTGTTTTCTCTTCATACAATTTCGCAGCTGCTTCAATCCCTGGCGTGTAAGCAACCTTCCACGTCCACATCGTCAGCTCTTTACTCGCTTTGGGTTCCGTCCCCCCGGACTGCGCACCACCGCAAGCGCTTACAATGAGTGAAAAAACAGTTAACAAAGTAACGATCATGCCTGCTCTTTTTTTCATCCCGCAACCACCCTTATCTTTAATTTTGGATCGTTTCTGGCTTAATGAATATTCCACGACAACAAATTGGCGTTAAAAACCGCTGCACCCCCTTTATAAATTAAAGAACACTTGATAAAAAATTCGAAGCATAGATAAGATTGTGAAGGCTCGTTGGAAACGCTTTATCCAACAAACTTTAAAAACAATATAAACAACATACTTTTACTTGTAAATGTTTATTTTTAGATACAACTTAACATAGTGTATTCCTAATAAATTGTTTATTCATAAGGTTTTTTTATTATATTTGTTCGTAATTTCAATCTTCTTGTCTTACTCACTTGTTATTGATTTTTAGCACTTGTATATGTTGTATTAATATAATATATTTAGAACGAACTAATAGTGAATGGAGATAAAATGCGATGGTTAGAACCTTCAAGCCAATGTACAAGAAAATCGAAACATATATCATTGACCAGATTCGAAGCGGAAATTGGAAACCAGGCAGCCGAATTCCTTCCGAAAATGAACTGGCTGAGCAATTCAGTGTGAGCCGTATCACAGTGAAAAATGCCCTCACTGCTTTGGTCGATAAAGGAGTTGTCTACCGACTTCAAGGCAAAGGCACCTTTGTTAACGATCACAGCCCCGAGGAGATTCATAACATCACATCAGCGGTAAAAGAGCAGCTCATAGCACCAACGATCGGGTTCCTTCTCCCCCGTCTCGACAATCGCTTCACCGCCAATCTGCTGAGCGGAATTGAGGACACCCTTTCAGAGAATGGCTATCAATTGTTATTTGCCAAGACGAATGATTCACAAGAGACGGAGATTCTCAAAATTCAGGAAATGAAACAGGCAGGCGTTAGAGGACTAATTATCTATCCCGTTGAGGGTGAACACTATAACAATGAGATTCTTGCGCTTACGCTAAATCGCTTCCCCCTAGTCCTTTTGGACCGCAATCTAAAAGGGGTGGAGACCAACTCCATCAGCTCAGACAACCATGAGGCAGCTATTCAGGCAGTTAAGCATCTTCATGAGCTTGGGCACAGTCGAATTGGCTTTATTTCCACTCTTGCAGAGGGGACATCAAGTATTGAGGACAGATTGCATGGGTATGAGAAAGCCTTGGAGGACCGTCATATTCTGATTGATCGCAGTATACAGATGACACGTCTGGCCATGAGTGACAGCGATGAAGAGGTTATCATGATGATTCAGAAGTTTTTACAGGCAAATCCACAGATGACGGCCCTTCTGTCTTCCAATTTCAGCCCTCATGTTATTCAAGCGGCGATGCAGATGGGGATCTCTGTACCGGAAGATTTATCCGTTGTGTTCTTCGATGATGTCGAATTTCCGGAGTTCTGTACCATCCCGCCCACGGCTGTTGTTCAGCAGGAACTTGAACTCGGACGAGAAGCGGGCAGAGTTATCCTGAAACAAGTGGAGAATCCAAGCAGTGAGTATCTTCAGGTTAAGTTACCCACGATGCTTATTCCCAGACAGTCAACAGCAAAGGCGAAATCATAGCTACCGTTACTTGGTATTTAACAGGATACCACTACTGAAAACGTTTATATTTATAGTAATCTATTGAGAGTTCAACGTAATTACGAAGAAGGACCCTTCCATTTGAGAAGGGTCCTTCGATTTATGTGAACTATGACTATTGTAAATTTGCGGAAGTAACATCCTTCCAATGTTTATTCGTTCCTATTTCAGCATGCTTTCCAACAAAGGCCATTCTTGCCTCCAAATCATTCATCAATTGATATCTCATCCAAGCTGTCAAATAACCTCTATGCTGTCCTCCATCCTGCTCTATCGCTGTATGTGCAGCTCCTTTAGCCATGGCCATTAAGACCGGAAGATCCGGATTGGTATTCTCCAACGCCAATTTGTTGGAATCTGACGGGGAAATGATGAAATCTCGGGTTCCCCCTATAACAAAAAATGGTACCTTCAGCGCTGATGTATCGTACACATCCTCTGGATCACAATATTTCAGATCAGGCAGAGCAATCGATACAACCGTTTTGATGAGATCCCCGTTCTCAAAATTCGTATGAGCGTTAATCACACCTGTTGATCCCTGCGAATGCCCTGCCGCACCGACCTGATCTTTTTGAATCCTGTGATAGAACGGGCTGACCGTCTCTTCATTTTCACTAAGCATATATTCTATCGCAGCCATAATTTCTTTTCCTGTACCTGTGGTTTGACTGTATGTATCGATGACAATAAATCCCCAACCGGCCAGGTGTCTTAACAACTGATCATAATTGTCAGGTAATGCCCCCGTTCCGTTGCCCCAAGCGATGACCGGGTGCAAGACATCCGTTGATTGCGGAGAATAAACCCTGTAGAGCTTCTCGCCTTGTTTGTCCTTGATCTCCAGCGTATCTACCTCGTACGTGCCGGGCAGCGCATATTTTTCTTCAACACTTCCGGCTTCAAAAGTAGCCGATACCGAATTTACGAGGAAGAAGGATAGTACGCAAAATGCAGCGATCAAAATACCGACAACACCCGTTATCCATAGAAACCACTTGTTCCGAATTACTCTTTTCACTTGTGGCATACAATCTCCTCTCACATTAAAGCAGTATACGTACGTAAAACATACCACAGGTATAGCGCTTTTTGTTTAGAGATATTTTTGTTACATCAACCTTTTCGCATTTCATAATAGAACACCCACGAAAAAATGAACATGCCTTAACGAAAGCCTTCGCTATGATGTTTCTTAGTTAATGGTCAATAATCCAAATGTATGACTTGCAATATTAGGAAATCGTGCTAATATAAATTTAAACACTGTTTTAAACATTGTTTAAATAACTTTATTGGAGGTTTTACATATGGAACCAGACAAGAAAAGTGAAACAAAAGAAAAGATTATGCAAGCCACACTGGAGTTCACCAAACAAAGTGGATTTGAAGGCATCACCATTCGAAAAATTGCCGAAGCCTCTGGCACAAATGTATCCCTGGTTAATTATTACTTCGGCTCCAAAGAAAATCTGATCAGTGAATCTATTAAAATGATTCTGAGCAGCTTTCAGCATACCTTTGTTATACTCGATGAATTATCCATCCCCGCCCGAGATCGATTAAAGCAATTCTTAATGGATTATTTACAAGTCATCCGTGAATATCCCGAATTGTTATCCAGAATTATTCTTATGGGTTCAGCAGATTTCTCATCTCAACAGGAATACGGTTCATTTTTAAATCTATTGGGGTTCCCTAAAGTTCAAAATACATTAAAAGAGATAACCGGAGAGCAACAACCGGAACGACTGACCACAATGATGACGCAAATTTTCGGGGCGCTTTTTCTCCCGGCACTTATGAGTCCTATTCTGGAAAAAGGAGCTTCTGTGAAGATTGCTTCTATCGATGCACAAATTGACCTGCTCTTTGAAAGATACTTTCATTAAACAACATTGATGGAGGCGATTCAGTTGAACATGTTAAGAAAACATTGGCAGGACTTTGGATTGATCATTGCATTCCTTGTATGTATTTATCTCATCTTGGATTGGGGAACACTTCCGCGCATTAACAGCATTTTATGGTTAAGCTTTATTGCCATACTCCTGCACCAATTTGAAGAATATCGATGGCCGGGTTACTTTGCAGGATTGTTTAATAAAGCTCTGTTCCAAAGTAAGACACCTGAGAGATACCCGTTAAATCAGCAGTCAGCCATGATTATTAATCTGATTATCGCCTATGTGTTTTATTTACCGCCTGTATTCTTCCCTTCCATTGTATGGCTGGGTCTGGCACCTGTATTAATGGGTTTTTTTCAGATTATCTGGCATGGCATCTTCGCCAATATAAAGGCAAAAAGTATATATAATCCCGGATTATTTTCAGCGATATTTCTGCATTTGCCAATTGGAATCTGGTACATTAAAAGTGCCTATGAACAGAATATGTTAACACCAGCAAATTGGATGTGGAGCACCATTTATTTTGTTGTAGCTGTCTATGTTTTAATTGTTAAAGGCAATATGTGGCTGAGAAACAAAAACTCTGTTCATCCTTTTTCACAGAAACAATTAGGATCTTATACTAAAAAATAAACCTGTGACTTCAATATAAAATAAACGCATCGAGTCTAAGGATTCGATGCGTTTTACGTTTCTTCTTTGAAATGATTAAATTTCAACCTTGAACTTCATTTTAAAACATCTTTTGCACAGGATGCTGTTCACGAAGGGCCTTTCCAACACAAAAAAAAGCCGCCATTTCAGGCGACTTTCCTCGTGAACAGAAAACAGATCTTAAGAGATTGGTAAATCCGTTTGAGTCAACTGGGCGGAAACTTCCCATAGACGACGGGCTTGCTCAGGATCGATAGCATAGTCCTTGACTCCAAAGAAGGCTCCATCCGCAGGAGCTGGCTCACTGATGTCACAATCCTCGCAATACACGCCACCTTTTCCCTCAAGTTGCGGAGATGTCGCTGCCCATACTTGCGTTGCTGCCCCTTGCTCTGGCGTTTTAAAGTTTGGATTGGCAACTTGACCAGACTCATCAATCCAGCCCAATGCGATCATTTCCTCTTTCGGCATATGTCGTTGCAGCGGCGTCAGAATTCCACCCGGATGTACAGAGAACGCACGCACTCCCTGATCTGCACCACGTCTATCCAGTTCAACGCTAAACAGAATGGTTGCTGTTTTGGACTGTCCGTAAGCAGGAAACTTTTCATAGCCGTTCTCAAATTGCATATCGTCCCAGCGAATTGGTGAGAAATGATGTCCTGTTGATGCAACAGATACAACCCGTGCTCCTTCCTGACTTACGAGTGCCGGCCATAATAAGTTAGTTAGTGTGAAATGTCCAAGATGGTTCGTAGCAAATTGTGCTTCCCAGCCCGGCCCTACGCGAGTCTCTGGACAAGCCATAATCCCCGCATTAAGGATCAACATGTCGATACTCTGGTTGCTTGCCAGAAAACGATCGGCAAAAGCACGGACACTGGTGAGATCTGCGAGGTCCATTTCATCGATCTCTACACCAGCTAGTCCTGCAAGAGCCTCTTTGGCGATGGCTGGCCGACGTGCGGTTACAACAACCTTGGCTCCAGCACGAACGAGTGCACGTGTGGTCTCCAGTCCCAATCCGGAATATCCACCTGTAACGATAGCAAGTTTCCCGGATAAATCCGTGTTATTCAACACTTCCTCAGCTGTCGTGCGATGGTTGAATCCGGAACCGATTTTATGTTGTGAGGTTTTTGGCTTATTATCCTGGTTCATCAAAATAATCTCCTTCCAGATGTGTCTTCTTCAAGTTTACAGCTTAGAGTGCCCTCTAAGTCAAATATAACGAATTCACCTACATCAATGCTCCAAACCTTTGCTAATACAAAAAAGCCCGGTTCATCACCGAGCCTATAAACAAAAGTATAAGGTTGTATTTCTATTATATTTCTATATACTTCATCCATTGCTCATACAGTTCAGTCTCACTACATTGAAAGATCCCTTTGAAATCTAGAGGATTGCGAATCAGTTTGTTTAATGCCTCTATCCCGTATCGCTCAACCACAAATTCCACCATCATATAAGAGAACTGAAAACCTTTCATCGTTTCAAAATCCCACGTATCGTTATTTAATTCATCAAAAGTTGGAATCGACTGGTTTCGAATGGTATCTTTCGTTGAACCTTTAATGAAATCTTGGGACATCTGTTTAGCTTCATATCCACCAATACCCTGTCTTATCCATTTGGGAGCTGCAGGATTAATGTCGCTGATTAGCCACATGGCGAACAAGTGGACTGTGCCTTTCAGAATGGATTGATACGTATGCTCCGGTCCCGGATTCAATGGAGAGACAATCTTCAGAGTACGCCCTTCATATGTGCCCATAAACCAATTGGGGGCATCTGTTTCGCCGACGGCTTGATGGAATGTTGGCAGATCAGGATAAATTTCAATAACTACCTTTTGTGATGGATGATGTTTATATTTGGTCGACACTCGTTCAACACTATTATTGAGTTCATCGAACAAATCTTGATGCACTTTCGTCGTACGATCATTCGTATCATGGTTTTCACCTTTATTTACAATGGAAATCAGGTCTTGAATAGACATGATGGCAATATCCCCCCACTCTTTCAGTTCTTTTCTTAATTTCTCCAAAGCCCGGTACAGTCTGTTCTTTACTGCACTTTCCCGTCGTCCAACAATCTTGGATATTTCGGGCAAGGTGCAGTCAACGAAAAAGCGTAATGCAATAATTTCCTGATCAATCTCATCCAGCTTTTGTAACGCGGAGCCAATATCAATTCGAATATCAACATGTTTCGTAAATTCAAGAGAGATGGATTGCGATTCATAATCTGTAAAATCATAAGGAGATTCTTTTTGTCGCGATAACCTGCGATATTCGTTCTTCACCGTGTTCTGAGCAATCTTAAAGATCCAGGTGAATAAATTAGAGCTTCCTTTAAAGCTGTGAATATTTTCGACTGCTTTCAAAAATACCTGTTGGGTCAAATCATCTGCAACCAACGGATTCAATTTCAGTGAGAAGTATTTGCTGATTCGTTGACGATATTGCTCATACGTGTTCTCAAAGATGGCGATGCTGTCCTGTTCATCCGGATAAACAGGTTTCGTGTCATGAGCTCCTGACATGGTGGGGAACCTCCTCTTGATTTACATTTAATTAGACACCGGAGGAAGCAAAAAAGCCACGCATGAGAAAAAATTATTTTTGGCTATTTCACCTCTTTAGTATGAATTCTGTTTTATGAAGATGAAAAACAAACAAAGGCAGCCGATCATACTGACCGGCTACCTTTGTTCTTCATTGAAACATAAATTTAAATCCTTGCTTATTTCAGCGGGATCAAGCTTTTAATTGAGTCTGCATGAAGACCAGCTCCTCAGCCAACTTTTCCAGACGACTTAGTGCTTCAGCATCTTTAATGTTATTCTCAGCATCAAAATGATCACTATTCAGATATACATAGCTTGGGGCGACATAAGAGCGGAAAAAGCCGGCAATCGGTTTTAATTGATTTTCCACTACCAAATAATGTTGATAGGTGCCACCGGTTGCTAGAAAACCCATCACTTTATTGTAAATGCTCTGCACAGGCAGAAGGTCGAATACATTTTTCAGTACGCCTGTCAGAGAGGATTGATATATTGGTGTGCCGATTACGTAAAAGTCAGCATCTATCAATTTTTGAACCACCGACTGGGTGTCTTCATTGTAATCCTCCAACTTGCGACCATCGCAAAATTCGATTCCTTTATAATCTCTTAAATCTATGAGTTCAACTTCAATTTCTGGATGATTATTTTTTACGAATTGGAGTACAGCATCCACACCTACTGGTGTCTTTGATCCAATCAGTGACCCGGACAATCCGATTAATTTCACAACATTAACCTCCAATGATTTCTTCTTCATCATCAAACGATTCCACGTTTCCCAACGCACATTCCTTCATCACATGAAGCATACTGCCTAGGGTGATTTTTTCTAACTGCTGCATTAACTGTTGTTCACTTTCTATGAAAATGTTTACGAGCTGAATATCTACCTCTGCTGTTAAATTCCCTTTTGTCATCATGGGTGGTTTGGGGATCTGAAGCGGTTTGGAAGATACCAGGGTGTACACATCTTTTAAGGTTATCTCATGCGGGTCTTTGGACAAAACATAACCACCGTCTATACCTTCTTTTGCCTTAACGTATCCTACTTTTTTGATCGAGCTAAGGACTCGGCGTATCCTCGCCGGGTTCACCCGAATCCTTTCAGAGATCTGAGTACTGGTTAGCTTCTCATTTTCATGTGAACTAAGGAGAACCAGAATATAGATGACAACACTTAGCTCACTGTTCATTGCAGCCTACTCTCCCAAAATAATGACTTCCGTCTCCAATTCAATATTAAATTGATCACGTACTGTTTTTTTAATTAATTTGATTAATTCCAAATAATCCTCAGCAGTGGCGTCATCTGCATTAATGATAAAACCAGCATGCTTCTTGGAAATTTCCGCTCCCCCAATGCGAGTGCCTTGTAAGTTACATTCTTGAATGAGTTTTCCAACATAATGTCCCTCTGGACGTTTGAATACACTTCCGCAAGAGGGAAATTCAAGCGGTTGTTTGGATTCCCTTTTAAACGTTAAATCCTGCATGGTACTCGAGATGTTATCCTTGTTCCCTGGTTTAAGCTTAAATTCCACTTCAAGTATGATGTAGTGATCCGTTCGGAAGATACTGTTTCGATAACCAAGCTGCATGTCATCTCGGACCATGTTAAGCAACTCTCCATGTTTAGTAACCACTAGCGCTCGTTCAACGACCTCATCCATCTGACCACCATAAGCTCCTGCATTCATATATAAAGCGCCACCTGTACTTCCGGGTATCCCACATGCAAACTCCAGACCTGTTAAGCTGTTATCCAAAGCTGTACGTGACACATCAATAATGTTGGAACCGCTCTGCGCTACAATCTTGTCACCATAGACTTTAATCTGATCAAATTCGCTCAGAGAGAGCGTTATTCCACGCACGCCCTGATCTTTGATAATGACATTTGATCCTTTTCCAATGACCGTCAGAGGTATTTGATGTGTTTTTGCAATGTTAATCACGTTAACAATTTCTTCTTTCGTTGTAGGATGGATAAGTATGTCTGCTTTACCACCCAGTTTGATATACGTGTGGTCTTTTAATGGCTCATTCCATTTCAATTTTTCCAAAGGTATGTGATTTTCAAAAATATTCATGACATTCTCTCCCTGAGTTGAAAAGACATGATTGCACGATCGGCCAATAGAAAGCTCCTTCATTGTATGTTTAATATGAGATATTGGTTGAAAATATTCCGTCATCCTGACAATTAATCACATTTTTTGACCTCACCACGGTAATTCGCCATTCGGAAGCTGGCCCCGCATCCACATGAAACTTTTGCATTAGGATTATTCATGGTGAATCCCCCTAACATTCCACTTTCTTCGTAATCAATCTCAAGTCCTTCAATATATGGGACCGAATTGGTGTGAACCAATATACGAAACACACCTTTATCTAATAAAATATCCCCTTCTTCTTGCTGTTCGTCTACGATAAGGTTATAGGATAAACCACTGCATCCCCCCTCATCCACCCCGACCCGAAGGAAAGAATTCTGGGTATCCGCACTTGCCAGGATTTCAACGATTTTTTCTGCTGCTGCTTCACTGACCTGAATCATTGTTATACCTCCTTGGAGCGTATTTTTTTGGCTAAGCTGTTGCTTTTCAAACGCAGCCCATTAAAATCTTAATGATTTCTTCAGGACTCGTATATGCATTAAAATAACGACAACCTGTTGATTGCAGATGGATAGGAATATCCATAAGTTCCAGCGATCCGCTATACAATATCACTCGATATTTCTCGGGAAATTGTTCTATTAGCAGCTCAATATTGTCCACATTCATATCTACGATAATCACAGAATTATCCGGAAGTTGATCCATGTTGCCGATCACATCACGAGTAGCCTCCAGTACATGTAACGACGGCTCGGTTTGAATCAACAAACTTAAACTTTTAACAATGTGATGCGTATCTGATAGGATTAACACATGGTTCATTCAGAAAACCTCCGGAAAAAATGATGGCAATCGCAGGATATTCCATTGCGTTAATTCATATTTGTAGTAAACCATTCCATCAAACAGGGTATGAAAGCAGCTAGAGCGGCCCCTTTGGGTGTAAGTTCATACATGATCTGTATGGGATGTGTTCGAACTTTTCTCTTCACCAACTGATCATCCTGAAGACCTTTTAATCGTTTGGATAGGATCGCTTCTGAGATGGAAGGCACATTTTCGTAAATCTCGCTGAATTTCTTAGGACCTTGCGAAAGAGTACATAGGATATGGATCGTCCATTTCGTCCCAATAATACGATAGGCTGTGAAAAGTTTCTCGGTATCCGAAGTCAACATCGTACCATCACACCTTCCTTGGCTTACCCCCGTTTATTTGTTTTTCACACCCAATGATTGCAGTCCCGTTCTTATTTGGTCTGTTACTGGTGCAATCCGAGTACTGGCAATCAAACTCAAGACAATCAACAACAGATGAAAGCCCATCGTTACGATTAATCCTGATTGCAATGACATCCCGCCAGCTTGACACACCACCAGGATGGAACCACCGATCCCGATGACTACGCCCGGTGTAAACGAATCTGCAAATTGCAGATTTGCCGATGTTTTTCCAACGCCTTCCTCTCCTGTTTGAGAAAACGCAACAACACCGCTAATCGGATGTGCTAATCCAATGCCTATCCCAGCTATGATCTGGCCTATAACCGCTACGGTAACGGTCACAACAGGAACCCAAAATACGATGGTAATTCCGATGGCAAGCAGGAGAACACCAGTAATAATTCGTCTATGACGTCCACGACCCTGATCTGCCGAGTCCCAACGACCTTGCAAATAAGCAATGACACACCAGCTCAGTGCAGCGCTTGCTACAATTAAACCAGCCTGAGAAGGTGTAATGCCTTTGACCTCAATTAAAGCCAATACCAAGAAATTTTGTGTACTGGTATAAGCAGCGAAGAACAATCCACGCGTAGCGAGTATAGCGGGCATACCTCTTCGCAAAGCAAGGGTTCCCTCCGGCAGCAGTTTGCGCAGTGGGTATACCATCAGTACTCCCCCGATAAGGACAATAACAAATCCAATAATTGACGGAAGCTTGCCAAGTCCCACTAATAAAGTCCCCGTACCTATCGTTAATAGCAGTGCCATCCAAGTTGCGGCAGATCCATTCGCCCCTTGGTCAGGCTGTGATTTTAATTTCGTAAATGCAGGTAAGCTAAGGAGTGCTGAAATCAACAAGATTGGTAGAATCCCCCAGAACACAAAGCGCCATGACCACTGATCTGCAATAAGGCCTGCAATGTATGGACCAAGCATGGACGGAAGAACGTAGGCTGTACCGAATGCTCCCAGTATTTTGGCGCGTAATTCATCCGGATAACTTAAGGAAATGGCCGTGTACACGCAAGTCATCATAGCTCCAGCACCCAAACCCTGCATGGCCCGTGACGCGATCATGGTGTACATATCTCCTGCAGTTGCGGCTGCGACCAGCCCGACAATAAACAATAGAAGTGCGAGCGTAAATGGTACTGCAGGTCCCCTTCTATCAATAATCCGACCAACAACCAAGGTGCCTATAATCTGTGCAAGCAAATATGTACTGAATATCCAGCCGAACAGGTTAAGACCGTTCAGGTCTCCAGCAATGGAAGGAGCAATTGTCGTTACCGACAAACCTTCAAATCCAACAGCCATCACTGACAATATAATTCCTATGGATAATGCAAAATAACGCGGACTGAAAATACTTTGAGAATGGGACGACATGATATGGGACCTCCAAGAGAATTTTATGTATACACCGTATCCGGATACTTAGTAAACATTTTACTTTACAAAGTTTAAACTACAGTTCGCCTTTGACTTTGTCAATGTATTTGTTTAAAATGTATGAAATAATGAAGATTCAGTTGCTTAAAAAGGAGGTTCACCATGAGCCGGGATCAAACGAAAAAGGATGCCTCAACCAGTACCCGAAAAGCAATCATTAACCTGCTTAAACAGCAAGGTGGAATGGATGTTGTGGCACTCTCCTCCCAATTTGCGTTATCTGGAATGGCTATCAGGCAGCATTTAAATGCACTGAAAGAAGAAGGATTGGTTACTTTCGAAGAAGAGGCTCGTCCCATGGGTCGACCAACCAAGCTATGGAGATTAACCCCCGCTGCTGATCGTTTTTTCCCTAGTGGATATTCGGAGTTATCCGTCAGTCTGATCAATTCCATGAAAGAAGCTTTCGGAAATGAAGGACTGGACAAGCTGCTCAGTGTTCGGAATAAAAATATGCAAGAACAATATCTTCAGTACATTGGTGATGCATCCGGCGTGAAGGAAAGGCTGGAGAAACTGGCTGAAATTCGAACAAATGAAGGCTATATGGCCGAGGTTAAGGATCAAGGCGATGGTAGCCTCTTATTTATAGAGAAGCATTGTCCCATCTGTGAAGCTGCAGCAGTATGTACCGGCTTATGTAAGAATGAATTGCATTTATTCAAAACGGTTCTGGGGGATCAAGTTCATATTGAACGTGGAGAGTATATTTTGGCTGGAGGAAGAAACTGCATATATACGGTTAGAGAATATCATTCGTAACCAAACAAACTTGCATAAACAAACTTGCATAACTATATAAAAAGCCGCCAACAGGCGACTTTCTGAATGGTTACGTTTTGTTCCCGTTAAAGTCCAGAAAAGGATTGTATGAGAAATTAATTAATGGAATGAATAAAACGATGAAGATGTTCAGCTAATAACTTTGGCTGTTCCATCGCAGCGAAATGCCCCCCTTTATCCGCCTCCTCCCAGTACGTAACATGATACACACGCTCTACCCAGCTTTGTGGAGGCATCGGCAACTCCTTGGGAAATACGGAAACCCCTGTTGGAACAGTAATGCGCTGGCCTTCCGTGAAATGCAGTGGCATTTTGCCACCTTCAGTATAGATTCGCATGGAAGATGCAATCGTATTGGTAAACCAGTATATCGAGATATTCGTGAGGATATGATCAAGTGAAAAGGAACTCTCAATATTTCCTTTACAGTCACTCCACCCCCGAAATTTTTCTAGCATCCAGCTGGCAAGACCTGCCGGGGAATCACTCAGTGCAAAAGCCAAAGTTTCCGGCTTGGTTCTATGAAGGGCGCTATAAGCGCCTTCTCGTTCCGACCATTCCGCTACGGAGTCAAGGTATGTGCGCTCTTCTTTGCTCATCGAAGGTGTATTCTGAGTAAGTGGTGGCCTGTAGCTTCCAGGAATATAATTAAGATGAAGTCCTCTCACCCGCTCAGGGTAGATGAAGGCTAACCACGTTGAGACTCCTGCTCCAATATCCCCTCCCTGTACAAAATACCTTTCATAACCCAGACGATCCATCAGTTTCGCCCAAAGTGTAGCTACATATTTGGAACCTACCCCAGGCTGAGTGGGTTTACTCGAAAATGCGAATCCCGGCAAAGAAGGAATAATCACATCAAATGCGTCTTCAGCCTGTCCACCATATAATGATGGGGTTGTTAGATAAGGAATCAGTTCTAACATTTCTACGAATGATCCTGGCCAACCATGAGTCAGTAGCATCGGCCGTGATGAAACTCCTTCACCTCGAACATGAACAAAATGTATATCGAAACCATCCACGTTCTCAATATATTGCGGGAAACGATTCAGTCTTGCTTCTTGCTCGCGCCAGTTATACTCCGAACTCCAGTAATCCACTAATCGCTTCAAAAAGGAATGATCTGTCCCCAAAGCCCATGGTTCTTCAGAGAATCGAGAGGGCCATCGAACCTGTTTCAATCTGTTAGATAAATCATGTAATTGTTGCTCTGGAATAGCGATCTTGAATGGTTTCATTTCAATTATCCTCCTACGTTTTGAGTTAAATAAAAATACGTATCGCTGAGTATGTCAACAACAGACACATCAGCAATCGAAATGACCTGTCATGGACAGTTAGAAAGGTTTTGAACATGGAGCCAAACCCCGACCATACAAGTAACGACAACCATCCCAGAAGGATCGATAAACTCAAATAAATAACAAGACTCCCGCCAGAAGGTGAAGAAGGCAAAATGAAAGCACTCATCACCGTTAGAAAAAACAATATACTTTTGACATTGATAAGTTGGAGCATAACACCGGATAAAAATGACGATTGCACATCCCTCGAATCCTTTTCCGAGCTTTTATTCCCAATCATAAGCCACACCAGATAAAGCATATATGCTGCACCAGCCCATTTAAAATACGGCCCTACAACTGGCAACCAGTGATATAGGCTTGTTGTAAATACGCCGCTTATGATCCCCAATAAGCCAAACCCCGCTAAAATACCACCATTAAATCTCCATGATCCAATAAAGCCAAATTTCCGTGCCTCATTCATCATCAAGATGTTGCTTGGTCCAGGTGTTATGGAGGTAACGATCACATACGTTAGAAATGCTACAATATTCAAGCTGTACCCCCCAATGAAATCATTTACGATCTGAAGGACTTTATTGTATGATGAATTAAACCCTTAATAAAATCGAAATTATTAAAAGCATTATCATTTTTATCGATACATGTCTCAAGCTAAGGAGAACTTGGATGGAAATTAGACATCTTGTCACATTTCAGACGATTGTCGAGGTTGGAAGCTATACCGGGGCCGCATCCCAATTGGGCTACACACAATCCACGATCACGGCTCATATACAGTCCCTCGAAGAAGAGATTGGCGGGGAGCTTTTCACATACGAAAAAAGACAATTGAAGCTTACACATCTGGGGAGGGAATTAATACCGCTGGCAGAAGATTTGCTGGCAACTCATGATCAGATTAAAAGCATAAGAAGCGAACAGGAAGTTAAAGGTATATTAAGGGTAGCTGCACCAGAGTCTTTAACAATTTCCAGATTAAGTCCGATCATCAAAGAGTATTCATCGAAATATCCTCAAGTTCAATTCATCCTTACCAACGGTACATGTGAGCAAAACCAGGTTGATTTGATAAGTGGGCGTGTAGATGTAGCTTTGATGGTGTACCCAGAGCTGCATCCGGAAAAATGCATTCATTACCAGCTAATCGAGGAAAAAATAGTACTGGTTTCCAGCAATGACGGCCCGGAACATTTTGATGCGTATAAACTGGAGAACAACCCCACCTTTTTTATCACCAACGAAGAAGGATGCAGTTATCGAACCATGTTTGAAAAACATCTTGTAAAACATGATATTCCTCCGTTTCAAACGATGGAGTTATGGAGTATTGAAGCCATCAAACAAACCGTTATGAGTGGACTCGGCTTTTCTTTTTTACCTTACATGACAGTTAAAGAGGACGTGGAACGAGGAAAACTTAAGATTGTGAGTCATTCCGAACAGTTTGACCCCCTTTACTCCCATATGCTGATTAAAAAGAAAAAATGGCTATCTCCAGCCGTTAAAGCTTTCAGTGAGCTTGTTATAAAATCAATCAGTGTATCAGAAAACGAATCGGATTTGATCCATTAAGCTTATAGATATATGGAAACAAAAAAAAGAACCTTGGGCTTCCCTCAAGGTTCTTTACGTTCAGTTGTATAGTGAAAAACAAAGTTTAGAAGATGGTTGGCACCATTCCCCCATCCATACGGATTGGAGAACCTTTGAATGCCGATGCATACGGACTGCACACAAATGTGGCCAATCTGCCTATCTCAACAGGCTTGATAAATCGTTGAATTTCGGATTGAGGCAGGTTTTTGCGCATAAAATCCTTCTCTTTTTCTAAAAAAGTCATCGATTCATCAGGGTAGATGCTCTCTATGATTTGTTGCACATTTTCAGAGAGGGTGGGTCCTGGCATGATTGTATTGACGGTAACTTCTGTTCCTACCGTTAATTTCGATAAACTTTTGGACAACGATAATAACATGGATTTGGTCATACAATACTGAGGCATTTGTCCTGAAGGCATGATGGCTTCTTCACTCGCAATAAAGATCATGCGGCCATAATCATTTTGCAACATTTTAGGCATGTAAAATTTGGACAAAGCATTTGCAGCGAGAACATTCGTACGGAAGTATTTCTCCCAAACCTCATCGCTGATATCTTCATATTGCATCATTTCATAAATTCCCATATTGTTCACTAGGATATCAATTTGGGGGTATTTTTCAAATAAGGCTTCTCTTTGACCAATGTCCACCAGATCAGCTGTAGCTTTTTGAGGTGAGGTAGCGGGAAACTCGGTCTTTATTTCATGAACTGCGCGCTCAACCTCTGCATCATTTCGTCCATTGATGAGCACATTAACCCCTTCTTTGGCAAGTTCAATGGCAATGGCTTTCCCTATCCCTTTCGTCGATCCTGTAACCAAAGCTGTTTTACCGTATAAACCCATATCCATATCAACTACTCCTTATATTTTCTTGTAGCGGCAAGCTGAATCGTTGTCATGTTATAAACAGTCTTGTGCTCCGGATAGGATTTATATTACCTTGTCTACATAGCCGAGTAACTAGCGTGTTGCGCCAAAGTTCTTGCATCACACGCCAAATGATATAAAGCATTCATTTAATGAAGAGTTGATGATTCTGGCGATCCTTCGGATAGCGAATTCGTTCCTAAATATTCCGTACGCCAATTCGTTGGCGTATCCCCTTCCCATGAACGAAAGGCACGGTAGAATGAGTTCTGGTCTTCATATCCAATTAAGAAAGCTACTTCTTTAATGTCCAGTGTAGGGTCTGCCAAGTAGGCTCGTGCCTGCTCATGTCTTGCTTGCGTCAATAGATGCTTGAAACTTGTATTCTCTTCTGTAAGCCGGCGCTGCAAGGTCCGATCGCTCATACCCAATTCCTTGGCAACGACCTGAATGTCGGGGCGACCTCCTGTGAGACTGCGTTTCATAATCCATTTGACCATGTCTGTAATAGAACGACTGCCCTGCTGTTCATTCAGCGATCGGTCCAGGGCGGGAGTAAGGATCTCCAGTAACTCTTCGTTGTATGAAAGAAACGGACGGTCCAAATCTTTACGATGTAAGGTAAGCCGGTTACATGTTGCACCAATCCGGATTGGGCAGCCAAAATAAGTCTCAAGGGTACGAACATCACCCATGGTATGCGAAAATTCGACAAGCCGCGCAGTCAAAGGTTGACCTGTTCCCCGGCGCCCAAGTTCGAGGAGAAATGCCAGTGTGACTCCAACCAGCAATGACGGACCTGGTTGTTCGTTAGACCATTCCAGTTCAATTGAACAATCATCGCCCTCCTCAGTAATACGCAAGCTTTCAGGGGGACAAAGTTGTTTGTAGCGAGCCATTCGTTGTAGTGCATCACGGTAGTCACGTGCGTGGTAGGTCGCTAAGACACTCGGCGGGTATTTCCCTGTTTCAAAGACGGTTGCAAGTTTGATGATTCCTTCGGCAGTGTCACCGACGAGATCGGAATATGCCTGCCAGATCGCAAAATATTGAGCGGTCGTAACAGCTGGTTCAGTTATAATCGTGAGCGGCAGTTGTGCTTTACGAGCTACATCGTGGGCGGCAATCCCTAATTGATGCAAGCCTGTCCAAAACCCTGCCGGGAATTTAATACGCTCAAAGGTGTGGGACTTCATAGATACCCTCCTTCTTGGAGTCTTTGTTGCTTAATGATTCATCCACTGTACAGGGACTCTGATTCTTTTGCAATGTCTCTAATATTTCCCGGTCTCCAGAATAAAACAAGAAACCAATGCGGGAACATTCCGCATTGGTTTCTTGAAATTAGGTTTAGCGTTATTTCGATTGTTCAAGAAGCCCAACAATAAGTGTAACTGCTTCAGCACGGGTAGCTGTCTGCATCGGAGCAAATCGATTGCCACCTACACCGCCCACCAGACCTGCTTCCACGGCAGAAGCTACATAGGATACGGCCCATGCTGGGACATCCTTTGCATCTTTGAAATCCAGTTTCGCATTGGAATTCGTTTGAATTCCGCCAGCGCGTGCAATCATAGTTACCATCTCCGCCCGGCTCAGCGTCTTGCTAGGACCGAACGAGCCATTCTCGTAACCATTGACAATGCCAGCGGATGCAGCTGCTGTAATATAAGGCTTCGCCCATGAAGGAATCTTGTTATCATCCGTATAGTGAATAGTCTCGCTTACGGTATTCAGATTCAAGGCACGGCCCAGCATCGTAATGAACTCGGCACGTGTGACTTTCTGATTCGGACGGAAGGTCTGATCACCATAACCATTGACGAATCCAGCCGTCACGGCTTTATCAATTGCTGATTTTGCCCAGTGTCCGGCTGTATCTTTCAAGGCTGGCGCAGTGCCTCCGTTTCCGTTATTGCCAGATCCAGTATCCGGTTTGTTGCCGGAATCAGTTCCGCTACCACTACCGCTGTTCGAACCATTTCCGGTTGTTGTATCGCCACCGGTTCCTGAAGAACCATTACTGCTGCCGGAACCATTACCTGAACCTGAACCGGAGCCGGGATTCGATGTTCCCGGATTGGACGTTCCTGGTCCCGGATTCGATGGTTCCGTCTTCTTCACGATACCGAATTGATCAACAATGAACGGCGCTGCTCCATTTTGATTTTGGTCAATTTCATACGTTACAGCTGTCAGTTTGCTGCCGTCAATCGTAATGCCCACAAAATTCTGTACCTGACTGCGCATTGGTCGACGGTTGTCATTCGGATCAGGACCATATTTGGCTGCATGATTCTCCTCTGCCAGTTCAAAAAGATTGTAATAAGCATCACCGAGACTTGTGCTCGGATTTTTGTAATACACTTTTGGACCAGCTGTTGCCGGGATCAAATAGATTGTGCCATCCGGATTCACAGAGTACTCGATTTTCTGTCCATTTTGCATCTCCGTGATCATTTCAGGCTGACGCGCTTTCCCCTGCTGATCAATCGGTTTTGTGCGGGCATAGATGTGATCATGTCCCTGGAGTACAAAATCGATGCCAAGCTCCGCCATGATCGGTGCAATCTTGGTACGTACACCGTTTGCTCCCATGATGTCCGAATCCGTTGCGTGATTTGACGTCGTGTACGGCCCTTTGTGAATGTTAACGATTATCCACTGGGATCCATTCTTCTTGGCAGCCTGAACATCTTTCTTCAGCCACTCGACTTGCTCTAATGAGAAGTTGTCATACTCATCCGAATCCTCATTGGAGTTCAACACAACAAAATGCGCATTGCTGTAATTATAAGAATAGTAAGCTCCCGTCTCCGTAGCGGAATTCACCGGTGACTGGATGTTGAAATGATCGATAAACGCATAATTCTTGTCCTCATGGTTCCCTGCGGACGGAACGATGGTTGTATTTAAGAGGCTTTCTTGCGAATGCCCTAGCAGCCAGTTCCACTGTTCCTCTTTCACACCAGTATCCACGATATCCCCGTTATGAACGACAAATTGTGCATCCGGTACTGTAGCCAATGCTTTGGCCAATGTCTCAGAGGATAGAATTGCCTCATCCTCTTCCTTCGCTTGTGTATCCGCCAGATCAATGAAAGTGAATTTGCCTTTCTCCGGTGCTGTACGGAAGGTACCTGTCTCGCTCCATACTTGCTGGGAAGCATCCCCTACACGGAAATAATAAGTTGTATTAGCTTTCAGATCTGTCACTTCTGCTTTGTGCATCAGTTCTGTAGGAGCATTCGCAGCTTTTGCAGAGCGCCCTTGAACCGATTTGGCTTGCGTGAAATCAGGTGTTGCCGCTGTTTTCTCTACAACCTGAAGGTCGCTATTCGTTACTTGATCGGAAGTGTACCACGTGAACCCCTTGCTCTTGGTAGGATCTCCATGGAACGTTACCGTTACCTTGTTTACCTGTTCTGGAACAGGAACTGTATCCGATTCCTTGATAATCCCGAACGTGTCCACGACAAATGGTTCTGCATTCTTATTTTGGTCAATCTCATACGTTACGGCGGACAGCTTGTCTCCGTCAATAGTCAATGAAACGAAGTTCTGAACCTGCCCTCTGGCTGCGCTCGTGGTGTCGCCATATTGCCGTGAGTGGTTTTCTTCCGCACGCTCGAACAAGCTGAAGTACGCTTCACCAAGTTCTGGTTTTACGTTTTTGAAGTATACTTTGGCCCCGGCGGTAGCAGGAATCATATAAATGGTTCCATCCGGTTGGACCGCGTATTCGATACTCTGTCCATTGAAGGTCTCCGTTATTTTGGACACATCTTCAGCGGTACCATCGCTCTTGATCGGCTTCGTCCGTGCATAGATATGGTCATGTCCCTGAAGGACCAGATCAATCCCCAGTTCGTTCATGAGCGGGGCGATTTTTTTTCGTTCCCCGTTTGCACCAATAATGTCGCTATCCGTGGCGTGATTCGATGTCGTATACGGGCCTTTATGAATATTAACGATAATCCACTTGGCTCCTGCGGCTTTTGCTTCCGCTACATCCTGCTTCATCCATGCGACTTGCTCATTCGAGAAGTTGGCGTAGTCCGATGAATCCTCGTTGGAGTTCAATACGATAAAATGAGCTTTGCTGTAATTATACGAATAATATGCGCCTGTTACCGTTGCAGCACCGTCTGGCTGCTTCACATTAAAATGCTCGTAGAACGCATAATTTTTATTCTCATGATTGCCAGCAGATGGTGCAATGGTCGTGTTCATAAGACTGGCTTGCGAATGACCAAGCAGCCAATTCCATTCTTGCTCTGAAGTGCCATTCTCCACAACGTCTCCGTTATGGACGACAAATTCAGCATTTGGAACAGTCGCGAGTGCTTTGGACAGAGTAGAGCCGGACAGGATCGCCTCATCCTCTTCCTTCGCTTGTGTATCCGTCAGGTCAATAAAGGTAAATGCTCCATCAACCGGAGCCGTTTTGAACGTTCCAACCTCACTCCATAGGCCCAGATCCTGATCACCAACACGGAAAGAATAAGAAGTGTCAGGGGAAAGGCCTGTCGCTTCCGCCTTATGCACCATTTCTCCCGGGGAGTTGGAAGCTATGGTTGCATGCCCATTGAAACTCTGGGCCAGACTGAAGTCGACAACGCCTCTTTGGTTCGGCACCACTTGAACAGTGCTCTGTGCAGATGCAAGAGGCGTATACCAAGTGAAGCCTTTGCTACTTGTTGCATCTCCATAGAAGGTAACCGTTACTTTGCTGATATCCAGCGATGGCGCATTAGCCAAGGCTTTAAGCTCCATGTCAAAATACAGGTCAGAGCTGCTGTCGCTCTGTTGATGTACTTCGACCGCAATTTCGTTTGAGCCATCACGTAAATTGGCTTTCATCGGCGCAGTGAGGTCGATATTCTCATACATAACCGGCAAGTCCTTATTTGAGGTTGCTTGAGTAGAGTACACAATCTCTCCATCCGGCATGCCAAAACGAATGACTTCCACACCATTCACATAGATCACTGCACCGTCATCAATACCGAATGTGCCAAGAATTTGCCCGTAACCGTCAATTTGATCTTTGTTAACGGTTAGGTTTGTCCGGAAATAGGTTGTGCGGGGTTTATTTTTTTTGTCCAGACCGTAGCTGACTTCCGTTTTGAGTGATCCAAAATAGGAAGTGCTTACGCCATTACCGTTGTCTTTGTAACCAAATGGAGCCTGTCCTAAATTCCAGGACGAATCATCGTATGAAGCGCGCCATTCCGCTTGTAGATCCTGACCCTGATCGAAATAATGCCAATTGGCATTACGCTCTAACAGCATCTCAGGCTCAGACAATGATGCGGCTTGGGCTGAATTAACTCCCCCAAATCCCGCAAGCCATCCGAATATCAAAGCAATCGATAACAGGATGGATAACATCTTTTTGTAGAGGTGACTGATCATAATTCTCTCCTTTGTATGTATGATTGGTTGGCTTATGTAAATCCAAACAGGCCTAGCATAACAAGGGAAGATCAGCATCCGGTTAGCGGGAAGTAAAACTTATGTAAACTCTTACATTTATTTGACTTATAATATGGACAATGTTTTTAGTTAACATAATAATTAATATGGTTTTCCTCCTATTTGGATCAAAATATACAGACTATTTTTAAAGGTTTGATGAATTGGCTTTTAGGAAGTAGACTAATGAGGATAGACTATACAAAAGTTAACATGTTCTGGGAAAGGGGAATCATAATGTCATCCAGTGTCATTGACATGCTGCAGCTTGAATATCAACGTTTTTCAGCGAAAGAAAAGGAAATAGCTGATTATGTGATGCGTAATAAATCATCCATTAATAATATTAATATTAGGGATTTGGCTGCTTACACCAATGCTTCCATGTCAACCATTACTCGATTTTGTAAAAAAGTAGGTTGTTCTACCTTTGTAGATTTTAAAATTCGACTTAACCGTGAAGTGGATCAACCCCGCAATCAAACGGATTTCTTTATAAGAACACAGCAGATCCACAATGATATCATCAACGCAACCGCAGAAATGCTGGATACAGACAGAATCGAACAAGTGGTCCAGTACATAAAAAAAGCTCGCAGAATCTATGTGTATGGTTTGGGAAGTTCAGGTTTATCTGCTCTGGAGTTCAAATACAGACTAATGCGGATGGATATCGTCATTGATGCGGTGACGGATTCACACATGATGATCATGAGTGCTTCTCTTTTGGGGGAAGATGATCTGGTTATTGGTTTATCCAATTCAGGACGAACCTTAGAAGTCAGTGATGCATTAAATGCTGCCAAAAAAAGAGGAAGCAAAGTTGTTGGAATTACTAATTTTGATCATACCCCCCTCTCCGAAATCTCGGATTTGTGCATTTTCACACCGGATATCGGGCGAACCGGAGATGTGAACTTCATCAACAGCCAGTTGGCCATTATTTACATCCTGGATGTGATTTCACTGCTATTACTTGAGGATGAACATTTACTTAGTGCGCGGCAGCAAACGTTAAAAGCTCTATATTCTGCTGAATAACCAAACAGCCAACTTGATTCGTTGGCTGTTTGTTAACTTCTCTTTTTTATAGGACAGAAGGAGAAGTTTTTTTCAATTTGGCAATTTCAGAGACAAAACGCTCCGTAATTTGTTGAGGACGCGTAATGGCTCCACCAACAACGACACAATAGACTCCAGCTTCCAGACACGTTGCTGCCATCTCCGGGGTCATGATATTCCCTTCCGCAACAACAGGCGTTTGTACGCTAGTTAGAATTTCTTTCAAGGCTGCAAATTGATTATCATACAGTTTAATTCCTGCTGTCTCCTCTGTATATCCGACCAATGTAGAGGAGATCAGGTCAAAACCAAGTCGTTCTGCATTAACGGCTTCCTCTTTCGTTGCAATATCCCCCATTAATAGAAGTTGAGGATGTTTGGTGCGAATTTCATGTACGAATTCATCCAGTGATTTACCGTCCGGCCGTGCACGCAAAGTGGCATCAACCGCAACAATCTCTGCATGGACCTCGGCAAGTTCATCCACTTCCAAGATCGTTGGTGTAATAAATACGGGATTGGTTCCGTAGTTTCTTTTCACAATACCTATGACGGGAAGATCAACCTGTTCTTTGATCTCTTTCACATCTACAGCAGTATTCGCACGAATACCGATCGCTCCCCCCTCTTTTGCCGCGACTGCCATGCGTCCCATAATCAGCGAACTATGAAGTGGCTCGTGCTCCAAAGCCTGACATGATACAACGAGACCACCTTGTAAACCTAAGTTATCTAATTTATCTACATTCATTGCAATTACTCCGTTTCCATAATTTCTTCGATTTCATTTTTGATTACGGTAACCTGAGGGCCATAAATAACCTGCACTCCGTTACCGACAAGTACTACCCCTTTGGCTCCCGTAGCTGTAAGCGCATCCTTTTGAACCTTCTCGATATCCTTCACGGATACACGAAGCCGTGTTGCACAGCAATCCAATTCGTTAATATTGTCTGCACCGCCAAGTCCATTCAGAATAGCGATGGAGCGTTCTTCACCTTTCGTTGATGCGGGTGTAATAGACTGCTGACTTTGCGTTTTGGCGTCTGGCTCTGATATTACCTCTTCCTCACGTCCCGAAGTTTTTAAATTGAGCTTCACGATTAAGATTCGGAAGGTGAAGTAATAAAGGAAGAACCAGACCACACCGATGATGGGAACGATAATCCAGTTCGTTTTGGCATTACCCTGAAGTATCCCGAATAAGATAAAGTCGATTAATCCACCTGAAAAAGTCTGACCGATTGTAATCTCAAAAATATGTGAAAGCATAAATGCCAATCCATCAAATACGGCGTGAATGACATACAGGATTGGAGCAACAAACAGGAATGAGAATTCCAAAGGCTCCGTAATTCCTGTCAAGAACGAAGTGAGTGCCGCAGACAACATCAATCCGCCAACTACTTTTTTACGTTCAGGCTTGGCCGTATGATAAATAGCGAGTGCCGCACCGAGCAAACCAAACATCATCGTGATAAAACGTCCTGACATAAATCGGGATGTACCCGAGAAAAACTTCTCGGTTGCAGGGTCTCCCAGTTGAGCAAAGAAAATATTCTGTGTTCCTTCGTAAACTTTTCCCGCAACCTCCATTGTTCCTCCAACTCCCGTCTGCCAGAAAGGCAGATAAAAGATGTGGTGCAACCCAAGTGGACCCAGCATCCGTAAAATAAATCCGTATAACAGTGTTCCGATATACCCAGTTCTATCGACCAAACCTCCAAGCTGCGTTATGCCGAGCTGGATGGTTGGCCAGATCAAGAACAAAGCAATACCAATAAAGATGGCCGCAAAAGATGAAACGATAGGAATGAAACGTGAACCTCCAAAGAACCCTAAGAATTGAGGAAGTTCTATTTTGTTGTACCGATTATGAAGCCATGCGGTAACCAACCCGACAACAATCCCTCCGAGTACACCAGTTTGCAAGGTTTGGATTCCAAGTACCATACCTTGACCAGCACTAGCCAAATGATCCGCGGCAAGTTTACCCGAATTGACCAGCATCGCATTGATCGATGCATTCATGACCAGATAGGCAAGTCCAGCTGCCAATCCTGCTGTACCTTTGTCCGCTCTAGCGAGTCCAACAGCCACACCAATAGCAAAGATTAATGCCAAATTATCAAACACAATACTTCCTGCACTGCTCATCACCGTAAACACTTGCTGCAACCATGTGATCTGCAAAAATGGGTACGAGTTAATCGTATTGGCGTTGGACAAAGCCCCTCCAATCCCCAGTAATAGACCCGCCGCTGGTAAAACAGCAATAGGAAGCATAAACGATTTACCAAACTTCTGAGCCTTCTCAAAATATTGCTTCACAGTGATATCCACCTCTCTAAAACTATTTTCATTTACATAATAATTATGAAAATGGTTTTCTTCAATACAATTTTAAATCGCTTTCATTACGTGTGAGGTCTTATCATTTGATGAATAACTCGGTTCAAATATAATTATTTCTAGCGAAGTAAAGCTCAGTCTTTTTGTTTCAATGCAAAAAAAGCCGCCAATTTGGCGACTTTAATGTGTTCATATTCTTCCCCGACGAATCCAAACCCTAAACCTGAATCGTGCATTATTTTAATATTTTAGTTACAAGTTTTACCTGCCCATTCATGCCCGAAGGTAGTGAAGACTTTCCGTATAGATTCTCCAGTGTATTAGCCACATGAATGTCGATTACATTATTACCTGGCAGCATGTAAGACGTGACGTTCCAATGATAGGGTGGCCATAACCGGATGCCAACCTGCTCCCCATTCACGTACAGGCAAGCCGTCTCTCTAATGTCTTCCGCTTCCAGCCAAATTTCATTGGCCGTATTCAAGCTGATACCAGACAAATTCACTTGCTGTGAGTACACTCCTGCTCCCGAATAGAAAGGATAACCTTCAACATTCCAAACCCCAGTCATTTGTTCAGGTTCAATGGTTAATGTAGTCTGATTTTGTATAGCAAATGAACCAACCAGATAAGCAGGAAATGAAATGGCTGGCATAGGTTCCAGCAATGAAACCGTGAGAACTTCAAGCTCATTCTCGCCTTTCACCAGATGTTCGGTAATATCCACACCAGCGTAATGAGTATCTTGCCACAGTGAAGGCTGGAGTGCTTCCATCCGTATTCCATTAATAAAGATTTCAACATTACGTCTGCGTTGGAGGAAACCAATATGGGATGGGATTTTTTGCTCGATATCGTCAAGGATTAGCTCGATCGTGAAGATCTGCTCATTTCCAGGTTCGTTTAAATAGACTGCATCTCGCTGTGATTTCACAAGCTCGATCCATTCTTCTGTTACGACAAATGTTGTCCGGTACGTGTTGACTTGGCCTGGCATCGTTGCATTCATTCTGGACTGACGGTCATTCAATGTGACCTTCCACTGATCTAACACAAGCACATTGGGTTCGACGGTCTGAAACTGCCAAGGATCACCTAGTACCAACACATCGGTGGTATGTTGCACTTTATGATTTATAGGCTCTTGCGGTTTGGGATGCGTCGAATCTTCAGTGTGAAGCGGATCAGGTACATGATCCGGTCTAACGGATAGAACCCGAAGCTCTCCCGGTACAAATGTTAGAACAGCATCTTGACTCAACGGGTTTATATCCCCGTTTTCCAAGTTCCATTCTTCCATCTGTTCTTCTATGTGGTCTTTCACAGGTTTCTGATGGAGTTGAATGGTCACGGGCTGCTCCGACCAGTTCATCAGCCATGTGTGCACATGATCTTCAATTTTGCGTTCAACGCTAATGAGATCCTCAGCTTGCCCCTCGATCTGTTTCCAGGCAATGGCTGGTGATGATGTCGTTAACTCTCTTAACTGAACACAAAAGTTCATAAGTGTGTCGTTATGAGCTGTGTTTTTCATGGAATAGAATAGGCTGTACCCTTTGCCAATCGCTTGTAATTCCCCTGGCTGAGGATCGGAGCCATATAGTTCGTTCATATACTTCCGTAATTCCGGATCTTGGCGCTGTCGCTTACTATCACAAGGAATTGCCCCAACCGCTATAAGCGTTCCACCACGGTTTACAAAGGTCACAAGCTGTTTTGCGATATCTACAGACATGACCGTAATTTCCGGCAAAATCAAAATCGAATATTCGTTTAGTACTCCGTTAAACTGATATCCTCCAGCATGAGTAATCTTCGCCTCCCTGAGCTGACACTCATCCACATAATCGTAATCAATAGAGCTGCGCAGCATGCGGTCTGACAATAATGAAAACAGTTGATCCGCAGCTGGATGCTGGTTCGATTCACCGGATAAGAACATATGCTCATATACCGTGTGGATCGGTGATAACAGAAGTACTTCAGGTGTCCGCTTCGTGGAAGAACCCAGTACACTCAACCGACCAAGATAATCGGCAAAAGTCCGATAATGTGGCCAATGCGGTGCATGCTTGAATTCCGTAGGTGGAAAATCCGTTTTCCGATACCCTGCAAATGAATAGTAAAATGCATGCGGGATAAATAAATTAACACCCAAAAATGCCATGAAATTGGCATCAAGCCGCCTTTGTCGCATGGCATAGGCATGACCGCTTGCACCAAATGACTCACAAATAACTCTTTTTTTCCCATCCAACTGTGCGACAGACGCGGCCGTCTTTACGGATACGATACGATGTGGATTCTCCTTTGTACCGATTCCATGTGTTAGGTAGTCCACACCCGCATAATGGAACTGCTGCAATACACGGGTTTGATTACCCTGCGACCGAGCCTGCCCCCAGACGGGTTCTTCCAGCGTATGGCCGATGTACAGCAAGCTGTGTGATTCACACCACGAACGAATAGCTTCATGATAACCTTCCACATACCAACGGGTAATCGTATCATAATAGTCCTGCCTCGCAGACCTGCTGCCATCGGCCATACCATATAACAACGCGCCTAATCTTGGAATCAGATCATATCCGTTCTCCTGCTCATACCGCTCCACCATCCCATGTGTCCAAGCGAATACGATTCCGGGCAGAGTTGCATTCACATCCTGAACCGACGTTCGGATGGCTTCGACTCCAAAAAAACCGTCGTGGATCATGAGCCCAGGTTCATCCGTGAATACACCTTGAATGGTCACTCCGAAATGAGGCTGTAATTGCTGAAACGGCTCGTATGCCGACTGAATGAAAGCCTGCACGGCTTCCGGGTTCAACGTGTCCAGATAATACCCTTTTGCAAACGTGATCCCTTCAGCAATTTCACAGGACCAGCAGGCAAGTATAATATAATCCTCGTCGTTATCAGGCTTCCATTCCTGTCCGTATAACTCTGTAATATCCTCAGGTTGATCATATATCAGCCATTCCCCTTCTTGCTGGATGGCACGATAAGCGAGAATTGCGATGAGTTCATTGTTAGAGTAGGTGGCAAAATCGAGAGATAACATTTCCTGCTGTGCATCGTGTAAATATCTTCGTTCCTCAACCCTCAAGTATCTCATCCGATATTCGGGATACTGCCTGGTCAGTTTACCTCCCAGTGTTCCGCTCGGCCAATTGTCCTCATCATACAGCCAGACAACCATATCACGCTTCTGGCACTCTTTTGTGCAGAAATCCAGCGTATCCATGAACTCTTCTGACAGGTACGAGGCCTGCATCCCGTGACGTGCATGCAATACAACACCGCCAACCCCCGCTTCAACCATGGATTGAATTTGGTTTTCTAGCTCTGGCTTGCTAAAACTGTGGTTCAGAAACCAAAAGGGCTGTGGACGATACGTCGCCTCAGGATTTTTGAACTGCTGTTGTAATTTATGAATATCCGTGATTTTCAACTCCAATTCATCACCTGATCTCATCATGATTTTGATACAGATGTCTTTCTCAGCAAAGGAATGAAAAATCCACCGACAACCGACCGATTTTGAAAATTTAACTGCTTTCCGGTGATGGTGTCATACCAATCTGTAACTGGTACACGGCTCGATGTTTCATTCATAAAGTCCCACAGAGGTGAAATCATCTGTTCGAACTGAAGCTGCGTTTCGCTCATGGAGGCACACCATACGAGCCAATCGGACTTGGTGTATGTCTCACGGCTATCCAGCGGTAGGCCATATCGATTCTGTTTTAGCTGATAATACGCCAACTCTTTAGCAGCCACTTCTTTTGGGAAAAGGTTGAGGTCCAACAAACGATCCCACACCAGATTGTATTTCATGCTCCATGACTCATCCGAGCTGTCAAAAGTCAGCTTGTAGTGATCACCTGCTGTCGCCATGGAGGACCACTCCTTTGCCATTTTTGCAGCCGCTTCACGATAAATGGCACCATCCGGCAAACCAAGTTCATCACACATATACGCATAGGCGGCAATGCCCAATATCGCTTTAATCGATAAGTTCGCATTGTGCGCCAGATGTCCGGCAAAGTCGTCCGTGCACAGTTGATTGTCAGGATCCAGTCCATGTTGCAGCAAATATGAAGCCCAAGTTGTGAGAAGTCCCCAGTGCTCACGTGCAAATTCCGCGTTCTTCTCATATTTGCCTACCGTTGCTGCCATCAGGAGCATATTGCCACATTCCTCGATAGGCATCTGGTATTCAAGTTTGTTCTCTCCGTAAACCTGGCCGTTAGCTTGAGGGTATGTCCCCACGTCATGTGGAGCAAAATCAAACGTCCAATCCGTACTTTCGGCATACTTATAGATTGGACGCATCATACCTTTGACCAATTCGATGTTATACCTCAGAAACAACGGAATCGAGGGGTAGCTCACATCCACCGTCGCGATACAGCCGTTACTAAAATTCTCTTTGGAGAAAAATAATACTTCTCCTGCTTCATCAGCAACCAGTTTATGTGCAGCAATCGCTTGCCGATAGGTCAATGCCAGAATGTCTCTATATTGGTTCCCACCTGTAGCCTGACTCTCCGTTAAGAGTTCCCGATTAAAGCGGTCGCATCGTTGTACTACCTCTTCATATTGATCCGCTGCTTTTACCAGCATCTCCTCAAATGTCATACCATTTTTCTTCCAATACGCATTCAGCGGTTTGTGAAAATATTCAATCGCATGAATATCATCATAGGCGAGCATCAGGTAGCGGGATGCTGGCTCTTCATGGATAAGACCCAAATCCATTTCAGTTGCCATAATAGCCATATCGCCAGATATGGACTTTGGCTGGATAGAATCATCTCCTGTCTTAAAAAGACCTGACCGGGCATACTCCTCACGCTTGGATACCGCATGGATGACCGATTGAGATTGATGAGATCGCTGAACCACCAGATACATATAACCCCAGTCTATTCTCGTATCATCTCCGGCACGTTTTAATATAGGTTGTTCCACCGTTCCTATAGACATGGCGTGTAACTGTTCATTAATTACATGAGACTCCCAGGTGACTTGCTGATCAGGAGTATGTACACACCATTCACCTGTCACATCAAAATAGATTTTCACTTGATGGCCTTGACCATCTATCGCTCGAACATGGAACGTAACATACGTCACAGGTCTGGATAACAGTTCAAGATCATCGAGCAATAGGGGTGTGGTAAAATGAACCTCAAGTGCGATGCCTTCTCCTTCAAAGGTGTAACGGGTAGTCACCGGTTCAACGGTTAGATTCGTCTGATTGAGCACGTCAGGCTCCTCAACGGTTGAAGCTTCGCGAACGCCTACTTTCCCCATAAACCTTCTGATTTTGCCGTCAATGATAATCATGCCAACCATACCTTGAGTTTTGTTCGTCCAGTGCCTGGTGTGATCATCATAGAGATGGTCAGCAGCAGACCATACGCTAAAATAAGGGTCTACCGTGATCAAAGGTACGGAAGGTGGTCTAAACGTCGTCATTTATTACATCTCCTTCAATTCATTTTTCCAACGAAAACTGTGCTTCTTGATCCAAAAGGGAAAGGCTTCGCTCGCCTTGTTAACCAAGGCGCTGCAAAGCCTATTTGATTTCCGTAATAATCGGTAATTTAACCCTTCAGCATCAGTTCGGCATTTGAACAGTTACGATATCTTTCCCTTTCAGATTCTCATTGGTGAACTGCATCGCTTGGTCGTAACCGGTCTTCCGAAGCTGTTCCCTGAGGTCGTTGATAATGCTAAGGGCCGCTTCATCCGATTTTGCGAAAATGGCCTCCTTCCAGGCATCTCCCATCCGGTCCATGGAAGGCTTCAACATTTCCCATTCTGGTGATTTGGTGATCACATCGCCCGGGTTGTAGGCTGTAATTACCTGAATGCCGTTTGGACGCAGGATTTTCCGGGCATTTTCCATGGCATCGAGTCTTTCCTGGTCTGCCCAGATGTCGCCACCTGCTGCCGAATTGATCCGGTCAAGCCCCGTGATCGATTCCAGCCCAATGGAAATGCCCTCGTTTTTGCGAACTTTACCGGATTGATCTGCTGTAAACTTATCGAACCATTCTTTATTCGGTAAAGGTTTACCATCCTTCATATCCCAATGAACCCCTTGAACTCCGTACCGGGCCAGCATGAAGCCTTCGTCAGAAGCCATGTAATCGAGAAACTTGAGCGCTGCATCTACACACGCGCCCTTGCAGCTACTGGTGATAGCCGTTACGTTGTTGCCTTGAATGCCAAGATCAACAGGCCTGCTCGGATCAACATCTGCCCGCTCCAATGGTCCGATTGGGATGTAATCGCTTCCAGGATGTGAAGTAACATATTCTTTGGAGGCGTCCAAAATGGCCGGATAATGTGCGGCAAGGATAGCAATGCGTCCTTGATTAATTTTTTCTTTGGCAATAGGATCCGTCTGAGTAAAGGCTTCGGGGTCCATAAGTCCTTCCTCAACCAGTTTACGATAGAACAGCGTGTATTCTTCGTATCCTTTGGTGAAAAAGTTATGTTCTACCGTTCCGTCACCTTTGTCTACATAACCTGCTCCCGAATAGAACATCGTGTTTCCGATGCCTACGGACCATCCGTTACTAAAGCCTCCCAGTGGAAACACGGGCTGACCGCTCTCCTTCAGGTTGGCATCTTTGATTTTTTGGAGGAAGTTATAGAAGTCTTCCTTCGTCACGACAGACTGAGGATCCACGCCGACTTTCTCAGCGATGTCTTTGCGAACATAGAAGCCATACAGCCAATCCATGCCGTCTTCGTTCGTTGCGGGCTGATTTTGTAAAAGTAAATATTTCTTGCCGTCATACGCATCTATCGCTTTTTCATACAATGCTGGCGGCACATTCTCTTTCGCAATGGATTTCGCCAGGTTTGGGTAATCCCCCAATTTATCGGATATATCTACCAGCTGTCCTTCTTTGGCAGCCTTTATGATCCCGTCCAGCTCGCCGCCCCATGCAGGTCCGGTGTAGATATCCGGCAAATCCTGTGTGGCAAAAATCTGGTTTACTTTCTCCGTCTCGCTGCCTTTCGTATATTCCCACTCTAATGTGACGCCAGTTTTCTCTTTGATGACTTCCTCGACAGGGGTTATCCCATTATCCGATCCGCCTGAGCCATTCCAATTGTGCAAGATTTTGAGTTTATTTCCGTTCTCGCCTTCTGCGCCTTCCCCGTTCCCTGATGAATTCGTGCAACCGCTCAGCAAACCTCCAACCATGATGGACACGAGCAAGATGGATACGCCTTTCGACCAAATCCTGTTCAAACCAATCGCCTCCTTGAATAAATGATCTCGGTAAAGCTCTAGCAAATTCAGGTCAGGATGATCTACCCTTTAACCGAACCAATCATAACCCCCTTCACGAAATATCGTTGTAGAAACGGATATATACATAAGATCGGGAAAACCGTAATGACAAGCAATGCCATTCGAAGTGATTCAGGTGTTGCTCCTGCTCCACCGACTCCACCAACCGTCTGACCACCCTGTTGTGCTGCACGCTGCATCGAATTGGATAATGCCTCTGCTTCTGTCAGCATTTCTTGCAGTAGGGTCTGCACCGGTATCAAATCTTTGTTAGATACGTAGTAGGCGCCAGAGAACCAGTCATTCCAGTGGGCTACCCCAATGAACAGCGAGATCGTTGCAAGTACCGGCCCGGAAAGAGGCAGAATGATACGTACGAAGATTTGAAAATCACCATACCCATCAATTCGGGCCGATTCCTCCAGTTCCTCCGGTATGCCTTGCAGAAATGTCCGAATAATGATGATGTGCATGAAGTTGAACAACAAGGGCAAAACGTATACCCAGAAACTATTAATCAGATGCAGTTTTTGGAGCGTAATGAAGAAAGGGATGAATCCTGCGCTGAAAATCGTAGGTAAAAAGATGTAAAAGGTGAAAAAGGAGCGACCTGGCAATGTTTTTTTGGAAAGTGCATAGGCCATGAGTGTACACAATACAACGTGGAGAAAAGTACCCAGCACGGTGCGCATAATCGTAATTTGATATGCCTTCCAGATCCGTGCGTTATCGAATACCTGAGCATAGTTATCCAACGTAAATTGGCGAGGAAGAAAATAAATCGCGCCTTGCATCGAATCCTTACCGTCGTTCAGTGAATAAGCCAAGATATATATAAACGGGTAAATCATCGAGAATCCAACCAAAGCAAGAAAAATATAATTAAGTACCGAGAATAAGGACCATTTTCGTTCCATAAGGTCACCTCCTTAGAACAGGGATACATCACTGACTTTGCGGGCGATGCGATTAACGGTTACAACCAGAATGAGTGCGATAACACTTTGGAATAGTCCTACAGCTGCAGCGTAACTGAGACGTCCTTCTCGAATCCCGGAGTTAATGGCATGCACGTCCAGTACACTGCCAAGACTTGCGGTTGCCGGTCCATTCAGGAGAAGCAGTTGTTCATAACCTGCGCTCATCAGACTGCCCACAGCGAGTATGAATAATATGATAGCTACATTGCGGATACCTGGAAGCGATACATGCCACATCTGTCTGAAGCGTCCCGCACCATCCATTTTGGCAGCTTCGTAAAGCTGCTGATCAATACCCGCAATCGCGGCCATAAAGATGATGGAATTCCAACCGATATTCTTCCAAATGTCTGAACCGACGATCATCTGATAGAACCATGTTGGATTGTTTAGGAACTGGATCGACTCGGCTCCAAATGAACCTAATAAGTCATTGACTGGTCCCCCATATGGCGTTAGGAGTCGTTGCATCAGCGTAACCACAACGATCCAGGATACGAAATAAGGTAAGTAGGAAAGGGTCTGAACCGTCTTTTTGAATTTAATCATTCTGACTTCATTTAAGAGGAGTGCAAGAATGATTGGCATCGGAAAGCCAATTAGCAGTTTCATGAGACTGATGATGATCGTGTTACGGATGATGTCACCGGATTGATAGTAATTGAAGAACTGTTGAAAGTACTTAAGGCCTGCCCATGGACTTCCGGTGAATCCGCCAACGAAATTGTAATCCCTAAAAGCAACCTGAATTCCATATAACGGTACATAGGAGAACAGGAAAAACCAGACGATTCCGGGCAGCATAAACAAATAAAAGAGTTTATGCTGCCAGATTCGTTTCATCAATCGATTGTTGCTCACTCGTGTCTTGATCACATTCCAACCTCTCCTTTCTCATGATGGACGGTCAACCATCCCAGCTATAACTGTCCTAACTTCAATCGTAACGTGATGATTTCAAATGGCGTGAAGGATAAAGCCATCTCGGATGCTCCTTCATATGAAACGGGTGAAATGATATTTTCCATAAGATCAGTCGTCCAGGCTTCTGCTATATGGAATCCAAGACGTAATGCCGTGGTGGCATGTGTTCCCGAAGTTTCATATAGACGGACGATGATGTCGTCTCCATCCTCAGCTTTTTTGACGGATTCCACCATGATGTGTGGATGATCCGGCTGAAGAAATGCTTTGGAGTACGGGAGCTTACCTTTCTGCTTCGCAGATACAGATGATAAGGAAACTGTACGAAGCGGAATGTTCAGTTCATTACCTCTTCGATAGATCTCAGCCTGAACATGGTTGCCTTGATGCGGATATAACGAGTAGGTGAACGTATGCTCCGCTCGATCCGCTTCCGGATCAGGATACGAGCTGCTGCGCAGCAAATTCAGACCAAGCACATTATCGATGGTTCTATGACCATATTTACAATCATTAAGCAATGCGACTCCATAATCCGGCTCCGATAAATCAATCCACTGATGAGCACATATCTCATCCTTGGCGAAGTCCCACATGGTATTCCGATGAGTTGGTCTGGTCAAACTGCCAAATTGGATCTCACAGTGAACCTGATCTGTACGGATATTCACCGGGAATGAAGTTCGAAGCATTTTCCCGTTCTCTCTCCAATTCACGGTAGTCTCGAAATCAATCCGTCTGCTGCCTTCTGTCAGAACCACGGTCTGGATCAGAGTGGATTCTCCATAGTTATATTTGAAGACCAGCCCGACTTTTGGACCCTCACGAAGCTCGCGAATGTCTTGAAGCGTTAATGGCATACCTGTATGTGCGGAATAGTCATGACTGAAATCCCAAGCATCTCCTTCATCGTGATACACACGAAGTGCATTTCCGAGATGACCTTGCGGAATGACTTCACGCGCTTCAGCCTTGTCCCGGATGGAAATAATGGCTCCATTCCGATCAAACTTCACGATGAATGTGTCGTTCTCCACACAGCGTTCTTCAGCGGAAACGTGAAATTCCGACTCTTGTATTCCCGGAACTAACTGGGCACATGATGCGATCTCAGCTATAGCGCCCTGGTCCACATGATCTGATACCACTGTGTATCCCATGGATGGAACCTGAACCTTGCGCCAGCTTCCATTCGTGTGAATCCATTCCTGACGCTCCCAAGGCAATGAATTGAATATCACCACGGAGGAGCTGGATGAGGATTCGATATTTGGAGAGATCTGGTCTGCCATATGGCTGTAGGTTTCGTTGATCATATTTTCTGTCTGATCTAAAAGTTCTTCATATCGTATGAGTGACTCATCGTACACACGCTTGATGGAAGAGCCGGGAAGGATATCATGGAACTGATACAGGAGGACTTCCTTCCATATCGTTTCCAGTGACTCGGACGGATAAGACCTGCCTAGCTGTGAAGCCACAAGTACTGAGGCGAACTCCAATTCGCGCAGTGCTTTCTCCATCTTCCGGTTATACCGCTTGCTTCGCGCCTGACTAGTCAGTGTTCCTTGATGCTTCTCCAGGTAAAGCTCACCGCGCCATGTCTGGAACCGTTCACGTTCTTCATTAAGTCGTTCGAAAAATTTCCAAGATGGTTCCTGTATAACTGGGGACAAGCCAAGCAGGTTTTTCTCCCGTGTCAGCCGCTCCAAATGCTCTTCGCCAGGCCCTCCGCCTCCGTCTCCTATACCAAAGAGCATTAGCGCATGGTTTGATACATTTTTATCCAAATACCCCTGTTCGGCTTTGATGATCGAACGCGGAGCTGCAGGACTGTTGTAAGTATCCTCTGGCGGCATATGTGTTAATACAGCTGAACCATCAATTCCCTCCCACAGAAAGGAATGATGAGGATGCCGGTTATACTCACTCCAGGAGAGCTTCTGGGTCATCATGTAATCCACACCGGATTTCTTTAATATCTGGGGCAAACTTGCCGAGTAGCCGAATACATCAGGCATCCAGAGCGATTTCATTTCCAGACCAAATTCCTGCTGGAAATAACGCTTGCCATACAAAATCTGGCGTACGAGTGATTCACCACCAGGCACATTGGTATCCGATTCTACCCACATGGCGCCTTGCGGTTCCCATCTGCCTTCACGTACACGTTCCTTGATCTGGTCATAGAGCTTGGGATAATGCTGCTTCATCCAATCGTACAGCTGCGGTTGGCTCGCTCCGAACACATAATCGGGATAACGCTCCATCATGCGAAGCACGGTTGAGAACGTTCTAGCTCCTTTACGGATCGTTTCACGGATCGGCCATAACCAGGCCAAATCAATATGAGCATGACCCACAGCGCTTAGAGTTAAGATCGGATCGCCCCCCTGCAGGGTTAACTGTTCATTTACTCGTTTTTTCGCTTGCTCGACATTCTCTTTCGAGAAATCGATCAACTGTACTGAAATATCATAGAGCGTCTGATAGATTCTCTCCTTCCGGGCGGAACCTTCATGGAGCTGCTCTGCGGTCTCCAAGAGCACCTCGGTATCGTAATAGAGATCCCGAATATCTCCCCTGCAGAAGGCGATGAGTGCTTCTTTCAATGTTCCTCCCCGATACTTGCCGAACAGATCGTTATTGCCTGCATCTGCCCACACTTCAACTTCCTGGCCATTCACAGACGTCTCATTGAGCTGCACGACTCGTTTGCCAGGGAGACCTAATGAAAAATCAAATTCGGAGTTAATCGTCGTCAACCCTTGGATAGGTGATCCTTCATGGTCAACCAGACACAGCTCTCCATTGACATCCAGCAAGAGGACCGTCGTTTGGTTACCTGTGACTGCCGGAAGATTACCTGCAAAACGGAACCAGGCACAGTCCCATAACTCCCCCCATTGTTCTCCTTGCTTGAGTCTCACTTTCGTGCCGGTCATCCGTTCCTCGTAAGGTACGGGCTCTGGTGTAACCCAAGCCGTCACTTCCAATTCGGCAATCGGCTCATATATGGCTTCCCGAAGTTTGTTTAACATCTGTTTTAACCGTTCTGGCCTTATCGGTTCGTAGGGCATGCTAGTATACTCCTCTCTGTTACATCAATCAGGTTGTATTGTGAATTCAGGAAGTCCAGCGGACATGAACCTCTGCATTGTTCTCATTGCCATGTTCGTACTGAAGAAGCACTGTCTTTGAATCCGGGTCCCATTCCCACACCACTGGGGCCATCTGCTCTCGAACCACATACTCGGCAGATAATGGTTTACCCTTGCAGTACAACCTTGCGGTTGCCTTCATGTTGGCAGGTCCTCTTGCAATGAATCGAAAACCTGTGTTCGACTGGGATAGACCTTCTATTCGGGAAGAAGCAGCAATGACGGATACTTCTCCAGCCGTTGGACGACCCGCTTCAATATCATAGAGCAAGGCTTGCTCTCCCGGATTTAGGGTCAACTGACTCAGCACTGAGAGCTTTGAATCAAACAAATCCACAATTGGACCTGGAATGACTACTGCCTCTTCGCTGACCGATTCATCGAGAACCGATACGATTAGATAGGGACCTCGTCTAATTTTGAAATAAGGCTTCGATTCCCACTGTAGTTCTGGTCCGTGGACAGCTTCCATTGTTTCTTTGACAGAATGGCGCAGCCGATCAGCCCCTGCCTTGGATAAAGTGAAGTCAGTCGGATGTTCTTTCAGCCAGCAAACTACCCCTTTTCCTACCTTATTGACACCTTGCCTCTTATCTTTTAGACCTAGCTGTTCAAACAAATGTGATCGAGGGGAGTTATACGACTGACCTGACTGACCTTGCTTGCGGTCATGATTCCACCACGCACGAATGTCGTGATACGGGTCGCTGTCATCGCCTACATAGATTAACGCTCCACCATCCTGTATCCACTGTGCAAGGGCATAATGAATGTCCGGATATTCCGGTTTGATAAATTCATAGCTCAGTATGAGTACACGATAAGTTGCCAAGTAACCCGGATACCGCCTTACATTATCCAGTTGAAGTGGACGGACAGGAATACCATGTTTCAATAACGGCAGTGTCAGACCGTAAAAAGGAGAGAAATCTAGCAGTTCTGTATCGCCATCCTCCTGGAATCCTTCAGGATCTGTTCCATCATATTTACCGGCATGAGGTGCATTAGGGTCTGGCTTCATTCGTTGAAACATCGCTGAGTCTGCAATAAAAACGCCAACTTGTAATGGCTCCTCTGCTGTTTCAATCACATCCTGATTCATGTTACCAAGGGTGTGCATGACCTGAAGCAAAGTTGTGGCATAGTCTGACGGAATTTGCTCCTTACCAGTGCCATCCTCGGATGGATAAGTGCCTTGAAAGATGCGTCGAGGCCAAGGTGCGACTTCATAATGAGCGACCCCGGGATGCAGCAGTGAGGCAACCACCGTTTTTAAATAGTTCTGGCGGTAATCAGCCCAGGTGTAATTCGGGTTATCTTCGATCGGATCATGCAGGAACCACATTCGTCTGTCGGTCCCACGAACCAGTTCCTGCATGACGCCGTATTCGAGGTAAGCGGTTTCAAACGTACGTTCCTTACGCAACCCTTCATACACATTGGGGGTTCGGGATGTCCCGGTCCAGATCTGTGCAATATACCCATCGATGGAGGGCAGCTCTAAGAGTTGAGATTGTGGACTGACAATACGCCACTGTGTGTAATTAATCAGACTATGGGTCGGAACATAAAAGCGAAGAACACGATCATAACGTTTTAACGCGTAGTCCTTCATCTCGGCACATAATCGGTCCAGGACACGTGTATATAAATATGCCTTTAATTTGGAAGCTCGAAATTGTGCATCAGGTGAAGCGTGTGGCGGAATCCAAGGCTCTTTGTAATACAACTGCCATTCCCGTTTAAAAGCTTCCGAATAGCCTCCATTTACCCAGAATTCAGGTTCCTCCAGATGGATGGCTTCCACACCGGCGTCAACGGCAATACGTATTCGATCCGCTATGTAATGACCAAAGGAAATGGTAGGCACCATGTATGGAATAACTGGTTCGCTCCCATGAAGAATCATGTTGCCTTCCCGGTCCATTTGAGCTTCATCCCAATGTACTGCCCCATCGACCTCGCCATCCAGATAGCTGTTATAGGTCCCCCAAGCAACTCCAGTCATCAAATGAACCACATATCCTTTTTCTTTCCACTTCAGAATGCGTTCCTGCATCGACTCATCAATCCCGTAAACCATCACAAAGTCAGTCTGCAGATCATAATCCGGATGGTAAGCAGCAGATTCTTGAAATCCGGTACGCTCTTCCTTTCGATCTCGTGCCATTTTCTTAACCTCCCCAAGCTCGTATTTGATTTGGGTTGCAATGTATGACTATCCATCATTTTCTAGACTATAATATATGATATGAATATATTCAATATGTTTTTTATACAAACATAAAAAAAACCTTCTCCGCTTCTCTCCGGAAAAGGTTTTCTTTTCTTGTGAAAATTAAGCTTGAGGAACCGTTCCGGTGGTTTGACGTACGACCAGTTCGGGTTCAATCAGCATTTTGCTATAACTTTTCGCTTCCCCATGACCACGTAATACTTCAAGTAATTTAGCAGCTGCCCGATACCCCATATCCCGCTCAAATTGCTTAACATGGGTAAATATACTGAATTCCTCCACGATTGAGGTGGGATCATCGAAGCTTACAATCGATACATCTTCAGGCACTCGAAGCCCGGCTTGTTTGGCCATTTGATAGATTTGCACACCTAACCTGCCGTTAAGCGAAACATAGGCTGTGACCATCCGGTTTTGGATATATCTATACAAAGGGTGGGCCTCCGCTTCCTTAAGTTCAGTTAGCGGTTGGAAATCGGTGATCATATGAGCGGGATTGATTAACGCGCCTTTGCCTTTTAAAGCCTCAATATAACCTTCAATCCGCTCCTGAACCGTAACTGTCTGAAGGGGAGAATCCGAGCAAATAGCGATATCCCGGTGCCCCAGCTCCCATAGATGCTCCACAGCTAGCCTTGTGCCCCGTCTGCCATCTGCCGCAATATAATGTGTCTCGACCCCTGGCAAATAACGGTCCATCAGTACAAAAGGAAAACCCGAGAGCTTCATGCCGAGGATCTCCTCGTTGTAGTTCTCTTCATCCACAGGAAAGATTAATAGACCTTCTGCCCCAAGCGCCTTCATTTCCTTGATGACATCCTTCTCTTTATCCACCTTGCCATGCGTAAACATGATCATGCTGCGATATCCTTCGTCACGCAAGGCTTGCTCAATTCCCTCAACGAGCCGGATGGCAAAATAATCATGGATGGAGGGCACAATGATGCCAATCATTCCTGTAGACAGTGTCCCCTCTCTACCTTTCATTGTGTTCGCTTGCGTTGAGGTCATAGAAGCACTATCTGCTTCTTCAGCTACAAAACTGCCTTTCCCCGGCACACGGGCAATTAACTTTTCATTTGCTAATCCGGTCAAGGCATTGGCAACTGTAATTTTACTGACCTGAAACTGATCCATCAGTTCCTTCTCTGTCGGTATGCGATCACCGGGTTTCATATTTTCTTGAGTTATGACATGTCTGATATAGTCCTGGATTTGTTGATACAGTGGAATTCGATCATTTGTACTCATTTTGATCACATCACCAATTCATTCATAATATTTGAGATATATAATATATCCTTTCACCTGCAAGTGCAATAAACAAGCTGAGCTTATCTGCAGTTGCAAAGAACATCTCCTTGATATCATCGCATTTAATATGCCTGATTTCCAGGAATAATGGGAAGTTTTGTCGAACCCCTTGTAAAATTATATATGAATATATTTAATATGTGTTGGATAGAGATGTGTGGATTGGCTTTTGACCAAAAAAGGAGGGTGGGTATTACGAAGGCACAGCTCTAATTCTTGACTATAACAAGGAGTGAATTCGCCATGGCTCGTAGATTCACGATGCTCTGTTTAGCTCTCATATGCGCTTTTTCATTAACCGCCGGCGCTGCTTCAGCTTCGAAAACGGATGTACAGACTGCCAAACCTGATGGGTCCAAACACCGTGAACTGCCAAGTTTCAAAAAGCCTAAACATTTGGATGCAGCCGACATCTATGATGCGCCAGGTGACATCAAATTGTTGCTGGGAACATTACAGGGAATCGTTAACAGAGAACAACCCCGAATCTATCTGATTGAGTCCCAGGAAGAAGGTAAATTGACCTGGCTTAAGGATATCAAGGTGCCTTACACGCTTCATCAGGATTATTGGGAAGTGTTCTCTGCTTATCGCAACGAAGTCAAAGGCATGGTTGTATATGATCCCCAAGTACCTGATACAATCAACGTAGCAACCACGCTCGCAGGATTGAAAAATGCTGTGGTTGCCAGTCCCGAGTTAGCAGTCAAATTGTCCAAAGCCCCTTACAAATTGAAGATTGTGGATGACCTGCGTGGTAAATTCAATAGTAGGATAGATGCCTATACCTGGCAATATGAGAATCTGTGGAAGAAAACGAACCACCAAATGTTAATTGGACTTGATCCGGATACAGCGATTCGCATCCCTTCCGGGATGCCTGAATCCTTTGTTACGATAACGGAGGAAAAACAACAGATTCGAGATGCAAGCAACCGTAATACGTATTCCCTGGATCTTTCTACACTCTTGGGAAAATCTTCAATATATCTCCGATTTGATGACGCCTTTACTCAAGATGGCTGGGGACCGGCTGTACATGAGGTTACGGTCAAGGCGGATGGAAAAGAGATCGCTAACTTCATTGCAGGAACACCGGAAGAAGAACAATTCCTGTATGATAGACAAAATTCCAAGGTTGCTGAAGGAGAAGGCGGCCACCGTTTCGCCGATAATGGCAATTATTTTGTGTATGAATTCAGTCCTCCTGTAGGTACTCAGAACCTGACGGCTGAAGTGGACATGTGGAATCAGTATAAAGTATCCGCGGGTAATATCCGCCCTCTCTCCGCTGAGCAACGGGAGCCTTATGCATATTTAAGGGATTATGCAGTCGCTAATAAAGCGATGGTATTCTGGCTGGATTCCAATATACCTGAGCAAAAAGCACTCTTCGAGAAGATCATGTCTGATGTAAAACCCGGAACTCCCTACCTTGGCTGGTTTAGCAATGATGTCGAAGGTGAGTTCAGCTCCGTTGAGATCGCATCTCGATATGGCGTCTATGTTCTCGCAGCCGATTGGTTCAGCAACCTGACTGTTTTCTCGGGGACAAAACCGAATCTCACCCCGGTGAAAAAATCTCCGCGACCTGCGCTGGAGAACAAAATCTATGTAACGTATACCTTTACGGAAGGCGATAATTTTCAGTATAACCAGCATCGCATGCGTGTGATGTGGGATGATCCGGCCAGAGGTAAGGTTCCGATTAACTGGACTTCAAGTCCGCTTCTCTACGAAGGTGCACCAGCAATATTGAATTATTATGTAAACACTGCGACCCCAAATGACCTGCTGATCGCAGGACCGTCCGGTGCAGGATACTTCTATCCAGAGGCATGGCCCGACTCAAGCTTCCGGCAATTTTTGCAGCAAACCGAAAAATATATGAAAAAGACCGGCATGACCATTCCTTATGTGTTGAATCGTATAGACAGCGAGAATGTACCTCTCACGCCTTTTAAAGCCAAGGCTTATGCACAGGATTATCATGCGCCCGGCTTATTCATCAGCTATGAAGACAACTATGGTGTGGAAATCGTTAACGATAGCCTACCCGTATCCACAATTCGTGGAATAAGTACGGTGCAGGACGGATTACAAGTGCTGAATGAAGCGAAAGCGAATTGGGATGGTAAGTCCCCATTGTTCGTTTCCCTTGGATTGCTTGCATGGAGCACGACTCCATCCGATGCACTGGCAATCACCGAAGAACTCGGAACAGAATTCAAGGTTGTCCGTGCTGATGACTATTTCTCCTTAATCCGAGAAAACTACCACTTACCCCCTAGCAAGTAATAACCATACTTACAATGAATCTGCAGACACATAAAAGCATCGTACCCTGAGTAATTGGGTACGATGCTTTTTTCGAATGAAACCTCACCGCTGATCTACCGTTTAACAGTGACACCGGAACATAACAGCACCGCATGATCTTTCTTTTGGAAAAAATCATGCAGGCGCTGACCTCTAATCATAACTATCCTATTAACCTATCATCCACTCAAATGCCTACTTCTTCACTGGTTTATCCGGTTTACCTGGTTTATCCGCTTTGCCTGCTTCCAGTTTAGCCGCTCCTTCCAGCAGAAATACGCCGCTTAGCTGAGCGGTAAGGTCGAGTGGGTTCTGGGCTGCTTTCCCCCAAGCTTGACCGAATAATCCATTGTCCCGGCTACCTTTCAGTAAGGCATCGGCATTGCGATAAACCGCCTTTTTAAGGCTCTTGTTATGCCCGACTTCATACAACTCAACCATGTAGCGGATCAGTATGCCTTTGAACAACGCACCGTCCCCGTCGCCGTCCTCTTTAAATATTCCCGTCTTCTCATCCGTTAAGGTCTTCAGAGAACCTGCTGCCGTTTTCTCGGCATCTTTCAAATACGTCTTCTTCCCTGTTATCCGGTAGAGTTCAACACCCGCTCCGATAAACGTGCCTTGATTGTACGTGAATATCCATGCTTCATTCACATCCAGTGTGCCATCCTCCTTCAGCACCAAACCATCCGCTACCAGGCCCGTTTGCGGATTTACCAGATATTGTTTCTCCCAATCATATATTTTTTTGGCCCATTCCAGATCCCGCTCATCGCCAAAACGTTCATACAGCCTTGCAGCCAAGATGGCGGCAGGCCCACTGGAGCATGCATTTCGGTTATATCGCTGATCCTTTTTCCAAGCCATACCGCCAAGCTCATCTTCCCACCAGGCGGTCTTGATATCATCCCACAAATCCAATACGTATCCCTTCATCTCTTCGCTGCCTGTTGCATCATACAGACGAAGTCCAGCAAGAGCAAGCCATTCCATATCATCGTAAAATTCATTGTGAAGTGAACCGTTGCGAGCAATGATACTACGAACGAGTTCTTCCGCACGTTCAGTGTACGCTTTGTCTCCTGTACGTTCATATCCGTCCACCAATGCATCAACCGCATGAGCCTTCCACCAGTAATTCAAGGCCTGTTCACCTTCTGGTGTTGATGGATAAGCATTATTCATCATTTTTGATACATCATTCCAGTAGTATTCATGCAGCTTCTCTTGCGCCCACTGCGCCTGATCGGCATAGCGATTCTTGCCACCACTTGTTGCCCCCATGGTGGTAACCAGTATAATGCTGAGTACCAGCGTGAGGCTCACCATTTTCCTTTTGTTCATCAGATCCCTTCCCTTCTCCAGTCGACGTTTAACTAACAGTTCACTCGTAAAGCTGTGTCAATCCCTTGCTCCAGCTCAGAACATTCCTGTACCTGACGACGTTGCGTGCCTTCACCCCCTTCCACATTTCTCAGACAGACGGCTAATGATGCTGATAATCAGAACTATTCTTTTACGGCTCCGAGTACGATTCCGTGGATTAGATAACGTTGCAGAAAAGGATAAATCAGCAGAATGGGAATCATGGATACCAGAATTTTGGCAGAATTCAACGTTGTATTGGAGATTTTATTGAACTGCTGCAGCTGTTCGACTGAAAGATTCTGCATCTGATCCCGTGTGAGGCTGAGCTGCTGCAGATAGGTCTGGAGCGGGATTTTGGAGCTGTCGTTAATCAGAATGATCCCGTCAAAGAAATTGTTCCAGTGCCCGACAATGACAAACAGCATGATGGTTGCCAGACTCGGCATGGAAATGGGGATGAAGATTTTGAGCAAAATTTTAAGCGGACTGGCACCGTCAATGAATGCGGCCTCTTCCAGTTCCTTTGGAATTCCCTTGAAGAAGTTCATGAGGAGAATTACATTAAAGACAGGAACTGCCCCCGGCAAAACTAGCGCCCAAATGCTGTTGATCAACCCCAACTTGCTGATGACCATATACCAGGGTACGATTCCGCCGCTGAACAGCATTGTAAACACAATAATCCACATATATGTGTTTCTCGATCTGAATTGTGTGACGCTTCGTGACAACGGATAGGCCATGAGAATGGTCAAAAACATATTGATTGCTCCTCCAAGCACCACCCGCTCGACCGAGATGACAAAGGCCTTCCAAAACTTCGTATCATTCAGAATCTGGCCATACGATGAGAAATTCAGCTCCACTGGAAAAAAATAGACCCGACCTGCATTAACAGCCGTACTACTGCTGACAGACATCATAATGGTATTGACAATCGGCGCCAAGGACATGAACGTAATCAGAATTAACGCAAACATAATCAACAGGCGGGATAGCCTGGAGCCGAGCGATTTGGATTGAATCATGCTAACCCTCCTAGAAAATTCTGTACCCCGCATACCTCGAAGCCAGTCTGTAGGAAATCACAATCAGAACAAAGCTGATCACCGATTTCATCAGTCCAATCGCTGTTGCAAATGAATATTGCATGTTGATCAGACCCATACGGTACACAAAAGTATCAATAATATCGCCCGTTTCATATACCAGCGGATTATACAGGTTAAACACCTGATCAAAACCCGCATTCAGTACATTACCAAGACTCAGCGTACCCAGCAGGATAATCGTCGGGAACATACCCGGCAGCGTGATATTCAGCGTCTGTTTCCAGCGACTTGCGCCGTCCATTGCGGCAGATTCGTACAATGCAGGATTAATTGCCGTTAATGCAGCTAGATAGACTATCGTCCCGTAGCCAAATTCCTTCCACGTGTCCGTCACAATGAGCAGCGGCCTGAACCAGTCATTGCTCGCCAAGAACATAATTCGCTCCAAGCCTAGAAACTCAAGGAAGTTGTTCACCATGCCATCGAAGGAAAAGATCATGGTCAGCATCGTGCCCAGAACCACCCAGGACATAAAATGCGGCAAATAGACGATGGTTTGAATCGTACTCTTGAATACCTTCAGACGCACCTCATTTAACAGCAGAGCGAATACGATAGGTACAATCAACCCTAGAGCAATCTTTCCAACTGCGATGACCAATGTATTAATGAAAATCTGCTTCGCGTCCGGGAGTTGAAACATATACGTGAAATTGGATAGCCCTGCCCATTTGGACCCGAATATTCCTTTGGCAGGAATGAACTTTTGGAATGCCATCACAACCCCGAACATCGGTACAATTGAGAAAATGAACAGCATGATCATGCCAGGCAGCAGCATAAAATGATAGGTCATTTCATCAAAAGTTTTACGTTTCTTTTTCCTCCCGTAACGCACTTCCCGCTCTTCACTAACGGTTGTTTCCATTTGAGCCATCGTCCTTTCCACCTCCATCATGTGCCTAATTGGACAGGATTTATCGGCGAAAGCCCGTGCGAAAGTCCACGATCAGGCTTCCGCACCTAAGCTCACGCAATCGTCATCTTTTACTCATCTCGTTAACTTCTTCTGTAATCTCATCGCCACCCGTACGTTTCCAAGTGTCGACAAACTTATCGAATTCATCTACAGGCGCTTCCCCCATAATGATCTTGAGCATGGTTTCCTCTTCTAGCTTCTGCAGATTCGCCCACTTCAGCTTCATCGTCTCAGTTGTTCCATAAAAGCCTGCGGGGATCACTTCCAGGTTCGGATTGTTCGCCTCACGCTGCCCTTCGATCCGGGAGAGGTATTCACCGTAGGTATTTGCATCAATCGCATTTCCTTTCTCTTTGAATGCCTGATAGGCCTTGAAAGAAACGACTCGGTCTTCCTGAACAGCAGAAGCATCACCTGCCTCATCTGCTTTGATCAGATCATCGTAATAACGCTTGAGTACATCATCATAATCGACTTGCATCGGAATCTGGGTAGGATCATTGTTCCAGCGGCTTGCATCGGTCAGCAACTCGTCGGGATGCTCTTTCTTGTAATTGATTGCGTCTTCCGTTAAGGAGTACAGAAAATCCGTTGTTAAATTAACTGATTTCATGATCGCTTCAGGATGCGCAAAGTCCTTCTTCACAACGACGATGCCGCCGCCCACCGGATCTTGCCGGATCGTCTTGAACTTGCCATTCTCATCTACTGGTGCGGATACGGCAACCCAGACTGCTTCAGGATCTTGCTTAATGGAATCCTTGTAGTTGGTGTAGCCAATCCACCATGGATTAAATACCATTCCTGCCTGTCCGTTGATAACTAGGGCTTCCTTCTCTTCGTTCGACCGGACAGCAAACTGTTTATCAATCAAACCTTCTTTATACATGGCGCTCAGCTCTGTCAGCGCTTGCTTCACTTCGGGTTGAACAGATCCATATTCAACCTGACCGTCTTTCTGAATCCAGTTCATCGGAAAGGCACCGTGTGCAGCAAAGATCGGCGTAAAATTCATCGCATTGGAATCCATGACCATGCCTACCGTCTTGCCTGTTCCCGAAACGTCCTTCTCCACAAACGTTCTTGCGAGATTCCATACATCCTCAACGGATTCCGGGAGCTTCGCGCCTACTTTATCCACCCAGTCCTTCCGGACCCACAGCAATTGGTGCTGGTTTCCGATATTCGTCATAGGCAGACCCATGATTTTTCCGTCCACCTTTACCTGATTCAGTAGCAAATCTCCGTAGGAACCATAAATATTTTTAACACCCTCGGATGCTGTCTTCTCGTAAACCTCTGTCATGTCGGCAATGAGATCGTTATCCACCAGTTGATTAAATATTTCGCGGCTGACAAGCATTACATCCGGGAGGTCACCTGTCGTCATCGAGAGTGATAGCTTCTGATCCATATCATCTGTTTCCCAAGCTACCTTGGCCTTGACGTTCACCCGGTCTTCTACATAGCGTGTAGCCAGATTGTTTTCAATAGTATCGCCGGCAGGCAGATTGTTCACATGATTGGTATTTCGGCCAATCGTAAATTCCACGGGTGTCTCATATTTACCATAAGGTTCATAGTCCTGTTGTGAAATTTGCGGTTGTGCACTCTCGTTATTGCCCCCTGTACAGCCACTGATTACAGCCATCATCATGCTTCCAATCAGCAGCGTAGCCATCTTAGTACGCTTCTTCATCCTGTCATCCCCTTTATCTGATTTGCTTTTGATAACCAAATTGTATGCGTTTTCAAAATTGGCGTATATGCCACATTTTTCGGATATGTAACACTTTTTTTATGACCTCCACTTTACTTTATTTCTCTGTGTTTAAATTTTATAAACAGTAACAAATAAGCGGTCGCAACAGCAACCGCTTCAGTACTAGCGCTATGTTTTTAATATAGTTACACGCAATCATGTGGCAGGAAGTACGATTGACACTTCCGTTCCGTTGCCTGGTTCACTATGAATAACAAGCCCGTAATCCACACCATAATACAGCTTGATTCGGTCATTAACGTTTCGGACACCACACCCGCCGTTCTCTCCTGTTAACAAACCTGCTGTCTGTATAGGCGTCATGCCAACACCGTTATCACGAACGGTTAATTTAATCCCCTCTTCCACCCGGCTAACCGCTATGTGAATTTGACAATCGGACGCAACTGCCTCCACAAAACCATGCTTGATGGCATTCTCCACAATTGGCTGCAAAATAAAATGAATCACCTCTGTATGTAGTACATCGCCATCGATATGATAATCCACATCAAATCGACCATCGTTCATGATGAGCTGCAAATCCAAATATGCCTTAATATGCTGCACCTCAGCCGCAATGGTGGCCATATTCTTCCCCTGGTTAAGTGTTGTCCTATAGAAACGGGCTAATGCAGATACCATATAACTCGTTTCTATATCCGCCCTTTTCTCAGCCCTCCAGCGTATAAATGAAAGTGTATTATACAGGAAGTGAGGGTTGATCTGACTAATCAACTTGTTATATTCACTTTCCTTCTTGGCAATTTCGGCGTGATACACCTGGGAGATCAGGCTGTTGATCCTTGTCAGCATTTTACCAATACCGTTAGTCAGCTCACCAAATTCATCTCTGGATGAACTTCGGATAATCACATCCAGATTGTTCCGCTCAACCTTGTCCACCTTGTTCTTGATATGGATAATTCTTTGCGTAAAGTTATTAGAAATAACATAAATGAGCAAGAAGGTAATAATCAGGCTGAGGATGATGACAAACAGCGTAATTTGAAAAATACTCATTGCATTGGCGTACGCATTGGTATTCAGCAGATTATAGTGAATGGTCCAGCCGTTGTTGGCGAGTGAGCGGCTAAGACTCAGATCGCCAGACTCCTCAACTTTCAAACCTGCGGCCGCAGCAACATGCTCATGGTTTTCCTGAAAGATCACATGCTGCTTCGCATCCTCAATATAAACGGCTACATGTTCCGACAGATTGTCCAGGTCTGCAAAGATGCTATCATGCTGAATGGAGATCACCATAAAATTGCTGTCTTTCGGATTGCTGATCAATTCCTGAACGAGATAAAGCTTCTCCCCATCCACAATCCAGCGTCTGCCTCGAAATCCGTCATACCAGGACTTGCTCTTGAGATCCCCAATTGGCAAAATATTATTGCGGATTCCCAATAACTCCCCGGACGTATAAAAGGTAATGTCTTCAATATCATCATCCATCAGCCGGATGTTCGAGATCAACGGCTCCAGGATATCCCGGAAATCCAGGTACATATTATAATAATTTTCTTCGTAGTCTTTCGTAAATATTTGCGATAAATCCCGATTCAGCACCATGAACTCACTTAACGTGTTGTACCGATTAATCTTATAATCCATAATGTTAGACACCTGTTCCAGACTCGCTTCTGCTTCACTCCGCAACTCCTTCATTTGAATTCGGTAAGATTGAATGAAGGAGAGCAACCCCAGCAGAAGAATCGGAATGAGTGCGATCACCAAATGCGACAGCAGCAGCTTGTTTCGGAACTTGATATCATTGAATTTGCTCTTGATCCATCCGATCATGAAGCACCCCGCACTCTCTGAACTGTAACGGACTGACACCGAATCTGTTTCTGAACAGCTTGGCAAAATAAGAATGATTGTCTATGCCAACGGCCCCTGCAATATCATTGATTTTCATATTCGAATGAGCCAGCAGATGGCTTGCACGCCGCAAACGGTAATCGGTCAAATATTTCGAGAAGTTTTCCCCGGTCTCTTTTTTAAACAAAATGCTCAAATACCCTGGAGATAGATAAACATCGTGGGCTGCCTCGGACAATGAAATATCTCTCTGATGGTTATCCTTCACATAATCCTTCACCTGTTGAATGACCTTCGATTCCACTGATTCCGGTTCGGGACCTCCGCCATAAGCACGGATATGCGTAATATCTTCCATCACCTGTAAGAACTCTTCCCTGACCAGTGGCTTGAGCAAATAATTAACTACACCTAGCCGAATCGCACTGCGGGCATATTCGAATTCATCATAACCGCTGCAGATGACAATCTTTATGTTCTGCTGCGTTTTCCTGGCTTGTTTGCTAAGCTCCAGTCCGTCCATAAGCGGCATTTTGACGTCGGTGATAAGGATATCAATCGCGTTCTGAACCAGAATTCGCTCTGCGCTCATCCCGTTCTCAGCTTCCAATACTTGAAAGGGAAAGCCGTAGTGAGAGATCAAATCCTTAATGCCTTCTCTTTGAACGCTCTCATCGTCAACAACAAGAACATTAAACATCATGACATCTCCTTTGCAAGTGAAAGTGAAGAAAACGATAAGTTGGAATATCTTTTTTCCATGGTATGCCAGTCATATCGTAGTATATCATAGATTTTTGGAAAGGCTTTCAAAATGGTATTCCGCCACTTTTGCATAGGCATAACTTGTAAACAACAAAAAAGCCGCCAAGAAGGCGACTATTTCCGTACACATGTTATCCTTTAACCGCACCCAAGGCAACACTGCCTATAATTTGTCTGGAGAATATCGCAAAAACAATGATAATAGGCAAGATCGAGATCGCAACACCCAAATATAACAGTCCGTAATCCATTCCATAATATCCTTGTACCAGTGCAACGAGTACCGGAAGCGGATATTTATCCAGCGAGAAAAACAGGACCAGCGGCGTGAGAAAATTATTCCACGAACCGATAAAGGTGAATATGCCAAGCGCCGATATGGCTGGGCCCAGAATGGGCAAGACAATCTGATTGAACGTGCGGAACTCCCCTGCACCATCTACACGTGCAGATTCAATAATCTCGTCTGGAATGCTGCTCTCCATAAATTGTTTGATAAAAAATACATTAAATGCATTCGCCGCTGCCGGCAAAATGATCGCTGCATAGCTGTCCAGCAAACCTAACGTACTGAACAGACGATACATCCCGATCAGTGCAAGCTGCCCAGGCACCATCATGGTTGCAAGCAAGAATAAGAATAGCCAGTTACGTCCTTTGAATTTGAACTTGGCGAAGCCATATGCCGTTAGGGAACCAATATACAAGGATAACACCGTAGACGTTCCGGCAATGAAAAAGCTGTTGGCAAACCCGCGCCAGATATTGATTTTGGAAGCCATGTTCGTATAATTATCCAGCAAGAAGGGGCCGGGCAGAAACGTAAATGTCGATGCAATCGTTGCATTGTTATGTGTGGAATAGATGAGCATGAGATAAAATGGAATGATACAGAGCACGGCTAGGCTAATCAAACACAGATAAATAATGACTTTGCCCAGTGTCAGACGCCTCACAGTATCGTATTGCTGTAGAGTAACTTTTTGTTGTTCGACTCGTTTGACGGTTGGCATTTCATTTACCCCTCCCTATGCACGGCTCTTGCGCTTCGTCATCATGAAGGATACGACCGATAGCAGGATAATAATGATGAACAGACAGAATGCAATGGCCGCCCCATAACCAAAACGTGTACTTTGAAATGCCACATTATATAGATACATAATACTCGTCATGGCGGCACGATCCGGACCACCCGATCCATTCGTCAGTGTAAACGGCTGATCGAAAATCTGAATACCCCCAATAATGGACGTAATCATCTGAAACAGAATGATTGGGCGCAGCATTGGAACGATGATATGAATGAAAATATGTTTCTTTTTCGCCCCATCCATTTGAGCGGCTTCCTGCAGTGACGGATCAATACCCTGAAGCCCTGCCAGATAGATGACCATGGAGTAACCAAAGTATTGAAAGAACAGAATGGATGAAACAATCAGTCGCATAAACCAAGGATCATTTTTCCAGTTAATCGGATCATCGATGAGTCCAACTTGAACCAGAAAATGATTCAAACCGCCGGATTGCCAATCAAAGATCAGACTCACAAGTAGACCCAATGATGCTGCCGTAACGATATTGGGAAAGAAATAGACCGCTCTGAAAATATCTCTTCCCTTAAGTAACTTGTCGTTGAGAATAAAGGCGAGTACCAGCGAAACGGTTAGTTGTGGGACTACAGAGACACCCCAGATAAAAAGGGTATTAAATAACGTCTTGTAGAACAAAGGATCTTGCAGAACCGCAATATAGTTACCCATTCCGACGAAGTCCGGCGTGGTAATCCCATCAAAGTTGGTGAAGCTGATATAGAGAGAATACAGAATAGGGTATAGCCCAAAAATGGCGAAAAGAATGAAAAACGGAGCAATGAAATAGTATCCGTAATGGTCTTTGCGGATTGACTTGGCAAACATGTTTTGTACCCCCAGTCATCGGATGATTAAAAGGCATTTGCTTACTTCTAAGCTAATCCACTTCCAGCTCCGGAAATCTCAATTTGACATCACGATTGATTCGTTTTACGGCTTCTTCTTTGGTCTGAATGTCGTTATTGAGATACAACTGGAGTACATTTTTGAAGATATCATTGTTAATGATTGAGTCATATTTGGTTCGCTCATATACAGGAACCTGCTTCGCTGCTTCTGAGAAAAACTCAAAATGCTTCTGTCCGCCCAAATACGCTGAAGATACGGAGCCTGCAAGTTGATCATTCACGACCATATTGCTTGTAAAATAGTCCTGTTCCTTCGCAAGCCCAGACAGAAAATCATGATCAAAGTTGTAAAACTCAATAAACTTCCAGGCTAGATCCTTTTTTTCACTTTTGCTATACATCGCAATATAAGTTCCTCCGGCACTAAAAGCGGATGGCCCCGGCGCGAGACCCCACAATCCTTCGGTATCCGGAGCGTTCGCCTTAAAGGTGTATTGCAAGGCCCAGGTTGCTCCTGGATAGAACATCACCTGACCTTTTTGCATTGAAGCCGCATATCCGGCACTACCATCATCCAACTCTGCAAGCACATGCCGCTGACGTGCTTCACGAACAAGGTCAAGCACCTTCATATAGGTGGGATCGATGACTAACTTCCCATCCTTAACCCATGGGATACCATCATATGAATTAGATATTGCATTCCAGTTGGCAAGGGCATGAACTTTATTTCCACTTTTCTGCTCTACCCTCTCTCCAATCTCGAATATCTTCTCCCATGTATCAATTTGCGGCGCTACCTTCTCCGGATCGTCCGTTCCTAGATATTCTTTGGCCAGATCTCTCCGATAATAAATGCCTCCAGGCGTTCCCTGATAACCGATCGCTCTAACATTTCCTTCGCTATCCTTCTCATTAGCTTGCACAAAAGCATATTGCTCTGTAATTAGTTCATTGGCGTTATACGGTGCCTCCGATAAATTCTCCAGGTACGGCACATCAATCAGCTCTCTTATATTTGCATTCTCGATCATAAACACATCTGGAGCCTTGGACGTTGTCTGTAGTGCAGACTTAAGCTTGGTGATGTAGAAATTGCCCGGAATATTGACAAAGTTCACCTTAATGTCCGGATATTTCTCCTCGAATTTCTCAATCGCATAACCTGCTTCATCCGTAAAACTCCAGACGGTGATCTCCTCCTGCTTGGACTGGTTGGCTCCACTTGGTTGGCAGCCAGACACCATTATCACTGCGCTTACGAGTGCAATCATGGAGATATATTTAAGCTTAAACTTCTTCATGGGCCCCCTCCTTCAAAAAGGAAACGCTTACAATTTATTAGAGTATATGGATTTTGGAGAAGGCTTTCTCTTCAAATATTGTGAATTATCCTTCATATGTTGTGATATTTGTACGGTGCTTCTTACGAAATTCAGAAGGAGTGCAGTCATTATATTTTTTAAAAAGACGGTTATATGAGTTCACATTGTTGAACCCATGACCAATGGCAATATCCAGAATGGATTCTTCACGAAACAATAATGCCCATTCCGATTTGATGATTCGAAAATGATTCAGGTATTCCATCAATGTGATTCCTTTGATCTCTTTAAACAGTTTACATACGTGAAACTTGCTGAATTTAATGTGCTCCGCGACCTGATCGAGTTTAATGGGTTCTGCATAGTGCTCTTCCAGGTATTCACAGACCGATTCAAGAAATTCAAATTTTTTGGAAGAGGAACATGGCCATCCTGAAGTCAATTTATCTGTAATCGGTGCATTTGTGCGCAGCATATGAACAATAAGGTCATATAATCTGGCAACCATTAACCAGCGATACCCTGCCTGTTGATCTTTCTCTTCATTCGCTAAAGCATCTATATACTTCCCCAGATTTTTTTCGTTACTGATGTTTGACGGGATGACCACCGTTTTATTGAAAAGCTCTCGTAGATTCTGTGCTTCGTTATCCGTTATGAAACTTCCCGTCAGCAACTCCAATCGAAACTGGATAATGGTTAGATTATTGGTTCCCGGCAAAAAACAGTGAACATCTCCAGGTTTGATAAGCAACACATCTCCTTGTTTCAGCTCATACACATGGTTGTTCACGCCTATTCTTCCGTTCATTCCATCCACCACTACCATTTCCACCTCTTCATGCCAGTGGGCGGCAAAATTAAACTGATTCTCGGTATGAATCACCCGGATTGGAAGACCCTCTGTCATATGACCTGTTTCAAGAAAAGTAGGTACACCCATTGAATCACCCTTTCCACATTTTCCAGTTCAATCATGATCTAGTTATCATTATTATGCATCAAGTATAGCTGTCCCTTCTAATCGAGCTTAAAAAAACGGTCGGACAAACAAAAAAGCTTCTCAACATTTGTTAAGAAGCCCCTATTATGAGTCTATCAACTTTACGAATTCTCCGAGATAAATAGAAATGTTGAACGAGCATGACATTCAATCGTTTGGCTGCCTTTGATCGGTTCTACTTTTACCACTTTTCTCGATCCATTCATAGATGCTTTGCACATTGGACTTGAAATACGTAGTAAAGAACCAGTCCTGATAGGCTGATGGTACAGTGATTTCGTCCAAGTTTTCGTTTCTTTGAGCAGCGTCGGTCACGATTTCCAATAGATCCGTTATGTAGGCTTTGACTTCATGCAATGCATTTAATGAGCACACTTCTCCATGTCCCGGTACGATGATTTCTATATCCAGCTGTTCGACTTTGTTCAAAATATCCAGCCATTGCTGAGGATTGGCATACATGAGAACCGGATGATGTTTAGATAACACCAGATCCCCCATTATGGCAATTCTGTCTTTCGGAATAAAGACCAGGGCATCGCTCTGGGTATGACCTCCGCCAAAAGTAATAAGTTCAACACTGCGCTTACTGCCGTGAATAGTCATGTGCTGATCAAACGTTAAGTTTGGTAATGAATATACTAGATCGGGGAGCATCTTCATATATTCACGATCACTGGCATTATCCCATTGCATTTCCTGCCTTAACTTTTCGTTTGTCTCTCGTTGTATTTTTTCATCAAGTTCGTCTATAGCATCATATATCGCTTCTGGTTTTGCCAACTGCTGCGTTATTCTGTTCCTAACAAAAGTATCCATAATTTCGCGAGTAATCGATGTGGAAATAATCTGAGCTGCAGGGACAAATACTTGATTGCCACATGTGTGGTCACTATGCCAATGTGTGTTAATTACATAAGAAGCCTTTCTTCCCGTGAGGTACTCAGCCGCTGTCTGCAAATCCTCTGCTGCCTGCACCGTCGTGAATGTGTCCACAACTAGCGTTGCATCGCCTAAATCAACGATTGTGGCATTGCCCAATGAACCTGTACCGGGAACTGCAATCGCAGCAAATACACCCTCAGCAACCTCATTCAATCGGAAATGCCTTGAACCTGTGAATGCCTCTATTCCACGTATCATCGAATACCTCTCCCTTCCTGAATCAAACGTCATTATATACTAAAACGATCGATTAACCCAGTTTGAATCCAACAGCGGTGTTCTCGACCCTGCGGGTATAGCCATAGGCTATAGCTAGATATAACTTAATGGAATTACATTATAACTCCGGATATGTGATAACTTTTTGGTAACATATTGTAGAGGAGTTTTACGTCATGGCAAAAAGCAGTGTATTGGGATATCCACGAATTGGTGCGGATCGGGAATGGAAGAAAGCCTTGGAGGCATTCTGGTCAGGTAAGCTCGAAGAAACAGATTTTCAAGCAAAATTGCAGGAGATTCGGTTAGATCACCTGCGCAAGCAGCAAGAAAAAGGTATCGATTTTATTCCTGTTAATGACTTCAGTTACTATGATCACATTCTGGATACTGCCGTTATGTTCGGCATTGTTCCAAAACGGTTTGCATATGACGGTGGCACTGTACCTTTGTCCGTCTATTACGGAATTGCTCGGGGAACAAAAGATGCAGCAGCAAGTGAAATGACAAAATGGTTTAACACGAACTATCACTATATCGTACCTGAACTGGACGGTGCTTCCCCTGCCCTTACGGAAAATAAACCACTTATTGCTTATCGCGAAGCTAAAGAGAAGCTCGGTATTGAAGGTAAACCGGTTCTTGTTGGACCGTTAACCTTCCTGAAACTATCCAAAGGATACGATAAGTCCGAAACAAACGCTTGGCTGGACCGCTTGCTTCCGCTCTATGTACAAGTGCTTCAAGAGCTTGCAAATGAAGGAGTTCAGTGGGTACAGATTGACGAGCCAATCCTCGTTACCAAAACAAGTGACGCTGACCTAGAGCTGCTGAACAAAATTTATGAGACATTTGCAGCTGCTGTACCAGGTCTGAACATTATGCTGCAAACCTACTTTGAATCCGTAGAGAACTATAGCAACATTGTTGCCCTACCGGTTCAAGGTATCGGACTTGATTTTGTTCACGGCGCTACCGGTAACATTCAATCCATTAAAGCATCAGGTTTCCCAGCGGATAAAGTTTTGGGTGCTGGGGTTATTGACGGCCGCGGGATCTGGAAAGCCTCTTTGCCAGGAAAACTGAAGCTGTTGGATGAACTGGCTGAACTCGTAACACCTGAACGTTTAATCGTGCAATCCTCATGCAGCTTGCTTCATGTTCCGGTAACGACAGAGCGTGAAACTAAACTCACATCCGAACTGAAAAATGCTCTGGCATTTGCAGATGAAAAGTTGGACGAGATCGTTCTGTTGACGAAAGCATTGTCTTCAAGAAACGCTGAAATCATCGCTGAAATTGAAAATTCCGATCGAACGATCCAGGCTCTCCAGCAATCCGAAGAGCGCAATCGTGTTGCTGTTCAAGAAGCCGTGGCAACACTCAGCGTTCAACAGCCGGAACGTTCCCGACCGTTTGCCGAGCGTCATATCGCGCAGCAAGACAAATGGAAATTGCCACTTTTCCCGACAACGACTATCGGCAGCTTCCCACAATCCGCAGAAGTGCGTAAAGCACGTCAATTGTGGCGTAAGGGTGAGTTGAACAATGAGCAGTATGCTGCGTTCATCCGGGATCAGATTGATATCTGGATCAAAATTCAGGAAGAGATCGAGATCGATGTTCTCGTACATGGTGAGTTTGAGCGTACCGACATGGTAGAGTTCTTTGGCGAAAAACTTGCTGGGTTTGCCTTCACACAATTTGGCTGGGTACAATCATACGGTTCCCGTTGCGTCAAACCACCAATTATTTTCGGAGACGTTGCATTTACTGGAGAAATGACCGTTGAAGAAACCAAATATGCACAGTCCCAGACACAACGTCCTGTAAAAGGTATGCTTACTGGACCGATCACTATCATGAACTGGTCATTTGTGCGTGAAGACATCCCGCGCGAGCATATCGCATATCAATTGGCGTATGCACTGAGACAAGAAGTCGAAGCGTTGGAGCAAGCAGGTATTGGCATGATCCAGGTCGACGAGCCTGCGGTTCGCGAAGGACTGCCGTTGAAGGAAAACGAGCAAGCCGATTATCTGGCTTGGGCTGTCAAAGCTTTCCGTATTTCCACTTGCACGGTTCAAGACACGACTCAAATTCACACACATATGTGCTATTGCGAATTCCATGACATGATCGATTCCATCGAAGCGATGGATGCCGATGTTATTTCGATCGAGACATCCCGCAGTCACGGTGAACTGATTCACAGCTTTGAGTTGAACACTTATAAACTGGGCATTGGACTTGGCGTATACGATATCCATAGCCCACGTGTTCCAAGTGTGGATGAAATGACGAGCATGATTGAACGCGCCTTGCGTGTATTGGACCCTAAATTGTTCTGGATTAATCCGGATTGCGGTCTCAAAACTCGTGGACTCGAAGAAACCGTTGCTTCCTTGCGCAACATGGTTGATGCAACCAAGATTGCTCGTGAAAAGCACGTTGCAACAACGGTTTAAGTTGAATAGATAAATAATTCAAAAATTCTTTTATAAAAGGCGGACATTCCTATGTTATGGAATGTCCGCCTTTTAATATCATTATAAGCAGAGTTCCAAATGGGGGCATTATTGACCTTAGCGGATTCTGTCATCGATCATAGGATGCTGGCGGCATTTGAAAATGCAATGTTCACTTTTCCTTTATCCCTGGCGTAAAGAGTAAGTGTGGCGGTAAGTCCTCCTCCAGCGCTTTCTCCGCCTACCATGAGCTGATCTTCTCTAATCCCAAGTTCTTTCACATGGCTTTTCATCCATAAAAGGGATCATAACAATCATTCTACTCTTCACTACACTGTAAACCGTCGATGTCTTTCCCCCGCTGTTGAATCCGATCTTTTTTTGATTTTCCTCATCGAGTTAAGCCACGCTCTCAGTTCTCATCAATGGCGAGCTCGATGAGCTGGTTAAGAATATTTGCATAAGTCATGCCACTAGCTTGGAGCATGTTGGGATAGCGGGAATTCGATGTGAAACCAGGTATCGTGTTGACTTCATTGAACACAATTCTTCCATCAGCGGTCAGGAACATATCTACTCGGGCAAAACCTCTGCATCCAAGCGTTTTATAAATAGTCAGAGCGCTCTCCTTAACCTTCGTTGCAGTGTCTTCATCAATGCGGGCTGGCAAGTGAATCTTCGAACTGATCAAGGAGTACTTTTCCGAGAAGTCAAAAAAGTGCCCCTGTAGTTCAATCTCATCAATCATACCGATGATGGGATCAGAATTGCCCAATACAGCACAACCCACTTCAAAACCGTTAATATTTTGCTCAATGACTACTTTGCTGTCGTGTATGAAGGCGTGTTCAATTCCGGTAATCAACTCTTGCCTATTGTTCACCTTCGATATGCCTAATGACGATCCTGATCTAGCCGGCTTAACAAAGAGTGGGAAGCCCAGTGCTTCTGCTTCTGATAACACTTCTTCCATCCGTTCACTCCTATGTATTGTAAGGGAACACGGCGTATCTATGCCTGCTGCCTGCACCAGTTTATGAGCCAGTTCCTTGTCCATACATAACGCAGAGGATAACATGCCACATCCAACAAACGGTATACCCGACAGTTCCAATAATCCTTGTAGAGTTCCATCCTCACCGTATTTGCCGTGAAGTACTGGAAACACAACATCAATCGGTGTTACATGATATTCCGTATGCACAAGCTCAATGAGTCCTCTGACTTCTCTACTCGGCGAGAAAAAGGATGGGATACAACTCGGATGCAAATGCCACCGATCATTGCGAATATCCTCAACCGTTCCACTATATCGGAGCCAAGAGCCTTGCTGTGTAATTCCAATTAATACAAGATTATATTTTTCGGTATCCAAATTTTCAATCACTGAAGCGGCTGAGCTCAAAGATACGTTATACTCACCTGAACATCCGCCAAACAATACCGCAATCGACTTCTTCTGCATCGTAAAATCCTCCTAAAATGTGATATGTCTAAATCATCCTTATTGCTATAACTTAATTTTTAGAGAATGTCGTAACAATGAATCCTTCACGATTCGTTCCTGATATCCGATAAGAATCACAACTCAAGATCGGGATATGGCTAGATGTCCCTTTATCCGCGGGAACGTAATATATCTGGATTGTCATGTCCTTTTCTTTAATCGTAAGCTGCTTTCCAGGGTACCGATACTGCTGTACAAAATCGATATACTCCTCTAAACATAGATTGTTCTCTTCCATGATTTTGGAATGGGGATATCCTACATATCTAAAATGCCATGGCTCATAAGCAATACGCGTGATTGATTCTTTTTCTTGTTTATATCGAAGGATAAAACCGAATTGTATGGCATGTTGTCTGAAGGACTTGTAAATGCCCGTATCCGGAAAGGAAGGAGCAATAAAATCGATATTCGATTTCAATTTACCCACATCGATAGCCAACCCCGTTTGGTGTTCACTATGGTCAGGCAAGGCTACGTATTTGGAAGTATATTCCGAACCCTGTTCAATCAAACAATCTTGATAGATCTGGACTTGATCTTCTTTTGTTCGATATGCGCTGACAGCGACAATATCATCCGTCCCCCCACAAGCTTTAAGCAGAGCATGAAATTGATTGAAACACTGCATCTCCAGAAGCATCTCCTTATTTAACTTCTTTATTGAAGGCAATGAATCCAATGACTCTAGTTGGTGGACTTGTACTTGCCTTCTGATTGGGTTTTGATCATTGATTAACACTAAGTGTCCTTGAAACCGTTCTTCGTTACTTACGCTGATTTCAATAAGTTTTTGTACGACTTCCCGTGATTTCATGATGAACTCCCCCACCTTCTTTATAAATTCGTAACACTCTGTCCGTGATGGAACTCGTTATTTCTTGAGAGACACCACCGATATGATTGGCCAGTTCCTGAATCTGAATTTCTTGGTCGCCTGAATAGCCAACGAAGGTCACCTTTGATCCTTCCGGAAAATACATCGGAAGCTTGACCATCAATTGATCCATGGAGATTTTCCCTATAATTTTTGCGCGAACCCCTTCCACCAAAACCTCCGAATTTTGCATTCTCTGCGACCATCCATCGGCATAGCCGATAGGTACTGTTCCGATCCATTGATCTGAGTCTGTTTGATAAGCATTGTTGTACCCCACATATTCGCCTTCTTTTAATTTTTTCATTTGCAATAATCTACTGTGCATACTGAATGCCGGCTTTAGTTGGATGTTAGGTACTAGTTTTTCAGGATAAAAGCCATAGATTGCAGCTCCTATTCGAGCCATATCCATGCACAATTCCGGGAATCGAAGTGCTGCTACACTTCCCGCACAGTGATAATGATTGATCGGAATCCGTGATATACTGCTCCATTCTTTCATTTCCAGAAAGCGTTGAATCTGAAGCTGTAGATAACGGTTGTCTGCCTCACCTGCAGTCGCGAAGTGGGTATAGAACCCGTCGACTACTACATCTGGTGCTCTGAGCCAAGGAACCATTTCAAGCCACTCTTCTTGCGTGCGTATACCTATCCGCCCAAGTCCAGTATCCATTTTCACATGCACAGATAACTTATGTGGGGTATGGATAGGCTTGTATTTTCTCATCTCATGAAACCATGACGCCTGTGTAACGGTAAGCATCAAATCATGTTCAAGAGCCAGAGGTACAAGTTCGGGACGAATCGGAGTCAAAATAAGAATCGGTTGTTGTAAGCCGGCATTTCTAATGCGGATGGCTTCTTCAATGAAGGCACACGCTAAATAATCCGCGCCTGCCTCTACTGCTTCTTTGGCTGTCTCGATATCTCCATGCCCGTATGCATTTGCTTTAACAACGGCCATTAATTTGGTCGAACGGGGTAGAAATTTGCGGATCTCTATGATATTCTCGCGAATTTGCGTTAAATCTATTTCAGCCCAAGTATCTCGGTACATCCGAGGGATCTCCTCAACTGAATAGATGACTTGTTTTTACTTCCTATTTTCAGTAGATCCGCATATACACTTTTCATTGTTTGGCCTCCTAAAGGTGTGAATGTCGTGCGTTGAATTGATTTAAGTGTATATTAAGGCCACTTCAGCTCCTATCGATCAAACTTACACAAAACTGACAACGATGTAAGATTACAGATTTACACTTCTCATAGTTACAACAAAAAAAGTCGCCAAAAGGGCGACTCGTAAAAGATAACGGAAATGAACTTCAATAATAAAGTCTACAAGAAGAAGCCTGCGTTAAGGCAGGCCACTTTCATTATTGCGGATTTTCATTACTCATCCAACTGTCGACATGCAGTGGTTCACTGTAGTCCTCCCGGTCAGTAAATTCTTTCAGGTGTTTCTCTGCATCTGCACGGTTATCGAAGGCACCCATAACGACGGTGAATTTTCCATTTTTGGTCTGCACAACGCTGCTGCCATCGGCTGAATATTGTTCAGCCAACATGGCCAGTGATTCACCCTGCTCCATGTCTTCGCTACGGACAAAGAAAAGCTCATGCGATTGCGTTGTCTTCCCGTCGGAAAAAAGCTTCAACTGAATATAGCCAGGCTGCTGATACTCTGACACGGAATAATCCACATCATCCTTCAGTTCAACCACAAAGCCAATCGCAGAATCATCCAAAATGATATTTTGATAGACATCTTTTACATTCTTAAGTGCTTTAATATCCTTCTCCAACTTGTCATAATCCAGATGACGTACCCCATTGAAGGTGAAGATCAGACGATTCGGCCCTTCTTTGTGATCCACAGTATACGATGGAGCAGAGGTGATCTGTTCACCATCGATCTGAAAATGAATGTTTAGTGTATCCGATTCTTTGGTCGTTGTAACCGAAACCCCATCTGTGCGCTCCCCGCCACCACCAACTTGCAAAATTTTGACGACAGAACCTATAACAGGTACATCGGATAATGCCTTGGCTACACCTGGAACGTTAGCTGTTATCATCACCGCAGCACAGGCAGCAACCAGGGAGGAGCTACGCCAGATCATCATTTTTCTTCGCTTTTGGTTTCGTGCGCGCTGACGGGCTTGCTGAATAACTCCGGAAAGGCCGGATGGAATATTGATCTGTTCATATCGTTCTTTTCCTGTCATGTAAAATCAACCTCTTCCTTGGTCAGATGTTTTTTGAGTTTGTTTAAGATCTTATAGAACCTGGTCTTCACCGTGCTTTCCGGCAGGGACAATACCTCCGCCATATCCTTGAATCGCTGATCCTGGAAAAATTTCAAAACGATGAATGCCCTATCTTCGGGATGCAGATGATCAAGTGCTTCGTATAAATCCCATTGTTCTTCAAGCCCCATGGAACTCTCTTCGGCTGCAAACGGTATTGTACTGTCTTCCATATACGTGTATTTCTTCTTTCGTCTGATGTGATCCAGAGAGCAGTTGATGACGATCCGGGTCATCCAGGTTTCAAAATAATCAGGACTTTTCACTTTTTCATAAGATAGAAAACCTTTATAAGAGGCTTCAGATATAATTTCCAATGCTTCCTGTTCATTTTTCACATAAGAGAACGCGAAGCGATAAAGCTTTTCTTTACATGCCTCCAGACGATCACTGAACTGCTGTTCAGTTAGCGCTGTACTTTCCTTGCTCAGTTTGTCCACCCCCATTGCGACTGTATATTTTGATTATTGCCGCATTTTTAATAAAGCTTACTTTGTATGTTGTTTCGCATGTTAGACAGCTGAGAGTCGAAAATAGTTTTAAAGAAGATGAATTTTTTGAATTTTTTTATCTGGGAACAAGAACTTATATCGTCCCAAACGAAAAAAGCCGCCAATAGGCGACTTCTTTTCCCTTTCTTCTTTAGGAAGACCAGTAATTGAAAATCAGACTAAAACGGGAATGCTCATATTGTTATGGAGGTCTTATCTAACGTCTTCTCTTTTTGAAAATGACTTATACCCGGGCGATCCAGCCCAAGATGATCACGAAGCGTGCTGCCCGTATAATCCATACGGAAGAGCCCCCGCGCTTGAAGAATCGGAACCACATAATCCACAAATTCATTCAAATCTCCCGGCAAAACGGGTGGCATGATGTTAAATCCGTCGCAACCATATTCTTCAAACCATTGTTGCATCAAATCAGCCAGTTGTTCATAGGTCCCAACAAACTGCATATGCCCTCTTGCCCCTATCAGCCTCCGACCCAGCTCAAGAATGGATAACTTATCTTTTCGAGCCATGTCCATAATCAGCTGTACCCGGCTTTTCATGCCATTGGAAGCTTCTACGGGATCTGGAATATCAGGCAACTGGCCTTCAACAGGATACTCCGAAAGGTCAAACTTAAGCATTCCGGATAACATACCAACTGCAGCCGCCGGAGGGATTAACTCCTGTAGTTCTTGATATTTCCGCTGAGCTTCCTGCTCCGTCTTACCCAAAATCGGTGATAAACCAGGCATTATTTTCATGCTGCCTTGTTCGCGTCCATATAGAGCGAGTTTGGATTTGACGTTATTATAGAACTCTTTCGCAGCATTCAGAGACTGTTGGGCCGTGAAAATCACTTCACCATAGTTGGCTGCAAAATCCTGTCCCGGTTCGGATGATCCGGCTTGGATGAGTACAGGATATCCTTGCGGGGAACGAGGAACATTGATTGTACCTTGGGTAGAGTACCACTGCCCTTTATATGAAACTTCCTTTAGTTTAGACGGGTCCGCAAATAGTCCAGCCTGCCGATCCACAATTAAGGATTGATCTTCCCAGCTATCCCAGAGCAGGGTGGCTACTTCGACAAATTCCCGGGCCATTTTATATCGAAGCCCATGCTCGGGATGTTCTGTTCTTCCATAGTTATTTGCTTCAACATCCAATTGGGATGTCACGATGTTCCATCCTGCGCGTCCTTCACTGATATGGTCCAATGTGGCAAATTTTCGAGCTACGTTATATGGCTCGTTATAGGTAGTCGACACGGTGGCGGTCAAACCCAGCTTTGCTGTATCCGTAGCCAAGGCCGACAGGAGCGTTAGCGGGTCCAGCATCCCTGCAGCCGATTGATCAGCGCCCATCACGTAGAGAAGATCAGCCAGAAACATCATATCAAACTTGCCTCGTTCAGCCGTCTGTGCGATGGACCTGTAAAACTTATAATCAAAAATCTGTTCAGCTCCTGAATCCGAGCGCCGCCAGCCATAGTGATGATGACCTGTATAATAAATGAATGCTCCTAGATGAAGTTGCTCTTGTCTCGTCCCCATATAAATCTCCCCTTCTTGTTTCAATTATCGGATTACCCCTTGAACGTATCTCGCCAGCGAAGCCATCTGTTTTCAAGGAGCCGGACAGTCGAATCCGAGAGCTTTCCTACAACCGCAAAGACTACAATACCAACAAATACAATATCCGTTTGCGAGTAAGCACGAGCATCCTGTATCATGTAGCCGACACCTGCGCTGGTTCCCATCATTTCAGCCACAACAAGGACTAGCCACGCCGCGCCCAGAGACAGTCTAACTCCAAGCAGAATATTGGGAAGTGCCGCAGGAATAATGAGTTTGCCGAGTAACTCCCATCTTGAATACTCGTAAATCCGGGAGACTTCAATCAGCTTCATATCAACGTTTCGTATACCGAGAAATGTATTCACATATACAGGAAAAAACGCACCTAGCGAGATCATTAGAATTTTTGAAAACTCTCCTACACCAAACCATAAAATAAATAATGGAATGAGGGAAAGAAGCGGGATCATCCGCAGCATCTGTAATGAAGGGTCAAGTGTGCGCTCCGCCAATTTCCCAAGCCCTGTGGATAGGCCGAGCATGAGCCCGGCAGCTGTTCCAAGCAGAAATCCCAGGCCCGCTCGATAGGAGCTGATCCCGAGATGTTCCAGCAACTCGCCGTTCAAGATTAGACGGATGAACTGCTCTGCAATCTTGGAAGGAGCGGGTAGCATGGTCGCTGAAACCAGCTGAAGGGCAGAGGCCAATTCCCAGATGAGGAGAATAGCCAACGGAATAATCCACCCGTGAAGACGACCCGGAATTTTGCTCAGCCAGTCTCCTGCTCGTTCGGTTTGTTTACCAATCTCCAGCTTGCTCATTTTGCTTCTTCTCCTTTAAAACCGTCTTGCCACCGTAGTGCTCTCGCTTCCAGAAGTTTAATGATGGAATCTGACAGTTTGCCCACGAAAGCAAAAACAATGATTCCCACAAACACTACGGTGGTGAGTGAGAACGATCTAGCATCATTGATCAGGTATCCCAAGCCTGCACTGGAACCCATCAATTCGGCAACGACCAGACCCAACCAGGCGACACTGACGGATAATCGGATACCCAGAAAGATATTCGGCAGAGATGCTGGAAGAATTAACTTCGTGATCATCTGCCATTTGCTGAATTGCAGCACCTGTCCTACATCAAAAAGCTTACTGTCAACGGATCGGATACCCAGAAAAGTATTAACATACAGCGGAAAGAAAGCACCTTTAGCGATCAGCAGCAATTTTGAAGTTTCACCGAAACCGAACCACAAAATAAACAAGGGAGCAATGGCCAAGTGAGGCAGCGTCCGCAGCATTTGAAAGGAAGGGTCCAGCAGTCGCTCTGTCTTGTAAGAAAACCCGACCCACAAGCCCATTGTTAGACCAAGACCGCCTCCGATCAGAAAACCAAGCAGAGCTCTCCACGTCGATATGCCCGAATGCCTTACAAGTTCACCTGTCTCCGTCATGCTGACGAGCTCTTTCCATATACTGCTTGGCGTTGGAAGCAGAACGGGGTTCAAATATCCCATAGTCCCGGCTACCTCCCACGCGATTAACAGACACACCGGAAAGATAAGCCCTAGTACTATATTGCTAGCTCTTAAGTAAAGTTTTCGCCGCTTAACCGAGTTTTTCTTTTGAATTAAAGGCGGGATAACCGCCTTTTCCGCACGCATTTGCATGTAGTGAACGCCTCTCTTCTATAGGGGTCATTATGTTTATTTCAGTGGATCCTTGAGAGCTGCGTCGATATATTGATTGTCCGTTATTGCTTTAACAACAACCTGATTCCGAATGTTCTTCACTTTATATTGGAAATCCGCTGTTTGCTGCATTTCTTCTACAATATTTTCATTAACTGGTGTGTTAATCATGCGGGAACGTTCGAATGTCCCACTGATAACACTGGCAGGAACACTACGTTCAGCTGCATATCTGTCGATCGCTTCGGTTTCATGCTCGCTTTCCCACTTCAATGCTTTATTAACTACCTTCAAGTACAGAGTCACAAGCTCTGGATGCTCCTCTGCAAAACCAGTTCCCGCGATCGTAAACGAAGGGGACAATACGCCAAGCTGCTCTCCGTCGGATAGCACTTTTCCTTTTCCAGTTAAGGTATTGAGTGTAATGTAAGGGTCCCATGTCGCCCAGGCATCTACACTGCCGGTTTCAAACGCAGACTGTGTCTCATCAGGCTGTAACTGAATGATTTCAAAATCTTTATCCGTCAGACCGGACTTCTCCAAACCACGGTATAAAAAGTTATATGCATTGCTTCCTTTTGTCACGGCAATCTTCTTGCCTTTCAGGTCACTAAGTGACTGGGCGGTACTACCGGCAGGTACAATAATCGCAACGTTATTTTTTCCGTCCAGAACTTGCGATACGATTTTAAAAGGAATATTCGCAGCTTGTGCTGCGATAATAGGCATGTTCCCCAGGCTGGCGATATCCAGCTTATTGGAAGCAATCGCCTCTGTCATAGGCGGCCCACTCTGAAACTCAATCCATTCCACTTTGGCACCTGTTTTTTCAAATTCTTGTTCAAACCATTTTTCTTCGCGTGCTTTACCGAATAAGCCACCGCTTCCCTGAATCCCAATTTTGACAGTTACATTTTGGCTCGTACCTGAACCACTTGCATTTTCATTTGAACTCTTGGATGCACAAGCCATTGTCAATAAAGACAACGTGAGTACCATAACAAGAACCAGATATGATTTTTTCATATAATCCACTCTCCCTTTAATATGCTGTACTTCCTTCTTCGTCTATGGATAACGCTATATACCGCCGCCTACGTCATATAAAGGCTCATCCACTTTTTCGAACTCATTTAATACCAGTCTTCGCATCTCCTGAAATGCACTACCTGATCTTTTTCGGAGAAAAGGTAAATCAATCGAAAGAATACTCCGAATATGACCTGGATGCGGATTCATAATGACGACGCGTTCCCCTAGGAAGACGGCTTCATCGAGATCGTGGGTTACAAACAGCATTGTTGTTCCATTACGTTGCCAAATATCAAGCAGCACTTCCTGCAAATGAGACCGAGTAAAAGCGTCGAGCGCTCCGAACGGCTCATCCAGCAACAATACGTCCGGATTACGCAGCAAAGCTCTCGCAATGGCGACGCGCTGAGCCATACCACCTGATAATTCGCGAGGATATGATTTTTCAAATCCTTTTAAGCGGACCAGATCAATTAGTTCCTCTACCTTTCGGCGGACATTCACATCTCTAAGAGAGAGATTGGCTGCAATGTTTTTTTCCACCGTTAACCACGGGAATAGCCGGGGCTCCTGAAAAATGAATCCTTTCTCTATGCTGGGGCCGACAATTGGTTTACCGTTAAGCAAGACGGTCCCCGTATACTGCGTATCTAAGCCAGCCACAATTTTAAGCAACGTGCTTTTCCCGCATCCGCTTGGACCAATGATGGTTACTAATTCACCTTTTCGAACGTTGAGCTGAATGTTGTTTAACGCAATGATTTCGCCTACAGGGGCGACAAACGTTTTGTTCAGGTCACTGATCATAAGCATATCCCCAGACATTAAAGACACCCTTTCGCATTTAATAAATAATACTTACATGTTTACTTGGTTTTGAGGCCGAAAAAAGAGATTTACCCATTCCCACAGCATATAGAGCGGTGCAGTGTAAATCTCAGTGTTTGCAAATCAACAAAGTGAATTTCGGTTCGTTTTGTTATACGATATATTATCAATACCAATTCTTACCTGTCAAACATTTTTTTATTTATGTAACTTAAATCATTGTTTTTCTTGAACAGATCGCTTGTTAAACCCTCCTTCTCTGGTATCATAAAAAGACGAACAATTTTTTCCGGGTCAATATCTACTTGTATTTCATAACCTGGAGCGAGCTGCAAGGTCAGACCTTGAATCAGACTTACAAAATAAAATGCAAGTTGTCGAGTATCTCCATGTATGATGCCGCCTCTCTCCTGTCCTTGGCGAAAAATCTCTGCCAAAGGTTCCAGATTGTCGGTAAATCTCTGAGTTGCAGCTTGTTTTATTTCGGTGCTGACCGCCTGATTCGTTCGTATACTTTGGAGCATGATGGTGAAGGCCCAATTACTCTCGTTTGATAACCACCCTTTGCTAATCTCGAATAGTTTTTCACGAGGATCTATATCCATGTCTGCTATCTGTGCAATTGTCCTCCCATACATCGTTTGTCCTCGACGCAGAACCTCACTGAAAATTTCGTCCTTCGATGTAAAGTAGGTATAAATATTGCCTACGCTAAGTTTTGCTTCCTTGGCGATATCTTTAATATTGGTTGAATCAATCCCACGTTTAGCCATGGTTTGTAAGGCTGAATTTAAGATATGCTCAATGCGTTCCTTTCTCATTTGTTGGTCCTTCAAAATGTTTCTGGGTGACATTTGAATCCTCCTCCGTTTTATTACCAATTATTGATCTATGATTATTAATTCTAGGCCCAGTTACCGTTACGAAACACAGGTTCCAAGTCCCCATTTGCAAGTTCTCCATCAATATCCATAGTAGCTGATCCAATCATAAAATCGACATGAATGAGGCTTGAGTTCACACCGTTTGCCGCTTTTTCCGCTTCAGTCATCTCGTTCCCTCCCTCAAGACAGAAAGGATAAGCATTACCGATCGCGAGATGGTTGGATGCATTTTCGTCAAAAAGAGAGTTATAAAAAACGAGCCCTGATTCCGAAATAGGAGAATGATGGGGCACCAGCGCAATCTCGCCCAGATAGGCCGCCCCTTCGTCGATGCTTATTAATCTTTTTAGCACCTCATGCCCTTGCGCTGCTTGAATATTAATAATTTTCCCATTTTCAAACGTCAAGGAGAAATCATCGATTAGATATCCTTCATAACTTAGCGGCTTAGTACTGCGAACCGTGCCGTTCACCCCCTGCTTTAACGGGGCAGTCCATACTTCTTCTGACGGAATGTTTGCCAAAAATGAAACACCCTTTTCATTAATGTTATCTGCATCACTAACCCAGATATGTTTAGGCGACAATTCTATCCGCAGATCCGTACCAGGTCCACGGTATCGCAGTGCTCGATACTTTTTACGATTAAGCTGATCCGTCTTGTTTCTAAGCAGCTCAAGATGTGTCTTCCATGCCTCAACGGGATCAGCCGAATTAATCCGCGTAACGTTAAAGATAGCTTCCCACATCGTATCAATCAAATGCTCCTCGACAACATGAGGAAACACCTTGGCAGCCCAAGCCATTGATGGAACCGTAACTATAGACCAACTGACCTTGTTGGACATGCCGTAGCTGCGAAATTTGGCTAATACCTTACCTTTGGCTGCATTCAAATTCATGATCCGCTGTGGATCTATTCCATGCAGAAGATCGGGATTGGGTGCCGTGATCGTCAGGAAAGCTGCATTTTTTTCGGCAAAATTCTCCCAACCGGCTGCCCGGAACGCCGGGTATTCGTGGAACACCGAATCAGGTGCAAGTTCATATTTTAAACGCGTAATCTCATCGTCGTTCCACTCGATATAGACATCATGAGCGCCGGCCTCATAAGCATGTTTTACAACTAGTCGAACAAACGGTGCAGCCGATAATGGCGCAGTTATGACAAGCGTTTGTCCCTTCTGAACATGAACACCAACGTTGACCACAAGTGCTGCATAACGCTCCAATTTTTCACGAAAGTCCAATCGCATTCTCCTCCTGCTTCTGACTAAAATTAATATCGCTTGGTTTAATTATTACTCTGCAAAAGTCCATCATATCTTGTAATTGGAACTCTATGAAAATTTTGCTATACTATTTTATACTAGATCATGATTCAGATAAGATGCAATTCTACTATATTTGATGAGTTGGAGGAATACAAAAAACATGTTTCATACACGAATAGGAAAAACTGCTGCTGCCACTATTCTTGCCATATCCTTGCTCGGAACCACTCCAAACCTTAATGATGCCTACGCCGCACCAGCCATTTCGGTCTTGCTGGATGATGTTCCTCTGAAATTCGATGCTGCCCCTCTGATTGATAAAGGTGTCACCTATGTCCCTTTCCGGACAGTTGGCGAAGCCCTGGGAATTAGCATTACATGGAACAGTAAAACGCAAACCGTGAAAGCGATTGGAAATGTAAAAGGTCAGGCGACGGAAGTCCTGCTTCAAGTGGGAAGCACTACAGCAACCGTTAATGGAGAAAAAGTAAAGCTCGCAGCGCCACCTGTTCAGCGGGAAGGTCGTGTGCTTATTCCACTCAGTTCGTTCAGTAGTCAGTTCGGTGTTAATGTAGGCTGGAACCAGTCAACTCGTACCGTTTCTCTTGTTTCACCTCAACGTGAAATGCATTTGAGAGCCTTCTATGCGCTGCAATCCTATAAGGAAATCGATTTGGTGTCATCCATGAACTCGATCGCTTTTGGCTGGAGTCGCATCGATCGCGAAGGTCAATTTACGCTTCAGGGTGATGAGTATCAAATTCCTGCTGCTGCCGGTGACGTTACACCTCAATCCATCGTTTCTGATGCAGCGAATCAGAGTATTAAACCGTATCTTATGGTTTATTCTTTGGATGGAAACGGAGAACTGACCAAGGTGTTGAGTGACAGCAGTATGCGCAAGAAGTCCATTGAGGGCATAACTGCTGCCATAGCTGAGAATGGCTTCGGAGGGGTTGTTCTTGATTTTGAAGGACTAGGTTTTAAGTTGGATGCTGTAGAGCAGCAGAAGCTGCTGAACAATTACGTCAAGCAATTGAAAGATTCCTTGCCTAAAGACATCGCTCTATCTTTGGCCGTACCTCCATTAAATAGTGCATATAAAGGTTATGATTACAAAACGCTCGCTTCATTGGCAGACGACATCATCATTATGGCTTATCAATATAATCCGGTCGGCACCAAAGCGCAGGTTCCCGAGCCGAACAGTCTTGTGGATCAGGCCATCCAGCTTGCGTTAGATGCTGGTGTTTCCAAACAAAAGCTTTTGCTCGGTATCAGCTTAAATAGTGAAACCTCATCTTCCATAGATGATAAACTGGGTCTTGCCAAGCGGTATGATCTCAAAGGAGCTGCCTTCTGGCGCCTTGGTTTATTCCGTACCTACAATAATCAGATGGAAGGCGCTGTCAATGCCTCTGTTATAAAAGAGTAAAGGAATTCCGTTATTCTTGAATCCATTAGCTTTTCACACACCAAAAAAACGAACCGAAATCTCTGGATGCTGACAAGAGATTTCGGTTCGTTTTTTTATAAATGATATCTATGCGTTCAATGAGGAAGAATGTTCATTTCTGTGAGTTTCACTGAGTACCAGATCTTTTTGATAAGCAAGCACTCGATCCCAGTCCCCGTGAAAAATCGGTATCCGATAGTACCCAACTCTTTCATAAAGGGCAGCCGCCTCAGGCTGTTTGGGGCCAGTTTGCAGCTTCAGATTGGTGTAGCCGAATTCTAGCGCTAGACGCTCTGCTTCGGCGAGAATGGCCTGGGCCACACCCTTGCGACGGAAATCCGAACGTGTATACATGCGCTTGACCTCCACGGATGTATCATCAAGGGGTCTGATAGCTCCGCAGCCTACCGGATATCCATCCAAACGCGCGACAATAAAGGCTGCTCGTGGTGTCTCCACATCGGACGGCTGAAATCCCGCTGTACCATCGCCGCCATATAACAATCCCAGTTCTTCGCTCAGCTCCTTGATTAAAAGTTCCGAATCCTCGCTTCGTATATCTTCGGCAGCTGCAAGCACGATTGACGACATTGCGTAAAACCCCTTTCCCTCATTGGATTTATTGGATTTTGTGATTTATATAAATTATCACGAACAGGTCCTTAGCGTCAATTCCCCATCGATTGAATATTTCAATAAGCAAACTGACGAATAGATTCAGAGCAAAAAAGTCGCCAGATTGGCGACTTTCCCGACACTTATATGGTTACAATTGGACGGATGCATTTCATTCCAAGCCTCTGCTTACCCTTCAACCACATCGGCTCGCAAATCCGTAGCAACCTTGATCATTTGCGGAACAACAGCTTCATTGACAATGGCAACATACAGATCTCCCATATACAGACGAAATGGAATCTGCAGGTTTTCATACGCCCACATGAAGAAATCCCCATCGATGGACATGACGCTCTCCGGTCCCTGGACGGTAAGAACAGGTGAGTACGTAAAGTCGGGTTTGGATGCAAAATACTGTTTGCATTCTTCCAAGGAGATGGATTGCTCCTCGTTATTTTCTTGCATGGATCGAGTGATCCGAAAACGTTGATTCATAAAAATATGCCTCCAATTAGAATTTGTGCAGAACCTGTCCCAGAATTTCGATGCCCTTCACAATTTGCTCATCGGAAGGTGTTGAGAAATTAAGTCTGATCGCATTGCAGGGTTCGTTCTCGTCGACGAGAAAAGCAGTGCCCGGAACAACCGCTACACCTTCCGCAGCAGCTGTTTTGGCATAATCCAGCATCGGGATATGAGCCGGCAAATCACACCAGAGGAACAGCCCTCCATCCGGTTGAGTAAAGGTAATGGACTCACCCATATGCTCCTGCAGCTTGTCAATCATCAAGGCAGACTTCCTGCGATAAATCGCACGGATACTGCTGATATGCTCTGCATAGTTATACTCAGTCATGAACTTGTGTGCCAGAATCTGTGGCAGCATGGCTGTATGTACATCCTCTCCCTGTTTGGCAACAACCATCTTCTGAACAACCTCGGAAGGAGCCAGAACATAACCAACACGCAAGCCAGCGGACAGAATCTTGGAGAAAGAGCCTACGTAAATAACCAGACCTTCATCATCCATCGACTTAATCGTCGCTACATCTTCTCCGCTAAACCGAAGTTCTCCGTATGGATTATCTTCCAGAATCATGACTCCATACTTCTTGGCAAGATCATAGATCGCCTTGCGTTTCTCCAGGCTGGTGGTAAAACCTGTAGGGTTTTGGAAGCTCGGAATGACATAGATCAGCTTTACATTCTGCTCGGTTTGCAGGGCATGTTCCAGCTTCCCGATATCCATACCGTCCGTCTCCATCGGAACGCCGACCAGGTTTGCTCCTGAAGCCCGGAAAGAGTTCAGTGAACCGATAAAGCTTGGGCTCTCACAGATAATCGTATCCCCTTCATTACAGAATACTTTACATGCGAGTTCAATTCCTTGTTGTGCTCCAGACACGATGAACAGTTCATCCGATGCTTTGCCTGTGTCAAAGCCTGTCTTCAGATGTGTAGTCAATGTATCCCGCAGTGGGGCATAACCTTCGGTAATTCCGTATTGCAGTGCTGTTACCGGGTCCTGTTCCAGAATTGATTGGGTGAATGTGCGAATGGCCTCAATAGGGAAAGTCTCCGGAGCGGGATTTCCCGCAGAGAACGGAATTACATTTTGACCCGAAGAAGCCTTCAGAATCTCGCGAATGATGGATGGCTGTAATGCAGCAATCCGGTTGGAAAATGAATAGTTCATCTTAAAATAATGCCTCCCGAATTCAAATCAGACTCTTGTCTCTATAACTACAATTAGATTCTATTATACGAGTATTTGGCAGATTTCTAAACGGTCTCGACAAAATTGGCAGAGAAACAACAAAAAGAGGCTGACATAAGCCGCCCCATACTCCTACGGATTTCACTTTATGGATGTCACTTTGCTGCCATCTATGATCGGTGGACAAGATTAATTTCCGATAACCGTGTTGCCTTCACCAGATAAGTCGCCAGACCAGGGACCATGCGGGCCAAACCAGGATAGAATTTATTCGTTTTGGCAAAAGCCAGCTTTTGAATCCGTCGTGCACGCCGGAGCAGTCGGGAGAAATCAAGATTGGCTTCCTTCGAATACTCGTGCTGCCACTGCGCAAAGCTGATCTTCCTTTGAAGATACCTGTCAGTCCATTCAGCACACAGCAATGAGGAACGAAGCGCAATAGACATCCCGTCACCACACAAAGGAGGGATCATCAGCATGGCATCCCCAATATGAGGATATTGGGACCACGGTTCAGGAACATTGGATAGATGGAGTGGTGCAATCGAGACCTGTGTTCCTTGAACTGGTCTTCCCTCGGCTAGCCTCGCTGCCAATCTTTCGTTAGTCAAGGAAGCAGACTGCAAAATATCCTCTACAGACTTGCCGCTTCCCCGCACCGTATCAAGTGTCAGCAATGCAGCTACATTTGCGATACCCTCCTCAATCGGTGAAATGCCGACATACCCTCCCTTGCAAAAATATAACTCTACCCGTTGCGGGATGGTGATCCCCCGATAGTGCGATTTGACACCAACATATGCTGTTTTATCCCGCAGCTCTGCTGGCGAGGTCATCCCCCTCAGCTTCTTCGAGCCATGGGCTCCGATAACGGTTTTTGCACTATAATGAATCCGCTCATTTCCTTGTTTGGCTTCGACTTCATAACTATAATCATCTAACTGCTGAATGTTGGTTATCGTTGCCCTCGTAACGATCTCAACGCCTGCAGCTGTGGCCTGCTCGTGTAAAATCCGATCCAGCTCATATCTGCTAATGCCATAGGCCAATCCTGGCAAAGGTGCCACGATCTCCCCGCCCTGAGGCATAATAATCTTGGCATGGTCCAAGGTACTCGGCTTTATCTTTTGTTCACTAAGGTTAATCCCCAAATAATCCAGCATCTCCGTTGTCTCAGGCGACATAAATTCACCGCATGTTTTGTGACGTGGAAATTCTTGCCGATCCAGCAGTAGTGTCCGATGCCCTTGCCTGGCAAGCTGCAACGCACAGGTACTGCCAGCAATTCCCGCTCCGATGACTATGGCATCCATTGATGTAGACACGTAAGAACACCCGCCTTTCATTGTCCATTTAAGATAACTGCCTATTGATGTAATGATGTTATGATAACGTCCCATGATGGGGTATCACGACAGAATAGCGGAACAATGGTTTCCATTCATAGGTCAGCGTGTCATGGTTCAACTGCTGTTTCAATTCTCGCCAATCCCTTCCCGTGAAGCCTTTTGCAACAGACAGCGGTCCATCATGACGAATATACCGATTGCGTGAGATTATTCGAGTGGTTACCCAGACAGCCGCATAAGATATGGGATGCCGATGGATATCGTTAATGACAACGCCATATTTGGAGGCACGCAGCATATGCGAGACCATCTCCACGAGTTGCTTTCCTTCAAAATGATGGACAAATTGCGAGCCAGTCACGATGTCTGCTGAGGCATCCGGTAATTCCCTGACATCGGCACGTCGAACCTTGATTCTCGGTTCATTCCGGAAAAGGTTTCTCGCTTCCTCACATGCCTCCTCTGTCAGATCAACCAGAGTAATCTCAAGCTTAACGCCCTTCTGGTCCGCCCAGCGCAATAACTTCTGGTTTACATCGCCTGAACCTGCTCCCACATCCAGAAGGGTCAGCTTAGTTGGTCGGCCAATCGCTTTCCATAACTTCTCCACCCCTGCACGGGTTGGAGCGGGAGCAGCAAATATTTTGTTTAGCCGTCTCAAATGTTTGAGCGCTTCGCTCAATTCTTCTCCCCCCATGGAGAAATCATCCATCAATTCGTCTTCCTTTGCCCGTACGGATAGTGTTCTAAAGAAGGACATGATCCCGCTCCTTTACAGCTATATATTGTGAATGATTTTCTCCAATTAACAGTTATCCCCTTAACCCGCCCTAATAATCGTAAGAGCTGCGATATGTTATTTTACGAGGAGTTATCCAATCTCAGAATGCTTAATTTCATTGCTCCTTAGCCATATTGTTTTTTACGGGAATGGAAGAGCAAGTAAATAAGATATTGGAACTGAATCTTTCATAAATAAAACGCCATGCTGACCCTTTCTGATATTATAAAAAAAGTCGCCACCTGGGCGACTCCATAACGATATAGCATTTCCCTCACTTAAAACGGAGTTAACAATGCTAAACTATTTTTTTAACATTTTCCCCTGACTCTCATTATCGTTGGCATTTTCTTTAAAATAAATTTCGTTCAGAACGTTAACACGAACATTAATCTTTTGCTCCAACTTCGGAAACCACTTGGTTTTCCATTCCTTTAATTTCCCCTCCGACAGTTGGGGTCTGAATATCATGCCCACACCCAGTACATCCGATTTAAAGGATTGAACCTTCTTTATCGTTTCATTAAATTGTTGGCTTATCTGTTCCTTCATTTCCTTCTCAATCACTGCGTTACCCTTACCTTCAGGGCTTTCCGTAATCACCACATTGAGAAGAATATCCGTCAGGATGGAAGGGCCGTTCTCCGACCAGGAGGTCTTGTGTTTGATTTTGGTGTCTTGAATAAGAACACTTGTATTCTGAGCCACTTCAATGGTTCCCCCTGAATATTTCCCTTTAAATAAATTAAACAAAAGTGTCTCTTCCTGATTCAGCGTTCCTACCATGCGGTCATCCCGCATCACGGCCGTGCCTTTAAAAGTGAATAAGGTTCGATCACCGTTTTTGAGCATTGGGATAGCCATGTCTTCCGTATATGAATTTTGGTTTTGATAGGCTTCCCATATTCGAACGATGGATTGATTGGGCGTCCACCCGGCGTCCTGGCTAAAGAAGTCGTAGGAAGAAATTTCAGGTGTTGGCGAGATTTGATGATACATCGTCTTCTCAAAATCACCGTCAATGACCCCTACCAGACCCTTGATCGAAATATCATTCGCTCTCACAGCAAAATTGATGATGTTATCTATCCCTTGTTCTGCAACCTCTCTGTCGATTAGCAACAACCTCAGATGTACCAATTCGATGCTTTTTTCCGAATCCGTACGTATCAAATCGATCGCTTTGCTGATGGATTTCGATTCTTTATCAAGAATTTGAGTTTTGCCTGATGCATCGGGTATCTGGAGAATGATCCTGTATTTTTCCGTTTTCCCTTTCCCCACGCCCATGACAACAGGCAGATATTGTTTGTTAATATCCTTGGTATCCCAACATCCCGAAAATAACATCATCATAGACAGGGCTACAATCAGAGTCTTAAAGGTACGCTTGTTCACGTACTCACCTTCTTTCGCTGCCATTGCGCGGCGAGGAATACAATGATGGGAAAACCGATCACGCTATAAAGGCAAAAGAAAGAATTCACGTACAGGTAAGAATTCAATGCGTTGACATCCGGTATCATGAGACTGAACACGTACAAGGTGAAGCACACCACGGAAAGAACCCATAATCGATTGATTTTCGGCATAAATAACTGATTCAATAGGGACACCAGAATCCAGAGTAAAACGGAAACCTTTAGAACACCCAGCGCACTGGAGGCTACCACGTAGAAGCTTGGAAGCCAGTCAAATACAACCCACTCCAGATCAATGGTATCCGAGGCCATGAGCATGGGATATTGCAGATGGATTACTGTTTCCTGTCCGAATACAAGAAGCGGAACATATACGGATCCCAAAGCAAATACAAAAATGATACCAACCGCTGCAGCTGCTTTGCCAAAACTAAGCCGCTGTTTGGAGGGAATCATGCCAAGGAATAAAAAACCGGCTGAAATGACCGTACATACATAGAAATCCGAATTGGAGAAAAACGACATTCCACTATCCCAAATCGGAAAAATATAGCTGATTCTGAAATTCTGGATGCTGATCATCATGGAGAAAAAAATGAATGGCATCAAGAGAATACACAATCCGATGCTGGCCCGGATCATTACCTCAAGTCCCTTCCAAACAGCATAGAAACACAGAACGATAAAGAGAGCGGATGTAGCTGCTGGCGGTGTTCTCTGTAGTAATACAGCTTTGATTTCGACAGACTGAAAATACATAAGTAATAGAAGCTCGATATATAGGAAGATCAACATCGGCAGAACGATCAGTCTAGTTACCCATTTGCCTAGTGATTCATTACAGATGTCCACCACTGTTTTTCCTGGAAATTGCGATAACGCTTTTAAGTACATCCATAGAATCAGTAACTCTGCCAAAAAGAGGATCGTTATGGCTTCCCAGTGTCCTTTTGAAGTTGCAGAAATAATCCGTTCTGGGAAGATGGCAAAGATTGAAGCGAGGTGAAGCAGAACAAACATGGTTAGAATCTGAGCTTTATTCATCCGGGGCCTTTCCTTTCACACTTAAACTTAAGTAAGGAACGGAGCAAGTACTCAACGAGGAAAAATACAATATAATCCAAATCATCGCTGCCTCAAGACCCCATATGCCAAAAAAGGAACTGATAAGCATGACAACGTATTTGTACATTCGTATACCCGTTGTATTCATGTAGCCTGCCAATACAAAGTTGGCAATTGCTGAGGCAACCAGAATAATAATTAATAGATTGCTGACGAGTTTGGCCTGAACAATGGCTTGTCCCAACAGAATACCGCCAATCATAGTAATAGTGGGTCCGATATTCTTTGGTAGTCGAATGGTAGCTTCGATAATCATCTCCAAAAGCAGCATAACTAAAAGCATTTCGATTAATGAAGGATAAGGAACTCCTTCCCTGCTCTTGGCAACCGTGATGGCTAACTGAATTCGCAACAGTTCGGGGTTTACCGAATTAAGCACAATGTATAGACCTGGAAGTGTGATAGCCAAAAGTGCACCAATCGCTCGAATGGTTCGCAAAAACACCTGGAATAGATACGGATAGTTGACGTCCAACGTTGTTGACCACAAATCCGTTATAATCGCAGGAAAAGCAAATGCAAACGAATATTGGTCAAGCAGTATAACCACTTTACCATTCATCAGATTCTGTACCATCTCCCCAGGTAACTCCGAAGAGATATACGTTGGTGTTATGGAGAATTTCGGATGCCCCAGTATACTAAGCAGGTCCCTTACCGTAGTCAGTTCCTTGTCCTTATTTTGTTCCAATTTGTCCCGAATTGCCGCAATAACTTTGGTTTGGGCTACTCCCTCCAAATACACCATGGCAATTTTCTTGGTCGACTGGGTCCCAGTCTCTCTGCTTTCAATTACCAACTGGTCGGATATCATTTTTTTTCGCAGCAAACCTATATTTTTATCAATATCTTCTGTAAAAGCATCGAACGCGGATTGAAGGGGATTCTCGCTCTCTGGCGAGCTTACGGATCGTGAAATTCCAGGATGTTCCGGTTCAATGACTGCTGCTAATCCTTTTGTGCTGAACAACACCAGTTTTCCATGCAGGAGATTGTTGCATAGTTCGTCCAATGACATGGATGCTTCTTCTTCAAAAGGACTGAACATTTTCAGAAAAGTTTCGTTCTCATTACCACTTGCCGCTTGATTTATTGTGGACAACGTTATTGGAAGATCAACTAGCGTTTTCACGAAGTATGCTCTGAATTTCTGATTAGCGATAAGCACGTCTTTATTACTGAAATCCGTGCTCTTTTCGAAACGATCATAGAGTTGCTTCTCTAACTCGTGAAGATCTTGTTCATGGATTCGCTGCAAAATTTACCACCTCTTCTGAAGTAGTATGTCGTTAAGAAAAAAGTTTATTCAGGTAGTCACCTTGATTTTCCGCGCCTCTATTGACCTTAATAGCGGATTGAAATTGATCCATTATCAAATAAATTATGTTAATATTTTTGAACTGGAAACCAAAATTGAATATAATATGGTAATGCACCAACGGGTGGGAGGATAGGTCATGAACAAAGAAGAACAGGTCCTATTGGGTTTCAGGGACTTATATAATAAGCTGGTTTGGCTTAATAAAGATAAGATGGAAGAAAGTCTTAAGGGTTATAAGCCTTCTGAGGTACATTGCGTCGAATATATTGAAAAGAATGCAGATTCCAATGTGACAAAACTTGCGGAGGCTTTTTATATGACTCGCGGTGCGATAAGTAAATTAACGAAGAAGCTCATGGAAAAAAGCCTGATCGAAAGCTATCAGAAGTCGGATAACAAAAAAGAAATCTATTTTAGGCTTACGGAGCAAGGGAAAGTCATTTATCAAATCCATGAGGACCTGCACAACGAGTTTCACGAGCGAGATAAAGCGGTATTTGAACAGGTAACCGATGATCAATTCGACAGTATGCTTCAATTCGTGGACAAGTATAACCGACATCTGGATGCAGAAATAAAGAAGCTGGGTACAGATCTGAAGTCAGAATAAATCTGAATAATTGAAATTAAACTAAAAGCAGCCGGACTCTATTTGAGGACAGGCTGCTTTTTTGTTGTTATTATTTTGTTGACAAGGAAACAAAGTGGTTGTACGATATTAATGTTTCCAAGGAAATAAAACCACAATATTTGAGGAGAGAATTGAATGTTTAAATCCCGATCACAACATACACAGAACACCGAACAAACCATAGACAGACACGCATTATTATTTGGTCTGATCTCTGTGTTCCTTTGCGGAATAGGATTCAGTATCATTGCACCAGTCGTCCCATTCTTAGTACAGCCTTATATAAGCAGTCCAGGACAACAAGCTATCGTTGTTACGCTGCTGACCTCTGTTTATGCCTTTTGCGTATTTTTTGCTTCCCCCGTACTTGGAGCTCTGAGCGACAAATATGGTCGTCGTCCATTGCTCCTGGTATGCCTTTTGGGTTCCGCAATCGGATACTTTGTTTTTGGCATTGGTGGAGCTCTATGGATACTCTTTGCGGGGCGTATAATTGAAGGTATAACAGGCGGAAGTATAGGCACCATTTTTGCGTATTTTGCGGACATCATCCCACCCGAACAGAGAACCAAATACTTTGGATGGGTGAGTGCGGTTGTAGGTGTAGGCACCGTCATTGGCCCCACTGTAGGCGGATTGCTCGCCAAGATTGATTATTCTGCCCCCATGTATTTTGGAGCAATCATAACTTTGGTGAATGTTATATATGGATTCTTTTTTATGCCTGAGAGTCTTGACAAGAAAAATAGACTGAAAGAAATTACTTTGGTGAGACTTAATCCTTTCATACAACTTGCGAACCTGCTTTCCATGAAAAACTTAAACAGATTACTGATCTCAGCCTTCTTACTTTGGATACCCAACGGATCTTTACAGGCCGTTTTCTCACAATTTTCAATGGATACTTTCAATTGGAAGCCTGCAATCATCGGACTTATGTTCTCGATTATGGGTGTCCAGGATATCATCTCACAAGGTCTCATCATGCCTAAGCTTTTGAAAAGACTGAGTGATAAACAGATAGCCATTCTTGGAATGGTTTCAGAGATTATAGGCTACAGTCTCATTGCACTGTCTACTTTGTTCTCATTCTATCCACTGTTTATCGTTGGTATGTTTATCTTTGGTTTTGGTGATTCGATCTTTGGGCCTTCCTTCAATGGTATGCTCTCCAAATCTGTCGATTCTAGTGAACAAGGCAGGATTCAAGGAGGTAGCCAATCTATTCAGGCTTTAGCAAGAATGATTGGTCCTATTATTGGAGGTCAAATCTATGTATCACTTGGTCATGCTGCACCCGCCATTATGGGTGTGATCCTTATAGCAGCGGCAATACCTGTATTGTATAAGCGAACGCAAGTAACGATTTAAAATGCCTGCTTGCTTTCATCAGCTAAGTAATAGATTGTTAGGTGTTCACGAGACACAGTCTAGAACAGGAATAGGGTTTCAGAACTTAGGTATAGGTTCTGAAACCCTATTTGTCTACACCCAGGATTTCAATTCAATTAGTCTGCCTTTCCAAACTCCATCACATAGATGGATGAAGGACGTAATACGTAACCATGCTGCCAATTCTCGGTCAAAACACTCCGTTCTGTGCACTTGATATGATCAGGTTGAAAGACGGAGTTAATGTTATTGTACGAATCGCTGGTAATCTCATATAAGGTCCCCTCTTCGCTCGCGTCGAAAGATCGTAAATCCAGCTCAACCCTTACCTCTTCTAAGCTTCGGTTCACAATAAACAAAGTGATCCTGCTCCGATCACCATTCGTTCCGGCTACAACATCCAGATCGGGGAGTGCGTCCAGCTCTACAGGCGTTTTTTGGTTTGAAGTCACCGAGAATGTCCCACATTCAGCTTCTACGTGTAGGATATGACGTATATCCCGATTCGCGTAAAGCTTTAATACTTCATAGGTTGGTGTTCCATAGATCGTGAGCGGGTGTCCACTCCATCCAGCCTGCTTGCCCCGATATTGATCGGCATAGAAATCACCGACACGGATGCATCCCCCGAGCCAACCGTTGACCAGATCAGAGAAACTGCCGATGTGTACGCTATCGCTGCAACGAATCATTTCATTCAGATTGGCGGCATTCGCCACGGCTGCTCCAAGGGTATGCTCGTCTGGCAGTCCTTTTCGCACAGTGTTTGGATAATACATCGTGTTATATTCGGTGATGGCCAGCTTCACATGCTGATGTTTGATGTCGGAATGGATAGCCTCCATTGTCTGACGTATATAGTGCCGGGTCCACTCGGGGTAACTGGCCATTGCTTTATATCGATCCTCAGCCGGCGTATCCCGATTCATGCCAAAGGGACCGTAACCATGATACAAATGTAACGTTAGATAATCGATATGCTCCCCTGCCAGAGCAAGCAAGCTTTTATTCCAACCCTGTTCATAATGTCCACAAGCCAGCAACACAATGGAAGCATCTGTTTCCTTCATTCTTTTGGCAAACTGTACAGTCCTCTCCGCAAATTGCTCCGCTGAGCAGGCACCCACCTGCCATTGCCCCCACACCTCGTTGCCAATCTCCCAATACTTGACATGATATGGTTCCGGCGATCCATTCTTCGCCCGAAGGGCTCCCATTGGGGTATCTACGCTTCCATTACAATATTCAATCCATTGGGCGGCCTCTTCAGGTGTACCCGATCCATCGTTCACACAAATCAAAGGTTCTACTTGCAGTTCGTGGCAAAAGCGGATAAATTCATCCGTTCCAAAATACTTGCTGGTCCAGCCTCCCCATGCCTCGTTGTACATGACTGGTCTCTCCAGAACCGGCCCGATGCCATGCTCCCAGTGATAGGCACTAATGTAGTTCCCTGCGAGTCTCATCATGCCTGCGTTTAGAGCTCTGGTCATCTCTACTATTTCGCGTTTTACCAGGGCAATATGATCCACAGGTAATAAAGACACATGGTCCAGCCAGAGCATTCCCGTGGAGACATGGTCGATCCATCTAGGATGCTCCTCCGGAACATACACCCGAATTTCTGCATCAGTACAAGCACGTAGGATCGTCATCTGTCCTTCATAATCCTGCCAGTTATGGCTGTGCAATTCGATTTTCAACTGACCGAGCACTTCTTCCGTACGTCTATCGACCGCCTCCACCATCAAATACTGGAGTTCAATGGAGGCACGCGCAACTACACGTACGGTGTAATCCATGGGGCCTTTCAAGGCGGATTTTTGTGCAATCCCCGAGTATGCTTCATCATCACTATAGATACGAATACGCTGAGCGCGGCCCGAATGTCTGGGGGCTGGAGCTTCCATCGCATATTGCGTATTTCTCCCGTTGGTATAAGCGTACCAGCTTCCTGATACAGAAGTCCTTAATTCAGCCTCGCTTTCAAAGTCCATATCCTTCAATGGAAAGGCAAGCATCGCTTCCATATGGTCCCGGATGTCTTCCACAAAATGCCCAAACAAATAAGGGTTGACCGTGTGCTCGCTTACGCGACTATAATCTATACTAATTTTGGCGTTTGATTTCAACATAAGTCCTCCATCATTGTGGTTGATCTGGATTAACCTTTAATCGATCCAATCATGACCCCTTTAACAAAATGGCGCTGCACAAAAGGATACATCAACAGTACAGGTAAACTGGAGACGATAATTACCGCATATTTGATGCTCTCCGCGAGCAGGATTTTGTCCTCCAATCCAAGGCTACCATCTACGGCATCGGATTGGCTGATCAGCAGAATTTCGCGCAGTACCAACTGAAGTGGATGCAGATTTTCGTTACGAATATAGATGAGCGCGTTAAAAAACGAATTCCAGTGGCCTACGGCATAGAACAGCACCATTACGGCCAGAATCGGCTTGGACAGGGGCAGGATAATGCTCACAAGCAACCGCCAATTGGAGCACCCATCCATATGGGCAGCTTCTTGCAGCTCCCAAGGAATACTTGACTGAAAATATGTTCTCATCACGATCAGATTGTACGTGGCGATTGCGCCGGGAATGATCAGAGCCCACATCGTATCCACCATGCCCAGATTTTTGACCAATAGATACGTTGGAATTAATCCGCCACTGAAGAACATTGTTAGCGTGATGAAAACCATGATTACATTACGTCCAGGAAGGTCAGGTCTGGAAAGAGGATATGCGGCCAATACGGTCATGATAATGTTAATCACAGTGCCCACGACCGTATAAAATATCGTATTACGGTACCCCAGCCAAATCTTCTCGTTGTGTAGAATATTCGTGTAAGCATCCAACGTCAGTCCTTTGGGTAGTAACCAGACTTCTCCGTTTAATACTTTTGTGGGATCACTGAACGAAGCACTCACGATAAAAATCAGTGGGTACAACACAGCGATGATAATGATTGAGGCTATGATGTAGATGATTACATCGAAAATCCGTTCATTGGAACTGGTTTGTATTGTCGCCTGCTTGGACATGGGATCTTGCCCTCCTTTACCATAAGCTCGTCTCAGACGTCTTGCGCGCAATCCGATTGACCAGTAAAAGTAACAGCAGATTAATGATTGAATTAAAAAGCCCGATAGCAGCTGTATAACTGTATTCTCCCTTGAGAATACCTGTCGTATAGACAAACGTGGAAATGACGTCGCTCGATTCCAGATTGAGATTGTTTTGCATCAACAAAATTTTCTCAAACCCGATGTTCATGAAATGACCGATATCCAATATGAGCAAAATGATGACGACTGGAGCGATGCCGGGCAGCGAAATATGCCAAATGCGCCGCAGCCTTGATGCTCCGTCCATCTTGGCAGCTTCATACAGATGCGGATTCACTCCGCTCAAAGCTGCAATATAGATGATGGATTGCCAGCCCATGTTCTGCCATATATTCGAACTGATAAAAATGGTTTTAAACCAACCTGCTTCCTCAAGAAAACGGATCGGTGTACCTCCGAAAGCCTCGATCAACAGATTGACTGGACCCGTATGAGGCGAGAGAAACACATTCAGTATGCCAACGATAACGACCACTGAAATAAAGTGGGGAATATACGTAATATTTTGCAGCCACTTGCTGAAGGTTTTATTGCGAATTTCGTTAATAATTAGTGCTAGCAGAATCGGAATCGGAAAAGCAATTAATAAGGAGAACAAGTTAATTGATAATGTATTCCATAGAAGTCTCCAGAAATAATAGGAATCAAAGAATCGTTCGAAGTGGCCAAAGCCTTCCCAGCTGCTGCCAAGAATCCCTTTAGCCGGATTGAAGTTTTTGAACGCAATTTGCAGTCCATACAACGGGGCATAATGGAATACCACATACCAAGTGACTGGCAGAAGCAGCATAAGGTACAGGTCCAATCTTTTACCCATTTGCCTTAACACGCCTGAACTCTTTTTTGGATGGCTTCGTGGCATCGTCATCGTTGTATCGGTTTTGACGCTTTTCATAGGCAATTGCTCCTCATCCATGATGTTTCAGCATTATTTCTGCATCTTGTCAAAGGCATCCTGATACAACTTCTCCAGTTCCTCAACTCTCATCTTTTTGAGCGTGGTCTGGAATTGCTCCCACTTGTCAAAACCGATTGCACCCACAATAAATTTTGTACTCTGTTCTTCGTAATATTTATCAATATCATTTCGAAGAATATTGACTTCCTGGGCAGTTTGCTCATCAAACATCGGAGCTGCATAGCGGACTTTTGGCATAAACGGATCGAGCTTTTGCTGCGCCTCCTGCACCTGAGGTGGATTGATAAAGGAAGCCACCTGTTCACTGATCAGATGTGGCGCGCCTCCGCCGGCATAAGGCGTAATTTTGGCCTGGTTACTGATTTCTTTCAAGAAGTCCTCTTTATAGTAAGGAATACCGTCCTTCATCTCGTAATGCTCGCCTTCTCTTCCGAATCGGAGCAGGGTAGAACCCTCGTCACTGTAGAAATAATCAATCCAACGCATTGTGACTTCCGGATATTTATTGACGGATGTAATTGCAAAGGCTCCAAAATCTCTGGCGATTGGTAGAGCCTGACTTTGCAATCGGTCACCTTGCGGACCTTCCAGTGGGGCGATACCGGTATATTGGTCTTTGATCGACAAGAAGTTATTGTTTGTCTGGTCAAAGAAGAAACCTGTATTTCCCGATCCCTGCTTGGCCAGGTATTGCGCTTCTGTGTGTGAAAATATTTCCTGGTCCAGCAGCTTTTCCTTATACAACTTGTTTAAGTACATCAGCATTTCTTTATTCTGGTCACTGCCCATCCAGATACTTACTTTGTCGTTTTCAATATTGATGTTATAGCCAAGCTGTGAATCCAATCCGAATGATCCGCTCATCGCGTTAACCACAGCCAATCCTACACGGGCTGTCATCGGAAGTTCATCCTGTTTGCCGTTTCCATTCGGATCACCATCACGGAAGGCAAGCAACACATTGTACAGTTCTCCGGTGGTCTCCGGCACTTTCAGATTCAGCTTGTCCAGCCACATCTGATTGATCCATTTCTTATCCGTACGCGCCGCACTTAGCGTAACAATACCCGGAATCGTATAAATGTGGCCCTCTGGTGTAGTAATACCCGAGCGAATTTCGGGATATTGTTCCATTAATTTCTTCAAATTCGGAGCATATTCATCGATAAGACCTTCTAGTGGGATCAATTGGCCGGCAGAGCCATAGCGGATGGCTTCAAGTGGGGAAATACCTGAACGGAACAGGGCATCCGGCAGTTCATTCGAAGCGAACAACAGGTTTTTTTTCTCCTGAAAACCATCTGTCTGCGCTTCAATGAATTCCACCTTCACATGGCTTAATTTCTCGTAATCCTGGAAAACCGGCATCTCCTTGAAAGGGCCATTTACGGGTGCAATTCGGGTAAACATCTTGAGATTCACCGGTTCGTCCACAATCGGAAACCCGGTCGTATGAACGTCGTTCTTCGAAACCTCTGGTGAAGCTTCGTTATTGGTTCCACCGGAATTGCATCCAGCCAGCATCAAACTGGAAGCGATCATCATCATGATCATATTTCTTCCCCAGCGTTTGCGCATAAAGTTGTGCCCCCCACAATTCTTTATCACCAACGTAATTTGTAAGCGTTCACGGTTGGTGTGTGCTCATTATAATTCACCGGGCATGGAAGGTAATTACAATAATATGACCCTTTACTCCACATATTTTACGAGTTTAGAGTTCTGCTCTTATCTGCCTAGTTTCCCATGTGCAAAGTCGGGAGTTTCGTTTCGTTCTTCCTTTTTCCTGGATTGCTCAAATACGCTTGTGGTGTTAAACCCGTTATTTCTTTGAATACTTTGAAAAAGTAGTTGTGTGTCGTAAATCCCACTTGCATGCTTATTTCTTTAATCGAGTATCGGCCGCTGTCCAACAGCTTGCACCCTGCATCAATTCGAACCTGATTCACATATTCTGAAAAAGTCCGCTGCGTCTCCTCCTTGAATATTCTGCTTAAGTAGGAGGCATTCAGGCCGATTACGCTTGCCGCAAGCTCCAATGTGACATAACCGGAATACCTCTCCAGAATGAATTGGATCGTCTGCGTGACATGGCGAGAATAGGACCCGATTACACGATGTTGATTCAACAAATGAAACAGGCTGGAGAAAAAGGACTGCAGGCCTTGCTCCAGTTCTCTTATCGTTTTCATGCGCCCAAGCTCGCTTCTTGAAGGCAGATTAGCTACCGCTGGATCTGTAGAAGGCAAGCAGGTCCTCCATGCTTTATCACCCGTTTGCATGAGCTCGCTGACAACCATCTGAACCGTATGTGAATGGATAGGCAGGTAGTCTATCGAAGCAAAAATGGAGGAAATCAATTGATGCACGCCTTGCTTATCAAACCTTTCTATGGATAACAGAAGCTGCTTCTGCTCCTCAATGGTCAGTGAAACTCGCTGACTCTGATCTTTTTCATGTGAACGCTTGTCCGAACATGGAGTTTCATTTTGGAGGGTATGACTACTGAACGTTTTCACAGACGAAGATCCATCGAGTTCGTATTCGGCTGAACAGTAACTGGATGCCAGCTGTGACAGACTGGTGCATATAGGTCCTACTGCGGTTACACTTTGTAAATTCAGGAACAGTTCCAATGCATGCTGAATCTTCCGCAGTTGTCCGTCTACCTCACGCTGCATGATGTGCTCGCTTCGTTCTCTGAAAGAAAACACGATAACAAATCGCCCTTCCTCAACGTACACCGCTGTCCGCTCATGGATATCACCCAGGCTCTGCTGCATCATATCGACGACCTGCTGAACCAGGCCATTGGTCTGCACGTCACTGTAAGACTCTGTCAGCAACAGGAACGGAACAATCTGTAAAGCTGCTGTTGCATATCTGGACGCATGCGGATATAGATTGTCTTTCTGGGAAACGTCTTCAAACCCGTACGTTGTCTTCGTCTGTCTTTTGAGCAAATACAACAAATAATCGCGCATATCCTCGGGACTCACTTTCTCGGCTATGATGCTCTCGGCGACCTGTTTCTCCCGCAACCGATTCTCCTGCTGCATTTCCGATACGGCTTTATTCAGGATGTTGAGTAGTGTTGACTCGTCCAATCGATGCTTAAGCAAATAATCAATGGAGCCATTGTTCAGGCAATCCCGCACATAATCATAATCGTCATAGCTGCTAAGCATAATCGTCTTAACCCCTGGAAAACGTTCCTTGATTGTCCGATTGAGCTCTACACCGCTCATTTCTGGCATATCTACATCAATAATGACAATATGCGGTGGCGACTGCTCAATCATCGTTAAAGCAATTAACCCATTATGCGCCTGACCGCATAATTCAAATCCATAGTCAGCCCAGTCCAATAAGGTCCATAGATTATGGCGTACTAACGGTTCATCATCGACGAGTAGCACCTGAAACATGGCTTATATCACCTCTCGTTTGTTATTTTCCACACTTTTCTCCAGTTTGGGGAGCCGAATTTCAGCTTTAGTGTACACCCCGGGTTCACTGCACAAATGGACGCCATACGAGTCGCCGTACGTGCGAACGATTCGTTCGTGTACATTACGTACACCCATTCCACTAAAACGTGAGGTTTCTCCGTTTGTACCCGTACCTTTCAGTAAATACTCCCGCTGCTCCTCCGTGATCCCCTTTCCGTTGTCCACCACATCAATATGGAGATTGTTTCCTTCTTCATACACCCGTATCAATATAAATCCATCCTGTTCGAGTGGTCCGATTCCATGAATAATTGCATTTTCAACCATGGGCTGCAGCATCAGCTTCAACACCCGACAATCCAGCAATTCGTCATCTTCAATTTCGGTAATCATCCGAATTGGCTTCATATATCTGTACTTCATGATGGAGATGTAGTGCTCAACATATGCCAATTCTTCACGAACCGTAAGGAATTCGCTTGAATTACCGAGGACACTTCGCATGAGCTCAATCAACGATCCCGAGACCGCTTCAATGTTTGGCACTCCGTTCATCCTGGCCAGATACTTGATCGTATTGAGCGAATTGTATAAAAAATGAGGATGGATTTGTGCTTGGAGCGCAGTTAGCTCAGCTTCCCGCTTTTCTTTCTCGCTGACGCGGATTCCTTCGAGCAGATCTTTCAATTCTTCCACCATGCCGTTAAAGACATGGTACAGTTGTCCTGTCTCATCTTCACTGTTAATCTCATTTTTGGGAAGTGTCAGGTTCCCATCCTTAACCAACATCATTAGTGATTTTAGTTTCCGGATATTCAGGGTAATTCGGGAAGAGACTTGAAGAGAAACGATCAGAACAACGACAAACACAATAATGGACACCTCTGCCAGCAGGTTGCGCAGCTTCACCGATTCGGTCAGCAGAGAATCCATCGGAACCAAAGAAATAGTACTCCACCCAGTATAGTCGGATTGACGGCAAACAACGATAAATTCTTTTCCATCAATGTACCGCCTGACTGCTTCACCATCCGTTTTAAATTGCTGATTGATCTCCTTAATTTGCTGATAAGATGGAGTAAGAGGTGAATCAGTTCGGGTTTCATAGATGAATTGATTTCCCTTATCGAGTACATAGATCATGCTATCTGTAGTTGGTCTCACGTCATATGTTTTCTGGATAAACTCATAATTAAGATCCACCATGACAAACCCAATAGTCGCACGGTTATAACGGATTTCCCGACCGATGGTGACGGCATTTGACACCCCTGTCTGCTTGAAATATGCGTGCTTTGATCCATTTTGCAGCATGTAATTCATCATTGGGGTACCCAAGATGGTCCTGTCCAGCCAAGGTCCACCTGAGAAAAAAACTTTCCCGCTCAGGCCCACAACGGCTATCCGTGAAATGTAAGCTTTATAATCGATCAGCGACGATAGAAATTCATCCATCCGCTTCTGCTCCTGAAACCACTCATAGCTGATCTCTTCATTCGGACTGAGCAAAGTGTCAATGACCGTGTTTTTGTTAGTCACCACGACCGTATTCAGCCGATCGATCTCTTCCAGCATTATATTCAATGATTCATCTGCCTGCCTTATGCTGTCCGAAACCGACGTAATGGCATTTTGCGTAATCGTCTCACGCATGCTCATATAAACAATGACCGTAATCAAAATAATGGATACTAGCGTAACGACAATAAAAGCGATAAAAATTTTCCCTTGAATGCTGCGTTTCGGTGAAATCCATCTCTGCAATGTAGAGAGCTTCATTGTGGGAGTCTCCTTTTTCATGATCCATTAAAAAAAGTAAGCGTTCTCCATACTGGACATCGGTATATTCAGGATCAGCTTGAGGTTCTCCGCATCATGATTGGAGGTACTTTATAATAGATTTTGAATGCTCTGGTAAATGAATATAAATTCGGATAACCCAGCGACAAAGCAATTTCCGTAACAGTAGCATCCGTATCCTTTAGAAGCTGTTTGGCCTTATCCATTCGTATTCTCTGCATGAATTTTAACGGAGGCAGTCCAACCTGAGTGGTGAACATGTTGGAGAAATATGAACGATGAACCCCTGCAAAGTCGGCAACCTGCTGCACGGAAATGCCCTCTGTTGCATGCAATTCCATGTAATCCATGCATTCATGAATCCAGCCAGCCAATTCTGTAGGCTGTGCATAGTTGGTGTCTGGAACAATACTGGCTAACAATCCATATACCAACCCATGCAACTCCAGCGATACTGCTGGCTTCCACCGTTCCACACATGCTAATGCATGAATCAGACGTTCCGACGTTTCCTGGACCTGTGGAGAACACATCTGTTTGCCAAACGGACTTTCCGGAGTCAAGCCGGCCAGCTCCAATAAAGGTTTGACTTTAGGCCCATCCAATGCTAGCCAGTTCATTTGCAATGGAGATTCCGAGGCAAGCATGTGATAGTAATAGGTTCTGCCGGGAAACAGACAAAACAGATCATTCTTCTGCAGGTCCACTCGCTTGCCATCAAACTCAAGCCTAATCATACCTTCACGCACAAAATGAAGACTGTAACACTCGATACGTTTGGGGCCAACCCGGTAATTGGATTTGGCTATACTTCGCCCTGCTCGCACTGGCCAGATGTGTTCCTCTTTATCCAAATATCCTGGCTTATAGTAGATGAATTCTGCATACTCATACTCATATTCCTGCATCGTAGAGAGTTCCCTCCTTCTCCTATTTTGTTCGATCATAACAAAATGACAATAAAAATATAACACCGGGCTATTTTGATAACTCGTTTTTTTCAATATCATCTTACTAGGAGGCGATTACACTTGTCGAGAACACCTAACATTTTGCTAATCACTAGTGACCAGCAGCACTGGAACACAATCGGGGCTTTTCAGTCTGAGATTTCCACGCCCAATCTGGACCGGCTTGCCCGGCAAGGAACAACGTTTGATCGGGCTTATTGCCCAAACCCTACCTGCACCCCTAGCCGTGCTTCTATTATTACAGGCATGTACCCCAGTCAGCATGGAGCCTGGACGTTAGGCACAAAACTGCTTGAAGATCGTCATACCGTCGGGGAAAGTTTCCAGGAGGCAGGTTACCGCACTGCCCTAGTAGGTAAAGCACATTTTCAGCCTTTAAAATCTACAGAGGAATACCCGTCGTCTGAAGCGTATCCCATCCTGCAGGATTTGGAGTACTGGAGACATTTCCACGGTCCATTTTACGGCTTTGACCATGTAGAGTTAACACGTAATCATACGAATGAAGCGCATGTCGGTCAGCATTACGCGCTCTGGCTGGAAGAACAGGGATGTACGAACTGGAGGGATTACTTCCTTCCCCCAACTGGGACGATGGACCCTTCCGTAACGTATACGTGGCCCATCCCTGAGAAATATCACTACAACACCTGGATCGCCGAACGAACCAATTCACTTTTGGAGCAATACACCCATGATGATGATCCATTTTTTCTGTGGGCCAGCTTTTTCGACCCGCATCCGGAATATCTGGTACCGGAACCTTGGGATTCCATGTATGACCCCGATGATCTGACGATTCCCTCTATAACACCTGGAGAGCATGATCGTAACCCACCACATTTTCAACTGACCCAGGAGGAGAATCCGAATTTTGAGCATCTGGTTGAAACCGGTTTCGGCATTCACGGTTACCGTTCGCATCATTATTATGAATATGGCGACAAATCCCGGCTAACGAAGTATGACAAGAAAAAACTGGTCGGCGTGTATTACGGAATGATCAGCATGATGGATAAATATATTGGCAAAATTCTCGATAAGCTGGATGAGTTGGGTATTGCAGACGATACGATCGTCGTTTTCACAACCGATCATGGTCATTTCTTTGGACAGCATGGTCTTCAGGCCAAGGGTGGATTCCATTACGAAGATCTTATCAAAATCCCATTTATCGTAAGATATCCTGGTGAGGTGCCTGCTGCGAAAAAATCAAATGCCATACAATCGCTGGTCGATCTGGCTCCTACCTTCTTGTCTCTTTGCAACATTGCAATTCCGCATGCCATGACGGGCATCGATCAGAAGAAAGTGTGGATGGGCGCCAAGGAAGCCGTTCGTAATCATGCTCTCTGCGAATTTCGACACGAACCCACGACGATTCATCAAAAAACATATGTCGAACAGCGGTATAAAATCACCGTCTATTACAATCAGACCTATGGTGAACTTTTCGATCTTGAACAGGATCCTGATGAACGTTTTAACTTGTGGAATGAACCTGAGTACACCGAGCTCAAGTCTGAGCTTCTGCTCAAATATATCTGGGCTGAGCTTGGCAAGGAGTCCATGCCGATGCCTCGAATTCATCATGCGTGATGGAAAGGATAAGGGTAGCATTAAGAACCTGAACGAACAATTTATGTTACTGATCCAGCTTTTTTGGACTTTCTTTTGCATCGGTCCTTCCACCTTTGGAGGCGGATATGCGATGCTGCCAATTATTGAACGCGAAGTGGTGAACAAGAAAAAATGGATGCAAGAGGACGAGATCGGTGAGCTTATATCGCTTGCCGGCTCGGCTCCCGGAGGAGTTGGCGTCAATGCCGCTGCGATGATCGGACATCGCCAGGCAGGAATTGCGGGAGCTGTATCTGCCGTCATCGGCGTGACATGTCCCACGTTTTTGATTGTGATCCTGATCAGCGTGTTCGCCATCCTATTTCGTAACCAACCCAAAGTTGAAGCTGCTTTAAAAGGAATGAACGGTGGCATTATTGCATTAATTAGCATGGCAGCTTATCGGACGGCCAGATATTCTATCTTAGATACAACAACAGCAATAGCTGCCATTGTGACCGTAGCCGTGCTGTTGTTTGCAGGAATCCATCCCCTCTATCTTATTATTTCGGGATTGATATGCGGCATGGCCGTGATTCGGATCAAAAAACGACTGGGCCTTCAAGTGAAAATGGAGAAGAAGTCTGTAACAGGCAGCTATCCGGAACTGGAATATTACATTTAAGTAAGACGAATCGGAGCGATTGAGATGTACTGGGACCTGTTCATGATGTTTATACGTGTAGGCCTCGTTTCATTTGGTGGCGGTTACGCCGTTATTCCGATCATTCAACACGAGGTAACGGAAAAAGGATGGCTCACAAGCGCTGAATTCCAACAAACCGTAGCACTGGCCGGTATGGCGCCCGGCTCGATTGCAACCAATGCCGCAACGTTGATTGGCTATCGGACGGCAGGTTATATCGGAGCCGCTGTCTCTACTGCAGGTATGATTTTGCCTTCACTCGTCGTAATTGTGCTACTCTCCGCCTTATTTTATCGGGTGCACGACAACTCATGGGTAAAGTCCTCTTTATATGGCTTGCGCCCTGTAACGACGGGACTCATTATCTATGCTGCCATTCATTTTGGATATCCAACTGAAGAGGCAGGTATAAGCTGGGTATGGATCGCGACACTACTTATTAGCGGAGTTTGTTTGTTTCTCCTGCTCAAGTACAAGCTTCATCCCCTTCTGATTCTCAGTGTGGCTGGAGCAGCAGGCATTATCTTATTTTAAATTCAGTGTGGCGACGACAGACTGAATTCACTGCATTCATTGGTTTTTAAAAGGAGCAGCGATCACAGCATTAGCTGTCCTGGCTGCTCCCCTTCATCTTTATTTTTACGAATGACGCAGATACAATCTGCTCGTTTCCTCCCAGATTTCTCCCGGATGCAGACTAAATAATCCAGCTTCCTCGGCCTGCATATCCAGATTTGGTGCATTCACAAGATTGATCTGCGGTTCGGGACAGAAAAAACCTTCTTCCGCATTATTGTTCCAGATCATCCATTGTTTATATGAAGTTCCCACATCGTAAACCAATGTCATTCCATCCTTCGTATCCTGAAGCTCCATCCGGTTTCTCCCGTTTTGCGGTACAGCAGTGTAGTGATTATCCATTTCTGCAAAGAACGGATATACCCCGGAGTCACGCATCTGCTCTTCCTCCTGAATCAAGGGCTGAAAACAGGTCGTTGGCAGCATACGTTGATTCAATTCCCATCTGTCTCCAATGGTCAACTTGAGCTTGTAATCACGAGCCGATCCTCCCGGATTAAAGGGAGCGTTAATTGAGGTATGAAAAGCGATCAGGCACGGCATACTCGAGCTTCCATGATTGCGAATGCGGACATGCTGCATGAGTCCATCACTGCTCAGCGAGTAACGTAATGTAATACTGAATTGAAAAGGAAAGCATACGTATATCGGATGAGTTTCATCAACAGTTATGGACACCGAGACATGGCTTTCATTCTCGGTATGTCCATACTCATCCACAACCCAGGGCCTATTATACAAAAATCCATGCAAATGATTGCCTGTGGTTTCCTCATTGACCGGAAACTGAAGCGTCTGCCCGTTCCAGGCAAACCGCCCGTCCTCATAGCGATTTGGCGGAAACAGAACGGGGATCCCGTGAATCATGGGTCTTGCCTTGAATGAATCCATCTCTTCTGATGACGGTTCATGAAGGAAGCGAAGCCCCCGCTCAAGATCACGATAAGCGACAAGATTACCACCGATCTCCGGCAGCATAACAGCCTCACTGGAACCAAAGCGAAGGTAAATGGCCTTTTCCCCTTGAAAATCGCCTTCCCAGGATCTACTTGTCTCCTTTGTATTCAACACGTATTCCCCTCCTTATTCGCCGGCCGACGATGGATAATGTCCTTCAATAATTGCCCGAATCTGTTCCATCGGCATCTTGGGCTGTCGGTCATACGTCAGCAGACCGTTAATTTCCTGTTCCACGTCCGTCAGCTGGGTGTAACAAAATCCTTCTACTACTGGAGAATCCAATAGTGGCTGTACTACGGCATGCAATCGCTGTGCAAAATCTTCGTCATTTTCCGCTCCGGAGTAACCCCAGCCTTCCCAGTCACTTTTCTTATACCCGATTCCACCGAATTCGGTAATTAAAACGGGCTGTCCTTCATAACGATAGTTACCCACGCTAAGCTTTCGACTGCCCGGAAGGGCTTTTACCGCATTTTCACGAGTGCGGTAGCGTTCCTCCAGAACCTCTCTTCTCCATTCATAATCATGGATGTTATACAAGTCGGTCTGAACCATCTCCCAGCCATCATTGGAAATGACCGGACGGGTAGAATCCAGTGACTTGGTCAAATAATACATCGACAAGGCATGATACTGCTGTTCCTTGCTGGTCAGGATGTTCGGAACACCCCAGCTTTCATTAAGAGGTACCCAGACCACAACACATGGATGGTTGTAGTCCCTTTCCAGTGCCTCCTGCCATTCCCTTGTTATCTGGGCGACGTATTGATCCGAGAAATCGTACGCATTCGCCATCTCTCCCCACACCAGCAGTCCCAGCTTATCACACCAGTACAGATATCTCGGATCTTCAATCTTCTGGTGTTTTCTGGCGCCGTTAAACCCCAGTTCCTTCGTTAATTCCACATCACGCCGGATGGCCTCGTCACTCGGTGGAGTCAGATTTCCATCCGGGAAATACCCTTGATCCAGAACAAGCTTCATATAATAAGGTCGGTTATTCAGAAACAGCTTACCTTGTTCAATAGAGATTTTGCGCATGCCGAAATAGCTATCTACCTCATCGACAGGCACACCATCCACCAATACAGTGAAATGAATGTCATACAGATTGGGCTGCTCTGGTGACCACAGCCTGCCAAGGCCATGCTCGTTAAAGGTGTGGAGCCCGATGGTACGGGTCTCTGTCCTGCCGCTAATCCGATATTCATCCTCAGACAGCTGCTCTCCTTGATAGGCAATTTGTACACGGAGCCTGACATCCTGTGCGTGCCAATCCCTTGGTTCTGTTTGCTCCCTCTGAAGATGAGCAGTAACTTCGATCTCGTTGCGATCAACATCGGGAGTCAGGCGCACCTTCTGCAGATGAACGGGTGCGACAGCTTCGAGCCACACCGATTGCCATATTCCAGTTGTTCGGGTATAGAAAATTTGGGCAGATTGCTCCTGCCAGAACTGCTTCCCGCGCGGTAATGTTACATCCCTGCTATAATCTATCGCTTGTACGGTCAGCGTATTGTTTCCTTCCAGCAGAGCATCCGTAATGTCGGCATGAAAAGGGGTGTGTCCCCCTTCATGCCGTACCACAAGCTGTCCATTGACCCAGACAGAGGCTTCATAATCCACGGCTCCGAAGTGCAGCAGCAGACGTTTGCCAGTGAAGCTCTCCGGAATGTCAAAGGTTCGTTTGTACCATACATTATCGTGGAATTCCTGATCTGCAATGCCACTAAGTTGACTTTGAAAAGCAAATGGCACTTGGATTCGGCGGCTGAATGCTTGCTTGCCCTCACTCCATTTTTCCGAACGTCCCTTGTTACCATCATCGAATTCAAATTCCCATTCCCCATTCAAACTCAGCCAATCTTTACGTACAAATTGTGGCCTTGGATAATCCTGTCGCAGCATGATGTTCAGCTCTCCTGTCACCCCAGATTAATTTTACGGATCACTTCCAGTGGCACTTTCGGTTTACGGTCTTCCGTCAACAGACCATTAATCTCCTGCTGCACATCGGTGACCTGTGTATAACAATAGCCCGAGATATAGGGAATGGCTTTGATCGCTTCGGTGATGGAACGGAAACGTTCAATAAAGGCTTCAACCGAGTCCACCTGATTGCCATAACCCCAGCCTTTATCCGATTGGAAAGCAATACCGCCGAATTCACTGATGATAATGGGTTGTCCTTTATAGTGGTAACCTTCAGCAAATGCAAACTTCCATCGATTGGAAGCAATCTTGTTATTTACGATCAAGTCCTTATCCTGATACCGTTCCAGAAAGGCTTCTCCCGTCTCCACATAATCATGGATTGTCAAAATATCCGATACCGTATGCTCCCATCCGTCGTTGGTAATGACCGGACGATACGGATCAATGGCTTTGGTGAGATGGTAAATGGATTGCGTGAATTGCTGCTGCCTTACCTCGTGACCAATCGTCGGTATTCCCCACGATTCATTAAATGGCACCCAGGTAATGATGCTGGGATGATTGTATTGCTGAGGTACAATTTCAAGCCATTCTTTGGTGAATCGGCTCACTGCCTCATCATTAAACTCGAAGGTTGCTGCCATCTCAGACCAGACCAACATGCCTTTTACATCACACCAATACAAAAAGCGTGGATCTTCCAGTTTCATATGTTTACGGATTCCGTTATATCCCATCTCGGCAATTTTATCGATATCCTCAATCAGCGCTTCCACTGAAGGTGGGGTCAAATGGCTCTCTGTCCAATAGCCCTGATCCAGAATCATTCTTTGGTACAACGGAGCATTGTTCAGTAGAATCTGCCCATTTTCAATCGATATTTTACGCATACCAAAATAGGAATGAACCCGATCAATTTCTTTCTCATCTTCATACATCACAAACTCGATATCGTACAGGTTCGGTGAGCCCGGTGACCATAACGACTGTTTCCACGGACCGCCTGCTTCATGTTTGACACTAGCTTCCACGGTCATCCAGGGTCTGTCTGGAGATAGGCTAATAGTTTGCACATGCTGACCCTTCAGCTCAATCCGTGTCTCCAAACGCAAGTTGTTCTTGCCTTCAATCCCATTCAATTGAAAGTCCACACGAATCATATGACGATCGATATCCGGTGTCATCTTAACTGCTTCAACCCTTGCTTCACTCACATGCTCCAGCCAGACACTTTTCCATATCCCGGTACTTTGCACATAAAAACATTCAAAATTGTCATCCACCCAGCGTTGTTTCCCCCGAGGCTGCATCGCGCTCTGACTGTCTTCTACTTCAAGCACAATGTTATTCTCCGAACCGTAAGTGACATAAGGGGTAATGTCGAATGAAAACGCTGCGTACCCTCCTTCATGTTCACCAACAACCGTTCCGTTCACCCAACATTTTGCGTGATAATCCACTCCCTGAAAATGCAGAATGCTCCGTTTCCCTTTTGCTTCCTGGGGAATCTGAACACTTCTGCGGTACCAGACCAGAGGATGAAATGTCTCGATTCCGATACCGCTCGCTGGGGTCTCATACGTGAAGGGAACCTTGATTTTCGTCCCTTCCGGAAACTGATTCTGGTCGTACCACTGCTCGCTTTCACCCACCTGATTGTCATCAAAACTAAAATCCCATTCTCCATTCAAATCCAACCACTCATTGCGTACAAATTGCGGCCTTGGATAATCCTTGTTGTAAAATTTAGTTGTCATCTTGTTCTCTCCGATCTCCTCTGTATTTGGCTCATAGGCCTGAAAAAGTGTTAACCCTTAATACCGGACATGCTGATGCCTTTAACAATCTGTTTCTCAAAAATGATAAACAATATAATGATGGGAACAGAAGCCACTGCATTGATAACCATTGGTTTAACGTAATCTTCTGAATACTGACCCATTAGCGTTGGGATACCCATTGGCAGCGTAAACAGATTATCATCGGTTATGGAAAGGAATGGCCAAAGGAAATTGTTCCACGAACCGATAAATGTCAGAATCGCCATCGATGCCATGGCCGGACGAGTCAAAGGCAGCATGATGCTGGTAAAGATTCGCCAAAAGCCTCCACCGTCAATTTGCACACTCTCCAGCAGATCATTCGGAACCCCATCGAAGAAGCTTTTGAGCACGATGACAGCTACAGGTGAAGCCAAAGCAGGAATAATCAATCCACTGTATGAGTTCAGCAAATGCAAATCCTTGGCTACCTGATAAAGTGGAATAATGGTGGCTTCACCCGGAATCAGCAGCCCGCCAAGAATGAAGAAAAAAACAAATGTACGGAAACGAAACGGTACTTTGGACAGAGCAAATCCAGCCATCGCCGCGAAAATCACAGTTAGTACTGTTACAACTACAGCGACGAACAAACTGTTAACCACCCACTGTGATAGCTTTGTCGTTGTCAGAATTTCGTTATAGACGGCAAGTGAGTATGGCGGTTTAAACCAGTCCAGGACCGTAATAATCTTCATGCCTTCTTCTTTGATGGAGACCATCAGCATCCACACAAGTGGGGCCGCAAACATAACCGCCATCAACGCAGAACCTGTGCGATATAACCATTTCATCAGTATTCCGCCCCTTTCCGGTTAGTCATCCAGTACTGCAGCGCCGACAGCACCAGCAGGATCACGAATAAAATGTAGGACATCGTTGCGGCATAGCCCAGGTTGTTGTTCTTGAATCCGGTCTGATAGATTAACTGGATAATCGGACGTGTCTGATCCAGCGGTCCCCCGCCTGTAATGACATAAATCTGCATAAAGACCTTGTAGGAAGCGATAATTTGCAACATGGTAATGGTTTTGGTCAGTGGCTTCAGATAAGGAAGAGTAATCCTCCAAAATATTTGTGTATCACTTGCACCATCCAGCCTTGCTGCTTCATAAATTTCATCCGGTATTTCCTGCATGGCGGAAAGATACAAAATAAAGTTAAATCCGACTGTCCACCACAAGGTAATTACGGTAATAACGACCCAGGCGAGCCCCGTTTCCGTCAACCAGAATATTTCGGAATTTTGAGGCAATAACCTAACAAGATGCAGGACGGAATTGACGAATCCCGTATAAGGCTGAAATACGAATAAACCCAGATAAGCTGCGACGGCAACGGAGAGTACGCTTGGTATAAAGAAGATGATGCGGTAGAACTTTTGTAAAGACGATTTTCGGTTGGCAATCAAAGCCAGCAGAATCGCGAGTATAATCATGGTCGGTGTACTCAAGAAAACAAAGAAGGTTGAATGCCAGATCGCTTCCCAAACCTCTCTGTCCTGAAAAACTTTTCGGAAGTTATCCAGGCCAACAAAATCCATTTTCTTGATCAGCGTCCATTTGTAGAAGGTCATCTCCACACCTTTAATCATGGGCCAGATCGTAAATAAACCATAAATAATTAAGAATGGAAGCAGAAATACCAACGCTTGCATATCCGCTCTCATTTTTTTGATCTTCATATGCGTCTCCCCTTTGATTGGCACGCAAGCCGGCGATTTCTTGTCTAGAGATGGTGATTACGCAGGCTTGCGTGACCCGTCTTCCTTCTATTCGCTCACTATTTTCTGAATGGCTGTCTCCATGTTGTTCATTGCATCTGCTGGCGTCATTTTGTTCATCCATACTTCATTCAGAAATTTAAAGGCAGCTTCATCGCGGATTTGTGCATTTTTGGTGGAATGTTTGCTGAATTTAACTACACTTGCCACTTCGGAATAATCACTGCGGTATGGCAGATCCTTGAATTCCTGTTTCTCCAGCACGGATGGCTTGGATGGAATATGTCCGGCTTTCGCCCAGACCTGACCATTGTCAGCAACCCAGTCGGCAAAAACCATCGCCGCTTTGCGCTTAGCTGGGTCCTCATCCTTAGTCAGTGGTAAAACAATAGTATGGGAATCTCCCCATGTTGCTTCCTGGTCGTAGAATTTCGGAATTGGCATAGCTCCAAACTCAAGTCCTTTGGTGGATTCCCACGTTCCTGTCGTCCAAACCCCTGTCATGATAATAGCGGCTGTTCCACTTTGAAAATTTTTATAGAAGTCCGGATCATTTTTCTTGATATAACCTTCGGTATAAAGCTTCTGGATGTAGTCAGCGGCTTTGATGCCTTTCTCTTTATCAATGGCTGCGGACTTCAGATCGTCCGACACCACGTCGTTACCACCCAACTGGGAGTACAGCGACCACCACAGGCGGTAAGGGTCATCATTATTATTGGACAATGCAAACGGGGTCGTTTTGGCAGGCAACTTCTCCTTTAAAGTTTGAAGGAAACTCACAAACCCGTCAGCCGATTGCTCCAGAATCGGTTTTCCGTCTTCACCAAGCAAGCCTGCATCTTTTAGCAATTTTTTGTTGTAGAACATGATAAAGGGATGCGTGTCAATGGGGACTGCATAATGTTGACCTTCTACAGTAACCGCATCCAAGAGATTCTGGTTATAAGTGCTCCAGTCCACACCTGCATCCGTAGCCGGAGTATCAAGCTCTGTGACAACCCCCTGATTGATCAGATCGGGCAGTCTGGAGGAATGGGAAATCCCAATATCGGGTCCATTGCCGTTACCCACAGCAGTTACGAGCTTCGTATAATACTCGCCCCAGGCCAATTTGGTATTCTTCACTTCAATGTCCGGATGGGTTTTGTTAAATTCATCGACCAATGTCTGCATGTTTGCGCCATCACCACCATCAAACAATGTCCAGAAGGACAATGTCACTTTTCCATCACCAGAGCCACTCTCACCCGCCTCATTACTGCCTCCGCTACATGCACTTAAAACGGTTGAGAATGAGAGCAATAATGTCAGTGCTAACCTGCCGATCTTCTTTTTCATGCGAGTATCCCCTTTACTCTAATTTGTAGATACAAACGATATAATTGTTTTATTACATTATTACTGTATCTATAGGGGATTATATAAGGGAGTTTATCTCTTGTCAACGCTTTCAAACATATTTAATGTAATTATTAAATAAAAAAAGACCTTAGTTACATAATATCTGCAACCAAGGCCTATCTTCCTCATCTCATTCTAATGAATGGCATAATGTACAGTCATCTTAATATTTTGGTCATAATCTCCAAATTGTCGCCCAAAGAGATTTACGCCTCCTTGATGAACTGCATCCGGTTTAATACCTATTCGCACCCTTAACTTATGGCTGTTTTGAAGGTTAAGCTGAGCCAGATCAACTGCTGAAATTTTCTCCATATCCAGCGTCGTCTTATTTTTGTCCACCCGCAATGTCTTTAATAAACCATACTGTGTTGACCATTCAAACCACCATGCCGGGTTGAGCTTGCCGCGCCGATCTCCAAAGTCACCAGGACATGTCCACATGCCAATTTCCACACCGTTAATCCATACGGAGATATCGGAAGGCCAATTATGATCATAGTTTGGTGCTTCAGAACATATCTCCATGGACAGTTCCAGCGATTCGATGACCGCTTCAGCCGGAATCTCCAGTGGCATTAAATATTCGACATATCCCTTACGAAACCACATAATCTGCGCTCCGACATGCTTCGGATGATAAAAGCTTGCAGGTTCATCCTCTCGAATGATCATGCCCTCGCCATTCGCCATACCGCAAGTGGGTGACACTTCACAATCACTATAATGACCGATAGGCATATCGACTTCGTAAACCTGGATGTCGCCTTTGGGAATTGCTTTCTCCTGATTAAGAGCAATATGAATATCATCGTAATTGCGGCTGCATACTTTCATCGCCCCGCGAGAAGCAGGCAGCAGTTCTGTATTAATCAACCTTGCTGCTTCCAAAACCTTGATGTTGCTAGCTACCGTGGATACGGGAAGTTTGAGAGCTTCCGCGATTTCAACGATATTCAGGTTTTGGGAGATCAGTAGTCGGAGAATATCCACTCTGGATCGAGTCGATAACGCATGCGTGACCGTGACCAGCTCATCTGGATTATCAAAACTCAGCTCAAGCATTCGTTCACCACCTCTTATGTATTTATGAAACAAGAAATTTAAACGTAAAGTTTAATTCAGTCGATAATATTGTAACAAATCATTTATTTTGTATCAAATTGCTTTTTACTTCATCATTCTTCTTAGTTTTTCATACAATTTCCGGTTAATGTGCGCAAACCATATCGGTAAACCAACTAAAATGCCAATAATCCCCGCAGAAATGGCCGTTATCCACACTAACGTTGTCATACTTAAGTTTCCTTGATAAATACAGATACTGATGAGCGCGGCATAGATCAGTAGTACGATGCCAATGCTTATCTTGGAAAATGTTTTCATCATTTACCTCCTTCGATGAAAAAACTTATAGCAACAAGATCGAGATGATGTGAGGAATTTATTTCGTGTTTTCCCCAATCAGATCCTGCAAACAGATACTGAAATTGTTGATTTTACCTAATCGTAATGAAACTAATAGCTTAACACAAGAAATCCGCCAAACATGGCGGATTTTTTGGAGTACATATTTTTTTCTTGCCAATACAGGCTTAGCTCTACTCTTGCTGCTAAAATGCGACAGGCAAGGCAGCCAAGCTCTGTGAACTTAACGCTAAATGCCACTCAATGTTTTCCCGAGGAATATTAAGTCGCAGATTAGGCATGCGTTTTAACAAGGTTGTAAAGGCGATATCCCCCTCCACTCGAGCGAGTGGAGCTCCCAAGCAGGAATGAATGCCATGGCCAAAAGCCAAATGACGATTAATATGACGGGCAACATCCAGATCCTCTGACTGTTCAAATTGATGTTCATCCCGATTGGCTGATTTCAGCACGGGGATGACCATATCTCCCTTTTTGATCTGTTGCCCTGCCAGCTCTAAATCCTGAGTTGCAAAACGAGGTCCGGCAATGGTTGCAGGCCCGTTAAAACGCAGTAATTCCTCTACAGCAGAAGGTGCCAGACTAAGATCAGCCTTGAGCTTCTCCAATTGTTCAGGATGATCCAACAACATCATTGCACCCGTAGCAATCAGATTGGATGTCGTCTCATGGCCAGCAAAGATCAATAACGTAATCATGGATAGCAGTTCCGGTTCACTAAGTCGATCGCCCTCTTCTTCTATAGCAATCAATTGGCTGATCAAATCATCTGCAGGATGTTTGCGTTTCTCAGCTACCAGTTGTGCTGTATAGTCACCGAAAGCTTTGAGATGCTCCTCCACTCCCGGTTCGCGCACTCCGAGACCCAGACCGTGTGCAATCGCGGAGGACCAAGTCTGGATCTGCGGGCGATCCGCTTTAGGTACTCCCAGCATATCGGATATCACATGAATCGGTAAGGGATAGGCGTAGTCCTTGACCAAATCCATCTCGCCCTGAGCTTGAACCTGATCCAGTAATTCATCAGCGATCTGCTGCACACGTGGGCGAAGACTTTCCATGTATTTTGGGGTAAAGGCTTTGGAGACCAGTCGACGTAATCTCCGATGATCAGGATCATCTACAGAGAGCATGGATTTTCCGGTAAAGAACGTTGGAGGAGCATCTGGATCTATGTTTTCCACATAGGCTTTCAGGATATTCTCATTTCCGTCGATGGAGAGTGGGTCTACCGTGAAGTGGGCATGATCTTTGAGTACTTGTGACGCTTCTTCCATTCGTGTGACCAACCACTGCCCGCGATCTGTACCCCCCATTGGCAAAGATACTGGAATAACAGGGCCTGTGTCACGCAACTGCTTGATCAGTGAAAACGGGTCTTTACCACTATCTCCACTAAACAGGCTCAGCGCTGCTTTTTGTGAAACATTAAGATCTGGCTCACTCATCATAACCATCCTTTCGCTTCGACCATTTTATTGGTTTACATTAATGCATTTATCCAATCATCTACAGCCAGCACATCAGCTTGTTGGGGGAATACACTCTCTACGAGAACTCGATGAACTTCCGGGTCCCTATCCAGACATGCATCAGAAAGTACAGTCAACGCATAATCCTTATCCGCTGCCTCACATAAGGTAGACAGCACTACTCCGCTTGTTGCGATACCGCTAAGAATAAGTGTATTAATGCCATGGGATTGAAGAAGGCTCTCCAGGTTGCTTCCCGAGAATCCACTGACGCGGAACTTGTCCACAATGAGCTCTCCTGGGAGTGGCTGTACCGATTCGTGAAAGTCCATTGCCACTTTCATTGCCGGATTGGCTGCGTTCTCTCCACCACGGCTCGACTTTTTTCCAAACAATTTGTTACGCTCACTGATTGGAGGGGAATCCTGGCGATGACCAACCTTCACAAAAATCACAGGTACGTTATGTCTGCGAGCTGCTTCTATCGCTTTCTGAAATGGGAGCAGTGCATCCTCGTGCTTCGCATAATGCGAAACAATGATGTTCTGCATATCCATGACCAGAAGTGCAGCTTGGTTATGATGACTCTCCATGGGTTGCACATCCCTCTCATTTTGATTAAGATTAAAGGGAGAACTCTCCGCTTAATCTCTTCTTGATATTAAACGGAGGGTTCTCCCCTTGTCAAATTTTGGACGTCTAAGGATAGGAAGTGACAGATAGTGGATAAAACCAATACAACCTCTCGTTCGGAGCGCCGGGATGCTGCCGAGAATCGCCAACGTATCTTGGATGTAGCTAGCAAATTATTCGAGCTGCACGGCGTGGAGCGGGTCAGCATGAATCAGATCGCTTCCGAAGCGCAGATTGGAGCGGGTACCTTATACCGCCGATACCGCAATAAAAGTGAGTTATGTATGGACTTGATCAAAGATAACGCAACGCTGTTCTTCGAGGAAGTAGAAATATACTTGCAGGAGAATGCAGAGCATCCACCATCTGAGCGATTGCGGGGTCTGCTGACGTTGTTTATCCAGTTTAGAGAAAAAAATGCGGAGCTGCTCTCGGGTATCGAGAATGAGGTATATCAAGGATCAGAGTCCAGAACCTCAAGTCCTCTTTATGAGCAATTGCATCAACAGCTATTCGGATTATTCGAAGAGATGGCAACAGGGAATGGCGAATCGCAGGCCATCAGCTTGTTCAAAACGGACATGCTCCTGACCGCCATGAGTAATGATTCATATCTGTTTCAAAAAAACGTGCGCGGCAACTCTCCCGACCGCATTGTGGAGCAGCTCTGTTTGACGTTTCTTTAACGTATATGGATATATAAAATGCAAAAAAAGCCTATTCAACGTCGGCAATCTGCCGCTAGAACTAGGCTTTTGGTGCATCGTGAGGTGTGAATATTATAATGTTTTGATATACCATGCATCACAAGCGAAATGCTCTGTTGCATTTAACGGTTCATCTAATGAAATAAAACCGTTCTTGATATAGAACTTGTTGGCTGCGACCATGTTGTTAAGCGTCTCAAGATAACATTGTTCATAGTGTTCTTTGGCAAAATCAAGGGAAATCTGAAGCAATTCATATGAGATTCCGGTGCCTCGTGCTTCTTTTAAGGCATACATCTTCTGCAATTCACAAATATGTGAAAATCCCTCCACGGGTCCGATACCGCAGCCAGCTACAACGGTGGAGTTATGCTCAACCACCCAATACCTGGAGCCCTCGCGCTGATAAAGATGATAAAAATCGCCCAGATTCGGGTCAGCCCACGCTGTTCCTGACTTATTGGCCCCGAATTCGATCAAACAACTTCGAATTAAAGACTCTACTTCTTGATTATCTTTTTCCTGTATCTCTCTAATAAACATGCAGTAAGCCTCCGCATCATGAAATAATTGCTGCTCTTAACTGCACAAATTATACTACAAATCTGATTTAACACACTACCATTCAACTACAGTGAAACGGAATCACTCGTTTTGGCAGGCAACGTCTGCTTGATTTTCAACAACCGTCTTACGTAGATCATGAAAAGCAGAAAAGAAACCAGGACCGACAAAGCACTAACCAGAAACAATATGTGATAGCTCATGTATTCGGATACCAGACCCAGGGCCATGGCACCCAGTCCGATACCGAGATCAGTCGCCGTTGAAAAGAAAGCATTGGCCGTCCCTTTCCGGTCCTCGGGAGCGAGGCGAAGCGTTATGGCCTGAAGAGCTGGCTGAGCGGAACCGAAGCCGATCCCGTATAGAACTGCAGAAGCGAGCACGCCAAGAAAATTGGTTGCAAAGCTAAGCACAATCAAAGCAATGATCGTAATGATAAGCGCCGGGAGAATGACTGCTGTCTCTCCTTTCTTATCGGACAGCTTTCCCGCAATGGGCCGGGATAGCGCAAGTGTAGCAGCATAAACCAGAAAGAATGTGCCAGAATTGACTTTGATCTGCTCCGCAAACAAGGGTACAAATGTAGTAATTCCCCCATATGCAATGAAAAGAAAAAAGATTGGCGCCATCACAGGCAAAACTGATTTTTCGAAGATTTGGATTTTCTTTCTGTCCGTATGTGGTTGAAATGGCATTTTAGCTCCCAGCGTCAAAAGCAGGGCCACGACGGACAAACCAACAGCAAAGAGAAACATCGTCTGATATGATGTGCCTTGCATAATCCCCAAACCAATCATGGGGCCAACCGCCATTGCCAGCGTCATGGAGGTGCTAAACCACCCCATACCTTCCCCGCGCCGAGCGGAGGGAATCATGTCAGTCACAGCTGTCATCATGGACGTTGTGGATACAGCCCAGCTCATTCCATGCACGATACGAAGTCCAATCAGCATGATAATTCCACCAACCCAGTTGTACATGTACAACGCCAATATAAATAAAAGCAACCCCCCGATCATAAACGGACGTCTGCCAAACCGATCCAGTAGCCCACCGACAAAAGGACGAAGGACGACGGACGACAACATTAAAGCTCCCATGGCCAAGCCCACCTGTTTTTCATTGCCACCCATCTCTTTAATGAAGAGCGGCAGTGTGGGATACAGCATATAAAATGCAGTAAATAAAAAAAGCAAACCCAGCGTCATTAGAATAAATGACTTTGTCCATAAACGTTGCATCATTCATCCCCCCAACTGTTGTTATGATATCTATGATGCGATCTGATCTTGTACAAAAACAAATATTGATATATTAATGAACATCTGTTAATAATTATAAACAGAATGAGTAAGGTTACCATTGTTAATTGGACGCGTTTCGTTAATTAGTGAACATTAAACATAAATTTGTTTATTATCTTTAGAAAGTTTGGTGAGAATCACATGACCAAAGTGGATCGAAGAATTCGAAAATCACAAGAAGCCATCAAAGCAGCAGTGATTGAATTGATGTCAGAAAAAAATTTCGATGATATTACTCTACAGGATATTTCCGATAGGGCAGACGTTAGCAGAGGTACCATTTATCTTCATTACGTAGATAAGTATGATCTGTTGGACAAGCTCATTGACGGGCATATCCAAGAATTAAGTGAAATTTGTCATTCGGTTGCCGACCTGGAATGGAAAGAATCCATCGTTCCCTGGTTTACCTATTTGGAAAAGAATTACTTGTTCTTCTCGACGATGATGGCCAGTAAGGGAGCGGTACAATTCCGCAACCGCTTGGTTGAGTTTCTTAATGAGGATTTTAAAGAGGAAGTACACTTATCTCAGGCAAGAAAGTCCGGATTAAGTGAGGATATCCTTCTCCAATATGTGGTCATGTCTTATGTAGGGGTCGTTGAGTGGTGGATCAAGAACGAAATGCCCCATCCACCCGAGGTCATGTCTGAACAATTAGGAGAACTAATCAAAATGAATTTGGGGTAACGTGCAATGTGCACGTAACTAAAATAGCAGTAGTCTCAGGATATGAAGTTAACATCCTGAGACTACCGCTATTACTTTTGGAAAAAGCTGATTTTTCTGCAATTGGCGCCGAACATCTGCTGTCTGAATTGTTATTGCATGTGGCCTAATTACGATATGGATTCCAAAAGACTCTTGGACAGCGTTTTGACAACCAAATCGTATGAATGGTCAATCATGACAAAGATATCCTGCTCCGACAAGGAACCATCTAGAACAATAGTATTCCAATGCTTTTTGTTCATATGATACCCCGGTTGAACAGCTTCATGCTGCTCTCTGAGGTTTTCCGCAATGATCGGATCACATTTTAAGTTCAAGCGAACGTTATCCGCCTTGTCCTCAAAAATAAGCGCAAACATTTTGCCTGCAATTTTCATAGCAACAGGATCAGCTCCGAAGGGATAATCCTTCGTTGCACCTTTTTTCTTCAAACAGTACTCTATAATCTTATTCTTCAATTCCGTATCTCTCCTTTACGCAGAAGACAACAACTTTCCCTACCCAATCTAATGATACCGAATGTACGTTTGCATGTAAATATCAAGCATTTCATTTCAACTATTCTTTCAGTAGAACAGGAATTATCTTCTCAGACAGCTTCCTTAATCGCTACGATACGTAATCGGGTTGTGTCGAGAAACCATTGACCTTCCCGCTCCAAATGGGGCTTAACCTCAGTCAAGATGGCTTGATAAATTGATTCCAGGTCTGCGGAGGAAACGTCCTTAAAGAAATAATCAGCGAAACTGTTTAGCCAATTCCGAAGTCCTTCTTCTCCTTTGAGCGGAGCAGGCTTGTCAAAATGCTGAGCGAATGTGACGCGGAAACCGTTCTGCTCCAGCAGGTTGGCGTATTCACCAAGAGTGGGATGATACCAGGGATTCCGTCCTGCCCACGTATAACCATGCTCCTCCAGAGCCTGCTTCATCGCAGTGATCAAGATGGCGATATTTCCGCTTCCGGCAAATTCAGCTACGAATCGGCCACCTTCGCGCAGGGCCAACCAGATGGATCGGGTTGTTGCCGCAGGGTTATTGATCCAATGTAAAGCTGCATGTGAGAATACAGCGTCAAAGGGTTCATCTGTACGATATTTAGAAGCGTCTTTCACTTGAACATTCAGGTCAGGGTACTTCTGTTGGGCAAGTGTCACCATTCTCTCCGATAGATCGATACCTGTCGGTATCGCTCCGGCAGCTGCGATCTTGGCTGTCAAATCTCCGTTGCCACTACCGATATCCAGAATACGCTCCCCAGTTTGCGGCTGCAATAAGGACAGGATATCCACTCCCAGATTAGATAAGAAATCCATTGAATAAATGTAGGGTACTGAATTGTGCTTGTTTTTAAATGGTTCACCAGACATGGCTCAACCTCCTTTATAGATCTTAGATATCTATAATAACTTCAATGTTTAAAACCTGTCAACTTGCGTTCTTAACTCCGTATTATAGTATTTATAATGAACCTCTAAATAGAAATGATGCGACAAAGCTTCTATGGACATACAAACAAAAAAAACCGATCTCATGAAATAATTCATGAGATCGGTTTTCATCATTCGAATTATGCATTCGATACTCTAGCTGTCTTCACTTTCTGCACTTCGTACATATTTACCGTAGTGCTAATCAGATACTCGGGTTTCTCCTGTCCTCTTTTCTCCCGATGACCTTTAATATGCACATCACTCTTCTCCCAATTCTTCCATGCTTCTTCTGATTCCCAACGAATTAACACCATTACTTCTTCGTGTTCTTTACTCTTTTTATTAACCATTACACTGAAATCAATCAGTCCCGGCATTTCTTCTACAGGGCTAGGGCCACTGAAACGTTCCACCAGTTTATGACTATGGCCCTTTTCGACTACCATAACGCGAGTTTGAATGAACATGAAATACGCCTCCTGATGCCTCAAGTCACTGCATTTATACAATGGCCTTTGGGCATTTTTTTAACTTCCACTCTATTATTCTATTCTTATTGAAAATGATTATCAATATCGTATCCATTTTGTGATTATAAAAAAAACCTCCTCCACGAAATGGAGAAGGCAATTTACTCGTTATTTTAAAGTGCTTTATTCACTTTGCTGCTCTTTGGTTTACTGTGACTTGTACTATTATGGTTTGGTTTACCGCTATTTGGCTTACTACCGTTTGGTTTACTACCGTTTGGCTTACTGTGATTAGCTTTACCGCTCTTTTTAAACCACTCGGATTTAGGTTTGCGAGCCGGATTCGCTTTTGACTTCGCTGGTTTATCAGCTGCAGATTTATGGGGAGCAGACTTTGATGTTTGATTCGATTTTACAAAAGTAGGCACACTTGTCATCGGATAAGGATGATTTTTCACTTCAGGAATGGTCTTCTTGATTACTTTCTCAATATCCTTCAGGAACGGAAGCTCTTCCTTCTCACAAAAGGAAATGGCCATTCCGCTATGCCCTGCTCTGCCTGTACGGCCAATTCGGTGGACATACGTTTCTGGAATATTAGGAAGGTTGAAGTTGATTACATGTGACAGCTCTTCAACATCAATGCCCCTTGCCGCTATATCCGTCGCCACCAGCACTCGTGTAACTCCGCTTTTGAAATTATTTAGAGCTCTTTGACGCTCATTTTGAGATTTGTTGCCATGAATGGCCTGCGCCGTAATATTCACTTTGGACAAATCGCGAGTTACACGGTCAGCTCCACGCTTGGTACGAGTGAATACCAGTGCCGAAACAATAGATTTATCCTGCAAGATATGATTCAACAGACTCTGTTTTTTGCCATTTTCCAATAAATACACAGACTGTTCAATTCGATCCACTGTGGAGGATACGGGCGTAATTTCTACTTTTACCGGATCAACAAGCAGCGTTTTTACCATTTTTGTAATTTCCGGAGGCATTGTAGCTGAGAAGAACAACGTCTGTTTCTTGCTCGGCATCTTGGCGATAATCCGTTTAACATCATGAATGAAGCCCATATCCAGCATACGGTCTGCTTCATCAAGAACCAGTATTTGCACATGTTTCAGGTCAATACGCTTTTGATTAACCAAGTCAATCAGTCTACCGGGCGTTGCAATAATAATATCTGCACCTTGATTGAGGGCACGCTCCTGGACTTTTTGTGAAACGCCTCCCACGATTGCTGCACAACGAATATCGGTAAAACGGCTATATGCCTTAATATTATCTGAAATCTGAATCGCAAGTTCTCTTGTTGGTGTTAAAATCAATGAGCGAATATGACGTGCGGCTTTGGGTCCATTCGACTTTTCGCTTAATAACTGAATGATAGGCACAGAAAATGCTGCCGTCTTGCCTGTACCTGTTTGCGCACAGCCAAGCAAATCTCTGCCTGCCAATACGGCTGGAATCGCCTGTTCCTGTATAGGTGTAGGGGCAGTATAGTTTGCTTTGTTCAAGCCTTCCAAAATTGCGGGTATAATATTCAAGTCTTTAAATGTCATTAGGTCTCCTTAATTTACGCAACAAATATTCATTTGACGTATATCTCATTTCAAAACGTAACACATAAGGATAACATTAAAAAGCACTTCTGTATATTATATTTTGAAAATCAAGTCCCGAATATCCATTAACTCACCAGTTTCAACCCTACTGCTGATCCAAGCACCATGGCAATAAACAGAATCCTTAATGCATTTCGAGGTTCTCCATAAAATATCATGCCGAGAATAGCTCCCCCGGAAGCGCCGATTCCCGTCCATACAGCGTATGCCGTCCCCATCGGAAGAGTCTTCATCGCCAGCGATAGGAACAGAAAGCTTAGTCCAAATCCCGCGACCAGCAGTATGATAGACATCAGGTTACGATCTTTGTGCAATTTATTAATCATCAGAACCCCAATCATTTCAAAGACACCTGCCAAAATAAGATATACCCAGTTCATGATTCATGTACCTCCTTTGTTTTTCCTTTGCTGAGCATTTTAAGACCGATTACGCCCAATAAAAGAACCCCAATGAGCAGCATTTTCCCAGATTGAATGGCCGCATCAAACAATATAATCTCTGCCAGTACAGTCCCTGCTGTACCCAGTCCAACGAATACCGCATATACAGTCCCTACATCAAGTGAGCGGGAAGCCGCGATCATCAAGGTGAAACTGACAATAATAGCGATCAGTGTAGCCCCCCACTCCAGAAAACCACTGGCATGTTTCAATCCAATGACCCAACCGACTTCAAATAAAGCTGCAATAACGACGGACAACCAGGTTTTGTTCATTTCTACACACTCCTTATCAATTTTTGCTACGTGTATTATTAGTTACATGAAGCCAAAATAAAAAAGCCCAGGAAACAAACTGCATTAAGCAGTTCATCTCCCAGGCTTTTGTCCCTCCGTGACACAACCAATAGGCTGTGAGTTTTCTCTCGGACCAGACCGACATAACTGTCGCGGAACCCTAGAAAACATTTGAATATTTTGATGTGACTCCAATTATACACAATTCTTTTTGATTGGCAACCCTTTTTCGCTACTAGGCTAGAAGGAACTTACATGCCGTATATTTTGTGTGGTACGTAGTATTCCTCCAAGCTTGCAACCTCCTGGGCACCTAGCTTGACGGACAAGGCTGCAACGGCATCCTCCAAGTGATGTTCTTTCGTTGCACCCACAATTGGTGCGGTAACACCTTCTTTTTGCAATACCCATGCCAGTGCAACGGTTGCTCTGGAAACACCTCGTTTGTTCGCAATACCAGCGACAGTCTCCACTATTTTACGATCGGCATCAACCATTCCCGCAGCAAGTCGGTCTCCTGCTTCGTCGTTCGATGAACGGGCTGTCTTCTCATCCCAATCCCGAGTAAGACGCCCTTTGGCAAGAGGACTCCATGGAATTACACCCACTCCCTCTTCACGACAGAGAGGCAGCATTTCCCGCTCTTCTTCCCGGTACATCAGATTCAACAGATTCTGCATGGAGACAAACGGGGTCCAGCCGTTGCGTTCCGCCGTATGCTGAGCCTTCATAAACTGCCAGGCGTACATGGAAGAAGCTCCTATATATCGGACTTTCCCCGCCTTAACGACATCATGAAGGGCCTCCATCGTTTCTTCAATTGGAGTACTGCTGTCCCATCGATGGATCTGATACAGATCCACATAATCGGTGCCTAGGCGCTTCAAGCTGTTATCAATCTCATTCATAATGGCTTTTCTCGACAAACCTGCACCGTTTGGCCCCGGCTTCATGCGGAAGTAAACCTTTGTTGCAATAACAACCTCATCACGACGAGCAAAATCCTTCAATGCACGACCCACGATTTCTTCGCTTGTACCATCCGAATAGACATTGGCTGTATCAAAGAAGTTAATACCCAAGTCCAGCGCTTTTTGGATAAAAGGACGACTCTCTCCCTCATTCAACGACCATGGAGCGATTCCGCGTTCAGGGACTCCATAACTCATGCAACCAAGACATAATCTCGAAACGTCCAGTCCGGTACGACCCAGTTTTACATATTCCATAATCAAACCCTCCTTTATGAAGTTAATTTTATCCAATAACTGAGATACATTTCTTTGAAAATCGGATTTTCTTCCCATTTGATCTGGGACTCCAATCTCTCGATTACAATTTGCTTCACTTGGTTCGATAAGCGTTTACTCAACCTTTCCACCCATCTCTCTGGCATACTAAAATGGATCAAAGACCTGTTCTTCTCTCCAATTCTTCCGTATATCTAGAACCCATCAGGGTGATTTTTGCAGCTGCATCATTAATGCTCTGTACATCTTCGTTTGTAAGTTTAATGTCCGCCGCATCCATATTTTCTTTGAGACGACTTGACTTGCGTGTTCCCGGGATCGGTACAATCCACTGTTTTTGGGCCAGCAGCCAAGCAAGTGCGATCTGTGCAGGGGTGGCTTGGATCTTCTCCGCCTTCTCTTTCAACAGATCAACCAGCATTTGATTGGCCTCGAGCGCCTGTGGCGTAAAGCGTGGCAGAATATTACGCAAATCCCCCTGATCAAACGTTGTTTTCGCATTAAAACTTCCCGTGAGATATCCTTTACCCAAAGGACTAAAAGGGACAAAACCAATACCGAGCTCCTCAAGCGCTGGAATCAGTTCTTCTTCCGGACGTCTCCACCATAAGGAATATTCGCTCTGAACAGCAGCGACCGGCTGAACGGCATGCGCACGTCGAATCGTGTTCACGCCGGCTTCTGACAGCCCCCAATGCTTCACTTTACCTTCTCGAATCAGATCCTGCACGGCTCCGGCAACCTCTTCAATCGGTACATCCGGATCAACACGGTGCTGGTAAAACAAATCAATTGCATCGATCTTAAGTCGTTTAAGAGACTCTTCGGCAACTTTCCTGATCTGCTCAGGACGGCTATTCATCCCGCTCTGTTTGCCACCTTGAATGTCAAATCCGAACTTTGTCGCTATGACAACCTGATCGCGTACAGGGGAAAGTGCTTCGCCGACGAGTTCTTCATTGATATATGGACCATAGACTTCAGCGGTATCAAAGAAAGTTACACCGCGCTCAACAGCTTCCCGTATGACCGCGATCATCTCCGTTTTATCCGAAGCTGGACCATACCCGTAACTCATTCCCATACAGCCAAGCCCAATTGCCGAAACTTCCAAGCCGCTATTTCCCAGTGTCCGTTTTTGCATCATATAACTTCCTTTCTTCATTCAAATGATGTGAATGTGAACTAACGTACATGAATTTATTATCTCCATTTAGGAGTACACTGAATTAATGGGGTTTACTCACACCAAGACTGCGACGTATTTCCAGTTCTGGTGACTCTGCCAGCTTAACCACCAGAGCGGCCACGCTTTTGCAGGATACTTCCCTTCCTTTGAATGGCTCGCCTTTCTGGGTTATTTCATAATCAATCTCGTTTGATCTGGTAAACCACGCTGGCCGTAAGATTGTATAGTCTAGATCTGAAGCTTCAACGATGGAAGCTGCTTTACGATAAGGGTCCAATATACTGCTGTACTTCTGTCCGGGTACTTCATCGTAGATCCCCATGGAACTGATAAAAATCAGACGTTTCACTCCTACAGATTTCATCGTTTCCACGATAGTTCTGGCATACTGTTCCAAGTCACCTGCAAGATTGACATAGACAACATCCACGCCGTTCATGGCATCTTTCAATTTGACTTGATCCATCACGTCACCGTCGATCACACGCGCACGATTCGAATCGATATTTCCAAGCCTGCTGGATTTTCGCAAATAGAGTGTTAGCCTGACATCGGTTTCCTTGAGAAACAAGTCTATCGCTTCACGGGCGATTTGACCGTTTGCACCCAAAACTAATACATGACTCATTCCCATACCTCCTTTTGTTCAGGATATAGTTGCTATTTTTGTAGAGGTACTTCAGCTATGCTGTCTGATTGCCTTATTGCGTCCCCTTGCTTAATTCTGCAAGCCTAATATTATTATGACGAACTGAAGGAGCGAAGCGGTATATCATTTGTCTTAATTGATTGCCTGATTCTCTCAGGCCCACTTTTGTCTAAAGTCGTTAAGTCTTATAATGAAGCAAGAACAACTCGCAAGGAGGATATGTATGTCCGATAACGCATTGCAGCAGAAACAGGAACTCACCGAACTAATCAAACGTCACTCCTTTCATAACAGCTCTAAGGAAACGGCAATCCCTTCCCTGTATGTCTATCAGCATTCCAGCATAAGTGAGCCTGCTTACCGGGTTTACAAGCCTTCCTTTTGTGTGATCGTTCAAGGCTTGAAAGAAATCTTGCTGGCACAGGAAAGATTCGAATACGGACCATCCGATTATCTAATTGCTTCCATGAACCTTCCAGTGATTGGTCAGATTATAAAAGCATCCACTGATACGCCATACTTAAGTCTGAAGCTTGAGTTTACACAGAACCAGATTCTTGAAGTACTGAATGATTGTAATATTAAGGTCACCTCTAAAGAAAACGCCAGACGCGCGCTGTTTGTTGGACAGATGGAGCCCTCCATTCAAGATGCTGTACTTCGATTGATTCGGCTACTGGATACGCCGGGAGAAATCCCGTTCCTTGCCCCACTCTATACGCGAGAAATACTGTATCGGCTTTTGCAGGGACCTTATGGAACTGAACTCGCCCAAATTGCAATGGAAGGCAGCAGCAGCTACCGGATTCGGGAAGCCATTGAGCATATTGTTCGACATTGGGAGCAACCATTTCGAATCGAAGATCTTGCAGAGACAGCCAACATGAGTGTGTCCTCATTCCATCGACATTTCAAAGAAATTACCGCCATGAGCCCACTTCAGTTTCAGAAGCAGCTTAGGCTTCAGGAAGCACGTCGACTCCTCATGGCTGAGTCAGCTGATGCTGCGGATGTAGCCTTCCGGGTTGGTTACGAGAGTGCGTCCCAATTCAGCCGGGAGTACTCCCGTATGTTCGGCGCACCGCCGAGGGCAGATATCAAACGTTTGAAGGAAAAATATGATCATGTTATGAGTGAATAAGTACATCGGCTGAGAAATTGAACTGTTAGAGAAATGGATAGCCAATAAGCTATCCATTTCTTAATTTAAAGAATGAATATCTAAATCTATTCCCATCCTTATATTGACAGCTTGTGATATATGGAACTATAATCCTTACTAAACCAAGTTACATACAATGTTTTATAAAGGAGAGGTATCGGATGGCTAATGTTCAGACTTTCAAAGCTACTGCCCATCTACAAGATGGGGTTAAAGTGATCACCAAAGCAAGACAATTCGAACTGATCATCGATGAGCCAACAAATCTCGGTGGTACGGACACGGGAATGAATCCTGTAGAAGCTTTACTTGCCTCCCTTGGCGCATGTCAATCCATTGTGGCCCGGGTCTATGCTTCCAAATTCGATGTAGTCCTTGATGATTTCAGAGTTGAAGTTGAAGGTGATCTGGATCTTGACGGATTTTTTAACCGATCTGATGTACGTCCCGGTTATTCTGATATTCGATACACCTTCTATATTAAAACCAGCTCATCTGAAGAAAAAGTTGAATCATTTGTACAATTTCTAGAAAGTAAATGTCCTGTGGGTGATACGATTTCCAATCCGGTAAATACCAAACTCAATCGTGTCATTATCGAAAATGGGATATCGTTGTAATAAAACGAATGAACCAGATACAAAAAGGTACAAAGAATACAGAAAGGCTGCTTCCCAACAAGTTAAACTTGCTGGAGAGCAGCCTTTCTGTAATTTTGAATTTATTTTGTGAATTATTTTGTGAATTGAATAGTTCTTTCGATGAGTGTAGTAGCTTCTGCGCGAGTTGTATTCCCTTTTGGTTTCAATGTTCCGTCTGGATAGCCGTTAACGAGCCCATTAGTAATGGCCGCAGCAAGTGCTGAACGTGCCCAACCAGATATTTCAGCGCCATCGGAGAAGTTGATATTACTATCTGAATCTGCGATCTGCGCTGCACGAACGACCATTGTCGCAATTTGCTCGCGGGTCACCAATTCGTCTGGACCAAAGGTGTTATCACTATATCCATTCACAATGCCCAGACCTGCCGCAGTGGAAATTGCGTCTTGCGCCCAATGCGTCGTAGTATCCGCAAATCCTTTGTCAGCAGAGCCTTGCAGATGTAAAGCCTTAATGATAAGAGTAACAAATTCGGCTCTGGTAATTTTTTTATCCGGTCTGAAGCTGTTGTCCGGGTAACCCTGGATAACACCAAGTTCAACCAAATCCATAATACTGCCGGAAGCCCAATGTCCTACGAGATCCGTGAACTTCTTGGTTCCTTCTGGAGTTGGCGTTACGGTCTTATCGGATACCAGAACAGCAAACTTGGTAAAATGATGAATGGTTCCCGATACCGTTCCATTCATTTGATCCACTTTCAAATTATCGAGTAAAACCCACTTTTGGGCTTGCTCGTTGAACCAATACAATCCCACTATTGATTTGTCAAAGTCCACCTTGTTCTTGTCGAATGGCAAGGTAACAGTTACCGGTTTGCTGAAATTCCCGCTCTTGTTTGCAGTAATCTCATAGACATCCCCGAGCAGTTTCAATGTGGAATCGGTGAACAGATTCGCCGTTTGGCTTACTTTATTTACGGAAATGACGATGCTGCTATCCGTCGCTCCAGCTGGCACATTGATTTTGACCCCGCCCAGGCTCAACAATCCACCATTCACAGTAATCGTTCCACTGTTGGCAGTAGTACCCGTTTGATCCCCATTCGTTCCTCCAGTTGAAGTTGAAGGATTTGAAGGATTCGAAGGCGTTGGTGAAACGGAGGTGGATTCTCCGGCTCTGACGACAGTTATACTGTAAGTCTTGCTTGATCCATTACGTGCTTGCACCGTAATTGGAATTACATTTTTTCCAACAGACAAACCGAAAGATTGATTTATTCCGTTTACATAAGGTTCACCTTTGGCAAACAAGGTAGCCTGGCTATCCGTAGCCTTTGCCTTAATGCTGATGGAGTCTGTTGCTTGTTCAACATTCAGAGTATACGCCGTGATTGTAGGATTGAATGCTGGAGTTAAAGAGCCTTGATCAACAGATAAATCATCCAATGTGGAAACGTCAATCAGCTTCCCGGTTCGCATATCTTCCTTTACAAGCGCAAAATCCGCTGCGACCTGGTGGGAGTAATCCTCCGCTGCATTAAGAATAAAGTTCTGCAAATCATCCCAGATGGGTACGATATTCGATACAAAACGTTCCTCAAAACGATAGTTCAACTCATCGGATACCTTGTCCAAGCGCGAGCTTGCATAAGCGTAAGCCTTGGCCGCATCGACCAAATACTGCTCCAGCTCTTCCTTGTTCTTGAATGGCTTATCTGTGTAATCCCCTTTAAAAGGTGATACTTCCTTAATCAGATACGAGCGATTCATTGCTTCAAGTACACCCAGATAAGAATCGGGATCGACTGAAGTTTTAAGATAAGCATCTTTCGATACATTGGCGTCCCGAGTCTGCTCTTTCACGTCGAGCAGAATATCATCCGTATTGGCCTCACTTGCTCCTTCGATTAACACATTGTAGCGTTCAACCCCAATGCTGCCAATTCCCTGATGAATACGGCGTACAATATCCTTTATCTTAAAATAGGCATCGAATTCATCATCACTCAGGTTCGGGTAATTGCTTCTGACTTGTAATTTGTATGCTTCCCAAGCGGCTTGCAGGGAAGATTTCTCTGCATCTGTCGCGGATTCAAACTTATCGGAGTTGCCGGCAATGTTTAATTTTCCATCAAGTGCCCGCTTGCCGAGCAATTTTTGCAATGCCTCCTCATAAGACACTTTGGAGACTTTGTCCATGACCTCTTTCGTATAAGCCGTTACATTGCTTTTGGTCAACTTGGTGTTTTTAGGGTTTATCTCGCTATTAATCTCTATCAGAGTATCCTTATAGGTATTTAGAAAGGTACGAGATACATCCCGGAAATCGGCGTCCTGCAGAGTGGTAATCGCAGAGCTGTCTTTTTCGTATTTGACTACATAAATACTTGTAACAAAGCGAATCAGGTCGTCATAAAAGCTGCCGATGCCGGAAGAATCCACATCGTTTAAGCTGAACACCATTTGATTAGTACTATCGTTAAAAGTCCCCACATTCTGAATATGGGCGTCGCCTTGCGTGTAAGTAAGGACGTCCTTCTCATTCCAGCCTGGAATGACCAAACTCGGAGAAGGAATAATACCCGCTGCCAGATCAGCCTTGAATAAGGAATGTGTACCACGCAGGAATGTATATTCATTCGCTCCCATGGCGTCACTTCCATATTTATATTCTTTGGTGGCAGGGTCATTAAAACCTGTATTGTCCGCTATGATGCTGTCTTCAACGACACGTTTGCGATTCTCATCAGCAAGAAGCGGTTGACTGTACCGAAGCAGCGGGACGCTGATCACTTCCGAAGCCAGCCAGTCCGGATCCTGCACAGCATTAGCCATTAACGTCACATTCAGCATGACGGAGTTCATGACAGCAGAATTGGATGTACCCGAAATGGATAGCGTAATTGTACGATCACTGCTTCGGCCCTCAGCCTTGATGCTCCAGTCTCCCTCAGGAAGGCCCGTCACAGTGTAAGCATTCGAGTCCAATACCCCATCCACGGGAACGCCGGCACTAAGATTGAGTTGGATCGTGGTATTCAAGTCCTTCGCACTGCTCATACGAATGTTGGACGATGAGGAGTCCAATGTTGCTACAATCTTATTGGATGGCGTGAATTGAGCCAAAGTTACGGTATTGCTTCCTTGATGCACAGTTGAGGATGAGACTGGTCTGTGTGCTTGATCCCACGCACCAGGATGAATCTCAAATGTCAGAATGCTGTCTGAAGCTACATTCCCAGTACCGTCTCCAGATATGGTCACTTCGATCTGATCACCGTTCGCATTGGCTTCAGCAGTGAATCCTGCCGGGAGGCCTAGTACACTGAAGTCATCGGATGACCATGGTCCCTGCTTAACCAAGCCTCCAAATGCATTTAACGTAATCTTGTTATGTACAGGATCTACGCTCGAAGCCGATTGCATCTCTAACCTTTGATTACTTTCCAGAATGACATAGGCGGAAGTTGTGCTTGAATTGCGAGCCTTCGCCCCTTTTACCTTCTCAAAGTCATTTCCGTTATTCCGAGTGTCCCAGTTGTTTCCACGATTCGGAAACGCAGCTGCAGTCGTGCTATTCTCTGGATTCAGCGGATCATATACCAAACGCTGCATGGTGCTCTGCTTGCCCGCTTCCGGCGCCGGACTTCCCCAATAAGCGTCAGCACTATATCCAACAAAATCAATTACATGTTCCTGTAAAACATCTGCCGTTGGATCATTAGCAGTCAACAGTTGTGTCGTATTTAACAAAACCAGCTTTCCGCTGTTGTTGCCTAATTTGAATGAAGCTTCAGTCGCATCTGGCTGTGGAAGCTGCTCCCCGACATTACCATTGCTGCCAAGCGCAATCAGATAATAACCAAATGCCGGAATCTGGGCAGTCGTTGTACCTAGCTGAGCTGCTTTCCAATTTTTTTTTTGGGTATCCGCAAATTGTATGGACCAGTCGTTCAGCCAAACAGGTTCTGCTGTCGGATTATATAGTTCTACAAAGTCGTTGCCGTACACGTCGAGTACGTCGTCTTTCTTGCCTCCATAAAAATGGCTGATCACCACGTTTTTTGCTAAATTGCTGGTATTAAGGTTTTCTGATGCAGCAGCCTGTCCGATTCCTGCAAATGTCCAGAATGATTGGATTACCATTACTGCCACAAGAATCGTCGCTACCCAGCGTTGATTGATGTCTTTCAAGTTGTCTAACCCCTCTCCCATATAAAAGCTCAGGCTAGTATATCAACCCAATGTAAGAGGACAGTTAAACTAAAAAATCATAATATTAAAATTGTAAAATCCTTGAATACGTAAAAACCACAACAAATGTATACCGTGGATGATCTTTAAATAAAAGCAAATAAAAGAGCCGCGACTGATCGCGGCCCCTAGTTTGCTGGGAGCAGGAATATGAATTCTTGCTACCCCTTAAGAAACATTTCCATTCCATTTATACGTCATAGCGGACTTGCCTGGAATAGTGACAACGAAGCTTTGGCTGCCCCATTGGATCTTCACATTTTTCGACGAACTGGAAGAGTTGTAGGCAACTACCACTTTGGAACCGTCCGGATTGCGGAAAGCCACATTTTTGACTTCAGATCCGGTGTTGCTGTCAATGCGATATGCATTGGGTACTACAAATTTACTAAAGTGACCCAATAAATAATATTGTTTGTGATATGTCACATTATTCTCAGGAGCATCATTACGGTTGTCCGAGTTGCGGATTGTAATCATGCCTTTGTTCGTGTTGTTCGGTGAAAGCAATGCTGGACCGTCTTTTTGATCCAGGGCAGCATTCCAGAGAATGATTGATTTGGACCAGTTTCTCGTAATATTAATGAACTCGTTCATCATATTATCGAAACCTGAAGACGTACCATTCTGCGGATCATTCCAGTTGCCGAAACCACCTTCTGTGAACCAGATTTCCTTGTCCGGGTGACTGTTATGCATGGAGGTCATTGTTGATCCGTCCCCACTGTCATAATGGTGGAATGCGCTGCCGGATACGTAGCTACCCTTGCCTGCGTTCTTCAGATTCGTAATGACTTGGTTCGGGAAGTTCCAGTCCAGAAAGTTATGGTCGAATGCAATAATCTTGGTGTTGATTCCGGCATTGCGGAGTGTTGGTCCAAGATAATCGCCGATAAAGCCTGTCTGATCCTGTGCATTCATCCCCATCGAAGGATAATGGGATGGCTCGTACATTGGCTCGTTTTGCAACGTAACAGCATAGATGGGTACACCTTCAGCCTGGTAGGCTTCAATGTATTTTTTGAAATAGTTCGCATATGTTCCGTAATGTTCTGCTTTCAGTTTGCCGCCATTCAGATTGTTGGAATATTTCATCCAGGCAGGCGCACTCCATGGGGAACCCATTACTTTGATATTAGGATTCTTAGCGATTGCCGCTTTGACCATGGGCAGTATGTAAGCCTTGTCCCGGTCGATCGTAAATTGGTTGAGTGAAGTATCATTTGGCGTATCGGCATAAGTGTAGGCGGCCCAGGCAAAATCAGAACTTCCGATCGGCTGTCTCAATAAACTAAGCCCAATACCTGTGGTGCCAAACAACCTCTCCATCACTTCCGCGCGCTTACTGTTATCTAGCTTGTAGTTCATGAGCCATGCGGAAGCATCCGTTAACGACACTCCAAAACCATCCATTTGCTGATACGTTTTGTTCTCATTTACCGTAATGGTAACATCGGCATTGCCTGAGTTGCTGCTGAAGTTTTTGGATGCAATCTTGGTGAGTCTCGCATCTGTTCTAAGTCCCACTGCAGGTTCGGAATTGGGGTCTGAAGTTGAAATCCATACCTCCACCTGTTCACCCGCGGCATGCGCAGTCTTGGGCATATATGAACCATATGAACCTACCGTTACCAGGAAAGTGGACAGCAACACTAACGCACTCTTTTTCCATATCTTCATCAACATATCTCCTTTGATTTATTATAATTTGGACTGCCAAATATTGAATACTACAAAATGAAATCGATTTCATTTTCAAAAGCATAAAGTCTGTTTTTCAGTTATTGCATGTCGTAGTACTTACACCTCCTTTTTGAAGGGTATCGGAGAAAGATATAGATCAAAATCTTGTAAGCGTTAACAAAGATATTTATACACTTTATTGGAAAAAATTTCAACACTAAATTTTATTTTTTTATTTAAAATTGTAGAAAACCCTGAAATGGACTGGATTCTACGGTCATTCTGCTCCTCATTTCCCCCAGTCTGCCATCATATAATACATAAATGACGTACTCTGGAGGTATCCGCGAAATGAGCCATGTACTGAACACAATTGATGATGAAATAAGTCGGATGACGACTTCCTTGCTTCAACAGCAGCGACAAGACGGTTCCTGGCATTTCTGTTTTGAGAACGGGACGGTAATTGATGCTTATGTCATCATTCTCTTTCGGATATTGGAAGTCCCAAATGAAGTGCTGATCCGGGAGTTACATGACCGTATCCTTAACGAACAGCAACACGATGGATGCTGGAGATTGTACGCCGATGAAGAGGGTGGAAATTTATCCGCATCAGTTGAAGCCTACTACGCCCTGCTATACTCCGGGTACAGACAGAGTACGGACGAGCCAATCCAGCGGGCCAAACAGTATATTCAGTCCAAAGGAGGTATCGGGAAAGTTACCAGCATTTTGACCAAAGCGATACTTGCCGCTACTGGACAAATGAAATGGCCTTTATCCATCTCTATGATCCCCCTGGAGATACTGATGTTCCCTACCTATTTTCCCATCAACTATTTTGAATTTTCCGGATATTCCAGAGTTCACCTCACTCCCATGCTCATTATGGCAGACTTACGTTTCGCTCTTACAGCCCCCCATGCCCCCGATCTGTCTGATCTGACCGACTTACGAAATGTGGAAAATGAGCCAACTGTTCAGGGATATCAGGAAATGCAGGACGACATTCTAAGCGGGAGAAGCCGACTGCTCGGTAACCCACGCCACATCCACGACACTGCACGAATGAAGGCGGAACAGTTCATGATAGAGCGGGTTGAATCTGATGGCACATTATACAGCTACGCCAGTAGTACAATTCTCATGATCTTTGCCCTATTGGCCCTAAAATACGATAAGCAGCACCCTCTGATTACAAAAGCCATAACCGGACTCACGGCAATGCAGTGCCGTTCTTCAGGAGGTAAAACAACGATTCAAAACTCCCCATCTGCCGTATGGGATACGGCATTAATCACCTACGTATTGCAGGAGGCTTCTGTCACCGATGACCATAAGTCTATTCAGCTCGCGGCCTCCTATTTGCTCTCCCGTCAGCAAGATAAAACAGCCGACTGGAGCATCCATAATCCGAATACAGCCCCTGGAGGATGGGGATTTTCGGAGTCGAATACAATCAATCCAGACGTGGATGATACAACAGCAGCTTTACGGGCTATCCGAAGCTTGTCCACTACTCTTCCAACGTTTCAGGAATCCTGGAATCGCGGACTGAATTGGGTTCTGTCCATGCAAAATAAAGATGGCGGCTGGCCGGCATTCGAAAAAAATACAAACAAGGAGATGCTCACCTGGCTTGCCATCGACGGTGCCAAATCTGCGGCTACAGACCCTTCCGAAGCTGACCTGACGGGACGTACCTTGGAGTACCTCGGTAACTTTGCCGGGCTTGACACCAAGCATGAATGGATCAATCGTGGAACGAAATGGCTCATTCGAAACCAGGAGAAAGATGGCTCATGGTACGGAAGATGGGGCGTATGTTATATCTATGGTACCTGGGCAGCATTAACCGGTCTTACGGCAGTTGGGCTACCTGCAAGCCATGATACCGTGCAAAAAGGAGCCAAATGGCTCTTAAGCATCCAGAACTCTGACGGTGGCTGGGGAGAATCCTGCCAGAGTGACCGACTCCTGCACTATGTGCCATTAGGGGAAAGCACCCCTTCTCAGACCGCTTGGGCACTTGACGCACTAATTGCAGTCCAACCCAAACCCACACCCGAAATAAATAAAGGCATTCTAAGGCTTATTGCATCAATACATGAGAACGATTGGAGAACCACTTATCCAACAGGAGCTGGTCTGCCCGGGAATTTTTATTCCCATTATCACAGCTATACATATATTTGGCCTCTTGTCACATTAAGTCACTACAGAAGCAAATATGGGGCATGTTAAAAACTTACTTGCGCGGCTATTTTTCGATATTTCAGATCCGGATCAATGTTCACCCGTACCTACTCCTGCTTCACACAAAAAAGCAGGAAGCTCGTTGAGCTCCCTGCTTTTGTTTGATATAAATTTTATTGAATGATCAAATTAAAGCCATTTTGAATCTGATTCACATTAGGGTTGGCAATGTTGCTTGTTGTCAGATTATTGAAGGTGGCAGAACCGTTACCCGTATAGGTGTAAATTGCTGCACCTTTATGCGGGGTTGTGAACCTAGATGTCTCAATGCCGTCCAGACCAGTACCATTAATGTTGATGTTATTAAACACAATGTTCTGGAAACCGCCGCCGTACCCGAATTGAACAGCACTGCGCTGCGTATTGAGGATGTCAATATTGGTAAACGTTACGTTCTTGATGGAATCATTGGAAGCTTCCAGATCAATAGCTCCGCGTTCACCATTGTACAGATCTTTACTTGTGCCACTGTTAATGATCGTTGTATCGGAGAACAGAATACCTGTGTTATTTTGGAAATGGTATCCAGGGAAAACAGTGTTCATCCGGATCGCCGAACCACCAACCGTATCAACAATCAGGTTGTTGGTTGCCTTATGTCCGCTGCCACCAAAAAATGCAATGCCTGCTGCGCGCCAGTTATTCTCAATCGTGTTGAACGAGAATGTATTGTTCACACCAGCAGGAGCACCATTCACGTTGCTGGTCCATACGGCAAGACCATCATCACCATTGTTGCGGACACTGCTGTTCCGTACAGTCGAATTGCTCGTGCCTTGGGCAAAGTTGACACCGTCAGCAAGGTTATTCCGAATACGACTGTTCTCGATCACTAGGCCATCGGCAATGATTGCAGGTGTGTGGGCGTAATCCCCTACCCAGAAACCACATTCAAAGTGCTCAACCCATACGTTGCTAACCTTTGAATTTTTACCGAAATTGTCCATAAATCCTTTGTAAACTGCATTCTCGTTATAGCGCGAACGCAGCATGGAATTCATATAAATATTGCTGAAATCCAGCTTGCCCTGCACACGGAAAGAAATCCCGCCTGAAGCTGCATTAGGGTTCGTAAACTGAATGTTCGTATGCCAGATACCTGCACCTACAATGGTAAGGTTGTTAATCATATTTGTCGGCGTACCAATTTTCCACATATTGCCCAGATGGAACGTGCCCTCAGGGATATATAGAGTCTTGCCTGTAGATACCGCGGATTGGACCGCCGCTTCGAATGCGGCAAGGTCATCTTTTCCATCATTTGCAATCGCACCGAAATCGGTTACAGAGACGGAGTTAGCCGGGCGCGGGATTACCGCTTGAACGGGTTCGATTTCGAGGAAATCCACACCGTATTCCAGGTTATCTCCATTGTTTTTCTGAATACGAATGGTGTCTCCAGCTTTTAGAGGTGTATCCAGTTTCCAGTGCACTTCATCAAAACGGAACAACGGACGTCCTGCACTTGGTGTATCCCCCGGATGATCACTGGAGAAGTACTGCCAATTGTAGTAGGAGGTCAAAGGAACCGTTTTGGCCTTGGTCCCGTTAACATAGACGTCAAGTGCGCCGTTAAGACCCATGCCATCTGTGGAATCCGGCATCGTGAATCGCATGGTTACACCTGCGCCTCCCTCCCCTTGTCTAACCGTCCATTGTGCATAGGAACCGTTGGAAGGAAGAGCGATATAGCGCTGGCCAGAGGCTTCCGAAGCCGTCAGAGCCTGATCAAAGGTCGGTGCGGATTTCAGTGTGGCACTGCCACCCCGCGTAGCATCATCCGTATCATACCGGGTATAAGGCATGCTTGCACCACGGGCTGAATATACGTTCAAACCTGTTGTAACGACGTTATTCGTTTGTTTGACCGGAGCTTCATTATTGTCCACTGCTACGGTAGTTGTCACATTGTAGTTACCAGTTGCAGCAGTCCAGGTACCTACATTGACATTGACCGAAGCTCCAGGTGCTAATGTACCGGTATAGGAACCACTATACGTCTGAAGCGTTGCTCCGGCAGCGTTCTTGAGAACCACTGTAACTCCGTGTGCACCACCTGCGGAGGCCATGTTGCCTTGATTTTTCAGATTAACTGTAAATGTTACTGTACTGTTTGCTGTAGGGGTTCCAGGACTCCAAGAGACCGTGCCTACCAGATCAGAACTTGTAATCGGTGCAACCACCAAAGAAGAGGTGTGTGTGTAACTGTTGTTTCCTTCATTCTCTTCGATAATCTGGTTATTCTCATCTACCTTGGCACTGAGCGTATATGATGCAGCTGATTTATTGCCAGCATTAAGCGAGACCGTAGTCGAAGCCCCTGCTTGCAAAGTAGCTACAGGTGAGGAACCCGCCAGTTCATTGTTTAGATAGAAGTTGACGCTAGAAGCTGGAGAAGCGGCAGAACCAATGTTTTTGACGATGGCATTAAGGGTGATGGCATTGTTCTCCACTGGAGACGATGGAGACCAGGACATACCTGTAATCGTCAGATCAGGATTGGGTGCAGGTGTACCGAATACCTGAAATTCAGCAATTTGCCCGGCAGGAGCGCCCGAGTTCGTGGTAATGTTCAGTTGCAGACGTTTAACCGTTGCTGTAACGGGAATGGTCACCGTGTTACCGGAAGCCGGGTTGAATGTATATGATTGGGCGGAAACCAGATTGCTGAAGGTGGTTGTATCCTGGTTATGTCCAAGCACTTGAATGGTCTGTGTTCGGGTGCTCCAGACCGGATCCGGGTTCAGTTTAAGTACAATGGATGTAATCTTATGATTGGAGCCGAGATCCAACGTCAGTGAGCTTGGATTGCTGCCCCCTTCCCAGTAAGAATTGATATTGTTATCGTTAGCATTTGCAGCTACGAAGGATAAAGTGCTGGACGATGCAGTCATCGACTTGCCGATGGCGATGTTGCTTCCCTCTGTAGGGATGATTGGGGGATCCACAGGATCGGGGCCAGGTAGCGTTGGTCCCTCACTGCCTGGGCCGTAAATTTCAAATGTCGACAGTTGAGCTGCCGGCCACTCGGAATTGCCCGTTACGCTTAAGCGAACGTACCTTGTCTCGACAGCAGGAAAATCGATGGTCACCGAGTTCTCCCCAACTGATGGATTAAATACATAATCCGCAGAACCTACGATATCTGTGAACGATGAACCGTTCGTGCTGCCTTGCACGGTTATCGTTTGGGTTCTCTTTTCCCACACTGTCGGAATCTTCAATACAATTTGGTCAATGTTGGTGTTGGCGTCAAGATCCACTTGAATCCATTGGGGGAACTCACTATTGGTACTTTCCCAATAAGTTGCTTGGTTATTGTCAATCACATTGGTCGGGCTGTATGTTTGGTTGTACCCGCTCGCGGTAACCTGTTTGCCCTGTGCCAGATCCGGTCTTTCGGCTGCTGATACAGGAGATGGAAATCCGACAGTCAGGAATACGTTCGAGATCAGCATCGTTAATACGAGTGACCACACAATGTACTTGTTGCGCAAATTCAATTCCTCCTCAGGTTATTAGCAAAATGGATTTTCAAAGAAAATGGACGGTTGATCTGCCTAATTCTTTCGCTGCGCCGATCATCACCCCCTTATCAAAGTACAAAACAAAAAAATAGAAAACTCATACAACAACATGGTTACACGACAGTATTGCGTGGTCGCTACTTAACTTGAGGAGTTTCTTGGATAAACTGATTTGATTTTCTGCTTGGATTTGTCATCTCTGGAATAGATTAAGTATAAACCGCTTCCAATTCTCCTTATCGGACCCCTAGAGACGGTATTCGGACTTCTGATGTTCCTTTTTGGATGTTTACGAGCAGCCTTAAGGCTTGCGAACAGAAAATACATCGTTATCCAGACTTTCATATGTGCATTTCGGACTTTTGAACCAAAAGAGGGAAATATTTATATTTTTTCAAGAGATGGATTTATACTAATCCTTTCGTGTTTGTTCTGGATCTGATGACCAGCTTCTTTCAAACAACAAAAAGCACGGATTGATCCACTAAGGGTCAATGCGTGCTTTTTATTAAATTCATGCAGTGGAATACTTAATTTTGGACACACGACCTAGTTCAGGCCAAAGCCACAAACGAGCATAAAGCCTAGAATGGACAACACAATAGAGCCCAGAAATCCTGCCATAAAAGGTTTCTTGCCCAGACGACGGAAGGTTGAAATATCCACACCCAACCCCAATCCAGCCATCGCCATCGCGAGCAACATATAGGACAGAACCAGAAGTCCCGAGATCATCTCTTGCGGAATAATACCCAGCGTGTTTAACCCACTCATAGCCAGAAAACCGAAAATGAACCAGGGTACTGGCAATTCACGCCACCGGATTCCTTTAGATGATTTTTGCTCTCCCCCACGCGCTTGTCGTCCACTCCACAAGCCAATGATCAGGGCAATGGGCACCAACATAGCGACCCTAGTTAGCTTCACGATGACTGCCATATCCAGTGCTGTTTGCCCTCCAGGTGCAGCCCCAGCGATGACGTGTGCCACTTCATGCAGTGTAGCGCCTGTGAATAGGCCATATCCATTCACACTTAAACCCAACACCGGGTATAGCAATGTATAGGCTAAAGTGAAAATTGTGCCGAGTATCGCCACTGTGGCCGCACCTACTGCCGTTTCTTCATCTTTGGCCTTGATCTGTGGCGCAATCGCGACCACTGCCGCTGCACCGCAGATGGCTGTTCCACAAGCAGTAAGCAGCCCTATTCGTTTGTCGATCTTTAACCACTTGCTCAGTCCGTAGACAACAAAAATCGTGACAACAACATTGATTGCCGCTAGCGCAACGACTTTGTATCCTGCATGGACAATATCCATAAGGTTCAGCTTCAAACCCAGCAGGATGATGCCAAACCGCAGCAATCGTTTTCCCGAAAAGGATATCCCTGATTGCGCGGTCAGCGGAACGCCACGCACCGCCCGGTACAAGATGCCAAGCAGAATTGCAATAACGAGTTGACCCATGATATTTAAAAGCGGCAGATAACCCAGCAGCTTGGCGATAAACGAGAGCAGTAAAGTCAGTCCGATCCCCTGCAGAAATCCCCTGTTCCTAAGACCTTTTATGTTTTTGACGAATTTCAATTGTGTCTGTAAAATCATAGCTCCACACTTCCTTATTGGATAAAGTATATCCTCACTATAGAAGCAGACAGGAAGGAAGTGAAATATGAATCTGCGATCCTAACCATTATAAAAACTTATGATTTGTTAGGTATCTTATGCTAAAATGAGCTCAATAGGCTTATAACTATAAAAACACACTATTTAAATGAGGAATTCTAATGATAACTGATGCCTTAAAAGTCTTCGTTACCGTTGTAGAACAAAGCCATTTCTCCAAGGCTGCAGAACTGCTGAACCTGTCCCAACCGGGGGTGAGCCTGCATATCAAAAATTTGGAGAATGAGCTGGGAGCCAAGCTACTGCATCGTTCTCCAAAGCAAGTGTCCCTGACTGAAGCGGGGGCAATCCTCTACAGACATGCCAAAGTCATTCAGTCCCGCTACGATGAAGCCCGGCAGGAGATTCAGATGCTGCGGGATGAAGTGACTGGAAGCATTCAGATCGGGGCAAGCTTCACCATCGGTGAATATATTTTGCCTAAGAAGCTGGCAGAATTCGCATCACAGTATCCTCAGGTCAACATTCAGGTTACGATTGGCAATACCCAGGAGATTCTGTCTGCGGTTAGGGGAAATCAGCTGGATATCGGATTTGTGGAGGGTGAAGCGCGAGCCTCGGCAGACCTTGACGTTATCCCTTACATGAAGGATGAGATGATCGTAGTAGCTCCTTCCGGTCACCCCCTCTCCGGTTCCGTTGTGGTAGAGCAGAATATGCTTCAGGATCAGGTCTGGGTTCTTCGTGAGTTGGGTTCGGGAACACGCGCGTTTAGTGATCATTTTATGGAACAGACTACGATTCGCCCTAAGCGGTCTTATGTCTTCACTAGCAGTCAGGGTGTGAAGGAAGCAGTTGCTGCGGGACTCGGAATTGCAATGGTATCCAGATGGATTGTTCATAAGGAGCTGGCAATCGGGGAAGTTGAAGAACTGCGAATCAGACAACTGCATCTGGAACGCAGCTTCTCCATCATTCGTCTCATCGAGCATTCACATTCCATGGCGCTTGACGTTTTCTTGCAAAAGCTTCTTTTCGTCAAAAAAGAGGGTTGATGGCTATTCGCCTTCAACCCTCTTTCTAACTACACAAGCAGATACATTCTTGCTTCATAAGGCCTCAGTTCATTCTCTGAGTGGACGTCCGCATAGTTACTAATTAATAATGTTTTATCCTCTCCAAACTCCTCAGGAATATCAAACGTAACTGTATTGCCATAGAAGTTGCACAGGACTAGCAATTTGGTATCACCAAGTGTTCGTGTGTAAGCGAAGAGGTTCGTGTCTTCCGGATACAACAGTTCATAATCCCCATAGATGATCACTTCATGCTCTTTTCGCAGCTGAATCAGAGTTTTATAGTAATGGTAAATGGAATGCGGATCATTGATAGATTCTTCCGCATTAATCTCCGTGTAGTTCGGATTCACCAAAATCCATGGTTTTCCATCTGTAAAACCCGCATTTTCGGAAGCATCCCATTGCATCGGCGTACGTGCGTTATCACGGCCTTTTGCATAAATGGATTCCATCACTTCTTTCTCAGCATACCCATTCTCGACCCGTTCCTTATACAGATTCAGCAACTCAATATCACGGTATTCTTCAATAGGGTAACGTACATTCGTCATGCCTAACTCTTCACCCTGGTACACATATGGCGTACCTTGCATGCCATGAAGAAGAGTAGCCAGCATTTTGGCAGACTGCACACGATATTCCCCGTCATTTCCCCAACGGGACACGATCCGCGGAAGATCATGATTATTCCAGAACAAGCTGTTCCAGGCTTCGCCCTTCAACTCGGTCTGCCATTTGGACAACACTTTCTTTAATTGAAGCAGATCCAGCGGCTGGAGATCCCACTTGCCTTTTCCCTCCTGCTCATCCAGGCTAATATGTTCAAATTGGAAGACCATGGATAGTTCACTGCCGTCCGGGTTGCTATAAAGCTTGGCACTTTCGGGCGTTGCTCCCCAGGTTTCTCCGACGGTTAGCAGATCACCCTTCTGGAATGTCTCTTTACTGAGTTCACGCATATATTGGTGCAAATTTGGCCCATTGCCTGTAATTTTGAGGTCAGGCTGCTTGCCAATCAGATCGATAACATCAAGACGGAACCCGCCCACGCCTTTATCCATCCACCATTGAATCATATCGTATATCTCCTGCCGTACCTTGGGGTTCTCCCAGTTAAGATCCGGTTGTTTAACAGAGAAAAGATGCAGGTAATACTGTCCCAGCTCGGGAACCCATTCCCAGGCTGATCCACCAAACGTTGAACCTAAATCGTTGGGAGGTGTTCCTTCCACACCATCTCTCCACACATAATAATCGTGGTATGGATTATCCTTACTTTTCCGCGCTTCCTTAAACCAGGGGTGCTCGTCGGATGAGTGGTTAAGCACCAGATCCATGATTATTCGGATGTCCCGCTTGCCTGCCTCCTGAATCAGCAATTCCATATCCTCAAGCGAACCAAACATCGGATCGATATCCTGATAATCTGAAATGTCATACCCGTTGTCATCTTGCGGCGATTTGCACACTGGTGACAGCCAGATCGCACCGATGCCAAGATCCTTCAAATAATCGAGTCGGGATAAAATACCTTTCAGATCCCCGATTCCATCACCATTGCTATCTTGAAAGCTGCGAGGATAAATTTGATATACGACAATTTCTTTCCACCAATTTTTATTTCCCATCACGCACCACCTTTCTCTTGATCCAGATTCTGCTCATCTAAATTCCGTTTCATGCACTATTATTCTTTTACCGACCCCACAACAATTCCGGTTACAAAGTATTTTTGCAGCAGCGGGTAGATCAGAAGCAGCGGAATGACAGCCACTACGATTTTGGCTGCATTTAGATTTTTGTTCGAAATCTCAGTTAGATTGCTGAGCTGAGCAGAGTTCGTGCCGGATTGAAGAAGCTCCGCGATATTCACGTTAAGAGACTGAATATAGGTCATTAGCGGATAATTGCTAACTTTGGTCATATAGATCAATCCACTGAAGAAATCATTCCACGTGCCCACGATACTGAACAGGGATACGGTCGCCAGCGCAGGAATAGACACGGGCACATACACTTTGAACAGGACCTGCAATGCATTTGCCCCGTCAATGAATGCCGCTTCTTCAAGCGCTTTTGGTACTGCGGCGAAGAAGTTCATCACAAGGATGACACTGAATATTGGGACAGCACCCGGCAGTACAAGCGCCCAAATGGTATTGAGCATATCCAAGTTTTTGATCAACAGATAACTAGGGATCATGCCCCCACTGAATAGCATGGCAAAAATCATGATATTCATATATATATTTCTGCCCTTAAACTCCCTTTTCGATTTGGACAGCGGGTAAGCCATCAAAACAATAAGAATCATGTTGAGCACTAGAGATAGAGCCACACGTAGAACTGAAATGCCAAAGGATCGCCAGAACTGCGCATCCTCAATAATTTTCGAATATGCGGCTGTTGTAAACTTAACGGGTAACAGACCTACGGCATTGGCCGATACGGCCTCACTGCTGCTGAATGAAATCGCAACGATATTCCATAATGGAAGGAGGCAGATCAAAGCCAGCAATATAACGATGGCGTAGATGACAAACCGGCCCATTCGGTCTTTCAGGCTTGCGGAATAAGACACAAGTTTCGCCTCCTTAGAATATTTTTCTGTCGGTGTATTTTTTGGCCAATTCATTGGCGGACAATAATAGAACAATACCAATCACTGACTTGAACAACCCAACAGCCGTACCGAAACTATACTGTCTGCCAACGAGACCGATCCGGTATACATAGGTATCCAGAATATCGCCCGACTCATAGACAACCGGGTTGTACAGATTGTAGATTTGATCGAAGCCTGCGCTCAAAATATTGGTGAGACTCATAACCCCCATGAGCAGGATAATAGGGAGCATACCCGGTAATGTAATATGCCATACTTTTCTCCACCAGCTCGCTCCATCTATCCCTGACGCTTCATATAGGCCGGGATCAATCGAGGTAATTGCAGCCAAATAAACGATGGAGCTATAACCGAATTCCTTCCATACGTCCGTCCCGATAATCAACGGCTGGAACCAGGTGTTGCTTCCGAGAAAATTAATATTTTCCAAGCCGAAAAAGGCTAAAATCTGATTTACACTTCCATCCAGGCTGAACATGTTAACAACCACGGAGGCCAGAACAACCCAAGACAAAAAGTGAGGCAGATATACAATGGTCTGCACAGATTTTTTAACAAATTTAAAGCGGATTTCGTTTAATAAAATGGAAAAAATGATGGCCATCAGTGTTCCAAGTAGAATCTTGGCGATGGCAATCACCAACGTATTACTGATCACTTGGCCGATGTCCGGCAGCTTGAACATATAAATAAAATGCTTGAGCCCAACAAACTCGGAGCCAAACATACCTTTGGCTGGTACGTAATCCTGAAACGCCGTAATGACACCAACCATTGGAATGTAGCTGAATATCAGCAAAAATAAAATGCCTGGCAGCATCATCATATGATACATGGCACCCGTGCCCAAGCGGTTTCTTGCTTTATATTTTTCCTGCTTCATGGATGAACCCCTTTCCTGAAGAAAGGCTGCTTAGCGCAGCCTATCAGCAGTGTTAGCTTAATTATTTTTGGGATGTGGTCTCAGCTTCGATCTCCTGGATCACTTGGTCTCCGCCTTGTTTCTTCCAATTGCTGACGAATGTTTCGAAGTAATCCAGCGGTTCCGCACCCGTTATGATTTTGATGAAGGATTCCTGTTCCATTTTGGTCAGGTTAGCCCACGTCTGTTTCATGCTTGGTGTAGTTCCGGAGAACGCTGGCGTCATCCAGTTGAATTTGCCTTCTTGTGTCAACTTATCGATCAGCCCCACTCCGTTCATACGTGAGTGATATTTCGACCAAGCTGTTACATCATCCGTATCCTGGTCTTTCAAGTACGTTTGGATACTGCCAATATTGTTCTTCGATTCCGTTGTACGGACCTGATCCAAACCGATCTCGCCTTTAATTCCACGAACAACGTCGGAGTAATCATCCAACAGGGATGTTGCCGAGTTGACTTCAATATTAAAAGGTCTGGTTGAACCGTCTACACCGCTTTCCAAATACTTAGCTGCCTCTGGCATGGTAGTTGCGACATCTTTGTCATTTGCCAATTTATCGTAGAACAGATTAATAATTTTAATCGCGAGTTCCGGGTGTTCATAACCTTTTCTCACAACGATAAACTGACCGGATGGATTGGCGTGTGCCACGTTTACCTTACCGTCTGCATCCTCCAGCGTGTAAGCCGTGAATTTTGCATGTTTATCCATCTGTTTCACACTGCTAAGTCCCCAGTCTGGAATGTGCCACGGTCCAAAAGCAATTCCGCTCTGACCATTGGTGTACAGTGCAGTGATATCGTCAAATGTACGGGTTCCAAATTGCGGGTCAATGATACCTCTCTTGAACCAGTCGGCCATAACGCCCAGCATCTGCTTGGTTTCCTCTGTAGTCGAACCGTAAACGATGCTGCCGTCTTCACCCTTCATCCAATATTGAGGATACGCGCCTTCGGTTGAAGCAACACCCAGCATGGTATAGGCAGAACCGTTATAGTCCGTCGTATTCAAGGTGTTTACAAAAGGAATGCCCACCGGTTTCCCAGTTTGCCCAGGATCTTTTTTCAGGAACTCTTCTGCTGTTTTCTCTACATCTTCCAGCTTGATGGCACCGTCTCCGTCAGCATCGAGTTTGATTCCCAGCACATCCAGCCAATCCTGACGAACCCAAACCATAGTTGGTGCGGAGTCCAGAGAGGTCGCTGGAAGGCCCATCAGTCGGCCATCAATCGTGGCATTGTCCAGTGCACGGCCATCGTAGGAGTCATAAATTTGCTTGATATTATCGGTGGCATATTGTTTGTATACTTCCGTTAGATCTTCAATTAGATCATTATCAACCAGTTCTTTAAGTTCATCCTTGGAATCGACACGCATCATATCGGGCAGTTCCCCGGAAGCGATTGCAAGAGAGACCTGACGACTGTAATCTTCACCATTAGCCTCAAATTGGTCCTTAATTTGTGCGTTAAACGATTCTTTAACCAGACGGGTATACGCATTGTTCTCATATGTATCACCAGCCGGTAATTTCGGGTTCGCCGTCGTAACACGCCCCATCGTTACCGTCACTTCGTCTTTATAAGCACTGAACGGATCTCCAGGTGTTACCTCATATTGGCCTGCATCCTCAGCAGTCGGCGGATTCGAAGATCCCCCACAGGCTGCAAGGACGGAAACCATCAATGCGGACATGGACAGCACTGCCAGTCGTTTCGTCAACAGTTTGCTTTTTATTGACCAATTATTTCTCATCAAATTCAACTCCCCTTCGTTCTGATTATTTCTCTATCATGTTGTTTGCGCTTTCATTATAAAACTTGGAGAAGCTTAATCGAGATAGGGATTAAACGCTAGTTTGGATAGAGAAATGTATACAGTTTTCACTCGGATCAACGAACAACATGGAGGTTGTGAACATTTATCTCACCTACTGACTTACATTTGTCTATCCTCGTTAATAAGTGAGGGTAGCATAGCTAGTGTGGCACAAAGAAAAACCGGCAAACTCCTTAAGCAGGAGTCTACCGGCTATGAATGATCGAATTAAGTAAAAAACGTGGGGATTCTTGCAGCTATGTTAGCAATTCAGCGTTGATTCTGTGGAGGAGTCACTTCAGCAGTCACTTGGTCGCCTCCCTGTTCTTTCCACTCTTGTACGAATTGATCGAATGAATCGATCGGTGCAGCGCCTAAAATAATTTTCAAAAACGTATCATGTTCCAGCTTGGACAATTTGCTCCATAATTTCTCCACCGCTGGCGTGCGTTTGTAGGTAAGGCTTCGAACTTTATGGATATTCGGATCAAAGAAGTTTCTTCCACCCACGAGCAGTGAATAACCACGCATAAAGTTCTCGTTGTGCTGATCCCAATACGAAATGCCAAGTTGATCATAAGGCTTTAGCTTGGTTTGTTTTATCGTCGAAACTGTATTTTCCAGCAGCTTATATTCGGACTTGTCCTTAAAATCAGCTGGGGTTTTAGTTCCGGCCAGAATCTCCTGCACGGCTTTGGATTCAAATCGTGCTTCATCTGCTGGAGCAAAGAAATTGCGGCTGAGCATAAAACTCGTACCATACTTGAACTCATCACGGAGGTACAGATTGTTTATCTTGATGATCGCTTCGGGATGAGCGTACCCTTTGCGAACCACCAGGAAAGAACTTGAGGGATTATCCACCTTCACACGAAATGCTCCGTTTGCATCCAGTGGGAGCGCGTAAGCCTGCCAGTTCGCCTTGGGATCATTCAGCCAAGCGCTTGGGAGCGGCCAGTAGCCTGCAAAGAAACCTTGAAAGAACATCCCCGCCTGTCCGCTAATGACGGTTTCCTCTGGCTCTTTGCGAATGCCCAGATCTGGATCAAGCAGACCTTTGGCATACATATCGCGAAGCCTAATCAAAGCGTTCCTTGTCTCTGGTAGAATCGAACCGTATACAAGTTTTCCATCTTTTTCGAGCCAATATCCGGGGAAAGCTCCATAAGCTGCGAAGATTGGCGTTAGATCAAAAGCAAAAGCGCTGTTGTTGAAATCGTTAAACAGACTTGTGCTTGAGGCAAGCCCGATCGTATCCCGTTTTCCGTTCCCATCCGGGTCCTGCTCCACAAAGGCCTTCGCGATAGCTTCCAATTCGTCCACTGTTTTCGGTGGTTTTAATCCAAGACGATCCAGCCAGTCCTGCCTGATCCAGAGCATACTGAAGTCCTCCGCCGTCACAGATGGAACAGCCATCATTTTCCCTTCAAAGGTCACTTGTTCCAGAGCCAATCCATTGGTGCTATCGATAATTTTCTTCATCTCAGGTGAAGCGCTGCTTGCATATGCCTTGGTCAGATCTTCAATTTCTCCCGCTTTGACCATCTCATTCAACTGAACTTGATTAACGATCATCGCATCTGGCAAATCATTGCTGGCAATAGCCAAATCAATTTTCTGTCCAAAATTCTCCTTGGATACCTGCCACATGACCTCAACATCAATGTTGAGGTTTTGCTTAATCATCGTTTTCCACATATTCTTTTCTAATGTCTCTCCTTCGGAGAGATCCGTACCTGTGGGGTCAACCACATATCCCAACCGGATGGAAACGGGATGTTCATATTTACCGAATGGCTCGGTGGCAGCTGTGTCAGGAGCGGTTGTCGTTGGACCAATTGGCGATTCCCGAAAGTATGAAATACTGAAAAATACGATCCCTGCAATCAAGCTGACGACAACAACACACACAGCCATCTTCTTGATCATTGCTTTCCCTTCTTTCACCGGATTGTCAGTCGGTTGTGTGGAGCGTACACTATTTGTCCGCTCTGCCTAATTGTCGATATTCACTAGGCAGCACGCCTGTCAGTTCGCGAAAGATTCGGCTGAAATATTTCTCATCCGTATAACCCACCCGCTCTGCAATCCAGAAAATCGTGTTGTTTGTGTTCAATAAATACTCTTTAGACTTCTCCATTCGTATATATCGGGAATAATCATTAAAGGTTTTTCCCATGATGTCCTTGAAGCATTGGCTGAAATAGCTTCTGCTAATATTGAGTTGCTGGGACAGCCCTGAAGCTGTAAATGCCTGATCCAGATCATTCTGCATAATCATCACGGCTTTTTTCACTCCATCTATCATTTCCTGAGAATAAGAAACCTGTTCATCCGCCTTTCGAATACTCTCAGAGGTCAGCTTGATCCACTGTTCCACCTCGTACCAGGATTGAAAGGAATGGATCATTGAGATTCTGCCCAGTGTAGTCTGTGCGAAAAGATGGTTCCACTCCATGACCAGGGAGTACAGTAATCCCATCAGCTGCCCTTTTTGCAGCCTTAGAGATCTAAACTCTTCAACAAGCTGGTTATAATAATTATCATTATGCGTCCACGGAGATAGAAACCAACTTCGTTTAATACGATCCATGTCCTCATCCCGAGGTTCTATTGGAGCTTTATCCTCTTCATTCATGGAAACGGCAATAACCGGATCTTGGGGTTCATACGCATAAAATAAGGACGATTCTGTATAGTTTATAATCCAGTTTTGAATTTGCGACCATGTCCGTTCCTGTACATCAGACAACACCAGTAGCGCACCTTGAGGAACTTGATCCAAATATCCCTTCAATCTATCAAATAGCTGATCCTCTTCACCCTGAGGTACCGCCCACATCCAGCTGTTCCGTTCCACTTCAAATTGGAGCTCATCTGTACCGGATTCGAGTCCAATGGGCCAGATCTGACCAGATTTTCGGTCCAGTGAAACAAGTGCATACACTTTACGATAATGGACGTTAGTTTCACCTAGCTGCGGCAGCTTTCGTCTTGTATTCGTGAGCTCACCAATCCGGGTATGTATTCGATTCAGTACATGTTCGAATTGTTCCTTCTCAAGCTGAACTTTGGCTATATAGTCGATCGCTCCCAGCCGAAGCGCTTCCTGGATATAATCAAAATCCTGATGAAGAGTAAGCACGACAATATGAAGTTCCGGGTATAGCTGCCTTGCAGCGCGCATCAGTTCAATGCCTGACATCACGGGCATCGCAAGATCCGTTAGCATCAGATCAACCGAGTTGGATTCCAGAAAATCCAGCGCCTTAGCCCCGTTACTTGCTTCTCCAACAACCTCCATGCCGAACTCGTTCCATGGCATTGCGGAGCTTATTCCTTTTCGCACCAATTTATCATCATCCACAATCAATACCTTAATCATGCCGAGATATCTTCTCCTTTGATCGGAAGTATAAGTAATATGCTTGTGCCAGTTCCCAGTTCACTCTCAATCACCAGTTGAGCTTGATCCCCGTATTGTGCTTGTAACATGCGGTGAACATAATTGAGCCCGATGCCCATCCCTACTTTTTGATGATCTGCTACACGATTGTTCAGAAGTCTTTCAATCGCTTCCTCCGTCATGCCAGCTCCATTATCCTGAATCATAATGTTCAGCGTTTCTTTGCGTGTCACTTCAATTTGAATAAAACCTTCGTCGCTCAGTCCATGGTAAAGTGAATTTTCTACCAGTGGCTGTAGAATAAAACGAGGTACAGGTATTTGAAGCACTTGTTCATCAGCCGAAATACGCACATCAAATTCAAAATCATAGCGAATTTGCTGCAGGATCAAGTACTGTCTAAGCGCGTCAATTTCCTCTTCCATCGTGGAAACCTGTCCTAATTTACCCAAATTGTAATACAACAGCTTATTCAGGGACTGCACCAGCTTGTCGATCTCCCCTTGTCCATTCATTACTGCCAGCCAGTGGACCGTATCCAGCGTATTCATCAAAAAATGAGGATTGATCTGGTACAGCAGCTTCTCTACTTCAAGGTCTGCACGAATTTTCTCTTTCTGCTGCACCTCTTTAAAGAGGTCACCGATTTGATGCTGCATATTCGAGAATTCGCCTAACAGAAAATCAAATTCCGGAATCTGCGTGCGGGTCTGGTTACCAGTTGTTTGAGGATTTTGAGACATGCCGTTGATCTCCGAGTGGAACAGACCGAGAGGTTTATAAACCATCTTCCACAGCAGCCAAGCCAGAAATACCGTAAAGCCCAGGAAAAATAAAGCGACCAGCAATATTTGAAGCAACCACTGGTTTTTTTCCTGTTGATACTTAGCCTGCGAGATCACCGACACAACGCTCCAGTTCTGAGTGGACCCCTGTCTGAACCAATGATAATCGCGAGCTATTCCGTCGGATGCTGCACCATTCGATAAGCTGGAGAAATTCTCCCCGACTTTCATCGCTTCCGGAATCTCACTATACACAATATTCCCCTCTCCATCGAGGATCAAGTGGGATAAATCTCCTTTGTACTGATTGTAACCCAATATATCCTGTGCAAGGTGAAAACCGGATTCAACGTAAATATACACATCGTCCCTCTGGGGTAATTTTACCTTCCGCATGGCGGATAAGACGAGCTGATCATCAAACCGGTTCATACTGACATGAGGACCATAGTAGGTAATCCCATATGCTTTGGAGAGTACAGGCAAAGATTCGGGTGCAAAACGATCCTTTATGGGAAAATTCCCAAACTGTGTGGAGCCATCCTTCTGAAAATAATACAATGTCAAACCTATATTCGGGTTGGTAAACGTTACGACATTTAATTCGCTCTTTAGTTCATCCCGAGTTTCAATCAATTCAAATATATTGGAGGATGGCTTCAACACCTCATCCAACTTTTTGCCTAATGTACCACTGTAGGATAATTGCTGAGTAACATGATTCAGGTTGGTGATCGAATTCTCCAGTGAGGAAGTCACCTGCTGTAAATTGCTCCGAATGCCATCATCGATCTTGTTCGCAAAAATGGAATCAATGGTGTAATAGGAAATCGCAACTATACTAATGAAGGGAATAAACGCACTGAGAAAAAACAGCAAAAAGATTCTTTTTTTAAGTGTCATTCCAACCTATTCTCCTTAACTTCATCCATTCTATGTTGAATGCATAACTCCATAAGTATAGATTGATAATTCAATATGTCAAACGCTTTCAAATTGTGATCATGACAAAAAGACCCTGCCAGCGTAATGCCAGCAGAGTTGTTATTATGCTAAAGGAATTAAACCAGGAAAGCTTTAGAGATGATGACCAACAAGATGAACAGAACAAGGATTGCGCCGATGGATGTGAAACCACCGTATCCACCAAGACCTCCAACATTTCCATATCCTACTTCACTCATGTAATCTCCTCCTCTTTTGTGTTATGTCATAAGGTATTCAACTCTTTGTGTATTGACAAGGCTTTTGAGGCAATCATCAAAAAAAGGGCTCTATCCGCTTATGCAGCAGACAGAAACCCCATCATCATACTGATCATTGTCTTCCATCGGAAGACTAGAGATCTTGAATTTTAACCTTCCTGTGCAATGGAAACACGGTGAATCTCATCTTCAGCCACTTTTACAGAAATAAAGCTGATCTGTTCTCCACCTTCGGTTGTTTCCTGCTCGGCAGCAACAGCTATGCCGTTGTGGTATAACGTCTCGGTATTTACAGGGAAAGCAGCCTTCCAGACAAAAGGTTTTCCAGATAACAGCGTCACTTCACTCTCTGTATTTCCCGTATGTTTAACCATAATGTTCCGATCAAGGATAGGGATATTACCCATTTCCGCCCATTCCAGTGAATGCGTAAGTCTTGGCAAGGTGCTAATTACGGATGCACCGTTTCCCGTAATTCCCATCAATCCTGCGGCGATGGAACCTATTACGCAATAAGATACCTCCGGGTAATCCCGTCGCTCCAATGATGGATCTACCAGCTCTTTCAGTTCAAAAAAGGCTTCTTCATTTTGACCGTACTGATAAAAAATATCCGGCAAGTAAGTCTTCCCTTCAACGTTAGCAACACGATGGATCTTGACATCCTCAAGCGCTTTAAGAAGTTTCTCCGGGTCACTGACTGCCCCGTAATAGAGAGGGAGAAATGTCCCTTCTGCATTATAGCCTGTTAGGAATGAATGATCTTGCAGCTTGGCGCCGAAGAAGCGCCTCTCCTCCTCGTTCCACCATTCCTGCTCATAACGCTGTTTCAGGTCTTGCGCCTTGGTGGCGTACACTTCCGCTATCTCCGTTTGGCCCCTGAGACGGGCAAGATGGACAAATGCACGGTAACCGGCAATTTGAGCAGCAATCATATCACCACCTATCAAAGGCTGATGTCCAGCCTCGTTGAAGGTAGCCAGGCCCCTGCGTCCGTATTCAGGATAATATTCCAATACTCCATCTCCGTCTTTATCCCAAGTGTTCGTATATTCATTTAAAGTCAAACTAAAGAAATCCAGTAACTTACTATTATTTAAATAATAAGTATCGCCGGTCCATAAGTATTGACGTAAGCTGGCATCAATAATGTCGAAATTCGCGGGGAGATTATACCAAAAATCCTCATCACTTTCATAATCGACTGGGGCAGGAACATTGTCCTTATTGATCTCCCAGTAGGTACACCAGTCACGTGACTCGGCAATATTTTCGGCAAATTGCATGATCATGTTCTTGGTATGGAGACGAAGCCCAAGAACAGCAGCTCCGGTGCTATGGTGCATGACATCACGGATGCAAAATGCTTCTCTGGCTGGAAGAGCGGCTTCGTACCATAGCCCGACGGGATCTTCACCAAAGTGGGCATATTCCAGCGCCTGCCGTTTGGCCCAAACAAAACCTTCATTCAACTCCTTATCGGAAGATTGAAAAGTTACTGCACCAGCTTGGGATTCTACCTCTCTCTCATAAGGCATGTCAAAGTCACTCCTGTCCTTTTTCGGTTTAACTTTCCTTGGAACCTGAGAAGGTCAGACCTTCCATAAACGCTTTTTGCGCGGTGAAGAATAATAGAATACACGGTAAAGTGATTACGACAGCAGCTGCCATTAACAAGTTGGTATCTGTGGCATAAGTACCCTGAAAACCCGCCAAACCGAGCGTGAGTGTCTTCCATTTGTCGCTGTTGATATAAATCAGCGGTCCCATGAAGTTGTTCCAGGAGCCCATAAAGACCATGACGCCAACCGCCATTAGAGCCGGTTTGGACAGCGGCAGGAAAATCTTCCACCAAATTTTAAAGTAACCGCAACCGTCGATGATCGCTGCTTCCTCCAATGCGACGGGTAGCCGGGAATAGAACTGACGTAGCAAAAAGATATAGAACGCCGATCCAAAGAAGGTCGGAACGATCAGCGGGTATAGCGTATCCAGCATGCCCAGATTCTTGAACAGAATGAATTGCGGAATCATCGTAACCTCGCCCGGTAGCAGCATGGTTGACAGCACTAGTACGAACAAGATCCCGCTTCCCCTCACCTTCAAGCGGGCAAAGGCATAGCCCACAATAGATGAAGAAAGAACCGTACCCACGATCGGGAACACCGTTGTAATTACAGTATTGACCAGATAACGACCAAACGGGAACGCGGTAAGCGCCTTCGCATAATTATCCCAGCGCCAGTTATCAGGCCATATACTCATTCCTGAAACTGCAACCTCTTCCAGACTCCTTAGCGAGGCAGAAACCATCCACAGAAAGGGATACAGGAACATAACGGCTCCGATTAGCAGCAATATATAGGCCAGCCAATGCACCTTTTTGTGAGCAGATTTACGCTCTTTTTTTATGGACACGACGCTTCCTCCTTCCGGTTTGCTCTGTTTCGTAATAAACCCATAATGCACTGCTGCGGAATACGAGCGCAGTGAACACGAGAATAATCACAAAGAGTACCCAAGCCAGGGCCGAACCGTAACCCATTTTGAACCACATAAAGGCATTTTGATATAAATAGTAGGCATAAAATAACAACGAATTATCAGGTCCGCCGTTAACCATGAAACCTTGGGTAAAGGTCTGGAATGCCCCAATCATACTTGTAACGGTGTTGAAAAATAATATCGGTGAAATCTGTGGTAGCGTCACATGCCAGGCTTTTCTTGCTGCCGTTGCTCCATCAATCTCAGCCGCCTCATACAAGCTTTGTGGAATATCCGAAAGACCGGCCAGATAGATAATCATATTGCCACCGACCGTCCAAAGACTCATGATAATGACTGCCGGCATTGACCAATCTGGACTGGAGAACCAGCCAGGGCCTTCGATACCAATCAAACGCAATAATGAATTGACCAGACCGACATTCGGGTTAAAAATCCAGATAAACAGTACCATTTGTGCAACACCCTGCACGAGCGTTGGCAAATAATAGATGGTACGGAAAAAATAGATCCCGCGCAGCTTCAAATTCATCAGCAAGGCAATCGCTAAAGAGAGAATGACCTGCAAGGGTACACTTACGAGTGTGTAATAGAAGGTCACGGACAGCGATTTATAAAACATAGTATCCTTGAACAACATGCGGTAGTTGTCCAAACCGATCCATTTCGGGTCGCTAACAACCTCCCATTTGTTGAAGCTGATATAGAATGAGAAAATCATCGGACCTACCGTAAATAACAGAAAGCCAATAATCCAGACTGAGACGAACAAATAAAAACTTGCCGTTTTGGTATGGATAATCCTCTTTTTCACAAGAACTCTGGTAATAGTATAAATAATAGCGAATACTAGCACGATAACGGTCAGAAAAGGGAGAAGAGGCAACAATGCTGCTGGTGCCCCTATTCCTTCATAGAAACTGTAGATCCCTTCTATTATTCCATTCATAGTTTGCTCCCGTTAGTTTTGTTGTAAAATCTTGTTTATCTTCTCTGCCACCTGCGGGAATACTTCCTTAACATCCTTGTTTCCAATTCCGATTGGTGTTGTATCATCGATAGCCTTCATCTCGTTGTTGATTTCATTCGTACCCTTCTGGGCTTCTTGTGTATGCTGCTTCTCGGCGGCAAGTACAAAGGCTTTTAGGTTCTTGTCGGGGGAAACCGTTTCAAACGCGCTTGTTGCACTGGAAATAACTGGAACCCCATAGGCATTCTTGTTTCCTCCGATGATCTTTTGCACCTCTTCGTTTTGTGTAAGGTGATTAATGAACGTTTCGGCAGCTTCAGCATTCTTGCTGTCCTTGCTTAGAGCCAGTCCATTAACTTCTTTGGAACCGCCGTTCCCTGGGAAAGGAACAATATCCCATTTGAATTTCTGCACATCAGCCATTTGCGGCAAATACCAAGGACCAAAGTCGGTGAACATGCCGATTCTTCCACCCAGGTACCAGTTCATCATGCTTTGTCCCTGCTTCTCACTATCGTTCGGCACGATGCCAGCTTGTTTGCTAGAGACAATATACTCAGCAGCAGCTATGACTTCTGGTGAATCTAGTGCCGACTTACTCAGATCATCGCTGTAAAATTGACCACCGAACGCATAAATCCAGTTACCGAGCCACAGCGGTTCTGAACCAAAAATCTTTGTTGCCCCTTCTCCAGATGTGAGTTTCTTTGCGATGTCATTGAATTGTTCAACCGTCATCGGTTCAGTCTTGCTTGGAAGCGGAATGTTATTTTTCTCAAAAAGATCGACGTTAATCGCCATAACTTTAGGCTTGATAATAAATGGTGCTGCATAGGTTTTGCCATCCACACTCATGGAATCGACGAGGGAAGGTGAACTGAAAAGCGATTCATCCAATTTCAATTCTTGGAAAGCGTTTGCAAAACCAGGCAAATCCCCTCCTGAGATCAGCATGACATCAGGAGTCGTACCTCCAGCAATCATCGTCTGTAGTTTGGTGAGGTAATCCTTCTGAATCCACTGGCTCTCAACCTGAATGTCGGGGTAATTTGACTCGAAGTTATCAATGGCTTGCTTGATCGCATCAGCTTCTGACTGAGCTCCCCAGAAGGCAAATGTTATTTTACCCTTGTCCTTCGTCCCGCCCTGACTTTTCGACGAGTTCCCTCCATTTCCGGAACACGCCGACAATGCAATTACAACAAGCAGAGATAAAATAATCAAAGACCATTTTTTCATCATTTTTCCCCCTATTGAATTGAATATTTAAATAAAGGTCAATCTTCCACGTCCCCTACGGATCTGATTTCCGCACCACAGCTGCTTCTAATAACCAGCTTCGACGGAATCACGATCTTTAACGGTACTTCTCTGCCACCGATCCGTTCTAGCAGCATTTTCACCGCGCTCTGGCCCATTTGTTCAGTGTAGATTTTCACCGTGGTTAACGGTGGATTAGCGTAAGAAGCCATTTCAATATCATCGATGCCGACTATTGCGATATCTTTCGGTACCTTTAACCCGGCTTCTTTTAAGGCCCTACCAGCAGCTATCGCCATGGGGTCGGAACCAATCAGGAAAGCTTCCGGTAAATCCTGCTTATCAATCACTTCCTTCATGAGCTGATACCCGGTAGACATGGAGAAATTATTACCGATATGGACATGCTCAGGCAGGTACAGATTTTTCTGCTTCATATAAGATTCAAAACTGCTTTGCCGTTGATCCACTGAATCAATACCAGAGTTGGAACCAAAACGATTGATGAAATCACGCGAGCTGATCAGGCCAATTTTTGTATAGCCAAGTCCGGTAAGATGATCCAAAGCCATCCGAGTTACCTTGTCAAAATCGACAACGACGGAATCAAAGCGGTCCTCATCCGGCGAATAGTCGACAAAAACAATGTTATGTATTCGGCTGAAGTACAAATTGTATGGATCAAATTCGAACTTGCCAATCACGATCAGGCCATCAAGCCCTGACAGGCTTTCATACGAATCATGGTTCACCCAGCGAATCGTCCGAGTAATGTGAAGGCCCAGCTGATTGAATTCCTTTTCGATTTGCAACCTTATAGTCAGGTAGTACGGGTCCTCCGACTCAAATTGCTCCGAACAGAAGGTCACCAACCCAATTTTATAATCTTTCAACTGCGCCGCTTGATTGGTATGACGACGCTGGGTTACTTTATATTGCAGCTGTTCTGCAGCAGAAAGAATTTTTCTTCTTGTTTCCTCCAATACCGATAAAGAAGGATCCCCGTTCAGTACACGGGAAACTGTAGATGGAGAAACACCGGCCAGACTTGCAATATCACGAATTGTTGGCACTACTGATCACCTTTTCACTTCATATTTGGGAAACACCCCTCACGATCATTTTATAGTTTTGCTAACCACTTGCCAATCACATTGTGTTTTGTTTACTAAACATTAGCGAACTAATGCGTGTTTTCAATATATCAGAGATCAATTTGTTTGACAATACCTTATTGTCATCGCTTACATCTATTTTTATTAGTGTAAAACGCCAATCACATCCCTCATTACGTATATTTATTTTATTTGTTTACTAAACTTTTTGTAAACATTATACTCTAAACAAGGTATCGTTAGTCCAATATCTATTTATACAAGCAGGAGGTATTATGAAAACTTTAATCAACTACGATTGTCCCACTGTAATTATTAACGGCAACAACACCTTGTTTGAAAGCTTTACCCACGTCGAAACCATTACGGAGAACCTTTTTCTGGTCCATATCCGGCTAACTGCTGCGAAAAAAGAACAGCCGCCAGTTTGCCGCATCGAGTGGTCTACTCCCGCCATAGACATCCACTCTTTATGGCATCCGGGAACAGACCGCAATAAAGCCCTTCAAGTGGATTGGGGTGATGGTTTTCAGTCCAAAAGCACTTCTCTCGCGCCTGTGGCCTCTCTATATAATCTAGAGGGGCGAAATCGAATGACCTTCGCTTTTACTGATGCATTGAACAACGTGTCGATAAAAGCCGGTATTCATGAAGAGGATTCCACCTTCCTGTGCTCTGTTACCCTGTTTGAAGAAGCGATGCCAAAACTCGATCATTACGAAGCAACGCTTCGAATCGATCGTAGGGATATCCCCTTCTATAAGGCGCTTGAAGATGTAACCACGTGGTGGGAAGGCCTTCCAGGCTATGAACCCGCCGCAGTTCCTGATGTGGCCCTCCGACCCATGTACTCCACGTGGTATTCCTATCATCAGAAACTAACCGCTGCCGAATTGGAGGAACAATGCAGACTTGCTAAGGAGCTTGGCTGTGACACCATTATCGTTGATGATGGCTGGCAGACGGACGACAACAACCGGGGTTATGCGTATACCGGAGACTGGGAAGTCTATGCGGGCAAGATTCCGGACATGAAAGCTCATGTGGATACCGTACATCGGCTAGGTATGAAATATATGTTATGGTACTCCGTGCCATTTGTAGGGAAGCGCAGCAAGGTATGGAGCAAGTTCGAGAATAAACTATTGCGGGTAGATGAGAAGCTGAATGCGGGAGTGCTGGACCCCCGGTATCCGGATGTACGGGAATACCTGATCAATACCTATGAACAGGCCGTATTCGGATGGGATATCGACGGTCTGAAGCTGGATTTCGTGGATAGCTTCAGGCTGAGCCCAGATCAGAAGGAGGGAACAGCGAAAGGACGGGATCATGAATCAGTGCCTGAAGCGGTGGACCGACTGCTCTCCGATGTTATGGAGCGACTGAGAGCCATTAAGCCGGATATTCTCATCGAATTCCGCCAAACGTACATCGGCCCGTTAATGCGAAAATACGGCAACATGTTCCGGGCCAACGATTGCCCGAACGACTCTATCCAAAATCGCATCCGTACGCTCGACCTGCGACTATTGTCGGGGAATACAGCCGTCCATTCCGACATGATTATGTTTAACCCTAAAGAATCGGTCGAAAGCGCAGCCATGCAGCTGATCAACGTTCTCTTCTCCGTGCCTCAAATCTCTGTTCGTCTCGATGAGATTGGAGAAACGTACACTGGAATGATCCGCTTTTGGCTCTCCTTCTGTAAGGAGAACAGTGACATTCTGCTGAAAGGTAAGTTAGTTCCGGAACAACCCGAGCTACTTTACCCACTTGTCAGTGCTCAAAGAGCAGGTACGAAAATTGTCGCTGTTTACGCTAATATTGTTGTCCCAATGGACGCTACCTATGACCGATTCATTGTAGCCAACGGCACTTATAACGAACAAGTAGTTGTGCGTTGCCACCATCAGGGTCGTTACGATCTAACTGTAAAAAATTGCTGCGGTCAAGTTGTTCTACTTCGTCAAATTGAGCTTCAGGACGGTTTGCACGAGCTGCCCATCGCAAGAGCTGGTCTAGTAATTTTACAGCGTATAGATGATTCAGGAGAGATATGAGCAGATCATTCAATAGCAGACAGATGCCTTCCGAGGTCATAGCCATGTCACATAGACAATAAAAAAAGATTTTTGAAGCGGCGACTTTTTCCCGGAATTCAATTGGGGAGAGGTCGCCCTATTTGTTTTGGGAAGATGACAAAAGTCACCTTAAACGAATTACTTTGTACACTGATATAAATTTTAAATATCCTCGATACTTAGGTTACACAAAAAACAGACGAGGTGCTTACCATGAATCCAATATCTTTAACAATCTCATTATTAATTGTCGTACTTATTTTGAGGGGCGTTATCCAGGGCAGCAAGAAACCATTGCACGAATCTGGGCGGAAATTATTAATTCCGATCCTTTATATCTCTACTTCTTTGTTTGAATTGTTCGACCCTACGTTGGTGCTTACATCTGGCAGAATGATCAGTTCAATTGTTATAGGTGCAATTCTTTCAATCCCATTAATTCTGGTGACGCAATTCGAGCGAAAATCGGATGGCAATATGTATTATAAAAGAAACGTATCTCTTTATGTTTTAATTATTGTTATCTTCTCGATGCGATTTTTTGACTTCTTGTTCATCTCAGGGATTGATCCCAAAACTCTTGGATTCCTGAATAATGTAGTCGCCTTATCCTATATCGCCATTTGGCGAATAGCTAGCTTCATTAAATTTCATAATTCCAAATCAAGTACGTTCAGAGCTTGGGACAAAACCGCTTAATCGTACGATTAGCCAGAGCTGGTTGACTTGCCATATCAAGCATGTTAACCTAGGCCGAGTATTAGCAATGATTGTCAAACCCTCCTACTCTTATAATGATGAAAGGTAATTCAACAAATGATGATTTATAGTCGTCTCGCCATCATGATGCCCCCCTTTCCCTAGCTAGGCTCATATTCTTGTTGTCATAACAGAGTATAAGCTTGTAGGAGGGCTAATATATAATGAAGAAATATGCAGTACCATCTTTGCTGTTAATGATTGTTCTTATCGCTTTTCCACAAATCAGTGAGACCATCTACACTCCATCGCTGCCAGATATCGCAGCAGCACTTGGTGTATCTAATAGTTCCGTACAATTCACATTAAGCATCTATTTTATAGGATTTGCCTTGGGCGTCTTCTGCTGGGGCTGGCTGTCCGACTTGATTGGTCGTAGACCTGCAATGCTGGGCGGTCTCATCGTATATGGGATCGGAAGCTTGATGTGCTTTTATTCGGAATCGATTCAATTGCTTCTCATTGGCCGTTTCGTACAGGCTTTCGGTGCCGCAACTGGCTCGATTATCACCCAAACCATGCTTCGAGAAAGTGTATCGGGAGATCGAAGACATGCGATGTTTGCCCAAATCTCTGCTGTCATTGCATTTACGCCGGCAGTTGGGCCACTTATTGGTGGTTGGATTGATCAGGCCCTTGGCTTCAGATGGGTATTCTTGGCGTTAGTACTAATGAGCGTTTTGTTGTTCATATATGCTTTTCTTAAACTGCCGGAGACAACGAACGTTCTTTTACGATCCAAAGTCACTATACTTCCGGTTGTTAAAAAGATGCTCGCTATGCCGCGCGTAATGGTGTTTGGCGTATTGATCGGAGGTATTAACGGAGTTTTATTTAGTTATTATGCCGAAGCTCCCTTCATCTTCATAGAACACTTTGATCTGTCGCCTGGCGTTTATGGTTTTCTGGGCATTATTGTGGCCTTGGCCTCAGTGGTCGGAGCAATGATCTCAAAACGATTATTGACCGTTTACACACCGGAAAAGATCATTCGTCTGGGTTGTCTGGTCATGACCAGCGGTGCTCTGCTCCTGACCCTTGGAAGCAGCTTGTCTATGCTGCCCAATCTTTTGCAGATCATCTGCATGTTAACTGCCATGTTTGTTCTGTTGATTGGCGCAGGTATTGCTCTGCCCAATTGTCTAAGTCTTGCGCTTGTTCATTTTCAAGATGTAATTGGCACAGCAGGTGCTATATTCAGCTTAGGCTACTACTTACTGGTAAGTCTTACGACATGGGGAATGGGTGCTCTGCATAACGGCTCATTGCTGATGATGCCTTTATATTTTCTAATCATTAGCGGCGTAATGTGGTTGCTTGGCAAAAGATTTATCTCAGAAGAATAATCTATTAGGATAATTCATTAGGATCATAAATAATACGAAGAAATGTCACGGGGCACATTTCAAAAAAATAGAAGCAGTCCAGTACTTTATCGTATCTGGGCTGCTTTTATTCGTATTGTTGAACACGATGTTTTGAAAGACTACCCACAATCAAACACTTTTTAATGTTTTATATCCATATCTACAACCTTAACTTTGAAGATTCCTCGCATATACGGAAGCAGTGAAATTACACCCACCAAAGCCAACACAACCCCGACCCAGATCGGTGCAACCAGACCATAACCGGCACTAATAGCCAAGCCTCCAACAGAAGACCCTACCACTACACCAAAGGTGACGATTGCGGTGTGAACGGTGTTCACCATCAGACCACTTCCTCCCGTACGTATCACTCGCGCGACCATAGGCGGGTTCATTGGAACCCCGGCCAACCCGATGATGATTACGGCAGGAATAACCACGGCAGCTGTATGTACGCCAATGGCGAATGTCAGAAGACCAAACGTCAAGAGAACAAGCCCTATCGTTAGAATCAGCATAGTGTATCGGTCCGCCAGTCGACCAGTAATGAGATTACCAGCAACCGTAGCAGCTCCATACACAACAAACAATAGTGGCACCGCGGACGTTGAAAAGCCCGTCAGCTCTGTAAAAATTGGAGCAAAGTAGCTGAATGCTGCAAATGTGGCTCCTATAATAAGAAAACTTGTCAGGTAAGCCGCCCAGAGCTTGCGATTGCGAAAAGATTTCATTTCATGACGCAAACTTGTGGGCTCCGGTCTGGATAATACGGGGATCAACCGCAATGCAGTTACTCCTGACAGTAGAACAAGAATAGCGACCGCCCAAAAACTGAAACGCCAGCCATAAGCATCGGCCACCCACGTTGCAGCAGGTGTACCCAGAACCGTAGCAATCATAAGACCCCCGAAGATTATCGACACCGCCCGTCCCCGCTGGTTTTCCTCCACGAGCGAAGCAGAGATCGAGATTGATACGCCAAAAGCAGCTGAGGAAGCAACACCTGCTATGATGCGTGAGGCCATCATAACCTCATAGCTACCTGCGATCGCGCCAAGCAACTGTCCAGCGAGAAACAGTCCGGTTAGCATAATGAACGCTTTTTTCCTAGGCATATTCAGCAGAGCAGCGGTTAGTAAGGGACCTCCTACGACCATCCCCGCTGAAAAGGCTGTAATCAAATATCCTACTTGCGAGACAGATACTCCAAACTCTCCCGCAAGTGTATTCATCATTCCAGCTACCATAAATTCTGAGGTAGTCATGCAAAAAATAGCCAAGCTAAGCACATAGATTGCCAATGGCATCTTCAATTCCCCTTTTCATATGAGTTATAAAATCACACTATTGTAATGATCGGTACAAAACTAATGCAAAAAAAAGTGCCGGATTACCCGGCTAGTAAATAGCTGCCAATGTACCTTCTACAATACTTTTTGCCAGATCACGGTTCTGTGAAGAGCTGTTAAGCACGCGGAGTCCGTAATAGCTGCTTAGAAACAGGCTTGCCAGTTCTTTGGCTGGTCTCCCTGAAGTAATCTCTCCTGTCTGTGCACCCTGCTCCATCAGATCACAAAGTGCATCCTCCAAAAATCCGATATGACGTGTTACCACTTTCTCAACCATAGGATCAACCCGTGCCCGTTCCATTGCTGCATTAATTAGGAGACAGCCTCTTCGCCCCGATTCCGAAAAATCCTCCTGTATACCCCACTCCAGCAGGCCGCGTAATCTTTCTTTCAACGGTAAGGAGCTCTGTAAAATCTCGCTTTGCTCCCGTATCCCTTCCTCATGATAACGCTGGAGTACCTTTTCGTATAAATCATGTTTGCTGCCAAACGCATTATATAAACTGCCCTTCCCGAGACCGGTCTGTTTACATAGATCCTCAGTAGAGCATCCTTCGTATCCGTTCAACCAAAAGGCATCCATGGCTGCGTCAATCACAGCCGTATCCTTAAATTCTCGTGGTCTTCCACCTTTGGTCACTGCATTCCCTCCCTTCTCAACGAAATAATAAATCTTAGTATAGGTAATTTGTAACGTTCAGTCAAGAAGTTGTTTACAGCTTCATTGTTCTCTGTTACAGTAAAAATGTCATACCATATTAAATCGGGAAAGGAAGTCGGAATAAATGAAAATCGCAATTATTGGAACCGGAAATATCGGTGGTAATCTCACCCGTCGTCTCACCAAACTTGGTCATGATGTCTCGATTGCTAACTCACGTGGTCCTCATACCTTGACGGAACTGGCTGAAGAGACAGGCGCAAAACCACTTGAAGTAACGGAAGTCGCCCATGGAGCCGAGCTGGTCATTGTAACGATTCCACAAAAGAATATTCCGGATCTCCCTGATGGTATCTTAGACCACATTGCACCTGGTGCTGCCATTATTGACACCGGGAACTATTACCCCCGTCAGCGTGACGGCTTGATTGCCGAGATCGAAGGTGGCTTACCTGAAAGCCGATGGGTTGAGCAATACTTGAAACATCCTGTTAACAAAGCCTTTAATGGGATTTCCGCTATAAATCTGCTTGAACGTGGACTGCCTGCCGGTTCACCCGATCGACTTGCTCTCCCTGTAGCTGGTGATGATCCTGATACAAAGAAAATTGTACTTCAACTTGTCGAGGAGCTGGGATTTGACGCCATAGACGCCGGCGGATTGGACGAATCCTGGCGCCAACAGCCGGGGACTCCCAGTTACCAGGAGCATGGAGCGGATAGTCTTCGGCAGGCCTTATCGAATGCTAGTCCTGTACGAAGCGAGGACTTTAAAGCTTAAGCATTTGAAATTCTGGGACATTGAATACGTCATCATCCACCGCCCTTTCGGGCGGTTTTTTTGTTTGATCATGTCTATTCCATGAAATACAACTGATGCTTCTTGCGGTACTCTCCAGGCGTGAGGGAAGTTTGACGCTTGAATAACCGTGTAAAATAGTTATGGTCCTGCAGTCCACACAACTCGCCGATACGCTTCAGCGGAAGCTCCGAATGTGCCAATAACCGCTTGGCCTTCTCCATTTGCAGGTGATGCCTGTATTGCAGCGGGCTCATCCCCGTATACTGCTTCAGGCAGCGAGCCAGGTAATCAAAATGATAAAGCAGATCACGCTCCATCTGTCCGGAATCAAACGGCTGCTCAAGGTGTTGACCAAGATAAGTTGCCACCTTCTCGCTTAGAAAATAGGAGCGTGCCTGCGGGCTGTTCTGTCTCATTCCCTTCTGTAATTGCAGCAGGAATTGGCCCAACAGAACATGAAGCTCGAAGGAACGCTGACGGGTGAGTACATGGTGCAGCTCAAGCATTTCTTTAAGTATCGGCTCCAAGTTACGTAGATCCACCGCGGCGAATTTGGGAATTTCAATGACTCCTGGGGGAGCCTCAATATCCTGGTCTGTTTGTTGAAGCAAAGGCTGCTCCCAAGTCGTCTTTTCTTTCAAAATCATCTTTTGCACAGAGGGAAGCTGGAAATGAATCCAGTATACTTCCGTCTGCACATCCGTTGGTCTATAGCCACGGTGGTCTTTGCCAGGTTCAAGAACCAGCATCATACCTTCCGCAATCTCGTAACGGAGGCCATCTTCCTCCATGTACAGCGCTCCTTTGGCGCAAATAATAAGATCGAACACATCAAAGCTACGCTGGGCATGCTGCATCCCCGGCTGCCATTCGGTGTGCCCAATGGCTGCTAATAGCGGAAACGGCGGAACTTGAAGTTCAAGTACAAACATAAGATCCCTCCTTTGTTCAAAATGTAGATAATGTGCTATATATAGTCGTGATTGTCAGCTGTATCGAAGCTGATGATCGATTAGAGTGGTAGATATAATATGATTTTATCATTTAATGACTAGGGGGAAGCAAGCATGAAATTTCGTCAGGTTCATCTCGATTTTCATACGTCAGAAGCCATTGAAGGCATTGGCCGTGATTTTTCGAAGCAGCAATTTCAGGGGATGCTCAAAACCGGGCATGTCGATTCCATCACCATATTCTCCAAGTGCCATCATGGCTGGGCCTATCATCCGACTACCGCCAATCAAATGCATCCACATCTGAATTTCGATCTTCTGGGTGCCCAGATTGAGGCTGCTCATGAGATAGGTGTGAAGACTCCGGTCTATCTCTCCGCTGGCCTGGATGAGCGACTCGCCCGCAAACATCCACAATGGCTCATCCGCAATCAGCAGGAGCAGATCAGTTGGACAGCCGACTTCATGACGCCAGGCTATCATCAATTTTGCATGAACACCCCTTATCTTGACGTTCTCACCCTACAGGTAGAGGAAGTCGTAAAGAAATATGATGTGGACGGCATCTTCCTCGATATCGTTGGTGTTCGGGAATGTTATTGTCAATATTGTGTTGCCGAGATTCGCTCACAGGGCTCCGATCCACGAAACATTCAAGATATGAAAAAACTGTGGGAACAGACGTATGCTCGTTATGCTAATCGAATGAATGAGACTGTGCATGCAGTGAAACCCGGACTACCAGTGTTCCACAACAGCAGTCACGTCGACCGTGGGCGGCGGGATCTCGCTCATGTGAATACCCATTTGGAATTGGAATCGCTACCAACGGGTGGCTGGGGGTACGACCACTTCCCGCTCTCTGCACGTTATGCGCAGACATTGGGCATGGATTTCCTCGGCATGACCGGAAAATTCCATACCTCCTGGGGCGAATTCGGCGGATACAAGCACCCCAACGCGCTGCGCTATGAAACTGCACTGAGCATTGCGAACGGGGCACGCTGCTCCATTGGAGATCAGCTGCATCCGGGCGGTCAGATGGATCATGCCACGTATTCGTTGATCGGGGAAGCTTACCGTGAGGTAGAAGCGAAGGAAGAATGGTGTCGAGATACTACCGCTATGGCTGATATCGCATTGCTGTCAGTGGAGGCAGCCTTATGGGAAACCGGAGTCGATCCTCATAACCAGCACATGCACCACCACGATACCGGCGCTGTAAGAGTTTTGCTGGAAGGCCACTATCTCTTCGATGTAGTAGATCTGCAGGCTGATCTATCCAAATATAAAGTTGTTATTTTGCCGGATGCCATTAGCATTACAGAGTCAATCAAAACCAAACTGACAGCATTTCTTGCCGGGGGCGGCAAAATTCTCGCCACTGGCCGTTCCGGACTCTCACCGGATGGTACGGGCTTTGAATTCGATTTGGGTGTAGAATATCAGGATGTTTCCCCATTCCGTCCCTCCTATTTCCGTCCGAATTTCGAGCTTCCTTCGCTGCGTACAGCCTCTTTCGTCATGTACACCGAAGGACAGAACACAGTGCCCACGACAGACGGCATCGTACTTGGCAGTAAGGAAAATTCATATTTTAACCGTGACTTGTTCACGTTCTGCTCTCACCAGCATACCCCTTCTGATCTGCAGGAATCGGGAACTGGCATGGCTGAAGGTCAGGATGGAATCTATATCGCGTGGAATGTTTTTGAAGATTATGCGACGAAGGGGAGTTTGGCTGTCAAGGAAATCATCTGTTACGCGTTGGACCGTTTACTGAGTAACAACAAGTCGCTGATAACCAACCTACCTGCCCAAGGGGTTACCACGCTGCAGATTCAGAAGAACTCGAACCGTTGGGTGAATCATCTACTGTATGCCTCTCCAGTACGTAGAGGACAAGGTGTGGAAGTTATCGAGGATATCCCTCCACTTATCAATACAGAGGTGACGGTTGCGGCTGCCGAACAAGTACAAGATGTGTATCTGGCGCCACAGAACCTTAGTCTCTCATTCAGTCAGGTGAATGGCCTTGTGACCTACACGATACCGGAGTGGTCCTGTCATCAAATGGTCGTGATTCAATTTTAGAAGTACATTCATGGAACATTTAGCAGTAAACAAAAAAAGAAGTCGCCATTAACATGGCGACTTCTTCTTTGGCGTTTTACTCCGCCGATGTACTATCTTTAGGGATTAGTGATTACACACAAGCTTTCAATTTGTTCAGAGCATGGGAAATATCACGAATCAGTGAGTCCACATTTTCCCGCTGGGTTGCCCAACTGGTACAAAAACGAACGACGCTGTGTGTATCGGACACCTTTTCCCAGAATGTGAACGAGTAACGGCTGCGTAAATCCTGAAGCAGATCATCTGGCAGAATCGGAAATTGCTGATTGGTTGGTGAATCATATAGGAAAGTAATACCTTGCTCCACAAGCGAATCATGAATCAACATGGCCATGTCCACCGCATGCTGGGAAATTTCAAGATACAGACCATCTTCAAACAGCGTTTCAAACTGAATGCCCAGCAATCTTCCTTTGGCAAGCAGGCCGCCTTTTTGTTTGATCATATAACGAAAATCTGGCTTAAGCTTGTCATTCAGGATGACTACCGCTTCTCCCATCAATGCTCCGATCTTGGTTCCGCCAATATAGAATACATCACATAGGCGGGCGAGATCAGCGAGAGTCATATCACAATTTCGGGAAGCAAGAGCATACCCAAGACGTGCCCCATCAATAAAGAACGGGAGACCACACTGCCGGCTCACATCAAACAATGCTTGCAGCTCTGCCTTGCTGTACATTGTACCGTTCTCAGTAGGCTGGGATATGTAAACCATTCCGGGCTGGACACAATGTTCAGGTGCTGCATCATTCCAATGGGCATCATAGACGGCTTTGACCTGATCTGACGTGATCTTCCCATCTTCGCTCGGTACCGTGATCACTTTGTGACCTGTGGCTTCAATCGCTCCCGTCTCATGGACCGCGATGTGGCCCGAAGTCGCTGCAATCACGCCTTGGTACGGACGCAAAATGGAGGCGATAACCGTTGTATTGGTCTGTGTACCCCCAACCAAAAAATGCACATCTGCCTTTTCATTTTCACAAGCTTGTCGAATAAGGCTTCTCGCCCGATCACAATGGGCATCTTTACCGTAACCGCTCGTTTGTTCCATGTTCGTTGAAATCAGTCTTTGCAAAATGCGCTCATGCGCGCCTTCGTTGTAATCACATTCGAATCGTATCATCGTCTTGTCTCTCCTGCTCTTTTGTTCAACTTATCCTGAATATTCATCATTGAAGCGTAAACTTCTCTGATCTCTTCCTCATCCAAACCTTGCATTAACTTCACAATCTGCTGATCTGAACGTTCATTCAACTCACCGTAAAGCTCCTGCCCTTTTTCAGTCAGGCGAATCAAACTAACCCGGCTGTCAGCAGCTGAATCCACTTTCATCAGCAGCCCTTCTCTGGTCAGTTTACTTACAATTCGGCTCATGTAGCTGCGATCAATGGTCAGTGTATCCACCAGATTGTTCGCAATGCTCTCCCCTTGAATGCCAATTTCAATAATGACCCTTGCTTCAGCGAAGGAGTATCCCGTTCCCAGGATATGCTTATCGAGTACACCGAGTATATTGGTATAAAAACGGTTAAAACGCCGCATTTCAGTCAACATATCTGCATTTATTTGCTGAGAGTCGATGTGAAACCCTCCCTTTTAGTGGACATTGTCAACATTATATTAATCAGTTTAGTGGACGTTGTCAACAATATAATATCGATGAGCTTTATAGTTCAAATGAATGCCACTTTATTGAAAAACAAAAAAACAAACCGAGCAAATGCACGGTTTGTTTTTTGGCTATTAGGAATGGCTGTATTGCACCTGATGAAGTCTGCTGTATATGCCTCCGGCAGCGACCAGTTCCTCATGGTTCCCCTGCTCAGCGATGCCATCCGCGTTGACTACAAGGATGCGATCTGCATTCTTGATGGTTGTCAGTCGGTGTGCAATAACAAGTGTTGTTCTACCCACTGACAGTTCCGCCAAGGACTTCTGGATTAATGCTTCAGTTTCGGTATCCAGAGCGGACGTTGCTTCGTCCAGGATGAGAATCGGTGGATTTTTCAGGAACATACGAGCAATGGACAAACGCTGTTTTTGACCTCCGGAAAGTTTGACACCACGTTCACCAATGATCGTATCAATCCCTTCTGGCAAAGTAAGAAGCAACTCTTCCAAAGAGGCACGACGGGCTGCATCCCAGATTTGTTCGTCTGTAGCCGTTAAATCGCCATAAGCGATATTTTCCTTAATTGTGCCTGAGAAAAGAAATACATCCTGTTGAACAATACCGATATGTCTGCGCAATGATTCCAGCTGAACCTCACGAATATCAACTCCATCAACGGTGATCCGACCTTCCTCTACTTCATAGAATCGTGGAAGCAGACTGCAAATGGTCGTTTTACCTGCACCCGAAGGACCCACAAATGCAACGGTTTCCCCTGGATTGATGGACAAACTGATATTATTCAGAATACGTCGATTTTCCTCATAACCGAATGAGACATTTTCGAAGCGAATATCTCCACGGACGCTTTTTAGCTCAACGGCATTTTTCGCATCGGCGATTTCCGGCTCAGTATCAATGATTTCCAGATAACGCTTGAATCCTGCAATGCCCTTAGGATAACTTTCGATTACGGCGTTAATTTTCTCAATCGGACGGAAGAAGATGTTGGATAACAACAGGAATGCCATGAAATCACCCATATCAATTCTGCCATCGATAAAGAACCAGGCACCGCTAATCATAACGAACACAGTAACCAGACGCATCATCATGTAGCTGACCGATATACTCTTCGCCATCGTTTTGTAAGCAAGCAGCTTTGTTTTACGGAAGTTCTCGTTGTCTACGGAAAATAGTTTTTTCTCATGCTCTTCGTTAGCGAATGATTGAACGACACGAATTCCGCCTACGTTGTCTTCAATACGGGAATTGAAATTCCCCACATCGCCGAAGAGGCGCCGATAGGTCTTCGTCATACGCCCACCGAACACGATAATGACCCAGGCCATGATAGGAATAATGACAAAGGTGATCAGTGCAAGCTCTAAATTAATGTTCGCCATGAGCCAGAAAGATCCGATTAATGTCATCACTGCGATGAAAACATCCTCTGGTCCATGGTGAGCCACCTCGCCAATATCGTTAAGGTCATTCGTAAGATGACCGATCAGATGACCCGTTTTACGATTATCGAAAAACCGGAAGGATAACTTTTGCAAATGAGCAAACATCTTCGAACGCATGTTGGTCTCAATGTTAATGCCAAGCATATGTCCCCAGTAGGTCACGACATAATTCAAGACGGTATTCAGCGCATAGATCGACAGCAATACAATACATGCGAGGATAATGAGTGGCCAATCTTGACCAGGCAGCAACTCATTAATGAACTTGCTTACAGCAAGTGGAAATGCCAGCTCTAGTAAACCAGCTATTACGGCACAACCAAAATCAATTAAAAACAGTTTTTTGTAAGGACGATAATACGAGAAAAAACGACGAACCATTCTTATTCACTCTCCAGATCCTGATTAGGGCTTTCTTCTTCATTTTGTAATTCAAAAAGTTGGATGTATTCATCAATGACCTGATCAATCGCTTTCAACTCACCACTGATCATCTGATGTATATTACGGAACTCCTCCTGACCAAGCTGTCTAGCCAACGTAGCTCTTCGATTCTGCATTTGTTCCAAAAAGACTAGAATTCTTCCACGACGAAACGTTTGTGCCCCATTACCCCGTTTTCCGTGATGTTCTCCATGCCCTCTCCCACGTCTTGAACGTTCACCTTGTTGCTCATCTTCCCCACGACCGCGTCTGGACCGCTCTCCATGGCGATCAGGTTGTTCGTTCACATTTATATGTCTTTCTCTCATTTGTGAAGCACCTCCATTTTCGTATACATTTGTATACGAATTGTTTATGTATACGATTGTATACGCAAGGGATTTTTCTGTCAACCCGTATTTTTCCATTTTATTCTGGGCCAATTCATATTCAGTTCACCGTCCTAGAGTACACTAGCTTACGTACCACCACAGAGATCCCCAATCCACAGATAAGACAGGAGAAGATGAGATTGACACTGAAAAAACGAACTTCATTCGCCGCCGTAACCCTGGTGTTAACCATGTTAGCCCCAATGACTGCTCTCGCCACACCGGCAACCAGTAACAGTAGTAACCTTACGTATGATATGACCCAAAAAGCGGTGATGGAGAAGGCCAAGCTCCTTACCGAAACATATGGTACAACAAGTGTGCAGTACGCACTCATGGATGAGGGAGAGATCGTGATCTCCGGACAGGTAGGCAAAAACGACCCAGAGGGCCGTATCCCCCTTTCTTCTAATACAATGTACGGCATCGGTTCAACCAGTAAAATGGTGCTCACAGGCGCTGTGATGAAGCTGGTTGACGAAGACAAGATCGATCTGGATGTGCCGGTTGTGAACTATATCCCTGACTTTAATATGAAAGATAACCGTTACAAACAGATCACACCTCGTATGTTGCTGAATCATTCATCCGGGATTCTTGGAACCTCAAGCGGTAGTGCCATACTGTATGGGGACAATGATACCTATGCACATGATACATTTTTGGATCAATTGGCCGAGCAAAATTTGAAGGCAGATCCGGGAGCCTACTCGGTGTATAGTAACGATAGCTTTACGTTAGCTGAAATTCTGGTCGAAAAGGTTAGTGGCATGAGCTTTAGCCATTTCATCCAACAGAATTTCACCGAACCCTTGGGTATGAGCCATACCAAAACACCGCAGGATCTGGTTGATCCTGACCAAATGGCGGTAACTTATTCGCAGCTGAATAAGGAACAACTTCCACTAGAGAACACGAATATGATTGGCTCTGGAGGCATTTACTCTACTGCAGAAGACCTGGTCAAATTTTCGCAAATCTTTACGGGAGAGGTCACAGGTATTCTTTCCAGTGAGTCAGCAGAAGCCATGACGCAGGAAGAATACAAAAGTGGCCTGTGGCCAGAGGACAGCGATTCATCTATTTCGTACGGGTTAGGTTGGGATAGTGTGAACTTGTTCCCATTTAGCGAATACGGCATCAAGGCAGTTACCAAAGGCGGGAATACGATTGCCTATCATTCGTCATTAATTGTGCTTCCGGAATACAATATGGCTGCAGCCGTTACTTCCTCAGGTGGGTCAAGCACGACCGACCAATTGATTGCGAGCGAACTGTTGCTTAGCGCACTTGAGGAAAAGGATATTATTGAAGGACGGAAGCCGGAAAAATCATTTGGCGCCCCTGTAAAAACAACCATGCCGAAGGAACTAACGCAGTATGCTGGCATTTATGGGGCTGTTGGCAGCTCGTTATTGAAGTTGGAAGTGAATGATGAAGGACAGCTGACGATGTCCCAGCTATTGTCGCCGAACAGTACCGAACAAAAGTATACGTATACTGAAGATGGCTCTTTCGTGAACGAGCAAGGTACAGAAAAGTTGAAATTCGCCCAAGGAGATAACGGGAATACATACTTGTGGTCCCGTTCGTATCAGTCTGTGCCAGGGCTTGGACAGATCGCCTCCTCGGAATACAAGGCAGAAAAGCTCGAAACCAATACATTACCCGAAGATGTAACAGCCGCTTGGCAGAAGCGTGAAGGCAACATTTATTACCTGGTGAATGAAAAATACACCTCAACGGTATATGACAGTGCAACGCCGATTATCCCTATTCATATGTTCGATGAAGCACCAGGGTATGTGTATACCAATAAAATTATTGATGCAAATTCGGCTGTGAACCAACTGCAAATTCCAGGCTTGGCTGGGCGTGATACGATGGAGTATAAGTTCTTTGAGAAAGACGGCGTGGAATACGTCTCAGCAGGAGGAAAGGTCTACGTCAGTCAAGAACTTGTGAGACCACTCTATTCAGGGAAACAATCGAAGACAACGATTCAAACAAACGGTTATGCGACATGGTACTCGATACCGGCAGCAGCCGCAGGTAAAGTGATGACAGTGAAGATGCCTTCGAAAGGCGCTTTCACTGTATATGACCAGACAGGTATCAGTACGAATCATACCGTAGTTAGTGGCGAGAATGAAGTTACCTTACCTGAAAACGGTACGATTGTATTTGCTGGTGAAGCTGGTTCAAGGTTCGAAATTTCGTTAACAAATCAATAATAATGAGCATGGAAAATACGCCCGTTCCCCGGTGTTCTACTGGGGAACGGGCGTTTCATTCTTTCTGAAATCAATTCTGAAAGGTACTACGTTTATTCTAAGTTTATTTTACTTCGTTCATAAACTTCCTGAAGTTTTCGGTTATTTCTTTGGACCGGGTATGGTGTAAATAATGTCCACCTTCGAATGTCATCACTTTACCATGTACTGAATTTTTGACTTGCTCTTCATGCAAAGGTATCCAACCTTCCGTTTCGGTATCATTCGCTTGTAAAAAGAAAATGACAGGCAGATCTCTAGGGAAGCTCAAGTTTTCAGCAGCTTTGAAATTGGGACCAAAATTTTCGCCTTCATTTAAATTATTCGGATTAAACGTATTTTTGAGTGAGAGCATTCTAATCTGTTCTCTGGTTTCATCATCAACATCGGGTGCAATCAGTTGATCAGGGGCCAGTTTCATTAACAATCGGTAGAATCCTGATTTTTTAAGCAGTTTGTACGTTTCGGTTGGAAATGGATCATCGTTACCTCCCTGTGTTGGAACGCTGCTTTCAATCCCGACGAAGGCAGTTACTTCGTTTGCATATTTGTTCACATAGTCCAGTCCATAAATTCCTGAAATAGAGTGACCCATGAGCGTGTAACGATGAATATTAAGCTGCTGTAACGCTTCATGAATTTCACTAACCATATTTTCCGTGGTACGCTCTTTTTCAGTTATGTCACTTAATCCATATCCGAAAGGCTCAATGACAACGACTTTGTAAAATGGGGATAACTCATCGATGAGCGGTTTAAAATCGAGAGCTGGGGCAGGTGTTCCGTACCCCGGAAGCAATACCACGGTTTCTTCACCTTTTCCTTTGATCAACACATTCATGTTTTTCCCGTCAACCGCTACGGACTGACCATAGGCTTTTATTTTCCCTTCCTCCGATTTGTTGCTAATTACATTTACAATAAAAACAGTGGCAATAAATAATGCAAAAGCGATAACTATGGCACCGAATATTTTGAGCAAAATGATAAATATTTTTTTCATCATGATGGTTCTCTCCTGTTGAGTTCGTTTATTGTACAGCCATTTGAAACTCCATTCATTTTACTTCTTTAATGAAATTTCAAATCGGGAGCCAACCTCACCTGCAAATACAATACGACCGTTTTCTGGTAAGACAACTTCATTCTTACCGCTGACCCCGGTGTAATTAATACAAATTCCCGTCTGGTCGTATACGGCAAAGGCGCTATTTGCGGGTATTTTCACCGTCATGACTTTTCCTTTCGCAGTCGCTGGTACAGAGAACCATTTAGCATATCCATCTGCTTGAATGGTTGTTGCGGATTGTTTACCCGGATAGATGGGTTTTACAAGTTCCTCACTGGCGTATACATAACCCGAAGCTGTAAGATACTCTCCTCCGTTCTTTTGGGAGAAATGAATGTCCATCGTATCACGTCCGGCAGTACCCGGAATTTGCAAAGGATTGGCTGCTTCGTTAGCTCCAATAATCTTATTATTGGACATATACCCTGGATTCTCTTTATTCATATGAATAGGCAGGATCGATGAAGCATTGAGATAGACCATTGATGTGTATTTCTCATTCACCAGATAATATTTTTTACCATCGCGCTTTGCCCATGCGGCGTTAATCTCCTTTGATAATTTATTGGCTTCCAGCTTCTCCGCATTATATTCTGAGAAAGCCAGCTGTCCGAGTCCTGGAACGGTTATATAAGACCGTGACCACAAGTAGGTATTCCCATTTTTCTCGACAACGAATTTCAACTTATCTGTACCTTCGTTGTTAACAAAAGTACCATCTGCTGTATATGTGTATTCTTGAGCCGGATTACTCGGAGCTGTAAGTGAAGATACCGTCATTTGTCCAGCCGTATTGATGTTGATCTTCGTAACAGAATTATTGCCACCATACATACCTGCAAACTTGGAGATTTCCTTAGGCATATCGGCCTTCACGGGTACGCCAAATGTTTTTTCCGGCTTCCGTTCTTTAATAACGCCCTTTTCCTCAAGTGCGCTGAGTAATAATTCATTGGCAATGAAATGATTGGTTAAGCTTGACCCGCCTGAGGAGATAACGGCTGCAGCCATGTTGTATTCCGGGAGTACCACTAATGAGGACTGATAAGATAACGTATCTCCACCTTTCATAACGGCCTTAATGCCGTATTCGTTGAATGGGAACAAGTTCACACTATCCCAACCTAACCCGTAAGACATAAGCGTATCGCTATCCTCTGGCCACATGCCTCTTTTATACTCTTCTTGCGCCATAGCTTCTACAGACTTACTGGAAAGAATGCCTTCGACCTGTCTCGTGAAGATTTGTGAAAATTTGACTAGATCTTCAGCGGTGGAATACAGACCTCCAGTAGCAATGATATTATAATTCTCTTTTGGAAGTTGTCCCTCATAAAATGGGGAATAGATTGCCGCCATTTCTGCCGGGTTAACCACATCCTGTGGTGTTTTCGTATGTTTCATATCCAAAGGCTCCGTGAAAAACTTGTGTATGAATGCGGTATAATCGAAGCCGCTAACTCTTTCGACCAGAATCTCGGCTAACGTAAAACCATCGTTGCTGTAGACTGAGTATGCGCCGGGTTCTGCTTTCAGGTTTTGACCTGCCAATTGCTCCAGAAACGTATCATGTGAATACGTGTCATTATCTCCGTACAAGGTGGCATTGCTGAATGAGCTGCCCAGTAGACCGGAAGAATGATTCAGCAACATACGGGGTGTGATCTGTTTGTATCGGTTATCTTTCATTTTAAAATCGGGGATATAGTTCACAACCGGCACATCCAAATCGATCTTGCCTTCGTCAACCAGCTTCATTACAGCGGCTGCAAGCATCATTTTGCTGGTTGAACCAATACCATAGATCGTGTTCGAAGTAAGACGTACCTTGTCGTTTATATCGTTCTTGCCCGTTTGACCGGACACCACAATCTCTCCACCATCGATGAGCGCATATTGCAGACTCGTCGTACCGTAAGTCTCAGTCAGCAATTTGGCTTTTTCAATCACGGTTTTCTTCGTTGTCTCATACTTTAGGGTGCTGTTGTTATTCGTGGTAGCCGGTGCGGCCATTGTTGATAGTGGGGCTAACATGGTTAACACTAGAGTTAAAGCTGCAATTGAGGTTCGTTTTTTGACTGTTCTCTTGACCACGTTCATTTTCTCTTGTTGTATCATCCGCATCTTCTCCTGTCAGTCTCTTCATTAGAGTATCTTGCTTTGGTGCTAAAATAAGCTTAACCAATATAAATGTACTGCTCGTGACATCTATATGAACCGAGTATGAACAGGCAAAAAAATTTGAGTACATAATGATATACGATCCCTGATCCTTCCTTTTTTCGTCATAAAAATATCCCCTTTAAGTGTCTACTTAAAGGGGATAAAGATTTCGTCTATTTCAATGAAATTTCAAATTTGGAATCAACGTCGCCTGCAAATACAATGCGGCCGTTTTCTGGTAACACAACCTCATTCTTACCGCTGACCACGGTGTGGTTAATGCAAATACCCGTCTGGTCATATACTGCAAAGGCTCCATTTGCAGGCATCTTAACCGTCATAACTTTTCCTTTCACAGTTGCTGGTACCGAAAACCATTTGGCATATCCATCTGCTTGAATGGTTGTTGCGGATTGTTTACCCGAATAGAGTGGTTGTACAATTTCCTCACTGGCGAATACGCTACCTACGGCTGTAATGTACTCCACTCCGTTCTTTTTAGAGAAATAGATTTCCTTTGTATCACGACCAGCCATGCCAGGGATTTGCAGCGCAGTGACTGCTTCGTTTGCTCCAATAATCTTAATATTAGACATATACCCTGGGGTCTCTTTATCCGCATGAATCGGGAGAATTGGTGACGAATGGAGATAAACCGTTGATGTATATTTCTGATTTACCACGTAATATCTTTTACCTTCACGCTTCTGCCAAGCGGCTGTTACATCTTCGGGTAATGTATTGGCTTCTAGCTTCTCCGCTGTATATTCTGAGAAAGCCAACTGCCCAAGACCCGGTAAGGATATATATGATCGAGACCACAGATACGTACTTCCGTTCTTCTCCGTAACAAATTTCAACTTTTCTGTGCCTTCATCGTTAACAAAAGTACCATCTGATGTATAAGTATACTTTTGAGCTGAATCACTCGGAGCAGCGAGTGTGGATACAGTCAGTTGTCCAGCATGATTCATTTCGATCTTCTTAACCGAATTATTGCCGCCATACATACCTGCATACGTGGATATCTCTTTAGGTATATCTGCCTTCACGGGTACCCCAAATGACTTTTCTGGCTTCCGTTCTGTAATGATACCCTTTTCCTCAAGTGCACTGAGTAATAATTCACTCGCAATGAACTGATCTTTGGCACTTGTCCCACCTGAAGAGGTAACGGCTGCAGCCAGATTGTATTCCGGCAGTACGATTAATGATGAGTGATACGATATCGTATCTCCACCTTTCGTTACTGCTTTGATGCCGTATTCACTGAATGGGAACAAATTCACACTATCCCATCCTAACCCGTAAGATATAGACGTATCGCTATCCTCCGGCCACATGCCTCTTTTGTATTCTTCTTGCGCCATAGCTTCTACAGACTTATTGGAAAGAATGCCTTCCACCTCGCCCGTGAAGATCTGTGAAAATTTCACAAGATCTTCAGCGGTAGAGTAAATGCCACCAGTAGCGATGATATTATAATTCTCTTGTGGAAGCTGGCCTTCATATAAAGGAGAATAGATTCCCGCCATTTCTGCTGGCTCAACCACATCCTGTGGTGTTTTGGTATGATTCATGTCCAGAGGCTCTGTAATATACTTGTGTATAAAAGCAGTAAAGCCCATGCCACTAACTCTTTCGACTAGAATCTCCGCTAATGTAAAACCATCGTTACAATATACGGAGTATTCTCCTGGATCGGCTTTTAGAGTCTGTGTCGCCAATTGATCCAGAAAAGTGTCATGTGAATAGGTATCATTATCTCCGTACAAGGTGGCATTGCTGCCGGAGCTGCCCAACAGACCGGAAGAATGATTTAACAGCATGCGTGGTGTGATTTGTTTGTAGCGATTATCTTTCATTTTAAAGTCAGGGATATAGTTCACAACAGGCTTATCCAAATCAATCTTGCCTTCGTCAACCAGCTTCATTACAGCCGCTGTAAGCACCATTTTACTGGTTGAACCAATGCCATAGATCGTGTTCGAAGTAAGAGGCACCTTGTTATTGATATCGTTCTTGCCCGTTTGACCGGACACCACAATCTCTCCAGCATCGATTAATGCATATTGCACACTGGTCGTACCGTACGTCTCAGTAAGGATCTTCGCTTTCTCCGCTACTATTTTCCTGGTTGGTTCATACGTCAGATCGCTGTTGTTACTCGTAGCTGGTGCGGCCATGACTGACATTGGAGCTAACATCATTAACACCAGAGTTAAGGCGGTGATTGAAGTTCGTTTTCCCGTTTGTCGTCCCATTCACATCATCTCCTGAGTTTAAATTAGAGTTCTTTCGGATCTACAAATTTCACCTCTGGATACAAGTCGCTCGGCCCCTGAATTAGAGTTCCGCCCGTTCCTTTCAATTGCTTATTAAAGAAATCAAGTACATATTGATTTACGATGTTCGACCCTCTTTTACCATTGATGTCTCCTGTAATTCCGGACAGTTTAATCAGCTCCGAATAGAATTGAAGATCCGTGAAATTGAAGTGCTGGGTTCCTTCTATATAAATCACATTCCCCCCCTGATTGATAACCGTTTTCATAATGTGCAGCTCATCTGAAAGAAACTTAGTTACTTCGTCATCCGAATTTCTATCACTTTCAAAATTGGCTAACCAGTCTTCAAAATTTCCCGATCTGATAAACATAAACGGCTTGTTTATATCATCTCTATCTTCTACTTCATTCAGTGACCCATCCATATTAACCCCGGCCTTGATTCGTTGATCTAAATACGTTGCATTAAACGCCGTTGCACCCCCAAAAGAATGTCCCATCGCGCCTATGTTATTTAAATCGATCTTCCCTTTAAATTGGCTTTCAATTACACCTGAATTTAGCTTTTCGATTTGATCGATAACAAACTCAACGTCTTTTGTCCATATATCCCCAACTTCACTGCGGTCATCTATGGTTGTCATTTTTGTTGTATAGCCCGTTACACGGCCATCCGGAAAAAGGGTAGCAAAGGTGCTGTACGTATGATCGATTGTGACCACGATAAAACCATGACTGGCCAGATTCTCGGCCTGTGATGCTTGTAGAACTCTACTGGTTCCCATACCATGAGATAGCAGTACCACGGGATAAGGACTTGTGGAAGGTAATATTTCTACATTTTCATAAGAGTTGGTTTGACTATACTTCAAGTAGTCGAGCAAAAATTCGGGCAGTTTTAAAGAAGCAGAGAAGCTCTTAATATACGTTTTGAACATTTCTTTATCATTTGGAAACAGCGTGTCACGCTTGTTGTTATTCATGTTCTCAGTAGGATACCAGAATTGGACCATTAACTCCCTCTTGTCGCTTTGATCTTCAGTTAAGACTTCAGCTCTATTCTGGTCTGTAAAATGAAACGTTTGAGTACCCACTTTCTCTGGACCATCCGGCTTCGGCAAATTAAAAACAGGTAGGTATACAGACAAGGCAGTAGAAACAACCAGCAGAATGACGATTAGGGAAGATAAACTATATTTCAAGAACTTCCCTATTTTTAGATTCACCATCTTTTCGGAATGTCTGAATAAAACGATGAGTATGAATAGCGCCGTCATGATATATACCAAAAGCAACTGCCATCTGTATCCCTCAACAAATAATTGAACTAATAATATAACGCTACTTCCTATACCCAAACCCAAGCCTATTTTCTTGGCACTTCTTTTAATAAACAATAGATCTACCAGTAAAGCGAAACAGGATAAAACTAAAAGTATTTCAAATAATCTCATTTGAATCCTCTCTTTCATCACGGACATCATCCGAATTGGATTTACTAACTATGGAAAAACCGCCCCGCAGGACGGTTTTCATATTCGTTCATACACACCTGTTAAGTCAAAGCGTGTACGTTTACACCATATTTATTTTGCTTCGTTCATAAAAGCTCTAACGTCTTCAGCAATTTTTTTGAATTGAGTATGGTGTAAATAATGTGAACCATCCATTGTGATTACTTTCCCATGTACCGAATCTTTGATCTGCCCTTCATGCAGCGGTATCCATCCTTCTACACCTTCATTATTTGCTTGTACAAAGAGAAGAAGTGGAAGGTCTGTAGGGAAGGTTAAACCTTGAGCACCTTTAAAATTGGAATAAATATGATCCATCTCGTTTAATGACGTGGGATTATACATGTTTTTATTCGAGATCATTTTCATCTGCTCAACCGTCTGACCATTAAATGCAAGTCCCTCATAGGGGTCTGCACTCACTTTCATCATTAATCTTAAGAGACCTGTATTTCTGAGAAGAGCAAACGTTTTTAATGGGAACTTCGCATCTGTAATACTTGGTTGGGTGGAAACACTACTGTCAATACCGACGAAGGCAGTTACCTCATCCGGATATTTGTTCACATAATCAATGCCGTAAATGCCTGCAATAGAGTGACCCATGAGCATGTACTGATGAATATCAAGTTGCTGCAGAGCTTCATGAACTTCACTTACGATATTTTCTGTAGTTCTTTCTTTTTCTGTTCCATCACTTAATCCGTAACCGAAAGGCTCAACTGCAACAACTTTGTAATATGGAGATAATTCATCAATAAGCAGCTTGAAATCAAGCGCTGGTGTTGCTGTTCCAAAACCAGGCAGAAGCACAATCGTTTCCTTGCCTTCACCTTGAATGAGCACATTCATATTTTTCCCGTCTACAGATACGTGCTGACCATAAGGCTCAATCTTTTTCGCTTCGGAATTGCTACTGATCACATTCGTGATATAAACAATACCTAGAAACAAAATAATGGCGATTACGATTGCTCCTAGTATTTTAAGTATAATATTCCGTACTTTCTTGGCCCTCGATCCATTCTTCGCTTTCTTTTCCTCTGGCTGTGTCACTCTCATCTTCTCCTGTCTTGAACTGTTAGTTCGGCTTTCTTCTTTGCTGCTAATGAAATCTTAACCAATGAAAATGTACTCCCCGTGACATCAATATGAACTGAATATGAACAAGCAAATAAATTAATAAATTTACGGAGACGTCATTGTCGGATAAATTTCCGTGAACACATTATTGGATTTCCTTCATAAATCCCATAAAGTTTTCCGCAATTTCTTTGGCATGGGAACGATACAGATAATGATTTGCTTCCAGCAGCACCACTTCACCATGTACAGAATCCTTTATTAACTTCTCGTGTTCAGGAATCCAATTCTCCGCTGCCGGATGATTCTTTTGAACAAAGAAAAGAACCGGCAGATTAACAGGGAACGTTAGCTGTTCAGCTGCTTTAAAGTTGGAATACATACTCTCTGCCTCATTTAATTGAGTGGTATTATACATATTTTTTCGGATCAAAATGTTCAATTGTTCTTTAGTCTGCTCATCATAAGGCAGTCCATCATAAGGGTCAGCACTCAGTTTTAATTGTAATCGCGCGAAACCTAAGTTACGGAACCATTTAATCGGTTGTGTATCTGACGAATCAATCTTTTGTTCACTAAGCGTTGGAACACTGCTATCCAGTCCGACAAATGCACTTACTTCGTTTGGATATTTGTTCACATAATCCAGGCTATAGATCCCGGAAATGGAATGACCCATGAGAATATACCGATCAATATGAAGACTTTGCAGCGCTTCGTGGATTTCACTTACGATATTTGCTGTACTGCGCTCCCTTTCGGTCTGATCACTCAATCCATAACCAAAAGGTTCAACCACGACGACTTTATAATAGGGGGATAGTTCTGAAATAAGTGGCTTAAAATCAAGTGCGGGTGATGCTGTTCCAAACCCTGGTAAAAGGACGATCGTTTCTTCTCCTTTTCCTTGAATGCTGATATTCATCTGTTTTCCATCTACAGATACACGCTGTCCATACGTTTCCATTCTTTTTTGCTCCGAATGACTGCTGATTTTGTTAACGCTATACACGGTGGCCACGAAAAGTAGGATGACTATAACGATTGCACCAAATACTTTAAGCAAAATGTTTAATACTTTCTTTGTTTTGGATCGACCCGACTGTTTCTTCTCGGTTTCTTGTGTCACACTCATCTGCTCCTGTCTCATCTGTTTAATGGCTGTAACAAACCTTTAATTCAAGACTAACCAACAAAGATGTCCTCATCATGACGACAATATGAACGGAATATGAACTAACAAAATAAGACCACGTTTCACATGCGAGGGAGCTTGCATGTGAAACGTGGCCTGAAAATATGGTTTAGACAATCGGATGAATATTCTACACATTCACCTTATCCTATAAGCCTAACTATTCCGTTGGTGGAGTGATGGGCAACGTGACAATAAAGGTCGTTCCTTGACCAGGTTCACTTTCTACTCGTATGTCCCCTTGATGAAGCGATACAATCTGTTTAACGATAGCAAGTCCCATACCACTGCCATCATACTTGCGACTGTGAGAACGATCCGACTTGAAAAATCGTTCGAATATGCGCTTCTGGTCTTCAAGGGGGATACCGATACCTGTGTCGGAGATTCGAATAGTCACGATCTTGATATCCTGCTTGGTGCTGACGTGAATTACGCCGCCATCTTTGGAAAATTTAATACCGTTGCTGAGAATATTTGTCCATACCTGGTTCAGCTGGTCGTGATCAGCCAATACTTTAACAGCTTGGAGATCGAGCTCAAAGTGAATGTTGCGAGCAGACCATTGCGGCTGGAGAGTTACAATGACCCGCCTGATCTGTTCATCCAGGCTAAGTGTGCTAAGTCGTGGTTGCTGCGACTGCGATTCAAGCATACTTAGCTTGAGCAGATTATCACTCATTTTGGACATCCGCTTCGCCTCAGCGATGATAATCTCAAGATATCGGCTTCTTTCTTGCTCTGAGAGATTTACTTGTTTCAGTGCTTGAGCATAACCGGATATCGAAGTCAGCGGAGATTGAACCTCGTGTGACACATTCGTTACAAATTCCCTGCGCATCTGCTCCAACTGCTGCAAATCATGAATCATTTCTTCAAAACTGCGCGCCAGTGTGCCCAGTTCTCCGGTTTGCTTAATATTCAACTTGACGTTGAAATCTCCAGCAGCGATCCGCTTCGTTGCTTTTGTCAGTTTTTTGATCGGTCTAACCAAAAATATGGAAGCAATCAGAATGATAATACTTCCCGCAATCAATGAACAGGTTGCAAAGATCGAAGCCCATTGGACGACAAACAATGAAGATGGGGGAGTGAGTGTCTCAAAAAACATGGCTTTCGCTCCCATTTCCGTTTTCACCGGCAAACCTAAAAGAACTGTTGCAATACCATTCGGATTGTCCTGAACTACGCCTCCATCTAGCACTTTCTTTAGTTGCTCTTTCGTCACCGTGGCCGATTTATGTCCGTTAAGCTTTCCATACGACTGGAACTGACCCGTTGCATCGTAAATTCGAATATGATATGAATTCAGTAGCTTCATTCCACTAACGTACGATTCTGCTTCACTTAATGGAAGGGTCTTGTAAATCTGCACGATATCCTGGCCGAAGTTACGTATGTTAATTTGAGCATTTTCATTCAATTGATCTTCGAATATCATCGTGGACACAAAAAAAGAAATGACCGTGCCGGCGATGACGGAGACCAGAAATGTCAGGACCACACGGATATATAACGATCTAATCATTCGTAAACCTCAAGCCGGTACCCCAGACCTCGCACCGTTTCGATCCGAAAATCGGCTGTTGTTGCGAATCGTTCACGCAGGCGTTTAATATGTACGTCTACTGTTCGATCATCACCGGCGTAATCAATGCCCCAGATCTGATCGATCAATTGCTCACGTGTATAGACTTGTCCGGGTGTTCCAGCGAGTTTATAGAGCAATTCGAACTCCTTCAGCGGCAACGTAAGCGACTCTGTTCCGCTCGTCACCTTGTAGGTTTGTCGATCCAGGATGACGTTGCCGAAATGGATCGTCTGCGTGGAGCCGATTTTGTATCGTTTCAGTAATGCTCGAACACGAGCCGTGAGCTCCAACGGATCAAACGGTTTCGTCAGATAATCATCGGTTCCCAGTTCGAATCCCTTCACTTTCTCCCAGGTCTCCCCTCTCGCCGTCAGCATGAGCAACGGAAGATCAGGATTGGCTCTTCGTAGCTCCTTACATAACGTCCAACCATCCATGATAGGCATCATGATATCAAGCACAACAAGATCGACATGTGTTGAGCCGTAAACGGTCAGTGCCTCCTTCCCATCCGCAGCTTCAGCCGTTTCAAATCCGTCATTTCTCAAAAATAAACAGACGAGTTCACGAATGTTCGGATCATCGTCAGCAACTAGTATTGTAGGCATTTGTTTCCTCTTTTCCTGTTTCCATGTCATGTAGTCGTAATCATTATACTATTATTGAATTTGTAAAAAGCAAGAAACACGCAAGAAATTTAATCACGCCATCCCCTCAGAATGCTCTGCATCCCCGCTTTGTTATGAAGAAACTGTTTCACACGAGAGCCGTTGGCACCAGATGGATGAGGGAACCCCCATAAAATTTTCCCTTCAACTAACCGATGTTCATCTAGCAATTGATGGAGTACAGCCTCCACCGACTTTCCTAATGGAATAATAAGAGGATGCTTTAACTGTTCAACTTCAGGCAGAAATGATTCAAGTACAGCTTGATACAAAAATTTATTTTGAGTAATAGAAGGCTGATGTCCATTGTAATTTTGCTTATTCACCAAGACCGGATATCGAACCAGAGAAGTTGTATGTAACAATATACAATCTGCTTCAAACAGCCTTTGCACATGGGGCACTTTTAAATATTCATGCAAGCTTATTTCCTGGAGCATCTGAATCAAATTGCTACGCATGGAGCCGGCCATTCTTGCTGCTATTTTGGCTTCTTTACAGGCTTGCTCATATGATTTGTGTGCTTTCAAAGCCTGGATAGCCGTTCTATATGCAATCTCCATTTGCTGCCAGCCTGGTGTGATGCCCACAAGCATGACTTTTGCAGAAGGATTGATATATTCATTATGTGGAGAGTAGAACATCTCCACCTCTCCCGCTGAGCTTAATTTCAGATCATTAATCAGCAGCTCTGCTTTGGAGTACTTTGGTTGTACCGGTAATGAATTCATCACATCAATCAGACGTTGTTGGTGAGTGGAGGATATCAGCAGACTGCACACTCCTTACGGCCTTATGTATTGGCTACCCTGTAGCTTATCGATTATATACCTTATTTTGTACAATAACAGCCGAATTAATTGAAATAAAAAGGGTAATTGAGGACAACGTCCATCAATTACCCTTTTTATTATTCTGAATGGACAGGTAGCTGTACAGTAAATGTCGCACCTTCTCCTGGTTCACTGAACACGGAGACAATACCCCCATGCATCTCCGCAATTTTATGCACGATGGACAGACCCAACCCACTGCCGCCCAAGGCACGTGTACGGGATTGATCTGCTTTGTAGAAGCGTTCAAATATACGAAGTTGATCCTGCTTGGTGATGCCGGGTCCATTGTCAGTAATACGCACACTAACCTTGCCTTCACCTTGCGTAAGGAAAACATCAATTTTGCCGCCTTCTGGCGTGAACTTGATTGCATTATGAATCAGGTTGATCCATAACTGAATCATCAAGTCCTCATCAGCCAAGATTTCAACTTCTTCCAGCTCTACGTTCATATCTATTTTCTTGTCATCCCATTGGGGTTCGCAGGCCAGAACCAGAGTTACCAACTGCCGATCCAATCGGTAAGATGTTTTATGTGATGCATGCTCGGATGAATCCAGAACAGCGAGCTTCATCAAATTATCACTCAGTCTGGACAAACGAACACATTCCGTCTCAATGATCGTCAGATACTTTTCCCGTTTCTCCTGGTCCATATCTTTATTTTTCAGCGCTCTGGCGAACCCGCTGATTGACGTGAGCGGCGATCCGATCTCATGTGATACATTGGAGATGAATTCCTGACGCAAATCTTCCATCACTTTGAGATTTGCCGCCATGTCATTGATGCTTTCAACTAACTGCACAAACGGATGGGGATTTCTCTGTCTCCCGTTTCTATTGGCAAATTCTGCATCCAGATTCACACGAAAATCCCCCCGGGAAATGCTTTTCAGTGCCTGAATCATCTCATTAAAAAATTCATACTGCCTGCCTTTAACCAGCGGACCGATGATTGAAATGCATATCCCGAAGAAAATGAACCCAAGCATGGCATTAATCAGAAAAGCAAGCAATTCATGCGGTTCCCATGGGACAAAGGAATACACATATCTCGTAAGGTAGAAAGCTGCTGTCCAGCAGGCAAACAGGGCCAGAGATACCAGAATGACGTTTCTGGCAATATGAAGAAATCCAGCCTCCTGCTTCATTGCCGTACCTCCAGGCGATAGCCTAAACCTCGCATAGTACGAATGACAAAAGCATGCTCTTCCTCCGGAAACCGTTCACGAAGCCTCTTGATATGCACATCAATTGTCCTCTCGTCCCCTTCGTAATCATAACCCCAGATCTTTTCGATTAACTGATCACGTGTAAAGGTCTTGCCAGGGTAACTCGCAAGGGTGAAAAGCAGTTCAAATTCCTTACGTGGCAACACAATATCCTGATCGCCTTTCTTGCACTCAAACGTATCCCCCCGCAGGACCAGTTCACCAAGCAGGATCACTTGTGAAGTCATAATCCGATATCGTTTCAATAAAGCCTTTACTCGTGCAACCAGCACCAGCGGATCAAAAGGCTTCACCAGATAATCATCCGTCCCAAGGGTAAAACCTTTGATGATCTGCGAGGTTTCTCCTTTGGCTGTTAACATCAGGAGCGGCAGATCCGTCTGCTGCCGCAACTGGCGGCACAATTCCCATCCGTCCATGCCTGGCATCATAATATCGAGAACGACGAGGTCGACCTTATGGTCAGCTAGTAATCGCAGTGCATCCAAACCGTCAACAGCCTCAATTACATGCAAACCCTCCTGCTGTAAAAAATGTCCTACCAGCTCTCGGATATGCGGGTCGTCATCAACGACCAATATGCTTGTCAACGTGACCACCTCCATTTTTTTCAACCTTGCCTTATACTCCACATTCTGTCAAGAAGAAGACCTTATACCACAAGGCATAACGTCTCTTTCCTGATAACTCCACATTTTTAGAAAATTTTATGATTTCCAATTACGTTCTGCGCATATATGCCCGTACTGTTAATGGTGCAAAAATGGCTACAATAACTGCCGCTCCAGCAAGGCTAGTCACCAAATCTGTGCCCATTGTCCCTTGATTCGCCAAATCCCGTACAGCTGAGACCAAATGGGATATCGGATTGACATTAACAATCCACTGAAGCCAATTTGGCATCGTATCTACCGGAACAAAAGCGTTCGAAGCAAAGGTGAGCGGAAACAATACGAGCATGGAAATCCCTTGTACACTGGACGCTGTACGTGCAATAACACCGAGAAAAGCAAAAATCCAACTGATCGCCCAAGCGCACACAATAACCAGCAATCCTGCCAAGGCGACATGACCCAATCCACCCGCAGGGCTATATCCCAATAGATATCCAATCGCAAAGGTAAGGATTGTTGCAATGGTATATCGGATCGTGTCCGCCAGCAATGCTCCGGCCAATGGCGCAATACGTGCTATAGGCAATGATTTGAATCGGTCGAATACCCCTTTATCCATATCCTCACGCAATTGCACGCCAGTAACGACTGAGCTTGTAATTACCGTCTGCACAAGTATACCCGGAATAATGACCAACAAATAAGCTTGAATGTTTCCCGAGACTGCACCGCCAAAAATGTACGTAAACATCAATGTGAAAATGATCGGCTGTAGGGTAACATCGAATAATTGCTCTGGTGTTCGTCTAACCTTCAAGATCCCGCGATAAGCCATCGTTAAGGAATTCCGGACGGTTTGCCCAAAGCTTGTGTATTTTCTCAGCTTACGGCTTGGGTTTTGTTTCGCTATTGTACTGTTCATACTTGCAACTCCTCCACTGCTTTTGATTCTTGAGACGTATGAGACGTATTGCCACTCGCATCTTGGCCCGTAATGGTAAGAAATACTTCATCAAGTGTAGGTTTCTGGACACTCATCTCTGCCAGATCAATGCCTGCGGAACGAAAGGCAATCAGCAGATCTGCTGCAATATTCGCATTAGCCATCGGCGCAGTAATCTTCCCTGCTTCCGCTGATACGCTGGAATCTGTCCGAAGGATCTGCTCCACAATCTGACGGGCGTGTTCAATCCGTGTCGGTTCCTGGATGCGCAGTTGAAGGGAGGCAGTGCCAACGGAAGCTTTCAAATCATCTACCGTACCTTCGGCCACAACATGACCCTGATCAATTACGGCAACGCGGTCTGCCAGTTGATCCGCTTCATCAAGATATTGTGTGGTCAGAAGCACTGTTGAACCAGTCTTGACCAATTGGCGAATCGTATTCCACATCTGTGCACGTGTCCGTGGGTCAAGTCCAGTTGTCGGTTCATCCAAAAAGATCAGCGGCGGCTGAGCAATAAGGCTTGCTGCCAGATCCAGACGGCGGCGCATGCCTCCCGAGAACCCTTTGATCGGACGTTTCGCCGCCTCCGTCAAGCCGAATTCTTCGAGCAGCTCAGCGGTCTTGCGTTTCGATTCTGCGCGGCCTAGACCCAGGAGCCGTGAAAATATCATCAAATTTTCGTTGGCACTAAGTGACTCGTCAACCGATGCGTATTGTCCTGTAAGTCCAATCAGCTGGCGTACAATATGTGACTCCTTCACCACATCATGCCCAAATATTTTGGCTGATCCTCCATCGGACCGAAGCAGTGTACCCAGCATCCGAATTGTTGTTGTTTTCCCTGCTCCATTCGGGCCCAGTACACCGTAGATTGTACCTGCCTTCACGTTTAGATTCACACCATCCACTGCACGCTTATCTCCAAAGATTTTTACAAGCCCCTCTGCTTCAATGGCCCAATCTCCAAGTTCATTACCTGTTGTTCTTTGCTGTATGTTTGTCAATTGTGGTTCCTCCCATATCGTTTATAGGGGAAGAATATCGTACTTTTATGAACTGAATATGAATGGAATCGGAAAGTTTTCAATTTCAAATCACAAAACCCCGCCAAGGTCCAAATGGACACCGGCAGGGTTCGAATCGGATTTATCATTCTCTAATCTACAGGTTTGATATCAAAGAAGTCCAGTTCTCCGTATCCTTCACCTTTGGAGAAACGAATTTTGTTCACACCAGCCTTTAGCTGAACTCTTGCTGTAGACAGTCCCCAGTTCTCCCATCCCTTGTTCGTAATGTAGAATGGGCTGGCTGTACCTCCATTCACACTCAGCAGCAGGTTAGACCAATTTCCACCTGCTGTACCATTCGCCGTCCTTGCCAGGAGAATATATTGCCCTGTAGCTGCTGCATTGACGTTAAATTCTACATAGCTGTCCGCCGTATCGATATGACCAGCTTTCATGCCGCCTGAACCAGAAGGACTCTGGGATGCATAAGCGATCCCACCAAAGGTTCCCTCTTCTCCTTCATATCGAACGATTGACTTTTCTCCCGAAGGTAGAGCAATAGGTGCGTTGGGATTCACCGGTGTACCAAAGCTCGGGGTATTGTCGGCATTCCAGGTGAACTTCTGTAAGCGAATCTCACGATTCCATCCGGAATTATTGGATTTCGCTGTGTGGTACATGATCCAGTCCTCAGTCCCGTCAGGCGATTTCGTAAAGGAATGATGACCGGGACCATACAAGCCGTTCCCTGATTGGAAGATAGGCTGACTGCGCTTGTTCCAGGATGCCGGATTCAGCAAATTGCTTGAGGCGTTAGCGGTAATAAGCCCCAGACAATAGTCGTTGGTCCAACTGCCACTTGCAGAGTAGACTAGACTGATAACTCCGTTTCGAACGATCACCTGCGGCCCTTCATTTACATTCGGGGAATGATTGGTTTCCCATTTATAGGTTGGTCGTGCAATTTCCACGCGATTTGAATCGATCGTCCAGGGATTACTCATATGGGCAATGTACAGATTCTGCCTTACATTCGTATCTCCTTCCCAGCCCGACCAGATGAAGTAGAGCTGTCCGTTCGCCTGCAATACCGTCCCATCGATAGCCCACTTGTTGGTGGGATCCGTAATCTGTCCTTTGTATTGCCAGGTTCCCTGTGTAGGATCAGCTGACGTATTTTCCATAACATACATGCGGTGATTAACGTTGTCTCCATCATCCTTCGCATAATAGATGTACCAAGCACCATTGATGTAATGAAGCTCTGGAGCCCAGATGCCGCAACAGCCAGTATTCACCACTGTGGTTGGAGCCGCATCAACGGTTGTTAATTGAGCTGACTTCCAGATGGTAACGTTACCACCTGTTGTTTTGGTGAAATAATAGAATCCATCTGTGTGCTTGTAGACCCATGGATCAGCTCCATCCTGCATCACGACATTGTAGAAGTTATTCTGAACGGTCGCAGCATGCGTCGTCTGTCCCATTGGAAAAATAAGAAATGCACATAAGGCCAGCAACAATTTGTTCCTGTAATTCATTATTTTCATCTACAGTCACGCTCCCTATAGGATTATGAATCATGCGTGTACCTGACCTTCAACGTTCAATCTTCAATGGCAGCTTTGCGGGAATTAATGCGACGAATCGTTTCCGGGTCGAATTTGGGACGGCGGTCATAGGTGTACAGTCCATTCACTTCCTGTTCCACATCATATAGCTGGGTATAACAAAACCCGAACATTTTCGGATGGTCCAGCAGGACATTGGTTAATCCCTCATAACGTGCAATGAAAGCTTCTTCGGATTGCGGTCTGTCCCCGTAGCCCCAAGCTTTCTCATCTTGCTGATCCGGATTCCACCAGATACCGCCATACTCGCTAATAAAATAGGGCTGCCCTTCATACGTCTGCCGCTCCGGAAACGTATTGAATACTTCTCCACCGCTTTTCATCGGTTCATATCTGGCACGGAACGTTTCCGGGTTCTGATCATAGTCATGCAAATCGAAGATATCCGTCACCACATGATAGTTACCGCTGGTATCAATGACAGGACGTGTCGGGTCCATACGTTTGGTCATCTCATAGACAATGCGTAGCACATCATTATCCTGCCGGGTTCCATCACGATCCCACGTTTCGTTGAACGGACACCAACCGATAAGTGATGGATGATTAAAGTCGCGTTCCATACCTTCCATCCATTCTGGCAAAAACCGGGCAAGGCTTTCGGTCGTTGTAATATCCTGTCCCCAGTTGGCATGTTCTCCCCATACCAGATAACCCAGCTGATCAGCCCAATACAGGAAACGCGGCTCAAACATCTTTTCGTGCAATCTCGCTCCATTAAAGCCAAGCCCCATGGAAATCTCGATGTCTTTGCGCAGATCTTCGTCGCTAGGTGCCGTGTAGATGCCATCCGGGTAAAAGCCCTGATCCAGCACAAGCCGCTGAAAAACAGACTTCTCATTAATACGAAATGCCATACCATCCAACCTTACCGTCCGCAGTCCGAAATACGAGCCTACCGTATCGATGGTCTGATCCTGCCCATGCAGCTTCAACTCCAAATCATACAATTGGGCATGCCCCGGCTCCCATAAGTGGATTTCGGATAATGGGACGGTAAGCTTCACAGCAGGTCCATGAATAACCGCCGTTGCCGATCCAACATTCTTGCCGTCAAAGTGGGCTGTTGCAGCCAGCTCTCCTCCAGCAGTGTTACCGCATATTTTCACTTCAAGGTGCACGCATGCATTATCCGGATCAGCCGCGACTTTCATGTCGGAGAGATACACCTCTGGCACTTGCTCCAGCCACACCGTTTGCCAAATGCCGGTCGTCCGCGTGTAATCGCAGCCATGTGAATGAAAGCGTTCGCTCTGTTTGCCTCGCGGCTGAAGTCCTGAACGCACATCATCTTCCGCATAAACCGTGACTACATTCGTTCCCGACGAAACATGGGATGTGATATCAAAATGGAATGGCGAATAGCCTCCCCGATGTTTACCAACGGCTTTTCCATTGACCCAGATCTCGGCTTCGTAATCAACAGCGCCAAAATGAAGCAAAATGCGCCCATTCATCCAGGCATCCGGGATGGAGAACTCGCGTTTATACCATACTGCTGCCATAAAATCGGTATAGCCCACCCCGGACAGTTTACTCTCTGGACAGAACGGAACAGTGATTGTCCCAGAGAGGTCATGTTCGGACTGTTCATAACCCCGTTCTTTTCCACTTTTTCCATGATCCATTTCGAACTGCCAAGTTCCGTTCAGATTGATCCAATGGTTACGTACCCACTGAGGACGAGGATATTCCGGTCGTGGTGTCAATGTCATCTTGTCTTTATTCATACGTAAATCACTCCTATTAGCCTTTGATTGAACCGATATATACTCCTTTTACAAAGTACTTTTGCAGGAAAGGGTATACCATCAGTATTGGAATGGTGGACACAACAATGGTGCAATATTTGTTCTGTATTTGAATCAAAGTATAATTACACAATAATTAGATGTCAACGTTTTCAATTTATTTTCTTGTAACAAAATATATCTGGTGTTCTTGCTTACATCTCATTCAAACAGCATTGGAAAGTCTATTATTCACTAGGTCACACCATTAAAACATAGTTAAAATGCGGAAAAATCCAGTTTAAAGCCAAAATAATTATTACTTTCTTTGTCTAATGAAAGCATTCGTTTTCACCCAATCATTTATCTACTTCGCTATTAATTACAAAATAGTTGTAACTTTAGGCATACCTATCCCCTATTCTCAAGTCTTATGTCTTACTCTCCCGATGGAACTTGGAGCGCATGATCATCGCTGAAAGGCACACCAAAATCAGGTGTTCCATCCCTGTTCCATTCAAATTTTTGAATGCGCGTAGCCCGCAAACCAGTATCAGCACCCGGTGCCGGAAGAGCATGAAATACGATCCAGTCCTCCAGACCATCCGGTGATGTAGTAAAGCTGTTGTGCCCTGTGGCATATACACCATTCTCCGTACTCTTCCAAAAAACAGGCTGCGGGGATTTGGTCCATGATGAAGCTAGCATTGGATCATCTTCTTCATTCATGGTTAACATGCCAAGTGCATAATCTTCCGTCCAGGTTGTGCTGGCCGAGAAAATCAGAAAGACTCGTCCATTTCGATGCAGCATAACCGGGCCTTCATTAATCGCCATCCCGCCTTGCTTTTCCCACGAAAAGGTTGGAGCTGTTAACAGCACATGGTCACCTGTCAATGTGTAAGGATTAGACATCCGCATAATATAGATCGCTGACCCATAGTCCGGAAAATGACCGTAGACTGCGTACAGAAAATAGAATTGAGCACTCAATTTCAGCACGGTACCATCCAGACCAGGGACAGGAGTGTCCAGAGCCCCTTCCATACCCAATCGCCATCCATGGGATTTGGGCTTTCATTCTCCAGCACGCAAATCCGCCGTGAATCGTCCCCTCCCCCATCATTGGCCGTATAGTATATGTACCATTTTCCGTTCAAAAAATGGATTTCTGGTGCCCACAAATGATAGCTATAACGCCCGCCAGGCTCCGGTGACCAGATGATTTTCCGTTTACCTTCGTCAATTTGAGATAATCGGGTGGACTGAATAAGCTCCAGGTAATTGGAACGTGTTGCTCCAGATGAAACAAGTTCGGTTTAAAACGCTCGATACTCACGATAAATGAAGTACCGTTATTTGGCATATCTCGCATCCTTATCACCTGCATTCATCGTATACCTTACCTGCATAATAATGTTCTGTTCATGATCTCCGAACTCATTGCCAAACAGGTTCATGCCTCCCTGATGCCTAGCATCCGGATGAATTCCAATGCGTAATCTTAACTTGTGTTTATCCTCAAGATGAAGATCTGACAGGGACACATCCGAAATTTTCTCCTTGTCTAGCATGGTCATGTTGTCGTCCACACGCCATTTTTTGAGAATGCCGTATTGTGTGGAACCATCTGACCACCATGCCGGATTCAGTTTACCTCGGCGGTCGCCCAAATCTCCTGGACTAGTCCACATCCCGATCTCAGTGCCATTCACCCAAACAGAAATATCCGAGGGCCAATCATTGTTATACGTTGCTACTTCAGAACAGATTTCCATGGACAATTCCAAAGATTCAATCGTTGCACCTTGCGGAATATCCATTGGAAGCAAATATTCAAGATAACCTTTTGCCAGCCAAATGATCTGAGCATCAATATGCTTAGGATGATAGAAGCTTGCCGGGTCGTCTTCCTTCAGAATCATCTCCTCCGTGCTCGCCATGCCGCATGTTGGCGCAACTTCACAGTCGCTGTAATGCCCTATCGGCATCTGAACTTCATAGACATTCGTATCCCGTGTGGGAAAGGAACTCACTCGATCCAGGGCAATATGAATATCATCATAATTACGGCTGCAAACTTTCATGGCCCCACGAGAGGCTGGGAGCATTTCCGTATGTATTAAATTGGCCGCCTCCAGCACTTTAATATGGTTGGCTACCGTTGACACGGGCAGGTTAAGTGCTTCGGCAATTTCGATTATGTTTAATTTGTTGGCATTAAGAAGCTGGAGAATGTCAATCCGGGAACGAGTCGACAAGGCGTGGGTTACAGTTACCAGTTTTTCCGGGTCGTTAAAGCTAAGTTCCAGCACGTATTTGCTCTCCTTTGGAAAATATTAATTAAAATAATTCTACTTAATAACAGGAATAAACACAATGTTGCTATGCTCCATCCTGCTTTCGAAGGAATACATCTGAGAACATTTTCCACGTAATCTTTCCTATAACGAAGGCAATGAATAGAAGTAATCTGCATTTCTTGTGAAAGGAAGTGTTATACGTGATAAGTGAACTCAATAGCTGGATCAGGCATATTGCTTCTAACTATATATTGATTATTACGGCAGCTGTTATTTTCTTCGCGATTAAGGCTGTGATCGGATTCTACACGTACAAACACTACAACAAACAATTGGACCATCTGCACCATAAAGTTGATCTTCTCATCAAGGAACAGCAGCTTTTAGCTCAGCAGTTCTCCCTTCCTAACGAAAACAGAGACATGATGCACAAAGAAGACCACTTCGAGTCTTCATCGCAACCTCCTCTAATGTGATCTTCTCTTCTCATATAATATTGTATAGTTACTGTTGTATGACCCTCTCTACTCTGTTATGTAAACATCTCAGAAAAAACTTGAACGATATACAAGCCGTAGATCAGATGTTGGTACACATCCAATCTACGGCTTTTGTTATTTGGACTGTATGATAGTTATCTTCTTCTTAATGAACAATCTTCACAGGCAAGTATGTCAGGGACTGGCCTGGAGCCGAGACGGTAAGGTTGTTTTCCAACTCAAATGACTCAACTGATTCGATGAAGGGTACTTTTTCTACAAATGCAGTCAAAGCAACGCTTAATTCCATTCTTGCCAGTGGAGCACCTAGACAGAAATGCGGACCATTCCCAAAGGTAAGGTGTTTTTTGTTATTGGGACGGTGAATGTTCAAATCGAATGGATTTTCAAATATTGTTTCATCCATATTCGCCGCACTCATCCAGCTGATAACGACATCCCCTTTTTTCAATTCTACACCCAAGAGATTATTATCTTTCTTAACGGTCCGATGTCGCTTGGCATTATGGAAGCGATAACGAAGCATCTCTTCCACCGCAAGTGGGATCAACTCAGGGTTCTCCCGTAATTGAACATACAAGTTGGGGTCATCATAGAGAAAAGAATAAAATGTACTGGAAACCATGTGACTGGTGGTTTCGATACCAGCCCCCAGCAAAAGCATCGTGGTTCGAACAACCTCATCGTCGGAAAATTTCTCCCCGTCCACATCCACTTTCAACAGGTCTGTAATGATATCGTCGCCAGGCTGAGACCGTTTCTGAACGACAATGGGATAAAGGAACTGATAATACTCCTGTGCCGCGACTTGCTTTTTCAGTTCCATTTCCTCTGCATTTTCTCTATTGGCGGGTTGAAACAGAATATCTACCCAGCTTTTGAAGCGGTGGCTGTCCTTCAGCGGTATGCCCAGCAAATCAGCCATAACCATGGAAGGCAATGGTGCTGCCAGAGCTTGCACGATGTCAACCGTTGTATTGAGTTCGATATCCTCCACCAGTTGCTTGGCAATGTTCCGAATACGCGGCTCCCAGTTTTTTAAACTGCGGGGGGTAAAAGCAGCAGAAAGCAACGAACGGCTTTTTTGATGACGCGGTGGATCTATGCTTGAAATATTCATTTTGTCCGGCGGTGTGCCTTCCTTGTTTTTCGCCCCAACAGAAATGGTTGTTCTTGATCCTTCGGATGAAAAATATTCATGATTGCTTAGTACCTGCTTGACATCGTCATATCTGAATACATTCCAGGTATCCGTACCCTCATGATAGTAAACAGGTTTTTCCGACAACATTTTCCGAAACCAGTGAAGTGGAAAAAACTCTTCCGATCTGGACTGAAAATTGGTTATATCGTGAACTCGAATCACTTCTTTGTACATCCAAACACCGCCTTAAAACTATTTTTATCCAGTGCAAAGAGGGATTTCTTCCATGTCTCTGATAATCATGCCACGGCGTCACTCCAGTTCTTCGTTTCCTTTTCATTCCTCCTTTGGTTGGCACATGAATTGACAGTTCAGCGCACAACCATTTTATACTAACCGTATATTATTTGGAATGAAACTTTTGAACTATATTCATATTTTGGATATTTTAAGGTGTATTTTTATACTAATAGTTCATTTATGACGAAAATTAAGTTCTTAACGGTTATAATACAGGATTACAGATAGGTAAGCATGAACATGTCTAAACCTAATACGTGGACCATATGGTTTACTATGGTATGCTTGAACACTAGACTCATTGTTTGCACATCGGGGTTTCTTTCGGGAGGGATAAAGTGAATTGGATACGTCCATTGAATAGCGGAGAATCTGTCTTTAAAGTTAAAAATAATCGCATTATCTACTTTGCAAAATTATCTATTCCACTAAATGCCCTTATCGCAGTTGGGAAAATACTTTTAGGGATTTTTACCCTCTCCTTCTTTTTATGCATTAACGCTTTTTATAATATCGGCATTGCTGTTGCCAAGTATCACGCAGCAAAAGCACATGAGGACTCGAATCTTGATGATTCCAGCCCGGAGGAAATCCTAAAAAAACAATACGCTGCATACCGATTTATAGGCAATATTGTGCTCGCTTCTAGTGCGGTGTACATCATTTATTGCAGTAAGTTATTATTTGTTACAGGCAGTAGAACACATTATCCTCACTATGTCGCCTTCATCATAGCTGCAGTCACTTTTACCGAAATCGCGGTTTCTCTAGGGGGCGCCATTATGGCGAGACGGAATAATGAACCGGTCATTGAAGCCATCAAACTGACGAACTTCTCTTCATCATTGATCTCACTTTCATTAACACAAACTGCGATCATGTCATTTTCATACAAAGGAGATCCCACCTTTTACAATGGACTGTCTGGCATTATTTTTGGTGCTCTGGCAGCACTCATCGGGCTGTATATGATATTACGAACTCCGACAGGAGCGTAGGCCGTTAAATTCTTAAAAAACATCTGCGTAAGTTGATTCTGACTTTAGCTGGATGTTTTTTTGTTATATCAAGTCATTGTAAGAATAAGCACGAATTAAAGAGAACTGTTTGGCTAGAAAATGCGGTGCATAAGGCATATCATTGCGAAGCCAGGATACAATGGTCCCAATCAGGGCTGAGGAACTGTACCAGATGGCGATCTCCTTATGAATACCTGCTTGTTCAAGTGTGCTTCCCAACTCTAAACTTTCGATCTTGGCTGAAACAAGTTTCGTTAGCAATTTCAATAGTCTCTCCGTAAAAATGGGGGTTCTTCTTGACGCGAGAACGACGCGATAGAATTTGGAGTGGTCAGCAAAGTGTTCAAGCAATTTCACTAGAACTGGCCAACCATCATCTTTGGCAGCATCTTCAAATTGAGGAGCATGTTCGTCCACAATCCGTTCAATGTGCTCAATCATCTCATCCGCCATTTTCTCCATCATGTCTGTGATATCCCGATAATGCAGATAGAAGGTCACGCGGTTGATCGTCGCTCGTTCTGCAATCCGATTGACGGATAGTTTCTCGATGTCCATTTCCTGCAATAGATCTACAAAAGCATCACGAATCAACTGTCTTGTACGAAGTATACGAGGATCTGTAGCAGACTTTTTTTCGTTCTTCATGCAAAATCACTCCTCAAATTTTAAAAATTACAATTTTAAATGATCAGTCGTTTATTTCCGAATTAGACGACATATTTTATTTTTTCGTAAAATAAGCAACGAAAATACCCAAAATCGTAAATTGTAATCTCCGGGAATATGTATATAATTCAATAAATACAATGTAAACTATACAACACGTTGTAAATTTAGTCACGTGTGGATTGAAAGGATGGAATGGATTGAGTCAGGCTAGATTAAAAGAAAGAGATGACGTAAAAAAGGGCCCCATACTGTTTGTTATGATTTTGGGTGCATTTCTTGCCACATTGAATCAAACCGTTATGAGCGTGGCAACTCCGGAGCTGATGGGGGATTTTAATATCTCAGCAGCAACAGCCCAATGGTTTACGACAGGCTACATGCTGGTGAATGGTGTACTCATTCCTGTCACGGCCTATTTCATGCAACGCTTTTCGACACGGCAATTATTTCAAGCTTCGATGTTTATTTTCCTCATCGGTACGATTATATCTGCCCTTGCGAGTAATTTCGGTACATTGTTGACAGGACGTATGGTTCAAGCAGCTGGTGCTGGTATTATCATGCCATTGTTGATGCATGTCATTCTAACCCTGTTCTCTCCTGAGAAAAGGGGAGCAGCGATGGGTATGGTCGGTTTTGCCATCATTTTCGCTCCAGCGATTGGGCCAACCCTTGCTGGATATATTCTTGAGAACTACACATGGCAAACGATGTTTTACGGAATGATCCCACTAACCGTTATTGTTATTGGTTTTGCGTTTGTATATCTTAAAAATGTATCGGAACGAATCAAACTCAAGTTCGACACACTTAGCGTGTTGCTGTCCACAATTGGATTTGGTGCATTGCTGTATGGTTTCAGTCGGGCGGGAAGTCTGGGATGGTCAAGCGCAGAAGTCATCATATGCCTTGCAGCAGGAGTAATTGCTCTTGGACTGTTCACATGGAGACAGCTCGCGTCTACAAATCCGCTGCTCGATCTGCGTGCTTTCAAGTATAATATGTTCTCACTGACCACGGTCATTAATATCGCGATCACGATGATCATGTATGCTGATATGATGTTGCTTCCTTTATACCTCCAAAATGCACGGGGTTACACGGCATTGGAGTCCGGATTATTGTTGCTTCCAGGGGCGCTTGTCATGGGCTTCCTGATGCCAATAACAGGTAGATTGTTTGACCGGTTTGGCGCAAAATGGCTGGCAATTATCGGGATGGTTATCACGATCGTAACCACTATTGGTTTCATCGATCTAACCGATTCTACAAGTTATACTTACCTTGTCTTAATGTCAACAGGTCGCCGAATTGGTATGGCCTTGCTCATGATGCCTATCCAAACGGCAGGTTTGAATCAACTGCCTCCAAGACTTGGGCCGCATGGTACAGCGATATCCAACACCGTCAGACAAGTAGCTGGCGCTGTGGGTACTTCATTGCTCGTAAGTGTAATGACTAGTCGCACAACGGCACATGTACAGGACATGGTGGCAACGGGTGCAGCCAAAGGTTTAACCCAGCAACAGTTGGGAATGGAATCCATGATCCAGGGAATTAATGATGCTTATGTTGTCATTATCGGCATTGCCGTTCTCGGATTGCTGCTTTCCTTCTTCATTAAACGTACCAAACAAGCGACGGAGGAAGACTCCAAGCAGCCTGTAAGACAAAAAGTCTCGATGAATACAAATTAAGAACAACATTTACATGAATTACATCATGTAGAGCCTATGTATCTTATATAAAAAGCGGCAGATCAGGACCCTACGCTTTACGTCCAATCTGCCGCTTTTTTTGTGTATTACAAATGAACAGAAGCCTCTGCACTTCAGTGAGAACCGCTGCGCTAACGTGTTCTATTTCGTTTTCTCCATCGGAACCTGCCTGATTTGTTCGAGATATAAGCCGCAGTCTTTGACAATTCTGCTAGCTTCGCAATTCATAGAAGACGATTCAAATTCCGTTTGAAACGCCTGCAGCGTTACTTCCAACATGGAAATATTGATCTCTTTCTGCTCGACTAAAGCAAGCAGTCCTTTGGTCAGTTCTTTCGCTTTAATAGATACTTCCGAGTGGAGAATAGAATGACTGAATTTTTGAAGACCAGCAATCAGATTGTTTTTATCCACCGCAATTTCTTTGGAATCAGGAGCGATCACCAACAGACTTGGAAAATCAACAATATGCTCTTGCCTTTCCAGCATGGAACGAAGCAAAATTTCAATGTAGTTCAGGATTTTGGGCACAAGATGGTTCCAATTCGGTTGGGCAAGATGGAAGTTTCTCCACATATTCGAGATTTGATGGATCATGCCAAAACCAAAAATAGCTCCTTCATAAGCAAAGGGTTTTAATTCTTCACCAAATACCTGTACCAGTCGTTCAGATAACCAATTTAACTGCATACGAGTCAAGTTCTCTAGATTGCATTCTCCAGAGTAGAAGCCTGTCCAGAATAGCTCCACAACAAGCTTTTTTTCCGGCAAAATCATCGGCACCATAATTTGATCTACCAGTAAGTCAAAATCGGATGCATAGCTTTGGCTCTCCAAATCTTTGCGAATTATCATATCTTCCTGTACACGCTGCTCCAGAATGGCAAGAATACAATCATCTTTGGAACCAAAGAATTTATAAAATGTTCCTTTGGACACACCTGACTCGTCTAGGATCATCTGTATGGAGGTGTTGGTTACTCCATGTTTCTCAAAGAGCACAAGTGCTGAGTCCAATAACATTTGTTTCCGTTTATTCATAAGTTCCCCCTGGATGATTTAGGTGGTTCACGTTACGGTATTCAACAATCTACTGCAAATCCACTGCAAACATCACATGTTCCTTCCAACTTCCCTTGATTTTAATATTCTGGCGGTCTGTTTCCTGGAAGCCCGCTTTACGCAACACTCGAATTGATCCGGCATTGTCGGGAAGTGCACCTGCCTCCACTCGTTTTATTCCCGCTTCATTCATAGCAAAATCCAGTGCTAGCCGAAGGGCATCACTCATGTATCCCTTGCCATTCTGCACTTGATCTAGCACATAACCAACAATCCATTTGGCTATGGAATCCAGTTCAAGTTCGAACAGAGAAATCTCTCCAATGAGCTCATGTGTATTGTTCAGGAAGATTCCAAAAGAGTAACGTTTCCCTTCTTCCCTGGCCTTGTTCCAACCTTCGAGAAGTGCAACTTGACCCTCCAGTGTATAGAACGTCTCCGATCGTTCACTTGCCGATATCTCTTCGAAAACAGCCCGGTTACGGAACTGCAAATCCAGCAATGTCGGCGCGTCCTCCACGTTCAAAAATCGCAAATAGATACGTTCCTCACGATTGTCCATCTGTATGTTCATCCTTATCTCTGGTTGTAGTAGATTGCATTCATCAGAAGTACGAGAGTTGCCGTTTATACGACATATCCCAGAACAGATATTCAAATTCAACACTTCTTCTGAATATGTCTTCTAAGGCCTCCAGCTCCAGCTCGGTTTTATGTTCACATAATGCATCCAGTGTATCATAGAACCATTCGAATGAGTCGCGGAAGTCATCACTTGCATAATTTTCGATCCAGGTCTGATAGAAATTGCCCTCTAATGAATCTCGATATTGTTCTTTTAATCTTGTAGCATAGTCGTAATACGTCCACGCACAAGGGAAAATGACGGCGATGATTTCGGCAACCCCACCTGTTTGTGCAACACTCATCATATTCGACGTATACGCCTTGTTGTATAGAGAGGGTTTGACAGCATGATTTTCATCCAGCGCAATCCCAAATTCATTCATATACTTTCGATGCAAATCCATTTCTTCGTACAGAATAGCGTGTTGAATCACCGTAAAGTTCGTCATCAGTTTTTCATCTGTCGCCTTCACCGCACCCATGGCAAAAATCTTCGCATATTCAATCAGATATGTATAGTCCTGAAGAAGATAAAACTTAAACGCTTCCCGATCCAGTGTGCCTTTCCCCATTTCGTGTAAAAAAGGATGGTTGTATCCATCTTCCCATACGGCTCTGGACTTATCTTTTAACGTTCTTGAAAATGACATGATCATTTCTCCTTTTATTAAAATTATAATGTCCCCGCTTCACATCCAGCTATCGCGTTCTGTCTTCCAAAATGCAGACCAAAAAGCCCTTGTCCTATTTTCGGCAAGGGCAAAATAACATGAGTACATGTTATTTGCTCCCTACGTCAGTATTAACTAACAGGTTCAAAGGGTCAGGTTTTAACCTTCTCAACTGCGAACAGTCCCCCTGCAAATAGCTCAGGCTTATTACAACATGTGTTTTTCCAAATGTCAATCCATTCCTATTAATCTTCAAGTTCCCCTAAATCTTCTTGCAAGTCTTTAAGTCGGGTCCGGATATCTTTAATCATACTTTGCAATTTGTTTAACTCATCGACCCATTTTTCCTCATTAGAGACGTTCGTTGCTGAAGTTGAATGATACCCGGGAGACGTTCTTAACTGATCTAAATCCGATTCGTATGCCCGCCGATTTTCCTCAGCTTTTGCCAATTCCTCCTCTGCGATGGCAATCTGATGCTCCAGATAGATGATGTCTGAGGAGTAGCCGTGAGTTAAGCGCTGTGAATACGTCATAGTTCACCTCAATTCTGATCATCCATTGCTTTTCCAAGGTCATATGGCTGAATATCGATATCCAAATCCATACCCAAAGCCAATTTGGCCAGTTGACTGCCAATAAAAGGCCCCATCGTTAGCCCAGACGCTCCAAGCCCGTTAGCTGCGATCAAGCCATTCCAACCTGGAACAGCACCCATTACCGGAAGAAAACCTGGTGTAAATGGACGAAATCCTACTCTTACTTCCTGAAACGTGCTATCAGCTAAACCGGGAGCCAGTTCCAATCCTTTATTCAAAATTTCCTGCATTCCGCCTGCGGTTACTCTTGTATCGTATCCTTCAATATCATTTTCGTGAGTCGCTCCGATCACAATCTTCTGTTGATCAAAGGCTAACAGATATTGATCCGAAGGAGGCATGACTACAGGCCAGTTCTCAGTGTCCTTTCGATCGTGAACCTGTAAGTGCATAATTTGCGCCTTCTGATAATGAACCTTAAAATCAATGCCCAAGGGCTTCAACAGTTCATTAGCCCAAGCGCCGGCACACACGATAACCTCGTCAGCCGATATGACTTTACCGTCCACAACCACTCCAGTCACTCGGTCCGATTCATATTGAAGTGTCGCGTCCCCATGAATCAGGACCGCTCCATTTCGTTGAGCCGATCGGATTAAGGCATCACGAAGTGCACGTCCATCGATACGCGCAGCACCACTGATGTAGACGGACTGAAAGCTCCCCTCCAGAAGAGGAAAACGCTCATGAGTTTCTTTTGCATCTAGACGGGTAATATCGGCAATCTCCGGTGCATCTTCTTTACGAAGGTGTGCCCTCTCCTGCATCTTGTTGATTTTGTCCACATCCGTATGAATACTAAGAGCACCCACTTGAGCGTAACCCGTTTCTGTTTCCCCTTCACTCTTGAGTTCTTCAATCAAGCTGGGATAAAAACGTGCACCCGCTTTGGCAAGCTGATACCAATCCTGATTACGGCGCTGAGATAACCAGGGACAGATGATCCCGGCAGCAGCATCCGTAGCCTGCCCTCGATCTTTCCGGTCTATAAGAAGAACTTCCGCACCCCGTTTAGCCAATTGATACGCTGTGGAAGCCCCAAGAATTCCTGAGCCTACGACGATGACTTTCTTCATGACTGCATCCCTTTCCTAAATCACTGTAACCATTATAACGCATACTGCTTGGTCTGATAATGGCAAGGCATCGACATTATGATACGTGTTCCTAAAAGGTTTTCGATAAAATGTTATTTATGTAATATAATTCAAATCAGGTTTCTTTTAACGCTGTATCCACGCCATTTACGCACACGACCTTTAACGAAATGAGGAATAACACAACGATGCCGAAACCTAGTATGGGGAATTCACTGGATCCCGATATGCCGCTTATGATTACAGGTCAAAATCAGCTGACCGTAGACGAATTAATGAATTGGAACGGCCATTCACGGGATTACAGTATTGTGCAGTGTATCGGGGGAACAGGGAAAATCGCAGCCCAAAATCATGAGTTTTCAATTCGGGAAGGAATAGCTCTTATTATGTTTCCGGAGGTAACATATCGTTACGACAATCTGAGTAATTCATTGTTGTTCGATTGTCTGTCCTTTAATGGCTATTTATTGCCCCGGTTTCTGCATACCTTGCAGATCGGGGAGCTGCGCGCCTTCAAGCCGGATGGAATGCTTCATATCCTGTTGCATGAAATAACGTTGGCGCTACAGTCCCGGCACAAGGATCAGATCTGGCACGTATCCGCATTGCTGTACATGCTTCTGGTCAGGTTAACGATTGATGGTGATCGTTATGGCGCTTATGAACGCTCGGATGCCCGATTAAAGCTGGGCGGACTGGTTACTTTTATCAAGCAAAATTATGATCAGGACATCTCGCTCTCCATGTTGGCTCAGCAAATGGACGTCACCGAACAGCATTTAAATCGGATATTCAAAAAGGAATTCCAAATGACTCCGCTTGATTATCTGACACGATATCGGTTATTGAAAGCCAAGGAAATGCTCGTCCATGACGCTGGGATAACGGCCCACGAAATTGCTCGGGCTGTCGGTTTCAACAGCGCCAGTTATTTTGGATCCGTTTTCAAAAAATATGAAGGAATCTCTCCTATTGAGTTACGCAAGCAATACCAGGGTTAAAGAATTTCCATCGTGATCTCTGCCAGCGAGGTTAACCGCAGATCATACTTCGAGAATTCCAGATTACGCGTTACCTCGTTAGGCACAATGACACAGCGAATCCCCGCGGCTTTGGCTGCCTTCAGTCCATTCGGCGAGTCTTCAAACACAACCGCTTCGGATGCTCCGATCCCGAGACTCTCCAGGGCAAGCAGATACAATTCCGGGTCCGGTTTGACCCGCTTGACGTCCTCAGCTGTATGAATAACATCGAATAGTTCGAAAATGCCGAGTGTACGTAAATAACCATGAACCCAATCCCGGGTAGAGCTGGAAGCAACGGCAAGTTGAATTCCCTTTTTACGGGCAGACTGGAGCAACTCATGCACGCCTGGAAGAATTGCTGCCTGTCCAAGGTATGCTTCGTATTTCTGTTCAGAAAGCAGCTTGATATGATCGTGATCGATCGGTTTTTGCAGCGCTTGCTCCAGATATAGAAAAGGATGAAATTCTTCAAACGATGTCCCTACATTTTTCGACCAAAGCTCCAGCCCAAGTTCAAGTCCATGCTCTTTATAAATATCGCGAAAAGCATAGAACCAAGGTGTCTCCGTGTCCACAATCAGTCCATCAAAATCCAAAATAAAAGCTTTTACCATTCCGCTTTTCTCCCTCCAATGATCAACCGATTGGCAGGGAGATGGGCTTAGAAGCGTGCAGTCACATCCGGACGGGTAACATTCATCGATAAAAAGTGACAGGTGCATCCCGTTCCGGCTGGTGACTGTCCAACAACTCCAGCCCGAATCTCCCCCTCTATCGGCATGCCGAAATATCTAATTAATTTCCACTCCACCCCATCGGGTGAATAAAAGAATGAAATGCAGTCTTCCACTTTGCGTATGCGCAGATAAGGATTGGTTACGGGAACTTCAACCGAATTGCAATCATCGGATGAACCTTCCTTCGTTACTACCGACACAATGGTAGCTGCTTTTCCATCATACTCAAAACAAAGCTTGCACCAGTTTCGCTCATCTACCATCACCATCAAACATCCGGAATCATACTGATGTTTCATGTCCACGGTTAGCTGGGTCGTCATTTCAAAATCGTTAGGCACCGGCATCGAAAGAAATGGCGCGGTTGCACGGATGTGTTTACCCGCTGGATCCTGGAAAAAGTCCGTATCAGCCTGAGCTTCTACAATTAGAACTCCTTGATCGGTATAAGACCAGGTCTTCGGCTCATTAATCCAGTTCATTTGGTTTCTTGTTTCTGTTGCAAATACGTTTGTCATTTCTATGCCTCCCAGGTTCATTTTCTGTATTATATATTCGTTTCATATACAGAAAACCCCTTCTCCTACATATTTTTGTAAGTACTGATTGCCTGGGAGTGTTTCTGGGGATCAGGGAGGAATAACATGATGACCATGAGTACGATATAAAGTACAAGAATGACACTGAATAACAGCATGGGGTTATAGTGATACAGCAGCCCTGTCAGGTAACCTGATGGAATCGCTGTTAACGTCATGACGGTCTGCACTGCCGAGAACATATCCGCTTTTTCATGTGTACCCAATCGGTTCATAAGCAGTGAGTCCCGATACGTTTGCAAGATGAAATTGCCTGCCGCCAGTACAATTAGAGTCAGAAATAACATGGCTATATTCCCCACAGGTATTAACAGAAAAAGTATAGCCCCCACTGTACTTAAAATGATCGAGAAACTGACATACTTTTCTTCTGAACGCCGTGTCAGACGCGGGATAATGACTAAATACAAGAGCATGACGGTTACAGCAGTGACAACCGGGATAAATGAAATAATCTGATCATTGAATTTTAACTGTTCCTTGAAAAAAATCACCTGAAAAAAGTTCAACTGCAGGATCAAATTGGAAAGCACCGTGATGAGAATAATCGGTAAAAGCCTCCGTTTGTAGAACGATTTGCCGAAAAGTCGCAGACTGGAAGCTAGACTCTGAATCACCCGGGTTTGGCTATGCATTCCCATAAGTTCCTTCCCTACTGTGGTCTCATCCGTATACCGGTTGCGAATGAAGAACATTACGGTCATGAGAATACCACCGACAAAATAAATACTGGCTAGTGTTGGCACAATGCCAAAATCGGCAATCACTACCCCGGCGATCGGTGTCAGTACTCCAGCACCAGTAATGATCATGTTGAGAATGGCGAATACCTTGGATCGCTTGTGTTCCTCAACATCCTCAATAATTAGACAGTTGAAGGAAACCGTCACAAATTTGGAGGTTGCATTCAGCAAGTAAGCGATCAGAAACAACCAAAAGTTCTGGGAGAAAGCCCAGATGAACATGGGAACACTCCAGGCAATCAAATCAAAAATCAGTGTTGTTCGCTTGCGACCCAGCTTATTCGTGATTGAACCCGCAAATAACTGAAATATAAAGGCAAAATAAAGATTCACCGAATTGATCAAACCAATTTCAATATCCGAAAGTCCGGCTTCCTTCATATATAAGGGAGCATAAAAAAGAACAATCGTGCCCGGAATGGCCCATACCGGTTCAAGTAAGATGGAGTACCGCGGATTTCTCGGCAAATCCTGTAGCAGCTTCAATCGATATCTCCCCCTTTTCTGCGGTGTTTCACCGCTGCGAATTCCTGCTTTTCGCAGCGGCAAAACCGCTGATTCTACATGCTTACAAGATCAGAGCTGTTTTAACCGAATTCATGGGCAATTTCTCTCCGGTACGCAGATGATACCCGATTGTCCCATTGAATGCCTGTTCATAATCACTCAGCAGTTCCGTAGAGGTAACCATTTGCTCCAGTTCCGGAATACTTTGTGCAAATTTCAATGCTGTACTGATCATCGAGTGATTAGCTACCGCACCAATGATACTAATACCATCATTAATTACGGCAGTTGATTTGAACGTCACCTCATAGCTGTCGTCATAACCCATAGGAATGATCTTGCCGCCTTTGGCAATCATCTCAAATCCCACATGAAGCTGGTTACCAACCGCGTCCACTACAATATCAAACTTCTTGTTATTATTGATCTCGTATACTTTATCGAGCGTCAGTTCCTGAGGATAGAACACATGATCCGCGATCTCTGAAGCGAACTCTTTGCGGAATGGATCAACTTCCGTGCCTACAGTAAGCCTTGCCAATCGTTTGCTCACAAGCTGACACAGAGAACCGATTGCACCAGAACCGAGGACCAGTACAGAGTCACTTGGCTTAGTCCCTGCTTTCATGAACGTCTGAAGTACACATCCCAGTGGTTCGATCATCATGGCCGTTTCCCAGCTCATGGAATCCGGGATGGCATAGATATACTTTTCGTCCCCAACAAAATATTCAGCAAAGGTTCCGTGTGTCGTCATCCCTACTTGATAGTCATCAAAATTCTCGCAGTAGATGAACAGTCCTTCGCGGCAATAGGAGCAGGTACCGCAAGATTGCGTGGGATCAACCACTACCCGATCACCTACCTTGAAACCGCGAACTTCGTCGCCAATCTCAATCACTGTACCTACACCTTCATGACCAATAATCGTTCCTTTATTCGCCGGCACTTTGCCTTTGACAATATTCAGGTCTGTACCGCAGATGCCTGAACCATAGATTTTAATTTTTACCTGGTTTGGCTTTTGTATGGTTGGCTCCTCAATATCCTGGTAAGTCACCTGTTTAAGATCCTGATATACGAGTGCTTTCATTGAATATTCCTCCTAGTCGATGTTTTATATAAGTTGAAATAAAGATTTTACACAATCCACTCCGATGACAGAACAAGCTTCCAATCGCTGTTATCCCCAGATTTTTTAATTCCTTTTTTTAAAGGGGGAAATCCGGGTATAAAGGCGACCGCTCCGCTTTTTCAGGTTTATTCTGTCCTCTCCGTTCACGTGTAAATGAATAGTTCAACTAATATAATTTGAATAAAATTTTAAACGTTTTCGTAAATCTCAATTCGAAAAGTGTTCCTGTTTCAGAACTTCTTTCCAGTCGGATAGTGTCTGCAAAAGAGCTTCTTCCACCCACAATAATTCTTCCCGGGTATGAGCATCAGAGAAAATAAAGTACCCTTTGGTGAATATTCCGAAGTGGGCCATTCGTTTGACCATAAACTCACGGAAAGGATCGGTATGAAAGTTTTCCTCCGAAATAGAGCTAATGGAGAAACTCGCATAGGTACCCTTCAGCACCAATTGATCGGTTAATCCAAGAAGTACGAGTTCAGCTTCAATCAGATCCATAATCCGAATAGTAGCCTCGCGCCAGCTAGGCCATACTTTAGCGCTTTTCATCAATCTCTCACATGCAATCGCTGCCGCGAGTGCAGTAGTCTCGCTGGAATGGGCGTTGCTGAATCTGACCTGTCCTGATAATGACATCAGATGTTCTGGTCCCATTACGGCTGCGAGTGGCAGTCCATTCGCCATGCCTTTGGAAATGCAGAGCAGATCCGGCCAGATATCATACTCCCCAGCTGTAGCTTGCTTGCCCATTCGAATACCGGAGGTGACTTCATCAAATATGACAATGATATCCAATGACCGACATAGGGATACAACTTGCGCCAACGGCTCACGTTTCCATTCATTTGGACAAAGAACAATGCAGGCGATATCCTCGGGAGAGGATTGGATTTGGGCCTCGATACGCTCTGGTGAGGGCTTATCTATCCAGATTGTTGTGCGTTCGATATCCACGGGGATGCCTCGTTCTTTCGTTTCGCGGCCATAGTACCCATAGGCAGACCAGTCATGCCACCCATGATAGGCCGTCGCGATGACCCTGCTTTTGCCACTTCCAGCACGAGCCAGACGTACGGCTCCACTGACTGCATCGGCCCCACTTTTGGTGAATCGCAATGAGGGGTAGCGGCCCTCAAACCGTTCCAAAATCAATTCAGCGCATTCAAGTTCAATGTCAGCAGGAATCGAATAACTTGTCCCTTTTTTCAGCTGATGGATGATGGTCAGTTGAACTTCATGCCGCGCATGTCCCCATGGCGCCGTACCCATGGCCATCTCACAATCCAACCATTCATTTCCATCGATATCTATAAAACGGGAATTGCGTGCCTCTGCGCAGCATACGGGTGTATATCCCGGAAATAATCGTTCTGGTGCTTTCGCTAACGTACTGCATCCGCTCGGAATAACCTTTTCGACATGTTCCAACCACTCCAGATTCCGTGTAAACCTTACGGCACGATCAAGCGTGCTCTCTTTTGATTTCACCTTTGGTTCCTCCCTGTTTACTTGGTTTGTGAGTTAGCGAACTTTGGAGCCTGGCCAGCAGCCATCATATATGCGATCCATGGTGATGACATTGCCATACAGATCAATAATCAGATCTTTAGCCCGATGAGCATGTCTCATCTCGATCCAGTAACGGTTTTCCAACAACCGGGCGAAATTATCCACCAGAAACAACAATCGGTTCTCGCTATGAATCAGCTCCTTGCCCAGAACCTGCGGCAGCCAAATAGCTCCATTAGAGTTAAAGCGGTTGGAATAGTCACGTACCTCAGCAACAGGTGCAATGTCAGCTTCCTCCAGCTTGGTCCAGAACGTATCCGCGTCACTGCGAACTTCTGCAAGATCAATACCAACGATCGGCAGATGCTTATATTCACTCTGAGTATCCAGCTGTTCTTTCAGATGACCGAATACGAATGGCCAAACATCGGCCTCAATTTCCCCTCCCCACTTTTTCCAGAAACGTGCCAGATTGTTTTTACGGTTGAAGTTGCGATGAATGCCACTGCTCCGTTCCCAGTGATAGGCGAGAATATTCGGATTAATGACCGTATCATATCCGGCTGCCCGTGCTCGCATCTGATAATCAAAATCCTCATATCCGTTAAAGAACTTCTCATCCAGCTCGCCTACCGTTTCATACACTTCCCTCTTCATGCCGAACATGGCGAATACGACAAGCTGAACTGAAAATGTCTCCTTCGGAATGTCTTCAGGCGAAGCGTTCAGAAATAAGTGGCGACCAATTGTATCGGCAAATGCAATACCACAATGCTGCACACCTCCCGTTTGCGGATAGAGCAGAACACCGCCAATCATACCAATCGTAATGTCGCTGTCCATCGTCTCTTTCATCATGGATTGCCAGTTTGGTTGAAGGATCGTATCGGAATCCAGGAAGAAAATATAATCTCCCTCTGCTCGCCGAAGCGCGCTATTGATTGATACGGCACAACCAAGTGGAAAATCATGCTGAAGAATTTCAATCGTTACACCTTCTCTAACCTCTTGTTTCAGTTTCTCCAAATGCTGTAAGACAGCAGAACCGGAACCATCGTTGATAAAAATGATTTGAGTGGACGGGCTTACGGTCCGTAACAATGAGTCCGTGAACAGGTTCAAAATGTTATAGTCCTGGTTAACTGGCACAATAATGGTGTAAAGCATGGAATCCCTCCTGTGGATATGATGGAATGCGTGCAAAAGCGAGTTGAAACGGTATCGCGTTCAGTGCAGATTATCGACCTCCTTGTCGCAAATTCACTGTCTTAATTTGGTAATGATTTGAATCTACTAGAAATTTATATCATTTTTTGTAAGTTTGAAATCTTAAATTCTGAACTCTGTTAAAATTTGAATATGTACTCAAAAGAAAATATGCGCCTTTCGAGAATCGCTGATAGCTCTCCACGCAAAAAAAACACCTCCAAAGTGAGTCCGTATCCAATGACACGACCGACTCCACAATGGGGTGTAATATTGCATTTATTATATGTTGTTCTTATCTGGCCCTAAAGCCGTGATAGAACGTATCTACAACTAGCGAAGCTGCTGATTTACGAGCAATGTCACCACTTACAACCTGCTGCCACGTCAGAAACAAGATAGAATAAAGCACATCTACAATCCAGTTTTTATTGACATCCTGACGAAAGTAATTCTTTTGCTGCAACATGCTGACCGCATGCAGTATAGGTTCTCTCAGCTTCAAATCTGCTCCCTCAATCTCAGGATTATAGTGTATAGCTGCGTCATGAGTAAGGAAAAATATTTTATCCCCTAACGGAATGAGCACTTCAATCAGTTCCGGAATATACGTTTCACAGTTTTCCTCATCCAAATGAATGTTTTGCATGGCCTCACTGACCACCTCGATCGCACGCAAGCCCAGATAAACCATTAATTGTTCGCGACTCTCCACGTATCGATGCAGGGTTGCAATACCAATTTTCGCAGATTCTGCGATATCATTCATGGATGCGTTGGGCTTTTCAATCAGCAGTTTGGTTGCTTCGTCCAGAATGGAATTAAGTCTCATTTGCTTCATCGATGTCATTTCTTTTTTCAACGGGTTTACACCTCTTGGGGAATATATTCAATAAATTGATTCAATGAACCATCATTTGATTGGCTTTGACTATAAAATTATAGCATAGTTGCTCACAATTCCGATGTCTGAACACGTAACAAGCATCACCTATGATTGGTTATGTATTGCAAAGATAGATGTAATGATTAAAAGCCGCCAAGCGGCGGCTCTTAGAATGTATATCTTTTATCTTTCCCTTTTGCTTATAGCTCGATAATTCTTGTTGCAATATTGGCGCAAAATTCACTGTCATGCTCTACAAACAGAAGGGTTGGGGAGTACTCCAGCAGCAAGTCTTCAATTTGCATACGAGAGATGACATCCACAAAGTTGAGGGGTTCATCCCAAATGTGCAAATGAGCTTGCTCACTGAGACTTTTAGCAACCAGCACCTTCTTTTTTTGGCCAGCGCTATACGTTGAGATATCCTTCTCCAATTGCAGCCTGGAAAAATCCAGCTTTCTTAGTATCGATTTAAACAGGCTTTCATCGATTCCCTGCGTGACAGCATAATCCGATAATTGGCCGCCGAGATCAGACGTGTCTTGCGACACATACGAGATCTTAAGCTGGGGATCCTTTCGAAAATGACCTGTATAAGGGATATCCTCATCACAGATCAGTTTAAGGATGCTTGATTTTCCCGATCCGTTTTTACCATAAAGTGCAATACGATCCCCTTTTTCAACTGTGAAACTCACGTCCTTACATACCGTATTGGATCCGTATGCAATCGACACATGTTCCAATTCAACAAGTTCTTTTTTGTGAAAATCCAGTTGATGAATCTGTAGACGTTCTGCACTCTCAATATTTTTCAGAAGTTTGGACTTTTCTTGGATGGCGGATTGATGCCTCTGCTCAATATTTTTGGAACGTTTCATCATTTTGGCAGCCTTGTGTCCAATATAGCCTTTATCCACCTTTGAACCGGAATTTCTCGTACCATTTTTGGTTCTTTCCACTTCATGCGACCATCCACCCGTCCGTTTGGCAGAATCGGACAAACGTTTGATGTCCTTTATTAACTTTTCATTACTTGCAAGTTCAAACTGATCTTGCCTTTGTTTATTTTCCCACCAAGCGGAGAAGTTCCCTCTCTGAATCTCAATGTTATTTTTATTGATGGACAGGATGTGGTCTACGCTGTTATCCAAAAAAGATCGATCATGTGACACCAGAATAAATCCACTTTTGCTGCGAAGATAATTACTGACGAGTTTTCTGGCATGAATGTCGAGATGATTGGTAGGTTCATCGATGAGCAAAAACCGATTATCCTTCAGGAACAAGGCAGCCAGCATCACCTTCGTTTGTTCTCCGTTAGACAAGGAATCAAAAGGCCGATACAGAATATCTTCCGAAACTTTTAACAGGTTAAGCTCTCGAACAAGCTGCCAGTGTAAATATTCAGGATAGACCTCTTCAATGACATCGAGGGTCATAGCTCCTTTATTCTGAACCTGAAAAGGAAAGTACTCAAAGCTAACATTCGCAGAAATAGTTCCGCTGTATTCATATTTACCAAGCAGCAGATTGAGGAATGTCGTTTTGCCTCTGCCGTTCCTTCCGGTAAAGCCCAATTTCCAATCGGAGTCCAGCTGAAAACTCACATTTTCAAATATATTATCGTAACTGCCATCATAGGCAAAGGTTAGGTTGCTAACGTTAATTAAAGACATAAAGATCATCCTTTTTATGTGAAATATAAAAGTTAACCGACGTGAAATTTACCACGACATGGTCCCTCACTTTATATTTGAACATAATCAGAATTTCAATCCGTTCTTGCGTAATGACATATCCCTCGTGTCAGAGTGATTAGAATATCCTCAAATGAAAAAACGCAAAAAAGCCCCATTCACCGGTGCTTTTTTGCGTTACATCAACCTGACTATGATAAAGAGACTTGGCGTTCAAAAAATTAACACCAAGATAATCTATGCATAGGAGGATAAAGTGCCGGATTCTGATTAGTTATGTTGTGAACCATGTCAGTGTTCATGTTCGTTGACAGGTTCACATAAACATCTACAACCTCTAATTCAGTCATCGCTCTATCCCCCTTTAAAAGCTCAACAATTTAATATCAGAAACTTAACATGGAATACAGCCACGGGTCAAGGCGAGAAATCAAGTTGTGCACCTTTTTGAATCCAAATCCACCTTATCGACCCACAAGAATTTATAGTTACCACGCGCTGTATTCAATTATTAAACTGCCGCATACAGCGGTTTGTACACCGGATGCCACATGGCAGCTTTTACAGCCTCTTCAACGTCTTTCAATTCTACACGCGCAACGCCATCTTCCACTGCCGCCTTGGCGACCGCCACTGCAACTTTGTACGAAACAGCATGTAGCTCTTTCACTCTGGGCAGAAGTGGAGCACCTGGTGCAGAGGAGTCTACCGAATTAGCTACGGCCACTGCAGCTGCGGTGAACATGTTTTTGGTGAATTTCGATGCTTTCGCTACAATCGCTCCTAGACCCAAACCAGGGAACACAAAAGCATTATTGGATTGACCAATTTCATACAATGTGTCATTAAACATGACAGGTTCAAAGGGGCTGCCTGTTGCAATCAGTGCTTTGCCATCCGTCCATTCAATCAAACTTCTTGGTGCTGCTTCGGCAAGCGAGGTCGGATTGGACATTGGCATAATGATTGGACGTTCCACATGCTTCGCCATCTCTTTGATAACTTTTTCATTAAAGGCACCTGTCACACCGGAAGTGCCGATCAGGATCGTTGGTTTGATCTGTTTCACAGCTTCCAGCAAACTAACCTGCCCTTGCTCATTCAAAGCCCAATTTTTCACTTCCGCAGCTTTACGTACATATGGTTTCTGGAATTCAAATAGACCTTCCGTTTCATCCGTAAGGATTCCACGGTAATCGAACGCCCAGAAACGGCTCTCCGCTTCCTCTTGCTCAAGCCCTTCTTCCATCATAGCGTCACGAATCTGATCCGCGTTACCAATACCAGCTGCTCCTGGTCCAAATACAAGAACACGATGCTCACGAAGAGGTACACCCGTCACTTGAACCCCGGACATAATCGCCGCAAGTGTAACCGCACCCGTCCCCTGAATATCATCATTAAATGTAAGGAGTTCTTCCCCATATTTCTGTATAATATTTCTGGCATTCACGCTGCCCAGGTCTTCCCAATGAAGCAGGATATCCGGAAACCACTTTGTTGTTTCTTTCACAAAGGCTTCGATAAATTGCTCATACTTTTCCCCGCGAATCCGTTCATGACGGTTGCCCACATACAATGGATCATTCAGCAGTTTGGGATTATTGGTTCCCACATCCAGCACAACAGGCAATACACGGCTTGGATCAACGCCTACGGCTGCTGTATATACCGCGAGTTTACCAATGGCAATTTTAATGCCGCCAACGCCCCAGTCTCCGATGCCCAGAATACTTTCCGAGTCGGTCACCACAATCAAATCCACATCTCCAGCATGTAAACCACTGTTGCGGAAAGCTTCCTCCAGCCCATCCATATCATTAATGGATAAATATAGACCACCTGGTCTGTGGTACTGATGGCTATATTCCTGAATAGCTTGTCCGACCGTAGGTGTATACACAATCGGCAACATTTCGCTAAGATGATCCTTCATTAAACGGTAAAAGAGTACAATATTACGGTTGAACAAATCACTAAGCATGATGCTTTTTCGCAAATTATCCGATTCATTCTGCAATTGCTGATATACTCGACTCACTTGTTCTTCAATATTTAAAACCATCGGTGGCAAGATGCCATTCAGGTTAAGCTCTCTTCTTTCTTCTTCGTTAAAGGCAGTACCCTTGTTCAACATGGGATTGGACAGAACATCCTTGCCTTTCAAAGAGGTTTTCAAGTTTCCATTGGAATCTACAAAAAATGAGTTCATTTACTGATTGCCTTCTTTCATGATGTCTCTTGACGTTTTAACGTCTATTTAATTTAATTTTAACACTTAATAACTTTTAGTTAGTTATAGTTCTTCCGATGACAATTATAAAATATTTTCTATGGCATGTAAACGAACTCATGAAACGTTCATGAATGAAATTCAATTTCATTTCGATAAATAAAATTTATCACTTTGTTATTTTTCAACAAATTCATTTTATAAACAAATTCTCTTGGAATACAAAAAAGCCACGAAACTGCGTGGCTCTATCACCTTTTTTATGGGCTCAATTTTTGGGTGAGTGCTCATAGTGCTCAATACAAATAGCCTAAAAAATCGAGTTCTCCTTCGCCCCATGGCATAGTTCCGACTTCTCTAACCATCAAGCCTTCGACCTTCTGAATTCCAACTCCAATTGTAGTTAAAGTTTCATGGTCAATTTTCAACCACTTACATGTGTTGTTAACCGTTTTGAACCCATTTTTGCTATACAAGTCCTCATGATCAGCAAATAATAGCACAAAATCAATATGCCCTTTGGACAGCTTCTCCACTTCCGCTAGCAAAAAGGAACCAATTCCTTGAGAGCGATGTGAAGTGGAAACACATAGATCAATGATCCCTAGAACTCTTATTGCTTTTCCATTCAAATTCATCATTCTGTAATCTAATCCTACATGCCCAATCAGTTGATTATCTGAGGTGAATGCTAATATTCTGCCATGTGGAATTTGCTTGAAAAACAAACGGTCCTCCGGGTAGACCTCTGGAAAACTGGCAATAAGCAATTCCTGAAGATGCGTTGACCATTCTTCGTTCAAATCCATATCATAAGCTTTAACTAATTTCAAAAAATACCCTCCTGAATTAAATCGATTTCTATTCTTTATTTTGTCTCAGCAACCTTACACACTTCTACGTATATCTTGATGATATACTCATCCGGATTATTTTCCGCAAAATAACTGAGCAGATCCATGGCATACACGTTTCCACAGATTTCAAATCCCTCTCGTTCTATATGCTCTTTAATGATTAAATACGTTTTTGGCATGCTTTCATATGATCCTCGATGGTTCATGACAGCATACAGTCCTTTGGGCTTGACTAACATCGATTCGCCAGGAATCGGTGCTTTTATTTGGTTGCAAAAGTAGTCCGGATAGAAGTGTCCTGTCTCAAAACTCTCCTGACAAACTACAGTCCATACCGGAAACTCATATTCGATCATTCGCTCTTCACAATGGTTTCGATATTCGACAAACTTGCGGGTAAACTCCTTGTCTCCATCTCCTCGTTCCAGTCGAACGGCAATAAAATATTCTTTCTCGCATTCTTCAAAAGCCAGACCTTCCTGTGAAGCACTCATAGCTTGTTGTGTCATGACAATGGCACCATTCAAGAGCTTTTGCATACGTTTGATTCGGAGTTGTTCTAGCTCCAGTTCCTTCATTTTCTGTTCAAAAAGCTCGATTAATAAAGGCGTATTTTGATTTTGAATAAAAGACTTAATTTCCTCTAGAGAGCTTCCCGCCTTTTTCAGCACATGGATTACATCAAGTACATAGGTTTGCTGAATACCGTAATAACGGTAACCGTTGGAATTCGTAAACTCCGGCTTTAACAGTCCAATCTCATCATAATGAAATAAAGTATGTTTAGTGACTCCGCAGATTTTTGCAAATTCACTGGTAGTAAATTGTTGTGTATGGTTTCCCGACATTGTACCAGGCCTCCGCTAGAATCTATAGTTCAAAATTAATTTGACTATAGGGTTACCCTATAGTTTATGGTTTAAAAATGCAAGTTATCTATTTATATTGTTGGAGGGAAATATGTCAAAGTTAAAACGTTGGATGATTCTTGTTATCGTATCAAGTGCACTATTACTAATCGTGATGGACATGACCATCCTGTACACCGCTTTACCTAGCTTAACCCATGATTTAGGTGCATCAGCCTCAGAAAAATTATGGATTCTGAACGGTTACTCCCTCGTCATGGCGGGGCTTCTGCCTGCAATGGGAACGCTTGGGGACCGTCTTGGTCATAAAAAAATATTCACCCTGGGATTGCTCGTATTTTCTGTCGCTTCTCTTACTGCTGCCTTTTCTCCAGTACCGGCTGTACTTGTCATGAGTAGAATTCTTCTTGCAGTTGGCGCATCCATGATGATGCCAGCGACATTGTCGATCATCAGGGTTACCTTTACAAATGAACGAGAACTTGCACTCGCGATTGGTATTTGGGGCTCTATTGCATCAGGTGGTGCGGGACTGGGTCCGATTGTCGGCGGGCTACTGCTTCAACACTTCTGGTGGGGTTCTGTGTTTTTGATTAATCTTCCCATTGCCATTCTTGCGTTTGTTTTCGCCTTAAAAATGATTCCTAAACATCAAGGTGATTCGTCGAAAAAGTGGGATTTCACCAGTTCCTTTCAGATCATGATCGCCATGGTTGGAATCATCTATTCCATCAAGGAATTCACAAGGCGAGAAGGATCTCTGACATTAGCCATTAGCGCAGCATTAATAGGTCTGCTGTCCCTTATGATCTTTATTCGCCGTCAAAATAACAGCACCAACCCGCTTTTGGATCTGTCCTTATTCAATATCCCAAGATTCAGCACTGGCTTTATCACCGCACTGGTCGGGTTGTTTGCGCAAATGGGTGTGCAATATCTGGTCACACAACGCCTTCAACTTGTGGAGGGCATGTCACCGCTTCAAGCGGGACTTTTCACCTTATCTATACCCGTTGCAGCACTCATTGCTGGCCCTATTGTCGGATCCATCATGCATCGTGTAGATGTCGTATACATCAAAAGTTTCTCTCTCTTGATCGCCGGTCTGGGCATAGGGATATATCTGATGCAGTTCAATGCAGGGTTTACTGGACAGATCCTTGGTTTAGCACTACTTGGCGCAGGCCTTGGCGCAGGGATGACCGCAGCATCCCATTCCATCATGAGTTACGCACCTCCACACAAAGCTGGTATGGCAGCATCGATTGAGGAAGTGGGTTATGAGCTGGGTGGAGCATCAGGTATTGCCATCATTGGGAGTATGTCTACTCTCGTATACACGCTTGCTATGAGGATTCCTGAAGGCATTAGAGTGCCAGTTAATGTGAAGGACAGTCTGGATGAAGCTCTTATCGCTGCCGAAAGTTTACCTACTGAGTCTGCGGAGTTACTCAAATCTGCCGCCTTTGCTGCTTTTGACCACTCCTTCTTTGTAGTCATTGGAGGATTAACTTTATTTTTACTCGTTGCAGCTCTGCTTATGAGCTGGGTAGCCTTGCGTTTAAAACGCTCAAAAAGAAACGGTGTTGAAACATAATGCATTGCATTTCATGAAGTGCATTGAGGTATATACGATCATGTGGTTTCCAATAATAAATGGAATAATTATTTTAATCGGTATACTCACCTAAGGAAGATAAGCATCCTCCACTTCTACCTTTCGTTCATTTCCGTTTGCTATGTATCTTACGTGAATGACATTTCCTTTCTGGAATTGGGGAATATGTGTAACCGGGATGTATGTTTCTAGAATCGTGGGAAAGGTACGACCGTCAACTTGGGTAACGGTCAAATCCAGTCGCACTCCCGGCCTTCCATCCATACTGGATGAAGTTTGTGTAATGTCATGAATAACCGCCTCCGCGGGAATCCCATCCATTAAAATGCTTTTTCGAAGGTGCTGTTTCTGTTTATTGTTACGAAGCAGTTTAAATATAATAATCATAGTGATTGTACCAGTTATAAGTCCAAAGCCAATAACAGCAACAGTAATAATTAGTGTAGTAGTCATAATGGCCTCCTTTTATTTGAAACTTATGTTTATTATTTCTTGTTTATATCTGTTATTCCTGCAAATTTGCTTGAACTGGAACAACTCTATATCAAAAAAACCGCCTTTATAGGCGGTTTCTTGTTTGTCGTTCAGCTTAATCTACTTTCGCACCATAAGAGCGTACAAACAGAACCGCTTGTTCGCGATCCAAACGTACACCTTTAATATCCAATGATTTCAGATCGATTCCTTCAAGGTTAGCACCTCTAAGATCGGCCCCTTGCAGCTTGGCTCTGCTTAAAACTACTCTTGTGAGATCACAGTCTCTCAGATCTGCTTTTGTAAAATCCGTATCCGTAAAGTCAGCTTCAAAGAAACGAATTCCTCGCAAATCCTGTTTGCCCAATCGGGTATGTCTGAGATTCGTATAAGACCAATCACCCTGACTTAGTGTAATACCATCCATTTGTGCACCTGAGAAGTCCGATCCCGTCATCTTGCAGGAGGTAAATTTGGAAGCGAAAAGATTAGCACCACCAAATAAGCAGTTTTCAAACGCCGATTCTCTATGGATGGAGCCATTCATGGAAGCACCTTTAAAGTCACACTCGATAAAACGGCAGTTGCTTGTCTCGATTTCTTCCATCGAAGCGTTCATAAAGGTACACTGTTTGAAAACACAACTAATGAGTTCTCCATAACGCAAGTCACGTCCTTCAAAATGTACACCTTCATACTCTTGATCCTTATATTGATACATCACGTACACCCCATCTTGTAGATTATCATGTGTTCATCATTAAAGAACTTTTTATAATATACCATACGGCTGTCAAGTACCTGCTTAAACGTCTGCAAAAGTCAAGTCACTTTTTTCTAAAAAACGTTGCTACTTCTAATAAAAAAACCGCGAAAATCGCGGCTTTTTGACTCCATACATGTGTTTAGCTAGTACTTCAATCAGGTTCCCTCTATAATTCCTTATCTGCATATGATCTAAAATTTTCCGTGACTGCTAACCGTTTGCTTCCTTCCAGATAAAAGCTATCATCTGCTCTCCAGGTATGACTTTTTTTATTTTGTCTCCGGTGATACACATAGTTATATGGTGACGTAGCATAGGTTTTGAATCCTCTTTTTCTGCATTGTCTTAGAAAGGTTACATCTTCTCCAATGGAACGATCCGTGAATCGGACCTTCTTTAATATCTCCCTTTTGAACAGAAGTGTGCCGCCTTGTATAAATTCCACATATTTATTCTTTTCTTTGGGTGATCTAACCAGCAGTGTTTTTGAAGCACCCAAGTAAACGAGGCACGAATGTTTGCCCACAATATCGCTTTTCGTTCTTCTTAGTCCATTTACTTGTTCTTTCAAATAAAATGGCGAGTAGTAGTCATCATCATCAAATTTGGCGATCAACGGGAATTGGGCTCGGGTAATCCCGGCATTCAGGCTTTGTCCAAGCGATATGCTTTCTGGTACTTGATAGACGCTAACATTCGCATGTTTTCGAACACGATTTTGATATAATTGCAGATTCATGCTGTCATGATTCAAAATGATGATAAGCTCTTTTGCTTTATAGCGCTGTCGATTGTAATTTTGCAGGATGTTGTCAAAGAATTGTGGCCGATTGGTACATACAATAATGGAGACACCGTTTCCCGTTTTATTTGCTGTCATGACATACCCTCTTTTCTGCACATATATGTTTTTTCATCATACGTTCAGAAGTAGAGAATGGTATAGACGAATCGATAGCGTATAAAACACCAAAAAACCCTCTGTCCTCAAGAATCAAGACAAAGGGCTCTTAAATTCAAACTAAGCTTAATTGGATTCGTTCATATATACGGCTTTACCTGTACGAGCTGACTCATAGAGTGCCTCCAGGATCTGTGAAACTACCAAAGCTTGTTTAGGAGTTACAACTGGCTCCAGATCTTTATCGATCGCTTCAATCCATTTTCTCATCTCTACATCCGGTGCACTTTCACTCTTTCCATCGTAGAAAGCAACCCCACCTGCACTCAACTCAATTTCGTTGGTGTACAAACGGCTGAATTTCTCGCCATTGATGCGCAAACCATTCTTCATATCCGCGCCCGCTTCGCTTCCGCTCAAGCTGCATTTCGCTTCATCCACATCCAGTGAATTGAGCGCCCAGCTGGATTCCAGCATGATCGTCGCGCCATTCTCCATTACGATCATACCGAAAGCGGAATCTTCAACGGAGAATTTTTTCGGGTCCCATGGGCCCCATGCATTCGCTGCATTTTCTCTTTGTGAAAGCTCGTGATGAGTTGTGCCCAGAACAACTTTTGGTTGATAGTTATCCATCATCCACAGTGTCAGGTCAAGTGCGTGTGTACCGATGTCAATCAACGGTCCGCCGCCTTGCTTCTCCTCATCAAGGAAAACACCCCAAGTAGGTACCGCTCTTCTTCTGATTGCATGTGCTTTGGCAAAGTAAATCGAACCCAGTTCGCCAGCTTCACACATTTGCTTCAGGTACAAGCTGTCTTCTCTGAAACGGTTATTGTATCCGATGGTCAGTTTTTTACCCGTACGCTCGGCTGCTTCAAGCATTTTTTGCGCCTCAGCAGATGTCTTGGCCATTGGTTTTTCACACATAACGTGTTTTCCGGATTCCAGTGCAGCAATAGAAATCTCTGCGTGAGAGATATTTGGCGTAAGAACATGAACAATATCAATCGTTTCATCCTGAAGTAATTCTTGATAATCCGTGTACACCTGTGCTTCGGCACTACCATACTTTTCTTTGGCTTCTTCTGCACGTTCCTGAACGATATCGCAAAAAGCAACCAGTTCTACATTATCAAGCTTGCTCAAACTTGGCAGATGTTTGCCGTTTGCAATCCCGCCACAGCCAATAATTCCTACACGATACGTTTTACTCATATCTAATCACCCTCACTTTTGGTTTGGTTGTTTCATTTTACGGAAAGCCGATGGGGTCATCCCCAGACGCTTGCGAAAAACAGCATGCAAATAATTCGCATTGGTAAACCCTGAAGCCAGGGCAATTTGTTCGATAGAAACATTACTTTCTTCCAGATTGCGGCACACCGCGCGCAGGCGAATATCCTCCAACACACGGCTGAAAGGCATTTCCGGCTGAACCTGATAAAAGATTCGTTGCAGTTGTCTGCTGCTAATATGCAGCTTCTCGGCTACATTCTCCAGCGTTACTGCTGAGGGATGATTCGCCTCCATATACTGAATGGCATAATCGTATCTATACACAGACATGTCTCGCACAGGAGCTTCCGCCCGATTTCCCCCGATATCGTAGGCTCGGACGGTCTTCAGTAGAATGCTGATCACCTGCTGTTTAATAGACGTGTAATATCCGATCAGTTTACGGTCACAAGCCTCATAGGCTTCCAGGAAACAGTTCATCGCGCGATGATAATCATGTACCGGAACAAGAGGAAGTGTTCTAAGCTTTTCGATCGTTTCCTCTGATTCTGCTGCCTCCCACGGATCTACACCCTCTCTGGGATGTTCAATGATATCCACGTGCAGGCATAATTCATCCATGGCCTCTTGGGAATCCGCCTCCTGATAATGAACAAGACCCGGACCTGTTAAATACAGCATGCCTTCAGAGAGCGGATGCATCTCATCCCCCAAAATGACTTTCCCTTTCCCTCTAGGGATGAAATGTAACTCGAATTCCGCATGGTTATGAAAATCAACGATTCTGCCTGCTGGAAAAGAAGTCAGATGAAATCGCAGAACGCGTATTTCGTAGTGTCCCCACAGGATCGAGACATCCAGCCTTTCCAGGATATCCTGTCGTTCAAGCATCTTCTCAAAAGGATATCGGCTCAATGCGGCACCTCCCAATACCCTATCCCTGTAACTCCTTCAAGGAGATTTTGCGCCCTTCCTTCGCAGAAAGGTTGGCCGCCTCCATCAGGCGAGTTAACTGAGTAGCCGTCTGCAAATTCTCGGTAGCAATCGTATCATTTTGAATATGGGATACCCACTGGCTGAATGCGCTTTCTCTTCTGTCCAGCAAAGGAATCTCCGTCCATTCTTTCTGTTGATCTGAACCAACATTCGTACGGATTAGCAACTTATCCTCTGGTGTTCCATATAACAGTGTGCCTTCCGTACCATGAACCTCTATCGCAAACGGCGAATGACTGTTCACAAACCCAGCCTCGACTACACCGATTGCTCCGGAATCTGTAAATAACGTGGCAACCGCGTTATCTTCCACTTCTTTTCCAGTAACATATCCAAAATTAGCATTTACTCCTGTCACTTCTTGACCCAGGAATAGATTCGTCAGATACATCGGATGACAACCGAGGTCAATTAATGCTCCGCCTTGGCAATCTTTCAGATCGTAAAAATGCTCAGGCAGCCAATTGCCAATTGCACCGTTATGGGATAGACGCACACGAACATAAGTCACCTTACCAAGTAGCCCTTGTTTCAGAACATCTTGTATCGTTAATGTATATCCATCGTTCAAACGCGGTAAAGAAACCGTCATTTTCACTCCGTTATCCTGTACATCCGAAATGATCGTATTTACTTCTTTAATCGTTGAAGCGATAACTTTCTCTGTAAAAATGTGTTTGCCCGCTTTCGCGGCAGCAGTAATCACCTCTTCGTGAAGACGTGTCGGTGCATCTACAATGACGGCATCGATGTTGTCCTGTGCCAGCATATCTTCAAGCGAAGCATAGAATGGTACATTCAGACGTTCAGCAGCTTCCTGTCCACGCGCGGCATCTTCATCCCATACAGCAGCCATCACCGTATCTTCGTGCTCCTGAGCCTGTTTAATATAATCCCAGGCATGTACGTGCCATAAGCTTATTTTACCTATTCGAATGGTCACTATGATTAACCTCCATACTATATGATATTCTGACATCTAACTATAAATTAACACAGACCTGATCTAATTTTAATAGGAACTTACGACAATAACTATATAAAATTACGACATGAATCAGAATGACCTTCTTAAGAAAACAAGCAAAAAAGCTTCCTGTTCACAAAGTCGTGAGGATAGGAAGCTTTCTCTGCATGTAACCGTTCGGAATCTAGGCTGTCCAACGTTAGGTTGAAGATTTTATGGCTTATGATCTGTATGGCGGAAGTACCGGATTACCTTGCGATACATCGTCTTATCTTTTAATTGATTAAATATATAAGGGTCCGGTTTGGCATTCACTTCAATGACCCAGGGTGTCAGACTTTGATCCAGTCCAATATCCACGCCAATTGCCTTCAATCGCTTGTATTTCTTATTCATATGACGAGCTATCCCAACACCCAGCTTATTCATCTCCTGAATCAGTTCATTTCTGCGCTTTGTGGACACATGAGATTCCAGAAGCTTATGAATATCCATTGGCTGACCGCCGTTATGATAGTTGGTTACTATTTTTTTGGAATGTCCAAGTCGACCGATAACCCCCGTTGCTTCCCACTGCTGTTCTGGGCTTAACTGTACCATGACCCGGATGTCAAAGCGCCTGTTATTGTATTTTAGCAGATGTATTCCTCTTTGAATGAGGTAGCTTCGCTGATTCACAACGTGTGCAAGACTTTTATGGAATGAATCGAAGCTATTAAACGTCAGACGCTTTTGGTTCATCTGATACGCAAAATCCTGTTGATTATTCATCTCAGCCTTTATTACGCCCATTCCATGAGTTCCTATTTCAGGCTTGATATATAACATCCCATATCTGGCTATCATAGATTTTAGATTCACCTTGTTAAACTTTTGTGTATCAGGTATGAACGGTTTTATTGAATCATTATTGATAAGCTGCTTTGTTTTTAGCCATATGCTTCTTAATGGTTGTGATTTCTCAATACCCACAGTTCGTTCCTCCCGTCTTCATATCCAACACATCTCGCTGGTACATCAAGCTGATGCATCATATGCAATATCATTGAACGAATCTTAGGCAATACTTCATGAATTTACACGCAAAAAGCCGACAAACCCGTATTTTTGGGCTTGTCGGCTTTTCAATTTAACATTTTCAAATTATCATTCCCGTTTCAATTTGAAACTGGATTATAAGCATCTCTGTGGTGCTTCAATTATGGCAACAGATTTTCGTCAACTGGCACATTCGCGTCCGGAACTTCTGCTGCAGATACGAACAACCGTCCGGGTGCTTCTACTTCGACTTTGTTCCCTGCTGCATCCTGAGCACGGATCACGATCACTCCACCCTCAAGTACCAGCGTAGAAGCAGTAGTGTAGGTGCCTGTATAATGACCAGGTTCTGTCTCCACCAATGGAATCTCTGCGCCAGCCTGTGTGCTCAAATTGGATGGCAGTTCAATCCTGAAAGAAGCCTGTAATTTGGGGGTACTATTGAACGAAACCGTTACGGTTTCTCCTGCCACAATGCGTACATCCTCAGCCGGAGAGATATTGGTTAGTTCAGGCAAAGACGTTTCAACATACACAGTCCGGGTCACGGTTGTTTTATTGCCTGCAATATCTGTCGCTATAATTGTAATCGTGTTCTTGCCCTCATTTACAAGTACGCGGTGATTAAAGCTTCTATCTTGCTCCAATTTCACCTTTTGTCCGTTAATGGTCACTTTGTCGAGGAATTGGTCCTGTACATTGCCCGTTACATGAACCACTTCCGTGTTGGTTTGACTTCCTTCTTCAGGTGTAAGGACCGTTAACACAGGTGCTGTCTGATCCAAGATGATCACAACTGGAAGGGAGCGATCTGTCGTTTTGCCGTTAACTACAGCCTCAGCAGTAATGGCATTAACCCCTGCACGAAGTTTAACATTCAGCTTGAATTTTCCATTCTCCACTGTCGTTGTTCCGGCTAGTTCTTTCCCGTTATATATCTTAATTTGAGCCCCAGAAGCTGGGGAAGTTCCCGATACATCAAATGTCGGCTGGTTGGTATAGGTGTTCGTTGGTTGCGTCAGTACAGGTGCATTCACCGGATATTTTACCACTGCACGAATCATATAATTACCCTCTTCTGCTGGTGCAGTACTCCATACGCCACCTACACGCTGCCAGCTCCGGCCTGCATTCACACCATTTTCATCGGTTGCGAGTCCCGGTGCGCTCGTTCCGACAGCAGTCTGTACATAGACGATATAGAAATCACCTTGTACCACTACAGGTTCAGGAAATTCAACGGTTGTCCACTGATCATTGCGTAATGCCGTACCATCGAACGGTCCTGCCAGCAATCGGCCTGGCGCTCCCTCTGAGCCAGTGGCATCATAGACGGCATATTTGAATGCTGTTCCACCTGGTACTGGCCATTGTGTATTCCAGAATCGAAGTGATGCACCTGTAAGCTGTGCTGTCTCCAATTCTGGCGTCATACGTACAGCCCATGCGTTATCTGCGGCCACAAAGGCTCTTGCATTTTCAGCCGTTCCATCGTCATAAGCGATTTCACCAGGAAATCCGATAAATGGTTTTAAGGCAACTTTCGCTTCGACTGTACCGTTTCCAGGTACCGTTACATTTACAGTTTTGCTATAGTAGTCCGTCGCGATGATCGACAGTGTATAGCTTCCTTCCAAAACATCCAGAGCAAATTTACCGTCTGCTCCTGTCCGTACAGCACCTACTTGAGCATCTTCCAACACGAGGACGGATGCTCCAGAGATAGGTTTCCCTGTCCGCTCATCGCTCACAATACCTTCAATCTTTCCTTGAGGAATGGTTTCCAGATTGAAGTTGGCTGTTGCTCCACTTCCATCCGTGATGGTTACCGTCTTCGTTTGAGGATAATAGCCATAGGCCTCAGCCTTCAACGTGTAATCACCAGCCACGTGAGTGAAACTGTATTTGCCTGTCGTCGGGTCCGTCTTCACTGAACGTCCTGTTTCCAGAACGGTAACCGTAGCACTTGCAGGCAAGCTTTGAGGCGTTACAGAGCCTGTTCCAGGTTTCTGTACTTCGGGCTGTTCCTGTTTGGTTTTATTGAATTCAGCTTTGTCCGTACTTGAAATTTTGTACCAAGAAGTATCATATTCCGGCTTAGGTTTGTCGCTGTTCAGAACAACTGCCGTATCTTTCGTAACCGTCTCAGCGGCGATACCCAGTATGCGGAAGTCATCGATGTACCAGCCTTGCTTGACGACACTACTGTCCGAAGTCAATCTGAACCGGAATTGAACTTCATTCCCCTTCAATGCAGCCAGATCGTAGAATACTGGAGTCCATTGTTTTCCATCTGAAGAATGAGAGAATTTACCAAGCTCCGACCATGTGTTACCACCGTCTTTCGTGGCTTCAACATAACCGTAATCGTATCCACTTTCGATTTCATACCAATGATTGAACGTCAGCGTAGCTTGATCCACCTGAGTTAGATCCACGACTGGCGATACCAGAGAATAGTTAGAACCATTCTCATAGTTGCTGTCCAGATCGGTTGCCCATACATTCGGCGGAGAAACTGCACTGGCAGGTCCAACGACGGGAACTCCGCGTTCCCACTCATCCTTGGTGCCCGAATGAGTCCACCCATTGTCACTGTTACCATCAAAGTGATCGATGAAGATATCTTCAGGGACCTCCACGGTCACGGATACCTCATTCGACTTGTCACTCTCATTGCCACTATGATCAACAGCGGCTACCGTATAAAAATAAGTCGAATCTGTTACTGTAGCCGTATCCGTAAATGTCGTTGCAGATGTATTTCCGAGCAATTCATAACCTGAGCCGGAATTCGTTGAACGATACACGTTATAGGATTTCAGATCCTCATCGTCCGATCCCGTCCAGGACAAGTTTACATTCCCCAGAATGTCGGCAGAAGCGGACAATCCGCTTGGCGCTCCCGGAGCAATATCATCTGGAGCTTGTACTGAAAAGTCATCGATATACCAACCCGTCTTTTGAACGGAATTGTCACTGGTCAGATTAAACTTGATAAACACCTGTTGACCTGCGTAGTCACGTAAGTCAATATATTGCGTTTTCCAGCCTCCACCGGCACCTGTAAAGCTCAATGCCTCTTCAAATACGAAGTCACTATCCTCTGTTGCAATGTACACTTTGCCAAAATCGATATTGCTCTCCAAATCATACCAGTGCTTGAAGGATAACAACGCTCCCTCAGAGCTCTCGGTAAGATCAATTGGTGGTGCGAGCAAGTAGGCATTGCTGTTGGCTGCATATGTCCCTGTCAGATTGGTTGCAATCACCTTGTCACCAGAGTAAGCACTTCCCGGTCCACTCGTTGGCACTCCCCATGCCCAGGTATTTCCAACTCCGCCCGAGGTAAAGCCCAGATTGTCTTCCTCAAAGTCTTGCAGATACCCAGGCTGAACTCCATTGGAGACAGAGACCTTATAAACTTTACTCTCGAATCCGTTATTGCCATAATCATTGACCCGGATATAGTACTCCAAGCCTTGTGACTCGATCAGAAATGCCGGAATTGTCGCTGTGTAAGTTCCATCTTTGGCATCCCCAGCTACTCGATTCATCGGCAGATATACGTATTGGCTCGTGCCCGTTGTTTTGGCAAAAGCCTCCACTGTGGTTACACCGACATTATCGGTAACACGTGCAGTAAGTGGAATATCAAGCCCTGTAAAAGCAGAATTTACAGGCGTATGTTCCAGGACCGGTGCTTCCAGATCGTCACCTGCTGTGACAACCCTGCCGGATACCGTGCCTATACCTTCGAGGACGGAGCCCACAGCATCCAGTGCATTGATAATACCGTGACCGTAGCCGTTATTGGGCGAAGTTGGATACCGGCTGTCTGTTCTCGGTGTCGCTGTATCCATAATAATTTGCTCCAACTGATCTACCGTAAGGGAATGATTGGCTTGAAGCAGGAGTGCGGCCAGTGCAGTGGTATGTGGGCCTGCCATGGACGTGCCGTTCCAGCCACCCTCATATACTCCGCCCGGAACAGATGAACGGATGTTAACACCTGGAGCCGAAACTTCCGGCTTAATTTCCTCATAAGGGGAAGGACCCAGTAGGGAGAACGAAGCCAGATTCCCGTTGATATCCGTTGCTCCCGTAGCGAAGCTCTCTGGATAGTTCGCAGGGTTCGCGACTGAACCTGGACCTCCCGGATTCGTTAGTGTCACATTCCCGGCTGAGAATTCCGGAAAGATCTGTGCATCACGCCAAGCTTGTACCATTGGACGGAACCACTCATCCAATCCTGCACCACCACCCCAGGAATTGTTAACCACATCCGGGGCAAGCTCGGGGTGCAAGTTTCCTTCAGCATCTACTGGAGCAATCAGCCATTGCCCGCCATCCAGTATAATGGCATCGGTCGTACTCGGATTAAAAATCCGAACAGCAATCCATTTTGCTCCGGGAGCAACCCCAATCTTGTTGGTGCCGTTCGCTTCGGAGCCTACCATTGTACCCATGGTATGTGTACCATGACCGTCTCCATCCGCAGGAAGGGAGGCATTACTATGGGGATCATACCAGCTCAGCTCGGGATCAACGATATTTCCCGAAGCATCAAGCCCTCTCCATTTGCTGCGGAGGGCCGGATGGGTATAATCAACCCCGCTGTCCAGGTTGGCAACAACAATTCCTGTACCGTCGATTCCTCTATCCCAGACTGCAGGCGCGTTGATAGAATCGATGTTCCATTCAACGTTCTCTGTCTGCAGGCTCTTATCGTTAGCAGCTGCACTTTCCTTCTTATCAGCCTCTTTGGCTGGCGCCTTGGCAGACTCCGTTGCTGGAGCAGCTGTTGCACTTTCACTACTAATCTCGGTTTTCTGCATATAACGCTGCTCGTTAGGCAGTATTTTATCCACCTCGGGAAGAAGTGCAATCTGTTCCATGACTTCCTTCGTGCTCGTTACTGCGAGTGCATTAACGATGAAATAGCTTTTATATTCTTTGACCTTGCCAAGGTCAAGTTCCTTTTCAAGAAAACTTTCCAGGGTGAACTGAGATCGTGAGGCCGTTTCCCGCAGCGTACTGACAACCGTGCTTCGCACGGACAATTTCGTTGCCGAAGCCGTTTGCTTGTCAATTGTCGCCTTTTCCAAGGCTAGCTTGGATACTGAGGCTGTATCTACCTGTTCTTTCATTTTCACCAGATAAGTAACATAATCATTGCTCTCAAATTCCTTGCTCAGCTTTGCGTTGACTTTGGAGGTGGTGATTTTGCCCGAACTGGATTTCATGTCGATCTTCTGCGATGCGGCGTTTTCAGCTGAAACCGGATGAATGATAGATAATGCAAGGAGAAGCGACAAGCCCATGGAAAGCGGCTTGCGCAAACGATTCATCTTTATCAAACTTTTCCACTCCCTTTACCCGGTTTTTGTAATACAGTGATTCACTGTATCCATTTCTTTGAATAAATCGATGAAACAACCTCAACTGGACAGACTGATTGTGTTTATTTACATCAAGCCTCACCTCCTTTACAGGGCAGGTTATTAAATTACATCGAATGTGAAAGATTATTAGATAGCCAATTTCAGCGTATATGGAAGAAATGGATTTGAGATCAATCCATCTTGTGAGCGGAAGTATATTCGCATGCATTAAGGAGGGTACCACCGGCGTTAGCAAGAACGCATACTTTATATGGGAGTATTATGGACCTGGGTAGAACAGGAGATTTCTTGATCTATGTACAAACAAACTCTTAAACTTACATATAATATAAAATTTAGAATCAAATTGTATATTTATGGTATATTATAGAGTCATAAAATGAGATATACAAGCACTTTTATAGAAAAATATAGAAAATAAGCCTTTATAATGCTTTCATAAGTCTAATGACTCTCTGTAGTTCAACTTCATTTCGCAAATACGAAAACTCTGACATTTCGATTGATCCAAACAGTCCTTTTTAACTATATCTGATTCATTCGGACATCAAAAAGAACGATGCGAGAAGCTTCGCGCCGTTCTTTTGGGTTCTTCCAAACCAATCCTGTCATAAGCGTTGCTTCAGACGATCCAACACCAGATACACAACGATGGCATCATCCAGATAACCAATCGGAAAGAGATAGTCCGGGATCAAATCCGCAGACGAAATAAAGTATAATAACGGACTACCGATCAGAGTACGATCGTTCTCGGATGTAATCTCATCACAGTATTGAATATGCATTTCCTTCAAATGATCTATAAACGGTCCCGCTCCGTTAATCTGATTGATTTTTTAATATTCACGCGACCACTTGTATAACCGACAACGGTATTCACGAGTGTGAGTCCGGTAGCCGTCGCCGAGAACACCAACAATAGACGAGTCTGTGCAGTCACAGGGATAGCTGCCTACCGTTTGTTAAACGACCATCGTTGTGCATCTGTACCATTATCATTCCATTGCTGGATTGCAGCCCCATCTGCCGTTGAAGAGCTCGACACATCTACTGCCAATCCATTCACCTTTGAAATGATTTTATAGTAACCATTACCCGCATCCTGGATGCTCCACCTTTGGGCGTTAGAGCCGTTATCATCCCATTGCTGGAGCTGCACGCCTGGTGATGCTGTTGAGTTAGGCACATCCAGAACTTTTCCGCTGTGAACAGCCGTGAGTTTATAGAAACCATCCCCTGTGCTGTCGACTCTGAACGTTTGGTTGCTCGCACTGTAGTTGGTCCATTGTTGTACTTTGGCTCCACTTGCCGTGGATACATCCACGATATCCAACACTTTACCGCTTGCTTTGGAACCGATCGTATAGAGGCCTCCGCTGACAATGTTCGGTGTACTCGCTGCTTGATAGACCCGCACATAATCCACCAGCATTTGTGATGGGAAAGGTGTCGCATTATTAGGACTGCCAGGCCAATTCCCACCTACAGCCATATTCAACAGAAGGAAAAACGGACGTTGGAACTCCTCGGTGTTGCCTGTTCCATTTTCGATGTAAAACTCATTGAATTGTTTGCCATCCACAAACCATCTTATATATTTGGAATCCCATTCGATGCTGTATACATGAAATTGGGAAAAATCAAGATTCTCCGATATCTTTCCATAATCGGCATGCCCGTTAGCATCCCAATGAACGGTACCGTTTACAAATGCATTATTGTTGACCCGCTCCATAATGTCGATCTCTCCGCTCTTAGGCCAGCCGACGGAATTAATGTTGCTTCCCAGCATCCAAAAAGCAGGCCACAGCCCCTGACCGGACGGCAGCTTGATGCGTGCTTCAACTTTTCCGTAAGTAAAATCCTTCAAGCCTTGGGTTTTGATTCGTGCGGAGGTATAGCTGCTGCCATTATAATTTTCTTTGCGTGCAGTGATGACCAGATTGCCACCTGTAACTTGCAGGTTCTCGGTGCGATTCGTATAGTACTGCAATTCATTATTTCCCCATCCGCTGCTACCGGTACCAATCTCCGCAGACCAATTCGACGTATTCAGAGAGCTTCCATTGAATTCGTCACTCCACACCAGGTTCCAATTGGTTGCTGCGTTTGTCGTCGTGCCTGGCAGTAAAGCGATTAGGAAACTGAACAGCACCAGCGTACTTACGATTTTTCTTATTCTCAACAATCTTTTCCCTCCCCATATTAACGGACTGATTCTGAATGGGTATACCCCATTTTTCTCAATCCGTAACAACGTTTACATTAAATGTATTCTGTATGTAGCTCGATTATTTCTAACTGCGAACGGGATATACAATGGACAAGACGCCCTTCTTCAACCCGTAAACGAGTGTAATCCATTACAGAATCGCACAAAGAACAGGACTATAACCAGTACGTATTACTGTTGGTTATAGCCCTTCGATCTCACCTCTTAATCCAGTTCTAATTTAAATACGACGGGTGAGCCGCTATGCACGTTCCTTGTCGTTATCGTCAAGGACTCCTCCGTCCTGCTCCATTCCGGTTCTTCGTCGAAGCCCAATACTTGAATATCCCTGATCAATCCATGGAAATGATGAGAGTTTTCCTTCAGCGAACGAATATGAACGATCCCATTCTCCGGGTAGGCCATAACCGTGGCATAAAGGCAGCTTTCTTTTACAGTGAAACGAATGTCCTCACTTGTAAAGATCTTGGTCTCTCCATCTGTAAATTGCCCTTCCTTCACCTCGGTCGGCCCTTCCCCATACGTCCGCCAGAACGTCGTGTCATAGATCGCCTCCCCATTCACTTCCAGCCATTGACCTATAGCGAGCAAAATATCTCTGTCTTCATCCGGGATGCTGCCATCTGCTTTTGGTCCAATATTCAACAGCAGGCTACCATTTTTGCTCACAATGTCAACGAGGTCCCTGATGATCTCATCCGCTGTTTTATAGTTATTGTTTTCTGTATAACACCAGGAATTTTTGGCGACAGCCGTATCGGTTTGCCAGAAATACGGCTTCAGATCGGCGAATTGTCCGCGCTCCACATCCGGAACGGCACAACCAAGCATAAAAGCATCATGTTTATAGTTAATCGCTACCGGAATGCCCCACTCTTCACCTTTGTTATAGTAGTAGGCGCTGAATTTTTTCAAGTATGGTTTGAACGCCGCCGTCTGGATCCACCAGTCAAAATAAAAAACGCTCGGCTGGTATTGATCCACCAGTTCACAGCAACGAATCAACCAATCTTCCAAATATTCATCCGTTGGAGGGGAGCCATATAAGTCATGATGATCCGGTTCTGGCATGGCAGGCCAGTAGAAGTCCCCACATCTGAGCGGCTCCTTAATATCTGAATCGAAGTTTTTTCCATGAGACATGAAAAACCAATGTTCAGCGCGGTGTGACGAAACACACAAGATAAGACCTTGCTTCTCATACGCGACCTTCATCTCACCCAGCAGATCACGTTTGGGTCCCATTTCAACTGTGTTATAGTGAGAGAAGGAGCTTTTGTACATTTGAAAGCCATCATGGTGTTCGGCTACAGGCATCACATAACGGGCTCCTGCCTTTTTAAAAAGCACAGCCCACTCATCTGCATCGAACTTCTCTGCTCGGAACATCGGAATAAAATCCTTATAGCCAAAATCCTTCGGATGGCCATAAACACTAAGGTGATGTTCATAAGCTTTGGAGCCCTCAATATACATATTTCGTGAATACCACTCACTATCATAAGCAGGGACCGAGTAAAGGCCCCAATGAATGAAAATACCGAACTTAGCGTTCTGATACCACTCGGGAACCTCGAATGCGCTAAGGGAATTCCAATTGTCCTTATACTTCCCTTCGGCAATGGTCTCTTCGATCTGTTGCAAATATTCATTTTTATCCATAATCATTCTCATTCCTTCCGTTATCATATCCACTTGTATTGTAGTGGCATGATCCGCGGATAGACATGCAGAACGTTAACTTTAGGATGGACAATAATAACCTTTGTAGGGAGTTGAGGATAATGAATCATAAGAACTTGCTCACGAACCACTTATCCAATCTGCAGGTTGATTTGTTCATGGTCAACTTCAATCGCTGCGATACGGATTGGAGGGACCTTGATTACACTCCCGATTACAGCAAATTTTATCTGATCTGTGAAGGCGAGGGCTGGCTCAAGATTGGTGATCAGGAGTATTACCCAGCACCGGGACAGCTTTTTTTAATGCCTGAGGGGGTTACGCAATCTTACTCAGCCATCAGTGATCGTCCTTTTCTCAAATACTGGTGTCATTTCAGTGCGAGAGTGGGGGGCATCAACCTATTTCAAATTCTTAATTTCCCCCACTTCTGTACATTCGATCGGCCCGAGCTGATACAGGAAATATTCAACAGCATTCTTGACTACGCCCGATCAGGTGAAGTCTATGCGCATATGATGGCAAAAAGCAAGTTAATAGAGCTATTGTCACACTACATTATGCATCTGGATCAGGAACAGATTAGTTATATAAATGTGTCTGTTATGGAAAAAATCTCTGCCATACTGGCCTATATCGATTCCAACATTGAAGAAAACATTTCTGTACGGGATCTGGCTCAGATTGCCTACATGCATCCCAATTATTTTATTCGTTTTTTTAAACAGCGGATCGGCGTACCCCCCATCCACTATATTGCTAGCAAAAAAATGGATAAGGCAAAAGAACTTCTGACCTGTACGTCAAAAACAGTCACTGCCATTGCCGAACACCTTGGGTTTAGTGACTTATATTATTTCTCAAGGCAATTTAAAAAGCATACAGGTCTTAATCCAACGGAGTACCGCAAACAAATCATAGGAAGAACAGTGAAAGAGATGATCGATTGCCCACAGCCAAATGAAACGGAGCTCCACAAGGGAACTCCATTGTCATAACTTGCTGCGCTTTCCCGCTCCTTGCTCAACTACTCTTTTGACCTCTCTCAAGTAGGCGTACCCATAATCGTCATCCGGTTCAAGGTACGCTCCTTCCGCCCACTCATTCCATGCGTTGACGAACAGGAAGCCACTCCTGTTCAATTCCTTGGCTCTCGCTATCTGTCGCGATAAATACAATCCGAATTTTTCAGGTGTTGACCCTACTGTACTCTGTCCATCAATCGATCGGCGCGGCGTATTATCCCAATTTACAAATGCACCAGGATATACGACCTCCCCGTTTCGGTGCGGTGTTCTTTCGAGAATGGATGACCATACTTTATCGTAATTCACCACAATGTGCTTCTGCCCCTTGATGTCCAGTTCAATCCATATTCCATTCATGTGACCATGCGCAAACGTATAGTGGGGCTCAAATTCCATGCTAGCGTCAAAGACAGGAGAATTAAATGTAGGAAAACCGCCTATCGTCTGCACAAAATGGATACCCTCCAGCCCGTGTTCTATCGCAAGCCTACGCCAATAATGAATCATTTCCTGACATCGAGGGATGCTGGCAGGCCGATAGATCAAAAATAGCGGTTTTCCCTCTACACAGATGTATCGTTTATCCTTAAACGCTCTGACCAGATAATCGAAATGTTCTTTCCAATCGCTCTCATCCCCGTAGTCTTGCGAAATAAGAATATCCTCTTCGCGTCCGTCCCATTTTCGTGTCCATGTTTCATTGGCCCATGACAAACAAAAAGGGAAATTCGGTTCTCCGCTGTCCAAAATCTCATCAAACGGTTTCTCAAGCAATCGTTTGCCTTTAAACCAGTAGTGATAATAACAAAATCCGTATATTCCATAGTTTTTGGCTGTCTCAGCCTGCCATTTGCGCACCTTGGGATCTGTTAAATCATAGTAGTTCTGATGCAACGGCTTCCTGGGTTGCAAATGGCCCGGATACAGGGGGATTGTTTTTTTTACATTCGTCCATTCTGTAAATCCGTTTCCCCACCACTTGTCATTCTCCGCAATTTGATGAAATTGGGGCAAATGTAACGCAATAAGCTTCAAGTAGGACTCCTCCAATTAAAAGACATAATTCATTGGAAAATAATATCCATAAGTTGCAAACATTTATGAAGGTAGGATTGATTGTACTTCATATAAGAAAGTGCCTGGGAGGCAGCCAATCTTCGTTGTTCCACATGGTCCCAATAATGTCCAAGCTTCTGTACGAGTTCTTCAATGGTTGCATAGCGTTTGAATGCATCCGTGTTCTCAGGACCACTTGAGGCAGCCGAAACAAGTTGAAATGTGCCGCATGCCGCTACTTCCATGATTCGTCTCGCGGATGAGTTGTCCTGAACAACAAGTTTGCTGCCGTTGTACAACTTTTCCCGAAGCTCATGAGGTTGCACAGGCACAAATGCACCGAAATCCTTCCAACCCTCTCCCTCAACTCGCACTTTTTTATCCCATAACCACGCATGATTGGCAAGAGCGTACAGACAGCTACCAGGATGTGCATCCCCAATGATATAGACATCGGACTCGTATTCTCTTCCCACCACCTGTGGACAGAACACTGTGGGATTCGGTGGAAAAGGAAGTTCATGACATGAGACATTCCCCATATGCTGATCGGAGGGAATGTCAGCGGAATTCGGTGTAAAAACATAATCAAAAAAAGGGATGATCGATTCCATCTGTTTTAGATCCGACTGATCCGACAGCCAAATTGCCTTTTTGGCTGAGGATGCGCTCATTGCTTCCAAATTCTGATTCGATAGAACATCTTCTCCATGCAGGACTAGAATCAAATCTAATTGCTGTCCTGAAGTGTGATCTGCCACTGGCTGGATCGTTTTGATCTCATTGACATGTTGGACCAGATGCCTCAAGCTCTGTTCAATCAAAATAGAGTTCGCAGAGCTCTCTCTTTCCATAGCAGGAGTTATCAGGAGAACATTCAACTGTTTATATTGAACACGGGGAGAATCTGAAACTGCTCTGCTGTCTTTACTTTCCACGGTCTGTTCCTTGCCGTCTTGAATTATTTTCATAAGATGCTGCTGTAAGTCCGATTGCTGTACAACCAGATGATGCTGGATTGATTTGAGTTTACGGTTCAATGTTGCGTTTATTTGTCTAAGGTACACCTTATTGGGATGCTGGACAGTGCGCCGATTCTTTCGGGACTTTGTTGGCGTACTTCTCCTTTTTTTGATGACCATACCCTCCCATCACGAAACACGGATTGATTCTCTTTGCCTACAATATGCATCTGTCTTTGGCTAGGTTTCTATCGACTGATTTTTAGGTGTTTAACTACTCAAAGATGGGCTTCATCCGTGTCTTTAAATGTGCCACAACCCCGTGTCCATCCGGTTCTTGTCCTCATAAAATATATTAAATCAGATAGGAGTTGATATGATTGCCAACATTCGATAGCATTCTTGTCACAGGAAACCAGACCATTAATCAGGATTTGCAGGTGAACGGTAATGAAACGATTGGATTGGACCTGCAGGTGAACGGAGACCAGACGGTTGCTGGCAGTTTGCAGATTAACGACAGCTCCTCCATTACAAATCACCTAGGTGTAGGTGGGGTTATCGAGGCGGGCGACAGTGTAAAAGCAACGACGCAGTTAATGGCCATGAATCAGCCGACTCTTCCAGCTGCCTTGCCGCTTGTAAAGCAACTGTTATATTATAATCCCGGTGTACTTAACCAGCCGGGTCTTGTGTTAACAGGCACTAGTGGAAATAAGTATGTTCTGTTTATTGATGAGAGTGGAGGAACACCAAATCTAGCAATCCAAAGAGTATAGGCTCACTGGATGCAATATAAAAAGGCGATACTCTGAGTTAATTCTCAGAGTATCGCCTTTTCTTTCATTACAACATGATTACTCTTGGTTAATCAAAATGGACAAAGCACTTTTGGATTCGAGTTGGAAACTTAACAGTTCTTCTTCTCTTAGCTGAACCTGCACATTTCCTGTTTCTTCTCCGTCATTGAAAAGCACGAGAGCAATTGAACCGTCTGTATTTTTGAAGGCAACGGAACGAATGGATGCCTCATTGGAGGATGAGTCAATACGTACAGCTTTGGGACGAATTAATGCACTGAAATGAGCCAGAGCATAATAGTCCAGTGTATAGGTAAGCTCTTTCGTTTGCTGGTTAACCTTCACAATGCCGCGGCATGTACTTTTCCCGAAGCCAGGAACGGTAGGACCGTTGTTCTCATCCAGTGCCATATTCCAGAGCACAAAAGATTTGCTGTAATTGCGAAGAATCTCAATACCTGTTCTGATCACATTGGAAAAAGCTTGTTCGAATGGAGGGATCCATTCTCCTCCTGATCCTTCGGTGAAATGTACCTCTTTACCGGCAAAAGCTTCATACACCTTTGTTTGTGCCGAGGCTTCGCCCCCATACCAGTGCCAAGCGACTCCATCTACCTCTTCTGCCGCCTCATCAAGCACGGTCAGCGGGTAATCCGGACGATCCCAGTTGTGATCATAACAAAGGATTTTGGACTGAATGTCATTTCTGACCAAAGCCGGCTTGAGATGATTTTTGATAAAGTCTGCTTGTGCTTCAGCTGGCATTAACATGCCTGGATAATGACCTGGTTCATAAAGTGCTTCATTCTGTGGTGTTACTGCATGGATAGGCAATCCATGGGATGCGTAGGCTTGGATATATTTCACAAAATATTCCGCATATGCCGGATACCACTCATTTTTCAATTGACCTGTAATCATCGAGCCGCTTGTTTTCATCCAGCCCGGGGCGCTCCAAGGTGAAGCGAACAGCTTCAGCTCAGGATTTAACTCCAAAGCCTTCTGAGTCAAAGGAATAACATCCGCTTCATCGTGTGCGATGCTGAACCCGGATAATTCCGGGTCCGTTTGATTTTCTGGCAGATCATTATAGCTGTATACCGTTCTGGCATAGTCTGAAGCTCCCATCGGATTGCGGATGACCGACAATCCAATGCCTTCCTCGGGATGGAACAACCGATTCATGACTTCCGCTCTCTGCTCATCGCTTAATACCTGGTTAATCAGATAGGCAGATGAGTCAGTAAAAGATGCCCCGAAACCATCCATTTCCTGATATGTTTGCTGATCATCCAAAAGGATAGTCGTTGTCTCCAAGCCGGAGTCCTGCGATTTCAATTGATCCTGGGACACGGATACAAACAATGCATCTTCTCCCGTGGATTTGTACATTTTGAATTTCGTCATATGCTTTCCCTCCACATTCCTCTTATTGGATACCCAATTTCTCTTTATTCTGTTTCATTTTCTCACTACGAACCTTCAGGATTTCATCCCAACGGTTTTCACCTAAAAATGACTTGTAAGCGGCGAGCGCATTGTCAAAAGAGGCATCATCTTTGGCACGAACCATGCTTACCAGGGTTGAATTCCACTTGGCGTTGATCGCCGACAACGCACGTGCTTCAGGTGTTCCCTGATTTGGACTAATATTCTCCAGAATGAAGTGTGGTTTCAGTTTTCCTTTGCCCCACTCTTGCATTTGTTTAATCGCTTCCGGGAAAGCATCCGCACTCAGTGCTTTGTGACGGTCATGGCCAAAGAACATGAATTCACCCAACCGGTATTCCTTCTTGAATTTGTCAGCATTGTGCAGTTGCAGGTCTTTCACAGCCGGGAGCAACTCAACCGTACCATCTGCATTCTTTTCATACGTCTCACCTTCGATACCATAGTTCATTAGAAGCTGACCTTCTTCACTCAGCAGGTACGTGAAGATTTGAATCGCTTTGGCTGGATCTTTGGCGTCTTTGGAGATGAAGTTGATCATCCACCCAGTAATACCGGATTGATTGAGCGTCGGTGCATTACCCTTGGTGCTTTGTGGTCCATCAATGGCAACATACTCTTTGCCTTCATTGGCACTCAGATAAATTTGCAGATTCCCACCCTGTTGAGGTGTACCATCCATCAGCAATGTTGCATATTTTCCGGATTTCACTTTTTCCTCAAAGGCCGTACCATCATCAGCAAAGCTGTCATCACTGATATTTCCGTCTCTGTATACCTTATTTAAAGTCTTCAGCCATGTAAGATAATCTTCATCCTGATTGCGATCATAGAATTCTCCATTTTCAGTTTCAAGTGGCACACCAATGAAGTCTTGCAACACATCTCCGAGTGAACCTGTTCCTTCACCGATAGAGTTAAAACCAAATGGAATCAGCGTTGGGAATTTTTCCTTGATCTGTTTCATCACATTTTCGAATTCCTCTGGCGTTCCCATGACAGGACTTCCCAAAGCTTCATACACATCTTTACGGATGATAAATGCTGTTTTGGCTGGGATGTTGCCGCTATCATAATCGGCTTGCGTATTAGAGTAGTTTGGATAGCCATACGTCTTGCCGTCAGCCTGCTGGAACCAGTTCAGGGTATCGGCAGCCGCAACTTTATTGAAGTATGGATCATATTTCTCCGCAAGATCGTTCAGCGGCATAGCCCAGGTTGCGGCTTTCTGTACCACAGGAGAGTTAGAGTCAAATACTGTCAGCAGGTCAGGCATATCTCCACCGGCAAAGAACGTATTCAACTTCGTGTCATCACCTGTAATGAATTTGATATTGATGTTCAGATCTTCCTTGATCTTCTTGGTTACAATGTCTTTACCGAAATCCGTGTTCCACCAGTCGGCATTAACGTACCAAGTTAGGTCTGTAGCTTCTTCCTTTTTATCCAGCTGCCAAGCTGGTTTTTCCGGATCCACTGTATAGCGATCTTCAATGGAAACCCAGTTCCCATCGCTCGAACCCCCAGATCCACTACTGCAGCCTGTAATCATGATTACCGCTGTCAGCAAAGCCGCGCACAGTTTAACTCCTTTTTTGCCTGCTGCCTTATTCATCTTGAACATATTGTTTCCTCCTTAAAGTTAGGTGAGAAATATTGAATAGAGCGAACTTTCGAGCAATAGATTTCCGTTACTCCTTAACTGCACCCAGCATCATACCCGAGATAAAGTATCTTTGAAGGACGGGATAGATTAGTACGATCGGCAGTGTTGTAATAACAATCGTAGCCAGTTGAACCCCTTTAGTCGTTGTTTCAATGACTGCCGAACCGCCGATATTTTGCATCGACTGCGTTTGGGACTGAACAATAATCTCGTACAGCATCATCTGTAATGGATACAGCGACTGATCGGTAATGTACAACTTGGTAGTCATAAAGTCATTCCATTGCCCAACCCCATTGAACAATGCAATGGTTGCCATCGCTGGCATGGACAGCGGGATGAAGATTTTGAGGAAAATATGCCAATCTCCTGCACCATCGATTTTGGCTGACTCCTCCAGGGAATCCGGTACATTCCGGAAGAAATTCATCAGAATGACGACATCATAGAAGCTGAACAATGCCGGAATAATGTACACCCAGAAGCTGTTGAGCAGGCCAAGTGATTTGATCAATAGGTACGTTGGGATCATTCCGCCAGAGAAGAACATCGTGATAACCCCCATGGCAACGTACAGTTTACGTCCACGTATATGCTTTTTGCTCAGACCGTAACCGACCATGGCACAGAAGAACACGTGTGTAACGACTCCGATTGTTGTTTTGGATACGGAGATGAAGAACGCTTGCCAGATACTCGAATCGTTGAATACAGCTCTATAATTCTCCAGCGAGAACTCCGGTGACCAGAAGATGAACCCGCCTTCAGCCAAAGCCTTGCCTGAGCTAAAAGAAGAGATAATGACATTCCAGAGCGGAACCACAATAATGACAGTACAAATAGCGAGTAAAATAATATTTAAGGTATCAAAGATCCGACTATCGAGATCTTCTTTAGCCACCTTTCCATTCACACGGGATGCCTCCTTCTACAGCACAGATTGATTATCGTTTAATTTGCTTGTAATTTTGTTCGCGGTGACTAACAGAATAACGGACACGATCGAGACGCCCAGACCAACCGCGGTAGCATACGAAAAGTCACCCTGTGACATCCCCATACGATATACATACGAATTGATGACTTCTGCCTTGTCACGGTTTTGCGAGTTCATCAGAACGAGCGTCTGGTCCAGATTGGAACCAAGTAAACCGCTTACAGTAAGAATCAGATTAAGGCTAATGATCGACTTCATGTTGGGTATTGTGATATTCCAAATTTGTCTGAGACGGCTTGCACCATCAATTTTGGCTGCCTCGTAATACGTAGGATCAATCTTGGACATAATCGCCAAATACAGAATCGTTCCCCAGCCGGCCTCTTTCCAAATATCGGATAAGACTGCAATCCACCAATACTTGCCTGCATCCAGCAGAATGTTTTGCGGTTGCGAGATCACTCCCAAACTGAGTAGCAGCTGATTAAACAATCCTGTTGTTGAAAACCAGGTGATCAGCATGCCGCCCAGTACGATCCAGGACAGAAAGTGAGGTAGATATGAAACCGTTTGCACGAACTTTTTGAAACGTCCGCTATTTAATTCATAGATCATGATTGCCAGGATAATGGGAATGACGAACCCGATACCCAATTTCAAAAAGCTGATCCCTAGCGTATTCACTACGGCATCCCAGAAGTATTTGTCTGACATAATGATTCTGAAATTTTCCAAACCGACCCATGGTGCGCTAGACAGCGTATCAATAACGGTGTAATTTTTGAATGCAATCGTCAATCCGTATATCGGAATGTAACAAAAAATAATCATAAAAATGATGCCGGGTATAATCATCGATTGAATTTCCCATTGTCTTCGATAATCGATGACGAACTCTTTTACTCTTTGTCCGATTGGCTTCCTTCCCCCCGGTTTTATAGGCTTTTTACCGGTTGACGATGTCTCTACGGCTAATTTACTCACGCTCTTTTTCTCCCCTCCAACTTAAGCATACTTTCATAAAAACGTTTTTATTTTCCGACAAAAAAACCCCCTAATCTCAAATCAATAATTAAAAAAGACCGGAAATGATTACATCCGCTATGTTAAAAAATCACTCCGGTCCATCTTCACATGACTTGAACCCCGTATGATAAGTTCACCCGCCAATTTCTGTGAAACCCCATGTTCCTTCTTCTTAATCATGCGAACCAGGTGATTAATCGCCAGGATCCCCTGCCTTGCAATCTGGTTTCTTACGGTACTTAATGGTGGGGAAAAATATTGGGCAATATCAATATCATCGAAGCCTACTACACTTACATCTTGAGGAACTTCGAAGCCATGAGACTTCAATGCATGGATGCAGCCGATTGCACTCACATCATTTCCTGCAAGAAAAGCATCAGGCAGCTTGGCAGGATGCAGATGAAGAAAAGATTTCACAGCACTGTAGGTGCCCTCTTCCTCAAAATATCCCTGTAAGATGTAATCATCATCCAGCGGAAGCTGGTACTCACGCAAAGCAGCCAGATATCCATCTCTACGCTGATTACTGTCAAACATGGTGTCCACGCCGGATATGTATGCAATTTTCTTGTGCCCAAGTCCAATTAAATACTTGGTCGCTTCATAACCCGCTACATAGGAGTCAAAAATGACGCTTCCCATCGTATCACTCTGATAGACCCGATCCAGAAACACAGCCTTGATCTTGTCTTTCTCCATAGCGACAATATCCTGTTCATCAATTCGCAGCTCTTCGTAGATAATGACGCCATCCACACGCCGGCCCAGAATATTACTCATAATGACCTGCTTATCCTTGGTCACAAATACATTTAGTCCGTAACCTAGACGATCGCATTCACGAGACATGGATTCAACTAGCTTATAGAAATACGGACCCGACACACTTGTGGTAAAAAAGCCCAGCATCTTGGTTTGCCCGGATTTCAGCAGCTTGCCGTTCAGGTTGGGAACGTAATTTAAACGCTCTGCCACCTTCAGGACATGTGATTTGGTCTCCGGATTCAAGACATCTACGCCATTCAAGGCGTTGGAAACCGTTGAAATGGATACGCCGGCTTCCCTTGCAACATCTTTAATCGTAATCTTTCCCATAATTTTTTGGTCCTTTACTATAAAAACGTTTTTATATATTTTAAATTAGCATAAAACCGTTTTCAATACAACACTTTTTCTTTTAATTATTTTTCACATTCTTTTGCTTTGAAGATGGCATGGTTGCTTAGCACCGAAATTAGAGACAGATATGCAAAAAAGCAGCTCAAATAGGAGCTGCCTTGAATCATGCTTCTTATTCCCCATTCTGGGTGTACATATAATAAATCTGCTGCACCTGCTCTTTCAATCGATCGAAGCGAACAAAGCGATCAGCTCGAATATATTCCTTCTGCTCCACCAACATAATCATCGTAGGTACTGTGAAAATAAGAAACCTGGACGCCACCTCTTCCACTTGGTTGGCATTGATGTGTGCCAGGTGCACCATCGGATAAGGTTCAAGTAACTCCCTAATCTTGGGGAGTAAGGCGTGACAGACGCTACATTCTGGCCGAGATACATATAAAAAAACCAATTCATGTTGTTGAATCATCTCTTCGATCATTTCTATGGATGTTATGTCATTAATCTCTTTCATAAAGGGTCATCCCTTTCAGTCATTTCGCGAGTGTGTTGTACAATCTAGTTTATCACGAATGTCTAACTGTACAAATTTTGCGTTCCCCTAAACATTTTCTTTTCAAACACAGCCTATCTGCATTAAAATATAGTTGGAAGATCATCCCATATGAAAAGAGGTTATTGTATGAAAAAATCATTTGTTTTTCTGCTTACCGCCCTGATTGCCGTTATCTCCTTCTCCGCGTATGCACCTGTATCTGATGCCTCTGGTGATATTGGAGTTAGCCTGCTATCGGATCGTCAGCAAGGTACTGTAAAATAACGCGTTCGCACTCTTTCCAAAAAAAGAATTTGCACAGAAACGAGCAGGCGACCAGTTCGGATAACATCCGGAGTTGGTCGCCTGCTGTCATTGTTGTTCTTTTTTTGCAAGCCTTACTTCCAGTCTCTCTTGCGAAGATAGGACTCGAATACAAATGTTCCGAAAGGCAATAAGCCTGCTACCAATCCCATGAACCAACGTGAAGCTTTCCACTTCTTCACAACAGCCAAATGCACAAGTGTAATCAGATATAGCGGAAAAAGAATACCGTGAATCATACCCATAATGGTTACTGGGGAAGACATATCGGCAAAATATTTTAGCGGCATAGCTATAAAAATCAACAGCAGTAATGATACACCTTCCCATATGCCTGCAATTCTGAATCGACCTGTGACTGTCTTCATCCTGTTCAATCTCACCTTTCCAGCGGCTAGTTTGTGAAATATGTAACTTGTTACAAGATGTTTCAACTTGAAGCCACATAATTTGTAATAATGCAGCTTCTCTTGAAACGTCTTGTTCAGTATACCGCATGGTTCTGGTCCGGAAATGCTTCAATTTTGAATAATTAATGACTGAACTATCCGTGAATGAAATGTTGAGTCTTAAATTCGAAAATCGCATCAACAGCACAATGATATCCGCCTGATTTTCGAAAGGATTCCCTCAAATTCGCAGCAGCTTTCTCAAAAGAAGGAACGCTCAACACATGATCCACAGCTTCACGCAGCTGATTGGTAGTCAAGGTTTGCATTTGTAAACGGAGGCCCGCTCCCCTACTAACAACCTGCTCTGCAATGATCGGCTGATCCGCGCTCTGAGGGAGTATAATGAGGGGAACCCCGTAATATAAACCTTCGTTGGTACTGTTCATCCCGCCATGTGTGATAAATAATTTAGCAGATTGCAATACATCCATTTGTGGAACATAACGTTTAACGATGAAATTTTCCGGAATTGCTCCCAGATCAGCAAGCTGTGTTCTATCCCCTACGGACATGACAATTGTATAATCGGTATTCCCCAATGCTTCTAAGCAAAGCTTATAGAAATCAAGAGCTTGGTTAAAAATTGTACCCAGTGAAATGTAAATCAGTCTTTTCCCTTTAATTCCTTCCATATCGAAGTCTTCATGGGATAGTCGCGAAACTATGGACGGTCCTACAAATTGATACGTGTGGTCGAATTCTTCTCCATAAGGCTGAAATTCCTTTGTTGTATATACGATGGTAAGTGGCGCGGGATTGCAAAACACCTCGTAGGGAGAAGCAATCTCCACCTCATATTTTTTCTGTAACCTCATCGTCAAGCTATGGAATGTATCGTTTATAGGTTGGGCGATTTCGGCAGGAACATTTAAGAAAAAGTGTTGCAGCAAATGATCGAAAGATTCTTCAGCCTGCGCAAAAGAAGTACACGAATTAGTTGCAGGTAGCTTCAGAATTTGCGCAAGTAAACGTCCACAGCCAAACATGGAATCATGGATGATGTAATCAAAATGTTCACCCTTGATCTGTTCAAGCACGCTTGGAATGACGATATCTGCCGTAAGCAAAAGACCGTTGACTCGTTCGAGCAAATAATCTCTGCCACCTGTGACAAAGGCTTTAATGAATTTCTGACCGTCAAAGGTTCGGACTACAGCACTCGTCTTCTCCATACGCTCCCGATACGCTTCTATAGTGAAGTACACAACCTCTTCCCCGCGTGAAATAAGCTCTTGTACCACGCCAATCGTTGGATTGACATGTCCCTCTGATCCACCGTTAATAAATAAAACACGTGCTATAACAATCTCTCCTTTGCAATGCTACGTTCTCTAATGGTGTAAGAATTCGTAAGCAATGATGTACTTTACTTCCTGTGGACGAGCTTATTACCGGACCTGATGGTGAAAAGACAGTTGAAGATGACTATCGCATTCAGTACTTAAATGATCATCTTGTTCAGGTTGGGGAAGCCATTGAAGACGGCGTTGAAGTTATGGGATATACGTCCTGGGGATGTATTGATGTGGTCAGTGCTTCGTCAGCACAATTGAAAAAGCGTTATGGTTATATCTATGTTGACCGCCATGACGATGGTTCAGGAACACTCGAGCGGTATCGCAAAAAGTCGTTCCACTGGTACAAAGATATCATCGGTAGTAACGGCAAGAGCCTAAAACGTTAAGTAAGTGATACCGCTGTAGCAGGTACATTCCTGCTTTCCCCCAACAGAAAACAAGGACATACATTGCAATATGATGTGATGATGTATTGTTTGCTGCTGGGGGATTTTTACTAATATAGTGAGTCCCGATTTCAGTTAAATTGAACCTGATTGGGTTCCAACGCTTTCAATGTTAGCCATCGCATCCCTGCTTCAAAGTCTTCCCGGAAGGAATCGATCAGAATGACATTAGGATAAGATGGCATCGACAGATCCGCTTGATACATTTGCCACGCTTGAACCAAAGCATTTTCTTCAACCATCTTCTGGTAAATTACAACCTGATCTGGAGCAAGAATCGCATTTACCGTTTGAATCATTTTGCATACCGTTGCAATAAATGCTTCCTTTTCCACTGAATTATACCAATCAATCCCCATTGGAAGGTATTTAACCTCCCCGGCCATGCCAAGTTTTCCTTTGATCACTTTACCGTTCAGATAAATGCCCATGCCTGGAGGATATTTGGTTGGAAAATAAATTCCGATGACACATTGATCCTCGTCCAACTCTTTTTTTGCACAATATCCGCTAATTGCAGCGTTCACATCATTTTCCACCAGAACTGGTAATCCGAACTGTGCTTCAAGATCTTCAATCATGCGGATACCTTCTAACTGCCGGTGACTGCTCACCGTAATTTCTCCATTCACGGTCTGTCCCGGAATACCGATACCGATGACTTTAATGGAAGCATGCTGAGACAGTACGTTCCCAATGATTTCATAGAAGTGTTTCTGGTCAAAGGCTGGCATCGTATATTCTTCTCTAAACACCATGTTATCCTCTAGATTAATGACGGTGGCTGTAATCAGATCCTGCCCCTGCTTTTCGTTGATATACATGACCAAAGCCAAGCTAAAATCGTAATTATATCGGTAGGTTAATGCAGGTCTTCCCCCGTTGGAAGGTACTGTCTCGTCCTCAAACAGTTCACCCAGTTCACACAACTCTTTGACCAGTGAATTGACGGTTACTACACTGAGCTTGGTCAAGGAGGCCAGTTGTGGCTTGGTTGCTGTTTCCACCCGTTTCATGACCTGGCGTACATGGTTTATATTAATTTCTTTCATCAAATACGCGTTCGCTATTTTCATAAGCACCCCTACTCCATAGTTTCTTCTCCAATGTAGTAACTATACAATATCTCCAGAGGTATTAAAAACACCCGATGAAAAACATCGGGCATTCTGAAGGTTCGTATACACTTGTGTTAGCTTCTTCTATACTTCGTTTTGTCTGCTTCCGTTATTTTGCGAATAACTCTGCATGGATTACCCGCAGCAATTACATCCGAAGGAATGTCTCTGGTAACTACACTTCCTGCCCCGATGATTGTGTTATCTCCAATGGTCACACCCGCAAGCACAGTCACGCCACCTCCAATCCATACATTATTACCCACTGTGATTGGACCTACAATTTCAAGACCTTCGTTACGTTGTTCAACATCATAAGGATGACCAGCAGTGTAGAATCCACAATTTGGTGCAACAAAAACGTTGTCACCAAAACTAATTTTTGCCCCGTCCAGCATAACGATATTATGATTGCTATAGAAGTTCTCACCAATTTCAATGTTATAGCCGTAGTCACATACAAATGGCTGCTCGATCAGGAAACGATCCGTCGTTTTCCCAAGCAACTTTTTGAGCAGCGCCTCTCTCTCAGAGATCTTGCCAGGATGAAGCTGATTATACTCGTAACAAAGTCCCTTTGCGTACAACCGCTCATCAATTAATTCTTTGTCGTAATTCGCATTATACAGTAGTCCCAGTTGTGATTTCTCTTTTTCTGTCATGAATTCTTATGCCTCCAACTCTTCTGTCCAAAATGAATAGATTAAAGCTCTATCTCTCTAATGATTCTAGCAGGATTTCCACCAACAATCATATTGTCCGGAACATCTTTTGTAACTACGGCACCGGAAGCAATAACGACATTGTTCCCAATGGTGACTCCTGGATTAATAACTGCCCTACCTCCGATCCATACATTATTGCCTATGGTTACTGGCTTTCCATACTCTGCACCTGTTATCCGTTCGAATGGATTCAAGGGATGGGTAGCGGTATATATGTGAACGTCAGGTCCCATTAAACAGTTATCCCCAATGCGCACTTCACATACGTCAAGTATCGTACAGTTAAAGTTGGTATAGAAATGCTCTCCAACATGAATGTTGTATCCATAGTCAAAATGAATATTCGGTTCCATGCTCAGGTGTTCACCCGTTGAACCTAACAGTTCTTTTAATACCTTTGTGCGGAGCTCACCATCTGTTTCTGTGGTCTGATTGTACATGCGTGTCATTTTCCTTGCATATTCCCTGTCTTGAGACAATTGGGGATCGGAAGCCAAGTACAGCTCACCATCGATCATTTTCTGTTTTTCCGATTTTGTTGTGATATTGCTCATGATTGTTTCCCCTTTACGTCTATATTAATTTTGGAACTGATAAATTAAGATACTTTATAAAGCTATAATAATTATATGGGATAACCTAAATAAATCAAGTTCCTTTGAAATTGAATATAGAGATATTATGCCTAATGTCATTCAAAAAACCTCTGCAATCCAATAATTATTGGACCGCAGAGGTTATTTGAAGCTATATAGACCAATTTGGAAAAGATAACTTTTATACTAACGATTTTTCGGCGGCATGAACCGTTTGCTCTTTGCGACTAATTGCATAAAAGGCTGACACCAGACCCATCAGGATTAGAACCGATCCCACCCATCCTGTATACATAATGGATGAATGATCGATAACCACCCCGCCGATATAAGTTCCGAGAGCAATACCCGCATGTGCAATTCCTGAATTGGTGCTAATTAACGTTTCAGCCGTTGCCGGTGAGGTTTTGATAATCAGACTATTCTGTACCGGGGTAACGGTCCAGCTTAGAGCACTCCAGATACTTAGCAGAATCAAGAAGGCAATTAAAGGCAACCCGGTACTAAATGGAATAACCGCCATGCTTATGATAAAGGGTATTAGCACGATGATAATGGCTTTGGCTGGGTGCAAACGATCTGATAATATGCCGCCAATTCCTCCCCCTGCCACAGCAGCGATACCAAACATCATATAGATAAAGGTGACCATTGTTGAGCTGGCTCCAAGCGCTTCCTGGAGAAATGGTGTGAAATAAGCATATAACGTCAAGTGTCCTGCGAGCACAAGCAATGTTGTAACATGGATTGCCAGCATTTTTGGGTTCCATAGAGCAGTAAGCTGCTTCTTCAGGGATACTGCCGGAATCGGCTGCACACGATCCATGGCAATGCCAATGGCAACCATGACTACTGCAGTCAAAATTGCGATCAACATAAACACTTCACGCCATCCAGCAAGATTACCCACAAAGATTCCGATAGGTACACCCAGGATCAGTGAAGCACTTCCTCCCATCGTGATAATCCCCACAGCACGCCCTTTATACTGCGGCTCCACTATACGGGCTGCGAGCGTCAGAGACAGGACAAAAATCAGAGATCCCGTTGCGGCCCCCAATGCTCTGCCTGCCAAGAGCATATAGAAATTGGCACTGAACGCAGAGATGAGATTGCTGATTAGAAAAACGAATAGAGTGCACATATATACTTTTTTACGTTCGAATCTGGCCGTCATATTTAACAAAATAGGCGCAGATAACGCATAGACAAGTGAGAAAATGGAAATTAAATACCCGGCTTTGGCCAAGGTCAGATGAAGATCTGTTGCAATCAAGTCCAGAATCCCACCTAAAATGAGTTCAACGGTACCAACCACAAATGCCGCGATTGCCAGGACATATACTTTTTTATTCATTTTTGAATCCTCCTCGAAAGTTACAACTACGATAGTAACTTAATCAAGAGGAGATTTCAATACAAAAAAGCTATTCTCAGAAAGAATAGCTTTTGGAACCCTCGTTTTAATAAATTAATCGCGCCAGCAGACGTGCAATTTCTTCATCCTGAAGCAGCTGGTCACCGTATTTTTTAGTAATTTGAGTAAGAGCGACGTCATGATAGAAATAATCCGTCATTGCTTTAACAATCGGTTTGGACGTTGTCTTGATCGCCTTCCATGAATCATGTTCGATTCCTGCAAACAAAAGATAACCATGGTCAACAATGATTAGCTGCGAGGGCTCAAGATTACTGTCCTCAAGCATTGGAATTAACGAATATTTATGGGCTAGAGACGTTTGCAGTCCTCCTACAGCCAGGACCTCTACATGTACACCTTCAGCTTCTTTTTGCTCCAGAAGCTCCCGGTACTTCTCCATTTGCTCATTCCAGGCCAGAAAAAGGATAGATGAATCCGCTTCCTCAATAAGCTGTTCAATATTCGATGCAATGGATGTTGCATCCTTCAATGTCCAGATATGTTCATCAGTGAATGTACGTTTGATTTTATACGTCTTTAATTCCTCAATATCCTTCTCAAAGTCAGCCCTTATTTTGAGGATAATGGACTGAAGATCAACCGCCATGTACAATTTTTTCTTCCCATGCATGGTTGTTAGTACGGTTCCCTTATCAATAAGCCGATTAAGCACTTCGTATATCTTAGCCTTGGGTACATTGGAGTAACTAACAATGGATGTGGCATCAAGCGGTGCATCCTGCGCAAATATGGCCTCATATACCTGACTTTCATATTGTGTAAAACCGAATTTCTGCAACATGGTTCGATTCGGGCTCCTTCTTGTTTGTATCGTTCTATACAGTTTAGACGCCTGAACTTCCCATGTCCAGTTTATCCCACCGACGTTTCATACTAGTCGTAATGATATTACAGTAAGAGTGGAGCATCCAAATATAATGACCTTCCAATGGTTATATTAAGATTCAGGCTACACATTTTGATTCCTTGAAGGAGGTTTGCTTAACATGGAGAGCACCCATGATTTTGTAAAAAAAGTGAATGAGAACGCCGAAAAAGCACGTCATAACAAAAACAATGGTAAAGGTACACCAACGGATAAACTGCCGGCGAAACAGCATAGCACCAATAAGTAAGGAAATAATCAATTGCAGCAAATTAGGGAAATATCGCTCTTATTTTTTCAAGAACAAAAAAACAGGAAAAAGGATCTCTAGTGAGGTCCTTTTCTTGTTATTTGACTGTCCACTCGTTTGAAGGCACACAAACCTGCTACGCTCGATTCCAGAAGCGTTGCTGGGTCATGGCTTGAATGAATTGCTCTACAAAAGCTGAAGGTTTCTGTTCCACAATGACACCAGGTTTGCCGATAATGCCGACTGGCTGAATCAGCACTGCCCCCGTCGGTGTAGCTCCTATCGGTTTAAAATGATTGTACGTTTCAATGGCATAGGATCGGGTGTATTTCTGAAAATAATCATCTTCCTTCTGTCCTCCAACAATGAATAACCCATCATATACCAAAGGTGATCCGGTCAAAAAGCTGTCGTCCACTTTCAACTCCACACCGCTCGTTCCATGGACCACACCTTGTCTTTCATGAACAATGACTGGGCAAAGTCCAGCGCTCCTAAGCTCATCCAAAATGTATTGTGTGCTCGGACCATCAAATCCTTCACCGACAATCACCCCGACGCGCAGCGTTTTGGGAGAAAACACGGTATTGGCCATGCTTAACGCAGGGGAGGATTTGGTCACTGAAGATTCATGAACGTTCGGTACAGCGACTCCAAGTTCGCGGGCCAGAATGGTCGCCAGCTCTGTGCTGATATTTCCTAACATATCAACGACCTGTTGACGAATCGAAACGTCCTTTACCTTCCCGAGCTCAAACGTGAGTGCCTGAATGATATGACCCTTCTCCACGCCTGTCATGCTGTTCCAGAATAAACGTGCTTGCGAGAAATGATCCAGAAAACTATCTGCCGTTTTTCGTTCCTTGAGACCTTGCACCGTGGAAGGATACGTTACAAACCCACCTTTTGTACCGGGCACAGTATAGGGAGAATTATTGGCAAGAGAGTTTTCGTGGTAGGCGACTCTTCCTCGATCAATGGTGTAACGGGAAGCTCCGTCTCTCTGGTTATTATGTACAGGGCACACGGGACGATTAATCGGCAATTCTTGATAATTCGTGCCCACCCTTGCCAATTGTGTATCCGTATACGAGAATAGTCGGCCTTGAAGCAGTGGATCATTGCTGAAATCAATGCCACGTACAATGTTGCCAGGATGGAAAGCCGACTGTTCCGTTTCCGCAAATACATTCTCGACATTTTGGTTAATCGTCATTTTGCCAATGATTCGTACCGGAATGTCTTCTTCTGGCCATAATTTCGTTGCATCCAAAATATCAAAATCAAACTTGAATTCATCTGCTTCCTCCAGCACCTGTATTCCAAGTTCGAACTCAGCAAAGTTGCCTGCATTGATATTCTCCCACAAGTCTCTGCGATGAAAGTCCGGGTCCGCCCCGCCCAGCTTCTGCGCCTCATCCCACACAAAAGAATGCATACCAAGTACCGGCCGCCAATGAAATTTCACGAATCTGGATTTACCTTCTTTGTTCACCAGCCGGAAGGTATGTACTCCAAATCCCTGCATCATTCGAAAGCTTCGCGGTATCGTGCGATCCGACATAATCCACATGACCATCGTTGCCGACTCCTGATTATTCGCGATGAAATCCCAGAAGGTGTCGTGCGCAGTGGAGCCTTGTGGAATTTCATTATTGGGTTCCGGCTTCAGCGCATGTATCAGATCCGGAAACTTAATCCCATCCTGAATGAAGAAGATCGGAATATTGTTCCCGACCAGATCAAAGTTGCCCTCTTCGGTATAAAACTTTACTGAAAACCCACGCACATCCCGATTCGTTTCGTTCACTCCTTTGGAGCCTGCGACCTCGGAAAAACGAACAAATAGCGGTGTTTTCACACCGGGATCCTGAAGAAAATGCGCCATCGTTAACTCTTCAAGTGACTCATATAACTCAAATTCACCGTAGGCTCCATATCCCCGTGCATGCACAACTCTCTCCGGAATGCGTTCACGGTCAAAGTGAGACAGTTTCTCACGCATCAGAAAATCTTCTAGCAGCGTGGGTCCGCGATCCCCAGCTTTTAGTGAGTTGCTATCATCCGATATTTTAATCCCTTCATTGGAAGACATTTCTTTTCCGTTATTATCCCGTAGAAAGGCATTTCGCTGCTCTATCTTTTTGTTCTCATCCATGGGTTTCTTGCTCATTCCAATCACCTCCAGCATTATATGTATGGGACTGGAAGAACACTTATGATTGCCTGATATACCATACTTTGATCCTAATCCCGTGTGTGACTACAAATACGAATAACATGAGCTTAGCCATGAGGCTTACCTCGTGATTGTCCATTTATTAAATATCGCGTCTTTTGTCTAGCACCTTCTGAATCTGCTTTTCATTTACTATAAAGAATCTAATAGAAAAGAGATGATGAGGATGGCATGTGTAAAGGCTGTTCCACAACCGGATTTGGTATTGATCTATTGGTCCAGAAATCCGCTCGTTCCCGGTTCTGCACGCCGAATCAGAAGTGTACGTGTGATTGGGAACACATCCCCTTGTACCTTCACACTGGTGCGTGGTGCATTGCTGATTAATGCCTTAAACTGTTTGCTGGACAATGATATTGGTTTTAAAGTGGTCTATAGCAAAAAAACATCGAACATCAGTGGCGTTTTATTGTTGAAACGCAGATCATAAACGAACAAAAAGGTGCACTCCTTCAATAAGGAAGCGCACCTTTTTGTTATTTAATCAATGAATGATGTGACTGAACTCCACTCTATTTGACGTTCATATAACGTTCGAAGGCATTATTACGGATGGTCAGCAACTGTTCAAGTCCCATATCATTCAACTTTTTGATATAAGCATCCCAGCCCTCTTCGATGCCGCCTTTGGTTACCCACTGAGCTCGCATCGTTGCTACATAACCGTCAATATCCGTTGTCAGCGTTGGCAGCTCCTGGAACTCTTCAGCATTGTACATAACCTTCGGATAAGGTGTTGTTACATCTGCACTGCCCAACTGATCGATTTCCAGCTTGAGACCGTCACCAGCCTTCGGATTAAGTTTAATTTTTTCTTCAAAGGAAGGGCTTACATATTTAGGTCCGAAATCACGCAAGGATTGATCCCAGTACCAAGCATCGGCGCTGGTGCCTGCCGGCGGGTCCATCAACGTGTATGTGCCATCATCATTTTTCTCAATTACAGTTCCGATCGCACCCCAGAAATTCTGAATGCTGGCTTCGTTGGAATAGAACTGATCTGCCCAGCGTGCGGCTACTTCAGGAACAGTACATGAACTTGTAATGAGCAGTTCATTACGAGCCAGATTCATGCCCCCAGGATCCCCAGGCTGATAGCGTTTGCCATCAGGTCCGGCAATAGGTGCAATCGCTTCATATTGGTCGCTCCACTTTCCAAACACAGCATCAGGCGTCCATTGGTTGCTAAAGCCGACGATTGGAATGTCTGCATTTTGCCATTTGGCTGATGTCATTGTATTGTCTTGTGTGAACAGCTCCTGATCAATCAACCCTTCTGAATACAGCTTATGTGTATAAATAAGAGCTTCTTTATACTCGTCAGTCGTTGGGAAGAAGACCGGTTTACCGTCTTGCACAATCATACTGCTGGCATTAATGTCAGTGATTCCGAATGGATTCAGGAAATCCACATTCAGTCCCGTTTCCGTGTACGGAATTTCGTCCTGTTTTCCATTTCCGTTCGGATCTTTTTCCTTAAACGCTTTCAATACCTGATACAATTCTTCTGTTGTCGTTGGTGCTTTCAGCCCCAGCTTATCAAGCCAAGCCTTATTGATTACAGGCTGATTCCGGCTTTTCGGACGGGCAGGCAGTCTTGTTGGCATAGAATAGATTTTGCCATCAGGAAACGTGCTGATTTTCTTCATATCTGGCGTCTCTTGCATAGCCGCCTTCAAGTTGGGCATATACGAGTCAATGTACTCATCCAGTGGACGGAAATAGCTCAGGTTGTTTACAATGTCCGAATCGCTGAACACCTGGTCACCCAAGATAATGTCCGGGAGTGTACCACTGGCAAGCATAATAGATTTCTGCTCACCCCAGTCATTAGAGGACATGACCTGCCACTCAATTTTCACATTAGAATCCTTCTCCAAATCCTTGAGCCATTGGTTCTGTGTAAAGGTGTCGCCCATATTCCCCCAACGAACCGTCAGCACCTTGAGTGTGACCGGTTTGTTGACAATTGGCATACCTTCCTGATTAAAATCGCTTGATACCGTAGTCTCCGCAGGTTCACTACCATTTCCGCTACTACAGCCAACCACGCTGACTAACATAGCCGACGCGAGAATCAGGCTGCTCATTTTGGTGAATAACTTCTTCCCTATCTTTTTCCCCATTTGGGAACCCCCTTGATTCGTAATGAATTTCAACCTGCCTATTCCTTCACTGCGCCGATCATCACCCCCTGATTGAAGTATTTTTGGATGAATGGATACACACACATGATTGGAATTGTAGCGATAATAATAACGGAATACCTCATCAAATTGGCAAGACGCAGGGCAACTTGTGCTGCTTCTCCTGTACCCATGCCAGACTGCATCTGATTTGTGATGAGAATATTACGTAAAATGAGTTGCAGCGGATATAGATTCGGATCTTTCAGATAAATCAGGGCATTAAAATATGAATTCCAATACCCTACAGCAATCCATAGTCCAAGTACTGCGATGATTGCTTTGGACAGCGGCAATACGATTAGTACAAAATACCGCAGGTTACCACAGCCATCGATCTGGGCAGCTTCCCATAAATCTCCCGGAATACTGGTCTGGAAAAATGTCCGGGCGACAATCATGTCGAAAACAACTACAGAGAACGGAAGCACCATCACGAGGAACGTGTTATAGAGATGGAAGTCGCGGATCGTCAGGAAGGTTGGAATCAATCCCCCGCTGAAGAACATTGTAAAGATAAAGAACAGCGAGAAAAATTTGCGCCCAACCAGATCTTTTCTCGATAATGCATAAGCCGCCGAAATATTAACGACAAGCCCGAAGAGTGTTCCAACCACTGTATACAGAATGGTATTGCGATATCCGATCCAGATATTTTCGTGTCGGAGAAGTTCCCTATACCCTTCCAGAGTGAATCCTTTGGGAAACACCCACACCTGTCCGTTAGCCACAGATGAAGGATCACTGAACGAGGCGATGACAATAAAATAGATCGGATAAATGATAGCAATTAGAAAAAGAACAGCAAAGGCATACAATATGACTTCTGCAACCGTAACACGTGGTCGACGTTTGATACGGGGAGTTCTGGTCATTGCTGCCGGTTCCATAACGCTCATCTTGTTTGTCTCCCCCCTACCATAGACTGTTTTCACTGTATTTCTTGGACAACTGATTGACCAGAATAAGCAAAATGAAATTAATGACCGTGTTAAACAGGTTTATTGCTGAGGAGAAGCTGTATTGACTGCTCAGCAACCCGATTTTGTATACATAAGTGGACAGAATTTCACTTGAGAGAATGTTCAGGTCGTTCTGCATCAGATACACCTTCTCAAAACCTACGCCGAGTAATCCACCTACCCGCAGAATAAGCAGCGTTATGGCAGTCGGCAGCAGCATCGGAATATCAATATAACGAACCTTGTGCCATCGACTTGCCCCATCAACCGTGGCCGCTTCATAAAGGCTTGGGTCTACGGCAGACAGCGCGGCAATGTAGATAATGCTATCCCAACCGACATGCTGCCACACGTCAGACCATACATACACACTGCTGAACAGAGCTGATGAACCCATTAAGTCCGGTGCTTGTGCTCCAAACAGCTGATACATATTGCCAACAAGTCCTGTACTTGGCGAGAACAGGATTAGCATCAACCCGACCATAACTACCGTTGAGATAAAGTGAGGCATATAGGAGACTGTCTGAAAAAACCTCTTGAATCTCCCTGCTCTCATCTGGTTCACCAGTAATGCAAGCATAATTGGAATCGGAAAAGTAGCCAAGCTGTACAGACTGATCACAAGTGTGTTACGTATCGTATTGGTGAATTGATAGGATTTAAAGAATTTCTCAAAGTATTTGAATCCAGCCCAAGGGCTGTCTCCGATCCCAAGCGCCGGACTGTAGTCCTTAAAGGCGATTAATACGCCGTACATCGGCTTGTAGGCAAATAAAAGTGTCAACAGAACCGCTGGAAAAAGCAAAACGTAAAGACCCCAATTTCGCCTAATTCTCTCCAACGTTCTTCCAATATAAAGTGGATTGGTCCTCATGGTTCTTCCTTCCCTCCTGTAAATATACTGATGCTGCTCTCCCGTAGGACCTGTCATCTCTGGAATAGCTTCAGTATAAACTGCTTCACATTGGGTTTATCGGACCGCTAAGGACGTTATTCGGACTTCTATAGTTCCATCCATCAGCTTTACAAGTAACCAAGATGCTTACATGCAAAAATCATATCGTTATCCAGACTTTCGTGTGTGTAATTCGGACTTCTGAATCAAAAGATGCAATTCTTTATGTTTTTTTCAAATAAAGGTTTTATACTATTCCTGAGATATTAAAGCGTATTCATAACCAAGCAATCAAGAAAGTGGTGCATTGTTCCATGGCAAACCTGAACACCATCAAACCCTACCCCATCCGGCATTATATCCGCATGATGTTCGTCATTTCTTTTGTCGTACTCATCTTGGATCTCGTAATCAGCATTGCGTCCATCTCCATGGTCAAACAGCAGTCCACCCAATACTTGCAGGATGCAGCTGATCTGTACATCAATCGCATTAATCACGATTTTGCGTACATTAATCATTTCATGGGGTGGACACTGGCCAATGACGAGAATCTCGACAACATGAATACATATGGCGTGAACAGTATTCCGTTCCTGAAGGCCAACGAGAAACTACATTTGCTCTTCGCCGAACTACAGCGAAACTACGGGCAGTCGTACAATTTCTTTTATTATTTGGAGAATAGTGAATATTTCCTTAACTGCGCACCAATAAGTATCTCCTATTCGGATTATTCAGAAGTGAAAAAACAAATCATTACGCTGACCCGTGATAAAGGTGTATATGAGAAGTTCTATTCCCATTGGACACCAATTCACGTGAACGGCACTTCTTATCTTATCAATATTGTGCCGTACTACAACCGTTATCTTGTTGCCTTGATATCCGCAGATGAACTGATCGCCCCTCTCCAGCAGATTAATCTGGGTGCCAACGGGTACGCCTCTCTAGTAGACGAAAATGGAGTGCAACTTTCCGGACCTGCCGGCGGGGATCACATACCAGAAGAGAGACATTCATTTCTCGATCTGTTCCAGTCTCATAATATTGTCAGCAGCGACTTCTCCAATGCGGCATTCAGCGTGCATATGGCCATCAAGTTTGGCGCATTCGAGAAAATCATGGTAGCTCAGCTGCTCATTATGCTGCTTTTTCTGATCATCACCTCCACGTTAAGTGCGATCATCATGTTTTTCAGGAGAAATCTGCTCGTTCCCATTCAGAGATTCTCCAAAAATCTGGCGCGTATTAACGAAGGAGATGAAGCGACAGACTTCAAGAGCAGCCGGATAATGGAACTGGAGCAGGTCAATGCACAGTTTAAAGAACTGGTAAGCCAGATTAAACGGTTCAAGATCGATCGCTACGAGCAAGAATTGGAGAAACAAAAAATACGATTGGATTATATGAAATTGCAGATTAAACCTCACTTTTTCCTGAATTGTCTGACGAGCATGTACAGTATGGCACAGATGCAGATGTACGAGGAAATTGAGAGTATGGCACTAGCTACCTCCCGTTATTTCCGATATATCTTTCAAAGTGGGGAGAATTTCGTTCTTCTGGAGAATGAGATTGAACATGTGAGAACGTTTCTGGACATCCAGAAGTCGCGTTACCGCGACGCTTTTTCCTATCGAATCGAACAGCCTGAGGTCATCACGGGCATCGCTGTGCCCCCACTTGTCATTCAGACATTCATCGAAAATGCGGTCAAATATGGGGTCTCTCGAGACCGGGAACTATGTATTACTTTATCCGTGACGGAACAACGACAGGAAAGTGGCGATCATGTACTCATCAAGATTTCGGATACAGGACCAGGCTTCAGCCCAGATGTTCTTGACGCTTTGGTGCGTGGAGAAGCGCTGGAACAAACTGGCGGCAACCGGATCGGCATTATGAATACCATCCAACGTTTGGAATTGTTATATCGAGATGAAGCAAATATTACGTTTGCAAACGACGCAAGTGGCGCTCGGATCACGCTTTCCTTGCCTAAAATGATACTGAATTCAGATACTTCGGGAGAGGTGACAAACCATGAATGCATTGCTGGTTGATGATGATTATTTTGTTGTCATGGCTTTGGAAAAGAAAATTGATTGGGAGGCATTGGGGATTCATAGAATATTCACAGCATACAATATTGCGCAGGCCAAGGAAGTGTTGCAAACTCATCCCGTACAGATTCTCATATGTGATATTGAGATGCCCCAGGGTAGCGGGCTGGAATTACTCGCATGGGTCCGGGAGGAATCGCATAATGTACAGACGATATTTCTGACCAACTATGCCGATTTCAACTATGCCCAGAAAGCAATCGAGCTGCAAAGCTTCGATTATTTTCTAAAACCAATCGAGTTTGACAAGTTAACTCTTATTATTCAAAAGGCAGTTGCTAAAGCCCGCGACCAGCAATTCATTGAGAAAGCCATTCATGAGGGTGAGCTGTGGCAGAAAAACCGAAGCAAACTGATTGAGGACAGCTGGCGCAGGCTAATCTCCGGTAAAGCTTTTCCTTCCAGCCCTGCCAACGTCTCTGCCTTTTTGACAGAACAAAATCTGCCTTATGAAACAACCGATCTGTTTCTCCCTATTCTGGTTAACCTGTTTCCGTACGATCAAACGCTGGGCAAGACGGACAAGAACCTGTTCGATTACGCGTGTTTGAATGTAATGGTTGAGCGGTTCCAGAACACGTTGTTCTCCATTGAAGCCATTATCGAAATCAAGGATCATAACTGGATGATTATTCTAAAATGGAACGGGGCGCCGGATGCACAGCTGATCGAATCCATGTGCGGTTTGTTTATCCCCGAGGTTAATAATTACCTAAAGTCTGATGTTTGCTGTAGTATCGGATTCTCTCTACCACTGGGTCAGATTCGTCATACCATCAATGAGTTGTTGCTTATGAATGAAGAGCGAATCAAACATCGCAACCAAACTTTTTTACTGGAAAACTATAATAGACCCGAGTTGAATTACACACCGCCTGATCTGGGATTGCTGGAGAAATTGTTAAATGAAAATCGCTTCCAGGCTTTTCTGGATGAAACGGGTCGTTATATGCATCAACTGGTCCGTGAAGGTGTGGTAGGTACCGCCGTTCTAAGTTTGTTGCGTCTTGATCTGGTGCAACTTGTGTATGCCCAATTGAAGAGTAAGGAGATCGAAGTGCACAAGCTATATATGGGCAAAACGAATGATCAATTGTTCATGCAATCTCTGCATTCTATTGAAGATATGCAATCCTATATTGCCTACCTGGTTAATACGGCTGCAGAATATCTGAATGTTGCCGAGCAGCCCAAGTCGGTTGTACATGAGATTACCCACTATATACGCACGCACTATGGAGAAGATTTAACGAGGAATAATCTGGGGGAGATGGTCTATCTGAATCCGGATTATCTGGCACGGCTGTTCAAGAAAGAGATGGGCATTTCACTGGGCCATTATGTCATCCATACCCGTCTTGTGGCGGCCCGGCATCTCCTGGAGACCACCGCACATTCGGTGCATACCATTGCTGGAAATGTGGGTTATACCAACTACTCTCACTTCACCAAACTATTTAAACAAGAGATGGGCTGCAGCCCCAATGAATATCGCAAGAAGCAGAAAGAAGGCTCTCATGAAACCGGATGACCTTTATAGCTTGTAATACAAAATGCCACCCTGCGAATCGTACGCAGAGTGGCATTTGCTGTTTTACTATGGCTTATTTATTCGCATTAATGACTTCATTCACTTCCTGAGTGATCTGGTCACCACCAAGTTTTTTCCAATTTGCAACAAAGTTATCGAACTCGTCAATAGACAGGTTGCCGTAGATGATTTTCAGGAACGTCTCAGCACGCAGTTTATCCAGGGTTGCCTGTTTCGTGTTCATGGTTCTCGTCGGGGCGTAGATAAATTCATTCATGACAATGAGGTCGTTATCCCGGTAATATTTAATGACACCCTGCGAGCTTTCCGGTCCAAAAATACGTTCCATATGCCACTTATCCAAATTCCCATTGCGGTAATCCATAATATCATCGTAGAACAGCTTCGCTTCAAGCTCTAATCCGGAGGTATCTCCCGTTTTGAGCGCCTGCTCGACTTCGTCCTGTGCCTTCACGTTTTTGTTGGCGGGCAGATTGGATACGGTCGCATTATGAAAACCAAGTCCGGTCAAGCCGTTCAAATACGCAGCACGCTCTTCCTTGGCTGACTCACCGAACATTTTCTCTGCCTGAAAATTCAGCAGTTTGATCAATGCTTCCGGGTGTTCGTATCCTTTACGTACGGCAAATATTCCACCCAAGCTTAAGTGATTCTGCGTTTTGGCAGGCTGGTCATCGATAGATTGAACCGGATAAGGCAGCCAGTCTACGTTCTTATCCTTCTTAATCATACTGCTAACCTGAAATGGTGCCCATTGTGGCAGAAAGAACATGCCTGATTTGCCTGCATTCACATCTTCCATCATCTTCGTAAAATCCTTAACACCAAACTCAGGGTCGAGTACACCATTCGAATACAGATTTTGCAGTTCGCGTAATCCTTCCTTCACCTCAGGCTGAATGGTTCCATTCACAACCTGACCCGAAGCATCCTTGATCCAAGTTTCGAGATAACCATGATAACCAAGCAGGAACGCATTAATTGGCAAATCCTTGTTGAGTGCAATACCATACGTGTCATCTTTGCCGTTACCGTCCGGATCTTCGAAGGTGAAGGCTTCCGCAATCTTGATAACGTCCTGCATTGATTTTGGCGCTTCAAGCCCGACCTTTTTCAACCAATCCTGGCGAATCCAGATCATATCCGAGGAATCCAGCGAGCCTGGGAAACTGACCATTGCGTATATTTTCCCTTCCTTGGTTACTGGCTTCAAACCTGCTCCATCCTCAGCAGACATAAATTCCTTAACCAGATCGGATGCGTACTTATCATAGACCTCAGTCAAATCTTCCAGCATCCCCGCTTCATGCAGCTGCTCAAACTGCACAGCACTTACTTTCAATACATCTGGCAAATCGCCACTCGCCAGGGTGACGTTCATTTTGTCGTTATAATTGGCATCCGGGACAATCCAGTCATAGGTGACATCGATTCCCAGCTCGTCCTTGTATCCTCTGGTCCAAATGTTATTAGCGTGTGTATCGCCTTCAGCAAGCGATTCTTTCCCGGTTTCATTCATGGTTGATGTTAATTTAATGGGTGGATCATATTTCGTAAGCGGACCTCCAGCTTCCTGCTGTGTGCTCGGTTGGGCTTCATTCTCAGCATTACTCGTACCCGATGAACAGGCTGCAAGCGTGGTTGCCAGAACCATGGTTAACGTTAACAATGAGAATTTCTTTAATGACATGTTCATGCGAATCCCCCTTTTTATTCCTCCCGTGAGGTATAATTTTATTTTAGTAAGAAAGCGCTATCACTACGAGTGTACCCCGTTGACATCTGGTATCTTTGATTTACCATTTCAGACTTGATCTAACTTTTTTGATCCCGATATTCCTGTGGCGTGCAGCCGGTGGCCTTTTTGAAGAAACGATAAAAATAGTGCTGATCACTAAATCCGACCTTGGCGGATATTTCATGCATTTTGCAGGCAGAGCCGAGAAGTAATTCCTTGCTGCGCTCGATGCGCCGGTCATGGATATAGTCGGATATACCTTTGCCAGTAATACGTTTGTACCAACGGGACAGATATGAAGGATTGAGGGAAACCTCCTGTGCAATACGGGTTAGCGATAGGTCATCCTCCAGATGATGCTTGATATAATGATGAATGGTAATGAGAATCTGCGACTGATCATGGATACGTGTAACACTTCTTTTGGAGATGATCCATTCATATGCCGATTGATAAAAAACGACCAGATCGGACCACGGCGTATGGATGTCAAAATAAAGCATACGAGATAACGCAATTTCCTCCATTGCTGATTCGTACAAGCCCAGTTCATGAACAAGCTCAATCAGTGCATTACCTGCGCCTGAATAGATCTTCATTCGAAAGAATGGGTCCTGAAGTCCTTCTTTTGAAGCCTCTGTCCATTTGTGAAACGACTCTATCCACTCCCGATCTCCTGCTGTAACGTGCTGCCTGATCTGATCCAGATGAAGAGTCGCAACACTCTGCTGATTCAATATATTGGGGGTGTATGGCGAATCACGCTGCACCTTGACCCGAAGAAGCTTCTCCATCCCAAGTCCAGGGCCCTCATGGATCGACAGACGCAGCTGTGCAATCGCCTGACTTAGCTCCACCCACTCCACCGCAAGTTCGCTCACCATAATGGAGACGGACAGATTCAGACAATCCACACAGGATTGCTGCACAGACTCCAGCGTTCCATAGACGAAACGAAGTGTCTGTTCCCACTTCTCCTGCTGTCCTGTATGGAAGCTCGATGGCTCCGCCTTGGGCTGAACAAAGCAGGCGATCACCTGATAATCCAGATCAATAGCTTTGACCTTGGCCTTATCCTGGAGCAGCTCCTCCGCAACGTTTGCAACAGCATAGCGAATTAAACTCCGGTCCGCCTGGGATTGATAGTTGTTCCACTCCTCAACCCGTATGATGACCGGGATTACCGGCTCATTGGACATAAAAGGTAACTGGACTGCATCCAATTCTTCCTGAAGCGCGGCGATATCATTTCTTTCTGTTCGTTTTAGGAGATCCAGCAGCAACTGTCTTTGCAGCTGCGGCAGCGCTCTGGGAAGCTTGCTGCGAAACCAGGCATGCTGGTAACGAAAATCATTTTCCTCCGAAATTTGTGTTAACGCCCGCTCTACCGCTGCACGAATATGACTCATGCCCTCTGTCTTTAACAGGTAATCCACAACACAAGGGTTACGTATCGCTTGATGTGCATAATCGAATTCGTTATGACCTGTCAGCAATAGCACTTTACATCGTGGCCAACGATCCATAATCTTCTCGATCAGCTCCATGCCATCCATGCCAGGCATGCAGATGTCGCTGAGTACGATATCAATTTTAACGGAATTCAACCACTCGATTGCTTCAAAGGCAGAGTATGCCTTAATGATCTCCATATCCTGAAAATCCGCTTTTTGAAAGAAAGCATAAAGACCATCCAAAATAACCGGTTCATCATCTACAATTAACATCCGCTGCATACGATTACTCCCGTCTCCATGGAATATTTAAAATCATGCATAAACCGCCTAACTCACTGCGCTGAGCACAAAGGCCATTGCCCGCCCCGAATTTGATCCGTAAACGTTGATTCACATTCATTAGTCCCGTAATCTCTTCATTCCCATGTCTCTGATTCGCAGATTCTTGAAAGGATTCTTGCAGGCTGCTCAAGACCTCATCCGTTAATTGATCACCATCATCCTCTATCCGAATGGACAATTTGTCGTGTGCGACTTGATAGGATAATTTCAGAATCCCGCCTTGACTGCGTTTGGCAAGGGCATGTTCGAAGACATTCTCGACAATTGGCTGAATAATGACTCTGGGAATGGCGATGTCTCGATACTCTCTACTTAGTTCCTCCAGCTGCAGTTGAACTCTTGAGCCAAATCGAATTTTTTGAATAGAAGCATAGACTAAGGCATGGTCCACCTCTTCACCGAGCGATACTTCGGAATGAGAATCCCTGGACATATACCTGAAATATTGACCCAAATAGTCAGTGAATTCCTGAATTAATTCAACATTCTCGACCTCGGCCATTTGCTTGATGCTGAACAGACTGTTGTATAGAAAATGAGGCTGAATCTGGGACTGCAAATGTTTGAGTTCTGCCTCACTGGTTCGAATCCGGGCAACATAATTTTCATCAATCAAAATATGTAAGCGCTCTATCATGTGGTTGAAGCGAGAGTATAAATAACCGAATTCATCGCGTCTGGATTGCGGAATATGAATGCTTGTCTGACCTTGCTCCGCCATTCTGAACCCGCGAATGAGCACAGATAACGGCTTGTGAATTGACCTGTAGATCGAAAAGGAGAAGATCATAATGATAACAATTGAAATAAGCGTCAACGTCCACAGCCATAGGTTGTATTGTTCCAGGGGAGCTTGGAGCACATCATTAGGGATACTGGCTGTCAGCGTGAAAGAGTGATCGGGATCATATAGCGAATAATACAGATATGGATCGGATTGAAATCTCGTCACTTGCATGGATTCTGGTGAATCCGGTGATACCTGTTGCAATTGTACGGCCGATACAGGTTCGTCCGAAGAAGAAATCAGCACATGGTGCTGCTCACCGAAGCTCAGTGTAATATCACTGCCTCCTGTTTCCGCTAGCTGCTGCAATCTGTGCTTCAGTTCTTCCGCAGACAAGCGGATGCCTAATATAAAATTGGGCGGTTCCTCATGATTCATGTTATACGGATTGCTTTTGAGAAAATAAAGATTGTTGTCTGAATAAGACAACTCACCATTCAGATTTCCCATAGTTGCCAGCAGATCCTTCCATTCTGTATCCTCCACATTGCGAATTCCGTCCACCGCGCTGACCCGTTTATGCAGAGCCGGAACGTAATATACAACATCACTGATATAGGGACTTGTCACCATGATCTGCCCCAGCTTGTTGTGGATATCATTGAGACTGGAAGTCACCTCATATCTGCTCATAATCGCAGCTCGTGTACTAAGGGTGGACATCGTATCATCGAACGAAAATTCGGTAACAAGTCCACTCATTCGCTCCAGTTCAAATTGCAGATGATTGTGGTAAAAATAAAGCTTTGATTCATGCGCCTTCTCCACTTCCGTCTGCATTTGCTTGGAGCTGGTATGCGTGATCATAATACTGATCCCATATAAGGGCAGAATGACGAGCACAAAGGCAATCATCAGTTTGACGACGATAGATGCATTTTTCCAACTCCCCACTGTGAATCTCATTTCCCCTTCACTCCTCTCCTCAACGGCAAAAAGGAGCCGGAAATCGGCTCCTCCCATTGGTTTTCCTCCATCGATCTTATCCCTTTACACTACCGACAACAAGTCCATGAACGAAATACCTTTGCAGGAACGGATACACGAGCAAAATGGGGATAACAGACAAAAAGATTTGGGATGCCTGGGTCGTTCTATCCGACACCTGACTTAACAGAGTTGCATCCTCTAAGGTCATCATTTCACTCTGAATCATCGTCACTTGCTGGAGCATCGATTGCAGATACGTGGCTAACGGATAACCTTCCGGACTCTTCATATAGATCATGCCGTCAAACCAGGCGTTCCAGTGCCCCACCATGGCAAACAGTGTGATGGTTGCGATACTGGGCAATGAAATAGGAAGGTAAATGCTCCATAGTGTGCGGAAATGACCTGCGCCATCCATCCAAGCCGCCTCTTCCAACTCCTTCGGCAAACCCCTGAAGAAATTCAGCATAAGCAATACATTAAAGATCGGAACCGCTCCCGGTAATATCAGGGCCCAGATCGAATCCAAAAGACCTGCTTCCTTGACGATCAGATAACCAGGGATTAATCCTCCACTGAACAGCATGGTAAAGACAAAAATCCACGCATAAAACGTTCTTGAACGAAACTTCGCTGCCTCTTTGGAGAGCGGATAGGCTACAAGAATCGTGAAAATCAAATTTGTCGCAACTCCGAGTACAACACGGAGAAGACTTGTACCGAATGAATTTAGAAACTGCTGATTTTCGAGAATGTATTTATACGAAGACAAGGTGAAGTCCACCGGCCAGAATGTGACACTCCCTGCCTTGACTGCATCACTCGAACTAAACGAAATTGCCAGAATATTCACAATGGGAAACAGACACAGCAAGGCAAGAAGGGTCAGGATGACATAATTCATTCCCAGAAACCAACGATAGGCTCTCGAAGCGTGATGCATGTTCTTGCCTCCTTTCTAGAAAATCCGATAATTAGCTAATCGATAGGCGAGAAAATAACCAAGCCCGATAAAGATAAACGAAACGACTGACTTAATGAGACCCAATGCGGTTGATACCGAATATTGCGCATCCTGCAGTCCGATCCGATAGATCATCGTATCCAGAATGTCTCCGGACTCATAGACCAGCGGATTGTAAAGGTTGAACACTTGATCAAATCCACCGTTTAGCACGTTACCCAGACTCAGTGTAACCATCAGAATCACGATGGGACGAATGCCAGGAAGCGTAATATGCCAGGTCTGCTTCCATCTTCCTGCTCCATCCATTACAGATGCTTCGTACAGGGATTTATCAATGTTTGTCAGTGCGGCCAAATATATAATCGTGCCAAATCCGAATTCTTTCCATTGGTCCGTAATGACGAGTATGTAAGGAAACCATTCGTTACTGGCCAGGAATTGAACAGGTTCAACCCCTATCGCCTTAAGCAGCATATTTACAATTCCTGTGCTAGGGGACAATACGTCTACAATGATACCGGCCAATATAACCCAGGAAAAGAAATGCGGCATATAGATGACCGTCTGAATTGTTCGTTTAAAACCTGTTTTGCGCACCTCATTCAGCAGCAAGGCCACAAGTACGGGAATGACCAAACCGGACACAATTTTCATCGCGGAAATAAATACCGTATTCCATACGACCTGACCGAACCCCGGCAGATCGAATAGATACCTGAAATTGTCCAGGCCGACCCAGTTCATATTTTTGAATCCGGCAATGGGAGAGAAATTCTGAAAGGCAATGGAGAGTCCCGCCATCGGAATGTAACCGAATACAATAATGATGATCAATCCAGGCAATATCATGAGATGAAGCGGAACGTTTCGTATAAATTGTCTGTAGTTGGAACGCATGAGCTGTCTCCTCCTTCAAATTCATTATAGAATCCGTCAGGAATCGGCAATAGTGTAGGCTATTTACTTTAGGTATCTTTTATTGACTCTCTTCCCGGAACACCAAAAAACCGCGAGTATCGCGGTTCTAAGGCTGCATCAGGTTATTATAGAGATATTATTACTTATTATTTCTGGATATCCATAACCAGCACATTGACCGAATGAGCAGGAAGCTGCAAAACAACCGAATCCTCCTGCAGATGTATCACTTGTTCTTGTGGAACAATTTTCTCATCATTCTTCTGGTTCACATTAGGCACATGTAGCAATGCTTCATCTCCACCAAGTGTTATCCATTTCGCAACAGAGGTAACGTTCAGATCTTGAAGGTGAATTTGGGTTGCTTTATCCACCCCATCTGCGTTCACCAGTTTCACATACACATGCTGCTCGTCTCTCGTAACGGAATGGAATACATCCCGGTTGTATGCTTCCAGCTTGTAATCCAGAATTCTGCTGGTCGTGTGACCATCGGTATAAGAGCAGATCAGATTCTTCCCTGTGTCACCACCATAATTCACCGTAATCGTATAATTCGTATCGTTCGCCAGCGGTTCATAGTTGGCTGCCCGGAGATTTCCCGCCGCGGAACTGGAAGAATAATCACCCAGAGTGTAGCCTTCTACCCCTTGTTTGTATACTTTGACTCCCGTCGCATTGCCGCCATAACCGATTGCGTATTCGATGACATCCTTTTTCTCAGGTGAACTATCCGTCAATCCCACACCGATGGTGAAGCCATCCTCACCCGCTATGCGCTGAGCCTCGACTTCCACTTTATAATTCGACCATTCATCGTTCAGAAGATACAACCCATTCAGGCCGCTCGCCTGGGCTTTCAAAATCAGTCCTTTTCCCGTCTCCAACGTGTATCCTACCGATCCGGGAATCCAATTCCACGACTCATTCAGAGCTGTCCCCTCCCTGAAATCTTCTGTAAACAGCACGCTGCCATCCTGGTTCGATGTGACCGTAATCCGTTTCACCACAATGTCGGCATTGCCTGTCGCAATCTCGATACCGCCTCGTGGAATGAGTTCGATCGGTTGACCCTTGCTGTACGTTGAAAATGAAGTTCCCAGCACCTGCTCACCCACATACTTGGCAAAAAGCTGCTGCACATAATAATTCGGTGTATACCACACCGTTTCATCATCAAACCAGATGCAGTCCGGCGTCCAGCGATAGGTGCCGTCCGTCAGTACTTTGTTGAACAATGGCGCATAGGCAGCCAGGCGAACAACGTCCGCATTATTTTCAAAACCGGTCATGACCGCCGCTTCTGCGATCGCACCTGCCAGTGTATTTTTGTCCGTGGATGCATATTCTCCCACAAATACCTTGGATGTCTCTGTCCAATCCATACTGCCATCTTCATGATAAGCCCGCTCATAGTAGTTGTACCGATCCACGTTGTTCAGCAAATAGTCATTGGAGCGATAGTAGTGCTCATCCGCAATGGTATCCATATAGTTGTCCTGGTTCTCATACCAAGTGACCGTCTCTTCGATCACCTCTTTACCATCTGCAAATGCCACCTGAGCTGATCCGGTCAGATTGCCGCTCAGGAATTTCCAGCCCTGCTGATACGCATCATCATCCGCCTGTGCGCCAACTGTCGAAATAATATGAAGCTCATGATCAGGATAATTACGTTTCATATACTCATCAATTGACGTCTTGAATACTTCAAAGTTGGCAAAAAATTCGGTTCCCCAGTTCTCATTACCTACGCCAAGATAACGCAGATCGAATGGTTCAGGATGTCCCATGCTGCTTCGAATGGCAGCCCATTCGTTATGTTCAATATCCGTGCTGAGCGCGAAATCGATCAGGTCTGTAAAGTTTCGGATATAGTAATCCCTCAAAGCGCCACCCGCCGGGTGTGCATAATCCGAACGAGCCTGGCACAGAACACCACAGGCCATGACCGGAACCGGAGCAGCATTCAAATCTTCTGCCAGTTGGAAATACTCCATATAGCCGAGGCCCATCGTCATCATGTAACCCCAGACGTTATAGTTCTCTTTGCGAAGCTCCACCGCTCCCACCGAATCCTTCCAGTCATACACATTGTCCCAAATGAACGAACCTTCGGAAATGCATCCCCCCGGAAAACGCAGAAACTTCGGATGCAGATCGACGAGGGCCTGAACCAGATCTTTCCTAAGCCGATAGTTCGGATTACCCGTGTAGTTGGTATGTGCTGAAGCGGATACTCCCTGCTCTTTTGGATCGGCTCCCCATACATCCTGCGGAATCAACGACACCATGTCTATGGAAATGTCTCCTTCAAAGGAAAGTGCCAATTGCCCAAGCGCGGTCTCCGTTCCGGTCAAGGCCACGTTGGAATTGGTGATGTTGGGAGAATTGGGGTGAGTCAACACCTGGCTGCCACTTGCATGACCGCTGAATTCGGCATTAGCCACAAGGACACGGGTATCGGAATAGGCGATCCCGTACTTCTTCCATGTGTTACCGCCCTCAACTTGCAGGGTAACAGAATCGCTGATGGCATCACCGTTCCCGTCCTGCAATTGAACCGTAATCGTTCCTGCGGATACAGCCTTGGCCCAGACGGTAAAATCATATGCCTCTCCTTTCTTGATGGACATGGCACAATGCTGATTGGAATCCGAGAATCCGCGATTTCGAATGGTCGCACCCGCCTGAACCGTTACATAATAAGCGTTCACTTCCGGGTCTGCCACGTTAAGATGAGTATTTATTCCATCGGTATGCTGTACGATCATTTTCTCGGTATCCCCGGACCAGGCAAACAAAGGATCACGGTTCCGACCTGTTGAACAACCACATTCACCAGAGTCATGCGAGTACGTATCGAATGCAAAGGATTCGAACGAACGGTTCTGAACTAACTCCGCATAGATTCCCCCATCTGCTGCATTGTTGATATCTTCGTAGAATAGGCCATACATCACTTCACTAATATCCGCCACCTGCTGATCCCCGTGTATTGTCACGGTATAAGGCGGGAGATGCTCTGGCACAACGGACACATTAAAACTTTTATTCAGCGTATTTCCACCTTTGGTTAAAAGTGCGTTCAAACGAATCTCCTGTGCCGAGCTAAGAGGTTGAACTTCTCCATTCGCTGACAGAACATCAGGCTGACTTGAATTCCATTGCACGTTTACCTTGCCCCCCAGTAAATCAACAGGCAATGACACATCTTTGGTAATAATCCGGGCTGGAGCAGATAAATATTTATCTCCTGCCAGCTGCACAATCTCTTCATCCGTCAGGGACTCGCACATAACTTCAATCACTTCATCCATGGACAGAGCGGCCTGATAAATCCGAAAATCGGACAGTGAGCCTGCAAAATCTACATCTGCCGCGTACTGTGAACGTCCAATATAATTGCGGCTATAATTCGCAGGGTCCACGAAGGAATCAAACCATTTGCGCAGCTTGGCATAATTGCCACTGGATGTCTGACTGATGGAACCGTCTGCCACCTTCTCACCATTCACATATACAACCGGCCCCGCACTGCTGCGTGTGCCGCCCTGACTGCCTGCCACCGATAAAGCAATATGCATCCATTCCCCGCTGGCAAATCCGCGTCCCGGGTCTACAACCAGATCATCGCCTGCGTATAACGTGCTTCGCATCTGACGAGTCAGAAATAAATAGGGACCCTTCTCGCCTTTACCGAAGTCGAAAATCCGCTCCCACACGTTCGATCCTTTGCCCAAATGGACCCATGCTGCAACAGTCACTCCGGTGTTGTCGCTTACATTTTGCAGTAAATTTGATGGCAGCTCCAAATACGATGTTCCGTTCAATCCACCGGTAAAAGTCACCGCCCATCTGCCATTCACTTCAGAAATGTTGGGTGATTTCTCTCCTGCGGCAGCTCCAACGTGCCCGTTTCCTGAGCTATCCTTGCCAATGTCGGCTGCATCTTCAAACTTATAGTGTGCGATTAGTTGATTATGAAATGTAGTCATGTTCATTCCTCCTATGTAGGTTAAATTATCGTAGATGAACTTTCTTTAATTCGTATAAATATAAATTGATTAATAAATATATAAACACATAATCTAATCGTATAGTATCTTATTTCGAGTAAATATTTCAATCCCAAAATTACAAACAATCTGTTATATCATAGGAATTCATACGAATACATCGACCTTTTGCCTATCTCTCTCTCCATTATCAAGTCACACTAACTCTGATATTTATAGTTTACAAATATATAAATTGATTGATAATATAACAAATGAAAGCGCTTGATCATTCGTGGTAATCAAAAGGAGGGCTGTCCAACCAGTTAACGTTTGCGGCATTGAATAGGGCTATTTTTCATTTTATGTATTGGGAAAGGGGAAACGTATGAAAGGTTATTGGGTAAGCGTACTTCATATTTCTTTACTGAGCTCTGCATTACTTACGACAACAGCTTTGGCTCCCGTCTCCGTATTGGCGGACAGTCCGGGGGCAATGAGTTCCAAATCGCAAGTTTCCACATCCATTGAAAATACGGTTCCAGCATTCAGGAATGTTTCCGTTCATGACCCTTCCGTTATCAAGGTGGGAGATACCTTTTATATTTTTGGTTCACATCTTCAAGTAGCAAAGTCCAAAGATTTAATGAATTGGGATTCGGTCGCCTCCGGGGTTACAGATAACAACCCTGTTGTGCCTAATGTAACCAAGGAATTTGCTGAAGCCCTGCAATGGTCGCAGACCGATACGTTATGGGCAGCAGATGTCATTCAGTTGGCGGATGGCAAATTTTATATGTACTACAATGCGTGCAAAGGGGACTCTCCCCGCTCTGCGTTAGGCGTTGCTGTTGCAGACAACATTGAGGGGCCTTATAAGGATCAGGGTATTCTGCTCAAATCTGGCATGTGGGATGAGATCAGTGAGGATGGCACCATATACGATGCAACCATACATCCAAATGTGGTCGACCCTGATGTATTTTTCGATAAAAACGGCAAGCTCTGGATGGTGTACGGTTCCTATTCCGGGGGGATTTTCATTCTGGAGATGGATGAAACGACGGGAAAACCTCTCCCTAATCAGGGGTATGGCAAAAAACTGACCGGAGGCAATCATAGCCGAATTGAAGCACCTTATATGCTTTATAGTCCCGAAACCGACTATTATTATCTGTATCTGTCCTATGGCGGATTGGGTGCTGACGGGGGATATAACATTCGGGTAGCTCGCTCCAAAACACCTGACGGTCCTTTCCTCGATGCTGAAGGAAACGATATGATTAACGTCAAGGCGGACAAGGACAAACCCTTGTTTGATGACCGCTCGATCGAGCCTTTTGGCGTCAAATTGCTGGGGAACTTCCTGTTTCAAAAACAAATCGGTGACCCAGGCACAGATCAAGGTATCGGCTATGTATCACCAGGACATAACTCCGCTTATGTTGACGCTGAAACGGGAAAACAATTTCTGATCTTCCATTCCCGCTTTCCAGGACGCGGCGAAGAGCATGAAGTCCGCGTACATGAGATGCATATGAACTCGGAAGGATGGCCTGTCGTTTCTCCTTACCGCTATGCGGCATTGGAAGAAAACACTGCCCAACTGACAACCCAGGAGATTGCTGGTCAATACAAATGGGTGAATCACGGGAAGGAAATTACGGCCGAGATCAAATCTTCACAGACCGTTCAGTTCACACCAGATTGGCAGATTAGTGGTGCGGTGACGGGAACATGGAGTCTTGAAGCACAAAATCAGGTGCAAATCACGTCGAATAATGTTGTGTATAAAGGTGTCTTCACGCATGAATGGGAGCCAGATTCCCAAAAGACGGTTCTGACCTTTAGCGCTCTCTCCTCCTCTGGCGTGGCACTCTGGGGAAGTCAGATGACTGCAATGAAGGATCAGGATATTGTCAATGCGGTGAAAAAGGATCTGAGTATCGGCGACACAGGGAACGTATTCTTCAACCTGTCCCTCCCGACCAAGGGAACACGTAATGCAGAGATTACGTGGAAATCTTCCAACACCTCTGCGCTGTCCGCTACCGGTGTAGTGAATCGTCCTCGCACGGGTAAGGGAGATGTCAAGGTGGCATTAACGGCAACGATTCGCAAAGGTAGTGCGGTAAGCTCCAAAACGTTTAACGTTATCATTCCACAGCAAGCGGTAAGTCCACTGCTTGGAGAATATACTTTTGAACAAAAGAAACTTGCAAAAATCGCACAGGATTTCAGCAAAAATGAATACCATGGCCAAGCCTTTAATGTGGCGACTTCTGCTATTAGCAGCAAGAATCAGGCTGCTGCTTTTAACGGAACCGACAGCTATATCCAGCTGCCCGGAATTATTACCGATACGACGGATTTCACCTTTAGTGCATGGGTCAACTGGAGTGGCGGCGGAGCCTGGCAGCGAATTTTCGACTTTGGAAATGGCCTGACTAGACATATGTTCCTTACTCCCGCCCAGCATACCGGAGCTCTGCAATTCACCATTCATGATCAGGGACGAGATCAGAGCCTGATTGCTGCTGAACCGCTGCCCTCCAATCAATGGGTGCATGTCGCTGTTACCCTTCAAGGAGATACCGGCACTATGTATGTGAATGGAAAAGTCGTAGCAAGCAGCACGGAAATCACGTTTAACCCGAAAGATCTGCAAGTAACTGAAGCTTATTTGGGCAAAAGCCGCTATACAGCCGATCCCTTCTATAAAGGCTCAATGGATAACGTAAAAGTATATGATAAAGCGTTAACCTCCAACGAAATTCTGCGTCAGGCAAAAGAAAAGCCTTAATTTATTCAAAGCCTTACGCATGGAATTGATTTGAAATAACAAAAACGCCAATCTATCGGTCGAATTCACAGACTGTTGTATTGGCGTTTTATTTCATTTCACTTTGAATAATGAATGACCATGCTTAATTTATTCGCAGAGGCTCCCGAATTTTTATAGCCATGAGCCTTATCCGCGCGAAAACGAATCGACTCCCCTTGTTTTACCGTATAATCCTCCTCCCCAACCCGAATCGTTACTTCTCCTTCAAAAACCGTAATAAATTCCTCTGCCCCTTCTATATGCGGTTCAGCATTCAAAGAAGACTCTTCATCCATTTCCATCATGTACATTTCAAAACGCCGCCCCTCTTCGAAGGTAAAATGCGGATAAATGCGAATCTTCCCCTCATCCTCCATCAATGCTTGAATATCACTGCCCGTTACAACTGTAGTATCCGACTTCGGCTCGTGAATCAAGGCGGTAAAAGAAATTTTCAGGCCGTTTGCAATTTTCCAGACTGTCGCAATTGTAGGGTTGGATTCACCCCGTTCAATCTGACCCAGCATCGTCTTGCTGATTCCAGACATCTCGGCAACCTTGTCCAGACTAAGTTTTCTTTGTTCCCTGAGCTGCTTCAAATTCTGTGCCAGAACAACATTAATGTTTTTCAATATTCAGTCACCTCTGTTTAAAAGATTATATTGTGCTATATAGCGTACATATTGTACAATCATAAAGAACGTACGTTATAGCGTACATTTTATTTAAATATAACATACAAGAAGAATCAAATGTGGAGGACTTATGAATATCTTACCGTTACTGACTTACGCAATTGTGGCTTCATTCACACCGGGTCCCAATAACATAATCGCGATGACGCATGCAAGAAACGAAGGATTCAAAAAAATTCTTCCGTTTATTGCCGGCGTAGCAGCTGGCTGCCTGCTTATTATGTTTCTGTCCAGTTATTTCAACCTTATTCTGCATCAATACATCCCTAGGATCAAACCGGCCCTGAACATATTGGGGTGTGTATACATGATCTATTTGGCGATCAAAATTATGCGAAGTAAATCTGTGAATGCCAAAGATCCCAAGGTCAATCGTTTTACGTTTCTCTTTGGCTTCACCCTGCAATTCATCAACCCCAAAGTCATTCTGTATGGTCTTACGGCCATCTCGGTATTTGTTATGCCTCTCGGAGACTCTCATGTTCATATGATCGTATTTTCGTTACTTCTAACCATCATTGGCATTAGTGCCAATATGACTTGGGGGTTATGCGGTATGTTATTTCAGAGCTTTTTATTGAAATATGAGCGTCCTTTTAATATTCTAATGGGTGTTTTGCTCATCTATAGCGCCCTATCGATTTTAAAATAAATGCAATAGAAAAAGCGTCCTCCCATTTAATGAGCTGGACGCTTTTATATTTATTTCAAATTTCCTCAGTTTGATCTCCACCACGGTTGGCTTGGGTAAGCTCCCGTATTCAGCACAACCTTCTCACCGATTTTGGGCGTTGCAATAGTGACATTCAAGTCATGTGCAGCCTTGGTGATCCGTTCAACCGGCTCGTTCCAGGCATGATAGGCCAACGTAAATGCTGCCCAATGAATCGGAATGAGCAGCGCTCCCTTTACATCCAAGTGTGCCTGTACCGTTTCTTCTGGCATCATATGAATGTTGGACCAACGCTCATCATATTGCCCGCATTCCATCAGGGTCAGGTCAAAGGGTCCGTACTTACTGCCGATTTCCTTAAAATGAGGACCGTATCCGCTGTCGCCACTAAAGAAAACCTTCGTTTCTTGTCCAGCAATGACCCACGAACACCATAGTGTCGAATTGCGGTCCAATAACCCCCTGCCGGAGAAATGCCGCGCTGGCGTGCAGGCTAATGTCAAACCTTTGAAGGATAGCTCATCCCACCAGTTATGTTCGGTAATCTGTTCCGAGGGCACACCAAGTTGAATTAGTCTTCGACGCACGCCCAGTGGGACGATAAACCGCTGTGTTTTATTCTTCAATCTGCGAATAGAGGAATAGTCCAGATGATCATAATGGTCATGCGATATAATGATCGCATCCAAGGCTGGAAAGTCTTCGGGTTGAATCGGTAGGTTAGTGCTGTATCGTTTCGTACCCGCCCAGGATACAGGAGATGGACGGTTGCCCAGCATTGGATCAAATAACAATCTGTGTCCTTCGATCTCAAGCAAAAAAGCCGAATGACCAAACCATGTCACCTGCGGATGATCGGATACATTTAACGATTCCGCTGGTTCATATTTCTCCACCGGAATGTTACCCGCAGGCCTTCGCTCTATACTTCTCCGCATGGAATCTTTCAACATGCTCACGAGGGAGCTGAAGCTCATACCTGCGGAGGTCGGAACCTGATTTTCGTATTTTGTCATTATTCATACCTTCTGTTCTCTATAATCAATAATTCAAGCGATCATTCAATCTTGAGTAAAACAGGAGCAATATTAGACTTTATATTAAATCATTGTTCGTTTATAATCAATTCGCCTTCGGTTATCTGAATTTGATATCCAATCAACCCTAATGAATGGAGGACATGTTATCATGATTAAACTTATTCAGGACGTAGTTGAGGACATGAACAAGCAGCTAGAACGTATTGAAACCAGCTTGAACAGGTTGAACGAGGATCAGATTTGGACCAGACTTCAGCCTGGTATGAACAGTGTGGGGAATTATTGTCTGCATTTGGCGGGCAATGAATATCAGAATCTGGTGACAGGTATCGGGAACCAGCCTCTAATCCGGGAACGCTCTGCTGAGTTCAATACCAATGGTGGTTTGAGCCGGGAGGAATTATTAGCCAAGCTTCACCAGGTGCGAACAGAATCAACTGCGATATTATCTAGTCTGGTAGAGGAGGATTTATCCAGAGAAGTGACCATTCCCTATGAGTTGACCGATTGGAATCGTATGAACCGTCGTGAGGATGAAGCCAAAGATGCGCATGAGCATAAATTTGTACGTTCTCTGTTAATAAAGGTCTCTTCCCATTACGGATACCATACCGGCCAGATCGTATTGCTGTCGAAGCTTTTACAGCCCAGCGACGAACATCTCACCGGACTGTATCACTAATTTATTCGAGTAACCCAAAACAAAAGAGTTTTTCTATAAAGAACTGCATGACGGTAGGTGAAATATCCACTCCTCAAAACCGTTAAATAAAAAAAGATAGTGTCCCTTCTTTGCAAGGACACTATCTTTTCTATCTTTATCATATTAATCAGTACGAAGTTTACTTCCTTATATAAAGTTCCATCTGTACATCCTGAATCTAGCTTCTGTTCATTCTACTAAATGGTATCAATTGAGTTATTGCAACTGCCTGGTCTCCTTCATTCAAATGGAAACCAGACCACCCAGCGCCATCTTCAAACTATTCGCAGCGGAATCAACATCGTCCTGGTTTGCTTCCAGATCCGTATCAACCACGGCTGCACTCGTGACAGCAGCCTGTAACTGCGCATAGCTCTCTCCGGAGTAATCCTCCTCATTCATTGCATTTGCCCGTTCCATCAGCAGTGTAAGGAGCGTTCTGTCCACAATCTTCTCATAGAACTCCAGCTCACCGATATTGGCAAAGCCGTTTGGCGTATAATAGCGCAAATAACGATAAGCATTGCTGCTGCTCAAAGACTGCTTATACCACTTGATCTCGCTTACACCACTTATGGTATAAAGCGTATCAAAGTTCACCCCATCAGTGGATCCCTGGATCAGGGCTCCACTCATACGGGCGGCATTGCCGGTGCGTGGGATAAACCTGATACTGCCAACTACTTTGGCGTGATCTGCTCCCAGATCAACTCGGGTCCAGCCTGCTGCTGTTTTGGTATCTGGCGATGTGGCAGGATCACCGTCAAATGCGCGCCATCCGTTATTAATTGCATCAACCTTTCCATCCCATGAAATGGAGGATGCAAGCACCATGGCAGTGTCTACATGAATTGGAGGAAATGAGTCAGCGAAAGAGATTAGCAGGGTCTTGGCTGCAATTAACTCTTTAAGCAATGCCATCTTGTTTGCATCTGGTTCGGTCAATGAAGCTTTGATGTGGTTAATCTCCTGCTGATAGAGATAGTAACTTCCTTGGGTGTAACCTTCAGGCGCAACCACTTTTGAATCCACAACTTCCGCATCGTAGTCTACATCACCATAAAACTCAACTTCAGCAACGTTACCACTCCATGCTGAGTTGTTGTACAGTTTTAAATATCGATAATATCCATTATTCAGAAGCTGATCTTGTCTAATATCCGACCACGTTCCTTCTTGTGAACCTTTTAGAGGCTGTGTCAGATCCGACCAATTTGAATTATCGTTGGAACCCTGAATGACAAGCCCGTTCATTCTTGAGCTGTTGGAAGCTCTTGGCATCAGCACAATTTCGTCCAGCTTCACAGACAGTCCTTCACCGAAGTCCACCGTGTAGAAGGAACCCGAAGATGTATTCAGATCCCCATAGGTGGACGTGTCACCATCGAATAGCAGATAACCCACCTCATCCTGGAATAACCCGTTACCTGGCCATTGTTTATCCGAAGCCTTTACTTTCGCCATCATAGACACATCAATATACCTGCCGCCATCTACAAGGAACAGCTTTGAATTGTCAGTGGTTAGCACTGTCCGCTCCCCTGCTGTTCCGTCACTCTGTTCGTAATCCACCGTAAACTTGACCGCACCTGTAGGTACATCATTTCCCATAGCAGCCACCGCCGTCCAATGGATCTGATCCTGCGTCGTAACGGTTGCTGCAACTCCCTGAATGATCGCCGTTACATTCTGGATTGCTTCCTTAGCCTGAATCGTCAATTGTACGGTGTCCCCAGTTGCAATCTTGCCACTTACACTTTGATCCGAAAAGATGGAGACGGACTCCAGCTTATTACCTGTCTCATGACGTTCACCATAGATCCGGAACTCGGTCATTTCGAACAAATTCCTGACGATGCCATACAATACATCCGGCTGTGGATGAAGCAGCTGAACCTTGATGAACCGGAACGAATCGTCCTGGTATTCGGGAGCAACATCCAGGGTTTGAAAGCTCTGGGTAAATGCTGTTAACCCCGGGGTCAATCGTACCCAGTCCTCCCCATCATTGGAGCCAAAAACAGCTGACTTCGCGAGACGATCGGAAAAAATATTACTTTGGAATCCAAAGGACCTAGCCGATACTTTGAAATCCGGTCCGAAATCAATCATATGGTATAGGTTTGGCGCACGTGTATACGAAACCCCCGTCTGATTGTCCCCGTCCACCATATTGGCAATGTCTGTCCCAAAGGTCGATGACGCAACGATGTTGTGGTAATCAATACCCCCGCTCTGTTCCAGCAACGGAGTGACCAGCTTCAGCGCTTCCGCTGCTTGGGCTAGCTCATGCAGTTGCACATAGAATACTTCATCTGTAGCTGTATCAAGCTGGTCAAGGGTATCCTCATACACTGCATGAAATGAGTTGAGTGTTGCTGCTACATAAATTCGATCCTGATCATAAGCAGCTATGGCCTGCTCCACAGCGGAAGCCCGATTCGCCGAAACTACAATCTTGACATCTTTTGTCGTGATTGTTGTGCCGTCTGAAGCGGCGACATGGAAGGAATGAGTTCCAGTCTGTGACACTCCCGGCTGCCAAAGCATCTCGCCCGTGGCTTCATTCAATGCTGCTCCTTGAGGCAGATTCGGGCTGGAGTAGTTCACCACATCCGTTCCCCCAGCATCGGTTGCTTCAAACTCAACACGAATTGGCGAGCCAGGATAGGCGAATATGGAGAGATCAGAGTTTCCTGTTTTGAATTCTGGCGGAGTCAGCTGTTCACTTGCTTTGATATGAATGTGGTCGATATCTACTGTCGTATCCGAACCTGTGACCTTCATATACAGAATATCGTTCAGACTCTGGAAGCTGTCCAGCGTATAAGTCACATACCGCCACTGTCCATGCGTATCCGGCAAAGTTAATGTATCATTGATTCCAGGAGTAAGCTCCAAGTAGGCAGGCCCATTGGTACGGATGCGGAAACCAATGATCTTCTCACTGCTGGAACCGTTAAGAAATGCTATACGACTTCCCATTTGCGTCGCCTGAAACCGCACAAACGACGTATCTCCTTCCTTTAGGGTGGTTGTGTTGCCGCCAAGCTTCGTATAACGATCTTCAATGTCGATCAGTGAGCCGCTTGTCTGCTCACGCGGCAGAAATTCTGCACCTTCAGACACTGCCTCCTCTGGCATATACAGCCAGAAGTCTCCGCCTCCGTCCACATTGTCCCAGTTTTTGTTCAGAGTACCACCATAATAAAAATTGGAAGGCAACCGCTTCGTAAATGCTTCATAATAATGAGGAGCCTTCTCTGCAACATTAATGCCCCTGACATATGTGTAGTAGTAATACATATCCCAGAAATTTGCCGTATTCATTCTACCTTTGTAGGCGTTGGATATATGATTATACGTATCCCGAATCGTTCCATCTGGCGAAATGGCATAGGCCACTGGCGTCCAAGGTGTATCATAACCAAGCATGAATTGCCAGAAGAAGTCTGCGGCCGCCAATATGCGATCATCCAGGAACTCATACGGTCCGACCGCATTTGCCGCTGTTGATACGGTACCCTCCACTGGATCGACCTTTGTCCCCTGAGCAAGCAGCATACGTGATAGGATAGCAGCGTTAGTGAGGTCTCCACCCCCATGCGCCTGGTCCCTGCCCATCTCCACATGCTGAATCACCGGCTCATCCAGTGGCTCCCCAGTCAGATCATCAATATTCATTAGGCGGAACAGCTGCTTGACCGACCCATTAAAGCCTTGGTCTTGCGCAGTGCTATTGACTGTGAACCACTCAACCGCCTCGTCATATCTGCTCTGATTGTTGGTAAAAATATAACCTGCCATCGCACCCAACAAAGGATAGTTATGCTGATTCATGAAGCGATTGTTGTCACGTTGGAAGGTCTCAATGACCGGATTAATCAGGTTGGTTGTAAAATTCGTTGTATCCTGCGCTGTCCATCCCAGCTCATCCGTCTGATAACTTGTATATCTCAGAATCTCAGCTGCCGTCACCATGCGATTCAGCGGAATCCCGGTATGAATGTGCGCATCATTAAAGTAGACATATTTGGCAGGGTCCATCTGCGACCAGATCCGAATGATACGCATCGCATTGGACCGATACGTCTCATCTCCTGAAATATAATACATCAACGCTTGTGTATACGCTTTCAATCCATCGCTTATAAAACGGGAGTTGAAGCCTTGGCTGTTGAAGGCATCGCTTGCCGGTTTTGTTGGGTCCGTTTGGCTGGCATTGCTGGACGTCACTGTCTTGGAAGCCGCTGCCGAGCTAGTCATCGCCACATAGTAGGAATACCATGGTTCCTGCTGCGATAGTACCTGCTCTCTCATGTTCTCTAAGACTTCCTTGGTTAGTCCAACTCCGGGATGCGTGAAACCACCTGTGATTGTTTCATTGATCTGAACTTCATATCCTGACACAGTAACATCGTTTGAATTCGCAGCAGCTGCGATGGAATGGGTACCGACCGGTATAAGTGTTGCCAACAGACTGATTGCAGCAAGTATAGCAATCACCCGTCTCCATCTTTTCCCCTCATGAAATCCGCTATTCATTTCCATATCAATCCTCCTCATTTTCATGGAATTCGATGTTCTTCCCTTGAAGCCCACTTGTGCCAGACATTGAAAATTAGACATCCCCCCTTTCCTGTTTACTCGTCGTATTTTCCTATTGAACACCCCCTAGCGGAATGTGATGCCACGTACATACTCGTTCATTTCAATCGCTGGATGATTTGGACTATCCACACGTTGACCTGCAATAGTGAGATTATTAAACGTTACTCCTTCGATACTGTGCTCTTCGTCATAACCATAGATCCGGGAAGGATGTAACGTCCCTCCTGCATACTCGATATCCTCAAATAAAATGTGTTCGATCCTCCGACCAGGAGCAGGATTATAATCCTTGTTCCTAACCACACGCAGATCGAACAGCTGACCTTGTTCAAAGGTTTCCACTCTGATTCGCGCATAGACAACGTTCCGCACAGTATTATGATCACCCGCGTTAATGGCCATGGCTCCCCAGTAGTTGGGTTGTGGCTCGTGATGTTCCAGAATGTCGATATCTTCGTACCGGATATCCTCAATCACATCACCGTTCGCCTCGTGATCCCCATGCGTGCCAATCATAAGTGGATGTGCCACGTCAGCCCACAGCACAGCATGACTAACCCGGATACGACGCGAGTTACCACGGTAACCCCATCGGCTGCCATAGATCGCAATACAATCATCCGAGTTGCGCAAGAAAACATGTTCGATCTCAATATCCGAGCTGGACATGATATCAATACCATCCGACCAGCCCCTTGTGCTGAATGACTTAATACCCTTGATGGACACGTACTGTGAGCTACCGATGTACACACTGTAGTGCGGTACGTCGATGATCATAATGCCTTCAATGGCAATCTGGCTCGCATGGATCAACCGAATTCCGCGGAATGCTGAGAATCGATGAAAGTCGGCCAGATAAACCAAGCCTCGCCCCCGGATTGTAACGTTCTGAACCCGATCACAGACGAATGAACCGGCAACAGCAGCACCGCCATCAATATAAACCGTCTTGCCCGATGGAACGCGTAGGATGGTCTCTTCAATGTAATGCATGCCTGGTGTAAAATAGAGTACTTCAGCTTCTGTCTCGAGCCATTCCGTACGATGGATGCCAGGCTGTATGACGTGAACACGTGGATCGTGCATGCTTGGAGCATCCGTCTCCAGCCCGTTTCCGAATAGATGCAGATTGCGAAACCGTTCGCCATTTACCTCGATGGACAACTTAGCAGATTCTTTCAGTTCAAATGAGATTACATTGGCCTGAATCTGTGGTTGGATTTTATAAGATAAGGGCCGAATATCAATGGTCTGAACCTCCGTGTACCTGCATTCAATTTCCAATTCAACAGGAACACCCATATCAAAATAAGCCATACTGGCCTGCCGCACCTGGTGCATATCAACCTTTACTCCGTATACATTTACATCAGACCACGGTCCGTCGCTGCCCGCCTCACGAATACGAATAATGTAATCTTGAGATTGGGGAATTTCTTGAATCAGGGGATAACAGATGATTGGCTTCACATGCGTTCCTCCAGCTATGATATAGGTGTAGACCCCGGAGTATCGTGGGGTCTACAGGCACATTGGTACTTATATTATTGATTCGTTCAAATGTCTCCACAATTCTACTAATCCGAGTCTAGTACTTCTTGCTTGCTGCAAAAGCATCCAGTTGAACCTGTAATTCAGCCATAAACTTGTCGAATCCGGCACCCTCCAGCTGTTTCTTCACATTGGCAAGATCGGCATCAATATCCTTGGTAATACCCACTGACAGCGGAACGATATACTGCGATTTAACCGTCTCCATGCTTGCAAGCTCTGCAGCCACATTAGATGTGGCAAGCCCGAATCCGGCCAGTGGACTTTGACCATTCTCTTCCGCTTTCTTGGCACCTTCATTCTGCAATTTATCGTTAATGGCCTGCCATTCGTCCGGATATTTCTCCTGCAGGTTCATATATCCATCATATAGCCCCGTCCAGCCTGGCTTTTTGTTCTCCGATTTGATGCCTTCATAGCTAACGAATTCGCCATCCAGCTTGTAATTCTCTCCTTCAACTCCGTACTGCAACAGATTGTAATACGTTCGATCAGTATGAGCTTTTTCGATAAGCTTCAGAGCCGTTTCGACGTGTTTGGAATGAGCACCAATTGAGATCATGGTGATATTATCCGGTGCCATAAACGGCATGTAGGCCGGAATATTGTTGAAATAATAATCAAACCAGCCATACTCAAAATCAGGATGCAGCTCTTTCAGTGCACCAACATAACTGCTGCTGACAGCGCCAAAGTGGTTGTTAAATTCAAGCGGCTTTTTGTCGGCTTTCATCAATTCCAGCGTCTCACTTGTCGCATTGCCCTGAGCAGCCAAAATATCGTGGCTCACAATGCCATCTTCATACCACTTTTTGGACCGCTCCAGTACCTGCTTATACTCAGGTGTGTCGTACATGCTGATCGCCTTGTATGGCTCATCCACGGTAGCAACAACGTATCCTTTTACCAGATCCAGATAATTGGAGCCCGCAACCAGAGTCCAGACGTTATCCGCGAACCGCTTATCATTAATCATCGGCGTGTCTGGATAAGCTTCTTTGGCCTTGTAAAGATATTGTTCTACGGTATCCAGATCTGTAATTTCCGGTAATCCCCACGCTTTGCGCAGATCTTCACGGAACAACAGGCCTTCTCCGCCGCCTCCGGGCTTATTGTATTGTGGAATGCCGTAGAGACTGCCGTTAATTTTTACGGTATCCAGTGTGCCTTTATAATGCTCCACCAGATCAGGCACATCTCCCAGCAGTGGGGTCAGATTCGCAAATGCATTCTTGGTGGCGAACGATGCAAAGTCGGACCATGCGCCGCCAACATAAACGTCGTATTCCTTCGCGGCGATAGCTCTGCTGATTTGATTCTTTTCGTCTCCCCAAGGCACAAAGTCAAAACGAATCGTTGCCCCCAGATCCTTGATCGTTAGCTCATCCAGTTGCTTGTAAAAGTTGTCCATGCCACTGGCGGGAGCATTTCCCATCGTGATACCCTTCAATTGCACAATCGTCTTGCCATCGGATGTCGTTGTGCCCGAGCCTTCGGTAGCACCTTTGTCCGAACCCCCATTCGAACATGCGGAAAGGATAACCGTGAATACCATGAGACAAGACAGAAGTGATTTTCTAATATGTAGCGCTTTCAAAACAATCCCCTCCATTATGATGATATTTTGTATGTGAAGCGACCAGTGGCAGCCTTTCACCCTATCCTGATCGTGTAAACCCATTATCATTTATCCCTTCACGCCTCCAACAATCAGACCGCTGACAAAATGACGCTGCATGTACGGATACAGTAGGATAATGGGACCTGTCACCAGCATGGTCGTTGCCAGCTTCATCGTTTCACTTGGCAGCTGATCCACGACAATCTGAGCGTCTCTGACGGCATCCGTTACACGGGATAACATACGATAAAGCAGATACTGCAATCCCCATTTCTCCTGATCGGAAATCAGGTACAGACTATAACCAAACCAGTTATTCCAGTAACCCAGTCCAAGGAACAGTCCGATGGTTGCGCTAACAGGCTTCGAGAGTGGAAGAACAATCTGCCAATAGATTCTGAAATCGCCTGCCCCATCGATTCGTGCCGACTCCATTAAGGAATTTGGAATGCTTTTGACATAATTGCGGAAAAGGAACACATTAAATGGAGAGAGCATACCTGGAAGGATAATCGCCCACAACGTATGATTGAGATGCAGCACATTGGCGACCACCAAGTAGGTAGGAATCAGTCCGCCGCTGAACAGCGTAGTAAAGTAGATAAAGAAGGCCACCTTGTCCCGGTGCTTAAAATCCGGACGGGATAGAATGAATCCGCTCATGGACGTTGTCAATAATCCAAGCACTGTGCCCAGCACCGTAACATAGATGGTAACGAGATACGCCCTGCCAATTTCCCCTCCCAGGGTGGTGAAAACAATCTTGTATGCATCCAATGTGAAATCCTGCGGTAGCAGTGAGTACCCATTAACTACAATTTTGGATTCATCACTCAGTGATCCTGACAGCATCAGGATAAATGGAGCGACGCAGATTAGTGCTACCAATCCAACAATGACCACAGCCATAACATCGAATATTTTCGAGCTTGCATCCACTTTTAACTTGTTCTTGTCAGATGTTGCAGCAAGTTGTGCCATCAGGCTTCCTCCCATTCGGATAACGATTAAAATAATGAATTTTCACGATCCACTTTACGCACAATTGCGTTTACCGTCACAACAAGTACCAATCCGAACATCGATTGATATAGCCCTGCCGCCGTTCCCAGTCCGAGACTGAAATTCACGGTTAATGAACGGTACACATACGTATCGATAATGTCGGTTGCATTCAGCAGCAGTCCGTTGTTGCCGATTATGTTCCAGAACAGATCGAACTGTCCCCTCATAATTCCTCCGATAGCAAACAAAACCAGGATGATAACCGTCGGCTTCAAAAGCGGCAGTGTAATGAACCGAATCCGTTGCCACTTGCTGGCGCCATCGACATAAGCTGCTTCGTATACGCTTTCATCAATACCCATAATAGATGCTAAATAAATGACCGTACCGTACCCTAGCCCCTTCCAGATTTCGATAATGACGATGATGAATGGCCAGACCTCAGGTGACTGGTAGAAGTCAAAGCGCTCGAAACCCAATGACGTAAAAACGTTGTTAAACACACCATACTTGTAGTTGAACAGATTGTATACAATGGAACCAACTACGACCATCGAGACGAAGTAAGGCATGAACATCAGCGTCTGCGACGTTTTCATGAATTTCTTGAATGTCAGTTCCCTAAGCAGAACGGCCATGGCGATCTGACAGATGTTGCCGAGTACTATGAAGGCCACATTATAGAGCATCGTATTGCGAGTCAATTTCCAGACAATCGAATCCCAGCCTCCTTTGAACAGGAACTCAAAATTTTTCAACCCCACAAATGGACTGAACAAACCCTTGCTAAAGTCATAATCGGTAAACGCGTTGTAGAGTCCCGCCATGGGAAGGTAGTTGAATAAAGTGAAAAACACGACCAGGGGAATCAGCATAATATAATAGGTTTTGTGTTCCCTGAGGTCTGCAAAGCGACTTTTCTTCTGTTTGAGCGCTTTCGTCATTGCTATATTTGGTTCTGCCATCGTATCACCCTTTCCTTGCTTCTTATTGTAGTCCGGCACGATACCTCTCTACTATTCGAATTTCACAAGATTTCTGGTACTTTTCGATGAAAATGCAAAACAAAAGCGACAGGTAAAAAATACCTGTCGCCATTTCCCTGATAATCAATTACTGGCTTGTTTCAATTCATGTGCATCCCGAAAAACCATCGGCACATTGATGATTACACTTGTGCCTCTACCCTGAACTGATTCATAATGTATTCCATCCGTTTCATTATAATAAAACTCCAGCCGTTTGCGGATGTTATGTACGCCGTATCCGCTGCCTTGATGGCGGTGAAGCCTAGAGGGCGGTAGCTCTAAGCCAGGGCCATCGTCAGTAACCACGATCCGTACTCGCCCTTCCTCTATGCCTCCCGTAATTGTAATAATGCCACTGCTCTCGGGCTTTTCCAGAATACCGTGTACAATCGCGTTCTCAACCAGCGGCTGGAGCGTAATCTTGGGCAACATACATTGCAATACCGCTTCATCTACGTGTACATCGAATTGGATCTTGCCTTTGAACCTCTTCTGCTGAATGCTTACATAGATCTCCGATAAGCGCAGTTCATCTCTCAAGGTTACGAAGTCTTCCCCTTTATTCAGAATCAACTTGTAATAATCAGAGAGAGCGTACACGACCTGCTGAACGTTCTGCTTCTCTTCTTTCTGAGCCATCCAGACGATCATATCAAGCGTATTGTACAGAAAATGCGGATTAATCTGGGACTGCAATGCCCGCAGTTCTGCTCCTTTCTTATCTTGCCCAAGCCTGTACTGATTGTCCATCAGTTCCCTGACACTGTTAATCATATAATTGTAGCTGGATACCAGATGACCTACTTCATCCTCCCTATTGGGAATATCCAGTGTATTTAATCTGCCTTGCCGAACCTGACTCATTCTGTTCATAAGCAAGAAGATGCGACTCGTAATAGATTTCGTCACCGGGATGATGCATACCAATAGAGCTAGGCAGACAAGCAAGTATACGAGGAGCACCTTGTTTCGCACCTTATTCACAGCTGTAGCTGCCGTATCTGGAGATATGACGGAATGCAGGAACAGATTGCTCGATCCAACTCTTGAATCTCGGACGATATAAGAGGAGTCACCCACTTTGACCTCTTCAAACTGATTTCGGTTCACCTGAGAACTGTATCCATTTCGTTGTTCCAACTCCGTATGTCCATTGCTGATGATTACTTCTCCCTCATCCGTATCCAAGTAGACCAGCTGCTCCATGGCTGAGTTCATGATATAGGGCTGAAGCTGAGGCAACTCCACACGCAGCGTTACGATGCCTACCGGTTCGGAATAGTCGTTAATATTCCAAAGCACTCTTCCCAGCGCTAAATAACTTACGGACGATGTGCTGCTCTCATCCTTCATCATCACCCACACCGCTTCGCCGCCCCCTGCAACGATCTTCCTGACCCAGGGCAATGACGACACCTGGGCGTATGGACGATACATCGTTGCATGTGGACCCGTTATGACGAAGTCATCATTAATATAATAAACGATACCGTTAATCTCAGAATTTGTCTGAAGAATACGTGTATAATCCGTGATCCGTTCAAAGGCGGATAGCTGCTCCCACACCTGCATATGCTCCGGGTCTTTAGAGAAAACCGCATTGATCTGTTCGTCAATCGTAATCATCGACGACACTTCCTCAATGTGGGAGAATTTGCTGGACAGCAGTGATAAAGTTTGGTCAAAACTTTGGTTGGCTGCATAGTTCTGTCCGGTGATTACAGAATTACGAAGTTCGCCGTATGTCGCCGAGAACGTAATCATCAGCGGAATAATGCCTGCAAGTGCCAGCAGAATGACCAGCTTTTTTTGCAGAGATAGGTTGCCCAGCCACTTCAGAAGCCTCATTGGGAAAACTTCTTTCGATATTCCACAGGCGTTACGCCCGTAGCAGCCTTAAACACTTTGGCAAAATATCCTGCACTGGCATAACCGGACATCTTCGAAATATCGATCATTTTGAAGTGCTCCTCAAGAATAAGCCTCTTGGCAAGCTCCAACCGATAGTCATTCAGATACTGCTTAATCGTAGTTCCTGTCTCCTGCTTGAAGAGAACACCAAGATGGGCAGTGGATAAGTGCACATGGTCAGCAATCTCCCTCACATCCAGGTCAACATCGCTGCAATGGTCAGATATATAGTTCATTACATTACGAATCAAGCCCGAATATGGGGATACCCGGGTGAACTCCTCCTGATACGCATGACACAGCTCAAGCATGTGATCCTTCACCTCAAGCATTGTACGGCATTCGTTCAACTGCTTCTCCACATCTTGAATCTGAACCATCTTCCCCCTGCGGATTAGTACACCATTTCTCTCCTTGAACAGCGCATTGGCAAACGTGACACACATGGATAGCACTCTTTCTCTTGCCTGAACCCCTTCTACCAGCACTCTGTTACAGAACGTCTCCATCCAGTCGATCAATCCATCCGGTTCCTGCTTCAGCAACTGGTAGAATTCAGGATATATGTCGCTTCTGAGCCCTTGTGGTGCGTAATTCACCGGATCATATGTGAGATAACACAGATCTGGCTTGAAAAAAACATGTTCCATGGCCAGTGCCGCTTCGCGGAAACTTCTGGATACTTCCTCCAGTCCAGCCACTACCTGACCAGCTGCAATACGAAGCCCGCTATACTCCCTGCATAGCGTTTCTGCTAGTAGCCTCACTATCTCCTCATCCGGTCGGGGCAGTGCCACGACAAGCAGCAAACGGTCATAATCCAATTGCTCGGCGATGGTAGCAAGATTATGTTGTTCCCAGTAATTCTGGATGTTGACGGCATCAAACAGTATTTCCTTGTTGAACTGGGTTACGATCAGACAGACATAGCTCGCATGTACCGGATAACCGATTTCCTGGGCTTTGCACCTAAGTTCATCAGCGGGTTGGGACTGCGTTCTCAAGGCATTAGCCAGCTTCACACGCTCCAGGTCCATCTTCTGATCCAACAATACATGCTGCGCCTTCCGCTCGGCGATATAATGCACCGTTTTCTGAATGGCGTTCTCCATCTCCGGCAACTTGATCGGCTTTTCCACATAATCGACGGCCGAGAGCTGAATCGCACTCTTCAGGTATGCCACATCCATATACCCACTCATGAATAACAGCTTGCTATCTGGGCAGACTGCCACGAACCGCTCGGCAAATTCGATCCCATTAAGCTTCGGCATGCGTATATCCGTAATGACAATTTCGGGCCTTTGAGCGGTTGCAATACGTAAAGCCATGGCTCCATCCTCGACCTGAAGCACCTCATGTACACCGAAGCTCTCCCAGTCGATAGCCTCCACTAGTCCTTCTCTTGTATAATCGTCGTCATCGGCAATCAATACTTTCATCGCGATGTCCCCCTTTTTACAATGTACAGCTATGGCGTTCATTAAGATAGCGCTTACATTAATAAGCACGTTCTGCTTCCTCGCCCTTTCTATCCTTCATACCGGTATAATATATCAACAGTGCCGCCTTTGGCTATCAATCAATTCTGAGAAATATACATTTTATCCAATTTAATCGGGCAAAAATAATTAAGGTGGAATTAAGACTCTGTTTTCTCTCCAATAAGATTGGGCATATATGATAGAGAAAATACAGAGAGAGTATGTGAGAGATGATGAAAAAATTTCGCAGAAGATTATTTAAGACGTTTATATTCGGAGCAGTGGCATTACTTCTCCTTCTGGTTACAGGTTTTATCTATCAACAAGTGAGTACCCGTCAGGATCAGAAAACATTTAGTCCGCCTGGCAAGCTCTACAGCATACATGGAGACAATATGCATTTATATACGGGTGGTCAAGGAAATGCAACAGTTGTCCTTGCATCCGGGTGGGGCACCGCTAATCCTTATGTAGACTATTATCCGCTTTATGAAAAGCTTGCACCGTACACGAAATTCGCGGTTTATGATCGCTTTGGCTATGGTTATAGCGATATGACCGATAAGAAACGCGATGTGGATACTGTGGCAGATGAATTGCACGAGTTATTAGAGGTATCTGGGCAAAAGCCGCCATACGTTCTGGTGGGGCACTCCCTCGGTTCGCTGGAAACGCTCCGATTTGCGCAAAAATATCCGGATGAAGTACAAGGTATTGTCATGTTGGATGGGGGAAGTCCGGAATATTACGCCAACGACACTGACGATATGGCAAGTGTGATTGGTGGCTTCATGAACCAATTTCGGATCAAAACCGGTTTGTTTCGGTTGACTCTACAGTCTGACGCTGTTCTGGAAGCCTCCAATGCCAATCGCAACGGCCTGAAGTTTGTACCAGATGATCTGAAAAAAATAGATACCACGGCTCTATTGCTTAACTATGGGAATGCGAACACTGTGGATGAGCTGCGTGAAATGACAGCCAATGCCAAGGTAGTCGTCGATAACAAAAAGCCCTTCCCGTTTCCACTAACCATACTGACAGCAGATTACTTCGGAGCCAGTGAGCCGATATGGGATAAAACCCAAGCTGAATTTACGTCCTGGTCGGAACATTCCAAACATGTAACTGTAAAGGATACCGAGCATTATATTCATCAATATCACCCGGATCTTGTTGCCAATGAAATATTGGAACTGGTTAAGAAGTAGATTTCCTAAACAAACGCAAAATAGCGTAAAATTTCTTTCGAAAAAACCCCAACGATTCTGGTAATCGTCAGGGTTTTTATTTCGTTAAACTCGTTACTGTGCCAGTGCCATCCTCGGTGTTAGCGATCTGAAATGTGCCAATGCCTCTTGAACCTCCGTGCTCGTAAGACCGTGTCGATCAAAATAATGCACAATCTCCTCCATGTCAGTTCCATCACCGCTGTATATCCGCTCAATCTTTCGAATAATCTCTTGTTGTAATCGCTCCCGCAACCGCATACAACTGACAGGTTCACATAGCCAAAAATCAGTTCGCTTGACCTCACCTGTTGCAGTCCATAACAAATTCTCATATCGTATGACATCCCAATCACGATAACCCGCCTGAATCTGCTGAAGTTCTGTTGAAAACATATCATATATCAGATTGTGCGGTATGTGCCCGTATGTTATCCGAAACTGTCTCAGATTGAGGCCATCGATCCATTCTGTCAGCACAAAATTCCCCGAAGCGTACGCATACAATTCGGGAACATGATGGTTGTTTTGCAATGACATGAGCGCGTCACATTCAAATTCTCCATCCACTTTTCCACGAGGCGTATATACCTTAAGGCAATACTCTTGTAAACGATAGACAACCGACTGCTTTCCCATTAGTGAAGCTTGCATGGTCAGATGACCATTTTTCTCGTATCGATCTAGCAATTGTTCAATATTAGCAGGAATTGATTTAACCATTCTCATAAAGACGTCTCCTTGATTATAAGATACATTCTAAAACGTTTTCCTCTATCCGTTATTATTAATCTACTCTCTATATTATCTTTAAAATTTCATATGAACATATACAATTTCGCCAGAACATGAACTATTTGCTTCCAAAATCGAGATTTGTTTTATTCGACTGGCAGTTTTATTTTCACTCTAATGGATGGAACCCGTTTCATGTCAAGGTACAAAAAAACGATGCCCTCTATTAATGAGAGAGCATCGTTTCATTACTAATATGACTTTCAATTAATGCATAGGTCCTTGTTGACCCTGCTGAGCACCGACCTTAACTCGTTTCACGAAGAGTGAAATGATCAGACCAATGACAGCAAGAACCAGTGCGAAAATAAATGCATTTTGTACACCGGATGTGAAGCCAGCCAACTGATTCTCTGGACTCTCCGGATCTGTCACACCGCTCAAGAAGCGTGTCTGACCTGCGCTCAATATACTTACCGCAACAGCTGTACCAATAGCTCCTGATACCTGCTGCAATGTATTCATAATCGCCGTTCCGTGAGGATAGAAATCAGGTGGCAATTGATTCAAGCCGTTGGTTTGTGCAGGCATCATGATCATTGAAATCCCGATCATCATGAAGATATGCAGCGTAATAATCTTGCCAAGGGTCGTTGTCGGAGTGATTCCTGTGTACAAGAAGAGTACAACAGTTACGATCGCAAGACCGATAATCACAAGCCACTTCGGACCAAATTTGTCAAACAGACGCCCCATAACCGGAGACAAGAATCCATTCAGCAAGCTGCCCGGCAGCAGTACCAGACCGGCAGTCAGAGCCGTAACCGCCATACCTTGTTGCAGGTACATCGGCAGGATCAGCATGGATGACAACATCATCATCATACAAAGGAAAATCAGAATCAAGCCGACTGTAAACATTGGATATTTGAATGCCCGCAGATCCATCATCGGCTGTTTCATTCTCAGTTGACGGATGCTGAACAGCAGCAAAGATAATACTCCAATAACCAGTGTGGCTACAACGATAGGACTGGTCCAGCCACCACCACTTTCCCCATGTCCTCCTGCACTACTGAATCCGTACACGATACCACCGAAACCAAGTGTGGAAAGCACAATGGAAAGAACATCAATTTTGGGCTTGGTCAAATTCGAGATATTCGGTAAGAACAGCAAGCCGCATACCAATGAAATAATGAAGAACGGCAAGGAGATCCAGAAAATCCAGTGCCAGCTCAGATTGGCCAGAATCAGACCCGAGATACTCGGACCACTTGCTGGTGCAAACATGATAACCAGACCGATCAATCCCATGGCAGCGCCACGTTTTTCAATCGGGAAAATAACCAATATGGTGTTGAACATTAGTGGCAGTAACAGAGCTGTACCTACAGCTTGCAATACCCGTGCCACCAAGAGAATTTCAAAGCTCGGTGCAATAGCAGCAACTAGCGTTCCTGCAATCGAAAAAATCAGAGAAGTTGTGAACAACTGTCTCGTTGAAAACCATTGTAACAGCATACCGGAAACCGGCACCAAAATACCCAAAACGAGCAAATAACCTGTCGTTAACCATTGAATGGTCGTTGGTCCAACTTCGAGCAAGCCCATAAGTGGTGTCAATGCCACATTTAGTGCAGTTTCACCGAACAGACCAATAAAACCGCTAAGTAGCATAGCGAATAAAATCGGAAATACTTTATATTGTTTTGTTTCTTGTTGATCCTTTACAGAACCAGCCTTCATGGCAGCTTCCACAATCCCATCCTCCTCAAACAATCTGACGATTTCTATTTCTCTTTACGAAGCTTACTGCTTCTCTTTTGCATTTTTCGCCACAACGGACAAATAATCAGCAGCCGTCAGCAAGGGCTGTTTGTCCTGGTTGGTCAGGCTGATAATCAACGCGCCCTCCATTAAGGAAATGACGAGTAGTCCCATCTCTTGTGCTTTCTTTTCACCTATGCCATCCAAAATCAGATGTTTCGTAATGATTTGCTGCCATCCTGCAAACACGTCCTGACATGCAATTCGCAATTGATGACTGATGCACGAGGTCTCCACGGCTGCCCAGAAACTAAACGGAAGAAAACCCGTAAACCCTGCCGCCTCCGTTTCAATGGCTAAGTCATGAATAAATTGCTGAATGGCATCCCCCGTATTTTCATGAGCAGCAAATACTTCTTCAAACTTCTGCAGAATGTTTTCATTGGCTTTTTGAATACACTCGTGAGCGAGCTCTTCTTTGCCATGTGGGAAATAATGATATAACGAGCCTTTTGGCGTACTGCTCTCCTTAATAATCTGATTTAGACCGGTCGCATGATATCCTTGTGAAAAAAACAGTCTGGCTGCTGTGCTGACGATTAGTTCTCTAGCATTAGACTTTTCACTCAATAAAGCCACATCCTTAAATGAATTATAACAATCGGTCTATATAATTAAAACCGTTTCGAAAAACACTGTCAACCCTTATATTTCGGCCTTTTTTTGTGATAGCGCTATCAATTTAATGCACGGAAAGAACAGGAGCAAATTATCCTTGATAACATTTTAAAAACATAATATCCTATTGGGATAGTATGCATTAACCATGATATAATGATCATTACAATAATGAATAGAAAGGTGTTTGCCATGGAAATGCGAATGATCAAGACCTTTCAAACGATTGTAAAGCTCGGGAGCTTTCAACAGGCAGCAGAAGCTTTGCAGTATTCACAACCCGCCATTACACTGCATATGCAGAAGCTTGAAGCCGATCTGGGTATGAAATTACTGGATAGAGGCAAAAAGATTAAATTGACGGAAGCGGGGAAAATTTTTTACGCCAGAGCCGATCAGCTCTTGAAGGAATACGAGTATTTGACAAATACGATCACAGACATTCAACAGGGACAAGCGGGGTTTGTACGAATTGGAGTATCCGAGCCAACAGCCAGCCATCGGCTTCCTGCTATTCTGTCTTCTTTTGTTAAACAGAATCCCAAGATTAAGCTCAGCGTGCGCATCGGGGACAGTAAGTTGCTTAATGAATTGCTAATTGATGAGCAGCTTGACTTTGCCGTCTGCCCTTCTCCTGAGACGAGTATGGAGACCGAGTTTCAACCGCTGCTTTTTGAACCGATGGCATTGCTGTTGTATGATTCACATCCATTTGCTCAGGGTGATGAAATCCATTTGGCAGATCTGAAAGGACAACAATTCCTATTCACACCCCCTAATTGCCCGATTCGTATCCGCATTGAGCAGTTATTGGCCGAGAAAATCGACAGCGATTATCAGGGAATCGAAATAAGCAATATCCGGTCTCACAAGTATTATGTACAAGCCAAATTAGGCATAACCATTGCTCCGGTTGCAACAATCTGCCCAGCCATTCCCGGTACTGTTATCCAAAAAATTGCCGATCTCAAGGTTGGGCCCATTGCAGGCATTTTGCGTAAGCGAAATATACCGCTTGGTTCCGCGAGCGAAAAGCTCATGCTCGACATTCGAGCTGCGCTGCTTCAGAGCAATTTATATGTTCCTGAATTTGAACTCCCTTCCCAGCTGGCTATGCCATAAAATTGACTCACCAGCTGCCATTCTATTTTCAGGATGCGAACTGTTACTTGAGTCTGCCTGCCGTGCGTCCACCATCAACCGTTAATATGCTGCCTGTAATAAATGAAGCCTGGTCCGAGGTCAGATACAATATCGCTTGGGGAGCGTCATCTGGACCTGATGTCCGGCCTAGCGGTGTAATTTTGATCATATGTTCTGTATGCTCCTTCGTCATCACACTAACCTCGCTGCCGGGTGCATAACCCGGCACAACCGCATTTACCCGAATGCGATAGGGCGACAACTCCAGGGCAAAGGTTTTGGTCAGCATCTCGATCCCTACTTTTGAAACCGAATAATTCCCCATGCCGACACCTGCGGTGGAAGCTGCCCCAGAGCTTATATTAATGAAGGAACCTTCTACTTCGCTCGCAATCATCTGTTTGGCAAAATGCTGAGTGAGCAGGAATGGCGCTGCCAGATTCAGATCCATTGTCTCATTCCAATGTTGAAGTGTCATATTCATGAGTGTGCGGTATGGATATATTCCCGCATTATTGATGACAATATCCGGCGCTTTCCATTGCTGCTCGACCACTTGAACCAATTCATTAATGGACTGTTCATCCACAAGATTCGTTACATGCCAGTGAACATCCACTCCCTCCTGCCTCAGCTTGTCTACTGTATTTCTTAGGGCATCCTCCCGGATATCGGACAAATAAAGGCTCGCGCCTTCGGCGGCATATGCTTGTGCAATCCATTGGCCAAAAACACCTGCCGCTCCGGTAATGACTACCCTTTTCCCTGCAAATGTTCGTTCCGGCATGACAGTCGCTCCTCTATATCATGATGTTCTTGCTGTAAACAGGCTGCTTGAACTTGGGTTAATTCAAAACGAGATTCTTTTCGGCCTCCACGACAAGTCGCACTGCCTGCTTTATTTCATAACCAATCCGATTCACCTGACGTATAAGTGATGTTTGGAGTCTGAAAAAGGCTTCACTTCCTACTTCGGCTGTCGCCAGAAGCTCGATGTCTGACAGCGCAGGCACAAGTGAATGACTGCCTGCGGCGTCATGATCATAGCGGCTGCCTCGCACATAATTGATGGGCACCAGCCATCTGCTAAGTGACAATATCGTTCGGTTCGCTTCTGTAACAGAAGCATCCGGCAGGGACGTGGAGCCTATCCGGTCATAGAAATGGTCCGTGGCATTCTGTAGCTGCTGGATCCTGCTTGTTAAGCGTGAAAGATCAAGCTTGTCTCCGATAAGTTCTGTGTAGTAACCAACTCGTTCGGAAAGGGTTCGGATCGCCTGTCTCTGGTCAAGTGGAATAATGGGAGAAGAGGCAGCATTATGGACAGCTGCTGCGTACACTTTGCAATCACGTGCCAGATAATCTCCGTCAATTTTGTCCAGCGTATCCTCAGTCGTATGCCACCACCAGCCAAACCAGCCCTCAGGCTGATAGGACAGCCCCATAAAAGCGGACGGAAGTCCAGCACCCCAGAAGGACTGATCTCCCGACCTTCCAAATGGAGAACCGCGAAAAGGTTCATCCGTGACGGTACGTATGGCATTTGCACAAAGTGTCCGTGTCTCTGCCATTGTATTGGCTGCACCGAGCTGACTCGCTCCCTTGGCGCCCACGGAATCAATATTGATATGCAACACCCCGTTTTCGTGCAAATCTTCCCAATGAAGATCGCTGTATAATGCAGAGCCGGCATATCTGCCGTGGGAATGGCCTGACCAAAATGCGAACCGAACGGAGCGCCGCAGCGTGTTACGATGCAATGATAATACCCGTGCCGTCTCCACTATGACTGCATTGGCGGAGCCGTTATCCATCGCCCCATAATGCCATGAATCCACATGTCCGCTAAACAACACAAAGGATTCAGGCTCTTCCGTCCCCTTTATCTCAGCAATCAAGGTCGGAATGTTCACCCAGTCTGTGCGCACTTCCGCGGTCAACGTAATCTCTACATTCTCTCTTTCTTCGGCGGCGATTAAAGACTTGATCTGCTCTCCATCTGAATGGTTGACCGACAGAACCGGAATAGACGGATAGCCATCATCCTCTGGTGTCGGATTTCCCCACACGGAGGAAACGATCATTTCATGCGTGTACGCACCACTATTGATAAATATGACCGCTACTGCACCCAACTGCTGCAAACGATAAATCGTGGGACCATTCGCAAGTCCGTGAACGACCACCGCTTGACCTGTCACTTGATTGGCCCAGTCGGTCTGGTCTGAATCCTTTAGCTCTATGAATCTCAAAAGCGTGCTCAAGTGTTCCGCCTGGGCTGACATGGAGTGCGTGATAGCTGCAAAAGAAATGCCGCCGACCTTAAGTTCTGCACTGACAGGGATACTGATGTAGGCTTTGTCAAACGTAAGCTCGGTGGTCAACCCAAAATCCTCAAGCTGTTCCTTAATATAATGGAATGCCCGTAGTTCCTCTTCGGAACCCGACAAACGAATCTCCTTCGCAATCTGTCTGTTGTATTCAAGCAAGAAATCACGGTCGATCTCATGTAGTATGGAGTGCACCTCCGACTGCTGCTTCAACTCAGTCATGTCGATTCCCTCTCTCCTCATTGCCTGCTGCAACACTCAGGGCAACCCTTGTTTCATCATCACTGCTCTGGTTCAAGTAACGGATGGCTGCTTCTCCAAGAACCGATATACCTGTAACAATCGCTTGCTCTTCAAAAATAATGGAATCACTGTGAAGGGGCAGCTCTGATCGGGCATCTTCTTCTGTAACCGTGCCGAGCCGGAATATGGCACCTGGCACATATTCGAGATACGCTCCAAAATCTTCGGCGCCCATGGATGGCTCCTTCAGATACACCACGGCTTCCCGGCCAATGGTATCTGCCGCTGCCTGTTCAATCACATCGACAATATGATCATCGTTTATTACAGGAGAACCGCCGCGGTAGTAATCAAATTCCGCTTTTCCACCGAACCCTTCCGCAATGGTCTCAATGAGTCGCTTCATATATACTGGCACTGCTTCACGCGTCTCAGGATTGTGCGTACGAATGGTACCTCTGAGTTGAACCTCCCCAGCGATAACGTTATACGCATTGCTATTGCTTTGCAGTTTCGTAATGGAGATTACGGAAGAATCAAGCGGAGACAAGTTTCGGGATACTACCGTTTGCAACGCAGTGATAATCTGGGCAGCAATGATGACCGGATCGATGGTTCGATGTGGATAGGCAGCATGTCCCCCTTTTCCCGTCACTCGTATATCAAAAGCATCTGCCGCTGCCAGCATGGCCCCTTTTCTCAAACCAATCTTGCCAGCAGGCAAATCCGGCCACACGTGGAGCGCAATGATCGCATTCACTTCCGGATTATGCAATACACCTGCATCAATCAGATCCGTTGCCCCTCCTTGAACTTCCTCAGCAGGCTGGAATATGAACTTCACCGTTCCCTGGAGCTCATCCCTGTGCTCACTTAATGCGGCTGCTGTTCCAAGAAGAATGGCGGTATGCACATCATGCCCACAAGCATGCATCACCCCTTCGCGAACGCTGGCAAACGGCAATCCTGTCTTCTCTACGATAGGTAGTGCATCCATATCGGCGCGAATTCCAATGGTTCTTCCCTCACGTCCGCCTTTCAAAAGCCCAACAACCCCTGTGCCGCCTACACCCGTCTCTACTTCGAGACCAACGTCCTCCAAAAATTGAGCAACCAGCTTGGCCGTTTCAAACTCCTGGTGACCAAGCTCAGGATTCTGGTGAATATGGCGGCGAAGCCGTATAGCTTCTTCCTTCCACTTTTCGGCTGAACTACGAAAACTCATTGTTTCATTCCTCCTCTATTCATCGTATAAATGACACTGCACTTCACGGTCTGGAGCGACGAATCGTTTCTGTGGAACGACCTGTCGGCATGTCTCCATAACGTATGGGCATCGGGTATGAAAAACGCAACCGGCAGGTGGATGAAGTGGCGATGGGATCTCACCGCTTAATACAACTCTTTCCCTTTTGGCACGAGGATTCGGGATCGGTACCGCAGACAATAATGATTTGGTATAAGGATGCAAAGGTTCGGCAAATAAAGCTTCTGCTGGCCCCTGCTCCACCATCTCGCCCAAATACATCACACCGATGCCGTCGGCAATATGGCGTACAACGCTAAGGTCATGTGCAATGAATAAATAGGAGATGCCCAGCTCCTCCTGAACCTCTTCCAGCAAATTAATAACCTGGGACTGAATCGATACGTCCAGCGCCGATACGGGTTCATCACATATAATGAGCTTCGGTCCAAGGGCCAACGCTTTGGCGATGCCCAGCCTTTGACGCTGACCACCTGAAAATTCATGAGGAAACCGCTCGTAATGTTCTTCACTGAATCCTACTTTGCGCAGCAACGACATGGCTGTTTCCGTTCTGTCCCGTTTGTTGCCCTTCTTGTGGATTAACAGCGGTTCTTCTATGGAGTAACCGATGCGTTTACGAGGGTCCAACGAGGTGTACGGGTCCTGAAATACCATCTGCATATGCTGCCTGTAGCTTCGCAATTCTTTTTTGCTTAACCCCAGAATATCTGTGCCCTCATAAAATGCTGCCCCTGATGTTGGCTCAACAAGTCGGAGAATCGACCGCCCGAGTGTGCTTTTACCGCAGCCGGATTCGCCCACCAGGCCAAAGGTTTGTCCTTGGTGGATGTCAAAGGATACCCCGTTGACGGCCTTGACTTGCCCCTTGGTTCTACCAAAAGAAGATCGAACAGGGAAATGTTTGTTCAGATTGCTAACCTGCAGCAGCGGCTTCGACTCATCCAATGATTTCGAGTTCATGTGTCTCCTCCTGAATCGTTGCTATTCCGGGATACCAGCAGCGTACCGAATGTTTCTCGTCCACCTGTTTCAAGGAAGGTGCTGCCCGCAAGCATTGTTCATCCGCATAAGCGCATCTTGGAGCGAATCGGCAGCCTGTTGGAACCTGATGCAACGCGGGTACCGTTCCCTCAATGACATGAAGCTTGCTGTGCTGCTCGCCATCAATACGGGGAATGGATTTCATTAAACCTGACGTATACGGATGCTGGGGATTGAAAAATAAATCGTCCACGCTCGCCTCCTCCACGACCTGTCCAAGATACATAACGGCTACTCTCGTACACGTCTCTGCGACTACACCCAGGTCATGTGTAATCAGGATGACACCAAGTCCCGTCTGCGCTTGCAGACTTTCAATCAGCTCCAGTATTTGCGCCTGAATCGTCACATCCAGTGCCGTTGTCGGTTCATCTGCGATAAGCAGTTTCGGATTACAGGCAAGTGCCATGGCAATCATGACCCGCTGTCGCATGCCTCCCGAAATTTCATGCGGATGCTCATCCACCCTCTTTTCAGGTGAAGGGATACCTGTCATACGCAGTAGATCCACGGCAGCAAGACGCGCCTGTCTGCCATTCATGTCTTGATGCAGCTTCAAGCTCTCGGCAATTTGTTTGCCAATCGTCTGAACCGGATTCAGGGAAGACATGGGGTCTTGAAAGATCATGGAGAGTTCATTGCCACGAATACGTTCCATTTGTCTTTTGGATAAGCTTAAGAGATTGGTTCCTTCGTAGAGGACTTCACCCGAGTAATCCACGTAATCTTCGTCAAACAGTCTGAGAATGGATTCGGCGGTTACGCTTTTCCCGCAACCGGACTCACCTACGATACCCAGCGTCTCCCCGGCAAGGACATGGAAGGATACGCCTTCCACCGGGTGAATGGTTCCTTTTTCGGTTGAAATGGACACTTTCAGGTCCTTCACCTCAAGCAGCGGTTGTTTTCCCACGACGTCTCCCCCTTTTCACCTTATTCGTATGTGGGTCGAGCAGATCTCTAAGGCCATCGCCGAACAGGTTCAGACCCAGTACAACGAGCACCAAGAAAATGCCCGGGAAGACAGTCATCCACCAAGCGTTGTAGATCACTGTTTTTCCGTCAAAAAGCATATTCCCGAGACTTGGGGACGGGGAAGGAATACCCGCTCCAAGAAAACTTAGAGAGGCTTCCGTCAGGATCGATACGGCAAAAATAAAGCTGGATTGGATAATGAGCGGAGACAGCGTATTGGGCGCCATATGAATCCAAATAATGCGCCAGCTGCTTGCTCCCTGCGCATGCAACGCTTCAATATAAGTTAACTCCCGAATGACCAGCGCCTTGGAACGAATAATCCGGGCCATCGATGGAATGAAGATAATACTTAGGGCGATAATGACATTACCCGGATTTGGGCCAAGAGCCGCCATAATGGAGATGGCAAGCAAAATGGACGGAAAAGCGAACAAACCGTCACAGATGCGCATAAAGATGTGATCCAGCACCGAATAACTTGCGGATAACAGCCCAACAATCATGCCGATCAAAGAAGATACGACCGTAACAGCAAAACCAACCGCAACCGAAATACGCAAACCATATACGGCGCGAGTGAATACATCACGTCCAAAGTTATCTGTGCCAAATATGTGCTGCAAGTTGGGCCCTTTAAGTCGATTCACCGGATCAATCTGTAACGGCCCGTATGGTGTAAGCAGCGGCCCGATGATTACCAGCAGCACAACAACAAGCAGAATTCCCGCCCCTGTGGTTAACAACTGATTATGCATAAAACGTCTGAATGCGATGCGACTGCTCTTCCCTTTGTGAAGTCTTGACGCAGCGATGGTGGTATCCGGATTGGTTATCAAGTTGTCTCCACCTCCTTCATCTCTTGCTTAATCGAACTCGTGGATCGACCAAACCATACAACAAATCAACGATTAGATTTACGAACACATAAGCAACCGTAACCAGCAGCACGGAACCCTGAATAACAGAGTAATCTCTTCGGCTTATCGAATTGACGATGAGCTGTCCCACTCCCGGAATATTGAATAGCGTTTCTATTACCGCAGCACCAGTAACCAGCCCACCGAATGATTCCCCAATAACTGTGAGAATAGGGATGAATGCAACGCGTAACGCATGTGTATACACGATCGTTTTTTCTTTGACTCCCTTGGCTTTGGCGGTTTTGATAAAATTGCCGGACATCACATCCAGGATGGAGGATCTTGTCATTCGGGTAATGAGCGCTGCCTGAATGATGCCGAGCACGATGCCAGGGAGCAACAGATACTTGATATGCTGCCACAAACCCTCTGTGAGTGGTTGATACCCTGCAACGGGAAGCCAGCGCAGCTTCACGCTAAAGAACATCACCAGCAGTGATCCCAACAGAAAGCTCGGAATGGAGATTCCCAGCATGGAGAAACCCATCACCGATTGGTCCACGATGGTCCCTCTTCGCTTGACTGCTGTAATGCCAAGGAACAAGGCGAGAAACACACCAATCACCTGTGCAATGATCGCAAGGGACAATGTAGGCGCCAGTCGTTCAAAAAAAGCCTCTGTCACAGGTTTGTCCAGAAAGATGGACTCCCCCAAATTCCCGGATAACAGCCCCAGCAACCAAATGCCGAATTGCTCATAGATCGGCCTGTCCAAGCCCAGCTTGCTTCTTAGCTCATCGATATCGGCTTTGCTTGCCTCTTCACCCAGCAGAATCGCAGCGGGGTCACCTGGTGTGACATGGATAATGGAGAACACCACAATTGCTACTACAAAAAGGACAGGTATCAAGGACAATAACCGACGAACAATATATCCACCCATATGAGGGCCACCTCACTTTCCAATGGCAAACGGAAAGGCGTATTCCTGTAGTAGCGATGCTACGCCTTTTCATCCGCTACCTTTCCTTTTAACTATTTGTTATTGGTTGTATTCCAGAAGATCGGGCCCAAAATATTCTGGAAACCACTGATATTTTTCGATAGCGCTGTAACCTGTTTGGTGTGCCCGATCTGAGAGAATGGAACTTCGGTCCATACAAATTGCTGCAATTCGTCAATGAGCGGCCTTGCGGCCTCTACTGAATCGGACGTCCGAATTCCTTGAAGTAGCTCGCTCAGTTTCTCGCTCTTCAGCAGCCCTGCTCCGCCTCCCCAGAACGCATACTGGTAGAACGTAGGCCGGAACGCATAACTCATCGGGTAGATATCCCACCCTGTACCTGTGCCGAGTTTTTCCTGCAAAGTAGGCCAATCATAGACATCCAGCTTGACCTTGACGCCAATCGACTCCAGCTCCTGCTGCAAAACAACCGCCACGTTATATTGATCCACATAATCTCTCGTCGTGAAAATTTTGATTTCTTCGCCGTTATAGCCTGCTTCCTGAAGCAGTTGCTTTGCTTTATCCGCGTTAGCTTGGCTGTACGATTCTTTGCCTGCTTCCGAATACCAGTTCGGATATTCCGGTAGAACCAGAGAGGATGTCTTCACATAAAATTGTGGATCACGGAATGCCGATGTCAGTATGTCATCCACATTCTGAACGGCATTGACAGCCTGCCGAAGTTTGACGTTCTTGAACAAGCCGTCATTACTGTTGTAGAAATATCCAATCATGCCTCCCGGACTGAGGAAGGTTTGCAAGTCGGGATTGTCCGCAATCTGCTGTTCATTATCCACAGAGATATTCAGCGCAATGTCGTATTCCCCGGAAGTAATCCCGGCAAGACGGGTTGACTCATCTGTTACGAAGCGGAAGTACAGGTCATCGACCAGTGCTTCCTTTTTGCCACCTGCTCCATCACTCGGCTCGGCACGGGCGGAGTAATCGTCATATTTTTTCAAATGAATATACTGATCCTGCTTCCACTCCTCCAATTGAAACGGACCTGTACCGATGAATGATTTGATACCTTTATCATCTGCTTCATCAACTACTTCTTTCGGGTAGATCGCCGCTGCTGGAATCGGATCAGCAAGAAGTTGCAGTGTTAGCAGAAATGGTGTTTTCAATTGAAGTACGACGGTATATGGGTCCGTTTCTTTGGCCTCGGCACCCACAAAGTTCGCTTTACCATGACTTGACAGTTTGATCCAGCGATTCAATGAAGCAACTACGTCCTCCGCGTGCAGTTCCTTGCCATTATGAAACTTCACACCTTGGCGCAGATGGAATGTATAGGATAACTTGTCGTCGCTAATCTCATAGGATTCTGCCAGCAGCGGAATGACCTGTGCATTTTTATCCAACGTTACCAGCTGCTCATAGATCTCGCGTGAAATATCCTTGACCGCTGTATTGGAAGACACATGTGCATCCAGTGTAACTGGTTGTGTTGGATAGCCAATGTTCAGTGCCCCGCCTGTCTTGCCTTCTGCCGATGTCTGCTGTGCTGGAGTTTCACCGGTTGTTGAAGAGGCCTGTGTACTCTGCTGGCCCTCTCCACCTGAAGCGCAACCTGCCAGAAGCAGGAATGCCAGAATCATCATTAAAGCAGGCTTGGTATGTTTTCTCATCATGTAACCCCTCTCGCTCTCATGCATAATGTTAAATCCAATTTCACTGCCCTGAATGATTTACAAGTGTTCATGTCGGATTAGTGAAAATTGGTATTTTCAGGCTAAGGGAACAGAGGTCTTTTGTAAAATAAGCAATCCTAATGTGTTAATTCATTTTTTGTAATCTACGAAAAAGCGTGATTCTCTGTACTTCCAACTATTCCGATGGTAATATACAACTTAAATTTCATCCTTTATCTGGAAGGAGTCATGAACATGACAACAATACAACGCTTGGATGCTGCACTTGCGGCACATATCGAGAAGATCGAACATTATAAACAGGTACAAACCCTGCTTGCCTGGGATGCTCGCACAGGGGCACCTCGAAAGGGCGCATCCTACGCCGCACGAGCCAAAGCAACATTGGCTGGAGAACTATTTAAGTTACAGACCGATTCTGATTTCGGTTTGCGATTAGAAGAAACAGCACAACAAAAGGACCTTGATGAGCTATCCAAGCGAATTATTGCAGAGCATTGGAAAACGTATACACGCTGGAGCGCCATTCCAATAGGGGAATATCAGGCATTTGTACAGCAGCAAGGTCTTGCAAACGCCGCTTGGCTGGAAGCCAGAGCTGCCAATGATTTTTCCATTTTCGCTCCGCATTTGAAACAGATCTTCGATGCAAGCTTGAAGTTTGCCGGATACTGGGGATACGAGCAGCATGCATACGATCCACTCGTACAGCAGTTTGATCCTGACCTGGACAAGGTAACGTTGGATCGCATTTTCAGTGAGCTGAAATCTGCTCTTATACCACTGATCCGTCGCGTCACCTCTTCCGCTAAACAACCGGACACATCCATATTCAACCATCCCTTCCCACTTGAACAGCAGCGGCAGCTTGGGATCGAGCTGTTACAAGCCATTCGCTATGACTTTGATGCCGGGCAATTCGGTTCAACCGTGCACCCATTCAGTTCTGCCATCAATCCTTACGATGCACGTCTTGCAGCCAAATTTGTTGAAAATGACGTTCGCGTTTCCTTGTGGAGTGCTTTACATGAAGGAGGGCACTCACTCTATACACAGAATATTGACCCCAACCTGATACATACTGGACTTGGGATCTTCACTTCGTACGGCATTCATGAATCCCAATCGATCTTTTTCGAGAAATTCATTGGCAGACATAAAGGCTTCTGGGAAAACAACTATTTTATTTTGCAAAAAATCAAACCTGAAACGTTTGGCCATGTGAGTTTGGATGACTTTTATTTTGCTTTAAATGCAGTAAAACCGTCGTTTAACCGTTTTGAGGCCGACGAACTTACCTACAACCTGCATCTCATTATTCGGTATGAGTTGGAGCAAGCCATTATTGCTGGAGAAGTGGATTACGAAGGATTGCCTGAAGCATGGAATGATAAATATGAGGAATATCTGGGCATTCGTCCCCCGACTCATCTGGAAGGCATTTTACAGGATGGACACTGGAGCGCCGGATTTGGATTATTCCCTTCCTATACACTTGGGTTTGTCTATGCTGCACAAATACACAAAGTCATCCGCCGCGAACTTCCCGATTATGATCATTTGATTGAATCAGATCATATTGAGACAATTACCGGATGGCTAACAACTCATATTCATCAATTTGGTAAATCAAGATCGTCGGACGAGCTAATCAAGTCCATCACCGGAAAAAGTATTGATACCGCTCCATTAATTCATTACTTAACGGAAAAATACGAGCAGCTCTACGAGTTGTAATGACTCTGTGATTCTGCAAAATAAAAAAAGCGAGGATTGATCCTCGCTTTTTTGGTGTATCATTTTTTTAAATAGAATGTTGTATGACTTGTTGCTTGTTACACCCGTAACAGCTCTACCCATTTAGAATCCTCTTTTTCAAAATACGATTCACTTGCTCTGAGCTGGCTAGCATTAGGATAAGAAAAACAAGTACAACCAGCGGGAAAAATCCGATATTGGTTTTCGCAGCAAGAACGCCAAAAAGCGGAGGAAGCAATGTAGTTCCTGTGTATGCCAGTGCCATCTGGTATCCCATCAATCGGGCAGAATTCGCTTTGCCGAATCGAGCTGGAGTTTCATGAAGAAGTCCGGGATAGATGGGTGCAAGCCCCAATCCAATTAGCATAAATCCAGCCAGCGCAAACGAAATGGATAATGGAAGCAGCAAGATGATTCCGCCCACAATGGCAGTCACTTGACCCGCCAGAATTAACACCCGATTTTTTATTTTTAACGTGATAAAGCCTGTTATCAACCTGCCCATCGTAATACCACCGTAGTATAAGGAGATCCATCCCGCAGCCGTTTCTGCCGAAATGTTTCTTGCTCCTACCAGATAGCTGGCTCCCCATAAACCAACCGTCGTCTCCACGCCACAATAAAACAGAAATGCAATCAGTGAGTTTTTGACTCCCTTAATCTTCAATACATTCCGTTCGGGTCTCTCCTCATGCTGTACTAACGTGTTGTCTGCTTGCCCATGATCCGATTCGTTGTTCAGACTCGCACGCTCCCGACTTGCAGCAACACGCTTCCACAACGGCAACGTGGCAAACAAAATCAGGACGAGGCAGCACTGGACGACAGCTACAGCTGTATAGCCGCTTCTCCACGAATGATGTTCCGCAATGTAATATGACATAATAATCGGCCCTGACGTCGCGCCAACACCCCAGAAACAGTGCAGCCAGTTCATATGGTGTGCCTTGTAGTGCTCTGCGACATAATGATTCAGTGCAGCATCAACGGCGCCGGCCCCTAGACCGAGCGGAATGGCAAGAATGACGAGCCACACCAATGAAGGGGCGAAGGAAAATCCAAGGAGTGCTCCGGCAGTCAGACAACAGCTAATTAACGTAACCTTGCCTGTTCCCCATTTTTGAATCACCGTGCCACTTGCCAAGCTTGAAACGATGGTTCCCGCTGCAACGACCATTGACAGGATTCCTGCTGACCCAAACGAAGCGCCAAGTTCAGGCCACATAACGGGCCAGGCTGAACCTAGTAGGGAGTCCGGAATCCCCAGACTGATAAACGCAAGGTAGATAATGATAAGAAACCAAGTTGCCATAAATAGATCCCTTCCCTGCATATAAATTAAAAGTAAATGAAACACAATAATGCTAGTCAATTACTTTATTTATATACTTTATAAAGTTATTTTATTATATTGCGTCAAAAATTTTTCTTTGTCAATAGATCATATCAGCCAAATTAAAACAGCCGCAGATCTGGATTAGAAACTCCAGATCTGCGGCTGTTTTTGGACATAAGAAAAAGGCGGTTTATCGCCGCCTCCATCTTAACATTTCTCAACTTACAGGAGCCTTAGCCGAATCAACGGCTCGTTTACCTGCCCACACATCCTGGACGTAACGCCCTTCCGACTGAAGCTGAGTAAGCCAATTTTTCGCCTCCTGGCGGGTTGCTCCCTTCGCCTTTTGATATGCTTGCCGCAAAGTCTCTTCCACGGCGGGAGCCATAAGGCTTCCATCCCCGCATACGTAGATTCTCCCTTTGGCATCAAGCAAATGAAGTAAATCTTCGGCTTCCTGTAACATCAGATGCTGAACATACGTTTTGGGCGTACCCTCAACACGCGAAAAAGCGGTGTGCAGCCTGACGATGCCTGCCTGTTCGTATTGTTCAAGTTCTTGACGATATATGAAATCCGAATCATTCCTGCAACCAAAGAACAAATGTGCCTCACTCAGTGGCAATCCTCTCTCTTTTAGCACAGATCTGGCCTGCAGGAAACCTCTGAACGGTGCAACCCCCGTCCCTGGACCAACCATAATAATTGGAACATCCGGCTCTTCTGACAGCTCAAATCCGGATCCTGGCGTACGTACAAACATCGAAATACTCTCTCCCGTCTGGCATTCGGCCAGATAGGATGAAGCCACACCACGGAATTCACCATTGCCGCTCCATGCAGGCTCTTTCACAACGGACACCGTGATACTGGCCTGCTTGGCATTGAAGTGTGGAGAGCTGGATATGGAATAATACCTGGGCTTGAGTGGAGGCAGCATTCCAAGGAATCTTTCAAACGGCAGCTCACAGGCTTCATACTTTTCCAGCAGTTCCAGCATGGTAGTTCTGTTTTGAAGTATATGTTCCCTGTAGTTGTTCTCTTCGAGCATCGCCTCCAGCTCACGCTTATGAGGTGGGCACACCGTATTGTTAGCTAACTCCCGCAGCTGCGTTCTTGTAACAGGTGCTTGCAGCTCAACGCAGGAACGGAGCAATTCATTCACTTTGACAGGACGGTTCAGAGGAAGATGTGTCAACTGTGTCTCGTTCGAAGTTAATTGGATCTGAACGTCCCCTTTTAATCCGAAACGATGCAAGATGCGATTCACGATTTCATCTGCATTTAGGGGCAATACGCCAAGATGATCGCCTTCTTTATAGGTCATGCCTTTAGGCAGCAGCATCTCAATATGACGTGTACTCCGCCCACTATCCATGGCCTGAAGCTCTTCATTTACCACTATAGTGGCATAGCTGGCATTGTAGGTTTGTGCAAGTGGCAGATCGGCTTTCTCGCGAACAAATTCCATTTGAATTGTACTTCGTGAGGAGTGCTCCATAGATTCCTCGCTAATCCCCAACGCTTTTAACATTTGGGGCCACAACATCCGCTGCCACTCTTCCACTTGTTTCTCCATATCCCCGCCTGCATCGGCTTCTCCCCGAGGTAACAGCCTGTTGCCTCCCAAGCTCGCAAGCTTCTCATCGACCAATCGAGGAATGCTCTGGTAGGTACTGGACCAGCTCCGATCCCCGCAGCCCAGAACTGCATAGGTCACACCTTGCACCTTCTCTGACTCGACTTCCTTTAACCACTCGATAAATGCCGCTGCATTTTGCGGAGGTTTACCATTATACGAAGCTGTCACGATGAGAACTATCCCCTCTTTGGGCAGACGGCCAATCCATTCATTCAATGTTGCGGCTTCGCTTGGAATTCCATAGGAACGAGCTTTATCTGCAAAAGCTCTGGCAATGCCTTCTGCCGTCCCCAGGTTGGAGCCGTATAGAACCAGTATGGTTGGATTGGCATTTACGGAAGTCGTCATCGATTCCTTCATAGCACTATGACCAGCTACATTTGTATGCATACCCTGATCCTGATTCGGCTTTTCATCCGAGCGAGCAACAGATGTACTCAGTTTCGGTGAAACGGTCCGTGCTCTCACCTGTATTCGAAAATCGCCTGGTTTTAACGTTAACGTTTGTTTCACATCCAACTGATAGTTGCTATAGTCTACCAGTTCAAAATGTTTAAGTACCATACCGAGTACAAGGGTTGCTTCATATAAAGCAAACTGCATGCCGATACACGCTCTCTCCCCATTGCCAAACGGTTTATACGCATGATGAGGCACTTGAGTCGTATCTTCAAAACGTTCCGGCCGGAATAGCTCTGCATCCTCTCCCCAGGCTCCTTTGTCACGGTGAAGCTGAGGCAGAAGAATACTGCAGCTCTCCCCTTTTTTCAGCGGATATTTGCCACCGATGACAGTGTCTTCTTTGGCATAGACGTCAAATCCGGGAGCGGTTGGCCATAGACGCAGCGATTCACTGAGAATCATGCGGATATATGGGAGCTGAAGGATTTCCTCGTACTGTGGAGAGTCACTTACCAACACCCGATCCACCTCATCATGGGCCTTTTGAAGTGCTTCTGGATTGTTCAGCAAAAAATAAAGGGCAAAAGATAACAAACCACTCGTCGTTTCATGTCCGGCTATGAGGAACGTAATAATCTGATACCTAATATTCTCATCGTCCAGCGCTTCTCCGGTTTCCGGATCTTTGCCATTCAGCATACGAGCGAGCAAGTCAACCTCTTCAGGAGCAGCACTTGCTTTACGTTCCTCAATAATCTGATCGACCAATGAGAACATCGTTTGGATGTCTTCCTCGAACTGTCGCTTGGTTTTCACCATCAGCAGATTTTGGATTTTCAAGCGTGAGCTTTTTTGCATAGCCTCATTTAATGCACGAACCATACTTTCGATAAAAGGACTGTGATCCTGTCTGTAAAAGCTGTTAAATCGATAATTGAAACCACACAGTCCAATGGTATCCAGCGTAAGACGTGTCATGTCATCTGCTACATCAATGGTGTCGTTGGAATTTAAACGTGCCCATTTGTTTATCAATTGTTCGGCTATGTCGACCATCATCGGATGATAACCCTTCATCGCCTGTTTACTAAAGGTGGGAAGCAAAATATTATGTGCCTTTTTCCAGTTTGGCTCGGATGTTCTGCTTGTAAATAAACCATCACCTCCAAAGGCACGTACATTTTCGAGTTCATTGTATACAAATTTATCAAATCGAGATACGTCACATAATTCAGCTACCAGATCTGGGCCAGATACGATCAAACCGGAATAACCAGGAACGGTCAGTCGATATATCGGTCCATACTCCTCAGCTAATTTCCCAAGGGACAATGTTGGTTTCTCTTTATCAATCAAGGGCAGATTCCCGAGTGGTCCATACATTTTGGGCTGTGGAACGTTAGTTGCAATACTCATTTTAAACACCCTCTCCCAGAGTTTAAAATGATAGTATTATCTATCATTTGATACAATGATAAACCGTTAAGGGATGAAAATCAAATATTGGGTTTATGACAAAAACGGTCGGAACTAGTCCACTTATCGATGGAGAAGAACTACTAAAGATCTACTAAAAGATTGATTAAACACAAAAAGGGAATTGCTTTTTTGCATTCCCTTTTTGATCAGATCTATTTTGTTGACTTATCGTTTGTGCAAAGTAATGGACAAGAAATTGTACATCGTAATTCTACGGGTTTAAATGTTTACCGCGCTCATCCCAGGCTTCCATATTAAGTTCACTGTTAATCGTTACAGCGGTTAATGCACCAAGGGACGCCGCAGTAATGGCCTGGTACAACTCCGATGCTGCATCTCCAGCGCTGAACAGACCCGGTACGGTTGTTTTGCCGAAATCATCTACAACGACTGTACCCGCATCCGTAACCTCACAGCCTATCGTCTGCGGAAGTTCTGATCCAGCCGTTAGTTTCGGTCCAAAGAAAATCCCCGCGCACGAGATTTCGGTACCATCTTCTAACACCACTTGCTGCACCATACCATCGCTTGATTCAATAGATTGAATTGGAGAGTCCCATACCGGGACACCATGCTGCTTCAATTCCTCCCTCTGCTCATCCGTTAATTCATCAGGTCCATTCGTGCAAATGGTAAACTCGCTTGTCCAGCCCGAGATCGTCTTGGCCATATGAAATGCCTTGGCTCCATTCACAATGATGACAAGCCGTTGATCTCTTAATTCCCATCCATCGCAATAAGGGCAGACAAAAGCACTCTTGCCATATACCTCTTTCAACCCGTTAATATCCAGAGGAAGGTCTTTTTTTCCAACTGCAAACAAAATTTTCTTTGTGCGATAGACTTCCCCTTGGGCCGTTGTAACTTGAAAATCACCATCTGTTCCTGTCACTGAAGTCGCTGTGTCCCCTGCAAAATGAACGGACGGGTAAGCGCTAATCTGTTCTTTCGCAACCTTCCGAAATTCACGTGGACTTGCACCATCTCTCGTCAGGAAACCGTGTGTTTCACGCGTAACCCAATTACGTGGGCGTTCATCATCTATGACCACAACATGTTTGCGAGCTCGTCCTAGTACAAGTGCAGCATTAAGACCCGCTGGTCCTCCGCCTATAATTAATACATCCATCTTTTGATCCACATTTAACACCCTTTCCAGATATTCAATATCCTTTATTGTTACAAAAAAGCCTATACTGATTACATCTTGCCTCCTGCAGCTGTTCTTTAATAGAAACAATCCAAGACGAGATCACTTAATACCATTAAAGATCTCTTATATCTACAATAAACAAATAATGCTCAACATGCAAGAAAAATATGCTTCTCTTGTTATCCCTGCTATTTGGTTTCAATGACCTGTATCACAGAAAATCATTTTTAACAATTAAAAAAAACCTTGTTTTTAAATTGTTCACAATCAAATGACATTATTTTAAATACTAAATCGTTAATTAATTCACATACTGTATTGAGTGCTATAATAAAACCACGAGATATATAAGTATAGATATAGGAAGTGAGTTCTTGAAAACATTGAATAAAGGGGCACGGCCCGAAATCAGCCTGGAGTATACTAGCTCGATTCCGAAAGTATTTTTTGATACGATCAAGATCGGAATCATTAAATCCAATCTGATCGCCATGTTTGCCGGTTTAAGTTTGGCTTTGTATGTATTTGATGCATCTATTTTAGCAAATATTGTACCCATTATCCTCTCTGTTATCGGGTCTTCCCTGATTATTGGAGCGGCCGGGGTGTTTAACAATTTGTATGATCGGGATATCGATGCGATCATGGAACGCACCAAAACACGCCCAACGGTAACTGGTCGTGTAGATACCAAAACAGGTTTGATCCTCGGTATTGCCATTACGATTATCGGGGGCATCATGTTGTATATCGCTTCCCCTTCGGCTGCCGTATTTGGCATATTGGGACTGTTGTTGTACGTGTTCCCTTATACGATGTGGACCAAACGAACAACGGTATACAATACGGAAGTAGGAAGTCTTTCAGGCGCTGTGCCTCCACTCATTGGTTGGGCAGCCATTTCGCCAGAACTGGGTCATTATGAAATTTGGGCTTTGGTTGTTACCATGCTGTTGTGGCAGATGCCTCACTTCTATGGCATTGCCATCCGGAGATTTGATGAATACAAAGCGGCTGGCGTTCCGATGCTTCCTGTTGTAAAAGGTATCAGACGAACATACATCCAGACGAATGTTTATCTGGTATTGTTGTTGTTCTCCAGCTTCTTGTTCTGGCCGATGAGTCCGTTCATTGCCATTGTTGCGTTTCTGGTAAGTTTAGCTTGGCTTATTCTTAGTGTGGCAACTTTCGATAAGAAAGAAACCAAGAAATGGTCGCATAAAATGTTTATTTTCTCCATTAATCACATCACGATTATCTTCCTGGTCATCATTGCGTATTCATTGATTGCACCGCTGATCAAATAAAGATTGACCAAATGAGCAATAATAAAAGCCGTACAGATCTTAACTCTTTCAAAAAGAGTTGTCTGTACGGCTTTTTTCATTTGTTATAAATCGTATATCTTATCCTATCCCACTTTAACCGGTTTTTGCTCACCTTGCCAAAGTAGCTGCATCTCTTCATTAGTAGCAAGCAAATCTGATAAGCTGCCCTCGGCCTCAATTCGTCCATCCTTCATGACGATGATATGATCTGCCTTCGCAAGTGCTGCTCTGCGGTGAGATACCGCAATACATGTGACATCTGGCTCCTCGAATAAACCTTCCCAGACCTGTTGCTCGGTTTCCACATCCAGCGCACTGGACAGATCATCGAAGATGAAGAGGTCTGCTTCCGTCATCAGCATACGTCCGGTAGCCGCACGCTGAATTTGACCGCCTGACAGCATGACACCTCTTGGACCTACGGACGTTTCGAGTCCTTGATCCAGGTTTTGAATATCCTTATCCATAACAGCCAATCGAATGGCTTTTGCAAGTGCGACTTCCGTACGACCCTGTTTGCCCTGAACAATATTCTCTTTCAGCGTATCACTGAACAATCGAGGTACTTGCGGCGTATATGCTGCTCTAGGCGGCATCAGAAAGGTAGCGGGATCGACATCTTTGCCATTCCAGCGAATCGTACCCTCCTGTTTGGGCAGCAGTCCCAGAAGTGTGCGGACCAGAGTCGACTTGCCAGAACCGATCCGTCCAGTGATGACCAGAAATTGTCCCCGCTTCACACGGAAGCTGATATCCTCTATTCCATTTGCAGAATGAGGATATTGGTACGCCAGATTGCTGATTTCCAGCTCTCTTAGCTTCTCTTTGGGATCTCTCTGTTCTTTAGGTAGCTCAGGCGGATCTTCATTCAGATACGTCTCTCTGAAATCCATGATCTGGTCTTCCTCCCCAGTACGAAACAGGGTTCGCATGCGGTCAAAAGATACTTTGAGCCGTTTATGCTGGAATACCATATAGCCAAACAATGAAATGCTAAAGCCAATATTGGCAAGATAACTGGTGAACAAGGCAAAATTACCTACGGTGAAATTGCCGGATTTCATCTCGGCCGCACACATCAGGAGAATGAGACCTGTACAGATACTGAGCACATGCTGATTAAGTGATCTCATCCACTGTTTGAACAGATTATCCCGGAGTGCAGCTTGACGACGTTCTTCATTGAGTTTGTTAAAACGAGTAGAGACATGCTCTTCTGCCTGCCCAAGTTTCAGTGCCTGCACAGCCCCAAAGGTTTCAGCAATGAAACTGGTGATTCGTCCTGTCGACTCACGATTGACCTGTGCATATCGACGAGCCCGATTGCCAGACAAGTTATTCAGCAACGTTACGATTACCAGTGGCAACACAGCTACCAAAGTGATTTTCCAATTAATGTTCGCCATGATGACGATGGATACAATAGCGAACACGAGCCTTCCCCAAAAATCCACCCAGGATTCTACGTACTCAACCACTTCATCCACATCATCACGAAAGCGGCTCATTGCCTCCCCCGGTGAAGCTGGCAAATTGCGTCCTGGCCAGCGCATAATCCCAGCGAGCATGTTGGTACGCAGAATGGCTTGAATATGGTAAATGTACGTGATCCATGCATAGAATGCGGCAAAAAACGTCCCTACTCTTACCGCTCTGATCAAAGCAATGAAGATCAGCGGAGCTGCCAGCCACATATAATCACTGGAACCCGCCGTTGCCCGGTCAAAGAACCACTGCATCCCAATCCCTATTGCCAGCGGCAAAGAATGAAATATACACCATGACAATCCGTTGATCAAAAATAGAAAAGGCCTGAATCGAAATAAACGGCCTATGAATCCTGTTACATTCACGCCAATTCCTCCTCTCGCCCTGTAATCAGCAATCTGGCATAATGTGACGCCGGATCGCTGGCGAGCACTTCTCTGGCTCCGAATTCCAGTACCTTGCCATCACCCAGTACCATAATCTGATCGACCTTCTCCAGAGTAGCCAGGCGATGTGCAATAATAATTCCCGTACATTGCTTCATTAACTGATCAATGGCAGACTGAAGCATGCTCTCTGTAGCAGCATCCAGCCGTGAGGAAGGCTCATCGAGAATAACCAGACTTGGTTCAGTCAGAAATACTCGCGTCAAGGCAAACAATTGAGCTTCCCCAGCGGACAATGAAGAACCACCTGCCTTCAGATGGGTGTCCAACCCTGCCGGTTGTGATTCAATCCAATGACTTAATCCAAGTCGATCCGTTGTCTCCTTAATGATCTGATCCGAGACATCCTGATTGAACAGCGTTAAATTGTCTCGCAACGTACCGTCGAACAGCTGTACATCCTGAGTAACCATACCAACCCTGCGGTAAAGTGCAGGCAAGGTAAGCTCTGTAATATCTTTGCCACCTACACGAATTGTTCCGCTATCCAGATTGTACAGGCGCAGAAGTACCCGACTGAGACTTGATTTTCCGCTACCGGTACGACCGATAATGCCAAGTCGTTCGCCAGGTTTAATGGCAAAGTTAATATTCTGCAATACAGGTTTATCCTCGTTATAACTGAAGTTCACCTGTTTGAATTCCAGACCAAGCGGCCCTTCTGGCAGCTGATCTTCTCTTCCGTTTTCGATCTCGCTGCGTAAAGACAACAGTTCTCTTGATCGAAGCATACCTGATTTCGCCTTCTGAAACTCTTGAACCTGATCGCCCAGCATCTCAATCGGATCATTAAGCATCTGTGTGTATTGATATATCAGAAACAGGGTTCCGATGCTGATGATGCCTTGCATGTAATAATGAACACCGAGCAGAAGTACTGCCGTGACTGCAAGTGCGAACAGAATGACCGTCGTATTCCATGGAATTACCCGAAGCAGCCAGGCTTTCCTTCCTTTTTGAAATACAACACGCATCGTACGATAAAAGCGATTCATCACATACGGGACATGCCCGTTCGCTTGAACATCTTCAATTCCCGCAATACGTTCTTCAATTAATCCGAACAAGGATGCACTCGCTTCCCGCTCATTTTTGGAAGAGTTTACTCCCAGGTTCCGAATGAACACCATAAATAGAATCGATAATAATGTAAACACCGTCATGACGATCGCAATCGGTACGTTTACAGTGAACATAAATCCGAGAATTCCGGCAAGCAAGACAAAGCTCCCCACCACCTGCACAATGAACATCGCGAAGAAGTTGGAGATACTCGTCACATCACCATCCACCCGTTCTATCATCTCTCCCGGCGTCTTCACATTATGAAACCGCATATCCAGACGCAGACAATGCTTCAGGAGATCTCCCCGTAACCGGTTCGTTGCTCGCCAGGCCACATCATTCCCCAGATAACTTACGGCTACTGTAATCAATTGATTTACGACGGCAACAATTAGAAACAATCCGGCAAGCTGGATCAGGTTAGAAAGGATTCCCCCACTTGCCGCTGTATCAATGAATCGTTTGATAATCTGTGGATTCAGGAGCTGCAGCCCTGTTGACGTTAGCAACATCACCATAAGTATGGCCAATCGGCCTTTGACTGGTTTTAGATATTGCAGCAGCCAGGACATGGAGCGTTTCTCTGTTTTGGGCATAACCCCTCACCCCTTCGTATAACATTTCTTTTCATTGTGGTGATTCAACGCATTTTGTTCCCTCACTAAGATGAATCATACATAACAACAATAAATGCAACATTTCCAACTCGTGGATGAATCTTACCAATTGTGTTTACCATTTGACATTCTCCCAATCCCTCTGGCATTCTTCCCGAAATCTTTGCACCCATTGTTCAGAAATCTCGTCTGCGATCGGGTCAAAGAAAGGGGGCGAAACGGTCACACCGTCAGTTTGAACATCCAAAAACGCTAGCACTTTCATGACGGTCCCTTCGTAATCCTGTATAAAATCCTCATAAACAATTGTCAACGGCACAATACCTGACTCGGACAGGAATTCTTCAATTGCTGCTTCGCACATATTACTCTCCACAAGCAGATGTTTAATCGCATCAAAGTTATATTGATCTGCAATATCTTGTAACTGAGGGCTGTCTCCGTGCTTGCGGTGCCATTCACCCGAGACAATGGCTCTCCACCATGACACAGCCAATCTGACTTTGTTGCGACGCGTCATGTAAATATGCTTGGTGCAATTAGGGAAGCCCGTACTCCATACCTCAGCTCGCGATAACGTTGTTGGCAGACTATAGAGACTTCGGAATGCGTCAATCCATCGTTGTTCAAAATTAATTTTGATTCCGAATACTCCGTTCGATGTTGTTCCATGATCCCAGATCTGCTCCAGATCTTCACGCTTTAATGTGTCTGGGCTCTTATGCTGATAATGCAGCCACTCGCTCGGATATCCTGCCACACCCGTAGAACATAAAGCTTCACCAAGCAGAGTACTGCCGGTTCGTTGGGAAAACCAAATGGTATAACTTTGATTAGGTCGTTTCATATCGTTGCCTCTCTTTCTCCCCTTGGGGTGATTTCCCACCAAAAAGTACTACAACATCTCCCTTCTATGTGCAACAAATTGGGTGGAATGCATGCAAAAAAGCCATAGATGAACTAATGTCATCTACAGCTTGTAACAATAAGAGAATCATATGAAATAAGAAGCGTTTCCGGATTTCTCCTCTGCACGCAATAATGATGAGCGTCCACGACAGGGGTGCACAAACATGACTGTCTAAACGCCAACACAAAAAAACATTGGTTAAGTCACTTGCTCATGCGTATTCAGTTATCGATTCAGAATGCGCCCTGTCTGGAACATGTTCATCTTAACCACCCGTCACACATATTTGTTGTTTATTGTATTCGCTCTACTGTAATCCGTCAAGATAATATTAACTCAATTGTTATTTCCTTCATGCCACTGAACATCTTATGCGGCGATTTCAACGATCATTACCCAGATAGGGAATTTCTCTGAGATTAAACATTAACTGATTCACTTTCCATACACCATTACGGTAAACAAGTTCAATATTTCGATCATTTACATAATGAGAATCACCCGTTAATGTATTTCCGATTACGAACGATTGGGATAATGTCGCTGTTGTACTGCTTGTATAATAAACGGAAGTCTCTGGAGCATCATATACCATCCAATCACTTACTAGATCCTGTCTCTTGAGAATAAATTGGATTAAATCTTCAGTGAAATAAGGCTTGAAATACGTACTGACCTGCTTGATCTGAGACAAGCCTGAAATTTCATTCAATTTCTCTGACAAAACATTTATTCGTCCCTTTGTTATTTTCACAGAATCAGGTATTTGGATGGTCTCCTCTTGCATACTTACAATCATGTTTTGTTTATTCAAGTCGATGGTTGCCTGTTTAGTTTGTGGATTCCACTCTAGCTTGGCTCCTAACGTTTGGCTGACAAATCGCAGCGGAACATATGCTGTATTTCCAATTATTTCAACAGGAGAATCCATTTTGATTATCTGTTCATTCACTCTCGCATTTTTAAAGTTAACCACAAGCCAAATTTCTTTTTCATCCGTTTTAATTCGAATGCTCTTCCCATCCTTATACCACGTTACATCTGCCCCCAAGTTGCTGGACACAACCCTCAAAGGAATTAGCACCCGGTTATTGGACAATACGCCAGTCCCAATCTCGAGTGTGGCATTCTCAGCTAAACTTGGCGTTGAAAACGCGGCAAACATAGCACACGCCAGCAATGTTAGAGTGAACTTTTTAAATATCATTTGGAACCTCCATGAGGAAATGTTTAACTAATTAAACGTTGGTTTCTCATTGAAAGTTACCTTTCTCAAAAAAAGTTAAAAAGCTGTTGCCTAAGTGCCATGCAACTGGCATCACTTAAGCTAGGCACTCACTTGTATGGGTGTGGTCTCCTTCTCCCTGATGACAAGGCGCTTATGCGCTACGATAAGAAAAGGCAGTCCAAGTGCAGTGGTCAGTGCCAGCGGTACAAAAACGAACAGACCATTCCCCGTCCCAAATTGGGTTAATAGGAGCCCTCCAAGAATCGGTGCCATGACGCTCCCCAAGTTATTGAATCCAATCGTGCCAAAGTAGGTCCCTTTCCATTCAGGTTTGGCAATACGGTCAATCAGCATATCCATCATGGTGAACATGAGCACTTCCCCAATGGTGAACAGAATGACACTGATCATCAGCAGCATAACACCTTCAGCTATGCCAAACAGGAACAGACTTGTTGCGACCAGCACGTTTCCAAGTATGAGGGGTACAACCGGCGGGAATTTGCTGGCCACTCGCACAATAGGGAATTGGATTACAAGCACAGTCAACGCATTGAGTGAAAGCATATAGGAAAACACTTGACTTCCATGTTCAAAGAGAGGATTCTGGGCCACATACTGAGCCAAGGTCGAGCTAAAGTGCCCATACCCGAGTACGCAAAACGTAGTTCCGATAAGTACTGGCAAAAATACACGGTCGCGTCCCGTAGTAGCCAGTGCATCTCGTAAACGAGGTGCTGCTACCTGAACATGTTCCGGCAGATTTGCACGCTGCAATCGAAATTGCAGGAACAAAACCAAGCCGTAAACGATATATACCAACCCGGAGATCATGAACGGAAATGTAGACTCCGCTGATCCAAGCTGAAGACCGATAATCGGTCCAAACACGACACCCAGATTAATGGCCGCATATCTGAGGTTGAAGACAAGCAGTTTATTTTGTGGTGGAGTAATATCCGATAGAAGTGCACGTGACGTGGGCTCAAACACGGCGCGGCATAAACCGTTTAACGTATTGGCCACAAAAAATACCCACAGATGCTCAGCTGCTGAAAAGATGAAGAAAACACAGGCCCAGCCAAATACGGAGACCATCATGACCACTTTGCGGCCGATTCGATCGGAAATATAACCTCCATAAAAGCTGACCATAACCCCCGCCAGAGAACTGACCGCGACGGTAATTCCAGTCTGTGTGGGTGTAGCTCCCAGTACCTGAGTCAGATAAATGGATAAAAACGGGATGCTCATGGACGTAACAAGACGTCCAAACATCGTTCCAACAATGATGGTCCAGGCTAAAGGGTGAATTTGACGTAAATGCTGCTTCATGCGTATGGTTCTCCTGTTCTAGATGTTTTTGTCTCAGATGGGCTACCTTTGCCCTATCCCTTTATGTATAATTGTATGGATCAAAGGGGGAAATAAAAGTGTAAGAAAACATGCGCACATTTCACCTTTTATGAAGGAGCACATTCATATGGATACAGCAACAACCCACTATCTGCGTCTCGCCACAGCAAAAGAACTTTCTCTTCAATTTCATGAAGCGGTTCCGGTAACGATCGAAAGCCTTTCGGCTGCCCTATGCTGCACCCCACGAAACGTGAAGTTTATTCTGCGCAAGCTGGAAGAACAAAGCTTTATTCACTGGCAGCCCGGGCGTGGCCGGGGTCATCATTCTGAGATGACATTGCTGCGCAGTGTGAATGAGGCGCTCGAAGAGAGCTTTTTGGAGCTCATGGGCAGAGGCAAAATGAAGGAAGCGATCGAGTTGATTGGCAGCACAGAGAAGAATGATGCTCTCCGGGAGCGGCTGCTGAATTCGTTAAATAAACAGATGGGATTCCACAGTCATGCCGAGAGCTCTTCCGGTCAGGACGTGCTTCGCATGGTAAGGTCACGAAGATTGGCAGAGCTGGACCCTGCTTTTGTGTATACTGCTTTTGAAACCTATCTGCTTGGGCAGGTATGCAGCACGCTAATCACCTATGACGCCAAAACAGGAACTTTCCTGCCGGATCTGGCGCATATGTGGGAGTACAACGAGGATCACAGAGTTTGGGTTTTCTATCTGCGCAAAGGTGTGCGATTCCACCATGGTCGGGTAATGACATCCCAAGATGTCCAAGCTACATTAGAGCGCTTGCGCACTGTAGACAGTCCATTCATTTGGCTATACCGGGATATTGAGCGTACCGAAGTTGTCGGGGATTACTGCATTCGTTTTTATCTAAGTCGGCCTAATCGTTTTTTCCTGAACCTGCTTAGTTGTGTCTCAATGACGATTCTCCCCTATGATGTCGATGTAACCCAACAATTAATCGGTACCGGACCTTTTCGGATCAATGAAATAAATGAAACGGTGTTGATCATTAGCGCATTCGATGCCTATTATGGAATCCGTCCTCATCTGGATCGAGTAGATATCTGGTTTGTGCCCAATCTGGGTCCTTATGAACGTCATTATGAGTTACCAGGAACAGACCGACTTAAATTGGCTACAGACGATACGGGGAGCAACAGTGTTGATTATCCAGCAACAGGATGCCGATATATGCTGATTAATTTTCGTAAAGCCGGTATTCACCATCAACTGGAATTTCGGCAAGCCATGCGCATTGTTTTCGATCCAGTCGCTTTGGTGAGGGAACTTGGCAGCAATCGAATTACACCGGCAAACAGCTTTCTTCCCTGGAAAAGCGCAGAGCATGCCTGGCGCGAGTCTTCACTTGAGGATGCACGTGAGCTCCTGTACAGCAGCGGATACCGGGGAGAAAAAATCATACTTGCGTATACTGTAGCTAAAGACCAAAAAGAAGCAGAATGGCTTAAACAGCGCGGAGCCAGCATCGGTTTATGTATTGAGTTGCAACCCTTCGTTGAATTTCCCAATGTGAGAGAAACAAGCGAAGCCGACCTAATTATTGCAGAAGAAGTTTTGGAAGATGACTGGCAATTTGGCATGATTAATTACTTCATCAACAAACGTAACTATTTTCATATTTGTTTATCACCCGATTTACAGTCCGTATTTTATCAAAAAATGGAGAATTTCCTTCAGCAAAATGAAGAGCAAAGGTCGTCGCTGCTCAATGAAGCAGAGGATTTGCTTCGCGATAACTGCTGGATATTGTACGGCTGCCATATGAATAAAAAAGCATTACTTAATCAAAGTCTCTTTGGCCTTCATACCGCTGAGTTTGGGTTCATGGATATCTCCAAACTATGGATCAAAAATCAGTAGTTTAGCATTCTGAGATATGAACATGCAAAAAAAGCCGCTCCCTTATCATCGATAAGGGAGCGGCTCCATTGCCATTCAAAAATCCGTTTCTACGGAATATGGAAATCAATTGTATGCAGTGGGATATTTCTTTATTTTGTAAAACTCCTCCATCACTTGCATAATAGATTCACTTTTAATGGGTTTGCTAACATACGCATCCATTCCAGCCTTCAGACATTTGTCCATATCCCCTCTAACTGCGTTCGCAGTAACTGCAACAATATAAGGGCATGCCTCTGGCCGCATTAATTCCTTAATCGCTTTGGTCGCTTCGAATCCGTTCAGCCTAGGCATGTGCACATCCATGAACACAATATCGTACGCACTTCGTTTGACAGCTTCCACTGCCTCTATTCCATCCACTACATAATCGACAAGATGTCCTTTCTTCTCAATCATCCGGCGTAGAACAAGTTGGTTCACCGCATTGTCCTCGGCAATTAGAATTCGAAGTTGATCAGTTTTATTTTTTTTCTGTTGTAGATCATATCTGTTGAATTCCTCCATGTTGCTGGCTTTAAACGATGCTGTAAACATAAATGTGGTCCCCGGATCGTCCGAATCCTCAATCCAGATATCACCCTGCATAAGTTCTACAAGCTTCTTACTGATAGCCAGTCCAAGTCCAGTACCTTGAGGCTTACGCGTCATGAAATTCTCCAATTGGTAGAAGGCTTCGAATAAATGCTTTCTTTTCTCCACTGGAATTCCTATCCCTGTATCCTTCACCTTAAACTGAAATTGAACGTCATTGTATTCTTGTCCGATAACCTTCACCTCGATCTCAATACTGCCTTCCGGGGTGAACTTTACTGCATTACCAATGATGTTGGTTAGGACCTGTTTTAGACGGTAAGCATCCCCAAACAAGGGAACAGGAATGGCGTCATCCAGGCTTAAACGAAGATCCAACTGTTTCTCCCGAATCATTGGTGTTACGATCTTAACCGTCTCTGTCACAATCTCCTTAAGATCAAACGGCTCATCCACCAGATCGGTTTTACCCGACTCTATTTTGGAAAAGTCCAGAATATCATTGATAATCGCAAGCAGTGAATCCCCGCTCTTTTGAATAATCTCAATATATTCCTTTTGTTCTCCACTAAGTCCAGGCGTATCCAGAAGCAAATCCGTCATCCCAATTACGCCGTTCATGGGTGTACGGATCTCATGACTCATCATTGCCAAAAACTCACTTTTGGCTTTATTCATTCGTTCGGCAGTCTCTTTGGCTACAAGAAGCTTTTTCTGTTCCGTAATATCCTTGGCAATCAGGTAGAACCCTACGTTTTTCTCATTAATAATGATAGGCGCAAGCGTTGCCAAAACTTCTGTCTCAGAACCATTTACGTGCTGAATGGCATTGATTTCTTTTTCAGCCATCTCATACTGGCTATTAAGAATAAGTCCAAGATGATATGGTCCGATAAACCTGCATATACTGGTTCCGATCATTTCCACAACCGGGCATCCGGTCATTTTCATAGCTACCGGGTTGGCATTTATGATATTACCGTCCATATCAAAAGAAATGATGGCATCATGATTATATTTTTTGAGTGAAGTATATCGTTCCACCGATTCCTGAAGTTTGAATTCGACGAGTTTACGCTCTGTAATATCCTGCAAAGTTCCGTTTAACTGTATCGGTTGTTGATCTTCATCAAAGGTAATTAATCCTCGCAGATGAAGGTACTTTTCTTTACCATCAGAGCCCAGATGTCGATATTCAAAATCAAGCGGTTGACCCGTTTTCACCCATTCAATACATGCCTTCAATCGCTGCCCCTCTGTCGGCTCCATGAATGAATAGATATCGCTGGCCTTATACAGCTTGTTTTGATCTAAGCCAAAAATCTCGAATATCTGATCAGACAAGGAAACATGGCCACTCAGCATGTTCCACTCCCAACTGCCGATCATGGCTATTCGTTCAGCTTCTGCACTAATTTCCTCATGTTTCTTTCTCTCCGATATATCTCGACCAATGGCAAGGATTTGTTGTTCTTGCCCAGGCTCCCCGATAACCTTATAGGTGGTTTCAAACCAAAGACGATGTCCATCTTTATGATGAACCTGCATATTCAACATATGACCTGTGCTCAAATCGATCTGGGAGACACGTTCCAGGTCCTGCGGGTGAAAAATAGCGGTATTGTTATTGCCCACCACTTCTTCTGGCGTATAACCAAGCAGATTATAAATGGAAGGAGAACAATAGCGGCAAATACCGTCAAAAGTTGCAATATAGATGATTTCCTGTGCATTATCGGAAATAAGTTTGAACATTTCTTCCGTTTGAAGCAGCTTTAGTTCGGTTGTTTTATGTTCCGTAATATCTACAACGTGGCAGATAAAATACAACGGTTCACCGCTGACCTCGTTCCGAGCCAATGATACATGCATTGATATCCATAAAATATCTCCATTTTTCTGAATATAACGCTTTTCGTACCTGTACTCTTGCGATTTACCTTCACACAGTGCGCTTTCGTACTTCAGATCCTGTGCAAAATCATCGTGATGGGTGATCTCCTGGTAATGAAGATGGATTAATTCTTGAGCTGTATAACCCAGCATACTGCAAAAAGCAGGATTCACTTTCATCCACTGTCCTGTTGGAGCAACAAGTGCAATCCCAATAGGTGCTTGATTATAAATCTGCTCAAACAATTCGTGATGATCGACCTTTTGAACCTGCATCTTAAGCTCTCCTTTTGGTGTATAAACACAATATTTGCTTAATACCCGATTTTTCAATTGTTGAAACATATCATTTCCTAAAAGTTTGTGTCAATAAAGCAAAACAAGGCCTGGATTCTATTTGTATTCGAATCCAGGCAACTTTGTATTATTTCATATTTAACCATGCTGAACATGGGAATGGGATTAGTCAGGGAAGATTTTAACGCTCCCGTCCAATGATGTAATCCAACAAATGTCTCAGAAAAGAAATCGGCTTTGGCATTTCGTTGAGCGCATCGGTAGCCAGACAATAGTGCTCCCACATCTCTTTCTTCGCGCCATCCTCGCCCAGAATGGATACAAAGGTTGAACTGTTGTTCCGCGCATCCTGTCCTGCCGGCTTACCGAGTACCTGATAATCCCCTTCCAGATCCAGCAGGTCATCCTTAATTTGAAAGGCGATACCTGCATGATACGCAAACTTCTTTAAGGAGGCAATCTCCACTTCCTTCACTTGTGCCAGAATAGCTGGCATCACAAGTGCAGCCTCGAAAGCAATACCCGTTTTGTAGAAACAGATCATGTTCAATTGTTCCAAAGTGAGCGTTTTTCCTTTGGCATTCAGATCCATCGCCTGCCCCATACACATATCCTCTGCTTTTTCAGCGGAATATTGAATCAGGGTAAGCACGGTTGCGGCATCAAACTGATTAAGGGAAGATTGCTCGCCAATGGCCTTTTGGATGAGAAATAATCCTGTCAACTCCGCTGTTGCGCTGTTATGCACCTGATGTAAGGTCGAACGGCCTCGGCGGGTCGAAGCATTATCCTGGGTCGGCAGATCATCAAAGATCAGTGAAGCCGTATGCATGTATTCCAGTGATCTCAGGAGAGGAATGATAGACGATTCATGTAGTCCATATTCACGTACACCCATCACCCAAGTTAGGATCGGCCTTAGCCGTTTTCCATCTCCTTGCAAACTGTAATTCGCTGCATCAATAAGCGTGCCTTTCATCTCCGGAAGTCCACCCGGTTTGGATATCTGTAATTCAATATTGATCTGTTCACGAACCGTCCGAATCGTATCCAGAAAATCCTGTTTTTCACGCTTGTCATTCTGCAATTGGAGGATAACTTGATCCCGCAGCAATTTATCCAAGAAATCCACATCATCGGCTTTTCGCACCATTTGCTGAATGAGGCGATTGAATTCCGGTTGTCCGGAGGCAAAGATGTTCATCACTTCATAGTATTGTTCTTGACCCAAACGTTCTCTACAACGCTTTAAACCATTAATAGCCCGATCCAATATGACCTCCCGGGTCTTCTCATCCGAATGGTACACCTCATGAATCAGATAAGAGATAACCGCCCAGTATAGCTCATACGGATTGATCAGATCAGGCCGCAGGTCACGATACTTCAGATAGTAGGTATACGGGGTCACTGCCCCTTCCTCCATATCGTCAAACATATCAGCGAAATCGTCCGCGAGCTGATTATATATGCCATAGTAGAATGTCCGCAGATCAAAACCTTCATCCGCAGATGCACTGAGCACAGAGCGAACAATGAGTCTGGAGGATGAGGATTTAATAATAATCGGAATATAAAGTTCTTCATTGGAATAATTCGCGTTGGACAGTTTCTTGGCCCGATCTATTTCCTGAGACTGAAAGAATACATAGGATTGCTCGAAGAACGTGCGCTGCATCTCAGGGCGCTGGTAGTCCTTGATATACTCAAACGCATCACGCAGCTCACCATGAACATATTGAATGACTTGAAGATTCGCTCCCTTCCATTCGCCGATATCCGGCACGATCCCAGTGAGAAGCGCATTCCGGATCAAGAGAGAATACTGTTCCTTCTCTTGCGCAGTCAACGCCTGCGAATCCAGCAGGTCATCAATAAATGGATAGGTCAGTCCGTATGAATAACCAAGCCGAATCGCAGCATCCAGCCTCTCGGAACGTTCTGCCTGGGGAGTCTCATCATTCATATCATCGTTCACATGCAGAACAACGCCAAGAATGATCTTGAGCAGTTTGCGCTGCGCCTGTTCTGCATCCAGTTCTTTGGGGATATTGGAAGCGACATTTTTTAATTTGCTGATGATCCAGATAACAGCTTTTTCCACGTTCTCCTTCTGAGCCCATCGATACAAGGCGGCCAGACTAATATAATCCGGACTTCCCTTGTGATGGGTTGTATTTGAACGTATAAAATACGCTTTGGTATCCTGAGCGACACGCTGAATGCGTGCCTGGGTATCCGAGGAATCCAGTGCTTTGCCCAGATCTCGCATATAAATGTAAGAAATACTTCGATCCAGGTAATCATCCAGTTTGCCTGTAACATTAAGCCAATGGATATATCTATGAGCATCCCGGGAATCCGGTTTTCTTTGACTTGGTGATAAAAAAGATAACCAGGAAAACGGTTGGATATGTTTCTTTTGCCACAAGTGAATATCTTGTGTAAGTGCAGTGGTATACGTGTTATTCAGCAGTTGTTCTTGAAGAGAAGTAAAATACTGAGCTGCCTTCTGCTCAGCCAGCCGATATCCTGCATCAGCCTGATCTGTGAGTACGTTATTCATAGGATGGATACCTCAACTTCTCATAATGTTAAACATGTATCCATGAAAGGAGTTTGAGGGTGCTCCATGGACGAAAACTGATGTGAATTCATGCAACAACAAATTCGCCAGCTCATGTTCATACCCTTTATACGGCATTCCATCCGTTTGGTTACGAAATCGTCATGGACGCTGCAATCCTATGTGGTTTTACAAAATCGAAGACCATACCTTCACTGCTGTAATGGCGATAAGAACCATCAGTCCATACCGAAGCAGTCTCACATTAATCATTGAACTCACTTTGGAACCGAGTGAAGCACCAAGCAGACTCCCGATAACCGTATATATGATGGGCTCCAGCGGAATGTCTCCACCCATAATCTTTCCCACCACCCCACCAATGGCGGAGATGAACACGATCGCAAGCGAAGAAGCAATGGTCGTCCGGGTAGGGATCTTAAGCACGGTGAGCATGATCGGAATCAATATAAAAGCACCACCCGCACCAACAATTCCCGAGACGATTCCCACGGCAAGAGCCGATCCTGCCGCAACATATGTGTTAAATGTCAGCTGTCGAGCCGAGCCTTCTGTTCCCTTACCGGGAATCAGCATAAGTACAATCGCGATAATGGCCAGAATACCATAGATCAGATTGATGACTTCTCCATTCAAATGACCAGATATGAAGCCGCCAATCAGACTGCCGACAAGAATACTGGAGCCCATATAAGCCACCAGACCTTTATGAATAAGAGCTTCACTCTTGTCCCCATTCCTTGTTCTCCTAATGTAGGCAATCACACCAGCGAGTGAAGCAAAAAACACCTGAAACATGCTGATCGACGACACCTCATGTGCCGAGAATGGTTCCAGCCCCATGAGAGAAGGTATATACAACAACAGCGGGTAATTAATTATGGCTCCACCTATACCCAACAAACCCGAGAAGAAGGAACCGATCAGACCCAGTATAAACATGATGACAAAAAGCAGAGTATCCATCGGTTTTTCTTCCTTTCTTGCGGTGTAAAAAAGATGCAAAAAACAGTATACGCAGTTAAAATAATCGGCTATAATAAAAACCAAGTAAATTAATCCGAAATGAGTGATTAAGCATGTTTAACGTGTTGAAGACTCTTTTTGAAAATAAATGTCCACTATGCAACGAAAAATTACAAGTTCACAGTGATGCGTTATGCGCTACAAAAACATGCTCCCAATGTCACTATAAAGAAGAGAGCTATGGCTCTCTCGGTGTGCGTATTGTCTATGACACCACAAAATGATAAAAGACGCATGCCTGCTTATTGTATCATGATCTCTGAACTACCGGGATGACTATATAGAATTATTTTCATAATAAATACTCTTCTTATATGGATTGCAAAAAAAAGGTGCAGAACGATTTATTCGTTCTGCACCTTTTTTTTATTTTTCAGAAACGGACTGCACTACCTTACTGTCCAAATCTTATTTTGTTTTGAAGCTGAGGAATCCATCATCGACTGCAATGGTTGAACCATTCACTGCACTTGCAGCATCACTGAACAAGAAGGTAACCACACTCGCAACTTTCTCCGGTTGAATGAGCTCTCCCCGCATATGTTGCGTGGCAAGTGCATCCTTCATCGCTTTGTCATCACCCAGAATCGGTGTATCAATGAAGCCTGGCGCTACACCAACCACACGAATGCCATGTTCAGCAAGTTCCAAGGCACCGGATTTGGACATCATTACGACAGCTGCCTTGGCTGCATTGTAGTTAAAGCTTCCCACCGCAGCAATACTGCCATAGATCGAAGCTGTATTAACAATGGTACCCTGTACATTCAGTTCAACCATTTTTTTGGCGCCATAATACATGCCGTAATACACACTGTGTTGGTCAACATCGATTACTCTGTGATAGGATTCCGGGTCCATCTCCAGAAATGGCTTCACGAGTCCAATGCCCGCGTTGTTGAAAATACCGCTCAATGTTCCGTATTTCTCTACGGTCCAATCGATCAGAGCTTTGATCTCGTCTCCTTTGGAAACGTCCACTTTGTATGCCCCGGCTGTGCCGCCACCTGCTTCAATCTCCGATGCAAGCTTTCTCGCACCCTCTTCGTTATAGTCTGCTATGACAATCGTTGCACCCAGATCCGAAAGCTGAAGCGCTGTTTCTTTACCAATACCACTCGCTCCGCCGGTGATAATGATTACTTTTCCATTTTGTTCAGACATAACGCAGGTCTCCTTTGATAAGAACATATTGTCATATCGTGCACACAAATCCATTACATAGTCTTGCTAGTGTGAAGCTAAATATTCATCTGACTCGGATGCAGGGTCAAATTTTTCCTTACTCATAAACCAAGCAGCCAATAGAGCAATAACGGCCGGAATGATGGCCCAGGCAAACGTATGAACGATGGATGAGGACAATGCTTCTGTAATCTTATCCAACATTGGCGCAGGAATATCAGCACGAGTGTCCGGTTTTAGGACTAAGCTAGGATCACTCAGATTCACGCCACCACCCTGCTCACTACCATTACTATTTCCAAAGAAGGAGACCAATTTACTCGTAAATACGTGACTTTGTACGATACCAAATACCGTGATTCCCAACGTCATACCGAGTTCCCTATTGAAGTTAAGTGTTGAACTGGCCGAACCACGCTGTCTTGCTGAGAAACCGTGAATGGCTGCATTGCTCAATACAGAGAACGAAGACCCAATGCCCAGACCAACCAGAATCATGAAGATAGTCACCATAAATCGGGAGGAATCTGTCGTTAACGTTGTCAGCAAGGCAATACCAATAACCAGCAGCGCGAGTGTAGGTAACATGATGGAGCGGTATCTGAGCTTGGTAAGCATGGCTCCTCCACCCGCAGCTGTCACAACCGATCCAAGCATCATCGGCAGAAGAACAAGACCGGAATTGGTGGCCGATCCACCAAGTACACCCTGAATATAAATGGGGATATAGATGGAAGCTGTAATAAAGGCTGCACCACTAAATATGGCCATCAGATTGCTGGTGGAATACAGCCGGTTTTTGAACATGCTAAATGTAATAATTGGTTCTGCCACTCGGCGCTCTATGAACACAAATGCAGTCATCAGCACGGCGAACGCAGCAAACAAACCTACGATCATGCTGGAATTCCAGGCGTATTCCTTGCCTCCAAGTTCAAGTGCAAACATAAGGCACACGATGGAAGCTACCAGTGTGAATGCGCCAAAATAGTCAATTTTCTGTTTGGAATGCTCTACGGATTCTTTATAGAAGAATGCAATCATGACAAAGGCGATCAGACCAAGTGGCAGGTTGATATAGAAAATCCAGGACCAATGAATGTAATCAGTGAGATAGGCCCCGAGAAGGGGTCCGAAAATACTGGATAAACCAAAGACTGCACCGAATAGTCCCCCCACTTTACCCCGTTTGTCTGCGGGAACGACATCAAACATAATGGTAAATGCGATCGGCATCAACGCCCCGCCGCCGATTCCCTGAATCGCACGATAAATACTGAGCTGAATGATGGAATCCGCCGTCCCGCACAATGCAGAACCAATCATAAATACAATGATTCCAAAAATGAAAAATCGCTTGCGGCCATACATATCCGATAGTTTACCGAAGATCGGCATACCCGCCATCTCTGCAACCATATAGGCAGAGGTAACCCACATTAATTTATCAAATCCACCAAGATCACCTACGATGGTACCAATTGCAGTGGCAACGATGGTGTTATCCATCGAAGCCATGAGAATGGCAAGCAGCAAGCCTGCAAGAATAACGCCTAATTTATTGCTTTTTACCATGATTATTTTTCCCCTTATCCATTCTGATTAAAGCCCTTCGGCTAATATACGCTTCAAAAATTGTCCTGTATGGGAGGCTCTGACTTCCGCCACCTGCTCCGGCGTACCTTCGGCTACCAGTTCTCCACCCGCTGCGCCACCTTCTGGGCCAATGTCAATAACCCAATCGGATTCCCGAATCAATTCCAGACTGTGCTCTACAACGACAACGGTATTCCCCGACTCAACCAGCTTATCCAGCAAAATATGGAGTTGCTTGATGTCTGACGGATGAAGGCCGGTTGTTGGCTCATCCAACAGATAGAGCGTGTGTTTTTTGCTCTTTTTACTCAGCTCTTTTGCCAGCCTGATCCGTTGGCCCTCACCACCTGACAATGTTTTGACGGATTGACCCCATTGGAGGTAACCCAGTCCAACTTCACACAACATCTCTACAAGATCGGCGATTTTGGTCTGACTTTTCAGGACAGGCAGACTTTCGGCCACTGCCATATTCAGTACATCAGATATCGAGAAACCTTCGTATTGAACCTGTAACACCTCATCCACGAACCGTCTGCCCTTGCAATCATGACAAGTTACCTCCAGATCAGGCAGGAAGTTCATGTCTACAGACAATACCCCAAGACCTTGACAGGTTTCACAGCGCCCTCCGGGTGTATTAAACGAGAAGTGCTTCGCAGTTAGCTTTCGTGCCTTGGCATCTGGCAAACCAGCGAACAGCTGACGCAGGTGCGTAAATACATCGGTGTAGGTGGCCACATTCGACCGTTGCATTCTGCCCATCGGCGTTTGGTCAAAAATAACGATATCACCTACGTGCTCCAAGCCTGTTATCTCTTCACAACCTGTTGGTTTCAGACCTGACTCCATACCCTGTGCGAGGATATCAAATACAAGCGTAGATTTGCCGGACCCCGAAACACCCGTTACGGAGATCAGTGTGCCTAATGGAAAAGATACAACCGGAATATCGATGTTGCGCAAATGGGCTCCCCGAATGGCAAGATGCTGCCCCGTACCTGTTCTTCGGTTATAAGAAGGACTAGCCAAAGATTCATTTCTCAGATAAGCCCCCGTAACCGAAAGCTCAATTGCCATTACATCCTCCAGGCTCCCTTCACCAACAACTATCCCTCCATTGACTCCAGCACCAGGTCCAATGTCGATCACATGATCGGCAGCACGCATCATCTCAATATCGTGTTCAATGACGAGGATCGTATTGCCCAGATCACGAAGCTCCTGAAGTACACGAATCAGGCCAACGGTATCTTTCGGATGAAGCCCTGTTGTCGGTTCGTCCAGAATATACAATACGCCCGTTAAACCAGAGCCTAGAAGCGTTGCAAGTCGTAATCGCTGGGTTTCACCACCAGATAAAGTTACGGTCTGACGATCCATGGAGAGATAGCCAAGTCCAACATCCATAATGCGTTTCAATTTGGTGGGCAGATCGTGAAGGATTGGATCAAGCAGGTGATGTGCCTCGGATGAGATCACTTCTTGAAGTCCTCCCGTCCATTCCAACACTTTGCTGAATGACCAGTTGGTGACGTCGGAGATGGATGCGCCAGCTACGCTTACCGAAAGAATTTCTTTTTTCAAACGAGCTCCCTGACATTCAGGACACTGCTGTTGATGAAAAAAACGTCCGTCTTTTTCCGTTCCACCACCTTCTCCTTCCTTTTCCTTATAGCGTCGCCACAATCCGGGGATTACACCTTCGAACTTGGTTCCCTGGATGGGTTTGATATTAGGGTAATGCTGCTTGAATTCTTCGCTATCGACGCCGTAGTACAGCAAATCACGCTCGATTTCACCAAGGTCCTTCAATGGCCGATCCGGATCGAATCCGAATCCAAAATGCTGTCCAGCTGCAACCAGAATTCGGATCTGAATATCCCGATGCACACCATTTAACGAAGCTACACCTCCATCCCGCACACTAAGCTCAGGATTGAATACAGCAGCTTCGTTGATTGATGCCACATGACCCAGTCCACTACATATATCACAAGCACCCTCCGGTTTATTGAACGAAAAGTGTGACATACCCAGCTTCTCCAGCTCGGTATTGCAATGTGGACAAAGTATAATCTGATGTCCCATGTATTCGTCTTCCTCAGTTAGATGACCAGCCGCTTCCCACGATGGCGAAATGGTGCCAATACAGGATGGACATATACGCTCTCCTAGTCTGGAAAAAATGAAACGAACGTAAGTGTAAATGTCTGTCACTGTTCCTACTGTTGAGCGTGGATTCCGGTTAGTAATGTGCTGTCCTACGCTGATGGATGGAGAAAGACCTGTGATCGACTCCACCTTTGGTTTGCTGATCGAATCCGATGTTAATCCCATCGATTCCATGTATTGTCTCTGGCATTCTCGCTGAAGGGTATCCATTGCCAGCGTGGATTTGCCGGAGCCGGACGGACCCGTTAGAACAACCAATTTATACTTCGGAATCGAAAGTGAAATATTCTTCAGGTTGTTCTCCCGTGCACCTTTAATCATCATTGTGTCTCTCAAAATCGATCGTCCCCTTTGCAAATAAGTACAGAGTTCGTTAAAATAAGTTGAAATTAATCATACGTCAATCTAGTATCTCCAAAATTTATTATCTTGTTAATCTAATATCTCGATAATCAAGATATATGTCATCTTAAGAGGAGGGTTATCTTTTGTCAAGAGAACATCAACAACAACCTACCGAATTACAGGAGAATTTTACGTTGCGCATGCGGAGCCTGGGTACACGAACCGTTTTATATCAGCAGCATGTGGCTGCCTCTTTAGGCTTGTACAATAACGATTTCATATCCGTGGATATCCTGCGCGAGAAAGGTCCAATCACTGCAGGTGAGCTGTCAAAACTTACCGGTCTGGCCACAGGGAGTGTCACGACATTAATTGACAGGCTTGAGAAGAACGGCTTTGTTCGCCGGGAAAATGACCCCAATGACCGCCGTAAAGTCATCATTGTGCCTTTGTACGAAAACAAGGAAGAGGTCAGCAGCACGTACCTCACCCTTCACGCAGCTATGGTTAAAATGGCTTCCACTTACACTGAGGAAGAGCTGGAGCTTATTACAGGGTTTCTAAGTAAAGCAGGAAATGTACTGGATGAACAGATTGAAGATCTAAGTTCCAAAATTCGTGGCAAATCATCATCTTAATATTAGAAAAAGCAAAAAGGACGATATCTGGAAGTGATTAACATCACTCCGGTATATCGTCCTTTTCCATGAGATGAACCTGCTAATGCTCAAGGCCTAGACTGTTTAAATCTTAATTGACTTCGATTCCAAGACCGCTTAATGGATCTTTTAAACCATTAATATTGGTGATCAATTCAGGAATCCCTGTCTTCTCCCAGTTTTCTGCCGTAAAGCCCTGCTCTGCAAGCGTATTCTCAAATTGACCCACCACTTCGGTTAATTGATTGTTGTAACTGACCAGATTTTCATGAATGCTTTCCCCTATCGCTGGTGCAGTAAGCTGAGAGAATTCGCTGGCTTCCGCCTGAATCTGATCTATTTTCTCCTGTACCTGAGTTGTTACTTCCGGGTTACTCACCGCTCCTGATGCGAGTTCTTGCAGTTCGGCTCCGGCGTTCGATACTTGCTCTATATAATCAGTAGCCCCACTAACGTAATTCAAACTTTGATTCGCTTGTTCTACAACAGAACAGGCGGATATCACAAGAATACTTGACGCAATGAGGCCTGCCATCATCAATGTGTGCTTTCTTTTTCGTTTAATCATGACCATCTCCCCTTCTTCAACTTGAAGTGTTTCTTCCAGATTTATGATAACTGCTCCGTATGCTACATTGCAAATGGGTCTGCACTCAGCGTTATTAACATGTATAATAAAGGAATCATACGGTAAAGGGATGTCATGAATATGCTTCAGGCCTTAAATGTACGCTTGAACCGCATCATGCCACTGATTACCCCAATCAGCATTATTATTGGCGTTCTTTGCGGGAGTCTTCTTTCTTCTTATACCTTTTTGTCGCCATGGCTTTTTGCGTTCATGACGTTTGCCGGAAGCATCAGTCTCGGGATACGGGATTTTGTGAACGTGCTGAAGAAGCCTTTTCCACTGTTTGTTTGTCTGTTTATTCTGCATCTGGCGATGCCTCTCATTGCTCTAGGCATGGGTCACCTGGTCTTCCCAACGGATGCCTACACGATAACGGGCCTTGTTCTAGCTGCCGTTATTCCGACAGGTGTGAGCAGTTTTATCTGGGTCAGCATCTATCGGGGCAATATCGCTCTGACGCTGTCGATTATCCTGATTGACACCATGCTTGCTCCTTTCGTGGTACCCGGTGTGTTATCCTTGCTGATTGGCACTAGCGTATCGTTGGATATTGCAGCCATGATGAGCAGTCTGTTCTGGATGATCGTTGTCCCCTCCTTGCTCGGAATGCTTTTGAATGAATGGACCAAAGGGGCCATTGTTCCGGTCTGGGGGCCCAGACTGAATCCGTTCTCCAAATTGTTCATGGCAGCGGTTGTCGCGATTAATGGTTCTGTTGTTGCTCCCTATTTGGCTGACTTTAACTGGCAGCTCGCTGGTCTAGCAGCCATCATTATTTTTCTGGCCTCATTTGGCTATGCTCTAAGCTACTTCGTTGCCCGATTACTCGGTTGGAATGAAGCCGATCAGGTTGCACTTGTGTTCAACGGAGGCATGCGCAATATTAGTGCGGGAGCGGTACTTGCCGTATCTTATTTCCCTCCACCGGTTGCCGTCCCGGTTGTACTCGGCATGGTATTCCAGCAGATGTTGGCCTCGCTTGCAGGCTATCTGCTTGGGCGTCGTTCGCAGACTCTTCACAATGCTGATAAGACGTCTGCAGCCTAAATGCGAATCCGCCATTGTACCGTTTTATCTTAAACATGCTCTAAACACAAACAGCAGATCAGAATATACTGATCTGCTGTTCCCGTGTCTAGAACATTGTGAACGTCTAGTCTCTACCATACACTTCCACTTCATAGAGTGAGTACCCATATTGGGTGGCTCGTTTCTCTCCCGTGAGTCGCACATATTTTCCTTTTCCGTTCACCGCAAGTTCTTCCAGACCACCTTTGCCCTCTTGCGTATGATACACTTCCTTCCAAACGGTACCATCTTCCGATACGTCAATACGATAAGCTGTAGCATAGGCTGCTTCCCAATTCAGCTTGATGCGTTTTACTTGCTTGGCCTCTCCCAGATCAATCGTAATCCACTCCGGGGTATCTCCAAATCCGGAACTCCAACGTGTCTCGGGATTGCCATCGACTGCATTATTGCCAACAAAAGGCTCTTCCGTTGAAGAAACGGTCACATTTTTGTTAAGTGCAAAATTAACGTTCGTATCCCCTCCATCTTCTCCACCTTCATTTCCTCCGTTTTCTCCGTTCCAGGGAATCCAGGAATCAGAAACTTGCGTATTTTGGGTTGGATCGACTCTTACCAGAGACTTAGGCCCAACAACAGCTTTTCCAGTGGTCCCAGATGCATTTTTGAAAGTGACCGTTACACTCTCATCTGTCGGATTCCAGATTTGTGCAGTATATGTTCCATTTTTCTTGTAGACGGTTGCACTGCTCCATCCGGTGGCCCAGATGTCTTTCGTCCGTTCACCAAGTGTTGCCATACTGTTTACGAACCAGTACGTATTAAAAACTTCATTTTTTTGCATCGATGAAGCATTCCACTTGGCAAGCACTTCAGCCGGATCACTTAGCGCCTGAATAGGCCATACAATATGCTGCCATTCTCGTTCAGGTCCACCGTTATCGGCAACAAATCCGTTATACAAGCCAGCAGCCTTCGTTTTGTCCAGACCATAACTGGTCAGATATTCACTGGTTGGCAGCCAGTGAATACCATAAATATGAACCGGTTCACCGCTAAAGAAGGTACCAAAGAAATACGAACTTCCATAGACTTGCCCTACAGAAGCGTGTTTCCATTCATCGAGCCAATTATCTCCATCATAGTTGAACCAGTATTGCTCAATTGCCTTCAGTTCAGTTGTGAATCCGTAAATCGCAGCATCTCGGAAATCCTGATCTTTGGTTAACAAGCTCCACATATACTGCCCTACCCAGCCAAAGAGGGATTCACCAGCAGCTTCCTGATTGTTGCCACTATCATTATCTGCATAGCCTCCTGCCCAGGAATGGCCCTGATAAGGATCAAAGCTGCGGAAAGACGGATACAACGGATCGTTCTTGGACGGATTGCCATAATCCCGAATAAGATGATCCACCATATCACCATAGTCTGCCCGGAACTGTTTATCAAAAGTAGCCAACACTGCTGATGCAAATACATAATACCCATAAGTGAAATGATGATCTGTAATTCCATAGTTAGCACCAAACTCACTTGTCTTGTAGTACATCGTTCCCCAATCATCATTGTAATAGAGGAAATAATCAGGTTCACCTGCTGTGTACGTATACCAATCGACCAGAATCTCTTTCATGCGGGAAAGGAACAGGTCACGGTAGACGGTCTCTCCCATTTCGTTCGCCGCAAGTACACCCATGGCAAGAGGATGAAGTTTTTTGCCTTGCCAGTAAGCGTCAGCAGCCATCAGATTGTTGTCTGTCTCCGTTTTGAGCATTTCGAGATAGGCTACCATCTCTTCTCGGTTGTATTCTGCATTGGTAGGTTCTGTGAACTGGGGAACCATGCCGTAGAAATGATCCTCCACCGTAAACTGGTTTCCTTCCCGCACTTTCAACGTTCCACGAATGGACGGATATGTGAGCGAAGTAAGTGGAGAATTCGTAATTTTCCATTGATGTGGATATAGGGCCTGCAATGTGTTCGGTGAGAACCCTGGACGCTTCACTTCGGTCTCGGCTTTGAAGTTGGTCGTAACGGTAGACGTTTGCTCGTTATAGTTATAAGTAACCTCTGTGTTCGTTACAAAGGCATAAGCGTGCTCATGGAATTGATTTAGATCCGTTAAAGATGGCATTGTCGCTGCGGATAGATAAACTTTCCCGCCTCCAAGCTGGAGTTTGATCTTGGCTCCCGCTTTTTTGAATACAGTTCCTTCTGGGGCAAATATTCCGTAGTACCGTTCCTCTTTTCCCCCAGCCGGATCGCCACTTTGATTCTCCAACTGAATGCCAATATGATCCCCCGTAAAGGTATCACCATCCGATTGCAATACCGTTTCTCCATTACCATTCACGACTTTGGTAATGAGTGAAGAAAAGATTTCGGCTGTGTTAGGATTGTTGAATTCCATAAATACATATGGTGAACCCTTTACAAAGGTCGTTTTCATTTTTGCTGAAGCATCGTCACTCAAAATCGTATCTACCGCATAATCGCTGTACCCGCTTACTCGGGTTTCCATATTATTGGCATTAATATTGGTGGACATAAAATACAGATCCGGGTTTCCGTCTGCATTCACTGCACTTCCATCTCCATTAATCCATCCTTCCCCTGGGTTCAGAAGCCCGAGCCCTTGGGGGTAGAACTTGGATTTGAGTGGCAGTGTAATAATGGAATCGCTGAGCGGCTTAATAAGCAGGGATTGCCACCAGTCATTAGACGCGATAGGTGCTTGAACGTTATCCGTTTTATAGGAAGGATGTTTGGGCTGAGGCATACGGATGTCATTCGTCAGATAACTGCCCTTCCCTACCTGAACCGTGCTGGGACTTGGCAATTCAGGGATTGGGTAGGATGGCTTCGGCGTTCCGTCTACATAGTCGTATACTTCAAAATCAAACAGAGAGTAGCCAAAATTGGTCGCTCTTCCGATGCCTTGCATTTTGACATAACGTCCGGATGCATACATCGAAATATCCTGTTTCCCTCCCTTGCCATGCAGCTCCCGGTACACGGTAGTCCAGGCAGTGGCATCATCGGAGATTTGCAGATCAAAGGCACGTCCTGCAGCCCCTTCCCAGTTCAGAACCACTCGTCCAATGTTCCGCTTGCTGCCCAAATCCACATAGATCCATTCGTCATCCGTATGATTCGAACCCCATCGGGTAGAGGAATTCCCATCGACTGCATTCTCCGGAAGTGTTGCCCCAGGGGGCAGATAATCGGATTGTTCATAGGAAGAGACGGTAACTTGCTTACCCTGAGCCACATCCGGTCCATATGTAACAGGTGGTACACCAGTGCCACCCGTTCCGTACACTTCCAATTCAATGATCGAGTAACCATAGTTGGCGAGGGCCCTTTCTGTCCCTAATACGCGTACGTAGCGGCCGCTTCCATTAACGGTGAGCTCATCAGTCCCGCCATTGCCTGTAGCTGTATTGTAGATGTCAGTCCAGTTCACTTCATCGGTTGAAACCTGAACTTGATAAGCCTTGGCATATGCTCCCTCCCATTGGATGCGTACTTTGTCAATCGTAGCAGTGTCACCCAGATCTACATACAGCCACTGTGGATCTTTGCCCCAGGCACTCGACCATCTGGTGCCACTGGAACCGTCAACGGCGAGATTCGGCGTATTATTCCCTTCAGTTGATGAAGCATAAGCTGGTCGATTGCTAGACAATAGATAGGATGCAGGTTCAGCCTGAGCTTTGGATGGGACAAAGCCCGGAAACAAGGTGGTAAATAATGCAGCGATCAATGCAATCGCCAATCCTTTGCCAGCAAATGCTCTTCTTTTACTTCTTGATGCCATGTCTTAAAATACCCCCTTCAATGGGTGATAGGTACCGAAGTCATGATGTGGAATATGAAGATGTATCGGCTCCTTTCATTTTAAATTGGGTACGCTTACAAAAAATACTATACCGAGCAACGATAAGTGTAACTTTGCACGGAACTACTCCTGTCTGGAAGGCGGAGACTTAATCGGAAAAACAATCGTAACTACCGTACCTGTTCCCACTTCACTACGAATACTCACGCCATAGTCCTTGCCATAATGAAGTTTGATCCTCTGGTCCACGTTGCGTATTCCGTATCCTATACCACCTGCTCCTTCGGTGAAAATTGCGTCTATAATCTCCTGTTTCATCCCAAGTCCATTATCGTGCACTTCAATGTGTACATGTTCTGCCTGCTTTTTTACCTTAATATGAATCTTGATCTCATCGTCATACCAGGCATGTTCCAGCACATTTTCGACAAACGGTTGCAGTATGAATTTAACTGTTTCCAGCCCTAAAGTTTCCGGTTCAGCTTCTAACTGATAATGAATTCGTTCTGCATATTTAATATTTTGAATATCAAGATACGTTCTAACAATGTGAAGCTCTTTCTCGACTTGAATCAGCATTTCTCCCTTGTTTAGGGTAAGACGATAAAACTTCGCCAGCGCACGAATCATCTCATGCAGCTTATCAATTTCCCCAAGCTTTGCCATGCGGCTAATCGAAGAAAACGTGTTGTATAAAAAGTGAGGATTTATTTTTGAATGCAAAATTTGCAGTTCTGCTTCCTTCTTCTCCAGCTTGCTCGTATAGACTTCATCAATTAATTGCTCTGTAGTGGAAGCCATTTCGTTAAAAGACTCCGCAATAATGGCAAACTCATCATTACCTGTGTATTGAATTCGCCGTTGTAGTTCCCCTTCTTTGAAAGCTTCAAGTGATACTACGAGTTTGGAGAGGCGGCTGGAGAACATACGTGCCATAATGAAACTGACAAGGGTCATGACAAGAATGCTGATGACACATATGATGATGGTCACGTTCCGAACTTTCTGAGAATTGTCCTTAAAGGATGCATTGGGGACCAGTGCAACGATCTGAACAGGAATATTGTGAATCGGTTTGGAGATTTTCAGATAATCACGGGATTCATTCAACTCCTCGGCAGTATAAGGCAAGGAACCGCCAGGCGAACTCGAATAGAGGAGCTGTTCATGCTGATCGAGTACAAACAGCTTCGTCCCTTCCCCTAATTGATTGAAGTCAACATCTTCAAAAATATCTTTCAACTTAACGGAAGCTCGAATAAGGCCAATGGACTGAAACGTTTCGTAATTAATGGCATGTCTTAACAAAGAGATATATCCGTATTTGGCATCGTTCTCAATTTGCTGCCATTTCATTTCGTCGTAACCGATGCGCAGATTCTGGTACCATGCCTTATCCACAATCCGGCTGGTATGCAGAATCTCATACTGTCTTTCTCCAGCGATCAACGATTGCTCCGTTTCATTGTAGTAAAATTCACTGATGGTAGGTGCATGCAAATACAGGGAGAGCTTGATTTTGGATTTGGGCAGATTGGTAGCCGATTCAAGTCTTGGCATCACATATTGCGTTGTCACCTGATACTTCTCCCAGTCCAGATAATAGCCCGAAAGCAACGTAGATAACCCCTGATCCTGATAGATTTCATCTGAACTGCGAATAATCTCCCCTACCCTGTATTCCACATTGCTTTGAATCTGACTCACTGCTACCTCAAGGTTATTTCGTGTATGTTCCTCCACTGAACGTGCTGAGGATATATAGGCATAACAACCAATGACTATAATCGGGATAATTACAAGTGCCAGATTGGATATAAGTAATTTATATAAAATGGGCAGGAAGCGTCGTCGATTGCTGTGTTGTATCATGCATCAACTCTGCTTTCTAAAATCGCCGGGCTTCATGCCAAAAGTTTCCCTGAACAATCGGCTGAAATAGGTGAGACTTCGATAACCAACCTGATCGGCGATCTCATAGATTTTGAGATTAGTAGTCTGCAGCAGATGCCTGGCATGTTCAAGCCGTCGGGCAGCAACATAATCACTAAAATTGACCCCTACCTTATCCTTGAACAGAAATCCAAGGTGATTCGGAGAATACGAGAAATGGGCAGCCAGATCCTTTAGAGTTACGTCTTGTGACAGACGCTGCCCAACATAATGTTCAATATCGGAGAATAACTTCCAATTGGACTTTTGCTTGCGCAAGTAGATATGTTCCGACCATTCGAACACGGTTCGTCTTAGCCAGGATTTAATATCATCCACCGTGTCGAACTGCTGAACGGTCTCAAATCCTTCTGCTTTCCACTTTGCAAAGTGAGGAAAATCACCTTGTGCCTCTGCATTCAAATATCCTTCGAGCCGTGACAGGACATGAGTAGAGAAATGGTGTACTTTGGACGAATCGGAAAAGGCCCGCACATGCTCAAACAGCTCCTCCACGGCATCACAGATTGTGACGAGATCATATGTGGACATCGCTGTAAAAAGCCGATCCAGCTGACTATTTACGTCCAGTACATCTCTTACAAGCGGAACATGCACCTCTCCTGGAGAGATAAGCCGATTTTTACCAAGAAACATTTTGCATCCGATTAAATTTCGCGCTTCATCAAAGGATACCGGCAGTTCGGTAACCCGATCCGTTTTTTGTCCAAAGCTGACCGTAATGGTAAAGCGGGACCGATCACGTATGTAATGGATAAGTTCGTTCAGATTCAATTCTATATCCCCAGCATCATAGGAATACATGAGTCCAATTCGGTCCGTAGACAATCGGCACCATGCCCCCCAATTTTTAGTTTCAATCCAGGACGTAATTTGGCGGAAAGTCAGCTCATGCCATCGTTCATATTCTTCATCTGTGAACAAGTGCTGCATATGATCCATTTCTATAATAACGGCATGGGCCGTCTCCGTTCGTGGGGGAAGCGGATAAAGCCGGGTGAAGGACTGCAAGGTTGGCGCATCAATACTACCTTCCATGAGATGCTTCAAGAAATCCTGTTTCACAAAATCAAAATGTTCAAGTGCATCGCTCCCATTGTTTGTCTCCAATCTGGCATTCTCTTCTCTCAGAACATGAACGATTTTTTGCAGAGTTGTCTTAATTTCATCGTCATCCACCGGTTTCAGGATATAGCCATCTGCTTTCAAATGAATAGCCTGTTTCGCATAATCAAAGTCCTCATAACCGCTGATAAATATGATTTTAAGCTCCGGCTGTTTCTGGAGTGCCATTCGGGCAAGCTCCAAGCCAGACATTACGGGCATTTTAATATCGGTAACGAGAATGTCCACATCATGATTCTGAAGGTAATGCAATGCGGCAAGTGGTTTGTTCCCCATGAAAGCGATCTCAATATTAAGTTCGTCCCAGGGAATAAGTTCACGCATACCGACCAGATCGTAATTTTCGTCATCGACCAACGCTGCTTTATACATGATCGTTCGACTCCTTAATAGAGAATAAAAGGGCGTGCCTCAGCACACCCACCGTTTTGACATCGTATAGCTTGGTTCTACTATCATTTCCCCATAATTTTAAGATTCTCCTGCCATTTGGCGGTTTTCCATTTCAGCACTTTGTCATATCCAAGCTTCACAGATTCCGCCTGAGCCTCCGCCAGAATACTCTTCACTTCTTCATCATTTCCGGCGAATACAAGACGAGGAATGACCTGCTTATAATAATCTTTCAACCTTTGGAGAATAATCCCTTCTTCCGAAGTTGCAAGAGGATCCAGATTGGAGAATTCAGTCATGTTTTTGGACGTTTTAAAGGAAACGGTGGACTGGGCAACCGTTGTCCAGTCTTGTGCTTCTTCGGGCAGAAGTTCTTCCCGTTTGGCTTTGACCACATCGACGTAACTTGTGTTACCGTACCAGTTAAACTCTCCAATCTTCATTTCGTCATATTTCTTCGGATCACGGTTAACATAGGCTTCATTCGGGATCGGAACGCCGTCTTTAACCTCATCATAGAACAATCCTTTCGGCCCAAAAAAGAGGACTTGCTGGCCTTCTTCACTGATCGCCCAGTTCATATAAGCAAAAATGGCTTCCGGATCCTTGGCATTCTTCGTAATGACATTCACGTTCCAGCCGAGCGTATTGTATCCACTCGGATACACCTTGTTTTTGTCCACGCCATCGGCATGCACCGGCCAGATGACATCATATCCCGCTTCCAGGTCGGCAGCTTGCAGATGGTTGTTAGCTTCACGCCCTATCCCTTCGACCACCGAATCAAAGGCACTGAATACAGCGACTTTACCATTTTTCAGTTTTTCCAAAATTTGATCACGTGTCTGGGTAAACGCATCTTTAGAAGTTAATCCCTCACGGAATAAACGACTTGCATACATGACGGTTTGTTCAAAAGCAGGATCTGTGTAAATAGAACTTAGCTGATCCCCCTGCGGTACACCAAATACACCTCCAGAACCCGGTGAAATAAATCCACCTGTGCGATCTTCCGCTGCTCCACTATAGAGCATGCTGATCATCTGAGATTCACTGTCACGCATTTCCCCAAAATCAATCGGAACGATACTGCCGTTATACCGCTCCTTTACCTGCTTCAGATAAGCCTCAAGCTCGCTCCAGGTTTCCACCTTCGGTGATCCCAATTCCTTGTAAATTTTACGATTCACAAGATAGGCTGCATTGCCATTTCCGTTATCACCACTAATAAACCAGTTCGGAATTTGGTATAACTTACCGTCCGCACTGCGGAGCATATTTATCGTCTCTTCCCCGATTGTCTTTACAAACTCGGGATACTTCTCCAGATAAGGGTCAAGCGCTACTAGCTGACCTGCACTGACTAGTCGTTCAACGTCTTTGCCTCGGTCAAGTACTATGGCATCAGGAAGTTTTTTGGCAACAATCATGGAATTGAGTTTGGTCGCAGCCGCTCCGTTGGATTGTACAGGTTCCATCACAACACCAAGCTCGTCTGTTATCCATTTGCCATGTGGGCGTTCTTCCCATGTTGGAGCTGTGTACCAGTCATAATTGACAAATTGGGTGAAGCTGACTGGTCTTACTTTTGATTTTGAATCCGCATTTGGAGAGACGGTTTCACCTGTCTTTATCTGCTCTTTGGTGTTTGCGCTTTCATTTACAGATGGACTTGCCCCCTCCTCGCCTCCTGTACATCCACTGATCATTAGTACTGCACTTAATGCCGAAAGGTGAAGCCAGCGCAGTGATTTACGTCGTTTTTGTTGTTTTCGTTCCATATTTGCCTTGCCCCTCTCTTATACATTTGTATGTTACACGTCTTCCTGTCCGTCAGACAAGAAGGCTTCATAACCATTTTGCGAGCAAACTACTCTTTAAGTGAGCCTACCAGAACACCTTTCACAAAATACTTCTGTAAAAATGGATAGATCATGAGAATAGGTAGCGTGGCCACCATCATCGTAGCCATCTGCAAGGATTTTACGGTAACTGTATTTTGCACCATACTTTGCGCATAACTGTTCAGATTGGTCATCAGCGAAGCCGTTGTTCCTGCGTTGATAATCTGGACCAACAACGTTTGCAGAGGGATCAAATTTTGATTGCTGATGAATACCGCCGGGATAAACCAGTCATTCCACAAAAATACAGCAGTAAAAAGTCCTAGGGTCGCCATCACGGGGCCGGATACAGGCAGCACAATTCGAAAAAATACACCAAAATTGCTGCATCCGTCCATTTTGGCCGATTCCTCCAGCCCGTCCGGAAGTTCCATAAAAAAGGTACGGAAGATGATCATGTTATACACGTTAACCATGCCATGAAGCACGAGGAATAAGAACGTATCATATAATTGAAGGTGATAGACAAGGATAAAGTACGGAATAATTCCTCCGCTGAAGAACATGGTTATTACGGCAAGAATCATGTAGGTTTTCTTGAACATGATCCCTTTTTTGGACATCGCATAAGCGAATAAAGATGTAAAAAGCAGTGCACATACCGTGCCAATTACTGTCCGAAGAATCGTGATGAGATACGCATTGTAGATATTTTTTTCTTGGAACACAACTGCATAATTCTCCAACGTAAATTGTCTTGGCCAAAAGGTGATCCCACCTGAGGAGGTATCGAAACCTACGTTCAACGACAAGACAAGGGAATTCCAGAACGGATAAAAAGTAATAAATGCCAGAATGCTCAACAGCGCATAGATCACGATTTTGAGAATACGATCTCCTGCAGACAGTTTCATAGACAATCTCCCACTCTTTCACTCGCGGTTTTACCACAAGCTAGTTTTTCCGAACTTTCTTGCCAATGTGTTCGCTACAACCAACAATGTTACACTTAATAACGATTTGAATAATCCTGCCGCGGTTGCATAGGAGAATCGTTGATTAACAATTCCCATCTGATAGACATAGGTGTCGATTACATCCGCAACGGGAAGAACGATGCCATTACTCAGGTTTTTTGTCAGTACCAGAATATCTTCATACCCTGCATTTAGAATGTTACCAATCCCCAAAATCAGAAAGATCATCATAATCGGCATAATATTCGGGATTGTAATTCGAAAGATCTGTTGGAAACGGCTCGCTCCATCGATGGAAGCAGATTCATATTGGGCGGGATCAATGCCGATAATGGCCGCTAGGTAGACAATCGAACCGAAGCCAATCTCTTTCCAGACATTTAAGGATACAAGGATTCCCCAGAAATACTCGGGTGTGGACATCCAGTTAACCGGCTCATGAATGAGATTTAGTGCGATCAGAAGCTCATTAACCGCCCCATTATCCACCGCAAGCATAGAGAATACGAGCCCAGAGATTACGATCCATGACATAAAATGAGGAACATAAGTGACTGTCTGAACGACTCGTTTGAACTTGCCTGCCACTTCATTTAACATCAGGGCCAAGATGATCGGCGCGGGAAAACCGATACACAGCTTGAGCAAACTGATGGCAAATGTATTTCGCATCACGCTCCAGAATTCCGGAGATTCAAAGAACATGCGAAAATGCATGAATCCAACCCACGGACTATTCTTCACTCCTGCAAACAAATTGTAATCCTGGAACGCAATAAAAATCCCCCACATGGGTCCATAGCTGAAGATCAGCAAGAATAACAGAGCAGGCCAGATCATAACCTGAAACTCCCACTGTCCTATAAACCTTTTCCACCCTGAAACCGATTTGGTCTGCGTAACTCCCTTTCCCAACAATTGTGGGTGGTCTGGCACATTTACTTTCTTCATTTTCCTCATCACCCACTTCGTCGCTTGATATTTCTATCGTAATCCCAATCCTCTTCATGGAATAGAACTACAACTAACGAAATGTGTACCTAATCAACGAACATGAGAAAAAACAAAATTAAAAAACGCCGACATTATTGTCGGCGTTCGAGTTAAAACTTTATCAAGCTACGTATTCATAAACCTAGTAATCTGAGAGTGAAATTCCAGCTCCAATAATAAGTACGAACACAAGAATATACACAACAATTCCGATCGCTGCCCACAGCAATGATGCTTTGGCATAATTGGCTTTCGAAGGGTTGGAATCTCCAAATGCCCAAACAAACAACATAATAATGTTTACAAGCGGAATCATCATAAGGAACAATGTGAGCATCCAACTACCGAAACTTACTGGCTGTGGTCCTGGCTTATGTACTCTTTGACTAGCAACTTCTGACATAATATTCCTTCCTCCTTTCTTCTTCATTTCAATTGCTACCTGCTAAGACAATCCACTTTTACTTTATAAAAGAAAAGTTTGCCGTTAATAAAAATACCTGAATTCTCATGAATTTACAATGTAATATTTACCATATTGGTTTTGCCCTTCATAGAATGATGATTGTAACGACATGAGCAGATCCCTTCTTCCCTAGTAACGGATATGTTTAGTAACGATGTCATCCAAATACCGAAGCAAAACGGTTTGAATTTAAAATACCCCTCTGTTCAACAAAAATAAATTCATCTTCTCAGATGCTCATACTCTTGTCTACTAAAAGGGGTTACCTGTCAGTGATATTCTTTTATTTCGGCTGAATATATCCTTCAGCTTTGAGCAATTCAGCGATCAATACAGCACCGCCTGCTGCTCCGCGCAGTGTGTTGTGAGACAGTCCTACAAACTTGTAATCATACAGGGAGTCCTCACGCAGTCTGCCCGTTGAAACGCCCATACCGCGCTCGATGTCACGATCCAGCTTCGTTTGTGGTCTGTTCTCTTCTTCGAAATACGTAATGAACTGTTTTGGTGCGCTTGGCAGAGACAGCTCCTGTGGGCGACCTTTGAACTGCAACCAACGCTCCAGAATTTCGTCTTTGCTTGGTTTTTTCTCGAAGTTCACAAACACGGTTGCCAGATGCCCATCCGTTACCGGTACACGAATACATTGTGTTGTAATTAATGGAGCAGATGCTTTGACGATTTGATTATTTTCGATGCTACCCCAGATCCGCAGTGGTTCCTGCTCACTCTTCTCTTCTTCTCCACCGATGTATGGAATGACATTATCGAGCATATCTGGCCAGTCCGTAAAGTTTTTACCTGCTCCAGAGATGGCTTGGTATGTGGAAGCTACAACCTGAGTCGGGTTGAACTCACGCAATGCGTGCAGTGCTGGCACATAGCTCTGAATCGAGCAGTTGGGTTTAACTGCGATGAATCCGGTTTTCGTACCCAGACGTTTGCGTTGAGCTTCAATCACGTCCAGATGTCCCGGGTTAATTTCCGGAATGACCATGGGTACATCCGCTGTCCAGCGGTGAGCCGAGTTGTTGGAAACAACCGGAGTTCCCGTTTTGGCATAAGCCTCTTCGAGCGCTTGAATTTCATTCTTTTTCATATCTACAGCACAGAATATAAAATCAACCTGGCTCGCAAAAGCTTCAACTTGGGAAGCGTCCTGCACAACAATGTTTTTCACTGCTTCCGGAATCGGAGCAGCGAGCTTCCATCTGCCTTGTACGGATTCTTCGTATGTTTTGCCTGCCGAGTTAGCACTTGCTGAAATAGCCGTTACTTCAAACCATGGGTGTTCATTGAGCAGATCCACAAAACGCTGACCTACCATTCCCGTTCCTCCGACGATACCGACTTTCAATTTTGCTGACATAAAATCATCATTTCCTTTCGGTGTGAGTTTCCTCTTATTAAACACTATTCAGGCGTTTCCAAAGCGTGTAGCCAACATCCCGGAAAAACCAAAAAATCCCATCCCCAAGACAAAAGTCTCAGGGACGAGATTGTTACACTCGTGGTACCACCCAGATTCGCCAATATGTCGCCATACCAGCCTCTTCGAGTTATTAAGGATAACTGCATTCAATTATGCCGTAATCCGCATATACTCTCGCTCTGTAACAGGAGCTCCTGTCACACCATCCCTCAATCCTGAAAGTTCCGATGTGCTGCTCTGAGTCTTTATTCAACAAAAAATTCTTTACTCCTTTTCAGCTGCCGGAGCTCTCTGTGAAAGAAACCTTTTATTTACTCATCTCTTCATCGCATTTGATATTGCGATTATAATATCAAAATTACTATCGTGAAGTAAACACATTTTTTTAGATCATGGAATTTATACGTTTTCAGCGGAGCTGAACAATTCAATTATCGCAAGAAAAACTTCAGCTAAACGTGGTCTGTCTTCTGTGAAAGTACGTCGATATACGTTTTTCTTATAAATTGCTGCAAATGGTTATTTCTCTACTGCTTTTTGGCAACAATCGCATACGTTCCCAGTGGACTCCCAGGCCCCGTCGCATGATGTGTCCGAAGTAATTTCAGTTCGGAAAGAAGAAGTGTTTTTACTTTGTCCGGGATCGGAAGCATTTGCAGTTCCACAGGGGCTTCTGCCAGTGTCATTTCGGTTTCCCAACGACCGTCCTGCAGTTCGGGAGAATGGATTGAAATCTCTTCCTTAATCGTCCACCCCGCCGCAGAGACAAGCTCTTGGATATCCTCCGGTGTAAAGAGCGTGCGCACATTGGAAAAGCTGTTCTCCTTGTAACATTCGACCTGGGACTGAATCAGAACGGATAACCAATGTGAGAGCTGGCTCACATCTGTAACTCGTGTATCCCATTCGGCGAAACATAGCTGATGTCCCCACGTCCTAACCTTGCTAAGAATCTGGGCGAGTTCGTCAAACGATTTCAGGTACCATGAACAATGGGAAAGCACGATCACATCAAACTCATTCTCGGCGAATTGAGCCTGATCACTTAGGATGTCAAACTCATAATCCATTCGAATTCGGTCACCCAGCGGAGATTTCAGCAGCTTGGCTGCCGCTTCCCCTACGGTCAGTGGTGCACCATAATCCTCTGGTGCAATATCTACACCATGAACGTACCCATGCTCCCCCACCAGATGTGCAAGCACGGCAGTTGTATCTCCCTGACCACAACCGATTTCCAGAACGCGGCTGCCTTCCTTGATTCCCCAAAAGAGTCCCAGTTTCAACCGATGCTCGGTCTGAATGTATTGAATGGCGGCGTTGTCCTCCACGTCCATATGCTTAATAAGATCCCTGATGATAGTCTGACTCATGATTCCTCACTCCTCAAAGAGCAACTTGAACTTCTTGCTCATTGTAGCGTGACAGGCACCATTGTACAATGCTGGAGTCTATGACAGGACCATAGCACGAAGGAGCCCCTCCTAAAAGCAGATCTAAACCTCTGCTACATATCTCCCTAGGCCCACTGCGTTGCAAGCTTCTGAAGATATGGTGTCAGCATGGGCTGTAGTTCCTTACGCATCAGTCCAATCTCTAGGATCGCCTGAATATATCCGAACTGATTACCAATATCGTAGCGGTGTCCTTCCAGTTCAAGAGCCAGCAGCTCTTCCACCTGGCTTACTTCTTTCAGCGCATCCGTTAGCTGATATTCTCCACCAGCACCTCTCTCGATTCGATCCAGAATGGGAAAGATGGAAGGTTTCAGAATGTAACGTCCCATCACAGCTGTTCGGGAGGGCGCTTCTTCAATTGAAGGTTTTTCTACCAGATTGGTAATTCGGTGAACCCGATCCTCTGCCCCTTGTGAATCGATAATCCCGTATTTACTCACGTCAGCAGGTTGCACCTGCCGCACGCCAACAATCTGGCTTCCTGTTTTTTCATATAAATGAATCATCTGTGCAAGTGCTGGTGGATCTGACACCATAATATCATCTCCAAGCAGTACGGCGAATGGATCATCTCCCACAAACTGACGAGCACATCCAATCGCATGGCCCAATCCAAGCGGTTCTTTTTGCCGGATAAAATGAATACTTGCCATTTCGCTGATCGCTTGTACCTCTTCCAGTAGTGCTTGCTTGCCCTTGGCGTACAGGGAATGCTCCAATTCAACCGATTTGTCAAAATGATCTTCGATCGATTTTTTATTGCGTCCGGTTACGATGATGATATTTTCAATGCCCGATTGTACTGCTTCTTCCACAATGTATTGAATCGCCGGTTTGTCCACTATTGGCAGCATTTCTTTGGGTTGTGCTTTGGTTGCCGGCAAAAATCGGGTGCCTAGCCCCGCTGCCGGAATGACTGCTTTTTTAATTCTCATATCATGAAGCACTCCTTTCATTAGCATCAGATGAAGGGTCAGATCCTTGAATGGGCTCTGCCCGGAACACCCAATACCGACTGGCGATATAATTTATTACCATGCCCGAGAGAGTTGCCAGTATTTTACTCATTACAACGCTCCAACCTAATATGCTATTGCAGATGTACAGAATCAGAGAAGATAACGTAAGAACCACCAGATTGGTGATTACAAAACGCATGATTTCATTTTTTTTGCCCTGTCTTCCCGCATCCTGGAAGGTCCATCTGCCGTTCCACCAGTAACTATTCACGACCCCACAGCTATACGAGATCAGCTGGGCAATTAGAGCAGGTGCGCCTGCGGCAGCGAGCAACGTGAATACCAATGCATCCAATGCAGTATTCAGGACACCCACAATTCCGAACTTAAATATAGTGACCAACCGATTAGTCATGATGAGCAACTCTGCCCGTTAACCGTGACTGACTTGACTGACTCTCCACCTGATACACATCTCTTACGATATAGAGCGGACGCGCCTTCGTTTCATCATAGATTCGGCCGACATACTCGCCAAGAATGCCCAGCATGATCAATATGAAGCCGTTAAAAATCAGCATGATGCTGACCATCGAAGGCCATCCTTTGATTGTAGAATCTGTAAATATCGCTGAAGCAATGACACTAAGCATATAGATGAAGCCGCCGATGGATAGAATAGCTCCTACGTAACCTGCAAGCTTGAGCGGTTTGTGTGAGAATGAGGTAATGCCGTCCAAACTCAGCTTCAACATACGTTTCAGCGGGTATTTTGTCTCCCCTGCCAAACGCTCATCCCGTTCATACTCAATGGCCGTCTGACGGAACCCCACCCAACTGACCAGTCCGCGAACAAATCGATTTTTTTCCGGAAGACGTTTCATCTCATCACACACCTTGCGATCAATCAGTCGGAAATCCCCCGTATCCACTGGAATTTCCGTATCCGTCGACGCACGCAGTACGCGATAGAACATGCTTGCCGACCATTTCTTGAAGCGTGTCTCCCCGCTTCGTCTGGTTCGACGGGCATAGACAACCTCATAGCCCTCTTTCCACTTGGCGATCATGTCCAATATCAGCTCGGGAGGGTCCTGAAGATCCGCATCAATAATGACGACGGCATCGCCTGCTGCATAATCCATCCCTGCCGTAATTGCGATCTGGTGACCGAAGTTGCGCGCAAAATCTATCAGCTTCACACTTTCGTCCCAACGGGCGTAGTCACGGATCATCTGTGCACTTTGGTCCACGCTACCGTCGTTGACAAAGAGAAGCTCGTAACTCTCTCCTGTACTGCCCATGACTTTTTTCAGACGCCGATAGGTCTCCTCAATCACCGCTTCTTCGTTATACATCGGAATGATAATGCTGTAACGGCACTTTTGAGCCATGTTCGTTCCCTCCCTTATACCATTCGATCACGCTTATAATTTCACTTCATATAGAGTGGTTTGACCGCCGAAACCTGAACCGCTGTCCGTACCCGTCTTCCACTCTGACGTTGGAATTTCGGTACCATGCTCCTTGATCCAGTCGCCAATATCAGAACTGCCACCTCGGCCGCCCATGCCACCTACCATGAAGTATTTCACTTGCCCACTCTTCACGAGTTGTTCCAATTTTTCCGTGCTATACACCGGATCTGAACCCGAGAACCCGCCAAGCGTAATGACTGCTTCATTTTCATCGATGATATATGGAGCTGCCTGGTTATAGTCCGTCGTTGCAAAGAGATAGGTTTCACCTGTGTTATGCTCTCTCAGATAATTCAGTGTTGTGGTGTCCACTTCTTCGTTGCGGTTTCCCGCGCCACCTCGACCACCTGTCGTCGGCATGCCTCCGCCGCCATTCATGTTTCCGCCTGAATTCGGAGGTGTTCCCATGCCCGCATTGTTCGGGTCAGCTTCATCGGACGATGGGAAAGCCTGATCGGTGTCGGTGTCATTTGATGTATTTGGCTGAGCCATACCCATACCGCCACCATTGCGATCACCTTGTCTATCTCCCATTGCCATGCCCATTCCACCGAACATTCCATTGGAACCTGTAGGCCCGGCGGCAGGGATCATGCTGTTGCCTCCATACGTGATAGGTGTGAATGCCCAATAGGTCGGACCGATCAGCATGACCATGAAGCCTGCAATTATCAAACCCTGTTTCCATGGATGTGAACGATTAAGCATCACAATCAGGATAATCGTGATCAGAATGCCTGCAATTAATTCACTTATAGACCAACCTGCCCCAATAGTTTCGTTATACACCTGCATGATATACCAGCCGAAGATGGTCGTAAGCAGCACAGATAACGGAAGCAGCCAGGCTTGCCAGCCATTGCGTTCACGATATGCCGTCCACATGGCTGCAAATCCTGCTCCGGTTAATGCAGCTACTGGAGGGGCGAGCATAATCAGATAATATTGATGGAAGAAGCCTGCCACACTAAAGAAAGCAGCTACCGGAAGCAGCCAGGCCAGCCAGAACAAGGCTTCCTTATGCTTATCGGTTATATTTCTCCGTCTTAACCCTGCAAAAATCGCGATGCAGCCCAGTAATACAATCGGCAAAAGCCAACTGGCCTGGCCGGACAGTTCGGTCTGGAATAACCGCAGAGGACCTTTCTCCCCGGTACCAAACATGCCACCCATGCCTCCGCCGCCATTACCACCTCCGAAATTTCTTCCATTAGGTATCTCGCCACCGTTTGGCATCTGACCGCCTGGAAAAGTCATTCCATTCATGCCACCCATTTCACCATTTCCCGGTGCATTGCCTGTTGGAGCCGAGCCGCTGCCCGACTGATCAGATGCTGAGGTCTGGGAAGCTGCGGTGCCACGGGCCTTGCCTTCATCGGAGGCGTTTGGCATGCCAGCATTCGCTGATCTGTTCTGTTGCCCTGTGAGACGGGATAAGCCGTTATATCCAAAAGCCAACTCCAGCACTGAATTGGTTTCACTGCTGCCGATATAAGGCCGTTCATCTGTAGGTATTGAATCCACGGTGACTGCCCAGGATAAAGAAACGACTGCCAGCACCGCCGTACTTCCGATCAGCAGGATGATTTTTCTTCTCCACTTTGCATTGAATGCAAGCAGATAGAACAAGTAGAAAGCCGGAAGAATCATATAGGCTTGAAGCATTTTCATATTAAAAGCAAGTCCAATGAGTGCAAAGGCAACCAGGATACGCCACGTACTACCTTGCTTGCTTCCCTTGAACAAAAACCATGAACCCAGCAGCAATGTGAATACCAGCATGCTGTCAATATTGTTGGTACGGCTGACCGCTGCCACAACAGGAACAGTCGCCATCGCAAGTGCCGAGATTCGCGCTGCGGCAAGACCAAATGTAGGCTTGACCATGAAATATATAAGTAGCACCGAACCGATCCCCGCTAACGCTTGCGGTAAAATAACACTCCATCCATGCAATCCAAAAACATAAGCAAAAGCGGTTTGAATCCAGAAGACAACCGGTGGTTTGTCTACGGTTACCGAACCAGCCGAGTCAAGCGATGCATAGAAAAAGTTATGGAAATTCCTCAGCATGCTCCCGACGGCGGTCGTATAATAGGAATTGGCATATTGGTCGTTCCAGATTCCATACCCGTTCAGAAATGCCGCCAGTAAAACAATCGGCAGAAGGACAAGGTCAATCCTTCGTTTGGCGTTATTCAATCTCAATCACTCCTTCAAGTTCTTCATGTCTACTATTGTGACAGGCCAAAGTAAAACTGGGATGAGTGCCCGCTGAATGTTGCCTGAGGATAACTTGCAAATTTTTCAGCTAATTTTCAGTTTGGCGAGCGATAATACAGCATATAGACCTCTAGAATTGAGGATATGTAATTGATGGATTTAACGGGAGGGAACGCCTGCTTATGAAGCTAAGTACTGGCATTAAAATACTATTGGCCGATGATGAACCACATATTTTGCAATTTCTGGAGCTAGGACTAAGCAACGAAGGCTTTGATGTTCGTACGGCCCCGGATGGAGCTGCTGCGCTTGAATTAGCACTCGACTTTCGTCCACATATGGCCATTCTGGATGTCATGATGCCCGAGATGGATGGGTTTGAGGTTGTTGAGCGTCTGCGCAAGAGCGGGGCCCAGGTCGGGGTGATCATGCTGACAGCCAAAGATGAAGTCGAGAATCGGGTAAAAGGCCTATGGCTTGGTGCTGACGATTATATGATTAAGCCTTTTGCGTTCGATGAACTGCTTGCACGGATTCAGGCAAGGCTGCGTAACCAGTTTCCTTTATTAATAGGGGCAGTGACTCATGGCCCATTCCGAATTGATGATCAACGCAAAGAGATTACCTATCACGATCAGATTCTGGAGTTATCTCCAACCGAATATGAACTATTAAAATTCATCGTGCTCAATCATGGTATTGTCCTGAGTAAAGCGACCATTCTGAACCGCGTGTGGGGATACGATTTTGGCGGAGAAGAGAATATTGTGGAGGTGTATGTCCGCTCCTTGCGTGACAAACTGGGGGATAAAGAACATAAGCTCATTCGTACACTTCGAGGTGTCGGATACAGGGTGGATCTCTGATGGTCTCTCTATTTAAGAAAGATAAACATCTTTGGACTTGGCTACATCAATGGATATCGCCACGTTCGCTCCGCTCTCAATTACTTGCACGCTCCCTGTTCATTCTGGCTGCTCTGCTATTGTTAATTGGCATTCTTCAATTCTGGATTATGGAAAGCTTCTTGTATCGCAACCAGGCGAAAACCATGGAAGAGCAGCTCATGTCCATGCCTCCTGTGTGGCTCGGATCGTCTTCACGAAGTGGTGCGACAAATAATCCTTTTGGCGGGCAATCCGGATCAGATCCAAGAGGATCAGGCAATCGTTTCTTATACATTCCTGATCGTTCACTGGCTTTATTTGATAATCAAAGTGGCTTTGAGGATATTTTTGGTGAAGACGGTCTGACCGCTCCTCGCTTGACGTCAGTTGAATATCAGAACATTACAGATCGGATCAACGCTAAACAACATGTTCCGTACCGGATTGTAACGGATAATAAAGGCAATGAGCAGCTAATTGTCTTCTCTTCACCTGGACCGCGTAATCGCGGCTTACCCATGGTACAGATGGGTACGGCTACGAAACCGCTAAAAGATCTGATTGTGAAACAGCTTCTGATCTTCTTGATGTTATCCCTGCTGGCTATGGTGGCTGGACTCGTTCTATACGCCAAAGCACTTCGCCGGACGTTAATTCCCTTGTCCAGTATGGTAGATACTGTGCAACGAATCGATGCAGGCAGCTTGGCTGAACGTCTTCCTTCTGTCCAGGGACAACAGGAAGTGGATCAGCTGGCGCTTTCATTTAACGGCATGCTTGAGAGGCTTGAAGACTCGTTTGAAGCAGAACGGGAGTCAAAAGAACAGATGCAGCGTTTTCTGTCTGATGCTTCCCATGAACTGCGTACCCCTCTTACCTCCATTCACGGATTCATTGAGGTGCTCAAGCGCGGCGCAGCTTCCAACAGCGAACAATTATATAGTGCTTTGAACAGCATGTATGGTGAATCGATGCGGATTAACAAACTTGTAGAGGACCTGCTTATGCTGACGAAGCTGGATCAGGCCCCTCAGCAAGAGCAGGAAGTCATTCAACTTGACAGTCTGCTGCTTGAAATGCAGCCACAGCTGATCATGATGGCTCAGGAAAGACAGGTTCATCTCGACCTGACCGCTGAAGTACATGTAATGGCCGATGCTCACAAATTGAAACAGGTTGTACTTAATCTATTCCACAATGCAGTTCAGCACACCGATTCAGATCTTGGAGCCATCAGCATTAGTCTGTATGCCGCTCGAAATAAAGCTGAGTTAACCGTCAAAGATAACGGCTCCGGGATTGAACCGGAACATGTCCCTCATATCTTTGAACGCTTCTATCGCACAAGCTCTTCCCGTTCAAGAAAACAAGGGGGTGCGGGCCTAGGCCTTGCCATTACCCGTTCGATTGTGGAATCGTATGGCGGGAAAATTACAGTTCGCAGCCACTTAGGTGCAGGAACAGAATTTACGATTTTGCTGCCTTTGGTCAAGAGTGAAGGCTACGCAGAATGAGGCTCGCAAGATGCAGCTTTTTCGTTTTATTGCGGCTCTTATCATATGACAAATACCCCTATCATTTCTGCAGAGAAATGATAGGGGTATTTGTTTAGTATCGAATTGGTTTATTTGTACAAGGTCAATCTGTATCGGAAGTTATCGTTGGTCTGCGAGCCATTCGTCAATTTCAGCAATCCATTGATGCTGCTCATCCGCAAGTAATGTTTCCCATCCCAGCTCAGCAGCAGGCTTCAAATTTTTAGCCTGATCATCCACATATATAATACGTACATCCCTGGCTAGATGAGATTGTACAAGTTCATATATTTCTATATTAGGCTTGCAATATCCGACCTGATTGGAAATGGTAATGCTCTTGCAATACGGTTGGATCAACGGCAAAATGGGTTGAATCCATTCTTGACAATGATTACTTAAGAGATGAAGTTCTGCCTGCTTGCTCCATCGTTCAAGACGATGCATGGCAGGTAGCAACTCTGTTGTTTTTTCAAGCAATTCATAAGCATACATCTTATCCATATTGGGATATTGGGTTTGCATCCAGATCCAGAACTGTTCCTCTGTCATGCTTCCTGTCCACAAGTCCTTGCGTATACCACTCAATTGCTCGATTAATACAGGAAAAGGAGTACCTGCATAGCTTGCAAGCTCCTGCCAGAATGAAGAGGAAAGATTGGTGATCAGCACACCGGCCAGATCTAAAACAAGTTGGGGTTTGGAATCCATGGTATCACTCCTGTGCAGTCATCTTGAGCCAATTACAGTAGGGTTATTGTTGGTGCTTCAACAATTGGTAATGGTTGTAAGGTTCATTTTCGATTTCAATCATATTCAGATATTCAAAATTGCATTTCTGTATTACCTTGTTGGATGCCTGATTCGTTAATAAAGCAATGGCATTCAATACTTCAACGTTTGTATTTTCAAATAAATACTGTGTTATTCCTTTTACTGCCTGCGTTGTATAGCCACGGTTCCGGAAGTGTTTCGAAATGCCATACATAATCTCCCGATTGGGCGCTGGCAGTTCATCCTTGATCCCTGAGCAGCACCATCCAATAAACTCATCATTTTCTTTGAGCACGATAGCCAACCGTAAACAGAGGTCTCCGATGTCTCCTCCCTCCAAAACAGCTTGTTTAAAATTCTGATTCTCAGGGATTTCGTATTGAGTCAGCCAAAGTACTCTCTCTTCAACCGCAGCATTCCATCCTGGCAAAAATTCGTATACCTCAGGTTGCCAGGTGATTTCCTGCAATTTCTCCAAATCCTCAAGTCGATACTCGCGCAAATATATATCTTTGCAATCAATGATTAATTCATCACTTTGGTTGGTTTGTTTCATAATTTGTTTCATAATGCCTCCTGGTGTACATCTTATCTACCCTTCTGCGTTTTACTTTAAAGCTCGATAACCAAAAATCAATTCAGATTAAAAGCTTGTATTACGTTGTTCTCTTCATCAAGAGCATACACATTCGTGAACGTTGTCATTAACATCATTTTGTCTTCACTCTGGTAAGCTTCCGTCATTCTCATGATAAACGTATTATTGTTTGACTCAACATCCTGAGTCTCACCGTTTGTGTATTCAATCTTAAACTTGTGTACAGGCATATCGGAATATAAAGCGCCCCATATAAAATTTCCTTTGTTGTTCTTCGGTTCCGCTTGTACCAAAAAGGCGAGCCCCACATCTGAACTCGCTGTCCAACCTGATTCACTATCGGTATCATAGTGATATCTCCCATTCTTATGTTCATAAGCAGCGAAAACATATTGTGTTTGGTCCAGTGACAAAACCAGTTCATTTTGCTGATCTACATTAACCACTTGAAGGGGGTATTTCCAAGTAGACTGAACAGCCTTCTCTAACGTTTTATATCCAAAAATATCATTCCAGAAGAATGCAGTAACACTAACCAATACACATACAATAAAGCACGAACCTATCCATAACAGCTTCCTCATATTTCACCCCTTGCACATTGTCAGTTACCGAACTAACATTGGCAGATCATAAACATCGGGCCGCTCTGATTTAAAATGAGACTCACTCAAGTCCTTCCTTATCCATAAACTCGTCTTTGGTTAACCCAAACAGGATCAGATCCTGATATTTCCCATCAGTATAAATCACCTGACGACGCACGCCCTCCTGCACACATCCAAGCTTTCTCATCATGGCTGCAGAAGGCTCATTTCCTTCCAGAACATAATCATTGAATTTATTAAGCCTGCGCTCGAAAAAGGCATATTTGAGCAAAATTCGAATGGCTCTCGTCCCGTATCCTTTTCCGCGATGGTCCCTGTCGATTTGAATTCCAATGCTAAAGGTACCATTCCGCTCATCGATGCTGTTCAGGTTCACGCCCCCGACATTCTCACCATCCATATTTTCAATCGTGAACATGATTCGTCCTCTGTCTAGAGAGAAATCGGAGAAAGCTTCCGTAAATTTCTTCGCCTCAGCATTCGTAGGTGGCAGCTCTACTGCACATTCCAGTAAACGACGAGCGGGTGAATCAAATCGGTTATAATAATGATCCTCCCAATCTTCCTCACGCAAAGCACGTAATCTGACCTTATCATCCTGCCAAAAATAATCGCTATAGTTAATCTCTCTCATTCTGATACCCCCCCATTATTTAGTTTTCTAGCTCTACAAATACATCTTATTTTTTCCTTAGATCTTCAATAATTTGCTTGTGTGTGGGTAAGAAATGTTCTGGTATGGAATGTATATCAAAAAATCGTGTTTCTATGGATTCTTCACTTTCTTTTATCGTTCCACAAAAGTCGTTGCTTTTGAACATCACTTGCACCAATGCAACTTCATCTCCATTACTATAAACGACCTCGTATTCAGGACCTGAGTATATCGAGAATAATTCTATTGAATTCAGTGTTAAACCTGTTTCTTCATATATTTCTCTTTGTGCTGTCTCCTGAACGGTTTCTCCTATCTCCATAAATCCACCTGGAAACCCCCAGAATCCATTATCTGATCGTTTTTGTAATAGAACTTTGCCAGTCTCATCGAGTACGATAGCCCCTGAAACCACCATGATAACTTTGGCGTTCCCCACAAATGACCGCATATACTGAATATAGTCCTGATCCATGGTTATCTCCTTATATTGTTAGAAATGATATATCAGAAACTTTTTTAATACGAACTACGCCTATAATAACCCATATTGTGGAATTTGAGGAGATTTGTTTTCATAAACGATTCAACTAAAAATAGCCCCCGGACAGGAAGATCCTGCCGAAGGCTATCATCTATTTTATATAATACGTCATTATGCTTCTTCTTCTTCCGGGTATTGAGGCTTGGTTACATTATCGGGGACCGTTTCATCGTAGACGTCCTGACCGGGATAATCCCGAACCTCCCCTTCGTGCAGCTCATGATTTTCATAATCGAAACGGTGTGCGGTCCTTTGATCCACTCGCCACGGCGAGCTTTTGCCAAGTGATTCAGACATTAGAGATGAGCCGTAAGGACCTTCTGGGAACTCTTCGAGTGTGATATCATTTCGCTGCGACTCCACCGTGGATACATCGGTATATTCTTGTCTTTCTTCTTGCAAAAATTTATCCTTCATCGTTCGTCCCTCCATATCTGCTTCGTGGTGATCAAAGCATGTTTATTTTGAACGGAAATGTAAGGATTTATGCATGATTCATGGCAAACAATGCGTTTCAGTCTCTGATCCAGATATAAAATACAAAAACAATAAGTCCAATCATGCAAATCCATGTATCTCGTTTGGACCATACCAATAAGGAGGAACGTGCTCCAAGCAGGGAATTCTCTCTAACTTTCCGCATTTCCATTGCAATCGTCATATCTTCTGCACGCTGAAACAGCGCCATGAGCAAGGGAATGACCATTGGACCAAGATCACGCACACGTACCGTATTCGGTCGTAATGCAGCTTTGCCGCGTGCCCGGACAATTAGCGAGAATCGCTGCCATTCACTCCAGATCATCGGGATAAAACGAAAGATTAGGGACACAGCGAGTGCAAACGACGACACGGGCAGTTTGATTTTTTTGCCGACGCCCAGCACCCAATTCAGCCCCTCAACCATGCGCCCATATGGCGTAGTCAGTGAAAACCAAAGACTTGCCAACGTAACGATAAACAAACGGTATACATTCAGTAACGTCCCCTCCGCCTGCATTAAGGAGAATCCGAACTGTAGGCCGCCACCTTCTGTAGAAAGAGTTGTGCCCGACAACGCGGTTGATACGAGAAAGAACAGTACGAGCGGCTTCATTAATTTCAAGCATCCCATCAGAACCTGACGTGGCAGCACAACAAGTGCCAAGATGACTGGCACCAACGTAAGAGAGAGACCTAACCAGTGGTGTTGAAGCATCGTCGCGGTCACGAGCAAAATGTATAAAACCCATTTCAAACGCGGGTCCATGGCCCCATATAATCCTCTGTTGGTGCCTGTTTCTGCGTGGGCGTATCTGCCCTCCTGCATGCCTTCTCCTCCCGGAGTGTTAGAGCTTGAAAAGGTAAGCTTCGCTTCATCCATTCCGAGTTGATCCTCATTACCAATAACATCAACCTTCTGCTCTAAAGGCTCATTGACGGACTGAACAATACCTTCAGCCATTTCCTCCGGGGTCAACGCAGTAGTAGGAAAATGAATGCCCGCCGCCGCAAATTGTTGTGCCAGTTGCATGGAGGGTGGCAGACCAATTCCGGCAAGCTCCAGTAGGTCTGGCCTTGTGTGAAGTTCACGTGGCATGAGATCAGCAACCAGACGCCCAGCCTTCAACAACAGAACCCGATCCGCATGTGGTAAAAATGTGTCCAGGTCGTGTGTAGCCACAATGGCTCCCTCACCTGTAGTTCGATGCTGATTCAATACATCCAGCAGCATGAGCACACTTTGTGCTTCCAATCCAGCGCTGGGTTCATCGAGCAATAGCCATGAAGGCTGCGTAGCAGTTCCCAGGGCAAGCCCCAATCTTCTCCGTTCTCCCCCGCTTAGTGCAAAGGGGGATCTGTCCGAATGGAATCGTTCTTCCTCTCCCTGACCCGCTGGAGAGTCCCAGTGCTCAAGTGCTTCGGAAATCTGCTTTTTCTTTTGTTCATCCGGTAGCCGATATGGACGCAGAGAATAAGCAAATTCACGCCCAATACTTCGGGCAAACAGCTGCTGCTCTGGGAATTGAAAGACCAACCCCATTTGCAACAGAATGGACTGTGGCACTTTCCCGTTCTGCCAGAAAAGCTCTCCGTCCAGCTTGAGGCTACCCTCATCTGGAGGTTTCAGGCCAGCGATCGTTTGCAGCAGTGTAGTTTTGCCTGATCCTGTGCAGCCTAATAATAAAGTGATTTCGCCACGGTTCAGTCGGACAGTGATATCTTGAAGCAGCGCTCTTTTGTCAGGTTGTGATGAAGCTATACCTACATGTTCTAATTCGATTGCCAAAGGGCTACCTCCTTAACCAACTGCTCTGGTCGCAGAGGAGTTGCATGATGCAGCAAACCTTTCCGTTTCAGGAGTAGAGCCGTCTGCACTGTAAAAGGTGGCGCAAGCCCAAGCTTCTCGCAGGGTGATGGTTGTTGTGCTCCTTTTCCAGCGTCAGCCGTTATCTCTTCCTTATCTTTTCCATAGAAGAAAGCCGCAGGCGCTCCATCATATACACAGCGTCCCTGTTCCATGGCAATAATTCGATTGCAAAGAGTCGCTTCCTCCAAATGATGCGTAATCCAGATTACCGCCGTCCCCTGCTGGACAATAGTTTGAACTACAGCTTCCATTCGATCTCTGGCTCCCGGATCAAGCATGGCCGTAGGTTCGTCCAGAATGAGTACATCCGGCTTGGCCGCCAGCGCTACCGCGATATTAAGCAACTGCTTCTGCCCTCCAGACAGCATCGATATTGCCGCCTGTGGCGGGTGTTCAAGTCCTACCGTATGTAATGCGTGCTCTCTCCGACGTAATTGTTCATCAGGAGATTCCAGCAGTGAGGATAAGGCAAAATGAAATTCCTCCTCAATGGTATCTCCAAGTACCTGGGCATCAGGCTGCTGGAGGACTCCACGCACAACCAGTTCTGGAGCAACCATTCTTTCTCCGCCAGATAGTGGCGTGAATCCAATCAGCAGTCCAGCCAGCGTACTTTTGCCGCTACCATTGGCTCCCACAATACTTATCCATTCACCGGGAGCTAAATCCAACGAAACCCCATCCACTGCCTTACGAACACGTCCTGACTCGGAAGCATAATGAACACGGACATTTTCTAGTTTTATCAAAGGTGTAACGTCTTGCATCGCAAATTGGTCCTTTCCCTTTTGAATCTTTTGTGGTACGATCCAAATCGTTAACCACATTCGTTTGATCGGTTAACAATAAGATTACCAAAATTGAAAGGAATGTTCAAACATGAAATTATCTTTGCGAGGTATTGTATTCAGCGCACTGATGGCAGCCATACTTGTTCTTTTTGGTTACATAAGTATTCCCATTGGTTTCTCTCCTGTGCCGATTACACTGCAAACTCTTGCGGTTATGCTGGCAGGAGGACTGCTTGGCCCATTATATGGTTTTCTAAGTGTCGCTTTGGTCGTAGTCCTGACTGCGATTGGCTTCCCGCTTCTGCATGGCGCAGGCGGACTTGCAGTACTCCTTGGGCCTACCGGGGGATATGTCATGATGTGGCCCTTCTCCGCATTGCTCATTGGGTTATTACTCAGCAGAATCAAACTGAACGGATTCGTTGGTTATTTCCTGGCCTTTATCGTATTTGAGGTATTTGGTTCAATGTTGATCTATGTTTCGGGCGTGCCCTGGTTGGCCTATGCCTACAAAATGTCATTACCCGAAGCCATGATACAAGGGTTCTATCCCTACATCATCGGTGATCTAATCAAAGCCTTGTTCGCTGCGATCATCATCGCACCTGTCCGCATGGTCTTCCCTCCGCAACGACTGACAGGCAATATGAACTCAACGGTTGTGCGAGCAGATTCTTAGGACATCATTGGATCGTGAATAAAACGAAACAAATGCCTCCAAAATTAATTTTTGGAGGTATTTTCTTTTGTGCCAGAACGTCATGTCCATATTTTCCATGCTTCAAGTCCATATTCAACATGTTCTTCAAAAGAAGTCTTGACTATAATAATTGATAATGATTATCATTATAAAAGAAAAAGGGGATTTCATTATTATGTTGCGTCATCCAAATAAACTCCAGCTTTCGTGCATTATCCTTGTGCTAACCTTGCTTCTCTCCGCTTGCGGTCAAGGGAAACAAACATCATCACCTTCTACTGAAGGTAATTCTGCACTGCAGACAGAAACGTCAACCGATACTGCCTTAGAATCGGCAACTCGCGTATATAAGGATGCTCTGGGCCGTGAGGTAACGATTCCAGCCCATCCCCAACGTGTTCTCACTACACAATATTTACCGGAAATGCTGGCAGCAGGACTTAAGCCCGCTGGGGCAGCATCACATCTGCTTAACAACTATGTCTCGATTCAAGATCAATTGGAAGGGATCGAAGATATCGGGGTCTCCAATAAGCTGAATTTGGAAAAGGCACTTGAACTGCAGCCGGACCTCATCATTGCTGCAGAGTGGAATGAGGATCAATTGGAGCAGCTGTCCAAGATTGCCCCTACGGTTGTTGTTCAATGGGAAGGTGCCGATGCATTCCAACATTTCAAGTCAGTGGCTGACGTTATTGGCAGAAGCGAACAGGCACAGGAATGGATTCAAGCATTTAATCAGAAATCCGAAGAGGCACGGACCAAGCTTTCTTCCTTCGTTTCACCAGATGAGACATTCGGCGTTGTGGTTATTGGCGGATTTGAAAAAGGTCAACTCAGAGTGTACGGGAACGCTAATGTCGGTTATACCTTATATGATGCTCTGAAGTTCAACATGACGGATACCGTCAAAGAGGAATGGGCAAAAGGGAATCATGAACTCGGCATCAACATCTCTCTTGAGAAACTGCCGGAATATGCTTCAGCAGATCGACTGTTTGTGGTAAGATTCGATAATGATCCTGATTTCCTGAAAGAGGTGGATGATAGCCAGTTGTGGCACTCACTGCCTGCCGTCAAAAATAATAAAGTTTACGTGGTTGATGAGAGCCTATGGTTCTCTTACGACGTGATGTCTCTCAGTGCTCAATTGGATGATGCCGTTCAATTGCTCACCAAATAAAAGATATTAATCACATCATATACAATAGAGGAGAAGTTCTTCAGCGATCCTGCCTGAAGAGCTTCTTTTCAGCTTTTGAGGAGGGATACCATGATTTCGCTGGTCTATATACTTACAGGGACATACTGCGATGCGATATCCGGTCCGTGTACAAAATCAATACACCGTCATACATTGATGATTATCACCGAAGGGCGTGGTAAAGTCCATTCCATGGATAAACAGACTGAGGTTATGCCAGGAAACTGCTTTCTATTTCATCCCGGTATGGAAGTGCAGCTTGAGAGTCTATCAGATCTTCCTCTGCAAGTATATAGCGTTGAATTCGAACCTCTGCCCGTAACTGTTCAGGGTACGCCCCGAATGGCTGCATTAGCGCAAGGACAAGTATACCCTGAACATGTTTCTCGCATGATTCAATTGGTACACTTGCTGCATCCCGTGGAGGATCTTTGCGATGAAAAGGAAAACTACAGCAAACATGTGCTGTTTCAGGAATTGATTTTACTAGCCATGAAAGCCGACACGATGGATAAAGAGCATCGCAGCATACAGGCCGTGGATACACTCCTTCAACGGTTGGAACAATCCGTTACACTTGACTATACTTTGGATCAACTTGCCGCAGAGACTGGGCTATCCACACGCCATTTTTCACGTCTTTTTCGTGAGCACACCGGACAGAGTCCCATCAAATATTTGAATGCCTTGCGAATGAATCGTGCCAAAAAACGTCTGCTGGAATCAAATGATTCGATTCAGGAAATTGCAGGACACATCGGATTCCGCGATCCTTTTCATTTCAGTCGTAGCTTCAAGCAATATACCGGTGTATCGCCGCGTTTATATATTCATCTAAGAAAGCATACAATGCGTGTCGCCTCCTTTCAGTTCCTGGGTGAGCTGCTGGCGCTCGGCATAACACCGATTGGTGCACCTTACCAATTGCTAGACTGCCGTTATTACCAGGGTCATGTGCGAGGTGTTCCTTCGATTGGAAATTCCGTGGTAACGCCATATATGGATAAGATATCGGAGCTGAAACCCGATCTCATCGTGACTTTTAACGGGCATCATTATGCCGAATACTCCAAAATTGCTCCTACACTGGATGTTCCCTGGTCCCTGCCCTTCTTTGAACGCTTTCGTCTTATTGCGGATTTGACTGGAAGGACATCTGTGGCAGAAGCCTGGATGGAAAGCTATATGAACAAGATCAAGGAAACCCAAAGAGTCTTGTCTCCTCTTCAAGATGGTGACCAAACAGTTTCATTCTTCTGGATGAGAGGACTTCCCGCTACCTTCCAGGTCTACTACGACGTAGGTGTGTTATATCGTGATTTGCAATTAAAACCACCTGCTCCGGTGCTGGCAGCCCAGCAAAATAAATCTCATCCGTTCAAAGAAGATATTCCTTTGGATCAATTGCATAAGTATGCGGGTGATCATCTCTTTATCGTTGTGTCAGGCGACCCGGAATCCATCCGACAGTTTGAACAGCTTGAACGCAGCAAGTATTGGCAGCAGCTTCCGGCAGTGCAGAACGGTCAGGTTTACCGTATGACGGAGGACTGGCTTCGGGAAGATCCAATCTCCATGATGGGACAGGTTCAGGATCTGATGAATTTGATTGGGTAACAGCAAAAAAAGCCGCGTCCACGTAAACAGAAACATTCTGTTCCACGTCGGACACGGCTTTTGTTATTTCTACTCTTGTTCCTGTCCCTTTCCACCATATAGGGTAAGTAAAGGCTCTTGAACCCGAACTTCTCCTGTAGTCAAAGGAACCACTTCCTCATAGTTTGCAGAATTCGTTACAATAATAGGGGTTACCGTATGATAACCAGCGACCTTGATTGCAGCGATATCGAATTCCAGCAGCAAATCTCCTGCTTTAACCCGATCTCCTTCCTGAATATGTGATGTAAAGTGCTGACCATCGAGCTTGACGGTATCCACCCCAACATGAACCAAAATCTCCGCACCTGTATCCGATACAACAGCCAGGGCATGTTTCTTTTTGAAAGCCACGGTAATAGTACCGTCAAAAGGAGCAACGACTCGGCCAACTGCTGGCTCAATCGCAATGCCTTTGCCCATCGCGCCGGATGAAAATGCCGGATCTGGCACCTCAGTCAGTTCAACAATGGTCCCCTCAATCGGACTAAGAACTTCTTGATCCACGGAATCCGCTGTTCTTATTGATGGATTGGTAGATTCCGTGCTTTTTTCTTGTTCTTCCTCTTCAACCGGATCTTTGAATCCCATAATGTACGTCAATGCAGCCGAAACAACAAAGGATACGCAGATCCCAAGAATCAGTCCAGGGAAGCCCTCTCCACCCGGTCCATAGAAGATCGGCAAAGTCAGTAATCCTGGAGCGCCCGAAGCGAATGCCTGAGTACCCGCCTGACCAATGATGGCCCCACCAACAGCACCCCCGATCACTCCTGCGATGAATGGACGTTTGAGTGGCAGAGTGACACCATAGATGGCCGGCTCGGTAATCCCGAACAAGGCTGTCAATGTCGATGAACCCGCCAGCGTTTTCAGCTTCTTATTTTTGGTTTTCAGCATAACGCCGAATGCAGCTCCGGTCTGTGCAAAGATGGAAGCCGTCGCAGCCGGTTTGACGCCATCACGTCCATACACAGCAACGTTGTTGATAAAAACGGGAATAAGACCCCAGTGAATTCCGAAAATAACGAGCAGCTGCCAGCTTGCACCCATAACGGCTCCTGCCAATAACGGACTGAATCCGAAGGCGGCCACAAGTCCTGATGCAATGGCATTACCTACATATACTCCAAATGGACCGAATACAAGCAAAGTAAGAGGTACCATAATGACAAGCAAAAATAATGGAGTGACAAAATTTTTCACACTTTCGTGAAGAACTTTATTGAAGAATTTCTCCAATTTGCTCATGACGATAACTGCCAGAATAATAGGGATAACGGTAGATGAATAATTCATCAAAATCACAGGAATACCGAAGAAATCGGTTGGCGTTCCCTCCGCCTTGAGCGTGACGATGGAAGGATAGATTAATGCGCCTGCAATGGTCATTGCTACAAACATGTTACCCTGGAATTTGCGAGCAGTTGTAACCGCTAATAGCAAAGGTAAGAAATAAAACAGGCTGTCTGCTGCTGCAAATAGGATTTTATACGTGCTTTCCGTTGTTTCCAGCCAGCCGACATTGCTTGCAATGAGCAGCAGCCCTTTCAAGATACCTGCTCCCGCCATAACCCCTAATAGCGGTGCGAAAATACTAGAAATCACATCGATGATGCCGCCTAAGCCTTTTGCGGACTTCTTCGGCTTTTCCTTTTCGGAAGAATCATCCAAAATGTTGCTGATCTGACCAATGGCGTTGTAAACCTCAGGCACCTTATTGCCAACGACCACCTGGAACTGACCCCCGTTTTCCTTGACTGCAATGATTCCTTCTGTCTTTTCCAGCTTGGCTTTGTCTGCCTTGGCATCATCCTTCAATACAAACCGCAAACGTGTTGCGCAATGTACCAGTGATACCACATTCTTTTCGCCGCCGACCAGCTCGACGATCTCTTTTGCGAGTTTTTCCTGACTCATGATGTGCACCTCCATATTTACTAAAACAGGCACCTTACCGATTTTTTTGCACGCAAAAAACCTAAGCCTTGAGTAAGGTTTGGACACATTGGTCCTGCCTTCTCATGACTTAGGTTTTGCCTGCATAACCAGTAACAATCCCAGTTAAATCGTATTTAATTCCTGTTAATCTCATATTATTATGATTTAACCAAATTTGTCAACATTTTAATTATTATCGATTAACGACCCGTTTAATGTGGACGGTCAGATACAATTTCTCTTCGTTGGTAAGCTGATGGTTATATTCCTTGTTGACGAACATTTCGATTTTCTCCGTACATGCCGCCGCTTCCGGGTGCTTCTCTTTGATCATGTCGTAAAAGTGGTCATAATTATTGTCATAATGCGTGCCGCTTAATACCCTCTGGGAGAAGAACTTCAGATGCGTAATGAAACGAAAATAGCTGAGAGACTCTTCATCGAATTCCATCTTGAAGTGATATTTCGCTATATTAATAATCTGCTGAATAAACTTCGTGATGTTCATTGTTGTAATAACTTCTTCATTCATCTCCGCATTGACAATATGCAGGGCAATATACGCTGCTTCATCCGGTGGAAGCTCGATATGAAGTCTGGACTTGATCTGCTCCAGCGTTTTCAGACCCAGTCCGAACTCAGCCTTGTACAGCTGTTTGATTTCCCACATCAGTGCATTCTTGATTTCAACCCCTTCACGATATCGTTCAATCGCAAAGTTAATATGATCTGTCAGAGAAACATAAATATTTTCATTCAGGTTACGGCCCAGATTCTCTCTGGCGTAGGTAATAATTTCTTCCACAATTTCGATTAGCTCCATGGGCACTTCACGCAGAAGCATTTTAAAATTGTCGGATGTCTGCTTGTTTTTAAGCGCAAATACTTTCTGGATACGGGTCTCGTCTACTTTATCCCCCGGCTTTTTCTTAAAGGCAATCCCACGCCCCATCACTACAAGCTCTGCTCCATCCGCCTGATAGATGCTAATGACGTTATTGTTGATAACCTTTGCTATTTTCACTTCAATCCCCCCGTCACGATCCACTCTCTTGGCAGTCATATATCGCCTTTTGGGCATACAAAAAAAACCTGAAGCATCACAAAATAAACAAGACATGTGCGTCTGTTTTTTTTGGTGCTTAGGTTTTGCCTACTTCAAGTAGTAACAATCCCAAAACGATATAATTGCGTCAAGTATAGCGCGAAGAGACACATATGTCAACGCTTTCAACGAGGGAGCAATCGGAAGTTCCATGAAGAGTGGTCCTTCCGATATGATCATGGAGAATGTCCCTCATCCTCCCCTACTTATTCCAATTCTAAATTGCTGCCGTCCGATTCAATCACATTTTTGTACCATTGGAAGCTCTTTTTCTTGATCCGCTTCAAATCACCCTTACCTTCATTGTCACGGTCGACATAGATATAACCATAGCGTTTTCTCATCTCTCCTGAAGAAGCGCTGACAATATCGATGGGCCCCCAGCTTGTATAACCGATGATCTCTACGCCATCCTGTAGAGCTTCACCCATCTCGGCAACATGGCGTTTCAGATAATCAATCCGGTACGCATCATCAACTTCACCTTCAGGGGTAACCACGTCATTGGCTCCAAATCCATTTTCTACAACAAACAGCGGTTTTTGATATCGGTCGTGCAGTTGATTGGCTGTAATACGGATGCCTTTGGGATCAATCGTCCAGCCCCACTCCGATTTTGCCAAATATGGATTGGCTACAGAACCAAACACATTGCCGCTCGTCATGTTTTTGACGACTTCCGGGTCGGTGGAGGTTGTACGACTTGAATAATAGCTAAATCCGATATAATCAACCGTATGGTTTTTCAGAATTTCCGCATCACCTGGCTGCATGTTAATATTCAATCCATGATCCTTGAAGAAACGTTTGGCATAACCTGGGTACTCTCCACGCGACTGAACATCAATGAAGAAGTAAGACTCTCTGTCTTTCTCCATGCCCTGGAACACATCATCCGGATTACAGGTATAAGGATAAAAGCTTCCTGCCGCAAGCATACAGCCGATCATTGCGCCTGGGATGATCTCATGACAAGCTTTAACCGCCAGTGCACTTGCCACCAATTGATGGTGTGCTGCCTGATACTGAATCTCTTTCACATGATCACCATCATTGAAGACCAGACCCGCACCAAGGAATGGCAGATGCAGCAGCATGTTAATTTCGTTGAACGTCATCCAATATTTCACCTTGTCCTTGTAACGGCTGAATACGGTTTTCGCGTAGGTTTCGAACAGAGTCACCAACTCACGGCTTCTCCAACTGCCATATTTCTCAATTAGATTAACGGGTACATCGAAGTGAGCAAGTGTTACTACAGGCTCGATACCCTGCTTCAACAGTTCATCGAATAATCGATCATAAAACTGCAAACCCGCTTCATTCGGCTGTGCATCTTCTCCAGTTGGGAAAATCCGCGCCCAGGAAATGGATACACGCAGCGCTTTGAAGCCCATCTCGGCAAACAGCGCGATATCCTCGGGATAACGATGGTAGAAATCAATTGCTTCATGTGAAGGATAAAACTCGGTTTCCAGCGGGGTTAATGCAGGAACATTACCCTTCATTATGCTTCTGCGATTCTCTCCTGTCGGCAGCAAGTCAACAATGCTCAGCCCTTTGCCATCTTCCAGATAAGCACCCTCTGCCTGATTGGCAGCAATGGCACCACCCCACAAAAAGTCTTTGGGAAACTTAAAATTAGTCATCCTTATTCTCCTTCCAAATATGTAATTCTGTTATCCGCTCAAATCGCAAGAAACATTAATAAGACAAAATATTTAAGTTGAACTACACATTTACATCATAAACGGAGAGGACAGAAAAAATCTGGAGAAGCGGAGTGTTCGCCTTTATCCCCGGATTTCCCCTTTAAAAAGGGAATCAAAAAATCTGGGGATAACAGCGATCGGAAGATTGTTCTGGCAGCGCAGTGTCCAATGTAAAATCGTTTGTTCGTTCAACTTAAATACAAAAAACCCGAACCAGCCCGGATACACGTTGCAGTGTATACAAGCCAGCTCAGGTTATGCCCATATCGGTAACATTCCCAGATCACAATTATGCGGATTGGATAAAACTTTAGCAAGGAATAGCTGAATTGTCAATTTTATTGTGACTGGGTAGTCGGATTAGATCTTTCAAATTCTTCGTTTTAATGATTAACGAGACGTGTACCCTGCATCCGCGTGAATCGTAGTGCCTGTGATATAAGAAGCAGCGTCAGATGCGAGCCAGAGACTTGCTTGTGCAATTTCATTAGGTTGTCCAAAACGATTAAGCAAGCTCAACTGCGGAGCATACTCCTCTGCCGTGAAACCGAATTGATCCAAGGCACCACGCAGCATAGGTGTATCGATTGCTCCTGGAGCAACCGAGTTAACCCGAATGTTGTGTGGTCCGTTTTCCATTGCAGCTACTTTGGTCATACCAACCACGCCATGCTTGGCAGCTACATAAGCAATGTTATTGGGTTGAGGACGGAATCCACTAACCGATGAAATGTTAATAATGGAACCGCCTTTGCCTTGTTTCAGCATTTGCTGAAGTTCATATTTCATACACAATGCAGTACCTGTCAGGTCAACTGAAATCAGGCGATGCCAGTAGGCTTCGTCAAATTCAGCTGCTGGTTTGTCATCTGGCGTGAGTGCGGCATTATTAACGGCCACGTCCAGTTGTCCATAAGTCTCAACTGCAAACTTCACCATCGCTTGTACTTCTTCCGATTTGGAAATATCGACTTTCACGAAAGCGGATTCACCACCAGCCGCACGAATGGATTCAACGACAGCCTGTCCTTTCTCTTCGTTAAAATCTGCAACGATTACCTTTGCTTTGGCTGCGGCAAAAAGTTGAGCAGTTGCTTCACCCATGCCCATCGCTGCCCCTGTTACAATGGCCACTTTACCTTCCAATACGGGAAATGTCATATGAATACCTCCATTAATATTAATTTTAAACAATCCTCAATATATCTATATCATTGACCTTATTCAATCCGTAATATGCCTGGAATTGTACGTTACTGTACACTTGATCGTATTTTGTACACCAAGTTGCAGAATTAAGTGACATGAACGATACTGTAAACGAGGTGAACTATTCATGACAGATCGAATTGACAAACGCATTTTGCGTTCCAAGTCGGATATCAAAGAAACTTTTCTACGCTTGCTTTCACAAAAGCCTTTTCAACAGATCTCCATATCTGAAATTGTCCGGGAGGCCAATTATAATCGGGGCACATTTTATGCCAATTTCGCAACCAAAGAGGATTTGTTACGTGAGATTATTCAGGAGGTTCTAGTCGAATTTGTTCAACAGATCAAAAATCCATACAGATACATCACCAAAGTCAATTTAAAAGAAATGCATGCCGAAGATATCACGCTGTTTACATACTTGAAAGAACAAGCTGCACTATACAAATTGTTATTGAGTGATCATATCCAGGTGGATTTCCGCTACCAAATGGCGAGAGTGATTGAGGATCTTTTTGTAGCAGAATACGATTATGAGCTTGAGGAAGGGTCCGTAATTGATCCAAAATGGTTATACATCTATCGGGCTCATGGAGTCGCTGGTCTTTTGATTCGCTGGATTGAAGAAGATTTCCCAACGTCTCCGCAATATATGAACACACAAATTGTAGAATTAATGCTGATATCCACAGAAGTTTTTCATGTAAAAGAGTAATCCACACCACCCCCTGCGATATTCCATAATTGTCATAATCACTAATTTTTACATGAATTATCATCCAATTATCATGGTATTTTCTTTGAATAAATCATGATATAGTTGCATTTCAGAAAACGTTTTCAATACTTAATTTGGTGGTGATTCCATTTAAATTAATTTAGGATTTTGTTCTATGCTGAACTTAAATTGCCAATTTTGTAAGCGCTCTATTTTTAGTTCAACAATTATATTTACAAAGGAGAATATGTTAATGAACAAAAACCGCAAATCGGCCCTCTCGCTCACTATCGTAACGGCAATGATCCTATCCCTGTTCTCATCAGCCATCACTTCTGCTGCTTCAGATGACTCGATTCAGGCAAATGCAACCGCCGCTGCTCCAACCAATATTCAGTCCTATGTTACTGCGATGGAGCCGGGCTGGAATCTGGGTAACTCGCTGGACGCTGTTGGTGCAGATGAAACGGCCTGGGGAAACCCGCTGATCACTCAGCAACTGATTCAAAATATCGCCAATCAAGGCTACAAAAGCATTCGTATTCCAGTGACCTGGCAAGCTCATATAGGAGGAGCACCCAACTACACTATTGATACCGCTTACATGAATCGCGTTCAACAGGTTGTAAACTGGGCCCTGGATGCCAATCTATATGTCATGATCAATATCCATCACGATTCATGGCAGTGGATCAGCTATATGGAGAATGACCATGCCAATGTTCTTGCTCGTTACAACTCTGCCTGGACTCAAATTGCAAACAAATTCAAAAACTCATCCACTAAGCTGATGTTCGAAAGTGTAAATGAACCACGCTTCACCGAAGGTGGTACAACGAATACCGCTACAGCATACGCTTTGCTGGATGAGCTGAATGTATCTTTTCATAACATCGTAAGAACATCCGGCGGCAACAATGCAACACGTCCATTGGTTCTTCCAACGATGCATACCTCTTCCGCTCAACCAGATCTCGATGCATTATCGCAGACAATTGCGAAGTTGAATGACCCTAACATTATCGCTACCGTCCACTACTATGGTTTCTGGCCATTCAGCGTGAATATCGCTGGTTACACCAAGTATAATGCTGAAGTACAGCAGGATATCACGGATACATTTGACCGGGTATACAATGCATTTACAGCCAAAGGCATTCCGGTTATCGTCGGCGAGTATGGCTTACTCGGCTTTGATCAGCACACAGGTGTCATCGAGCAAGGTGAGAAGCTGAAATTCTTCGAATTTATCGGCCAATACCTGCGTCAGAAACAGATGACCACCATGTTATGGGATAATGGACAGCATTTCGGCCGTACCAGCTTTACATGGTCTGATCAGGATCTGTATAACACAATGAAAGCAAGTTGGACAGGTCGTTCCTCCACAGCTGAATCCGATCTCGTTTATCTGAAAAAAGGTGCTGCAATCCAGGATAAAACCGTAAAACTGAATCTCAATGGCAATACATTTAGTTCTCTTGCTAATGGCAGCACTACCCTTGTTCAAGGTACAGATTACACGATCAACGGTGATGTGCTGACGTTAAAATCAAGCCTGTTAACCAGACTGACCACTTCCGGCAATCTTGGGGTTAATGCCAAGTTGACCGTCAAATTCAACAAAGGCGCAAACTGGAACCTGAATATCATCAAGTATGATACACCTAAACTGAGCAATGTAACGGGCACAACGAGCTCGTTTGCGATTCCGACTATCTTTAATGGCAATCAGCTGGCCACCATGGAAGCCACTTATACAAGTGGAGGAAATGCAGGTCCGCAAAACTGGACTTCATTTAAAGAATTTTCCTACACCTTCAGTCCGAATTATAGCAGCAACGTGATTGAACTGAAACAAAACTTCTTCAACGAAACAAATAATGGCGAAGTCATTCTCAAGTTCCACTTCTGGAGCGGAGACGTCATTACGTACAAAATTACGAAGAATGGTTCCAGTGTAGTAGGAATCTCTTCATAATTTAAATATCGCTTTTATATTATTAATGCTAAACGTTCTGTTCAGAGCACAAGTTCTGACAGAACGTTCTTTATGTTTCTATAATCAAAACAGATTATTAAATTGGAATCCCCGAATAACGTACAAGTAACCTCTCATACCTTTACAGTAATTTGGCTTGAGGAGGAAATGTAATGTTTAAACGGGTAGACCGTCTAGCTATCGAACTGCCACTATCCAATAATCCGGACCCCAATGGAGCTAGCTCGGTACAGGAACTGTTAGGTGGCAAGTTTGGGGAAATGTCAACGTTGAACAATTATTTGTTTCAGTCTTTTAATTTCAGAGGAAAGTCGAAGCTGCGCCCCTTCTATGACATCGTGGCTAGCATTACGGCTGAAGAATTCGGCCACGTTGAACTTGTCGCCAATACTATTAACCTGATGCTTGTTGGCTCAACTTCACCAGGTGATCCCGACTCCACACCATTGCGCATTGGCAAGGATGCTCGTATGACTTCACACTTTATCGAATCCGCTCAAACGGCGCTTCCCTACGATTCCATGGGCAGACCTTGGAATGGTTCTTATGTCGTTAGCAGTGGTAATCTGATCTTTGATCTGCTTCATAACTTCTTCCTCGAATGCGGGGCGCGAACTCACAAGATGAGAGTTTACGAGATGACTGATCATCCAACAGCCAGGGAGATGACAGGATATTTGCTCGTGCGTGGAGGCGTACATATTTTGGCCTATGCCAAGGCACTGGAAATAGCGACTGGAGTCGATGTAACCAAGTTATTTCCTATTCCGCGGCTGGACAATAAGGTGTTTGATACAACGCGCAAATGGGAAGCCATGGGTGAGCACCGTAGACTCTATACCTTTAGTGACAAGGACTATCAGCGCATTGCTCAGATCTGGAAAGGAGAACATCCAATCGATGGCGGTAAACTTGAAGCCTTTGCCGGCTTGCCGGGTCACAGTGGAGCCATCCCTGAACTTCCCGATCTGCCGGAAGAGTTCGCACCTGGTGTATCCCCAGAGGATCTGATTCAGATTGCAGAACGATTGAAACGACACGCTGGCCTATAGTCATGAATGAAGACGGCGATCCGTTATCAGGTTAACTTCGCCGTCCTGTTTTTTTGCTTTTGCCATACTACACTAAAAATGAAACATCTCCACTCCGGCTGTGAATGACATATGTTGCTCCCAGACCTTTATAAACAAGCCCAACAGGAGCCCTGTTGTTGGAAACGACATAGAGTTGTTGCGGACACAAACTGCGACACAGCTCAATGTCCTGACAGCACTGCGGCAAGCTATTTTCGAATACAAAGGCGCTTTTTACTACAAATTCAAGCGGAAGCTGGTTACGGTCTGCCATTTCCTGAATGTAACGCACAGTAACAGCACCAAGCGATTGAAGTTGTTCCCCCTCTTCTTCACTGTGTACAAGCACGACAACTGCAAATCCCCTCTTCAGTAATACATCCACAAAATTCATTCCCGCCGCACCGTGTCCTGTCGAAACCACCATCATTGCTTCATCCATTGCCGCCAACCTCGCCTTCACATCAGATCCTGCAAATGCCATCTGGAGTACGTTATGTGCGAATCATAGTCCTCTGTCTACATCTCTGCAATTGAACGGTATTCGATTTCTGCACCGTTCTGATCGATTCCAGACAATCCAGGTGAGGATTTCTTGACTAATCTCCTCTTTACGCTGTCATGCGGCATGTTACTCGGTCTGTCATGAGCGGAAGAAAAAATCGAGTTATTCGAGTCCAAAACGAAGATATATCTCTTGTTAATCGCTTACATGTATGAATTCCAAACCAAAAATCGGAAAATCAGGCGTATATCCATTCCGGTAGATTTTACTTGAGCTGTGTTCAGTCGTAATATAATCGGCAGGATAACAAAAACAATAGAAACGATAAGGTGATTTTGCCTATGGAGGTTGGAGCGTGTGATTGCAGATTGTGATGTGGAAATTCGAACGGAGATTCGTGTTGATACCCGAATTAGTTCCATGGAGATTATTCGGTACGATATGCGAAAATTACCCTTCATAGCGCGGGAACATTCATCCTGTTACTGCGGATTGTTCAAAATCTCATGCGGGAATGTTCATGGTTTTGCCGAATTTGAATTACCTATAGGTTCCCATCCCTCTGATCTGGTAAAATGGGCTTCGGTGTTCAGAGTTTTAAAAGGTATGGAGCTGTCGCAGGCCACGCAATTTATCCAGCAGCATCAAGAGCTGTGGGGAAATGAACGCAAGCTGTTCCTGCATGAAGCCGTCAGTAATTTGCTTCTCAACCTGGAGCAAGGCAGCACATCTGATGTGATGTTAAACCGGGAAGAAATTCGTGCCTTTCTGATGCAATACGCGCTGACGTATTATTCTTTTTGACACCTTCCGTTAAGTAGAAAAGATACATAAAAGTGCAAAGAAACCCTGGTGATATACACCGGGTCTCTTTGCATTTTCCGACCTGTCTTGTTCAAAAGTTTACGCTTATTGTGGTTCAGTAAATTTCACAACGATTAGTGCTTCTCCATTAGCTTGAACTGGGCCTGTCATAGTTGCCATCACCTGTTCGATCCTATCATTCCCATTCGGGATGAGCACAGGTGTAATCAATGGCAGCCCGGCAGCCTGGATCGCTTCCATGTCAAATTCAATCAACAGTTGTCCTGCGGTTACGGTGTCTCCGCTATTCACATATGCGGTAAAACCCTCCCCCTTCAGTCCAACGGTATTAATCCCAATATGCACAAGCATTTGAACACCGGTTTCATGTTCCAGGATTACCGCATGTTTGCTCTTATTCATCACATGAGCGATGACACCATCAAAAGGTGCAAATACTTTGCCCTCAGAAGGCTCGATAGCGATCCCTTCTCCCATATGCTTTTCCGAGAATGCAGGATCAGGAACCTGCTCCAAAGCAACAGCTGTACCAGTGATCGGTGATGCAATTTCCAACATATCTACCTTGGTGCGATGGTTAACGGCCTGGCTGGCAGATGAGTTAGAATTTTGCGACAGAACTTCCGTCTTGCTCTCTTCTGCTGCATTGCTCGGAACTTCCTCCGCAACCGGCTGATCCTTATATCCGAAGAACCAGGTAAGTGCAAATGCAATACCCATTGCTACCACATTGGACAAAATGTATAAAGGCAATTGGCTATTCAAATACAGCAGCGTGCCCGGAATAACCGTCACCGCCATACCTGTACCTTGCAAATGGAACAAAGATGCGATAAATCCACCGACAGCGCCCCCGACGAGACCCATGATGAACGGTTTCATGTATCGCAAGTTAACCCCGAAGATTGCAGGTTCAGTAATCCCTAGAAATGCAGAGAATGACGAAGGCAGTGCGAGTGCTTTCAGCTTTGTATTTTTGGTCTTCAACCCCACTGCCAGACAAGCTGCTCCTTGCGCAGCCATAGCACATGTAATAATCGCGTTGAACGGATTAAAGCCCGTTTTCTCCAGCAATTGAATCTCCAGAAAGTTAAAGATGTGATGTACACCGGTAACAACAATAATTTGATGGAAGAAACCAATAATAATGCCCGAAATACCAAATGGAAGTCCCAATACGGCTGTCGTTCCATGCAGCACCCACTCCTCTAGAGAATGGAATACCGGACCAATTGCGAAAAGGCCCAGCGTAATCATAACCGTCAGTGTAATAAAAGGGGTAAGAATTAAGTCAAGCGCCTCTGGTACGCGTCTTCTCAGAAGCTTCTCAAACTTCGCTCCGATCAATCCGACGAAGAACGCAGGCAGCACGGAACCCTGATATCCGACTACCGGGATGAATCCGAACATGTGCAGCGGTTGTGCTGATCCATCGGCCACAGCGTATGCATTCGGCAGCGCCGGATTCACAAGCATCAGACCCAAAACGATGCCGAGAACCGGACTCCCGCCAAACACACGGAAAGCAGACCAGGCTACGAGTGCAGGCAGAAATGCAAATGCTGTGTCCGTCAGGATCTGAGTAAATAAGAGGAAATTGGGTGAAATGTCCTCCGGTGTTGCACCAAAAAGTGATAAAATTTCATTTTGAGTGAGCAGCCCTCGCAAACCCATGAACAGCCCCGTTGCTACCAGCACAGGGATAATTGGTACAAAAACATCACCGAACGTGCGAATGGCCCGTTGAAAAGCATTGCCTTCCTTCTTGCCCTGACTCTTCACATCTTCCTTGGAAGAGCCTTCGATGCCCAGCTTCTCGACCTCTTCAAATATCCGGTTCACCGTTCCTGTTCCAAAAATGATCTGATACTGGCCAGAGTTGAAAAAGGCTCCTTTAACTTTGTCGATGTTCTCGACCTGCTTCTGATCGATCTTGTCCTTGTCATTCACCATGATCCGAAGACGTGTTGCACAGTGTGCAAATGATGCGATATTTTCTTTGCCCCCGATGGCACGAATAACGTCCTGGGCAATCTGCTGATTATCCGACATGGTCCTTCATTCCTCTCACGTTATATCTAATAATCCCATTTTGATGCCTTAAATCCTCCCTTGCCTCCAAGTGCAAAGAAGCGAATCTCCGTACTATCCTTGCTTGGAAAGATACGGCTTGTGAATACCTCTTCTCCATCGTTGACAAAGATCTCAACAGAAGAAGAATCCACAAAGATATGGAACTTCAGCACGTCTGCATTCAATGCGCAGCGCCGCACATTCCCGTTCTGATCCGCGAGCGTGGCGCCTGACTGCGAGCGATCCAGGGTTACTTTCTGTGCCAACCGATCATACTGCAACACGGTTTTCTCCTCTAAACTCGCCCGCAATTCAATGCCTACAACCTCTGCGTCAAAATCACGGATCTCACATTCCAATTCATAAGCCAATCCAGCAAAGTCTGCGAAAGATCGAGTCTCATGATTCATTGTGAATTCCATATGATTCCCCTCAGAATCCCCACGCAGCTTCACCATTTCAGAGACTGGCTGCTGAATTAACTTACCCTCCCGGAGTGACAACTGCCGCGGAATCGTCAGGCAATGTGCCCATCCACTCTTATCTGTCGGATACTCCAAATCGGGAAGTCCCATCCAGCCCACCAAAATTCGTCTTCCATCCGACGCCTGCATCGTCTGTGGGGCATAAAAGTCGAATCCCCGATCCATCTCATGAAATGAACCATGTTCGAATTGCCTTGTCTGAAGATCCAGTGGTTCGCCAATCAGATAGCCCGACTGAAAAATATTCTGATACTCATCTTCATGACTCTCTATTCCTTGTGGCGAAAAGATCAGTACACCTTGACCCTGCATCTCCAGATAATCGGGGCACTCCCACATGTAGCCAAAGTTAGGTAGCCCAGTATGAATCTCACCAAGAAACGTCCAGTTTTTGAGATCTGACGAGCGATATAATACCGTGCATCCCGTTTCATCTACACGCTGTGCTCCAATCACACAATAATACGTGTCACCCTGCTGCCAAACCTTGGGGTCTCTGAAATGTTCCGTGTAGCCAGAAGGTACTTCTGTGATCACAGGTTGATGCACTTTGGTTATTGAACCGCTTTCATCCATAATCGCCAGACACTGATACGGATGTCTGATCCAGTCCTCATCTCTTGTATTGCCCGTGTATAGCAGATGGAGTTGGCCATCTTTTTCAATAGCACTGCCCGAATACGCCCCGTGTGAATCATATGTGTCGCCCGGCTGGATTCCGATTCCGACTTCTTCCCAATGCACCAGATCCGTTGAACGGGTATGGTACCAATATTTCATCCCATGCTCGGTGCCGAGTGGGAACCACTGATAGAACAGATGATAATATCCCTGGTAATAGGAGAATCCGTTAGGATCATTAAGCAGTCCGGTTATCGGCTGGATATGGTAATGCTGTCTCCATGGACAAGCAGAGATCAAAGCTTCTAGCTTGCCTATTTCTCCAGGCTCTGCCTGCTCGATTCGTCTGTAGCGTTGCTCTCTAGTCATTTTCATAAAAAGTGTTCTCCATCCTAGCTAAAAGTAAAACCCAAATCAGAGGAACCGGTTCCAATGCACTCAAAAAAATAATTCCATATGGCTTTTCGCCTGCCACCGTGTTCCCATATCCGTAGTGGACATCTGGTGTGGAACCGGTTCGATGGAATTATCATAAAGGATTCATTTATATCTTGTCAACGCTTTCTCGTGGAATAATCTCCACATCAAGGATCGTGCACTGCTCCACTGGCTCGCCTTTTACCAGACGAATAATGTGCTGGGCCGCCACTTGACCTGCCTCAAAATAATGATATTTTACTGTCGTTAGTGTAGGATGTATCATCTCGGTAATTTCATAACCGCCAAATCCGGTAACCGATAATTCCTGAGGAATTTGTATCTTATTGGAAAAAGCAATCTTCATCACACCCAGTGCGATGTTATCTGTTGCGCCCACAATAATGGTCGGTTTGCTTTCTTTCAAAATCGCTTCTGCGGTAATGATCGCCTCGGACATTTTGAAGCTTGTCTCATAATACGTCACATCACAGCCAACACATTCGTTGATCGCACGCTTGAACCCCTGTTTGCGATGGATACCCACCGCCTGATCTCTCTCGGTAACACCAATATAGACAATTTTCCGGTGGCCCTTTTCCACAACATGTTTACCCATCTCATAGCCCGCTTGATCATCATTATGAACCAGACTGTGCAGTTGTTCATGCTGCTGTCCTACCAATAGCACCGGAATTCCGATGTCTTCAACAGCTTTCAGATGTGCATCCGTCACTTCTGCGGCAAGCAGAATAATACCGGATACCTTCTGTCTGGCAAAGTCATATATGGCGTCGATCTCGCGCTGCATATCCTGGCTCGTATTCGCGATCAGCATCTGGTACTGATTATTTCTTAATTCTTCATCGATACCGATCAATGTCTGAGAGGTTGCAAAGGAATCCAGACGAGGAACAACCGTTCCAATAATACTGGTTTTTTTGGCCTTGAGACTCTGTGCAAACGTATTGGGTACGTAATTGTATTGTTTAATAATGCGCTCAATTTTTTCCCGTGTATCGTCGCTAACAGAACCACCATTCAGGAAACGAGAGACTGTGCTCTTCGCCACGCCTGCCATTTGGGCGATATCCGAAATCGTTTTATTCATAACTTCTCCTCTTATTCTCATTCGCTTGAATTCACTTATATTACCTTATATTATACTTCGAATGGCAAACCCTTGCGAATACTATTCCCATGGAGTCATTAGTAAATCTCACAGAACACTGGAAGCACATGGATAATGCGTCACGGTAAAGCGTTATTGATGCATGGCATTAATTCAGCTTCTTGCAGACAAGGAACATGAGATGCTAGTATAACTTCAATTCATAACGTGCATCATGAAATACAGAACAGAACATCATTATTCATACAGGCTATGACGGAAAGAGTACGCGGAGTTATCGTTCATTACAGGGACGCGGTGCCAAAGACTGAGAGCACCCGAAAGGAACACGCCGCCGAAGTTCACTCCCGAGCCGATTGCTGAAGAGCTGCTCCTCTTGGATATAGCTTCTAGGACAATCCGTTCCTTGCGTTAAAAGGTCAAAGTGAGAAACAGATCAGCTGTATTTAATCAGCAGACCGTTTCTAATTAGGGTGGTACCACGGCTTCTTCGTCCCTTACGGATGAAGGGCCTTTTTGTGTTTTTTCATAAATCTAAATCGAAGGAGTAGATCAGCATGGATCAAAGCAAGAACTTGGAACAATTAAGAGGCCGATTGAGTGAAATTAATCATAACCTCCTGCACTTGTTGTCAGAACGTGCCCAAATTACACAGGAAATTGGTCAAATCAAGGAAAAACAAGGTGTACCCAAGTTTGATCCGGTTCGCGAAAAAGAAATGCTGGAGGAACTGACTGCCGCTAATCCGGGGCCTTTCCAAGACGATGCCATCAAACTTCTGTTCAAACAGATTTTCCAGGCTTCCCTGAACCTTCAGGTTGACGAACACAAGAAACAGCTGCTCGTTAGCCGCAAAAATCAGCAAGAAGATACTGTCGTTTCCATCGGAAACGTCAAGGTTGGCGCAGGCAAACCCATTATGATTGCTGGCCCATGCTCGGTTGAAAGTTATGAGCAGGTACGCGAGGTCGCAGCAGCACTGAAAGAAGCCGGCATTACGGTGATGCGCGGAGGAGCATTTAAACCTCGTACTTCTCCATATGACTTCCAGGGACTTGGAATCGAAGGATTGAAAATTCTGAAGGAAGTTGCCGACGAGTTCGGATTGAAGACCATTAGTGAGATTGTGCATCCAAGTCATATTGAACTGGCTGGCCAGTATATTGATGTCATCCAGATTGGTGCCCGTAACATGCAAAACTTTGAACTGCTCAAGGCTGCCGGGGATGTTAAGATTCCTATTCTGCTGAAACGTGGTTTGGCGGCAACCATTGATGAATTCGTTCATGCTGCGGAGTACGTTGTCTCCCGGGGAAACAAACAGGTTATGCTGATTGAACGCGGCATTCGCACCTATGAAAAAGCAACACGAAACACACTAGACATCTCTGCTGTACCGATTCTGAAACAAGAAACCCATTTGCCTGTGCTTGTGGACGTCACCCACTCGACCGGGCGTAAAGATATCCTTGCCCCATGTGCCAAGGCAGCTCTTGCAGCAGGTGCAGATGGTGTTATGGTTGAGGTTCATCCAAATCCGGCGGTAGCCCTCTCGGATAGCGCACAGCAATTAAACATTGAGCAGTTCCATCAGTTCCTCTCCTCTGTGAGACAATCTGGATTGCTTAAGGATCAATAGGTTAATTAACAATAAAAGCCTGACTGAAATGTTTGGTTCATACGAAAAACGGTATGATCCTACATTTCTCAGGCTTTTGAACATCATAATCTTAATTTTAATTCTCATCTTAATCTCTATACATCGACTCTGGCTCCACTTACTCAAACCTCAATAATAATGGGCAGGATCATCGGTCTTCGCTTCGTCTGGGCGTAAATGTAATGACCGATCTCGTCTTTCAGCTTTCTTTTGATCACATTCCACTGATTCGCTCCGCTTCCGGTTAACTCATCCATCTTGTTCTGAACCAGCTCATGAATCTCTTTCATGAATTCTTCGGCATCCTTAACAAACACAAAACCTCTGGAAATAATCTCAGGTGCTGTCACCATATGTTTCTCTGTTTTGCTCAACGTAGTGACAATCACCAGCATTCCATCAGATGACAGCTGCCGTCGATCACGCAGCACGATATTCCCGACATCGCCCATGATCAGACCGTCGACCAGACTGTTGCCTGAAGCAATTTTGGGACCAGGAGAAGCCACGCCGTCTTTGTACTGAATCATATCCCCATTGTTCACGATGAATACGTGATCCCGTTCGATCCCTACGGACTCCGCCAATTGTCTATGCTGATACAGCATGCGGAACTCACCGTGAACTGGAATCAGGTAATCAGGCTTCATCAGGGTTAGCATCAGTTTGAGTTCTTCCTGGCTGCCGTGTCCTGATACATGCATACCTGCTGCGCCACTTGAACCGTAAATGACACGTGCTCCGAGCACATACAGATTATCAATGACATGCGCAAGATTGCGTTCGTTCCCCGGGATCGCCCCAGCTGCAATAATAACGGTATCTCCAGGTGCGATCTTCACATGTGGATGTTTGGAGGCGGCCAAGCGGGATAAAGCAGCCATCGTTTCACCCTGACTTCCCGTACAGAGCACAACGACCTCATCAGGTGGAAACTGGTCCGAATCAATGGCCTCAATGAGCAGCCCCTCAGGTACATCCAGATATCCCAGTTCACTGGCTACGGACACTACATTAATCATGCTTCTGCCCAGCAGAGCCAGCTTGCGTCCCGTCTCGAATGCTGCATTTACAATCTGCTGAACCCTGCTTACGTTGGACGCAAAGGTTGAAATAAACACTTTTTGTTTGGCGCGAATAAACGCATCCAATATATGGTCACCTACAACACGCTCTGAAGGGGTGAACCCGGGTCTCTCTGCATTAGTGCTCTCGGACAACAGCACATGCACACCTTGTTTGCCAATCTCGGCCATACGATGCAGATCGGGATACGGCCCATTTACAGGTGACATATCAAACTTGAAATCCCCGGTATGGACGACATTTCCCCCAGGTGTCTGAAAGAAAATACCCAGGCAATCCGGTATGCTGTGACTCGTCGCAAAAAATGAAACCTGAATTCCACCCAGCGTAATGCTGGATTTGGAATCAACCGTATGCAGATCTGCTTTGCGCAGCAGCCCATGTTCTTTCAGTTTTAGCTCAATTAATCCTCGTGTCAGTCTGGATGCATACACCGGGATATTGATTTGTTTTAACAGATAAGGAATGCCGCCAATGTGGTCTTCATGTCCATGAGTAACCACAAGCGCCCTTACCTTGTCCTGATTTTCCAGCAGATACGTCACATCCGGAATGATGAGATCAATGCCCGGCAGGGTTTCATCCGGGAATTTGGAGCCACAGTCGATGACAATGATGTCCTGATTATATTGGATAAGATACATGTTCTTGCCTATTTCATTCAAACCGCCAAGTGCCGCAATGTACAATTTGTTGTGGGCGAGATTCAAATCGGATGCATCCTCCTCTGCGTTGCAGTAATAACATTGATGCTTTACATTTTTCTATGTATTTTTAGTATGGAAATTCTGACCGCAGTTATGCATTTCTGAGCTGTTTCCTGCAAAAAAAGCCACAGCGGAGAACATCTCCACCGTGGCCTACATAATACTATACGAAAGATTTATCTCGTTGAAGCAAAACTTCCTGCTCATAGGTTTTGATCTCAGCGATCCACTGTTCACGTACAGGTACCTTCTGCTGGGCGCAATAATAATCCCAGATCGCGCCGAAAGGATAGGTCTTAAACTCTTCTGTCAAAGCCAGGCGAAGGGTGTAATCCCCTTGCAGCTCGGCTGATTTTAGAGCATCCACAGGTTCCAACATCGCACGCAGCAGTGCTTTAATCGTGTTGCGTGTGCCAACTACCCACGCAGCAACCCGGTTGATGCTTCCATCAAAGAAATCGAGTCCGATATGTGTCGTTGGAAGCAGATCATGACGTACCAATTCGCGGGCAATTTCCAGCAACTCATCATCCATAATGACAACATGGTCACTGTCCCAACGCATTGGACGGCTGACATGCAGCAGAATGCCGTTGGTAAACAGGGCAAGTGAAGACAGTTTGTTGGAAATGACTTCCGTTGGGTGGAAATGTCCGGCATCGAGACAGATTAACGTATCATTTTGCAGTCCATAGCCCATATAGAATTCATGAGAACCAACGACATACGCTTCGGAACCGAGCCCAAACAGCTTACTCTCGACCGCATCCAGATGATACTTCGGATCAAGCTTCTCGGCAAACACTTCATCAAGTGAATCTTTCAACCGCTTCCGCGGTGTCATCCGATCAACCGGATTATCCTTGAACCCGTCTGGTACCCACACATTGGTTACACAGGTCTGACCCAGCTGCTCACCAAAGTATGCGCCAATGCGGCGGGATGCTTTGCAATGATCAATCCAGAACTTGCGAATCTCCGGATCGGAATGACTTAGCGTGAAGCCGTCACTTGATTTTTCATGGGAAAAGCAGGTTGGATTAAAATCCAGACCGAGCCCCTGTTCTTTGGCCCATTTCACCCAATTCTCATAATGCTTCGGCTCAATTCGATCCAGCTCCACTTGTTCGTCCGTATCCGCATAGATGGCATGCAAATTGACCTTATGTTTGCCGGGAATCATCGAGAAGGCTTGCTCCAGATCTTCCCGAAGCTCTGCAGGTGTCGTTGCAGCCCCCGGATATTGACCTGTAACGGATATTCCGCCCGTAAGTTCCCCGTCTTTATTCAGAAAACCTTTCACATCGTCCCCTTGCCAACAGTGTACAGACACTTTGATCTCCGCGAGTTTCTTCAGCACTTCATCCGTATCAATTCCATGCTGGGCATATAATGATTTGGCTGCTTCATATGCTTGCTTGACCTGATTTTCCATGTGCGAGAACCCTCCTTATTATCGTGTAAATGCTGCTGGAACACCGCCATCAATCGTCATCATGCAACCTGTTGTTTTTTCCGATTTGGAAGAGGCAAAAAAGGCGATGCCTTCCGCAATATCTCTCGGATAAATATTGACGAGCAAAGTTGTACGTTTACGATAATATTCTTCCAGTTGGTCCGGTTCGATACCATAGGCTGCTGCACGTTCATTTCTCCATGAACCGTTCCAGATCGCTGAACCTTGCAGGATGGCATCGGGGAGAATCGTATTTACACGAATGCCGTATTCCCCACCTTCAGCCGCAATGCAGCGGGCCAAATGAGCCTCGAGTGCTTTGGCTGAGCTGTAAGCTGAGGCGCTTTTCCCTGCATAAACTGAGTTTTTGGACCCGATAAATACCATACTACCGCCAATCCCTTGCTGTTTCATCAACTTGAAGGCTTCACGCGCCACGAGGAAGTACCCTGTACCCAGCACGTTCATGTTCAAGTTCCACTCCTTCAACGATGTTTCGTCAAATGGACTGGAGGTAGCCAGGCCTGCATTGTTCACAATAATATCCACGCCGCCATATTGTACGGCAACTTCGGCATACGCAGATTGCACGGCTTCCTCATCTGTTACATCCATCTTCAATGCATATGCGCGATTAGCACCATATTGATCGTTAATTTCCTGAGCTACCTTCTGAGCCCCTTCAAGGTTAAGGTCCGCGAGAACGACATGTGCCCCTTCGGATACCAATCTGCGTGCGGTTTCACTTCCAATTCCACCGGCACCACCGGTAATAAACGCCACTTTGCGGGAAAACTCAGTCTCCGCGGGAGCCAGCGATAATTTGTAAAGCTCAAGCGGCCAGTACTCCACATTATAGGATTCATTGGCGCTGAGGGATACGAATTGGCCCAGACTCGTCGCACCGCGCATCACGGCAATGGCTCTATGATACAACGCACCGCTTACCTGGGATAGTGCCCAGCTCTTGCCTGTGTTGATCATGCCCACACCTGGGATAAGAATGACGCGAGGTGCGGCTTCAAACATCACGTCGCCATCATTTTTGTTGCTCTCAAAATATTGTTGATATTGTTCTTTGTAGGCGGCCACGCCTTCCACCAGCTTGGATTTCAGCCCTTCAATATCCTCCGCGTCCGGTGTCCAATCGATGAATAGAGGTACCACTTTGGTATGCACCAAATGATCCGGGCACGCCGCACCTACCTGTGACAACTTCGGCGAATCCACTCCACCAACAAAGGCAAGCACATCCTCCTGATCGTCAAAGGACAAAATCATTTTTTTGCTATCGGATACCGCTCCCCGAATGGTTGGCATTACTTTGGATACGATCTGGCGACGAACTTCTGCCTCAAGCGCAGGATGCTTCTCTCCGCCAAACAGGCTTCCTTCGTCAACACGTGCTTCAATGAAGGCTTCCGCTTCATTAATAATTTTGATCGTCTGCGCGTAACATTCTTCCGATGTTTCTCCCCAAGTCACAAGTCCGTGCTTCTCCATCAGAACCAGTTCGGCATTTGGATTCGAGAATACGCTTTCAGCAATCATCTTGGATAGTGTGAATCCGGGACGCACATAAGGAACCCAAACAAATCGATCCCCGTAAATCTCTTTCGCCAGTTCTTTTCCGTTATCTGCACAACACAGACTAATAATCGCATCCGGATGGGTATGGTCCACATGTTTATATGGAAGGAATGCATGCAGCAACGTCTCAATGGATGCACGCGGGTGTTTGGAATCGATCATGCAATGACCCAGGTATTCGACCATCTCTTCATCCGACATGGATTCACGTTCGATTAATGGACGAATATCTTCGAGTCCAAGGCCTGTAAAATGTTTCGCCTGCATGGAAGCCAGGTCAGATCCACTGCCTTTTACATACATCACTTCTATATCACGGCCGCGAAAATCTTTCACCGTCGTTTTGGTAGACGTGTTGCCTCCGAAAATGTTACATACACGACGATCTGACCCAATCAAATTGGATCGGTAGACCAGTTGCTCCAGTCCGGTTGTTTTCTCCGAAGCCTGTGATGAATTCCATAAACTCTGTACCATTTGTTCCCCTCCGATAATGTTTGTTTTATTCCTAATCAGAGTTTATCATCTTTGTTTTGTTTTGAAAACAAAAGATTTTAAATATAAACGGAAAAATTCAAAAGAGTTCTGTTTTAATGATTTTTCTTTCAATAAAAAACACCCTGACGTGTTGGTCAGAGTGTTTGGAAGAGATTTTTGGGTCAGAATAAGCTTAATATCGCTAGTTGATTGGATGAATCTTTTTCGAAAAGCTAGACCCTATATATCCTAGTAGATCCCTGCTTTTTTTGAAGTGTTTTTAATTCCATAAGTATCGTTAACGACTGTGTTTCCAAAGGATGTCAAACTTCCGTTAGGACCCGTAGCCAAGTCCAAATAGTTCAAATCAGAGTTGCCATACCAGGACCATGCGAGCCAGCCTACCCCTTTTTCCTGACCATATTTCATGATCGCATATTCATCGACGTCCCCATTCGTGTGGTATCCACCGAACTCACCGATGATCAGGGCAAGACCTTTGTTCAATACGCTTTCCATATTGGATTTAACGGTTGCCGCATCTTTACCGGCATATTCATACATGTGAATCGAGAATACGGTGTTTTTCTGCGAATCGGCTGCAAATACACTTTGTCCATAATCCACGATGGATTGCGGGTACTGCCCCCAGCCCGCTGCATCCACGATTAATGTATTGTTAATACCGGCATTTCTCAGCTTCGGAATTGCTTTTTTGTATCCGTCAGCCCAGGCACTACCATTCCATGTTCCATACCATTCGTTCGCGATATTTACGATAACTCTGTCTTCTTTACCAATGAGTGCTTCCTTGATGCTAATCCAGTAATTCACTGCTGCATCCAACGAATTATAGTCATCCTTACCTGTTGCATCATGTACTTCAAGCACCGCAATCATTTTGTTTGCGCTTACAACATTAATGATGTTCTTAACAGAGTTCAGATCGTCTTTGGTGTACTGCACGCCATTGGAGAGCACAATCCGTACGGTGTTGGCACCTGTTTTGACAATCGCAGGAATCGCCGTGTTCAGGTCGTTCTTAAACCATGAATGTCCATGATTGACACCTCTCATAACAAATGCCTTGCCAGTGGAATCGTACAATTTGCCTCCGTTTACATAAAATCCTGTAGCAGCAGACGCTTTGGGGGCAGCACTCCCCAGAATCACCAACATAAGTGCAGCAATTACGATAAAGACTGTACACTTTTGCAACTTGACCATTCGTTAGAACCTCCTACATTTTTTGTTTATTTCAATTAACCCTGCTCAAGGCAATAAGTTAACTAAAATCAAAAGCAAATCATAATTTTGTAAAGTTATTATTATAAATAAATAACTTTATGTAGTACACATAATTTAATTTAATTTACTTAATCGTTAAGGTTATGGACATATAATAAAATGAAAACGCTTACTGGTCAAGTTGTTTTTACCATGATAAGGAATTTATTTTGTTCAAAACAAAGAGAGCACCTCGTTCACCCCTAAAAGAAGTGAATAGGTACTCTCTGTTTCATATGCATGGTCAATGGATATCATCTACGCCGGGCAAAGTCCACAAATCTGAACTTGTCCGGGCGATGCCTTGCCTCTGTGAACTGGAATTGACTGGCATCCTCCAGGTAAACCTGGCTCCTAACCACAACTACATTGTGGAACCCTTCGAGATCAAGCAATTCCCTATCCTCAGCGGTAGGCTCCTCCACCAAAATTTCCTTTTTGGCAAAAGAGATGGTCAGCCCGAGCTCCTCCTCAATGTACTCAAAGATGGAGTCATTACATATTTCCTTGCTCAAACCAGGGATAAGCTTCTGGCTTATATGGTCCTTATCCAGAATGACATGTTCGCCATCCACTTTCCGTACACGTCTGATCTCCCAGACCTTTTCATTCAGACCAAAATTGATTTTCTTGAACAAGGCTTGATCAACCTTTTTCTCTTCAAAAACTTTAACGTACGTTTTGGCCCGATGTCCCATTTTTTTAGCCAGTTCCTTGAAGCTAACGAGGCCTGAAATAGGAAAATCAATTTTACGTATATCCAGCACAATGGAGCCCTTACCTTGAATTTTCTGAATATAACCTTCTTCAGACAGCATTTTCAGCGCTTTGCGAATCGTCTCTCTAGACGTTTGATAACTTTCCGATAAATCAAGTTCCGAGGGAAGCAACGTACCTGCTTCAATTTCTCCAGTCCGAATACGAGCTGCAATATCTTCATAGATTCGGATAAATTTATTATTCATCATTCATCACCACTGTCCATTACCCTTTTTTATCATATTGGCAACCTATTATAACATTAAAAGTCGAATAACGGATAATGTGGTTGCTGAGGAGAATGAAATGATGAATTAACATTTAATTCAATCTATATCGTTCACTTCCGATTTTGACGTCTTAGTCTTAGCGTCTATACTCGGTCCGTCGTCTCCCACAATTTGGTTTTCTTCAATAATACGGATCAGTTTGTTCAGTCGGAAGATCAGGGCTGCCGCCTCGGATCTGCTCAGATGCTGCATGGGACGGAAACTGCCGTCTTCGTACCCGGTAAGCATGTACATTCCAGCAAGCTCTTCAACCTCTTCTTTGGCCCAATCGGACACATCCATCTGATCCGTAAAGGCACGACGTGAAGTTGCGGGTTCCGGCTTAATTTTGCGAATAACATTCGCAATGATCTTTGATGCCTGTTCCCGGGTTACCAGCGCATAAGGAGCAAATTTGCCATTCCCCATGCCATGTACCATACCACGACTTACGGCTGCTTCGATCTCAGGAGCAAACCAATCCTGATCGTTCACATCCCGAAAAGCATTTTGATATTCGGCAGATGTGTCTACACCCATTAATCGCACAATAAGTGCTGTGAATTCAGCTCTTGTAATGGGACGACGGGGTTCGAAGCGGGTTTCACTCACACCTTGAATGATGTTTTGCTCTGCCAGCCATATAATCTGATCTTTATTGAATGTTTGACCAATATCAATGAACTTGATCTCTTTCTTGGCTTTTTCTTCTACTTTGTCACTTTGCTCAGGCTGAGATGCTCCGGACTGAACATCCTCCGGTTTGGAGGATGTTACAGGTGAACCAGCTCCACTTCCGCTTGGAGGTGGATATGGCATAGTCACAGCCGTGGCCTGCTGGCTTTCACTTTTTTCCCCGGCTGAATTTTCAGTCCACAATATGACATCATAACGCTGCCCGCCCGTTAGTCCTGTCCAGATGTAGCTTCGTTCCTTTCCGCGATAAATCTCCCGTCCACTACTGGAAAGTACGATCGTTTCATTTAAAGATTCCAACTTCCAACTCAACGCAATGCTGCTTGTGCTCTGAGAGATCGCTGAAATAGTGAATTCTTCTGATGGCAATGTCTCGAACTCAGGTACATTAACTGTCTCTCCGTCTCCCGCTTCATTAAAAGGCACAATAGAAAAGTCGGAATAGTGCTGGGCACTTTTCAATTCAGTTACATGTATCGACGTTTCCATTGTTGTCGCAATCAACTCGTCTTTCTGATAGATGCGATAGCCTGCTGCCCCAGGAATCATATCCCATACAATATCTGCACCATGCTGAGTACGTTCTTCCACTTGAGGTGAAGAAGGAATTTTGCCTGGTAGTGTTACTGCTGTTAGATTGAAGCCAACCTCGCTCTTACCCGAAGCATTTACGGTTTTGATGGTAAACACATAACTCACACCTGGCTCAAGCCCATGGTCTTCGTAATAAGGCTCGTCAACAGACACTCGGCCGATCTCCGCACCGTCACGTTCAATGATGAATTGTTCGGCCCCCTTGACATGGCTCTTTTCGAATTGAAGTTGTATGCTATCCTGTGTCGAACGATATTCTACTTCCTTGGGAGCTTCCGGTTTGGTCAACAACGTATACTCAAACTTATGTGATGTATCCCCTTGCTCGTTCTCGGTATACAGTTCGATGGAGTAGTTCGTTCCACCCTGCAGTTCCTTTACGATATATTCTTTTTGTTTGCCTTTATACAGCTCGATACCATCCATTAGAACCACAAACGTTTCGTTTAAATAAGAGAAATCCCATTCCAGTCTGGCATGATCCGTCTCCGGATATAACTTCATCTCAATAGAATCGACATGAGGCAACGTGAAAAATGGAGCAACGAACATTGGAATTCCATTACCCGCTGTATTATAAGGAATGATCTGTACTTGATCATATCGAGCTGCGCTGGTAAGACCATTAAGGGTAACCTCAGTCAAATCATTCTCTGTAATGGTTGTGAATTCATCTTCCGCTATCATTACAATGTAACCCTCTGCCCCTTGAACCTTTTCCCACTTAATCACTGCCTTCGTCTCTTCAATCACATCTGGATGCAAAGTTTCCGTAATTGTTGCAGGAAGCGTGCGTAATTGAACATCAAATCCCGCATCGCTATCGCCGGAAGCATTCGAAGTCTTAACCGTATAGGTGTATCTCTCCCCCGGCGTCAGGTCATTGTCTTCATAAGAAGTACTGTCAGCCGGAATACGATCAATTTCAATACCATCTCGCAAAATGATCAGTTGTTCTGCGCCTCGTGTGGCACTGCCACTCAGATCCAGCTTTGCGGATTGATCGGTTACTGCAGCAATACTTGCTGTTTGTGGGGAAATGGGTTTGGTCATTAAAATAACCTGAACAGGAGAAGAACGGTGACCATCCTCATTCATAACAATAAGTTCAAACGCATACGTTGTGCCATCCAATAAACTGACAAGATGTACCGATGGTTCGGACACAGTCTGAACTTGCCCCGTTGTCTGATTGCGAATTTCATATGCGGTTGCTCCCTGTACTGCTTCCCACGCCAGATCAAAAAAGTGAGTTCCTTTGATCACTGTAATCCCATCTGAGGATAGTGGCAGGGTTTGAGTTGTTATTCCATAGATAAGGGAAGCACCCGAACCACTTGCATTAACCGCCCGGATCGTATATGTATATTTCGTGCCTGGCGACAAATTCTCATCTACGAATCGGGTTTCACTCGCATCCACGCGAGCAATCTCTCGCCCATTGCGTTCAATGATGTATTCGGCTGCACCCTTTACCCCTGTTTTGGTAAAATCCAGACTAAGACTGTTTTCCGACACTTCCGATGCCTTAATCTCAACTGGTTTTTCAGGCAATGTCAGTATGGATATACCCGTCGCTTCGGATGGGGTCCCTTGTCTGTTCACTGCAACAAGTGTGTAATGATGCATCGTTCCATCCTCAAGTCCTGAAATAAGGTTCGTTAGCTCTGTTCCACGATAAATTTCTTTGTTCCCCTGTTGAATTACATACTCTGATGCACCGGCTACAGCCGCCCATGACAAGTTGGCATTATGTACCCCTGGTTCAACTACAATTTCTGAAGGCGATGCTGGTTTGGATAATCGAATCAAGCTGGCAGACTTACCGATTCCAGACGTGTTCACGGCCTGTACTTCCACTAAATACTCCATGCCTGGCAACAATTCTTCAGCCCTATAGGCAAGTCCCGAAGTCCGACCCACTTCCGTTCCATTGATACTAACAATATAGGATTCGGCTGTATTTACAGATTCCCATTCTACTCCAATACTTGTTTCATCCGTACGTGTTACTTTGAGCCCTTCAGGTCTGGTTGGCAAAGTAAGCAGTTTACCACTTGTGGGTGCACTGTAACCGGCAGCATTTCCGGCCTCCACCTGATACGTATAGTGGCGGCTGCCTGATAACTGATGGACTTCAATCTGTGTATCTGAAATCTCATAACTCTGCCCCTCAAGAACGATCCGGTACTTCGTCGCTCCGGGGACTGCATCCCATCTAAGTGTTGCTCCTGTTTCAGTCGGCTGAACAAAGTGAAGACCTGAAGGACTCTCGGGAAGCGTCGTTCCAGATACTCGATTGGATTGACCTTGTCCACTTCCATTGCCTGCCTGAACGTCCACCTGAACCAACGTTCCCGCAGTCAATCCCGTTAGCAGATATTCATGGGTTCCAGCAAGCAGCGTCTCCCGCTTCTCCCCATTCACAAAGACTTCGTATCGCTCCGCGCTTCTTACAGGATCCCAACTGAGATGCATGCTCGTTGTTGTAGCATTATCTATACTCAAGCTTTCAATGGCCCCCGGCAATGTCAGCAGCTTCTGCAAACTTGTTACTGGACCTTCTCCTGTCTCGTTTGCGGCCAGCAATTCATAGCTATACTCTGTTCCACTATCCAGACCTGCGTCCACATACTCCGTTTCCAATCCTTCGTAGACTCCAGCTCCACTGCGTGAAAGGCTGTAATACGTAGCTGAAGTTACCGTCTCCCATCCCAGAGAGATCACATGCTCCCGAATCTGCACTGCCGCAAATTCACCAGGTGCTGCAGGCAATGTCAGGAATCCCACCCTGCTGCTTTCTCCCGCACCACTCTCATTCAGTGCTGTAACCGAAATCGTATGAATGCTCCCCGGGACCAGATTGGTCATATACGGAATATTGGAAGAATCGGAGATCATCTGGTCAAAAACAATACTTCCATCCGAAGTTGCTGCCGTGATACGGTACGCAGTAGCACCTTGAACCGAATCGAAATGCACTTCTGCCAGTTCAGGCTGGGAATCGATTTTTCGAACTTGTAATGATCCCGGTGCCGCGGGGATTGTCAGTGCACGGACAGATAATGCATCACTTATACCAGTATGGTTTCGAACTCTCACTTCGTAATCATAGACTTGCCCACCACTCAGGGAATGATCAGTGAGCGTATGTTTAGGATAATCTAGTGTCCACGACTGGCCCGTCGTTTGGTTTATAATTTCATACTGATACCCGTCGGTATACCATTCTCCTGTCGGCAAATCCCATGTAAGTTCTGCTGAGGTCTCACTGATCTGTGTAACGCTCGCATTTCCCGGCTGCTGTGGCTTGTGCTGGATCTGATAAGGTGCTGATACGGTCTCATATGTATTCCCTGCCACATCCATTGTTTTGGCATGGATATACCAAATGCCTTCGGATTCAATTGAAATTACAGACTCATTCGAGCGGGCTTCATTCCAGTTGTCTGGCGATACGGTACTGCTCGTCACACTATACAATCGTGAAATCTCATTGATACCTGAATCATGATCTTCATATTGAACGGTAGCAGATATACTAGTGTCACTCCAGCCCTGTCCATTGGTTGTAAATGTAATCGTTGGAGCAACCTGATCGACATAAGCCGTACGACTGATTTCCATGCTAACATTTCCGACAGCGTCTCTCGCTCTGGCTCGAATTACGTTGGGACCGTTTGAACTCACTGCTCCTGAGTTTCCTGCAATATATGGGGCGCCGTTCAAACTATATTCATACGAAATGGCATGTTCGTCTATGCTGCCAGCAATCGTAAATTGCACAGCTTCTTTGCTCCAGCCGGACTGACTTAATGTAATAACCGGTTCTGTTGGAGCGGTCTTATCCAATCGAATGATTGCTTTCGCAACAGTACTTACATTCCCTACCTGGTCAAGCGAGCGCGCATATACTGTGGTTTGTCCTTCTTTGGTAACCTTCACTTCTCCAGTGTAATCGATCCAGGGGCCTTGTTCGTTCAGACGATATTGGCTTTTGGCAAGTCCACTGCCTGTATCTTCACCGCTGGATATTTCAAAGGATACATCCTGATTCGTCCATTCATCATCACTGAGTGTAACCTTTGGCTCATCAGGCCCTGTCTTGTCGATCCGGGCATTGGCTGAAGTTGATGCACTGACATTAGAGGCCCGATCCACACTTCGCGCCTGAATCTGGGTTATTCCTTCCGTATTGATGGTAAATGGCTCTCGATAATCGACCCAAGTTCCTTCACCTCCAAGTCTATATTGCGTAAGATCCACTCCACTTGCTTCATCCGTACCTGCCGTTAACGTTACTGTTACTGCCGAATGGGTCCACTCCGTCGGATTTAACGAGATGACGGGAGGTGTCGGAGCTGTACGGTCCACTTGCGCTGTAACCGAAGCCTCCTGTCCTGTATTGCCAAATGCATCTATGCTGCGGGCAATAATGAGTGTATTTCCTTCAGAATTAACCGTAATGGGAGCAGTGTATTTCTTCCATTCTCCCCCAATCCCCAGCTTGTACTCCGTCTTCTGTACACCACTTAAGGCATCCGAGCCTGCTGTAATCGTAACCAGGACATCTTCCTTGGTCCAAGAAGAAGGATCCGCTGCTATAGAGGGAGCGGTGGGACCGGTCGTGTCCTTTGTGATCTGACCTGCAGAGGTAAATGCAGTCTGTATGCCTTCTCCATTCACTCCTGCTACATATACGTTATATAATCCGTCAGCAAGTCCAGTTAACGCAAGTTCAGTACGAGTTGATGAAGTTGTACCCGATGCAAGCACTTGTCCGACGGAGTTACGTATTTCCGTTTTGTAATTCGTTCCCGCAGGATTTCCATTATTGTTCCAACTAGCCGTAACGGAGTTACCTGACTGGCTCACAGCAGCATCGCTTGGTGCATTTGCTAGTGTAAATTTACTAGTTGAACTTGAATATCCCGTATACGAACCGACTGTGTTTTTGGCGCGTACAGCAAAAGAATATTGAGTATTCGGTGTAAGGCCGGTCACATGCCGACTATTTGTTGTACTCGTATCAAACGTTTGATTCGTCGTTACATTTTTCAGTTCATACGTCACGGAAGCATCATTCGCCTTTTTGTCCCAGTTGACCGTCAGATTATTATTGTTGACTGATGTAAATGACGGTGTTCCCGGAACAACGAAACTTTTCACCGTAAAGTTGACAGTGCCCGCTGAGGAGACTCCTCCCTTGTCATCCATAACCCACACTTGAAACGTATGTGCGCCATCTGAGAGTGTATCCGGCAATGTGTAATTCGTATTAAATGACTGATTGGAACCTGTAGCCGTCATCTGTGTCAGAATGTTTTCAGAGCCTCCGTCGATCGACCATTTGACAGTCAGAAGATCTCCAACATCCGTATCCCGGGTTGTACCGGAAATTTGAAGCTGTTCCCCTTTGTAATAGGTTTGACCCGAAGACGGAGCCGATAGTGCAAATGAAGGCGGTGCATTTTTGGGACCAATCCCCACAATCGTCGAAAATTTGCGTGAAGCCTGGTTCGCGGTTGCTTTGCCGTTCCACCAGAACTGCGCAGCGGTATCCGTTGCGGTAACGGTCTGCCCTGGCGTAAAGGAAGACGGAGAGGAACCACCTGTCAGCTGTGCATTGTCTGGGCTATTGTACTGCCCCATGAAAATGCGATCTGCGTCCACAACGTTATACGTGTTGGCATAAAAAGCGGTTACCTGAACACCTCCACTGTAATTGCGCCAGCCGTTCTCAATCACTTCAAACGGAGAAGCATCGTTGCCGTTCACCATCGTATCCCAATAGAACGTACCTCCCAGATTCAGCGTAGAGCCGCTGCGATTAACAGCCTCCAGCTCCACCTTCATATAACCGCCCTGAGATGTGGCATTAACGATAGACACGCGCAAAATATACTCAACGTTGTCTTTCTGCCTGGACATTTCGATTACATTATTATTGATCCGATAATAATTAAGGGGTAGTGACTTAAAATTAACGGGCGTTCCATTATGATCAATAATGGTGGATACATTCCCGGTATCGCCACCGTAGAATACGTTTGTATTTGGAAGCAACACAATTCTATATTTGCCATCACTATTCATCTCCACTTTCACCTTGGAGGATTGAACAGCCTTCATGCTGGAAGTATCGGATACAATACTGATGGTTTCCACAGCTTCAGCCATAACGGCCGTTGAACCCCATTCGACCAACAAGGTTTGGGGTGACAATAGGGCAAATGCCAGCACCACTTTGGTAAGCTGCTCGGCCTGTTTTTTAATACGTTTCTCAGATTTCTTCAACGTCTGCTCTCCTTTTCTACACACCAAAAAAAGGAGGCACCCCAACAAAGGAACAAAGTCCTCTGTTGGGGTGCCTCCCCTAACAAGTGTCATTTTTTCTTGATTATAACGATTCAAATAACGAAAGTAAATACTTAAGAATGCTGAATATTGTCAATTTACGATTGATTGATTATAACGAATGGCTGAGAAACCATTTGTACAATTCCGGGTTGTCATACGTTTCGGTCCAAGCATCATGATCGCCTTCAGGGTATATCGTCAGCTTCACATCCGCGTTCAACGCTTCAAGCGCATGAACAATCTTCTCGGATTCCGTCACATAAACGACATCATCCTTGGCCCCATGAAACGCCCAGATCGGTATATTACGCAATTCTTCCGCTTTGGAAGGGTCAGCTCCCCCACACACAGGTGCCAATGCAGCAAATGTATTGGGGTAAAACAGTGGCAGATCCCAAGCACCATACCCGCCCATACTCAGACCTGTAAGATACACCCGGTTCGGGTCAGCAGCTTCGTTTTCCAAAACATGTTCCAGAAGGGCCATAACAGCTTCGCGATGCATACCCCAAAATTCGTCCACCGGACATTGCGGTGAAATCACGATAAATGGGAAACTCTTGTCCTGACCAGCAATAAGCGGAACTCCGTTTGCTTTAAGCATTTCCAGATCATTACCGCGTTCTCCAGCACCATGAAGAAATAAAATGACAGGCCATTTCTGGTCCGCAGCAAGCGGTTCCGCCGTCTCGGGAATGTGCAGCAAATAGTCCAAAGTGACGGTTTTGGTGATTTCCTTTACCATTCGATGCCCGGTTTGGGACATATGCTCGCCTCACTTCTCATCTCTAATTTTCAACAACGCCTCGTCCAATACTCCGACCACCTTGTCACACCATGCATCAAATTCGGGATCTTCGGTCTGCAATTCAGGATGTGCAAGAATATATTCTATGGTATTGCGGATTCCTTGATCGGCCCTGATCGTTGCCACAAATTCCGGAACAAGCCTTTTTAATTTACTGTTATCAAATACAACTGTATTCGCCTTGTCTCCCAGCAGACCGCCTCGAAGATCCTGATCACTGCACGCCGCCAAAAACTCGGAAGATACATGAACCGCATGAAGTTTGACACCAAGCACTCCTGCGATAATCTCATAGATCTGATTCCAGGTTACTGACTCGTCCGAGGTAATATGTACCGATTCACCAATGGCATGAATGTTGCCCATAAGGCCAATAAATCCTTTGGCAAAATCACGGTTATGCGTTATGGTCCAGAGAGATGTGCCATCTCCATGAATAAGTACGGGTTTATTTTCACGTATGCGCTTGAGGACCTGCCAGCTTCCCTCTGCCCCGTGCACACCAAGAGGTACAGAACGTTCATTATACGTATGGCTTGGACGCACAATGGTCACCGGAAATCCTTCTTCACGATACTGTTTCATCAAATAGTCTTCACATGCAATTTTGTTGCGCGAATATTCCCAATACGGATTGGATAATGGCGTACCTTCCGTGATCCGATAATCAGCAAGTGGTGTCTGGTAGGCAGATGCCGAACTGATAAATATAAACTGCTTCGTTTTATCCTTAAACAAACGGTAATCTCTCTCCAGCTGAGACGGTACAAATGCGATAAAGTCTGCGACAACATCGAACTCCAGGTCGGCAATCAGCTCCGCAACTCTTGCTTCATCGTTAATGTCGGCTTGCAGCACTTTGATTTGCGCAGGCAAATTATCATTTTGATTTCCCCGGTTGATCAAATACAGTTCACAGCCTTGCTTAGCAAGCTGATCGGTAATTGCTGTGCTGATGGTACCTGTTCCTCCAATAAATAGCGCTTTCATATTTGGCCACCTCCAGATGAAATTGATCACTAGTCCATGATATCATGCACACAAAAGAGGAGCAAAGATTCAATTGAAGAATCTTTGCTCCTGTCCATTATATGACCTTAATTGTTCCGTAAATCATGTACATACCGCAGTGCAGTTCATATTCACCAGGTTGGACATCCTTGTCTACAGTGTAATAGTTGTTTCCTTTTTGCATGTAAAGATCCATGCCCAGTTTGTCAGCCGCTACCGATTTAACATGCGTAACCTTACGAGTAAGGATAAAGTTAATTTTGGTTGGAACCCCGGCTTTAACTTCAATAACATTAGGCTCAAAGCCGTCGTTACTTACATTAACATCAATAACTTCATATCCCTTCAAGTCCTCCGGCGTCTCGGCTTTGGCCGTTACAGCACTTCCTGAACCTGGGGACATGTCCTTGCCCATAAAATACACCATAAAAGATCCAAGCAGCACAACTACAGTAATTCCCAGCGTAAGCCAAGGCCAGGTTTTGCTAATCCAGCTTTTCATCTCAACGCTCCTCTGTCTATGTTCCCATTCAATTGCAACTCTTCTTCAGCATACCCCATCCGGTTAAAATTGAAAATGACTCGAATGGGCCATATCGACGAGACGCCACTTAGTCCAATAAATATATTCATCAAAAAAGAGCCTGAATCACTCAGGCTCTTTCAGCTATAGTTATTGTCTTTATAGTTCTATCTATTCGCCAATCAGGAATATATAGGTGTATTTCGACTTCGCCTCATCCGTAACTTATAAATCTCTGGCAACGCTACACCAATGAGCACTACAATAACCCCGATCCATTGCAATGGGCTCACATGCTCGTGAAGAACAATGGATGAGAGCAGCACCGCGATTGGAAGCTCAACTGCACCAAGAATTCCGGCCATGTCTCCACCAATATGAGGCACACCTACTGCGAACAGTACTGGTGGGATAAAAGCTCCGAAGAAGCCAAGCAACAATCCGAAGACAAGCAGTTGACTCCAAATCAATCCGTTAAATAGGAATGTCGGTGGGAACAGGATGCACAGCAAGATCAGACCCCCAGTAACCATCCAGGCACTGCGAAACGCTGGATGTGCTGATGGAACCGCTTTACCACTGAACATTACAAACAGGGAGTAACTTACAGCCGCCATCAAGCCAAGCGCTATGCCCAAGCCGTTAAACTCTCCGAGTCCCTGTTCCAGAAAACCAGCTGCCAGCAATGTGCCGCCAAACAGGATAATCAAAGTCAGGAATGTTACCTTGTCAGGACGCTGACGTTTGCTCACAGCCTGGATCAATACACTAATCCAAGTGAATTGGAACAAAAGAATAATAGCCAGTGACGCGGGGATATACCGCAAAGACTGATAATAGACAAGACCGGTAATGACCGTTGGCGTCCCTGCAGCCATCAATAGCAGACGCTGCTTCCACGTTAATTTCTGAAGCGCTTTTGCCACGGCTGCTGATGGTTTTCCATCTGCCTGTGACTTCCGTTTCATTCTAAACTTCGAGTATAATGCCAGCATCCAGGACAGGATGAAGCCCGTGATCAGCTGTGTGCCCACGACCTCTCCAAGTTTGTACCCTTCGCCGTAAGCCAGAACCACAATTGTGGATAATATGCCATAGCTCATCGCTCCTGCGAGAACGGACAGATAATATTTCATTGTAGATAAACCTCCTGATGATCGAAAAATGCGTCTGCATGTTTGATCCATGCCAAGGTCACAGACACCATCCAAATGCAAAAATCCTAACTACGAGCAAGGAATACAATGATTCCCTGGCATCGTAGTTAGGAAGTATAGGCTTCCCGTAGAGACCCTCGCCCTGTGTACACTTTCGGCCTGCGAGGTTATACGAAATGAAATATGCACTTGTTGTTTGCGATTCGTGTGTGACGACTTTTCATATATTACATGGGAGGTGAGGTGGTGTCAACCCTGATTCACAATTTAAATTTTTTTAATTCAAATTCAAAGTAAACAACATGCGTTATTGCGTCATTTTACAGATGAAGAATCCCATGTTAACGTTTGCTGCAATCCTTCTTTGAGACCATTTAAATCCAATCCGTCCACTGCAAAGGCTTCTCGGATCAAAGGAGGAGCCACAAATTCGTCATATTTACCAAGATAAGGCGCTTCATCTTCTGAAAGCAACGCAGATGCGTCTTCTGCTGCTCGACACTCACTCATGATCTCGGCCAAAAGTGTGCGGCCATCCACTTTGCCTGACACGACAAAATAATAAGGCTCCATAGGTACAACAGATCGCAAGGCGAGCTTGTCAGACAAATTGTGCTTCATCAAACGTTCCAGTGTGCGGAAAGATTTGCTCCCCACCCAAGGTAATACATACAAGGAATCTCCTCCAGCTGGAATGACAACCTGCTTCAGTAAACCACTTTCACGTGCAAGTCGACGGGCGCGTTCCAATCGATTTACCGCTTGCGGGGACAGATAGGGATATATCACCGTGTCTGATAGTACTTCACGCATTTTCTGGACAACCGACGTATGAATGTCCCCACCCGCACCCAGCCACAACGTATCCACTTTGCCTTTGGCCGCCTTCACATACACAGATTTATGCTTATGATCGACCTCTTCCACTTTCCACAGTTTCCCGGCAAGAGAGAAACAGTATCCAGGTGGCGGCACGGTTGTAATCGACCCGATCTCCTCGGAACCGTTCAGCACTTTGTGCTCTTCATCATCTTTGAACACCGCGTAAAAGCGATAGTTATTCACGATTTTCTCACCTGTAAGCCCAATGATTAACGTCCGATCTTCTGTCCACTGCAGATGATCGGTCTCAATCAGATAATTCAGAAAAAGCTGATATTGATCTACACGAATCTGCGCGAATGGTGCGAGCGAAAGTATAGCTTCCGCCAGTTCTTTGGGTTCAGCCTCCCCCATGCTTTTCAGCATGCTCATCGTCTGATGATAGAGCACACCCATCGGCATCTTACGGGCCTCAAGCGGTTCAACCCACTTGGTCTTTACATACAATTCAATAACAGCAATAGCCCGCATGAGTGTCCATGGCATTCGAGCAGGCAATTGAGCTTCCTCATCCTCTTCTTCCGGACATACAAAAAGCATCTCGGAAGCCATATCCTCACGCCTGCCTGACCGTCCAAGGCGCTGAACAAAACTCGATGCACTATAAGGTGCTCCAAGCTGTACAACCCGCTCCAGTTCACCCAGGTCAATGCCCAGTTCCAACGTTACGGTAGCCGCAGCTACTGCTGGCCCTGATCCGGTTCGTAAGGCGGCTTCGGTCTCTTCTCTCAACATCGCGGATATGCTCCCATGATGAACATGGAATACGTCCCGCTCCTGTCTCCGCGCGGCGACACGCCGCATCTCAAGTATAGTGACTTCGGCATCCGTCCGGCTATTGGTGAATATTAAAGCCTTTTTGCGATGTGTACTCTCATAGATGAAGTCGTAATAGACCTTACGTGCGTTATGCAAATGTTCCGCCTGTTCTTCATCCCGTGCATCCGGAAACGAAAAATGCTCCACCCTCAGACGCAGCTTGCGGCCACCGGGGGAAGAAACCACATCCACCCCCTGGTTAGTTCCAGCAGCGAGCCAGGCTGTAGCAGCATCATAATCACTTAGTGTCGCAGATAATCCCACTCTTCTCGGTTTACATCCAGCCATACGTTCAATTCGCGCCAGCTCACTCAGTACCTGAATGCCGCGATCCGCTCCCATGAATGCATGAACCTCGTCAATAATGATATACCGCAGATCATGAAATAACGCCGGAATGGCATTGGGACGATTCATCAATAGACCTTCGAGCGATTCAGGCGTAATTTGAAGCACACCGGATGGACTTCGCATGAGACGTGTTTTCTCTGCCTGAGGCACATCTCCATGCCAGTGCCATACCGGAATATTGCCCTCGGACAGTAAGTCCTTTAGTCGCTCGAATTGGTCGTTAATGAGTGCCTTAAGCGGCCCGATGTACAAGATGCCCACCGATTTGGAGGGCCGTTCATGCAGCTCGGTCAGTGCAGGAAAAAAAGCCGCCTCCGTCTTACCGGATGCTGTGCCTGCCGCAATCAGCATATGATGCGGGGTATGAAAGCAAATGTTGCAAGCTTCAATCTGGGCAGGCCGAAGTGATTCCCATCTTTTTTTATAAATAAATTCCTGTACAAAAGGTGCCAGTCGATAGAAAGGGTTCTCACTCATAATTCAAACTCCGCTAGAAAATCATCCAGATCATCAGTAGATGATGAGTTCGTTCCTTTTCCTGTTTCCTGCGGTTTGACTGCTCGCTCACCAAGCAATTGAGCATAGGTCACTTCAGGATTCTGATGGAGTGTATGCAGCACATCCATGAAGTCCCGTACCACTTCACGTGTGGTCAGTAACTCATCCGCGCCGAGCCGATTGACCGCTGTTTGCATAAAATCAACTAAATCCTCATCCGTTAGACTTGCACTATATCCAAAATGCAGGGCATGAATCTGACGCAGCTTCTGCAACAGAATCAAAATCTCTTCATGGGATAACATCGAAAGTTTCAGGATCGGTCCGGTATAATTCGCGTATTCTCTTGCTGCATACCGCCCATCGATGAGTCTGGAGCGAAGTGCTTCATAACTGAATAGTCCGCGTCTTTCATCCTCCACGAATTGTGGTGTACCGCCCACAAAAATGCCGAGGTGTTCTGCTTTACCCTGCATCGTATCATTGAACATGGTAAGCAGTTTCTCGTAGTTGCTTTGCCGGGATATGCTGTTTGTAATTTTGTACAGATTCACCGCTTCATCTATGAATAACAGCAGTCCTTTGTAACCGATCCGCGCCGTAAATTCGGCCCATAATTTGAAGTAGTCATACCAGTTATCATCGTCAATGATGACGCCGACAGCCAGCTCTTTCTTGGCTTCGGTCTTGGTTGCGAATTCCCCTCTCAACCAGCGCAGCGCCGCTTGTTTGCAGTCATCATCCGCCAATTTATAGCCGTTCCAGTACGAAGCTAGCACCTTGGCAAAATCGAATCCATGCACCAAATTCTGCATTTCGTTTGTCACTGCATAGATCTGCTTTTCGACTTCAGCAGGAAGAGCCGGATCATCCGGGCGCAAGCCCTGACTTTGCATCGCTTGCTGCTGAAGACCAGCGATCCATTTCTGCAAAATCGGTTCCAGTGCCCCGCCATCCGGTCGTGTACGAGTAGACAGACGAGTCATCAGCTCACGATATGTTGCGAGCCCTTGACCTTTGGTTCCCACCAGTCTGCGCTCAGGTGACAAGTCGGCGTCCGCCACAACGAATTCCCGATCCATCGCATAGTTCCGAATCATCTGCAACAGAAAACTTTTCCCACTCCCATACCTTCCTGTAATCAGCTTAAACGCTGCCCCGCCTTCTGCAATATTGTCCATATCTCGCAAAATCGCGTCCACTTCAGACTTCCGACCAACAGCAATCTGCTCCAGTCCGATTCGTGGCACAACGCCTGCGGTCAACGAATTCACTAGTGCGGTAGTCAGCCGCTTCGGTATTTTAAGTTCTGCCACTTCCCAATCACCTCTTCACATGTTCAAACACATTCATATAATCCGAAACTATAAGATCACCATCAATCAGAAGGTCACCAATCGTTTCCATGGCCACATCATTAATTTCATCCAACAGGAGTGCAGGCATCGTGCCATATTGCTCAGCCACCCGCATCAGCTCCGTATCCGGGTTGACACCAAGCAAGGCATAAATTGCCTGTACATGCTGCGGAGACAGCATTTCAGAGAACTGTATCCACTCTTCATCCAGATCAGCAGAAAAATCCGCCTCCCATTGTAATGATAATGGCTCGGTATTCCCATTTTCTTGAACTCCGTCAGTTTTAAGCGCTCCCTCAAAGCCAACCTCCGGTTGGTTAGACTCCTCAGCTCTTTCAGCTTCATCCGTTGAACTTTGAATCGCCATAGAAGCTTGGCTGCTCGCATTGTTCGCACCCTCATCTTCGGTTGTATGATTTTCCTCGATCATGAGTGCTCTGCGCACATATTCGCTTTCCTGTTGCAGCGATGCAAGTTTCTCCGCATCAATTCGAACTATTGGTTGCTCTACTACTGGCATTTGCTCGACGGCAAAGGCCTTGTCCAGATAACGTTCAATCACGTTTGCAAGCTCAGGTTCAAGGGTCTTTCCACGAAGTCGCCCTCTGAAGCCGAGCAGTTCACGGCATTTATTTTCCGTGCATCGAAAAACTCGAGTTACAAACTGGATAAAATCTGCATGCTCTCCAATCGGAACATATGTCATTCGAACCGACTTTCCATAAATGGATTCGTCATATACGGCTTTTCGAAACAGCGCACGTTCGATAGTCCTTTCATGATTTAGCTCAAACTGATCCAATATGCCTGCCATGCGTGTACGCAGCAGATAAGAATCCACCAAAACCATAACTCGGGGAATGTACTGTTCCAGAACTTTCATGCCGCCATCTCTGTAAAATTTGCTGAGTGTAATGTCATAGTCATAATATCTTTGTAACAGCTTTAGCGAGATATCCGATATATTGCTGCTCAAGAGCCGTTGCAATTCCTTATCAAGAATCTCCGGTGGCAGAAATCCACTCGAAAGCTCCACTATCTCGGATAATGACATGTTCAACTCATGTACGAGATCATAATCAATAATCCATTCCTGCATGTACACATCCAACTGCGGAAGCCGTTCACGATAGTTCATCCATAGTTGTTTTAATTGGTTGAAGCCTTCCTGTGGTTCCTGCCAACCAATTCCGTTAATCAGCTCATAAATATGCACAAACAGATAGGACAGATCCGTGTCAGGGAAACGTCCTTGCCGAACTTCAGTCCTCCAATACATATACCACTGGCGCTGGGGTTCGTTCATCACTCCATAAGTCGGCCAATAACTCATAAAAGGAACAAAGGGAGCCTGCTCCCCTTCCACTTCAATGAGTTGCCTTGCTTCCTCTACAAACCTTTTCTCAGAAGACAATATGCCGCCAGGTAATCTTATATCAAAATCAGCACGGACAATCGTTGAACGATCAGGAACCGGGACTGCCGCTGTGATAGGCTCTTCGCTTAGATCTATCTCCATAAATTCCAGTTGTCTTGAATCCTCTTTCATTGAATTCCGTTTCACCGTCCTCTGCGTGTGAATACGAACAAGTGTATCCATATTCATCATTATAACACTTGTCCTGCGCCTGCGGTGATGAAAATAATACTTTCCTTTGTGATAGAAAAAAGAGAGGCATTCAAACTGATATCCAGTTTAAATGCCTTCCCTTATACACCTATCTGCATCCTTTATAGCAAGGTTAGTCCAACTTCATATCAAACCACGATCGTCCGATTTTTCCCGTCACTCTTGGCTTGAGCAAGCGCTAGGCTGGCTTTTTCAATCAGATTCGACATCATCAGCGTCTCCTCAGGTACCATTACCGCACCGCCAACGCTAACGGTGACCACATCACTTGGACTGGACAGATCTCTCTGAATTTGAAGTGCAAGCACATGTTGTCTGATTTCTTCGGCAAGCTCTGCTGAACGTTCCGATGTTGCATTCTTCAGTTTCAACATGAAGGTTCCTCCCCGAAGGCGGGAGATGATGGCATCATTCTGCTCACTGACAACGGCCAGCACTTCTCCAATCCACTGGAGGCATAGATCGCCACCTTGAAGTCCATAAGATGCATTATATGAACGGAAATCATCGATATCTATAATAAACAGTCCCAAACTGCATTTCTCTTGTAAACATTCATTCCAATCATCCTGAAGTTGGGATTTGAATATCGTCTGAAGCGGCATGTCTGTTAACGGATCTGTGTTGAGATAGTTCTCGAGCTGACTGGTTGTCTCCGTATAATGTTCCTGATCATTATGGGATGCCCCGCTGTTCAGGAGCACCATCACTGACGGTTTGCCTGCATGTGTAACAGAAGCCAGTGTGATCTCTAGCAGTAAGGACATGCCAGCTGCTGTGGTAAAGTATGTCTGGTTGGTAAACAAACGCGTATTGTTGAGCTTCAGTTCCTCCAGGTTTTGCTGCAAAATCGTTTTCGTCTTGTCAGGCACAAATCCCCTGAAATCCTTGCCGATGAGAGATTTGGAATTTTCATAACCAAGCAGTTCGGCTGCCTTGTTATTGCAATAAATGATGAACCCGTCCGTCAACGTAAAAAAGGCTACCGGTGAAAATTCCATCAACTGCAAATAGCGCTGCTCATTTTGTCGTAAAATACGTGCATTTTGCAACGCTTGCTCTTCCGCCTGAACGAGCTGGTTTTCCGTCTGACGACGCACGATGGTTTTGAGCAATGGCAGCACATTCAGTTCCTTCGTTGTCCACGGATAAGAGGTAGACTGGACGACCTCTCTCCATTTTTCGAAGGATTTCCGGGGAGACAGACGCATGCCATCATCGGTTTTGATCACCGCTTTGGCTGGATCACCTGCCCAATCCACAAGCTGAACCACTTCAGGCCGGAACCAGATGATATAATGATGCTGCCCAGGGGATATGGCAACATAAACAATACCCGATGCTTTTTCCTTGTAGGCTTTAGCAGGATCATACTCCAAACTCAGCTTGGAGGTGTGATAACTGTAATCTTCCGACTTGCCCGCCAGCCATGCAGCCAATTCCCGTACTTGCTCTTTTGCTGGCGTATCGCCATATAGCAGCAGTTTATCCTGATAACAAATCGCAGCTCCCGAAGCATCCATAAGACTCAGTAAGGTCTGCTCTTCGCCCTGCAATTCTTCAATAATCCTCGCTGGACTTGTATTCCCAATAAAAATATTAGCAATTTGGGTAGCCGCTTCACGTGACCTGATCTCAGCCTGATATTCATCCAGCTGCTGCCGTTGAAACAGTTCATTTGAGAAGAAGGAGCCCAGGAAGTTACACAAGTTACGAATACGATGGGGTATATATCTGGCTGAATAGTGATGACATGTAATCAGGCCCCACAGTTGGTTGTCATGGATCAGAGAGATGGTTACGGTCGCACCAACACCCATGTTCTGTAAATACTCAATGTGCAAAGGGGATACACTCCGCAGAACCGACAAGCTCAGATTAAGCGATTTGCCCGTTAAAGGTTGAAGCAGGGGAACAATCTCGACAGGTGTATATTTCACATTCACGATGGTGCGCAACCAATTTCGCAGGTACAATTCCCTTGCCTGTTTGGGAATATCTGACGCAGGATAATGGTGGCCGAGAAACGGCTCGAGCTCTTCCTCACGCGCTTCTGCAATGACCTTCCCATTCCATTGTTCGTCAAATTCATAGATCATGACCCGATCATAACCTAGCATTTCTTTCACTTGCTCGGCTGCAATTTGACTCGCTTCCACCCGATTATCAGTACTTTTAAGCCGGCTGAAGAAGCTGGAAATCCACTCAAAATCATTAACTTCAATATTTCCTTTTTCATAGGAAGGCTCCATTTCCAAAATTAACAGGCCTTCACTTTCATGAATGACAGAAGTGAAGACCTGAGCATGTCCGGAAACGGTAACCGTGAGATCCATATATTGCAGGTCTGATGTTACAGATGCACTGAAGGTGCGTGCCAGTACCTGCCTTGTATTATCCTTGCCAATCAGATGTTCGAGTGGAAGGCCCAGCACCTCTTGCGTAGTAAGACCGAGATGTTCCTCCGTATTTTGGCTGCATTGTACAATAGTCGGTATATTGTTGGTGCTCACAGCCAAGAGCACACCATGAGGTTGAATGAATCCGGGGATATGAATAGGTTCTTTGTCGCAATTGTTTAGATCAATTGGATCATTGGTGTACGTACCCTGATTGAGCAATGTACGGTTAAGCAAATTATTTTCTTTCTTGGACTTCGATTCGGGCATAGCCTGAAAAATCCCCTCTCATGATGTGATAACTCTTATTCTCAACTTACAACTGATCTGTATTTGTATCTGTATTTGTATTGATCCATTCGTCAAGTAATCGGAACGTTTCCGAGGCCGTGTGCACCATGATGTCGTGATCTTCTTCCGCTGTGATGGATTGACGCAGTAGTTCCGTGAACTCCGCCCATCTCGTTCTGGTTTCCGTACCATAAGCATTAAAATATTCCAGCCCCCGATCTGCATCAATCGGCAAGAACTGTGACAAACGTTTGGTCATGATCTGACCTCCGTTCGTAGATCCTTCAATGACGTATAAATAACCGAACAACCTTGCTGGTGTCGAGATATCCGGAAGATCCTTACATAAAGGGACCTGGCTGATTTCCTCTTCACTGGCGCCAAGATTCCGCAGGTCATTTTCAAGCAAGTTCGCTTTTCCTCTAATCCCGATATCCAGTCCCGTGCTTTCCCAGAAAGGCTGCTGTACAGCTTGATCTTCCAATGGTTTCAGGAACCCGTAAAATTTCTCCAGATATTTCTTATACTCTCCCAAGCTAACGGTTTGATTCATAATAGCCTTGGCATACTCGTTTTGTTCCACTTGTCTGTGATAATGAGCTGTCTCACTCTTCAGACGTTCCATAATGGTACTGGCTGTCATGTAATCATCGCCCTTCTATGTCGGATCTCTTCATCAGAATTAAGACTTATACTTAACTAAATGTTCAGTGTAGGTTTGAATGGGTAACCCATTTCATCTAGATAAAGACTCTATGTAAGTATACTTTTTCTTGTAGGAGAAAACTATATGAATCCAGCATCGTTACATTTTGAATACGATTGTTCGTTGTTATATTAACCAGCTACCTATCATCGATTCCACAGCTGTCCGCCCATCTTTCTTTCAACAGGAAAAAGTCCATATCTATGATGCTGTTCATCCATCAACATGATAAACTGTGCATATCCTGTTCTTGGAGGTATGAAGTATATGAATATAACCATTCAACACATAATAGATCACCTTACCGCCAAAGTTGAACTTCCAGAAACCACCGTGGATCAACTGATTACGGGTTCTCCCAATCAAACGATCACAGGCGTTTTTGTAACTTTTATGCCTACACAACATGTGATTGAGCATGCCATACAGCGTGGAGCTAATCTGATTATCGCTCATGAACCTCCCTTCTACAATCATCATAGCCATACCGATTGGCTGGCTGATGATCCAGTTTATAAATCCAAGAGAAAGCTAATCGATGACGGTGGAATTGCGATCTATCGCTGCCATGATGCAATTCACCGCTTTCACCCGGATGGCATTACGGAGGGATTGGTTCAGGCATTAGGATGGTCCCCTTATGTGGTGCAGCGTAAACCGGAAGCTGACATTCTATCCTTTCCGGAAGGAATGACAGTTCAGCTTATTGCGGAACATATTAAACGTTCGCTTGGGATCGAATATGTACGCCTAGCTGGTGATCCAAAGATGGTATGCAGACGAGCAGCAGTGCTTGTTGGTTTTCGAGGCAACGGCAATCTGACCATTCCTTTACTTCAACAGGGTGAGTTGGATCTGATTATCGCAGGTGAAGGATTCGAATGGGAGACACCGGAGTACATACGAGATGCTGTGCAGCAAGGAAAACAAAAGGCACTTCTTATGATCGGTCATGCCGAGAGTGAAGCTGTCGGGATGAAGCTTTTGTCAGAAAGATTGGCTACAGCTTTCCCGGAATTGCCTGTTCATTTTATTGGTGAGCAACCGGTGTTTCAAGTATTGTGATCTTGAGCCATCCTGGGTTCTGTCTGGATTTTGCGGAGGGTTTATTGTACTCTAAATGCTATGACTTCTGAGCTGAGGACATTTGTCCTTGGCTTTTTGAGTGGATATATCATTTAATAGAAATCGAAGAAGTAATGACGCGACAAGGAGAGTACAACCATGAGAGGAATTATTTTTGCACTATTAGGCGGTGCATGCATTACCCTGCAAGGGGTTGCCAATACCCGAATCAGTACGGACATGGGAACCTGGCAAGCGGCAACCATTACCCAACTCACCGGGTTCATTCTGGCGGCTCTGATCCTTGTATTCGTGCGGGACATCAACCTGCAAGGATTGAAGCAAGTCAAGCCCATGTACTTGGCAGGAGGCGCGTTTGGTGCAGTGATTATTTTCAGTGAAGTCACTGCAATCCAGCAAATTGGGGTAACTTTTACGATCTCCGCCCTGTTGATTGCACAGCTTTTCCTGACCTTTCTGGTCGACAGTAACGGATGGTTTGGTGTTGTGAAGCAGAAAATGAAACTACCGCAATTTCTGGGTATAGCATTAATGGTTACGGGCGTCATTATTATGAAGCTGTAGCTGGTCGAGTATAAAGTCGGGGGTGAAATACATTATGGAAGAGTTTCAGAATGAGCATCAATTATTGCACTATTTAAAACAATATCAACTCGAATCGGTATTTCACGAGCCCCTGCGTCCGCATATGACGTTATGCCACTTCGAGAAGTGCGAATTAATCTGCCGTGAAGGCGAAACATCCGAATATTTATATGTACTGGTCGAGGGGAAAGTCAAAATCTTCACGACCTCACCACAGGATAAAACACTCGTTCTTTGCTTCAAAACACCGCTTGAAGTGGTTGGTGATATCGAGTACGTTCGGGAGAGTAACATCGTGAACACGGTACAGGCGGTCTCACCTGTCGTGATGCTGCGCATTCATTATCAATGGTTAGCTGAACTTGCCAGCGATTACGCACCCCTGTTGAAATTTCTGCTCCAAATTATATCCCACAAGTTTTACATTGATTCGAACTTCTCCAACTTCAACCTGATGTATCCGGTCGAGGTTCGATTAGCCAGCTATTTGCTCTCCATCTCTACCGAAGAAGCGGGGACTGTTGTCCACGAAGAACTGGACGCCTTTAATTTGACAGATATCGCGAATCTGATCGGTACGAGTTATCGGCATTTGAATCGGGTGATTCAGAAGCTGTGTGCAGATGGATTAATCATGCGGGATCAGGGCTTTATTATGGTCAAAGATCGGGCAGGTCTGGCAGAAGTGGCGGGTCACAACATCTATGAATAAGGAGATCTCTATCCTATGATCATTACAGGTATTTTGCTAGCGTTACTGGCAGGTTCTCTTGTCAGTCTGCAGACCATCTTTAATAGTAAGGTAAATGAACGTACCGGCTCGTGGTCCACAACAACGATGGTGCTGTTCACCGGGTTTATTGCATCGTTTCTGATTTCTCTAATGGTGGAGGGCAAAAATACGTTTAGCTTCCAACATATGCAGCCCTGGTACTGGCTTAGTGGAGCCATCGGTGTTGGGGTGGTCTTCTGTCTCGTTCAGGGGATGAAGCTGCTTGGTCCCACCTTTGCGATCTCCATCGTACTTACATCCCAGTTAAGTTTCGCCTTGCTGTTTGATTCCATGGGATGGCTTGGACTGGAGCAGATCCCATTCTCGTGGAACCAGCTTCTGGGCGTTCTTGTCATCGTTGGCGGTATTGTGTTATTCAAGTTTGGCGGTAGCAAATCTGCAAAATCGAAAAAATCTCCTGGTGCATTGCAATCCGACTCATAGGAGAACAATAAAAAGAGTGTCTGTCCAATCCGTTGATTGGCTAGACACTCTTTTTGGCAATCGAACCACGTTTCGCTTAATTCGCTTAAACGAACTCTACGTTATGGTACACTTGCTGAACATCTTCAAGATCTTCGAGGGCATCAATCAATTTTTCGAATTGAGCTTGTGCATCCTCTGGAAGTTCAATGTGGTTTTGCGCAAGCATCGTCAGCTCGGCTACTGTGAACTCAGTAACACCGGCAGCTTTAAATGCTTCCTGTACAGCGTGGAATTGATCCGGTTCTGCATATACGATCACAGCATCGTCTTCGTCCACGATATCACGTACATCCACATCTGCTTCAAGCAGAAGTTCCAGTACTTCCTCGGAGTTTTTGCCTTCTACCCCGATTACCGCTGTAGGATCAAACATATAAGCAACAGATCCGCTCACACCCATATTACCCGCATTTTTGTTAAATGCAGAGCGCACTTCCGGTGCAGTACGGTTCACATTATTGGTGAGTGCATCCACGATAACCATGGCACCATTCGGTCCGAAGCCTTCATAACGCAGCTCTTCATAGTTCTCATCCCCGCTGCCTTTAGCTTTTTCCATGGCACGGTCAATAATGGCTTTGGGTACGTTATACGTTTTGGCACGTTCCAGCACGACTTTCAGTGCGCGGTTCGCTTCCGGGTCCGGTTCGCCCTTCTTGGCAGCTACATAAATCTCAACGCCGAATTTAGCATAGACCCGGCTAGTATTTGCATCTTTTGAAGCTTTTTTTTCTTTAATATTATTCCACTTACGACCCATATCGTTTCCGCTCACTTTCAACATATAATCTGCTTTCTACTTTGTCATTATATCTTGTTGGGCGTACTTCAACAAGTTTAGACTCACGAAAAAATGGTAAAAGCCAAGTTGATATCACCTTGCCACGTTCCGAAATCCCAAAGAAAAACGATCCAAAAACGTCAAAGAAGCAATTCCCTAAGGAATGCTTCTCTTCTCGAATCCATCTAATTAAGCATGAAACTGCTGCCCATCCAGCACTTCAGGCACATAACCGGCACGAATGACGAAATCTCCAAAATGCTCACCATCATTGCGCTCTTTGGCATATTGATTCACCATTGGAGTCAATGTGTCCAAAATTTCGGTTTCGCCAATATTTTCTTTGTATAATTTGTTTAAGCGATGTCCGGTAAAACTTCCGCCGAGATACATATTGTATTTTCCTGGAGCTTTGCCGATAAACGAGATCTCAGCCAGCATCGGTCTCGCGCAGCCGTTCGGGCAACCCGTCATACGAATGACAATCTCTTCGTCTCTCAGTCCCGCTTCGTCCAGCACAGGCTCCAGCTTGTCGATCAGTGATGGCAGGTACCGTTCGGATTCAGCCATTGCAAGACCACAAGTCGGAAGCGCCACACAAGCCATAGAACTTCTGCGAAGCGCCGAGTAGTGAGCACCATCGGTCAGATTGTATTGCTCAATCAGTGCCTCAATCTTTTTCTTCTTCTGGCTGCTGATGTTCCCGATAATAAGATTCTGATTGGCTGTGAGACGAAAATCTCCGGTATGAATTTTGGCAATTTCACGCAGACCTGTCATGAGCGGATAACCGTCCACATCCTTCACACGTCCATTTTGAATGAACAAGGTGTAATGCCATCTGCCGTTGCTGCCTTTCACCCATCCGTAACGATCTCCATTATGTTCAAAATGGAACTGGCGCGCCGCATCCAGTTTCCAGCCGAGACGATTCGTCAGTTCTTCCACGAACCATGCAAGGCCACGGTCATCGATTGTATATTTGAAGCGGGCATGTTTACGCACTGCACGATCCCCATAGTCACGCTGAATCATAACCGTCTTCTCCGCAACATCAATCATTTGCTCTGGTGTACAGAAACCAATGACTTTGGACACCTGCGGATAAGTCTTCGGATCACCATGAGACATCCCCATACCACCACCGACAGAAACGTTAAAACCTTGCAGCTTACCGTTCTCTACAATAGCGATAAATCCGAGATCCTGTGAAAACACATCTACATCATTGGATGGTGGAACGGCAATCCCGATTTTGAACTTACGCGGCAAATACACTTTGCCATAAATCGGTTCAACTTCTTCATCTGTGTCTTGTGAATCGATAATTTTCTCTCCATCCAGCCACAGCTCATGATACGCACGAGTCCGTGGATCCAGGTGATTACTCACCTGGCATGCCCATTCATATACTTCAGCATGAATATCCGATTGGTCTGGATTCGGATTACACATGACGTTCCGGTTCACGTCGCCACAAGCAGCTAGGGTGCTGAGCAACGAATCGTTTACTTCACGAATGGTATTTTTTAGATCCCATTTGAGCACACCATGCAGTTGAAATGACTGGCGCGTGGTCAGACGAATGGTCTCATTCGCATATTTATGCGCTACACGATCCATCATCAACCACTGTTCGGGTGTAACAATTCCTCCGGAAGCACGCACACGCAACATGAATTGATAAGCAGGCTCCAGCTTGGATTTATTCCGCTCATTACGCAGGTCACGGTCGTCTTGCATATAACTGCCGTGATGTTTCATCAGACGGTTATCGTCCTCAGGAATCGCACCACTGATCCGATCCGCCAGCGTTTCAGTCAGACTTCCACGCAAGTAGTCACTTTTGATCTTTATATCTTCCACATCACTGTTCGTGCGCTGTGGGTTAAGTAAGTTATTATAAGTCATGCTGCTTTCTCCTCTCGTATCTCCGGGATGCCTTATCCGGCATATGATCTGTAATTAATACACATCCCGCTGATACCGTTTTTCCTGCTGCAAACGTGTCAAATATTCCGCTGCCTGTTCAGGTGTTAGGCCACCCTCTTGTTCAAGAATGGTCGCGAGTGCAGCATGAACATCATGTGCCATTCGTTTCTCGTCACCACAGATATATATAACTGCACCTTCCTGTAACCATTGATACAGCTCTTTGCTATGCTCCAGCATCCGATGCTGCACATATACTTTCTCTTCTGCATCACGGGAAAAAGCGACATCCATCTTCGTAAGAACGCCGTCCTTGAGCCAGCGCTGCCATTCGGTCTGATAGAGGAAATCGGTGGAGAAATGCTGATCGCCGTAGAACAGCCACGTTTTGCCTTCTGCACCCGTCTCTTCACGCTCTCCAAGGAATGATCTGAACGGAGCCACCCCTGTACCTGGTCCAACCATGATGATTGGAGCATCCGGGTTCTCCGGCAGTTTGAAGTTTGGATTTTGCTGAATAAATACAGGTAATGTATCCCCTAGTTCAACTCGTTCAGCCAGATGAACAGAGCACACACCATAGCGCTCTCTGCCACGTGATTCATAACGTACTGTTCGAACGGTAAGATGAACTTCATCCGGGAAAGATTTCGAACTGCTTGCAATCGAATACAGACGTGCCGGGATTTTGCGAAGCACAGCTACGAACGATGCAGCCGGAATACCTTTAAGCCCATAATCCTGTACCAGATCCAGCAAATCACAACTGTTCATGACCTTGCGGAATTCCGAATCATCTGCAAGCAGAGCGGGCAACCCGCTACCCGGGCTCAGCTTTGCCAGCTGCTCCACAACGGGTCTTGTGACAGCAGTAATTTCGAAGTAACGCAATAATGCTTCACGTACAGAAACCTGGTCTCCACTTTTATTAACCGTAACGCGCTCATCTGCATTCCATTCCATGGCTGCAATCAGCTCATCGACCAGGCGTGGATGATTCTCAGGGAATACACCGAGGCTGTCGCCCGGTTCGTAGTCCAGATTGGAACCTTCCAGAGACAATTCGATATGACGTGTCTCTCGGTCCGATCCTCTGCCGTTCAAATTGAGATTTTCCAGCACTTCTGCCTTGAATGGATTCGTCCGGTTGAACTCGGAATCACCGCTGCTTACTGCGGCTCCAATCGCTTCACTTGTTACTACTCCCGCAGCAGCAGGTGTACTGCTGAGTGAAGCAAGCACATCATTCATCCACTCTGCAGCCTCTTCATCAAAATCAACATCACAGTCCACACGTGGTACAAGCGCTGTTCCGCCAAGTTCCTGCAAACGAATGTCAAAATCCTTCCCTGTCTTACAGAAGAACTCATACGAAGTATCTCCCAAAGCCAATACGGAGTAACGCAATCCCTCGAGCTTCGGAGCCCGTTTGCTATGCAGGAATTCATGCAATGGAATCGCATTATCCGGCGGCTCGCCTTCTCCATGTGTGCTGACAATAATGAGAAGATTCTCTACTTTTTTCAGTCCGTTCGGTTTGAAATCTCCCATTGACGACAGGGTTACCTGAAGACCCTGCTCTTCCAGCTTTTTCGCCAGTTTCTTGGATAGTCCACTGGAGTTCCCGGTTTGTGATCCAAAGAGTACCGTAACTTCCCTGGACACCGCAGCAGGTGCACTTGCAGGAGTAATACTTGCTGAAGATGCAGGCTGTTGTTCCACACCAGCAGGTGCAGCTACAGCCGCAAATCCCTGAATGGCTGTCAGATATCCGCTAAGCCACGTTTTCTGTCCATCGTTCAATGTAGGAATAAGGCGATTGAGCAGCTCAACCTGTTCCTGATTAAAAGGGCTGTTTGTCACTTGAAGTTCCACCATTTTCCACCTCGCGCATTACGTCAATTTTAATTCCTACTAAAATGATCATATTAATTTCTACTCTCTTGAAGCTACCATACCCGATGGTAGGGGTCAATTTCGATGATTTTATGGTATTTATCAGTTTCACTGATAAAGGACAAAAAAACAACAAATACCCTCCTCCTCAATTCAGGAAGGTTTTTGTTGTTTTTTAAATCTGGAAGCAGTTTAGTTCGAAGTCAAAAGCGGAATATATTCGCTAAAATGATTCTCCAGCACTTTGTTTTTATCACCATATACTCTGTCCAGATGATTCTCTCCCCACAGACAGATGCGGTCGATGATTGCCTGCAGTGTCAAGCCATACTCGGTCAGCTCATACTCGACCTTGGGCGGAATCTCGGGATGAATAATTCGATGGATGATTTCATTCTTTTCAAGATCACGCAGCTGCTGGGTAAGGACCTTCTGAGTAATGCCAGGGATAGCTCTGCGAAGTTCGCTTGTTCGTTTTTTACCTGATATCAGTTGATGCAGAATAAGAATCCTCCATTTTCCACCGACCAGTTCTAACATTGCCTGCACACCACTCTCATATCTTTTCAGTTCCTGTTCCACTGGGAATCCCCCTTAAATCATATATATGTATACCCATTATTAAAAGTAACCGAAGAACCTCAAAGTATCTACAGCACTCGAAGGTGCGTACTTCTCAATAAGATGTCATGAAACTTATAATAACATTGGTCAGAACGTTATACCAAAAAATGAAGGAAAAAGGATGGTCACTCATACATGAAAATTAAACTGGTCGTTACTCACCCAAGACAGGATTCTCTAACATTTGCCGTGATGAATCGTTTTATAGAAGGTCTGAAGGAGAATCACCATGAAATTGATATCCTTGATCTGTACCATGATGGATTCGATCCGTTATATAGCGTAGAAGATGAGCGAGATTGGCAAAATCCCTCTAAGCAGCATGCCCCTGTAATTCGCAAAGAGCTAGATCGCGTGCTCGCGGCTGATGCCATTGTCTTTATTTTCCCGGTATGGTGGTACAACGTTCCTTCCATGCTCAAAGCTTATCTGGACAAGGTATGGAACATGGGGCTGCTGAACAAGGCAAATTCCAAAAAGGCACTCTGGATTGCACTAGCTGGAGGAACGGAGGCTTCATTCCATAAGTACGATTATTACAACATGATTTCGAATTATCTGAATAATGGGATCGCTGGTTATGCAGGATTGCAGGAATCCCGAGTCGAGTTTCTCTATGAAACCATATCCGAATCCAAAACGCATATTGAAGGCCTGCTGGAGCAAGCGTATCAAATCGGCAGACATTACAAGTAACCTCTGCAATCGGAAAGAAAGCTACTGGCTCATTAAGAGTGGACTTCACCGTCGAGTTATCCCCCATGCCGGGCGCATAAGCAAAAAGAAAAAGGCTTATTTCATCCTTTAATCCAGGTTGAAGTAAGCCTTCTCTTCTTACGCTAAAATGGTTGTTATCATCAGTTAGGCCAAACCAATTTACCCATCATTGCATACAGCAGCGTTGCCGATTCGGCACGAGTCGCTTGGGCAAGAGGCTTCACCTCTCCGTTGTATCCACCGACGATGCCCTGCTTTACAAGCAAGGCTACGCTATCGCGGGCATATGAGCGGATCGTGGAAGCATCGCGGAACTCTACAAGGCTATCCGCCGAAGCTGATTCCGGCTCGACCAGTCCGGCCGCTCCGAGTGCCCTCACGGTCAGCGTCATCATTTCCTGACGGGTGATGGTTGCCTCAGGCATAAAGCGCCCGTCCCCGGTGCCACCAGTGATGCCAAGCGCACGCGCCGTGGTTACCGCTTCATAATACGATGCCTCCGCGCTGACATCGGAGAACGCATTCCCGCGCAACGTTTTCAAGCTGAGTGCGGTCATCAGCCACTGCACGTATTGACCACGCGTCATCACCTGTTTCGGATACAACTGACGGGAGTCCTCGCTTGCACCTTCATCAAAGACTCCTCGGGCTGCCAAGGCCTCCAAGGCATTCTTAGCCCATGGTACATTCGCGAGATCAGTGAACGTCTGCTGCACAGACACGGCAGCATAATTTCCTGCTGCGGACGTAACAGTGAATACGACCTCTCTGCTATTCTGATCATAACGGCTTTGGGGCAACGGAGTTGCCACATGATTCGCATCTATGGCAAACCCTACGATTATATCCCGTTGTACATTTTGCAATGTTTCGTAGGGCATACGAAGCGTCAGTTCACTTGCTGCTGGCCAAGCATCACCGTCCAGATCAATTTCCAATCGAACCCCGTGCTGTGTTCCGAGTTGATCTGCAACTGTCTGCGACAGCTGAGTTCGAATCAATCGGACCGATACAGTCTCATATCCTGCTAAGTCTTTCATTGAAAATGTGGCAGGAAGCTCTAACGTCCCCAATTCCGTAACGATGTTGAATACATGTGCGTCGCCTTGGCCCACCAACGCAGAGACAGGCAGCAATAGTTCATATGCACTTGCTCCTGAGACCGGTTTCTGCCGAAGTTCGACCAGACGGTGACTCTTACTAGCAGGAGCGACTCTCAATGCCTCTTCAATCGCTGAAGCATCCACCTTCGTCTGTACTACACCCTTCTGGTCAACAATACCTTGTAACTCAAGAACGGCACGGTCTTTTTGCGATACTGGTCGTGGCGATGAATTCTCTGTACTTGGGGTACCACTTCCTGATTGCCCTCCGGAGCTGCTCGAATTACCGCCGGCCGAACCATCGGAACCCGAGCCGCCTGGTGTTGGTGTATACCCTGGTACCTTTACCATTAGCGGTATAGTCATCGCTTTGCTTTCATCAGAAATTCGAGTAATCTCCAATTCCAGCATGACCGATGTTTCCTTCGATGGCGGGATGATCGTTCCATCGGTTTGAATGACGGTCGGCACCGAACTAGAAGCGATCTCCACGGCAAAACCTTGCGGCACAGTCGGCAACTTCAACCTCTTCGCACCTGCAGAAGGTTGCTCAAGTACCGTAATGCTTGCAGCCACATCGGCAGTGGTCTGTTGGGCCGTAAGCACATGATACGCGGAAGACAACCCGCGCATCGAATGCCCCGACGCGTCAAAAGCTTCCACTTTGTAATAATAACTGGTGCCGGGGCTCAGTTCGTTGTCCGTATACTCCCGCAAACTGCCGTTGTAGACGACACTGTACTCTCCTTTCTCACGATCGGAGCGATAGAGCTTGTAGCTTGCTGCGCCAAGAATTGCATCCCAGTGGAGTGATGCACTTGTTGCAGCCGACATATCAGCATTTAGACCGGCGCTATCGTCCGCAGGTGGCACCGCATCAGACTTGGCGATTATAATCCAGCTGATCAGCGGGTCCTGTGATGCCGTATTACGTACCGTTAATTCCAACTTGTTTCCAGATACGACAATGCCTGTGTGAGCTCTTACACTGGCGGGTGTATAAGTAACTGCACCGGTATTCGTGCCATTGATGAGGAAGTTCGCTTTCCGCGATGTGTTCGTCCACGGATCGTTGAACCCGGCGTATATATTGTATGTCCCGTTCGGCACATCGAAGGTATAGGTCAGATCACTGCCTTTGGGCGAGTTGCTGACATTGCCGCCGTTCAAATAACGGACGGTCGAGAAAATATCCCCGCCGCTCGAACCGGAAGCGAGCGCATCGGCGCTGACATAACCCCAATTCTGTCCCTCCTCCGGAGCGTACAACTGATCTGCCGTATCCGAATTGACGAGCGTGCCTTTCATGTAGGCACCCATCAGTTTATAATCAGCCGTTTCGTATCCACCGCTGTTCACGAAATACTGTGCGTTCTCCGGAATAACATATACTCGGACAGCCTGCTTTTTGTTACCGAACTCCGGTGTCGTTACCTGAAGGGTGATTGGTCCGGGTTTCGCAAAATCTTCTGCCTCCATGACCCGGTTATCCACTGTCCATACCGCTGGGGTTGACACAAGCGTACCTCCGTCATGCACATTTACCGTCGTAGGCAGGGAAGGTACTTTCCCGAGCGGCACAGCTTCCGGCAGCGGATCGGCGATGTCTACCTTGCCCATCGAATTCAGCAGATCAGGCGACCAACTGTTATACCACTTTATAGCGATGTCTGATCCTATCCCAAACTCAATGGGCAAGAAAACGTATTTTGCCCCATCGTTTGAGAAATTGCCGCCGTTCCACGTGTCTCCCACGTAAATGAATTTTCCTTTTTCCGGATCGACTGGAATGACCGACGTAGTCTGCGTACCGAACGCCTTACCCGGATCGGGATCGCTCGGCAATGTGCGTACGAACGGATTGGTCATCGTTGACCAAGGACCAAAAATGTTATCAGCCACCGTCACTTTGTTTTCGTTAGGGGCCCAGCCGGACGCGCCGGAGGTCAGAATATAATATTTGCCCTGATACTTGAACATCGCGGGCGCTTCACGCTGTCCGCCTGGGAACACGCGCACATAATCGACACCGTATTCCGCCTGATAGGTCGAATCACGTACCGGATTGCCTTTGTCATCCGTACGTCCTTCCTTATGCCACCCTGTTACGTCACTGTAGTCTTCATTCAGTTTGGAGATATACAGCGTCAGGTTTTCCTCACTGGAGTAGATCAGATATCCGGTACCATCGTCGTCCTTGAACAACGTCATGTCACGTGCCATGCCCCGATCGCTTGGGAAGTAATCTTTCTCCCCTTCAGGAGTTCTGTCCATCCGGTAACTCTTCTGATACACGAAAGGCCCTGTCGGGGAGTCACTGATTGCGTAGCCGGCCCGCGCTTTACCGTAGTTTGCACTATCGTTGTAGGGGTCCTTGTCTCCGTCCATGTGGGCCCACATCACATATTTTTTCGTTTTGTCATTATAGATGACCTTTGGTCGTTCAATAATTCGGCCTTTACGGATATCGGCCCAAATGTCCACCTTGTCGTCACGACCTTCATACAACTTGGCGATCAACGGGTTCTTGTCGAAATCATCCATCGATTGAATCATCGTCAGTGCCATGCCTTCATCTGTCCAGTTCAGCAGGTCCTTGGATGAATATACGCGCACACCAGCGGCTGGCCATCCGCCCGTATGGTATTCGCCATACCAATAATACTTTTCAGTCTGTTCATCGTAAAAAAATCCTGCGCCGTGTGCGTCGATCGGCTTGCCGTCCTGATCCGGCCATAATTGCCCCGGCGTAAAGCTTGTACGAATGGTGGCAACGCCCAGCGGTGCAGATGCAGGAGAAACGATGTCGTCGACGGTTGCCTGGATCATGTAAAAATACCCCGTGCCCATCGTCAGACCATTATCAATAAACGTACTTTCATTGCCACTGTACACCTGCTGATACGTACCTGCAGCACTGGTTGCACGGGACACCGTATATGTTACATCAGATCCAGAAAGTTCGTTCCACCCTAGAGAAATCGACGTATCCGTTACGACTGTAGCAGCAAATCCTGCTGGGGAATCAATCGAGTATGTGGTAGCCTCGGCAACGGTGAACGCAGATTCTCCGGCAGCATTAAAGGCTGTTACGCGATAGCTGTAGCTGTTGCCGGGATCAAGCCCCTGATCCGTGTAACTGAGCGCCGTACCTTCATACACCTGATTATACTGGTCGCTGCCAGCCTCAGCCCGAGCCACACGGTAGCCAGCCGCCTTGTCAACGGCTGGCCAAGACAGCTTCACGCTCGTGGCATCGAGTGCCAAGGCCTTCAATTCGCCTGGTCCCTGTGGAGCAACGGCTGTCGTCCGAACCTCCAGCGGCGCAGACCATAACGATTCGGTCATCCCCCCATATTCATAGGCGAGCTTGTAATAATACACCATATCCGCACTTAACCCCTCATCCACGTAACCCAAAGACCCGGTGTTGGTAATCAGGGAATATCCACTATCAGGCGTAGAGGAACGGTACAGGTGATAGCTTGTTGCACCTGCTGCCTCGGTCCATTGCAGTGAAACCGAAGACGCCGTCTGTTCATCGTTGGAGAGTTGGAGATCGTTCCCTGGTGGCTGCTCGGCAATGATAACGTCATCTATATGTACCGACTGCCACTTATTACGAATGCCAACTGTACCCGACCCGTATGTAGTATCGATCAAATCGAATACTAACCGATCCGAACCGTTTTCGACGATGTACCCGCGAATGGAAGAACCCGACAGCACCATTTTGAGCGTATACCACGTATTTTTGGCCAACGCATAGTCCACCGATTTCAATGTCATATCTGTTCCGTTTACCCGCTTGGAAAAGACAAGTTTATTGTTAGGGGCCTGCATTTGAAAATAATAAAAGTTGCCCTTATCCTGAAACCGCGATAGAATTCCCGGAAATCCCTGACCGCCCCCCGTGTAAAATCGCATGGAAACCGTCATGTCAGTCATGACCTCTCCGGTTGAAATGATGCCTTCCCCAGTATCGCTCTGAAAAAGTGTGGAGTTGGACGTATCCGTTGGGTCCGCCATTACCTCCCAACTACCTGAGCTTACGTCCCACACTGGCGATGCCGTGTAATCTCCGTCAGAAAAATCGTCCTGCAACAACGTAGCAGGCATTCTATCCGCATCGGCATATGCATGGCTTGGTAACATCAACGGTCCTGAAGACAATGCCAACGTAGCAGATAACATGAATATCAAGGGTTTCCTGAGTTTATCCAATGTTCATTCTCTCCTTTGACTTGGAAGATGAAAGCATGGTTCTTGAAGGCGGTGTTGTTATCCGACCTGTTCTCAGCAGTGAGCATGCGGTAGAAAAGTGCGCTCCACCTCCCTTTTTTGATGAAACCGGTTTCATTACAGAGCAAAAAAAGACCCGTCTTCTCTCCTAAGTGCAATGATACCAAAACGGAATACCTCGTCTTCTTTGCCCCTATGTCGTGAAACAGGTTTATATTATATAAATGTAATCGCTTTCTCGAATTATATGATTACGTATTTGAAGCTGTCAACCATTAACTCAGCTCGGACATTTTTCGCTGTAACAAGCAAAAAAAACGCGTATTCCGCCTGCTATGCAAGCAAAATACGCGTCTTCTATCACCGTTCGAGTTTGTTCGCAAACTCGCCCATATTACTTTAAAATACCTTCGTTGTCCACGACTCACAATTCCATGTCTCCGTAACCACATCACGATAGAATTCAGGTTCGTGAGAGATCAGCAGAATGCTGCCTTTGTATGCTTTGAGTGCGCGTTTCAACTCTTCCTTCGCATCAACGTCCAAATGGTTCGTCGGCTCATCGAGTACGAGCAGATTTGTTTCGTTATTGATCAGTTTGCAGAGACGAACTTTGGCTTTCTCGCCACCACTCAATACGGCAACCTTGCTCTCAATATGCTTGGTCGTCAGTCCGCATTTTGCGAGTGCAGCACGTACTTCAAATTGGGTATAGGAAGGGAACTCCTGCCAGATCTCTTCGATACAGGTATTGTAGTTCGCATCCTTCATCTCTTGTTGGAAATATCCAATCTCCAGATGTTCACCGCGCTGAACGGTTCCTTCCAAAGCTGGAATCTCCCCCAGAATGCTGCGCATCAGCGTTGTTTTACCGATACCGTTTGCACCAACGAGGGCGATCTTCTGTCCGCGCTCCATGCGCAGGTCCAGTGGTCTCGACAACGGCTCATTGTATCCAATGACAAGGCCTTTTGTTTCGAAAATAAGCTTGCCGGACGTTCTTGCATCACGGAAGTTAAACTGTGGTTTCGGTTTTTCCTTGGCGATTTCGATGACATCCATCTTGTCCAATTTCTTCTGTCTGGACATCGCCATGTTGCGTGTAGCCACACTTGCCTTATTACGGGCCACAAAGTCCTTAAGATCGGCAATTTCCTGTTGTTGGCGCTTATACGCCGACTCCAGCTGCTGTTTTTTCATCTCATGGACTTCCTGGAAATGACTATAATCGCCCACATAACGGGTGAGATCCTGATTTTCCATGTGGTAGATCAAGTTAATTACACTGTTCAGGAACGGGATATCATGCGAGATCAGGATAAAGGCATTCTCATATTCCTGCAAATAGCGTTTCAGCCATTCGATATGCAATTCATCCAGATAGTTCGTAGGCTCATCCAGGAGCAGAATATCCGGTTTTTCAAGCAGCAGCTTGGCGAGCAATACCTTCGTACGTTGTCCACCACTAAGGTCGTTAACGTCCTTGTCCAGACCAATATCGGTTAGACCCAGACCACGTGCTGTCTCGTCAACTTTGGCATCGATCATGTAGAAATCCTGGTTAGTCAGCGTATCCTGAATCGTACCTACATCCTCCAGCAGTTGTTCCAATTCCTCCGGAGTTACATCGCCCATCTTGCCATACATATCATTCATTTCTTGTTCCATGTCGAACAAATACTGGAACGCACCACGAAGGACATCACGAATGGATTGTCCTTTGCTGAGCACAGCGTGCTGATCCAAATATCCGACACGCATGCGTTTGGACCACTCCACTTTGCCTTCATCCGGCTGGAGTTTGCCTGTAATAATGTTCATGAAGGTAGATTTACCCTCACCATTGGCCCCGATCAGACCAATATGTTCGCCTTTCAGGAGGCGGAAAGAAACGTTGTTAAAGATAGCACGGTCACCAAAACCATGACTTAATTTTTCGACATTTAATATGCTCATTCATGACACCTTTTCTATATAGACTTAATTCTTTGTATATTATAAGCGTTATATCATGCACAACTCAACGCCCTATTGTAAATTTAGCACCATTTTTCGATGAAATGTCCTTCGTTTTGATTCCGAATCCACTCAATCTGAAATCAATGACATTTGCCTTATAGGTATGGATGAGTTAAAATTTTTCCTTAAACGACTTACTACTATAAGAATGGAGCTCTCTTGGAGAGCATCAGGTGAAAATCATGATTGAAGTGAAACAATCCAAATTGGGTGATGGCGAATTTAACCGCGGCGTATTTGCGACCGTAGACATTCCAAAAGGCCAGCTGATCCATCAGGCTCCGGTTGTCCCTTATCCCAATGAAGACCACGAACATGTTGAGAAAACAATTCTCGAAGATTACGTATTTGAATATGGAGCCAATCATACGGCTATCCTGCTGGGCTATGGCAGTTTGATCAACCATTCCTACGAGCCTAATGCCACCTATGATATCAACTTCGAAAACCACACTTTTGACTTCTATGCTTATACAGATATCAAAGCTGGCGAAGAAGTATTGATCAATTATAATGGCGAGGAAGATAACATGGACCCCTTATGGTTTCTGGATGATTACGAAGAACGTATGCGTGAGTTGAACGAAGCAAATGATGGTGAAGAGGATGCTGATGGCATCGAATCTGACTCCAAGGATACGGACTCAAGCAAATAAGACTTTGAAGATAAACGACAACAGTAGTGCAACTTCTTATGGACAAAACAAAACTCAAAAAATTTCACCATAATCCGTTGTAGGGCTAAATGCCGCTGCCTAATGCAAACGAAAACAAGCAAGTCCTCCACCAAGGAAGACTTGCTTGTTTTCGTTTGTTTCGATAGCGTCACATTTCCCAACCAAACCCATATTAATCGGCAATGGGAGGGTCAGTGTGCAGATCCTGATCCGGTTCAGTCAATTTCCATTTGGTAAACGCAACCTCGAACCCGGCACGCTTAGGAGAACAGAGAAACGGGCCTGCTTGCTTGTTCGTCGGATAGGCAAACCTCGCGACCCGAATGGTACGCCAAGGATGCTCATCCGTGCGGGCACGAATAACTACGGCTTCATCATGGTATGAAGCCCGAATGGTAACGATGCGTCCACCCCACTCCGGTACAGGAGAAAGAGACCAATCGGAAAAGCGATCCGTTACGACCGCTCCTACATGAGCCACGCCGTCATTTACTTCTACCCCTGCCTTGATCCATTGATCCTGTCCATGCCAGAGCATTAACCCTGCCTGATCATACAATTCCGTAAATGAACTCAGATCAAATGATACTTCAATTGCCTTGGTTCCATCCCATGGAGCAAGCATGGCATGTCCATTCTGATGGCAGAAACCATAGAAGGTCTTCTCCCAGAAGTCACTGCCCTCCTGTGCCTCCACAATCAGACGGTCACCTTCCGTTCGCGCTTGGACCGGTTCAGTTGTCCATTCGGCATCATGAATCCGATGGAAATTAATTGACATGATTCTTCCCTTCCTTCCACATTCACGTCTTGTAACCTCGTTACTATATAAAATGAACTGAAGACTATAACACTCTGATACTTCAATTGCAGAACCATCTTCCGATCGCTTTTATCCCCAGATTTTTTTGATCCATTTTCAAATGGAAAAATCCGGGGATAAAAGCGGGGCAAATGCTTCCGAAGTAGCTTTCTTACATAAAGCTTTTAGCTCCGCTTCTTCAGATGGGTTCAGCACTTTCCGTTTCGTGTAATCTTCTTTTTACTTTATATAGACACAAATTACAACACATGAGTTCATCTAAAATAAGGAGCCCATATCCGATGCGGCTGTAGGATATGCAAAATTCATGGTGTTTAGCTGATCGGTCGTCAAATTGAACTGAATTGCCATGGCGAACAGGTTAATCAGTTCTTCTGTTTTGCCACCCAATACATGGGCACCCAGGATACGTCCTGTTTCCTTGTCGATTACAACTTTGGCCATGGCAAATTTTTCATTCGTACGTTTATAAGTATACCATTTCGACATGTCATTTACTTTCACCTCGTAGCCCTCTTTTTTGGCCTGCTCCACAGTAAGCCCTACAGAACCCAGGGATGGCACGGTAAATACAATGGAGGGCATTACTTTATAATTAGGTTTGTTATGATTGCCTTCAAGCAGATTCAAGGATACGGCGCGTGATTCCTGGCCTGCAAGCGGAGTCAACGGAAGTCCTTCCGTTGCGGTAACATCGCCGGCCGCGTAGACTCTTGGATTGCTTTCGCTCTGTAAGTACTCATTAACGGAGATGCCTTTTTTCGTATAGCTGACATTTCCCTTCTCCAGTTCAAGCCCATCTACATTCGGAATACGCCCTGCTCCGTGAACGACAAGTCCACACTGCCATTGATGTTCAGCCCCATTGCGGGTTCCACTAACCATATATGTGTTTCCCTGCTGACGAATCGCCTTCACTTCCGCATTCAAGTGTACATGAATGCCTATTTCTTCGGATTTTTGCAGCAGCAGGTCCACTAGGTCCGAATCAAACTGTTCCAGTGGCTCTTCGCCTCGATGTATAATATGGACTTCCGTGCCAGCTCTTGCCGCAATATGTGCAAATTCAAAAGCAATGTAACCGCCACCGACCAGAACCAATTTATCCGGCAGCTGTTCCAGATCAAGAAAATCATCGCTGTATTTCAGATGCTCGGCACCATCAATAGGAAGTGGTGCTGGACGCGCACCTGTTGCAATTAGAATATGTTTCCCCTGCAGTATTTCGTCCCCTACACGAACCTGATCTTCGTCAACGAATGAAGCCTTACCATGGAACGTATGCATCCCGGCCTGCTTGAACTTATCCTCACTTGCTCTCGGAATACTCTCCGTAAATGTTCGCTTGAACGCCATAAGTTCCGACCACTGAATAGAAGCGTTACCTTCCACTCCCTTGCCCTTCATTCGTTCATTCCAGTCGATCAGTTCAGCCGCTCCTGCAAGCACTTTTTTGGGATCACAGCCTCGTAATGCACAGGTTCCGCCAAACTCTCGTTCATCAATTACGGCAATTTTCCATCCGGCTTCAGCGCAGCGAGATATAACCGAGCTTGCAGCGCTCCCAGTTCCAATCGCGATCAGATCATAAGGTTGTGTCATGTTAGTTCCTCCTCTTCATGTATAACCGTAAATATCAAACTATAATAAACCTGCTTTTTGCAGATAATCCGTTGCCACTTGTTCTGGAATCGCTCCATTAACGTTCACTTCGTAATTCATTTGACGCATCTCATCGTCCGTGATTCGGCCTGCAAGTTGATTCAGTACCTCTACCAGCTGCGGATATTGATCTGCCGTTTCTTTGCGGAGCATCGGCGCTCCCTGATATGGCGGGAACAATTCCTGATCATCCTCCAGCACAACGAGTTTATACTGTCTCAGTTCACTGTCTGTGGAGTAAGCATCCAGCAAATTGATATCTCCACGCTGTACGGCTGAATAACGCAGTTTCGGTTCCATTGTGGCCACGTTCGGGAATTTGATGCCATACTTCTTCTGAATACCAACATATCCGTCTTCCCGATCAGAGAATTCCAGTGTGAATCCTGCCTTGATCTGCTGCTGTACCGACTTAAGATCCGATATGGTCTTCAGATTATACTGATCCGCAACCTTCTGAGGCACAGCCAACGTATACGTATTGTTGTAATCCATCGGGTTCAGAAGAACCATATTGAATTGGCTCAACATCCCGTCTCTTGCCTGTTCATACACTTCTGTGCGATCAGTGCTAACTGCGGTTTCCTTCATAAATTCAGATATGGCGGTACCTGTAAATTCCGGATAAATATCAATATCACCTGATTTCAGTGCATTGAACAGAAATGTGGTTTTTCCCAATCCTGGTTTCAATTCAACCTTCAGATCGGTATCTTTTTCAATGAGCAATTTGTACATATTAATCAAAATCTCCGGTTCGGCACCCAGCTTTCCAGCAATAACCAGATCTTTTTGCCCTCCACGGGAGAGCCAAGGAATCGTGATTACCAGGACGGCCACCAGAGCGAGCGTTCCGAGAGTGACCAGCGTTTTCTTGAATGATAAACGTTGGAACTGACGGAGCAGCACATCAAACAAAATGGCAAGTAATGCGGCTGGGATAGCTCCCAGAATAATCAATGAAGTATCATTTCGATCAATACCAAGCAAAATGAGTTCACCCAGCCCCCCTGCACCAATCAGGGCAGCAAGCGTGGCTGTACCTACAATCAGAACCATTGCGGTACGAATGCCTGCCATAATGACAGGCATCGCGAGTGGCAGCTCCACTTTGGTCAGACGTTGACGACTGTTCATGCCCATTGCATTTGCTGCCTCGACCATGGAAGGATCAACTTCCGATATGCCCGTATACGTGTTGCGGAGTACCGGAAGCAAGGCATACACTACAAGCGCAATAATCGCAGGAAATGTACCGATGCCGAATAACGGAATGAGCAATCCGAGAAGGGCCAGGGACGGGATTGTTTGCAGTACGGCTGTTACCCCAATAATCGGCTCAGCCACTCTTGGTTTACGTGTCAGATAAATGCCCAGCGGGATCGCGATCAGAACGGCAAAGAACAATGCGATAAATGAGATCTGAATATGCTCAAGGAGAGCGGATAATAACTGTCCTTTGCGCTCACTGAACACCTCTGTAAATCTACTCATGCGCTTCACCCCGTTCCTGCAACTGCCCGGACCAGTACTGGATTAAATCGGCTCGACTGACCTGACCTATAATCTGGTGGTCTTTCTCGACCAGTAAATGATCATGAGATGCCATGATTTCCACAAAATCAGGCAGCGTAATCGATACGGGAACAGCCGTTTTGGCCGACTTCGGCACATGCCCAGGTGAGAGCGGTGACATGATCGATTCAAGATCAAATATAGAAATCAGTCGTTCTTGTTCGCCGGAGGCCGTTTGTAATTCATACATCGGGTCGCCTCCACCAGATACAGGCTGTGAACTCCTATCCGGACCAGAACTGCCGACAAAGTCACGTACGAATTCATTGGCTGGCTGCTGGATTAGTTCTTCCGGGGTGCCTACCTGTAACACTTGCCCGTCCTTCATGATGCAGATACGATCACCCAGCTTCATCGCTTCCTGAATATCATGGGTAACAAACACAATCGTCTTCTTCATCTGACGCTGAATATCTAGAATATCGTCCTGTAATTTCTCGCGGCTCATCGGGTCAAGTGCACTGAACGGTTCATCCATCAGTACAATTTCGGGATCGGCAGCGAGTGCGCGCAATACACCGATTCTCTGTTGTTGTCCACCAGATAGCTCAGCAGGCTTGCGATCACTGTATGTGGTACCTTTCAGTCCGACCATGTCCAGCAAAGTATGTACGCGCTCCTTGATTTGCTCTGACTTCCACTTTCGGAGTTCAGGAACAACCGCAATATTTTCGGCAATTGTCATGTGTGGGAACAGTGCAATCTGTTGCAGCACATATCCGATATTCCAGCGCAATTCATGAATGTTATATTCATCGATAGGCCGTTCGTTAATTCGAACGGTCCCATCTGTCCGCTCGATCAGGCGATTAATCATTTTGAGCATTGTGGTTTTGCCGCAACCGCTCGGACCAATCATGACGAACAGCTCTCCCTTATTAATGCTGAGATTAACCTGACGCAGAGCATGGGTTCCATCAGGGTATTGCTTGGATACATTTTCGAACTGAATCATCCGTTCTCTTCTCTCCTTTTATCAAACATTCATTCTCATCTATTTCCCCAAAAGCGTACGCATATAATCACCGTGCTGGATTGGGTATTATTGTTTCTGTAGAAATTGGAATACGAACGGATATCTGTAAAGGTTGAACAATCAGCAAAAAAGACGGGCCTTCCGGCACCGTCTTCTTGTTATTCAGCAGAATTTGCTTCCAATATTTTTATAATAATTCTTATATCATTTCCCTTAATGCATATGCTGCCTAATAAATTGCTCCAGAGAAACCGGGCTTTGCCCTGTGACTTTCAATACCGTCTCCGTCGTTTGATCTTCTCTTCCTTCCTCACGGATGAATACATCCAGCCCTGCCAGAGCCGTGGCGTAATCTTCTGACATTCCCGCCTGAATCAGGCTATTTCTCAGTTCTGCATCCGACAATGATTCATGCTGAATACGCTGATCCAATAAACGACTAATGATGTCCGCAACTTGCCCATAAGACAATGTCTCTGGCCCCGTAATGATATGAGCTGTATTATGGGGGACAACATCTGTCAGAGCAAAGAAGGCAACTGCTGCGATATCATCTGCGCTGACAAAACCAATTTTACCATCACCAGCAGCACTGTAGATTTTACCCAACTGCTTCATCGTCTCCCGATGCGGTCCCTCTGTAAAGTTCTCCATAAAATAGGAAGGCTGTAGTACAGTCCACTCAGGAGCAAGCTCCTTCAAGCTTTGATGTACTTTGCCAAATATAGGTCCGTCTTCATCAACGGAAGCACTGCCAAGCAAGACGAATCGTTTAACGCCGCTCCATAACGCTTCCTTGATGAACGGAATCATTACGGCTTCCGGGTGCATGTCCATGACGGGCACGACAAGGTATACATGATCCACATTTTTCAACGCTGGACCATAAGTGGTTGAATCGTACCAATCAAAAAAGACATAGTTGTCGGCAGAATCAGAAGAAGCTGGTTTCTTTCTCCCTGCCAGACGCACCGGATAGTGGTGCTTCTGAAGCATGGCAGCAACGCGGCTTCCTGTCTTTCCATTCGCTCCTGTAATCAGTGTTAAAGGTTTATCGTTGATCATTTTCATTGCCTCCTTCGGTTTGCTTTATGTTCACTTTCCAGACTAATCAGTCTAGAATGATGAAAAAATAAACGCCCTAAGCGTTCATTTTCAGAAATCCAACCATAATCCTTGCTTATATACTGCCATTAATTCAATACTCTTAATGTTGTACGCACTAGCTCCCGCAACACCTCTGTATTGGCACCGCTCTTGGCCGTGAAGGTCAATGACAGACGGGAATAATTCAGAAAACGGGAAATACCGGGCAATTCATGCTCGGCATGGTTAAATTCACCGTTTCTATGCCCACGGATAAGCGCCGCAAGAAAAGTATCTTCCATTTGCTTGTTGCTCGCTTGAATAAAGTCGGCAATCTCATGATTTTGGGGTGCTTGTTCCACGGCGCTATTGATAATAAAACATTCATTGCGACGCTCCTCATCCGTCAATACATTAACGGCTTCGTTGAAAAGCTGTTCCATCCCCTGCCTTACACTCGTGCATTCATTCAACAGCTGAATACCCGCCTCTGTTTTCTGCTGAATATAAAATTTAAGGGCAGAGACAAATAAATCATGCTTGGTTCCATAAGTGTCATACAAACTTTGACGTGCAATACCAAGCTCATTCAGCAGTACAGTCAACGAAGTACCTTCATAACCATAGGCTCCAAATACAGCCGTGGCTTTTCTTAGAACACTTTCGGTGTCAAATTCCTTGGCTCTTCCCAATTTCAGAGCTCACCTCCCGCTTGATTAAGTCAAGAATACACTTTTCCAGACTGAACAGTCAAGAAAATAAATGCTTTGTTTTTTGCCAAAATGGTATAATGACAGTAGAAGTTGAATTAATCCATTTACCATTACAATCATGCCAACATATAAAGGAGTGTAGCGATATGTATATTCAAATTACTGATTTGGCTGCTGCGCGATTAACTGAAAGCCTGAATGATCAGCCCGGCTATTTCAAAGTGATCTATGACATGGAAGGTTGTGGCTGTAACGGAATTATTGCCATACTTATTGTGGACGAACCCGAAGCTCTGGATGTACAAATTGAAACCAATCTGGTGCCATTCTATGTCGATCCGAAACAACAGTTAAACCTGGAGCAGCACATGAAGCTGGACACGGAACTCAACTATCCTTCCTTCAAACTAAGCAGTGATTCCGGTGTACTCAGCAGCAATGTCCGTGTTCGGGATGCCCGCGCAGTGACGGCTGGAAAATCCGGCAATTCTGTTTCATGCGAGCTGTAATTCAAAAGTTCGTGGCTGAAATAAAGAGTATTTAATTCGCCTATCTATGTATACAGAAAGACTTTGCACAAAGGTGCAGAGTCTTTTTTTGTGCTCTTTTTCTCGTCAGACAACTAAAAGCTATGAATCTCGCAAACTTTGTTTACAACTCGGAAACAATTGGAGAACCTATGGATATAATCCTCTAGTATACTCGGTATATAGCAAAGCACGAGATTGATATAACCCGAGGAGGAACACACATCATGAAATCTTTTACACGTAAATCCATCGTATCCACGATACTTATAGGTTCTGTCGTAGCAGGCTCAGCATTCACAACGCTGCCCTTCACTAAGGAACTGAATCCGGTCGCATCTGCTGCCAGCTCCAGCTTCACTCAATTCCTGCACGATAATGCACCTGGACGCACAATTAAAACGAGTAGCAGTGGCTTGGCAACGGTAACGAATCTATCAAGTACAGTTGTGCTAGTGAATAAAAAGAGAAACTTGCCTTCAACCTATGCCCCTCAGGATCTGGTTGTTCCTAACATCCCATTTAGCTTCTCCGGCTCCAGTCCGAAAAAGCAAATGCGTAAAGTAGCCGCTACCGCAATTGAGAACTTATTCGCAGCAGCAAAAAAAGACGGCATTGATATCAAAGCCGTGTCCGGTTATCGCTCTTATGCTACCCAAAAATCCATTTTTGACCGTAATGCAAGTATCAAAGGCGAAGCCGTTGCGAATAAAACCAGTGCTCGTCCTGGACAAAGTGAACATCAGACGGGTCTTGCGATGGATATCTCCAGTGCATCAGCGGGATATGATTTGCAACAAAGCTTTGGAAACACCAAGGAAGGCAAATGGCTGAAAGCCAATGCACATAAATACGGATTTATCATTCGTTATGGCAAAGATCAGGAGAAACTGACAGGTTACTCTTATGAGCCATGGCATGTGCGTTATGTTGGCGTGTATATTGCGGGGGAAATTACGAGTCAGAACCTTACACTTGAACAGTACCTGGAGCGCGCCAAATAAACCAGTAGAAATCTGATGACAAAAGGTATTCATTCCACTCTCATATAACTATCGTATGTAAATGACAGATAACTAACAGGACGGGGCCCGATTTTGGGCCCCGTCCTGTTGTTGTATATCTACCACATTTTAATCGTTCTCCAAATCGAATAGATATGGATCAGTTCAACCACATTGATGTAAAGGTAAAGTTAGATTCATAGCAGACTAAGGTTTACTATTCAGTTCTGTGCTCCATTCCTCTACAGCATCAACAACCTGTTTTAATTGCTGCTCTTCCTCAATCGCTGGATCATTGTCCCCTTTTTGCTTCCCATAAGAGCCAAATTGCCCATGATTTCCTCCTTCTACACTGACATACAAAGTGTCAGCAGGTAGATTGGTTTTGGCACTTTCCCAAGCTTCTTTATTGAGAACTCCATCTGCTGTACCTGTAATTTGCAAAACAGATAAATCAGTGTCTTTTATTGATCCGCCCTCATCCGCATAAGATGCCAAGAAAAATACACCCTCAAGCTTCTCACTGTGTTCTGAAGCATATCTCGCTGCGAATGAACCTCCTAAAGAGTGTCCCCCAATAACAAATGATTCGTCTGGGTGTTCTTCAAGAAAGGAGTCCGCTTTATTTTGACCGAAAATGGCTAGATTCAGTGGCATTTCCGCAATATATACGCGATGCCCCCGTTGAGCCAGTTCTCTAGCAAATGGTGAGTAGCTTTCCGGTTCTACTAAACCTCCAGGATAAAAAATAATATTCGGTTCGATTACTTTCCCGGTTTGTGGCTCAAATTTATAACCGTCTTTGACCTCTGTTACTTTGACCTGATTATCGTTCTGAAAAGCGAGTTCCGCTTGATTGGAAGGACTGTAGGTTATCGAATTGAGGTATACCAATAAGCCAATGATTACAATTATGATGAGGGAAACTCCCCATATCAATATTTTAGTCCATTTGTTTTTTTTCTCTGTTTTTGCCAAAGTTAAAACCTCTTTCAATCATTATTTTGGATTAGGTTATCATTGATTTGCTGCTTCAGTTCTAGTAAATTATATTTACCGGTAAGTAAAATTACAAGTCTAATCTTATTCAATGGATAAGTTGTCATAAAATATTCACGGAGGTAATGATGAAAATGAATACAGATTCACAACGCTCACCAGGAAGACCTAAACAAGCAGAAGATGATTTACCCGTACAAGAAATAATTCTTCAAACGGCCGCCAAACTCTTTATGGAGCATGGGTACGAACCTGTTTCACTCCAACAAATCGCTAAAGCTTGCAATGTGTCTAAACCATCCATTTATTATCACTTCACCAGTAAACCGGAACTTTTTAAGATCGCGGTTACGACCATGTTTAAACATGTGCACCAAGCTACGTCACGATTATTAAGAGAAGCAGACAATCTGGAAACAGGACTGCTACATGTGGCAGAAGCAAGGTTAGCTAATCCTCATGCGGAGATTGAGACTCTGCTCAAAGATGCGGAGAGATATTTGAGTGAGAAACAGATCGAGGAAATCAGAGCAGCGGAAAATAAAATTTACGTAGAGCTGGCTGATTATTTTAAAGATGCGATGGATAATAACCTTCTTCGAAGCAACAATTCCATGCTTCTCGCGCAAACTTTCTCAACAATGATGGTCATCGGCAATAAGGTAGATACATTAAGAGAATATGATTCCACTTTAAATTTAGGTAAGGAGATTGTCGAAATTTTTTTGCGAGGTACAATGGTGAGATGATTAGCCGCCAGACTTATATAAAAATGGCGTTCCTCTCTCCTCGTTCGGGGTTGGAGCAGAAGACATAGAGTGTAAAAAAGATGAGACGTGTAGGAGAGGTTGAAGAAGCGCCTGCAAAATGCTAAGGAACCCCAGACACGTTATAACGGGGTTTAGGCCATATGTAGCGTTTTGGAGCATTTTAGGAAATAACGTGTCCGGTGTCCCTTGCAATTGAAAAAGAGAGCCAAGGAACCATAAGCCGTCTATTCCTTAAGTAAAGAACATGCTCATGCTCCCTGAACCTTCCTGCCGACCTGCTATTTTTCTGAAAACGACTGGCAGCCTCTTCACACTCTCCGTCCCAGCCCAGGAACCAACGCCAGCAAGAAGTGCATTATGAAACCAAAAAAGTGCAACATTATACGCGATGGTTCCCAGTACCATCTCCACCACCAAAAAACGTTTCAGTGTGGAAGATTCGATGACGTATACCTGAAATTCATTTCGCGACTTTCCAGCTCTGTACCTAGTGATGAATGTTTTCATGAATCACCTCTTCTGTTTTATTTTATCGTATGGCAGGCAGATCTTGTCTTATTCAAAAATAATACTTACATAAAGTAACTTAGTGTGTTATAGTCAGTTTATAAACCATACATAAGCGAGGGAAACTACCATGAGTGAATTGGAGAATCTGGTCAAAAACCGTAGATCGGCCGTTATTTTTGAAGAAGGAATTGAGATTCCAGAGTCAGAATTGCAAGAGATGTTTGCTTTGAACAAATTCGCACCTTCCGCCTTTAACCTCCAGCATACGCACTATCTTGTGCTGACGGACCCAGTTCAGAAAGAAAAAGTCTATGAAGCTTCCCAGCAATATAAAGTAAAAACGGCCTCTGCGGTCATTGTTGTCCTCGGCGATGTCAACGCACACCATCACATTCGCACAATCAATGAGGGCCTGCTGAACCTTGGTGCGATGACTCCGTTTCAATACGAGCAAGAATCACAGAGTGTCATCGAATTTTACGAAACGCGGGGAAGGTTCTTCCAGAGAGAAGATGCAATTCGTAATGCTAGCCTGTCAGCGATGCAATTGATGCTTATCGCTCAGGATCGTGGTTGGGACACCTGCCCCATGATTGGCTTCGACGCGGAAGAGTTGCAACGCAGTCTGGATATTCCCGACCATTATGTACCTGCCATGCTAATTACAATCGGCAAAAAGTCGGAAGCCAAACAACGTCCGCGCGGATACCGCAAACCGATTAACGAATATGTCAGCTTCAACAAAATGCATGCCGAATAACTAAAAGTTATAAACAAAAAAGCCACGTTCTCGTGGCTTTAATACGTTTCATAGATAAGCGCATCAGAAATATCCATTTTTTCGTTAAACGAAGCATACAGATAGAGCCTTCCAGCAGGTGTATCACCCGCATCATAACCTATTCTGAAGTAGCCACCTTCCTCAAATACTACGTCAGCCAGTATCAATCCATTTACATCCTCGTCCGGATGGGCCTTCCCTATAACCTGAAGCGTTTGTTCACATAATTCGTCGAACTGTTTCCAGGCCTCCTCGATCACTGGAGACAACTGGTCCATAGCTGCTTTCGTTGAAGCATCGGTAGTAACGACCAGATTTTGTCCCTTGTACGTCAAGGTAGCTGTATAGCATGACATCGAAACATCATATCGAAAGATTCCTACCCCCGAAATGCTAATGTCCGGTTCAAAAATCAGATTGTTCCCAAACTGGATTCTAACCAATCCGGACTGGAGTTCAGAATCAAGTTCGGTTAGTTTATTTTCTGAACAATAAAGCTCTTGAAGCCGCTCGTTCTGACTGAGATCCAACTTCGAGATGTGGTTATTAAAACATCGTACACTTTCCAATTTCGGATTGTTACACGTATCCAGTTCGGTTAGATGATTATGATTGCACCGGATTTCCAGCAAGTTCATGCAGCTTGAGACATCCAGATGTGATATGTAATTGTTGGAGCACTCGAGCCGTTCCAGCAGCTTATTGTGATGCAGTTCGAGCGAAAAAAATGCGTTATAGCTACAGCTAAGTTCCTTCAAAGAAGGATTATGATCCAGGTTCAATCTCGACAGCATATTCCAATGGCACTCCAGCTTCACAAGCTTGGGGTTGTTACTTACATCCAAAGCTCGAAGTCGGTTAAAGCTGCAATTCAGAATCTCCAGCTTCGAATTTTCACTCAAATCTAGTGACAGAAGTAGATTCTCTTTGCAAATCAGCGTTTTCAGGTTTGGATTACGGCTTATTTCCAGCACAGTTAATTGATTATACGAGCAATCCAGCTCTTCCAGCATACTGAAGTGTTCTAAACCCGCCAGACTGGAAAAATTTTGATTCGCGAGTGACAGTGAAGTTACGTTATTGATATCGCTTGACTGAATGGTTCCTCGATTATCGCAGAAATGCACCAGCACCCATTGCTTAAAAAGTTCGTCCGTAAAATCTCGGGTGATATCCATTACAATTCTTCTCCCCCTAACTTCTGCTACGTTCCAAATGTCATGATTATTACTTCAATTCTAAGTGTTTGCTGATGTGGATACAAGAATACCACAAGTCCTACTAACCCATTACCACTGAAAATAGACTTAAAGTCCCACGATCTCTCTTTCCCAAAAATACATATGAATATTTTTTTATACCATGATAGCATTCGAGATGTAACCCATAATCGTAACGAAAGGAATGAACTCCAATGGAATTCCACATCGAAAACCTGACAACATCCCGAATTGCTTATGTACGACAAATCGGTCCGTATGGTCCTGCTAACAGTCACGCGATGGAAACATTAAAGAACTGGGCAAGATCCCAAGGCCTGCTTACAAGCTCGACCATCTTGTTCGGCATTCCGCAGGATAACCCGGAAACCACCCTCCCCTCTCAATGCAGGTATGATGCATGTATTGTCATATCAGAGGATTACTGCCTGGATGAGTCGACTCCCCAACTTGAAGAAGCTGAACTTCCTGGCGGGCAATATCTGGTTTGCAAAGTCAAACACACAGCAGAAGATGTGCAGCAAGCCTGGACCGAGATTTTCCCGTATTTGCAGAGCAATGGTTGTACCATGGACAACAAACCCATCTTGGAAAGGTATGCCGGTGATCTGCTTCTTCTGGATTTTTGCGAAATATGTGTACCCGTTAAGCCGCTATAAATCATTCATAGTTGTTGAGGATGCCAAAAAGAACGAAGGCGACTTCAATGTTGAAGTCGCCTTTGTTTCTAACTTATTGCCTTGTTTTCACCAATTAAAATGCCCAGTTCCCTTTGCGGAATACAGGTTCCACCGTACCATCCTGCAACTCACCATCAATGTCGAGCTCTGCGGAGCCGATCATAAAGTCCACATGGGTCAGACTCACGTTACATTCATGTTTCAGCAATTCCTCATTAGACATCGTTGTACCATCTTTCATGTTGAACGGGTATGCACTGCCGACAGCCAGATGGCAAGATGCATTCTCATCAATACCGGTATTATAGAAAATACGATTCAAGTTGGAAATTGGGGAATCATGTGGCACCAAGGCCACTTCACCAAGATAACGTGCACCTTCATCGGTGGCAAACAGGTTTTTCAGATGCTCTTCACCCGATGCTGCAGTAAACGCAACGACCTGCCCATCCTTAAACGTAATTCTCATCTGGTCTACAAGTTGTCCATTCAGGTTCAGCGGCATCGTGCTGCTGACAAATCCGTTGACTCCACTGCGCTTCGGCATGGTAAATACTTCTTCTGTCGGCATGTTCGCAACGGTATACACACCTTGCTTGTTTTCGCTACCGCCGCCACCCCAGATGTGGTTGTTCACCAGTTCGATTTTCAAATCCGTTCCGGGTGCGCGGTAGTGCAGGCTTTTATAATTTTTCTTGTTCAGCAAATCACTCATGGCATTCAGGGTGTCCAGATGTTTTTTCCAGTTCTGAATAGCGTCTCCGCCATCGACACGGTTCATTTTGAAGATGGTTTCCCACATCACGTTAATGCGATCTTCCTCTGGAATGTCGGCAAACACTTTGTTCGCCCACGCCTTGGTTGGCGCTTTGATCAGACACCAGCTAATTTCGTGGTTACGCGTATATTTCGAATATCCGCGACGTGCATGAGCCGCCGCTTTGGTTGCACGCGACACGTTGTCGGAATTGATGCCTTTGTACAATTCAGGGTCAGGTACTTTGATCGTGAGCGTAGCGCCGCCTGTTTCTGCAAACTTCTCCATCATTTCCGCCTTCCAGGCCGGGTAATAATCGAAGCTGTCATCAGAGCCATGTTCAAAACGACTGCGTGTAATATCGTCATCATCAAAATCAACCTGTACATACTTGGCGCCAGCCGCATACGCTTTTTGCACGATCAGACGGGTGAATTCCAATGTTTCGATGGGTGCCGTTACGAGCAGATCCTGGCCTTTCTGAATATTTACGCCGATTTTGACAACCAGCTCTGCGTATTGTTCCAACGATTTTTCGAAGGTTTGTTCAAAATTACTCATGGTTGTGTTCACTCCTATTTCATATTTAAACGAGTATTGCTGCACAATGATTTGAGATCTGCCCAGTGGCCGTTACAGTGAAGGATCGTTCTTTCGAGCACTGTTTTTCATTTAAGCCTTGCGTTTTTCTTGCTCACGCAGCTCGATCCGGCGGATTTTACCTGAGTTTGTTTTTGGCAGATCGGCTACAAACTCGATTTTGCGTGGATATTTGTAGGGTGCTGTCCATTCCTTCACATGCTTTTGCAGTTCACGCGCAAGTTCCGGTGATGCGAGGGACTCGTCTCTCAGCACTACAAATGCTTTCACTACGTTACCACGGATCTCATCAGGACTTGCTACGACCGCACATTCCTTCACGCTGGCGTGTTTCATCAGCGCTTCTTCCACCTCAAACGGTCCAATCGTGTAACCTGAGCTGATGATGATATCGTCACTGCGACCTTCAAACCAGAAGTAGCCTTCTTCGTCTTTACGTGCGCGGTCACCTGTTACAAAATAATCCCCACGCTGATTCGCTTCCTTGCGTCCCTCATCCTGGTAATAGGCACGGAACAAGGCTGGCATGTCCTTATGCACGGCAATATCGCCTACTTCACCAGCAGGTACAGGTTGTCCCTCTTCATTAACGATCTCAATAAGACCTGGTGTAATGGACTGCCCCATAGAACCGATTCGTACGGGAGCCTCTTTTAAACTGCCGATCAGCAGCGTGCTCTCGGTTTGTCCATATCCGTCCCGAATTGTCAGGTCAAAGTGACGCTGGAAAATTTCAATTACTTCCTGATTCAACGGCTCACCAGCAGACACGGCGCTGCGCAGTGCGGACAGATCATGGTGACCCAGATCATCTGCTTTGGCCATTAACCGATATTCCGTCGGCGTACAGCACAAGACGTTGATCTGATGCTCCTGCAACAGTTCCAGATAACGTTTCGGTTGGAATGATCCATTGTAGACCAGTCCGGTAGCCCCTCTTCCGAGTACAGACAGAAACGGACTCCAGATCCATTTTTGCCATCCAGGTGCTGCCGTTGCCCAGACCGTATCCGAAGGCTGAATATCCAGCCATAACGATGAAGCGATCCGCAAATGGGCGTAACCCCAACCATGACTATGTACTACGCCTTTTGGATTGCCAGTCGTACCGGAGGTATAAGCGAGAATAGCCATATCGTCACGATGTGTTTCCACCGCAGCCATCGTATCCGATTGCCCTTGCATTAACTGGTGTACATTGACCCAGCCTTCTCCAGGTACGCTATTATCACCATTTGGTGATGCAACGATGCGGTGTGCCAATGCTGGCAGATCTGCATTTATCTTTTCAACTTCAGCAGTCGTCTCGGACCAGACAATGACAGCCCGGGCATCGGAATGCCGAAGACGATACTCCAGATCTTTCGCACGCAGCATTTCGGAAGAAGGAATAACAGCAATGCCCAGTTTCAGACAGGCAATGTATATAACATAGGCAATAATTCGGCGTGGTACCATGACCAGCACCCGGTCGCCCTTCTCCAAACCAAGATCACGCAAGCCTCCAGCAAGACGATTTGCCTGCTTCAATAACTCACCATAAGTGATCTCTTCCAATTCTTTATGATCGCTTAGCCATCTAAGTGCAACCCGATCCGACGGGTGATTCTCCATCTCGGATGTCAGGTTATAGGTTTCAGGCGAAATCCACTGTTGAAAATTCAAATGGAGCCTCTCCTTCATATTTCAAATGTATAGCATCCATATATTATACCCTAAATCCTAGGACCTGGTGCTATGATATAAAATAGTTTAAGAAAAAAATAAACGCAGGTCAATTAAGACGAAGTTCCAAAAGGTTTATCTCTACATATAAAGAAGATAAGTAAGACAAAAAAAGGTGTCCTCCCGACCACAGGAAGACACCTTAATTATCCCAACATATCTATAAAATATAGATTGATTTAATCATTGTAGACATGACTCTGAATTTCAAGAGTCGTTTCTCTGCGTTCAATCTTACCAAGCGTAGTTCCCGATGCCATCCAAGATGCTTTCGACTTCACTCAGCTCTTCCGTCGTCAGGTCTGGTGCCTGAAGTGCGGCTACGTTTTCTTCGATCTGGGACACACGGCTTGCGCCGATCAGAGCAGAAGTAACTCGGTTGCTACGCAAAATCCAGTTCAGCGCCAACTGGGAGATCGTTTGACCTCTACGTTCGGCAACCGCCTGAAGTGCTTCGAACTTGGCGATCCGTTCGTCCGTATAGGCTTCTTTTCTCAGATTGCCTGTTGGATTAGCGCGCTCTTCCTTGATCTTGTCCACATACTTATTCGTCAACTGACCGCGGCCAAGCGGACAGAATGCAATTGATCCTACGCCGTGCTCATCCAGCACATCCTGCAATCCATCCTCAATCCAGCGATTCAGCATCGAATAATTTGGCTGGTGAACCAGACAAGGTGTTCCAAGACGACGCAAAATAGTAACTGCTTCTTTGGTCTGTTCAGCATCATAGTTGGACAAGCCTACATACAGAGCTTTACCCTGTCTAACGATATGATCCAGCGCAGTCATCGTTTCTTCGAGCGGTGTCTCCGGATCTGGACGGTGATGATAGAAAATATCTACGTAATCCAGTCCCATCCGGTTCAGACTTTGGTCCAGACTGGCAATCAGGTTTTTGCGGGAACCCCATTCGCCGTATGGACCGTTCCACATATGATAACCTGCCTTGGTGGAGATGAGCAGTTCGTCGCGGTAAGGACGCAGATGTTTTTTGAGAATGACACCAAAATTCTCTTCGGCTGATCCTGGAGGCGGTCCATAGTTGTTGGCCAAGTCGAAATGGTTAATCCCCAGATCGAATGCGCGCAGGATCATCTCTTCCTGAATATCCAGGGTGCGGTTTCCACCGAAGTTCTGCCATAAGCCTAGTGCTATTTGCGGCAGTTTGATTCCGGTTTTGCCAGAGCGGGCATATTTCATTTCACTGTATCGTTGTTCACTCGCAGTATAAGGCATCGTTAATCTCTCTTTTCCTGTAAAAGTTATTGAATACCCTTTCATCTTAGACACTTTCCATGTAAAACGATATGGCATTTCACTACAACGATATGGAAAAATGATTGGTATCTTCATCAAATGATATTTATAAAACGATTCCTTTTCACCTTTTATATGTTAAAATGCAAGGTATAACGACCTCATAACAGGAGTGAATAGCCTTGATTACGTATATGTGCAAAAACAATCACTTTCAGGAGCTGCAGCTCCTTCATTACGGCACAGAAGCTTGCGCACCCGGTCACCACTTCGGCCCGGCCATGCGCGATTATTACAAAATCCATTATATTTTGGACGGCAAAGGCACCTTCGAAGTCGGAGGCAAAAAGGTTACGCTGCACAAAGGACAGGGGTTCCTCATCGTGCCCCATTCTGTCGTTCATTATGAAGCAGATCAGGATGATCCGTGGGAGTATAGCTGGGTTGCTTTCCAAGGAAGCACCTGCCCTTCGTTATTGCAGCAGGCTTGCCTGTCTGAGCACCATCCGATCTTTGAGATGGGCAATGAAGATGACGAGATGCGCTCCTGCCTGCACCGCATGATTAGCTCTCGCAACACCCATAAGGGGTGGGAGATCAGCATGACGGGATTACTCTTTCAGTTTTTCTCCATTTTGATTGATCGAGCCGGTGAGGACAGACCTATTCCACTCCAGGACTATACGAAAGAAACCTATGTCACTCAGGTGATGGATTTCATTGAGATTAATTATGCCAATACCATAACCGTACAGTCCATTGCGTCTCATGTTGGCTTGCAGCGCAGTTACTTATGCTCTCTCTTCAAAGACAAGATGGGCACCAGCATTCAGTCTTATTTGGTCAATTACCGCATGCGCAGGGCGGCTGAGCTGACGCTGGACCCGGCTTTGACCATTGGGGATATCTCCCGTTCCGTTGGATATGCCGACCAGCTGCTTTTCTCGAAAATGTTCAAAAAAGTTATGGGCGAAGCCCCTACGTATTATCGCAAACACAAAACAGCACCTTCCCATTTATGCAGCTAATGGGAAAGTGCTGTTTTTGTATTTTTACACAGGATATCACTACCTGCTTATGACTGAATTCCATTCGTTCGTTTCTGCTTTAAACCTGCTCCTGCATGGTCACGCCTACCACTTGAACTTTAATTTCATTGACCATAATGCCTGTTAATTGCTCGACAGCTTGCTGCACATTATGTTGAAGTTCCTGACAGACTTCATGCATCTTTCTGCCAAATTGAACATTGATTCGCAGTTGGATAGATGCCTGATCATCTTTGATTGCAACGTCAATTCCTTTTTGCAAGCTCTTTCCGCTGATACTCTTGGCGATTCCTTCGGTAAGACCAACAGACATGGAGGATATTCCCTCTGTAGTTTGAGCGGCCATGCCGACAATTTTGGATACTACATCATTGGAAATATGAATGGCGCCCATTTGAACAGATTGTGGCTCAATATACTCAGGTTCAGTGTATGGTTGTGGGATGATTTCAGACATGATTTCCACTCCTTCTATATCATTTATAAATGTTTAAGCATTCTGCCATTTGTCCTTGAAGAATAGCTGATAGATTCGAACCAAAATAATTTTAACGATCATGTAGACAGGGATGATAATTAGAATGGCAATTATGCCGCCCAGGTCCCCTGCACCCAGCACCAATATAATGGTGGTAAGCGGATGAATATCGAGTTTTTTGCCAAATACATACGGTGCAACCAGATTATCCTGAATTTGCTGTGCTACCAGAATAATAATGAGTGACCAGATTGCAACCGAAGGGGATACCACCAGTCCCATAATGACAATAGGAACGGAGGACAGAATCGCCCCGATAAACGGAACAAAGTTCATAATGACCGCAATTACGGTTAACAGCAGTGCATACGGGAGACCAATGATCAGGAAACCAATATACATCAGCACGCCCAAAGCCAGATTCACGAGAACTCGTCCCACGATAAAGCCGCTTAACGCCTGATCGATCTCAAGTACCACGTCACGACTGTCTTTTTGGAAGCGTTTTGGTGCAATGTGCACCAGCTTACGACCAAATTTCTCGCCCTGCTTCAACATGTAGAACAATATGATCGGGAAAGTGAACAGAACAATCGCAAAGCTTGAGATGAGTGAGAAGAATCCACTCACATAGTTTGTTACAAAGGTAAAGCCTTTGTTAATGTAATCCGTGATCTGCGAAAACGGGGTCGATCCTTCCGGGAACATAGCCGTAATGACACCGTTCTGCTCCAGCTCTTTAAGCTGCAAACTCAGTGAATTGATTAAATTTGGTGCGTTTTCTACCAGGTTGATCAACTGCTCGCGTAGTGAAGGCCATAGTCCTATAATAAACAGGGCGAACAGTATACCAAACACCAGATAGATCAGCAAAATGCTAAGTGTGCGATTCAGCTTCTTTTTTTCCATGTAATTGACGAGCGGCCGCAGCAGATAATAAAAGAATACGGACAGCATCATCGGCACGGTAATTACCGTAAGCATGGTAACAAGCGGTTGGAAAATAAAGCTGACACGTGATAACAGATAGATATTAATCAGTATCAGTGCCAGTGCAATACTGAAACGTACAAACGAATTTACTTTGAACAAAAAGTTTCCCCTCCACTTAACCTTTTCTATATGAGCATTTTGCAAATGGTGATCAGAATGACAAAATGTTTATATCAACCTTACCCTTTATGTCGGTCCTTTATTTCGGAATCTGTATAGTGAACACCGTCGTCTCCCGTCCACGACGGGAAAGTGTTAATCGTCCACCCATTTTCTCGGTGTTCCGCCGCGCAATTGCCAGTCCAAGCCCTGTACCCCCGGTTCCCGTACGAGCCTCATCCCCGCGCACAAATGGATCAAAGATGGTTGCCCATAACTCTTGAGGGATACCCACACCGGTATCAGCAACCTCGATAACCACATGGTTGTCCAGTGGGATTAACTCCACACGCAGCTCCGTCCCCCGCGGGTTGTAGGACAAGGCATTTGTAATCAGGTTCTGAATCACTCTGGACAACAGCTCCGGATCATACCTTGCATAGATCTCTTCATCAGGAACGAGCACATGCAGGCCAAAATGATTCTGCTCAATCTCACCATACGTATCAGCCATAATCTCACGTACAAATTCGCCGATTTCCCGCTGTTGAATATGCATACGGAAGTCAGGTGAATCCACTTTGAGCAATTCCAGCATGTTCTGAATCATACGCGCGACCTGAACGGACTTGTTGTAGATATATCCCAGATATCGCTGCTGCCTGTCCTTATCTTCCCCTCGCCCTTCCACCAAAGCCTGGGCGTATCCTTGAATACTCGTGATCGGGGTCTTGAGATCATGCGACAAATCCACAATTAATCGCTGTTTGCTTTCTTCGGCATAACGTTTCTCCGCAGATGTATTCTCAATGACGTCCGCCATATAATTGAAGGTTTCTCCAATCTGGACAAATTCCCTCTCTGCCGAGATGGACATGCGTGTACTATAATTTCCCTGGATCATCTGGGTAAGACCTAGAGAGAGAATACTCAGCGGCTTTTTGATTCGACGGGCGACCCAGTAGCTGTATACAAATATCAGCAGCAAGACCAATCCGATCCCGATCATAATGTAGAACGATAACGGATGCTTCAAATTGGTAATCAGCTGATTATCATTAATTCGTACACTGACCAAGTCACGAGGAATCTTCAGCAAAACGTACTTTGCAGCTCCCTCTGTTGAAAGCGGACTAATGGAGTAATAGTAAGGCTGCTCATTTCGGTTTTCGAGTCCTGCATATAGCTCAGCTTCACTGTATTGAGTGAACGTATCCTGCTTGTCCCCGATATAACGAATGACCTTCCGCTCCGCATCCAGCACTTCAATCCATCCCCCACTGTCCTTGAGACGCTGAATCTCGGTATTATTGGCCTCATCGGAACTTCCGGACAGCCACTCGTTCTCCAGTTCTGTCACATACACATGTGCCTCCACATTCAGATCAGGATCCACCACCTGATCCGAAATGCGGAAATCGACCACATCCAGATTAATGATAATGTACACGATGGCTACCAGTAACAACAAAAAGAAGTTAAACAGCAAAAAGTCCAGTGTCAGGGACGTTTGCAATAGTCTCTTTTCTCTAGCTTTCCATGGGCGCTTCAATTTTGTATCCCAGTCCCCTTATCGTTTTTAAATATTCCGGTTGCCTGGAGTCGCGCTCGATCTTTTCCCGAATGTTACTGATATGTACCATTATCGTGCTGTCCTCGTGAGCATAATAATCTCCCCAGACGGCTTCGTATATTTTTTTACGGGTGAAGACACGGCCTGGCTGCTCAAGCAGAAGCTCCACAATTTTGTACTCTGTTGAGGTCAATGTCACAGGTTTATCCGAGCGAAAAAGGATACATTGGGATCGATCAAGCCTGAGCTCACCCAGCTCAAGATTTAACTCCTTAGCAGCAGCCACGTCAGGTGCATCAAATTGATTGACTCTTCTGAGCAAAGCTTCCACTCTGGCGACAATTTCCAAAGGATTGAAAGGTTTGGAGATGTAGTCGTCTGCACCCAGTCCGAGTCCAAGGATTTTGTCATGGTCCTGGCTTTTGGCCGACAGGAACAGAACAGGCATATGATGTGTGGACCTGATTTGTTTGATCAACTGGAGTCCATCCATCACAGGCATCATAATATCCAGTATGACCAGATCAATCTGAGTTGAACGGATACACTCTAGCGCCTCTACTCCATTAACGGCTGTCACAATGTTGTAGTCCTTCTCGAGGTACAGCTGAAGCAGTTCCACAATTTCGGGTTCGTCATCTGCAATTAATAGTGTGTATCTCATGCGAATCCTCTCATTCCTATTTCAATAAATTCAGTTTTCATTCAAATTCGTATCCGTACATTCCATTTGTTATTGCTCATATGTCTATACGTTACTACTATATACTACGTCTCTTAAATCAATCTAAACCATTTCTAAAGATAACCTAAATAAAAAGCCCGGGCATCAGGGCCAGAGCTTCAAATATAAAGCTAAAATAAGTAAAGTTTCAGTACCATTCATCACTTGCTACGTAACCAGGGTTCAACCCGGGCATATAATCGGTCCTTATCATATTGCACATACTGACTCGCCCGATTACGTACCGGGTCACCGGCATAGAAACGTTCATACAGATCATGTCTGGCTCCCAGCGGACTTCCTGTCAGCTCCCAGGCGAGCTGGAATAACCGAATCTTCTCTGGTGCCTGCATCGTTACGCCTCCAAGATACTTGTTCATCATGGGGCTGATACTTCCTTCGAGCTCCAGCTTCCCGGAAGGGATCTGAATAAGGCCACCTGCAGCAATAGTCTTCAAAATCTCAACAGCGCGCGGGTAATAACGGTTCCCCAGATTACGGGCTGTTTCAATATATTTGAATGATGGTAGCCAGTTCCCATGAACATCCGGCGCAGCTTGTGCCTCGGATGCGATGATGAGTCCTTCAATCGTATGCATCTGGCTGATCATCTCCCCAAGCTGTTCCTGTACATTCAGGAAGGCATCCACTCCAATCTCCTTGGCAATGGAAGACGTGATGGCTGTAATGAATTCCAGCTTCGAATGCAGCCGAATAATGCTCTGATGGTAAGCCAGACTGGAGGATGCCACGTTGCAGCGAATCTGCCATACCGCTTCCGGATTGTTGTGAAGCAGTACACGCTCCCAAGGTACAAATACATCGTCAAAAAATAATACAGCATCCATCTCATCATACTGACTACTGAGCGGATGAGCAGTATCTGAATCTAATGTTGCAAAAGATTCTCTACATACCATATGTAATCCTGGACTTCCTGCTGCCACAATAACCATATGCGCGAGTTCCGGGCGATGTCCAGGAATGCGCTGAATCGGATATGCAATGATATCGTCCGCATATGGAGCAGCGGTCGCCACCATCTTCGCCCCACGGAGGACAACACCCTCTGTATTGGTACGAATGATTTGAAGCATCGCATCTTCATCTTCCCCTACGGGCAGAGCACGATTAATTTGCGGGTCACGCTGGACAATGGTCAGGAAGGCATCCTTCCGTTTTGCCTCATCATAATAGGCAGCGATTTTACCTCCATATACCGGGTCATATGCAGCCATCGCATCCCGTGTGGCATACCATCCGGTCAGGCGGGATCGGGCATAATCCGAGAGACGGCTCATTACCCCGTAGGTGCGATCAGACCACAATCGAAAGGCTGCCGCCCTGCTGCTGATCTCCTGAGCATTGCGGGGTACTCGAAAAGCCTGATGTACATATCCATTCGTCTGCTCATCCCAATAAGCCACTGTTTCTCTCGTGTCCGCACCATCCACCAGATTGAACAGACTTTCAATCGTTTGTAAAGTTCCCCGGAAGGCAGAATGCTCTGTTACGCGAATACACTCTCCATCCAGCCATACATTCCGTTCATCGTTCAAGCGTTGCAGATAAGCTTGTCCACGGGACATCGTTATGCTCAATGTAATCCTCCTTCTCGGTTAGAAAGGCTAGGAAACTCAATGTTGATATTGTTTTTAATCATTTCGAAACTTAAGTTATACCAAAACGATACATATTGTATCTATTGAAATAGTACTTTGCTTTGGAGGAAAAAGTCAACAGACACCGAACCTAAGGTCTGGTGTCTGTTCTATTCGATTAATATTAGATCAATTTGGCATACATATGACGCAGATAACGCCAGCGTACCAGCAGGAAAAATAGAATCTGCATAGATGCAAATACGAGGAAAATGCGCAAAGTATAACCCATAACAGAGAAATCAACCAACTGCTGTAATGCAACAAATGCAACGGAACTGTGGATAATGGCCAACACTATTGGCAGGAAAAACATTAACACCAGCTGTCTGGTTACGATGTTGCGAAGCTCCGGGCGACTCAGTCCCATCTTACCAATCATGCGGTACTGTTCTTCATCCCGTTCCAGATCTGCATATAACCGGAAGTAGGTAAAGCTTGCAGCAAAGGTGAAAAAGACAATGCCAATCAATCCGCTCAGAATAAGGATAATACCATTAGTTTGTTTGGAATTAAGCCAATCCAGCACGAGAGCGCTGATCTCGAAGTACCCCTGACCATCTGAGTCATTTTGAATGGATTCGACCAGATCAGGAGCAAACTTCCGCGTTCCCATCCAATCTGTCACAACAAATTGAGTTTTTTTATCGGGATAATAATTTTCATCAGCCTCGATTTGAATATTAAATTCCTTATTCATCTTGTCGTACAGCTCATTGGATACCACATATACTTCCCTTTTGAATTCAACAGGGATGACGATATCGGTTGCAGGTGTTGTTAATCTGACCTTTTCCTGAACTTCCCACATACTGATATTTTTCTGAGTTGAACCCTGCCCAACTTCTGCTCGTAATGTCTTGCGACTCGTAAGATTGCCCGGAGTCATAAAGGAATCGTTAACATTCTCGAGAGTTCGCTCTTGGTAACCGAGCGCCTTGGCAAGATGATTATATTCACTTAGTTTGATGATATAGTCCCCTTCGTCATCAAACAGCGGAATATAACTTCCTTTCTGGTACGGAACCTCATTATCGATCAGTGTCTCTTCAATCTTCCTAATGTGCCGTTCTGCGCTAGGTGTATCCCATGAATTTTGGTAGGTAAACGCATATGGATTTGACATCGATGACAATCCCGGATCAGCGATCGCCAGCATCGTACCGATGCCTGTAAAGGCGGAAGCCGAAATCACACTTACCATAAAAAACATGATCGCATTATCTTTCATTCGATAGGTAAGTTCGGACAGAAACAGCAAATTCGTTTTGCGGAAAAACAAACGCTTATTGCCTTTGAGCGCCCGAATGGCATACACACTAAGTTGGGTGAATAACAAATACGTGCCTGCAATAACCAAAACAACACTACCAAGCAGCAAAGGGAAAGAGTATGTGATCCATACAAAGGCAAATACACCCGCATATCCACCCCCAATGAGTATGACGGAGAGAAGTGCTAAAAGACGAGAAGCCTTTGGCTCGGGTTTTGGTTTTTCCTCTGATTTTACAAGGTCAATCAATGACCCTTTTCGCATCAGTAGCGATGAGCTCAGCGCAATCACAACAAACAGCAGCAGAAATGCTCCGACAGTAAGTGCGATTGCTTTTAATGGAAAATAGAATCGGAGACTTTCTTCCACCGCCAGCATCGAACCGCAGATCAACAGGATCAGCTTGGCAAAGATCATTCCTAATCCAACGCCTGCCACAATGGCGGCAAGTCCAATGCACAAGTTTTCCATGAATAACAGTCGGTTCATCTGTTTACGTGTCATGCCAATGATTTGAAATATGCCGAATTCTTTTTTACGCGTCTTTAGAAATGAACCTACGGAATAGAGCAGAAACAGAAACGAAAAGATGAAAATAATGATCTCAGCAATTAGAAACCCCTGATTCGCAAGCATGGTCACTGTCCCACTTGAACCCTTCAGTCCATCCTTCAGATCCGGGTGAAACAAAAGAAGTGCATACGTAAAAAAGATCATGACGGAAAACGTACTGCTTAGAAAATGGGCCAAATAAATTCGTTTGTTCCGAACAACATTATTAATGGCGAACTGGCGAAAATTCATGTCCTGAGCCTCCCATCAGGGATAATACGTTGATGATTCGTTGATAGAATGTCGATCGGTTATCTCCATAATGAATTTCGTTGTAAAGTCGTCCATCCTTAATAAATACAACCCGGCTGCAATAACTTGCCGCAACAGCGTCATGCGTGACCAACAGCATGGTGGCCCGATCTTCCTGGTTGCGACGTTCCAGCATCTCCATTACATCACGAGCTGCCTTCGAATCGAGATTTCCTGTAGGCTCATCGGCCAGCACCAGCTTGGGAGAATGGATCAGGGCTCGTGCGATTGCTGTCCGCTGGGCCTGACCTCCGGAAATTTCATACGTGCGTTTGTTCAGAAGAGATGCGATGCCCAGCTTCTCTGCGAGTCGATCAACACGTTCATTCATTTCCTCAACCGGTACTCCATCCAGCGTAAGCGGCAGGACAATATTTTCTTTAACCGTGAGTGTGTTGAGCAGGTTAAACGACTGAAATACGAACCCCAGCTCTCGGCGTCTGAACAGAGCCAGTTCATCGTGATCCAGTTCAAACGGGTTCTTACCCGCGATTTTCAGTTCCCCTGAAGTAGGGTGGTCAATGGTTGAAATCATGTTTAGCAACGTTGTTTTGCCGCTACCGGATGGACCCATGATGCCAACGAATTCACCCTCCTGAATACTGAGATCAATACCTGACAAGGCTTCGTATGACACGATCCCTTTATAAATTTTGCTAATCTGTTTTACTGAACATATCTCCATAGGTTAATGGCTCCTTTTAGATTTCGGATTTGAATTAAACCAAGTTGAACTGAACTTCATCGCAAATCGAGGTCGTTCTCTACTTTCTGACTTCAGTCTATCGAAGTTTCGACCATTCTCCTATGGATTAACCTTTCATCTTCATGACATTATTGTAAGATTACATGTCTCACTATCCAAAAATCGTCTTCTCATATGTAGAAAACGAGAAAGACGCCGATCCCTGTCAGGGCACCAGACGTCTTCTCATTTCGTTCCGCATTATGCGCTTATATTTAGATTTCAAAAGTAATGGTTACCGTTGTCCCTTCTCCCTGAACGGATGTAAGGTCGATCCGATGGTTCATTCGTGTCAGGACATCTTTTACAATATATAATCCCATCCCCGTGGATTCTTTAAAATGACGCCCATTCTCTCCGGTGAAAAAAGGCTGGTACACTCGGTTGAGATCCGACTTGGGAATACCCACTCCCTGATCCTTCACTTCAAGAATAATGGATCTTGTGGATTCATGGGCTTGGATGGTTACCTTTTGCCCGTTCCCCCCGGAAGAGTACTTGATAGCATTGGATAACAGCTGTACGAGGACAAACCGAATCCACTTCGCATCCGACTGAACCATTAACGCAGAATCAATTTTCATCTCGGGATACACGTGATTGCGAATGAAGAACCGTTTCAGCTCATGGATGGCTTCTTCTCCGGCCGCCTTGAGGGATACCGGTTCCACACTGAAATCTTGTTCAAATGTCTCCAGCCGTGCCATGTACAACACCGTTTCCAGTCCTCGTCTCATCTGGTCTGCTTCCTCTCGAATGCTGATGAAACGGGGGTCCTCATCCTCCTGATCCTCAACCGTCAGTTCAATGACGGACAAAGGTGTCTTCATCTGATGAACCCATTGATTCATAAAAGTCAGGTATTCCTGTTGACGCTGTTCCAGACGATGCAGGTGCGCATAATAATGACCGTACTGTGAGTCCAACAGTTCTGACAATGCCTGCGGCAAGGGCGCGGGCTCATTCAATGGAACAAATTCTTTCAGATCATTCATTCGATGGGACATCCGGGAATAAAACATGCGATGGGACAGATACCGATAAATGAGATAGGCTGCGTATAGGACTAACCCCAGAGATACCGCATACGTGGCCGTTAACCAGTGGTCATAGCCGTCGTACCAAAAGACCGCAACCACGGTGAGCAGCACAACGATTACCCAACAAGTCAGTACAATATGTTCTCTGATAAACAACTTCATGAGGGCGACGATGCCTTCCAATTGCTGTTGAGTCGATAACCTGAACCTCTTACCGTCTCCAGCGCATCTGTAATGCCCAGCTCAGCCAATCGTTTACGCACGCGGGTCACATTCACGCTAAGTGTATTATCATCCACAAAGGAATCATCCCACAGCTTTTCTAAAATGGTTTCACGGCTAACCAGTTTGGGACTCCGACGCAGCAACGTCTCCAGCAAAATGGTTTCTTTCTTGGTCAGCTGTATCTTGCGATCACCGAGCTCCATCTCCAATCTTTCCAGATAAACAGTTAGTCCATCCAGTTCCACCTTGCGCTCTTCATGACGCGCAGCGTAATCGCCATACACCCGGCGTAGCTGACTTCGAATTTTGGCCATGACAATCTCATGCTCAAACGGCTTCGTAATATAATCGTCCGCACCGTTCTCAAGCGCCATAACCTGATCCATTTTGCCACTCCGGGCCGAGATGAAAATAATCGGACATGTGGAAATGGAACGAATTTGGCGACACCAATAGAACCCATCGTAACTCGGCAGGTTGATATCCAGCAGGACGACATGCGGCTTAATTTGTTCAAACTGCTGGACGACCTGCTCAAAATCCTCAACCGCAACGGCCCTGTCACCATATCGCTCAATATGGGATTGGAGTAAACCCGCAATTTTCGGATCATCTTCAATAATCATTATCGTATACATAAAAAAAGGTCTCGCCTCCAACCTGTCATAATGGAATATGCAATTCTCTTTCCAAAATCATAACACAGGTGGGTACTATCGGGCATCGACCTGCTTACGCCAATCCACAATGTCAGCATTCAACTGCTTCAAATCTCCTGACGGCTGCTCCTCATCGGACAAGTTATACTTCTGCTTCAACGCCAGAATTCGATATACACTTTCATTAATTCGGGATTCTGAAATCTTCCCTGACTTCACTGCGTTCTTCAATGTATCAAAAATAGTCTTGGCACTCTCATAACTGTGAGCTACCAGCAGAATATCACTTCCTGCCTGAACTGTCGCTACGGCGGCATCTTTCAACTTATAATTTTTCGCGATCGCACCCATGCTCAGATCATCTGTGATGACCACACCGTCATACTTGAATTTGCCACGCAACTGCTGACCAATAATGACGTCCGACAAAGATGCCGGATGGTCGGGATCAAGCTTGGGAAACAAAATATGGGCTACCATAACCGCTTCCACCTGTTCCTTCACCGCTGCCTCAAACGGAATCCACTCCAGCTGGGCAAGTTGCTTCTCCGTTTTGTTCACGACAGGCAGATCCAAGTGGGAGTCCACTGACGTGTCTCCATGACCGGGAAAATGCTTCACCACCGGAATAATCCCTTCGCTGCGCAGCCCTTTCATCTCAGCTATGCCCATTTGTGAAACCAGACTGGCCGAACTTCCAAATGAACGATCCCCAATTACCGGGTTATTCGGATTACTATTTACATCCAGCACTGGAGCAAAATCGACGTTAAAACCTACCAGCTGAATTTGTCTTGCTAACAATTTGCCCATCGTTTCAGCCAAATCAGCATCCTTCGTCTTCCCCACTTTCCCATTGGAAGGTATAGACTCTACCGTTTCTGGCATTCGACTAACTTTGCCACCCTCCTGATCCACACTCATGAAAATTGGAACCGGATTGGAACGATTGGCATCCTTAATGGATTGCACGAACTTTGCCGTTCCTGGCACGGTCGAGACATTATTCGCATAGAAAATAATCCCTCCCACCTTCTGATCCGTGATCATCTGTTTCGCTTGAGCATCCAAAGTGGTCCCCTGAACACCCGCGAGAATCATTTGTCCAATCTTCTCATCCAAAGACAATTGGTGGAGCTGCTCTTTTACCGAATCTTTCTCTTCCTGAGGAGGCACTGTATTCTGTTGATCATCCTGACCATTCTGATTGTTTGCACCAGCGTTTGAATTCGCATTGGTCTCCGTTCCGGCATTATTGTTATTTTGCTCTGACGAGGAGGGCTTCTGTGACTCTCCACATGCGGATAAGAGCAACACTATTCCGAATAGCAGGAACAGCATTTGAAGCGTGTTTATGTGTTTGTTTTTTAACTTGTGATTATCGATATACAAGGATGGTCATCCTCCTTAAGCATTGTTGTCATTCAGTCTGAATGTGGTTCAGGCATAACCTTATCATAAGGTGGTTCATTTTCAAAATGGAGACGGCTCCAGTACAAATTCTAAAAATACAGCCTAAAACGCAAAAAATTTCCCCTTTCCGGGTAATTGTGTGGTACTTCATGGTGTTATTCCTTAAGGCGTGTGTGATTGAAGGGGATGAGAAAAGGTATCAGCGGTGCGAAAAATGGTTTCTGTTGTGAATTTTTCATATGTTGAAATTATTATTATAGGAAGGCAAAAAGCAGCTAATATTTACTAAGCATTTCAATTTGGAAATCTAATAATTTTAAGAATATTGGATAAATAACTTTAAAAAATATGAAAAATAAAACAAAAACTTTATATTGTTAACCTAAAATACATCTGTTATACTCTGATTCATATCATGTTAAGTAAAATGACATTATATCGAATGGGAGTGATTTTCGAATGAGAAATCGGTTTAAATGGAAGGTTTCCTCTGCGTTATCTGCTGTTTTATTAATACTTCCAGTCTCTTATGTTGCAAATGCTGACACAGTTCAAGTTAGAAACGTTCCGAAAACACATTATCTTGAAGCAAAATCGGAAAACGTACGCTGGGGTAATATCGGGAAAGGTGATCCCGTGCTTACGGTTAATTCGGGGGATATCGTCACGGTGGAAGCTGTTACGCACCACTCCGGCGATGATTATGAGCGCATGATCAAAGGTGATGCCGGCGCAGAAGATATTTTCCATTGGAGCGAAACGGAAAAACATGAGGCTGAACGTGGACCTGGCGTACATATCATGACGGGACCAATTGCAGTCGAGGGCGCTGAACCTGGCGATGTACTCGAAGTGAAGATTTTGGACATGAAGCTGCGCCCTAGCGGAAACGGGGAATATGCCGGTAAAACCTATGGTTCGAATGTAGCTGCAAACTGGGGCCTTTTATATGGTGAGATGGAAGAAACGCCGAATACACGTGAGGTTGTTACAATATATGAAATGGAGACGAAAGGTGGCAATGATTACGCCAAGGCACTGTACAGTTATCGCTGGACACCACAGACCGATCCAAGCGGCACAGTACATCCAACCATAGATTATCCAGGTGTTATCGTTGATCACTCGACGGTGGAAGAGAACCATGATGTGCTAAAAGGCATTCACGTCCCTGTCCGGCTGCATTTTGGCACAATGAGCGTGGCCCCCAAAGAAGCTGATGTTGTCGATTCCGTTCCACCATCGTATTATGGCGGGAATATCGATGATTGGCGCGTAACCGAAGGGGCAACGATGTATTATCCGGTATCTGTACCTGGAGCACTGCTTTCTGTGGGTGATCCGCACGCAGGTCAAGGTGATTCCGAATTGAACGGAACAGCGATCGAAACATCAGTGACCGGGGATATCCAGCTCATTCTTCACAAAAAAGCGGAGCTGGTCAACAAGTTGAAGGCGCTCAACTTCCCACTTCTTGAGAATGAAAACGAATGGGTTGTTCACGGCTTCAGCTATGCGAACCATTTGGCCGAACTGGGCAAGGATGCACAAACAGAAATTTTCAAGCAGTCTTCCCTGGATAAAGCGATGAAGGACGCTGCCAACAAAACGAAGTCTTTTCTGATGAGAGGCATGGATTTGACTGAAGATGAAGCATATTCACTGATGTCCGTTTCAACGGATTTCGGAATTACGCAGGTTGTTGACGGTAACTGGGGCATTCATGGCATCATCAACAAAAAAATCTTCGGGGAAAAAGAACAGAAGCGTGCACTGCTGCGCAACAGCTTTGAACAATTCGGGGCAGACATCGGATGGGACCCAGCAACCAAAATGATCACCATTCAATATAACGACAATACACTCTTGGCCAAAATCGGTGCCACAACAGCTACGTTTAATGAGGAAACGATCAAATTGACGGCGCCTATTCAATTGAACGATCAGAAACTGGCAGAAGTCAGCGAATATTTCGTAACCTTCTACCGGGCAAAATTGTCCAAGACGGAATAATCACACTCTTCTGTTTCTGTAAAGGAAATAAACAAGAACCGTTAGTCTTCAGAGCCTGACGGTTCTTGTTCGTTAAATATTCAATCCATCCTGGTTTTTGTGTCGCTTCAACAAAATCTGGTTTTCCACCCGAAGCAACCCTTCCAGAGAGTAAATCGATTCGTTCATGAAGTGTTCCATTTCCTCGATGCTCTCCACAAGAATGTGGGTGTGCAGGATGCAAGCCCCCGTCATTTCATAAAGCACGGCCACCCGCTCGTTTTCTTTCAGCGCCGCCACAATCTTGTCCAAATGCTTGGGTTCAACCTCCAGCTCAAGATAAGCAGAAATTTTTTTCCCAAGCTTCTCGGCACTGATTACAATTGAAAATTGCTCAATAATCCCTTGATTTACAAGACGTTCAATACGTTCCTTAACCGCTACCCCTGAAAGGCCGACCTCTTTGGCCAGATCAGTGTACGAGATTCTGCTGTTCTGGGCCAAACGCCGCAAAATATGGCTATCAATCGTATCCAGCACCGTCATTCACCCCTCTATGTACTATATATTGTAACAGAAAAACAGTGTCACAGAAAAACAGACAACTCCTAATTACTTGCTTACCTGATCATACGAAAGCCGCCTTTCGGCGGCATCAGGTTTGTTTTCAGTTTAGAGTGTTTTCAATGCTTCTACTGTAAACGGAACAATTTCAGACTGACGTCCTTCGCGAACTTTGTTTGGCCATTCCGGATCACTCAGCAGTACACGCCCCAACGCGATCAAGTCAAATTCATGATTCTCCATTTTCTCGTTCAACTGATCCAGATGAGCGTCACCTGTTCCCTGGTTTTCGTTCGCTCTGTCCACGAATTCAGCTTCGAGCCCTACTGATCCAACAGAGATCGCCGGCTTGCCACTTATTTTCTGTGTCCAGCCTGCAAGATTCAGCTCTGAGCCATCAAATTCCGGCAGCCAGAATCGACGGGTCGAGCAGTGGAAAATATCTACACCTGCAGCCGTGAGGGGTGCAAGGAATTGCTCCAGTTGTTCTGATGTTTCCACCAGCCGTGCGTCGTAGTTCCCCATTTTCCATTGGGAGAAACGAAGTACGATCGGAAAGTCAGGACCTACTGCAGCGCGACATGCTTCAATAACTTCAACAGCAAAACGCGTGCGCTGTGTCAGATCGCCTCCGTATTTATCCGTACGACGGTTGGTATGCTCCCAGAAGAATTGATCAATCAGATAGCCATGTGCCCCGTGAAGCTCAATACCATCAAAACCAATGCGCTGCGCATCTGCTGCTGCTTGGGCAAACGCCTCGATAAGACCCCTGATCTCGTCTTCTGACAATGGTTGTCTTTCAGATTCACCTGCCATGCTTATTCCCGATGGGCCTACCGGCTCAGCTTCTGCATTAGGCAGGTCGCCTGAACGGCGGGCTGTACCCACATGCCACAATTGTGGCATGATTTTGCCACCTGCCTCATGGACTGCTTTGACTACATTCGCCCAACCCTGCAGTGATTCTTCGCCATGGAACAGCGGAATGCTCGCGCCACTAATGGATGAAGGGTGGTTAATACCCGTTCCTTCCGTAATAATCAGCCCTACACCTCCGGCTGCTCTGCGACGATAGTATTCCACGACCTCTGGTCCGGGTACTCCTTCGGGCGAAAATCCACGAGTCATGGGTGCCATGACGATCCGGTTGGACAGGGTAAGCTTGTCCGAGGTAAATGGTTTAAACAAAGCTGACGGTACATTCATTGTGTAATGCTCCTTTACGATTAGATTGGAAGAAAACATGTATACTTTCTTGCACATGCTCTTGTATTACTACCACAGAAGTTATTCAGTGAATTGATTAACATATATCACCTTTCTATTTTAAAGTTTCTAATTTTTATTTTCAAATTTTCGATAAAGAGGCACTACCCATCTCTTGAACACAAAATAGGGCAAGCCCGATGTAGCTTCAGCTAAGAAGTTCTACGATCTCGGCCTGCCCTGTACAATTAACCTAAACGGCTCTCTCTGTAACCAAAAATGTGGATGAAGCATAGTATATAATCCATAATCTTCCTTTCGTTTAATTAGAATTAACAGGGATATCATTGCGATTAACTCTCAGTAGTTTGCCTGATGAAATCGATAGAACATCGGGGTCTGTGCCCAGTCCAAAGTAGAAATCACCTTCGTGTTCTTCAAAAGACTTAGCGTACGTGTCCTGGTTAAAACGGAGAATTTCATTCCATGTGGTCAGATCTGTGGATTGATATACCCGGTTTATATAGAGATTCGCACTTTTGCGAGTGTAGGTAAGCACATAGACCTTCCCTTCCCGAAGCAGAAGATCCGTAGGAAGAGCTTGAGTATCTGGCAAAATGACGCGTGTTGCCTGATTAATGTCGGTCATTACATTCAAGGATTTGGGTAACAGTTGCCCGTCATTGAATACCCCTCCGACAATATAAAGCAGCTTATTGTTGAAATTAATGTTTTTCCCTATTTTATTATACGGGACGGTGCCCGTTTGATAGGATAATCCCGGGAGCATCTTGCTACCATAGATGACGACGTCTTTCTTTTCAAGCTTCTCATTAATCTCTAATATATTGGTTTTATCACCCCAAATATTATTGGCAGGATACATCATGCCTGAAGCATATAATTTGCCCTTGATCTCAAATAGCGTATATGCCCTGAAGCCAAACGTATTGATGGTTGCGAATTTTTGCCAACTTTCCCCTTGATCATGAGAGATTAACACAGTAGGTTTCTGCTCGGTACCCAGCGCTGCAAACAGTTTGCCCTGATAGGATGCCAAATCATATACGTGTACACCTAGCGGCAGATTACGATACTTTGTCCATACATCTCCGTCTAACCGGTAGAAGTTCCCCATATCCCACTGCTCACCGTCCGAATCATTTCCGGGAATATACAATTTGTCGTTCAGCACTTTATAAATGTCTATCTGTTCCTCATCTACAAATAATTTGGTCGAAGGAACGATGCTCGGATTGTTATTGGTGACGGCCTGGGTTATAAATTTGGGATTGGCTGTATCGTAATAGATGACTGGAATCGGACCCGCATTAGGTGAAACACCTAAATTACTGCTGTTCCCATGACCCATATATATTTTTCCTCTGTACAATTGCAAATCCCAGACATTGTTGGCATACGGTGCTTTCTTAAAAGGTTTTCCAAGCAACTCGATCTTGGACGTCACATCGGCTGATGTGATGGGTGCATTGGACACCTTAGCAAGTGCCCGTTCGGCAGTCGGCTGCTGATCGGTGGAAACATTGTTTTTGGGTTTCGAATTACCCATAAGCAGCCAGCCCATGCCTGCAATAACCGTCAAAATCACGGCCGCCCACTTCGTATTCCTCTGCATGTCCGCTTCCTCCTTCATTTTTATGAGATACACCTTTACAGCAAAAAGATACAATTTGTATCTTTTCATATTATGTAAAACAAAACGTACTTGCAACAAATTCCGCCCGCTCCGTGCAAAAAAATAGACAATCGCATCCGAAGATACGTTGTCTATTTGTCATAATTTTTTGGTGGTTGCCTACCGATTGCGGATCAGTTCCAATTGAGCTCTATCTAGGTGCCTGTTTCCATCCGCTGACTTCCACTCTATTACTTGGCTAGTGATTCGCTTGGTAAAGTTACTCTGCTTTCACCAGAATTTTAACCTGGTTTTTCTCTTTCAGCAGTGCTTCAAATCCATGCTCTACCACTTCGTCCAGGCTGATTCGTTTGGTTACCAACTTATCAGCTGGGAAGAAACCTTTAGCCATCAGACTAATTACAGCCGGGAATACGTCACGGTAACCGATAATGCCATTGACCGTACGCTCCTTCATAACAATGGAGTTTGGCAGAATTGGTGCTTCCTGTTCGAAAATGCTGACGATCATCAATTCACCGCCAATACGCGTTGAATCAATCGCTTGTTGCAGCACCCGTGGTACACCCGTTACTTCATAAGCTACATTCACGCCACCTTGCGTACGTGCATGGATTTCTTCCACCACATTGAATTGTGTAGGATCAATAACAATGGCGCCAAGTTCTTCCGCTTTGGCTTTACGTTCCTCGGATAATTCCACTACATAAATATCCGATGCGCCAGAAGCTTTCAATGCTTCAATAACCAACAACCCGATTGGACCCGCACCAAAAACAGCTGCAGTGTCGCCAACTTTCAGTTTGCTTTGACGAACAGCATGAAGAGCTACTGCGGAAGGTTCCACCAACGCTCCTTGCTCGTATGAGATGGAATCTGGAATGGCATGTACCATATATTCCTCAGCTGTTACATACTCCGAGAAACCTCCGCCTCCACCAGCTAGGCCCAAGAAACCCATTTGATCGCACAAATTATATTTCCCTTGTTTACAGGCTTCACAATGACCACATGCATAGATCGGTTCTACCACAACGCGGTCCCCTGCCTTATAACGTGTCACGCCTTCTCCTACTTCAACGACTTGTCCTGAAAATTCATGCCCCATCACAACAGGTGCTTGTTCCCCTGTTAGCGGATGCGGTGCTTGAGCCGGAATGAAGATCGGGCCAGCAGTGTACTCGTGCAAGTCACTGCCACAGATTCCACACCACTCCACTTTTATTTTAACCTTCCCCTGTTCAGGGCGGGGTTCATCAATATTTTCGAGACGCAAATCTTTTACTCCATGCCAACGCAATGCTTTCATTTGTTTCATCTCCCAGATCATAAGTTTTGATATAATCGGAAACGTTTCCGTAAGTTAAATATGTCACATTTTAAATAGGCTGTCAAACATAATTTGTCACACATATGTCTATCTTATGAATTTTACGTCGATAATTCTGGTGTAATGCCAGCGTTTTCAATATATTGATCATTTTTTTGCTCTGTGCTTTTCTGTACGTTCTCTCTCGTGTATATTTGATTCAACTGATATAGAATGCACGATTTATCTCTATTTATCCATTCGGTTCTTTTGGAAAGCAACAGACATCTCTGCTCTTTAATCGTATTCACAGGATACTTATTGGCTCAAATGTTATAATCAAGGTATAGGATTGTCATTTCATTCGTACATATTTTCAAAATTCGGAATCGTTTCCGATGAAGTGAGGTTAACTAAACGTGAGTAAAGATCAGAAGGTTACGATCAAGGACGTTGCAGAACTTGCAGGTGTAGGTATCGCTACTGTCTCCCGAGCCATCAACAATTCCGATGGCATCAGCAACAAAACACGGGATAAAGTCATGCAGGCCATTGAGCAGTTAGGATTTGTCCCCAATACCTCTGCCCAGAGTTTGAAAATACGCCAGACGCATCAGATCGCACTGGTTGTACCCGACATCCGCAATGCCATCATTCCCGAGATCTCTTGGTCTGTTGAACAAACGGCGAAGCAGCATGGGTATCATGTTGTTCAAATCAATACGGCTGGTAATGCACGAACGGAACTGGAAACCATTCGTACGATCAAAAAACTGCATGTGGACGGGCTTATTTTCATGCCTTTGGCATATCCCAAAACGTTGCCTGGCTTAATTGATAAAGCCCCCCTTCCCATTTCCATGATCAATTACGGTAAAAAGCTGGACCCTGGCATGAAAGCAGATGTCGTTTCTCTTTCACAGCCAGAAGGGAAACTGGTGATGGAACATCTGATTAAGATTGGACGGACCCGCATCGCATACGCCGGTGCCCCCAAAGATATTATTGAAGAACGTTATCGAGCTTATGAGCAGGCACTGGGACATGTAGATATCTCGCTTGTTTACTTCGGAGAAGATTTCTCATTGAATACGGGAGCTAATGCAGCGGATTATTTCTATGGGCTGACTCACATGCCCGATGCCGTATACGCGATTAACGATATGGTCGCGATCGGACTGGTAAATCGGTTTAAAGAACTCGGCGTTCGTGTCCCTGAAGATATCGCTGTTGTGGGTGTCGATAATAACCAATGGACTACCGTTACGTCTCCGCAGATCAGTTCTGTCTCGATTATGGGCGAAGAAGTGGCCCGACTTGCTACGGAATTGCTGTTAAAACGGATTCGAGAGATGAGCACCACGGATTACGAACATATTCAATTTGAGCCACGGTTAATTGTGCGCGGCTCCAGCGTTGCCATGATCCGCTCATCTTCACAAGAACCACCCACAGAAGAATGATTGTGAAGTCACCGGATTTAATGGACAATCCAAACCCCCGATAATCACAAAAAAGGTGTTCACCAGGAATGAACTTCTTCCTGAGAAACACCTTTTTTTATCTTCATTTACACCCTTTTATATCAAACCCACCTCCGAGCAACTACTTCTTCGAAAGCAATTGTCTAATTGGTGTTCCTTTCATAAACATCTCAATATCCTCTACGGTATGGTTAAAATAAATCGCATAGTTGCCTTGAGTCACATAACCCAGGTGCGGCGTTGCCAGCAGATTGGGCAGTGTACGCAACATATGATTCACAGGAAGAGGTTCCTGTTCATATACGTCCAGACCTGCCCCGGCAATCCACTCATTCTGTAAAGCTTCGACCATCGCCTCTTGATCCACAATGCCTGCACGGGACGTATTGATCAATAAAGCGGTGTTTTTCATCCGTTGCAACTCGGCTCGTCCGATCAGATTACGAGTGCGATCACTGAGCACCAGATGAATGGAAACAATATCGCTTTGTTCAAGCAGCTGTTCCTTGGTCTCTGCCCATTGGACTCCCTGTTCCTCTGCTCTTGCCTGTGTCAAATTCTCACTCCAGGCGATCACGTTCATGCCAAAGGCTTGTGCAATCTCTGCCATTCGGCTGCCAATCTTGCCTAAACCGAGCAATCCCAATGTCTTTCCGTACAAATCCATGCCAACTGTACTCTGCCAATTCCGATTGGAGCGCAGTGCGTTATTTTCAGTTACCAGCTGTCTGGACAGACCCAGTATTAGCGCCCATGTGAGTTCAGTCGGAGGGTTCGAGCTGCCTTCCGTGCCGCACACGATTACACCGTTTTCTTCCGCAGCCTGGAGGTCAATGGAGGCATTGCGCATGCCGCTTGTAATCAGAAGCTTAAGATTGGGTAATTGAGTAATCACGGATTCAGGAAAAGGTGTACGCTCACGCATCAAGACAATAATTTCAAAATCCTGCAGTTCCTGAACGACCTTCTCTTCTGATCCCAAGTAATTATTGAACGTCTGAACCTCAACTCGATCCAGGATAGGAGTCCAATCCGCTGAAGAAAGGGCTACATTCTGATAATCATCCAATATGGCACAACGCAACTTCGTCTGCATGGTTGAATCTCCTCCTCATATATGTGCATCATCAAACATTCTTTGAACATGTTACCCGAATATGTAAATCATAGTATACACCCTAATTTAATCTATACCCTATCTGTATTGTATCAACTCAAGCCCTCATCTGCCCAATGTCCTCAGACACAAAAAGAGCAGGAACAGATTCCCGCTTGTCGCTCTCACTTCAGAATAGCTTGAAAAGCAGCGCCGTGATCAGTATGGCCATCGCCACTTGAAGCAAGGACCGTATTTTCCAAAAAATCGTATCTAATTTTGATTGATCATTCTCTGTCAGGGAACCCACAATAGCAATAAAAGCAAGTATGCCAATCACAATCAAACTGAACTGGATAATCCCCATCCCGCCGTATGTTGTCAGCAGCACACCTATAATATATAAAATGATAAGGTAGATCCTATGAAAATAACGTTTCATATGAACACCCTTTCTAAAAATGAAATCCTTCCCTCATTCCTCAAGTAACGATAACGTAACCTTAATACTCTGCTGTACAAATGAGCGATCTGGCTCCGATTTCATCATCACGGTCAATCCAATCATCGATACAACCAGAGACTTGGACAACGCACTTGAGTCGAGATCATTAGACAATTCCCCTGTTTCCTGCCCCCGTTCAATCGTCTCCTTGAAAATCGCTACCAGATACATCTGGTGCTCGCGTGTCAGAACAGCGAATTTGGGGTCATGCGGAGCCAATTCAACCATCGTATTGATGCAAAAACAGCCGTGACGAGCATCTGTCACATCCCCTTCTGCTCCGATATGTTCAAATAAGGCACGGAAGGCTTCTTTTACAGAGGATGTATGTTGAAGCCTGGATCTGACTTGAGCGGCATGCAAAGTTGTATATCTGCGAAGTGCCGTTTCAAACAATTCCTTTTTGTCACCAAAAGCCGCATATAGACTGGGACGCTGAATCCCCATAGCTGTTGTCAAATCACTTAAGGATGTCGCTTCAAAGCCCTTATCCCAAAAAATCTGCATTGCCGCTTCCAATGCCTGATCCGTATCAAATTCCCGTTGTCTAACCATGTATTCACCTTCTTTATGTATCGATCAGTATATAACTATTTTATCTATATCCAATTCTCATGTCAAATCCATCTCGATATATAAAGAAGACAATCAAACATTTCAATTCAACTCTTGACATCTCGTCAAAGCGTGAAGTATGTTTATTCCGAATCATAATGTACTGATCGGTATATTTAAATTCAACAGTGTTCTTTCTGCTCCCCTAACTTAGCACATTCGAATACAGAAAGGTGAATCATCCATGCAAAATGCATCTCATCAAGCACATCCCTTCAGCGAAGGACGTTCAGGCATGTCCCGCCTTGTCGCGCTTTTATTCGCCCTATGCAGCGGACTGGCGGTAGCCAACATTTATTATGCCCAGCCTTTGCTCGACTCCATTGCTGAAGAGTTTAGTATCTCTCATTCCTCTATTGGAATCGTTATTACCGTAACCCAGATTTGTTACGCCCTCGGATTGTTATTACTGGTCCCTCTTGGTGATCTATTGAATCGACGCAAGCTGATCATTATCCAGATGCTTTTATCCGTAATCGCCCTGATAACTGTAGGTACCTCATCATCCAGTCAAATCTTATTTATTGGAATGGCAGCGATTGGGTTGCTTGCCGTGATTACACAAACACTCGTTGCCTTTGCCGCCTCCCTGGCTGCACCTTCTGAACGAGGGCGTATCGTCGGTCTGGTCACAAGCGGAATCGTCATTGGCATATTACTGGCGCGAACTATAGCAGGCACCTTGAACGATTGGATCGGCTGGAGATCGGTCTATCTCTTCTCTGCCAGTATGACATTACTCGGGATTATCGCCCTGTTTCTGGTACTCCCAAAACACGAACCCAAACGAGAGAAACTCAGCTACACCCAATTGATCGTTTCTGTCCTGCAACTATACCGAGAGCTGCCTATTCTGCGGACACGCGGCGTTCTCGCCATGTTGATCTTCACAGCCTTCAGCATTCTGTGGACTTCCATGGTGTTGCCACTTAGCGCTCCGCCACTTTCCCTGTCACATACTGCTATTGGAGCCTTTGGTCTTGCGGGAGCTGCTGGTGCGCTGGCTGCTGCACGTGCCGGAAGACTGGCTGATCGGGGATTGGGACAAAAGACGACGGGCGTCGCTCTTGTCATATTGCTTCTATCCTGGCTGCCCATTGGCTATGTTCACCACTCATTATGGCTGCTTATAGCTGGGGTAATTATGCTTGACCTTGCCGTGCAGGCCGTACATGTCACCAACCAGAGTCTGATCTATGAAGTCCGACCTGAGGCGCAGAGCCGTTTGACGGGCGCCTACATGATCTTTTATTCCATAGGAAGTGCTACCGGCTCCATTGCTTCTACTCAAGTGTACGCATGGGCAGGTTGGACTGGCGTTTGCTGGCTGGGTGCAGGCGTTAGTGCCGCTGCGCTTCTGTTCTGGGCCTTTGATCGGTATATCCATCGAAATTCGGATCAATAAATGAACTTAATCCAGCTTATTCCATACCACGATAAACAGAGTGGCTAGCGGACCAAATAACAGGGAAATCAGAAACCAGTTACGACCACTTCTGTTTTTTCCCTGGGCAAGTCCGGCATTAATAAGAGCAAGTGTACCCCAACCCACAAAATATTCGTTTTCCATCAAACATCATCTCCTCCTGACAGATCAGCTCTATTTATTCTCTAGTAACGCCTTTAGCTTCAAATTACGGCTCTCCAGGAAAGCCTGCATATACCTCTTGAGCACAATCCGCTCTGCGACCCAACCCAGAACACCAAGGGGAGCTTCAAATCTCAGTGTGTCCCTCATACAAGTGGTCTGCTCGCCAAGCTTGCTGAAACGGTGTTCATGTCTCATGCTCTTGAAAGCACCTTTCTCCATCTGATCCACAAAGAGATACGGCCGATTGTACTCGGCGATCCGGGAAGTCAGCTTCTGCCTTATCCCAAAATGGCTCGCTTCGAAAGTTACCGTATCACCTTCACCAATTCTGCCCGTTGTCACACCTGCTACAGCCTGCTCATGGGTATGTTTCCAGACCGTCCGGGTATGAATATCAATGTCCCGCGCATAGTCAAAGCATCGCTCGATGGGCGCATGTATTGTAATCTCGGTTACCACTTCAATCAAGGACGATCCCTCCTTTTCTGTTTCCTTTTCCTAAAAAGGAAGATTAAGGTCTTTGCAAAGTATACTCCTGGTCTCCATGAAGAACAACGCAGCGCATGATCAAAATGAAAAACGGGTCCCCTGTTATCTTATAGGAGGCCCGTTTTCTGTGTGAATTCATTTGATATGCAAACTTAGATAATTAATTCATTAATGGCAAGAGTGCGTTCTTTGGACAGATCACGATATTGTTCCGATTCCACCTTGATCAGTGGTTTGAAAATATCGGATGTATTGTTCATGACAATAACACCCCGCTCGCCGTTGCTCAGCAGTACTTGTTTACCAATAAAATTAGGAAGCAGATGCTGCATCAAAGCTTGAACCGGCTTTTCATTCAATTTGCCGAATCCCATCGCATAGATATCTCGCAAGTTGTTAATCAGGTTCGGATTGCTGCTTCCGTGACTGCCAGATCTCATTCCGATGTATATGTCAGCGACAGATACGATTTGTGTGTATGGATGAATCTCATCTTTCTTCAGTTGCATCGGATATCCGGTACCATCCTCAAGTTCATGATGCTGAAGAGCTACCAACGCAGTAGCTTCATCCGTCATGGAACTTTTGATAATATCATGTCCATAGATCGTGTGACGCTGCAATTCGAGCTGTTCATCTGCGGTTAACGGTTCCATCTTGTTGCGTATCCGATGAGATACCTTGCATTTGCCAATATCGTGAAGATAGCCCCCACGACTGATCTGGTAACTCTCTTTTTGGGAATAACCAAGCCAGTTGGCCAAGTAAAATGACAACAGTCCAACCTGAATGGAATGTGTGTAGTTATTGACATCATCCCGTTCCAGCATCATCAGGAGATGTACGACATCCTTTTGCTCGTCCAGTCCCTCCACCATCGGTTGAAGCGCATCGTCCACCATCGTAGCGTTGAACTTACCCACCGTCAGTGCTTCTAGAAACGCAGATTGATAGTTATGTACAGTTTGTATAAATTGAGATTTCATTTCTTCTTCAGGCGGTTCTTCCTTGGTGCTTGTGCTTGCTCCAGATGCAAATTTTGCTGCAGCAGCAAAGAATTCCGCTTCCGTGATCTCTTCCTCGCGTGGTTCAATATCCACATAATCTACGCGGTGCTGCATCAGCAAGGTGATATCTTCACTTTTGATCACAGTACCCTGACCCAGAACGTGTAATCCCGCTTCGCTGAATGTATCCGCAGTTAGACGGTCTCCATCTTGCAGGTTCATAATATGGATTCTCAAATCGGTATTCCCCCTGAACAATCATTTATAGTCAACAGTACCCGTTAGATCGGGTCCCAAAAATCCCTATACTACTTTATATCGATAAATACATTCTTTTTCTCCATAGTCCAAACGACCTTAATCGTAAAAGGAAATACGAACGTATAAGACTTTATTCTCAGTCCCATTTTCAAAAAAGTCCCGGTTTGATTTTGTATTTAGATAACGGACATCTTGTTTTACACATATATAACCAAAAAGCCCAAAAAAATCTTTGGGCTTTTATTGAATTCATCTATATTTTGATCGAGCTTAGACTCGCACCCTGTACGAAAAAGCGTTCAATGCCTTTCTCAACAGATGGGTCCGGAATTAACGGTGGCGCCTGATGCGGCTTCACTCTGGCATCAATAATGATCTGGTCACAGCCCCAATGTTTATAGTTGTAACTGCTGTTCACACCGTACATATCATGGGACGGATTACTGCGGGTAAATGTCGCCCACAAGAAGTTGCTGAGGTTCGCACTCAGGAAAGAACTATCGTCACATAACACAATCAATGGACAAGAAGACAGGTCTCCTTTTTCCTTTAGCATATCCGTAAATGCCTTCATTTCTTGTTCTGTATCCGCATAACTGGTGAACGGCGCACCCTGAACGGCTACAACTCCTGGCATTACGAGCTGCGGATTGCTATACCCCCGGATATCCTTCAATGTCTCTGGTACTTCACGGCACAATTCCCGTTTCTTGTCCCCATAGGCTGCAAATACAACCTTACTGCCGCTGTTCAATCCGGTTCCCGAGTAATCCAGCGTATCGATCGTTGTATTGGTATGGAAATGAATGTCCCGTTGCAGATCCATTCGTTCCAGGATGTACGTCAGGAATTCCACTTCCCGGTGCGTATCCAGCGGTTGCTGATCTTCTGCTGTGATAAACAAATACTTCGCCAGACTGAGCTGGCCTGTACCCAGAATGCGACTCGCAATCGTAAGCAGCTCTGTTGGCTGTTTTACCGACTGATAGGGCGTATAACGCTCACTTCCGATCGCGAACAGAAGCGGATGCACTCCTGCTGCGTCGACAGCGTGGACTTCTTTTACACCCGGAATCTCCTGTTTAATGGCATCACCCGTAATTTCGTGAATCAAATCCCCAAATGCAGTATCCTCTTGCGGAGGACGACCCACCACGGTAAATGGCCAGATCGCATTCGGCTTGGCGTACACTTTATGCACTCTCATTAGCGGGAACGGATGGGTCAGACTGTAATATCCGAGATGATCACCAAACGGTCCTTCAGGCTTCGTCTCGTCCGGGTAAATATCACCCGTGATGACAAAATCGGCGTCATTGCTGATGCAATACCCATCCTTATAGCTGTAACGGAAACGACGGCCGGCAAGTAGTCCTGCGAAAGTCATCTCACTGAGGCCTTCCGGCAAAGGCATCACAGCAGAAAGTGTATGTGCCGGCGGCCCCCCAATGAAGATGCTCACTTTCAGAGGTTCTCCCTTTTTGACTGCTTTGGCCTGATGAATACCAATTCCGCGATGGATCTGATAATGAAGTCCAATTTCCTTATTCAGTTCATAATCATTACCACTTAGCTGTACCCGGTACATGCCCAGATTGGAGTTCATGATGCCTGGCTTGTCCGGGTCTTCCGAATAGACTTGAGGCAGTGTAACAAATGCTCCACCATCCATGGGCCAATGCTTGATCAACGGCAGATCCGAAATCTGAATCTCTTGCGCAGTTACAGGCAAACTGATGGACTTCTGCTTAGGTAGAGCCTGCCAGGCGGCAAGACCTGTGCTGATATGCTGAAATGGCGTCTTGAGTGCCTTCATTGGATCATCCCGAACAGCCATGACACGTTGTACACCTTCAAGCGTTCCACGGAACATGAATTTGCTTCGTTCCAGTGTACCGAACAGGTTGGAAACAGCCTGGAACTTCGAGCCTTTCACATTTTCGAAAAGCAGAGCTGGGCCTTTCGCCTCATGTACTTTCATATGTATCGCTGCCATCTCCAAATGAGGGTCCACTTCTTCCTTCACTCGAATCAAATGTCCATGTTGCTCTAGATCATTAATGCAATCTTCCATATTGCGATATTTCATTGGATGGCTCCATTCTTTATATAATAAATTGTTATGTTCATATATTCACATAGATGTGCAAGGGTAGCGGATAGAATCAAACGTTGAATCTACTTCATTCTCGTCACACTACAAATGGATTGATGCTCGCATCTCTTCTATCTTATCAAATCATCTGCCACTAAACAAAACAATATATTAAATCTCTTACGCAGCACACCAAAAAGCAATATTCAGGCAACAGGAGTCCTGCATTCATAAGGACCACAATTGCTTAAATATTGCTAATTGAGTTTACTTAAGATGCAATCGAAGGTCTTGGGATCGTAACCGTAAACTGCGTTCCTTCTCCAACCCTGCTCTCCACATCAATTGTACACTCATGTAATTTCAAAATTTTAATCACGATGGAAAGTCCTAATCCATTGCCTCTAAGTGCACTGCTCCGTGCTTTGTCCACCATATAAAATCGATCGAAAATATACGGAAGGTCTCCCTCCGGTATACCTTGTCCTGAATCTCTAATGGATACCTTCACAGATGACGGGGACATCTCGATTGCGACGTGAATGACCCCATCCGGCCCCGTATATTTTATCGCATTGTTGATTAAATTCTGCCAGACCTGCTCAAACAGATCTTTATCTAAGGTAATTTCGCAAGGTAATAAATCCAATTCAATTTTGATATTTTTGTGCGCCCACTGGGGCTCTGCTAATACGATCGCTCTTCTTAATTGTTCATCTAATTGAAAGGTAGTGAGATTAAACGGATGGTGCTCCGAATCCAGTGAGGCTAACCGGAGTAAATTATCACTTAGCCTGGAAAGGCGCAATGTTTCCTCGTATATGATATCCAGATGCTCTTTCTGCTCCTCCAATGGGATGACACCATCTTGCAGCGCTCTTGTAAACCCTCTAATCGATGTTAGTGGAGATTGCATTTCATGAGAGACATTACTGACAAAATCATCACGCACCGAGTCTATTTTTTGCAACTCACGAGCCATATGATTAAAACTCTCCATCAGCTCACCAAACTCATCTGGATTATTATGCTTCAAACGGACAGACAGATCGCCTGATGCCATTTTCTTAGCTGCAGCAGTTAGCCTTTTGATCGGTTTCACAATGTACCCAGACATGAACATGATTAATAAGCTTCCTATGATTAAGACAGTTAATAGCGATATAACTAATGTACGTTTCACATTATGAAAAATCGATGAAAAATTAATTTTGATCAGAAGCGCATCTTTCTCTTCATTCATCCTAGGAACACCGACAATCGCTGTTTCATCTTTATTGGATAGAATGAACGCTTCCCTGGTGTTTTCATCGAATAATTCATGAACTTTATCATCTGGTAAGGAAGCAAGCACTTCACTTTGTTCGTTCACGGAAGTTATATTCAAGCCGTATCGCGCAAAGATATTCAAACTTGTCTTCACTTTTTCCGGATCATCAATCAGATTTATCATCGTAGCGATATCTTCAGCAATCGTGACCATGGAGTGATTCGGTGTGTTTTCTTGAGACCGTATATTTAAAATAAAGGAGAGAATTAAACTAACGATCACTATACTAAAAAAAGTAACTACGATTCGTAGACGCAGGCTTTTCCTCACGATTTTCATACACTCTCCAAACGATATCCAAGTCCTCTAATCGTCGAAATGATCAGCTCGGGGATCGGTTCCAGCCGTTCTCTTAGCCTTTTGATATGCACGTCAACGGTACGCTCATCACCTTCATAATCGATACCCCATATATCTTCTATAAGCTGTGTACGTGTGAATATTTGCCCTGGCAAACTCGCCAAAGCAAACAATAACTCACATTCCTTCTTTTTCAATTCAACCGATTGAGCTCCTGCCTCCACTGTCAAATTGCTCAGATTAATCATTGCACCGCCTATATGAATAACATTCGATGAAATCTTGTTGTATCTCTTCATTAAAGATTTTACACGCAAGATTAACTCTACAGGATCAAAAGGTTTTACTAAATAATCGTCTGACCCTGCATTGAATCCTCTGACTTTATCCTTGGATTCTCCTTTGGCAGTCACCATCAGAATCGGAATGTCCATATAAGATCGAATATCTTCGGTCAGTTCAATACCATCTACACGTGGCATCATCACATCTACAATCGCTAAATCAATTTTGGTATGAGACAAGATATTCAGTGCTTCTTGGCCATCCGGCGCTTCCACAACGGAAAACTGATTAGTTTCAAGGTATATTCGAATCAATTTGCGGATATGGGAATCATCATCAACCACAAGAATCGTGTTCATTTATGCATTATCCTTTCCGCAATTTTCATTATTCACAACTGTATTTATTCATATCGTAAGGATTCCATCGGGTCCAGCTTGGCAGCTTTGGAAGATGGCATCAAACCAGCGATGATACTAATCACTGTACTTACAATGATTCCGAACAATATATAATATCCGGATAAATTAATTAGTTTTGCTCCAAAAGCGTTGACCAAAAGGATGTTCAACACGTAACTAATAATGACGGCGAAGACTACCGCAATGATACCACTAAACACTCCCAACAAAGCAGATTCGGAAAAGAAGATTCGCTTGATATCCTTCTTTCTGGCTCCAATCGCCCGAAGTATGCCGATTTCCTTCGTCCGTTCCACGACACTAATGTAAAGCACAACCAATATCATAATACCGGATACGAGCAACGAAATGCCTGCAATACCAGACAGAACGATCGTGGCCATATTCACATAAGTCGTGATATTTTCCATAATTTTTGCCGTCTGGGAGCCAGAGAAGCCAGCATCAACAGCAGCAGCATTAATATCATTGACATATTTCATATCGGTTGCATAAGCATTAACTTGAATCGGCCCAATCGTTATTCCTTTGTCCGTATACATTTGCTCCAACGTATCTGATGAAATGTAACCCGGAGATTGCTGCATGGGTGATCTTTGATCTGACGCTTCATAAATACCAGATATGGTTATTTCTTTCTCCAAAGTTACCGGTTTATTATTGCCATCCATCTCATTGATATATAGAACCACAGACTTGCCGATCATGGATTCAGCTTGGTCATTTCCGCTTAATTTATTCGCCGTATCGAGGGGTAACAACATCTCATTTTCTCCCGGAAGCGTACCCTTTGTTATCATTGCTGGATCAAAAGCATCCGTTAACGTCGTTAACTGCGTAAGTGCCACACTTTGCTTTGCATGAACCATAGTCGATTTTCCTGTAATGGTAGTGATCGTCTCTACATGATCCACATTAGGGAATTTGCGAATGGTCTCAATATCGGTCGCTGTAAAAGGTTCGCCTGCTGCCATCAAGGCTTGCGGGCCTTGCATATCTTTGGCATCTGCACTGGGCTTCGTTATATCCACAAGCAAAGGGTCCATACTTGAATTGATTTCGTCGTTCATATAACTCGTTATCCCATTACCCAAGGAGAGCATCAGAAGTACGCTTAAAATCCCGATCGACCCACCCAATGCAACCAGTACATTACGCTTGCCGTTGAGTTTCATATTTTTGAGAGCCATTTTGAAAGAAGCCAGTAAGCCCAAGTTTCTGGAAGCACCACGACTGCCTTCATAAGTGGTCAAGGAACGATCTTTTAGATGAATATCATCCTTAATCCGCCCCTCTTCTACCTTTACAATACGCGTACCGGAATCAGCTACTTTCTGCGAGTGAGTTACCGCAATGACCAGCATTCCTTTTTGCGCAATACTGTCCAGCAAAGCCAGGATTTGATCTCCGTTTTCCTTATCCAAAGCACCTGTTGGTTCATCCGCCAAAATAATGTCTGGATTGTTTGATAGTGCACGAGCAATGGAAACCCGTTGCTTCTGTCCACCCGACAGCTGGTTGGGCCGTTTATTCAGATGATTCTTCAGCCCGACCTCGGTCAAAATATCTATAGCGCGCTTATTGCGTTCCTTTTCACTTGTGTCCGTCATTTGCATGGCAATCGTAACATTCTCCAGCACAGACAGATGCGGGATCAGATTGAAATTTTGAAACACAAAGCCGATATTATTTTTCCGATAATCATCCATTTCCTTCTCAGTCATGGCACTTAAATTCTTTCCACGAACAAGGATCTCCCCTTCAAAATCGGAGTCCATTCCACCAATAATATTCATAAGGGTTGACTTTCCGCAACCCGATTCACCAAGGATCGAGACGAATTCTCCTGTTTCAAAGCTCAAATTCACATCGTGGAGCACAGGGACCTTTTCCTTACCATACAGCGTGTATGATTTCTTCACATGTTTAACTTCTAATATAGTCATCTTGATCTCTTCCTCTCCAAGTCATACACCCTATCTATATTGGCCATTTCACATTCTAACAAATTTGTGTGAACTGATAATGAACTGGACAATCTGAGTCTGCCTGGTAAAAGAAATACACTATGTAAGAAAAAGCAAACGGAGCCCTACATTCATTAGGACTCCGTTTGCTTAGTTCCGCTCGGGACATTAAATCCCTTCAACAATACGCTTCGCCCGAACCTCTACCTGACGGAAAAGTTCTTCCTCATCTATCGTTAGCAGCTGCCTGCCTCTCATCAGTACACGACCATTCACAATGGTGGTATCTACATCAGCTCCATTCACGCTGTATGCAAGCAATGATTCCAGCTCGTGAACCGGCTGCAAATGCGGTTTCTGCAGATCAATCAGAATCAGGTCGGCCTTGCGCCCAGCTTCCAGCACACCCACTTCATCCTGAAGGTTCAACAGACCTGCACTTCCCCGTGTAGACATGTGTAGTACCTCTCTTGCGGACAAGCGGGTAGGGTCACCATAATCCAGCTTTTGCAGCCAGGTTGCAGCCTTGATCTCTTCAAACATATCGATGGTTGTCGCACTTCCTGCCCCATCGGTTCCAAGACCCACGTTAATTCCCTGTGCAATCATCTCGGTAATTGGAGCAATTCCGCAGCCCAGCTTCAGATTGCTGACCGGATTGTGCGCTACTCCACCACGCATGCCTTTCAATCTGCCAATATCTCTGCGATTCAGGTGTACGCCATGGGCAAGCAGTACATGTGCCTTTTCGAACATACCTGCCTCTTCCAAGTACTCCGTTGGCGTCATGCCATAGCGTTCACGAATCTTCACAACTTCCTCTTTCGTCTCAGCCAGATGAATGTGGATAGGCACGTTCTCCTGTTCCGCCATCGTGATGACTTCCCGCAAAGGTTCTACTGGGCAAGTATAGGGAGAATGCGGGCCATACATCGTCGTAATTCGACCCTCTGCCTTACCCGACCAACGCTGCACCAAATCGACAGCTTCCTGTAATCTGCGCCCCCCGTCATCCTCCACGAATACCATGCCGCGTGTGAGCGATGCCCGAATACCGGTTTTCGTTACCGCTTCTGCAATTTCATTCATGTGAATGTACATATCAGCGTAAGCTGTAGTTCCTGAACGGATCATCTCGGCGATGGATAATTGTGCTCCCCAGTATATATCTTCGGGTGTCATCCGGGCTTCTGCAGGCAGCATCTTACGGTCAAGCCAGTCCATCAGCTTCAGATCATCCGAGAATGCTCGTAACAGACTCATCGGTGTATGCTGGTGAGCATTGATCAGGCCCGGCATTGCCACTTTATGTTGACCATCCATAATGTCATCACCCGGTTGAGCCTGAATGTGGGGAGCAATCTCTACGATCCGGTCACCTACAATGCGAATATCCCCCTTGAAGGGGGAATCGGTGTCTTTCATCGTTAAGATTGTGGCTTGCTGGATTAAAATACTCATTCGTTTCCCAACTCCTCTAGGTTTGGATTGTCTTACTTCCAAATCCGAGGATAAGCCTTCACGTAACGGCAAGGTCAAGATTAAGTTAATTTTTGAGTCGTCATTGTTCTGAAACTTTGGATAAAAGGTTTGGGATCTATGTTGACCATATAAGGATAGACTCCGGTGCTGGTATGTAGATAGAAGAAACCACCTTCATTCCCCATTCTCCGAAAGGACATGTCGAACACTTCCGTAATGTTAAACTCGCGGTATTTCGTTACAATCTTGTCCGAGTAAAGGATCATGGACCGATCGCTCTGCAGTACTTCCTGTGCGAGACCCGTCACTTCTCTCTGTACTTTGTAATAAGGCAATACAGCAATGCAGTTCATGATCTCCCTCCGTTCTAGCATGATTATTTGTTCCATCATAGCAGATCGGAGAGCCTGAGCAAAAAAAATGATCCAAACACATATATGATTTACGTGATCTTCGTTGTTACTTTCAATGGAAAACGTAGTGCTTCCTGAATATGCTGCAAAGAAAGGCATTGTTCAATGTGATAAACACCATGCGGCAGTTCCGTCCGATACATTCGCTCCGCTACTGCCGCCGCAACTGCTGCTGTTGCATCTGCTTCACGCTCGCCAACCAGCAGCTGCTCGACATGGACTTGTTTGCCCTTTTTCCATCCCACTGCATCTATCTTAACTGCAAACATCGGCTCCCCTCCGGGAATAACCCCAAAAGCCTTGACCGTACCATTACGAAGGGAGGGAACATGCAGTAGTTTGAACAGCCCAATACGTTTCGAGATTGCCATGGATCTGGTCATCCAACGGGAATCGAGACATAACCGAGTGGAAACCGTTGGAATACGAAGTGTACGAGCAACGACGTGTTGATCCGAAAAGTTAAACCGATACGCTTTCCTGCGGCCCAGATCTGCCCCAAAATCAATCCATTTACCATCGTGAAAACTTTGCACTTCGACTGGCTTGCCCTTTTTCATGACCTGATAGGTAGCATTCATCTGATCCACAGTCCACTCCACCGCGGCTTTCCCGTGTTTCTCACCCAGTCCCAGCATAACGGTAATGTCCGCTTTGTCTACTTGTTCCATATGGGCACCTGCTTCACGCACAAGCAGATTGGTCACACCAGGCGACAGTCCCACACTAAGCATGGCTGTTGCTTTGGAACGCTGCATTTTGGAATGCAGCTGTTCGACCTGACCCAGAAAGTCATAATTGGCTGAAATATCGATATAATCTGTCCCTGCTTTCGCACAAGCCTCGACAAATCGGGTATCCGTCTGGTCCACACACATGACCACCAACTTGACCGATTGAAGCACAACAGGATCAATCGCTTTTCGTACATCCAATTGAAGCGGCTGGACTATACCACCCGTAGATCGGCTGAATTCCTCAGCCCGATTCATCCGCGTACCTGCCGCCCATACCTTGCCGGGAAACAATCGTCCCAGTTGCGTACATATCATTTGCCCCACCTGACCGTATCCGCCAACAACCCAAATCTGGTCTTTCACAGAATCTGTTTTAGTCTCGTTTCGCATAATATCCCTCCACCCAAAATGCTCCGAAATAAGGTGTAATGTGCGAGAATCCGCATTCTTTCATCAGCCCAATCATTTGTTCAGATGAGATAGGATCCGATTCTCGGCCAAGGGAAGCTGCAAACCGCTCCCATTCTTCAAGCTGAATACCATTACTTAACATGTGATCCTGCCAGGCTTGCATCATGGTTGGATATACAGGCGAATGAAGATCAGCATTCACTGCTGCAATAATGAGTGGCGCCCCAGACTTGAGTCTGGCCGCTAGATTGGACAGGAACCGTCTTTTGGACTCGATCCCCTGAATAAAATGCAGCATTAGCATACTTGTTGCCCCGTCGTAGACCTCATCTTCCGGTAACGCTTCAAGCGTCATGAATTTAAGTTGCACTCTGGCTTCGATTCCCGCTTCCTGGACTCTTCTCTCTGCTAACTGAAGCATCGGCTGGGAAGAATCTACTCCAGTAAACGTCCATCCCGCATGGCGAGAACCAAGCAGAGCTATTTCCTTACCTCCACCGGCTCCGACAATTAGTATTTTAGCCTCGTTGTTATCCGTGATAGAAGCGACAAGCAGCCGCTCCATCAGATCATGCATATGAGAATAACCCGGAATTTTCAGGGCTATCGATTGTTCGTAACGGTTTTCATCTGCCGTATCCCAGCTCATAGATGGTTGATTGTGGTCCATCGATACTACACTCCTCATGGATTCAAGTTAGACTTGACTCTTCGTTCGTCTAATTTCATTATAAAAGGATACGCAGAGCCTACAATCCCAGAACAATGGGATATCTGCATGAGGAGAGGAGATAGCTTTAATGACATCAGGTATGGAACCGAACCAGCGACTCATTACTTCTCTCGAAAAAGGAACCTGGACCTCGCGTACCTACCGGGAAGCTGTCCTAAAACAAATTCAGAATATCGTTCCCTATGACGCGTATTGCTTCACAACGGTTGATCCACAAACTCTTCTCTCAACGGGTGCCGTGACAGAAGACGGCATTGAAGCCATTCATGATCGGCTGTTCGTTAATGAATACATGGAAGAAGACATACATAAGTATGCTGATTTGATTCGCAGCGGTGAGTATACAGCGATCCTTCATGCATCGATAAGCGGAAACCCAGTATCCAGCGCTCGATATCATAACATCCTTCAACCCGCAGGTTTCGGTGATGAACTTCGGGCTGTACTGGTCAGTGGCGGAGCCTGTTGGGGGTATCTGACCCTATATCGCAAGACGGAACAACCCTTATTCACGGAAGAGGAGCGACTGAGCATTCAGGCCTGGACTCCTTCTATTGCATCGATGTTACGATCCACAAGTCTGACTCTTGTGGACGAGATTAAGAGCGGAAGTCCCACGGACCCAGGTATTATGATCACATCCGACGCTTTCGAGCTGTTATCCGTGAACGCTCCTGCTCAGTATTGGCTATCGCAATTACGTTTACTGGAGCATGTGGGACCAGATGTATTGCCACGCCCAGTCCGGGCAGTCAGTTCGCATTTACAGCGTCAGATTCGTACAGATTCCGACCTGATGGTTGCGCAAGAACCTATCCTTCATTCGCCTTCCAAAGTTTGCATTCAACTCCTGGATGGCCGTTACCTTGTGCTTCATGCCAGCCGCATGCAACAGTTCTCAGGTCCAGATCAGATTGCGATCAGGCTTGAACAGGCTATGCCGCAGGACTTATTGCCTTTACTCGCCGAGAGTCATGGGTTGTCCATTCGGGAACGGGAACTATTGGGTTACGTGCTGCGCAGTTATTCTTCCAAAGAAATTGCGGAAGCGATGCATATATCTGCTTACACGGTACAGGATCATTTGAAATCCATTTTTGCCAAAACAGACGTATCCTCCCGCCGTGAGTTAATCTGGTATTTTGTATCCCGTTTCCAGTTGTCTGATATGCCGGCAATTTGAATGTCATAACCTGGACATACAAAAAGATGCCTTGTCCCATGGGACAAGGCATCTTTGCGCTACATGATGGTGCAGAACATCCGTTATATCAACACATACGTTAAATTTATATAATTCTAGTGCACCAATCTCATCAGTGAAAACTTAGGACTTAGCGGGCTTCGCAGGTTTGATGTTTTTGTTCTTTACCTGCACAGCCACGGGCTCTTGCGGGTGTTCAACCGGATACAATTTGCGGAACAATAACGTCTGCAAGACCAGGAATGAACCGCCGATCGTCCAATACAGCGGCATCGCTGCAGGTGCCGAAAGCGAGAAAAAGGCCATCATCAAAGGAGAGATATATCCCATGATTGCGAATTGTTTTCGCTGTTCCGGCGCCATATTGGCTTGCGATACCTTGGCTTGGATCAGATAAATTATTGCTACCACGACTGCAAGCACATAGTCAGGCGCTCCTAATTTGAACCACAGAAAGGAGTGAGATGACAACTCCGGCGTAAGCCGAATAGCCGTGTAGATACCTGACAGAATGGGCAACTGAATCAGCAGTGGCAAGCATCCAATATTCAGCGGATTGAACTTGTGCTTCTTGTACAGCTCCATCGTTTCCTGCGAAAGCTTCTGCTTATCGGCTGGGTCGTTTTTGCCCTCATACTTTTTCTTGAGCGCATCCATCTCCGGCTTCATAGCATTCATGATCACTCGGGTGCCTTGCTGAGATTTTGCTTGTCGCATCATCAATGGCAACAACGCAAGACGGATAACGAGGGTAATCACAATAATGGCTACCCCATAACTTCCATTAAATATCGTTGCGATATGCTGAATGAGATACGACAGCGGAAATACAACATAATGGTTAAAGAACCCTGGTGTTGATGAATTAATCTCTGAGACGTTGTTACTGCATCCAGCCAGTAGCATCACTGCAAAAAGAATTGCAATTAGGCCATAGATCCGTCCCTTGCCAGATGTAACAGTGAACCCCTTGCTTGTCTTATGTCCCATATATATCCTCCTCGTTGTTTTGTAGAAAGTACATACAACGAGGAATGGCAATCTGGTTCATCTTCATCCGGGGATTCTCTTCGTCTGACGATTCGACTTAAAGCTTCAGGTCTGTGTTGTCCGTCCAAGGACAAGGTTGGCAATCCAGGCTCCAGACCACCTCCGGCCCCACCTTCCATCCAGTACTCTGTTATGCCACAATGCAGATGGGCAATATAAGCGTAACTGACTGTGAAAATGAGTCCGAGTGAAAATATATACGGTATCAATTCCTGAAGTTCAAACAAGGGATTCACCCCCTTTATAGGTTAGTTTTTATAGTATAACACTTACATATTGATTTTGCATAAATTCATTGTTGGAAAACAGGTTGATGAATTCATTCCATTCTCAATTTGGACAATTCTAGATTAGCTCTATGTCTTGCCATATTAAAAGAAGTCCATGAACTCTCTTCACCCAAGTCGAAGTTGGCTTCACGATCCAACATTTCCCCTTTCAAATTCGGGTACTCTCTCTGGGCAAATTCCCGCAATAGCGGAACGGCATCTGCAGATAAACTCGCCAAGTAGGATGTATCAATAATGCCTGTCTGATGATATCGTGCAATATTGAGCTCCGCAATTCGTTTATCCATACCCACATAGTTGACTATCACATATGCTGTAAGGGACAGTACAATATACCAGCGGATCAACGGTATGGATGTATATCGGATTCGAAGAGCGGCAATAAGCAGCAGCAGGGCCAGAAAAATCATAAATGCATGTACGAGAAATCGAATGTAGGTATATCCGTAAGCCTGTTCATACAGGTTGAGGCGTATAAACGCCGAGTACAGCATGATTGCGGAACAACCCACCAGGACAAAGAGCAGCACCTGATGCACAACTGAACCTATTTTGCCGCTTGAACGCGTGAACTGAAGGGCGATGATCAGGATGAGAAAATTAATGCCTGTTACCAGTATCAGCTCCACAAATCCACTTCTTGCATATTCCGCATAGGACAAGTCTGACGGAAGATGCCCCTCACCCGCTCCAAAAAGATAAGAAAATTGTACAAGCACAAACAGAACGTATACACAGTTGATAACCATCAGCATCGTGCCCATAATGACGGGGTCCAATCTAAAAGGTTCACGATGAGCTTGAGTAGAAATTGCCTCTGATGAGATCTTATTTGCTGTCTGACCCTCAATGATTGAGTTCAAGGAAGGATTCTCTTGTATGGAATTCATGGAAACGTCTTCTCGCTTTTCGATTTCTGAAGCAACCGTATTTGCTTTTACATTTTTCCAATGTGCATTCTCTCTTTTCTCCGATTCATATTGCATCGGCTGCACAAATCCCCATACGTAACTGAACAATAAAACGCCCGCAATGAGAATCCAGATCACTCTCGGCAGCCCTGGTGTCAGTGTCAGTTGATTTAACCATTCCGGAAAACCAGATAAATACTGATTAAAAATCCCATCTGCAGAGGAGAGCAGTGCTACGACTACGATGAGGATGGGAACGGATGCGATAAGGCCAATGAATACTTTGAAAGCAACCGTTTTCTGCGTTTTGCCCAAGCCACGTCCTCCTGTTTTCACAATAATGCTTGCAACCGTTCCCCAATGACGGATGGATTGTGGCAGCAAATGGTCCAATGCGGTACCGATCAATCCAATATTCCACCATTGTCTCTGTTTTCTACCGACTAGATAAGTCATATGTAAGATAATAAGCCCTGGTACGACCAGGAAATTAAGTATACGCAGCGGTTTATTGTCGTATAACAGAAACGTCAGCGCCAGCATCAGTACCACCCCAGCCACAAAAGCATTAATCATGGTCAATGACCGCATGCGGTCTCTGGCAAACAAGAACATAAAGCCATAAAAGAGGATAACAAAGATGGGATAAGAAACACCAGGCTCCTTGCCATAAAACAAATACTGATGAATGATAGCTAACATTAATGCCGATAGTAGCGTAATTAAAGCGCGATTGGGTGAAGCCATTATCTTATCAATCATGGGAAATACCTCCATTAACTTTCTAGGTTTAATTCTAGATGATAAAATAAGAATATAAATAGAAATTAAAAACGATAAAACTTCTTATTTTATTATATTGCATCAGCTACAACCTCCAGGAGGAATCCAAACCTTGAAATTACATCAGCAATATTTGCTGCTCCATAGCCAGTTTGGTCAACTTGTAGAGCATGAAGTAACGCTTTCTGACCTTGCGGAACTGCTCGAGTGTACACACCGTAACACATTAACGATCGTAAAAAAAATGATTGCCCAAGACTGGATACGGTGGGTGTCCCAGCGCGGACGTGGACGGCGTTCTACGCTGACCCTGCTTATTCCGGCTGATCAAATTGCTGCAGAATACATGATGCAGGCCATGAATCGCCGCGAGTTGCAGCAAGCCGCCGAACAGGTTGGTGCTTATTCTAGTTCTACGACAATGCAAGATCATCTAAACCAGTGGCTGCTTGGTTATTCTGGACACCATACGGAAACTGGTAGCCATTATGAGCGAATTGATACGCTCAGGTTACCAATCCGCCAACAACTGCATGCGCTTGATCCTCTTTTTATCAATTTGCTGGCAGAATCTTTTGTCACCAGTCATGTGTTCGACGGGCTGGTTCAACGTAATGAACATGGGGAGATTGTTCCTTGTCTGTCTCATACCTGGGATATCAGTTCAGATCGGAAAACATGGTTCTTTTATTTGCGTAAAGGGATTACTTTTCACAATGGACACCTGCTGACAGCCGCGGATGTAGTGTATACATTTGAACGACTGCAATCCACAGAACGGCGGACATTATACCGCGATGTGAGCAAACAAATTCTATCGCTTGAAGCAACAGATCCCTTGACCGTTTGTTTCAAACTCAAAGCCCCTCACGAATTGTTTTTGCCCTTTCTTTCTACGAGCCGTGCAGCGATTGTTTCACAAGCCACGTACGGGCAACATAAAGATGGAGACAAGGAACCAGATGTACCGAATACCATGCAAAGGCCTATAGGAACCGGGCCTTTCAAGGTTACAACCTGGGATGATCACTTGTGCAGACTTGAAGCTTTTCCGATGTATTTTCAAGGCAGAGCCCACCTGGACCGTGTAGATATTCTACAAATCCCGTGGAGTGCTCCTGCACATTTGGATGAAAAACAAGATATCGAATCTCCTTTCTTCCACCTTGTTCATAATCCATCCTCGTCTGAGGGTAGAGACTGGACACAGATTAGTGCAGGCGTGATGGTACGCAAATTACTCACTTGTAATACACAAAAAACCGGACCGCTAAGCGATCCGGATGTAAGAGCACATGTTCAGGCGTGCATTACTAAATTGTATGGGAATGGCATGAATGAAAGTAATGAACGTGATCCAGGAGATGCTGATAAAGTGTTGATGAATGCAGAAGAATTGACTTATTTGTCTCAGCACTCTACTTTTGATCTACCTATCCCCTTACACATCACAACCATTCCTCAGTATCGGATGGATGCTAGACGTTTGGCATCGTCATTGGAAATGTACGGCTTCACATGTACTGTCCGCATAGGCACGATGGAGCAATTCAAAGGGAACCTGAGACTGGAATCCGATCTGATTCTCTTCTCCCTAATTCGGGACCGGGACGAAGAATTACGCAGGTACGATCTCTATCTCACTTTATCCGAACATCTGGAGGAATCTTCCAAGAAGAGTGTTCAAGAGATGCTGAAAGCTGTTGTTGCTTCGCAAATAGCAGCAGACCGATCTGCCGAACTGGATCGGATCGAACAATTTCTGGTGCAGCAGAGTTTATTATTCCATTTAACTGAAAAACCTGTGGAGACTGCCTACCTGCCTTCCGTTCGTGGCCTCTCCTTCAACAGCCAGGGATGGGTAAACCTCAGGCACATCTGGTTCCCGTGAATGCTTGTTAAACGAGCATAACAATCCATTTGTTTCAAGATTCGGTAATGATTTTGCATGTTTATGAACTGGTCATTGGGTCGGCATTCACCTTCTGCCGTATTTTTTCATTTTTCTTGGAAATGATATCCTTCCGACGATAAATACCGAGAAGTAAACCAAGCATGGCATAATCATAAATCAGGTGATTCCCATATCCAATAAAAGGAAAAGAAATACTTAGGATTGGAACCTTACCGGTAGTCATCGCCAACGAATAGATGATTTGCAATGCAAACATGGCGGTGATACTGACAATAATCATTCGACTGAAATCATCCCGAATGCGAGGTAGTATCTTCATCATACTGGCAACATACCAGACGACACCCACCAATAACAGTATCCCAGCTGACCAGCCAAACACATCAATGAGCAGCACACCTGGGTAATTATAATAACTCGTTTTAAACATGTCGAACGTTGTATCAATCCCATTTCCCCACCAGCCGGCTGATCGAATAATTTCAATAATGGAATAATTGCTATATCCACTCCCGTGAGGGTCATCCTGAAGATTCAAAACGACAGAGAGCCTCTCCAGGCGGCCGTACTGATCTGCAAAAAACAATAACAATACAAAAATACTTCCTGTTACAACAGCACCTATGGCTGTATAAAGCCATTTTTTCGTGAGCCAGCCAAATAAAATAATGCACATTGTGCCAAACAGAAACATGCGAACCCAGTCCGACATTTGAAATAGTAGCACTAACGGTAACGCTACCATTGCAATGTAGGTCAATATGGATTGCATATTACAATTGGAACGAAGCTTGTCCAGCATAATTGTGCCAATGGCTAGTGGTACTACCCACATTGAAACCGTCGTCACATCTAGCACAAAGCCGAATGGTAACGTCCAAAATCTATTTATACCATTGTAAGTTGAAGATAATGCTGGATTGATCCACAGCATGGCATTAAGTAGGATATAGATCCACCAGGCCGCTCTTTTAAACTTTCGATAATCAAAGTAAATAAAGAACAACATAAATATGAAACCCATAACGGTGTATATTACATGATTGCTATATAACTCCTTATATATTTCTACTGTAACATTGGTTGTAAAAATCCACATTAACAACAGGCTAACTGTAGCCAATCCAATTATTCCAACTAACAGCCCCCAATGCATACGATGACGATGCAATCTGTGCATACTTTTGCCCACCACTGCAGGATCACCCATCTGCTCAATGGCGTATGCAGCTGCCTCTTCCTGGCTCAGTCCCTCTTGCTCCTTGTCCAACATCATTTCTTCCATGTGGTTGCCAAGCTCATCACGCAGATCATTATGTACTTCACGTGCCTTAACCTGACTACACAGTTGATCAAGATAATGTTTAATCTTCTCATGTCGATCCGTCATGTTAAGCCTCCCTCTCCAAGCACCCGATCTACGGCACCGCGGAATAAAAGCCACTCGGCTTTTTTATGCTGTAAAGCCTCCACACCCTTGTCACAAATGGAATAATATTTACGTTTCCTACCTTCAACCTCCATCCAGTAAGACTCCACCCATCCCTCAAGCTCCATCGCGTGCAGAATGGGATATAACGTACCTTCCTTTAAATTAAACACACCCTCGGATTGACGATGGAGTTCCTTGATCAATTCATAACCGTAAAGCGGCTGTTCCTTCAATAACGTAAGAATCAATGTCTCCGTGCTGCCTTTAATCATTTGTTTGTTTACCTGCAATGCTGTCACTCCCTTTGTTCATGCTTCAACGCACAATAACAACTACCACTTTTACTACAGTTCATAGAACTTCAAATGAACCTAATAAATCCACTTAGCTATATACATCGGAAATCTATGCATAGTAAAACTAGGTATAATATTACCTGATTCTTCCTTTTCTGTCTAGCTATCAATTGAAGGCGTTTATGATAAAATAAACAAGTCATTTCACACCTGAGGTGCCATTATGAATCTCTTATTCGTACTCACACATTACATATTCTTTCTATTCATTATGAGGAGGCAATTCAAACCATGAGCAAACTTATTTTCTTTCTTGGCGGGGCCGGGAGCGGCAAAACAACCCTTGCTAAAGCCCTCTCGCGTAAACATAAAGCTGCTTTTTTGGATATGGATATCCTGCTGCGTCCTGCTGCTGAAGCAATAATGACCCTGCAGGGACTCGATCCATCCGATCGGGATTCACCGGAATACAAACGGCTGTGCCGTGATTTGGGATACCGTATTACGATGGATGCAGCACTAGACAATGTGCAATTGGGTATCGATACGGTTGTTGTAGGACCCTTTACCAAAGAAATCGGAACTCCGGACTGGATCGAGCAGGAACTCGCACAGATTGGACGTTCCCTGGATGATACAGATGTACGTGTGGCCTATATTTATCTTGCAAATGAAGCTTTGTATCGAGAGCGGATTACAGCCAGACAATCACAGCTGGATGAGTGGAAGCTGGAGAACTGGGATGCCTTCACAGCTTCACTTGCACGTAAACAAGTAGCCTGGCCCTTGCCCGCCTCAGCCGTGGCTTATATCGATAATTCCGATGAGAACCCTGATATCGCTTTTGCTGAAGTCGAACAACGAATGTACGAATAAAATGTGTAATCGAATGGAATGGAACGACCTTAACTTCTCCATTCTCTTTTCGTGCTGCTTATACGCTCAATAAAACTAATTCACACCCAAAAGGGGTACTTGTCATGGTGACCCGCACAGGTCGAACGTGACAAATACCCCTTTTACAATGATCTATGACCAAACATTCGAACCTGCATCGTTACAAAAACTGCTTCATAATATACTCCTGCTCCAGAGGTGTAATCACGGTGCGCTCCACGGGTGGACCTTCTGTCAGATACTCTGCCACTTCAGCCACACGATTGGACTCCAGCTCCGCTGTAAATACGAGATTGGCCATCCCTAATGTCTCAACCAATGTTCCCCGCGCTTTAGCGTGAAGCATGAATAAGGTATATAAATCCGGTCTTTTCAACTCCGTCATTGCCCGGGCGATCAAAGCCAAATCGGATATGTTGTCCCCCATCGGAGGATGCGCTTTAGGCAGTCTCTTTAAGCCAAAATCGCACCACAAAATGCGCCGCTCCTGTACATCAATAATGGCTGGTATACAACTACGGGAATCTGCCGTCAGATCGATTCGCTCCTGTACCGTTGAAGGTTCGAACATTTCATCCGACTGTGGCGCCTGACGCATCATCCAGCCAGCATAACACTCCGGCAAATCCTTGAAAGCATTATCCCTGAATGCGTTAACCATGATTACAATATAACGTGCACCTAACTTAGAAACGGACGGCAAATGCAGATCCATATACTTCGCCGTTCCATCCGGTGTAGTCACCTTAAGCCCGCTATTTGCAGCTACATATTCATTCGATTGCAGAGGGGTCCGGGTTGTTTGACCCATATCATGCCAGTTCGAATCATACAGAACACCTGACAGATCGGAATTCACACATTCGATTCGCTCCTCACGGCCCAAGCCTTCTCTCCACGACAGAAAAAAACGAACGGTATCTCCTGTGGGTAACGATATCCATGACGCAAGCGATAGAGCTCGAAGAGATTCGCTTGCCCTACGTTTTCCCGATGGAACTGAAAACTCTTGAAGTCTTTCATCAATGTATACATTACCGAGTGGTGGAAGTACCGCAAATCGTTTCAACAGTGTATGCTCTACCGCCGATATCACCGCATGAACATCCTCAACGTTGAGGGGCGGCAGCGGCTGAGTGGAGACATACAGATTTGCCGTGTTGCCTTGGGGGAAAAAGCTCCTCCTGACCTGAAACTGCGTCCGTGTGCTGAAGTGGGCCAACACTCGAAGCAGCGCTCTTGTCGATACCTTCTCTTCCACAGTTTCCATTTTGCCGATCACTTGCTGTACCGGAACACCGGAACGTATCATTCGGTCCAGCTGACCGACCATCTCTCCCGGACGTTCCGCGAGCGTCTCCACAATAAGCTCGTTATCCTTCTGTTCAAATGCCCGCTCCACTCTGCCATGAAAGGTAAGCGGGTGTTCCCCAAGTCGCAACTGGTCCAGCGCTGCTACTGCCACTGGATAACGGTATCGATATTCACCCGGATGCAGCCGCTCGGCCAATCTCTGCCAGCTTCCTTTATATCGAAACAAATCTTCCAACGGGTCCGAAGCATTCTCCAATAAAGCAAATATTACCCGTCGTTCAGATCGGGTAAATGAACGGAAACGGGTATTCTCCTTCAAACTGACATCTCCATCGGAACACGCCACCGCCAGCCGCAATATATCTGTTGCCGTACGCAAATGCCGCTGGAATTGCTCCACCGAAGCACGCCCCGCCTTTAATAAAGCAGCACAATAAACGGCGGCATTTTCCCTCACAGGTATTTGCCCTGCCTCTGGCTCAAATGCGGACCAGCCTTCGTACTTTGTTGCAAACCAGACCAACTGCTCTTTTGCAACTGGCGATAACGCTGATTTCGCTGTAAGCAGGTTCATTCCCACTTGGTAAAAATCTGCTTCACTGCCGAGATGAATCACACGCAGTTGCAACTTGTTCAGCAGTAATATGCGCTGCTCCTGTTCAAAAGACTGCTGTCTCCAGGAATGCATCAAAGCATTTAAATAAAATTTACTTTCCTGAATATTCATTTTTCGCTTAGGAAATTTCGGATACACGAGGATTTCCTTTAAATTGATTCCTTTCATCTTTCGAATCTCTTCCATCAATTGCTCAAACCAGAAAACGAACCTGTCACGTTCCCAGGTATTCAGCACATCTATCAGTTTCGTCGAAAACGTATATCCCAGCGATTCCAAATTTCTCAGTGCAGTCGCCAATATACGCACAGGCAGCTTGCCCTTGCGCTCTGCAATGATCACTTTCAAATTCCTGCTGAAATAGATTGAGAATAAGTCCATCACTTGTACTCTCCCACATGACGATAATATATTCAGCATTGGTATACTTGGCCTAGCTTGTGGCGGTTCTTCATATGTATGACACAATCCAAAAACTAAAAAAATCAGGGAAGCGGCACCCCTAATACCATTGTAAGAGTTCAGAAGGAAGGGATACCATAGCCTGATTAATGCATATTATATCTTATAATTGCAGATTAGAGAATATCACATCGAAAAGAGAGCGGCAGAATACCACTTCACCCGAAAGATAAAGTTATTCTGACCGCTCTCTTTACGTTTATTTTTCACCGCTATTCACTTGCCAGATTATCCGTGCTGACGTGCCGCTTGACGTCCGGCGATCCGAGCTGTAATTAATCGGTGACTCTCATCAATCTCTTCCGGTGTGCAGGCTGCTTTCAACTCATATACTTTGACCGGAGAACGATCAATGATATCCAGGAATGAATCAAAAAACGCCATGTCCTTACTATGGATATATGGACACCAATGATCCGACAAGCCTACCGTCTCATGGATATGAACCCCAACGACATGGTCGATTAATTCATTTGCTTCGCGTGCATTATCATAGAGCCCCATTCGGTCCATCATCATACCGTGACCAATATCGTACCATAAGCCGAGTGGAGCCCCTTTCATACCGCGGATAAGTGCCCCCGCCTCCTGCAGCGTCGGCATTTGGTAACAGCGTGATCGAGTCTCAATGCCGAAATTCACTCCGTATCCCCGCTGTTCAGACAATTCACACACTTCTTCCAGACTCTCCTGAATGCGCTTCAGGTAATGTGCGCTACTCGCCTCACGCTTCTCCAGCATCTCTTGCCACAATGATTGATAGTCCGAGGAGTCCGGCCCTTGATCGTGATATATCTTTTTCAATGCTTCATCAATGTTATATTCAAACGGCACCTCACCTGGATGCACGACGACTGCCTTCGCACCATACCGGTGTGCATACTCGGCTGAACGGAGCAGCAGTTCAATGGCCCGCTTACGACGAGGCTCATCGTCGAAACCGAGCAGAACCGAATCGGTCCCATAATCGGGATCAGCTACATGTGGGAACGTGTTGTGCACACTGGATATGCCGATTTCCCCCCGCTCAATCATCGGTTCAATTGTTTGCAACAATTCGTCCGTAACGTTATAGTTCAGCTCCACCTGTCTGAACCCTAGGGATTTGATCTCCTCCATCATGCCCTGACCCGTAGTGTGTCGTTTGATGTTCCAGCAAGTTGAAAATGAATATTCCTTTTTGTCGGTAAACATAGCTTTGTCCTCCTATATGCGATGTTCAACCCGTTCAATGTCTGATGAATCTTCTCTATTTTTAAATCAGCCTAGCTGATGTTTAATTCAAATCTCATTTTGTCCGCGTTAACGGTTAAGCCAATTTCGATCTCGTCCCATCCATCCAACTTACCTTTATAATTATTGAAGTAACGCCCTTATTCCAATGCCTCTTGCTGAAGATTCAACATCGTTTGTTGTAACGCCACCTGCACTGCTCCAGTGACTACAGCCCGCTCGCCAAGCTCTGAACAGATCAGTGCAGGCTTCGCCGGGAATTGATCAGATACGATCTGTCTTAGATGCGGCAATAACACATCCCCATTTCCCCCAATACCTCCGCCAAGTACAATGAGATGGGGAGCAAGAATGACGCAAATATGCCGCAGAGCCGAAGCAATCATTTGGCTGTATTGTTTCAGAATCTGCACAGCCTGCGTTTCTCCACTTCGCGCAGCTTCGAACAGTTTCTCAGGAGTCAGGTATTCACGAAGAGCTTCTATACCAGAATCAGGATCCTCAAGTAGACTGGCATCCAACTGACGCTTGGCCAGTTCCATCAGACCATCAGCAGATAGGACATCCTCCAATCGATGGCCCTCTTCCAACAACATCTCCGCGAGCTCGCCTGTCAACCCGCCCATACCTCGAAGCAATTGCCCGTTCACCATGATGCCTGCGCCCGTTCCAGTACCGATGGAGAAAAAAACAAACAGATTGGAATCTTCTGCTGCAGCTCCCCTCCTGTACTCCCCCAGTGCAGCCAGGTTTACATCGTTCTCCAGAATCACTTCACACGGGAAGGCCCCCGACAATGATTCAAGCGAGAGCAACTTTTCCAATCCCTCTAAAGGGGCAACGATCCGATCAATATCTCCAGAGTCCGGCAGTACAACGCCAGGAATGCCAAAACCAACACATCGAATCTGATCCCAATTCAATTGATTCTCCGACAGTAAGTCATCCATATAGCTTCGAAGAACATCAAGGGTTGCCGTCTCTGCTCGATTACCACTTTGGACCGATAACGTTGGATACGTTCTGTACTCCATAATCTCACCATTCAGATCAGAGAGTGCGATCCGAATTCGGGTTGCCCCAATATCGATGCCACAGACATAATAAGCTGATTCGTTGAATTGAATGAGTGTTGCTTTGCGACCCTGAGCATTATCGGCTCTACCAGTTTCCAGCACCAAGTTTCGTTCAATGAGATGTTCAATTGCTGACGACACCGTAGGTTTACTGAGTCCGGTCTGACGACTGATATCTGCCCTAGACATCGCACCAGTTGCAATCAGAGCATCCATAATCAAATTCTCGTTCAGATTGCGGATATATTGCGGTGAGCCAGCCATTTTATCGCCTCCTTTTATAGTTAGTTAAGTTTCTTAACGAATTAAATTCAATATATCATCGAGCTTGATACGTGTACAGCTTTTTGTCAGTATCGGATGATCTGATTTCAAAATCAAGGCCTGATCTCATCGTGATCATTTAATTTCGAATTTACACCACATACATCAAAAAAAGCCGCAGTGATAAACACCGCAGCTCCTTACTTCCTTATATATACGCTTCATTACGATTTGGACAATTCGATGAACCCTTCACCAAATACGTCACGCACATCATGGATCGTTATGAAAGCAATTTCGTCCTCCGCTCGCACAATCTTCTTCAGCATTGGAACTTCTTGTTTGCTAATGACAATATATAAGATCTCTTTCGGGTTCTTTGTATAGTATCCATGACCAGACAGGACAGTGACTCCCCGATCCATCTTCTCAATGACCTGCTGTGCAATAGCATCCTGTTTGGTAGATATAATCGTAACTGCTTTTTTCGGATTGAGCCCTTCAATAATGAACTCCATCGTTTTGGTGCCGACGAACAACATGACAATCGTACACATCAAACCTTGCGGCCCTATAATGAAGAAAGACGAGAACGCCACGATCAAATCGAAGAATAACAGTCCATAACTGATGTTCCAATCCAAATATTTGTTGGCAAGTCGGGCCAGAATAACCGTGCCCGCCGTTGTGCCGCCTACTCTAACAATCAAGCCGATACCCAGACCGGCAAATAATCCACCAAAAATGGTATTGATCCAAAGCTCGTCCGATGCAATCGTCCAGCTCTCGGTCAGGTGCAGGAACAGCGAGTTGAATACCACCGCAATAATGGTATACACCGTTGTTGTTCTGTCCAGAAACTTATACCCCACAAGTAGCAAAATACCATTCAGGAGCAAGTTCATCAGTCCCGGAGACCACTCAAAAAGGTAATACAAAATAATAGTAATCCCCGTAACGCCGCCTTCAGCCAGATCATTCGGGATGACGAACAGGTTTACTGCAAGTGCAAACAGAAATGCACCCGCCATAATAAATAGAATATCCGTTATTCTTTTCTTCATCATGCACTCCATCCAATCCATCAGAAAATCAACCTATCAACCAATTTCATAAGTTGTCATAACCACTCAATGATAGATTCTACCATGCCATGAACAAAATTTGTATACATAATACAAATTGTTGCGCGAATTGTACAAAGGAATTCGAAATCAGTGCTTACTTAGGTTCTGCAAAGCAGTTTAACTTCATCCACCCATGACAAATGTCATGGGTCATCATTGATATTCATCATTACAGTGTACTGACGTTTATGACTTACTGCACTGGACGCATTCTTATACAATGATAAAAACGCCTCACTTGGAGACATCTTCCCAGGAAGCGTTAGGTTATAACTGATTACAGTTATTGACCATTGAAGGAGGACGTACGTCAATGAGCAGATCCAAGGAAATGGCGCTAAAAAAAGAAGTTACCCCTTATGAGAAAAACAATCTTCGCCTGAGTATCCAACAATTAGTGAATTCCATACTGCCATTATTATTATTATGGGCCGCAGCGTACTATAGCTTGTCCGTGTCCTACTGGTTAACATTTCCGATTGCCCTCGTAGCCTCGGGATTTGTACTTAGAACATTTATCATTTTCCATGACTGCTGTCATGGTTCATTCTTCAAAAGCAAACGTGCCAACGACATTCTCGGCACCATTACAGGTGTACTAACCCTTACGCCTTACCTGCAATGGAAAAACGAACATTCCATTCACCACGCCACCAGCGGCAATCTGGACAAACGTGGAGTTGGCGATATCTGGGTGATGACAGTTGAGGAATATAAAGCCGCTTCCCCTTGGGGTCGTCTATTCTACCGGATTTATCGTAATCCGTTTGTCATGTTCGGTATTGGTCCCATCTATGTGTTCCTTTTTGCCTACCGCTTTAACCGTAAAGGCGCAAGACGTAAAGAGCGCATCAATACGCATCTATCAACAGTTCTGATCGTTGTCCTGTACGCTTTTATGTGCTGGCTAGTCGGTTGGCAGGCTTTTGTCCTGGTGCAGGCACCCGTCTTTTTCTTCTCCGGCTTCTTCGGCATCTGGCTGTTCTACGTACAACATCAATTTGAAGATACGTACTTTGAGAATGAAGATGAATGGAGTTATGTGAAGGCTGCTGTAGAAGGTAGTTCATATTACAAATTGCCTAAACTGCTGCAATGGATCAGCGGCAATATCGGGTTCCACCATGTGCATCACTTGAGCCCACGTGTTCCCAACTATTATTTGGAAGAAGCACATAACGCAACACCGCCACTGCAAAAGGCTACAACGATTACGTTACGTTCCAGTCTGGCTGCCCTGCGCTTCCGTCTGTGGGACGAAGAATCCAAGCAATTTGTCAGTTTCAGAGAGATCAAACGCTTATCTCGCAAGCCTTACGTTCAACCACCAATTCGAGTAAACAACCAAGCGGGTCTGACAGAGAAGCCTTAACTCTGTCGGATTCGTTTTCTTGTATTCAGGCTAAAGTCATGCTACAGTCAGGCTAAGTTTGAGTACAATGCAAGTCCGAGGAGGAGAATTTTCATTCAAAAGTGGATGCAGCTCTTTTATAAAAATACAGGTTTAAATCCGTATGTATGGCTCGTCTTTTTCATCCTGCCCTTCTATTATATTTCGCAATATTCCAAATTGTGGCCTATGGTTGCGGGCATTTTCATCATTCTGTTCTTCTTTGTTTGTTATCTGCTTGCCTTTATCACAAAGGGCTGGCAAGTCTATATGTGGATTGGACTCTTGATCGCCATATCGATTACGATGACCATCGCTTATGATTATGCCTATTTCTCATTGTTTCTTGCTTTTTTTATTGGGAATATTAAAAATAAAGCTGGTTTCTTCACCCTCTATTCGGTGAACCTGGCAGCCAGTTTTCTAACCATTAATTATAGTTTCATCAAACAGAGTACCCTGTTGCTCAGTCAGTTCCCGTTTGTATTCATTACTCTTATGGCATCCATTCTGCTTCCGATCAGTACGTATAACAAAAATAAGCGTGAACAGCTGGAAGGCCAACTGGAGAATGCCCACAAACGGCTGGATGATCTTGTAAAAATGGAAGAGCGGCAACGTATCGCACGCGATCTGCACGATACACTTGGACAAAAGCTCTCTCTTATCGGTCTGAAAACCGATCTGGCGAAGCGTCTGCTTCGCATGAATCCTGATCAGGCCGAGATTGAACTGAACGATCTGAGACAGACGGCAAGTACGGCCCTGAAAGAAGTCCGGGAAATGGTAACGACTATGCGTGGAACACAACTGGTGGATGAACTGTTCCGTGCCGAACAAATTTTGAAGGCCGCTTCCATTGAATTTGTACTTGAAGGCAATCCGAAGTTACAGGATACGTCACAGCTCAATGAAAATGTACTCGGCATGTGTCTGAAAGAAGCTGTTACAAATGTGGTCAAACACAGTCAAGCAGCGGTATGCACCATCCGTATTGAGGAAACACTGGCCGATAATGTATTAACGGTTCAGGATAACGGGGTCGGAATCGAACGTACTCGCAAGCAAGAACGGCGCGGAACCGGAATCTTGGGGATGAAAGAACGACTTGAATTTGTGAACGGTTGTCTGGATATTCGTTCCGGAGCAGACATGGAAGGTACAGGCATTGTCATCCATGTTCCCAAGCTGGTCCGCAAACCGATAAAGGAGGTTGAACAATGATCAGGATCGTAATCGCCGAAGACCAACGTATGATGCTGGGGGCATTGTCTTCCCTACTCAATCTGGAAGAGGATATGGAAGTGGTAGGACGCGCAAGCAATGGACAGGAAGCCCTTGCTCTCGTCAGGGAGCATTCACCAGATATCTGTCTGATGGACATTGAAATGCCCGTCAAAAGTGGCCTGGAGGCCGCTGAGGAACTTAAAGGAATGAACTGTAAAGTCATTATTTTAACAACCTTTGCCCGGACCGGATATTTCGAACGTGCTTTAAAAGGTGGTGTACGCGGTTATCTGTTAAAGGATAGCCCGATCGAGGAACTGGCCGAAGCAATCCGTCAGGTCATGAATGGAAGACGTATTTTTGCACCCGACCTGGTGGACGAGGCTTATGTTCAGGAGAACCCGCTGACCGAACGTGAAAATGCCGTTCTGGGCCTGATGGCTGACGGTAAAAATACAAAGGAAATAGCCGGACATTTATTTATTACAACCGGTACGGTGCGAAATTACATCTCTATTATCCTCAACAAGTTAAATGCAAGTAACCGCATTGAAGCCATCACCCGTTCCAAAGAAAAAGGGTGGTTTAAATGAAAGTACCGCTTTAACCCAATGAAACATAAATAAGCAAGGCACACCTTCCCATCGGTGCACCTTGCTTATACAAGGATAGGTTGGTCTGGAGCATTCCCCCCGGGCCAGCCTATTTCCTTTTGATGTTTTTTTGAAGCCATTCTATTTTACAGAAACAACCATGCCCAAAGCTTCCAGTGGCACCTGCTCGGTCTGGAGCTGATGAATCTGCTTGCCATCTTGCCAGGAAATCGTTACATTAACGCTTTTACCACCGCTTGGATACTGCACGTTTACGAATCCTTTATCCTTTGGTGCAGGCAGTGTATGGGACTCCAAATACTCCACCATTCTCTTCGCAATGCCCGGATTATTCATGTTATCTTCGGAAATGGAACGAATCTGTAACGTCCATCTACCTTCTGTCCAAGTCAGATACTGACTGCCCGCCGCGCCTTCAGTCATACCCTTGATACCATGTCCCAGATCCACTGTCATATCCTTCGGAAAGTCTTTCAAATCTGTCTCAGGGAAAATATCGGTGCTGTTCGAATCTTTATATGTCTTCACTTCATAGGATGCCAGAACAGGCACTTTGCTGCCAGAGGCCGTCAATGAAGCATCATTCACCGCAACAGGCTGGTCAGTGGAATAAAAGTTAATGTGAAACGCATCTGAAGTATTCGATGTGATCGATGCAGTCAGATGTTTTCCCTTTTCCAGAGAAAATGAAGTAGGTAACGAAGCGTTCTTCATCTTCAGCTGACTGCGAATGTCCTTAATGACATCGTTCGCACTTTGCTGGGTTTGACCTTTACTGCTCGTTTCCGAATTCGGTGTCCCGCTTCCTGCAGAACCTTCGGTCCCCGGTGTTCCTGTGGTATCTGTTCCGCTATCTTTCGTTCCATTGGAGAAATCGGCTCCTCCACTGCCTGACTGAGCCTGTTCGCCGGCCGCGTGGGACGTGTTGTCCGCTGATGATGGTTTGGTATCCTGGCCACCACACCCCGCAAGAGCAAGCAGCACTGCTGTTGTCACAGGAATCGTCATCCATAATTTAGGTTTACTCATGTTGTTGTCCTCCTTGAAGCCATTATTAGAATCAGTTTACATTGTTGTCTAGCCTGAATTTTTAACGTTTGTCATTCCAGAAATTCACGGGCTGTACTTTCTTGGTCAGCACTTCAAACTGGTAGCCTTCTGCTTTCAGTGTTTTTAACACTTGCGGAAGTACTTTCAATGTCGCTTCCTGGTCGTGCATCAGTACCACAGGGGTGGTTCCGCTCTTTTGCACATTATGAATCTGCTTCATCACGCTGTTGTAGACTTTCTGGTGATCCTTCTTGTATTTCCAATCCTCGGAATCAACATTCCAATCCCACAGATGGAATCCCCCTTGACCTAGTAGAACATTGCGATATGCCGGTTTGAGATATGGTTTGCTGCCGTACGGAGTACGAACGAGGCTGGTTTTGACGCCTGCCACTTTGTTCAAGCTTTCATTGGCCTGCTGCATTTCTTTCAAGCCGCTGTATGCGGATTTATAAAATTTACCGGAAACATGCGTTACGCCGTGCAAGCCCAGTCCATGTCCGTCTGCAACAATACGCTTAGTAGCCTTCTGAAACTTCTCCATTTGAGGTCCAAGCATGAAGAATGTCGCCTTGGCATTGTACTGATCCAGGATATCCAGTAATTGTCCCGTGTGGGCGGTCGGCCCATCATCGAAAGTTAGATATATGATCTTGGAGCTCGCTTTATTTCCAGCATGCTTGGATGCGGATGAGGCAGCTGAAGCCGACTGCGGCAATAACAATGGAATGATCAATAGAATAGCAAGTGCGGTGATGAACGTTTTACGAATATGTAGCATAATAAAAGTCTCCCTTATGTCTTGTATTTCCCCGGGTGTCTATGTTTCTCTCATTGCAGCCCTTGGCGATAATCCTAATACTATCAAAAAGAGTGCGTCCCATTCTCGCTTCAAATGCTACGTTCGAGTTACACTTTTGTCAGATTACCCAAAAAAATAAAACGAATTTGATAGATTTGCTCGAAAAAGAACATCCGTCGGGATAGATCAATGTTGACATATATTCTATTAACCCAAATTGTGGTTTCTGATAGAGTCATTTCTGGAATTTATATGAAGCAAGCGAAGAAGCTTAAAATGGTATAACAAAAAAGCCTGCTCGAGAGCAGACTTTTCATATGTAGATCGATTTTCTTGTCGTTCGGATCAATCCTGTTTGCTTTGCTTAGTTCCCTCTTACTCCGCAGGAGCTGTGAACGAACGTTTACCAAATTCGGCGTCCAGCATGTAGAAAGCATTGCTGTCTTTTTCGATGCGGCGCAACTTCTGGATGATATTATCAAACAGAGCTTCCTCTTCGACTTGCTCATCGATGAACCATTTCAGGAAATACATCGTGGCATGTTCACGCTCATTCAAGGCAATGTCAGCCAGATTGTAGAATTTCTTCGTATTTTGCTGCTCGTGTGCATATCCATGTTCGAACACATCCAGCATCGAGGAATATTCATTCTTCGGTTCTGGCAATGCAGCAAGCGTAGCGCGTTGTCCGCGGTCATTCAGGAATTTGTATATTTTCATCGCGTGGAACCGCTCTTCCTCAGCTTGTACGATGAAGAAGTTGGCAAATCCGTCCAAGCTTTCGCCGGAACAGTATGCAGCCATCGCCTGATATACGTGAGCCGAATAAAATTCGAAGTTCATCTGTTCGTTCAAAGCTTCTGTCAACTCTTTACTCATTAGGGGGTACACCTCATTCTTTCTCTAGGGATGGTTTTATTTTATCATAACGTCCGCATGACCGATATCGAAACTTCTACAAAATTCGCCAATGACTGATTGCATCTCTTCCTATATAATTACATAGTTCTCGCTCTAAAATCATTTCAATCTGGAAGGCAGGCCTTTTTATTTCATGAACACATCTTCTTCGCAGCTCAAAAAAACAATAGGTATGCCGCAAGCTGTTGCGCTTTATATAAGTGCAGTTCTCGGTTCAGGTGTCCTGATTGTACCCGGACTTGCTGCCGAACTGGCAGGGCCGGCTTCACTTCTCGCCTGGGGAGGCATGGTGCTGCTAATTCTTCCGCTTGCCCTGTCCATGGGATTACTCTCAGCCCGATACCCGGACGCAGGCGGTGTATCCCATTTCGTTACCCTCGCTTTTGGACAACGGGCAGGAGCTGTAGTTGGCTGGTTCTTTCTAATGTCCGTTCCCATCGGTGCTCCAGTAGCTGCACTTACAGGTGCAGGCTACATGACAGCTGCACTGGGACTCGGGGAAGGATATAGAACAGCGATTGCCGCCCTCATGCTGGCGGCTGGACTGATCATTAACATCGTAGGTATGCAGGTCGCCGGAAAGGTACAGATCGGCGTTGTGCTAGCGATTATTATCGTGCTCGTCATGGCATTTGTATTTGCTATTCCGAATATGGAATCCATACATTTCACACCATTTATGCCAAGTGGTTGGGTCAGCGTGGGACAGGCTGGAGCCATTCTATTCTGGTGTTTTATCGGTTGGGAAGCTGTATCTCACCTGTCTGAAGAATTTACTGATCCACGCAAGGCAGCTATTAAAGGTGTAACGATTGCAGCCATCATTGTAGGTGTGCTCTATTTCCTAACTGCACTGGCGACAGTCGGAACTCAAAGCTATCTTCATGGCGGAGCAGATGTCTCTCTTGTATGGATTATTAGTCAGGCTCTCGGTTCCTGGGGTGGATTACTTGCTGGGCTGACTGGCATATTTATTTGCACTGCTACCGTCATTGCATATGCTGGTGCTGCATCCCGAGTCGCCTATGCACTGGCAAGACAAGGATCTGCCCCGCAATGGATGTCCCGCTTATCCCGTCGGTACCATACACCCATTGCTGCAATTGGCTTCCTGGCCATCTGCTTTACTCTAGTGTTGTGCATATACGGATCAGGCCTCGTGTCACTCACGACACTTATTCAGTTGCCCAATGCAACCTTTATTCTCACCTATCTTGGCGGATGCGCAGCCGGAATACGTTTACTCAAGGGCAGTCGTACTGGGGTAACCATCAGTTGGATTTCCTTTGTGGCGACGGCCATTGTGTTCCCTTTTGCCGGGTGGGCCGTTCTCTACCCTGTGGTGATCGTTGTCATCTACGGCTTAGTCAGCCGCAAACGACAAGACAAAATATAAACAAAAAAAGCTCTGCCGCGATGGCAGAGCTTCCTTTATTCATCTGGAAAAAATCATTATACCAGGAACGCTTTGGAGATGATAACCAACAGGATGAACAGAACCAGAATGGCGCCTACAGAAGTAAAACCTCCGTATCCGTAGCCTCCTCTTGTTTCTCCACCTAATACTTCGCTCATTGACCGTACCTCCTCTGCAACAGGTATGGGTTATCTTATGCAGGGAGAACAGATTTGACAGGGCGGATGCCCTGTTTCAGATCCTGTTTATCATTTTTTCAATACCGTGGAGAATCAATGCGCATAATATCCAAGAATGGCACTTTGGCCGTAAATTCTTCCTCTGTATACTCAACATGTACTAGCCGAGTACGTGAGTCCAACTTCACAATGACCCCATGAACCTGATCTTCCTTGCCCCATACGGTCAGCAACACTTCCGAACGTTCATGAAACGCCTCAACCAGTTGGTTCCCCAGCTCTTCCAGTTCAAACTCGTCCCGGGTAGGTCTTTTTGCAACTTTTGCTTTTGCCAATGTAGCGGCCTCCTCTATAGCTAATCCGACGTCCCGAATCCACGGGTTATTTGCCGAGGTCATATTTAATTAGTATACCATTCATTCACGTTCGTGTAATGTCATGACTCCATAACGAAGCAAAAAATCCCTTACATTTACAGGAAAAAGCTAGTATCCCCCTTCATTCATCGCCATCTTCAACAATAATGGTGTATACATTCGAAATGGACTGTCCTGAATGCCTCTGACCGTTCCACTCGTAGGTATACATTGCAGTTACGGTACCCTGCTGGATTCCCAGTTGTTCAGTGGAGGATATTTGTGCAATGTAATTGACCCATTTCTCCGCTCCAGGTTCCATCTCACCCAAATGTAAAAATCTTGGTGATGAATACTCTGAAATGATCGCTCGATCCCGTACTTCTGCTTCCCCAATCCATTTGGCACCTGGAGGGAGCACATCAGCCAACTGCACCCGCGCGGGCCAGGACCCTGTGTTGGTTACATGTACATGAAAGGTTACATTTCCTCCCCTTTCGATCAAGTCTGGCTTCACTTCCACATGAACCGAGATGATAGGAAACTTCAACTGAATGACAGCCGTATTGGAGGAAATTATTCGTTGCACAGAACGCGAATCTGGCAAGCGAAATGTATAGATCAAGCGAGCCTGATTCATCAGTTCGAAGACTGCAGGTACACCCCGCTCCTGCTCTGTGAGATGCACTTCAAATTGGATATTAACCACGGAACGTGCAGTCAACGTTCCCAGATTGATGCCTTTGACTGGATTTGTTCCAAGCCGTTTCACACCGTTCCACCCCAGGCTCCCCTCAACATAGCGCATACCTGGCGGAAGAAAATCCGTCACGATAGCATCTACTGCAAAAGAACCTTCATTGTGTACCGTTATTTGGTATTGAACGGTATCCCCAGGAGTAGCGATGGGTGGATTCACACTTTTCGCAATCGAAATCCGAGGTTGAATGATTTGTAAAGTTGCTACGTTCGAGTATACATTCTCCAATGTGTCACCTGAAACGTACTCTAGCACTGCCTGAATTGTTAAATTCTCAGCTATGCTTCCTCCCGTGACCTGTACTCGAAATTGAATTGGAACAGATTCTTCGGGCAGTACCTCGCCTATCATAATCCCGGAGTCAGGCGTCGTCTCGGGAACAAAAATCTCATTTACAATGACACTTCCCGGAAGAAATTCAATACCTTTGGGTAATGGGATCGTTACCCTGGCATCGTTTCCTATTATAAAACCCGGGTTACTCACCAAAAGGTTGTAAGTGACGATATCTCCGACAAAGGTTTGCACACGATCTGCATTCAAAACCAACGACAGACTTGACGAGACCAGGTTTACTTCTACCACGTTGGATTGCTCTTCTCCCTCAACCATTCGTCCTTCCGGCGTCACAAACGTATAACGTATCTTCGCTTGATTCACCAGTTTCAAGGACGGTGGAAGACCGACGATGATCACCTGAAAATGAATTCGCAACGTCGCTCCAGGTACGACTTCCTGCGTAGGAATCCCTCTCTCCGGTGATACTCCCGGCAGCGGAGTTCCATCCAGGAGTACACTATTGGGGAGAAGTGAAGTTTCTGACGAGAGCGAATCCAACACATGGACCATGGCAGCACAATTACCCGAATTCACAATTTCAATCAGATAGGTCAGTGTCTGCCCCAGAGCAGCCTCAGCAACGTTGCAAATCTTGTGAACCTCCAGCCTGGGGCCGATCCATGGTGTAACTACTGTATTTGAATAGGCCACCTGTACCAGTTCAGTCGCACCCGAGCTGAATCGAACCAGTGACTGATTCTGTAGCGTGTGGGACAACGGACCGGAAGATTGGCTCATATCACCACAACCTCCACTCTGAATGTAACGGTAACTGAAGCACCGGCGGCAATCGAACCGAGTGTTATCCCTGTATTCGGATTCCCCGTAGGCCTTGCCACGCCATCCACCGTTATGCTTCCTGGTACAAACACAGTTCCTACGGGTACAGGGTCTACCATGACCACATTATTGACCACTTGAATACCGCTGTTGGTTACAACAACCGTATAAGTGATGACATCACCGACAACAGCATCAATGGCATTTGTACTTTTGACAACGACGACATCTGGTGAAGAGACAGGAATGACCAGAACATTTGAGGATACCGTACCTGTCAACTGACGTCCATCCGGCGGACTAAATGTATAATTGGCCACAGCCTGATTGACCAGCTGCTGATTCTGCGGCAAGAAATCCACAGTCACTTCAAGGGTAACCGTTACATTAACAGACCCTCCTGGAGGTATCGTCCCAACAACAATCCCTGATTCCGGATTTGCACCTGGCTGTGGAACACCATCAATCAGGACACTATTAGGAAGCAGTACTGCTCCATCTGGAATGTTATCCGTAATTGTCAAATTGGCTGCTAAATTCCCACTGTTGGAAATGGTAAAAGAATAGGTAATGATGTCACCGATGGTGGCATTGGACGTACTCGCTGTTTTGGTTACGGAAATAATCGGCTGATAAATTGGTGTTACCACGGTATTTGAATAGGCCGCTCCCGAGAATACACCCGATGTGAAACTTACCGATGACTGACTGCTCACTTGCGGTGGTGCAGGCAGCGTGTTGACCCGAACCGCATAAGAAACGGATACAGATGCTCCAGGTGCCAAAGAACCAAGCGCTATCCCCAGTGTCGGGTTAGCCGAGAGACGCGGAACGCCGTCAACCAGGACACTGCCCGTGACAAATGTAACAGCCGAACTGATTGGATCGGTTAACACGACATTGTTGACAGGATCAATTCCGTTATTGGTTACGACCATCTCATATACAATCGTATCACCCACTACAGCATCAATTACTGGTGTCGTCTTGACGACACTGACATTCGGAGCAGACACCTGAATATTGAGAGAATTGGACGAAAGACTGCCTCCCAGTGTTCTTCCATCCGGCAGCGTGTAGGAATAGGTTGCTGAGGCCTGATTGGTTATGGCCTGGCTTAAAGGTAGGGTGATGATCACGACCGAGAACATGACTACAGTTGTTGTGGAGACTACACCCAGTGGAATCCCTGAAGCCGGATCGGCTCCTGGTGCTGAAGCTCCATTAATAATGACGCTATTTGGCACAAGTTCTGTTCCTGCCGGAATGGTATCCGTTAACGTGACAGATGCCCCAAAGTTCCCTGAATTGGTAATCGCGATGCTGTAAACGACCGTATCCCCTACCGTTGCTATAGCCTGGTCTCCCGTTTTGACTGCCGACAGAATCGGTTGGTATACCGGGGTAGTGACCGTATTAGAAAATGTGGTAGCTGAAAAAACACCTGATGTAAAGCTCACTGTAGACTGATTGTTTAATACTGCACTGGATGGGAGTGCTGTAACCTGCACACTAAACACAACGGTCACGGTAACTCCAGGCGCGATGGAACCAAGCGTTATTCCGGTTGAAGGATTGACACCCGGTCGAGGAACTCCATCAATAAACACGCTGTTTGCTGTAAGAACAGTACTTGCCGGCAATGCATCCGTAAAGACCACATTGCTGACAGTCGCTATTCCGTTATTAGTTACTGCAATGCTGTACGTCACAACATCACCAACAGATACAGACGTAGATGTCGTAGATTTCACCACATCGACATCGGGAGCCGACACTGAAATGGTAAGTATGTTAGACAAAACAGAACCCGTGATGTTGCGTCCATCAGGCAGCGTAAAGGAAAGAGCAACCGAAGCCTGATTCACCAGCTGTTGCGGGGTCGGCAAAGTATCAATAACTACGGAAAAGGTAACCGTTGTTGTTGCCCCAGCAGCAACAGTGCCTGCCGGAATGCCTGTTGCAGGATCGGCTGCAGGTAATGGCTGACCATTTACAATCACACTGTTCGGAACAAGTATGGTTCCTGTAGGAATATTGTCCGTTAAGTTAATCTGGGCACCATAGTTACCTTGATTGTTGACGGTAATCGTGTAACTGACGGTATCCCCAACGGTAGCATTTTGTGTACTCGCCGTTTTTTGTGCTGATAGAATGGGCTGAAATACCGGTGTAACCACAGTATTGGAGAACGTTGTGCTTGAGAATGTCCCCGAGGTAAAACTCACTGTGGATCGATTGCTTAATTGTCCACTTGGTGGGATCGCATTGACATTGATACTGAAAGTCACAGTTGCAGACGTTCCGGGAGCGAGCGTACCTAGTGATATCCCCCCTGCCGGATTGGAAGCAGGCTGCACTACCCCATTTATAGTGACACTTCCTGCAACAAAAGAGGCCCCCGTAGGAATTGGATCCGAAAACTGAATATTATTTACCGGTGCTATTCCGCTGTTCGTTACCAAAATGGAGTAAGTAACAGTATCCCCTACGGCAGCCGCAGTAGAAACTGTACTTTTAACTACGGCAACGTTTGGCGACGAGACTGGAAACGTCAGTGTATTTGAGGTGGCTGTCCCTGTTAACGTTCGCCCGTCAGGAGGTGTGAAAGTAAAAGATGACGTCGCAAAATTGCTAAGTTGCTGCGGAGATGGAAGTGAATCCACAACAACGGCAAATGTAACAACAGCTGTCGCTCCCGCTGCCACAATGCCTACAGGAATACCCGTTCCTGGTGTTGCTCCAGGCTGTGGTACACCAGATACCACGAGGCTATTGGGTACAAAAGTTGTGACAGTAGGAATCGTATCTGTCACTGTAACGTTTGCCTCCAGATTGCCTGTGTTACTGACAGTTACTGTATATACAACCGTGTCGCCTACGGTCGCATTAACTGTATTTGCTGTTTTGATGAGTGAAATTTGCGGTTGTATGACCGGAGTCTGTGTTGTATTGGATGATGATGACCCCGAAAATGAACCGGATGTGAAGCTGACCGTCGACTGATTGTTAATCTGTGAAGGGATCGGCATAGTAATCGTCACCTCAAAAGTTACGGTAACCTCGGCTCCTGGAGCCAACGTACCGATTGGAATGCCGGCGGTCGGATTGGAGAGCGGGAATGAAGTCCCGTTCACAATGACGCTTCCGGGTACAAATGGGGTATTCGGAGGAAGAGGGTTGACATATACCACATTGTTAACGGCTACTGTTCCGTTGTTACGAATAACAGATGTGTATCGAATGACATCCCCGACCACGCCGTACTCTACATTGTCACTGTTTACTATCGTTACATTGGGCAAGGATACGGGAATGTTAACGGTGTTCGATAACGAAGAACCGGCAACTGTTCTCCCACTTGGAAGAGTGTAGGCAAATGATGCAACTGCTTGGTTAGTCAACTGCCTTGAATCAGGCAAACTTGTGACCGTGGCAACAAAAGTGACCGTTACGTTCGAGCCTGCAGCGATCGGCCCCAAATTAATTCCTGTTACCGGGCTAACACCTGGTGTTGGTACGCCATTAATAATGACACTATTCGTACTGAATACAGCTCCCGCAGGAATCGGATCCGTCAAGGTAACCGTTGCAGCAATATTGCCTGAATTGTTGACCTGAATGGAGTAATTAAAGGAATCCCCTACTGTCAAATTCGAGGTGCTAGCTGTTTTAGCTACTTGGATGACTGGTTGATATATGGGTGTATTCACCGTGACAGACGAAGAAACGCCGTTAAAACTGCCTGACGTAAATGCTGCACTTGCCCGGTTGCTGACTGAACCTGTGGACGGAACGGATGTCACTCTTGTTTGATAGGTCACTGTAACGCTGCTTGAACTGTTCAATGCACCGACAGCAATGCCCGAAAGCGGACTTGCATTCCTTGCAGCAGTTCCATTAATAGTGACACTGCCGGAGACGAATTCCGAACCGGTTGGCGTATCCGAGATCACCAGATTTTGTACCGCACTACTCCCAGCATTTGTTGCAACAACCGTATAGGTAAGAACATCTCCTACAGTTGCATCCGGAGTGTTTACTGTTTTGCTAATAGAGATATTGGGCGCAGATGCAGGTATGCGAACGAGATTGGATTGGCTGCTGCCTGAGAGATTCCGTCCACTCGGAAGCTGGTACGTATAACTAGCAGTCCCCTGATTCTCCAGCGTTGGCGGAGATGGGAGTGAAGTGAGTGTAGCTCGGAACACTACCGTTGCAGTTGCTCCTGGCAGGAGACTTCCCAGCGTTATTCCGGTTAACGGGCTAGTTCCGGGACGTGCACCACCATTCACGGTTACTGAATTGGGGACAAACGTCAGACCTACTGGAATCGTATCGGTCACTGTTACTTGTGCCCCTAAGTTTCCAGTGTTCGTCACCACTAGTGTATATGCAAGCTGATCTCCCAGTGTGGCATTCGTTTGACTCGCCGACTTGTTGATACCGATGATCGGCTGGTATACAGGGGTTGTGATTGAATTAGAGTTGGAAATGCCCGTGAACGCACCTGAGCTATAGGATACGGAAGCCCGGTTGACCAGCGAACCTGATGTGGGCAGGGACTGCACATTAATCTGAAACGTCACCGTCGCAGAACTTCCGGCTGTCAGCGTTCCTAACGAAATTCCACTGCTCGGATTGGCCGCTGGTATGACAGTCCCTCTGACGGTCACACTGCCGGGTACGAACGTAGTTCCAGCGGGGAGAGTATCCGTGAGTACCACATTATTAATTACCTGGATGCCGCTATTGGTAGTAACTATGGTGTACGTAAACGTCTCCCCAACTGCAACATCAATGACTGATGCCGATTTTACCGTTGTTACATTGGGCAATGTAACGGGAATCGTCAAGGTGTTCGAAGCTACTGTGCCGTTAATAGTCCGACCATCAGGAGAGTTAAAGGAATAGGTGGCCGTGGCTTGATCCACAAGGGTTGGAGGCGTAGGCAAGCTTGTTACGAGTACCTGAAAGGTTACGGTATTTGTACTTCCTGCCGCGAGGCTCCCCAGATTAACGCCAGTCGCAGGATTAGCACCAGCAATCACATTTCCATTTAGTCGGAAGCTGCCCGCTACGTACGAGCTGCCACTCGGAATGTTATCCGTTAATGTAACGTTGGCAGAAACATTCCCCCCATTGTTCACCTGAAGCGTATACGTGACCTGGTCACCTACTGTGGCGTTGGTTGTGCTCGCCGACTTCACAATGGACAGGTTTGGTGAATAAACAGGAAGTGTAGAGTTATTGGACGGAATGACTCCCGTAATCACTGAGCCCCCTGCCACACTTTGAAACGTAAAGGCGGCATTCGCTGAGTTCACCAGTTGCAGTATGCTTGCATCCTGACCAATGAGTGCACGATAGGTTACAACAATACTGTTGGATAGGTTTAATGAACCAAGCGGAATGCCGGCGGTTACATCGAGTGTTGGGCGAGACACACCAGCGACCGTCACACTCCCTGGAATGAAGGTGAGCCCTACAGGCAATGAATCAGATAGCACAACGCTGGCCGCACTGGCTGTACCTGCATTGCTGACGGTAACGGTATAAAGAATGCTATCCCCCGCTACCGCACCAGAGGCTACAGATGCTTTGGCCACTGAAATTTTGGGTGCATTGATATCAACCTGAATCGCATTGGCATTGACAATGTATGCATCCCCGGAGGTCGTTAACGTCAACACCGCAGAAGACTGGTTATTGATTAGTCTCGCTGACACATCCACATTGGTAATATCCCAGCCTTGACGTCCGCCAATAATATTGGTGCCTGGAGCCCCGTTCGTCTGGTTCCGCGTTCCGAAAGTCCCTGTTGTATTAAGGGTTCCTGTATCGCCGTTGATTTGAGAAGCAAAAAAGTTTGCAGCCAGATTGTTTGGTCCGGACAAGGCAACCGAAGTTGCCGAGGTTGGCCCGAATAGTGCCTGATCCCCGGTCCGGTTCGCGTCCCCTTCCTGTGCACTGAACAGGGCTCTGCCTCCCAATGCACCCGAAAGCGGAGTAGCAAATCCAGTCAGTGTGGTAACAACTGGCGCCGATGTAGACTGGACGAGTACTCCACCTGCACGTAAGGACATGTTGCGAAAGGGCAGGCTGGGGTTCTGATAAATGACTCCAAGTGTCCAGCCTGCATGATTGGCTGTAGCATCATTAGTGATGACAATCGTTCCTACAACTGCTCCGGTGGTATATGTACCCGCTCCCCCATTTTGTACAAGCGAAGTAACATTGGCTGAACGCACATAGCCGGCAGCGCCATTCCCCAGATCAAATTGATTATAAGTAGCTGGATCAGGAGTAACACTGGATGTACCTGCTGGTGTAGTAAACGTAACCGGATTATTGATTGCAGCACTCAGATTGACTGTCCCATTGATGTAACTTCCACCCCAGATCAATTCTGCATACAAGACAGTGCTGCCAGCAGGAAGAACGAGTATTGCCGCTGAACTGTTGCTCTGATACAGGCTCGTGGTGCCTAGCGGATAGGTTCCGTACTGGACGGAAGCGTTGGTTGTCGTAAAAGCTCCAATACTGTCCTGTGTTCCGGGTACTCCGGCTGTGTCCGAACGACTCAGTCCAAGCGTGTTACCTGTAAATGTAATTGCTCCCGTAGCATTAACGGTTGAACGAACGACAAGAGGAATTGATCTCACCTCCCCTTCATCTTAATTGGAATCATATGAATTGGAGCCTTCACACACAGTCTATGAGCCTGATTTGGATTTTTGTTTGTCCTATAAAAGAACTTTATGCGATTTGCACTTATGTAAGCTTTGTTTTCATAACACAAATTAAATGATTTGCGTTTCGTGCAATGTGTTTTATAATTAAAGCATACGAGAGCAGTGTCTGTCGTATCATTATGATGCAGTCAGCGGTGATATATTGAAGAGTCCCAACTTACATAGCAACCATATCCCAACCGAGTACGAATTCAAGCATTCCAAATGGATCAAAAAAATGCTTCGTGCTTACTGGGTCGTCGTATTAACGCATGTTGTCATTCAAATAGGCTGCTTTCTGTTTCTCGATTATGATCGCACTCCAGAAGATTTCATGATCTACGTTTTATTTTGGCCTACGATATCCAGCGCTTTAGCTATTCTGATTGCCAGTTGGGTAGAACGCCGTTTCAGTTCATTTTCCTTCTATTCCATGTCCATGGCCAGCACAGTCATTGCCTGGACTATCATTCATGTCAATTACGATATTCGGATCATCCTGGCCATCTGCCTGTTGCCGATCTTTGCTTCTGTTCTGTTCTTCAGCAAGAAAAGAGTATGGACGGTATGCCTCATGCAGATGATTGGTTATGTCATCGTACTCTGCGACCCAGCCTATCGGCTGTACTTATCTTCGTTTGACATGGTGTCCATTCCCGCTTTTCTTATTGTAGGTACATATGTTGCACAGTTAATTGTTACGAGCGGTGTGGAGGTACTGGATGATCTTCAGGCCAGTATGCTTGCCAAGCAGGATCTGATTGTGCGAAACGCAATTATGACCAAGCAGTCCAAGACAGACGGGTTAACCAATCTGTATAATCAAAGCTCCTTTAAGGACTACTATGAAAAAGCATTTGAATATGCGAATAATGGCATGAGTCTGCATTTAGCTCTGATTGATATTGACAACTTCAAGTCAATTAATGATACATATGGGCACCGGGTTGGAGACGCCATTCTGGAGAGAGTCTCTCAGGTCATCCAGGAGAATATCACCTCAAGCGATATTGCAGCACGTTATGGTGGAGAAGAATTTGCACTGTTAATGTTTGAGCAACCTTTCGAGCAGGCATATGCCTTGGTGGAGCAGATCCGCAAGAAGATCGCCCGTCATGTTCATTTGGAGCTTGAAGGCGCTTATATTACGGTAAGTGTCGGACTCAAAAGCTACAGCGCCCATCTGTCGAAGGACAAGCTGTTTGAGGAAGTGGATGCGTGTCTCTATGCAGCCAAACGAACAGGAAAAAATAAAACGATGACGTCCCTTGATCTGGTATAGTACTCCATAAAAAAATGCAAAAAAAAGTAGTGCTGTTCACCGGGAAGCCGGCTGTGCAGCACTACTTTTTTTACTGCCTAATCGTCAATTCGAATGTACCGGTTCATTCTGCCCATTCCCAGCGATGTGCATTTTGCTCTAGTTTCGGGTGGAGCTTAACGGCAGCTCCATCAATTATCAGACGTACTTCCTTAATCCAATCTTTGAACGAATCAAATGATGCGAACTGATTCGCCATCTCCACCGTGAGATACAGAAAATGGGGAGCGGGATATTCTTCTGCCATATGACGCAGGGCTGCTTCGATCGGCGTATACTTCTTCCTCTTGCCTTCCCAGCCTTCCACCCGTATGCGGGAGGATGCATGCTCCCTTCTCCAGTTATGAAGGCGATCTTCCCTTTTGTAAAAAGGCTGCACACCATCCTTGCTCATTCGCTTCACTGTATTCTCATGCAGCGGATAGAGCACAAGTTGCACAAAGGAACGTGTGTCCGCAATATCAGCGGCGTGTTCAAGCTGTTCATCTGTTATGTGCTCAAATGAATCATAGAAAATCAGCGTGCCTTTCCGGGTAGCCGGTGGAGGTTCATAACCATAGGGTACATTGGTATATTTTCCAGACATCTCATCGCTCCTTGCCTGTATGCGGATCAGTTACTGCAATTTATATTATATTATTCTCTAACTGTGTTCTTCAATTCTGGATAGAATGTCATTCTATTTTTGCCCGCACGTTTCGATTCATACAGCGCCTCATCTGCCATACGGATAATTTCACTCGGATTGCCACTGTTGGTAGGATATTCAGCACCCCCAATGCTGCAGCCAATATGAATTCGTTCATATTCAATAATAAACGGCTTATTCAGGCTCTGGATGATTTCTTCCGCATAGGTACGAGCTTCTTCTCTTGGATTGCTTCCCACAGAGCGGAGCACAATGAGGAACTCATCTCCGCCAAGCCTTACCGTGATGCCCTTATCATGACGGATACTGGTCAAACGCTGAGCCACTTTCTGCAGCAGAACATCTCCGGTCTGATGCCCAAGCGTATCATTCACACTTTTGAATCCATCCAGATCAAGGTAAAGGAATGTTAATGTGTGATTTTCACTTTCCATCTCCAAGGATTCTTCCAGATAGTGCTCGAGCGCTGTTCGGTTTGGCAGTCCGGTCAATTGGTCGTAGTGGGCCAGATTCTGCATAATAACGAGTTCCGAGTCCTTATTTGTTAGCGAAGTCAGCATATCTCCGAGGGAACGTGATAGTACTTCGATTTCCCTAAAACCTCGATTTTCCGGAATCTGTACTTGCTCTCCAGCACCCAGCCGATTCGCCACTTGAGTCAGCCGTGCAATCGGGGCCGAGATCTGGCGGGAGATCAGCCAGCCAATCCATGCAAACAGCACCGTAACCGAGAGCCCTGCCCAGACATTGAACCAGAGCATGTCGGTCACGGAAGCAAACGCCGCTGACTTGAGCTGACGAATAACCACCGTCCACCCAAGACCGGGATAGTCCAGATGCCCCTGGCTAGTAGCAAACCCTGTTACATATTCTTTTCCATCCGGCCATTCTTCTATAGACCAGCTGCTTTTGTTCAGTCTTGCCCCTTCAATGCCCGATAGCTTCAAAGGACGACCAATCCATTCTTTTGGACCAAGCAGCACCGTATTTTCCTTTTGACTGACAATAAACATTTCGATGTCCTTTTCTTCATGTTTCAGCGGCTCCAGGACACTTTTCTCCATTTCCTTCGCCCAGGCCCAGCTCAAATGTGCCGCAAGCACGCCAGCAATCTCTCCGTTCTTGTAGTTTACCGGAAAGCTGATATCGACAAATTGAAGTGGTTCGCCGGTTGGGTTCGGAAGAAGCTTCGCCAGAAGGACAGCATCATGGACATCTCCGATAAATTTACCCTTGATTCCCTCCTGATACACAGGTCGTTCCGATAAATTTTCACCGCGCAATATGCCGTCTGTGGAAGCCAGCACTTTTCCTTTGGGATTCATGAATCCAACCCATGAGAATGTGGGAAAGCTATCTTGAAGCTGATTCAGCAGCATCTGCATTTCGGCAGGCTCGAAACGGTCCTCTAGGGCAATCATTCGGCCCAGAAGATCCAATTCTCCTGAACGCGACCACATGAAACGATCCAGCTTGTCTGAAGTCTGAGAAGCTGTGCTGATGAGGGAATGACCAATCTCCGTTTCAACAGCTATGGATGATTTTTGACTTAGAATATAACCAATCGTGAGTGTAACCAACAGGGATAACACAGCGAAGGTCATGGTGAGAACAGTTTTAAGCTTGAATGACATAACTTCCTCCAATAAACGGTGAACCAGCTTGCTTTTTTCAACATCATTCATGCTGTTAAGAACTACGGGATGTCACCTATTCGTTTTCATCTTTATCGGAAATAATGTCTTTTTTCATTATATATATCCATACAATATGGGGACGCTATTCACACCGTGTTTCTTCCATTCAAAGAATAGTCACGATTCTGTATATACATACTTGGGTTATGAATATAGAGAGCAAGCATGCTCACAGAGCCATATGAGCACTGTTTGTCACAATAAAGAGCATTAGAAATTCAGTCATTGGGGGTGTAATGTTGAGCCTGCTTCATGTTGCTGTGATTCTGCCTTTTGCCGCTGGTATTGTACTTGCCATGCTGCATCGTTTCTTCCGTAAAATACATATGGGATGGCTGGTTTTACTTGTCCCGGCCCTATTATTTGTTTATTTTGCGAGCCTCGTACCCGCCGTGTCTCAGCGAAATACAGTATCCGGGTATATCCCTTGGATTCCGTCACTGGACATTGGATTTAATCTATATCTGGATGGTCTAAGTTTGCTGCTGACATTGTTAATCACCGGTGTAGGAACACTGGTGGTGCTCTACTCCATTTTCTACATGGATACCAAAGAAGCTTTAAACCGCTTTTATTTGTATCTGCTGATGTTTATGGGAGCCATGCTTGGCGTGGTACTGTCAGACAATATGATTGTACTGTATGGATTCTGGGAGTTGACCAGTATAACGTCCTTTCTCCTGATCGCTTTTCATTACAAACGCAAGGCGTCCACTTCGGGCGCACAAAAGTCGTTCCTCATTACCGTTTTTGGTGGTTTTGCCATGCTTGCCGGATTCATGCTGATGTACCTCATGACGGGTACGTTCAGTATTCGCGCAACGATTACGGAATGGGGCCAGATTCAGGACAGTTCACTATTCTTGCCTGCTCTTGTACTGATTCTGATCGGAGCTTTTACCAAATCGGCGCAGTTCCCGTTCCACATCTGGCTGCCTGACGCCATGGAAGCTCCAACACCTGTCAGCGCCTATCTGCATTCGGCGACCATGGTCAAGGCGGGGCTGTATGTCGTAGCCCGGTTTACACCCATCTTTGGTGGACAGGGATTATGGTTCTGGCTTGTCACCGGGGTTGGACTGCTCACCCTATGTTATGGATCATTCCTTGCCGTGAAAAAAAATGACCTTAAAGCGATCCTGGCCTATTCTACCATCTCACAGCTTGGTCTGATCATGTCTCTGCTCGGCGTTGGCTCGGCAGCCATCTATTTCGGATATGGCGAATCCTCCGCGATGTACACAGTTGCCATTACGGCAGCACTGCTTCATCTGTTCAATCACGCTACCTTCAAGGCGGCACTGTTCATGGTCGTTGGCATTGTGGATCATGAGACAGGCACGCGGGATATAAGGAAACTTGGCGGACTTGCTTCATTTATGCCAGTGACCTTTACGGTAGCGCTCGTCGGAGCACTCGCCATGGCCGGAATTCCGCCGTTTAACGGATTTCTGAGCAAGGAGCTGTTCTTCCAGGCTATGGTGGAAGTAACACACCTCCGCATCTTTGGACTCGGATCATGGAGTGTACTCTTGCCTGTGTTCGCCTGGCTCGCAAGTGTGTTCACTCTGATCTATGCGCTTATTATTGTGTTCAAAACATTCCTCGGTCGCACCCGCAGCGAGATTCCTGCTGAGAAGCTGCATGAAGCTCCCGTTGGCATGTTGATTCCTCCGGTTATTCTCGGGATACTGGTGATCATATTCGGTCTATTCCCGAATCTGCTGGCTGGATCATTAATTGAACCAGCGATGGCTGCTGTACTTCCATCACTGCTGAACGGAAATGAACACTTTGATGTTCACTTCTCCCTATGGCATGGCATCACACCAGAATTAATCATGACCATTGGTGTAATCGCCCTCGGTATTACTTTGTACAAACTGCTGCCGCGCTGGAGAACGATTTATGAGCATTACCCACAAGGGTTAACGATAAACAATATGTACCATGTCGTACTAGATAATCTTCAGCATTATGCACGTAAATGGACAGAAGCCTATATGAATGGCTCGGTTCGTAACTATCTGGTATATATTTTCTCGTTCACCGTTGCATTGCTGGTTTATGCCTTTTTCCGCTCAGGGGAAAATATTACGTGGAACTTCAAGGGTAATGCCCCTTTTTCTTTCTATGAAGCAGTACTGCTCATCGCACTGATCGCAGCAGCGGTTTCGATCCCTTTTGCGAAGAACAGACTATCCGCAGTCATAATGACTGGCGCAGTGGGTTACCTCGTCACATTACTATTCGTGCTGTTCCGAGCGCCGGATCTGGCATTGACCCAGATGATTGTCGAAACGGTCTCGGTTGCACTGTTCCTGCTTTGCTTCTACCATCTGCCGGAGCTACAACGGGGCAAATCTAGCCGCCGCTACCTCAGTGTGAATATGGTTGTTGCGATTGCAGTAGGTGTGGTCATGACCTTTGTTGCATTAGCAGCGAGCGGAACCGCATCACTGGATAGCATCTCCGACTTTTTCATTCAGGAAAGTTACAATCTGGCTGGCGGCAAAAATGTTGTCAACGTGCTGCTGGTGGATTTCCGTGGATTCGATACCCTACTGGAGATTATGGTACTGGGGGTAGCTTCGTTGTCCATCTACTCCATGATTAATCTGAATCTCGAAGCGAGGGACCTTGGCGCTAGACTGAAATTCCGCAAGAAAGAACAGACTGAAGAAACCGAAGAAGATGCGGATGACAAAGCGGACAATACGAAAAAGTATGGCAACCGTGAACGCAGCTCATCAACCTGGGATACCGTACCACTTCAAAGCAACGATGTGTTGTTGCAAACGACGACTAAAGTTGTTGTCTTTATCATTCTGACCTTCGCGCTGCATCTGTTCTTCGCAGGACATCATAACCCGGGTGGCGGGTTCATTGGCGGCCTGGTAACGGCAGCTGGCCTGGTTTTAATCGCGCTGGCATTCAGTACGGATACTGTACGCAAAGCGTTACCTATCGATTTCCGCACCTTGACGGCCATCGGGCTGGGCATTGCCTTATTGACTGGAGCTGGCTCTTTTTTGTTCGGCGTACCCTTCCTGAGCCAGACCTTTGGTTATTTCGATCTCCCCATACTTGGAGAAACAGAACTTGCAACCGCGATGCTATTTGACCTCGGCGTATATCTCGCCGTCCTGGGAGTCACCATGAATATCATTCTACAGATCGGGGAGGATCGCTGATATGGAAATATTGATGTGTGTGGCCGTTGGCATTTTGTTTGCAGTCGCCGTCTTTTTAATCTTATCGCGGAGCCTGCTCCGAATCGTGCTCGGTATGTCCATACTCACTCACGGAGTTCATCTACTGCTGATCACGATGTCCCGTCTCAAAACTGGAGCACCACCGCTGCTTGGGGAGCAAGCTGAACGCTATGTCGATCCACTTCCCCAGGCGCTGATATTGACATCCATTGTCATTAATTTCGGACTAACCGCCTTTTTCTTTGTACTCTCCTATCGTTCCTATCTGAAGCTGAAAACAGACGATATGGAAGAAGTTAGGGGGCGTCCTTATGAATAATCTCGTTGTTCTGCCCATTCTGCTGCCACTGATTACCGGGGTTATAGCCCTTCTATTCTTCCGGCGGGTAAATATTCAGCGGGTTGTGAGTGTTATTGGCCTTTTACTGACGGCAGCCGCTTCAACCGTACTGATTACCCAAGTGACACAATCCGGGATACAGACGCTCAATATGGGAGGATGGGAACCGCCTTATGGCATTGTACTTGTTGCAGATATGGTATCGGCATTGCTCGTCGTGGCTGCTTCAATCATTGCACTGGCATGCCTGCTCTACGCTTTCCGAAGTGTAAATAAGGAACGGGAAGAACATCATTTTTACCCGTTCTTTCATTTCCTGATTGCAGGCGTGAACGGTTCCTTTCTGACTGGAGACCTGTTTAACCTGTTTGTATGCTTTGAACTGATGCTTATCTCTTCTTATGCACTAATTGTATTGGGAGGTACGGAAAGACAACTACGAGAAACGATCAAGTATGTCTTGATTAACATTGTCTCTTCTGCGCTATTTGTTGCCTCTATTGGTTTTCTCTACTCTGTTACCGGCACTTTAAACATGGCCGACTTGTCCAATCGGATCGCTGAAGTCGGACAGAGCGGAGTGATCACCCTTATCGCTGTCCTCTTCCTGATCGTTTTCAGCATCAAGGCCGGACTGTTCCTGTTCTTCTGGTTGTCCGGCTCTTACGCAGCCCCTCCGGCAGTGGTCACTGCTCTATTCGCCGGTTTGCTGACCAAAGTAGGTCTGTACGCCATTGTGCGAACATTCACACTGATATTCTATCATGATCCTGATTTCTTCCATGCCCTTATCGGCTGGATGGCTGGAGCGACCATGGTACTCGGGGTAATCGGGGCGATTTCCTATCGTGACGTCAATAAAATACTGATCTACAACGTGATCGCAGGGGTGGGATTTGTAGCTTTCGGGATGGCTGCTGCCAGCCGTCCTGCACTGGAAGGTCTACTCTTCTACATGCTGCATGATATGCTCATCAAAACACTGCTATTCCTGCTCGGAGGCGCTCTGATCGCGGTCGCAGGCACCTCCAAACTCGACAATATGGGCGGGCTGATCCACCGCTACCCACTGCTTGGTTGGATGTTCTTCATCAGTGCACTTGCGCTGGCAGGTATTCCTCCGTTCAGTGGATTTCCTGGGAAATTGTTGTTATTTGAAGGCGGGTTGCAGGCAGGTCTCTACGGACTGACAGGCATTGCCGTCCTTTCCAGCCTGCTGATGTTGTATTCGGTTCTTCGCATCTTCATCCAGGCGTTCTGGGGTGAACCGCCGGCAGGCGCAGTGAGAAGACCTTACGCCGTGAACGGCCTGCTCATCCCTGCCGGAATTCTGTTTGTGTTCATCATCGCAATGGGTGTGGGGGCTGAGGGCATGTTCCAACTGACCTCCCGCGCAGGCGACATTCTGCTGCATCCCAATGTTTATATTGATGCAGTCTTGAAGGAGTAGATGCGTATGGCCTTTCAGATTGTACTTAATTTGATCATTGGCTTTGTATGGATGTTTCTGAATAATGCGTGGAATGGGGTTGGCTTTCTCACGGGTTACCTGCTGGGTCTACTGCTGATTGGGAGTATGCGACGTTTCTTTCCGCAACGCTTCTATATTGTTCGTGTCTGGGCGATCATCAAGCTGATTGCCCTGCTGTTCAAGGAACTGGTACGGGCCAGTATTGAAGTTATTCGCCAGATCGTGAAGCCGAAGCTTGATATTCGGCCCGGCATATTTACCTATCAGACACAGCTGTCCTCTGACTGGGAAGTTACACTCCTGTGTCTGCTCATCTCACTGACGCCAGGCTCCCTCCCACTTGAAATTTCAGGGAATCAACGCAAATTATTTATACACGCGCTGGATATCAAAGACGAACAGAAAATGAGTGATGATATCAAAAATACGTTCGAAAAAGCCATTATGGAGGTGACACGATAATGTTATCCTCAATGTTGTTCATATCCTTGCTTATTCTCTCCCTCGCAATCCTGGGTTGTCTGTACCGGGTGCTACGGGGACCATCCATGGCCGACCGGATTACGGCACTGGATACGATCGGTATTAACGTCATTGCCATCGTTGCTGTTCTGTCCATGATGCTTCATACCCAAGCTTATCTGGATATCATTCTGTTGATCGGCATTCTCGCTTTTCTAAGCACAGTTGCATTTGCACGATATATTGAACGGGGGGCGGTATTCAAAAATGAAGGAGATCGTTGATGGAACCGCCGGAATTGTCATTGGGCTCATTGTCTTGCTGGGAGCACTACTGAGCGCATTTAGCGCGTTCGGACTGATCCGACTGCCAGATGTATATTTACGAGCACATGCCGCCACCAAAAGTACTACACTCGGCGTACTTTGTGTACTGAGCGGAACGTTTCTCTTCTTCTGGTATTTCGATAACTATATCAGTGCTCGGGTATTGCTTGGCATTGTGTTTGTATTTATCACAGCACCAGTAGCCGGACATCTCAACGGACGGGCTGCCTATCGTACAGACGTGCCCCTATGGGAACAGAGTGTACAGGATGAACTTGAACCACTCTTGAAAGGTAAAAAGGTCAACCATGAAGCCAAGGATATGATGGAATAGTCACTTGTTTTACAATCAAATGCCCCCGGGACATGCCGTAGATTAATTGGCTGTCCCGGGGGTATTTTTGGCTATATGATTCAGTTAAGTCCAATCTATGTTCGAGGAGCAGCGGAACGAAGCTTTATTTTAACCAAATCAAAATCCATTTAGTCCCTGCCTTCTCAGATCAGCAGCAACGATTCGTGCAAGCTGGGCTGCCCCTTCACGATTCGGATGAAGCGTATCGCCTGTCATATACAAGGCCAGTGTTGCAGCCGGTCCAATGGAAGTGAAATAGGCCGAACTGAGTTTGTTCAGTTCTACAAGCGTCACGCCCTCTTCCTGAGCAAGTGCACGTGTAGATGCATTGTACCAGCGATTTTCTGCAGTATGCACATTGGCTGAATTGAAATCAGTTGCCCGACCCTGAGGCGTCGATAGAACGACGTTAGCTCCTTTATTTTTGGCCTGACGGACCATGTCACGCATGATCTCCTTGAACTCTGCTTCGGTTGTATTGTTCTTGGCATTGGTATCATTAATCCCTAATTGCAAAATGAAGTAGTCTCCTGGCTTAATATACTTCAGAATCGCCTCCATCTGCCCATCATCGCGGAAACCTCTTGCAAATTGACCACTAGAGGCCATATTGCGAACCTGAAACGTACTCGTATTCACGTAGGAAGGAAACAGCTGCCCCCAGCCACCCTGTACACTACTGCTGAGCGGATAGTAATTGCAGACCGTTGAATCGCCGCCAATATAGATCGTACGGTTCGTCACCGTCTGATTCGAAATTTTCCGGATTTCAAGTGCGCTAAGTGTAAATGCGGTGCCTTCTTTCCCTTCCGAAACCAACAGATTTAACTGTCCATCCGTCACCGGAATTTGAAATTGATCGGTCGCCCCATTACCCGTCATATTAATGATCTGGTATACACCTTCTGCCGCCACACTCGATCTGGCTGTATTGCCCAGGACCACCTTAACCTCGTAAAGACCGTTGGACAGATCCACATTAAACGTATTCGTACTTTTCGTTCCAAAAGTGACAAACTGTACGGCATCGCTTGCAATACCTGTTCCAGATGCCGATACATTACGCATGTTGGCAGGTGTATTGAATCCATAACCTTTCGCTGAAGTGTAGGCCTCTGTTGCCGATACACCTGTGTAACCGTTCTCAACTGCACCCGCGCCAAAGTCAAATTTGTACTCATTCGCCGCAGCTTGGGCGACCTGTCCTCCATTAGCTGTCAGAGCACCTCCAATCAGACTAGTAAACAGGGTTAGGCAGAGCAGATAACGCACGGATTTTGACCATTTCATAACTAAACTCTCCTCTCAAAGGTTCATTTATATATGATTGCCTTACAGAACGTTATCCAGCCAGTCATAGGCTTTCGCTCCACTGATCTCATGGCCTCCTGTAAAAAAGTCTGCATCGAGCCATTTCTGTGCTCCCGCTTGTTCATAGATCTCTGTCAATCGTGCATAAGCTTCTTTGGCTGTTGGTAGTGGAAATACCTGATCTTCACTTCCGGCTTCAATAAATAGCGGCCTCGGTGCGATCAGACCTATGATATCCGGCAGCTCTGCTTCCCTCAGAATTCCTGGAATATAATTGTCGAGGCAATGATTTCTGTCCAATATGCTACCCTGGAATGTACTTGCGTAACCGCTCACGACAGCCGCACGACAGCGTTCATCCAATGCAGCTGTGAATGCCGTCACGAGTCCACCACCCGAGATGCCCATGCTTCCGATACGTGCTGGATCAGCTTCAGGACGTGTGGTTACGTAATCCAGCACACGCATCGTTTCATAGATTCGGTGCCCAGCAAGCGTATGCCCTGTCATGAGCAGATGGGCGGCAATTTTGGTACAGGAGCTTGCGCCGGGTGGTGCTTCTCGATCCTCCTCCAGCCTTCGGTCACCAAATCCAAGCAATTCAGGAGCGGCAACCACATATCCACGCTGTACAAGGGCGACGGCAAAGTCTTTATGCAAACCAGGCTCTCCTCTACGCGGTGAACCATCGGGTTCCATGCCTGAGATCTCCCGGCTGCCATACCCGTGTCCATGACAGGCTATAATGGCTGGGCGTGATTCTTTGGTAGCGCTTACCATATCCGGTATCAGCAAATAGATGGGCATGCGCAACCCCGCATAGGTCGTAATCTCAACCCGTTCTCGGATATATCCGTCACATACAGTGCGTTCGAGCATTACAGGATTCAGCTCCGACACCACGGATGGGAAGCCGCCCAGCCGATCTATAATCCGTACTCGCAACTGCCTCCGCCATTGCTCAAGAGATTGACCCGTCTGGTACGCAGAGCGTCCACGCGGGCTTGTTTGTTTTTGCAGATAAGATTCAATATCAGACATTACCGTTCATCCCTCCTGTGGATTCAAATGATAGACGTATGTAAAAAGATATATGTCGGACTTGTCCAGTCTATTATAAATCACGGTACAACCCATGAATTGAACATTATTGCCTGTTTTGGGCTGAATTCACACCTTTTTGATGAAAAAAGGATGTTCTCGAATACCTGATCTTCAGGCTCCGAGAACATCCTTCTTAATCTGGCCTTTTATTCCCTGTGCCCTGGTAGCCACCAGTTCCATCTACCCATCAGTTTCATTAGTGCAGGCACCAGCACTAGGCGGATAATGGTTACATCAATGAACACCGCCGCTGTAATTCCGATTCCCAGCTGTTTGACACCCGCCACGTCAGCAAAGGCAAATGGTATAGTCACTGCCAGCAGAATCGCTGCCGCCGAAGTAATGAGACGTCCGGTTGAGGCCAGTCCTTGCTGTACGGCCAGATCACTATCCCCTGTTTGTCTGTAAACCTCCTGGATACGGGTCAGCATAAAAACGCCATAGTCCATCGAAATACCGAAGACAAGCCCGGCAATGAACACAGGTATCATAATGGCAATGGCAGATGGCTCCATGCCAAAATGGCCCTGATTGAAGACCAGTACGAGCACGCCGAATGAAGCAGCCAAGCTGAGCAGATTCATCAGAATGGCTTTGATTGGGATGAGCAGTGACCGGAATGCTGCGAGCAATACGAGATAATTCGATACCACAACAAACACCAGCACTTTGGGCAGTTGACCTGAAACTTCTTGCATGATTTCATGCTGCATAACTGCTTCTCCCCCGTAACGCAGGGGTATGAAAGACATGGAGTTAGCGATGTCCTTTGCCCTCATCTGTTCGAGCCAGGATGCAGCCTCATCGGAGCCCGGTGCTCCGTGAATGGTAGCCACCATACGAATGGAATGGTCGGACACATATGAACGCAGCCATGCAGGCTGTTGAGATTGGGTTTCTTTCAGTGCTTCACTCAAAGAAGGTGATGGAATGTTCATTTGAGTTTTAATATTAGTTTGAGCTTGGCCCGACAGCTTGTCCGGCACCATGATCCCCCATGCGGACTCAATAGCCACCACATTCGAATCCTGCTGGAGCTCTTGCATTTTACTCAACGCCATTCGCCAATGGTATGTGGTCAACGGCTCTCCCGTTCCACCAATTACAATCTCTACAGCAGAGACGTTCGTTTGTCCAAAAATGCGCTGAATCTGCTCAGTCGCTTGGCGAGACTCCATTCTGTCAGGCAAGGAAGTAGCATCCGGGATAGCGATCTCTAACCGGGCAACCGGTAGAACAAAGAGAAGCAGCGCACCTGTTCCAATCAGCGCCATCCTAATCGGCCGCTTCATAATCATGCCTGACCAGAATGACCAGATCGAACGTGACGGCAACGATTGTTGATGCTGGCCCTGTTTTGAAGAGATGGAATTCCTGGAATGCTGTCTAAAGATTCGCACAGAATAGAGGGATAGAATGGCTGGCAGCAGTGTTATATTCAGCAGGACCGATATGACGAGCACAACAATGGCTCCAAGGGATACACTCAGAAACATCGGCAATCTAATCCATAGTAGACCAAGCAGTCCTAACAGCACACAAGCCACAGAAAAGAATACGGCTCTTCCCGCTGTACGCAGCATTCTTTGGAGAACCTCTTCGTCGCCCGAACCTGCTGCTTCACTATTCTGACCTCGCCGGAGTTCTTCCCTGTATCTGCTGAGAATAATCAGAGCAAAGTCTATGCTGAGCGCCATTCCCACCATCGGAATAACGTTGATCACAAAGTTGGAGAGCGCCAGATGGTAACCCATCAGGGATGTAACTCCCATTGCCGTTATGACGCCGGACACTCCCATAATGACTGCAATTAGCGCTGCATAAAGACCTCTGAATGCAAAATACAAAATGACGAAGGCAAGTGGCAATCCCACAACCTCTGCCCGTTCCAAATCGCGAAAACTGAGACGGTTCACATCCTGCTGTACAACGGATTTCCCTGTGATTTGGATCGTTCCCGGACCGTCTGTTGTAAGCACAGAACGCAGCTGTTCAAGCGGCGGGCCCATCTTGTGAGACGGTACATCAAACGCCAGCAAAGCATAGGCCACGTCCCCCCGCAGCATCCTGCTTCCACGTGCTTCAAGCGGAGAGATTATGGACGTTACACCTGACAGTTTACTCACCTGTTGCAGACGATCTTTAATCCAGCCCCGGAATTCGGCGGGGGTAGTGCCGGTCTTTTTTTCAAATAGAAGAATAACCGGATCAGCAGGAACATGGAACTCTTTTTCCAGAATAAGCTCTACAGCATGAGCATCTCCCTGATCCAAGTTCAACCCATGATCCTGAACAATGCCAGGCAATTTCCATGCCCAGACGGCTGACATCCCGATGACAAACACCCAGCAGAGAATGATGAACCGCGGATATCGGCTAATGAGGACAGCAAGGCTGCGATAACCCATACCCAAGCTCCTCTGCTATCAGATTGGTAATTCCGTTCTCTTTTTAAATCATGCCTTGATTCACTGGTTCTCTTTCTTCAACGGATGCAGGAACATAAGTAAAAGGAAGCAATTCCGCCGTCAGTCCCGGTCCAAATGCAAGTGCAATTCCGCTGGAAGCTTCCTCCCTTTTGCGATAATCATCGCGGATGGCTTGTAAAACAAACAAAATCGTCACAGAGGATAGATTTCCATAATCCCGTAAAATGTTCCGGCTGTAAGCAACTTGCTCATCTGACAGCTGATACAGCTTCTGCACCGCATCCACAATACCTCTGCCCCCAGGATGGATCGCCCAGATCTCCGGTAGATCGCTGCCGTCCAGCAATCGTTCAACCTCTGGACCAAGATGTAAGCCGAGCAGTTTTGGGATCTGTGGAGAAAGATATAGATCGAAGCCAGTATTGCCCACCTCCCAGATCATCTCTTCTGAACAGTCTGGCAGCAATACGGAATCCCCGCTACCCAATCTGAACAGCTCTTTACGTCCTAATCCGGACAGGCCCACAACACAAGCAGATGCGCCATCCCCGAAGAAGGACGCCGCGAACAGATCATCCCGCTTGGCGGAAGGCTGAAAATGAAGGGTGCACAGCTCCACACATACGATAAGAACGGTAGCGTCTTTGTCACTCGTCACAATCGAATTCGCCAACTGTACAGCTTTCAGACCGGCTGCGCACCCCTGAAATACAAGCGGAATTCGGTTAATACGCGGCGATAGTTCAAGCTGCTGAATCAGCCGAACATCGAGACCGGGCAGGAATTGCCCTGTACAACTAACGGTAATGAGATGTGTAATCTCCGAGGTCGAAACGACGGCATCCTCGAGTGCCAGACGTGCTGCCTGAATTCCAAGCGGAACGGCTGCTTCCTTATATTTTCCCATACGTTCGGCTGTGGTCGGAACGTTCTCCCTCTGGGTAAAGGGTAGATAACGGCAAGACTCAACTGGCTCCAGCAGATTCGGTTCACATGTATAACGTGTCTCAACACCACACTGGTTGAATATTCGCTTGGCCCATCGTCTGGAATCCGGCTCATGCTCCAGCGCTTGTGCGAGCCGAGCAGACACATCCTTTTGCTCAATGCGGTGAACAGGCAATGCCGTTCCAATTCCCATGATACTTGCTGCGGGTACAGTTCCATCAAGTTGGTTCATCGGCTCCAACCTCCTTATATATAAAATAGGTTCATGTCACATGTGCAGGATATAGTACAAGTCTATTCGAGGCTTGCCCCCTTTATGTTCACGAAACACGCAAAGACGGACAACACATGCGAATTCCGCACATGTTGTCCGTCTTATTAAAGGATGATTACTATTATGTTATCCCGACCCTTCCTTCAACATGTCGTTCAACCCGCTCCACTGTTACTCCGGCCTGACCACGGTAAATCTCTCGCCAAGTTTGGCATAGTCATTCCCTGCCAGCCTGCTGATCGGTTTGAGCTGATCCATCAATATATAATTGGTGGCAGGATCATACACGTTTTCACTGAAATGATATTGTACAATTCGAACCAGAATCAGATCACTCACAGGTTTTCCCTCATCGTTCGATATCGGAATATGCTGATACAACTTACACTCCATCCGAATGAGTGCTTCCTGTATTGATGGTACGGAAACCACAGTACTTGGTACAGTCGTCAGGTTTGTCCGTTCCAGCTCACTCTCGTGGGGCTCCAGCAAGGCAGCCGTCTCGTTCATGTCAAGAGCGATCGATTCATCACAGATATGTACAACGAGTTCTTTCCCGGAAAGCACATTGCGAGCCGTATCTTTCATAACGCCATCCTTGCGAGCGATGGATATCGATAATATCGGTGGGTCAGAGCTAACGATATTAAAAAAACTAAAGGGTGCTGCATTAATGACGCTGCCATCATGAGAAAGTGTTGTCACAAATGCGATTGGGCGTGGCACAACCGAACCACTCATCAGTTTATAGTTATCTCTGCCCGTCAGTTCTCGTGGGTCCAAAGTATACATCATAAGCTATCCCCTTCCATGATCGTAAAATGATACTTACTTTCTCACGATCTTCGCTTCATTTATTATATATCGTAAAATGTTGAAATCACAAAAAACTCCCTGGTGCCCATCGCACCAAGGAGTGTATGCATTCAGTTTCGTATTTGATCTCTATTATTTTACAATACTGTTCTGAATGTCTTCCATAATTTGAAGGTTCGCTTGAACTCCGCTATACAACCAGCTGCTCGAACGGGTAAATTCAAACAAGTTACCGTTTTTCACTGCCGGGATGCTTTGCCATACCGGATCTTTCAGTGCTTCTGAACCTGTACCTTCATCACTATTCACAAAGAACAAGTAGTCTACATCCATTTCCGCCAATTTTTCCAGCGAGATGGAAGACCAGTTACCTGTCGCATTAGCAGAGATTTCTTTCACTACTTCAGGCTCAGCAAGTCCCAGTTCCTTGTACATCACTTCACCACTGGATACATTGTCACTTACGATGAAGAATTTGCCACTAACCAACCAGATGGCCGCTGCCGATTTCGTTCCACCTGTGACTGTGTTGATTTTTTCCTTGATTTCTGTGGCTTTCACTTCGTATTCATCCAGCGCTTTTTGTGCTTCATCGCCTTTATTCAGAATTTCGCCGATTTTCAACAGGGTTTTGCGCCAATCGCTATTGATCTCATCGCCAAGTACATAAGTAGGTGCGATCTTGCTGTATTGAGCGTATTTCTCACCCTCAACCACACTTTCGGAACCGATAATAATCAGATCCGGGTTGAAGCTTGTTACCGCTTCGAAAGGAAGATCGAAAGCAATCGTAGGAATGCCGTCCAAATCTTTTTGCAAATACTCTTGGATTCCGTTGGCTACAGACCATTGAGCAACTGGCTTAACGCCGAGTGTAACCAGGTTATCTTCCAGATACGAAGCGATGATACGCTCCGGATTAGCAGGAATTTTCACTTCATGCCCCATTGCATCTGTCAATGTACGTTCTGTCGGAGCTTCTGTCTGTGTCTCTGTCTCCGTTGCTGTATTGTTCTCTCCTGCTGCTGTACCGTTATCTGCTGGTTTCGATCCGCAAGCTGCCAGCCAGATGGACATGACCATTACGGTGATCAGAAGCATGATCATTTTTTTATTTTTCTTAAACACGTGACTATCCCCTTTCAATATGAACACCTCAATGGATTGAGTTGTTATGACAGACTTAGACGTTTATACATTATTCATGCATATAATACAGGTATGTACTTTTGTCCAATTCCATTGACAATGATAATTGTTATCAACGAAGTTGTCAATGCAGCTTTTGCCTTTTAAGGTCGAAGACACCTTCATTCCAACGATTCACATTTAGGCGGATGCCGCCATATGCTGATTCCAGAATACGATGACAGGAAGGATGTTCGTACATGGATTACGTTTATAACACTTATTCAGGATATGATGAGGATCGTTCGTTTCAATTGCCGCCGCTGTTCCCGGGAGGCGCTCCAGGAGGTCAGCCAGTGCCAGGTTTCCCAGGAGCACCAGGTTCCTATCCCCCATTCATTCCGGGCGGAGCTAGTGGTGGTCAACCTCCTTACTTTCCTGGAGGCGTCCCCGGTACGGCACCGGGTATACCCGCTCAGCTAACACAAGGCAATCTGCCTACCTTGCTTGGTGCCTATCCTCGCCCAGTAGGTCAGCCCCCGGCAGAAATGGTTTTTCTGTATAACTTGATCAAAAGCAGCCCTGGTCTTCTACCACTATTTATCCAGCAACAGCCCCAGAATCTGACCCAGGCTGTGCAATTTGCCCAAACAGGAGTAGCAACACCTCGTGATCCCGAGCAACGTGTACTGCAAAATTTCTGTTATAACCGCTGGTCCCTTGTATTCACGTACAATGACGTTTACTTAATGTGGCCTTCCACCAATCTGTTCGGTTTTGTCATCGGTTACTTCTATCCGTTCCTTACTCCAGGTATCCTGCTTAATACACAGATTTTGTTTGCTCTCTGCTAAAGCACGTTCAGACATAGAACAAGCGCCCCAGTTGAAGGAATGAGCCTTCCAACTGGAGCGCTTTTTATAGTCAAAATATTCTTTATTGCGAGCAATACATTTTTCAAATCAGAACAACAAGGCAATACATTTCACGCCAACCGTTGTTTATCCCGACGGATCCCCCTCTTGCCTTTGCTTACCATCAAAAAGTATATCAGCAATGCGCCAAGATCCGCACAAGCGATTACAATGCCCATTGGCACGGCTGTGCCTTCTCCTCCAAGACCCACAAGTGGAGCGACAATACCACCGAACAGGAACGTCATCACTCCGATAAGTGCTGATGCACTGCCTGCTGATTTCTCCTGATTGGCCATCGCCAGTGCGAAGGAAGCCGTATTAACCAGACCCACACTGGATACCACAAGAAATAACGGGATCAGGACCGAAATCAGATTACCTCCCGCCAGAATGGCGATGAGCAGTGATGTTCCTCCCAGAGCAGCAGTTATCAGTCCTGCGACTAATAGACGGGTTTCAGATACTTTACCCGCAAGTCTTCCGGCAATCTGACTTGCCAGTATGATACCGAGACCGTTAATGGCAAAGCAGACACTGAACATTTGCGGGGAGATGCCATATATTTTTTGAAGCACGAACGGCGAACCCGATATGTAGGCAAACATGCCAGCAGATACAAACCCTTGGGTTAAAGCGTATCCCATGAACAGGCGATCCCCTGCGATTTTGCGGAATGTAACCAGCGTCTGCTTCAGTCCTCCGCTGGATCGTCGTTCTGTAGGCAGTGTCTCACCAAGACCAACCACGACAGCAACTAAAGTCAAAATACCGATGATACTCAGCAAAATAAATACGCCGCGCCACGACGTATACGCAAGCAATTGCCCGCCTATAATTGGTGCAGCAATCGGTGCGACCCCATTAATCAGCATTAAGAGGGAGAAGAAACGGGTAAGTTCCGGACCGGAATACACATCCCTCACTACTGCACGTGAGATGACTATTCCCGCAGCTCCTGCTGCACCCTGAATGAAACGCAGCACAACAAAGGAGCCCATCGTTGGGCTGACCAGGCAGAGTATGGAAGCAATCGTATAAAGTATAAGGCCCGCAATAAGCGGTGTACGACGACCACGCACATCACTTAAAGGTCCAGCCAGCAGCTGCCCTACCGCTAGTCCGACCATACATGCAGTTAGACTAAGCTGCGCATAGGAAGTGGATGACTGGAACTCATCGGCCAGTGTGGGCAGCGCCGGCAAATACATATCCAGGGACAGCGGGCCAAAGGCCGACAGTGTCCCCAGAATCAATGCCATACGTACACGGGATGTAGAATTGGTGCTTAATGAAGCTGGTGTACTTTTCATATGAATAACATATTCCTTTCCCTGCGGTAGTTCTCGTTTCCTTAGTGTTCCCCGTCTCCCAGCAGCTTGAGCAAGTTGGAAGGTAGTGTGAACTGTTGATTGTTAATGATGATCCGGCGCAATTCTTCTTCATCACGTTCGTTCTCGGCGTCCTTGATCTCCTGAATCTCCCGGTGAAGTCTCTCCATTTGCTGATCCAATGCGTTGGCAGAGTCTGCTGCACTTTTCAGTTCTTTCGTTAAACGCTCAGGAACATCCTTATTGTATTTATAAAAGATCTTATGCTCCAGGCTCGCCCAAAAATCCATCGCGATGGTACGAATCTGGATTTCCACACACGCCCGCTCTTGTCCATTAGACATGTAAACAGGCACCTCAACCAGAAGATGAAGGCTCTGGTAACCGTTTGGCTTCGGATTCTGGATATAATCTTTCACTTCCAGCACACGCAGGTCACTTTGATTGCACAGCATATCCTTAATGCGGTAGATATCGGAGATAAAAGAGCAGGTAATACGTACACCGGCGATATCCTTAATATTTTCCTTGATACTTTCAAAAGTTAACTCATGATTTTTACGAAACATCTTGTTCATAATACTCTCAGGTGACTTTAATCTGGATTTCGTATGTTCGATCGGGCTGTAATCATGCAGCGACTGAAATTCTTCCTTCAGCACTTCAATTTTGGTCTCCATTTGATCCAAAGCAAATTTATAGATCATCATAAATCTCGTAATTTCATATTTAAATTTCTTGAATTGATCAATCGGATGTGGAGCGTTCATCATGGTTTTCTTCCTTTCTTCGTGCACACTAAAGTTAGTTTTATAAATAAGAGGACAGAGGTCAATCCACATGTCTCCTGAACCATTATAAATCATATGGAGCCAATAAACGAATTTCTCGCACCGAACGGCTGTTGCTGACGGAAAGGTATGGGAACCTCGTTTAGGCGCATCCTAAAGAAGAATCATTGTCAATTGGCACGCCATTTCCGATGAAAGAGGTCGATTCCCCTGCTCTATCATGTGACGTATTCGTCCGATGCGCTTCGGGTAAAAGGCTATTTATGCCTGCCTGACGGGTGCTCCTTACCCGCCTTCTCGCAATTAGAAGACCCACATACCAGCTCTGCCTTCCAAAGCTTCACCGTGACCCAAGAATCCATGCAAATGCAACAGCTCGCTAGCCGCTACCCTCCTGTAGAACAACACACCATGGACAGTATTGATACACGTTGGCCGGTTCTGATCTATTGCCGGGGTGGGCTGGGCAACTATGGTGGGGTAAATACCACTTGGCTGGAGCAATTTGTCCGTAAAGGTTATATCGTGTTCGCTCCATCATATCGTGGTAACGAGGGTGGTGAAGGACATGACGAATATGGCGGACGAGATGCCGAGGATGTACATGCCGCTTATCGACTTGTACAAGAGTGGCCCTTTGCCGATACGAAGCGAATTTCAATGATGGGATTTTCGCGTGGAGCCATTAATGCCGTACATACAGCAACAACCTACAATGAAGGGCCTCAGCAGGTACATAAACTGGTGCTTTGGAGCGGTGTCGCCGATGTGGAACGCACCTATCATGAACGAACCGACTTGAGACGTACTTTGAAAAGAGTGCTGGGCGGTACACCACGTTCAGTTCCGGAGGCTTATCTCGCCCGTTCCCCCTTGTCGAAGGCACACAAACTCCATTGTCCTGTGCTGATCATGCATGGCACGTCTGATACGCAGGTGAACTACAGTCATGGAACCCGAATGTATCATTGGCTGAAACGCAGAGGTGCCAACGTTACGTTTCACGCTTATGGGGGACAGGATCATCGCTTTCAGGAAAGCGCGCATGAGGCGGCAGTGAACAATATGTTTGATTGGCTCGCAGCTCCTTAGCTTCAAGATGGGGAAGATTTAAACATGTTTGCTGCTATGGAAAATTTGGCTGGCATCATAAACTTCATTTTGAAGGATCATGCGTTGTGGATGTATACTGGAGGGGTTACGTTTTTGGAAAGGACGGATGATTATGAATCAAAATACCCTCCAAAAGTACGCAATGCTGCTGTTATGCATGTCTGCTGGAATGGTAGATGTGATCGGATACCTGGGACTGGGCCATGTGCTCACAGCCAATATGACGGGCAATATTGTACTGCTGGGGATCGCAATTGCCCGTGCTCAGGAATTTGTTGTGCTGCGTGCACTCCTTGCCCTCATTGGTTTTATTGCCGGAAATGCCATTGCTGCACACATGATTGGACATGTGCAGACGAAAAATGGCTGGTCTTCGCGAGTCACCACCGTGTTCACTGTAGAAAGTATATTGCTTCTGCTCTTTGCCATCGCCATGATCAGTCCATATTCGGAACAACTATCCTATCTGCTGATTGCCATGCTGGCCACAGCCATGGGGATGCAAACGACTGCAGCACGCCGCATTGGAATTGCCGGTATCTCGACGACCGTGCTCACCAATAATCTGGCCGCCGTGGTTGAGGATGCGGTAAGCATCCTTCAGCGACTGCGACACGCCAATATCCGCTCGCTGGTCAAAGCGCTATCAGTAGATTCCTACCTTCGTGCAGGTGCCGTTGTGATCTATTTGGGCGGCGTTATTCTAGCTGCGATGTTGTTCCACCACGTACCTATGATGGCAGTATGGATACCTGTTCTGATCGTTGGTGGAGTCACCCTGTACGCCCGATTATACTCCAGAGGAGCGAACAAAACAGCGACGGATGACGTTCAACGTTAGCTCTCATGCAATTTTTCAACTAGTTTATTTCATTTCATTAATGATGCTTCCTGTCTGATGAGTTCAACCAGATGCTGTGCGGCAGGAGATAACACTTCACCTGCTCGTGTACATACGGCTACCGTGTTTTTCAACTGTACACCTCGAACGAATACACGTGCCAACCTGCCCTGTTGTACATCTTCCTTTACGACCAGAGAAGAAATAAAGTTGGCCCCGTAACCTGCCTTCACCGCACTAATTGTTTCGTTCAACCCATTGAACTGAAGCGCAATGCGGGGAGCGGCCAGGTTATTTGTTGTGCAAAGAGAGACGAGACGCTCCCGTGTAGCGCTGCCTTCTTCACGCATAATGAAGGGCTCTGCCACCATCTCCCGAAGCTCAATTTCCTTTCCCGCATAAGGATGATCGGGATGTACCACAAACCACATTTCATCTTCAAACAATTCGTCCCAATGAACACCTGAATGTGTAATGCCACTTCCACCATAAACTGCAATCTCGGCCTCATAACGCAGCAGTTGGTCAAAAGCCATCCGAGTATTGGTTGTGCTCACAACCAGCTCCACATCCTCATGCATTTGCTTGAAGCGGGCAATCCAGCCCGGCAGAAGAAAATTCGAAGGCAAATAGGTTGCGGTAAGACGAATCAACCCCTTCTTGCCTGCCCGAAAATCCTGCACAAAGTTCTCGACATCCTGCTCCAGCATGAACAGACGTTCCGCGTAGCCTGTTAATTGCATTCCAGCATCGGTAAGAACCAGTCTTCTCCCTTCCGAAGCAAATAATGGAATGCCCAATTCCCGCTCAAATCTCTTTACCTGAGAGGATACCGCTGGCTGACTAATGTTGAGTTCTTCCGCCGCACGCGTAACTCCCCCATATCTCACAATAGCATGAAACAATCGTAATCCGTGCAAATTCAACCGCTACACCTCCTTCACTTGAAATATATAATCTAAAGTTATATTAACATACATAATATATATTTTATTTATGTATCTGTTCGCTTTATAGTTTAAGTATGAAATCCAATACATGCAATCGGAAAGGAACAGATAACGATGAACAATGTGAATGGTTCTGCTCAACAGCAAACCTGGAGTCAAGTCGACAACTATTTGAACACCTTATTAATCCCCTCGGATTCCCTGCTGGAGCAGGCACTACGTACCAATGCGGAAGCCGGCTTGCCCGCTCATGATGTAGCACCTAATCAAGGGAAATTGCTTCAGCTCCTGCTTCAAATACAAGGCGCAACTCGTGTGCTGGACGCTTGGCGGATACAGTACGATCTGGATGGCCAGAGCCATTCCCGACCACGGACGTATCGTCACACTGGAAGCAGAGCCACGCCATGCAGAGATGGCACGAACCAACCTCACGCGTGCAGGACTTATGCACAAGGTTGATCTTCGAGTAGGTCCTGCCCTGACTACGCTTCCCGACGTTCAGGAAGAGTACAGAGAACCCTTTGATTTCATCTTCATTGATGCTGACAAACCGAGTAATCCCGACTATTTGCGATGGGCGCTGCGTCTGGCTCGTCCGGGAAGTCTGATTATTGGTGACAATATCGTCAGGGACGGCGAAGTTATCAATGCAGACAGTACGGACAATAGAGTTCAGGGCGTTCAGTCTTTCCTGAAATTAATTGCAGATAACCCGCGTCTTGAAGCTACAGCACTGCAGACTGTAGGCACTAAAGGCTACGATGGATTCGTGATTGCCCGAGTGCTGGAATCCCCTACTGCAAAATAAACGGTGGTCAATTCTTCCTCAAATCCCCCATTCCTGTTAAACTAAAATCACTGCACAGGCAGACTGGGGGAAACCACTTGAGACTTCTACAACAGATTCATGCTGAAATTCGGGGCTGGTCCCGCAATATTCAATTGTTTTTTCTGGCAAGCATCTTGTATCAGATCGGAAATGGCATGTTCTCTGTCTTGTACAATTTGTACATTCAGGGTCTAGGCTACAATGATACAATGAACGGCCAGATTGTAAGTATTCAATCACTTGCGACAGCGATTATGTTTGTTCCCATCGGACTATGCGGCGATTTCTTTAGCCGTAAGCGGCTGCTGATTACCGGCGCATTGTTCAGCGGAATCTTTCTGATTGGCCGTTCCTTCGATTATTCTGCTAGCGGACTGATCTGGTTTGCTGTATTTTCAGGACTTTTCGCTGGCGTATTTCAAGTACTGGCCATTCCTTTCCTCGCTGAGAATGTGAAGAAAAGTCAACGACTGAAGATGTTCAGCTACTACTCCTCCCTCGTACTCGCTTCTCAGGTACTCGGCAGCTTAGGTGGTGGCGTTTTTGCAGACCTGCTTCATACAGCCGGCCTTGCCAAAGTCACGGGTTTGCAGACAGTATTGTTCGTAGGTGGTGCAGCTACACTGGTTGCGTTTATTCCGATGTTATTTGTATCCGAAGATAAGAAGGCTCCGCAAGCGGATACTCCGGCGCAACCTGTCATTGAATCTGCAACATCTGCAACCGATGGCAAACAGGATGTCGTTCATTCCGTAGAACAAGGCAGTAATAACGATACTCTTAACCAAAAGAAAGATTCCCGTTTGATCGGTCAATTTGTCATAACCCAATTATTAATTGGATTTGGTTCTGGACTGGTTGTGCCTTATTTGAATCTGTATTTCACTAACCGTTTTTCGGTATCCTTAAGTGCCATGAGTCTGCTCATTTCATTGGGTCAGATCATGACCATTGTATCGATGCTGATTGGACCTACACTTGCGGCCAAGGTGGGCAGTGTTCGAGCTGTCGTCATCTTTCAGATCATGTCACTGCCCTTCCTGCTGTTGACCGGCTTCACGAATCTGCTGCTCATCGCTTCGGTGAGTTTCTTATTCAGACAAGCGCTGATGAATGCAGCTAATCCGATTCAATCCGCCATTCTGGTGGACAGAGTATCGGACAAACGCCGTGGAATCGCCAATTCACTGATGCAGACCGCCTTTATGATTGGATGGGCTACGATGGGACCCGTTCAATCCTACCTCGTAACCACTTATGGCACTTATTGGGGTTACGCGATCACGTTCAGCATTACAGGCAGTTTATACGTGATTTCATCGCTGATGTACTATATGATGTTCAAAGAACCGAAGCCATCTGCCCGTGTTCTCGCGGCGAACAGATAAATGATAACCATTCAGCAGGACAGTGGATAAATCAGCTGCCTGTCCTGCTTGGTATGAACCAATCACCGTCCAAGGATCAATCATTGTATCATATCATCAGGAGTGATCTTACATGTACTTCAATCTACCTCATGCAGCCGGAAGACAACGCGGATGGAACTGATGCACAAGCTCGGTTCCCACGTTGTCTTTCGGTTTTTTCTAAGTTTGGGTGTCTCCATTCTTGGCGGGTTACTATTTACAGTGATCCATACTCCTATTCCTTGGCTTCTTGGCCCGATGTTTTTTATGCTGGTTGGTTCACAGATTGCCAAGCTGCCGCTCATGTGGCCCGCTTCCATTCGGGACTATGGTATTCTAATCGTGGGTTACTCCATCGGATTAACACTGACGAGAGAAGCACTGCAAGGCATTCTGCACCAGTTACCTATGATGTTGCTCATGACCCTGCTCTTAATCGGATTATGTACATTGACCGCCTATGTTGCTTCAAAGCTGACAGACTTTGACTTTCCCTCCCTGCTGGTTGGCAGCATTCCTGGTGGGCTGTCGCAGATGGTCTCCCTTGCGGATGAGATGAAATCCATCAATCTGACGCTCGTTACTTTTTTGCAGGTCACGCGCCTGATCATGATTGTATTCTGTGTTCCGTTCCTGCTGTTTAGTCCATGGATCGGCGGAACGACAGGTGGAGGCTTGCACCAACCAATGATCGAGACAACAACTTGGGCAACACTCTTTCCCGAAATCTTGCTCTATGCCCCGCTCTGTGTCGCTGGTGCGTGGATTGCACGCAAGCTTCGGTTTCCGACAGCGTTTATGCTTGGGCCCATGATCGTCATGTGTGTTATTCAATTAAGCACAACAATGCACACACCCAATCTGCCGTCGTCCCTGCTTAACATTTCACAATTGATGATTGGCAGTCATGTGGGTCTGATGCTTCGTCCTCAGCAGCTGCAACGCAAAATGCAAACCATAACACTCGCAATCACGAGCAGTGTTCTCCTCATTGCAGGTTCGCTTGGCTTGAGCTATATATTAATGAAGATGTTCTCCCTCTCCGCGGCTACATCATTGCTGAGCATGGCACCTGGCGGAATGGACCAAATGAGTATCATGGCTCATGAAGTCAATGCCAACCTATCGGTGGTGTCCGGATATCAGTTGTTTCGCATCTTATTTATTTTCTTTATCGTCTCTTCGCTCCTTAAGATAATTCTCATGCATATGTTGAGGAAAAAAGAGGTGAGCACCCACTCTTCGGTCACGTAAAATAGGAAGTGGACATACCAAAGAGAGTATCCGACTGATTTCCAGCGTACGGATACTCTCTTTTATGTGTTTGCTCATTTTATGAATAAACCTGACTATACATCCAGCTCACAATGCACACGGTTACAGCGGTCGCCCCAATAATAAATGCATAATAGCCAAGTTTGCTTTTTGCCCCTGATGTCTGCTTGTCATAGAAGTCTGAATTTCGCCTGTAGAAGCCCATCCACAGTTCTCCAATCATATTCAAAACGATCATTACAAACCGCTTGGCAAGTTCCATTCATCCCATACCCCTTTCTTATCTCAATCCCCTTCCATATTAAGTATAATTATCCTTTTCCCTCAAAACAACTCTGTCACGCTGAACTCGGGGCAGTTTCCTGCTCCAGCCAGCTCAAACGTTCAAACGCCTCCTGGTCCGTGCTGCCACACATCTCTTCCGAGGCCTGTAATCCGCTGCATACAGCGGGGCGTTCTTTCTGACCAAAGATTCCGCAGCGATTGTCCTCCGTCAGCTGTACACAACGCACACCTGCGGGCTTGCCGTTAGCCATCCCGGGTATCGGCGATGAGATCGAAATTGCGATACAGCATGCGGCACAGCCTGTCCTGCATTCCATAATTATTGTCCTCCTTCCATAACTGACATTTAACCTGATCCACGATTCACCCACGTCCATGTTCGCGCCAAACCTTGTGCGATTCTCCGATTCATGGTTCCATTCGAGAAATATCCACCATGACTCAACGGATTCCAGCTCCCAATTACACCGCCAGAGTTAATTTCCACGTCTTCGTTGACCGCTGCCTCATAGGCAGGATCAATAGGGCGCAGCGGGTAACCCAGAATATCATCCCGATCATAAAAGTTAATCCATTCCCCTTCCAGCCCAGGAAAGTACTGCCCTGCCAGTGGTGAAGGCACCTGAATCGGCCGGCTAAAATCATGATACCGTAAGCTCCATAATGGCAACGTCGTTCCAAAGGAATAAAAGTTCGTTAAGGTATCTCCCCGTTCCAATGCGGAAGTAACATCCACGATGGAAGGTGTACGAGTAGACGGATATTGCAGATCATAGAAAAAATTACTTGCAATCACCGCGCCCAAACTATGTGCAATGATACAGAGTGGAGCTTCTGGCCCATTCCGCTGTGCAAGTGCGTGCATCGCCCGATTCAGCGTATAATGTACCGCATCATAGTTATGCCCTTGATTTTCCACAGGTTGATACGCGACGGCATCTGCCAGATAATGTATTACAAATCGACGTAACACTTGATAGTTCAATCCTTGAGAGCTGACAAGCTGCTGAAACAGCGCCTCTTCCCGATCCTCAAATACGTCAGCCCAAAATACAGGCTCAATATCCAGCATCTGTTTGGCTGCTCCCGGCAACACCATAACTTGATCCAATTCCTTATGCAAACGCGAAATCAGTGTATCCGCATAATTTTCCTTTTGCATACCCAGACCATGAATGACCATTACCGCAACACGAGTCATGGCTCTCCCCCTCCGTCCATTGACTAGCCACTCTCTTTGAACCATATGAACTTCTCAACCTGAACATGCATAGTCCTGATGAACAAGCTTTCCGATCGCTGTGAACATGAGATTTTGCCACATGTATCCTAGATACAGTTTACCACGATATAAATAAAAAAAACGAACTGCATCAAGGTCACCCTACACAAATTGTATGCGTTCAGTTTGATCTCGGTCTCAGGATAAAAAAAAGAAGCTGCGAATATCGCAGCTCCCCATTTGTTCGTATACTTAACCTTTCAAATGAACCTTAAGCACACCGTTCTGATTGGATGTAACATCACCTGTAGTGACCTCCACCCGATCAACCATGTCCTGACCATCCGGAATAATGATTGGCGTAATGAGCGGATATCCCGCAGCTTCAATCACTTTACGGTCGAATTCAAGCAATGTTTGCCCGGCTCTTACCTTCTCTCCAGTTTCAACATGCATGTTAAAACCTTCGCCTTTGAGCGATACCGTATTAATCCCGACGTGAATCAGAATCTGCACACCACTCGCGTGCTCAAGAATGACTGCATGTTTGCTCTTGATGACATGGGCAACCTGAGCATCAAACGGGGCAACGACCTGATTGCCAGAAGGTTCAATGGCAACCCCTTCACCCATTTGTTTCTCTGCAAACGCTGGATCAGGTACTTGTTCAAGCGGAACAGCTTTACCTGTTAATGGTGCCATGATTTCCAGTGTATTCACAGGCTCATCCGCCACCTGAGCAGCACTGCGTGTGCGTGGCTCTGCAACTGCATTTGTTGTAGTTGTGCTAGAAGCGGATTTCGCTGAAGGTGTTTGACCACCAGCTACAGTAGCTTGATCTGCGTTGCGGTCTTCTTTTCTCAACTTCGCTCTTCCAAAAAGAACAGTCAGTACGAACGGAACAACCAGTACAATCGCCATACCGATGAAGAATACTCCCCATTTGTTCGGGAAAATGGACAGGAATCCAGGTACGCCACCTACACCGATAGAGGTGGCCTGAACATTATTCATCGTAAGCAGTACACCGCCGATCGCAGAACCGACCATACCGAAAATAAACGGATAACGATAACGGATATTCACCCCGAAGATCGCCGGCTCGGTTACCCCGAGGAAGGCTGAAACGGACGAAGTTGCCGCAAGTCCTCTCATTTTCTTCTCACGAAGCACGAGCATCATGGCAAGTGCGGCTGAACCTTGCGCGATATTGGACAGTGCCAGCATTGGCCACAGGAACGTTCCGCCCTGGCTACCAATCAGCTGTACGTCTACCGCCAGGAACGTATGGTGCATTCCTGTAATAACGAGCAATGCGTACAGTCCACCATAGATCAGACCGCCCAGAGCCGCGTATGAATCGTAAATATAGATCAAGCCGGATGTAATTCCATTCGCAATGGCAAATGTAACCGGACCAATGATCGTAAATGCCAGGAAACCGGTAATCAATAAGGTGACAGGTGCAACTACAAGCAGTTTGATCGAATCATGCACCCTTTTGTTCAAGAAGATCTCCAGCTTGGCAAGCAGATAGGCTGATACCAATACCGGCAGAACCTGCCCCTGATAACCGATCTTCTCAATATGCCAGCCGAACAGATTCCACGTAGGCACGGTGCCTTCGTTGACTGCATTGGCGTAGCCATAAGCACTCAGTAGGTCGGGATGAACCAGGATCAGACCAAGTACAATCCCGAGCAACGGACTGCCGCCGAACCTTGTTACAGCGGACCAACCAATTAACGCAGGCAGGAAGGTAAAGGCTGTGCTCGCGATGGTATTAATAATAGATGCGAGATCCTTCCATGCTGGATATACATCCACCAGTGATTTTCCATCAAAGAATATGCCTGGCCCTGTCAGAATGTTATTAATACCGAGCAAGAGACCGGCTGTGATGATGGCTGGCAGGATCGGGATGAAGATGTCAGATAGCGTTTTGATCGCACGCTGAATCGGGTTTTGCTTTTTACCCGCAACAGCCTTCACGTCATCCTTGGAAGCACGTTCGCCCCCGGTAATCTGAATCATTTCATCATACACTTTATCCACAAGCCCAGGTCCAATGACTACCTGAAATTGTCCTTGAGAGGAGAACTGGCCTTTGACCAGATCGTTCTGTTCCAGACTTTCCGTATCTACTTTACTTTCGTCGTACAGGGCAAAACGGAGGCGTGTGACACAATGCGTTGCAGCTTCGATATTTTCTTTGCCGCCGACCGCGCGTACGATCTCCTCAACCTGTTTTTTATCAATTGCCATATTGTCACTTCCCATTTATATAATGTGAATTAGTCCTGTTGCGGTACAAGCCACATATAGGATGAATACGGGCTCAGGGAGATTTCTTGCTCGAGTGCAGGCGATACCTCCGTATTGCCAATCAGCAGCTCTGCTGATTTACCCGCAATGTGGTCATTCCAGACGGCTTCAGAGAAAGCAAATTTTACGTCCCGCTTGCTGAAGTTCGATACCACAAGCAGCGTTTCGCTTCCATTGGTCCGCGCGTATGCGAATACATCCGGATGTGCATCGTCCAAACGTTCATACAGACCGTCGGTCAGCACACCAACCTGTTTGCGAAGAGCAATCAGCTTGCGATAGTGATAATAGATCGAATTCGGGTCAGCCATCTGCTGAGCCACATGAATCGACGGATATCGTTCATCCACTTTGATCCACGGTGTACCCGTTGTAAATCCGGCATTCTCGCTTCCATCCCATTGCATCGGTGTCCGGGAATTGTCTCGGGAACGCTCTTTCACAATTTGGAATGCTTCCTCCGCGGATTTGCCCCGTTCTTCCTGAAGCAGTCGATACATATTAGTCGATTCAATATCACGGAACTCGCTAACGTCGTTCCAGACTGGATTCGGCATCCCGATCTCTTCGCCTTGGTATACGTAAGGTGTTCCCTGCATGCCATGAATGGTCGTAGCGAGCATTTTGGCACTCTCAGCACGATAATCGCCATCATCTGCGAAACGAGACAACGCCCGCGGTTGATCATGGTTATTCAGGAACAACGCATTCCATCCGCCACCTGCCTGCATACCTGTCTGCCACTCACTAAATAACTGTTTCATCGCTTCAAAATCGTAAGGCATCAGTTCCCACTTCTGTCCATTCGGATAATCCACTTTCAGATGGTGGAAGTTAAACGTCATCGAGAATTCCCGGGAAGCAGGGTTTGAATATTTGATGCAGTGCTCCAGCGTAGTCGAAGACATCTCCCCAACCGTTACCATATTATGTGGTCCAAACACCTCTTCATACATCTCTGTAATGTATTCATGCACACGTGGTCCATCGGTATAGAACTTACGTCCGTCGCCTGGGGAAACGCTACCATCATCGTCGGGGAAACGCTGGTCCTTGGAGATCAGATTGATGACGTCCATACGGAAACCATCCACACCCTTCTCCGCCCAGAACTTGATCATGTCCCGTACTGCCTTGCGTACTTGCTCGTTCTCCCAATTCAAATCAGCCTGTGTTTTGTCAAACAACGTTAGGAAATATTGTCCTGTCTGCTCATCATACTGCCAAGCAGGTCCGCCGAACTTGGATTGCCAGTTATTCGGCACACCGCCGTCCGGAGCAGGGTCCTTCCAAATATAATAATCGCGGTATGGGTTATCCTTGGAAGAACGCGATTGCTGGAACCACTCATGATCCGTAGAAGAGTGATTCACCACAATATCAATCATCAGCTTCATGTCACGTGCCTTCAGACCTTTAAGCAGTTCGTCAAAATCCTCCATCGTACCAAAATGAGGATTAATCCGATAATAGTCCGCTACGTCATAACCGTTATCATGCTGTGGAGAGACATATACGGGCTGCAGCCACACGATATCAATACCGAGATGTTGCAAGTAATCCAGCTTTTCGGTCAATCCCCGAATGTCTCCGGTGCCCGATCCAGTTGTATCGTTGAAACTCTTGGGATATACCTGATACACCGTGGAAGTTTTCCACCACGATGATGAAGTTGTGTTGGTTGAACTCATGTTAACGCCTCCAATAAATTGTATTGCTTATGTGGTTCTCTTGGCCTAACTCCATTTATATATTACATAACTAAACATGTATATACAAGTTGAAACTTCAATATGCTATCTTTTTCCTCTTCTACACATTCCCCATTAATGATTCCTCTGTAACAATTATTTTGCTGCATGCGTTCGAGAACTCCATGATATCTGTATCTGAAACGAAAAAACCGTCTGTTACCCCATGATTTCATGCGGGTAAACAGACGGTTCAAATTTAAAGATAGGATCAGTTAAAAGTTCATACGAAGCCCTTTCACTTCCTGTTTATTACAGCATGTCCGTCGAAACCATTCCTTTTCCCTGTTCCATTTTGTTCAACTTCACCGAGGATATCGACGCTTGTTCTTCTCTCTCCAGCTCTTCGGCACTGATCTCGCCAGACAGTACAGCCCGCATACGTTTTTGGTCCAGCAGCCCTTCCCACTTCGCCACGACAAATGCCGCAACACAGTTACCCATTAGATTCGTGAATACTCGCATGGTGTCCATGAAACGATCCGCACCGAGCAGTAAGGCAACAGCAGCTACCGGGAATGCATTCAGAGCCGCTGCTGTAGCAGACAAAGCAAGGAATGCGGAGCCAGGTACACCCGCCATTCCTTTGGAGCTAAGCATTAACACCAGTAAAATCGTAATCTCTTGTCCCAGTGTCAGATCAATGCCAACCGCCTGGGCCAGAAAAACGGTCGCCAGCGACAGGTAGATCGAGGCTCCGTCCAGATTGAAGGAGTACCCTGTTGGAACCACAAGGCCGACGACAGCACGATCACAGCCTGCTTTGGTCAGCTTGTCCATCATGCGAGGCATAACGACTTCCGAGGAGCCTGTACCAATCGCCAGCATCACTTCGGAACGTGTATATTTTACAAATTGCAAAAAGTTCAGTCCTGTAATCCACCAGGCAGCTAGTGCAAGCATCACCAGAAACAGTAACGCAGCTCCGTAACAGGCAATAATCAGCAAGCCGAAGGAGGACAGCGTGGATGCACCATATGCTCCAACAGTGTATGCCATGGCTCCGAATGCTCCAATCGGTGCCAGTTTCATAATGTACCCAATAATACGGAACAAGATACCCAGTACATTTTCAATTAGCGTCAGCACATTCTCCTTCGCCTTACTTTCCGTTGCTGCCAAGGCTACCCCGAACAAACAGGCAACGAGCAGCACTTGCAGCAATGCATTTTGTGCAAATGCATCTACAACACTTGTTGGAATAATATTCATGATAAAGTCGACGACATGCGGCAGTTCAGAGCCATTGGTTTTGGCTTCGATGCCACTTGCATCAAGGGTCGAGGGGTCCACGTTCATGCTTGCACCCGGACGAAGCAGGTTCGCTGTGCCGAGTCCAAGGACCAGCGCAACCGTCGTAGCGATTTCGAACCACAGAATGGCTTTAAACCCAATGCGTCCGACTGATTTCAGATCACCGATTTTGGCAATGCCTGTCACGATCACCATAAAGATTAATGGAGCAATGATCATTTTGATCAACTTGATGAAACCTGTTCCGAGCGGCTGCAGCAGACTGCCCAGATCAGGCCACAGAATGCCTACACCAATCCCGATGATAACCGCTACAATAATTTGAAAAAACAATGATTTCACAAATGACATGAACGCTCCCCCTGTTTTTCGGTCAATTCGGATTTCCGTTTGGTTTCCGTGTAATTTTTTATAACATTGCAGCTCGAACCTCAACAATGGGATTTCAAGATTTTTGTCATTCGGACCAACTGAGGCGTGCTAAATTGAACTTGGAACCGAAAAAAGACGAATATCACGTCAGTTATCTTGACGTGATATTCGTCTTTAGCTTTGTATTGCTTTTATGATTGAACAGTGATTAATAGAGCATTACAAGGTAAGAGATTGTCCCGGTGCCAGCACACGGCCTTCCAGACCTTTGGAAGCAAGCTGCTCCACAAACTTCTCGGCATCCTGACGAATCACCGGGAACGTATCATAATGTACTGGAATCGTCAGCTTGGCATTGAACCATTCAGCAGCCTGCAGAGCATCCTCCGGTCCCATGGTGAAATGTCCACCAATAGGCAATAGTGCAACGTCGATATCATGGCGGTCGCCAATCATTTTCATATCACCGAACAGACTAGTATCACCGGCATGCAAAATGGTTTTGCCACCAATGTTAATAATATATCCTGCAGGCAATCCTGCGTACATGATCCGTTGTTCCTCTTCCAGCACGATCCCGGATGTATGGAAAGCCTGAATCATTTTGGCTTGCGCAAAACCAAGATCCACCGTTCCACCCATGTTCATGCCAAGAGTGTCCAGACCTTTCCAGGACATATATGTAGCCAGTTCCACAATCGCAACCACCTTGGCATTGTTGGCTTTGGCGATCGGTTCAGCATCCAAAATGTGATCCATATGTGCATGTGTCAGTAAAACGGCATCGGTCTTGATGTCTTCCGGTTTGGTGACAGCAAGTTCATTGCCACGCAGGAAAGGATCAATGATTAACGACTTCTCTTCTGTGCCCAGTTGTACACTGGAGTGTCCGTGGTAAGTAATATTCAGCAACTTGGTATCCTCCTGACATATGCGTTCGTTAGTTTGATTTTCAACCTATATTATAATTCAAAACTCTTCGCCAAAGCAAAATAACGCCTCATCGCTGCATTCGATAAACCCGTGCTTCATAAGGCTGAAGAAGAATCTCGCCCTTATCGGTGGAATATCGTTTACTGACATTGCTGATGACCATCTTGGCATTCTCCTCGTTCCACCCTTCAGGCCATTGCATCTCAGGCTCATGTTGCCGGAAATTCAGAATAACCAGCATCTGCTCATCATCCAGCGTCCGGGTATAGGCATAAATATCGGGATCATCCGGCAAAAGCAGCTCATATGCCCCATAGATGAGTACTTTATGTTGTTTGCGAAGAGCGATTAGTTTACGGTAATAATGCAAAATGGACTGGGGATCACGTTCGGCATCCTCCACATTAATCTCAGGATAGTTCGCATTCACCTGAATCCATGGCTCACCATCGGTAAATCCGGCATGTTTCGTATCATCCCACTGCATCGGTGTACGTGCATTATCACGACTCTTGCGCCAGATCGCTTGCATGACTTCATGTTTCGCTCGCCCCTGACCAATATGCTGCCGATAATAATTCATCGTTTCAATATCACGATAATCCTCAATATCAGGAAAAGCAACATTGGTCATGCCAATCTCTTCCCCTTGATAAATGTAGGGAGTACCTTCCAGGGTGAGCATCCACGTAGCCAGCATTTGGGCAGAGCGCACTCTGTACTTTCCATCATCACCGAAACGGGATACTGGGCGCGGCTGGTCATGATTGCCCATGTAATTGGCATTCCAGCCTCTGTTATGCAGTACGGTTTGCCAGCGGCTCATTATTTCTTTCAACTCGGGCAGCCTCCATTCCCGATAGTTCCATTTGCCGATTCCGGATGATTGAGCATCCACAAACATATGCTCAAACTGGAACACCATATTGAGCTCATTCCGATCTGTCCCAACATAGGCCAGCGCTTGTTCCGGTCCAAGCCCGGAAGTCTCCCCAACAGTCATTGGACCATAAGGCTTCAGGATCATGTCGTTAAGTTTGTTCAGAATCGAATGTACTTGCTCGAGGTTGGAAAAAAGCTGGTACGCAGGAACGACCGGCAGATTATCCGGATTATGTGCGCTGGGTAACCCCTCTGCCTTGGCGATATGGGCCACCGCATCGAAACGGAAACCATCCACACCTTTTTGCAACCACCAATGCACCATCTCATACATCTCTTCTGCCATCTGTGGATTGTTCCAATTCAGGTCAGGCTGGTGTTCAGTATAGAGATGCAAATAATATTCATTCGTCTCCGGATCATGCTTCCACACAGAACCCCCAAAGTAGGACTCCCAGTTGTTTGGAACCTGACCATTTTTACCTGAACGCCAAATATAATAATCCCGTTTCGGGTTCACTTTCGATGAACGTGACTCGGCAAACCACGCATGTTCATCCGACGTATGATTCAGTACCAGATCCATCATGATCTTGAGACCACGCTTGTGCGCTTCCGCCAGCAAACGGTCGAAATCCTCCATCGTGCCGTACTTACGTAAAATGGAGTAATAATCACGGATATCGTATCCGTTATCATGACTAGGTGAATCGTAAATAGGACAGATCCAGATTACATCCACGCCCAGATCAGTCAAATAATCGAGCTTATCATATATCCCCTGCAAGTCACCCTGACCGTCCCCATCGGAATCTTTGAAGCTGTTGGGGTAGATCTGGTACACCACACTCTCTTTCCACCAAACGATATAGACCACCTCGCTTTCTTTACTCTTTACTATATAACCCGTTAGTATGTTTTATCCGAAATGCTCTTCTTATAAACAGAAAAGATCCATGAACACAAAAAGACCCGATCTTTGACCGCTATTCGCAGTTTATTTTCGAGTCTTTCTCTGTGAATATATGAATAAGGTAAACCCTATGTATCCAATCCAGGCACCCAACGTATTCAAAATAATGTCATCGACATCAAACGAACCAACACGGGTAATCAATTGCGTAATCTCAACAGCTAACAAAAGCATTACAACAATACCTGTAAATAGTAAAAACTTTCGGCACATGCGGAATAACCATGGTATCCATATTCCAAGCGGTATGAATAAAACAATGTTTCCGAACAGATTCTTCACCCAGGCTTCCGTATGGTATCTGTTCTTTTCAAAAAGTAAGGGCTTAATTGTCTCTAATGGTACCAGATTATATTGATAATTCACGCCAGGCATCCTCCCGCTGACAAATAGCAAGTTGCCCATAATCAACGTGTACAGTACTGCCATGCAGGCAACGATAGCAAGCATCCACCTGGAGTGGAGCCACGAACGTTCGTTCATTGTCTGAATTCCTCCGACTTTTTTTCCCGCAGAGCGGTAGGTCTATTTTAAAGGGATACAGATCTTCATGTCCAGCTGCTCAGGCGTGGACTTCCGTATATCTGTCACCTCAAAATCCTGTCCTTCCCTTCGTTCATAGTTAGACTTCGGCCCAGTCTGCCTCATCCTTTATACCACATCGTTACCTAAACAGAACCTAAACTACAGCAGTGAAAATTTAGCTGGTTTTTATCCATTTGGTTAGCTTCTATTTAACTTGGGCAACTAGAATTTTAAATAAGCCAGTAATCAAAATATGCTCCTCGTCACCGAAGCTTCTTGTTGGATTTCTGGATCATTCGAAGAATTAACACAAGAGATAATAGAATTTACGGGAAGGAGGACGCATGGTCCTAACCATTTAAAAGCGCGCGTCGAAGGTGGGGTGAAATGAAAGGGCTGGACGTTCGCATCCTCGGTATGAAACTCCGCAAAATTGTCGGCACTGTTACCAAAGGCTTTGCGGGACTATATCTTGACTTAATCGAAGTTAAAATCATAAGAAAAATGAGCAAATAAAAAAATATTATTGGATAATGGGAGTGTTTAACATGTCAATTAATAGGGACAAGCTTCAAGAAACTTTGGACCCTGCCCTTCGGGTTCGTCCCCGCGTAGGATGGGGTGTTCTCACATATTTCCTATACAGCGCAGTCTTCTACGCGATCTTCTTGCTCAACGGCATTGATTACACGCGAGTGGGTGAGAGTGAGCGGACCCTTCTTCTCTGGTACATAGCACCGCTGTCCGGCGGTGCCGTGCTGACCATCACAATGGTCACGATCTACGGATGGTGGCGTCCTAGCCTGGTTGAAAGGCAGCGTCTTTCTCGATCGACAATGACTCTCCCGATCATCATGATGGTCATCGCGATCGTGAACATGCTAATCGGTGATTTCACCCGTGTCACCCCCCTCATGTGGCTGTATCTCATTTTCGGCAGTATCATGGTCGGCTTCAATGAGGAGATGATCAATCGAGGTCAGTTAATGGTTGCTCTGCGCAGCCGATTCGGGGAAACCGGGGTCTGGCTGCTCTCAACAGCGATGTTCGCAGTCTTCCACCTGCCGAACATGTTTTTGGGCATCGGAGCGGGTGCCCTATTCCAGGTAATGATCGCTTTTGGCCTCGGTTCGATCTTCTACCTCGCTCGGCGGTCTACCGGATCACTCGTGGCCTCCATATTCCTGCACGGGTTCTGGGACTTGAGCGTCTTCTCAGCGAATGGCGCATCGGCGTTACCCATCGCTGGTTTATTAGCTCCGTTGTTGGTGATCGCTGCAGTGATCACAGTTCCGATCATCCTTCGTCGTGAAAGGCGGCGTGATAGCAAACAAAGTGTGTCCCGACCAATCGGCTGATTCATACAAAAATCCCCTTGTGCAACAAGGAGTGATCTCTGACAAAGGTTTATGAACCCAACAGAGATCCACCTAGTGTACAAGGGGATTTAATTGTTAAACAATAATTATTTAACCTTTCCAGTGTCCGGAAACCGGATGAATGCCCCAGATATCAGTCGCATATTCACTAATAGTGCGATCACTGGAGAAAATGCCGGATTGAGCGGTATTTAGCACCGCCTTACGTGTCCAGCCCGCTACATCGCGGTATGCCAAATCAATGGCAGCATGCGCATCGGCGTAGGCAGCAAAGTCACGCAATACAAAGTACTCGTCACCATGGGCCAGCAAGGAATCATAGATATCCCAGAATTCACCATCACGCTCACAGAACGTTCCCGGATGTACCAGCTGCTCCACTACCTCCCTAATTCGTTCATCCTGCTGTACAATCTCATTTGGCCGATAACTGCCGGAGCGGTAATATTCAAGCACCTCGTCTGCACTCAGACCAAAGATAAACATATTGTCTTGACCAACCTGCTCTGCCATCTCCACATTCGCGCCGTCCATAGTACCAATGGTCAACGCACCGTTCATCATAAACTTCATGTTCCCCGTACCGGAGGCTTCCTTGCCTGCGGTTGAAATCTGTTCGCTAACGTCCGCAGCAGGTATAATTTTCTCGGCAAGAGAGACCGAGTAGTTTTCCAGGAAAAATACCTGTAGACGATCTTTCACGGCCGCATCGCGATTGACCGTATCTGCCACTGTGTTAATCAATTTGATAATTTTCTTGGCAAAATAATAACTTGGCGCGGCCTTTGCTCCAAAAATGAACGTACGTGGCACGATATCAAACGAAGCATCGCTCTTGAGACGGTTATACAAATGCATAACATGCAGAATGTTCAGCAGCTGCCGTTTGTACCCATGCAGCCTTTTCACCTGTACATCAAAGATGGAATCCGGATTGACAGCCTTCCCGGTATGATCCAGGATGTACGCGGCCAGTCGCTCCTTATTATTACGTTTAATGGAATGGAACTGCTGCTGGAATGAAGCATCGTCTGCAACGCCTACCAGCTCATTCAGTCTGCCCGGCTCCCTAATCCACTCACTTCCAATCGTATCTGTGATCAGATTCGACAGCTTCGGATTGGCATGCATCAGCCAGCGGCGATGGGTAATGCCATTCGTTTTGTTATTGAAGCGCTCCGGATAGAGTGCATAGAACGGAGCCATTTCCCGTTCCTTCAATATTTCGGTATGCAATGCCGCAACACCGTTAACGCTATGACTGCCCACAATGGCCAGATGAGCCATCCGCACCTGATCGTTCGCAATAATCGCCAGATGCTGGATACGATCCTGGTCTCCGGGATAACGTTCAAGCAGCATGCCGCAGAAACGTTTGTTGATCTCTTCAATAATCATGTAAATGCGTGGCAGTAGCTTGCTGATCATGGCCACAGGCCATTTTTCAAGCGCCTCACTTAACGTTGTATGGTTGGTATACGATACGGTGCGGGTTGTAATATCCCACGCTTCATCCCATCCATATCCTTTGACATCGATCAGAATGCGCATCAGTTCGGGAATCACGAGTGTTGGATGAGTATCGTTAATATGGAACGCCACTTTATCCGGCAATCGATCATACGAAAGCTCAAGCTTGTTAAATGTACGCAAAGCACTCTGTACGCCTGCCGAACACATGAAATATTGCTGTTTCAGACGAAGCAGCTTGCCCTCGTATTGGGAATCATCCGGGTACAAGAACTCCGAGATCGATTCTACCGAACGGCTGTAATCCAGATATCCGTAATAGTTGGAAGGGGTATCGAGTGAAGTCTCCCGCTTGGGCTCCGCACTCCATAATCGCAAGGTGTTTACATGGGGCTGGCCATAACCAATCACAGGCACATCATAAGGAACAGCTACAACTGATTCGGCATCCTTCGTGACAAATTGGTAATGTCCATCCTGTTCATAGGCTTCCACACGGCCCCAGAACTGCACTTCCACCTTTTTGTCCGGACGGCGCACTTCCCATTCATTGCCCTTCTCGAGCCAATTATCGGGTAATTCGACCTGATTGCCGTTAATAATTTTTTGCTCAAACAAGCCATATTTATAACGGATTCCGCATCCATGTCCTGCATAGCCGAGGGAAGCCAGTGAATCCAGAAAACAGGCTGCGAGTCTTCCCAGACCTCCGTTGCCGAGCCCTGCATCCGCCTCCTGCTCTTCCACTTCTTCCAAAGAGAAGCCCAGTTCAGCCAGACTGTCTCGGACGAGTTCCAATTCATTCACATTTAACAGGTTGTTGCCGAGCAGACGTCCAATCAGGAATTCCAGCGAGAAGTAATAGACCTGTTTATCCTGGCGCTGCTTAAACCCCTGATTCGACGCCGCCCAATCTTGACCCGCGTATTCGCGAATCATACTTCCAAGTACGTGATAGACATCCTCTTGCGTTGCTTCTGCTAGTGGTTTGCCCAATTTGCTAACCAGATTGCGTCTAAAAATACTCTTGAACGTTTCCTTGTTGTCAAACAAAAGAAGGTTCCTCCCGGTGAAATCCTGTAGGGTGGTGGCGGTTCATACACTTAAGTGCTCATACATCCAGCAAAGTGGCCGTTCCGGTTACGAATCGTTCTTCCGATCGCTGTTGTCTCTCAAATTTCTTGATGAACTTTATAAAAGGTTGAAATTTGAAGACAAAGGCGAACGCTTACGCTTCTTCAGAATCGATTTCGTCACCTCCACTGCGTTAGCACGTATAACCGTAGCTTTAGCTGTGGCACCCAATGCTTCAAAGAAGCATGAACCTTAAATCCATCCTACAGGATTTTTATTTTATATATATTTATAGATGATATCGGTTAAGTGTTGGTATTAGATAATAGTACTCTTCGCCAAAATATACGGGTTCGACGGGTCGCCGATCAGCGTCTGGCCGCCGCTTAACTTTACATCTTTGTCGAGAATGACGTTCTCCAGAACGGCGCCTTCTCCGATGTAGCATTTTTGCATAATAATAGAACCTTTAATTTTGGCCCCCTTCGCCACATGCACCCCACGGAACAGGATGCTGTCTTCGACTTCTCCGCCCACAATGCAGCCGTTCGCAAGCAAGGAATGTTTCACCTCAGCAGTATCCAGGTATTTGGCAGGTGCCTCGTATTTAATCTTGGTTTGAACAGGCTGTTCCTTGAACAGCTGCTCATACAATCCGCTATTCAACAATTCCAGACTGTTGCGGTAATAGCTATCAATTGAATTGATCACGGCGTGATAGCCATCATAGGCATACGCCGCAATGTTCAAGCCATCCGGGTTTTTCTGAATTACATCACGGAAGAAATGGCTTTCGCCATGAGCGATGCAGCGCTGCACTTGGCGCAGGAACAGTTCTTTTTCCATAATGAAAATTTCTGTATATATATTCGGGTGATCGGCGCTTTGGTGAATGTCCACCACATTACCGTTCCCGTCATCTTCAACTTTGACACAGGCATCATGCTCAGGCAGCAGTTGATCCACTTTTTTGCAGACCAGCGTTACATCCGCGCCTTTGCTAATATGGTATCTGTACACGTCCTGCAGATCTGCTTTGGTTACATGCCGACTACCTGCGTGGACTACATATTGCCCTGAACCCCGGCGGAAGAAATCGAGATTATTGTGAAAATGCTGCAAATCCCCTTGTGACGTATCGGTTGGATCGTTCCAGTCCGGTGGTAAAATAAACATACCGCCATGCTTGCGATCCAGATCCCACGGCTTACCGTCTCCCAGATGATCCATGAGTGAACGGTACTTGCGACGCACAAATACACCGATACTCTCAATGCCAGCATTCATCATATTGGATAATACAAAATCAATCAGACGGTAACGCCCGGCATAAGGCACCGCGGCTCCGCAGCGAAAGTACGTCAATTCCTTCAATTCCTCAAGCTCATGGTCAAGGTTAATAACTCCGATCAATGGTTTCATCGCATGCACCGTCCTTTGGGGTTTAGATTAGGCTTTGCTTGTCATTCCCTCGAGAAGCTGTCGTTCCAGTTCTTCCTGATCGACCAGTAATATATCACTCTCATCCTCAGGGGCGGGCGACAGATGTACTCCATCCGGGATCACCAATCCTTCGGCAATAATAGCTTTGTGAATGTGTACATTTTGACCGATCTTCACTTTTGGCATGATCACTGAATCGGTTACGGAACTGTTCTCTCCCACCTCAATACCGTAGAACAACACCGAGTGTTTAACCTCACCATGTACCACACTGCCTTCACTAATGATGCAATTCCGCACCTTCGCCGATGGAGAAATATATTGCGCAGGCTGATTGGGATTCCGAGTAAAGATACGCCAATCCGGATCGTTCAGATTAAACGGCGTTTCTTCATCCAGCAGGTCCATATTGGATTCCCACAGACTGTGGATTGTACCGACGTCTTTCCAATACCCTTCAAACGGATAAGCGTATAGTGATTTTTCATTTTCAAGCAGCAAGGGAATGATATCTTTGCCAAAATCATAGGAGGTGGAGGCCTGCTGTTCGTCCTGGATCAGGAAGCGTTTCAGCACATCCCACTTGAAGAGATAGATACCCATGGAAGCAAGCGTGCTCTTGGGTTCAGGAGGTTTTTCTTCGAATTCATAGATGCGATAATCATCGTGGGTGTTGAGCAACCCGAACCGGCTAGCTTCTTCCAACGGAACGTCAATGACCGATATGGTGCAATCTGCATCCTTTTCTTTATGGTATTGAAGCATTTTCTCGTAATCCATTTTATAGATATGATCCCCTGACAAGATGAGCACATGCTCAGGATCGAATTGTTCGATAAAATTCAGGTTACGGTAGATAGCATCCGCCGTACCACGGTACCAGTTACTACCGTCTTCACGTTCATGAGGAGGAAGTACATATACCCCGCCATTTTTGCGGTCCAGATCCCAATCACTGCCAATGCCGATATAAGAGTGAAGCACCAGAGGTTCGTATTGGGTTAATACACCGACCGTGTCGATGCCAGAATTGGAGCAATTACTTAGAGGAAAATCAATGATGCGGTAGGTTCCGCCAAAATAAACAGCAGGCTTGGCCAGTGATTTGGTCAGTCCCTTTAATCTTTTGCCTTGCCCTCCAGCGAGCAGCATCGCTACAACTTCTTTTTTTGCCATCATTACAGCCTCCTCCATGTGCATTCGTTCTAAATCATTTCAGAGCCCATAATCCGATATGCTGTTGTGTGGACACTTTGGTCATGATTAGGAGCATGCTGTACAGACTGTGTTACTTAGAATTGCAGCCGAACGTTGTTCTTTGTAATGTCTGAAAGTAGATGATACGTGCAGAATTGCCTGTACTTGTTGTGTCGAGGTGATAGGTGGATGTAAAAATTAAGGTGTACCCCGTGAGAAATGCAATACACTACTCCTATATAACATTAAACACGAAACGGGCTGAGGAATCTTGCTGGAAAACTTCGACAAAAGTTTAAGTGGATATCACTCCTTCCTTTATGCCGCTGTTATTAAATATTGTATTCGCTGATGGGTCTGCAAAATCCTTTTGGAAAATTCATGGTAAAACTGTGACACTACTAGACCAATAAACCTATAAAATCAAAAAAGCAGGTCTTATGAATCAGTAAATGGCAATTTATTTGTAAATTTTTAGAGGAATATATTGAAATGTGTCGAATAGATTGATGTAGTATAGAAGTTATGATCAGAATTGCAAAAGCAATCTATCAGAAAATTATATACTAATAACTATAAATTATTTGGAGGTT
>NZ_JABMCC010000114.1 GCF_013359905.1 Paenibacillus taichungensis | reverse complement strand
GGCCCAGCGGGAGCAACTGGCGCAACAGGTACGGCTGGAGCAGCAGGTCCAGCGGGCCCAGCGGGAGCAACTGGCGCAACAGGTACGGCTGGAGCAGCAGGTCCAGCAGGTCCAGCGGGAACTACTGGCGCAACAGGTGCAGCGGGGGCGGCAGGCCCAGCAGGAGCTACTGGAGTGACGGGGGCTACAGGCGCAGCCGGAGGTGTTCTGGGATTTGCAGATTTTTTTGCGTTGATGCCACCAGACAATGCTGCAACGGTTGCTCCGGGCACGGACGTAAGTTTTCCGCAAGATGGACCTACAAGCGGAACTACAATTACTCGTACGGGTCCAAGCACATTTAATTTGGCTGCGATCGGGACGTATCTGGTTATGTTTCAGGGAAGTATGAATGAAGCTGGGCAACTTATGTTAACACTCAATGGTGCTGACCTATCCAATTCAGTAGTGGGGCGAGCAACAGGCACAAGTCAGATGCCAGGAATGGCTTTAGTACAAACGACTGTCATTAATTCAATACTGACCGTGCGAAATCCAGCCGGTAATTCCACTGCACTAACCATGACTCCTCTCGCCGGAGGAACAAGACCCGTTTCGGCACATCTGGTTATCACACAATTAGCATAGTAAATATCGTTCGCATAGATAATGAAAATTTTGCCACCTTTATTATGGTGGCTTTTCTCATGTGATAATTAAACCATGCGTGGGGTTCACGTCATATCGAACAGACCTATGAGCTCCATCTGAATGAAAAAAAGTAGACTAAACATTTATTTGCAACCGATATCCTAATGCTAACAACGATGATTTAACAGATGATGATCCAAGAGCAGCAGTCAATAAAATGTATTCAAATTTCACAGGACAAGAAAATAGTCCATTGAAGTCGCTATTATAGCGGCTTTTTTATGTTACAGGTACAAGTTCTTGTCCCGATTGCTGAAATGGTTACGAACATAGTCTGATTACCGATTAGATGATTATCTAAATAATAAGTAAATACAGACAAAACCTCAAAAAACACCATGGTACATGACAGAAGGCTGATCACTTGGTTGACTTGCCACTTAAAGATTTCGCAGTCACTTTATTATGCGTAATTATTATAGCATTCGTCCCGTTGTTTGTTGCAGTACTTTATGCTTCGTAGCAAACCGATGCTGAGCTGTCTAATACACTACCAATAAATATGCTTATTTCTTGGTGTAAAGGATCTACCAGATACGCTTCCATATCCGTTATCGATGCAAATTTTGTGATCAGCATGAGATCATAAGAAGATGAATCACGACGTATGTCCACCTTGACCTGCATATCGAGTAAGGTTGCAATATTTCCTTTCATTTTAAGGAGGACTTCTTGTGTCTCCTCGATTTTTGTATCAGAAGAGTCTTTTAGTCTTATAAGTAAATGGTTAATTATCATGAGTATTTACCCCCGTTATAATTAGAATTTATAAATAGTGGCCTTAGAAATTTCCAAGGCCTTTGAGGTTTCTTTAAAAAATGGATAGGCTGACGATCTGATCGTCAACAATAACGAAATGATAATTCAGTAATAGTGGATCGGGTAGACCAGTCTTGTCGTAGGTACCATCCAGCTTGCATGTTAGCACAATTTCTTCACCCATTTTTTTTGCTGTTGTTGGCTCTAACGTTACATTCGCCGCGAAATGGTATTGATCACTCCATTCTCTGATCGCCTGTTTTCCATTTCGCTTTTTTCCTTCATCCAACACAACGGCATTTTCGGAAAAACAATCTACAAATACTGCTGGGTCTGGTTTATTAGATGCAGTAATATATTTGCCAATTACAGACGGTAAATGATTGAGATCCATATTGTTCTCTCCTTTTATTAATGTTAGTTAGACTGTAGGAATAGTTCCCCCATCTATGACATATTCACTACCTGTAATGGATGCTGCTCGGTCTGAGACCAAAAATGCAGTCAGTTCAGCGACTTCTTCTGGAAACCCTGGTCGGCCAATTGGAATACCTCCGAGTGAATCCATAAGTTGTTCGAGTGCACTTTCTCGACTTCCTGTTTCCGTTGCGATCCGATCAATTAATGCGTCAGCTGCTTCTGTCTGAATAAACCCGGGAGACAAAGTATTTATTCGAATTCCCTGAGGAGAAAATTCATTCGATAATCCCTTGCTATAATTAGCCAGAGCGGCTTTTGCCGATGCATAAGCCAGTGTAGTTTCATATAAAGGCAAACGTCTTTGAATGGAAGTGAAATGAAGGATAACGCCTGAATTGTTTTCTAACATAAGTGGAATTAAGCCGCGATCAAGTCGAACTGCTGCGAGTAAATTCCAATTTAATGCATGAAGCCAATCCTCATCACTCAATACAAGTGCGCCTCCTGGTGGTGTGGTTGATCCACCTACGCAATGGACAATAATATCGATACCTCCAAGTTGCTCTTTTACTGCTGTAATAACTTGCTCTATACCTTCAGGTGTGGCAACATCTGCTTCTACAAATTTGACCGGATTCGGCAAGTCAATAGAGCGGGAACGGGCAGTAGTAAGTACTGTAGCTCCTCCGTTTGTAAGTCTTTTTACAACAGCTTGTCCCATTCCCTTTGTTCCTCCGGTTACAAGGACCTTCTTGCCTTCAAATTCTGATGCAGAGAACTCAAATTCTTTATGCATATCTATTCCTCCTAGTAGTAATGGTATTCAATGATTAATTTAAAAGCGCTCTGTTTCTTAGCCTTGATGTGTTGTTCGAGAGGAGCTAAAACTAATACTACACTTGCCACTTCTATAACGTCCAATTTATTATAATAATAAAAATGATGAATAATATTAATGTATCGGAGGTAATTTAATGGAACTTACACAATTAGAATACTTTATGACCGTTGCACGGCTTGAACATATGACATTAGCCTCCAAAACACTTGGTATTACTCAGCCAGCGTTAAGTCATGCAATTGCCAAGCTTGAAAACGAAATAGGAGCTCCTTTATTTGAGCGAAATGGACGAAATATAAAGCTGAACCGAAACGGTACCATGTTCTCTAAATGGATTGGTAGAGCCCTACAAAATATTGAAAATGGCCTAAATGAAATCGAAGAGTGGTCTAATCCGGATACTGGTGTGATTACGTTGTCTTATCTAAACATTCTCGGTGTTGAATTGATTCCTAGCCTAATAAGGAGTTATCAATTGGAGTATCCCAAAGTGCGGTTTGAATTGACACAAGGGAACTTAGGGGATATTGATGAACATTTGGAGCAAGGATTTTCGGATATTATGATTACATCGAGGGAATCCACTTTGGATAATCATCACTGGATGACTGTTCAAAATGTTCCTTTATACATTGTTGTTCCCTCTCAACATCGTTATGCAGATTGTAGCGCTCTGAGTTTGGCAGAGCTGTCTGGCGAACCATTTATTGGATTGAAAAACAACTGCGGATTAAAGGCGACGATTATGTCCCGTTTCCAACACACCGGATTTGTTCTTGCTTCTGCTTATGAAGCGGAGGACCTGATCACTGTAGCCGGTTTTATAAAGTCGGGTCTTGGTGTATCCGTATTGCCTAAGACGTTGGGGTTGATGTTAGATGAATTGGTCTGGATCCCAATCATTGATGAAGGTTGGTACTGGGAAATCGGTTTGAAGTGGAGAGAAGATCATCATATTTCCCCAGCAGCCAAAAGGTTTATTGAATATGTTGAAACTTTACATCAAGTAGAATGAATGCCGAAATTTTTAGTTTTCTAAATTACGTTCAATTTTGAGATTGAAATCATTAAAAAGAACACTTACCGCATCTATCAAGCTTTTTCCCTTGATCATCGTGAAGATGATTCCTAAAAAACTGAATTTGAGCTTAAATTGTTCTAACTCCAATCATGGCAGTGAAGAGGTTGACATAATCGCAATTTATTAAGTGATAGCCAAGAGACGAGTAAATGAACCCATTAGTGATAGAAATGTCCATAGCCATGAACATGGTCCCGTTAAATTTCGCCATCGATCACAGAAACGGTATTAGTATTGGTGAGACTTCAGAGGAACAAATGAAGTCTATCCTAACCTTAATAGGGTAGCATTTGTGGTGATACTAAGATCGAGTATTTGAGTTGTGAAATACAAAGGATTACCAGTTAAAAGTCGGGGTTAGTATTTAATTGTGAATCTCTCGTCGTTTTGAGATCTTATATTATCGGGGATAGAACATAGAGTGGGATGGTCAAGAGTAGATGGTGGACAACGGAATTTGTACCGTTGTCCAAAACCAATGTACCAAGAGGAAAATTTAGTTAACATACTTTCCATAATCCGGTACGGCAATTTGGTCAAATTCATTAACAAGTTTTTTCAGGCTTGTTGTTAGCACCTCACCGGACATCGGCAATCCATGGCCCGTTACAGCAAACTCGGGCTTTAAAGCCTCAATTTTAATAACAGATTGCTTTGCAGCTTCCCAATCTGTTGTTAAATAGCGAGGGGGTCCGCTTATTTCCAATTCCTGAGTAAATACTTTATACATATACTCTTGTTTTACAGTAGTAAAAGCATCGCCTGCGATTAACGCTCCGTCCCTTTCTCGAAATAACGAAACATGACCAGGAGAATGTCCTGGGGTATGAATCCATCTAAACCCTGGCATATGGGGGACAGTCCCATCAGAAGGTAACGTTTGTACGCTGCTCCCAAGGTTTATTGGTTCATTTGGAAAGGAGGTGGACATTTTAGCTACCAGACCACCTTCAACCGTAGGATCTGGTTCCGGATATGATTTCTGCCCTGTGAGGAATGGCATTTCCAATGGATGCGCATAAACCGGAACTTCCCAGTGCTTGACCAGTTCTATTAACCCGCCGACATGATCAAAGTGTCCATGGGTCAAAATGATCGCTTTGGGTCGGCTGTTCGGACCAAAACGCTCCTCGATGACCGAGATTATTTCATTTGCTGACTTTGGCATTCCAGCATCAATTAAAACGAAGTCGTCAGGGTAACCAACTAAACAGATATTTACAATTTGGATAGTGTGGCAAAATAGATCAGGCAGCATTTCAATCCCTACGCCACTTCCCACTGAAGTTACGGGAATAAATTTATAATCTGTTCCATAATTCAATTCTTGTTTCATTAACCATCCTCCTTGAACTTTTGGCTGCCTTATCTCACGACATATAATTTTTCATCTTTAAAAGAGCTCTGTCACACTGACAGAGCTCTTAGTTTCCAATGATGTGAAGATCTAAAATTAGCGATCAGAGTGATCAGTTACTCTCTTACGCATGCCAGCTAGACCAAGTAATCCAAGCAAGCCAAGCCATCCCCAGTCCATACGGTTATCGTTAGCTGTTGAATTTGCTCTTACAGTGTTTGGGTTATTATTGGTGCTGTTGTAATGGTAAGTGTTGTTGTCTCGTCCATCAACCATAGCTTCATTTACATCGTGAGCTGATGCTGGAACAGCTAAAGCAGCCAATAAGAATATTGAAACCACTGCAGTAGTTAATTGTTTTTTCATAAAAGCTGGCCTCCTCGATATTGTGATGAAATTATTTTCCCCCAAAATAATTTCATTATTCCATTATGAATTTAGGATTATGTTGAATATGTTGTTATTGAATTTGGGACTATATATCCGGTGGAAAATAAATTTAAAGGAGTGTTTGTGATCGGAATATTAAGTGGAAACCCCAAAAATGAACCTATGCATTATGGTGAAATCTTCAGTGTATGGCAATGTTCAACAGTCGCGAAGGGAGCACTTTCCTTCTACCAAGCATTTCTAAATCATGCAGGAGATAAGGATTTAAAGAAAACATTAGAAGCACTGATTGATCAAGCAAAACTTGAGATAAAAGAGTGTGATACTCTGCTAACGGATAACGGAATTGCTCCAACGCCAGCTTTACCAGAAAGACCTCCAGTAAAACTTGAGGATATTCCTGTTGGTGCGAGATTTACGGATCCAGAGATAGCGGCATCAATTGCATCGGATACTTCGATGGGATTGGTTGCTTGTAGTCAAGTTATGGGGCAATCGATCAGAGAGGATATTGGTGCCTTATTTGCAAAATATCATGTTACGAAAACTGCTTTAGGCGTTCGTATTCTTCAAATGAGTAAAGAAAAAGGCTGGCTCATTCCACCGCCTCTTCAAGTGAAAAGACCCGAAGCAGTTGAGGCTTAAAACTACTGCTACTTAAGACCAAGAGGAAGAAGAAGGACAATGGTATTGCTCTGGCATATAAAGTAGAGTGTTGGATATAAACTTATGGGGCTCCCATTTCCTAAGGCCTACCGTTTCATTGTAGGTAGGCTATCTCCTATATTTGTTTCCTTATTCGAAAGCTTCGTACAATACTATATTTACGTGATGTGGTTCAAATCAGCGTAACAAAAAGGAACCCTTAGCAAGGGTTCCTTTTTGTTACGCTTCCTTACTTCTTAGTAACTTAAATCTTAGGTATTTAAATCATGCAACCCTGGACTGTGCTCATTAGCAAGCTCCAGCATAAACGGGAGTGGGAACCCCTGTGAAGGTTCCGTGACTTGTAGCCCGCCACCATGGCGACTAGGTGTTTGGCCACTGAATATTTCAGCAATGCGTGTGTTGTCCATACGGAAGTTAAATTGTGCATTGTGGAAGCCGAGGTCAACATATTTCTGACACTCTGGATATTTGTTGATATCGTAATTGGGAACAGGAAACAGATTGCTCCAGTTTACGCCTAAAGTCTCGAGCGCCTTCGCAAATGCATTTTGGTGAGCATTGTCACGAACGATCAGAAATGAGAGAGTTTCACGGGATGATTTGTATGTACTCATCTCATAGATTCTCGTTTTTTGTAGAACACCTGTTGATTCCAGTACAACATTATCGTGTAGATTACTTACTAGGTTGCCATGATCATACACATAATTCCCGAGCCATGGATTATCGGCTGCATCTACAGGTAGTGAACTTTGAGCACCCATAATGTAATGATGTGGATTGGCATGTTTGATAGCTTCGTCTAGCGGAGCCTCATCAATGCCAGCATTACCTACACCCTCTGCTCCAGCTCCTGTCAGCAATTGATTTATTGTTTGTTGCACCAGTTCAACATGGCTTAATTCCTCCATAAATACACCACGAATTAGGTCCCTATACTGCTTTGCTTTTCCACGGAAATTACTGCTCTGAAAAAATACAACGATCATGTTAATCAAATCTTCGCAGCCACATGTGATTTCAATGAGGTCATCTTTTTAGGACTCAGCTACCTACAGAACAGCTATATTCCTATTTTCTTATTGTTTTACTTGGGAATATACAGTATTTTTTAATAGGGTATTACCTTAAATGTTTATATTACTACTTCTTAATGGATCGGTTCTAATATGCTGGAGTAGTTATGCGGTAAGGGGAGAATTCGAGTGAAAATAAGAATAAGACATAAGCTAGTGTTGTTTGTATTGATCGGTGTTCTTTTGACAAGTAGTATAAGCCTATTATACGTGCAGAATATGCATAAATTATATGAACAGCTTGTCTATGAACAAACTAGTGAGAAGCTATATTTGTATTCAGAGCGAATTGAGGACAAGCTAGCAGCCATTGATCGTATGACACAATCGATAGCAAGTGACACGGACATTCAACATGGGTTGGAGAAGATAAAGCAGAACAAGAATAGTCACGAAACCTATTTTGCGATTCGTGAAATGGAAGAGAAGCTGTTATCCTATCGTTTCTTTAATTATCCGATTCGCTCTGTAGCGATTATTGATTATTGGGGCAAGGATTACTGGCTGGGCACAACCAAGGATGAGACTGCACCAGCTTACAGTAAGCAATTTATTGCAATGGCCGCTCAGAAAGAAGGAGGAAGTCTGTGGAAGGGTGGGGAAAGAGATTCTAAGATTTTTACTTCCCTAAGGGAAATAAGAGCAGTGAATAGTATGGATTTTCCATCATTAGGGACGTTAATTGTTCGAGTGAATGCGAATGATTTGATTGAATCTATTGGCTCTAATCAGTCATCTTCCAATAATAAATTGCTCATCTATGAAGATCATACCCCAATCTATTGGAATGATGAGGAATGGAAAGATAAGCCTATGCCAAGCTCTTTAATACAGAATGAACGATCAGGTGAACGCTATGAAATGATCACGTTAAATCATCACAAGTACTTGAGTACCTTATCTACAATGAACTTTACAGGTTGGACATTAGTGAATCTTGTACCTTATGAATCATTGTTTCAGAAAGCGATTCAGATGAAGAAAACTCTATTCCTTTTATATACTCTCATTCTTGTATCTCTCGTATGGATAGGCATAATTTTTGCAAGAAGTATTACACGTCCTTTGGAGACACTGGCCTTTAGGATGAGCAAGGTAGAGCAAGGAGATTTTGCTACGTCCCGAGAAGAGCAGGTGAAGAATAAGGATGAAATTGGATGGTTAACAATCAGCTTTGACAAAATGACAGCCTCGTTAGATCGATTAATTAAGGATAACTACGTAAAACAAATTCATATAAAGGAGTCTCAATATGAGGCGTTGAAAGCGAAGCTAAATCCTCATTTTCTCTACAATACGTTAGACTCGATTAATTGGCTAGCACGCAGGCAGGGACAAGAGCGCATCTCCAGCATGGTCAAAGCGTTGGGTGATATGTTGCGAAGTACAACGAGTAAAAAGGAAATGGTCATGCTACAGGAAGAAATTCAGCATGTCAATAACTATTTACTCATTCAGAAATATCGATTTGAAGAACGACTGCAATGTGAAATCAATATCCCGGATGAATTAAACAAAAGTTATATTCCTGCAATGATCCTACAGCCTATTGTTGAAAATGCAATTAAGTATGGTATCGATGAATTGACAGGCGAATGTCAAATTACGATTAGCGGGGAATGCTTTGGCGAGGATTTAGATATTTGGATTGCGGATCAAGGTCCAGGGATGGATATACATTATTTAGAGCAAAACACAGAAGGAGGGATTGGACTAAGAAGCATTCATGAGCGCTTGCAATTGTTATATGGAGAGCCATATGGTATTGCAATTTTAGAAGGTATAAATCAAGGGACAATTATTCGAATTCGAATTCCTGCTTTATGGAAAGGTGAAGATAGTCATGTCTAGCTATAGAGTAATAATCGTTGATGATGAACGAATGGCGAGAGAAGGTATTGCAGAGACAATAGAGTGGACTACGCTTGGTATGGTATTAGCAGGGACAGCTATAAACGGACAGCAAGCATTGGAGAAAATTCAAGAGCTCCAGCCTGATGTGGTGATTACGGATATTAAAATGCCAATCGTTGATGGACTTCAGTTAATCGAACAAGGGTTGAAGATTTCTCCTCGTATTGTATTTATTGTTCTATCAGGGTTTGGAGAGTTTGAGCTAGCTACGCAGGCCATGCGTTTTGGTGTAAGACGGTATCTATTAAAGCCAAGTGATGAGCATGAGATTACAGAAGCACTTCAATGGTCTAAGCAGGAGGTAGATGCTATACGCAGCAATTTTGCGGAAAATACACAGTCCAAAGTTTCAAATGCGCTTGCAAGTCAAGGTATCATTTCTTCCTCTATACCTAGTGATTTGCTCCAGTCGATTGTTGAGGCTGATGAATCCCGATTAATGAAGATATCTAGGCTATGGATCGAGCAATTATTAAGTGAGGGGTTATCATTACATGCCCTTCAAGAAAACAATAATCATGTGCTATCCTACATCGGCAATCAGTTGAAATCAGAATACGGCATTAGTACAACACTTACAGCTGTAGAGAGTCATGATATACAAGCGTTCCAGAAGGAGTTAAGCAAGCTGTATACAAGCTTTCATTATCGTAAGATTGATAAGAAGGGTATGCTGGTTATAAAAATAAAGCAATTAACCATCCAGCATATTCAGAATAGACAGCTTTCTTTGCAATGGCTAGCTCAGCATTATTTATTTCTTAACTCCGAATATTTAGGTAAGCTCTTTCGACAAGACACAGGAGAGAAGTATACCCAGTTTTTGACCTTTGTTCGCATGAAAAAGGCGAAGGAACTATTACTTTCACATCCTACAATGAAAATTTATGAAGTAGCTGAACAGTGTGGGTTTGAGCGAGATCCACAGTATTTTTCCAATGTATTTAAGAAATTTTATGGGTTTACACCTAATGAATATCGTAAACAGTATTTGGAGGACAACTAAATATTACGGTTTTTTACAATAAAAAACTCGGATTTTTTATATTCAATTTTTAAGGGAACAATATTAATATTAAACAAAGTAAACCAATGAGGATTATTAGAAAGGCAGTTGTTAATGATGACATACTCTGATTCTTCAGATCGTTTTATACGAAATGAGCGGGAAGCGAAAATTGCAGCAAGAGCAGATCAGCTAGCAAGGATTTTTGCAGAGCGAGCTCCTAAGCATGATCTTGAAGGAACATTTCCCTTTGAGAATTTTAATGAGTTAAGAGGTAGCGGATACCTTGCTCTTACCGTACCAAAGCAATATGGAGGAGAGGAAGCATCAATTTATGAACTGGTTCTTTCTCAAGAGCGACTGGCAAGAGGAGACGGCTCCACTGCACTAGCAATCGGGTGGCATATTGGTTTATTGAAACAGCTTCATCTATCAGGAGCAATTCCAGAAGAACTTTTTAGTGAGCTATGTCTTGAGGTTGTACAGGATGGGCTAGTATTGAATGAACTGGTAAGTGAGCGAGCAATGGGTAGTCCGACTCGTGGTGGAAGGCCTGAGACGAAAGCAGTCAAAGTTGAGGGAGGCTGGCTGATAACGGGTCAGAAATCGTACTGTACGTTAAGTCCGATTCTTAACAAGTTTATTGTTGCAGCTACGATGTCTGATACCGATACTGTAGGATCATTTATCGTAGAAGCTGGCGATGGCGTCAAAGTGCTGGAGACATGGAATACGATGGGAATGCGTTCAACAGGCAGTCATGATGTTGCCATGAATAATGTATTTGTTCCAGATCGATATCACATCCGTGGTAAAGCAAGTGACCAGCTGCGCAAGCTTGTCCCCACAGATGGTAACATGCTTCATATTCCTGCGTGTTATCTTGGAATTGCACATGGTGCCAGGGATTTCGCCCTTTCATTTGCTGCTAAGCACCAGCCTAATTCATTACAAGTTCCAATTGCAGAGCTACCTAATATTAAGCGTCTAATTGGAGAAATTGAACTTGATTTAATTACAGCAAGAACCTTCCTTTATGATACTGCAGATCGTTGGGATAAGGAAACGGCTAATCGCGAAAAACTGAAGATTGAGCTAGGTGTTGCCAAGCATCTTGCTACCAATGCAGCACTACGTGTTGTTGATCACGCGATGAGAATTGTAGGCGGCTTAAGCCTTTCTAAGGATTTCCCGCTTGAACGAATGTATCGTGATGTTCGTGCAGGGCTTCATAATCCGCCAATGGACGATGTTGTCATTACGAATCTAGCTAATCGCGCATTAGGGAAATAAGCTCTTAAAAAGAAGTAGTTAGGAGAGAAAGAGATGAAAAGAAGTGCAAAACTATCTGTTACAGCTATGTTATTAATGTCCATAATTCTTACGGCATGCGGGAAGGAAAACGTAGCAGACAACGGAAATTTAAGCAAGAGCGATGTTGTTAAAATCGAGTTTTTCCAGCAGCAAGGTGAGGAAGCCATTCAAAATGCCTATCACGAAATTATTGCTGATTTTACAAAGGAATACCCGAATATTGAGATTAATATGAATACCGTGCCTGACCCAGTTAAAGTATTAACGTCTCGGTTTGCAACAAATGATATTCCACCCCTATTTACTGATTTTCCTACACAGCTTCAATTTAAGGAAAAAGTAAAAAATGGTTATATCGAAAACTTAAGCGATCAACCCTTCATTAAAGATGTTAACGAAAAATATTTGGATATGACTGTAGCAGATGACGGTGGATACTACTCTTTGCCGTACGCTCGAAATTATATGGCAGTCTACTATAATATCAATCTATTTGAACAAAATAACGTGAAAATCCCAACCACCTATGCTGAATTTATCGAAGCATGCAAATTGTTTCAAAGCAAAGGTATTACATCGCTCTATCTTCCATTAAAGGATGTAGGTCACATCTTCCAAGCTACGAACATTGCTTTTGCACCTGGTGGTGTTGAAGAAATGGTTAAAGTGGCTAAGGGTGAAGGTCAAGTGGAAGGCAATCCAGAATTCTTGGAATTTGCCAAGAAGCTCAGAGAGTTAACGCAATATGCTAATAAGGATGCTTTTGGGGTGAGCGCTCAAATGATGCAAGAAGCATTTGCTAATGGTCAAGCCGCTATGATTATTTCTGGCTCATACGGCCGTGGGAATATTAAGGTGGCTAACCCTAATTTGAAATTCGGTGCGTTTCCACTTCCGAATGATACTGTTGATACCACGACAGCTTTATCAGGTGTCAATGCTTCTCTGTCCATCTCTGCAAAAGCTAAGCCTGAGGAAAAAGAAGCTGCGCTTACCTTCTTAAAATATATAGCTCGACCAGAGGTTGCTCAGAAGTGGTCTGATCTATCTGGCGAACCTTCCATTATTAAGGGAACAACCTATGGCGATCAATATTTACAGCCTATCCTTGATTTTATCGATAATGGTAGAGTTCATGACTGGATGTCTTCAACGCTTGAAAGTGCGATTGTAACGGAACTATATAGTACAACTCAAGGTTATCTCATTAATAACGAGACGCCTGAGCAGTACCTGAAGAACATTGATGAAACAATTAAGCTTAACGCTGTTAAGTAAATATAATAGCTTTGATCTGAGCGACAATTTGAGAATTCAAATTGTCGCTCCCTATTTACTAGCTCTACGTTACATTGAGATGAGGAAGGTGCAGCATGATAGGCAAATTTCTAGAACGCTCAACTTATTTCTTATTCACGGTTCCGGCTATCATTCTGTATACACTATTTTTCGCTTATGCAGTTATTGTAGGTATTCAATATAGCTTTACAGATTGGAATGGGATTAGTTCTAGCTATAATTATGTAGGGTTTAGCAACTATACGGAGCTTTGGAACAACCCGAATTTTAGGCAATCATTAGTAGTTACTGGAAAGTATGCAGTGATGCTTGTAGCAGGAGTAATGAGTCTGTCATTAATTCTAGCTTTGAGCTTAAACTCTCTTAAGAAGCTTCAAACCTTTACAAAGTCGATATATTTCCTACCGGCCATCATTAGTGCTGTAACCATTTCGTTAATTTGGGAACAGGTATTTGTTCGAGTCATTCCTCCGATTGGTCAGAGCTTGAATATTATGGAGTTATATCAAAGTCCTTTAGCCCATCCCAAGTATGCTTTAATTGCTGTTGTGCTTGTTAACATTTGGCAGGCTGTAGCCTTGCCAACCCTTATCTTTATTGCAGGCTTACAATCGGTTCCCTCCGAGCTGTATGAAGCGGGCAGAATCGATGGGGCCACCACTTTTAATCGTTTTCGTTATATCACATTTCCATTTCTAATTCCTACGATTACCGTAAATATGGTGCTTGCGATTAAATCGGGTATCACTTCCTTTGATTATGCCTATACCCTGACAGGTGGAGGTCCAGTGAAATCTACTAATGTTATTGGGATCATGATATACAATGATGCATTTCAGAATCTAAAGTTTGCGATGGCTAATGCGGAATCAGTTATATTGTTTATTATCATTGCAGTGTTATCCTTTATCCAAATTAAATTAACACGTAAAGGTGGTGTCCATTAAGTATGAATTTAGCGATACGAAAAGAAGGGCTTGGTTGGCGTATTCTCCGAAATATCATTTTACTTATTGGAGTCATCATTATCATGGGGCCATTATACCTTGTCATAGTTAATTCCTTTAAGACATTAGAGGAGGCAAGCAAAGGTTTTTTCAGTTTTCCCAAAGCACTTCATTTTTCTAATTACGCAGAACTGCTTTCTAAGGGGAATTACTGGAGAGTTGTATGGAATACGACCTTGATTACAACTGGATCTGTAATCATAGTTCTTATTATTAATCCTACCGTTGCTTATGCTATTGCTCGTAATCGACATAAGAAATATTATAAATTTTTATATCTCTATATCCTGTTAGGATTGTTTGTACCATTTCAAGTGATTATGCTTCCTTTAACAAAAATTATGACCAATATGAATCTATTAAATCCTTTTGGACTCATTTTATTATATGGAGCGCTCAGCTTAACAAGAGGAGTATTCCTACTCGTCAACTATATTGGAGGAATGCCAACTGAAATTGAAGAGGCCGCAAGAATTGATGGCTGCAGCACTTTTAAAATCTATTATCTTATTACTTTACGTTTAATTATGCCGATGCTAGTTACGCTTGTCATTATGGATTCATTATGGTTCTGGAATGATTTTATGCTTCCACTACTAATTTTGAATAAAGCGAAGGAATTTTGGACACTGCCCTTATATCAATACAACTTCAAGACTGAATATTCCTTTAACTATACAATGGCTTTCACTTCTTATTTAATGGCGATGTTGCCAATTATTGTGGTCTATGCAGCCGGCCAGAAGTACATAATCGCCGGGTTAACAGAAGGTGCAATTAAAGGATAAGGAACAAGATACTCCAAGATCGGGGGGAAGTAAATGAGAGGTTTTGTTATTGAAGAACAGATTGAACAATGGATGGAGAAACATAAGACAGAGCTATTAGAAGACATTGCTGGATTAGTAAGTATTCCAAGTGTGGCAAGCTATGATCCATCCTCTCCTTATCCTTTTGGGGAGAAATGCGCAGAGGCTATTCAGTATATATTGGATTTAGGTCAACGATATGGTTTGCAGACGTTTAATCGGGAGTATTATTGTGCAGAAATTCGTATGGGAGATGAGACAAAGCGGTCAATAGCAATTTGGGGGCATGTCGATGTTGTTCCCGCAGGGGAGGGGTGGAGCTACCCACCCTTTTTTTATACACAAAAGGGAGATTTTCTCATAGGCAGAGGAGTACAAGATAATAAAGGTGCAGTTATTGCTGTTCTTTATACACTTAGATTTATTCAGGAACTGGGTATCCCCCTCAACTATCAGCTTCAGCACATTATCGGTAGTGGTGAGGAAATAGGGATGTTGGATGCTGCGTATTATCTTAAGCATTATCAAGCCCCTGATTTTAATATTGTGGCGGATAGCGGATTTCCGGTCTGTTATGGAGAGAAGGGAATGCTCTCTGTTACTTTATGCTGTGATATTGCTGATTCGTCAATCCTTCGCATACAGGGGGGAGTAGCTTCTAATAGTGTACCTGGTTATGCTGAGCTTATTATACGACGTGATAAAGCAGCCGCTGCCAAATTAAGCCTCCTGCCATCTCATATTCAGTATAGTCAGACGGATGAAGAGATTAAATTATTCGCAGTTGGCAAGTCCGGGCATGCCGCGTTTCCTCAAGGCACTAGTAATGCGATAGCGATCCTTCTTGAGCCATTGTTACGGACTACATGGTTTGAGGAGACTACACACTACCAGCTTGAGAAAATTTATGACATTTGTAAGCATTATGATGGACGGGCATTAGGGATACATGGTGAGGATAAGCTATCTGGAGCTTTAACATGCGTCGGAACTTTATTACAAGGACGGAATGGAAGACTTGAGATAGAGTTAAATATTCGCTACCCTATTCATCATTCATCCAAGATGCTGCTGCAGCAGTTGCAGGAAAGTGGTTTTACCCTGACTAATGTTCATGACAGTGAGCCGAGTTATTATAATCCTGATACGCCAGAGGTTAAGTGTCTCATGCAAGTATATCAGGGCGTAACAGGAGAGCAAGCGGAGCCATTTGTAATGGGTGGAGGTACTTATGCCAGAAAGCTGCCTAATGCGGTAGGCTTTGGCCCGGGTTTGCCGACCGATGTGTCATCACTTGACTTGCCTCCTGGTCATGGTCAAATTCATGGCCCAGATGAGGTGCAGTCTATTCCTAATCTGATCACTGCATTAAAGATTTATATTGTAGCACTACTAGAGCTAAATGAGCTGTAAATCAGCCTAATCGAGAGACTCCAGACAACAGTTTCTTCGCTTTAGAAGCTTCTTCGGTGTGCTGAGGGATGATCTCCGATATGTTACAAGTTTCCTTATTGCTGTGCTACAATGTACGGGGGAATGAGTGGAGGATGCCTAGATGAAGCTTGTCAAAGTGAGTATTATAACAAAAATTATTGTTAGCTTGATCGTAGCGACAACTGTTCCATTCATTATTTCAAATTATTTGTCGTATCAGATTACAGGCAATTCAATCAAACGTCAGCTAGTTGAGCTGAATCAAAATTCGATGTCAATTACGATGTCAGCATTGCAATCTTATTTTCATGAATTGTCACTACTTGGCTTGACGTACTTTTCTGATCCTGAGCTTGTGAGACTGTTGTCGGAAAAAAAACCTCAAAATCCTGCTGAAAGTGTCTATATTGAGCACAGGCTTGAAAAAATATATGCGAATTATAGCGAAATTGGTGCAGTTTCTTACAAGAGCGCGCTAACAAACAAGCAGTTTAATATTCGAAATCATTATAATGAAATAGTGATTATTCCTGACTTTAAAAATCATGAGATGTCAGATGCACATAGTGAGCTGAAGCAACCGTTTCAAGTTACACTTAATAATAGAGAGCCAAGATTGCGTGTCAATAAGCCATTCATAGATATTTATACTCGAGAAGTAATCGGTTTGACTACCTTTGATGTTAAACCATTACAAATCAAAAATTTCCTTACTTCCTTAACAACAAGTGAGCAAGGACCTGTATACTTATTTATCGGAAATAATCTCGAACTACTCTATACAACTGCAGATGAGAAGGATTCGACCGAGCTATCACTCTCAAAAGGAGTTAAACAACCCACGCAACAGGAGACTGCACAAAAAACTAGAGAACCATGGCAGATAGAACTTTATCAAAGGCTTCATGCACCCCAACTATCTACAGATAAAGGGGAGATTCAAACTACTGAAGGCAGTTATGTATATTTTAACAAGACAGATGAAAATGGTTTAATCATGACAATAGTTAAGTTTATACCTCGCACACTTATTAATAAGGCACGTAATTCTGCACTTGGTAAAACTTTGTTAATTCAAGCAGTTTCGATTATTTTTATTTCCATATTGGCGACTTTAATCTCTTATTACATGTTGCGTAGGATTAAAATAATGTTTCAGCACATTAAGCAATTGCAAATGGGTAACTTTCAACTAAAGAGTAGGCCTGTACAGAAGACGCCGGATGAGTTAGATTTGTTGGACATTAGATTGCACGAAATGGCTGGTGAGTTAGACGAGCTATGGAATAAGCAATATCGTCATCAGCTTGAGTTATCGCAAGCTCGCTTGAAAATGCTGCAAGCTCAAATCAATCCTCATTTCTTATATAACACGTTGCAATCGATTGCAACTTTAGCAATTAAATCTAAAGCTCATGACGTCAGTGATCGACTTGCTGACTTTGCAGCTATGTTCCGCTATTCTATGGATATTGAGAACGAGGAAGTTTCACTAGAAGAAGAAATCGAACATATACAGCATTACATGGTACTTCAGCAAGGTCGCTATAAGCAAAGGCTTCAATTTGAGTTAGAATATTCAGATGAAGCGAGTCGTGTTCTTGTACCCAAAATGACTTTGCAGCCGCTTGTTGAGAATAGTATTATACATGGTTTAGAACGAGGAAATGGTCAAATTCATATTGTGGTAAACATTGCTTTGACTAAGCATTCATTGTTAATAGAGGTAATTGATAACGGAAAAGGCTTTACAGATCAGCAAATTGAACAAGTCAAAGCTGGTTTCATTGAGCAAGTTGTTGTTGTATCGGAGAAGCGTGGAATTGGCTTATCCAATGTATTGAAGCGATTAATGCTTTATTATGGAAACGAATTCACTTGGTCGATTTCTAGTGAGCCCTATAAAAAAACCATAGTAGCATTATCCTTGCCAATTGAATCATCAAGAGAGGGACAAGCAGATGAAGTTATTAATCGTAGATGATGAAGAGCATGTACGTGAAGGTGTTGAGCTATCGATTGATTGGCAACATTATAAAATCAATCAAATATTTATGGCCGAAAATGGATTAGAGGCATTGGAACTTGTACGGAAGCATATTCCCGAGTTAATAATTTGCGATATGAGCATGCACCTTATGGATGGCACAGAGTTTTTAGAGAAGCTTCGGGAGGAAGGCTGGGGCTCCAAAGTTATTGTGCTAAGTGGTTATCAAAAGTTTCATTACACTAGGGCAGCTCTGCTAGCTAACGGTGTGGATTACTTACTAAAACCATTTAAAATTCGTGATCTGGAAAAAGCTATTCAAAAAGCATGCAATCAAATAAAACAAGAGCAGGAAGTAAGGCTAAAGGAACTTAGCACTAATTTTCGTTTAAATGAAGTAAATAATCTTGTTATGGAGCAGCGGTTTTCTCGCTTAATTGAGGAAGAACAGGTGTCTAAAGAAGAGCTTAATACCTTTCTTACTACCATTGGAATCAACCCTGATTTTTTTTATGTTGTTACTTTTTTGCCCAGAAATAAAGATGCAATCGTAAAGAAACATTTTGCTCGAGACGAGCAACTGTTTAATTATTCGATGAAAAATATTGTTAAAGAGCTGGTTGAATCGCTGGGTAGTTGGTATGTGCTTCAACATGAAGAATTTATCATTGTGTTTATAAGTTCAAATTATTTACTTGTAGATATAGAGGCATCAGTGAAAAAAATACAGGATGCATGGAAAAGAACTTTGCGCCTATCTTCATTTTCTGGTTTCTATAAAATGAGCCTGACAGCTAGTAGACTTCAATTAGCTTTGTTTGAGGAAAAATCGATGATTCTTAATTGCAATATTTTTGATCATATTAAGAGTGGCCGAAAGTCATCAGTCATTAACTTTTTTATAGATAAGGAACGAGTTATTTTAGAAGCAATTCTCGCAAAAAATAAGCAATATCTTCATGAATTGGTTGAGTCTTTTAAAATGGAGTTGGCTTCGTATGAGTTTGTAAGCATAAGAGAGCTTCAGCACTATACCGTAGAAATCAACCTTCTGCTCGTGCGAATTTATAGTCAAATTAACAGTGATAACTTTCATGAGACAATGCCGCTTTGGATATCACAACTGGAAGAATGGACTTCAAAACTCAAACAAATTTTTAGTGATATGCTAGAATCAATCAACTACAGTAGGCTGGAAATAACTCATGTTCAGTCTATCGCAACGGTAAGAAATTACATTAATGATCATATGAAGGAAGAGGTAACATTATCGGGTTTGGCAGAGATATTTCATTTTTCACCGCAATATCTGGCGAAAAAGTTTAAAGAAGAGTATGGCACAACGATTATGAATTATCTTACTCAATTAAGAATAGAAAAAGCATACTCCTTGCTAGATCATACCGAGTTATCTATTCAAGAAGTTGCGAGTGAAAGTGGCTTTGAAAATTTAAATTATTTCAGTAAAGTATTTAAAAAACATACTGGTATCACACCTAGCGCTTATCGAAAGAATTAAATATGTAGCATAGAACACATTCGTTTCCAGAGTACTGCTGTCAAAAATATTGACAGCAGTTTGTTGGAAATGAATGTGTTTTATTATTAATACTTTTATTAAGCAATTCAGATTCATAATTTACTCATTTAGGCGAATATTACACCTGTAACCGGTAATTTTTTATAGTTATAATCAAGCTTGTGTTGTGAAATAAATTCCAAATACGTGATAGGGGGAAGAATTAATGAAGAGAAGATGGGGTCTTGTATTACTTACTACTATGCTTTTTATTTTTTTAACAGCATGTAGTAACAATACGGATGAAGGAACAGGTGATGGCGGAAATAATGGTGAGAAGCTTGCCAAAATTTCTTTATTCCAAAGTAAAGTTGAAATTGCTGAGTCACTTGAGAACTTGGCATCTAAGTATAAAAAAGAAACAGGAAATGAAGTTGAGGTCTGGGGTTCCGCAGGTGATTCCTACATTACACAGTTACAAACAAAGTTAGCTGCTAATGAAGGTCCAACCATTTTTTCTGTGCAACAAGGTGTTGAAGCTGAAAAATTTGCATCATATTTCTATGACATGACGAATGAATCTTATGCTAAGTATATCGTTCCAAATATGGAATTGGAAATTGACGGTAAGATTGTAGGTGTTCCAATTGGAATAGAGGGGTTTGGGCTCGTTTACAATAAAAACTTATATGATCCTTCAACTGTTAAAGACACAAAGTCATTAATACAAGCTCTTGAAAAATTTAATGCTGATGGTATCAACGGTTTGGGTCTATCTCAAACAGCGTATTTCTTGATTGGACATATTATTAACGCGCCATTTGCATTGCAAGAAGATCCTGTAGCTTTCATAAAAAAAGTTAACAAAGGTGAAGTTGATTTGAAAGAAATACCAGAATTCCAGGAGTTCTCCGAATTGATGGCAGCTATTCGTGCTTATACGGTTAATCCACTTGAAGTAACTTATGATAGACAAATGGGTGATCTGGCAACAGGTAAAACTGCAATTGTGCACCAAGGTAACTGGAGTTACAGTATGCTTGCTGACTATGATGATATTAATATTAGTATGGCTCCTGTTCCGATCGTTGGAAACGATAAATTGGAAGTAGGCATCCCAGCTGGTTGGGTTATCAATAATAAAGCATCTCAAGAGCAAATTACAGCAGCTAATGCTTTCTTAGAGTGGTTGTACACTAGCGAGACAGGTAAAAATACAATTCTTAATGATTTTGGGTTTGTTCCAGCGGTTACAACGATTGAACCAACTGGTTTAGATCCGTTATCACAGCAAGTTTATGAAGCAGCACAATCTGGGAATACAATTCCTCGGGCTTTGAATTACTTCCCACAAGGAATTATCATTAATGATCTTGCACCGCTAGCATCTGAATTTTTCCTTAATCCTTCAATGACCCCAGAACAATTTCTTGATAAACTTCGTGAAGTATGGTTGAAAGCAGCTAATTAAGACAATGACATACATTGTTGAAAGCCTAAACCCTTATAAAAGGTGTTAGATGTTCCTACTTTCTTCTAAGTCAAACTTGATAAAAGGGAGTTTCGTATGCCAAATAAAAAACTATGGTATTTCATATTCACTATGCCGCTGTTTTTGGTTTTTTTAATTGTTGTTCTTGTTCCGTTTTTGATTGGAATTTACTATTCCTTCATTGAATGGGGGGGGATTGAAGGTACCCCTAAAGTATTTGTTGGTTTTGATAATTACACTGCCTTGTTGCAGGATGAGCGTTTTCTTGCATCTTCGTGGAATACAATAAAATTCACTATATTCGCATTGGTTAGCGTCAATTTATTGGGTTTAGTTTTTGCTTTGCTGGTTACTTCTGGATTCAAAACAAGTAATCTTGTTCGCACGCTATTGTTTATGCCGAATCTTATTGGTGGCTTGATTCTTGGATACATCTGGCGCTTCATTTTTACGGATGGAGGTAACCAAATAGGGTTATTAACTGGATTGGATAATATATTCTTTAATTGGCTTATAGATCCAAATTATGCTCTGATTGCATTGGTAGTTGTCTTCACTTGGCAGATGGCAGGCTATACGATGGTTATCTATATTGCTGGTATTCAAGGGATTTCTGATGAAGTAATGGAGGCAGCTAAAGTTGACGGAGCAAATATATGGCATCGCATGACCAAAATCGTATTTCCGTTATTAATGCCATCGTTCACTATTTGCTTATTTTTAACTTTGTCGGGCGCGTTCAAAATCTATGATGTTAACTTGTCATTAACTAATGGCGGCCCAATTCACCATACCGAGTTGTTTGCTATGAATGTATTTAATGAGATATTTGGATATGGTAATTATGGGCTTGGTCAAGCAAAAGCAATTCTGTTCTTTATCATTATTGCGGTTGTAACGATTACTCAAGTCATCATTACCAAGCGAAGAGAGGTGCAGATGTAATGAGTAAAACTAAAAATGGAATACTCTCTTTGTTAATCGTCATTATCTCACTGGTGTTTTTATCACCAATTTACATTGTGATTGTTAATTCATTTAAAACACGGGCTGAATTATATGAAAATGTACTCTCTTTACCAAGCGCGTTCAGCTTCGAATATTATATAACAGCAATTAAGAAAATGAACTTCCTAGTTGCACTTGGAAATTCACTATATGTGACGATTGTAACTGTTATTTTTGTCATTGTGCTTGCTTCAATGACGGCATGGATGCTTGTACGTCGCGACAATGTCATGAGTAAGATCATTTTTTTCTTGTTCGTAGCGACGATGCTTATTCCATTTCAAACTTTAATGATGCCACTTATGCAAGTCATGGATTGGATACGTACTCATTTACATTTGCCTGTTCTTAATACGCATGGCGGACTGATCTTTATGAATATTGGCTTCCACGCTGGCATGGCTGTATTTCTATATCACGGTTTTATTAAATCAATCCCTGTAGCTTTGGAGGAGGCGGCTGTTCTAGATGGTTGCAGTACATTAGGCGTATTCTGGAAAATTGTATTTCCTTTACTAAAAAGCATATCTGTCACAGTAGCGATTCTCGATGTTATTGCTTCATGGAATGATTACTTGCTTCCGTCACTTGTGCTATCTGAAAAAGGTTTGCGAACTATTCAGTTATCAACGTTCTATTTCTTCGGCGAGTTTACAATTGTTTGGAATCAAGCGATGGCAGGCTTAACATTAACCATTATCCCTATAGTTATTTTTTATGCTATAGCACAAAAATATATCATTAAAGGGATTGCAGCAGGGGCAGTAAAGTGAAATTTATCATTTGTACAAGCCAGATGAATTGCAAAGGGGAGAGCATAATTGAACAAAACATGGTGGAAAGAAGCGGTTGTCTATCAGGTGTATTGGCGCAGCTTTTATGACAGCAACGGCGATGGATATGGGGATCTTGAGGGAGTATACAGCAAGCTTGATTATATTCAAAGCCTTGGTGTGGACGTCATCTGGCTGAATCCATGCTACGAATCGCCTGACGTAGACAACGGCTACGATATTGCGGATTACCGTTCGGTTATGCCAAAGGCGGGCACGATGGCCACGTTCGAGAAGTTACTGGCTGCCGTCCATAATCGCGGAATGAAGCTTATTATGGATTTAGTTGTGAATCACACCTCTAATCAGCATGCTTGGTTTCAGGAGTCGCGATCCAGCATCGAATCTCCAAAGCGTGATTATTACATTTGGCGCAAGCAACCGAATAATTGGCGTTCCTACTTCGCCCCCTCCGCTTGGACATACGATGAAACAACGGGCGAGTATTACTTCCATTCCTTCTCTGACGAGCAGCCGGATTTGAATTGGGAGAACGAGAAGGTACGGGAGGAAGTCTATGATTTTATGCGTTTTTGGCTGGATAAAGGGATCGACGGCTTCCGGATGGATGTCATCAATTTGCTTGCCAAAATTCCGGGTTTCCCGGACGCCGAGCGACCCGAAGATATTTCGTATTTGGGCAATAACCCGGGAATTCACGAGTATCTACAGGAAATGCACGACAAAGTGTTAAAGCATTATGATGTGTTTACGGTCGGCGAAATTCCATTCGTGAACCCCGAGGACGGCGTGCTCTACGTCGGCGAGGAACGTGGGGAATTAAACACGCTTTTCCACTTTGAAGTGTGCGATTATATGGCCCATTGGGATTTGCAGCGCTTCAAGAAAATCCAGGATCGCTGGTACGAGTGCTTGTGGGGGAAGGGGTGGAACTCCCAATTTTTGAATAATCATGACCATACGCGTGTTGTATCGCGTTTCGGTAACGATACCGTATATCGAGAACAATCGGCCAAATGCTTCGCCACCCTCATCCACACCCTGCCGGGCATGCCTTATATTTATCAAGGCGAAGAAATCGGGATGACGGGTATCCGGTTCGATTCTATCGACGAATATAACGATATTGCGATGAAGAATAAGTATAAGGAAGAGGTCGGAAAAGGCCGCGATTCGGAGGCAGTACTGAAGGAGCTTCAGCATTTGTCGCGCGATAATTCCCGCACTCCTATGCAGTGGAATGCCGGATCACAAGCCGGCTTCACGGAAGGACAATCGTGGATCAACGTCAATCCTAATTACAAGGAGATCAATGTCGAACAAGCACTGGCGGACGAGAATTCGGTTTTCTATTACTACAAGCAGCTCATCGCTTTAAGAAAGAGTAACGAGGTCATGGTTTACGGCGAGTTCGAGACATATCTGGATCAGCATGATCAGATTTACGCTTATACAAGAACACTCGGAGAGGAGTCGTGGTTGGTGCTGCTGAACATCTCAGAGCAACCAGCGACTTGCAGCATCTCTGACCTCGGCGTAGGGAAGCTGGGCGACATCGTCATCGGCAATAACCCTGAACGAACCAATCAGGATGCGGTGATCGATTTCCTACCTTATGAGGCGGTTGTATATCGTGTGTAAGAAAAACATGTTTTAAGAATGACAAAAAATCATGATATGGAGGATGGAAAATGAAACCATTGCAATTGGAAAAACGAGGAATATCCACAAGTCGTATGGTGATGGGATGTATGGGATTGGGCGGTGGTTGGAATCAAAATCCAATCACAGAAGAAGATATAAAGCAGGCCCATCAGGCAGTTGATGCAGCACTCTCAATTGGTATTAATTTTTTTGATCATGCGGATATCTATACCTTTGGAAAGGCAGAAATAGTATTTGGGCAAGTCTTAAAGGAACGTAAAGATCTGAGAGAAAAAATATTAATTCAATCTAAATGTGGTATTCGATTCGAAGACGGTCCGGGAAGGCCCGGAAGATACGACTTTTCTTCTGACTATATTCGCAACAGTGTCGACGGAATCCTAAAAAGACTTGGAGTTGAATATATTGATTTTTTACTACTACATCGTCCAGATCCACTGATGGAACCGGAAGAAGTCGCTGAAGTAATTCATGAATTAAAAGAATCCGGTAAAGTTAGAAACTTTGGTGTCTCAAATATGAGTGCAGCACAAATCAAACTGCTACAATCCTATTCTAATGAACCATTAATTATCAACCAACTGGAGATGAGTCTGGCTAAACTTGATTGGTTGGAAATGGGAGTACTTGTAAACCATAATGAACGTATAAATGCTCATTTCCCTGAAGAAACTTTAGAATACTGTCGTCTGGAAAATATACAAATTCAAGCCTGGGGATCTTTAGCACAAGGGCTGTTTTCGGGAAGAAATCTAGATGGTCAATCCGAATCTATAAAAGAAACAGCATTACTCGTTAAAGATATGGCTGATCAAAAACAAACATCACCCGAGGCAATTCTATTAGCATGGCTAATGAGACATCCTGCAGGGATTCAACCTATTTTAGGTACTACTAGACCAGACCGTATTCAGAAATGCGGGGAGGCAATGAACCTAACGATGACGAGAGAAGAGTGGTATTCTCTATTTGTAAGTTCAAGAGGCAGACGACTACCATAGGAGAAATGTGTTGTTGTCCGTATACAATATACGATGAAATTAAATCAACAATACTCACAATAGAGTTGCTGGAGGTAGTTATGAATCAGGTGAATTTTATAAATGAAGATATTGGAAGCGTTGATATAAAAGGTTCTGTTGAAAAAGTTGATACAGGATACGATGTAATTGCAGGCGGGCAAGACATTTGGGGGACGTCAGATCAATTCCATTTTAACTATGTAACGATTCATGATGATTTCGATATGGCAGTAAGGTTAGAATCACTTAGTATGGCCGATCTCTACACGAAAGCGGGCCTTATGGCTCGTAAATCTTTACTTGCTGATAGTGAGCATGTATTCTTTATGGTTTTTCCTGATAATAGCTCACGCAATAAAAATAATGGTGGTTATGAATTTCAATATCGGGAAAAGTCTGGCGGTGATTCTTTAGCAATATATCCTAAGGATTATAGCACAGAACCAGCAGAGTTCCCAATTAATTATCCAAATACTTGGTTAAGGCTAAAGAGGTCTGGTAATATTTTTTATGGATTCTATAGCACAGACGGTGAGACATGGATATTATATGCGATTCATGAAATGAAAATTGACCGAACTGTCTATTTAGGGTTAGCTGTCACTTCGCATAATGAGAACAATACGGTGAAAGCATCATTTAGGGATATAAAGATCATAAATAACTCCATATGAGTGGGAAGTTTTTGGAACTTAATTTTAGTCTTATATGAAATATGAGAATGCATTAAGGACTAAAACTTTGCCTACTAACAGATTCAACATTAAAGTATTTACTATTTTAATCAACCATGGGCCCCGAAAATATCTGGGTTGGAAGCCGCTCACGAATACTATGCTTATTATATTTATAATTACAGCAAGCAACCACCTAACAGGGATCAAGTGATTACTTTTGAAGCCGTTAAAGCAATTATTTTCTCCGTCAATCCAGGAGGTTACTCAATTTGGCTCCTACCGGATGCAAAAGGGAGACAGAGCGCCTAAGGTTACAGGACAGGAACAGCTTCAGCAGGTAGTTCAGGCACTGAAAGAATGGATGAAATCAGTACAAAAATAAAAAAAGGACCGTATGTGTTCATCTTCCATTGATGAATGCTTTCGGTCCTTTTTGTTTATCCTGTACCTTTATGTCGTGGCAGCATCTTTATAAAAATATCTATTGAACGACGGGATCGGTTTCCGCCTCTCTTTGTTAACGTCTTCGGAAGGCTCCGCCGCGTGCCAGAGCGAAGAAGATGAGCAGAGCAATAATCGAGCCAACGATGGCTGGAATAATATGAAATCCGCCAATCACCGGTCCTCTTGGTCCCAGCAATTCCGTTCCTAACCAGGAACCGATAAAACCCGCAATAATGTTCCCAAGTACACCGCCCGGTACGTCCCGCCCAATCAAGTTACCGCTTAACCAGCCAATAAGTCCACCAACAATGAGTACCCAGAGCAGATCCATGGATTGTTCTCCTTTCTTCGGGTTTATTACAAGTTATGTTGAGTTCAGTGGAATATAACTCATCTTCCAGTTGGTGAAGGAATCTAAAGTGTCTATGCTAAGATGAGGGTAAATGATGATTCACGTGTCGAGGGACAAGAACATAGTCCGATTACCGATTAGATGTACAATTAAATATGCATCACCGGTCACGTAAAACCTTATTAAATACCGTCATATATGTAAATTCAGAGAGTGAGCCAGTCTTCTTGCCCAGTTCCTTGGCAATCGCTCGTGAGCTTTTGCCTTGCTGATGTCAGACCGATTTAGTATCACAGACAATGAAGTATGATGGTTAAACAACAATTTCGAGACATTTCTAAAAAATGTCCCTTTAGAACTACCTCGTTTGTTATACATATATAAACTTCATCGCGAATACCTGGGAGGTGCCTTAAAGAAACATGGATGAGGAAACCGAATACAGAATTAAAAGAGTTCAAGCGGGCGAAATCCAGGACTACGTTTATATCGTTCAAAAATACCAAAAACAGATATTTATGTATTGCTGGAGACTTATTTCAAACAAACAGGAAGCCGAGGATGCTGTTCAGGACGTTCTGGTTAAGGCCTATGAGAAAATAAATCTCTATAAGCCTGAGGTGAATTTTTCCTCCTGGCTCTACAAAATGGCCTATCATCACTGCATAAACATAATCCGTCGAAAAAAAGTGCAACAGAAATGGAAATTCAGACTAATAGCTCAAGATCAATCTGCCATTAGTCCAGCAGAGATGCTGGATCGCCAACTGTTTAACGAACCATTAAGCCGGGCCCTTGGGAAACTGAATGTGGTTGAACGGAACCTACTGGTTCTACGCGTTTTTGAAGAAAAATCGTTTGCGGAAATAGGTGAAATTTTGAATAAAAGTCCCGATGCCGTCAAGAAAAAGTTTGCCAGAACCAAAATCAAACTCAAAAAATGGATGAGCCCAAAGGAGGAAGAACTATGCCAAAATTACAACGTACTTCTCAAAACGAAAATCTGAAAGAAATGGATCTTTTGAACGAAGAGGAGTTTCGGAATTTTGATGTCACTGACAAAGTCATGACTCGGGTGCGTAAGCTGGCAGCTCACAAGCGAGGGTTGGATGCCAGAGCACGAATTCGTCACAGAGTCGTGGTTCCCGGGCTAACCGCTATGTTCGTTCTTGGAGTATCAGTGACAGGGTATGCGGCCTCACAATATATTGAATTCCTTAACAATAAAGGAGAGGTGGTACTAAATACTGCCGTCGTCAAAGAGCCGACTGACTTTGTTACAAATTACACGAACAGACTGGGCTTTTACACAAATCAGATTAAAGAACAGTTGCAACCTGGAGATTATGTAGCCTATTATCTCAAAGATGAGTTAATTAACAACGCGGATAAATTAAATCCCGTAAAATTTGAATATAAATGGATCGAATATTCTAATTTTAGCAGTTTACAAGCTGAAATTACGCGGACGCAGGCTCCAGTTTTAAAATCAATAACGCATCTTCCTCAAGGGTACCAGTTTGATTACGGATACGTTTATCCTGCCGATCTGTATACAAACCATCTCGCAGATGCTGCTTACCTGAAGTTAACAGACGAACTAAAAAGACAAGCTGAATCTTCTTCGGATGGGCAACGGGTGTATATTCAAAAACTGAATTGGAACAAGGCCGACTTCTCTTTAGCACGCTATGTAAAGGGGAAGAACGTTGTAACTGTAACGGCTACAAGAATATTCCCCGACTCCAAAGTGACCATTTTCCAGGACGATCAGGCTAAAGCCGAGAAGCTGAACATTCAAGGTAATGAGGTCTATTATATTCAATCTGATAACAGGGATAGGGAAACTAATTCCGTTACTTACCATCGGATTGGATGGAGGGACGATCACAATCAATTGTTGTATGAAATATCCAATAATGCGGATAGCAATCTAGGTAAAGAGGATCTGGTCAAAATAGCTGAAGAGATGCTTACGTCTCGTTAGTGTTCTAAACCACAAAGGGACAAGCTAGCTTTAGATATGAATTCTGCATTACTGAAGGGTACTAATGGTATTATCCCCTTATAGTAGACAAGAGAAACAAGACATCTGTTAATATGGAGTCAAACTTGCCTCGAGGGGATTTTTTCATGGCTAAAAAACTACAAACTTCCGACACCGCTACAGCATTCTGTCGAAAGGACAGGCATTCCTTCGGGGTGCTTTTTCCTTTGCCTTCATATGAAGAAATGTGAGCGAGTTAAGTCCGGCTCAACGGTTTAAAAGATGAATTTCAAGAGACAAGAACATGATCCCATTTAAAATGGATCAAAACTTTCTCATCACTAAGAACTTTAGCAAAGAGATGAAGAGAATGGTGATTATGCTGTTGTATCGAGGGGTAAAGCATTACCTAGATCGCACTTTTGCTGATCCTGTCTTTGTTGAGAATAAGATTCAAACCTATTACCGATTAATTCAGCAACTTATACACCAAGAAGAGAGGATTTGAGATATAGTGAGTAAGATATTATCGGGGCTATTGCTGGTCTTCGCCATTTTTTTTAGTTTGCCTGGGCAGGCATCAATGGAGCAGACTTTGGAAATAAGCTTTCAGGATGATCGGTTGGATCAAGCAATCAAGGACATCTTACAAAAGGATGATAATGAAGCTGTCACGCAGAGAGATATGAAATCATTATCGGTTGTTAATCTTAAAGGAAAAGGGATTACACGTTTAGCGGGCTTGGAATATGCTTCAAATATTACGGAACTTGATTTGTCCCAAAATGAAATTAAGGATATTGGACCACTCAGAGAGCTGACCAAGTTAACGAAATTGAACCTTTCGGAAAACCAGATCAAAGATCTTAATCCTTTGAAAAAGATGACAAAGCTGAGCGAATTAGACCTTAAGTCAAATTTGGTTTATGATCTAGCTCCTTTAAAATCTCTTGAATTTCTTAATGTCTTATACTTAGATAACAACCGGGTATGGAATTTAGAACCTATTCGCAATCTTACGTTCAATCATTATTATGATACCGGAGGATTTGTGACCTTCTTGCAATTAAGCAACAACTATTTGGATCTGAGAGATCCCCCGCCTTCCAAAACGCTTAAAATTCTCAATGAGCTAGATGGGGAAGCGTCTCGCCAGAGCCAACTAAAATTTCAGAGATTGGTAATAGGCAGTACTACCGCTTATGTCTGGGAAAGTCCCTTTAAACTTACCCATGCTCCGTTTATTGCTTCGGGCCGTACGTATGTGCCCATTCGGTTTGTGTCTAAGTGGTTAGGTTCGGAAGTGAGTTGGGATCAAAGCAAAAAAGAGGTAACGATCCGCAAAGGCAGCAGGACGATTCATTGGACTGTCAATGAGAAGAAAGCAAATGTAAATGGAGAAACGGTATCCGTTGATGCACCGTTGTTGTTGAAGAATAACAGTACATTTGTACCGGTACGCTTTGTATCCGATGTTTTGGAATCTTCCGTAGAATACATGGCAAATCCTAAAACGGTACTCATATTCGAGAAGAAATAGACGGCTATTGTAAGGAAAATACGGTGAGTCAAAGTTGGTTAAACAAAATCCCATTATTTATTAATATAAGGCAAGCTAGAGTATTAGCCGCGTTCTATAGAAGCAGAGATTTTAACGCTCCTGATTGGAGCGAATGGGATGAGCAAGCCCGACGCTTCTACTATGAAAATTTGTTAAATAACACTCCCTATATTGATATGGACTTTTTGTGTTAACGGATACGATATTTTAACAAAGCCGAAGGGCCATCCCACAAAGGGATGGCCTTTAACCTTGCCGATACAGACAGCACAGAGAAACCGTAATAAGTGTGATTCTAATTAACAGCATAGAACCTAAGAGTTATAAATTCTCAGCAAGAAGAATGTCACTTATTAACTTTAAATGAACTGGTATGCAGATTTTTTGATTAAGCAGGCTAGATTTGATTATTGAAGTTATCTAACCCGATCTGACCTAGCATTTCATATTACCGTTACTAAGTAACTGGTTCACTATTCATCTTTTCGTCCTTAACCATTGTACCTGTTCGCCTAAATTGGACATAATATAATGCAGCTACGGCAACGATAAGAATGGGAAGTGTCAGGAAAATATTGCTATATACAAAAGTTGCACTGTTTTGTGGTATCGGATTTAAGCGAATGGTCGATGTGCCCAGGTCTAGTATTTTGCCGATAACAGCTGTTGATGTGGCCGTAGCGATAAAAGTGACCATCGAGAATAAGCCCATCCCTACGCCGATATTCTCTTTTGAGAGTGTACGTGAAACCGTGTTTGACATTGCAATTTGCATGAACGATTGACCAAGAACACCAAAAATAAGAAAGATCGCTATAAATACTGGCGACATACCAACGACTGAAGACAAAGAGAGAAAACCGATAATAAGAAGTGCAGCTGCAGTAAACACAAGGAAACGATTTCCCTTATCATCTGCTAATTTACCGCCTTGTCGACCCAAAAGCGCTGCCATTAAAGACGACGGCAGCATAACTATTCCGATGAAAACCGGTGACAAGTGGTTTACAGAAGAAAGTAGCTGAGGTGTAATGAATGGAAAGGCAAAGCCAATCCCGATCATGACGAAAGTAATAATTAGACCGAATGAAAACGGTTTGTTTCGAAATATGGCCGGGTTTATGAATGGGTTTGGAGTATAGCGTATACGTAGTACGAAAAAAATGAAAATAAGAATCCCGCCTAAGGCAAGCCAAACACTTCCGTTTGTTAAAGCCAGTAACAAAATGGCTATGGTACCGGCCAAAAGTATTCCGCCAATATAATCCATTTTTCTGGAAACCCCCTTTTCATCATCTAAATATTTCCGATACATCGGCAAAGTAAGTAATGATAAAAGCGAGATTACAAATAGTACCCGCCAGTTCCATGTACTGCTTACCACGCCGGCAATGATCGGACCAAAGGCCAAACCCAATGAAAATCCGATTGCAACGGTACCTAATGCACGACCGCGCCTTTCAGATGTAAAGTAACGAACGGGTACAATCATAGAAATTGCCGGAATGACTGATGCACCAGCTGCCTGTACAACTCGCCCCACAATGACCATCCAATATTCACTAGCCACTAAGCCAGTGACAGATCCAATTGCAAAAAGTAGTAGGCCAAACGTCAATAAATTCTTCAAGCTGTATCTGTCTGTCAATTTACCGTAAGTTACCGAGCCAATTGCATACACAATCATATAGCCTGTGATGATCCAACTCGCTTGCGATGAAGAAATTTGAAATTGTTTACTGATATTAGGGAGTACAATATTAAACATGGTTGCATTCATGACGGATATGATGAGTGTAAAGACAAGTAAACCAAGTAATAATTCTCCTTTATTTTTTTGAACGCTATGATTAGTTTGCATTGGAATGCCTCATTTCTATAGGATAAAATTGTATTGATGAAATAACGAGCCTGTATTCCTTTGATGATAAAAGTTTCATCTGGTTAAGCCTACAATGTAATGTTTTAAATACTTCGCTGACAGAGATGGTCAACGCTAATTTACTGAAAAGTCCTCAATGATGAGGACTTTTCAGTTTTTCTGGATATATTTTAAATTTCACTTTGTTTTTAATCTTGCTCCCGCAGCCGCAAATGACGGTATGTTTCAAAATTATAATTGGCTGCTGGCAATTGGGGCATACATGATGATGTGGCTGATCATTCAGTTTCACCACTTCCTCCGTACTTGACTCCGCATTGTATGGAGTACTTTGTTTTTCAAACCTTGTTGTGTGCAAAAAAAATCGTAAACACGCATAAGATACTCGGAATTTTTCATATCATTGTTTCCTAATCTTCAACATCTTGTTTTACTTGATTTCCCCTGTTGCCATGAGAACTGCTCTCCCCAGCGTATGACTCAGCATGGTGAATCCAAGGAGAGCTGGCGTGGAATTAGGGGCGACACTAATATTTTCGACGTCCAGCGCATGAACGACAAAATAATATCGATGAGGACCGTGTCCCGCTGGAGGCGCTGCACCGATAAAGCGTTCGAGTCTCAAATCATTCGGTAGTTGTAGAGAGCCTTGCGGCAAACCGCTGGAATACTCGTCACCTGCGCCTGTAGGTAGCTCGGTTACGCTGGCGGGGATATTAATAACGGCCCAGTGCCACAACCCCGATCCAGTTGGGGCGTCCGGATCATATGCAGTTACGACAAAACTCTTTGTCCCGTCGGGTGCACCCGACCACTTCAAATGGGGCGAGAGATCTTTACTTCCCTCTAGTGTTGACATCTCCGAATAATGCTGGGTCGGTAGAGGATGTCCCTCCATAATGTCATTACTCTCCAATTGAAAGATTGCTACTTCTGGCAATTTGGAAAATGGATTGTTGTTCATTGTAAATTACCTCCTTTTATTTTCATTTTCGATAATATATTAAATAATCGATTCTGTAAACAATAATCGTTTTTATAATTCACTATCGAATTTAATGTTTGTTTTTTATTGATAACGGTGTAAACTATCTACATACAATTACGTAGAATTATAATGTGTAAGAAGGAAGGTGCTGTTTCATGGCCAAAAGGAATGGTTCGTCCACCTTAAGCGAGAATGTCAGGAAGAAACTACAATCCGATATTTTGACTGGACAATATGAACCGGGCTCTCCATTAAAAGTGGCGGAATTAGCTAAAGCTTTCGAAGTCTCAGTTGCTGTTGTTCGCGAAGCGTTGACGCGATTGGCGACTCAGGGTCTGGTACAGCAAAATCCTAACCACGGATTTTCAGTAAAGACGGCGTCGGAGGAAGAGCTGAACAACATCATACAAGCGAGGTTAATCAATGAATCTGAAGCTTTACGCCTATCCATCGCCTATGGTGATCTCACATGGGAATCCAATGTAATTGCCGTGCATCACAAGCTATCGCAAACGGCTGAGTACAAGGAAGGGAATGAAAAGCTTGTTGTCCGCGAAGAATGGTCTGAGATTCATCGTCAATTTCATTACGAGCTTATTGCCGCATGTCCGAATCCAGTTCTCTTGGATATCTGCAGTAACCTTTGGGATTTGAGCGAATTTTATCGACATTGTTCCCCCCCGCAACAGCAAGTACGGGATGGAATCGCTGAACATAAGGCATTAGCAGATGCTGTTCTTAGCCGCGATGGTGAACGTGCTACACAGATCTTTAGAGCACACATCCAACTAACCGCAGAGGTCTTATTCGACAACCAATAAGTTGTTTATAAGATTCAAAAGTTTAAATCCAAACTTATCGGTTACCTGGGGAATTGGATAGAGACGGAGATACTTAATATTCGCATTAGCGATTTCTTGGTTAATCTAACTATTTTCTATGGAGGTGAGGCTATTGAAAACAATCGGGGTAGGGTTCTTATATGCATGGCTCTATGCAAAGCCAGTAAAGGATATGGCAATGCTTTGCATAGAGCTTGGGGACAATCACATTGCCAACGACAAATCGTAATATTCTACTAACTGGCTTTGCACCTTATTGATTTATTAAATAAGGAGTGAGGCTCATGAAATATTCAAATGCCGAGTTTGTTTTTCCCGAAGAACTGCTACGTATCATTCAGGAATACGTTCAAGGCGAATTGATTTATATCCCCAAACCCAAAGAGGCACACCTAAAATGGGGCGAGACAACACAAAGCAAAAGTAGGGTCTCTGCTCGAAACGCTGAGATCAAACCCTTGTTTCGCAATGGAGTCAGCATAGAGGATTTGGCGGCTCAGTATTTCTTGTCCTACGAAAGCATAAAGAAAATTGTTTATAGTAAGAACTAATGAAACCCGCTAAATGGTCGTATCGACGGTTTAGCGGGTTTTGTGCAAAGATGGATTAAATCAACTTATACATAGAAACCGCACCTCTACATCGATAGACTCAAGTTAAGGTTGTTGGGATGAAGAACGGCCTGCTTGTATGAAGGGGTGTAAAGAATGAACGAAATCATGAAGAAGAAGCTGCTGGGCAAAAATGAACTGTTGATTAACATGGTTATCGAACGCGCAAAAAGAGATTTTCTAGACGATATCGCCATTATTGGGCTTACGGGTTCATTTAGCACCGGGGACTTTCACGAGAAGAGCGATCTTGATTTGATTATTATCAACAATACAGAGAGGGGATGGGGAATATCCGATTGCTTCATCTTGGATGACGTTGGATATGACATCTATTGCACGCCATTCAAGAATACAAGAGCAATCCACATTAGAGAGTCCCAACGTATCGAGCCTAACCGAGCTCAAAATACTCTACTATGCTAAACCTGAGGATTTGGAGAAATTGAATGATTTCAGGCAAAATGCTCTTGATGCACTTACGAGCCCGATAGGAGAAGCGTGTCTTAATCGAGCAAAAAAATGGATCGATCTGGCTAAGCAAGCATACAGCGATACGATGCTAGGTGAAGATATCGGTTCAGTGCGACATGCATCTGCCGACGTTCTGTACAATCTAGTTAATGCCTTGGTCAGTATGAATAACACGTGTATCAAACGAGGAATCAAGCGATATTTGGAAGAGATACGCTCGTTTCGCTATGTTCCGGATGATCTCGAATCCTTATACATGTCAATCATCGAATCTCATACCATTGAAGATATCCGAATAGCATCTTTTAAAATGTTGAATAGCGTTACAAGGTTACATAGTACGATGTGCGATAACTTCATTGTTAAACCTACTCCTAACTTTGATAATCTGAGGGGAACATACGAAGAATTGTGGTGCAACTACTACAATAAAATCTTGAACAGTGTTACAACAAATGATGCTTCCTACGTCTTTCTTTCGGCCTTTGGAGCACAAGGGTATCTTGATGAAATGGCTGTGGAGAAGGGGACCAAGAAATTTGATCTTATGCAGTACTTTGATGCAAGTGATTTACCAGTAATGAAAGAGAAGTTCCTTGAAGTGATGGATGAATATCTAGACGAGTATGATAAGGTTGGCAGAGAAGTGAAACGCTTTACAACCTTCGAGCAACTATATGACTATTATATGAATCATTGACCTACCTTATAAAGAAAGGGCCGTGAAGAATTAGTTTCTTAACGGTCTTTTTCATTTTGAGTTTATTTAGATGGATAACGAATCTGATGTTGAAGGTTTGTAATAAAATTCATAAAAAGTATAATAAGAGTATTACATATAAGGAGCGTGAATAGTATGCAAAAAAATACTATGACTATACAAAAGGAGAATAATATGAAAAAAAGGATGATAACGATTGAGAAATATAAATATAGGGATTCTTGCGCATGTAGACGCAGGAAAGACGAGTTTAACTGAAAGATTACTTTTTGAAACGGGTATCATATCTGAAATCGGCAGTGTAGATAAAGGAAATACGCAAACAGATTCTATGGAAATGGAACGACAACGAGGAATTACCATTCAATCTGCTGTCGTTTCTTTTGCGGTTAATGATGTGAAAGTGAATTTGATTGATACACCAGGTCACCCCGAATTCATCTCTGAAGTTGAGAGGGCTTTACGAGTATTAGATGGAGTCATCCTTGTCATTTCATCTGTCGAAGGTATTCAAACTCAGACACGAGTTTTGATGAAGACACTTGCTAAATTGAAAATCCCTACAATCTTTTTTATCAATAAAATTGATCGTGTGGGTGCTAGGTACGAATCGTTACTAACTGAAATCCATGATAAATTGACACCCCATGCTTTAGCAATGGGCTTTGTTTATAATATCGGCACATCAGCTGCGCATATGGAATTGTTCACGGAAAATAATCAGAAATTTATGGAGGGCCTAGCAAATCGTTTAGCTGATAATAATGGACGCTTTCTCGAACGATATCTTTACAGCTCTGAAGAATTAGCCCCTGATGACTTTGAATCGGAGTTTCTAGAACAGTTCAAGCAAGCACAGCTTTATCCGGTGCTATTTGGTTCAGCAATTACTGGTAGGGGCATTCCCCATTTGATTACAGCCATACAGAATTGCCATTCTTCCGTTCATTATGAAAATACTCCTTTTACAAGAGGGAGAGTTTTTAAAATTGAACGTGGAAAAAACGACGAAAAGATCGCTTACGTACGAGTTTTCTCTGGTGAAATCAAAATACGTGAGAGTCTTACCTATTATCGGATGAATCAAACAGGAGAAATTATCAAATTTACCAACAAGGTCACGGGGTTGAAGCACTTCTTTTCTGGAAAAACAACAGATGGAACAATTGCTGCAAGTGGAGATATCGTAAAAATTATGGGTCTAACAGACTGCCAGGTTGGCGATGATATCGGTGTTCCTTCCAATGAAACGACCGAAACCCTGTTCTCGCCGCCTAGTTTAGTAACAACGATCAAAGCCTCTGACGAAAACGAGACCATTCATTTATTCAGAGCATTGAAAAAATTAGCCGAACAGGATCCATTTATTCATATCAAACAGAATTCTCTTCAAAGGGAGCTATCTATTCATCTTTATGGTGAAATTCAAAAAGAAGTGATTCGGGATCAACTGAAAAAAGACGCTCAAATCGATATCGAATTTCTTGAGACACAGCCTATTTATATTGAAAAGCCTATCTTTACAGGGGAGGCAGTTGAGAGAATGGGAGACAAGGGAAACCCATTTTATAGTACTATAGGCTTTCGTATTGACCCGAATCCTCGTTCAACCGGTATTGAATATCATTTAGAAGTAGAGCTCGGCTCCCTACCTTTATCGTTTCATAAGGCAATTGAAGAAACCGTCTATGAGACGCTTAAGCAAGGACTATATGGTTGGGAAGTTCGCGATCTAATTGTGACACTTACGGATACCGCCTATGCAAGTGCAGTTAGTACAGCTAGTGATTTTCGAAAATTAACGCCTCTTGTGTTAATGAGAGCACTAGCTGAAGCAACTACTCAAATTTATGAACCCATTCATCGGTTCGAATTAGAGGTTCCTGCTAATTATCTAAGTAGGATTTTATTTAAACTAACTCAAGCCTCTTCAACCTATCAGGATCCGATTCAGAATGACCAGGTATTTATGATATATGGCATGATCCCGATTAAGAATATTCAGTCATTCAAGAACCAACTTCCGGGTTGGACCCAAGGTGAAGGTGTATTGCTATCCGAATTCTATGGCTATGAGCCCTTCGATGGTGAAGTGCCATCATGTACAAGATACGATCATAATCCATTAAATCGGAAGGAATATCTCTTACATGTTTTGAATTCGGTGTAAGCAAAAAGCGAGTTAAAAGCAGCGTACAAGTGGTGTACACTGCTTTTTCTTTGACTCATTTATAAAAGAACTAGACAGTAGAGTGCCTTCTACAAACGTTTAACACTGTTATTAGCAGAGGCGGGATTTGTTATGATAGAAATCTGGAGGCGAATGAGATGCTGGAATTAGAGTTTACTACTATAGAGGAGTGGGATGAAGCATTGTGGGCGCGGATGGAGCGAATCTATCATGAGGCTTTTCAAAGCGGCGCTAAGACCAAAGCGATTCTGCGCAGTATGCTGGACCGGGGAATTGGTTGTTTACACACGGGCGTGCATCATGGAGAAGTGGTTGCGATGGCTGTTACTGGACTGGAGGGGAAGGCTGCGGACCGCATTCTGATCATCGATTACCTCGCGGTTGAACAGAAGCTGCGCGGGTTGGGCATAGGGACCTGGATGCTAGAGCAGCTCAGAGCCTGGGCGTTAAGGGAACACGGGATCAAAGGTATGATTATCGAGGCGGAGTCCGGGACAACGGAGGCTCATCAGGAACGCATTCAGTTCTGGCAACGTAACGGGTTCATCCTGACCTCCTATGTCCATCAATATAGAATGGTGCCAGAGCCGTATCAGGCAATGATGTTTCCGCTGGATAAAAGCACGCATGTGCCTGATGATGGTGAAGCACTGTTTCGTTATATTAATGCTTTTCACAAGGTTGCTTACCGGAAGAGTTAGACTGCATTCAAGGGACCAGCAGGAAATTTCCGTATAGATTAGCTGACGTAAAATGATCAGTTATTGACTGCATGGTCAATAACTGATATATTAATCCCATGAGCAGACCAAGAGAATTTGATGTCGATCGTGTATTATACCAGTCTATGGAAGTGTTCTGGAATCAAGGCTTCAAAGCAACTTCTTATGAGGACCTTACGCGTACTACAGGAGTCAAAAAGCAAAGTTTGTACTGTGTTTTTAAAGACAAGCGATCATTGTTCCTGAAGGCGCTGGCACTTTACCGTGAACAGGTTATAGCGAAACTGAAGGAGATTGAAGCCTTGGATTCGTCTCCCGGTGATAAACTGGATGCCTTACGAGAGTCCCTTTTAGACGATGAAATTGGCTGCCAAGGTTGTCTAATTGTGAATGCATCCCTTGAATTCGGAACAGAGGACGAGCAAGTCACACGCGAAGCTGAGCTCATGGCAGAAGAGATTCAACTGGTATTAGAGAAGATCATAAGTAGCGGGCAGCAACAACAGTTAATTTCCAACCGGTATACGAGTATAGAGCTTGCATCTTATCTAAATAACACCATCCTGGGTGTGAGAGTTATGGAGAAATCAGGTTCATCCCGTGAACAGATCGAGACGGTTCTGCGTACTTCATTTGGCATGATCATGTCTTGATCTTTTTTTTGTTAAATTCTTGACTGCGAAGTCAAAAATAAATTTAAGGCGGATTAATACACCACGAAACCTTGAAGGAGGTGGGGCTTTTCGATAAAAATCGTGTATTGATTCATTTGGAAGTAACGTCTAGCTGTTAACCAGGCTGGTAGCTGTTTAACATCTCCTAGTTCGACTTATATAAAACTAAATATTTGGAGGTTATTATGAATTATTCTCAATCCATAGAAGCATTGTTCCAGCCTATAGAGTTAGGTCAATTGAAATTATCCAATCGGATCGTGATGGCGCCGATGACGCGTCAATTTTCTCCGGACGGTATCCCGGGTTCGAATGTTGCGGGCTATTACCGCCGCAGAGCAGAGAACGCAGTGGGGCTTATTGTGACAGAAGGAACAATAATTAATCATCCAGATGCATCCAATCAAGCTAATGTGCCGCACTTTTATGGCGAAGCTGCAATGAATGGTTGGGCACATGTTGTATCTGAAGTACATGAAGCTGGCGGTCGAATTATTCCACAGATCTGGCATATGGGAGCCAAAGGTCATGTTAATGATTATTCGGAAGCTGAAATTGCTACAATCGTTCAGGAATTCGCACAAGCAGCCTCAGAAGCGAAACGCGTTGGGTTCGATGGTGTTGAAATCCATGGAGCACACGGCTATCTGATCGACCAATTCCTGTATGAGAAAACCAACTCTCGTACGGATCGTTATGGTGGAGATATGATGGCTCGCACACGTTTTGCAGTTGAAGTGATTGAGGCTTGCCGTGAAGTAGTCGGACCGGAATTCCCGATTGTACTGCGTTTATCTCAATGGAAGACAGATGATTATCAGGCTAAATTGGCTGAAACACCGGAATTACTGGAGCAGCTTCTCGCACCGTTGGTTCAAGCAGGAGTCGATATCTTCCACTGTTCCACACGCCGTTTCTGGGAGCCGGAATTCGAAGGATCTGATCTGAACTTTGCTGGATGGACCAAAAAACTGACTGGCAAACCGACAATTACTGTTGGATCGATTGGTCTTGATGGTGACTTTACAAGTCTGTTCACAGAAGGTAAGGGCGCAAGTAACGTCGGTATCGATGGATTGGTACAACGACTTCAGAATGATGAGTTTGATTTGGTAGCTGTAGGACGCGCTCTTCTGGTCGACCCTGAATGGGCTAAGAAAATTCAAGAAGGACGCACCGATGATCTGGTTCCATTTACAAGAGAGGCGATGACCGTACTTACTTAATTGCAGTTATTCTCATTAGGAAGATGTATCTGATAAAGAAAAGCACACCTTCAAGAGAATGAAACCTTGTCGTAAGATAAGGAAATCCTCTTGGAGGTGTTTTTGTAATTTCAAACAGAGTGAGTTATCCGGTGGAATTAAAGATGAAAGCCATAGAAATGAGGTTGGCAGAGTTACGGGTATCGAAATGGAGAATTGCACCGCTTAGAGCAACCGGATATGTCGAGGGATAAGAACATATTCCCATTAAGTCGCTAATTTAGCGACTTTTTTATATTATCGGTACAAGTTCGTGTCCCAAGCCAAGGACAAGAACTTGTACCGATTGGGGGATAGGACAAGAGCATGATCCGACTTACGATTAGATGAGTATCTAATAGATAATGAGTAAATATGGCCCAAAAATGCAATAAGTATTTGGGGAACACATACAACTTGCAAAAAAACACAAGCTTTGGAATAAGGTCCTCAGCTTAATTATTGCTGGTTCCTTAATTTCTAAATCATCATCATTCAATAACACCACTGTTTGGGGGATCCCTCCCTCCGAAAGATCAACGCTTCTGTTCGCTGAATACGTTAAAGAAATTACGATCACAAGAGAAATAACCCGGCTATAGAACAAGGAATCTTGCTAGCCCTGACAGACATCCAATGCAAGCGACGATCTATTCATTAGTACTATGTGACAACAAGTGTTTTAGATTGTCATCAATAAATTGATTATCGACACTGTTGATTCCACGACCGGCAAAATGGCCCCAGATCGATTGGATTGGTTTCAAGACAGCATTAGGTATACGCTTAGCTTCATATTCATTATCGTCCGCTGTGCAGAAGAGATCCGTGCTTCCCGGCATGATACAGGCAAGAGCTTTTATGCTCTGAAGTGCTTTATCAAAGTCTCCGTTATAGGAGGGGTTGGCACTAATATCTGCATGTTGACCTGTCCATAACATTGCCAGAACATTATGAGGATCCATATTCATAAAGCTATCTTCCCAGACACCAGCTACAAAATCCTCCAATGTGTCAAATCCCATCTCACGGTAAAGCTCTTCTCTATAAAACGCATGTGATAGTCCCCATCCCGCATACACCCGACCAACTGCACGCATGTCTGTAGAACTTAGTTGGTTTATTTTACTTGAGTCGAAGCCAACCGCAGATAGCAGCGAAGCCTTCACGCCTTCCAGGACCACCAATGTGTGAGGCCAAGGTTTGGCGATGCCTCCGAAAGGTGCGATTCGTTCGACCATCTCCGGGTAACTTGCCCCCCATTGAAATGCCTGAATGCCGCCCATCGACCACCCGACCACGAGAGCAATCTTTTGAATACCGAATTTTTCGGTCAGCAGTTGGTGCTGTAATCGAACGTTGTCATAGATGGTTACCTGTGGAAAGGTAGCCCGATCAAATGGAGGAGGCGTGTTACTGGGAGAGGAAGATAGCCCATTGCCCAGCAAATTGGGAACGATAATAAAATATTTCTCTGGATCGAGTGCCATCCCGCTGCCAATGAGCCATTCATTCTGAACATGCTGATCCCCAAAAGCCGTTGGATAGACAATAACATTATCCTTCTGTTCATTTAGTTTTCCGTAAGTTTTATAAGCAAGAAAAGCATTTGGTAACGTCACTCCTGATTGTAAGAGTACATCACCCAAATTAAAAATTTCATAGTCCATCGTATAGTCGCTCCCTTCAAAATGAAAAACCACATGTTCAGTGTGATCTCTTGTACTTAGTATAGAGCCGTGGTACTCTCAATAAAAGTGAATAGAATTCAAGGTAGTATTCAATAAAATTGAAAGATGAAGGGGGGAGCATCGGATGGAATTGCGTCAACTGAATACGTTTTGTACGGTTGCAACAACATTGAATTTCACGCGGGCAGCAGAAGTGCTGAGCTACGTTCCTTCCAACGTCACGATGCAAATTAAAGCATTGGAAGATGAGCTGGGTGTTCGCCTCTTTGATCGGTTGGGCAAGCAACTCGCTCTTACAACTGCGGGCAAACGCTTTTTAACACACGCCCAAGGTATTCTTGAAAAAATGGACGAAGCTCGTAGTGCTGTCCATGCTAATGAAAAACTAACTGGTACCTTAACGATAAGTGCGAATGAGGTTATTTGTTCCTACCGGCTTCCACCTGTCTTCCAACGGTTTCGCTCGCAGCATCCGGGAGTTCGTCTAATCTTCCGCTCAGTTCCGAATCAAGAGCTCAAGCAAACGCTCTTTGAGGGAACCACGGATATTGTTTATATGTTGGATGAACCCATCCGCTCGAGTGGACTTTCCGTGGAACCTTTGCTGGAAGAAAATTTCCGATTGTTAGCTGCTCCAGATCACCCACTCGCCAAACGAACTGTGCTGCACTTGGAAGATTTTCATGAAGAAGTGTTCCTGACGAATGAGAAGGGTTGTCCATATCGAACGATGTTTGACCGGTCATTTGAGAAAGAGGGCATTGATAGCATCACGTATCTAGAGTTTCAAAGTGCCGAGGCTATTAAACAATGTGCGATCTCGGGAATCGGTATCGGCTTTCTTCCTGAAATCGTTGTAGAAGCCGAAGTTGAACGCGGGAAACTTGTTGTTCTTCCATGGGAAATTCCGGATTTGAGGGTGTATACACAGATGTTGTGGCATAAAGACAAGTGGCTTTCACCAATCATGTTATCTTTTATAGAAACATCAAGGGAAGTTTTTCGTTTGCAAAAAGAGAATGAACTGTAAGCCTATGTATAAATGAGCAAAAGCAGGTACCGTTTCGTACACGTGGTTAACCAAATGAAAATCCACCAGGAGATTCTTTCCTGGATTCTTGAAGTGAACATGCTATTAACACGGCAATCAGTACAAGAAGTAAAATATAAAGACCGCTCATCCAATACTCGGGTGAGCGGTTTTTTAAGTGTTATTGTCGCGGGACACAAACATTGTGTCATTTCGGTTTAGTTAATTATCTAAATAGTATCATGATGTAGATCATCTGGCGAGATTAAAGCACAGGAGTGCGGTTTCGATCTCTTGAAAGGATGCTTTTTAGTCCATTAAATTCCCCTGCCTGTCTGAAATCATTGTCTATATGATTTTAGAATAAATAATTTCAAGTTTTAAAGTTGATGAATCATATAAATCTTGTTTCTATGATTATAATATTAACAATACTACACAGAGTATTGATGCAGTGAATTTGAAGCAAGAGAGTGTTCTGGATAATTCGCTTTCTTCCAATTGAACGTTGTTACTATGTGGGAAGCTGCCATTGACTTAAGCCCTGATGGGAGAAGGGAAAGATGTTTGCGTGAACAGCAAGGAAACCAACGATGCTTCGTACGAAAGTGTGACAGATCAGCAGCTTCAGGATCAGTTGAAATATTATAAAGAACGAGCTCCAGAGTATGATGACTGGTGGTACCGTCGAGGCACATTTAATCAAGGAGACGAAGCTAACCAAATCTGGTTCGATGAGATTAGTACGGTTAAGGATGCTTTTAAAGCTGAACATTTTCATGGTGACTTTCTTGAACTTGCGGCGGGGACTGGGACTTGGAGTAGTCTGTTCTTAAAAGAAGCCCTTATATTGACCCTTGTAGACGGTTCCGAAGAAATGCTTTCGCATAATCCGGTAGTATCTGAACCCAATGTAAGAACGATCATTGCAGATCTTTTCAATTGGTCTCCGGATCAGTTATACGATTCAGTTGCTTTTACTTTCTGGATATCTCATTTACCCAGAGAAAGACTGGCGAGCTTCTTCACCATGGTCTCATGCTGTTTGAAGCCCGGAGGGAAAATGTTCTTTATCGATGATCGAGAAGTATCAGGAACCCGCGAGTCTCATGTAGTGGGGACATCTGGGCAAACGATGGTTCGGAAGCTTAATAATGGTGATCATGCTACTATAGTGAAGAATTTCTTTGACGATAACGAGATCGAGCAAATTGCTGCTAGTGTGGGAATTGAATTGCATGTCCATTGCACCTCTAAGTACTTTCAGTATGGGATAGGATCCAAAACTGTCTAAAACAGCAATTATCTCATACTTAATGAAGAAATCACTGAACTAACGGAGCACTTTAGATCAAAAAAATAAAGGAGCAGTATCGTCGGCGGCGACTGCTCCTTTATTACGCTAATAAGCTTTTGATGATCCAGTAGTGCTCATGTTTACCAAATTGGCCAAAAGAGCCAGCCCAAGAATCGACTTACCACTGATTGCAGTCGTTTGCCCTTCAAATCCCTATCTTCGAGCAGATGGTTCCTCATAGCTTTGCAAGCCGGTGTCGCGCAAAGTTCTTCCGACATAGCCTAACTCTCGACGTGCAGCGGCATCGTTGACGGTGAACTCACGCCCAATCATGCGTATCATCGAGCGTGAGATCGGCGGATCGCCGTCTTTCCGTGTGATGTCCCAGATCGTGTCGAACAGCCGGCCAATCGCAGAGACGAGCCAGTAGGACAGCGAACGCATCTTATCGATGGACAAGCCCTGCAAGTTCGCAAGTGAGGCGACAAACTCACGGAAACTCTGCCCTTCCTGATCCTTGATAAAGTAGGCATGGCCGCCTTCTCCGTGTTCAAGAGCGCATTCCTTTCGGTTCGGAATTCAGGATAGTCCGCCTGGTGTCGCCACGGATTGATGGTTTAGCTCAACCGACGCGCATCCGGTCAAAACCAGACTAATACCGAACAATCGATCATCGTACTCTGGAGCGCATCCTTCATAGAATTTTACTTCTCTTCATCTTACGATTATTTATCTAGCGATCTTAGCGAAGTGCTCCAGAGTTCGAACCAATTGGGCTGTATAAGACATTTCGTTATCGTACCAAGCTGCGGTTTTCACCAATTGATGGTCACCGACAGTCAGAACTTTCGTCTGTGTGGCGTCGAAGAGCGAACCGAATGTGATGCCTTTGATATCGGAAGATACAATCTCGTCTTCCGTGTAGCCGAAAGTCTCTGGATCGGAAGCTTCTTTCATAGCAGCGTTAACTTGCTCAACTGTTACCTTGGTATTCAAAACGGCAACGAGTTCAGTCACAGAACCTGTTGGTACAGGTACACGTTGAGATGCCCCATCCAGTTTACCCTTCAGTTCCGGAAGAACCAAACCAATGGCTTTTGCAGCACCGGTGGAGTAGGGAACGATGTTCTCCGCTGAGGCGCGCGCAGCTCGGAAATCTCCTTTTGGATCCGGAGCGTCAAGCGTGTTTTGGTTACCCGTGTAAGCGTGAACGGTCGTCATCAGCCCGGATTGAATACCAAACTTGTCGTGTAGAGCTTTAGCCATAGGGGCCAGGCAGTTGGTTGTGCAGGAGGCGCCGGAAATGACGGTTTCCGTTCCGTCCAGTGTGTCATGGTTCACGTTGTATACAATCGTTTTCATGTCTCCTGTAGCAGGGGCGGAAATGACGACTTTCTTCGCTCCGCCTTTCAGGTGAAGCTCGGCCTTTTCTTTTGAAGTGAAGAAGCCTGTACATTCGAGGACAATATCAACGCCAAGCTCTCCCCAAGGAAGCTCTTCAGGATTCCGTTTAGCCAAAACCTTAACTTCTTTGCCGTTTACTTTGAAGGTTCCGTCATGGACTTCAATGTCACCTTGAAAAGTACCTTGCGTCGTATCATATTTGAGCAGATGAGCTAACATTTTAGCGTTCGTAAGGTCGTTAATCGCTACTACCTCGACGCCTTCCACATCTTGAATTCGGCGAAAAGCGAGTCGTCCAATTCGTCCAAAACCGTTTATACCTACTTTTACAGTCACTGAAAATCCCCCTATAAGTTTTATTTATTCCAACAAGCCAATGCCTACAATGAAATAAAAATGACCCAGCGCTATTTCATTCTAGAATAGCTTATTGTATAATGTGAAAAGAGACCGTTAGGTATCTTTATATTAGCATGATATTAGTGAATTGCAAGGACGAATTGGATAATTCGTTTAAAGCAAATATACGGTTCATATGGAGGAGATCATGAAAAAAGGGGACAGAACACGAAAACACATCATTATGAAATCGGCTGAAATTTTTAACCAGAGAGGATATGCCGGTACATCGCTAAACGATATTATTGCCGACACAGGAATTAAAAAGGGGGGCATTTATCGACATTTTGCTAGTAAAGACGAGATAGCGCTTGAAGCCTACAATTATGCGGCCAGTATGGTCGCCAGTAAATTTTCTGAAGCGGTCGATCAAGAGCAGTCTGCGTCAGGAAAGTTGCTATCTTTTTTTCGTGTCTATGAGAATGTCGTCAACGACCCCCCATTTATTGGTGGATGTCCCATGCAGAATACAGCTGTAGAAAGTGACGATACTCATTTGGAGCTTTGTGGTCAGGCAAGGCAAGGGATGCATAACTTCTTGGATATGATGAAAAGTATTATTCGTGACGGCATTCAAGCTGGAGAGTTAAAGGAGGATCTGGATGTGGATGCGCTAGCATCATTTGCATTTTCCTTGTTGGAGGGAGGGATTTTGCTCAGCAAGTTGGATGGGGATAACAAGCATATGCTGATGAACAAAAAAATTTTCTCGTCCTATTTGCAGGAATGCTGCTTAAAGATCAGTTAATCTGATGTACTGGCACATTGGAATAAAGCTGGGCATCATCGATGACAACTCAAGTTCAAGAATCTAAACTTTCGATGGATCGTCTCTTTTAAGTATAAGCTGTCTTATGCAATAGCCTAGCCTGAACGGGTGTTTTTTATATTTTTCACGCAGTTATAAGAAAGAATGTTTTTTTGTTGCAGTAATATCGAGGGACAAGAACATATTCCCAATGAAGTCGCTAATTTGGCGGCTTTTTTGTGATCGGTACAAGTTCATGTCTGAGCCAAGGATAAGAACTTGTACCGATTTCCGAAATTGAAAAGAACATAGATCATTTACCATTGGATTATTATCTAAATATTTTCGGTAAGTAATTCAATATAGAGGGTAAACTCCTTTGAGGTTTTATTAATGATTTAGTCTTGTGGCTGATCAGGTATTACTGCATCCATTTCAGAATAATTACTCCAAATAGAGCAATAACCACACCACTTACGAGTCCTAACCTTTATGTGAGAATGTGATAGCCAGGAATGAAAAAAAACAATAATAGTCCGAACCGTATACCTTTCCTCCGTGGCTGATTAATAATCGATTTAATATTAGAACTAGAATGGTGCTTGAGATGTAAACCCCAATGAATAAGAAATTGCGATCAATAGAACGTTGAGATGTCCATTGATATAAGACACCTCGTAAGCCGAAGAAAAACGCAGCCCCAACTGCAGCTACAAGCCAAATCTTGTTGTCCTCCTAATACATTAACAAAGAAAAATAAAAAATCTTGTTTGCTGTTTCAGAATAAGATACTAACTAATAAAAAGTTACCTTTTTCAGATTGACAAGGCTCTTACTAAGATTCTTCCATTGAACTGATTTCTATTAGAAATGAATTCAAGAGATCTCTTGCTGATGAATTGAGAGGCTGGAGAGGAAGAGGGAGACTAGGACTTGAAATTAACCCCATGATTTCTGCAGCTGCAGAAATAACACGAAGACTTCCGTATTGGCGGAATAGCAACCAAATCGGTTCTATTTGTGTGGAGATTTGATCAGCTTCCGCACTATAACCTTTCAGAGAGACCTGAGTCATTCTTAAACACAGCTTTGGAAATAAGCCACCCAGAACGGAGTACCATAGTTCACATCCTGCATTCAAGCCAGTAGCTGCAAATGGATCACCGCTTACCCCGATCGTAACATGTGAGGGAACTAGCTCACGAAGATTGTTAATCCTTACGTTGGCTGCTTCAAGGTTAGAAGGCACACCAGGAATCTTAATGGAACGCACATGGGGAAGGGAAGCAATTCGACCATGCAGTTCATCGGTAAAATGAAACTTCGTAGTTCCAGGATTATCATACACACAAAGTGGAATAGAGAGCGACTTTGTACATTGTTCATACAATAGGTAAACTTCTTCATCCGTCAGTGTTTGATAAGAAACAGGAGCAAGTAGTACCGCACTAGCTCCTGCTTTTTGGGCATCTTCCGCTAAATGAAGTACATCAAGTGTGCGTAATGCACTGATACTTGTCATTACGGGGGTGTTTTCAGCTGCACTAACAGCAAGCTGCAAGACACGCAATCGTTCCATTCGACTTAGATAGGCATAGTTTCCTGTTGATCCCAGAACCCCAATAGAGTCCACTCTTGCTGAAACTAAACGTTGAATTAAGTTCACAAATTCTCTATCGTTAACATGTTGCTCATTCATAGGGGTTAAAGGAAAAGCAGATAGTCCATGAAACATTAATCTCACTCCTCTAATAATTAGGTAAAGAATTACATCAACGAATTATAAATCAAATTGGATGATTCAACAGGTCCAATTTACATAAAGTTTAATATGCCAATTTACAGAATGAGTTCATAGTAGCCATATTGGTAACCTGCATGAACATGGACCAAAAACTAATTAGGGTCGAGGGATAAGAACATTAGTCCGTTGTTTGTTCTGATGGTGTTCTGAACTGGGAAGCGTGAGGAAAAGCCAGACCCAATCTTCTGAAAAACACGACATTAGTGAATATAAAGGGTGGTAACCATGGTCAATTTGGCTCCGACGTGATGCAAAAGGGAGTGAGAGCATGCCTAAGGTTACAGGATTGAAACAGCTTCAGCAGGTTGTTCAGGCACTGAAAGAATGGATGAAATCAGTACAACAATAAAAAAAGACCGTAAGTGTTCATCATACATCGATGAATGCTTTCAGTCCTTTTATGTTTATCCTGTACCTTTATTCCCTGGCAGCATCTTTATAAAAATATCTAATGAACGACGGTATCGGTTTTCGCCTCTCTTTGTTAACGTCTTCGGAAGGCTCCACCGCGTGCCAGAGCGAAGAAGATGAGCAGGGCAATAATCGAGCCAACAATGGCTGGAATAATATGAAATCCGCCAATCACCGGCCCCCTTGGTCCCAGCAATTCCGTTCCTAACCAGGAACCGATAAAACCCGCAATAATGTTTCCAAGTACACCGCCCGGTACGTCCCGCCCAATCAAGTTGCCGCTTAACCAGCCGATAAGTCCACCAACAATGAGTACCCAGAGCAGATCCATGGATTGTTCTCCTTTCTTCGGGTTTATTACAAGTTATGTTGGGCTCATTGGAATATACCTCATCTTCCAGTTGGTGGAGGAATCTAAAGTGCCTGTGCTAAGATGAGGATAAATGATGATTGAAGCTGGTGAAAACAAGGCTAGATAGGGGTGTACATTTGAAGAGAATCCTAGTCATTGATGATGAAATCGCAATTCGAGATTTAATTGAGCTGGTGCTAAGACGAGAAAACTACGATGTGCAGACCGCAGAGGATGGCAAAATGGGCCTGCAGCTGCTCGAGTCTTTTCAACCCGATTTAGTGGTACTTGATCTGATGCTGCCAGACTGCTCCGGATATGACTTGTGCAAGGAAATCACCGGGAAACGCGCCGTTCCTGTGATCATGCTCTCTGCCAAAAATGAGGTAATCGACAAGGTGTTGGGACTAGAGCTAGGGGCGGAAGATTACATGACGAAACCCTTTGACAATCGTGAATTGCTCGCTCGAATCAAGGTGATTCTGAGAAGAAACGAGAGCAGGGAGGACACAAGTGAAGGGACAGAAGTACAATCGACACGTATCATTCATGAAGAGCTGACTTTTGACCTGGAGAGCCGAAGAGTGATGAAAAACGGTGTACCCGTGTCTTTAACGGCCAAAGAGTTTAAAATTCTGGAAACGTTACTGAAAAGGCCAGAAAAAATCTTTACCCGGGATGAGCTGCTGCAGATCGGATGGGGATATGACTTTATGGGAGATAGTCGCAGTGTGGATATGACCATCATGCGATTACGGAAGAAGTTGGAGGATAACGCGGACGAACCAAAGTACTTCAGGACGATCTATGGATTTGGCTATCAACTTGGAGGTGGCGAAGCCTGAAGTATGCAACCCGGTTACTGCTGAATTATTTATTTTTCTCCGTGCTGTCTTTTGGCATCATCATTTTTGCGGTAAATAAAGCTATCGATTACTACAGCTTCATTACCATTGAGAAACAGATGATGGAGAAGGCAGATCTGTCGGAGTTGTCCTTCCGTGAGGTGTTGGCACAGCATAGGTCATCGTCAGGTGAGCCCCAGACGAAGGAAATTGTCAGACTTGCTCTGGAGAAGCTGAAAGCTTCAGGCAAGGAAGTACGTATCTATGACAGCTCCAAGCAGTTGCTCGGCCTGGCTGTGGATGGCATCATCATTAATGATGGCAAACCGCTTATTTTTGACAAAAATATAGAGAAAGCACTGAGCGGCAGTTATGCCTACACCGTCACGGAAGATCATCTGCTTTATTTTGCGACGCCCATTCAGGATCAATTCTACGAAAACGCCTATGTGTATGAATTCGTGGAGGACATTTCCTACTTTTATGCGATTATGGATCAAATCCGTTTTATCCTGTTTGTCGGCGCAGGCGGATTTATTATACTGATTACGTTATCCAGTCTGTGGATTGCCCGCAACACAACCAAGCCGATTAAACTGTTGCTTGGCGCTGCACAAAGTTTCTCTAAACAGGAGTTTCGGAGAGTTCAACTAAACCGGAAGGATGAGCTGGGCATGCTGGCAGATGGGCTGGATTCCATGGGGCGGCAGCTTCATGATTACATTCAGTACCAGAAACAATTTGTCTCCAACGTATCTCACGAGTTAAAAACACCCTTGGCAGCAATTCGTGGTTTCTCTCAGTACTTGGTTGAAGGGGAGAACGAGAACAAGGAACTGCAAAAAATCTATGCTCATCTGCTGCAGGAATCAGATCGGCTGACGCGCTTGATTAATGAATTGTTGTTGCTATCCCGATTCGACAAGGCTGGTTCTAACGAACTGGAAGTCGAGAAGACGGAAATAAACGAACTGATTCAGCAAGTTGCTACGAGTATGGGTGCCAAGGCTAAAGATAAAGGAATCGAGATTATGTTCAGAGAGGCGGAAGTGGAACTGGAGGATAAGCTTCTGACAAGAGTCCACGCCAACGTGAATCCAATGCTGATGTCCCATGCGATCGTCAACCTTGTGGACAATGCCATCAAATATTCAGGCAGTCCATCGCTAATCGAATTAAAGTTGGAACATACGCCAAGCGAGGTAGTTATACGGATACGTGATCAAGGGATCGGTATCGCGGGCGATGAGCTGGAGCGAGTGCAGGAACGCTTTTACCGGGCGAAAAATGCAAGCACAGCGAACGGTTCAGGTCTTGGAATTTCGATTTGCAAAGAGATTGTAGAGCGGTTTAATGGATATATCGACATGGAAAGTCAAATCGGAGAAGGAACGACCGTTACGATTGTGTTACCCCGTGCGTAAACACTCGCTTAAATAGTTAACGTTACAAGATTGATACAATTCTGTTATGAGACTAACAAATGCTTTTTTTATAATCACTTCATAAGAAGAAATCACACATTTATGGAGGGATCATGATGAAATTAACAAAGAAAGCTGCAGGTTTTATCGTACTAGGTGCTTTACTAACGGTGGCATTAACGGGCTGTCAATCTAGTGAAGCTACATCTCCAGCAACCGGACAGAACACAGCAAATGAACAGAACACCGGCGAAGGTGCAACAAATGCTAATGCGCCTGCTTCCGAAAGTTCTGAAGAAAAGGGTACTGAAGCTATTAAAGAAGGTTCGATGGAGAAGGAAGGCAATGTGGTGCTGAAGGAGCTTGCTTTTGTCTATAATGAGCACACCATTGCGATTTCGGATACAGCGAATGAAGATCAGATGGAACAGATGCTGGGCAAACCGGATAACGTGAAATCTCATACGTACAGTGCTGACGATGGAACAAACATGGATACGTTAATCGGTTTTACAGAAAAGGTTTATACGTATCCTGGTCTGGAGATTAAAACTATCAGTATACCGGAGGGGAAACAAGACTCCATCTTTCATATCGAAATTACAGATCCTAAGTATGCGACAGTGCGAAACATTAAAGCAGGAGATAGCCTGGATACACTCAAAGACGCCTACCCTGAGGGGAAACTGCTTGGTGATGGAGCCGCTAATGAGGAGGATGACTTCCGTTACGAGCCATCCAATTATGTGGATGTGATGTCGTTTCATATCAAAGATGCCAAGGTGGAGAGCATTCAGATCTACAGCCTTTTGGACTAATAATTAGTATCGATGTTGGTAAGATATTATACGATTTAAATACCTGCCTGTGAGAGGGCAGGTATTTTCTTATATAACGAATCAAAAATAGAAGTTTTGAACGAACTTTCAACGTTCTAGCAAGTGTGGACCACTTAATTTCAGAACTCTTTTAGCTTGATAAAATAATTCTAGGTGAACGGCGACAACAATTGCTTAGTTGTCGGAGGACAAGAACATAGTTCGATTACCGAAATGGATAAGAACCTGTTCCCATTACCGATTAGTTAAGTACCGTAAATAAACATTCTGAAACCACATGAAAATTGCTGAGTACAGTAAGGAAGACGCCTGAAAATCCAACTAGCATGAATTCGAAGCGAGCTCCGTTGATGAAGAGAGAACGCTCGGCCCATCACACACTACCATTAGGACGTACGTTGGCTAGAATCGACATGTTCGCGTTGAGCCAAGGACAAGAACATTGAGTCATTTCCGATTTGATGTTGATCTAAATAGTTTTCACGCCGGAACACATATTTCTTTCCAACCCACTTAATTGTTTGTCCAGATGAAAATACAAATCTATTTCGAAATACTTTCGCTTCTTCGACCAGAACTTCGTTTGTATCAAGCAAAGATTTAGTAGCGATTGCTTCCGGAAATGGGGAAGCAATCGCTATGTTTTCGTGCGGATATTTTTATTTTTTTGTCCTCCACATGTGTACAAAAAATAAAAAAGATGATACATTGAAATTAGTTTAACTCCTTTTATAACAGGGTTTTTTTAAAGAATACTATGTCTCCTGTACGAGGACATACGTATATCGAGGAGGGAATGGAATGTCAAGTCAAGCATTGGACCAATTTTTAATTTCGAACATCGAGGATCTAAAGACTAAAGGTCTATATAACGTCATCGACACGCTGCAGGGTGCAAATGGTCCTGTTATTCGTATCGACGGAAAGTCCCTAATCAATTTGTCTTCCAATAACTATTTGGGACTGGCAACAGATCACCGCCTGATTGATGCTTCAGTTAAGGCGTCGCAGACATACGGGGCAGGCGCAGGGGCTGTGAGAACCATTAATGGTACGATGGATCTTCATATTGAGCTTGAAGAAAAACTGGCCCGTTTCAAAAAAACGGAAGCCGTTATCGTGTATCAATCGGGATTTAACTGCAATATGGCTGCTATATCCGCGGTAATGGACCAGCATGATGCGATTTTATCTGATGAGCTGAACCACGCTTCGATTATTGATGGTTGCCGCCTGTCGAGAGCCAAGGTGATTCGCTTTAAGCATTCGGATATGAATGATTTAAGACAGCAGGCGAAAGATGCCAAGGAATCCGGTCAGTACCATAAAATTATGGTCATCACCGACGGGGTTTTCTCCATGGATGGTGATATAGCAAAGCTGCCCGAAATCGTGAAAATAGCAGAAGAATTCGATCTGATTACTTATGTGGATGATGCCCACGGTTCGGGCGTTCTCGGAGCAGGTGCGGGAACCGTGAAGCATTTTGGATTGTCCGACCGCATTGACTTTCAAATTGGTACTCTTTCCAAGGCGATCGGCGTTGTCGGAGGTTATGTGGCGGGTAAAAAACAACTGATCGAATGGTTGAAGCTGAGAAGCCGTCCGTTTCTGTTCTCGACATCGCTACCTCCGGCTGTAATCGCTTCTTGCAGCGCTTCTGTCGACATTTTGATGAATGACAAAGAACTGATCGAGAAGCTGTGGGAGAACGGCAATAAATTGAAAAATGGCTTGAGCCTGCTTGGATATGATGTAGGCCAAAGCGAAACGCCGATCACACCTTGTATCATTGGCGATGAAGTAACCACCCAACAGTTCAGCAAACGGCTCTATGAAGAAGGCGTTTACGCCAAGGCAATCCTGTTTCCGACAGTTCCGAAGGGAACCGGAAGAATACGTAACATGCCGACAGCTGCCCATACCAAGGAGATGCTCGATCAGGTGATCTCCGTTTATGAGAAAGTTGGCAAGGAAATGAAGCTGATTTAGCTGCATTCGAAGGAGTATATTTCGGGAGGAATGTCTTATGAACAAGATTTTGGTGACTGGAGCACTGGGCCAAATCGGTTCTGAGTTAGTTGTTAAATTACGTGAAATCTATGGTGCGGATCACGTCGTTGCAACGGATCTCAGGTCATCAGCCCACGAAATTACCCGATCCGGGCCATTCGAGCTGCTGGACGTGACGAATGATAAGGCGATGTTCGAAATCGCCAAGCGGTACGAAGTTGATACCGTCATCCATTTGGCTGCGCTGCTGTCGGCTACCGCAGAGGAGAAACCGCTGCTTGCCTGGAATTTGAATATGGGCGGATTGATGAATGCACTTGAAATATCCAGGGAGCTCGGCTGCCAATTTTTCACTCCAAGCTCCATTGGATCTTTTGGTCCTTCGACTCCGAAAGACAATACCCCGCAGGATACGATCCAGAGGCCCAATACGATGTACGGTGTGAATAAAGTGTCCGGCGAACTGCTTTGTGATTATTATTTTCACAAATATGGCCTGGATACTAGGGGGCTGCGATTCCCGGGTTTGATATCTTATATGACGCCTCCCGGCGGAGGAACGACAGATTACGCTGTGGAAATTTATTACGCAGCCGTGACGACTGGCCGGTATACATCTTATATCGCCAAGGACTCAAACATGGACATGATGTATATGCCGGATGCCCTGAACGCTATCATCGAATTAATGGAAGCGGATTCTTCCCGGTTGATACACCGAAATTCATTTAATGTTACCGCAATGAGCGTGGATCCGGAGGCGATCGCTGCAGCGATACGGGATGAGTTTCCCGGCTTTATCCTCGATTATGACGTTGATCCGAAGAGACAGGCGATTGCCGATAGCTGGCCGCATTCCATTGATGCGACGGCAGCGAAAACAGAATGGGGATTTCATGCCCGTTACGACCTGAAGGCCATGACGAAGGATATGCTTTCACAGCTAAGCGAGAGACAAATGCTTCGCAAGGCTTAAAGTTATTATGAATTCGCTGTGCAAACCGAGTAGAAATACAAAAGAAGCTGAAGAGTTCTACTAGTAAGTCATAAGTGCAACTCCATTTTTCTTCATAATCGGTTTCTAAGCACCCATTTTAATTCCGTGGAACAATTCAAAAAAACGGCCGCTGTTCGCATCGTTTGCGACAGGGTCGTTTTTTGTTTTTCGTAGGCTAGCTTCAAATTGCTATTCACTCTTGCCAAACACTCATAGGGTCCCATGGCTTGATTTGATTACCATATTTTCCGGTCAAAAAAACTTTCATGTCTTCCAGTTTAGCAGGCACCTCGTTCCAAATTGGAAGGGGGGGTAACCCTCGTTTGCTTTTCAATAGGATGTCCACTGTAACATACAAGCGTTCTGGCTGAATCCAATGAAGGAAGCGGGAAATATCAATTTGCTTAGTCAGGGACAAGGCATCAATTTCGTCATTGTAATGCTTGTTGAACTCGCTGATCAGGTTCAGGAGGTAGTCTCTCTGCTCCTTCACGAAGTCCAGGCCGCAGATGGCGCCATGTCCTGGAATAACGATTTCGGGTTTAATTTCATCAATAATGCGGTCAAGCACTTTAACCCAATTGAGGGTTCCCTCTTCGCTGTATGCCGTACACCCGTTAAACACGACATCGCCGGCGAACAGCACTTTTTCTCTTGGCATCCACAGCAGCAAGTCGCTGTCAGAGTGTGCTGGAGCAACGTTGTAAATCATTACTTCCGTATCGCCAAGACGGATGTTGATATCGTCTTTTATCTCAATATTCGGGAGCAACCATTCTACGCCTTCCAGGTCGAATCCTTCAAATTCCGCTGCAAAAAACCGCTCGCCCGAAGTCGATTCCGGAGAATCCTTTCCTCTTTTGATGACGCTGTCCATCCAGGCGATATTTTCGGTAAGACGCTCTCTGGACGCTTCCTTGTGCATAATAATGCAAGCATCTTCAAACACTTTGTTTCCCCAGGCATGGTCGCTATTATAGTGCGAGTTCACCACATATGCGGGAGAGCCGCCGTTGCTTACTTCCTTAAAAGCCTCCCGCATTTCCCGCGCATGGAACAAATCGAAGAACGTGTCATACACCAGCCCTTCACCCTTGTTGATGAATCCGGCATTGGCCCAACTGATGCCGCGATACGGCGAAATACCGGCAAAGACGCCATCTGCGACTTCAAAAAATTTAACGCGAGGTTTTTGAATAATACGTCCATACTTCATAAAAATTCTCCTTCGTGTATATGTTTTTTTGGTAAGTCATACTGACTATGTCCCCATTATAGAAAATGGAAAACAGAAATGCAAGCATGTACTTGCATGCATTAATTCCATACTGTATGCTACTAACAGAACAACATCACACTACATGGATGGAGGCGCTGCAACATGAAACTAGTAACCTTTCAAACCAATACATCCCAGGAACCTTTGTTTGGGCTTGTAATTAACGAGAGATTTGTCGTGTCTTTTGCTGCAATCATGAAAAAGCAGGGAACATTCTCTGACAGTCTTGAAAGTATGGACAGTTATCTTCATTATTTGCCGGCGAGTTATGATGCTGCTAAGGAAATGATGCAATATGCTATAGAACAGTTGCATCAATTCAATGAAAATGAAATCAGCCCGATTTCAGCGGTAAACCTGCTACCGCCGGTTCCGAATCCGGCTGCGCTTATCGATTTTGGGCTGACGCCAAGACATCTGAGAAATGCTGGCGTAAATCTGCTGCAAAGAGAATATACAGGGCCGGAAAGAGAAGAACTTAAACGGAAAATCGCCGAAAAATTCCAGCAAGATCCGAATAAAGTGAATTTCAGTTATTACAAGTGTAACCATAAAGCTGTAATTGGCGATGGGGATACGATTCATTGGCCATCATACTCTTCATACCTGGATATTGAGCCGGAGCTGGCCTTTGTTACAGGGAAGGGGAACTGCGTTGCAGGTTATGTTATTTTTAACGACAGTACTGTCCGCGATGTGCAGTGGCCGGATTTCCAGGCGATGACCGGACCGACGCGCTGCAAAGATTTCGATCGCAGCAAAGGGATAGGGCCATTTCTGGTAACGCCGGATGAAATCGACAACCCGCTGGCATTGGACGTGGATGTGCGTATCGGGGAGAGACTGCACTGGAAGGGAAGCACATCCGAGTATTCTGCACACCCTGCAAAAGTGATGGAGGAGGTTCTCCAAGTTTTCACGCCACTCCCGGGCACGATTATAGGAATGGGGACGATACCGGATTGCTGCGCAATCGAGACCGAAGAATGGCTGTTGCCCTCTGACCGAATCCAGATTACATTTGATAAATTAGGCACGCTCACGCAATTGGTGCCTGATCATATCAAAATTACGGAACCAAGCCGCTGGGATAAAAGAAGTGATTTACCTTAAATAAGCGTTTATGAAAATGATGAACCCCTACCCTGCTGCATATACAAAACTTGTAGTAGAATAGATTTAACATATGCAAAAGGAGAAATACAATGCAAACTTCAGACAAAATCATTGAAGCCGCGACACAGCTCATCAAAAAGAACGGCTATCGCGGAGTAAGCACCAAAGCCATTGCAACGGAAGCTAAAGTCAATGAATCTACGATTTTCCGGCAATTTGGAAGCAAGCAAGGCATATTGGAAGCCATCATTGAAAGACATTCGGATATCCCGCAATTTGAGAAGATGTTAAAAGAGGACGCGACCGATAATCCGGAAGTCGATCTGCTGAATGTAAGTCAGCAGTACCGATTGTTCTTCCATAAAAATGCGGACATCATTTTGATTGGCATCCGCGACAAAGGAATGTTTCCCGAATTAGACAGAGTGCTGGCCGATCCGCCGGTGAAGCTGCACTCGTTGCTGGTTGAATATTTTGAACGTCTGCAGAAGAAAAAAGTTATAGCCAGACAGGATGAGCGCCTTGCCGCCATGTCTTTTCTCTCGATGTGCTACGGCTTTCAGATGAGCGAGCTGATTCACGGGCAATATCAGTCCCAACTCGTCACCGAGGAAGATTTCTACAAGCACAGTGTCTCATTGTTTGTAAAAGGAATTTTGTCTCAGTCATAAGCTTTGTGAGATATGTCTGTATTCGCATACGAAATGGACCTCGGTACTAGGCTGTTGCTATACCGTGGAACTTCTTCATCTCAGCGTTTTTATACTCAATAACTAGTCTGCATTTATCAGTATTAACGTAGATTATATACCATAAATATGGTGATCGTTGATCGGCTGCCTTTTTATAACTAACGGGCAGGTTAGCGTGGTATATTTAATCTAAAGTTCTAACAAGGAGGCTGCAAATGAATTCGATAACCTCGAAAGAGTTTGAAGCTGTTATTAAACTCCCTGCGAACATTCGATATGAATATTTTATTAAGAAGGTTACTGATTCAGAAGCAATTTGGGGGTTGTATGATGACGGTTGGGCAATGTCTTCAGATGATAAAGAGAGATTGCTTGTTTCATTCTGGCCTAGGAAAGAGTTTGCAGAGTACTGTGCTTATGAAGAGTGGTCAAATTATAAAGCACATTGTATCTCATTAGACGATTTCATTAGTGACTGGTTACCCAATATGGTGGAGGATCAGCATAAGCTGTTGATCTTTTGGAACAGAGATGATTCTGCAGTTCTTGAGATTCAAGTGCTACTAAATGATTTAGTGAAGGAACTCAAAAAGTATTGATCCTTCGTTACGCTAACGGGGAACGTTAGCTTAATAAACTTAAGAAGGCATCAAATTGATCAGTTGCTGATTTCAACTAGCGGACTGTCAACAGGGATCGTTGCAGAAATGCTGACGATCCTTTTTTGTATATGAGTATTTAAATCACAAAAAAGGGCTCCTCCGTAGACCAGGACACCCCAAGTGCGGGTCAGCGATCACGTACCTGGATATAAAGGGAAAACAGTGGGTGTTGCCCGGCAAAAAAAGGTATAGAAAGCCAATGCGCGGATCTGATGCTCTTTTATCAGGATCCTACCATCATACGCAGGGTGAATGACTCTTTTAAGAAGAATCGCCCTAGCAAAGCGGTAAATATAGGAGAGAGCGATACAATAAGTGAAGCTGTCGTTGCATCTATCGTCTGCAATCCCGTAAAGAAAGATACCTGATGCAGCAACATCCCAATAATAGCGAGCGGAATTAAGTAGAGGATATCCCGTGAAGTCAATCGAACCATACGTTTGGACAAGATTAGATAGCCAATGAGGAACACGGATGATACGGCAAGGCGGTATGCGGAAAGATGCATTGCAGGAAACTCCTGCAGCAAGAGTGAGCCGAATACGAAGTTACTTCCATAAAGAGTCGCGCAAAATAAGAGAAACAGATAAGTTCGCAAGCCAATGTGCCTTCTTTCAAAATTTGACTAATCCATCAGCCTTCTTGGTAAAGCTTTCGTTTGATGGCAACCAGTTCGATCTCAATCTCAGCGCTACGTGGTAGCTTAGCTACCTGAATGGCAGTTCTTGCGGGATGATGGTTACCAAATAGTGACTATAAACGTCATTCATTTGCCCGAAGTGATCTAGATTCGCCATAAAAACGGGGGTGATGAACGGCTATAATCCGCTTCATTTATGATGCTGTAATTCATATGAAGAGTGACAGTGAAGATGAAGCTGCAGTTTATCCTTCACGCATACGTGTAGAGGTGAGCTGGGCTTATATTTTTGTTATTTACGTTGTTTATTTGCGATGAATACATATATCACCCAGGCTAGACTCTAGATGCATCATAGATTAAGATTTATTTAGGCAAAGTGATAACTCGATTTTATCTAACCCAATTTTTATTATATTCTGAAATATGCTTTTTCTCGAAACGAAAATATAACCCAGATAGGTGTGCATCGTCATCAAGATTTTAAGAGAATACATCACGCAACCCCCTGTAGAGCTTGCTGTGTTCATTGAATTGTCAATTATAATGACGGAAATGGTACACCGTGAACATCAGCAAAATACAGTGATAGGGCACCTTAGCCCTGATCATATCATCGTTCAGTGGGAGGGGAAGGCTGCGCAGATATCCTGGCATACGGAAAGTCATGCTGCCTACCATTCTCCCGAGCAATTTGGCCGATTCGATCTTGTGCCGAGTGGGCGAAGTGATCTTTACGCATTAGGTATTATTTTCTACGAGTTGTTAACCGGGCAATTGCCTTTTCAAGCTGACAATGAAGAAGACTGGAGCACCGTGCATATCCGCAGGGTGCCTCCACCTGTATCCGATATTCGGTTGGGATTAGACGAAACAATACAAGCGATACTATTGAAATTACTTGCCAAATCAGAGGTAGACCGTTACCAGAGTACATATGGAGTACTTGAAGTTGTACCAGAACATGATGGATAACGACGGAACGTTTACGCCAATGGAAGTCGGACGTTGGGATAAGATCCATACGCTTTCCCTATCCGAATCATGGTATGGGCGTAGTGCTGAAGTGATGCAAATGGAGACAGGGCTGGAGCAGGCTCTACAAGGAATGAATGCAATTCGTTGGGTGATAGGCAAAGAGGGGACAGGTAAAACGACGTTTGTCCATAGGCTTCAACAAAATGTCGTTCGACATGGAGGCCGGATGATCACAGTGCAAGCGGAGCCTTCCCAACAAACTGTACGGTGTGGACTGATCCTTCAGGCGATGCGGCAATGGATTCACCAGCTGTGGAGTGAGCCAGTTGATATCATTACACAACTGAAGGCTAGGATACAAGCGGAGTTTGGGCGAGAAACGCAAGTAATCGTCTCCTGCTGGCCTGAGGCTAATCCGTTGTTAAACAGCAATACGGAGGTATCTCATATCACGAACGATCCGAAGGTCTGGGATCGGTTTGAAGAATTGCTGCCGGACCTGATTTGCTGCATGGCTGAATGCAAGCCACCGCTTGTTCTGTTTATGGACAATTTGCAGTGGGTTGACTGTGGTACGCAAACCGTAATTCGTACGCTTGCACTAGCACAAAAGGCACATGGATTATTCTTAATCGGAGCTGTTCGGGCGGAGGAAGTTCTCACTTCCGTTCGGGATGAACCGAATTTCAAGCAAGAGACATTACTGACTTGGTTGTTCGAAAGATGCCGTGTGAATCCAGAGGAACAAGTAGCTCTGCCTCCGCTGGTTTATGAAGATGTGAGGCAGCTACTCTCTGATGCTTTACATGAGAAATCCGCGCGTATTCATCCTCTGGCGCGATCTGTCTACGATCAAACAGGTGGTAATCCCGGCTCGATTCGTCTCTTGCTAAAAGACTGGTTACAGGAGCACAGACTAAGCTTTGACGAGAAAAGACGTCAGTGGGTGTGGGACTCAGAAATAATTCGGCTACTAAGCAGTTCAGAAGGCCATATACGTCTCCTGGAGACGGGCTTCTCCAAGCTCAAGGAAGATCGGAAGGAATTTTTAGCTGTGGCAGCCACAATTGGTCCGACATTTCAATTATCTCTCTTGGCTGAAGTGTGTACTATACCAATGGATATTGCATTTCACTGGCTTCAAGAGTCTGAAGCTGAAGGATTTATTTATCGGCAAGATGAAGCGAAGCAAGAAGATATATCGGAATCAATCTATGTATTTGTGCATGAATTCATACACCGGATGGCATATGCTTTTGATCCAGGACGCAATATGCACCGACACAGAGCAATCGGGCGGTCGTTACAGGATCACGTTCCTGAGCCACGCGATGACCTGTCATGGACAGTGATTGATCATTTGAACTTGGCTGCTTTACTATTATCGGAGCAAGAGACGAGGGAACTGATCGAGCTCAATCTGCAAGCGGGACAAGAGGCGTTGGCATCCGGGCGCTATGCGAAAGGAAAGAATTATGCCGAGAACGGGCTTCATCTGCTGGCAACAAGAGAGGTGGGAGGATCAGGTACAAGCGATATCGGGTTGCAACTGATATTGGCATGGACGGAATATATGGATGGCAATAGCGAACGAGCGAAGGAGCTGCTGGTTGACTTGAACCAAGACAGCGATCAGCTGAGCCGATCGGAACGGCTCAAGATCTGGGCGCCTTTGATTCAATTCCATGCATTCGCTGACAATGAGATTGCGATTCAATTTGGGATGGAGGCACTAGGCTCCTACGGTTGGAAGCTTGGGAAGAAGAGTTCCCTATTGTCCATCGCCAAGGAGGTGATCCGGACCGGGGTCCTTTTACATCGAAAACGGGAGAAGCGCCTTCTACTGTCCAACCCACTCGACGAGGAATATGAGGAGCTATGCCATTTAATGGAGCTGATGTTTCTTCCGTTGCTTACACACGATGCGCGATTACTTCTGGAATTATATGCCCGATTTATTCGTTATGGGTTGCAAAAAGGAGTAAACGAGTCGCTGGCTGCGATGATTGGTGGATATGAGCTGATTGTACAAAGGGTATTTCCGAGCTTGGTTCGAGAGACTTCGATTGCTGAACGGGTGTTTCAGCAAATAGCGAACGACTCTACATTCAGGAAAAAACATGTCATTACTTTTTTGAGCGGAATGTATAAGCAGATGGACAGGCCTTTGGAATCTTCCATCGCTTTGTTCAAGGGGATGCGTCAAGGGCTTGAATCCGGTGATCATGATTTTGCTAATCAGGCCTTAATTTTCTGTTTTATGGGTAACCCTGGAAATGTATATGCCTTAAATGAATTGCTTCGATACTTTGAACAGAACATGCAACAGATTGCCGACGACAAGATACTGGAAATGGTACGGCTGACGAACAGCTATGCAGCGGTGCTGCAAGATGAGTCGTTGGCCGACAGCTTTGTGGCTATTCCACAGGTGCCAACCAGCAGCCAGTTGGAGCAACGGGACGAGGACAACTATAGCTGCTGTTGCCGGCTGGAGGCCGCTTACTTGTCGGGAAGGTACAGGGAAGCGCTGTACTGGTCACAACGAGGAAGGGCAAACGAATTGCCTTTGGATTGGATGCGAATTCGTAAACATCGCCTATATGAGAGCTTGGCACTAGCTGGATTATACTTCGAGACGAACCGGGAGGAACGCAAGCGAATCCGGAAGGCGATACGCGCACAATTACGATTGATGAGGAGTTGGCGAGGATTTTTGGACAGTAAGTCCTCCGCCTATTTTCTGATCAAAGCAGAGAGTGAACGGATCGCTGGGAATTCGATGGGTGCGCTGCAACAGTATACGGCTGCAATCAGGCAGGCGAGAATGGAGAAATACGTGTTGCTGGAAGCCATTGCTTGCGAACGGCTTGCGGTGTGTTATCAAGACGATCTGCTCAGCCGATCTGGAGCGGCAATTACAATGATGGATGCATGTGCGGCATACGCCGAATGGGGCATAACTTCCAAAGTAACACAGATTAGAAGCAGACACGCTGAATTGCTGGACCCGGTTTACAAACGCTATGAGGGTCCGGTTTTGCAGGAGCGAGTCCAAGTGAATCATACTGGCACTGAGTTACTTCGGCAGAACGGCACCAAGAAGGGTGAAGGTTCAAGGAGCGAAGAGGAATTCGAGCTTGTACAGCGACTTATGAAAGGGTTTGCTATGCCGAATAAGGCCGACTGGAAGGTGAATCTCTTGAAAACGGCTCTTCAACAAGCCGGAGCAGAGCGGGGCCTATTATTGAAGCGTGGAAATAACGAGTTCTTTATTGAAATTAACGGTTCGGACTGGAAGGAGAAGCAAGAGGGGAACGGATTGTATTCAGAGAGCGTCTTACGTCATACAGCGATAACAGGCAAACCGCTGGTTCTGTATGATGCGATTGAGAGTTTTTGGGTGAAAGATGCCTATATTGCAGCAAGCACACAAAGATCGATCCTGTGCATGCCAATTGATGTTCCGGGAGAACAGGCCTCCTATCTGCTTTACTTGGAAAATCGACAGATGCCAGGCGTATTCACAAAGAAGGACGTCCAGGTGTTGGAGCTTATTGCGACACGGATCATTTATCTCAAGCTACTGGAAGACGAAGCTGCGGATGTTACAATCCCGAGTACTAACGTATCGTCTGCGACGTCTGGTCTTGGTCAACCAGGGCTGACCGAACCGCTGACCGAACGTGAAACGGAAATTATAACCGCGATTGCGGAAGGTTTGTCGAACAGGGAGATTGCCGACCGGTTTGGTATCGCAGAGACAACGGTTAAAACACACACGTCTAGAATCTATGGCAAGCTGGGTGTAAAGCGGCGGGGTCAAGCTGTCGTACGTGCCAGAGAGCTGCAATGGATAGAGTGACAAACGGGAAGCGAGCTGTAAAAGTCGCTTCTTTCTTTTTTTTGGAATGAGCATAAAAAGCGTCATGATTTAAGATCAGATCAAATTTTTTTTGAGTACAACTTTAGTAGGATTTAAATTTCTTATGCTCAGACTATGATATTTAGATTGGAATGAATGACAGGAGGTAATTTTAGCAATCGGTTCACCATTTTTAAACAGTAACTAGATCTGAGAAAGGAAGTGTATGTGGTGAGAAAGAGAGTGGTTTCAACCGGAAGTTTATTCGTTGCAATCGTTAGTATGGTATTCATCGTTTTTTTTAATCATCAAACTGCAGCATCTGCTAATATCGTTTCGTCAGCTATCTATGCATTAGAGGATACAACAATTGTTTATGAAGGAATAGATTCAGGAAAGATAATGTACGAAGATGAGGGCCTTGGATATCTTAATTTAGGTTATCAGGGGGGATACGGTTCTCCAATAGAGGTTCAATCCAAACTGACTAATTTATTAAATCATACTATCCCAGAAATTCACCCTAAGCCCACCCTTGCTCCCTTTGACTTTACAAGCCACATATCAGAGGAAAGCCTAAAAACAAATCCTACTGCAACATTTATCCTTTCTGTACTTTCTGCCGAAGAAGCACGCAGTGCCGATATACCAACGAAGGAACATTATATACAAACGACTGATATTACATACTCTGAAATTGAGGATATCGAAATAACGGGTGTTGTTAATGACGGTATATATAATACAAATGTAACGCCGCAATTTAACATAGGTACAGCTACACTAAATGGAGCTTCCTTTTCAAGTGGAACAACAATTACTGTTGAGGGTTCTTATACACTTGTCGTTACTGATGGAAGCCTCTCAAAAACATTACAATTCGAAATAGATAAAACGCCTCCGACTGCAACCGTTCTTATAAATAATGGAAGCTACTTCACGAATCATCAATTTGTAGATGTTACAATTACACCAGATCCAGGCGTGGATGATATCGTTAGGATGCGGTATTCTGTTAATTCGTCTCAAGTATCAACTACTCAGCTATACTATTCACAATTTTCAATTGGGGTAGGATCGGATAACGGTGATAAATCGGTAAGAGTTGAATTAATAGATGCAGCGGGCAATATATCTCCGCTTTATTTTTGGAATTTCTCAATGAATACTACTATCCCTACTGGTACTTTAACGATTAACAGTGGTGCTGCCTATACAACAGAGCGCGAGGTTGATCTCCTTATTACAACAGATGTAGGTGCTAATGAAATTGTGAGTATGCAATTTTCAGCAGATAATAATAATTGGTCTTCAGTAGAAGGTTACAGCCCAAGCAAAAGATATACATTGCCAACGGGAGACGGAGATAAAACCGTTTTTGTAAGACTTATTGATCGCTTTGGCAACATTGGTGTGATTCAGAGAAGTATTTTGTTGAATACGAAGCCTCCAACAGCTTCTGTTCTTATTAATAATGGAAACGTCTACACGAATAACGCGAATGTAGTCGTTGCAATAACTCCAGATGTAGGTGTAAACGACATTGCTTTCATCAGATATATGATTAATAGTTCAACACCAACGACGATCCCATATATCGACAGCTTTGTTATTAATGTAGGAAATACGAATGAAGAGAAAGAGATTACGGTTACGCTAATTAGCGGGGGAGGAAATATTTCTCCGATATATTCATCAACAATTATTCTTGATACCTTAGCACCAACAGGAACAGTTGCGATTAATGGAGGAGCTGCCTATGCAACATCTCAAGGGGTAACCCTTAAATTTACTTTAGGGGCAGGTGTGACGGATGTCGTGGGTGTACAATTTTCGGATGACAATGTGACATGGTCAACAGAAGAAGCCTACAGCCCAAGCATGAGTTACAACCTGTCAGCAGGAGAAGGCAGCAAGACGGTTTATGTCCGATTCATCGATCGCGCAGGCAATGTTTCAGAAGCCACAAGTGCTTCCATTATTTATCGTACCATTCCTGAGCCGAGTCATAGTACAGGACATACATCTGAGGTTGCTTCTACCGAAAATCCAGTGTCAGCAGATGTGATGATAAAGTTTGGTGAAGATGAGCTTGAGGGTGCGTTTACAGGTCAAGTCCATGTTCAAGGAAGCTCTATTGAGATTCTGTTAAGCAAGGCGCAGCTTACTCACTTAAGCAAAACACATGAAAACCAGACGATAGAAGTGAGCTTAATGGGGACATACTCAAAGTCTCAGCTAATCGTGTCCAATGAAGCGCTAGATAAGCTTGCTGCTAACAGCAATAGTCTGTTATTTAAAACAACGGGCCAACAATTTTTACTAAGCAGCCAGGAATTAAAGCAAATGCTAGCGACCAATCACAGCAGATATGTAATTAGCATAAAGCATGAATCTGAAGGAATGTTTGCTCAAGCTAAGGAACAAGCTCAAAAGGGTGCTTATCAGTTAATTGGAGTTCCGATTACAATTGATCTATTGGCACAGAATGAGGATAACTCACTACATTTACAAGAGCTTGGAACTATCGTGCTTGGCTCCACGGGTACGGGGGAATTGCCGTCAGCCGTGTTAAAGCTTCTAGATAACGGAGTACAAAGCCCAGTGACAGCGGCAATTTCAATAAATGACCAAAGCTATTATGCTAAGGTAACAAGCTACGGATCAGGCACTTACATGCTGATTCGCAAGCAGCCTAGATTTACAGACGTCTCCGGCTGGTCGCTTAAAGCAATTGATACATTATCTTCCAAACTTATACTGAGTGGCGTGAATGAAACAACGTTTGAACCGAAACGTGCTATAACAAGAGCTGAATTTGCTACTATTATCAGCAAGGCTCTCGGGCTGGTGGAGACATCAGGTAGCCTAAATTATACTGATGTTGTTACAGGTGCATGGTATTCGGATGCTGTAGCTGCAGTTGCGGAACTTGGTTTTATGAATGGTTATCCAGATACTACTTATCGTCCAACTCAGAAAATTACGAGAGAAGAGGCTATGGTTATTGTAGCGAGAGTGTTACATCATCTTGATTCAAAAAAGGTATTATCTGACTCGGAAATGGATAGGGTCCTTGGCGAATATAGCGATCAAGCTCAAATTAGCATCTGGTCTAGAAATGATATTGCCTCCTCAGTACAAGAAGGAATTATTATGGGTATTAACGGAAAGTTAGCCGTAAAAGATCAAATTACGAGAGAGCAGGTTGCTGCAATGATCGTTCGTCTGCTAGAGCATGCAGAGATTCTTTAGTAATTTACTCTATTAATAAACGATGCCGCTGACAGCTTCGGAGGTCGCGTCACACTTGCATAAGGATTGTCGAGGATAAATTAAAGTCGCTATTTTAGCGGCTTTTTTAATTTATCGGTACAAGTTCTTGTCCCAAGCAAACGACAAGAACTAATACCGATTACCGTAATAGACAAGAACATAGTCAGATTGCCGATTTGATGTATGTCTAAACATTGAGCACATGCACTTATAAAAGGGCTGCGCAAACGCTTATTTTCCTTTTTGCTCGATGTAGCCTTTCGCATACACGGACTCGATCAACCGAAAAAGCCATTTTCTCTTTGACACAGCAACCAGCTTAATCACTGAAGTCAAAATCAATTAATGGTAGAGAATGTATTGGAGATTTCTACTAGTTATCGTAAGATCATATGTAAGAAGTTGAGACTTTCCTGTGCCTTTCATTTTGAAAAGAAAAATAAAAGATAAATGGGAGGAGGGATCGATAGTTGAATAAGGATGAATTATTAAAACTCATAGCCACAAGTGGCTACAACGTCTATTTTGGGGCGGAAAAGCATTTCGCGACTTATGATATTATCGAAAAGGTGCCACGAGCGATTGCGTTGTTAGGGCTGCTCATCGGGATATGGCAGTTGTGGAAACCAGACATTTCTTACAGCCAGCTAATTGCTGGGCGTGTTGGAAAAGGACAGATCCGCATGATGCAAAATGACAATGTACTGCTTCGTTTTGATGATTCTCAATCTACCTACCTTCTTAAAAAGAAAAAAAACCTCGAAAAAGGGGTCGTAGTTCTAGGTCACGAATATAATATATGTCCCAAAGTTCCCCTGAACCGATTTTGAGTTATCGGGGTATTTGTGCGGTGCAGGAAATAGTCGAGAACTAGTATTTACGAATATTTGGGAATGCGTTACATTTATAATTTTGGGAGGGAGGGTTTCAACTGATGAGAAAATCCACAATCTGCTCCATGCAAAGTCTATTCTATAAACAACGGCGGTTGTTTGTGTGGAGCGAGAACAAAGAAATTTAACCGCTGAATCATCTCTGGCATGATGTTTACTGTTTATAGAATGACTTTGCTCCCTTAAATTTCAAAAAAATTTTAAGGAGCAGAGCTATCATGAAATATGTAAATGCAGACAATATCTTTCCGGAAGAGTTGCTAAAAGAAATTCAGAAGTACATTCACGGCCGCATGGTGTATGTCCCGACCCCTGAAAAATTGCACAAAAAATGGGGAGAAAAATCGGGGAGTAGAGAACGGCTGAGTCTAAGAAACGAAACGATCCGTCAAACATATTTCAATGGAAAGTCGATCGATGAACTCTCGAATGAATTCAGTCTTTCCTACGAAAGCATTAAGAAAATCATTTACTCTAGAAAATAGATTCACTTGTAAGTCACATCGAGCTTTCTGATGTGGCTTTTTGTGTAGAATTTGATTCTGAATCAAATTCAGTATATTTTCAAGCAGCACCTTTTGTTACCATGAAAATGAAGGGGAGAGGTAATATGGATAAAAAGATTAAACTACTATACACACAAGATATATTGAGACAGTCCGCACAATGTTTTGGAATACGTGAAGACTCCATTTTCGAATTAAATGGATTTCAAAATTTCGTTTATTCCGGGGTAGTTGGAGATCGAAAAGTTATTTTAAGAATTGCCCATGTCACACATCGAAATGAATTATTAATAAGAGCGGAACTAGATTTTATCATGTTCCTGGCTGATTGCGGAATGAAAGTAGCAAGGCCCATTCAGTCTTTATCAGGGGATCTTATTCATATCATTGACGAGTCCTTTGTTGTGACAGCTTTTGAGAAAGCACCCGGCAAAAATGCAGTAATAGCCGAGGAGAGCAATACATTTTATGAGAATATCGGTCAAATGGTCGGTACAATACATAAGTTTTCACTTCATTATTCGTCCCAACATTCACGCTATGAATGGAATGATAATGCCCTATTAGCCTCATTTAAGAAGTATTGTCCGTTAGAATTACACGATAACTTTGATCGTTTAATTACTGAAGTTAGCGCTCTAGCCAAGGAAAAAGATACGTACGGTCTTATTCATGGGGATATCAGCCCTGGCAATTATCTTAATGATGGGGACAATGCCTTTATTATTGATTATGACGACTCGGAATATAGCTGGTTTGTTTCTGATATTGCTACTCCATTATTCTATGAAATCCCTATTCCGTGGGTTGTGTCTGGAGATGTAAGAAAGGAGATTGCAAAGCGTTTCTATTGCAACTTCTTAAACGGCTATTGTAAGGAAAATACGGTGAGTCAAGGTTGGTTAAACCAAATCCCATTATTTATTAATTTAAGGCAAGCTAGAGTATTAGCCGCGTTCTATAGAAGCAGAGATTTTAACGCTCCTGATTGGAGCGAATGGGATGAGCAAGCCCGACGCTTCTACTATGAAAATTTGCTAAATAACACTCCCTATATTGATATGGACTTTTTGTGTTAACGGGTACGATACGTTAACACAGCCAGAAAAGGAATGGCCATCCCACAAAGGATGGTCTTTAAATTAGGGATTATGACTTGCCTACTCTAAGAAGGTAACCGATTCTCATTTTTTGTTGGGCTCTCGGTGACATAAGTAAGTAACAATGAAGGTGAGCCAAGATTGACACGCAAAATTAAAGCAGCCCGCAGCAAAGGTATTCGTGGGGCTGCCTTTTCAATTGTGATTAAAAGTTGTAATTAATGCCTTCGCCAGCGCCTGTGCGGGCATTTATGTATACATGAGAAACGCCTTCAATCCCAGTGACGGGAAATGCATATACGAGCTTGTCGTTGCGGAGCTCCAGCTTTGGCTTACCCGAAACGTTAACTTTTGGACCAAGCTTCGCTGAGGCTTGCTCCGCTGTTAGCTTCGGGTGAATGGGGAAGGTTTTATTGTAATAGGTAAAATACTTAGACGCATCAAAGCGCTTTAACGCACCGGTATGGCGATCAAATTGCCATACGACTTTCATCTGTGGAATGGAAACTTGCTCCCGGACCGGAATATACGTGAGATAAATGGAGGTTTCTTTTATCTCTTTCCCTACTAATGTCAGACGTTCGCCAGACCAGCGAGCCATCCAGGTATCCGCAACCGCGACAACCTGCTTTAAGTCCATAGATTGCTCTACATCTCCTTTTTCGGAGATCAAGCCCTTGCGTCTCACTTGGAGCACGTGTCCGCTTTTACTCAGTGTTGCAATATAGGAGCTGGTTGATTTCCCATCGGTGTCCGATAAATTGAAATCCATGACTTCTCCGAACTCGGGGCCGATTCCGCCGGAGGACATGTGGACGATTTGCTTACCTACTCCTTTATTCCAAGCCTCGCCCATGAAAATTTTCGCTTTGGCCGCAAGCTCCGTAGCCTTATACGTGGTTTCCCCGGCGAACACGGTTCCTGGCTTCAGAGGTATGTAAGGATTCTGGTTGTACAGGAACTCGTTAAAGGCTTTATTGCCGGACGTAAAGACCGAGTCAAGTTGAGACAAAGCCTCTTCCATTTCGGTCGAAATCTGTTGTATATCTGATAAAGAGGAATCAACAGCTTTCTTCCTCATCTGCTCGAGATACGGTAGAGCGATCCTCGCGAACGTTCTCAAGCGTTGAATTTGTTCTAATTGATCTGGGTTGAGCGACATTCCCTTCTCGCTGGCAGGATAGGCCAAGTAGCGGCTGCCGTCCGTGATAAATGACTCATACGAGGACCAAGATGGAAAGTTCATTGTAACGGATCCGATCCTTACATATTCCAAAATAAAATTGGCATGTTCAATTGCAGATTGAAGTGCTGCTTGCCGATCCGCAATCGTAGATGCCGCAAGAGATTCCGCAAGCGCATAGTCGAAATCGCGCAGGTAGATCGCTTGCATATGCGACCAGTATTGCGTATTGCGCTGTTGTTGCTGCTTCCATTGTCGATTATCCTGATGCTCGGTATAACTGAAATACGCGCCTGCTAATGTCGTCACGCAAAGCAGGCCGATGATGGATTTGGTAAGAACGTTCATGTCAATTAAAACTCCCGTCTTTGTCTTCATAATGCTTATCCACTTTAACAAAGATGAGAACACAGTTTAATGAGTAAATTTTACCAATACAAATTCCTAGTCCATTGCGCCAACTCATCATGCATGAGGCTGATGAAATGCAAATTAGAGGTGGGAAATAGTATCATTAAGGCGTTAGATTCCTATTTTTGAATTATCTCTTCAGGAACGCCTACAGTGACGGCTACAAGTGTCTCATAGTTAATGAGGAGGAACATAGATAAAAACTTTGCCTACGATCTGCTGAATTGTGGTCTAGGGGGGATTAACTTATCCCGAAAATAAACGTCTCATTTACTTTACTATCACTACTCAATTAACTTAACTACTTTTTATAACTATCCCATAAGTCAGCGATTTCAAGAGATGGGAAAGTAAATGGGAATCGGTACAAGTTTTTGTCCTCAATTCGACTATTTTCCAAATCCCTAATAAATCTTCAAAGAGCAGTGAGTGAAGATACGTCTTTAAAGCGTCACTTAGATAGTAATGGTATGCAAATTGATCTTACCAATTATGAGATGAAATACGGGGCAGGCAATGTTTTTAGCATTTGATCTGGTAAACCTTATAATGATGACAAATTGAGTTTGCTCTGTCGCGTGAGTGATAAACTCTTCAATGTCGAAGAGTACCCTTTCAATATAGTAGTATTGTCGAGGGACAAGAACATATTCCCTAGCACACTGATATTTGGTTTTACCCCATGTTTCGTTTGATAGGCAAAGCAAATAGCCCCCACGAATGGACGGGGCTAAGATTTGAACGGTTCAATTTACACTCCATAGTTATACGATCCTGCACGTTCTACGATTATATTCCAGTCTTCTTCTTCAAAAAGGATATTGTTCTCATCCTCGGGTTCGCCGATCTGTACTTCAAGGAAGACCAACCTGGTTTCAGCGAAAATAGAATAGACGCTCTCCGAGATCATCGCGAACTGAGTGCCCAGAGTCATCTGTGTGACCTGTCCGTTGATAAGCAATTGACCGCTGCCTGCAAGTACCATCCACGCTCTACATCCTGCCCTGTGCCAGTTCAACCCGATATGTTTGCCCGGTAGAACCGTTATGTTTAATATGGTTACAGTTGTACTCTCATCTTCTACCGAACTCTCGATGACACGATAACTGCCCCAGGTTGCTTCACCATACATCGGTTTTAATGGCAAGTTGCCTAATTGCGCTTTAATTTCATTTGAATTATTTTTGTTGGCAATGAGTATGCCGTCCGGACTTGCGGCAGCGATAATACCTGGCACGCCAATGACTTGGATGGGGTAGGGAAGCTCGTTAATAATATAGGAGTCGGAGGAAGAGCCCGAGATTCCACCGTGTCCGATTACATGGGAATCTAACTGTGCGCACAGCGTATCCCAGCTTCCGATATCCTGCCATACTCCCTTATAAGGCAGGACTACGGCCCGCTGAGCCTTTTCTGCAACATGCTTGTCAAAACTGCGTTCAGGCAACGCTTCATACAGGGATGACAATTGATCATAATGAACCGGAAGCCCCATTTTTTTAATATGGGATATCATAAACTCGACGGTGAACGCGTACACACCGCAGTTCCATAGTGCCCCACGTTGTATCAGAGTTTCAGCAATGGTGGCTTCGGGTTTTTCTATAAATTGTGTTATGGGCGCATAAGCATGTTCTTCCTCACCCGGCAGGATGTATCCATACTGTTCTGAAGCATGTGTAGGCCTTGTCCCAATTAAAGCAATATCGGCTTGAGAATGTTTCAAGATGTCCGGTAGTAATTGGAAGTTGCTGAAAAAATCTTCACCTGCGAACACATCAGCTGGCGCGATACAGATCACATCGTCATCTTTGGCCATTCGGAAGGATTGCAGATATAACGTCGCTAAGGCCGCCGCAGTAAAAGTGCCTCGTTTATATGGTTCCCCGATGACTGGTATTTTGCCTTGAGTATGTCGAGCCGTAATATTAGCCTGATCCTGATGTGAAATAATGAGCGTTGAATCCGTCAGGGATGAACTGTCAAGCTGGCGGCATACTCTGCGGATCATGGATTCCCTACCTCCAGCGGGTGATGGAAGTATATCTATGAACAGCTTGGAGCGAAGCTCATTGGATAACGGCCAGAGCCTTTTGCCAGAGCCACCGCACAGCAGTACGATATGCATGGGCTTCCTCCTTAAGCTCAGGGAGCTTTACTATAGATTTTCCGTTTATGAAAGGAAAGAGAACGGTATTTAAGGGCCAGATTACGGATTTGTTGCTCTTTTAACGAAGAAGCGTTCACATTCAGACTTTTATTCATGGAACTTTTAAGGACCATGCTGCCTGGGTTCTTCGTGTACATAAAATTGGCATACGTTTCATACTCGGAGAAACCAAACTGCTTTTTCTTATTGATATTGGAGATGATCGCTTTGTACCATGGCAGTTTATGAACCGCTTCAATTTTCTGTTTCAAGGCAGAGAGTTTAGATTTATCGAAAAGCATATAATGGGTGACAAAAGAGCGGGGACGCGGAGCTTTCATGCCTAACAACTTGCTGTAGGTATTGAAATATTCCGGCTGGCTCCAGTCACGGCAGTAAAATACTGTTTTGCCTTCTACAAGAAATGAATGAGGTTTAATCAGTACGGTATCCGCATCCATGACTAGAAAGTATTTTGCCTTCACAATGGAATCTCCGTTCATTTTGAGCAACTGCTGATATAACCAGCCTGACCGATTCCACCGGGAGGACTGGTAGTGTATCTCGTTTTTGGTTATAGGCAGGACGGATCGCTCATTAACAAAAATGCAGTTTTTACGGGAACAAAGTTTTCTGATTTTGGTGCTGACCGGAGAAACAATATATATGCTTCCAATGGGATGTTTTACATAACGGCGAATGTTATCGATGACGAGGGGAAGGGTAGTCAAATCTTTTTCGATCGCTGGTATAAGAACATCAATCTTAGGCGCATTATTCAACCGGATTCCACGCTGGACGGACATCTTCTCAACTCCTTGCACAAATCGTGATGACTTATTATATGGTATGTGTGCAAAAGTGTTTTGGTCAGGGCATGTGCAAATATACATTTTTACGAATAGGGGCTTTTGTTCAGGGTTCCTTTATCGGTATTACATATAATGCATGCAGGATCTTGATCAAACAGCGAGCTTTGATGCGGTTGCTGAAGGGAGAGTTTACGACATGGGAGTTGATAAATTGCAGCCGTTAAGAAGCAAGTGGTTAAAAACAAAATTGATCATTAATAATGAATCAATTAAACCGTATATCCCCGACACACAGAAATATAACAAAACGAATCTGAAATCCATGATCAGCAAATATGGAATGGTCTATGTCAAACCCGAGAGAGGTACTTTCGGGATGGGTGTTATTAAGGCCGAGATGGACAGTCATCAACATTTTGTCTATCAGATAGAGCAAAAACGCCTGACGTTTGACAGCTTTGAATCGTTTTATAGCAGTCTGACTCGTTTGGTGCATAAAAGAAGTTATCTGATTCAGAGAGGAATCCATCTGCTTAAGCACAATAACAGACGTTTTGACATCCGAGTCATGATACAGCTAAGCCCTACCAAACATTGGGAAGCTACCGGAATCATCGGCCGACTGGGTCATCCAAAGAAAATCGTAACCAATTATCATAGTGGTGGAACCCCGATGGATATTCACAAGCTGCTACAATCGCATGCATCCACAAAACGCAGGAATGAACTGGTTCAGGAGATGAATGAGCTTAGCCTGCGCATAGCTCGTCATATGAAAAAAAAGTACCCTTATCTAATGCAAATCGGTGTGGATATCGGCCTTGACCACAGTCTGAAACCCTGGATTATAGAGGTGAATGTCAAACCGGACCCATTTATATTCAATCAATTAAAGGACAAGAAGATGTATCGCAAGGTCATACGATATTACCGCCATGCTGTGCCCAAAAAAACAGAATAACAGATTGGATTTTTCATAGGAATGGATGGAGAAGGTTTCAAGCTCAAGAGTCGCCAATGTGGCTTTAGGTTCTGAATAATGCATTTCATCCCAATTCGATTCCGAACCTATGCTAAAATAGTATATTCGAGAGTGCCAGTAACAGACACAACTCAATGTTCGTTAATTCAGCTGACGTTTTGCCGAGATGGTCTTATTGGCTATAGGGTAGATGATATTAATGTTATTGCTTTTTAGAAGCAGATTAAGATAACGAGAAACTTTTGCACAAAAGAAATGTAATCAACAGCAGCCGGTATTCTGGCTGCTGTTTTTAACTAACGTACTGACAATAGGGATTGCTGACGATCCTTTTTTGTATACTTTTATAGACAGTCAAAAAGAATATTCACTAGGCTTTCTTGAAAACTTCAAGTAAGTTAGTAAACCTAACTTATAGATTAAAGATATTATCAGAAATCTCACAACCTTCCAGCAATCTACTGCGTTATATCAGTAGACCTAAAGAAAATAAGATCAGCATTGCCAACACTTTAGGAAAAACATTGAAAAGGAGGTTTCAATCCATGAAAGGAAAAAAATTAGTATCGCTTTTACTTACGGGAGTTGTTGCTGGCTCTATAACAACAAGAAAGCAGCTTATCATTGTGAATGGCTGCTTTTACTCAACTAACGGGCAGTTATGCGTAACTTCCAGGGAATGTAAACATCTAAATAACGTAAGGAACGAGGAGGCAGACAATTCATGGGAGGAACGAATGTATGGGATGCGGAGTGGGAGGTTAACGAAGAGCAGGCGCGGACGCTGATCGGCAGACAATTCCCTCAGCTGTCATCGAAGCAAGTGAAGCGATTGGGCTGGGGCTGGGACAATACGGTTTTTCTCATTGGTGACGAGTACGTGTTCCGGTTTCCAAGAAGATCGATTGCAGTTGGCTCGATTCATATGGAAGGGAAACTGCTGCCGAAGCTGGAGGCATATATGACCATCCCCTATCCAAAACCGTTGTTTTATGGCGAAGCAAGTGACGAATACCCGGCACCATTTCTTGGCTATGCCTACGTGCCAGGAGATTTCCCAATCGGTTTGACGGAAGAACGCCGGGCTTTATCGGCAGAGACGCTGGCGAAATTTTTGCGGAGATTGCATGAGTTTCCGGTGCAGGCGGCGCTGAAGTGCGGAGTTCAGCAAGATCATCGAAACTTGACGGACATAGCATCGCGCAAAGTGAAATTGGAAGGCTTTCTATCGAAGGTGGTTGAACACTTGTCGCCGGAGGAGTCGGGTGTGATCGAAGCGTATATTAGCAGGCTGCAAAAGGACCGTGTCGAGGCGGTGAATGCACTGCTACATGGCGATCTTCATTTCAAAAATATGCTTGTGAATGAGAACGGGATCGTTTCTGGCATCATTGATTGGGGCGATCTGAACGTAGGCCATCCGGCTTGCGATTTGAGCGTTGCTTATAGCTTTTTACCACCTTACGCTCGCGGCGTGTTTTTCGAAACGTACGGAGGAGCGGACGAGGAAACGAAGCTGCTGGCGCGGCTGATCGCGGTATACATCCCCATGCTGATCTTAATGCAAGCAGTTGATGACGGGAATGAAGCGATTGCGGCAGAGGCAAAATCCAACATCATGCGGGCACTGTTGGATTAGGCTCATTATTTCGTTGCGCTATGGGGCTATGGCTATCGGCACCATTTTGTCGTTTAAAGGCAGCGATAAGGTACGATCCGCCTTCTCTGATGCCATTCTTGTCCAGCTACGGCAATAGGTATAAGTTCTTGTCAAAATGTGTCGCGGGACAAGAACATTGTTCCATTCAAAGTCGCTTATTTAGCGGCCTTTTTGTTTTAAGGAACTAGATTCTTGTCCCTTGCTGAGGAAAAGAACATTGTACCATTGCCGAAAAGGACAAGAACATTGTGTCATTTCCGATTAGGTAAGTATCTAAATAGTTTCATAGCTGGAATTCATGTAGAGTGACTAAAGAAAATAACATAAAATGTCGCGTAAATAGCGTTTTTGTTTAAGGAACCAAGCTTATTTCCAAACTGAGGACAAGGACATCGTGTCATATTCGATTACACAAATAGGTAATTATAATATGATACCTGCTTCTATAAGCTCGGTATAAAAAGACAATTTGTATAGTCATTGCTCTGCTGGGACTGTTTCTCATTTTGCAAAACGAAAGGATGCAGACAAATGGGCATCATCTTCTCGGTATCGGCTATGGATTAGTCGCTGCCGGATTCTATACCGGATTGACCCTGATTAACAAATTTATTCGTGGGCTGGAGATTGGCGCGGCATCGGGAGTGTTCTCGGTACCATTTGCGGAGCGAGGGGCCCGTGTAACCGCCGTAGAGACCTCTCCGCCGCTGATTGAATTGTTGGAAGAAAACATTTTTTTTAATCGGCTAATGTTCCAATACGTTAATCTCGCCGTTTAGTGTTTTCTTTCAGTTAGGTTAGGCATTGGACTTCTCGTATAAATTTACCCATTGTTGGACATATTTAAAAAAACATTCCAGATGACACCTAAGGAGCACCTAGCATGACTACTCAAGATTCCTACTCGAACCAGCAATCATCAGAATCGTTCAAAGATTCAAGTTTTAACTGCGAGGATACAGCATCGTTTGTTCATGCTATACAGGAATACCTGCATAGCCCTCCCGATCTTATTATCCATTCAATGGTTATATCTTCAGATATTCCTTGCCAATGTGTATTTTTTGAGACGCTAACAGATAAGAATAAAATTGAGCATGAGCTGCTCTCATTTTTAGCTGAGAAAAAGGAATTCCAAGAATCCTTCAGTACAGATGAAATTATCGCGGTCCTAAAGGGACGTATTCCTTTCAGCTCAGTATCATCCACAAGTGATTTTAGAGTGTGTATCGACAGCCTCTTAAAAGGTGCCTGCCTCATTATAGTGTCAGGTGCTCCAGAAGTGTTATGGATTAACGTCTCTCAGACCAGTCAGCGCAGTGTTGCAGAGCCTATGACGGAATCAACTGTACGGGGACCACAAGTTGGGTTTACAGAGGAAATGGCAATTAATCTCTCTCTGATCCGCAAGCGAGTCCGAAATGAACATCTTTGCATTCAGGAAGTTACAGCTGGAACAGAGACTGATACAAAAATTTCAATTATTTATATGAATAATTTGGCTTCGAATGAAGTGATAGAGGAGTTTCGCAAGCGTCTTGACGCAATTCATACAGACAGTATTCTGGACAGCGCCTATGTAGAGGAGTGGTTGAAAGAGAAGAGCTATTCTCCATTCTCAACACTGCTCAGTACAGAGAGGCCCGATATTATAACTTCACACCTTCTGGAAGGGGGTGTAGGTGTACTTGTAGACGGGAGTCCAATTGCATTGGTGGGTCCTATTACGTTCTTCCAATTTTTTATCGCACCTGAAGATTACTATCAGAGTCCAGACATTGCAACAATGCTTCGATGGATCCGATTTCTTTCTTTTATGTTGTCAATATTCGTCCCAGCCCTTTACGTGGCCGTCGTATCCTATCAGCAAGAACTACTCCCCCATTCTTTGTTAATCAGCATAGCAGGGCAAAGGGAAGGCGTCCCTTTTCCAGCCTTTGTAGAGGCTATGCTAATGATGATCACATTTGAGGTGCTACGGGAGGCGGGTTTGCGTATGCCACGTATAGCCGGACAAGCGATTTCAATCGTTGGTGCATTGGTACTTGGTCAGGCCGCGGTTACAGCGGGCCTTGTCTCTACCGCAATGGTAATTGTAGTATCGATTACAGCCATCTCCAACTTTGTAGCGCCTTCTTACAGTTTCGGGATTACTCAGCGGATTTTACAATTTTTCTATCTAATTCTTGCGGGAGCAATGGGCCTTTTCGGCGTTTTATGTGCAGTGCTGCTTACCGTCGTGCATCTTGCTTCCATGAATTCTTTCAACGTCCCTTATTTGTCTCCAGTTGCTCCCACCACTCTATCCGACTGGAAAGACATTTTAATCCGTGTGCCACGACCTTGGATGAGGGAATATCCAAAAATGAAAGGGACTAAAAGAAGGAAAAGAAGGAGGGGCCTATGAAATCTGTCTTTCTGAAGCTTATAGTTGGTGGACTCACTATAAGCTGTCTCACTGGCTGCTGGGACCGTGTTGAGATTAATGAACTGGCCGTTGTTGGGCTGGTAGGATCAGAGATGGACAAAAAGACTCACGAGCAAATTGTCTACTACCAGATTGTTAATCCCGAAGCCTTTTCTTCAAGCTCAGCAAGTGGTGGATCTCCTGTATTCACTTATACATTTCGTAGTCAGACCAAAGGAGCAATTGGTCAAAAGTCAAGTTATATGCTGCCTCGAAAACTTTTTACGGATCATTATCAGTCTCACATCGTCACTGAAGCCTATGCCAAAGAAGGTATGCGCTCTTTTCTTAACTATTATGAGCGTCAGTTCAACAGGCGATCCAGCCTATATCTGTTCATCACTGATTCTCCCCTATCTGAGGTTATGAAGACATATACTCCGCTTGAGAAACTTCCCGGGCGGCTTTTACGATCTCTGATTAGCAATACACATAAGGCTACCGGTCAAATTAGCTTGAAATCCCGTGTAAAGGATTTGGTCGAGAACTTGGATTCTTCTAAAGTAACGGTTTTGCCTATCGTCAGTTTAAAAGGAGCAAAACCACCTGACCATACCACGGGCAGTTTCGAAAACATTGATGTTAGCGAGAGCAACCTGATCCTTACCGGTGCTGCGCTGTTTAATAAAGACCGAATGGTGGGGAAAATTACCTTGTGGGAAAATGGTTATTACAATATGTTGAAAGGTGAGACGGATACTTTTTTTCAGTCCATCGACTTAAAAGGCAGTTTTGTAGATTTGTATGCTAATAAAGTCAAGACTAAGCAGCATTTGTCGCTAGTTAACGGGGAACCTGTATTGAATATTGAGGTTACCGCCCAACTTGCCATTCGGAATAATAATCAGAGAGAAAAACTTGATTGGGACAATGTCTCTCAAATTTCAAACCAATTTAATCAACAGATTATTGAGAATTCCCATAATCTTTATAAGAAAGCGATCAGAAACAAATGGGATATGTTCGGACTCGGAGATATGATCAAATATAAACGGGGGCGAGCATGGAATTTTCTTCAGAAGCAAAGTGAGGCTTGGACTCAAACCAAGCTGCAATTAACCGTCAGGAGTACAATTAATGATGTTGGCGAAATCATCGATCCGTTTAAGGAGGGTGAAGGGAATGGGACAGAGTAAAATTACGGTTTGGCAATTTTTTGTTCTGACTTTAACTTTTTTAATCGGAACGTCATTTTTTTTTACCCCTGGTGGGTTAATTAATGTTGCCAAGCAAGATGCTTGGATCGTTCCGCTTTGGGCGGGAACTTCCACTATTTTAGTGTCCCTAATCTGGTTAGAACTCTCCAAGCAATATCAAGGTCTATCGATTATCCAGATTTGTATTAAAGTAGCGGGAAAGAAGCTGGGAAGTCTGCTAGCATTGATGTATATCTCCTACTTTATTCAATTAGCAGTATTTGTTACTCGTAATATGGGTGATTTCATGAAACAAGCAATGATGCCCATGTCACCTATAACCGTGTTTCATCTCATGTTTCTCGTTATAAGTGGATATGCCGTATACAAAGGCATCGACACCATAGCTCGATCTTCAGAGTTATTATTTATCATTATGGGGGTAACGTTTATCTTCATAGTCTGTTTGGGATTGACTCAATGGGATTCAGGGCGATTTCAGGGAATGTTTAGAATGGATCTATGGAAGACGATGAAGGAGACCCGTTCAATCTTTGGCTTCCCATTCCTAGAATCGTTGCTTTTCCTAATGCTGTTTCCTTTCGTTAAAAGTAAATTGAAGAGTAGCTTTATCTTGGCAATTGTAATTGCAACAATTATGCTAAGCTTTTCAACGTTTTTTACGATAGGGGTGCTTGGTGTCACGCGTGCTTCCCATGATACCTATCCGTTGTTTGTCATTGCGCAGGAGATTCATATTGGGTCCTTTTTCGAACATATGGAATCTACGATTGCATTGATCTTGTTAGTAGCTATCTTCATAAAATTATCGATCGCTTATTATTGCTCAGTTCTCGGCATATGCCAACTCTTCCGGATTAAAAATAGATCTTGGATAACGCTTGCGCTCATTTTGCTTATTTCAGGTCTGGCTCTGGGATATGATAATGTAGTGGAGAATATCGAATTCAGCAAAAAATATGATTTTGAATATACGTTAATCTATAGCGTATTCATTCCACTATTGCTTTTAATTGTCACTTGGATACGTAGGAGCAGAAAAAAATCCATGAGGGAGACGACCTCATGATCTGGTTTATTGTGTTTTTTATAACAGTGCTGGGGATTTGTCTGTTTATCATGATTAATAAACGTAACGCAAAAAAGGAAATTGTAGTTTTCTTAGTGATTGCCTTATTGGGATTTACTGATTGGATCAGCATTTTTCTGAACAATAAATTCAAACCCACCAAGTTAATCTCCATACTAATGGATTTCGTAGGCTTATAGGATTTAAGTTGAAAGAATTATTTTGGTTGTAATATATTATTCGTATTAATCAAATAAAGGGGATATAGATAGAAAATTGTCGAGGGACAAGAACATAGTCCGATTGCCGATTAGATGCACATCTAAACATTAATCACATGAACTTAATACTGTATTAAGACCATAACGAAGACTTTATTTTCTGATTCCCTAGCTGTTGCCGTTTCATTTTTAAGAGCCAGTCTAAACTATGACTTTACCCAAGCGGGGTTTCGTCATCATTAACGCCTTCCGATGTTCCTCCCCAGGTTTCACCCCATATGCGCATCTCCCGAAGTACAGGTATGTACGCCTTTCCTTTATCTGTTAGCGAATACTCAACAGTAACAGGTGAGGTAGGGAACACCTGACGGTTGATGACTTCATGCCGCTCAAAATGACGCAGGACATCCGTTAAAGACTTGATGCTGACATTGTCTAAATATCTTCGCATCTGATTAAATCGCTGCGGACCCAGACTAAGTAAGGTGAGTACCAAAATAGCCCATTTTCCGCGAACAACCTCCAACGCCTCGCGAATGGAGATGAGACATTGTTCGTCCTCTTTGCTTATATCCACAAAATCATCCCTTACTATAGTATAGTTAGTCTAATTTATAGAGCTATATAAAAATAATGTGTCTACTTTAAAGTATACACTAAATAATTTATAGTAACAATTAAGCTCATTTAACTGCAATGGTTGAATTTGTTTTGAAGGTCGACTACAAATTATTTAGAATATCTTGTGCCAACTTGGGGCAAGGAAATTATGAGGAGGAGAGAAGCATGTCCGTTGAACAATCGTCACAGAAGGTGGAGGCGCAGTTTTTTGATGTTATTCAAGATCGGAGATCTGTAAGGTACTATGATTCCGAAGTAAAGATCTCACGGGACGAAATGAAGGATATATTGCAGCTAGCTACACTGGCTCCTTCTGGCGCCAATCTCCAGCCGTGGAGATTTCTCGTCATCGACTCGCAGGAGCTAAAACAAAAACTGCTTCTGATCGCCAACAGCCAGCAGCAAGTGATTGAGGCTTCAGCTGTCATTGCGATACTCGGAGATTTAGAAGGCTATAAATTGGCCGAGAAAGTATACGGGATGGCGGTCGATGCGGGGTACATGCCTGAAGAGACAGCTAATTCATTCGTGGAGCGATACCAAAGACTGTTCGCGAGTATGCCTCCAGAAAATGTACTCCGAAAAGTATTTATTGATAGTGGACTGGTATCCATGCAGCTAATGCTTGTCGCTCGTGCAAAAGGCTATGATACGGTCCCGATGGGCGGCTTTGACCAAGTAAAATTTGTAGAAGAGTTTGATATTCCGGCGAGATACGCTCCTGTTATGCTTATCGCCATCGGCAAGGCGGTGAAGCCCGGACACCGGACGGTAAGATTACCGATAGAAGATGTCGCTTTCTTTAATGAATTGCCTAAGGATTGATATTAATCATTTATGTAATATAAAAGAAGCTAAAGGATATGAAATGCACCTCCAATTGTTAACCACTACTAACAATTGGAGGTGCATTTTAAGTTTTTTGCGGAGATCAAGAAACTTCGTAATGAGGTGGTACCTGATCCTTATTGATCATTAATGAGGATGTCCCTGGACATTTGCGCTGTGGGGCGGACCACTATTTCACTTACATCCACGCCATTTGGTTGCTCAACTGCGAACGCAATAGCTTTAGCGATAGAGTAGGGGGAGAACCCAATGTTCTGATAAGCTTCGAGTTTGGCTTTCATCTCTGAGTCATTTATGGCGTCCAGGGAATCCAATTGTGTGGATCCAAGGTGAAACGATCGTTACTCGAAGCTTGTTGCTGGCATCTTGAAGCAGGCCCTCAGAAATCGCACGAACGGCAAGCTTTGTCCCCAGACTGGCCTTCGGCTCGCTGAACAGTATGGTGTGGAAGACCTTTAAAAAATTTGATTACACTGTGTATAAATTAACCTTAGCTTCATATGGTCTCAATGTAATAATATTTTGAGTATCAACAAGTACAGTTTCCGACTTGTAGTTGGAAATCAGTATTTATCCAGGTTGAGGAGTATATGGATATTTAGGGTTTGCAAAGACATAAAAAATAGAGCATGCAACTGTAAAGGGGTTGTACGCTTAGTATTTGCATCCTAAACGTACAGGATAGTTCCAATTTAATACGTTAGCCATGTATAGAACCATAGATTAATCTTCACTAAGTGTGGAGAAGCAATTTAACATTGCATTTTCAAAAAGAGAATTTATGGTACATTAAAAGTGGTTAAAATTTGAATTGTAGGAGACATGGTTAGGATGGGATATGTAGTAAAACTGCCGAAAGCTGCTGTCTTTGGAGCTGCAAATGGAGTAATATTCATGACTTTTTTTGGAGCCCTTTGGTCTGCAATTGGTATTATTGGTTCAAATAAACTGGGAGCTCCTTGGCTGCTTGTTCTTTCAGGTATTGTGACATTAACGTTGCTAATCGGAGCTATTTCGCTAATTGGGAAAGCACGTGACGTGAACCATGTCACTACACCGAAAGAGAGGGAAATGAGGAATAAAATTAACCGGAAATTTGGTATGATCTGTGGTTTAGAAGGTCTGGCAATCTTGATTACAAGTGTGCTTTGTAACTTATTTGATCGCTTTGAAGTCTTTTTCCCGATCATGGCTATCATTGTCGGAGTCCATTTTTTTCCTTTAGCGCGATTGTTTCGAGAGAATTTTTATTATGGTACAGGTATAGTGCTCAGTATTCTAGGCATCATTTCTTTGTTTATACCACTGAATACCACTTTGGGCGATGTATCTCTGATTGCGAGGTCTATTTTTATCGGTTTCGGTTCTGCTTTGACGCTGTGGGTGACAGGTTTAAGGATCTGGATAACCATGCTCAAGCAATTGAAGAAATAGGAAAAGGATATGCTCTGCTGAATCAGTTAACTTCATGGAGTCCACGAGACTCTTTTAGGGTAAAGAAGTCGTATTAAGGCCAGTATTCAATTAACGGGAAACGATAGCTCAATAAGATAAAGCAGCTGATCATCGTGATCGGCTGCTTTTGTTAAGCTCCCTCGAAATGATACAATTTCCTCACACAGGCTCATTGATTACAGCAGTTCTTCCAGCAGAATTGAGTATTACCATTTAAGTAAAAATGAATCGATACTTAATAAATGCTTATGTCCTTATCAGCATGATAGTGCTAAAGGAGAAATTCAATCGATGATATCGTACACACCACAAAGGGTAGGGAACGGTCGAGGGACAAAAACTTGGTATCATTTCGTATTAGGTAATTATCTAAATAGTATCATGAGGGAGAATATCGAACCACACTAACCGAACCAAATACCGACAACACAACTTTGTTTGTTCTTACCATATTTTAATCTCCTGTAACAGAAGTAGGGGGCGCATCTGTAGTTCGACCGGCCTTAAATCCGGAAGCGAGCAGCAGGACCAAAAATCCCACGGCGACGCCCCACAAAACGAAGGCGTTTGAGCCGACCGCGTCCAGTCCTCCGAAGTACATCACTTCCCGCAGCCCTTCTGCCGTGAACCGCAGTGGCGTCCACGAATAGATCCAATCTCGCGTTGTCTGCGACAAGAACTCCGGAGCCATGTTCAGCAGCGGCATGGAGAAGAACATCAGCAGTACGAGCAGAGGCATAGCCGGAAATCCGATCCAATTGAGTAATGAAGATTGCAACAAGAAGAACGCCGATCCAGCCAACCATAAGAAGAACCAAGTCTCCCTCGCGTTCGCTAGTTCCATGCCGTACCACGACAAAGCCATCCATACGGTGAAGCCTGACGCTATACCAACGGTCGCAAGTCCCACGATAGCTTGCAGCGCACTTACTGTCCATCTCCTTGAACCCGCGGCGACTGCCTTCTGGCTAGCCAGGAACAAAACTATCCCGGTCACCAGACTGCCGATCCACATGATCTGGGTCAACAAACCTGGCGCATTCCCCGACGCATTATTCACTCCCGGTGGATGCACGACGTCCTCCTGAACGGTCACCGGTGTCATTAAAGCTGTTGCCGAGTCAACAGGAATTTGCTCCGTTTGCTGCCCGATCTGCTCAAGCAGCAGCTGCAACAGTTCCTCGCTTATCATTTGCATCGCTTGCCTCATGGTCTGTCTTACGACCAACGAGGCTTGGCTGTTCATCCCTTCGTTGGCGATGATCTTCACATTAGGATGAATCGGTGAGGGAGTTGCTAACGAGAGTAAACCGCTGCTCAAATCCGCCGGAATCACTATCACTCCGTAATATTCGCGTTTATCCAATCCTTCCCGAGCCGTTTCCTCGGAATCCACGATATGCCATACGAACGGCATTGCCGGGTCTGACACCAACTTTTCCCGAATCATTTCCCCAAACGAAATCGTTCCTCCAGTCGACAGATCCGCCGGCCGGTCAAGGATAACGAGGGCCACTGGAAGCTCCTTGGGCTTCGATCCCAGCACCGATCCCATCATCGCTACCCCGAATACGGTCAGCACGATCAGGACGAGCACTAATCCGATCCACATCATTTTTTGTGTCAATATTTTCATGATTCTCTTCCCCTCATCACTTCATTGCATTGAACAAAAATAGCGTTGCTGAAGCAACGCTCCTGTATCCATTGGACTTTAAAATTTTCCATTCAAGTACATTCGTGAAGCGAAAGACATCACCGTAAATAAATTTGGCGATGTCTTTCTTGCGATTCAGCTACACAAACTTCAAAATCTACTGTTCGTATTTTTCCGTTTTTCTTCCGGTAGAATGGCCTCGATAACGTCCCAATGCTCAGCGATCTTTCCATCCTGTACGCGGAACAAATCGTAGAAAGCAGTATGTTGACCATCAAATTGACCTTCGCTCACGGTAAGAACAAAATCGCCTTGCCCGATAACTTGATGGACATGAGTATATTGAAACTCAACTTTTTTCTCCTTCAGAGCCTGCAAAGCAGCGTGAAGACCAGAAAGGCCGTCTGCAATATGAGGACTATGCTGAATGTAGGTATCTCCATCAAAGTAAGAGGCAAGCAGATCAGGGTTATTTCCGAGCAAGATGTTTTCAACATAGCTTTTGACAAATGCTTTGTTGGCCTCCGTCTTGTCGATATCCTTAATCGTAACCGGTCCGTCAATCATTGAATGATTACTTGGTGTCTTTTCCACCATCTCTTGCAAATTGTCCCAATGTTCAACGATTAGCCCATCCTCAAAACGGAAGATATCAAATACGATTTTAGGGCCGTGAAAATGATATACAGAATGAAGAGCCACATAATTTCCGTCAACTAAAGCCCGCTTAATGCTTACCTTAGTACCAATTCCCTTTAAATGATCAAGAGCACCAAGCATGGTTTCACGACCATCGAGTAAGGCCTGGTTGTGCTGAATATATTGATCTGGATGAACGTAAGCCGTAATCGCTTCGGGATTGCCGCTTTCAAAACTTTCCAGCACGGCGATTGTCTTACGAACAAGCTCATTTTGATGGTTGAATGTCATTGGTAAATCCTCCTTGGAATTTTTTTGGTCATTAGATAAATAATGAACAGAACGTTGTTTATTTATCTGATGCTTATTATAATAGTGGTTAATATAACGCTCAATATTCAATATTTTTAGCTATGATGGATAACAGACAACTTCATAAAACTTTGTCGCTTAACGACCTAAATAAATTTAGGGGGAACGAATACAATGAATAAAAAAATCGACCTAAGAATACTGCGCACGAAACAATCGATTCGAAAGGCGTTTTATGAGCTTATTCAGGAAAAAGGATACGAGGCGATTACGATCCAGGATATTGCCGATCGGGCTATGATCAATCGAAATACTTTTTATCTCCACTACCAAAACAAGCCTGATTTATTAGATACATGCATGAATGAACTGTTAAGCGATTTAAAGGATGCAGTCGTTCTTTGTCCGATCAGCATGAATCTTTTCAGCATTTCTCTACTCGAGACAGTCATGCAAACTGTACTGGAGCATATTTCCCTAAGTATGACCTTTTACCGTTCCATGTTAATTGAAGAGAATCGAATCTATCAGTTTCAATCGAAAATGGAGAACATCATTAATGATAAATTAATTGAGGGGTGGAAACCTGCTAAGGAAAACTCCACACTAGCGATATCCAAGGAATTGCTGATCGAATACCTCGGATCGGCTTTCATGGGCATTGTAATTTGGTGGATTAAAAACGATAAACCCCTTCCTGCAGATGAAGTTTCATCTCAGTTTAGTAAAATTGTTGCCTATGGGCACTTAAGAGCTGCCGGCATCGCCGTAGAGGAATAAAATTAGCGAGAGTAAAGGGAGCACAGGCACTAATAAAGGGCGTAAACGAAAAGCCAACGACGATTTGGTTGGTCATGCTGTCTCAGCCGACCACCCCGATATTGAAATCAAGAACAATTACTGGATACCGTCTAAGCGTTGTTGAATAACGCTTTAGCGGTATTTTCATATTCATGGAGAACATTGCGTTTTTTTAGACGGTTACGAATATCAATAAATTTAAAAGGATGCCAATACGTTAATTTCGCGTTTGGCATCCTTTGTTTTTTACTTAATAGTAGAGGCTTATTGCATCATGGTATTTTTGTTAAAATGAGAACTACTCATTTCAATAAGAGTATTATTATTAACCCATGTTAGCGTGCCAGCATGATTATTTCTAAATGGGCTATAATGGTTGAAACGGTTAAGAACTTGGTCAATGTTAATGAGAATCTTTATCTGTTTAACTAAGCTAACTGGCAAGTTAGCGTAACAATGGTAAACGTTATAATCTATATAAAATGACCTTAACCACTTAAACATATGATGAGAGGTTAAACGCTGGCGGCTAGGTATTAAAGAATAACAATTTGGGACTGAAAATAGCTGTTGTAGATCGTAGAACTAACGGCTAAAAAATTTGGTTTTCCTTGATGGAGCTACTACGAGTCAGATCTTTGGAAGAGCAAGTGAATTAGACTTAGAGTTGTGCAGCACGGAGTATAGCTCTATACAACGAAGAACTATAATGGATAGAAAATTTTATATTCCCATTTCATTTTCTATGGTTAGATAAACAAGAGTAAAAAATTATGTACTGATTTTTTACCGATTAAATAGTTGTTAAGGTTGTCAATAAACAATGTAACGCAATCAGGAAACTATAGCGTAACAAAAAATGGAGGATTCTGCGGGCGGATGTTGCTCCATTTTTTTGTTAAACTAAAGGGCAGTAATCTTGAAATAAAGGCAAGGTAAATGTTCCATCCCACGCTTGATGCATAATAATATCCAAAAATATTAAAAAGAATACAGTCGGGAGGTAGAGATTGTGCAAGATTTACAAGGGAAAATTGTTCTCATTACGGGAGCCAGTTCTGGAATTGGTCGGGCGACGGCGCAATTAATGGCTTCTAGAGGGGCAAACGTTGTCATCAACTACAATACAAACAAAAAGGGAGCAACAGAAACAGTTACTGCGATTCGAGAATTGGGTGGTGAATGTATAGCTGTCCAAGCAGATGTTACTAAGAAAGACCAAGTTGAGGTAATGGTTCAAGAGGTTGTTTCGATTTATGGAGCCGTTCATGTATTGGTAAATAACGCTGGTGGAGGCATTAAACAGAGCACATTCATGGATATGACCGAGGAACTTTGGGACGATACCTATGCGTTGAATGTAAAAAGTATCCTTCTATGTTCACAGGCGGTATTAAAAGACATGCTTTCACGAAAAAGTGGTAAAATTATTAATCTTTCTTCGGCAGCGGCTCGTATTGGAGGTTCGGGCGAAAGTATCCACTACGCCTCAACAAAAGGTGCAGTAAACACGATGACAGTTGGAATGTCTAGGGAGTTTATTGAATATGGGATTATTGTAAATGGAGTCGCCCCCGGAATTGTTGAAACACCATTTCATGATAAGTTTGCCCCTGAAGATAACCGCCTCGAACGATTAGTAGCATCCGTCCCAATGAAACGTGCTGCAACTCCACTGGAAATAGCAGAAGTCATCTGCTTCCTCGCATCAGATGTAGCAAATTATATTTTAGGGGAAATCATTACCGTAAGTGGTGGTAGATGAGTGAAAAGAACTTGTACCTATTGCCGGAATGGACAAGAACATAGTCCGATTGCCGATTAGATGTACATCTAAGCATTAATTACTTGTACTTAAAGCTTTATTAAGTACCATAATACATGAAAATGTTCACATTGTTATGTGACAACTGACAAGATGAGAGGTTAAACACGGTTGCTCGGTATTAAAAAGGCGAAATATCGGACTGAAAATAGCTGCTGAGGACTAGAACATGTTCCTGTTGCCGATTAGGCGTGTATCTAATGGTCATCTTGCCCTTCAATTCATTAAACTAAGGCAGGTTACACTAACGGTAGAGCGTACTTAGAGGGATTACAATCTTAAAGTGGCATTATTGTTGAGCGTGTAAGAGTAGATGGGAACCTAATCGTTCTGAATTTAACGGCGAAGATATTGCCGATTTGCGCAGTTGACAAACTTGGCATCCGTCCAAGGTATTTCCATCTTAATAATTAGGCAAAAGCCAGTCGATTCTTGAAAGGAGGATCAATTCTATTCAATCTTAGGCGGGCATTGCAAGATTTATCTTAGAATTAATAAAGTGTCTAAACCTTTGAAAGATAAGGTTAATGGTATATCGATTCCAGAAATCTAAAGGTTATTTGAGCTCCTAACAGCATAGCGTTGATGAGTCTTCTTTTATTGAATTCTAAAGATAATTTAATTCTCGAAAATGGTAACCATATATTTATTTATCAGATATTGTATGATATGATACTTAGGAAAATAGTACCAGTCGGAGGGTGTAAATCGTGAAAAAAAAGTTGCTGG
>NZ_JABMCC010000113.1 GCF_013359905.1 Paenibacillus taichungensis | reverse complement strand
TACCCATCCCGAACACGACCGTTAAGCCCTCTAGCGCCGATGGTACTTGGACCGCAGGGTCCTGGGAGAGTAGGACGCCGCCAAGCAAAGAACCACTGCCGATGTTATTCGGTGGTGGTTTTTATTTGTTTATAAGCAAAAGTAGAGGATTAGCTATTTGAAGATGGACTGAAATTTGGCGTTGGAAGCTGATATAAATAGAGGTTGAATTGACTTTTAAAAGAGGATAAATGAATGCTTTAAAAAGTCTTGAAATGAAGGTAACATTTTTGTTACGGAAAACGCATTCGAAACCAGTATAATAGGACTATGTTAAATATGCTAAAAGTACCTGACCACAGAGCTGGAATGTGCAGCTGTGAAAAGGAGGGTGTGTGTGACAAGTTGGCGAAGACTAGTTCTTCATTCGTTTCTCTTGCTCGGCCTGGTAGGCGTGCTTGTAGGATGTGGTGAAGCAGGATCTGCATGGACTTCTTATGAAGGAGCGGTAAACGAGAAGGGTTTCCCGGTTCCTAAAGTGGCGAATAAATCTGACCAGTCTGAAAACAATTCGGATATGGATTATGTTCGATATACGCTATCTGGTATTAGTGAGAGCACTAGTATTCCTGAGGTGTATCTAGACGAGATTAAGAGCTGGGGTTGGACAGAAAAGCAAGCCAAGAGTACATCCAATGACTCAAGTTCCCTACGTGTATTTGCTAAAGAAGGGCATACTGTACATCTAGCTGTACATGATGGCTTCTTCACGGTAATGGTTCCGAAAAGTGAAGCTGCTCAGACGACAGTAAAATCACTTGATGATGATGACTGAATGAGTTGTGCTTTGATGTAATGGTTCGACAATTAACGGTGTAATGGTCCGTATGATAGTAAAGCTCCCGATTACTGATCGGGGGCTTTTTATATTTATTTTTGTCTGTCATGAACCATATTAGATGAGCAATGGATCGTTCGGAGTTTTTCTTTTGGCGGTGACTTAACCAGGAGCTGTAGAGAGGCAGGCTTACAGCACTCACACAGGAGACATGAGGCATAGATAGCAAAGATAGTAGGTGCCTGTAGAGGCTGGTTTCAGTCGTCTGTAGAGCAACTAAACATAGAAAAGGGGAGAAGATACCGAAAGGAGCGATTATGAGCCTAATACATACTCAATATCACAAAAGGTATTCAATAAGCTAGGGAGTGACGGAACGGAAATGAATGAACTCTATTGGGGATAACCATTTTAACTATACCCATGCTGTGGATAAGGGAGAAAGGGAGGGGAAATGAATAAAGGTTATCCACAGTGGATAACCTTTAAGGTTTGGAAGCATGACGCAGTAATCAAAGAAGCGTGTCATAGGAGTGGTTGCGTCAGTTTGAGTAGAAGGTATGGATTAGCTTTAGCGATTATGTATTACTGGGTTCTACTATATATTGCGTGTAGGCAAGGTTATAGATAACGGTTAGAAGAACAATTATTGCAGGTAGTAGGAGACATCTTGTTCATTTAATTTGATAAGCCCGTCCTTACGTTCGCGTGACAGAACAAGTACAACATATAGACGCGGTACAAGCAGCCACAGATGCCAGAAAATCAACGATAGGGTGAAGGACAAGGGTGACCATATTAAACAGACGGTAATGATGCATAATCCAATCCAGCTCATATTGAGGTGGACCCGTACGAACATACGGTAGCTGAAATGTTGGTCTGGAATATAGCCAAACCAAGGCATTTTGAGATTCCATCGCCAACGACGTGCATAGGAGGTACGGACCAGCAGTAATATGGTTCTGGCGATGACATAATGAATCCATAGTGTGATCGGGCCTGCCAGGATAAAGTAGAAGAGGCCGGTCCAGGAGAATGCTAACAGATTAAACAAAAGCATAATTACAGGTAAAGACAGATAGCTGAAGATTACGCTGCGGGCAATGGCCTTTTTTTTCAGAAGCCGGTATTGATAAAAGGTTGCTTTATTCTCCGGTTCGGCGATCATACGATTACAAATCCTCCTTCTGGGATCACGTTCATTCGTAAAAGGTATTCGTTTTCATAAATAAGGAAATGGATGACGCTGAGTTGCACATTTGAACCTTGTATGTACTCCAGATTGATGTACAAGATATGGAAGTAGAATCATTCTATACAAGTATACCTTTGAAACGACCTGGCTGTCAGGTTCTGAATGGTGATGTATTATATATCGGCTGAAAATCCAAGTTTTTTTAAGATTATAGAATATAAGTTTTTCGTAGCTGTAGAAGGAGGAGATAATTACATAAGAAATACAATGAAGTCGGGAATGTTTCTTGTAATGGCTGTCCAAAATGATTTTCATATAATAGAAGAAATTGCAGGTCTGCGAGGTTTTAGAGACGTTATAAGGTTAAGGAGAAGGGGTAACAAATGCAGGCTGTCTCGCTGAAGTATAGAACGAATGGCCTTTTTCTTATGTTTGTTTTCGGTACAGACACCCACAGAGGGGTAGGCGAATATATATATTTTATAGAAAGAAAGCACTATGAAAAGGTTTAAAATAATAGAAACTGTGCAATACTGATAGTAATACGTAAAACAAGGTGGGATGGTTGATGGAAGGACACGCCGAACACACATGCATTATCTGCGAACAGACCAAAAGAGAAGGCATTTTTATTGTATCCGAATTTATATGTGACGCTTGCGAAGCAGAAATGGTTCATACGGATGCACAAGATGCCAAGTACAATTATTTTATTCATCAAATGAAGCAGATTTGGGTGCAAAAGAACGCATAAAGAGCGTTAAATCATATTAATGAACATCACATTGATTTGTATCGATGTGCATAGAGGCCCTAGGGGCCTTTTTCTGTTTCTATTAGGTAAATAAGGAGGGGAAAATGGACATGATAAGCACCCATGGGGTGACTGGATATGATGATGCTGCATCGGTGGAAACGGTGGTTTGCATGGGGGGCTGGACAATTCCTGATATAATGAAAGGAGAAGTGCTTTACCTACACGTTTTGAATACAGCAGATCGTAGGATAGAAACATGCTTGGAGAGGTCTGTTGTTATAGAGAGAGAGCATTGGTACGAACAATATCAAAATTTATGAATGTACAGGATGATTATTCAATGGAGCATAAATCAAATACCGCACCTTTATATGAAGCGTTGCTTGCGTATCGTGATTCAGGGCAGCGTTCTTTTCATGTACCTGGGCATAAGAACGGACAAGTCTATCGGGGGTTACTGGAGCAAACGGACCAGCAGCAGTTAGATGGGGGAGCTGGTGAAATTCACCGTAATGAGGGTGAGGCGAAGGGAAAACAAAGTTCGGGACGGTCAGTACCTGTTGGGGAGGATTGCTTCAGACAGGCTGAGGAAGAGAGGTATGGCAGTAAAATTCACGGGCTGACGAATCATGATCGGAACGGAACTGACGGATCTGAAGCAGATGTAGATGTAGTACCGGTGAGTGCGTTTCTGGAGATGATGCGGCTGGATGTAACGGAAATCTCGGGGACGGACGACTTGCATCATCCAGAAGGGGTTATATTGGAGGCGCAGCAGCTGGCGGCTGATTGTTTTGGAGCAGAGGAGAGCTTTTTCCTTGTCGGAGGCAGTACGTCTGGTAATTTGTCTTTGCTGCTGACCGTATGTAATGAACCTAATAGTCTTGTACTGGTACAGCGTAATGTGCACAAGTCCGTCATTCACGGGTTGATGCTGGCAGGCGCAAGGGCTGTATTCCTGGAGCCATGGGTTGATCCTGCGAGTGGACTTGCGGTGATGCCGTCGCTTGAGACGGTGCAGGCCGCTGTCCAGGCATATCCTGAGGCAAAGGGAGTACTTGTGACTTTGCCCAATTATTATGGCATGGGTGCTGATCTGAAGCCCATTGCTGAGGTGTGCCATGAGGCAGGCATGCCGCTGCTCGTGGATGAAGCGCATGGCGCGCATTATGGGCAGCATCCGGAGCTGCCAGCCTCTGCGCTGTCCTGCGGAGCAGACGGTGTGGTGCAGTCGACCCACAAGATGCTGTCTGCTTTCACCATGGGAGCCATGCTGCACGTTCAAGGACCACGGTTAAACCGGTCCTTGCTGCGTCAGCGTTTGGCCATGGTGCAAAGCTCAAGCCCATCGTACCCGGTGATGGCTTCGCTTGATCTGGCGCGCCGCCTGCTGCATACGCAGGGCGCGAATGCCTTCACGGCGGGACTTGCCGCCGTGGTTGCCTTTAAGCGCGGCCTCGCGGAGCTGCCGCGCTTTCGGTTGCTGCAGCCGTGGCAGCAGCTGCAGCAAGAGCCGCCAGCCGGGACGAAGCCGGTAGCTGGCGGTAATTCCGAGGCCGCCGGTGCACCGGGGCGGCTTGAAGCTCTGCCCGCGGCGGCGTTGCCTTCAGCCGCGGGGTACACCGCTCAGGACCCGTTCAAGGCCGTCATCTATGACGGCACAGGGGTGCTGAGCGGTTATGGGCTGCAGCAGCAGCTGGAAGTGCGCGGCTGCGTGCCCGAAATGAGCGACGAACGATACGTCGTCCTGCTCTTTAGCCTGGGCTCGACGCTGCGCGATGCCGAGCACCTGTTGCAGGCTTTACAGCAAATTAGCCTTGAACAGGAGCAGAGCCAATCTCTTGGTGAGCAATCACAGCGTTTAACAAAAGAGGCTATAAATTTTATTTCCACGTGGAACAATTTTCAAGAAAGCACTCCTTTTTCGGAGCCTATCCCGTTTACGTTGCAGCCGATTATGGAGGAGGATACGACAGAGGTATCCATTGATAATTGTGTAGGTCTTCGCTCTGCGGAGATGGTCACTCCGTATCCTCCCGGTATACCCCTTGTATACGCTGGTGAACGAATAAGTGCAGCCATGATAACACGTATTAAGCTGCTGAGAGATGAAGGAGCAAGGTTTCATGGTGTATCGGATACTTCGCTGCAATCATTGAAAATCATCAGGGAATTATTGAGTTTAGAAGACACGCTTTGAATTCATGCAAAATGCTCAAACAAGTTAGGACATCATTGTTGTCTGGACATAAGAAAGAAGGGAACAAACTTTGGATATTCCGCTAAAAAAATATACGGGAATAGTCCTGCAAGTCATACTGATGTACAGTTTTTATTGGATAGGAAACCTGGTTCAGGCTGTACTGCATCTGCCGTTAACAGGAAGTATTGTCGGGATGCTGCTTCTATTCATCGTCATTCAACTGGGATGGATCAGAATAAGCTGGGGCGAAGAAGGATCATCCTGGCTTCAATCGAACTTGCAATTATTATTTATCCCTCCCACGGTGGGCATAATCAATCATTTTGATTTTTTTAGAGCCAATACCGTGCTGCTTGTTCTGGGGTTGGTCGTTAGTACATTGGTTACCTGTCTGTTGTCTGCGAAAATTAGTGAATGGCTCATGGCGTGGAGATCGACGCATCAAGGCAAGAAGGAGGCGATCTCATGCTCGCATTCATCCTCGGAATCGGAATGATTGCCTTGACCGTGGCTATATATATTCCGGCGACTCATCTATATAGAAGGTTGAAGTGGCCGATCCTTATGCCCGTCTTGACGGCAACGACTGTAATCGTACTGATTCTGGTCCTTTCCGGTATTAATCTCGATACGTACATGCTTGGTGGCAAATGGATACAGGAGTTATTGGGGCCGGCTGTAGTTTCTCTGGCATTTCCTTTGGCGAAACACCTTGATGTACTGAAACGGAATATTATCCCGATATTAGGGGGGACCTTGGGTGGAAGCATCGTTGGTATGTCCACAGGGGCCGCCATATCGCTGCTGCTCGGTTATCCGCAAGATATCGTTATCGCTTTATTGCCCAAATCCATTACGACACCTGTTGCCATTCAACTGGCTGATCAGGTGGGAGGAAATTCATCCTTCACTTCGTTATTTGTGATGATAGCCGGATTTTCGGGGATATTATTGGGACCCTTGATATTGAAATGGGCCAGAGTAAGTAGCAAAAATGCGTATGGGATCGGACTCGGCTCGGCTTCCCACGCACTGGGCATGGCAAGATCCTTTGAGTATGGAGAAAATGCGGTAGCACTGAGTTCCGTATCCATGATTGTCAGTGCTATTGCCGGCTCTGTCATGCTCCCTCTATGGGTATGGTTGATTTACGGCTAATCAGGCTATGTGCCTTAACGGAAATATTGGAGAATAGCTGACCGTTAACGCGGGATCATGTATAGTAGTTATAATAAGAAAGCTTGTACCAAACTCGAAATACTTTCAAACCAATCTATGGAGTAATTCATGAACATACACCTCTGGGCGGGTTCATTCATAGTCTGGAGTATGAGAGGATCGAGATTGTAGTTATCGCAGCACAATTAGGAGCAATTATCGATATAGAAAGCAGGGAAGCATATGCAGGGCAGAGGTAAATTCATTACGTTGGAAGGGGGAGAAGGGTCCGGCAAAACAACGATGATCAGTAAGCTAGGTTCTTACTTTGAAGAACAGGGTATACCATATGTAGTTACTCGGGAACCTGGCGGGATTGAAATTGCGGAGAAAATACGTGCCATCATTCTCAATCCTCTTCATACGGCAATGGATGCAAGAACCGAAGCGCTGCTCTATGCAGCTGCACGCAGCCAGCATCTGGCAGAGAAGGTGGAGCCTGCATTGAAGGCAGGGAAGACCGTTATCTGTGACCGATTTGTCGACAGCAGTCTGGCCTATCAAGGATACGCTCGTGGTCTTGGTGTAGAGAATGTTTGGGCCATCAATCGGTTTGCAATAGGTGAACTAATGCCAGATGTCACGCTCTATCTGGATATCGAGCCTGAAGCAGGGCTCGCCCGCATTGATGCCCACGATGGACGTGAAGTTAACCGCCTGGATCTCGAAAGTCTGGAGTTCCACCGCAAAGTGCGTGAAGGCTATTTTCTGCTGAAGGAACAGTTTCCTGACAGGATCAAAGTCATCGATGCTTCTCAAAAGCAAGAAGAGGTCTTGGCAGCAATGATTTTGTCGCTTGAGACAGGGATTTTGAAGGATTTTGACGAGTAATTGTCTAATATATAGACAGGGCATTTCACAAGGTGCTTATTATCTGAAGGAGGTTATGCAGGATGAAACTGATTGTTGCGATTATACAGGATAAAGACAGCAACCGATTATCCAGCGCATTGGTCAAAGCAAATTTTCGGGCTACGAAATTGGCCAGTACCGGTGGATTTTTGAAGGCAGGCAACACGACGTTTATGATCGGTGTCGATGATGGTCAGGTCGAGTCCGTAATGAACGTCATTCGCAGCAGCTGTAAGGTTCGTGAACAGCTCGTGACTCCAGTCACTCCGATGAGCGGAACAACCGACTCTTACCTGCCGCTACCTGTCGAAGTTCAAGTAGGTGGAGCTACCGTGTTTGTTCTTCCGGTAGATCGATTCGAACACTTTTAATGATGCATTTCGCATAAATCCTATTGAGCGTCCTTCTTGTTATCAAGAATCGCGTTCTCTGTCCGGAAAAAACTTTTCGATCAGGGAAGATTTTATTTCGGACAGAGGTTGACTAACCAACGAATAGATCCATGTGGTGATATTTAACTACTATTATATATAGAGTATGATGTAGCACATATATAAGGTCTCCTCCATGCACAGGCGCAGCGCGCACTGTGCTGATGGTCGATTGGCCTACTAAGGTAGAAAGCAGGCGTTTTCATGAAAATCAATCCTGGATTCCGACCGATGCAGAGTGGACTCAGTTCTTCCGATTCCGGCTCCAAACCGGTTCAATCCAAAAATTTCTCTGATATGATGAATCACCAGGGTGAACGGGCATCACAGGCTGAACTTACCCGCCGATTAAGTGAAATCCAGATGCAGGGTGATCGTTTGTCACGTTCCATGACCATTCGAGAATTAAAAGCATACAAGCAGCTTGTAAAAAGATTTCTGGAGGAAACGGTCCGTCGTGGTGTGTCTATGAAAGAGACTCGAGGATGGGATCGTCGGGGAAGAGGGAAACGTTACAAGTTAATTGATGAGATTGACTCTGCCTTATTATCCATGGCTGATGAGCTTTTGGAAACAGAAGAGGGCAAGATTACGTTATTACAGCAAGTAGGAGAAATTCGGGGAATGCTTATTAATTTAAGCTTCTGAGGAGGAAGTATGTCCTTTCAACAAATTATGGGTCAGCAGGCAGCCAAGCAGATGTTACAGAGCAGTTTGAGACGTCATGCCATAAGTCATGCCTATTTGTTTAGCGGACCATCCGGCAGTGGACAGTTGCAGACGGCGGTCACATTTGCCAAAGCAATATTCTGTACAGAGCTTGAAGATGATGCCTGCGGACAGTGTCTTGAATGTCGTAAGGTGGAACATGGAAATCATCCGGATCTAACCATGCTTGCACCGGATGGAAATAACATTAAAATTGATCAAATTCGGGATCTGCAGCGTATCTTTTCGTACCGTTCAGAGGCGGGGCATCCCAAAGTATATATTATTGAACAGGCTGAGAAAATGACTGTCCAAGCGGCCAACAGCTTGCTGAAGTTTCTGGAAGAACCTCAGGTGCCCGCGGTAGGCATTTTGATTACGGATAATGGACAAGCTATGCTGCCCACCATTCGTTCACGCTCTCAATTGGTTCCTTTCAGTGCATTGAATCCGGAAGAGATGCTGCAATCGCTGATTGCGGAAGGGCACCCTGCCAATCTGGCTCGCTCTGCCGTCCATTTAGCGTCAGGATTGGAAGCATGTAGAGAAATTCTCCAGCAGAATTGGTTTGCAGAAATTAGAAACGTAATGTTACAATTAGGGAAGGAGTCCCTGGGTAGAGGAAGTACATCATTGATCTCTGCACAGCAGAAGCTTTTTAAAACCGGACTCTCAGAACACCTGGATACGATGCTTAGCCTGTTCCATTTATGGTTCAGGGATATGCTGTATGTCCAGTATGGTAGGCATGAACATATCGTTTTTATAGATCAGTTGGACATGCTGTCTCAGTTGGCCCATACCCGCAGCACCGAGCAGTGGGTTTCCTACATGGATATGGCCGCAGCATGCAGAAAAAAATTGCGTTTCAATGTCAATGGCCAGCTTTGTCTGGAGCAATTTTTGATCGGTTTGGCATAAGACTGGGAGAGGAAGATTTTGTTCCAATCATATGCAAACGGTTATAACTTCGGCGGGTTCCCTAAGAAGACAGGGCTTCAGACGAAGTGGGATTGGCTTACGAGGGGGTTAATTTTTTGTACAGTGTAGTGGGTGTCCGTTTCAAAAAAGCGGGCAAAATTTATTACTTCGATCCCCTGGACCTTCCCATTGAAAAAGAAAACTGCGTTATCGTGGAGACAGCGCGGGGGGTAGAGTACGGTAAGGTTGTCGTTGGCAAGAAAGAAGTAGGCGAGTCTGATGTGGTGTTGCCGCTCAAAAAGGTCATCCGGGTGGCGGGCGAGACAGATGCCCGTGTCGTAGATGAGAACAAGCGCGCAGCAAAAGAAGCATTCGGTACTTGTTTAAATAAAATCAAAGACCACGGCCTCAAAATGAAGTTGGTCGATGTGGAATTTACGTTTGATCGCAATAAAATTATTTTTTATTTTACAGCTGAAGGAAGAGTAGATTTCCGGGAGCTGGTCAAGGATCTGGCAAGCATTTTCCGGACACGGATCGAACTGAGACAGATTGGTGTACGTGATGAAGCAAAGATGCTTGGAGGAATCGGACCTTGCGGCCGAGTATTATGTTGTTCTTCCTGGCTGGGAGACTTTGAGCCGGTATCAATCAAGATGGCTAAAGATCAGAGCCTGTCACTGAATCCGACGAAAATTTCCGGGTTGTGCGGAAGACTCATGTGTTGTCTGAAATTTGAGCATGATAACTATGAAAGTGTGAGAGAAGAATTGCCGGCTGTAGGCAAGTTGGTCGTCACCTCATTGGGTGAAGGAAAAGTTGTCGGCATTAATGCCGGTAATCGCACAGTCCATGTTCAACTGTTCGACATCAGTAAAGTCAAAGAACTTCCGCTGGATGACGTCGTTATCAAGTAAACCATAAAGGTTGCTTCGGGGTGGAAACTTGGAAAAGAAAAATCTGTTTACGCACATTCATGAAATGGAAACCCAATTGGGTCAGTTGCACAGTGATTTAGGAGAGTTAAAAATGATTGTTAAAGAGCTGCTTGAAGATAATCAGCGGCTTACCATCGAGAATGAGCAGTTACGCAAACTGCTGAAGCGTGAGGCCCCGGCAGATTTACCCATCGCATCTGCACTCGCTCCGGTAGCAAGGCCTGCGGGGCCTGCTACTGGTGAAGATGTTGTAGGTGAAGGGTATGATAATCTTGCTCGGTTGTATCACGAAGGATTCCACATCTGCAATGTCTATTATGGACATTTGCGGACGGAAGGCGATTGTCTGTTCTGCCTGTCTTTTTTGAATAAATGAAGTGGCCGTAGGGATCCCCTACGGTTTTTTTTCAAGGTTAAGAACCTTGTCTGAGATATAGAGTACCGGAGGATGAGTGTATCATATGACAGAAATATCAGTAAAACTGCAAGATTCGGAGCGAATCGACGATTTGCTCTCTCATGATTTGAAGATTATTCAAAGTGATGAAGTGTTTAGTTTTTCAATGGATGCCGTATTGTTGGCCCGATTTGCTTCAGTACCGAAACGTGGTCGTGTCCTTGATTTGTGTACAGGCAATGGGGTTGTTCCCATTCTGTTAACCACACGGACTCAGGCGAGTCTGGAAGGCATTGAAATTCAGCCGCGATTGGCAGATATGGCACGCCGTAGCATTCAACTGAATGCATTGGAAGAATCCATTACGATCCATGAAGGTGATTTACGTGAACTCGTGAAAGAAACGGGCCATGCTGTATACGATGCTATAACGGTTAACCCTCCGTATATGCCCTTGAATGGAAGTGACCTCAAGATGAACACTCATCAGGCCATGGCACGTCATGAAATCGGATGTACGCTGGAGGAAGTCATTCAAGCCTGCAATCGACTGGTGCGCAATGGCGGTAAAGTATCCATGGTTCATCGTCCGCAGCGTTTAGGTGAGATCATCTCTCTGATGCGTGAGTATAAACTTGAACCGAAGCGAATTCGGATGGTACATCCCCGTGCTCATTTAGAAGCCAATATGGTTTTGATTGAAGCACTCAAGGATGGGAAACCGGAGGTACGCATGCTTCCACCACTGATTGTCTACAATGAAGAGGGGAAATACTGCGAAGAAATTATGGACATATATTACGGTGCACAGCATGCACAACGTACAACGGAAGGAGGGTTTTAGATGACATTGCATATTCAGAAGAGCTACGCAGAGCGGTCAGATGATGCCGGTAAACTATATTTAGTAGGAACACCAATCGGTAATCTGGACGATATGACATTTCGAGCAATTAAAACATTGCAGAGCTGTGACATCATTGCAGCGGAAGACACACGTCAGACCCGAAAGCTGCTTACCCATTTTGAGATTACACCATCGATGTTGTTCAGTTACCATGAGCATAATAAGGGAGCCAGTGGGCCTGAACTAATACGCTATATAATAGAAGGAAAAAATTTGGCACTCGTCAGTGATGCCGGTCTGCCGGCCATTTCGGACCCTGGTTCCGATCTTGTAAAACTTGCGCTTGAAGCTGGAATTACGGTCATTCCCATCCCTGGAGCGAATGCCGCGTTATCAGCTCTGATCGTATCCGGTTTACCGACGGAGCGTTTCACATTCGGCGGTTTTTTGCCGCGGGAGAAAAAAGACATGCGAAAAGTGATGGAAGCTTTTAATGAGTCCAACGGTACGTTGTTATTTTATGAGTCCCCTCACCGTATTCGCAAAACGTTGGCCTATCTCGAAGAGATTTTGGGTGATCGCTCGATCGTACTGGCACGTGAGCTGACGAAACGTCATGAGGAGTTCGCAAGAGGCAGTATCCAAGAATGCATAGAATGGCTTGAGGAACATCCGCCCCTTGGAGAATATTGTTTGCTTGTAGAAGGTATCAGGGAAGAGGAGCGTAAGGCGGAGCGGGAAGCCTGGTGGCAGCTGCTGTCTTTGGAGGATCATGTGAGCCATTATGAGAATGAAGGACTTAGTCGAAAAGATGCGATGAAGAAAACGGCAACAGATCGGGGTTTGACTAAACGAGATGTATATAACGCGTTAATCTAATAACGAATCAATAAATAGAGAACATACACTTAAAGGAACCTTAGGTCCAACCTTAATGGAATATGAAAACGAGTAGAGCGGAGAAAAAATATATTACGAACGTCACCGCTCTTCTTTTTGGAGTTGTATAGACTCGTAGCTCTATTTTTGGGGTAATGAAAACCAATAATAAAGCAAAAAAATACCTTCCAGCGGTGGGGTTCACACCGGGAAGGCGATCAAGGAATATAAAAAGGTTAGAAATAACAATTTAATAAGACTATTATAGCGGATATTTCTTATTTTGTCACAGGTGCAGGGATTTCGGAAATACATTCGTTACAAACAATTTTACCTTTGAAATAAGTAACGTTCTCTGCATTGCCACAGAAGATACAAGCTGGTTCGTATTTTTTCAACATGATGCGCTCGCCGTCAACATAGATCTCAAGAGCATCTTTTTCACCAATACCGAGCGTACGGCGCAATTCGATTGGAATAACTACCCGTCCCAGTTCATCCACTTTTCTTACAATACCTGTTGATTTCATCATTATAATCAGTGCTCCTCTCAGCTAACGATCATTGTCATTATTCGACATTATTTTATGTTTTATGATACTCATCATACCAACGATTCCCAAAACAGTCAACCTTAAAATTAGCTTAAAATAAAGGCTGTTTTTGATAAGATTACGAGTGGTAAGGGATTGGAAGCCATTTTTCGTATTTAAACATCAATGTCAGCTTTGTCGATTTGGAAAACGACAAAACTACCTTATTCGACAAGATTCGTCAAAGCGTGTCGAATCCTTGGTGGTATTATACTGAAAAGCGACAAATACAAACGATACTTAAAGGAGTGAATAGACATGGAACAGCGTTTAACGGAAGAAAAAGTGTTTAAAGATCCGGTACATAATTATATCCATGTGCAAGATCCGATTATATGGCAGTTGATTAACACGCCCGAGTTTCAACGTTTACGCCGAATCCGTCAGTTGGGAACATCGTTTCTTACTTTCCATGGTGCAGAGCACAGCCGCTTCTCACATTCCTTGGGCGTTTACGAAATTACGCGTAAGATTATTTCCCAATTCGAAAGAAGTCACTATTCAGATTGGCCAAAGGAGGAAAAGACGGTAGCCCTTTGCGCAGCATTGCTCCATGATCTTGGACATGGGCCATTCTCTCACTCTATAGAAGAAGCTTTCAATATGAATCATGAGGATTGGACTTGTCGGATCATTACAGGTGATACCGAAGTAGGGGCGATCTTAAGACGGTATGCTCCTGATTTTCCCGAGAAGGTGGCTTCTGTTATTCAAAAAACGTATGAGCAACCTATTGTTGTTAATTTGGTTACCAGTCCGCTCGATGCGGACCGCATGGATTACTTGCTTCGGGATGCCTACTTTACAGGTGTAAATTATGGGACGATTGACCTTGACCGTATCCTGCGTATGCTTCGTCCATATCACGGACGAATTGTGGTCAAGGAGTCTGGCATGCACGCCGTGGAGGATTACTTGATGTCCAGGTACCAGATGTACTGGCAAATTTACTTTCATCCGGTTACCCGGAGTTCGGAAATTATATTGCGGCAAATATTTAAGCGGGCAAAAAGTCTCATACAGCAAGGTTTTCAATTCCGCTTCATGATTGATCCACTGCCCCAGTTATTCAATGGAGATTTATCAGTGGAAGAATATTTGCAACTGGACGAAGCTTTGATTCAGACGGCATTTATGCAGTGGCGCAAAGAGGACGATACTGTTCTAAGTGAGTTATGCGAACGATTTATAGATCGCAAATTATATAAGTATGTAGAGATTGAACAGATCGACGTAAACATGATTGAAGAGATTCGGGAAGCCTTCACTGTAGCCGGTCTCAATCCCGAGTATGATCTAGAAATTGATTTTCCAACGGATAATCCGTATGATGTGTTTCGTCCGGATGAATCCACGGACAAGCAGATTTTACTGCTTGATCGGCAAGACAAGTTACATGAGTTGTCAGAGGTGTCCGACATTGTCCGTTCAATCAGTGGTCTTCATCGCGGAAAACATCATTTGTATTATCCGCAGAATAAGGTGGATGCGATTGTTCATGAATTACCGTCCCATATTCGCCCCTATTTCTCACATTAAATGATGTGCAATGCTGTTCAAGAATCATGATGTAAAAAAGCTTTCGAAAAGAGCTATTTTTCATGATACAGTAATCTGCTTTAATGGAGAGTACATGTAGATCGACATAATTTTGTAATCTGAGCAATTAGAATACAACCCGAGTTGCTAAAAATAAGCACATATAGATATGAAGGAACTTGTTTGTTCTACATGTTGTGTTCAATAAACTAATGGAATGAAATATAAAAAAACATGAACCAATTTAGTAATATTTATGTTCTGGTTAAGATGTACAGGATGCATTAAAAAGAGATAGTCGTTTATTCGACATGAAGGGAGAAATACAGCATGATGTTGTTCGACACACACACACACCTGGATGCACCACAATTCGACGAGGACCGCGAGGAAATGATTCAGCGTGCCGTGGATGCAGGCGTTGGTCGCATGATTAACGTGGGCTTTAATCGGGAAACCATTCCGTCCACGATGAAGCTGGCTGAAACCTATGATTTTATCTATGCTGCGGTAGGTTGGCACCCAGTGGATGCAATCACGATGCAGGAGGGTGATCTGGAATGGATTGCATCTTTATGCAAGCATGAAAAAGTGGTAGCCATTGGTGAAATTGGTCTAGACTATTACTGGGACACTTCACCGAAAGAGGTTCAACATCGCGTATTACGACAACAGATTGGTCTTGCCCGTGAGTTAAATATGCCAATTGTCATTCACAACCGGGATGCGCATGAGGATATTGTAAAGATTCTGCGTGAAGAGAAGGCGGGGGAAGTAGGCGGTGTTATGCATTCCTTCTCTGGCAGCTGGGAAACAGCGAAAATGTGCCTGGATTTGGGCTTTCATCTTTCCTTCGGAGGGCCAATCACGTTCAAAAATGCGAAGCAGCCCAAAGAGGTTCTTGAGAAGGTTCCTATGGACCGATTTTTCATCGAAACGGACGCCCCTTATTTGACACCGCACCCTTATCGTGGAAAACGAAATGAGACAGCGCATGTACGTCTGGTTGCAGAAGCAGCTGCGGAAATTAAAGGCATTTCGGTAGAGGAAATCGCAGCAATAACGACCAAAAATGCCATGGAACGATTTGGGATTCGTTAAAATATCGAGCAAAACAGGTGAAAAAGTGAGTTAGGCGGAGTTAATTTGCTTTTTGATCCAAATAAATCAAGAATATTACAATATTTTAACCAAATATTTAGAAAAACGTACTTGAACAACGCTTTACAACATGCATAGAAACAGGATATCATCTTTTCAGTGAATTGTTGTGCGGAAAATTGGACAGATGTTCGGGGGATGAACAAAGGGACACTTTCCGATGAAACAACATTACTTTCATGAATCAGTCTCGCTGAGTCTCCGTTAACGGAGAGCGGGGGAACCAATAGGGCTTAAACATCGGTGTTTGCAGCCGATGCGCAACATGCGCTGACCCAAAAGCAGCGTATGAATCTGCGAAGCCGTATTTGATTTCTTCTTTGGGTCTCGGGGTGAATTCAAGGGCGTCCGCCATGAGCGGATGACCGGAGATAGGGCGGCTCTCTTTCGCCCGAACCCGACAGCTAACCTCGCAAGCGGAAAAAGAGAGGCAACCTCGTGCATGAATTTCCGATATTCAGAATCATTCGGAAGCCACGAAAGAGTTCCTCTTAAACTCTTTCTTTGGCTTTTTTGTTTTTGAATAAAAGAAATACTGTCATCATACGGTAAGTATTCAGGAGGATGACATCATGTTGCGAAGATTGATTCATGGTGCAGAACCGGATTATGTTGGTCCGATCTGTGTTCTGTAGAAAATTTGGTATAGTCGCGTCAAAGACATCATGCATTACTTTAGACGGCGAGGCTATGAAGGAGGACGGAGAAGTGGGCACATTCCAACCAGAAGAGACCCATGAGTCACGATCATCCAGTAAGTCTTTCGCGTTGCGGTGGAAGCATGAGAACATGCGTCAAATGGCATTGATCGCGATTTTCTCAATTGCGCTTACAATCATGATCTTGTTAGTCGTTTACGGTCAGGCCGGGAAACAAATTTCACTGGTTATTGATGGCAAGGCTCAAGCGGTAGAGACTCGTACAGGAATGCTTCAGGAAATGCTGGAGGAGCAGTCAATCACAGTCAGCCCTCACGATCAGGTATCCATGCCCTTGAATGGGGCGATTACAGATGGAGACCGCATCGTTATTGAGCGGGCCGTTCCAGTTAAGATTACGGCAGACGGAGACACCAAGACTCTGTATACAACCGATTCATCGGTAAAAGATGCGATTAAAAAATCAGGTATTCAGATTGCAAGTGAAGACAAAGTGTATCCGGCGCTTGGAACCACTATCGAAGCGGATATGAAAATTCGTGTAGTGCGGGTAACAAAGCGTACGGTGGAAGTGGAACAGCCGATTGCTTATAAAGTGATCAAAACGGCTGACCCTACCTTGTACAAAGGCGACAATCGTGTCATTGTGAGCGGTAAAGAAGGCACGCTTGTACAGCATATTGAAAAGGTGTTCCAGGATGGAGAATTGGTCTCCAAAAAAATGGTGGGTAAATCGGTCGCAACGAATCGCGTTGATAAAGTGATTGCCGTTGGTACCAAAGCCAAACCTGTTGTGAAAGAGCCAGTGATTCAGACGGTATCAGCGCAGACTTCCACGACAAAAACAGCAACAACCACGAACTCGAAGAAAACCGCTGCCTCGGGCAGCAAAGTAATTACCGTCTCAGGAAGTTCTTTTAAATATTCTAAAGTGTTAAAAAATGTATCCATGACGGCTTACTCTTCTGAAGAGCCCGGTATCGGCACAAAAACAGCATCAGGTACTCGGGTAACCGAGGGACGTACCATTGCAGTTGATCCCAAAGTCATTCCAATTGGCTGGTGGGTGTATATCGAGGGCCTTGGCTTCCGTCGTGCGGAAGACACAGGTGGTGCCATTAAAGGCAACAAAATTGATGTGTATTATGATAGTGTGAAGCATGCCCTGAACTTCGGACGGAAGAAAGGCAAGACGGTATATGTGATTGGTCCGGTGAAGCCGGAAGCGAACTAAAATCGTTTTACTTTGAAATGGGAATGCTATAAAATATAAGCATGAATGATTCATGCGGAATATGCGGCGGAGGGGTCTGAATTCAGTCTCCCCCGCCGTTTGGCAGAGAAGAGGATATTCCTCTTCTTTTTGCGTTAGAAAGGAAGAAATGGAACATGATAAAAGAAGTGATCGTGGTAGAAGGTCGTGATGACACCGTAGCCATTCGACGTGCGGTTCAGGCAGATACGATCGAGACTGGTGGATCTGCCATCAACCAGCGCATTCTAAAGCGTATTGCACTTGCTCAAGAGAGACGTGGTGTCATTGTACTGACAGATCCGGATCATGCTGGTGAACGTATTCGTAAAATCATCGCCAATAAGGTACCTGGTTGCAAGCATGCTTTCATTCCGGAGGCAGATGCTACGCGCAAGGGCGATATCGGAGTGGAGAACGCATCACCGGAGGCGATTCGTCATGCACTGGCTCGTGTACACACGTCATATGAAGGCGCCCCAAGTCTGATCGATTGGGAAGATCTGATTGCGGCGGGACTGATTGTGCACCCACAGGCTGCTGCACGTCGTATGGAGATGGGCAATCTGCTGGGTATAGGTTATTGCAACGGCAAGCAGTTCCACAAGCGGTTGAGTGTATTCCAGATTACCCGGGAAGAATTCTCCGAAGCATTATCGCAAATTGAACGTGAAGGATTGTGAGCGTATGAAAGGCATGGAAGAAACCGTAGAGATTGCAACACCCAAACGAACCAAAGAAATTATTCAAAGACACGGATTTTCATTCAAGAAGAGCCTGGGTCAGAACTTTCTGATCGATCAAAATATATTAAACAAAATTGTAAATGCAGCTGATCTGGACGAGTCTAAGGGCGCACTTGAGATCGGACCAGGTATTGGCGCACTCACAGAACGTCTGGCTCGTGTAGCTGGTCCTGTAACGGCTGTAGAGATTGATCAGAGATTGATTCCGATTCTGGGTGAAGTGATGCAGCCTTATCCGAACGTTCGTGTGCATCACGGGGATGTGCTGAAGCTAGATCTAGCCGAGTTGTTCCGCACCGATTTTGGAACGGTAGATAAAGTGAGTGTTGTGGCCAATCTGCCTTACTATGTAACGACACCAATCATGATGAAGCTGCTCGAAGAGAAGCTGCCTGTAGACAGTATTGTAGTCATGATCCAGAAGGAAGTGGCTGAACGTATGGCTGCTGCACCGGGATCAAAGGACTATGGCAGTCTGAGCATTGCGGTTCAGTACTACAGTATGCCGGAATTGGTCTGTATTGTTCCGCCCACGGTTTTCATTCCGCAGCCTAATGTGGAATCGGCAGTAATCAAGTTAAAGGTGCGTAAGCAACCACCGGTTGAAGTTCCCGACGAAGCACATTTCTTCGAAGTGGTACAGGCTTCCTTCGCGCAGCGTAGAAAAACAATCTCAAATAATTTGAAAGCTCGTTTCTTCACAAAGGAGAACAGAGAACAGGCTGATCAGCTGTTGGAGCAGGCCGGTATTCAACCTTCAAGACGGGGAGAAACATTGAGCCTGCAGGAGTATGCAACACTCTGTACCGTAATGTGGGAAGCTGGAGTACGTGCAGCTCTGTAAAATTCGGATGAACCAATCCGGGTTTTTGCCCATACGATGGGGTAGAGGTGATTATGTTGATGAATATCGGAGACTTGGTCGTTCGAAAGTCATACGGTGGAGATGTGACTTTTCGGGTGCAAGGCCTCCAGTCGGACGGTGCCATCATTAAAGGGACCGAGTTCCGGCTGTTAGCCGATTCCCCTGTGGACGATTTGATACAGGTTCCTTATGAACCGCAGAGTGCGAAGACGAGGCAGGCTCACGTGAAGGCACATCAGACGCTCTCACGCCTGCAGCAGAATCGAATGGAACAGGCTGAGCGCAATCGTGAAGGAATAGTTCAGGAATGGTCTGTGCAACAAGAACCGGCTTATTTCGAGATGCCTGGCAAAGTGCTGCACTTGGATGGTGACCCCAATTATCTAAAAAAAAGCATGAACCTTTATGAGCAGCTTCGTGTTCCCGCAGAGGGCCAATATGTACATGAGTCTGCCATGGCTGACACGTTATATCGTCTGCTGCCGAAAGTGCGTCCGGATATTGTTGTGATTACTGGCCATGACGGCGTACTCAAGACTCGTCAGCCCTACGACTTATATAGTCTGGGCAGCTACAAGAATTCGCAGAACTTCGTGTCCGCTATTCAAGTGGCTAGGCAGTATGAACGTCATCTCGATGCGCTCACGATTGTAGCTGGCGCGTGTCAGTCCCACTTTGAGGCCTTGCTGCGGGCTGGAGCGAACTTTGCCAGTTCACCAGGCCGAATTCTCATTCATGCTCTGGATCCAGTCTATGTGGCAGCCAAGGCAGCCTTCACGTCGGTGCGGGAAACCGTGAACATGAATGACATTTTGCATAACACGATTAGTGGTAGCCAGGGTGTGGGCGGCGTAGAGACAAGGGGAAGTTATCGCGTAGGTCTGCCCGGATTGAATGATTTATCCACGTTAAAAGTGAATCCATCAGCCGTCTGAAGATGGCAGAAGAAAGTCCCATTTAGGGGCTTTTTTTGTTTGCAAAAAAATTCATTGACAACAACTTTTTGATACTGATATAATAATTAGTTTTGATTTGACAATGACTGTAAAATCCGGTATAATGGACAAGAAAAGAGGTGGTCGTCGACAATGGCTAAAAATACGCTATTGGATATCAAACGCAATCTCGATGCACATATCGGTCAGAAAATTATGCTGCGGGCTAATGGTGGCCGCCGTAAGACCATTGAGCGTACGGGTGTATTGGAAGAAACGTACCCTTCTGTTTTTATTGTCAAGCTTGATGAGGAGCAAGAAACTTTCAAGCGAGTATCCTACAGTTATGCTGATATACTTACGGAATCGGTGGAAGTCATGGTATTTGATCCAGGCAGCCAGACGCATAGCTCCTACATGGAGACGTAAGTATCGATTTACGGCGATTCTGCCCCCTTGGGCAGGTCGCTTTTTTTATTTTTGCAATAAGCCCGCTCGATTCATCGGAGAGGCATAGTTGATCAGGAATGAGTCTGGAGAAGAAGCGGCATACTATTTGGACAGGTTCAAGGCATTTTTCTTGGCCTGAGGGCAAATAGTCCCGGATACGAATGGACTTATTATGAATGAACTATTTCGAGGAGGATGACCCATGAGCCGGAGAAGAAGAAGTGTAATGTCGGATGAACTCAAGAATGAACTGGCAAAAGACCTAGGGTTCTATGATACCGTCCAGCAGGAAGGTTGGGGCGGGATCAAAGCGAAGGATGCGGGCAATATGGTGAAACGGGCCATTCAACTTGCGGAAGAAGCGGCACGCAAATCGTAATCCGGTTCAATCGGTTTGGAGAGCGGGGCAATCCGGCAGGAATGACCTCGCTTTTTCCCCATGGATGCGGAATAGAAATGACTTGACAGCCCCATTTTGATATAATATGTTAAGTTGTCTTAGGGAAAAGGTGAGGACGGGTGAACGCCTTGAAAATTTACGAAAAAGCGCCTGCTAAAATCAATTTGATGCTAGACGTTCTACATAAAAGAAGAGATGGATTTCACGAAGTTGAGATGATTATGACGATGGTGGATCTTGCCGATCGACTGGAAATGTCTGAGCTTCCTCGTGACACGATCTTTATCTCCAGTCAGGCGGGATATATCCCCCTGGATGAGAAGAACCTGGCATTTCAGGCAGCCAGGCTTATCAAAGAGCGTTATGATGTGAAAACTGGAGTTCATATTCATCTAGACAAAAAAATACCGGTGGCCGCCGGACTTGCTGGTGGCAGCAGTGATGCAGCAGCAACGCTGCGTGGATTGAATCGCCTCTGGCGTCTCAACATTCCGGATCAAGAGCTTCAGGAGCTCGGAGCCGAACTGGGGTCTGATGTGCCTTTCTGCATTACAGGTGGAACAGCACTCGCTACAGGCCGTGGTGAGAAGTTGACACCGATGCCGAATCCCCCGCAATGTTGGGTGATCTTGGCCAAGCCGCCGATTAATGTGTCCACAGCCGACGTCTATGGACGTTTCCGCAGCGACAAGATTGTTCGTCATCCAAGTGCTGCCAAAATGGAGCAGGCCATTCGCAATCAATCCTTTGCCGAAGTGTGCGGGCAGATGGGGAATGTGCTTGAGGACGTAACGTTGAAGCTGTATCCGGAAGTTCAGCATCTGAAAGATGCCATGATTCGGCTTGGAGCAGACGGAGTATTAATGTCAGGCAGTGGTCCAACCGTGTTTGGGCTTGTCTCCAAAGAGTCCAAGGTTGCCCGAGTCTACAATGGACTGCGAGGCTTCTGTAAAGAAGTGTATGCCGTACGTATGCTAACTTAATATTCGCTTTTATAATGTACAAACACGTATAAAGGTGGTATATTTTTAAATAATTATTCGGATTTGGATGTTTTCCGTGATCGTGAGGATGGATCTCTGTGAAGAAATTAAAACGAAGCGCAAGGCTGGTTGAAATGACGCAGTACTTATTGTCTAGACCGCATACGGTTATTCCGTTGACCACATTTGCCGAACGCTATGGAGCTGCGAAGTCGTCGATCAGTGAAGATTTGGCGATTATCAAGGAAGTGTTCGAAGAAGGTGGTTCGGGAGAACTGCATACACTGGCTGGAGCAGCCGGGGGAGTAAAGTGGATTCCAAAGGTGTCCAGAGAACTGGCACTGGCTTTTGCAGAACGACTTTCTACCCAGCTCGCGCAGCCGGATCGGATACTCCCTGGTGAATATCTGTACATGTCCGACCTGCTTGGACAGCCCGCATTGATGAATGAAGCCGGCAAGATTTTTGCAACGGCCTTTGGCAACATGGATATTGATGTGGTGATGACGGTCGAGACTAAAGGGATTCCGCTAGCTTATGCTACCGGGGCCCAGCTCAATCTGCCTGTAGTGCTCGTGCGCAGGGACCATCAGGCTACGGAAGGATCGGCCGTAAGTATCAATTATGTATCCGGGTCCCATAAAAGCCTACATACCATGTCCCTATCTCGCAGGGCAATGCGTGAGCACTCCAGAGTGCTCATTGTAGATGATTTTATGAAAGCCGGGGGAACCGTCCAAGGGATGATCGACCTATTGGCCGAGTTTAATGCCACGGTAGCCGGGGTAGGCGTATTAGTAGAATCTGGATCGGTTGATTCAGAAGAACGACTGCTGACGGACTACATATCTCTGGCGAAGCTGACGGCGGTTGATGCGAAGAGCAGACACATTTCCGTTAAGCCTGGCAACTATTTTGACCTGTAGAATCATGACGAATTACATGTCGGGAAAGGTTCTTTTCCATCGACCTGGCACTAACATTGTCGAATTGTGTATTAAATAAAAAAATTCCTGAAATTAGGACATTTTTGTGGTTATAAAAAGAAGGAGTTCGCATGTGCTGTGTGGAATTATACACCAAGTTCTGATGGAAAAAGGTGGTGAACACACACATGCAAATTACGGATGTCAGACTCCGCCGTGTTAACTCTGAGGGGAGAATGAAGGCTATCGCATCCATTACCATCGATAACGAATTCGTCGTTCATGACATTCGCGTCATCGATGGCAATAACGGAATGTTTGTTGCTATGCCGAGCAAGCGGACTCCTGACGGAGAATTCCGTGATATCGCCCACCCGATCTCTTCCGGTACTCGCGAGAAGATTCAAGCAGCTGTTTTGACTGAGTATGATCGCGCAGCAACTGAGGAAGAAGTCATTGAAGAAGGTGCCTGAGAACATTATTGGGGTTCGAAGGAAAAGAGAGCCATGTCTTATGGCTCTCTTTTCTTTTTGACCGGAATAAGATATATTCAGTATTGAGTTTATTCACAGAAGAGCATTTTCGCAGCTTAAATGTTGCAAAATGTTGAAAGAACAAAAAGCGCAGCGTGCGCTTGGTAACAGGGCGGCATCTTAGGAATCATGGGAATCGGTTAAGCTCGCAGGTACACGGCGTATACATATAGGTCACGATTTGTTGGTGTCCGCGTTGTTACGCGTGATTACAGAGACAGCAGGCGATGAACAAGACCGGCGCAGGGCCGGCTGAACGTTACTCATCGGATATATACAGGTAAGGTCAAACGATGGGTTTTTCAGAACAGGAGGTCGTAAATTTTGAAAAGAATGGCAATCGTTCTTGCGGCAGGGCAAGGAAAACGGATGAAATCGAAATTGTACAAGGTACTGCATCCCGTATGCGGTAAACCGATGGTGGGTCACGTGCTGGATGCAGCTCTTCGCGCAGGCGTTGAACGCAGCGTCGTTGTGGTCGGTCATGGTGCCGAAGCGGTGCAGTCATTTTTGGGTTCCAGAGCAGAGTACGTGCTTCAGGCTGAACAATTGGGAACAGGACATGCGGTGAAACAGGTTAAATCTCTGCTCGGTAGTGAAGCAGGGTCAACCATTGTTGTCTGTGGAGACACACCACTTGTGACCAGCGAGACGCTGGAAGGACTAATGAAGCTCCATGAGAGCCGTGGAGCAGCAGCAACGGTTCTCACAGCTGAACTGGACAATCCTAAAGGGTACGGCCGCGTTATTCGCGGAGAAGATGGTTCTGTACAACGTATTGTGGAGCAGAAAGATTGCACGGAGCAGGAAGATGCTGTGAACGAAATCAACACAGGCACGTACTGCTTCGATAATGCCAAGTTGTTTGCTGCGTTGGAGAAAGTGACGAACCAGAATGCTCAGGGAGAGTATTATCTCACTGACGTGGTTGGCATATTCCGTAATGATGGAGAAGTGGTAGAAGCTTACATGTCAGATGACATCGCGGAATCCATCGGAGTTAATGATCGACTTGCCCTTTCACAAGCAGAAGCGTTCATGCGTGAACGTTTGGCGGTAAAACATATGTTGAACGGTGTTACGATCATCGATCCGGCATCGACATATATCGGGGCGGATGTTACCATTGGATCAGATACAGTATTGTATCCGGGTACCATACTCAAAGGTACAACTACCATTGGCGAAGCATGCCATATTGGTCCTCAGGCAGATGTGGAAGACAGTATCATTCAGGATGGGGTTACAATCAAGCATTCTGTATTGTCACAAGCCGAGGTTGGATCAGAAGCAACTGTAGGTCCATTTGCTTATTTGCGTCCAGGCACCAAACTGGGCCGCAAAGTAAAAATTGGTGACTTTGTTGAAGTGAAAAATGCTACAATTGATGAAGGCTCCAAAGTATCTCATCTCAGTTATATTGGGGATGCTAAAGTAGGGAAAAACGTAAATGTTGGATGTGGGGCAATAACGGTGAATTATGATGGATATAATAAAGCTGTAACGACGATTGAAGATGATGCGTTCGTAGGCAGCAATGTCAATCTGATTGCACCTGTCACGGTAGGAAAAGGCGCATATGTTGTTGCGGGCTCTACCGTTACCCATTCTGTTCCCGAAAACGATCTTGCGATTGCCCGCCCACGCCAGGAGAACAAACCTGGATATGCGGAGAAAATTCGTGGTCGTGCCAAAGCTAAGAAACAAAATGCCAAACCCGAATAAGGGGTATTGATATTAAGAATTGCCTCCCGAACATCGGGGGGTGCCGACATGTCGCAGACGCTTATAGATTCCAATGAACCAGCACGGAGGGTTTTTATTTTATGACTTATTTTGATTCGAAATTAAAAATATTTACTTGCAATTCTAACCCCAAGCTTGCCCATCAAATTGCTGATTATATCGGAATTCCTATGGGTGAATCTCACACAACCAGCTTCAGTGATGGTGAGATCCAAGTGAAACTCTCTGAGAGTGTTCGGGGCTGCCACGTTTATATTGTGCAGTCTACTTGCTTGCCGGTTAATGACAACCTGATGGAAATGCTCGTTATGATTGATGCACTTAAACGGGCATCTGCCAAGACGATTAACGTCGTTATTCCGTACTATGGCTATGCTAGACAGGACCGTAAGGCCCGTTCGCGTGACCCGATTACAGCCAAACTGGTTGCCAATCTGATCGAAAAAGCGGGTGCAACCCGTGTAATTGCGATGGACTTGCATGCAATGCAGATTCAAGGATTCTTCGATATTCCGGTCGATCATCTACTCGGCGTGCCGATTTTGGCTCAATATTTCCGCTCGAAACAGATCGAAAATCCGGTTGTTGTATCGCCTGACCACGGCGGCGTAGTGCGCGCTCGGAAACTGGCGGACTTCCTGAATGCACCTCTCGCAATTATCGACAAACGTCGTCCAGAGCCGAACGTCAGCGAAGTGATGAACATTATCGGTAACATCGAAGGTAAAACAGCAATTCTGATCGATGACATCATTGATACAGCGGGAACGATTGTACTGGGAGCGAATGCTCTGATGGAAGGTGGCGTGAAGGAAGTATACGCTTGCTGTACTCATCCAGTATTGTCCGGACCTGCGATGGAACGCTTGGAGAATGCACCACTGAAGGAAGTCATCGTAACGGATACCATTCCGATTACGCATGCTAACCCGACAAGCAAACTTAAAGTGTTGTCTGTAGCACCTTTGCTCGGAGAAGCCATTATCCGGGTTCATGAGGAATTGTCAATCAGCAAGCTGTTTGAAATTGAATAAGGATGTCTGCATAAAGTAGTAGAGGGGTTACGTTTTCCGGATCAATGGAAAATGTAACCCCTGTCGGCGTGCCGTTATATTGGAAGTGAAACAGTGCCTGCCGAATTTCTAGTATCCGGGGCGGGAGATAAAACGGAACCGGCGCCGATGAAAAAGAGTGTCGGCAATTTCGACAAATTGATTATCGAAACGAGTGATTAGTCCGATCTCAATATGGGTGTCGCGGTCATATACCTGTACAGGTACGTGATATTCCAGATGATAGATAAAATCGCTATGTTGAGTCAGTTGTCCGTTGTCTTCGCGCAAAACCCGCTCACCTTCCTGGGTTGATGAAATAATAAATGTAAACACTATATAAGATCAACTAAACATTTACACGATAACGGAGAGGACAGAAATAACTTGAAGAAGCGAAGCGTGCGCCTGAAAGCTTTCTGCAAGAAAGCTACATCGGAAGCATAAGCTATCCCCGGATTTTCACCTTTTCATAAAGAAATCAAAAAAATCTGGGGATAACAGCGATCGGAAAGTTGTTCTGTCATCGGAGTGCCAGTGTAAATACTCTTTAGTTCAAATTATATAACCAATTCGAATCTCACTTTGTTGATATTATATGAAATATAACATTCGAAGTCTATGCTTCACCTTAGGCTGATCCGAAGGAGGGAACAAGATGAAGTGGATTGTCGGCCTCGGAAATCCAGGCCCGAACTACGCTAAAACCCGTCATAATATCGGTTTTATGGCACTTGATCGACTTGCAGAGCGGCATAATATCTCCATAACGCAGAGTAAATGCAAGGCGCTGATTGGAGAAGGTGTAATTGGTGGCGTCAAAACGGTGCTGATTAAACCAATGACGTTTATGAACCTGTCCGGTGAGTCGGTAAGGGCTTATATGGATTTTTATAAAGTTAGTCTGGAGGACCTGATTGTCGTCTATGACGACATGGACACGGAAACAGGCAAAGTCAGATTGCGTTACCAGGGCAGTGCAGGTGGTCACAATGGAATCAAATCCATTATCCAGCATACCGGTACACAGCAGTTTAACCGGGTGCGGATGGGAATATCCCGACCAGAACCGGGACATGCCATTGTAGACTACGTACTGTCCAAGTTTATGAAGAACGAAAAGGAAGCACTCGATCAAACGATCGAACAGACCTGTGATGCATTGGAGTATAGTCTGGATCATACGTTTGAGCAGACAATGGCCAAGTTCAACGGGTGAACCGCTGCAACTGACACTGGAAAAATGATCAAGATTCGGGTTCGATTCAGTCTTAATGGGCATACTGGACGTATAAACCATGTTCAGGAGGCATAAACATGTCAGTGAATTATGTGTGTAGGCATTGCCGTACTTTTATTGGACGAATCGATTCTGCCCGGATAACGGAAGCGCAATTGGGCTTTCATTTCTTGACCCCCGACGAGCGGAGGGATATAATAGCGTATAATTCCGGTGGCGATATAACCGTTCGGATTACATGTGATTATTGCAAAGAAGCTCTGGAGTTCAATCCTGAGCTGAGCCTGCTTGCGAGTCCGCTTCAGTAATTAACTCGCCCGCAGCTAGAACTTATGACAGATGATGGTGGCTGAGGAATACCGCTCCACCTTTATAGCCTTGGCAGCCTGCTGAGGCTTCTTTTCAGTTGGGATGAAACCAGACTATATGTGAAATTACCCTTCAGTTACATCAAACGGATGTGGCAAAGAAGCGACTTATCCTTTATGATGAAACAGGACAAAAAGGAATTTGTATCCAATTTCTAATGTGGTGAACCTGCGCGCAGGCGTGAGATACTCAAGTAAGTTATAAGAGAGGTGCCCCTTTTGTTACAAGCACTTATACAGGCTTTTTCCAAAGATCCGGACTTCGGGTCCATTACGGCCGGGATTACATCCGGTATGAAGGAGCAATTGGTTTCGGGCTTATCCGGTTCGGCACGTCAGATTATGCTGGCTGCCTTACATCAGGAAATGAACAGACCCCTGCTCGTTGTGACACACAATATGTTTTCCGCTCAAAAAATCGCAGAAGATTTACAGGAAGCGCTTTCACCGGATCAGGTGCTGCTCTATCCTGCCAACGAACTTGTTGCCGCTGAAGCTGCTGTTTCCAGTCCGGAAACATTGGGTCAGCGTATTGACGTGTTGGTCCGTTGCGCCCAGGGATTCAGGGGCGTTGTTGTTATCCCGTTTTCCGGGGTACGGCGCTATGTTCCACTTCCAGAAGTGATGGCTAATGCTCAGATTACAATTAAACAAGGTAATACACTGGAGCTGGATTCATTCCTGTTGGAGATGGTGAAGCTCGGATATGAACGTGTAGAGCGCGTAGAATCACGCGGCGAGATGAGCGTGCGTGGTGGAATTATTGACTTCTATCCAGTCACATCGTCCATTGCGTATCGTGTGGAATTATTCGATGATGAGATCGATTCCATTCGTACATTTGATCCTGCAGACCAGCGTTCCATTGAACGAATTGATGAAGTGACGGTTCTGCCGTGCAAAGAGTTAATTGCAGATCGCGAACGTATGGAGAAGGCTGCCGATGCAGCTGTTATTTTGCTTGACCAACAGTTGGAAAAAATGACGGACCGGCAGGCGAAGCTGCGTCTGCGAGAAGAAATTCATCGCGAGATCGAACTTCTGCGGGAGCATGTGTATTTCTCCGAAATGTATAAATATATTTCACCGCTCTATCCGGAGAACAAGACGATCTACGACTACATGCCAGAAGATACGTTGCTTGTACTCGACGAGCCAGCAAGGCTCGCGGAGACGTCGAAACAGCTTGACCGAGATGAGTCGGAGTGGAATCTGCATTTGATGCAAAACGGGAAGACCCTTCCAGACCTGCATCTGTCGGCCGATGGGGATGATCTGATATATGAACGTCCATTCCAGACGCTGTTTATGTCCATCTTTTTGCGTCAGGTTCCTCATACCCAGCCGCAAAACATCCTTAACTTTATCAGCCGTGGAATGCAGGACTTCCATGGACAGATGAACGTGCTCAAAGCAGAGATGGAGCGCTGGCAGAAAGCCGGAGTTCAGGTGCTCATGCTGGCTAACGGTGAGGAAAGACTCGATCGCATGCGCCGGGTACTCATGGATTATGATATCCCTGAGCCGGAGATGCTTATTGGCAACTTGCAAACCGGATTTGAAATGCCTTCTATTCATCTGGCTGTCGTTACCGAAGGTGAGATGTTCTCACAGAAGCAGCGCAAAGTGCGCAAACCGATTCGCAATGTGGACAACGCTGAACGCATTAAATCCTATAGTGAGCTGAAAGTGGGCGATTATGTCGTTCACCAGAATCACGGGATTGGTAAGTATCTCGGGATCGGCACACTTGAGGTTGGCGGTATTCACAAGGATTACATGCATATTCTATATGCAGGTGGAGACAAACTGTCTGTACCGATTGAGCAGATTGATCTGATTCAGAAATATGTCGGTTCGGAAGAGAAAGAGCCGAAAATATATAAGCTGGGCGGTAATGAGTGGACACGGGTTAAAAACAAAGTCCGCACATCTGTACAGGATATTGCTGATGATCTAATCAAGCTTTATGCGGAACGCCAGACGTCAAAAGGCTTCGGCTTCGACAAAGACTCTGCGGAACAGCAGGAGTTCGAAGACATGTTCCCTTATGATGAGACACGTGATCAGGTGCGTGCAATTGAAGAAATCAAGAAGGATATGGAACAAAATCGTCCGATGGACCGTTTATTGTGTGGGGATGTCGGTTACGGCAAAACCGAGGTTGCGATCCGTGCTGCATTTAAGGCTGCCATTGAGGGGAAACAAGTTGCTGTATTAGTACCTACAACCATTTTGGCACAGCAGCATTATGAAACGTTCCGTGAGCGTTTCTCGGGTTATCCATTCAACATTCATGTACTTAGTCGATTCCGTTCACGTAAAGAACAGAATGAGACGGCCAAAGGCATCAAGGCAGGCACCGTCGATATCGTCATTGGTACTCATCGGTTATTGTCACAGGATCTAGTCTTCAAGGATCTTGGCCTGTTAATTGTAGATGAAGAGCAGCGCTTTGGTGTAACTCACAAGGAAAAACTGAAAAAGCTGAAAACAAACGTGGACGTGCTGACACTGACAGCGACGCCGATTCCGCGTACCCTTCACATGTCCATGCTGGGCGTTCGGGATCTGTCGGTTATCGAGACACCGCCGGAAAACCGTTTTCCGGTACAGACATATGTCGTTGAACACAGTCAGGCGCTTGTTCGTGAAGCGATTGAACGTGAGTTAGCTCGTGGTGGTCAGGTCTACTACTTGTATAACCGTGTGCAGGGAATTCAGGAGATGGCTGCCGAAATTTCCGAATTGGTCCCTGAAGCCAAGGTGGGTGTGGGGCATGGCCAGATGTCGGAAACGGAGCTGGAGAAAACTATTCTGGACTTCCTGGATGGTGAATATGACGTGCTCGTCAGCACAAGCATCATTGAGACCGGGGTGGATATTCCTAACGTAAATACGCTGATCGTGCATGACGCGGACAAAATGGGTCTCTCACAGCTTTACCAGCTGCGTGGACGGGTGGGACGTTCCAATCGGATTGCGTATGCCTATTTCACGTACCAACGGGACAAAGTGCTGACCGAAGTTGCTGAGAAACGTCTGCAATCGATCAAGGAATTCACCGAACTGGGTTCGGGATTCAAGATCGCGATGCGTGATTTGTCGATCCGCGGCGCGGGTAATCTGCTCGGAGCTGAACAGCACGGCTTTATTGCGTCTGTCGGATTCGATCTGTATTCTCAGATGCTTGCAGAGGAAATTAACAAACGCAAAGTTACGATGCTTGGCGAAGAGCCGGTGCCATCCGATCAGTGGAACACAACGCTGGATCTCAGTATCGATGCGTACTTGCCGTCGGATTATATTTATGACAGTATTCAGAAGATTGAAATTTATAAAAAAGTGGCGGTTATTGCCTCCTTCGACGATGCAATGGAACTGGAAGACGAATTGGTTGACCGATTCGGAGATCTGCCGGAAGCCGTGATCAATCTGCTGGCGGTGGCCAGAATGAAAGTCTATGGCAAGATCTACGGTATTGAATCCATCTCCCAACGCGGAGATGATCTTACAGTGAAGTTCTATGAAGGCCGAGAACATGCATTTGAGCTCTCAAAAATCGCACACATTGGAAATCAGTTCGAAAGACGTGTACAATTTGAACAAGGACCCCATATGCTTATTCATGTCAAGGGCAAAGGGCTTGGGGACAAGCAACTGATGGAGCTGGTAGAGAAATTTCTGGAGTCCATGAAAAGTGCTTTTAAATCAAAGGGGGAACTAAAGGATGTTAGCAAAGTATAAAAAAGTAGGGAAAGTACTGTCTGTGAGTATGGTAGCAGTACTGTCCCTATCACTGCTTGCTGCTTGTGGCAAGAAGGAAGAAGCGACAACGGAACCAAAGGATACAAGTGCTGTAGTCGCTACGTATGAAGGTGGTACAATTACAGCCAATGAATTTGACATGGAGCAACGGGTCATGAAATTCCTCTATCCGGAATATGCACAAATGATGGATATGGATGATTTCAAGGAGTACCTGGTAAAACAGGAAGTTGCATATGAATATTTGAGTGGAAAAGCAAGTGATGCAGCCAAAACCGAAGGTGAAAAAACAGCGACAGAGCAATTCGACAAAATGAAAGCTTCTGTTCAAGCTGACCAATGGACTGAGATGCTGAAAGCTCAGAATCTGACAGACCAGAACATTAAGGATTACATGACTCGCATTATGACGGTAATTAAGGACAAAGAAACGGGCGTTACTGAAGATGCGATTAAAGCTGAATTTGAGAAAAATAAAGATCAGTTCACAACGGCGTCTGTTCGTCATGTACTGATTAACTTTACTGATCCAAAAACGCAAAAAGAGCGTAAAAAGGAAGATGCTCTGAAACTTGCAAAAGAAGTGAAAGCCAAATTGGACGGCGGAGCAGACTTTGCTGAAATTGCGAAGAAATACTCTGAAGACACAGGTTCTGCAGAAAAAGGCGGATTGTATGAAGATACACCTGTAGCTAGCTGGGTAGATGCGTTCAAGGAAGCAGCAAAAACGCTGCCATTGAACAAAATCAGTGATCCTGTAGAGACTGAATATGGTTATCACATCATGAAAGTAGAAAAACGTACAGAAGCGGACTACGCGAAATTGACTGCTGAACAAAAAGAAACACTCAAAAGCCAATTGGCCGCTGCTGAGATCGATACATTCATGACCAGCGAACTGGACAAAATCGTAAAAGAAGTAAAACTGCCGAAAACAGACAAGGCTGAAGAAGGTACGACTGAAGGTACAACTGAAGGCACAACCGGTACAGGAACTGGTACTGAGGGTGAAAAAACCGATGCGGGTACCGATACCAAAACGGATCAAGGAACAACTGAAACCGACAAGGATACAAAAACAGATGAAAGTACAGATACAAGCGGTAAGTAAGATAGCGAATGCGTACATCCAGCTAGTACGTTTGTCTGGGTGATACACTGAACGCTTCAAATATGGACAATCATACAGAAAAGCAAGAGGGGGACTTAAGGCCTCCCTCTTGCTTTTCCTTGTATCTATGGAGCAAAGTGGGTACATGGTCGCCTTCTGTGGAAGTTTACACAACTATATTCTCCAAAGTATGTATAAGGAAATGGGAACAGATGAATACTATGGTCAAGATATCACACTAAACGTTCTGGGACTTTCCTCTACCCATTAAGGAACAGTAGTTGAAAAATCTTCTCGAGAAAGTGGGGCAACATGTGAAATGAAAGCTACTGGTATTGTCCGCCGTATAGATGACCTCGGTCGAGTGGTCATTCCGAAAGAAATCCGCCGTACGTTACGTATCCGTGAAGGCGATCCACTTGAGATTTTTGTGGACCGCGATGGAGAAGTTATTCTTAAAAAATACTCGCCGATTGGCGAACTTGGTGATTTTGCCAAAGAATATGCAGAATCGCTGTATGAAAGTACAGGCCATGTAACGATGATCTCTGACCGCGATACGATTATTACGGTCGCAGGCGGTTCCAAGAAAGAGTATCTGGACAAGCAGGTAGGTCAACTGGTGGAGAGTTGTATGGAAAACCGGAAGACGATTTTGGAGACCAACAATGGTTCTTATGAGCTTAGCAAAGATCATGACGAGACGTTATCGTCTTTTGTTATCGCCCCAATCATTTCGGGTGGTGACCCCATCGGAACGGTTATCCTTTTCAACAAGGATGAGTCGGTGAAGATGTCTCAGATGGAAATCAAAATGTCTGAAACGGCTGCCGGATTCCTTGGCAAACAGATGGAGCAATAAAAAAAGCAGATTAACTCCTGGTGCCCTGAGGGCAACCAGGAGTTTTTGCATTTTAGGGAAGCTGTAGACCGTGTGGATGATGTCCTGAAGGACAGAATACCTGGAAGGGTTAGTCTGTGCGCCTTTGGACAGGTATAATAACTAGGTATACTTTGGAGAAAGAACGCATGGACATACGCAGGAGGGACATATGAAACAGTTGTCTACAGGCTCAAGATTGCTTCAGGGCGCATTTGTACTTGGGCTTGCCGCCATTATATCCAAAATCATTGGTGCTTTTCAGAAGATTCCGCTACAGAATCTGGGGGGAGACGGTGTTTTTGGCATCTACAACACGGTGTACCCGTTCTATATGCTCATCATTACCATTGCTGCTGCAGGGCTGCCTGTGGCTGTATCCAAATTCGTAGCCGAGCAGAATGCACTTGGTCGACCGGAAGAAGGCAGGAGGGTTATACGCTTGTCCTCGATGCTGCTCGGTGGAATTGGACTGGCGCTGGCTTTGTTAATGTATATCGGTGCACCGCTTATTGGAAACCTGATTGGTAACGGAAGTGTCGTACCGTCCATTCGGGCAGCTTCGATGGCATTGTTGTTTGTACCGGTGATGACAGGCTTGCGCGGATATTTCCAAGGGTTGCAGCAAATGGTGCCTACAGCGGTATCCCAGGTGGTAGAGCAGACTGTACGGGTCACGGTGATGATTGTTCTGTTGTTGTGGCTCATGGGACGGGACGCTTCATTGGAGACTATAGCAGCTGGAGCTATGATTGGCTCAGTGGCAGGAGGGCTTGCCGGATTAGTTACGATGCTTGGATATGTGTACCATCATCGACGGAAAAATGGGGAAAGGCTCGCTGTTATGAAAAGTACTGAGGCAGCTGGGCAAATGGAGAAAAACAAAGAACACCGAAGCGTGGGGAGCAGCCTTCTGCCTGAGGAGCGGCGATCCAACGGTGAGTGGATGCGGACGCTACTGATCTATGCCATTCCGGTCTGTCTTGGATCATTGGCTGTGCCATTGATGAATCTGGTGGATACCTTTACGGTACCCCGCTTGTTAAGACGAGAAGGGCTGGATGAGCTTCAATCCATGGTGTCCTTCGGAATTTACAACCGGGGATTTCCGCTGGTTCAGTTAGTCACGATGCTTGCCACGTCACTGTCTGTGCTCTTTATTCCGGCGATGGCCGAAGCCCGACTGAAAGGCGGGCCAGAAGCCGTGAGGCAGCAAGCAGGCCTTGCGCTGCGTTGGTTCTGGTTAATTGGCCTGGCGGCATGCGCAGGTTTGGCGGTGCTGGCAGAGCCGATTAACCGCATGCTGTACGGGGATGCCGCAGGCACCGAAGCCCTGCGGTACATGGCGCTGACGGCTGCGGGCAGCACCGTCAGCATTATCGCGGCGGCGCTGCTGCAAGGTCTTGGCGCCGTGCGCGCTCCTGCGTTCAGCATGCTGGCCGCCGCAGGCGTCAAGGCGCTGCTGAACGTCATGCTTGTGCCGGCGCTGGGCATCAGCGGCGCGGCCCTGGCAGGCGCAGTCGCCTACATGCTGGCGGCTGGCCTGAATGTGGCGCTGCTGGCGCGACTTGTCGCCCTGCGCCCCGCTCCCGGCGCCGTCTTGGCGAAGCCGGCGCTGGTTATCGCCGCCATGAGCGTGGCGGCGGCAGGCACGGCCTGGGCCGCCGAAGCTCTGCTCGGCGGCATCGGTATCGCGGCCGACCGCAGGCTAGCCGCGATGGGCGTGAGCCTGCTTGGCATAGCTGCAGGCTCGGCCGTGTTCTTGCTGGTAGCGGCCCGAACGGGACTGCTGACCGCCGCAGAGCTGGCGGCCGTGCCCAAGCTGGGGCCGCTGCTAGCCAAGCTGCTGCGCAGACTGCGTGTGCTGCGCTAACCCTCACGTTGCGCTGCTACACGTAGCGCCACGCCGTCCATTCACCCCGGCTCTCGCATTCTAAAGCGGAGCACCGGAGGTTGAATGAGTCACACCGTGTCATATGCAAATGCAATTATAGGATAACGTCTAATTCTGGTATAATACGTGTAATTATAGAGCCCTGTCCTGTACTATTATGACGCATCCTCGAGTTGGTTTTGATCAAGGATGGAAAGTCGGGACAGGATAGTTCGGATGGAGGCTTATAAAGATGAGTGCAGCTTTGACAGTAGTCGGTCTTGGATCTGGAGATGCAGATCAGCTGACGGTAGGAATCATCAAAAAAATGAAGCATGCAGCGATGCTGTATGTACGCACACTGGATCATCCCGTATTGAATGATCTCAAGCAGGAAGGATTGGAGATGACATCCTTTGATGCCATCTATGAGGCGAAGGATTCTTTTCCGGAAGTGTACGACGAAATTGCAGACCGGCTGATTGAGGCCGCACGTAAGGGCGAGCCGGGTACCGAGATCGTTTATGCCGTGCCAGGGCATCCCATGGTCGCTGAAGCGAGTGTACGCCTGTTGAAGGAGCGCTGCCCACAAATGGGCATTTCGCTGCGCGTTATGGGCGGGGAAAGCTTTCTGGATGAGGCGTTTATTCGTCTTGGATTCGATCCTATTGAAGGGTTTCAGCTTCTCGATGCCAGCAGTCTGAATACGGAACTGGTGCAGCCGCAGCTTCATACCTTGATTGGACAAGTATATGATGTGTTTACCGCTTCCGACGTTAAACTGTGCCTGATGGACGTTTATCCTGACGATTATCCGGTATTTGTCGGACATGCCTTGGGTGTACAGGGACAGGAAATCATACACAAGGTACCGCTGCATGATCTGGACCGGATTGAAGGGTACGGTAATCTCTCATTGATATATGTGCCCAAAAATACGGATGACGCGCTTCGTCGGCGCTCCTTCGCACGACTTCATGAAATCGTGAATATTCTTCGCAGTCCAGGCGGCTGTCCATGGGATCAGGAGCAGACCCACCAGTCGATCCGCAAAAACCTGATTGAGGAAACCTATGAAGTTATTGAAACGATTGATGAAGATGATCCTGATCACATGAAGGAAGAGCTAGGTGATCTCCTGTTGCAGATTTTGCTGCACTCCCAGATGGAAGAAGAGGTTGGCACGTTTAACGTGTACGATGTTATTGAAGGATTGAACGACAAGCTAATTTTCCGTCATCCGCACGTATTCGGTGAACAACAGGCAGGGAATGCGAATGAAGCGTTGCAAAACTGGGAACAGATGAAGGCAGAGGAGAAAAAGCGCAAGGGACAGGATCTACAGCAGACTTCTGTGCTGGACGGCATTCCCCGTGACTTGCCCGCCTTGATGAAAGGGTACAAATTACAGAAAAAAGCGGCCAAAGTTGGCTTCGATTGGGATGACGTGGAAGGTGTCTTTGCCAAGATCGAGGAAGAACTGGCAGAGCTAAAAGAAGCGGTACAGCATAACCAATCTGCTGAAGAGCGGAAGTTGGAACTGGGCGATTTATTGTTTGCAGCGGCCAATGTTGCGAGATTTATTGATACAGATCCGGAGGAGGCGCTTGCCGCCACCAATCGGAAATTCATTCAGCGTTTCCAGTATATCGAGGAGCGTCTACGTGAACAGGGAAGAACTCCTTCAGACAGCAATGTCGATGAAATGGAGAAATACTGGCAGGCAGCGAAAAAGGCTGGATTGTAAAGGGTTCTGGCATTTTGGGCGCTGATCCGATATCATTAGTTGCATCATGCGTATCGTTGTCGAAGCATCTCGAGCGAATTGCACAAGAAAGCGTGTGATTAACGGAGAGGTGTTTCGGGTACTGGACTTAGACTGTTCTTGGGCAGGACCGACAAAAAGTGAAAAAAAGTCGAAGACCGAGGCAGGATTTCAGATGCCAAGCCAGAATACATGTGTAGTAACCTTGCGCGGAGCCAGCAGCAGCAGATCTGTTGTCACGGATTCGCAGATACTTTTTTTTCAATTTGGGAGGCTTTTAAAAATGAACAAAACAGATCTGATTAACAACATTTCCACCAAAAGCGGTTTGACTAAAAAAGACGTTGAGTCCGTATTGAACGGCTTTTTGGGAGAAATTACAGATGCACTTGCCAGCGGAGACAAAGTACAACTGATCGGCTTTGGCACTTTTGAGACCCGCAAACGTTCCGGTCGTACCGGACGTAACCCACAAACAGGGAATGAAATCGTGATTCCTGAGTCCACCGTTCCTGCGTTCAAAGCAGGCAACAAACTTAAAGAAGCCGTAAAATAATGCGTCTTGATAAATTCCTGAAGGTCTCTCGGCTGATCAAACGCCGCACCGTAGCCAAGGACGTTTCCGAACAGGGACGTGTGCTGGTGAACGGACGTGAAGCGAAGCCAAGCGCCGCTGTCAAAGTGGGCGATGAGCTTACGGTTCAGTTCGGTCAAAAGCTGGTCACCGTGAAGGTGGAGCGTCTTGCAGAGAGTACCAAGAAGGATGAGGCGAGCAGCCTCTACACCTTGGTTAAGGAAGAGCCGATCGCCAAGGATAACGGTCTGAACTGGTAACAGGGATGCCTGATATACTTTTCTACAACATTCATTGCAAAATGAAGAGAAACGCCTTTCCCGTGCAGGGAAGGGCGTTTTTGTGTTCCACTGTTATCCGGACAATTGCTTTCATCCAACCTTGGTTCTATTCTGCACTTCTGATCCATAAGCTAGGGTTAAGAAGGAGGGGTACATGCCATGGTTGAGCAAAGTAAGACGAAACAGCATCATCTGAGCATGCAGAATCGGAAACTGCTGGATCTGACGGGTGTCTCCAATGTGGAGAGCTTCGACAGTGAGGAATTTTTGCTGCAAACTGAACTTGGGCATCTGACCATCCGGGGGCACAATTTACATATCAAAAACCTGAGCCTGGAGGACGGTTTGTTATCCATCGAGGGCACTGTCAGTTCTCTTCAATATCTGGACCCCGGTTCTCAGTCCAAAAACGGTAAAGGCCTGTTCGGCAAGATGTTCCGATGAGTCCGGATACTCAATGGATCACATTGATGTGGATGCTGATGTCGGGAGCCGTGATGGGGATGGCCTACGACAGTTACCGGGTACTGTCCGGTCAGCTGCGGTTCCCGAGATGGAGCGTCCACACGCTAGATCTGTTGTATTGGGTCGCTTCCGCGCTGTTTGTCTTCCGGATGCTGTACGCCGGGAACCACGGACAGCTGCGGTTTTATGTCTTTTTGGGGCTGATTATAGGGGTTTGCTTCTATTTTTGGCTTTTAAGTGTTACAACCCAGCGTTTTGTGGTAATGTTAATTAAACTCGCAAGAACGCTGATTCATTGGTGTGGACATATCCTTAACATCCTGATCGTTATGCCCGCTAAAGGACTATACAAGCTAGTGCGCGTATTATTTGGTTTTGTACTCGCCATACTGTTATTCCTGGGTAAGCTGGTGCTGCAATGTTTGGTACCTTTCGGCAAGTTGTTCCGCTGGATGTTTAGGCCAATCCTGAAACATTGGGTTACGCCACGCTTCCTGATCCGTGCGGGTTCAAGTATCGCAGCGATGTGGAAACGCTGGTTTTAAGGAGGTCCGATAATGGGTAAAACACCTATGAACAAATCAAAAGCTCCAGCAGGCCAAGGAAAATCTGCAGGTGCCAAAAGGCGTCTCATGCTATGGATGACCTTTATGGTTGTGTTTATCATTTGGGCAGGATATACGTTCCTTGTGCAGACTGCGCAAATTTCGGACAAGAGTTCTCATCTGGCTGCCCAGCAATCTTCAAAGGAAGAGACGTTGAAGAAGCTGGCTCAATTGAAGTACGAAGTCAGTCGGTTGAAGGATCCCGAATACATAGGACAGCTGGCTCGGAAAAAAGGATACTATCTGCCTGAGGAAACACCAATTCAGGTTGAAGAGTCAGGGAACTGATGTAATTTGGCTCATTATTGAGCAAGGATTGTTATCTATATGTCTGAAGCCGTTATACCGGAAAAAATAGGCTACCTTAAGGGGTAGTGCTCAGTTGACCTTGGTTTGCGGCATAAGGTATAATTAAATTAGCACAGCATTGATTTTGGCATTCAAAAAATCGGGTTGTATATTTTTAAGGGAGGATCATTTTATTCTATGGCAATTGAAGTGGGCACCAAGTTAGAGGGCAAGGTGACAGGCATCACGCATTTTGGAGCATTTGTGGATCTGTCAGGAGGTGTCACGGGTCTCGTTCACATCTCGGAAATCGCCGACAATTATGTCAAAGATGTCAACGACCACCTGAAGCTTAATGACCTCGTTACCGTTAAGGTCATCAACGTTGACAAGGATGGCAAGATTGGGCTTTCCATTAAGCAAGCTGTTGACAAACCGGTTGAGCAACAAACACAGTCCAGACCCCCGAGAGCTCCTAGACCGGAACGCAGTGGAGGAGATCGCGAACGATTCAGCGGCGGAGGCCCAAGTGGTGGCCAAGGTCGTGGTGGCGGCGGTGGATTTAACCGTGGTGACCGCGGAGGCCGTTCTTTCAAGCCCGCAGCAGGCAAACCTTCATTTGAGGATAAAATGTCACGCTTCCTGAAAGATAGTGAAGAGCGGATCTCTTCGCTGAAAAAGAACACAGAAGGCAAACGTGGTGGCCGTGGAGCCAAACGCGTGTAATCTGGTTCAACCTGATTTAAAATATAAGAAAAACCGTTAGCCTTGGGGCTGACGGTTTTTTTGCGTTTGTTTTTAATGTTGGGGTTTAACCGTTCAGATATAGACATTTAACCGGATTCATAGCCGTTTTTGTAAAGTGAAGCTCCATATCCCCAGTTTTTCTGCGCAGGAAAAAAAGTACATAAGAACATTTGTCGTCTACCATTTTTTACCGACAGGTTTCCGTGGCATTCCACAGGTATCCTGCTCAAATCGTGGCGATGACGAACCGCGTCCGGTTCAAAATCAGACAAGTGCCTTGTCGGCAAGGGTCTGGGCAAATGGATGAAACCACAATAAGGCCGGGGGTTTCGCACCACCGCGCCGCGTCTGTTTCTTTTGTCGTAAAGTTTTTGGACCCTACCCACCAATTGTGACAAACTACGTCTTCTATTCTATCTATAATCAGAACCATCGAGAACGAAACACGAAAATTAAATTAATCGAATGGGGTGCCTTGAGGATGATGGAAAAGTGGAATGTCATTCAATTTCCGGGAATGAAAGCTGGTAAAGGAGGTACAGAAGCTCGGGAGGAGCTTTCGGTACGCCTAAAACAGTGGATTAGCTCCCGCAAGGCCGTCCAGATCGTTGCTGCACGTAAATGGGTGCTGCTTCTTACCTTTATGGGATTTTTGCTGGGCAAGGCCATGATTCTGAATGAATTATCGCCCTTTGCGATTGCTTACTTTGCGGTTATCGCCTTCATGCGTAGGGATTACATTATTCCGGTAGGGGCTGCGTTGCTGGCAGGAAGTCTCTTCGCTCCGTTTCCGGTACCTCTGATTGTTGCTTCGGAGCTCGCCATCTTCTATCTGTTGTTCAGAGGACTGGAGTCTTATGACCGCGCTGAATTATCTTATGCGCCAACGATGGTGTTTACGACTACTTTTATGGTCAAGTTATTCGCCGTCGTTATTGGGCCGTCTTTCAGCTGGTACGCCATGCTAATGCTCACGATGGATTCCGTACTCAGCTTTGTGCTTACCCTGGTTTTCATACAGGCCATACCGATCTTCACGTATCGCAAAAAAAAATTCAACCTAAAGAACGAGGAGATCCTCTGTCTGATCATCTTGCTGGCTTCCGTGATGACAGGGGCGGTGGGCTGGACGATCCAGTCCCTGTCTGTAGAGCATATGCTCTCCCGGTATCTCATTCTGATCTTCGCGCTGGTGGGCGGAGCCCCCCTCGGAGCCTCGGTTGGGGTTATTACTGGCCTCATTCTGAGTTTGGCCGATATGTCGGCGGTATATCAGATGAGTCTGCTTGCTTTTGCTGGCATGCTGGCAGGTATGCTCCGGGAAGGAAAACGTGCGGCTGTTGCTCTGGGCATGCTGCTGGGTTCCTCTATTCTATCCATATATCTGGGTGGACCGGGAGATGTCATGAATTCTTTATGGGAGACATGTGCAGCCATTGTTTTGTTTATGTTAACGCCAAAAAGTATGCTGACGGCCATATCCAAATATGTTCCTGGCACGCAGGATCATACGAAGTCGCAGCATGAATATGCGAAGAGAATACGTGATGTCACCGCAGAACGGGTTACCCGCTTCTCGCAGGTATTCCGTCAGTTGTCACGCAGCTTCGATCAGATGTCTGGCGCGGGGGAGCCGGTACAGAACGAAGGCGGGATGGAGCACTTCATGAATGCCGTAGCCGAAGGCACATGTTCGGGTTGCTTTAAGAAGGCCCAATGCTGGGATGCGAAGTTTATTCAGACCTATAAATATATGACAGATGTGATGAGTTCCATTGAAGCCAACCCGGAGATGTCAGGCAAGCAAATTCCGGTGGAATGGAACAGGGTATGTGCGAAACCGGAGGAGGTACTTGAAGTGATGCGCGCCCAGTATGGTCTGCATCAACATAACATGCAATGGAAACGTCAGATTATAGATAGTCGACAGCTGGTTGCAGAGCAATTATCAGGGGTATCCCAGGTAATGGAGGACCTGGCGAAAGAAATTCAACGGGAAAGTGAGGAGATGGTACAACAAGAGGAGCAGATTCGAGATGCGCTTGAATCGTTAGGTCTGTCCATACATTCTATTGAAATTATTAATCTGGAAGCGGGGAATGTGGAAATTGAGATTGTTCATGCCTATACACGCGGATTTGACGAGTGCCGGAAAATGATCGCTCCGCTGATCTCAGATGTACTGGACGAGCATATTGCCGTCTTGAATGAGACGATGCTTGACCCTCGCCAAGGGCTGGCGACAGTTACCTTTGGCTCTGCCAAAACTTTTGAGATAACAACGGGTGTTGCCGCCGCCGCCAAAGGGGGAGATGTGATGTCCGGGGACAGTTTCAGTACAGTTGAACTGGGTAACGGGACCTTTGCAGTTGCGCTTAGCGATGGCATGGGCAATGGGGAACGGGCACGCATGGAGAGCAGTGCTGCACTAAATATACTGGAGCAGTTGTTACAGTCGGGCATGGATGAGAAGTTGGCGATCAAATCGGTGAATTCCGTTCTGATGCTGCGTTCTCCTGAAGAAATGTATGCAACGGTGGATATGGCTCTGATCGATGAATATACGGCAGAGACCACGTTTATGAAAATCGGATCGACTCCAAGTTTTATTAAACGAGGGCAGGAGGTTATTCAGGTTTCGGCAAGCAATCTGCCGATTGGTATTATCAAAGATATTGAGGTGGATCTGGTAACCGTACAGCTTCAGCCAGGGGACGTTTTAATTATGATGACAGATGGTATCTATGATGCGCCGGGGTATGCCGTCAACAAAGAACTATGGATGAAGCGGCTCATTCAGGAAATTGATAGTGACGATCCTCAGGAATTAGCAGACTGTCTGCTTGAAAGTGTTATTCGTTATCAGCAACATGAGATCTATGATGACATGACTGTAATTGTAGGCAAAATAGAACATTATCGCCCGGAGTGGGCGACATTAAGAGTCCCCGGAATAAGCCGGATGGAACGTCCACGTACCGTTAGTTAATTGGATATTCCTCTGTTTGAAGTCTCTTCATTCTGGCAATGCTAGTCATAGAGTTGGAGAGTAACCCAAAACGGAGGGATATCGGATGAAACAAATCTTGTTGATCACCGACGGTTGTTCCAATGTAGGTGCAAGCCCGGTGCTGGCTGCGGCGGAAGCGCGGGAAGAGGGAATTACGGTCAACGTGGTCGGTGTTATTGATTATGGAACCATTGGTGAGTTAGGTAGTCGAGAGATCGAGGATATTGCCAAAGCCGGGGGTGGAATCAGTCAGATCGTAGGTACCAGGCAGCTTGCCCATACGATGCAGATGATGACAAGAAAAACAGTGGTTCAGACCATTCAACAGGCGGTTAATAGAGAGTTAACACAAATTCTGGGAGAGCACGAGCCCAAAACGGTAACCGACCTTGAACCGGCTAAACGTGCACAGGTGGTTGAAGTGATGGAGGATATGGCGGAGACAACACCGCTTCAAGTCGTTCTTCTCATTGATGTAAGTGCCAGTATGAAGCCGAAGCTTGCTGCTGTGGAGGAAGGGATTCGGGATTTAATGCTTAGCTTGCAGGCACGTATGGGTCAGAGCCATCTTTCCGTCTTTCATTTTCCTGGACGACATAGCGGAGAAGAAGCTGTCATGGACATCGACTGGACAGTTGACCCGAGCCGTGTTCGTTCGCTGTTTGGACGTTTGCAAATGAAGGGAGCGACGCCGACAGGTCCTGCGATTCAAAGGGTGATTGATTTTTACCGTTATGGTACACTGGAGGGACAGCAGGAAATAGAAGGGAACTATCGCATTGAAAGAGAAGGGATGCTCGGTGACAACGTTGTCTGACGCCTCTTTCCCGCCAGGAACAGTCATCACAGGGAAATGGAATCGCAGCCGCTATACGATTCGGAAGCTGCTGGGCAAAGGAGCCAACGGCATCGTTTTTCTTGTCCAGCGGGGTGAGAATGGCAAACATTATGCGCTTAAAATGGGATTTGACCCAGTAGATCTGCAATCGGAAATTAATGTGCTCAAATCTTTTCAATTACAGCGTAATCATGAGGCCCTTCGACAGAGTGGCATTCCTTCTTATCTGAAAGATGTGGATGACTACGCCATTCGTGGTCGTGATATTCCCTTTTATGTGATGCGTTACGTTCGGGGGGAATCTCTGCACCACTTCATTCGGCGTCAGGGAACGGATTGGACACTTCTGGTTGGACTCAGACTATTGCAGAAGCTGGCTCAATTGCATCAGGCTGGATGGGTGTTTGGCGATCTCAAACCCCAAAATGTACTGGTATCGGATTATGGGCAGGTAGAACTTATCGACTATGGCGGAGTGACTTCTATCGGCCGGAGCGTCAAGCAGTTTACTGAATGGTATGATCGCGGATTCTGGAATGCGGGTAGCCGAACAGCAGATGGTACCTATGATGTGTTTGCTTTTGCGCTATTATTGATTCATGTACTTGAAGCTGATGCACTCAAAGCGCTGGCTGCAGAAGGATTACCCCAACTGCGAAGTGTAAACCAGCTTACAGCCCTTGTGGAGCGCAGCGAACGTCTTCGCCCCTTTCGAAACTGGACTATTCAGGCATTACGAGGTCAGTTTCAGGATGCCGGACACGCGGCTAAGGTCTGGAAAGAGATGATGGCACGCCCTTCTCCTCTTCGCCGACGTTCCAAAAGTACAACACCGCGTTGGCTCAAAAATGCATTTGCTGTATCCGTTATATTACTTATCGGGGTACTCATCTATGCACTGCGATTCTGACCTGTGAGAGTGCATATACATAACGTAAGGAATGAGGAACAGGTATGGAGGCTTTACGCTGGAACAAGCTGGTGAATAACGTGCTGGATGCAGCGGAAGAGCATCAGTTATGGGTTCCCGGGGATCGGATTGTCGTCGCAATATCGGGCGGATCGGACTCGGTAGCTTTTTTGCATATCATGCATGAGATCAGTACCAGGCATGTCCCGCTGGAGTTGATCTGCGCCCATGTACATCATGGTTTTCGGATTGAATCCGATCATGAAGCCGAGATGATGAAAGAACTTGCGCACCGGCTTGGCATAGCATTTGAATGGGTAAAGGCCGATGTACCTTCTTATATGAAGCTTACCGGTCAAGGTCCTCAGGAGGCCGCGCGCAACAAACGATATGAATTTCTGCATGAAGTGGCTGCCAAATACGATGCGGCGAGCATTGCACTGGCCCATCATGCCGATGATCAAGCAGAGACGGTTATGCTTCATTTGCTGCGTGGGAGTGGTCTTTCCGGACTCGCAGGAATGAAGTTTAAAAGACGAGAAAAAAATGTGGAACTTATTCGTCCATGCCTTCGTATAAACAAGACAGACCTTGTAGAAGCTTGTAATACCCAGGGTTTTCTGTATTTTAATGATGAAAGCAATTCCCTGCGTAAATATCGGCGTAATGCCATTCGCTTGGATGTGCTCCCATTTTTGGGGCAATATAATGGACAGTTGACGCCGTCTTTGAATCGACTTGCCGAAATCGTGGGCGATGAAGACGATTTCATGGAACAAGGTGCATATGACGCATACAGGTGTCTAGTGCAGGCGAACGGCGGAAGGCAAACCTTTGAGGTGCCTTCCTTTTTGAAGTTACATGTCGCTTTACAACGAAGGTTGATTAAACTAATATTGAATTATCTGCCTTTGGACAGTGATTTTGTCGACTTTACCCGTATTGAGACCATTCGCCGCAAGGTTATTCAGCCTGAAGCGACGACCTGGAGCCTGGATATAGGACAGACACTCGCCTGCACCCGGGAGTATGATCTGATCTCTTTCGGCGTACGGACTGACGTACAGGGTCAATCTTACGAATATCGTCTTGCTCAATCGAGCGGAACCTATGAGCTTTCTCTCACGGAAATCGACCGGCATGTTCGGATCGTTCCGATGAGTCCCGAGGACTATCATGTACCAGAATCGGCGGATCATGCCGCATTTGATGCAGATCAACTGCTTATGCCGCTGGTTGTGCGTTCACGGTTACCTGGAGATACCATGAAAGTGATGGGATTAAACGGAAGCAAAAAGGTGAAAAATATTTTCATCGATGAGAAAATCCCCCCTTCTGTCCGTTCACGGGTTCCCGTGGTATGTGATGGAGCAGGCAATATCATCTGGTTACCGGGTGTTCGCCGGTCTAGTGTAGCTCCTGTCAGGGAGGATACTTCCGCAATCCTGTACATGACTGTAGGCGATTCAGCGATTCAGGGGTAGTGGTTATGGTTCAGGTAAGGCTTTCATATGTATAACTTAGGAGGTTCGCACAGTTGCAGAACGACATTCAGGAAGTATTGATCAGTGAAGAAGAGATTCAGAGTAAAATCAAGGAATTAGGCGCAACAATAAGTGCCGAATATGCAAATCGCAATCCTTTGGTCATTTGTGTGCTTAAGGGTGCGTTTATATTTATGGCTGATTTGGTTAAGAACATTACGGTACCTGTTGAGATGGATTTCATGGCAGTATCGAGTTATGGCGCTTCCACCAAATCATCCGGCGTGGTTAAAATCATTAAGGATCTGGATGAATCCGTTGAGGGACGCGAGGTTCTGATTGTAGAGGACATTATTGATAGTGGACTCACGCTCAGTTATCTGATCGAACTCTTGCAGAACCGCGGTGCTGAATCCGTCCGCGTGGTTACGCTATTTGACAAGCCTTCAGGTCGCAAAGTCGAACTTGAAGCCCATTACACTGGCTTTGACATTCCGGACGCATTCATCGTTGGCTATGGCCTGGATTATGCCGAGAAGTACCGGAACCTCCCTTACATCGGGATTCTGAAACCGGAAGTTTACAGCAACTAATGCTTAAGCTAGTTCCAAGCCCATATCTGTTGGTGGCTTCTGTTGAGAAGCCATGTTGGGCTATGTTAAAATAATTAAAGTGTCTCGAGAGGAGGTAGGGGATGAATCGGTTCATCCGGAATTCTGCTTTTTATTTGATTCTTTTTTTAGTTGTGGTGGGGATAGTCCAGTTCGTCAGCAATGGCGGCGAAGCCACCGATAATCCTAGATATGATCAGTTGCGCGCGGCGATCAAGACCAATAATGTCTCTGAATTGACGGTTCAATTCAACGGTCAGACGTACCTCGTGACCGGTCAATACAGGAAGACGCCTGACGGAGCCAAATCAGAAAATTTCTCAACGTATATTCCTCCTACGGATGAGGCAATTAGTGAGCTTGTAGCTGCAAGCGAAACGAACAATTTCGAATATCATCAGGAACCTATGAAAGGTGACAGCATCTGGTTGACGTTGCTGACTTCCTTTATTCCTTTGATCATTATGTTCCTGCTGTTCTTCTTCCTGTTTAATCAGGCTCAAGGCGGCGGCGGTAAAGTAATGAACTTTGGTAAAAGCCGTGCTCGTCTCTATAACGAAGAGAAGAAACGGGTTACGTTTGAAGATGTTGCGGGTGCTGACGAAGAGAAACAGGAGCTTGTTGAAGTCGTGGACTTCCTCAAAGACCCTCGTAAATTCGCAGCAGTAGGTGCACGGATTCCTAAAGGCGTACTGCTTGTAGGTCCTCCGGGTACAGGTAAAACCTTGCTCGCTCGTGCTGTTGCCGGTGAAGCGGGTGTGCCATTCTTCAGTATTTCCGGTTCTGACTTCGTTGAGATGTTCGTCGGTGTCGGTGCATCTCGTGTACGTGACTTGTTTGAAAATGCGAAGAAAAACGCCCCATGTATCATCTTTATCGATGAGATTGATGCTGTAGGACGTCAGCGTGGTGCTGGTCTTGGTGGTGGTCACGACGAACGTGAACAAACACTCAACCAGTTGCTCGTTGAAATGGACGGATTCGGAGCCAATGAAGGTATTATCATCGTTGCTGCAACGAACCGTGCTGATATTCTGGACCCTGCCTTGCTGCGTCCAGGACGTTTTGACCGTCAAATCACGGTTGATCGCCCTGACGTGAGAGGTCGTGAAGCGGTTCTGAAAGTACACTCACGCAACAAACCACTCACCAAAGATGTGAAGCTGGACATTATTGCGAAGCGTACTACCGGATTCTCTGGTGCAGATTTGGAAAATCTCTTGAATGAAGCGGCATTGCTTGCGGCACGTCGTAATCGCAGAGATATCTCCATGCGTGAAGTAGACGAAGCGATTGACCGTGTCATTGTTGGTACGGAGAAGAAAAGCCGTGTTATCAGTGACCGTGAAAAACGTATTGTTGCTTATCACGAAGCAGGTCATACCATTGTAGGCTACTTCCTGGAACATGCCGATATGGTACATAAAGTTACCATTATTCCGCGCGGACGTGCGGGTGGATATGTAATCATGTTGCCAAAAGAAGATCGTATGCTTGTTACTAAGCAAGAATTGCTGGACAAAATTACTGGACTCCTTGGTGGCCGCGTTTCCGAAGAACTGTTTATCGGTGAAATCGGTACGGGTGCATACAGTGACTTCCAACAAGCGACGGGTATCGTCCGTAGCATGGTTATGGAGTACGGTATGAGTGAGAAGCTGGGACCTATGCAGTTCGGTAGTTCGCAGGGACAGGTATTCCTGGGTCGTGATATCGGTCACGAACAGAATTACTCAGATTCCATTGCTTACGAGATCGATCAGGAGATGCAACGCTTCATCAACGAATGCTATGAGAAGTGTAAAGACTTACTCGTTAAACATTCTAAAGAAGTGCATCTGATCGCGAACACGTTGCTGGAAGTGGAGACATTGGAAATGGATCAGATCAAGCAATTGATCGAGACAGGTGCCCTGACTCCAAAAGATGAGAACAGCAACGATGGAGAAGGCACGCCTAGCGAAGGCGGAGAAGCGATCATCGACAACATCGGTGATGTACGCGTCCGTATCCAAGGCAAAGATGAAACGCCTGAACCACCAGCGGGAGATATTCCTAACGAAGCTCCGAATCTGGACAAAGGAAATAGCAATGACCCGGATGATGGTGGAACGAAGCCAACGTCTTAATTTATAACACCATCTGTCTATAGTGGCAGATGACAAGGAGAGCCTTCGGGCTCTCTTTTTTTATGTATTCCTTCAAATTGTATAGATAATGATAACCGGGAGCTATAGGGCGAACTACGTAGGAAATGGGTGGTTATGCCCTTGTTCTGGGGCGATTTCATTTATTGACAGAGTCGTGAACGTTGTGTACATTAGGTGTTAAACCGCTTGTGATTCGTTTCTCAAGCGAAAATAACGACTTGGATTTGCCATATGAAACAGCGTATAAGGCTGTCCCGATAAGGAGAGGATCACAGGTGGAAGCTCTGGCTTTAGAGCGCAAGGCTGAGATGAACCGGGAGCTGCGCGAGCGGCTGATGGAGTTGAAGAAGGAACGGAATGCCATTATTCTTGCCCATTATTATCAACGTGACGAGGTACAGGAAGTCGCTGATTTCCGGGGAGATTCGTTTTTGCTGGCTCAGAAGGCGGCACAAACCGATGCGGATGTTATCGTTTTCTGCGGGGTTCATTTTATGGGTGAAAGCGCTAAAATTCTTGCCCCTAACAAAACGGTTATCATCCCCGACGAGCGTGCAGGCTGCCCAATGGCGGACATGGTGAACGTTGAAGGCTTACGTAAATTGAAAGCACAGCACCCGAATGCCAAAGTTGTAACGTACATCAATTCCTCAGCTGAGATCAAGGCAGAGACCGACATCTGTTGTACATCGGCCAATGCTGTCAGAGTCATTCAATCTGTTGATTCCGATGAAATCATCTGGGTACCGGATAAAAATCTGGGACATTATGTGCAACAACATACAGACAAGAAAATGATTATCTGGGAAGGTTACTGCAATACCCATGATATGCTGACTGTCAAAGACGTGGTAGAGATGAGAGCGAAGCATCCAAATGCCGAGTTCGTTGTTCACCCGGAATGTCGTCCTGAGGTTGTAGAGATGGGTGATTTCGTAGGTAGCACAACCGCCATTCTGGAATATTGTAAGAATTCGTCCGCTAAAGAATTTATCGTAGGTACCGAGGACGGTACAGGATACCAACTGCGTCTCGATAGCCCGGACAAACAATTCCACTTTGCTACCAAGTTCCTCGTATGTCCGAACATGAAAGTCAATAACTTGAAAAAGCTGGTTAAATGCTTGGAAACGATGAAGCCGCAAATTTACGTGCCTCCAGCCGTTGCCGACAAAGCCAGAGAATCACTAGAGCGCATGTTACTGGTGAAGTAGCATGCGTTACTCTTGCTCCAAGACAGGTGAAATAACATGATACCGCAATATTTAGTGGATTTTGATCTGTCCGCGCTGCCGATGGTGGAGACGGATGTGCTGGTTATTGGTTCGGGCATTGCTGGTTTGTTTACTGCGATCAAGGCGAGTGAACAACGCAGTGTGTTGATGATCACGAAGAAGTCGTTACTGGAAAGTAACACCCGGTATGCGCAGGGGGGAATCGCTGCGGTTATCGCTGAGGATGATTCACCTGCCTACCATTTGCAGGATACACTTGTTGCAGGAGCGGGATTATGCCGCTCCGAAGCAGTAGAAGCATTGGTGAACGAGGGCCCGGATGGAGTAAAAGAACTGATTCGACTGGGTACTTTGTTTGATCTGGAGAACGGCGAGTTGGCGTTGACGCAGGAAGGTGCGCACAGCCACCGCCGTATTTTGCATGCCAATGGGGATGCAACGGGATATGAGATTGTGCGTGCACTGGCTGTACAGGCGAATGAACATCCGGGGATTAAAGTGTGGGATGAGCATTTTGTCATTGACCTGATTACAGAGCAGGGAGAATGTGTAGGTGCGCTAGTACAGAAGGCTGACGGTTCGCAAGTATTTGTGAAGGCAGAGGCAACCGTTCTCTGCTCTGGTGGGGCTGGACAGTTGTATCGATATACGACCAATCCGGAAGTGGCTACAGCAGATGGCGTGGCGATGGCCTATCGTGCCGGAGCAGTTGTCCGGGACATGGAGTTTATCCAATTCCACCCGACCTCCCTTTGTTATCCGGGAGCACCACGTTTCCTGGTGTCCGAGGCTGTACGTGGCGAAGGAGCTTATTTGCGCAATGTGAAAGGCGAGCGCTTCATGGAACGGTATCATGCACAACTTGAACTGGCACCACGGGATATCGTTGCGCGGGCCATTGTCAGTGAGATGGAATCGACAAACAGTACCTTTGTATATTTGGATATCACTCATGAACCAGCAGAGATGATTAAACATCGGTTTCCTACCATTTATGAGACCTGTATGCGATACGGACTGGATATGACCACAGACTGGATTCCAGTTGCTCCTGCTGCACATTACATGATGGGCGGAGTGAAGACGGATCTCAGTGGGGAGAGCAGCATTAGCCGGTTATTTGCCTGTGGTGAGGTATCTTCTACTGGAGTACACGGAGCCAATCGTCTGGCGAGCAACTCTCTGTCTGAAGCAATCGTATTTGGCCGGAGAATCGTGGATCGAATTCAATCCCTTCCTCCGCTTGCTTCAATCCAGACAAAGGTTCCCACATTAACAAGTATTCGCAGGATCATAAAGGAAGAGCAGAAGCCGGTGTCCGAAAGACGTTTGCGTCTGCAAAAAATGATGGTGCGTCAAGTGGGGCTGCGCCGGAATGGCGCTAACCTGCAAGCAGCAATAGAGAAACTGCAACATGAACTGCAATTTTTTGATCAGAAGTTTACTCACAAAGAAGAGATGGAATATGCCAACCTTTTGACCTGTGCCTGGTTGGTTACCACTGGAGCATTACACCGCGAGGAAAGTCGGGGAGCACACTACCGTGAGGATTTCCCGCAGCGTGACGATGCCGTATGGCAGAAGCATAGTCTGCAGCAGCGAGAACAAGCGATTGTGGAGGAATTGATGTCATGATACTGAACGGATATAATGAAGGACTCATCGAATCAATTAAAAACTGGCTTCGTGAGGATGTTGGTGCAGGGGATGTCACAACAACTGTGACGATTCCCGCCGGCAGTCAGTCCAAGGCCGTGATACATGCCAAAGACAATGGAATCATTGCAGGAATTACGGTAGCAGAACTCGTCTTTCAGGTAGTGGATCCTGGCCTTGCGTTCACACCGATGGTAAAAGACGGTGATGCAGTTACGCATGGTACGATTCTGGCTGAGGTAGAAGGAAGCACACATAGCTTGCTGACAGGAGAGCGTCTGGCCCTTAACCTGCTTCAGCGCATGTCTGGTATCGCTACCCTCACACGTACTTATGTTGATGCGTTGGAAGGCCTTTCTACACGTCTGGTCGATACTCGTAAAACAACACCGGGACACCGCTTGCTTGAAAAATATGCAGTGCGGGTTGGTGGCGGAGCAAATCATCGGTTCGGCCTCTATGATGCCGTCATGATTAAGGATAACCACATCAAGGGCGCAGGCGGGATTACTGAAGCTGTACAGCGTGCGCGATCTGTCATTCCGCATACAATGACCATTGAAGTAGAGACCGAAAACATGGAACAGGTCAGAGAAGCCTTGCAGGCTGGGGCAGATATCATTATGCTGGATAACATGCACCCAGACCGGATGCGTGAGGCCGTTGCTCTTATTCGTGAGCAGGCTCCGCATGTGAAAGTTGAGGCATCGGGCAACGTCTCGCTAAATACCATTCGTGGTATTGCAGAGAGCGGAGTGGATGTAATTTCAGTTGGCAGGTTAACCTACTCTTTTGAGAGCCTGGATATTAGCCTGGATTTAAACGAAAAGAAAGAGGGGTGAACCTCTTTGATTCTTGTGGTAGACGTGGGCAACAGTAATATCGTACTCGGCGTGTATCAAGGCCGGGAGTTGCTCCACCATTTTCGCCTGAGTACATCCCGGCAGTCGACAGTGGATGAATACGGCGTATTGATTTATAATTTATTTCATATGTCGGGTATTTCAACACGCGACATTGAAGGTGTGATCATCTCATCCGTGGTTCCACCGCTGGTGAATGTGATTGAAGCCATGTGTGAGAAATACGTAGGCAAAAAACCGTTACTTGTTGGGCCTGGTATCCGAACCGGCCTGAACCTGCGGTATGAGAATCCTCGTGAAGTTGGCGCGGATCGCATTGTTAATGCAGTAGCAGCCGTTGAGAAGTATGGCGGCCCTCTCGTTGTGGTCGATTTCGGTACAGCGACTACATTTGACTGTATTGACGAGAAAGGAAATTATCTGGGCGGGGCTATCGTACCCGGCATCCATATTGCAACCGAAGCACTCTATGAACGAGCGTCCAAGCTACCTCGTATTGAATTGGAGAAGCCCAAGAAAGTCATTGGTCGCAACACCATTCATGCGATGCAGGCCGGCATTATTTATGGTTATGCAGGACAGGTGGACGGTATCGTGGAGCGTATTCGGGAGGAAATGGGAGCCAAGCCTAGAGTTATTGCAACCGGAGGCCTTGCCAAGCTGATTGCAGAAGAAACACGCAGCATCGATGAAGTGGATCCGCTGCTTACGCTTGAAGGGCTGCGTATCGTTTATGAGCGGAACCGGGAAAGGTAAGAACAGAGACGGCAAACAGCGGGCTGAGATTACAGTCTTATATGTTATGCCGTTTTTTCTATAACTGGCGATTACGCCAAAGGAGGCTGAATGACTTGGAAAACAACAACAAACAAGACCGGTTAATTCGCGGTACAGCAATGAACGGACGGGTTAGGGCCTTTGCTGTTCAAACGACAGAACTGGTTGAGGAACTGCGCAGAAGACATGATACGTTTCCCACGGCTACAGCAGCTATGGGGCGTACGGTTACAGCAGCATCCATTATGGGTGCTATGCTTAAAGGAGAAGAGAAGCTCACAATTCAAGTCAAAGGTGACGGTCCGATTGGACAGATTGTTGCCGATGCTAATGCGAAGGGTGAAGTTCGTGGTTATGTAAGCAATCCGCATGTACATCTGCCGAGCAACAGTATGGGTAAACTGGACGTTGCTGGCGCAGTTGGAACCGAAGGATTCGTGAACGTAACGAAGGATTTGGGGCTGAAAGAGCCTTACCGCGGCAGTGTGCCAATTATTTCAGGAGAACTTGGTGAAGACTTTACGTACTATTTTGCTAAATCGGAGCAGACGCCTTCTGCTGTAGGCGTTGGTGTACTGGTGGATACCGATAATTCGGTTATTGTAGCCGGTGGATTCATTGTACAGTTGCTTCCAGGTTTGACGGATGATGAAATTACTGTGATTGAAAATGCCATTGGTACAATGCCGCCAGTGACATCACTGCTGGCTGAGGGGCTTGAACTAGAAGCGCTGCTTCGTCGTGTACTGCCTGATGTACAGGTCATGGACGAAATGGATATTCATTTCCACTGTGAGTGTTCACGTGAGCGGGTAGAGAAAACGTTGATCAGTCTGGGTCAATCCGAAATGGAACAATTGATTGAGGAAGAAGGCCAGGCTGAAGTGGTCTGCCAATTTTGCAATGAGGCTTACGATTTCAACAAGGAACAACTTGAGACCATCCTAGAGCAAGCCAAGAACTGATTTTATGCGGGGACGGGACGCGGAATGACAAGACAGGAAAAAGGGTTATGGACGGCTGTAATTGTCTTGACGCTTGGAATGCTGGTGATGGGTTCAGTTATGGTTGTGCAAGGCTTACGAAATGGACGTGAAGGAGCAGATTCGCCTCAGGATACCAATCAGGAAGAGGGAAATGCGGTAGCAACGATCAATGGGGAGGTCATCACCAACAAGGAATGGACCGAGGCATTGAAACGGCGTTATGGCAGTGAATTGCTGCTCCAGATGCTCAATCGCAAAGCCGTATATGCGGAAGCACTCGATCGTAATCTGACGGTGACTCCCAAAGAAATTGCGAAGGAACTTGCCGCGGCCATGGATGGATATGATTCGGAGAAGGCTTATTTTGACGAAATGCAGTCTCAACTGGGTTTATCCAGGCAGGACCTTGAGTTGGAGGCGGGATACCGACTTCTGCTTGAGAAAATCGCAACGAGCGGTATACAGATCAAGGATGCAGATATCGAGCATTATTGGAACGAACACCATGAAGACTATGTTTCCCCAGAGAAATATGATCTGTCTATCATTGTATTGAAGGAAGAGGACCAGGCAAAATCAGTTCTGGATGCGCTCGACAAGGGAGCAGACTTTGAAGAAACCGCACGTAATGAATCGACGGACAGTTACTCCCGTGATTCGGGCGGTCGTCTGGGATGGATTGAGCAGAACGATCCGTTTCAGTCCGAAGCAATTCTCAAACTTGCAGCTCAACTGGACGTGGGTGATATTGCGGGGCCAGTGAAGATGGAAGAAGGTTACGCCATCATTAAAATGAATGACAAACAAGAGCGTCAAGTGCAATCTGCAGAAGAGGTTCGTGAAGAAATTCGGATGCAGCTTGCTCTAAGCCAGGCTGATCCCCTGCCCCAGGTGGAGGAAAGGTTACGCAACAAGTATGAAGCTGTCATCATCGCTGAAATTCCGGCATCCTGATTATCCTGCAAACGAATGTCCTACTGCATCTTGATAAAAATACTCTGTCTACGGCCTTAGGGCCCAAGGCGGAGTATTTTTTTGAGTACTCATATTGACAATAGGGTGTAACGTTGATAAGATAAAAATAATCAAAAACCTACTCATTTACTCGGAATAAAACCATTTATATGAACAAAGAAATCTTCGGAAACCCAGTTTCTGTCCGGTTTATTGCAGACGGAATGAACTCAGACGGATTTCCGTAGTTCTTCTATAACATCTAGAGGCTGCTCGGCCACACATGTATATGGCAACAGGACTTAAGTAGTATTCATCCCACTAAGGAGGGCATTCATATGGCTAAAGTAGTTAATAACGTAACAGAACTTATCGGAGGTACTCCGCTTGTTCGTCTGAACCGTATCGTACCTGAAGGCAGTGCTGAAGTATTCGTGAAACTGGAATACCAGAATCCAGGTTCAAGCGTCAAAGACCGTATCGCGATTAGCATCGTGGAAGAAGCGGAAAAAGAAGGCAAGCTGAAACCGGGTGATACCATCATCGAAGCAACAAGTGGTAACACAGGAATTGGACTGGCTATGGTGGCTGCAGCCAAAGGCTATAAGTCTGTTATTGTTATGCCGGAAACGATGAGTATGGAGCGTCGTAACCTGCTTCGTGCCTACGGAGCTGAGCTTGTGCTCACACCGGGAGCCGAAGGTATGAATGGTGCAGTTAAAAAAGCTGAGGAATTGCTTAAGGAAAATCCATCTTATTTCATGGCTGAGCAATTTAAAAATAAAGCCAACGTGAAGATCCACCGTGAAACGACTGGCCCTGAGATTGTTGAAGCTATTCAATCTGTAGGCGGTACGTTGGATGCTTTCGTTGCAGGAATCGGTACAGGCGGAACGATTACAGGTACAGGCGAAGTGTTGAAGGAATCCTACCCTGGGATTAAAATCGTTGCCGTTGAACCAGCAGCTTCGCCAATCTTGGCAGGTGGCAAACCGGGTCCTCACAAAATTCAGGGGATCGGTGCTAACTTTATTCCTGAGATTCTTGATCAGGAAATTTATGACGAGATCATTCACATCGAGAACGATGATGCGTTCGAGACGGCTCGTCAGGTAGCGAAGGAAGAGGGCATTTTGTCCGGTATTTCTTCTGGTGCAGCCATCCGTGCAGGTCTGCAAGTGGCTAAACAGTTGGGTGCAGGCAAACGCGTTGTCGTGATCGTACCAAGTAACGGCGAACGTTACCTCAGTACGCCACTTTACAACTTCGAAGCTTAAGCCTAACAAGTGATGAAACAAATCCTCCTTGCCCGTATGCCGGGTGTGGAGGATTTTTTGCTGAATGCTTTTAAAAGCAGCGGCGCTTTAGTATACTATCAGACAATAGAACTAGCGACAGATGGAGGGCGGCAAACCGCAATGACACACCTGATGACAACATACGCCGACTGGACAGAGTGGGCCGGAGAAGGTTGGACCATGATGCCGTATATGATCAAGTCGGATAAGGGACCGTATCATGGCGGTTTACCGTTAACGTGGGAAGCAGCCTGGCAGCAGGCGTCACCCTATGCAATGGTGTTGGAGAATGGTAAAGGCGGAAGGTATACCTTTTTGGGATTAAACCCAGTATCCGTTATCTCCGGCAAGGGCAACGAAGCTGTTATTCATGATCTTATTCAAGGCAGTACCCGGACAGACTGTGGTAAACCGCTTGAAGTATTAAAAAGATGGGCTGCGCCGTACAGCGCACCAAAGGTGAGCGGGGCTCCAGACTTTGGTGGTGGATGTGCAGGTTATCTAAGCTATGACGTAGCCAGATCTTTGGAAAAGCTGCCAACCTTGGCAGAAGACAACCCGGCTCTCCCGGATTATTGGTGGATGCGGTTTGAAGAAATATGGGCGTATGACCATGAGCAGCAGGCACTGTTCTGCATGGTTCATCTGGCTGTACGGCCGAATCAGGATGAAGCTCAGCTCCGTATGCTGTACGCAGAAGCAGAAGAGCGGGCAGCAGCCATGCAGCAGCGATGGTTGCATATTCTGGGATTTGCCCAGGCGGAAGAGCAGCAGCAGGCATTGGAGCATCGCCATAGCCACATTCATCTCACTGCGCAATCAGCGGATGCGGAGCGGGAAACGGAAGGGTGGCATACTTCCTTTCCTCAAGAGGACTTTGAGCAGGCGGTACGCACAGTGCAGGAATATATCCGGCAAGGGGATGTGTTTCAAGTGAACCTATCCCTACGGCAAGAAAAACGTCTGAAGTCCAGTGCAGAGCACATCTACGAATGGCTTCGTCTCGTGAATCCCTCTCCTTACATGGGGATGCTGCGTAGTCCTGATTTCCAACTGGTGAGCGGATCACCTGAATTGCTCGTCAAAGTGGATCATGGCAAGGTGAGCGCTCGTCCGATCGCAGGAACACGGAGAAGAGGACGGGATGAAGCCGAAGATGAGTTGATGGCCGCTGAGCTGCTGAACAGTGAGAAGGAACGGGCAGAGCATATAATGCTGGTCGATCTGGAGCGGAATGATATCGGGCGAATTGCAGCTTATGGATCAGTGCATGTGCCTGAACTGATGACGATCGAGAAGTATTCGCATGTCATGCATCTGGTGTCTCAAGTCGAGGGGACGCTGGCAGACGGACTATCCGCATTTGATGTGATTGCAGCGACGTTCCCAGGTGGAACGATTACAGGTGCACCCAAAGTTCGCACCATGGAAATCATTGAAGAACTGGAGCCTATGCGTCGTGGACCGTATACAGGTTCGATTGGGTGGATGGACTACAGTGGCAATATGGAGTTGAACATCGTCATTCGTACACTTTCCATTAAAGATGGAGTGGGATATGTGCAGGCAGGAGCGGGCATCGTAATCGACTCCGATCCATATCGGGAATACAAGGAGTGCCGCAACAAGGCAAGAGCCATGATGAGGGCTGTCAATTACAGTGAGGAAGCAGAAACCGTTAAATTAAAATAATTAAGCAGCCGTCCCTGTGTGGACGGAAGAATAGGAGGAACAGAGACATGATACTGGTTATCGACAATTATGATTCCTTCACATACAACCTGGTTCAATATCTGGGTGAACTGGGGGAGACGGTGGAAGTTCGCCGTAATGATGAAATTGATCTGGCAGGCATTGAGGCGTTGGCACCTGATCATATTTTGATCTCACCGGGTCCTTGTACTCCAAATGAGGCAGGTATTAGTCTGGCGGTCATTGATCACTTCAAGGGCAGTATTCCGATCTTCGGCGTTTGTCTGGGACATCAGGCGATTGGACAGGCTTTTGGAGGCAATGTTATTCGCGCGGACCGTATGATGCATGGCAAAACATCGGAGATGCATCATAACGGAACGTCCGTATTTACCGGATTGCCATCTCCCTTTACGGCAACGCGGTATCACTCTTTGATCGTGGAGCGCAGCAGTCTGCCAGATTGTCTGGAGATTACGGCCGAGACGGCGGAAGGCGAGATTATGGGCTTGCGTCACAAGGAATATGCGATTGAAGGTGTTCAGTTCCATCCCGAATCCATCATTACGGATCACGGTCATCAAATGCTGCGTAACTTCCTGTCTCAGCAGGTAAAGGTATAGAGATGAAATATGCCGCGATAAACGGAGAATTGGTCAATATGGCGGCAGCCGTGGTTCCGGTGACGGATCACGGCTTTTTGTACGGACTTGGATTGTTCGAGACGTTTCGGACGTATCAAGGAGTTCCTTTTCTGTTGGAGCGTCATTTGGAGCGGATGGCTTCAGGGTGTCGTGAACTAGGCATTCCTTTCACAGTAACAGCAGCGGAGGTAACGGGCTGGATCAAAAACCTGTTGCTTGCTAACGAACTTCAGGATGCCTATGTACGCTATACGGTATCTGCGGGCGAGGCTCCCCTCGGGCTACCTTCAGGAGATTATGTGAAACCCAATCATATCGTATTGGCAAAAGCACTACCTGAATCCTCTCCCTCCCTTTACGAAAATGGAAAAATGCTTCAACGACTGTCGACGCCTCGTAATACGCCTGAAGGAGAAGTGCGGTTCAAATCGCTGCATTACATGAACAGCATTCTGGCGAAACGTGAACTGAACGGATACGGGCAGCATGTACAAGGAGCGGAAGGTCTGCAACTCACCCGAGAGGGCTACATAGCTGAGGGAATTGTCAGCAATGTGTTCTGGGTGAGACAAGGCGTAGTCTATACGCCAGCACTTGCGACTGGCATCTTACCGGGAATCACCAGAGCCGTTGTACTGGAGCTTGCAGCTCACCGAGGAATACCTTACGAGGAAGGATTCTTCCCTTGGGAGGAGCTGTTACAGGCAGATGAGATCTTTTTGACAGGCTCTGTTGCTGAACTTGCTCCAGTTACTACGTTGAGGGATCAGGATGGAACAGAAACAGTAATCAGCAGCGGACATATCGGCCCGGTTACAGAAGCGATTCTGGGTATGTACCGGCAGAAAGCGGGGTATACTTCATGACACTTACACCAGTCATTTATGAACGGAATTATGCGTGGGGGCCAGCAGAGCTAAAACTTGGCACACGTACACTTATTATGGGCATTCTGAATGTCACACCGGACTCCTTCTCGGATGGGGGACGTTATACCAGTGTGGAGCGAGCGGTGGCTCACGCCATTCAGATGATGGAAGACGGCGCGGATCTCATTGATATTGGCGGGGAATCCACACGTCCGGGTTCAGATATCGTTGGCGCTGATGAAGAGCTCAGCCGAATCATTCCGGTCATTGAAGCACTGCGGCAGCAGGCTCCGCATATTCCGATATCGGTAGATACCTATAAAGCGGATGTTGCTCGGCAGGCTATTCAGGCTGGAGCGCACATCATCAATGATGTGTGGGGTGCCAAGGCTGACCCGGAGATGGCACGTACTGCGGCAGAACTGGGATGTCCTCTGATTCTAATGCACAACCGGCAAGAACGAGACTATACCAACTATTTGGTTGATGTAGTCAGTGATCTTCAAGAGAGTATACAGATTGCGTTAGAGGCTGGAGTACATCCCGATCAAATTATTCTGGACCCGGGCATTGGCTTTGTGAAGGATCTGAATGAAAATCTGGCGCTCATGTCATCGCTTGGGTTGCTCAATGAGATGGGGTATCCCGTTCTGCTTGCCACCTCGCGTAAAAGGTTTATTCAGAGCACCTTACAGGTACAAGCGGATGATGCGCTGGAGGGTACAGCCGCTACGGTTGCTTTCGGCATAGCCCAAGGATGCCAGATGGTCCGGGTCCATGATGTGAAGCCGATTCGGCGCACAGTGGATATGTGTGATGCCATGTTGTATGCATCTCCAGGCTTGCGGAGGAAATGATACTGGCGGGTCCGGTGACCCGTTCAGCGGAAGCGTAGCGTTTGGCAATAGGAACAAACATCGAACCGTGAATTCATTATATATAGAGGGCAGGCGGAACTTATGGATAGAATGGTAATGCATCGAATGGAGTATTACGGATATCACGGCGTATTTGCCGAGGAGCGGAAGCTAGGGGCGCGTTATTATATTGATCTGGAGATCGATATGGATCTGGGTGAAGCTGGGCGTAACGATGATTTGACCAAAACTATCAATTATGCGGAGATCCATGAGCTGGTAAAACAGATCGTTGAAAATAAATCATTCCAGTTAATTGAAGCTTTGGGCGAACATATTGCATCTTCTTTACTAGACACTTATACTATTATCAATGCATTGACAGTCAAGGTGACGAAGCCACATCCGCCTTTCGATATTCATTTTGGGGGCGTAACTGTAGAGCTTCGCCGCACAAGAAAGTGAGAACCGATCATGATTGCACATTCGACCTCTGAATCTTCAGAGGCTTATATTGCTTTAGGGGCTAATTTGGGTGACCGGGAACAGACCCTGCTTGAGGCGTTAACGTTACTGGATGCACATCCTCATATATCCGTCCTGCGCTGTTCTGCGCTGTATGAGACGGAGCCGGTAGGTTATGTGGACCAGCCAGCGTTTCTGAATATGGCTACTGCGGTACAGACTACACTTTTGCCGGAGCAGCTGCTCACGGAACTGCTGGATATTGAAACACGGCTTGGGCGGGTTCGTGATATCCGTTGGGGCCCTCGTACAGTCGATTTGGATTTGCTTTGGATGGATGGAGAGACGAGTGATACCGAACGGCTGCAACTGCCGCATCCACGGATGGGTGAACGGGCGTTTGTATTGGTGCCACTGGCTGACATCGTAACCGAAGATGAGCATTCAGGTTTGTATACCTTTGTACAATCATCGTTGTCTGTACTGGATGGAAAGGATGGAATACAGCTTTGGAAAACGTGCAATTGGCCAATCGAATCCGGGCTTTCCGGAAGCTGAAAGGTTTAACACAACAGGAACTCGCTGCTGAGACGGGCATATCGCTGGCCATTCTGGGTATGATTGAACGAGGCAACCGCAAAGTCGCTGAACGGGAGCTGAATCTAATTGCCGGGGTACTTTCGATCAGCATTGAGGAGTTACAGGGGAACTAAGGTCGCTTTTTACTAACAAGAAGATATCGTCATTATTCGTTTATTTTATACAAACTAGAACACATCCAGGATTCATGCAAGAGTCGGATTTAAAAAGGAGTGGAACGACTACCATGCTTAAAATTGGTGACATTGAAATGAAAAACCAGGTTGTACTTGCGCCGATGGCTGGCGTGTGTAATCCGGCTTTTCGTCTGATCGCAAAAGAATTCGGAACAGGCCTCGTATGTGCGGAGATGGTGAGTGGCAAAGCCATCGTGCATGGTAATAAGCGCACACGTGAAATGTTGTTTGTAGATGAGCGTGAGAAACCGTTGAGCCTGCAAATTTGGGGGGGAGACCGTCAAGCCCTCGTAGAAGCAGCCAAAATTGTGGACAAAGAAACCAATGCTGACATCATCGACATCAACATGGGATGCCCTGTGCCAAAAGTAACGAGCTGTGATGCAGGTGCACGCTGGTTGCTTGATCCAAACAAAATTTATGAAATGGTATCCGCTGTTGTGGATGCGGTAGATAAGCCAGTTACAGTCAAGATGCGGATCGGTTGGGATAACGAGCATATCTACGTGGTTGAGAATGCACTTGCGGTTGAACGTGCTGGCGGACAGGCGGTAAGTGTACACGGTCGTACACGTGAGCAGCTCTATACTGGTACAGCGGACTGGTCACACATCAAAAATGTAAAAGAGGCTGTCTCCATCCCAGTTATCGGGAACGGAGATGTATCTTCACCAGAAGATGCCCGTCGCATGTTGGATGAAACGGGTTGTGACGGAGTTATGATTGGTCGTGCCGCCCTGGGCAACCCATGGATGTTGTATCGGACCATTCAATACTTGAGTTCCGGCGAACTGCTTCCTGACCCGAATGGGGAAGAGAAGATTCGGGTTGCCATTTTGCATATGGACCGTCTGATTGCACTGAAGGGTGAGGCTGTTGCTGTTCGTGAGATGCGTAAACACCTGGCTTGGTATCTGAAAGGTCTCAAAGGATCTGCCCGCATCAAGGACGTTATTATGGAAGAAACCAAACGTGATGAGATGGTGCACATTCTGGAGAACTTTGTAGGCCAGCTGCATATCGAAGGCAATCTGGAGTCAGAACCGGCAGTAGCCGAAAATGCATCCTGATCTGCTGCTGTAAAACGTTTACAGCTATAGGGGGCGTAACATTGACTTTTCGAGACCGTTACCCTATAATTTCACAGTATAAATTCGCCATGTGCGTCATAAGGCTAGTGCATCAGGAGGAACGTTCTGTTTCTCTGGAGAACTTCATATAGTTTTGAAGATGTATGCGGGCGGAGCTCTGTAAACAGCACTGGTTCCGTTGCCGTGCAATCAAATTATTCCCATGACAGGAGAATCGGTTGAGATGAGCGATAAGGAAGTTATCCTTACACCAGAGGGACTTAAGAAGCTTGAAGAAGAACTGGAAATGCTGAAATCAGTGAAGCGCCGCGAAGTGGCTGAACGGATTAAGGTAGCCATCGGGTATGGAGATATTAGTGAAAACTCCGAATACGAAGACGCGAAGAACGAACAGGCTTTCATTGAAGGCCGCGTTATTACGTTGGAGAAATTGCTTCGGAACGCACGGATTATCAACAGCGACGAGATCGATACCGAAGCTGTAAGTGTGGGTGCAACAGTCACTGTAGAAGATCTGGAATTCGGTGATATCACGGAATATACGATTGTAGGTACTGCGGAGTCCAATCCGCTGCAAAACAAAATATCGAACGAAAGCCCTGTTGGTAAAGCCATCCTGGGTAAGAAAAAAGGTACGGTTGTTGATGTAAGTGTGCCTGCTGGCGTAATTCAATATAAAATTGTAGACATCAAAAAGTAATTAAGCAATGAAGCAGTCGGGTACGGAGACAAAAGCTTCCTTAGGGAAGCTTTTTTCAACATTTGAGGCAGAACACCTCTGAAGATGCCTGCAATGTAAATAAGGAGATGAATATAGATCATGACGGATGAAGTCTTGAATCAGGAAACCGAAACCGAACTAAGTGAGCTTTTACAAATTCGCCGCGACAAATTGGACGAGCTCCGCAAATTGGGGATCGACCCTTTTGGCCAAAAATACGTACGTACGGAAGAAGCCGGCTCCATTCTGAAGAAGTATGAAGAACTGACCAAGGAAGAGCTGGAAGAGAAGCACATCGAAGTCAGTATTGCCGGACGGATTATGGCGAAGCGGGGAATGGGTAAAGCGAGCTTTGCACATATTCAGGACCTGAGCGGCAGAATCCAGATCTATGTTCGTCAGGATACTGTACCGGAAGACAAATATGCCGCGTTCAGCCTGCTCGATCTCGGGGATATTGTAGGTGTATCTGGCGTAATCTTCAAAACCAAGACAGGCGAAACTTCGGTTAAGGTTCAGAATCTCGAAGTATTGTCCAAGTCACTTTACCCACTTCCGGATAAATATCATGGACTCGCGGATGTAGAGCTGCGTTACCGCCAGCGCTATGTTGACCTGATTATGAATCGTGAAGTGCAACAGACCTTCATTACTCGTTCCAAAATCATTCAATCCATGCGTCGTTACCTGGATTCATTGGGCTATCTGGAAGTGGAAACACCGACGCTGCACACCATCGCTGGTGGAGCTGCTGCGCGTCCATTCATCACGCATCATAATGCGCTTGATATGGAATTGTACATGCGGATTGCGATCGAGCTTCACTTGAAACGTCTGATTGTAGGCGGTCTGGAGAAGGTATATGAGATCGGCCGTGTATACCGTAATGAAGGGATGTCGACACGTCATAATCCTGAGTTCACGATGATTGAACTTTATGAGGCATATGCCGATTATCAGGATATTATGCGTTTGACTGAGAATCTTGTTGCTCACATCGCACAGGAAGTGCTTGGTACGCAAGTTATCCAATATGCAGACTATCAAGTGGATCTTACACCACAATGGCGCCGTGTAACGATGGTAGACGCGGTTAAGGAAGTTGTAGGCGTGGACTTCTCCGTGCATATGACGGACGAGGAAGCTCATCGTTTGGCGAAAGAACATAAGGTTACGGTTGAAAAGCATATGACATTTGGTCATATTCTGAATGCATTCTTCGAACATTTTGTAGAAGAGACGTTGATTCAACCAACCTTTATCATGGGGCATCCGGTTGAGATTTCTCCGTTGGCGAAGAAGAGCGATGTAGATCCACGTTTCACGGACCGCTTCGAGCTGTTTATCGTTGGACGTGAGCATGCAAATGCATTTACGGAGCTGAATGATCCAATTGATCAACGTCAGCGTTTTGAGGCACAATTGCTGGAGAAAGAACACGGGAACGACGAAGCACACGAAATGGATGATGATTTCATCCGTGCGCTCGAATATGGTATGCCACCAACAGGTGGACTGGGGATCGGTATCGACCGTCTGATCATGTTGTTGACCAACTCGCCGTCCATTCGTGACGTACTTCTCTTCCCACATATGCGTCCTCGTACACAGGATTAAATAAGGAACGTTTAACTCGTTCGTAATAGAAGAGGAACCTGCCGTTCAGTATGATGCTGGTGGCAAGTTCCTCTTTAGGTTTACATAGGCATCGAAGTGACAAATCACTCGAAACAACATGCCTGCCATGAATATATGACAGATCTTCTTCGCCTACCTGTATGTATTATGTTAAAAGAGGTGCCCTTCATGAAGTTTAGGCTTCACATTGCTAAATTCCTATCACCCCCACTGATTCTGGTTGGTGGTTTTATGCTTATTATCACGATCGGTACGATTCTGCTCATGCTCCCCATCTCCAATCAAAGCGGTGAGCATTTGGCGTTCATTGATGCGCTATTTACGTCTACCTCTGCCGCATGTGTGACCGGGCTGGTTGTTGTGGATGTAGGGACGACCTTCAACCTGTTTGGTCAAATCGTGATTATGGTGCTTATGCAGCTAGGTGGACTTGGCTTCATGACCATCGCAACGTTGTTTGCGTTAGTATTGGGTAAGAGAATCTCGCTTAAGGACAGGCTGCTGCTGAAAGAGGCTATCAACGCTGACAGTATGGAAGGCATTGTTCGCATTATCCGCAAGGTGCTAATTTTTTCGTTTACCATTGAAGGGGTGGCTGCTGTTATATTGGCACTACGCTGGGCAACGGAGATGCCTTTTTGGCAGGCGGTATACTATGGTGCTTTTCACTCGGTTTCATTATTTAACAATGGTGGTTTCGATCTGTTCGGCAACAGTTTTCAGTATTATACAGGGGACTGGTTGTTTAACCTGACAGCTTCCGTGCTGGTTGTATCGGGTGGACTCGGCTTTGTGGTGCTGAATGATTTGTTTGAGTTCCGCAAGCGCCGTCGCTTATCGTTGCAGTCCAAACTGGTATTGTCCGTATCAGGTGCACTGATTGGTATTGGAGCAATTGTACTGTTTGTATTTGAGTTCACCAATGGACACACACTGGCATCTCTAAGTTGGAGTGAAAAGATATACGCCTCGTTCTTCCAATCTGTCTCTACACGTTCGTCGGGTACGAGCACCATTGATATCACCCAGATGAGGCAGGCTACCCAGTTCTTCTTCATTCTGTTGATGTTCATTGGGGCATCTCCGGGATCAACCGGGGGTGGGATCAAGACGACAACGTTCCTGATCATGATTGGAGCGGTGTATGCCATGATTCGTGGCAATAAAGATATTGTATTTTTCCGTCAGCGTGTTCCGAAAGATTTGCTGATGAGAGCATTGACGATTATTATGGTTTCCTTGATCATATTCATGGTTGTGGTAATGCTATTACTTACAACAGAGGATGCACCGTTCCTTTCACTTATGTTTGAAGCGGCATCGGCAATTGGGACAGTAGGTCTGTCGGTGGGAGTAACGCATGAATTAACGGTATGGGGAAAAGTGATTATCGCCTTCACGATGTTTATCGGACGTATTGGACCACTCACCATTGCATATGCGCTTCGTCCACGTAAAGAGAAGAAGCTGTATCGCCATCCGGAGGGTCGGATTATTATTGGATAAAAAGAAAAACCGTCACGTATCTAGGATTAACCCTATTATGGAATAGGTTAGTCCCAATTGATGCATGACGGTTTTTTTGTTTCATAGAAGCAATTACTCGTTTCTTGCTGGTACGAAGGATAGAGCTGTATTTAATTTTGTGACCGAATGTTATTCTGCATCCCGGCATAACGTTGCAAGATGCGTGGTAAGGATATTCTCCATAATCTTGGTGTTCATCTGGTCAGGACGAAGAATTGCATGAATTCCCAAACCGTCGACCAGTGCGTATAGGCGTTCAATTTCCAACTCTTTATCGAGGTCTGTACGGGAGAGATTGAGCTCCATCAGGTAGGTGATAACTGTAGCCATCGCGTGTCTGAGTTCATCATAGACTTTGTCAGCATGCACTTTGAGAACGGGCTCATTCTTGGACTTGGCTGTAAAAGCGTACCAAACCTCCATTTCGGCCCTTTTTTCATCCGTACTTGGCAAGAGTTCTAACAACAGAAGCTTCATATTCTCCAAAGGAGACGCATCAAACGACATCTGTGTGATTCGATTCGATACCCGTTCGGACACCAGATTCATTGCGTATAGGAGTAGTTCTGATTGGGTTGAAAAGTAGTGGCGCATAGACCCGGCCGATATTCCTGCTTCTAACGCAATATTTCGAACGGAGGCCTGCTCCATGCCATCTCTTCGGATGACACGCCAAGCCGCTTCGGCTACGAGCAGACGTTGTTTATCATGATCAACTATTTTAGGCATAAAAGGATTATATCATTGTTGATTATTATAATACAAACGTGTTAAATTGAATTTAATACATTTGTGTTATAAAAGGAGTGGATCATTTGATTGCCTATTTTATTATTGGATGTGAGATTGCCTTTTGGGTATTTGTCGCTGCAGGTCTGAGTGTGCGTTATCTGCTTGGCATGAAACGGACAGGGATCGCGCTGTTAATGGCAACGCCCATTGTGGATGTTCTTCTTATGGTAGCGACGGTGATGGATCTTCAACGGGGTGCTACGGCAAGTATGGTTCATGGCATTGCAGCTATATATATAGGTGTAAGTATTGCCTATGGTCATCAGATGATCGCTTGGGCTGATCGTTATTTTCTGTATTGGTTTAAGGGTGGCGATAATCCTCGGAGCAGCAAGGCTTACGGCAGTGAGCATGCAAGTCGTGAAAGATTGGGATGGCTTAGACATCTATTGGCTTGGGGCATAGGTAGCTTGTTCTTGCTCGCGATGATCTGGTGGATTGGGGATGCGGAGCGTACTGCGGCATTTTCTAATCTCATAAGAGTATGGGGAATCATACTGGGGATCGATTTTATAATCAGCTTCAGTTATAGCTTATGGCCGCGAAAGATGCCTGTGGAGAAAGTGAAGTAACATATAGTGGATAGGGCGGGAGGATCATGCGGATTATCTATGGAGGACAGGTGATCCGTTTGTTCTGGGAAGAGAGTGTTTAATAATAATTGATGCAACCTTAAATAAGCCAGGCTTTAGGTGAATAGCTATACGAGAGAAAAAATATAATTTATTGAAAAAAAGCTTGCATTCCAAATCTGTACATGGTATATTCTAATTCCGGCCAAGAAAACACGAGAAACACGGTGAGGCAAGCGAAACAAATAAGCTTCGAAAGAAACTTAAAAAAAAGCTTGCAAAGTTGGTTCGGATGTGATAAGATATAAAAGTTGCTGAGGTGAACAACACACGGCAATGAAACAAGTTTGATCTTTGAAAACTGAACAACGAGTGAGTAAACATTCTGCTTGCAGAATGAACGTGAAAGTTAGAGACAAGCCTTGGCTTGGATCGACTGGAGCACAAATGAGATTTTTAATCTCGTCAGTTTCAAAATGAGCTTATCGCTCTTTTCAATACTTTATTGGAGAGTTTGATCCTGGCTCAGGACGAACGCTGGCGGCATGCCTAATACATGCAAGTCGAGCGGACTTGAAGAGAAGC
>NZ_JABMCC010000006.1 GCF_013359905.1 Paenibacillus taichungensis | reverse complement strand
TTGAAGACGACGAGGTAGATAGGCTGGGGGTGGAAGTGCAGCAATGCATGGAGCTGACCAGTACTAATCGGTCGAGGGCTTATCCAAATATGCAAGTTGTAAATCGCACATTTCGTTTCGGATCTAGTTTTCAGAGAATAATCTCTGAATGTAAGCTAAGCTATGCGTTTGGTGGCGATGGCGGAGGGGTTCCACACGTACCCATCCCGAACACGACCGTTAAGCCCTCTAGCGCCGATGGTACTTGGACCGCAGGGTCCTGGGAGAGTAGGACGCCGCCAAGCGAACTCTTTCATC
>NZ_JABMCC010000112.1 GCF_013359905.1 Paenibacillus taichungensis | reverse complement strand
TAACCGGGGCGACTGGGGTTACCGGCGATACAGGGGCTGCGGGAGTAACTGGAGCCACAGGTGTCAGTGTAACGGGAAGTACTGGAGCCACGGGAGATACAGGTGTAACCGGGGCGACTGGAGTTACCGGCGATACAGGGGCTGCGGGAGTAACTGGAGCTACAGGTGTCAGCGTAACGGGAGTCACCGGAGCAACGGGATTAACCGGGGCCACCGGGGTTACAGGTTTAACGGGTGCAACAGGAATCGGAATCACTGGCGCAACAGGAGAGACAGGGATAACCGGAACCACTGGGGCTACAGGAATAACCGGAGAGACAGGAGTCGGTGTCACTGGATCGACAGGAGCAACCGGAATAACAGGAGTCACTGGAGCGACGGGATTAACCGGGGCCACCGGGGTTACAGGCTTAACGGGTGCAACAGGAAACGGAGTCACTGGTGCAACAGGAGCAACCGGAATAAACGGAGTTACGGGAGAGACAGGGACAACCGGAACCACTGGGGCTATAGGAGTAACCGGAATAACAGGAGTCACCGGAGAGACAGGGATAACTGGAACCACTGGGGCTACAGGAATAACCGGAGCCACGGGAATCGGCGTTACAGGATCGACAGGAGCCACCGGAATAACCGGAACCACCGGGGACACGGGCTTAACGGGTGCAACAGGGATTGGTGTCACTGGCGCAACAGGAGCAAGTGGTACAACTGGGGTTACCGGAGCAACCGGGGCTAGTGTAACCGGAGGCACGGGCGCTACTGGAGTCACCGGAGTTACTGGGGGAACAGGGGCTACCGGAGCCAGTGTAACTGGAAGCACCGGAGCGACAGGCGTTACGGGTGCTACAGGGTCGACTGGAATAACAGGTGCTACTGGAGTGAGCGTCACAGGAGCAACTGGGGCCACCGGGGGTACAGGAGCGACGGGTGCAACCGGAGCCACAGGAACCTCTGTAACATCTAATTCAGCTTTTGGTGAAAACACAAATGGAACCATCGTTGTCATTTTGGGTGGAACACTAATACCATTACCAAACAACCAAAATATAGGCACTGGTATAACCATCAATGGAGCGAATGATACTTTCACTCTTGCCAATGCAGGGCGTTACTATATCTCTTACAAAATAAATCTGACAGCCGCACTTGCTATTCAATCCCGTATATTACTTAACGGGGCAGCAATTCCAGCGAGTGTAGTTTCACCATTGCTTTCCCTGAGTCAGTTACAGTCTGACTTTATTGTGACGGTAACTGCCGGATCTACAATACAGTTCCAACTATTTGGTCTTGTTGGTACCGCTGTCCTCTCTCCACCAGGAGCTACATTAAACATTATTCAATTAAGTTAATGCATGAATTACGCTTTAAAAAAAGAAGTTTGAGTTTATAAAAAGAGGCGAACCCAATAAGGGTTCGCCTCTTTTTTTATCTTATAAGTGAATAGTCCGACAATAATTAATTCAGAACGATTTCAACGGCAGTATTGATTTCCTGAAGAGCTGCAAGTTGCACAAGTACATCTTTTGGAACTTCTTTATCTACAGTCAGAATCATGATAGCCGCCCCACCGATGATTTTACGTCCGACCTGCATGGAGGCGATGTTAACTTCGTTCTCTCCAAGCAAAGTTCCAACACGTCCGATAATACCCGGTTTATCATTATGAGAAATCAGAACTTGGTGACTTTCTGGAGCAATATCCACTGGGAATTTGTCCAGACGCACGATACGCTCTCCATAACCTGCAAGCAGTGTGCCCGCAACACGACGCTCCTCAGCATCCTGATTCGTCACAAGTGTGACGGTAATCAGATTAGTAAATCCTTTCGTCGCCGAAGTTTGGCTAACCACTACATTGAGATCCCGCACTTTAGCCAAATGCATGGAGTTGACAATATTGGCTTCTCCGCCTAAATGCCTTGCGAGAATACCTTTTACAATGTAACGAGTCAAAGGCGAAGTATCCACTTCCGACAGATCTCCAGCGTAGTCAATCCGGATTTCCTGAACTGCATTTTGAGTGATCTGAGCTGCAAAGCTGCCCAGTGTTTCACCAAGTTTAAAGTACGGCTGCAGTTTGTTCATTACAGTTGGAGCTACAGCAGGCATGTTAACTGCGTTTTTGAACGGTTCATTGCGCAGAATATGCAGGACTTGCTCGGATACGTCGATCGCTACATTTTCTTGTGCTTCGACTGTCGATGCACCAAGATGAGGCGTCACAATAATGCTAGGATGATTCAGGAACGGATGGTCAGCAGCTGGTGGTTCGCTCTCGAATACGTCGAATGCTGCACCAGCAACGATACCTTCATCAATTGCTTCTACAAGTGCCATTTCATCAACAACTCCGCCACGGGCACAGTTGATAATACGCATCCCTTTTTTCATCACTTCGAATTGAGGGCGGGAAATCATATGGCGTGTCTCAGGTGTTAATGGTGTGTGAACGGTCATGAAGTCGGCATTGCGAATGATGTCATCTACACTAGCCAGCTTAACCTGAAGTTTCTCTGCGCGATCTTGAGTGAGGAACGGGTCGTAAGCCAGAATATCCATTCCGAATGCTTTTGCACGTTTAGCTACTTCGCTACCGATTCGTCCCATACCGAGCACACCTAGCGTTTTATTTCTTAACTCCACACCCAGGAAGGTTTTACGATCCCAAGTACCTTGAATGGTTTTGGCATATGCCTGAGGAATATGTCGTGCCAGTGCCATCATCATGGCAAATGTATGCTCACATGTCGTAATCGTGTTACCGTCAGGGGCGTTAATAACAATGATACCGCGTTGGGTAGCAGCTTCCAAATCAATGTTATCTACACCTACGCCAGCACGTCCGATGACTTTAAGGTTTGTACCAGCCGTCATAATACGATCCGTTACACGAGTCTGACTTCGAACTAGAAGGGCATCATAATCGCCGATAATTGCAACAAGCTCATCTTCGCTAAGACCTGTTTTCTTCTCAACTACAACATCATTTGCATCCACCAGTTGCTGGATACCCAGATCACTAATGGGGTCCGACACTAACACTTTGTACATGGTTTCTTCCTCCTTAGGTATGTGTATCTATATCGTCAAGGTCTCACCTCACGAAAGAGGCATTCCTTAAAACCATTGAAACTCTTCCTTCCAACAACGCGGTGTCGCAGTAGAGGGGGAGGGTGTAGCAAATAGGGCGATTCCCACGTCTGTACTCTAAAATAAATCAAAAAACTCTCAATCCACATACTGCTTGCGCAATAAGGGACGAGAGTTGTCGTGGTACCACCCTAATTCACCGCCGTTTCGCAACGACAGTCTTAGCGGTCAATGAAGACCGAAGAGGATAACGGGTCTAAACCGATTGCACCTACTCCAATTTCAATGCAATAACTCAGGAGCGCTCAAGATCATCTGCCTGCCACCGATTTACACCATCCATCGGCTCTCTGTAAGACAAAGCAACGTCTTTTTTCCATCATCGTGTTTAACGTGACTAATTTTTTCATAATGTATCATGGCTGACATGAGCATGTCAATAGGCTTAAATGTTTTAATTCGATTTGCTAATGTAATTTTCTTCAGTGGGGGAGAAGGCGTACAGATGATAAAAATTGATCTCATTAATCGATTGATATAGCTCGATTACAAGCTGTTTTGTGAATCGGATTTTAACACATTAATGAACTAATTCATTGGATAAAACTCTGTTGAAAAACCGGGACTTGGGGCAGGCCTTGAACCTATTTGGTTTTTTGGCTATCATTTAGTATACTATCCGATTGGACAACGAAATTGTTATCCATCAAATATAAGTCAAGAGGACAGACATAGGCGATGAAAAAATTAAAGTTTCCCAAGTTCAAGATTCAGAAGGCTGAACCACAGCAGCTTACCGAGCGTTTGCTTCTGATCAATCTATACTTTACACAAGGGTTAACTTTGATCATTGGGGTTGTATGGATTTTATTGCAGAAGAGAAATCTTTTTGATGTGCTTGCGTGGCCAGACAGTTACCAGTTTATATGGTGGGGACTTGGTCTTGCTGGCATTATGCTTGTTATGGACTTGGTTCTTTCTTATGTTATTCCTCAAGAAAGCATGGACGATGGTGGAATTAACGAGATGCTGTTTCGCAAGCGTCCAATCTGGCACATTGTATGCATAGCAGCTATCGTTGCTGTTTGTGAGGAATTATTATTTCGTGGAGCCATTCAACATGCGATAGGTCCTTACTGGACAAGTATTTTATTTGCGGTCATCCATATACGCTATTTGCGGCACTGGATTCCGACTGGTTGGGTATTTGTTTCGAGCTATGGATTGGGTTGGATTTATATGCAATCCGGCACATTATGGGCGCCTATATTATGTCATTTTATTATTGATTTGGTGTCTGGATTAGCGATACGTTTTCGGAGGGAATCATGAATCAGCAATTAAGTAGAATGAAGACATACGGCAGTCAGCGCCATCGTCACTCGGATAAGACAGAGACAACTGAGCGTCCTGGAGTTTCTCAAGTTAATCTGGTCGTTGAACCAGCTGCTGCCTCAGAGGTGGGAGGACTCACACCAATTACCTCAGTCTCCATACCAAGATCACAACGTAAGTCTTATACATCATCACTGGAAAGTCCAGTACTTCCCCGGCGGGCGCCAGCGCGTGCCAACAAAGCAGAAAAACCATCAGAAGAATCCGTTTCCGAAGCGGGCACACTTCCTACGCGGACTGAACTTCATCCGTCTCGTCGTTTGCGCCTCAGTAAACGATTTGTTAATTCGCTCATTTTTATATTTGTTTTGCTTACAATCAGTCTGGTTTGGTGGGGGATTAAAGGAGCGCCTTCATTGGATACTTTCCTTCCATGGCCATGGTAATACTGGCCTGGTTCGTTACCGTTATTTTGGCCGGGATTGCTTTGATGGTTCATATGTGGCGTGAGGCGCATCTTCATCACATCGTTTCAGAAGAGGTTGAAGTTCCGAATTTGCCCTCTTCTTTTGATGGCAGCAAAATCCTGTATTTATCTGATATCCATAAACGCAAGCTGAAAAAGAATGATCTGGAACATCTTCGCAATCAGGTGGACTGGGTTATCATTGGGGGTGATGTGGCGGAAAAAGGAATTTCATGGCCACTCGTCAGACATAATATGAGCTTGTTATCTTATATTGCCCCTGTTTTTACAGTGTATGGGAACCATGACAAAAGAGCAGGAACTGTGCATCTCGAACGTATATTCCGAGATACGGGTGTTCAACTCTTACAGGATTCTACCACTTACCTTCGTAAAGGCAAAAGCAAACTCTGCCTGGTCGGAGTTGATTATCGTTCACGGCGAGGCGATTCGCTGCTTGCAGAATTGGACACCAAAGATTGCAAGATTGCCATCGTGCATGATCCCTTAGAGGCTCTTCATTTGAATGGACCTGTTGATCTGATATTGAGTGGTCACACTCACGGTGGGCAATTAGTATTTCCAGGCTTTGGCCCCGTCTTTCTTAACAAAGCATACCGCTCCGTATCTAGTGGGTGGTTCTCTCTAAAAAAGGATGATAATGACACCGAGCAAGAAGGCAAATTGCTGGTTAGCAAAGGATACGGAACCAATCATTTGCCGTTCAGACTTTGTTGTCCCGCAGAAATGCATATTATTACTTTGCGAATGCTCTCAAACAAACAGCCTTGATCCGCATAGGACCAAGGCTGTTTGTTATAACTTTTCAGTTCCTTCGTGTGAGTTTTGATTCATCAATTAATGATATTAAGCCGAATGCTGGGCAAATAATCGAAGCTCAGCGGGCTTCGAGTTCAATGGAGCGAGGGTCGACAAAAGTGTAGCCTTTCTGTTCAATTTTGGTTAACAACTCATCCAACGCTTCAACCGTCCATGGCAACTCATGCATCAAAATATTACTGCCGGGATTTAATTGATCCAGTACATTCTGGATAACTTTCTCCGGTTTGTTTTTGGTGCTCTTATCCCAATCCAGTGAACCATTGGACCATGTCATGTATAACATGCCGTTTTTCTTGACTGTGGCCTTTAGTGCATCATTTCCAGAACCGAACGGCGGGCGGAAAAACTGAGGTTCCACGCCAATCGTATCTTTCACAATCTTTTGCACATCGGTTACCTGTTTGGCTGCTGCTGTGGTGGACATTTTTTTCAGGTCTTCATGATCCCACGCATGATTTCCTATTACTTGCCCACGTTTATGAATGATCTCTAGCAACTCGGGATGACTTTTCACTCGGTATCCGTTAACAAAAAATATTGCTTTCGCATTATGTTTATCCAATGTGTCGATTAATCCATTAATCATTTTTTCTTCTTTGGGCCCATCATCAAATGTCAATAATACAACCTTGCTTTCGCTCGTCTTATCGTTGGGTTTGATGTAGTAATTGGCGTTCATGTGATATGTTTTTTCAATATTAACTTCGGCTACTTGTGAATCGGGAGCATTATCAGTTCCTTCTTTTTCTGTCAAAGATGTTTCGTCATTACTTGGTGATGCTTGATCCGTATTCGAGTCCGAGTCCGTTGAGGACGGGGAATCCGTGGTTTGCTTTTCGCTTGTGCCAGTGGAAGTTGGCTCATTCTGCTGCTCCTTCGTTGAAGTAACCGAATCATCATTGGGCTTCGTGGATTCAGGTGTTGTTTCGACTTTGGTTCCACAAGCTGACAACAGCATGCATGCGATCATAATTAAGGCGATGGTGTGTCTAATCATGCTTTCAACTCGCTTTCCTGTATTTATGCGGAATGAGATGAGGCACTCCCGCAAACACTAGTTGTGATTTTAACATTAAAAGGAGGTTGGTGTAATGAAGGCGTCATCCTTTTTCTGGGGTGTTGTAATTGGCGTAGCAGCCAGTTCTTGGCTGTCCAAAGGTAAAATGTCAATGCTGTCTTCCGGTTCATCCCGCAACATGATGAATCAGGCCAAACACAAAATGATGGAGATGACATTCCCGGGCATGGACGGTTTCAGCTCCAAGCCAAACGAACAGAGCGGAGATGCCCACAAAAGCACGCATAAAAAAAGTGCAAATCCGATAACTCCGCAAGAAAAAGAAGAGAACATGAGCATGCTAAAAGATTTTATTCGCACCAATCCGGATGTTAAACAAGAAGTTGAGCAAATTTTAACTCAAACAAACACAACAGTACCGGGTTTATAAACACAAACCTCCCATTAGAATCATCCACAGTCCTGTTTTGATGTGGAATGATTCTTTTTTTGTCGATTTTACTTCGTGCATTTGCAGGTATAAAATGATAACATAACTACATAGATTTATTTTCAGCACATATTGTTTTGTGCTTCATAATCTGTTATAAGACTTGCTTATAAAGGGGAGATCCTGTATGAAAATAGAACGATTAAGTCACGATAAGATACGGATTTTCCTGACCTTTGACGATCTGAGCGAGCGCGGAATACAAAAAGAAGATATGTGGCAGGAAATACCTAAAGTTCATGAACTGTTCACTGAAATGATGGACCAGGCCTATTCCGAACTTGGATTTGATGCTACAGGTCCACTTGCTGTCGAAGTATTCGCACTTCCCGCTCAAGGGATGGTTGTCATTGTCACCCGGGGGAAATATGATCCGCAACAATATGGTTCAGGTAATGAGGATGATTTGCCTGAAGAAGTATATGAGATGGAAGTTACACTTGAGCAAAGCGATTCCATCGTCTATGCATTCAAAGATTTTGAAGTGTTGGTTGAGGCTGCACATATGTTGCATCAGCACGTAACGGATGCTGGAAGACTTTATTCCTATAAAGACAAATGGTTTTTGCATTTTGAACCGGATGACTTGGATTCCACTAAACATGCAGCATTGATTGCCTTGCTTGCTGAATTCGGTGAAGGATCTTCCGTTACCCCTGCCGTCATGGAAGAGTACGGAAAGGTTGTTATGCCTGAACAAGCGGTTGAGGTTATTTGCACCCACTTCAAGCGTCAGGAGTAAGCTCTCGTTGTAATCGCGTCTTTAGTCAGAGGAGGGAATTTCGGTGCTTTTGTTTTCGGTTTTAGCGGCAGCAGTAGCTCCGGGTCTCGCCTTGTTAACATACTTTTATCTGAAAGACCGTTATGACTCAGAACCTCTTCACATGGTATTTCGAGTCTTTCTCATGGGGATTCTGATGGTATTGCCTGTGATGATTATTCAGCGTGGCATGATGATCTGGCTTGGAGATAATCCTTATGTTGAAGCTATCCTGATTTCAGGTGGTGTTGAAGAGTTCGTCAAATGGTTTGTGATATACCATATTATTTATAACCATACCGAATTTGACGAGCCTTATGATGGGATTCTATACTCCGTTGCTGTTTCACTCGGATTTGCTACAGTTGAGAATGTGTTGTATGCCTTTGCGGGGAATGCTTCCGTCTCAGCTATGTTCATTCGTGCATTGCTTCCTGTATCGGGTCACGCCATGTTTGCAGTAATTATGGGTTATTACATGGGGCGGGCCAAGTTCTCGGATGGTAAGAAAAAACGTTGGTTTCTTATGCTCTCACTCGTTTTACCGTTCTTCTGGCATGCGCTTTACGATGTCATTATGAATACGATGGTGAATCATTGGTTATGGTTCATTGCGCCACTGATGGCGGGTCTATGGTACGGTGCGATGGGCAAGATTACAAGGGCCAACAATCGTTCTCCTTTTCGTTTTGTGAAGCGTGAGGAAGAGATTAAATTATAAAAATACGGACACACTGGTGGACATGGAGCGCAACCTGCGCCTGATGCCCCGGTGTGTTTTTTGTTGCAATAAAATAAAAATTCCCGGGGAAAGACAAATAGAAACGGGGATAAGCGTGATGAGAATCAAAATTAAAATCAGATGCAAGCAATGTGGAGAACGTTTTACGCTGCGAGGCAAGAAGGAACGAGGAAGAATTGAGACTGGTTTTAAACAGTGTTTGTGTGATAATCGCGATCAGTTCGAAATTGAGGAAGATGGCGGCACAACCTGGGTACAATTGAATTAAACAGAACGTTTGAGACCACGCGTCATAAGCCCGTCATTGGACAGACTGGAAATCGCATGCATAAGAGGTCTTTCTTCGATCCACAATAGAGGTAGTGGCTTAGAAGAAAGGAGACTCTACCGATGTATAAACGTTTAAGTTCAGTTATGTTTCCGATATTTGCAGTTCTGTTAATCGGTGCTCTCGTATGGGGTTACCAAGAGAACCAGGAGAAAAATGCCATACTGATCAAGGCAGAGAATCAATATCAGCGTGCCTTTCACGATTTATCTTTTCATATGGACAAATTGCACTCCGAGATTGGGAATACACTGGCAGTTCATGCTACGTCCCAAGGGATGCATCGTAAAGGTCTGATGAACGTATGGCGACTCACCAGTGAAGCGCAGAATGAGATTAACCAATTGCCGCTTACAATGTTGCCATTCAGTGAGACGGAGGAGTTTCTCTCCCGCATCTCTAACTTTGCTTATCAGGCGTCCATGCGTGATCTGACCAATGAACCTTTAAGTGAAAAAGAAATGGGCAACTTGAAAAAGCTGTATGCGAATTCATCCGAGATCACTAAAAATCTGCAGGATGTACAGCAAAAAGTCATTTCTGACCGTTTACGCTGGATGGATGCCGAGTCGGCTATGGCAACCGAAGAGCAAACGATGGACAACACCATCGTGGATGGATTCCGGACAGTCAACAAAAAGGTACAGGAATACCCTGAACTTGACTGGGGTCCTTCAGTCTCCAGCATTTATGCCAAACGTTCGGTGAAAAAGCTGGATGGCTTACCGATGACCAAAGAGCAGATCCAAACTAAAGCTGCAAAGTTCTCCAATGCCGAACACGGCAAGATTCAAATACAGGAGAATGGTAAGGGTACAGACTGGGAATCGTACACAGCTACGATTGATCAATCCAAAGACAGTAAATTGAGTATGGACTTCACGCGTAATGGCGGTCTGCTCATCTCTTACAGTGACACTCGTCCAATCGGAACAAAGAAAGTCACACGTAAGGAAGCTATGGCCAAAGCAGATCATTTCCTTTCCAATAAGGGTTACAAAGATATGAAGGCAGTCAATTATGACGAGTTTGGCAATCTCGGTAATCTGACCTATGTTCGCAAACAAGGCGATACACTGATTTATCCTGAAAAAATGTCTGTTAGGGTTGGCCTTGATAATGGGGATGTTACAGGCTTCCAGGCAAGTGACTTTGTATATGAACATCAGAAAAAGCGGGAGATTCCAAAAGCCACACTCACGGTTGAACAGGCCCGCAAAAAACTGAATCCGGAATTCAAGGAGAGCTATGCTCGCAAATCACTCATTAAGAATGATTACAGCAAAGAAGTTCTGTGTTACGAATTCGGTGGACGCATCAATGGTGCAAAATATAAAATTTACATCAACGCTGATACAGGTATGGAAGAAGCCGTTGAGGAAATCAAACCGGTGAATGAGACCACATAACATCAAGAAACCGGTAGGCTGTTAAATTGCAAATAGATAACTGAACAGGCCACGCAGTGGTCTGTTTTTTGTTGTCCACTATGAGAAAGGTCATGGTATAATAGTCCTTGTACATACGATTACGAAGATAAAAAGCTAAGGTGGCGGTGAACAGCTTGTTTCCCAAAATAAATGAAGTTTTATACATCCAGATTGCCTCTGCAGATGAAAAAGAGGAAAGCAAAGAATATAAATCACGTATAGCTGATGTGGATGACAATAGTTTTCTGATCGAAGTTCCGATGCAGCAGGGAAGCAGCCGGTTGAAACGGTTGTTTTTTGGTGAAGAATTGTCCATTTCTTATATTACGGAAGACGGGGTTCGTCATTATTTCAACACGTATGTGACCGGATTTGAGGAAGATGTAGTACGGCTAGTACGAATTCGCAAGCCGTTGCCGGACGACATTACCAAAATCCAGCGTCGCAGTTTTCTGCGTGTTCATGCAAACCTTGAAATGGCCATCCAGGGTGAAGATTTGACCCGTGCAGTGGGCTTGACTGAAGATATTGGCGGCGGGGGATTGTCCATTTATGGAGAACCCAATTTTGCTATTGCGGAAGGGCAGAAGCTGAAATGCTGGTTGCTTATTCCTTATCGGAATGCAGCAATTGAACATGCTAATTTTGAAGCTGAAGTGGTACGTATCAAAACACTGGAAACAGGCAGACAGCTATGCATGTTAAAGTTTGTGCAGATTACGGATTCGGAAAGGCAGAAGATCATCAAGTTTTGTTTTGAACGGCAATTGGATTATCGATCGAAATAAAGAGGATAATTGTCTGGTATAGCAATGGACAATGCTGGGCACTGTAATGGAAAAACGGAGGTTCGGCTTGTGAACAATCGCCATGCATCCCGCAGATACGAGCGCCTATATTATGTTTTATCCAAGCGAATGGAAAGAAGGGCTCTGAAGCTGATTACAGCTCTTCTTATTCTGCTTGTGTTTTATCAATTATTACTTCTTGTGCCTAATATGAAAAAGAATATGACCTCCATTGATCGTCTGGAAGGAACACCAATTCAGATGCAAACGGTACACGAACAATAGCATTAAGGATTTGTCTGATTTTGCATCCATGTGTATAGTGTGGTATAATTTTGACGATGCAGGCAATGCCTGTTTTTTTATTGAGGCTTATCGTTTGAGGAGGAATGCCCCGTTGGCAAGCCAGAACACATCAGAGAACGGGAAAATGAACGTCGCAATTGACGGACCTGCCGGTGCCGGGAAAAGCACGGTGGCCCGATTGGTTGCAGAGGCGCTCGCGTATATATACGTCGATACTGGCGCGATGTACCGTGCGGTAACCTTGCATATGCTTCGAAAAGGTATTTCACCGGAAGATGTGCCAGAGGTGCTTCAGGAAACCCAAAAGCTGGTCATTGATTTACAACCGGATCCCGACGGACAGAAAGTGTTCTGTAATGGGGAAGATGTAACCTCGGAAATCCGCTCCCGTGAAGTGACGGGAATCGTGTCCCGATATGCGCAAATCGAGGGGCTGCGTACGCAATTGGTGGATACACAGCGGCAAATGGCTTTGCGCAAGGGCGTCGTCATGGATGGACGCGATATCGGAACGACAGTACTGCCCGACGCGGAAGTGAAAATCTTCATGACTGCCAGTGTGGAAGAGCGTGCACTTCGCCGCTTCAAAGAACTGGATCCCTCAGAAGGACTGACGTTGCAGCAACTTGAGCGAGACATTGCCACCCGTGACAAACTGGATGAAAGTCGGGAAATTTCCCCGCTTCGTTGTGCTGAGGACGCTACAGTGCTCGATACAACCGAGATGAGCATCCATGAAGTGGTTGACAAAATCGTGTCTTATTGCACAATGGTCAGAGGAGAGATCGGTCTATGATTTACACATTTTGCAGCACATTACTGCGGATCATTTACACCATTCTTTTCCGCCTGGAGGCAGTTGGACGGGAGAACATCCCGAAAGAAGGCGGCGTACTTTTATGTTCCAATCATATCAGTAACTTTGATCCTCCAACGGTTGGGATCAAGATTCGTCGTCAGGTGCGCTTCATGGCCAAAAGCGAATTGTTTGATATTCCGGTCTTTGGCCGAATTATCAAAGCCGTAGGCGCTTTCCCTGTTAAACGTGGAGGCGTCAGCAAGGAATCCATCAAGACCTCACTCAACATTTTGCGTGGTGGTGAAGTGCTTGGCATTTTCCCTTCGGGAAGCCGACACAATGATGGAGGCATCGGCAAAAAAGGGGCAGCGAGCTTCGCTCTCCGAAGTGGTGCTACTGTTATTCCTACTGCTATTATCGGTAACTACAAGGTTTTTCGTAAGATGAAAGTTGTTTATGGAGCACCGGTGAATTTGGACGAGTTCAAGGAAGATCCTTCCGGCGATGCGCTGGAAAGAGCGACGGAGAAGATTATGTCCAAAATTAATGAAATGGTGCAAACGGGCGTACCGAGCAAGTGATTAAGGTGACGTCGAACAACTGAGTGCATGTTTCCATTTTTTTGTGGGAAGCTAAGCTATGCATTTAGTTCTGAAAGTGTTTTGAACTCTGCTACAGGCAGGTTTGAATATAATGGGGTTTTTGAATTGAGGAGGGTATTTGACATGTCGGAAGAAATGAAAAATCAAGAAGCAACCCAAGATGAGTTGGATCAATTCGTTTCCTTGAAAAAAGGAGATACCGTAAAAGGAACCATCGTCAAATTGGAAGATAACCAAGCCTATGTGAGCATTGGATATAAATATGACGGTGTAATTCCAATTCGTGAACTGTCTTCCCTACACGTAGACAGCGCGTCTGATGCAGTTGAAGTTGGACAAGATGTTGAAGCTAAAGTACTTAGCATCGACGACGAGAAAGAAAAACTCGTTCTGTCCAAACGTGCAATCGACAGCGAAAACGCTTGGGATCAATTGCAAAAGCATTTTGAAGACCAAGACGTATTCGAAGTTGTTGTAGCTGACGTTGTTAAAGGCGGTCTGGTAGCAGACGTGGGCGTACGCGGATTTATCCCGGCTTCCATGGTAGAGCGCCATTTCGTTGAAGATTTCAGCGATTACAAAGGACGCACATTGCGTGTTAAAGTGAAAGAGATCGACCGTGAGAATAACAAAGTGATCCTTTCCCAAAAAGACGTACTTGAGCAAGAATTCGAAGCAAACAAAGCTACGGTTATGGCTGGTTTGCAAGAAGGTCAAGTTATCGAAGGTACGGTACAACGTTTGACTCAATTCGGTGCTTTCGTTGATGTTGGCGGAGTAGACGGATTGGTTCACGTATCCGAGCTGGCTTGGACACACGTTGACAAACCATCGGACGTTCTGTCTGAAGGCGATAAAGTAAACGTAAAAGTGCTGAAAGTTGATCCTGAAAAAGGTAAAATCAGCCTGAGCATGAAAGCTGTTCAACCAGGTCCTTGGGAAACAGCTGGCGACAAATTCAACTCTAGCGATATCGTAACAGGTGTTGTAAAACGTCTGGTTGACTTCGGTGCTTTTGTTGAAATCGCTCCTGGTGTTGAGGGACTTGTGCATATCTCGCAAATCTCCCACAAACATATTGGCACTCCGCACGAAGTGTTGAAAGAAGGACAAGAAGTTCAAGTTAAAATCTTGGACATGAATCCTTCTGAGCAACGTGTAAGCCTGAGCATCAAGGAAACTGAAGAAGCTCCTGCTCAAGCGCCAAAATCAGAAAGACCTGCAAGAAACAATGCTCCACGTGAAGAAATCAACAACCCGAACGTTTCCTTGAGCAATCAAGGTCTGAGCATCACGCTCGGCGAGCGCTTCGGTGACAAACTCAGCAAATTCAAATAAGTTATACATGCATGGTTCTTAGTTATATACTGCATATTTTGCTGAACAATAAAAGCAAGATCGGCGAGCCCCAGCGGGTTCGCCGATTGTTTTTATTGCGAGTATAACGGCATGAAACGTTAGCCAAGACAGGCGTTTTTTGCTATGATGATTATCGTAAGTATGGACAGGAGGAGTGGAATGTATGGCAAGACCCGTTGTGGCAATTGTCGGGCGACCGAATGTGGGCAAATCCACCATTTTTAATCGGATCATCGGCGACAGATTGGCCATTGTGGAAGACAAGCCGGGCATTACCCGTGACCGTATCTACGGAATCGGCGAATGGAACGGTAAACCATTTAGCATTATCGATACAGGTGGTATCGAAATCGACGGCGAGGACGTCATTTTAAAATCAATCCGGATGCAGGCAGAGCTCGCCATTGAAGAAGCGGATGTTATTGTATTCATGTGTGATGCAAAAGCAGGGATTACGCAATCTGATGAAGAAGTCGCAGAGATGTTGTACCGCTCAGGTAAGCCTATCGTTGTAGCCGTTAACAAAGTGGATAATATCGGGCGCAGTGAGCTCATTTATGAGTTTTATGGATTTGGATTTGGTGATCCAATCGGAGTATCGGGAAGTCATGGTACAGGTGTAGGTGATTTGCTGGATGCCATCGTTGAGAAATTGCCTGAACTTGAGGAAGAGACTTACGATGACGATGTCATTCGTGTAGCTCTGATCGGACGTCCTAACGTGGGTAAATCTTCATTGGTGAATGCCATTTTGGGCGAAGAACGTGTTATTGTCAGTGATGTTGCTGGTACGACGCGGGATGCGATCGATACACCGTTTGAAAAAGACGGTCAGCGCTATGTGCTGATTGATACAGCAGGTATGCGTAAACGTGGTAAAGTCTATGAGACCACGGAGAAATACAGCGTGATGCGTGCGATGCGTGCCATTGAGCGTGCAGATGTTGTTCTGATTGTAATTAATGGTGAAGAAGGCATTATCGAGCAGGACAAGCATATTGCAGGTTATGCATTTGAAGCAGGCAAAGCCTCCATGTTTGTTGTGAACAAATGGGACGTTGTAGAGAAGTCTGATAAAACAATGAATGAGTTTGAGAAAAAAATTCGGGATCATTTCCTGTTTATGACTTACGCTCCGGTTGTATTTTTGTCAGCCAAGACAAAACAACGCTTACAAAAATTGTTGCCTGTGGTGCAGCGTGTGGCCCAGCAGCACTCGATGCGTGTTCAGACGCATCTGCTTAACGATGTAGTGTCTGATGCAGTGGCGATTAATCCGCCACCAACAGATAAAGGACGCAGAATGAGAATCAACTATGTGACTCAGGTTGCAGTTAAACCTCCGACCATGGTTATTTTTGTGAACGATCCGGAATTGATGCACTTTTCTTATGAACGTTACCTGGAGAATAAAATTCGTGCAGCGTTTGATTTTGAAGGGACGCCAATTCGCATATTTACTCGGAGGAAGTCCGACGAAGGTTAGGGGAGAAGTTTGTGATTTTACAAATCGCAGCGATTGTACTGAGCTATCTGCTCGGTTCAATCAGCTTTAGTGTCCTCCTTGCAAAAGCACTACGGGGGATCGATATCCGTCAACACGGAAGCGGAAATGCAGGGGCTACCAATACTTTGCGGATATTGGGTAAAGGACCAGCAATTCTGGTACTGCTGTTGGATGTACTCAAAGGTATTGCGGCCGTTTGGATTGGGGTTTGGTTCAGCAATGGCTCCGATTGGATTCCTGCACTTAGTGGTATAGCTGCCATTGCAGGACATAACTGGCCGCTGTACTTCCGTTTCCGTGGAGGAAAAGGAATTGCGACAGCGATTGGTGTACTCGTGACTCTTGCACTTATTCCTGCGCTATGCGCCGGGGTATTTGCGATCCTGTCCATCGTATTGACACGATATGTTTCATTGGGTTCCCTTATTTTTGTAGCTTTGACACCGCTCTTCATCCTTGTGTTACCCGGATATTCGATGAGTATTTTCTGGGGAAGTCTGATTATTTGTCTGTTTGCGTTCTGGAGACATCGTACCAATATTGCGAAGCTCGCCAAAGGACAGGAAAATAAATTGGGATCGAAAAACCCTGGAGGGGGAAAACGCGTTGTCTAAAAAAGTTGCTGTTCTGGTTGCTGGCAGTTGGGGTACTGCACTTGCCAGTGTATTGGCTGCCAATCAACTGGATGTGATCATGTGGACACGTGGTGAAGACCAGGCCGCAGAGATCAATAATAAACATACAAACCAACGCTTCCTTCCCGATGCAGAGCTGTCACCTCGTATTCAGGCAACCACGGATATGGCGACGGCAGTTGAAGGGGCTTCTGCTGTGTTAATTGTTGCTCCATCATCGGCGATGCGTTCGGTTGCACATCAGCTTAAGGCCTATTACAAACCGGAAATGTTAGTCATTCATGCAACCAAGGGTTTTGAGACAGAAAGTCTGAAACGTATGTCCACGGTCATTTCGGAAGAACTCGAATGTGAAGAAGGCCGTGTCGTTGTACTTTCTGGTCCAAGCCATGCGGAAGAAGTGGTTAAGCGTTGCCCAACGACGGTTGTTGTGGCATCACTGGATAAAGCTTCTGCCGAGGCGGCTCAAGGTTTATTTATGAATGCTTATTTCCGTGTGTACACGAATCGAGATATGATCGGTGTAGAACTGGCGGGAGCGTTCAAAAATATTATCGCGCTAGGAGCTGGTATGTCAGACGGGCTTAACTTTGGTGACAATGCCAAAGCAGCGTTGTTAACACGCGGGCTTGCCGAAATCACACGCATCGGTGTGGAGATGGGAGCGAATCCGCTCACGTTCTCTGGACTCGCAGGGATCGGCGATTTGGTCGTGACTGCGACCAGTCAGCACAGCCGTAATTGGAGAGCTGGCTCCTTGCTGGGCAAAGGACAGAAGCTGGACGATGTTTTGAATTCCATGGGCATGGTTGTGGAAGGTATTCGGACCACGCAGGCCGCCCACTTTATTTCTCAGAAATACGGTGTGCAAATGCCGATTGCAGATCAGCTTTATCACGTTCTTTTTCAAGAGAGACAGCCGCGGGATGCGGTTGAAGCTTTGATGGGACGTGATCCCAAGACCGAAATGGAAGTCATGACGCTTGAAACATGGGAGCAGTGGCATTCCTGATGGTAGCGTAGGCAGCTTTCCCGAAATGAGAAGCTTCTTCACCTTTTTTGCGGTGCACTCATATTATACACATGAGTATTGCCGGAGGAGGGGAGACGAATGGCTAACAACATTTCCAAGGAAGCGCTGAAAGCGATCAACAAAAAAACAGGGAAATCGATTACGGAAGGTGCCGTCAAGAAATTGGCGAGTACAGTAAAACCGTCCACCATGCAGAATGAAGCTCAATTGCGCCAACTGATCAAGCAAGTATCCGCCATGGCAAAAGTGCCGGTATCTGAAGATACAGTTCAGGATATCGTGAGTGCCGTCAAAAAAAGCGGATTAAACCCAAACAGTATGGAATCATTAATGAAAATGATGATGAAAAAATAATAGATCGCGCCTGCGTGCAGGCGATCAGGCAAGACAAAAAGACGAGTCCGCATCTGCCGGCTTGCTTTTTGTCTTTTTTTTTGGAAATCTGAGCAATGTTTCGTGTTATAATAGTTGCAATTGTCACAGTGTCAGTGATGAATAACGGACTGAAGGGGAGAACTCTGGATTATGAACGCGATGGACAAGATGTGGCTTTCATTGGTCGCAATCCTTATTATGGGACTATCTGTATTCCTGATTACGTTTGCTCGATCCAAAACGAAAGGTATTGTACGGGGGATTCTTTCTTTAATTGCTTTTCTCATTATGCTGATTGGCTTCTTCGGCGGAATAGCTTCTCTGACCTGATCTTTCTCGCCTGAGAGATAACATCCGCATAAACACATCATAAGAACTGACACAACGAAAACGGATGAAGGGAAGGTGAGCCGATGAGGTTGCATGAAACGGAGGATCGGATAGAGCGCTATCCAGAATTACAAGCCGCTTTGCTGGAAACGGCGAAAGCTTGGGATGCAGAGCCTTATACGTGGCTGCTTGGGGGAAGCTGTGGGTTGTTGCTCCAACAGGTGGCATTACAGCAGGCTCCCAGAGATATTGATGTTTACGCTGACATCACCGCCGCGAAGTTGCTTCATAAATCTGCGCCTGGAATGGTGCTGGACGAGCCTGTCGTAGATAAAACTGGACCTTATGCCTCGCTGCTCAGTCATTATCAGGTAGGGACTTGTGCGTTGGAACTGGTTGGTGGTTTCGAAGTGTGGTCACGTAAAAGTTGGTACCGCATTGAAATTGAGCATATATTGGCCAAGTATGCACCTGAAGCCAAAGTAGGTTCTTACACATTGCGTTTAATGCCGCTTGCTCATGAGCTGTTGTTCAATCTAATGAGAGGCCGTGCCGATCGTTATGAACCCATTGCAAGACAGATCCGGCAGATGCCCGAATCACATCAACCTCTAATGACTTTATTGGGGAAGCAAAATATATGGACAAGCCGATTCAGAGCAGAAGTGGAAGAGCTTGTTGGCTTCGAATGGCCTCAATAGGTTGGGAGGAAGAATGATGGATTACAATATTACATTTTTACCGCAAAATAAAACGATTCGGCTAAAGCCGGGTGTAACACTGCTAAATGCTGCACGTCGTGCAGGGGTGAAAATTGCAACGCGATGCGATGGAAAGGCAGCCTGTCTGATGTGTAAGGTGAAAGTAGATTCAGAACATCTTGCAGCGCTTCATCCACCAACAGATGCGGAGAAGCGTAAGCTAGGTTCGCTGCTGGATGCAGGTACTCGGTTGTCATGTCAGGCAAAGGTGCGGGGATCGGTGATGGTTCATGTTCCAGAGGACCCGCTGAAGGCAGCGATTCGTAAACAATTGGAGCGTCAACAGCAGGAAGAGGACGATTGGTTCTAAGAATACCTGAGTGGAACGATTTCAAGGAGGATACGGATGAACGAGAATATGGCGAAGGTCGCGAAACCAAGAGGGCAGAGGCGTCATTTGCAGAAGATGTCCTGTCTACTCTTGTTCCTATTGTTTGCTTTTACAGCAACGGGGTGTATGTATCAATCCCAGAGTAATCCTGATCCCAAAATAGCTTATAGGGAAAGCGTAAGCCGTATTCAAACTGCGGTAGAAGCATTCCAACAGGATCAGGGGATTTTGCCCATGGTCAATGCAGATATAGAAACACCGAAATATGAAAAATTCAGAGTAGATCTGTCCAAGCTGAAACAGCAGGGGTATCTGGATGAAATACCCGGCACTGCGTTTGAAAGTGGTGGGAGCGCTTACTTTCTCATTCAGGATGAAGAAGTGAACCCGACAGTCAAAGTCATGGATCTTCAAACCGTACAGAAAGTAAATGATGTTCAGCGAATGGTCAACCAGTACATGTCCGTACATAACAATCAACTGCCAAGTGGGGAAGAATTGTATCCGAATCTATACGCTGTAGATATGGAACAAGCCGCACAGGCAGGTGCCCCAGCGGTTACACTGAATAGTGTATATTCGGGTCAGGAACTGCCTTTCATGATGGATGACGAGGGTAATGTCTATGTGGATTATGCTTTTGACATTATGCAGGCTGTAGAGAAGTCAGATAATGCTCCAACAAAAGTGGAAGATATGCGTGAATTCTTGCTGGAGCATTCTTACTTCGTCCCTGTAAAATCGGTCGCTTATACCTGGCAGAATAACACCCCGGTTGCAACAAAGTAATAATGAGCGTTAATTCAATTCGAATGCATGCAATCAATGATTATCCTTAAGGTAAAAAAAGAGATATTCCGCATCACGGAATATCTCTTTCTTGTATGTTGGTTTATAGTTCACATCATAAGGAGCATAAACTATATTCAGATTACGTTGTTCAGACCTCCACTTTATAACTCAAGTCAAGTTCATCGCCGGGTAATCCCCGAATACCCCAATGACTACGCGGTGTTTCAAATATGGTGATCTCCACATCATTAGGTGATAACTTCAACTGTTCATTCATTCGTGTGAATAATTGCTGAATGAGTTCTTTCTTGACTTGATCTGTGCGGCCTTCGAACATGCTGATTTCAATAATGATATATGCTGCTGAACGATCAGAGGGAAAAAGAAAATCATCCGTTTCCATGGGAAAGTAACGTTGAAACTTCTTGTTCTCCGGTAATCCCACAACATCCACCATAACGGAGTGTATAACTTGTGAAAGCTGTGCTTTCAATGGATTCAGGTGCTCACCTAGTCCATATACTTTGATCTGTGCCATGCTCATCTCACCTTTCTCAGCTCATTATCTCTGCTCTTCTCTGCTAAAAAATGCCTTACCCTCACAGTATACCTTCTGCACGGCTTGAACGGTACCACGAAAACCAAATCAACGAACCGGCATAAAAGCTTCGGCACGCTCATAAAGTAGATTGAAATAAAGACGCGCAGTCCGAGAGCGGGGCGATTCTCTTAAGGCAACTACCTTGAGAAAAAAACAAAAAAATACGCGTCATAATGCTGCATACGGATACATAAGATGATACTAGTCCAATTGCATGTACGAGTTAACGCCGCTTTCGCCGGTTTCATCAGAATGCAACGTTCGGCGGCGGACGACTTCCGGGCACTCACAAAGGCGGCTCTACCGTTGCAGGGATTTCAGTCTTCTGATTGAAAAAACGAAGCGGATGCTCTTTAGCATTTTTCCTTCGGAGTAATTTAGGGAGGGGATTTCATTGGAGAAAGTGGACATTTTTAAGGACATTGCCGAGCGGACCGGAGGGGATATCTATCTCGGGGTTGTCGGCGCAGTCCGGACAGGTAAATCAACATTTATCAAACGTTTCATGGAAACGATTGTACTGCCAAACATCACAAACGAGGCAGACCGCGGGAGGGCAGTTGATGAACTGCCACAGAGCGCAGCTGGCAAAACAATCATGACTACGGAGCCAAAATTCGTACCGAATAACGCGGTTCAAATCAAAGTCGCCGAGGGACTTGATGTCAATGTGCGCCTTGTGGATTGTGTAGGTTACGCAGTGGAAGGAGCCAAGGGATACGAGGATGAGAATGGACCACGCATGATCTCCACACCTTGGTTCGAAGAACCGATTCCTTTCCAGGAAGCTGCCGAAATTGGTACACGCAAAGTCATTCAGGAGCATTCCACATTGGGTGTGGTGGTCACAACAGATGGCACAATCGCTGAGATTGCCCGGAGTTCCTATGTGGAATCAGAGGAACGCGTTATAGCCGAACTGAAGGAAGTAGGCAAACCGTTTGTACTGGTGATCAACTCCACTCGCCCTCGCAGTGAAGAAGCGCTGCAGTTGCGAAGTGAGCTTGCTGCCAAGTATGACATTCCGGTTATGACACTCAGTGCAGCTACAATGACCGAAGATGATGTGACAGGTGTACTTCGCGAAGTGCTATATGAGTTCCCTGTACATGAAGTGAATGTGAATTTGCCGAGCTGGGTGATGGTGCTGAATGAAAATCACTGGCTGCGCAGCAACTATGAAAATTCCGTTCGCGATACGGTTAAGGATATCCGCAGATTGCGTGACGTGGATCGGGTAGTTGCTCAGTTCATGGAATACGAATTCATCGACCGAGCCGGTCTGAGTGGTATGAACATGGGGCAAGGTGTGGCAGAAATCGATCTGTATGCACCGGATGAACTATATGATCAGATCCTCGTGGAAGTTGTTGGTATTGAAATTCGAGGTAAAGATCATCTGCTGCAATTGATGCAGGAATTCTCCCATGCGAAGAGGGAGTATGATCGCTTCGCTGAGGCGCTGGAGATGGTCAAAACGACTGGCTACGGCATCGCGGCTCCATCCCTCGCCGAGATGGCACTGGATGAACCAGAACTCATCCGGCAGGGCACCAAATTCGGCGTCCGCCTGAAAGCAACCGCACCATCCATTCACATGATCCGGGTCGATGTGGAATCGGAGTTTGCACCGATTATCGGAACGGAAAAACAAAGTGAGGAACTGGTGAGATACTTGATGCAGGACTTCGAGAACGATCCGATCAAGGTATGGGATTCAGATATGTTCGGTCGTTCGCTGCATTCCATCGTGAGAGAAGGCATTCAGGGTAAAATTGCGATGATGCCAGATAACGCACGATACAAATTGCAAGAGACACTAGGACGTATCATTAACGAAGGTTCAGGTGGATTAATCGCCATAATTCTGTAACTCCAAAAGGCCGTAGGGGTATCCCTCGCGGTCTTTTTCTTGTTTTATTTACATGATTCTGGATGAACTGGATAAGATACTTTAGTTTCGGATGAAAACTTAGCGAGTTTTAGCTTTAAATTACTAAAACCCATTTACATACTAGGGATTAGCCGTTATATTAATATTCAACTATTGTGATCGAGATCACAGAGAGTGTGAACAGGGGGAGAAAGAGATGAGAGGGAAAAACACAAAATGGGTATGGTTGAGTGTGCTGCTTGTATTTACATTGGCGCTGTCCGCTTGCGGAATTAAAAAAGAACCTGCTTCAACTACAGCTTCCGGCGCAGCAGAGGACAAGCCTCAAACCGAAGCAGTAACAGGCCCACTCAGTGGAAAACGAATTGCACTGATTATGGAATTTAACACAGGTACGTTCTCGCAGCAATATGTGCAAGGGGTTAAAGAAGAAATCGAAAAATTCGGTGGACAACTGACTACGTTTGTCGCCGATAATGATAAAGCCAAAATGGTATCGTTGCTCGATAGCGCAATTAACCAGAAATTCGATGCCATTCTAACGGATCATGGGGATTCCTTGCTGACGCCGGGCGTGAAAAAGGCAGTAGAACAAAACATTCCGGTTGTTGTGTTCGATGCAGACATTAGCGTTCCGGGAGCAACAGTGTTGTCCCAGGATGATCAGAAGATGGCTGAGCTTACGCTGGAGCAAATGAAAAAAGATATTAACGGACAAGGCAATATCGTAAAAGTATGGGTAGCCGGTTTTGCACCAATGGAACGTCGTCAAATTGCTTATGGCAAGTTCCTGAAAGAAAACCCGGACATTAAGGAGATTGCAACGTTTGGTTCAGCACAGAATCCAGCACTGGATACACAAGCCAAAATGGAAGCGATTTTGAAACAATATCCAAAAGGTGAAATCACGGCGGTATGGACTGCTTGGGATGAGTTCGCTAAAGGTGCAGCACGTGCCATTCAGCAAGCAGGACGTGATGAGATCAAGGTATATGGTATTGACATGAGTGATGAAGATTTGCAGATGATCCAGGATCCGAAAAACCCTTGGGTAGCTTCCGCAGCGGTTGATCCAACAGACATTGGACGTGTTCAGGTTCGTTATGCGTACCAGAAGCTGAATGGGGATGAGACAGAGGATCAAGTGGTTCTCAACCCGGTTTATGTACAGCGCGATGCGCTGCCAGACAAACAAATCTCCACTTCAGAGCTGTCCGAGTATGTTGAGGGCTGGGGAGGAAGTACACAGGGAATCAAGGATTGGATGTCGGAATACGGAGTTACTGCTAAATAAAACAGCGTAACGGAGGCGCGCCACAAGGCGCGCTTTTTCCAACCATGATGAAAAAACTACATGAGAAAAGTGATACTCCCGTAGGGAGCGATTGGAGGTTGGCGTCATGAGTACTGCACCGATTCTGCTTCAAATGAAACATATCCACAAGCAGTTTGCAGGTATTCCTGCACTGAAAGACGTGGAGTTCTCCGTGAAAGGCGGGGAAATTCATGCGCTGCTTGGTGCGAATGGTGCCGGCAAGAGCACATTGATGAAAATTCTATCTGGTGCCTATCAACTGGATCAGGGCACCATTCAATTAAGTGGGCAAACAATTCATCTGAATTCACCAGGAGATGCTAAAGCGAGTGGAATTCACTGTGTGTACCAGGAAGTGGATGCTGCGCTAGTTCCACAATTGACAGCTGCCGAGAACATTATGCTGGATCAATTGGCGTCGCCGAGTGGAGGTTGGTGGAAAAGCCCGCGGAAACTGCAACAGCGTGCGGCTGAAGCTTTGCAGCAATTAGGAGCGGCTATATCGGTTCACAAAAAAGTAGCCGACCTGACACTCGCGGAGAAGCAGATGATTCTGCTCGCACGTATCCTGATTCAGGATGCCAAGGTCATTATTTTTGATGAACCAACTGCACCGCTGAGCCAAGAAGAAACGGATGCTTTTTTTCGAATCGTTCATTTATTGAAAGAACGCGGAGTGGCATGTATTTTTATTACGCACCGTCTTCCTGAAGTTACAAGTCACTGTGACCGCGTTACCGTTATGAGAGATGGACAACATGTGTTCACGGGTGAGGCAAAAGAGCTTACGATCAATGATCTGGTGACGCAGATGCTCGGAAAACCATTTGAGGAAGAGTTTCCCAAAACAGAAGCTCCGGTAGGTGAAGTGTTGCTGGAAGCAAGAGGACTTCGGCGTGGAGTCCGGGTCAAGGGCGTGGACCTGTCTGTTCGTCGAGGCGAAGTGCTTGCTGTGGTAGGGCTTGTAGGTGCGGGGAAAACGGAATGTTCCCGCTTGTTGATTGGTGCAGATCGGCTGGAGAGTGGAGAGATTCGGCTTAACAATCGTGAACTTCGTCTTTCCCAACCAGCTGATGCTGCGGCTCAGGGCATTGTTTCCGTGCCTGAGGAACGGCGGAAACAGGGGATTCTAATTGAGGAAAACGTAGAACGGAATTTGAGCCTGCCATTGCTTGGACGTCTTAGTAAATTGGGCTTTGTAAGTCGAAAGCGAGAGCGCGAGAATGCGGAATCTTTGGTGCAGCAGCTCGGTATCAAAACATCGTCAGTGCGGCAGGAAGTGAAGTATTTAAGCGGTGGCAATCAGCAAAAGGTGGCCATTGGCAAATGGCTGAATGCGGACGCAGACGTCTTTATCTTTGATGAGCCGACAAAAGGTGTGGATATCGGCGCCAAAAGTGACATCTTTCGCATCATTAACGAACTGGCTTTGGCGGGTAAAGCTGTTATCTATTTCACGTGTGAACTGGATGAAGGATTGGGCATTGGTGATCGAATTGCAGTCATGTGTGAAGGAACTATCGTAAAGGAATTCAAACGGGGCGAGACTAACCAAGAACAGCTGCTATACTATGCAAGCGGTGGACAAGAGGTGGGAGCATGAAGGATAAATCATTGGATTTTGCGTTCCGTTATGGCGCAATTATCGTTATTATTGGTGTTATAGCATTTTTCGGTATTAAATTGCCTTATTTCTTCACATACAGTAACTTGACCGATATTTTGGGTTCAATCTCTATCGTGACATTTGTGGCGATTGGTGTTACCTTATCTCTCATTGTTGATGGATTTGACCTCTCGGTGGGGGCTACCGTCTCGTTAACTACTGTCGTTACTGCTTCATTGATGATTTGGTATCAGCAGCCGCTGGCAGTTGTCATTATCGTCCCACTAATTATTGGGGCTGTGATTGGTTGGCTTAATTCCTTACTCATTGTGAAACTGCGTATCCCGGATCTGCTCGCTACACTTGCCACGATGTACATTATCGGTGGAATTCATAAAACGTATGCTCAAGGATACACGATCTATAACCATATGCAGTTTCCTGACGGAAGCAAGGCTGCCGGAGAGATGGACCCCACATTTCTGCAGCTTGGGCAGGGAAAATGGCTGGGAATGCCGATTTCGGTCATCCTGCTGCTCATTGCGGTTATCGGTGTGCATATCTTTTTGACCTATACGAAGTATGGGCGCCAGATGTACGTTACGGGGGGCAATGAAGAAGCGGCACGCCTATCCGGTATCAAGGTGAAAAAGGTGCGTACACTCGCTTATGTAGCTGCTGGAGTGTTTGCTGCAATCGGCGGTATTATCTATGCATCCAAAGTAGGTTCAGGGCAAATAGATGCGGGATCACCGTTGTTAATGGAATCCGTGGCTGCTGTGTTTGTCGGATTCTCCGTATTTGGTGCAGGTAAACCAAACGTGATCGGAACATTCATCGGTTCGGTTCTGATTGGTGTTCTGGTGAACGGTCTGACTATGATGAATGTTCAATATTTCACGCATGATATTGTAAAAGGTGGGGTGCTCGTGCTTGCCCTAGCGGTTACATTTTACGTGTTAAACCGCAACCGCACTTGAAATTGTGTGCTGTCTGTATTAGTATAAAATTTGTTCGGCGTCTGAAACAACCTTTGTTTCAGGCGACATTCTGCCAGAAATGACTGTTGACCGCAGGCCGAGATTTCTGTTCATCACGCTCAAGATGTACGTAGATTTTTTGTGTATGAACGTATATTTCGCTATAAAACGGAAACACAGTATAACATTCAGGACATTGATTCAGGAGGTGAAAAAACAAATGAACAAATCAGACTTGATTACACACGTGTCCGAAGCTACTGAATTGTCCAAAAAGGATGTAACGAAAGCGGTTGATGCCGTATTCGAAGCAATCTCTGAGGCTCTTCAAAGCGGAGACAAAGTACAATTGGTTGGTTTTGGGAACTTCGAAGTTCGCGAGCGCTCTGCACGTAAAGGACGCAACCCGCAAACAGGTGAAGAAATCGAAATTCCTGCGAGCAAAATTCCTGCATTCAAACCAGGTAAAGCGCTCAAAGACGGAATTAAATAAGATTTCTACATATTCCATATGTCGACAAAAAGACCGTGACTTGTTCACGGCCTTTTCTTTTGTCCTTTAATTATTTTTCTTCCTGCCATCTTGCGATTCCGGATCATCCGGTTGCTGTGCATAGGCAATCAGAATAAGCTCTTCTCCAGCTGCTGCGGACATATGCTGTTCGGTTTCTTTTAACTGGTGAATATGCTCGTCTGTTAGTGCTGCGGGAATGTACTTCATATAAACTCTCCTTTCTGTGGCAGGATCACTTGTAGTATGACCTGGGAGTAAAAGATTATTGCGCTCCATCCACATAAGGGCTGGTTGACAAATGAAACAATATTTATCATCATTAACGCTATTGAACAAGGAGAGGGGATGTGCGTGATGGATCATCCAACCGGCAGTGATTATATCGTAATTAAGGCGGAGGAGAACGGTGTTCAGGTGATCGGCTTAACCCGAGGTCAGGATACCCGCTTCCACCATACGGAGAAGCTGGATAAGGGAGAAGTCATGTTTGCCCAGTTTACCAATCATACTTCCGCCATTAAAATCCGTGGAAAAGCCACGCTGATTACGAAGCATGGACAGATTCAGTCGGAATAATGAAAATTGCAGGCATAGCCTGCTTTTTTTCATTGTACAATGAGGTATGAGCCTTTACCGGACAGACTACACTAATAGGTAAGGGCAGGGAGGCATTTATGAAACCGCGGATGATCGTGACTGCTTCACTGCTGGCAACGGTTGCGGCGGTCCTTCTGCTTGTTGCCATACAAACCTTACATATGCGTACCTTGGGCGGTGAAAACGTACAACCCGTTTCTGCGGCGCAGCATCCCGTCCAGCTAACAGAAGACAATCTGGTGGACGTGCTGAGCACCATGAAATTATCGACACCCATTGCCAGGGTGGAGTGGAAACAATCCATTTTGACACTTGATCTAAAGGTTACCGGAACCAGCACAAGTTACACCGAAATCTATGGTAATATGGCTACTGTGGCAGATTTAGGATTTCGAAGTCTGGATAACGTGGAACAGGTGATGCTGCGTGTTATGGCAGAAGATGAATGGCTTCATAAAAGACATTTGTTGCTCGCTGCCGATTTTCGGCGTGGGGAATGGCCAATGTATGCAATCGAAACGCTTCGAGACTGGAAAAGTCCGATCCTCTCGGACGAATTAAAGGACTGGTTTCACATGATGGAGACCGAACTTTGGAAGAAGCAATTCGAAATGTCAAGTCAGGGGTAATAGAATAGCATGATTCAGTGCGTGCCCGATAAACATATGCTATAATATATAAGATTGTAGTGCAGAAATGGTTTAACAATGTAAAGGCTCGGAGGCTGAGAATGAATTCATATCGCGTACCCCAACTAGCAAAGAAATATACGGATTACGACATGATTCGACAACATACGGAAATCCCATCATTTCCGGATAGCCGGGCTCGTCTGCTGCAGGTATTTGTGGGCCGCACAGACGAAAAGGTGCATGATGAGCTATACGCTCTCGCAACCTCGCTCGTTCAGTTGGCCATGGATACGCATGATCGAATCGATACGATATCCGGAGAGCGTAGAGAACTGGAGATGCGTTCACGCCAGCTGAACGTGCTTGCCGGAGATTATTTCAGTAGTCGTTTCTATCAGTTACTTGCCCATGCAGGTAAAATTGAAATGATCGGTAAACTTAGTGGTGCTGTATCCGAAGTGAATGCACGCAAGATGACGCTGTATGAACGGATGAAAAAGCTTCTCGTTTCGGCTGAAGAATACTTGCGTGAAACAGTACAGCTGAAGATGCAGCTGTTTCTTTCTTTTACAGGCATGATCCGTGATAACGAAGCATCGCTATGGAACGACCTGTTGGCCGAATTCAGCTACTGCGAAGCAATTATGGAAGAGCTGCGTCGGATGAATGACGAACAGAGGTTTTATCACAGTTATGCTTTCTGGCATATTTACGAGTACGGTAATGACGATGAGCGAAAAATGCTGCGTCAGCCCGAGCCGGATACAAGAGCATGGAGCGGTATGGTGCTGAAGTATCGGATCGGCGAGTTTTTGCTGGACAAGCTTCGTGAGTGTACACACCGTATACAACTGTTGCTGCAAGACGAGGAAGATCAACTGGGCCTGCATGAGATTAATGCAATCCTGGAGCCTTACCTGACGTATTTGCAGCCTTCACATGCGGCAGTTAGGGAAGATTGAGGGGGAGACAGACGAATGGGGAGCGGAGAGACCAAACCTAAAGAAGAATTTGTCCATTCTGTTTTTCAGAGTATAGCTGGTAAATATGACGTCATGAATGATATTCTGAGTTTCCGCAGGCACAAAGCTTGGCGTAAATTTACCATGAAGAAAATGAATATGTCCAAAGGCGATACCGGTCTCGATTTGTGCTGCGGCACGTGTGACTGGACACTTGCCATGGCCCAAGCAAGTGAAACGGGTCACATGCATGGACTTGATTTTAGCAGCAATATGCTGGAAGTTGGACAGACCAAAGTTGATGCTGTAAACCGTCAGAAACAGATCACGCTGGTTCAAGGCAATGCGATGTCACTTCCCTTTGAAGACAATTCATTTGATTATGTCACCATTGGATTTGGACTTCGCAATGTACCTGATCTCAGACAAGTTCTGTCAGAGATGAAGCGTGTAGTGAAACCGGGAGGCATGGTAGTTTGTCTGGAGTTGTCTAAGCCGACATGGCAACCATTTAAAGCTATTTATTATTTTTATTTCGAACAACTATTACCGAACATTGCCAAATTGTTTGCCAAACGTTATGAGCAGTATAAATGGCTGCCGGACTCACTGGCACTTTTTCCAGGGAGGAAGGAACTGGCCGACATTTTTGCAGAAACCGGATTAAAGCAAGTGCAGGCCTATCCTCTGACCGGAGGTATTGCGGCATTGCATATTGGAACCAAGGAGAATCAGCATGTTTAGGAAAATTCGCATCTTTTTAGAAATGATTAAGATTGAACATACGCTTTTCGCGTTACCTTTTGCATTTATGGGGGCCATTCTCGGTTCCATGGTAGTGAATGATACATTCCCGACCTGGATGCAGATAATGTGGGTATTACTGGCTATGATTGGTGCAAGAAGTGCTGCTTTTGGCTTAAACCGCATGATTGACCAAGCCATAGACAAGAAAAATCCACGTACCGCAATGAGAGCAATTCCTGCCGGTTTGTTGAAAAACGGTGAGGTCGTTATTTTTATCATAGTATCATTTGTGCTCTTGTTCTGGGCTTCATCCAACCTTAACGTGTTATCCATGCAGCTGTTGCCGATAGCTGTATTTATGCTGGTATTGTATTCATATACCAAACGTTTCACCTGGTTGTGCCACATAGTGCTCGGTATGACCATTGGTCTGGCTCCACTGGGGGGTTGGGTAGCGGTAACGGGTACGATGGATTGGACAGCGATTGTACTGTACGTTACGATTGTGTTCTGGACTGCAGGGTTCGATATCATCTATGCATGTCAGGATCTGGATTTTGATCAGGGAGAGGGTCTTCATTCCATACCTTCCCGTTTTGGTCTTAACAAATCATTGCAGATCGCAAAGTTCTTCCACGTGATTACCGCAATCGGTTTTCTTGCTTTGTTATTGTTGACTGATCTGAGCTGGTGGTATGGTGCCGGAATGCTAATTACTTATGGTATCCTCTTCTATGAACACTATATTGTATCGCCAAATGACATGAGCCGCGTGCAGACCGCATTCTTTACAATGAACAGTGTGCTAAGTCTGGTTGTATTTACATTTACTTTAATTGATCTGGCGGTGAAATAAAGATGCAGCAGCCGGACAATAAACGACTAGTTGTCGGAATTACCGGGGCCAGTGGAAGTATATATGGCATCAGATTAATTGAAACGCTGCTTGATCTTGAATACACCGTGCATCTGGTGATCTCCAATGCCGGGTGGCGTGTATTAAAAGAAGAAATGGACTGGGATGTTACGAATCGGGACCGTGTGCTGGGAGAAAAATTCGGCGGCCGTGCGGGTTCCCTGATCTATCATCCCGTTAGTGATATTGGTGCCTCCATCGCAAGTGGTTCTTTCTTGGCAGAAGGCATGATTATAATGCCGTGCTCCATGGGTACTCTTTCATCCATTGCACAAGGTTCGTCGGACAATCTAATGTCCCGGGCTGCAGATGTCATGATGAAAGAGGGAAGAACGCTGATTTTGGTGCCACGTGAGACGCCACTGCATGCAATCCATCTGGAAAACATGCTGAAGCTCTCACGGCTTGGTGTCCGAATGATACCAGCCATGCCTGCTTTTTATTACAAACCCCAAACGATGGACGAGTTGATTCTATTTCTGGTGGGTAAAGTGCTTGATAGTCTGCGCATCCCGCATCAACTGTTTACCAGATGGGGAGAACCGGATGAACGGGGATAACTTCTTAGCTTCCTGCAATTTTGAATCTGCTGACCGAATTGCAGGGGCAATTTGTTGTCCCCCAATCCCGGGGTATTGGTGAGCGCTGATGGCGACCTTTGGATGGAACCACAGCCTTGACCCATGCTCCGGCAACTTCTGTACTTATGTTTCAGAACAAGTCGCAGAGTTTAATTCCCGGATGTCGGCCTTGACATTCGAAGAAGAGTAGTACGTCTCAGAAGAACACAAGCAGGAAAGGCAAGCCCTGGTTTTTCGTTATGCCTGCAGGCCCGACTTGCTGGAGGGGAAGGTAAGCATGGATTTATGGACTGACAATACGCTGACACGGGTGAACGAATGAAACTATTGGATATTTTCGGATTGTTAAAAAAAGACATGGACTACATTGAAAAAGAGTTGTATCGCAGTGTTCAGGGAGAACAGAAGCTGCTAAGTGAAACGTCACTTCACCTGCTCAAGGCAGGGGGTAAGCGTTTGCGTCCGGTATTTGTGTTACTCGGTGGGAAATTTGGTACATACGATATTGAACGTCTGAAGCTGGTAGCGGTTCCGTTGGAACTAATTCATTCGGCTTCACTGGTTCACGATGATGTTATTGATAATGCCGCGACACGAAGAGGTAAACCAACGGTGAAGTCCAAATGGGATAATCGGATTGCCATGTACACCGGAGATTACATTTACGGCAAGGCGCTTGAGATGACTGCGGGCCTATCCGATCCGGCGATACACCGTATTCTGGCCAAAGCGATGGTGCAGATGTCCATTGGTGAAATGGAGCAAATTCGGGACTTTTTCAATACGGGACAAAGTGTACGTAACTATCTCTTACGAATTCGTCGCAAAACGGCGCTTCTTATTGCTGTCAGCTGCCAGCTGGGGGCGCTTGCTACTCGTGCGCCGGAACATGTATCTTCGTTGCTGTACACCTATGGTTACAACGTGGGTATGGCGTTCCAGATACAAGATGATGTACTTGATCTGGTTGGTACCGAGAAGCAATTGGGCAAGCCTCCAGGGAGTGATATGAAGCAGGGAAATATCACGCTGCCTGTACTTTATGCATTGCAGGAACCTAATTTGCGTGAACCATTGCTGGAGGAGATAACCCGCGTTCAGCACGAGGAGGGACGGGCGAGTGCATCCGATGCAATTGGCATGATTCGCCAAAGTCAAGGAATTGCTAAAGCAGAAGCCCTGGCTGACCGATATATGAAGAAAGCGCTCGATGCTCTGGATCAACTACCTAACATCAAGACCACCAAAAACTTGCGTGATATCGCTCATTTTGTGGTCAAACGTACGCATTAATATGTTTGAACATTAGACTGCTATGGACGGGCATCTTTTCATGAATGCAGTTCCTCGTGTAGCTGTCTCTTACTCAAAAATAACATTCATGTGATATTCCTCATTGGGAGGATTTGGACATGTATGTTACAATCAAAGGGATTGCGTTTACATAATGAAATAACTTTGAACCGTGAGTGAGGAGTGAGCCTATGGATCGTACATTTTTGATGGTGAAGCCGGATGGTGTGCAGCGTGGATTGATAGGGCGTATCGTTAGCCGTCTGGAAGACAAAGGGTTTAAGTTGGTGGCAGGCAAGCTGGTGCAGATGTCTGAAGATCAGGCCAAACGCCATTATGCTGAACATGAGGGGAAACCGTTCTTCGATGATCTGGTTCGTTTTATCACATCTGGACCTGTATTTGCTATGGTCTGGGAAGGTGACGACATCGTGGCACTTGCGCGCATCGTAATCGGGAAAACCAATGTGAAGGAAGCGGCTCCGGGTACAATTCGCGGAGATTTCGCCAGCCACACACCGCATAATCTGATTCATGGGGCGGATTCACCGGAAAGCGCCACTCGTGAAGCAGCAAACTTCTTTACTCCGGATGAGCTGGTAACGTACGACAAGAGCATCGCAGCCTGGTTGTAATTTTTTAGCCAGAAGGGTGATACGATGCTGGAGCAGGAACAACTACTAGACCCGGATTACGCTGGATTTATTCGGAAAATCAAAGAGAGCACAGGCATTGATCTTGCTCAATACAAGGAAGGCCAGATGAAAAGACGGCTGACCACACTTCGTAACAAAAACGGATTTCATACGTTTTCTATCTTTTTTGATGCCATGCAAAAGGACAAGTCCTTGTTTTATGAGTTTCTGGATCGCATGACCATTAACGTCTCGGAATTTTGGCGTAACCCTAATCGCTGGGAAGTACTGCGGGATGAAATCCTGCCTGAGTTACTAGGTCCGAAGCGTGGCGTTAAAGTGTGGAGTGCCGCTTGTTCTACAGGCGAAGAACCGTACACGCTAGCGATGATTCTGGACACGATGGGCATTCTTAAGGGAAGCTCCATTACGGCAAGTGACTTGGATGAAGGTGCTCTCGCTAAAGCCAAGGAAGGGCGTTATATGGAACGCTCGCTTAAAGATGTTCCGAAGGAAACAGCCAATCGATACTTCAAGCAGGATGGCTTGGTGTACCGTATTGATGAACAACTGAAAAGTTCAGTTAAGTTCATGAAGCAAAATCTGTTACTGGATCGTTTTGACGAAGGATATGATCTGATTGTGTGTCGTAATGTCATGATCTATTTTACAGAGGAAGCCAAAAACCTGTTGTATCACAAGTTTGCAACAAGTTTGCGTCCAGGTGGTATTTTGTTCGTGGGCAGTACGGAACAGATTTTTTCCCCGGGACAATATGGTCTGGAGACAGCGGAAACATTCTTTTATCGCAAAAAATAATTTTAATTATTTCATAACCGTCTGGCGTGCACATGTATATGTGTCCAGGCGGTTATTTGCATAATGAATGAATGGATACTTCTCACAGTCGTCGACATCTCAATCAATCACCATTCGAGTCCAATCCAGTTTAGGATAAGAAACGACCAGTTTTCTTGTCAAAGCCGGTCAGCTATACTATAATAAGCAAAGAAATTATGGGATTTTAGCAATGTGAAGTTTAACAGTTTAAAGGGGGAACGTATTATGAGTTTACGCTATTTAACCGCAGGGGAGACGCACGGACCCCAATTAACCGCAATTATTGAAGGATTGCCAAGCAATCTGAATATTGACTTTGAAGAACTGAATTTTCAACTTCACCGCCGCCAGAAAGGATATGGCCGTGGACGTCGCATGCAAATTGAAAAGGATCAGGCCAATTTCGTTGGTGGTATCCGTCACGGATATACAACAGGTGCTCCTGTAGCATTGGTTGTTCAAAATAATGACTGGAAACACTGGCAGAATATTATGAATATTGAGCCGATTGAAGGCAGTGACGAAGAGAAACGTCGCGTTCATCGTCCACGTCCGGGACATGCTGATTTGAATGGTGGGCTCAAATATAACCTGAAAGATTTGCGTAATGTACTGGAGCGTTCCAGTGCCCGTGAAACAACGGTGCGTGTAGCATGTGGTGCTATTGCACGTCAATTCCTTGCTGAATTCGGAATCAAAGTAGCTGGACGTGTGTTGCGTATCGGAGAAATTGAAGCTCCTTATCAAGATCTGCCGATCGATGAACTGATCGAAGTGACAGAAGCTTCTTCCGTACGTGTAACCGATGCTGAAACCGAGAAAAAGATGGAAGCCTACATTGATCAGATCAAGCAGGAAGGCGACTCCATCGGTGGAATCGTGGAATGTATCGTTGAAGGTGTGCCTGTAGGGCTTGGTAGTCACGTACAGTATGACCGCAAACTGGATGCACGGATTGCTCAGGGTGTAATGTCCATTAACGCATTCAAGGGTGTGGAAATTGGTATTGGGTTCGAAGCTGGAACGATTCGTGGTTCTCAGGTGCATGATGAAATCATGCATAGTGAAGAGCGTGGTTATCACCGAGCTACCAACCGTTTGGGCGGATTCGAGGGCGGAATGACTAACGGTATGCCAGTTGTGGTACGTGGGGTTATGAAACCTATTCCTACGTTGTACAAACCGCTTCAAAGTGTGGATATCGATACAAAAGAAGCATTTACAGCCCAGGTTGAGCGTTCTGATGCATGTGCTGTTCCGGCAGCTAGCGTCGTAATGGAGCATGTGGTAGCCTGGGAAATTGCAAAAGCTTTCCTTGAGAAATTTGGCGGAGACTCCATGGAGGAAATTCGCGCTAACTTTGCTAACTACAATAATCAACTGGAGAATTACTAAGATGCGCCAGCTGACGGTGCAGTTGGAGGAACGCTCTTATCCAATCCTAATTGGCAGCGGCCTGTTGGCTCAAGCACCTCAATATTTTGAGCAATATGGCTTAACCAAAAAAAGCCCCTTACTCATTATTACTGATGAACATGTGGCACCCAAGTACTTGTCCAATCTGGAACAAACGCTGAGTACGGCTGGTTTTACAGTCGTCTCCGCAGTTGTTCCATCGGGTGAAACATCGAAATCCCTTTCGGTATATCAGGATATGATGACTGTCGCCATCGAAGGCAAACTGGATCGCAGTTCGGCGATTGTTGCTCTAGGCGGGGGTGTAGTAGGGGATCTGGCTGGTTTTGTTGCTGCTACATATATGCGTGGAATCAAGTTTGTACAGGTGCCTACGACGATCCTTGCGCATGACAGCAGTGTTGGCGGCAAGGTAGCTGTCAATCATCCGCTGGCTAAAAATATGATCGGTGCATTCCATCAGCCAGAGCTGGTACTCTATGATGTGGATACTCTTCAAACCTTACCGCCACGCGATGTCTCGGCTGGTTTGTCAGAGATGCTGAAGCACGGACTGATTCGGGATGAAGCTTTTGCATACTGGTGTGAGGAACATGCAGATGAGCTGCTTGCTCTTGATCCAGAAGCTCTGGGCTATGGCTTGGAACGAGGCTGTGGTATTAAAGCAGAGATTGTGTCACGTGACGAACGTGAAAATGGAGAACGTGCATTGTTAAACCTGGGTCATACGATTGGTCATGCTATTGAAGCGATTGCTGGTTACGGCGAATTTCTGCATGGTGAAGCCATCTCGATTGGTATGGCGGGCTCGGCATTGCTCGGCGAGAAGTTGGGAGCTCCAGCAGGACTCTATGACGACACGGTTCGCATGTTGCGTTCATTGCGCCTTCCGGTGACGATGCCAAAACATCTGGATACGGATGCATTAATGGATGCAATGATGCACGACAAAAAGTTCCGTGAGGGCCATATGGTCTTCATTATTCCTGACCGGATCGGCGCTGCCAGAATTGTAAAGGATGTACCGGTTACGGCAGTACGCGAAGTCATTGAAATGCTCAAGAAGGGAGATTAAAAGCGATGGTTACTCGGGGAATTCGCGGGGCTACTACGGTCACGCATAATAACGAAGAACATATTTTGAAAGAAACGGCTGTACTTTTGCAGGAAATCGTGGATCGTAACGAGATCCAACCCGAAGATATTTGCAGTGTCTGGATTACGATGACTGGAGATCTGGATGCAGCTTTCCCAGCAAAGGCAATTCGCCAGTTGGATGGCTGGGAGCTTGTACCTTTGATGTGTGCATTAGAAGTTCCGGTTGCAGGCGCCTTGCCACAGTGCATCCGTTTTATGGTACATGTTAACACTGCAAAAGGTCAGAATGAAATCAACCATGTGTATCTTAACGGTGCACAGTCTCTGCGTCCTGATTTGGCGGCACCTTCCAATTCGTAAGATTAGAGTGGTTGTCAAATCATTCGGAATGATGTATAGTGAGAACCAGTTGAGTAGAGTAGAGATTGAGCTGAGAGCAGCTGAGATGAGTGGAGTATATAGCAGAGTCCAGCGGGTGGTAACCGGAGCAACAGAAGCCGGTCAACTGATTCGCGGTACGTCGAGCTACGGAATTATTAGAAACAGGATGAAGGAATGCAAACGTGTCTAGCGACATCGTTTTGTTTAGGTATAACACGACCGATATCCTCTTGCATTTCATGAAAGATTGAGTGCTATGGGTGAGAATTAGTGTATGCCGGTACATTTCCTTGTATTTGATGGATTGATATTACATCCATACAACAGCCTGTGTGATAATTCGGTAAGGATGCATGTATAGGGACTTGTTATTTATGAAGCACCAACCTGTTGAAACAGCTTATAACCAAACCTCTACCTGATGGTAGAGGTTTTTTTGTTGTAAATATTACTTTTTCTTCTACCCTTATAGGTTCAACTAAACTTTTATACACAAAAACGGAGAGGACAGAAATAACCTGAAGAAGCGGAGTGTTCGCCTTTATCACCGGATTTTCCCTTTAGAAGGGGAATCAAAAAATCTGGGGATAACAGCAATCGGAAGGGTGTTCTGTCATCGGAGTGCTCAGTGTAAACCTCTTTAGTTGAACTTATATAAATCTGAAAGGACGTGATCTGATGATAACGCCAAACGTTAATCAAGTACTGAAAATGTCGAATGAATATAATCTGATTCCGGTAGTCAAACGGATTCTGGCAGACATGGAGACCCCGATTCGGATTTTCCGCCGTTATGCTGACAACGACCGGGCATTTCTGCTGGAAAGTGTGGAGGGTGGAATTCAATGGGCGAGATATTCCTTCATCGGTACAGATCCGTTCCTGATGATCTCGGCCAAAAAAGGGCGGATCGTGGTAGAAGAAGCGGGACAGATTCGAGAACTGCCAGGCAAGCCGATTGAAGAGCTCAAAGCGCTGCTGCGTAAGTATCGCAGTCCGAAAGATGATGAACTGCCGCCATTTACAGGCGGGGCCATTGGTTTCTTTGGATACGATCTGCTGCAATATTATGAGAAGCTTCCGGCCCACGCGCTGGATGATCTGAAAATGGATGATATTCGCTTCATGTTCTGTGACCAGATTATTGTGTTTGACCATGTGAAGCAGCAGATGCTACTTGTGGGCAATGTACATGTGAAAGACGGTGCAACGGATGATGATATCCGTCAAGCTTATGCTTTAACTTCTGAGAAGCTGGAACAGGCGGCTGAACGCTTGCAGCAGCAAGGACCAGGGGAAAACCTGAATCCGCGTTCCATTCCAGGAGACGTGGAACTGGGGGATATTCGATCCAATCTCACGAAGGAACAGTTTATCGGAAATGTAGAGCAAGCCAAAGAGTACATTCGGGCAGGAGATATTTTTCAAGTGGTATTATCCCAACGTTTCCATATAGATACCGAAGTTTCTCCGCTGCATGTATATCGCGTGCTTCGGACGTTGAATCCATCACCCTACATGTATTATCTGAAGATGGACGATGAAATTATTGTAGGGACTTCACCGGAAGCGTTGGTAAAAGTGGATGGAAACCGCGTAGAGACACGGCCGATTGCGGGGACTCGTCCAAGAGGAGCTACGGAAGCAGAAGATCGTGCATTAGCGGCAGATCTGTTGCAGGATGAGAAGGAACGTGCGGAACATCTGATGCTTGTTGATCTGGGGCGTAATGATCTGGGACGTGTGTCTAACTTCGGAAGTGTGAAATGTGACATGTTCATGGAGATTGAACGATATTCCCACGTCATGCATATGGTGTCCAACGTTACAGGTGAGCTTAGAGAAGACAAGGATTTCTTTGATGCATTTCTTTCATGTTTGCCAGCGGGGACGGTATCCGGTGCGCCGAAGCTGCGTGCGATGGAGATTATCGCGGAACTGGAAAAAGAAGCGCGGGGTGCTTATGCAGGTGCTATCGGTTATCTTGGTTTCTCAGGAAACATGGACTCCTGTATTACAATTCGAACGATTATCTTCAAAAAAGGAAAAGCTTATGTGCAGGCTGGAGCCGGAATCGTATGGGATTCGGTGCCTGAGAATGAATATGAAGAAACAGTAAATAAAGCCAAAGCGCTGCTGAAAGCGATTCGCACAGCAGAAGCGATGTTTCCTGCCAAAGAGAAGGATCACACCTTGAAACTTGCCAACGCCGATTATTTTGTTACCCCAGCCACGGCTGCACAAAACTGAGAGAGGAGAGACCGGAAATGAATATGAACCCAGTCATGAATGAAGAATCAGAGCGATTTGGAACTAAAGATAGTCATGCGGAAGGGATGAAGAATGGCCTTGCCAAAATTTTGGAGGGAAGCCATCTGGAGCAGGCAGAAGCGCGCGACTTAATGTACTCCATCATGAGAGGTGAGGCCACTCCGGCTCAAATCGGAGGTTTGCTTATGGGCTTGCGGATGAAGGGGGAAACGGTGGATGAAATCACGGGGTTTGCCGAAGCCATGCGTGGACAGGGCGGACGGATTCTAACCGACGGCAATGGACTGCTGGACACCTGTGGAACAGGTGGTTCAGGTATTCATAAGTTCAACATTTCAACGGCATCGGCCATCATTGCTTCAGCAGTTTCTGTCCGGGTGGCGAAGCATGGTAATCGCTCTGCCTCAGGTAAAGCGGGCAGTGCGGATGTACTTGAAGCATTGGGCGTGAATATTCATCTGGACGGAGAGCAGGCGAGACAATGTCTCGATGAGATCGGAATCTGTTTTTGTTTTGCTCAGGTGTATCACCCTTCTATGAAACATGCTGCTGCGCCAAGAAAAGAGCTGGGTGTGCGTACGATCTTTAACATGCTCGGACCTCTAACCAATCCTGCGGGAGCGGATCGACAATTGCTTGGTTTATACGACCGCAGCCGGACACCGATGATCGCTGAAGTGCTGAATCGTCTAGGGCTGAAAAGAGCTTTGGTCGTAGCGAGTCATGATGGACTGGATGAAATCAGCATCTCTGCACCTACACAAGTATCCGAACTGCGTAATGGTGAAGTGCATACGTATGACATTGATCCACGTGATATGGGATTATCGTTACATCCGCTGGAATCGGTTCTTGGAGGAGATGCGGCTCAGAACGCCGAAATTATTAAAAGGATCTTCCAGGGAGAACGGAGCGCATACCGTGATGTCGTTCTGTTGAATGCCGGGGCGTGCATCTATGTATCCGGTCTAGCGAATACCATTGCAGAAGGTGTGTTGATGGCGAAAGAAGCTGTAGACTCGGGCAAGGCTGCCGGGAAGCTGGAACAGTTAATTCATACAACGGAGGCGTACAGTCATGTATCTTGATCGAATCGTAGCAACCAAACATAAAGAAGTTGAAGTTCTCGCACAAACATTTCAGATGGACGATGCGCTGAAAAAGATAGAGGCATTACCCAATACTCGTGGATTCGAACGTGCTTTATCAGAGAGACGTAACCGTAAGCTGGGTCTCATTGCCGAAGTGAAGAAAGCTTCTCCATCCAAAGGACTGATTCGTCCTGATTTCCATCCAGTAGAAATTGCTTCCGCATACGAACGGGCTGGAGCAGATTGTATATCCGTATTGACCGACGTTTCTTATTTCCAGGGAAATAGCGAATACTTGCAGGCCATTCATGAAGCTGTGAACATACCGTTACTGCGCAAGGATTTTATTATAGATGAACGACAGATTGCCGAGGCAAGGCTGCTTGGCGCGGATGCCGTTTTGCTGATTGCGAGCATTCTGACACCCGAACAAATGCGTCAATATCTGACATTTGCCAAAAGTCTGGGTCTTGATGCATTAATTGAAGTCCATGATCGTGCTGAACTGGAGCAAGTACTTGATATTCCTCAGGCAACACTTGTGGGCATCAACAACCGCAATCTGAAAACGTTCGAAACGAGTCTGAACACCACATTGGATTTGATGAATTTGATTCCGGAGGGTGTAACATTAATCAGTGAAAGTGGAATTGACGGTCCTCAGCCATTGGAATCTCTTATTGAGGCAGGTGTGCATGGTATCCTTGTTGGGGAGCATCTGATGCGCAAAGACAATGTTGAGGCTGCGGTATATGAACTGATGGGACCAAAAGCATGAATGCATTCAATCATGACGGCACAAGCAGCAGAGACGTGGATCTGCGAAACCAGCCGGCAGCGGCTGTAAAAATATGTGGACTTCAGGACGTTGAAGTGCTAAAATCGATGATAAACTTGCCTGTGGATTACGTTGGTGTTGTTTTTGCCCCATCCCGTCGCCGTATTACACCTGAACAGGGTGCGGAGCTAAGAACGGTTCTCTTGGAATGGACGATGTTCGATCGGCCGAAGCTGGCGGGTGTTTTCGTGAATCCCACGCTCGAAGAGCTGGAAAGCATCATGCAGATTTCACGCCTGGATGTCATTCAGCTGCACGGACAGGAATCGCCGGAATTTTGTGAACAGGTGAAACAGCGCTTCGGTATCGAAGTGTTCAAGGCTTTCTCTTTTCCAAAAGATGAAACAGGTTCATTAGCTGACGATACCGCCTTACTGGCACTTGATCCATATAAAAATGTGGTGGATGCCATATTGCTCGATACGTTTGACCCGCTCTATGGAGGGGGTTCCGGTAAAACCTTTGCCTGGGAACGAATTCCATTCTACGCCGAGTGGGCAAGAAAACATGGAATCGCGTTGTTCGTGGCAGGAGGTTTACAGCCGGATAATGTGCAACAACTGATACAGACATATGCACCTGACGGCGTCGATGTATCCAGCGGCGTAGAGTCCGAAGGTGTGAAGGATATTGCGAAAATAACAGCATTTGTAGAAAGGGTGAAGCAGGCATGACACATCAATTGCCGGATCAACACGGGCGTTTCGGTCCCTTCGGAGGCCGCTTTGTACCTGAGACACTAATGAACGCTCTGATCGAACTGGAGGAAGCGTATAGCCACTTCTCCGAAGATGAGGAATTCAACAAGGAACTGAATTATCTGTTAAGCGAGTATTCTGGACGGGAAACGCCTTTATACCATGCAGAACAATTGTCCCGCCGCTTGGGTGGACCCAAAATTTATCTGAAACGTGAAGACCTGAACCATACAGGAGCGCATAAGATCAATAACGCTATTGGACAGGGATTGCTGGCTAAACGGATGGGGAAAAAGAAAGTCATTGCCGAAACAGGTGCAGGACAGCATGGCGTTGCCACGGCAACAGTTGCTGCATTGCTGGGGCTTGAATGTAAAGTGTTTATGGGTGAAGAAGATACGCAGCGACAACAATTGAACGTATTTCGGATGAAGCTGCTTGGAGCAGAAGTCATTCCGGTGACATCTGGCACGCGTACATTGAAAGATGCGGGTAATGAGGCGCTTCGCTACTGGGTTAGTAATGTGGAAGATACCTTCTACGTGCTTGGATCCGTAGTCGGTCCTCATCCGTACCCAATGATGGTACGTAACTTCCAGCGAGTGATCGGTGATGAGACACGGCGCCAGATTCAGGAGATTGAAGGACGGTTGCCGGATGTGATTGTTGCAGCTGTAGGCGGCGGAAGTAATGCAATCGGTATGTTCTATCCGTTTATTGGCGATCAGGATGTGAAGCTTGTTGGAGTTGAAGCAGCTGGTAAAGGGGTGGACACCGAGTTCCATGCGGCTACGATGAGCAAAGGGACACATGGTGTATTCCAGGGTTCGATGAGTTATCTGCTGCAAGATGAATATGGACAGGTTCAGCCAGCCCATTCCATTTCAGCGGGACTTGATTATCCGGGTGTTGGTCCTGAGCATTCCTATCTCAAAGATATTAAACGTGCCAAATATGTTCCGATTACGGACCAGGAGGCATTAGATGCCTTGCAGTTGCTGAGCCGAACAGAAGGCATTATTCCGGCTTTGGAGTCAGCCCATGCTGTTGCGCAGGTCGTCAAGCTTGCGCCTGAACTCAGCGCTGATGATATCGTTGTGATCTGTCTTTCCGGTCGTGGTGACAAAGACGTTGAATCCATTATGAAATACACAGGAGGGGACTTGGCATGAACCTGATGGACCAGACCTTCCAGCAATTGAAAGAACAGAACCGGACAGCACTTATTCCATTTCTTACGGTTGGAGATCCAGATGTGGACACCACGGTGGAGATCATTAAGGAACTGGAACAGGCAGGAGCGGACATTTTGGAACTCGGTGTTCCCTATTCTGATCCGCTCGCAGATGGACCCGTAATCCAGCGTGCTTCCGAGCGTGCATTGAAAAGTCAGATCACAATTCGGACTTGTATGGAGACAGCAGCAAGAGCACGTGCTGCGGGTGTGAAACTACCTTTTGTACTGTTCACCTACTATAATCCGGTGTTACAGACGGGACTGGATGTATTTTTTGACGAGTTGATCAAACATGAGATCAGTGGCATGATCATCCCGGATCTTCCGATTGAGGAAGCGGAGGACATGCGACGCCGTGCGGATGCTGCAGGTGTGCATTTGGTTCCGCTCGTAGCCCCTACGTCCAACGCGAGAATCGAGCGTATTGTTACGGGAGCACGTGGTTTCATCTATTGTGTCTCTTCTCTGGGTGTCACGGGAGAGAGAGCTTCCTTTTTCGATGGAGTAGAAAGCTTTATTGAAACTGTAAAGAGCCTGACAGATCTTCCGGTCGCTGTTGGCTTCGGCATTTCCAGTCACGAGCAGGTAGCTCGTTTCTCCCGCATCTGTGATGGTGTTGTTGTTGGTAGTGCTATCGTTCGTCAGGTGGAAGAAGCTATACCTCTTCTTGGAAATCCGGATACGCGTCAGGCGGGACTGTTGCAAATTCGCAACTTTGTGGCACAATTAAAAGGATAGGGATTCAATGATGTTACATCCCCAGGGCATGCTCAGCACAGGCTGAGGCATGTCCATAACTATTTCAATAACAGGAGGCGGTCGGGTTGAAACCGAAGTCCCAGATTGTCAATCTGCCTGTATATAAACCGGGCAAACCGATTGAAGAAGTGAAACGTGAACTGGGTTTGGAGCAAGTGATCAAGCTGGCCTCCAACGAAAATCCATATGGAAGTTCGCCTGCTGCGCTTGAAGCAATCACTAGAGAGCTAGTCAATGTAAGCATATATCCGGATGGAAGTTCCACGGAACTGACTGAAGTGCTGGCGAAGCATCTGGGAGTGGAACGGGATAATCTAATCTTTGGTTGTGGATCGGATGAGATCATTGCGTTGATCACTCGTGCATTCTTTCTCCCGGGAGACGAGAACATCATGGCTGACCAGACGTTCTCTGTATACAAAAGTAACGCTGACATCGAAGGTGCTATCAGCATTGAAGTACCGCTCAAAGATGGAACTCATGACCTGACTTCCATGCTGGCGCAAATCAATGATAAGACGAAAGCAGTCTGGGTGTGTAACCCCAATAATCCAACCGGTACAATTATCTCTGAGCAGGAATTGACGGCATTTATGGATCGTGTACCTTCTCATGTGATGGTTGTGCTGGATGAAGCTTACTATGAATTTGTAACGGATGAGGCGTATCCACAAAGTGTTCCTATGATTGAGCGTTATCCTAACCTGGTTATTTTGCGGACATTCTCCAAAATCTATGGATTGGCTTCATTGCGTATTGGATACGGTATTGCACGCCCAGAAGTAATCGATCTGATCAACCGTGTGCGTGAACCGTTTAATACTTCACGATTCGGTCAGGCTGCGGCGAAAGCTGCACTTGAGGATCAGGCTTTTGTCCAAGAGTGTGCGGAGCGTAATGCAGTAGAACGAGCGTATTTACAAAATGAATTCACACGGTTAGAACTGCCGTTTTTCCCTTCGCAGGGTAACTTCATCATGGTTGATCTGGACATGCCATCTGCAACGGCGTTCCAGTCGCTTTTGAAACAAGGCATTATCGTTCGTCCTGGATTCCATGTATATCCAACATACATTCGTGTGTCCGTCGGAACATCAGAACAGAACCGTGCGTTTGTCACGGCACTGAAGAACACGCTGGCTGAGAAGGCGGTAGCACGCCCTTAAATCTGGCGATGAAAAGAGTGAGGACCCATGAAACTAAAAATTGCAATGATCGGTGTAGGGCTCATCGGCGGTTCACTGGCGCTTTGCTTCAAAGGCAAGCCTGGTGTAACGGTGATGGGCTATGCCCACCTGCCTGAACTGAAAGACAAGTACATAGCGAGTGGTGTAGTGGATGATGCTACGCTCTCTCTGGAGGAAGCGGTACAGGATGCCGACTTTATTTTTTTGTGCGTACCTGTTGGGCTGCTCGAATCCTATTTTGGACAATTGGCCAAGCTTCCCTTGAAAAAGGGATGTATCATTACGGACGTAGGAAGCACAAAGGCGTCCATCGCAGCTTGTGCTGAGCATGTCCGCATGAGTGATGCATACTTTATTGGCGGTCATCCGATGGCTGGATCTGAGCGTGCAGGTGTGGATGCAGCCTCGTCTGTATTATTTGAGAATGCATACTATGTCTTGACCCCTTCAGAACAAGTACCTGAGGAAGCTTATGACAGATTATCTGATCTTCTTGCGTACACACGTGCACAGATTGTTCGTGTAGAGCCACTGCTGCACGATGACATAGTTGGAGCGATCAGTCATTTGCCACATGTTATTGCAGTTGCGCTGGTGAACCAGGTGCGTGAATATAATGAGTCGAACCCTTTGTATAAAATGCTGGCTGCAGGCGGTTTCCGTGATATTACTCGGATTGCCTCCAGTGATGCCATTGTATGGAGAGATATTCTGCTGAGCAACCGTGAGGTGCTGCTGGGCTTGTTGAAGGACTGGAACGGCCAAATGACGGCTTTCACCGAAATGCTGGAGCAACAAAATGGTGAGGGCATTGAGGAGGCGTTTCGTCAGGCACGCGAGTTCCGCAGTGTGCTGCCAGAACGACGGAAAGGCATGATCTCGTCGTTGTTTGATCTATATACGGACGTACAGGATGCACCGGGGATGATCGGCAAGATTGCCACCGAGCTTGGGGCGAATGATATTAACTTAAGCAACATGGAGATTATTGAGAACCGGGTCGATGTGCCGGGCATTATGCGTTTGTCGTTCCGGCAAGAAGAAGAAATGGAACGTGCCAAAACGTTGCTGGATTCCCTGGGGTATCAAGTGTGGGTTTAGGTTATTGGAAGGGGGCGAAAGCCCTCTTTTTTATGTTGATAATCGGCTGTTACAGGACATGTTCTAAAAAAGGACAAAAAAAAGACCGCTTACATAAGCGGCCATTGCTCACGTGGAGCAATACAGTTATTGGATAGGAGTGGAGAGAAACCATACTGTACTTTTATTATATGTATCCGTTTTCATTTTGTCAACACTTTGAGTAAAATTGTTTAAGTTAATTATAACATTCGTAAATTAAGGAAATATAATCCTTGCATAAAGTGAGTTGGAAATGCATTTTGTCTATTGCTCGATGATCGGAAATAAGGTTTAATGGTGCAATTGCTAAAAATATGTTATGACGAAATTCTGCTGAAATTTTAAAATTATTTCTTAATTCACACAAACTTTTTGAGGCCTTCGTTCGTCCAATATATGAGTGGCTTCACAAAAGGGATCAAATTGAAGTCATGGACGAGAAAATGGCTGCATAATAATGACTGGTCGGGCTTCAACGGAAGCCATGGATTTGCCAGGATGATGCAGACCGTTGTACAATAAATACTGTTAATGTAGAAACGTTGGGGAAATTGCCATTACATAGGGGAATTTGGCGGGAAGGCCTGTTTTGGCGCTGAACGCTGTTTTATGCGGTGAAAACCGCAACTTTTTTGTGCCTGTTCGGTAATACATGGATAGAGTCGAACGGGGAGAAGCACATGGATGGGCGAGGAGGGGTCGCACTCAAATGACGGATTCCCAGTTGATTCGAGAGATCAAGGAAGGTAACCTGGAGTTATATTCCGAGCTGATGAGTCGTTATCAGCGTAAAATACTGGCTTTCGTATATCATATGTTGAAAAGTTCTAATATGGAGCTGCTTGCGGAAGATCTCTGTTCTGAGACTTTCTATAAGGCGTTCCGCAGTCTGCACTCATTCCGAGAGGTGGATGCCTCATTCTCAACCTGGTTATATACCATTGCGAGAAATACGGTACTGAGTGAGCTTCGCAAACAGCGTAGTGGGAGTGTTCCACTTGAAGAGAGCGGTATTGTACCTGTTGCTCCTTCTGAGAATGCGCCAGAGCATGCTGTATTGCGCAGTGAGCGGGTGATGCTGGTTAGGGATGCAATTAACAATTTACCGGAGAAGCAGCGTTCTGCCATTATACTCCGTGAGTATGATCAACTAGATTACCAGGAGATTGCAAATATTCTTGGGCAGAGCGTCAGTTCTGTAAAATCGTTATTGTTCAGAGCAAGGTCAAGCGTAAAAACTCAATTGGAACCTTATTTCTTCGAACCGGTCTACGAGCCATATGAAGGGATGAAGAACAGATGAATTGCAATGAAGCCCAGGAACTGTTTGCACTGGTCTGGGACTTGCCGGAAGCTCATCCTCAGCGAATTGCATTTCATGCTCATCTCGCTGGTTGTGAAGATTGCTCGCAGCAATTTGAGGTTTGGGAAGAAGCTCAAATTCTGCTGCACAGCATACCGGTCCCAGTGACAGAACAACAAGCAGAGAAAGTGAACCGTAATGTTATGGACCGGATCTATGCGGAGTCTCCATGGCTACTGCCGGAAGAGGCAAAGGTTAATCGTTTCTCTGCTGTGATCCGCAAGCATATGTCTTTGTGGATTGCTGCGTTCCTGGCAATTTTCTTATGCAGCTTTCTGTACATGGCGATGTTTAAGCCGGACGTATCAGAAGCTGAGCAGACCAGCGTGGTCTCTACGGGTATTTTGGAGACAGGAGTAGCGGGCAGTGAGCCTTCTTCCTCCGGATTGTACAAGTACAACATGACGGGAGCAGATAGAGGGAGTATTATTGAGCCCTTCGTTGTGAGCATGGGCCCAGCGTATCCACAGTACTGGATGGCGTTGTCGCTGCTTGCAATAGGTATGGCTCTGTTCTCTCTTGGGCGGATGCATCGTTCAACAAACAAACGCAAACAAGGTGCACGTGCTTAGGTAAAGCTTTCGTTCACCGTATAGAGAAATGAGGGATGAGATGCGCATTGGGCTTATTCGTCACGGTCTAACCGACTGGAATGCAGCAGGGCGTATTCAGGGACAGACAGACATACCTCTGAATGCGGAAGGTCGTGAGCAAGCTGAGCGTCTGGGTAGACGTTTGCTTACCGAAGAGTATCGCTGGGACCATATCATTACGAGCGGGCTGTCCAGAGCTCAGGAGACGGGAGAGATTATCTCCGGGCTATTGAATGTTCCTTTGCTTGAGCCGGATGCACGCTTGAAAGAGCGTGCCTTTGGTCAAATTGAAGGTCTGACATCCGAAGAGCGTGTGGCTCGCTGGGGCGCTTCCTGGGAGACGCTTGATTTGGGACAGGAACAGATTGCTGATATTCAGACACGTGCATTGGGCTTTCTGGAGGATTTATGGGAGGCTCATCAGGACCAAAATGTGCTGATTGTCTCCCATGGCGCTTTTTTAGCCAGTTTGCTATCAGCTTTGTATAAAGACCGCTATACGGAACGAATTGGAAACCTATCGCTTACGATCCTGGAGAAGGAACGTGACGATTGGAGTCCATTGCTTTATAACTGTACACGACACCTTTCATTAGATCTGGCAAAACAACCTGAGTAATTAACTCAGGTTGTTTTTTTGCGTTATAGCAATGTGTAACTGGCATTCTATAGAGATTGAAATAAACATTTACACAAGAACGGAGAGGACAGAATTAACCTGAGGAAGCGGAGCTAAAAGCTTTCTGAAAGAAAGCTGCGTCGGAAGCATACGCTTCGCCTTTATCCCCAGATTTTCCCCTTCGAAAAAGGGAATCCAAAAAAATTGGGGATAACAGCGATCAGAAGGTTGTTCTGTCATTGGAGTGGCAAGTGTAAATATTCTCTAGTTCAATTTCTATATGATTTTGAACCTCTCATTCTTCTTCTGAGCAGGCAACTTCGGGCATAGTATGGTTAAAACATAAAAGATTTGCAAAAAAGAGGTTTAGATCATGGGAATTCCGTCAACGATGTTTACAAAACCAAACTACTCCAGGCCCCGAATCAACAGCCAAAAAGTAGTCAAGGGCGAGGCGATGGACCCATGAATCTAGCGGATATGCTTACTTTTGCCGATATCGGCCAGCTTAATCGAATAGCAGACTATTACCAGTGCGAGTGTAAGCCCAATTCCAAACATGAACTCATCCAGAGTATTCTCACTACATTGGGCAGCAGACCTTTTTTTGAGCAGCAGGTTAGGGAGCTAAACCAGGTAGATCTACGGTTTTTGAACAACTTGCTGTTTGATACCCGCCAATACTTCGGTATGGAGGAACTTGTCGCCATTGCTCGTCAATCGATGGATAAAAAAGATAGCGAGGCTGGAGCCAGTCCACGTGATCTTATCGTACGCTTCACGAAGAGTGGATGGTTATTCAATGGCACAACTCAGCAGACCAGATACCTGTATCAGGTACCTAAGGATTTGCAAATGAGATTTCGTGATGTGTTATCCACTCACCTGAAAGCAGGCATTGCACAGACGAGCGAGCCGCCCGTTTACAGGGATGAATACCATCTACTCGCAGATGATCTGAAACTGTTTCTGCAATTTGTCCAGCAGCATGAAATAGCACTGAACGCAGAAGGCATGATGTATCGTCGTTCTCAACAGCAGATCATGGAGCATTTGCATGTGAGTGAGGCGCTGGTGGGTAAGGCAGGATGGAGATTCGGTTATGGTCGTTCGTTCAAAGACTACCCCGACCGATTTGCGTTCATCTACGACTATGCTTTTCATCATCGTCTGGTCCGTGAGGAGCAGGGCACGCTGAAATTGTCACCTTCTGGTGAAGACAAGCTGGGTGCGGAGAAAACAGCCGAGATGATACAGCTATTTCGGTTTTGGTTAAGACTTTATAAAGGTGCTATTCCCAATCTGTCCTCCATAGTGTACTGGACAGGGGAATGTGCAGCTGGCTGGTCCACAGCAGAGTCTTTGTTCCGCCAGATTGGTCCCTACATTCAGCCGTTCTATTATGACACTGCCGAGACGATTTATGACAACAGGATACTCAAAATGATGCTGCACCTAGGCATGCTTCGCATTGGAGAACATGCAGATGGGCGAACAGTACAAATGACAGCATGGGGTTCACGGCTTGCGTCATCCTGTCGCTCGCTGTCCGGGGATATTAGTCCCGTTATGTTTGACAAGTGAAGGACAAGTTGCTAAAATCACTCCCAAATTAAGGAGTGATACTAATGATAATTCCATACAAAGGTATGCAACCCCAGTTACACCCTTCGGTCTATATGGCTGAAGGCGCCAAACTTATAGGTGATCTGACAATGGGTGAAGAATCTACGATCTGGTTCAATGCTGTGCTGCGCGCCGATCTGGCACCCATTGTGATTGGACGGCGCTGTAATATACAGGATAATGCTGTTGGGCACGTCAACACGGATCAACCTTTGATTTTGGACGACGATGTATCGGTAGGGCATTCTGCGATTATCCATGGATGTCGTATCGGAACAGGTTCGCTGATTGGTATGGGCGCTATCCTTCTCAATGGAGCCGAAATTGGTGAATATACGCTGATCGGGGCCGGTTCTGTTGTAACTGAAAATACTAAAATACCGCCCTATACCCTTGCTTTGGGCACACCAGCCAAAGTGATACGTGAGTTGACTGACGCAGATCTTGAGCGGATGTCCAGAACTACACTAGGTTATGTTGCCAAAGGAAAGGAATATAGGAGCTCTTAAATCCGTTTTGGAGGTGCATCCTATTGGATAAAATGAAAGTTACGTATGAAGTCATGTTGGGGCTGGCTGCTGAGATGGTGTGGGACGACGCGCTTCGTAAACAGCGCAGCGAGAAGCTGTATATGGAAATCGATAAGGCATTGGCTACCGGAGACGAAGTAGCTTTCCGGAATCTGACGGATGAACTAAAGGCCATAAACTGATGAGCATGTAAAATAATATATACGACAGGAAATGCGTGAAACACGCATTTCTTTTTTGTGTTCTTCATCATTCTTATGCGGAAAAAGTATGAATCTCTGGATTTATAATATACGCTCATATATAATATGGGAATAAAATGGATAGAGAGGGGAATTAGGGAATTGAAATTCAGTGAGATGACTCAAGACAGCTGGGCGGAACTGCAACTCTATCTGGATACATGCCTTATTCCATATACAGCCCTGACGGGCAAGCAGTCCCCGGTTGAAGCAACTGAGGCGTTGGAGCGACTTAGAGATTTTTTGGATCTGGTGGAGATTCCTTTTAAAGGACGTATCATGACTTACCCTGCATTCCATTATGCGTGTCCAGATATGTCAATGGCATTAAATACCTTATCCGAACAGCTCAAATCCTCCGGTTTCAAATATGTGGTTATAATGTCATCTGATGGCGAGTTGGAACATACCCAAATTACCTCTGCAGATTTGGTATTAAGTCGTTCTACTTTAATTCAAGAGGTTGGAGAAGAAGGGATTTCGCGTTTTGTCGGGGAAAAAATCCGTGAGTTATGGAAAAGATGACCTACCTGTGACAAATGTGACAATTTACCAACATTTTCTTAATAACGCTTACAAATGAACCTTAAAAATGTGTGACAAATTCTTGACGGTGTTCTAGGGCTACTATATGATTATGTATGTTCTAGTAAGTCGTGGAATTTCTGATAATGAAAACGATTGAGAGAGTTGGCTGAAAAAGGGGGTTGGAGACAGTATGAGCAGTGAGCATGACCAGCACGAAGCTTCGATGAAATTGCCAAGCCGCATGGAAATGTCACGCAGGCAGTTTTTGACGTACACGCTTGGTGGAGCTACAGCCTACATGGCCGCCGGTGCAATACTCCCCATGGTCCGTTTTGCGGTGGACCCGATTTTGCAGCACAAGGGAGAAGGCACCTCTGTCAAAGTAGCGGAAATCAGCAAAATTACGAATGAACCTCAAGAATTTACGTTTGAATTGAAACAGCAAGACGGTTGGTATTTGAGCAATGCTTCGTTAATCGCCTGGATCAGGAAAGATGAGCAGGGCAAAATCTATGCGCTTTCACCCATTTGTAAACATTTGGGATGTACCGTAGGTTGGAACAGTGATAAGCAATATCCTGACGAATATCATTGTCCGTGCCATGGCGCGCATTATAACAAGGAAGGCAAGAACCTTGCCGTAGCCCCGAAGCCGCTTGATGAGTATGTGGTTAAAGAAGATCAGGGTTGGGTTTATCTGGGCGACATTATTCCGAACACCCGAGTCAAATAGGAGGCGTGAACGCAGATGTTTAAAAATGTCTATGACTGGATTGACGAGCGTCTCGATATCACGCCAATTTGGAGGGACGTTGCGGATCATGAAGTTCCAGAGCACGTAAACCCGGCTCATCACTTTTCCGCATTCGTGTACTGCTTTGGTGGATTGACGTTCTTTATCACTGTTATTCAAATTTTGTCAGGGATGTTCCTGACCATGTATTATGTGCCTGATATTATTAATGCTTACGCCAGTGTTGAGTATTTGCAGACTAAAGTAGCCTTCGGCCAAATTGTACGCGGGATGCACCATTGGGGAGCCAGCTTGGTTATCGTTATGATGTTCTTACATACGATGCGTGTGTTCTTTACCGGCTCTTACAAAGCACCACGCGAGATGAACTGGGTTGTCGGCATGCTGATCTTTTTTGTCATGCTGGGTCTGGGGCTTACCGGTTACCTGTTGCCTTGGGATAACAAAGCCTACTTTGCAACCAAGGTTACTCTGGAGATTGCGAATACGGTTCCTTGGCTGGGACCGATCATTAAGGAATTCCTGCAAGGCGGAACTATTGTAGGTGCGCAGACGTTAACACGATTCTTTGCCCTGCACGTCTTCTTCCTTCCGGCTGTGCTTCTGGTGCTTCTGGTCGGTCACTTTATTATGATCCGCAGACAGGGCATTTCGGGACCACTATAATCTGAGAAGGGAGGAATCGACATGGCTCACGGACACAAGTCAGATGACCAGGAAAAGATTATCTTCGTCGGGGACTCACGCGTCCGTAAAGGAGCGGGGTTTATAACTCCACCGGATTACACGGCGTATCCCGGCAAATCAGAGGCTTTTATTCCTAACTTCTTGCTGAAGGAATGGATGGTTGGTGTCGTTGTACTGGTTGGTATTCTGGTATTAACGATTTCGGAACCTGCACCACTGGGCTATCCGGCCAATCCAAGTGCATCGGTTATCCCGATGCCGGACTGGTACTTCCTTTTTCTGTATCAGTATTTGAAATACCCATATGCCTCAGGTGATTATGTCCTGCTCGGGGTACTTGGAGTCAGCGGAGTTGCTTTCGGTGCTTTGTTACTGGCCCCTTTTCTGGATACAGGCAAGGAGCGGCGTTTCTACAAACGTCCGATTGCATCATCACTTATGATTCTATCGGTGATGGCCGTTTTCTACCTGACCAATGTAGCGTGGACACACTACGCGCATGAATTGGAAGCAAGCGGCCAAAAGCCGGAACATATTCAGCGTGAAGAAGAAGCGCGGGAGAAACACGCGCAGGGTCTGCCTACCTCCAACGCGCCAGGTCAAAAAGAAGAAGTGGCGATCGTTGAGAAGGATGACCCTGCAATGGAAACCTTCAAAAAGGCCGGATGTATCGGATGTCATGCGGCTGATATGAAGGGTGCAGGAGGCCCTTCGCTTCGGGGGGTGGGTGACAAACACAGCCAGGAAGAAATCCTGACGATTATCAAAGAAGGATATAACAGTATGCCTGCTCAGTACGACAACGCCATTGCTCAAGGGCTGACAGATGATGACATCAATCACTTGGCGGAATGGCTTGCGAAACAGAAGGCAGAACAGTAAAATCGAAATAAGCAATGAAACCTGATCGTTTATGCGGTCAGGTTTTTTTGAGGCGTTTTTCGCAACATCATCTTTTGGAACGCAGAATACACATAATGGAAGGGGCAGAGCATGTGGCTTTATCGTACTTTTGGAGCCGGGAATTTCTAACAAACCGTTACTTCCTGTGGCTTCTTTTTTGGTGTAACGCATTAGGAACAGTATATGGATACATATGGTACGGGGATCAATTGGAATATACGCTGGCACAGCAACCACTATGGCAAATTGTGTTTGTGCCGGACAGTCCGACAGCGAGTCTGTTTTTTACACTATCCTTATTGTGGATTTTGTACAAGCCGAAATCGAGGCTTCTGAATCGGATTGGACATGTCATACAGGCGCTTGCTGTGGTTACTTCGGTAAAATACGGCGTATGGGCAGTCTCCATCATTTTTGCAGGTTGGATGCAAGGGGGCGCACAGAACTGGCAGGATTGGATGTTAATTGCGTCACATAGCGCCATGGCTATCGAGGCTTTGATGTATGTGAGGTTCTTTGGGTTCCGTTGGGGTGCTTTGGTGGTTGCTGCCTTGTGGACACTGCTAAACGATACAATGGATTATACCTATGACATCTTCCCTTGGCTGCCTGCATCGCTGATGGATCATCTGGATGGTGTACGCAATTTCACCGTGGGACTGACGCTAGTGAGCATTCTCTGTGCGTGGGTTGCCTTGAGACAGGCCAAACGGGCCTGATTTCATCATGTAAGCTTGTTCTAAGGAACTCTTCCCTGCCATACATTGATGGTGGGAGGGATGTCCATGAAGAGAACGTTCAGGATCAAAACTGGATTTGTGGTGGTGTCGTTCATGACTCTACTGTTCTGGACGAACTTGTCATACAGCGTATCAGCGGAAAGTACAGATGCGAACGGAAATACAGATCAGCAAGTATCAGCCAAAAATTCAATTGAGCAATTAAATGAAGAAGCAGCCCTGCTGTATCGACATGCCTTGGAGAATGATATTGAAGAGGTTAGAGGCAGTATTTTGCGAATCAGTAAAGGTCTGGAGCATATATCCTTTGAGGGTCAGACTACTGTAGAAGGCATTCATGCCCTATCCGAGACCATTGTTGAAGTAAAAGAAGCTGCGGTCAGGGTGAAAAGTGATGATGCGTCTTTGCAGCAGGCTTCTGCCAAACTTCGACTTGCGGCAGATAGTCTCGCCAACCCGGCCAAACCTCTATGGCTCCAATATTATAAAATTGTAAAAAATGATATTGATGCGCTGTCAACCGCGGCAGACCAGCAGTTAAGTTCGGCGATAATAGCAGGCCGCTATGCCTTGCTGGAGGAGCATTACGAGACGATCCGGCCTGCAGCGATGATCCGCCGAGAACCTTACGAGATCGCCCAACTGGACGCCTGGTTATCTCATACCAAAGGTCTGACTGAGGCCAAGCAGATTGACATCGCACAATTAAAGAGTATGGTAGCCCATGGTGAAGAGTTGGTGAACCAGTTGTTTGGTCGTGAAAAGGACGAAAGTGCCTTTGTACCGTTTGTTCAGGGGCCCAATCGCAGGGCGGCCGGATTGCTGATTACTTCCATAATCATAGCAGCACTAAGTTATGCGGGTTACCGTAAATATCGGGCACAGCAGCAAGGCATTTTTCCGTTTCGTCGTTGAGCTATTACTGTCATCATGATATGACAAAGACCTCTGTCTACAAGGAAGGCCAGCTGGTGGCGCTTCTCTTGAAGATAGAGGTTTTCTTTTTGTACAAGTATAAAGTTCAGCTTTCCTTAAATCCTTCTCCATGTACGTCATGCACATCGCTAATAATAACAAATGCTCTAGGATCAACCGAACGCACAATCGTCTGCAAACGTCTGAATTCCTGCCTGGAGATGACACAGTAAGCAACATGTTTGGCTTGTTTCGAATACGCACCAATGGCTGGAATGAGCGTTACGCCGCGATCCATATCACGGGTAATCAAATCTGCAATCTCAGGTGCATGATCACTGATGATCATAAATGCGCGGGCCGAATAAGCCCCTTCCTGAATGAAGTCGATTACTTTAGAGGCGATAAATACAGCCACAAGGGTATACAGTATTTTTTCTTTGGGAATGTAGACGAGTGAGATACCAATAATGATGAAATCGATACCTAATAGTACACGTCCCATACTCCAGCCATATTTTCGATTAAGAATGCGGGCTATGATGTCAGAACCACCTGTCGTTCCGCCCCAGCGGAAAACGATTCCAAGGCCTGCTCCCAATGTAACCCCAGCGTAAAGCGCCGCAAGTAAAAGGTCATTCTCGGTATGCAGCGGTTCAATCCAGCCAAGATCAATCATTTTTTCAAATAACCACAGGAACACCGTAAGCGCACCTATACCCACGCCTGTATAAATCATCTGTCTGCCGCCCAAAATCTTGAGCCCCACTAGAAAGAGTGGAATATTAACGACCAAGGTTGTAAGCGAAGGAGAGATGTTGAATGCATAATTCAGCAGGACCGTAATCCCGGTTACGCCGCCTTCCATGAGCTGGTTGGGGATGATGAAGTACAGAAGTCCAAAGGCATACAATGCCGTACCCAATAGGATGGGGAGAATCAATTTGAATTGAACCCAGGTTTTGGAAGTGCTCATAAGTTCCCTCTCCGTTTTACAAATTAGAATGAGAAAGCAATCATTCCCATCTTAGTATACCTGTTTATTGATTCTTTAAAAATGATTTGTCGTTTATGATGGTGGAAGTGAATCTAAATAACTGATATATTAGGAACAAATACGACACAATTTCAAAAGGAGAATCCGTTCTCATGGAGAAAAGCATTGCAGAAATGCAGCGTGAGGTTGATCTGTATATTTCCCAGTTCAAAGAAGGATACTTCAGCCCGCTGGCCATGCTCGCCCGTATGTCTGAAGAGGTGGGAGAGCTTGCAAGGGAAGTGAATCACGAGTTCGGTGAAAAACCGAAAAAATCTTCCGAAGCAGACAATTCCATTGAGCTTGAGCTCGGGGACATTTTATTTATCACGATTTGTTTTGCTAACTCTCTCGGGATCGATCTGGCAGAGGCGCACGACAAAGTCATGCATAAATTTAACACACGCGATGCAAATCGGTGGACGCCAAAAAACACCGATTAGGCGTAGATTACATATGCTGTACCATCACCTCAATGGGGGAGGGACAGCTTGGATGATGAAACCGGAAGAGTATATGCAGCATGCTTACCGCTGTATTTTGCAAAATGATTTTGAGCAGGCGATTCGTTGGTTTGAATCTGCCATTAATGCTTACCCGGAACATGCGGAGCTCTATTATCGTTGTTCCATTACACATGCTCGTAGTCAACACCTTGTTCCAGCGCTTGAATATGCCCGTAAGGCTGTTGAACTGTCACAAGGGATAGAGGAGTATGTTTTGCATTTGCAGACCCTGGAAGCCAAACAGATAAGCCTTCAGGCCAAGGTGCTGCTTGAACAGGCCGGAAACGGAACGCATGAACGATATGTGCAGGCGGCCGATCTGCTGAAACAGGCAGTAAAACTTGACCCGTTATATGTGGAAGCTCATATCATGCTTGCTCTTGCTCACAGTGATCTGAATGAGTTCGACCTTGCAACCCGTTCCGTTCGTGACGCATTGTTGCTGGACCCGCAGAATGATCAACTGCATCTATTGTTACAGGAAATTAAGCAGCGTATGAAATCCATTCAATAAGATGCCGTTTCATAGCGGGATGGAGATCTTTTGAATGGATTTAACCAATCGAACCAATATAGTGAGGAGATGCAGTCAAGATGAGTGAAGTAATAAGAGTTGCCGTAATCGGAGCAGCTGGCCGGATGGGCCGTGAAGTAGTGAAACTGGTGCTTCAAGATCCTGAACTAGAGCTCGCCGCAGCGGTCAACCGCTCCGGAGTAGGCACGGATGCCGGAACACTTGTCGGTCTGTCCGAATGTGGGGTGCTTCTGACCGATGATATCGAGATGGCTTTTGCAGAGACTAAACCACAGGTTATGGTGGACTTCACAGTCCCTCAATATGCCTTTGCTCATACAGAGATTGCGATCCGTCATGGGGTCAGACCTGTTATGGGTGTTACCGGCTTTACGCCGGAACAGATCGAACAGCTGGACAAGCAGTGTCAGGACAAAGGAATTGGAGGGTTGATTGCCCCGAACTTCTCAATCGGTGCTATTCTGATGATGAGATTTGCCGCACAGGCTGCCAAACATATGCCGAATGTGGAGATCATCGAATATCACGGGGATCAGAAGCTGGATGCTCCTTCGGGTACAGCAATCAAAACAGCCGAGCTAATTGCAGCAAACCGCGAGGAACTTCGTCAGGGTAATCCGAATGAAGAAGAGACGATCGAAGGATCGCGTGGTGGATATTATAATGGTTTCCGAATTCATAGTGTTCGGTTGCCGGGGGTATTCGCCCAGCAGGAAGTGGTATTTGGAGACTTTGGCCAATCCCTCAAAATCCGTCATGATTCCTATGAGCGTGCAGGTTATATGCCTGGTGTTAAGATTGGTGTACAGAAGGTTATGGAATATACAGGACTTATCTACGGATTTGATCACTTTATCGACTAAAAGAGGTAGTTCAAAAAGTCAACTTTTGATCACGAGGTCACTCGAGAAGCGTATACGACATCGAATCTTGAATGAAGCCAGGCCTTCCGTTGCTCACGTAGGTTCGCAAGCATATGCTTCCGAAGCCGTTTTCTCCGAAAACGTGTAGCTCCGCTACTCAGTCCCTAGCTTCATCCAACCTTCTTGGTGCTGAAAACCTGACTTTTTGAACACACACTAAAAGGAGATTGTCATGTTGAAAATTGCATTTATTGCCCATGATCGCAAAAAAGAAGAGATGGTTAACTTCGTGACAGCCTACGAAAACGTATTTACAGACCATCAATTATACTCGACAGGTACAACAGGTCTTCGTATTATGGAAGGAACCTCACTACAAATCCATCGGTTTGAATCCGGTCCACTGGGCGGAGATCAACAGATCGGAGCCTTGGTTGCACAAAATGAGATGGATTTGATTATTTTCCTGCGTGATCCATTGATGGCACAGCCTCATGAACCAGATATTAACGCTTTGCTGCGTCTGTGCGATGTACAGGGGATTCCGCTTGCTACGAATATTGCAACTGCAGAAATTCTCGTCAAAGCGCTCGATCGCGGTGATTTTGGCTGGAGAGAGCTTGTACATAAATACAAGCCTGAGGGTGGATTGAATTCGGGTGATGCTCAATGAGTTTGGACATTCTCATATTTGGTGCACACGCGGATGATGCAGAGATTGGGATGGCAGGAACGATTGCCAAACATACTGCAGCTGGACTGAAAGTAGGCGTGTGTGATCTGACCCGAGCGGAGATGTCTTCCAACGGGACGGTAGAGCGCAGAGCCGAGGAAGCGGAGCAAGCCTCCCGCGTCCTCGGTCTTTCGTGTCGAAGCAATCTCGGTTTGCCTGATCGGGGGCTGTATATTACTCCTGAACACATCGAAGCTGTGACTGCCGAGATACGGCGTCATGCCCCTCGAATCGTGTTTGCGCCATATTGGGAGGATCGTCACCCAGATCATGTAATGTGCAGCAAGCTGGTGCAGGAGGCTGTCTTTAATGCCAAGCTTAGAAACTATAAGCCGGACATGCCCGCAGTTCAAGTGAAAGAATTGTATTTTTACTTCATTAACGATATCGGACCAACGGATTTGATTGTGGATATTACGGAACACTATGAGCAGAAGGAAAATTCATTGCTAAGTTATCGTTCCCAGTTCGAATTGGGAGAAGGCGCAGTTGCCACTCCATTGACTCAAGGATATATTGAACGTGTGAAAGCCCGGGATTCTTTGCTCGGACAGCGGAGCCTCATTCCTTTTGCAGAAGGGTTCGCTAGCATTACACCTTATGTAGTTCATCAATTTGGCCAAGCAGCCAAGTCATAAAACGATCGAACTTGCTCGTATAAATCATTTATCAATTGCATTTCCGTTGCATTACATCAACCTGCACACGCGGGAGATTAAAGGAGCGTCCACCGGATGGATCAAAAGCTAAAAATTGGTATTACCTGTTATCCGTCCCTCGGAGGGTCTGGCGTTGTCGCAACGGAGCTGGGCAAATTGCTTGCCGAACAGGGTCACCAGGTTCACTTTATTGCCAATAGTATCCCGTTTAGACTGGGTAAATTTCAGAAAAATATTTTTTATCATGAAGTTGAGGTCAACGATTATTACGTCTTCCGTTATCCACCGTATGACCTGTCATTGGCCACGAAAATGGCGCAAGTAGCCAAAGCACAGCAGCTGGATCTGCTGCATGTACATTATGCAGTGCCCCATGCGGTGTGTGCCTTCTTGGCAAAACAAATGGTTGGTGAGGATTTAAAGGTGGTCACAACGTTACACGGAACAGATATTACCGTACTGGCGCAGGATGAGTCGCTGAAGGATCTGATTCGACTTGCCATCAACGAGAGTGATGCGGTTACGGCCGTATCCCAGGATTTAATTCGTGAAACGGTTGATTTGCTGGATATTAGGCGTCCAATCGATCTGACCTATAACTTTATTGATAAAAGAATTTATTATCCACGTGATGCAGCAAGTCTGCGTAGAGACTTCGCAGCACCTCACGAAAAAATACTGATGCATATTTCCAACTTCCGTCCAGTGAAGAGAACACAGGATGTGGTAGAAGTGTTCCGTCAAGTACAGGAGCAAGTACCAGCCAAACTGTTATTTGTTGGAGAAGGACCGGATTTGCCGAAGATTCAATGGAAGATTAATGAGCTTGGACTGAATGACAAGGTCCATTTCCTAGGCAAGCAGGATGATATTGCTCAAGTCATTTCAATGGCTGATGTGCTTATGCTGCCGTCGGAGAAGGAAAGCTTTGGTCTGGTGGCACTCGAAGCCATGGCTTGTGGTGTACCTACCATTGGTTCAATAGCAGGGGGGATCCCTGAATTGGTATTGCACGGCAAGACCGGATTTTTGTCTCCAATCGGTGACACGCAATCGATGGCGGAGAACACGATTCGTTTGTTGACAGACGACCGTTTGACAGCGGACTTTAGAGAAGCGTGCCTGAAACGGGCACACCATGATTTCTGCAACGATGCTATTCGGCATGAATATGAACAAATATACTACCGGGTGCTGGGACGTGAAGTTCCGAATCTGAAGCCGGTTTGTGGCTGATTGTCAGATAGGATTGTTCCATCTTGGAAATATATCTGTGTAAGCCACACCAAGCAACACGTAGTTATGGGGTGAGAGTAAGTGGTTCAATGGACACAGGTAGATCATGAAATGGCAAGACAAAGTGAACAGGTGCTGCGAACATTAAATGAAAAAGGATACGAAGCTTATTGGGTCGGTGGTTGTGTGCGTGATGAACTGCTGGAACGTAGCGTGGATGATATGGATATCACCACGTCCGCTTCTCCTGAGCAAGTCATGGAACTGTTTGCGGATTGCATTCCTACGGGCCTCCAGCATGGAACGGTTACTGTACGTTCAGGAGGTTTTTACTTTGAAGTTACAACGTTCCGCACTGAATCTGAATATAAGGATAATCGAAGACCCGCTGCCGTTCAATTTGTGCAGGATGTCAAAGAAGATTTGCAGCGGCGTGACTTCACCATGAATGCTCTCGCTATGGATCAAGACGGAAATATCGTTGATCCTTTCGGCGGACAATCGGATATCCAGGATGGACGGGTCAGATGTGTAGGATCGGCGACAGAACGGTTTGGTGAAGATGCGCTGCGCATGCTTCGCTGTGTTCGTTTTGCTTCGGTATTTGATTTCAAAATTGCCTACAACACCTGGAAAGGGCTTGTTCATCAAAAGGATCTGCTCCAACATATCGCCATGGAGAGAGTACGTACCGAAATGGTGAAAATGATGGCAGGCCCCCATCCGCTGCGCGGTCTGGAATTGCTGTTTCGCAGTCAGGCACTGGAGCATGTGAAGGCACCAATCCACAGGGAACGATTCAATAAAGCCCTCATGTCTAATATGGAACAATTAATGGAACAGAACGTTTTGTTGCGCTGGTCCATGATACTGATTGCAGGCCATTATACCAAGGATGAAGCAGATGCTTTGCTTCGAAAATGGACGTTTTCTAATGAAGATCGTTCCCGCATTAATGGAGTTCTGCAGGTCGAAGAGTTGATCCAGAAAGTCATACAGGAGCAAAAGGATGAAGAGACACTGCGATCAGAATGGATCATAACTGTGCTGTCTTGCGGACGTCAGGCAGTAGAGGACTGGCTCATTATTCAACCACTGCTTCCATTAGGTTGGCGAGATCAAGAGGTCCTACACGAAGAACAGATCGTGGTAATACAATCCCAAGGCGCTGCATGGAGCCAATCCATGAAGGTGCACGAACTGAAAGATTTGCAAATTACAGGTGAGAACATTCTACAGCTGCTTGGACGTAAGGGTGGACCATGGCTTGGACAACTGATGAAACATCTCTTAAGAGAGACTGCGATCGGAAATATAGCGAATCAGCATGACATGCTGACCAACGAAGTAAAGCGGGTGGCTGCAGATGACAAAGCATGAGGAACTGTTACATATGTTACTAAATGCAGAAGGAGAGTTTGTGTCTGGTGAAGAGATCAGTCGCAACCTTTCCATTAGCCGAACGGCCGTGTGGAAGCACGTAAACAAACTGCGTGACATGGGTTATGAGTTTGAAGCCGTATCTCGCAAAGGGTATCGCTTGGTCACGAAACCGGACAGTATCGATGCCACAGCGCTTCAACTGGCACTGGAAACGACGGTGTTTGGTCGGAAGGCAATCATTCTGAATTCCACATTGTCCACCCAAGGTGATGTTCAGCACATGGCTGAACAGGGGCAGGGCGAAGGGACAGTGGTGCTGGCAGAAAAACAGACGGGTGGACGAGGCCGCTTTGGACGTAAATGGTTCTCACCACCGGGAAGAGGCATCTGGATGAGTGTTCTAATGCGTCCGGAGCTTGCACTGCAAAAAACACCACAGCTTACATTATTAACGGGTGTGGCGGTGTGTCGTGCGATTAGATCGTATACAGGCGCTGATGCCGGTATCAAATGGCCTAATGATCTTTTAATTGATGGTCGCAAGGTATGCGGGATTCTGCTTGAATCAACCGTTGAAGATCACGAATTACGGTACTGTATCGCAGGCATAGGCGTAGATGTGAACTTCGATCCCAAGGATTATCCCGAGGATCTGATATCAATTGCTACTTCACTTAAGATGGAGACCGGACAAACGATAGACCGAACCAAACTTGCAGCGGCCATTCTCTCGGAATTGGAGCGTTTGTATTATTTGTATCAAAAAGAAGGGTTCGGCGTGATCTCTTCGCTCTGGGAAGCTTTGTCCGTATCCATGAACCGTGAAATTAAGGTGGCTAATCCGCAGGGTATCATCGAAGGTACAGCCATAGGGCTTGATCCTTCTGGTGCATTGATTTTGGAGAAGAAAAACGGTGAGCGTGAATCGGTATACTCCGGTGAAGTTTCATTGATAAATTAAACAATTTGTCGAATTTACACCGTTAAAATGAACATAAGACGTGAACTTTGGGCAGAACTTTGGTATACTGTGTTCGTGAGGCGATATCGGCTAATGCAGACCGAATTGCACTCCGGCAATAGTATGCTTTGTTCTGCTTTTAAAATGTTGCAGTGACAAGGCAGGAATAGTAGTAAAGTGAGTTGTTGGATTCTGCTCTGAGCCGAAGAGGACCGAGACAGAAGGGACGATCGCAAGTGACTCTTTTTTGACTTTTCGGGACTTTTTAGTGGAAACTAAAAGGTTTTTTTGTTGCGTTTAAATTGAAAAGATGAGAGGAGCCATGACGAAAATGGCAAACAAACAAGCATTGAATATTGTGAAAATGAAAAAATATAAGCAGGACGGCGTGCCGCTTAGCATGATTACAGCTTACGATTATCCGACAGCCCAATTGGCCGAGGAAGCGGGTATCGATCTCATTCTGGTTGGTGATTCACTGGGAAACGTGGTATTGGGTTTTAACTCGACCTTGCCTGTTACGATCGACGATATGGTGTACCATACACGCTCTGTAGTACGTGGAGCGGGAAATACGTTTATCGTGGCTGATATGCCCTTCATGACGTATCATGGCAGCTTGGACGAGACGCTCAAAGGGGTCCGTCGCCTGATGCAGGAAGGTCATGCACATGCGGTCAAGATGGAGGGCGGTCTCGAAATTGCAGATACGGTAAAAGCGGTTGTGCAAGCCGGTGTACCTGTACTTGGACATATCGGGCTTACCCCACAATCCGTGAATCAAATTGGCGGTTATCGTATTCAGGGCAAGGATGCTGCTGATGCCAAACGGCTGATGAACGAAGCCAAGGCGCTTGAAGCAGCGGGAGCCTTCGGCATTGTACTCGAACTGGTTACGGAAGAAGTGGCAAGAGCGATCTCGGAAGAACTTTCTATTCCCACAATTGGTATTGGCGCAGGTAGAGGGTGTGATGGTCAGGTACTGGTATTCCATGATGTGGTTCAATATGCTTCCCCATACACGCCAAAACGCTTTGTTAAATCGTATGGAGACGTAGGTACATTGATTCGCAATAGCATTGAGTCCTATGTGAAAGAAGTCAAGGATCGCTCATTCCCGGCAGAAGAGCATGTATTTACCGCCGCTGACGGCGTTCTGGATCAACTATACGGACATCGTAAAGAAAAGGTGGAGACGAACGCATGAAAGTGATACGGACAATCGCAGAATTAAGACAAGAACTGAGCTTGAAACGTCAGTCGATTCAGTCCAGAGAGTCCGTTGTAGGACTCGTGCCTACGATGGGATTTCTTCATGAAGGCCATGCAAGTTTGATGCAAGCGGCTAAAGGACAGAGTGATATCGTGGTTTTGAGCATATTTGTAAATCCAATTCAATTTGGTCCGAATGAAGACTTTGACAGTTACCCAAGGGACGAAGCCAGAGATGTGGAAACTGCACGAGCAAAAGGGGTAGATATCGTATTTATTCCCTCTGTTGAAGAGATGTATCCACAGCCTACACAAACGACTGTATCGGTTTCTCGTCTAACGGATCGCTTATGCGGTGCATCACGTCCAGGGCATTTTGACGGAGTGACTACAGTCGTGTCGAAGCTTTTTAACATTGTACAACCACAGCGTGCATTTTTTGGCATGAAGGACGCACAGCAGGTAGCAGTGATCCAGCAGATGGTTAACGATTTGAACATGGCAGTTGAGATTGTGCCTTGTCCTATCGTTCGTGAGAGTGATGGCTTGGCGCTTAGTTCGCGCAACGTGTACCTCAGCTCAGAACAGCGTCAGGAAGCTCTTGTACTGTCCAAGGCACTACGAGAGGCACAGGAAGCTGTAGATGCAGGGACGGCGATGACAGCAGCGGATATCCGCAGTATATTGCGTCAGAACATTGAACGTTCTCCAATGGCTGTGATTGATTATGCTGAAATTCAGGCTTTTCCAAGTCTGGAGCCACTTGCAGATCAGGAAAAAGTTCATGGTCGTGACGATCTGTTGATCGCACTTGCAGTAAAATTCGGCAAAACAAGATTGATTGACAATATAAGGCTGCAAAAATCGGAGGTACTGTCCCATGTTTAGAACACTAATGAAATCCAAAATTCACCGGGCAACCGTTACGGAAGCAAACCTGAACTATGTGGGTAGCATTACCATAGATGAAGATCTAATGGAAACTTCCGATCTAATGGAAAATGAGAAAGTGCAAATTGTGAATAATAACAATGGTGCACGTCTGGAAACCTATGTCATTCCAGGTCCACGTGGAAGTGGAGTGATCTGCTTGAACGGAGCAGCAGCTCGTTTGGTACAGCCTGGGGATACCGTCATAATCATTTCATATGCAATGATGTCTCAAGAAGAGGCAAATAATCACAAGCCTACCGTTGTATTTGTGGATGGACAGAATAAACCTGTGCAAACGATGAAGCACGAAGTTCATGCGACGATTATGTAATCGACTGGTAAGGGGAATGAAATCGACCCATTCTACAAAAAATGAGTACAGGTCACTGCACTAATCCATTTTTTCAAGGGTGGGGATGCATCGATGTTCCAGCATGTTTTCGCAGAAATGAACGACATGTTAGATGAAATTATCAAGCGCTACCCTTCTGCTGAAGGCCTAAGCAAACAGGAATTGCTGCAAAAGTGGAATTTGCTGAAGCGGATGAGTGACGGGATGATTGATGAGTGGCTGATGTTTGAAGAAAAAATGAGCCAGGTGAGGGAAAGGGGACTGGATAAGCCTGCTTCCCTCGAACCTGAACAGGAAGCTGTTACCGCACTGCCAGAACTGCATCTGGAGTGTTTCAGTCGCGGTCAGGGATATTTCAAACTGCAAATGTACCCGCAGGCGATTATGCAATTTTCTAGGGTTGTGACCGACTATCCGGAAAGTGCATTGACTCGTTTTTACCTGGCTCTTGCTTATCTCAACCTGGAACAAACCGAGGAAGCCGGAATACACTTGCAGCGGATCATGCATCTGAACGGTTCGCCGAGATTGAAGGGGCTGGTATGTAACGTCCTGGGCTGTATCGAGGCCAAGCTCGCGAATCCTGAAGGCGCATGTTCATTATTTGCGCAGGCGCTTCAGTATGACCCATCGTTGACCGAACCGCTGTATAACATGGAAGCATGTCGATTAAACAGCGGAAAACTGCAATATGCAAATCAGCTGACTGCCTTAAATTAAGGCCAATTCGGCGGCATAAAGACGGTGTTCCCTCCTCTGGCATAGCGGCGGGGACACCGCTTTTTTGTCAGTTAATTTTCAAATGCCCTTTTTTTTGCTATGCTGTAACATAGACTGGAATGGAAGGGACCGTACATTGCAATGAAATTTGCCGTATTGGATTTCGAAACAACCGGCACGCAGTCCGACGGTGAGATAATACAGGCCGGACTTGCCATCATAGATCATGACTACAGCATAACTCAAATATATAGTTCTTATGTGAACCCAGGTGTACCGATTCCTCCGTTTATTACGGGGTTAACCGGTATTACTGATGAAGATGTGGCGAATGCTCCCTCATTGGAAGAGATGATGATGGAGATGGTTCCGCTGCTTGACGATGTTGTTCTTGTTGGACACAACGTTGCTTTTGATTTTCATTTTCTTCAAAATGCACTCGATCGATGCGGTTATCTGCCATTTACCGGACGGATTCTGGATACGATTGATTTCCTGAAGATCACTTTTCCGTCACTGGGGTCTTATCAACTCGGTTATGTGTCTTCGGAATTCGGATTTCAGCATGACCGCCCTCATCAGGCAGACAGTGATGCTCTCGCAACAGCTTTTGTATTACTGAAGTGCCTCGATGAGCTGCGTGCACTGCCTCTGATCACGATTCAGCGCCTCAGTGACCTGTTTGCGCCGGAAGACAGTGACTTGGGTTGGTTCTTTGATGGAATGCGTACTGAGAAGGAAGCAGAGCCGATTCAGGATCTGGATGGTCATACGTATTACCGCCAGCTCGCCCTGAACGTGAGTGACTGGACCGATATAGGCTCACCACGCGATGAGCGAGAAGGTAATCCGCTGGAAGGCGTAAGTTTTGAGCAGTTCATGGATCAGGTTAGAGATAACCTGAAGGAGACGCTGGACCATTATGAGGAGCGTGAGGCGCAAACTCAGATGTTCAGCAGTGTACGACAAGCTTTGGATGAAGAGAAACATCTCTTGATTGAAGCTGGAACAGGTACAGGTAAATCACTTGGGTATTTGCTGCCTGCCATCTATGAAAGTGTGAAACAGGAACAGAAAGTCATGGTCAGCACACATACCATCAACCTGCAGGAGCAATTGAGAGAGCGGGATATTCCTATGCTGACCCAGGTAGTTCCGTTCCCGTTCAAGGCAGCAGTGTTCAAAGGACGTGGGCACTATCTGTGTCTGCGTAAGTTTGAGCACAAAATCAATAAACGTGAATTCGCTACACCGAAAGAGGATTATTTTACAGCGGCTCAGATGATTGTCTGGCTTACTCAGACGGAGACTGGAGACGACGAGGAGCTTAATCTAAGCGGGCGCGGAGGAGACTTCTGGGAGACAGTACAGAGTGAGTCTGAGTCTTGTCTTGGACGTTCCTGTCCTTGGTTCCGAAAATGTTTCTATCACCGGGCCAAACATGAAGCCGGGCTGTCTGATATCGTCATTACCAATCACTCGAAATTATTTACGGATGTCAAAGCAGCACATCAGCTACTGCCGGCCTACGAAAGTCTCGTCATCGATGAAGCACATCATTTGGAGGACGTAGCAGGTAAGCATCTGGGTCTTCATATGAAATATTTCACGTTGGTTCATACTCTGACCCGACTGTTTAAAGATAGCCGTAATGGCCAACTGCCGATGCTTCGTTCTCAATTATCGGGTCACGAAAATTCGGTACAGTGGGGCTCCATGATTGATCAGATGTTCCCGCTTGCGGTCGAAGTCAAAGAGATGTGGGATCGACTAAGTGATACATTGTTTGGCCTGCTGCCTGAACGCAGCGATGCTTCTCCAGGCGAGACAGGACAATTCTCTCTTAGACTGAAGCCTTCACAAAAACCAGCTAAATGGCAGGAATTGCAGGATGCTGAAAACCAAATCTATGTCACTCTAGGTGATTTGATTCGTAAAGGCGACAAGCTGCTGCTTGAAGTGAAAGAAGATCAGGATGATTATCAGTCCGATAGTCTGATTACGGATATCTCAGGTCTGCTCAAGGACTTGGCAACGATTAAGGATAATCTGCGTTTCTTCATGCGGATGGATGATGCCAACACCGTGTACTGGATGGAGGCCAGCGGCCAGTTCCGCAGTAAATCACTTCAGCTCTATGCTGTTCCTGTCGATGTCAGTGCACAATTGAAGGATATGTTCTTTGATAAAAAGAAAAGCGTTGTGCTTACATCGGCTACGCTCTCCGTTGACAAGTCATTTCAATTCATGATCGAACAGCTGGGTTTGCAGGAAGCTGCCGAGAATAACCGTTTGTTAACGTCCATGTTGCCGTCACCGTTCAATTATCGAGAACAGGCGCTGCTCGTCATTCCGCGTGATTTCCCAAGCGTGAAGGGCAGTGTAGGCGATGCCCACTTTGTGGATATGCTCGTGCACTCCCTCGCGGAAACGGCTATTGCCACTCGTGGACGTATGATGGTGTTGTTCACCTCCTATCGCATGCTGCGCCAGGTCTATGACCCACTTAAGGAGGCCTTGTCAGGCAATGATATCTCTTTGCTTGGGCAAGGGGTGGACAGTGGCAGCCGTTCCAAGCTTACACGCCGCTTCCAAGATGCGAAAGCAACGGTGCTTCTTGGCACAAGTAGCTTCTGGGAAGGGGTGGACATTCCAGGAGAGGCTCTGACTTGTCTCGCGATTGTCAGACTGCCGTTCCAGCCACCGAATCATCCATTAGTCGAAGCGAAGAGCGAGCTTTTGCAGCAGCAGAAGAAAAACCCGTTTATGAAGCTGTCCGTGCCACAAGCCGTCATCCGTTTCAAACAGGGATTTGGCAGACTGGTTCGTACAGGCAAAGACAGAGGCATTGTAATTGTATACGATACACGCGTTATTGAAGCGTATTATGGCAAGTACTTTTTATATTCATTACCTGGTCCTAAAATGGAGCACATGCTCACCGAGCAGATGGTTCCTCGTATTTCGGAATGGCTCGAGAGACCGACCGAAGAGCAACAATAACAGATACGCTCTGTAGCTTCCATTATTGCAAGACGCCAGTGGTTGGCGGTAAAATTAAGTAATATGATTTTTGTTTCGTGGATATGCGAGTAAAGCAATTAAAGGAATAAAAGCAATAAAAGCAATAAAAGCAATTATCCATTATATAACAACGAGCATCCTGTTTAACTCAGTAATCTTTTTGCTCGTTTTAGACAGGGTGCTCAGCTTTTTCATCTATCTATCGTGGCCTTTGTAAGGGGGAGCAATGAATGAAATCAGATAAAATTTCGGAAGCCGTGGTGCGTAGATTGCCTGTTTACTTGCGTTATTTGAATGAACTGCATCAGCGCGAAGTCAATACGGTCTCTTCACAAGAACTGGGACTGAGGCTGGATTTGAATCCTGCCCAGATTCGTAAAGACCTGGCTTACTTCGGTGACTTTGGTCGTAAAGGGATTGGGTATGACGTTTCATATCTCATTGAGAAAATCCGCCATATTTTAAAAATAGACCAGCAGATCAATGTAGCTCTTGTCGGAGCAGGTAATTTGGGACATGCCTTGTCTAATTACAATGCCTATCTCAAAGACAACATGAAGATCGTCGCTGTATTTGATGCCTACGGTCCGAAGATTGGGAGTCAAATCAATAGTTTGACGGTTCAACCAATGAATGAATTAACGGATTCGGTCAAAAAAGACAACATTCGTATAGGTATTATCACGGTTCCCGATACGGAAGCCCAAAATGTTGCAGATCAACTGATTGAGTCAGGAATTGAAGCGATTCTGAATTTTGCACCAACGATTCTGAAGACTCCGCCGCATATTCGTATTCATCATGCCGATTTTACGACGGATTTGCTTAGTCTGGCTTATTACTTGGAGAATGGAAAGGACGACGAGGAAGATGACGACAAATAGATGGGTAATTCACAACGGCAAATTTGCCGTGTGTGAGGGTACGAATTGGAAAGTGGTTCAAGGTTTTATGGTTGTTGAGAATGACAAGATTGTGCATATTGGTGAGACATTGCCGGAAGGAGACGAAAGTCTGACAAAGGTGGACGGAAAAGGACTGTTCTTCTTGCCGGGTCTGATCAATACGCATGGTCACGCGGCCATGTCGCTTCTGAGAGGCCATGGAGACGATCTGGCGTTACAAGTATGGTTGCAGGAGAAAATGTGGCCAATGGAAGCCAAAATGACGTCTGAAGACGTATATTGGGGCACATCACTATCTGTTCTTGAAATGTTGAAAGGCGGAACAACAGCTTTCCTGGATATGTATGATCATATGGATCAGGTGGCGAAAGTGGTGGAGCAATCCGGCGTTCGGGCTGCTCTGGCACGTGGGGTAATCGGACTTTGCTCAGAAGAAGAACAACTGCGCAAGCTCGAAGAGTCCGCAGCATTTGCCCGTCAATGGAATGGACAAGCAGACGGAAGAATTACAACTGTAATCTCTCCACACGCCCCTTACACTTGCCCTCCGGATTACATAGAGAAGCTGGTACAGGTTGCTCATGACCTGAATCTGCCTTTGCATACGCATATGTCTGAAACGCTTCGTGAAGTGGAGCAGAACGTGGCTGATTACGGACTTCGTCCGGTTGCACATCTGGAGAAACTAGGATTTTTCTCCCGTCCATCTCTGGTTGCCCATGCGGTACATCTGAATGATGAAGAGATCGAGATTCTCGCAAAGCATGATGTAGCAGTTTCCCACAATCCAGGTAGTAACCTGAAATTGGCTTCGGGTGTTGCACGAGTACCTGATCTGTTGAAAGCAGGCGTGACTGTGTCCCTGGGAACAGATGGACCAGCAAGTAACAATAACCTGGATATGTTTGAAGAGATGAGATTGGCTGCGTTGATTCATAAAGGTGTATCTGGTGACCCTACTGCAGTGCCGGCAGGGGAAGCGCTTCTGCTTGGAACTTCATATGGTGCCAAATCCATATTCCTGAATAATACAGGCGCTCTGCAAGTTGGCATGAAGGCTGACTTCATCGCGTTGAACATCGAACAAGCCCATTTCTATCCGCATACGGATCTGATTTCCCATACAGTCTACTCGGCATCGGCCAAAGATGTGGAGCATGTGTGGGTGGATGGTAAACAAGTGGTTAAACATGGCGAATGTCTTACGATGGATGAAGAGCGCATTCTGCGTGAGTCTCAGCTGGCATTTGACAGTTTGCTTGCCCGATAATTACAAGGACAGCATCGTCATAGGGAAAGGAAGTTCGGCTTTTGAAGAAAAAAAAGAAGTGGATATGGATTTCGCTGCTGCTCCTGGTTCTGATTCTGTTTGGACTTCAGCGTTATTATGTCTATGTTACCCAGGATCAGCGCAAGGAAGAGGCGTTGGCCATACAGGCGGCCCAGGAACAGCTGGGGATTACGTCCCACGAAGAGCTGCGTAAGTATGTTTGGGGACAGAAAGACGGCGGAGACAACATATACTGGACCCTGATTGGCAAAAATAAGGATAACCAGGATGTCATGGTGTGGGTGAAGTTTGATGAGAATAACAAACCGGTGACGGGAACCAATGCGGTACACGGGGAACTGTTAAAGAACGGCATGAATGAGGCTCAGATTCGAAATCGGTTCAGCTCTGAAGTTCCGGGCGGGGAGATCAAACGAATCATGCCAGGCGTTGTGAATGGAATCTATGTATGGCAAGTGTATTACAACGATGATACGCACAACTATTATCGGTTTTACCGCTTCAGCAACGGGGAACAGGTGGACCTGGTCTATACGATACCGAACAGCTAGAATTAGCAGACTTACTAACGTCTGAAGAGAAAACATTAAAGAACCGGCAGACGGAAACCCGACTGATCCGGTTCTTTGGCGTACTTTGTTGATCATTTTGGATTTGAATAGTTAAAATTAATAATTTATTCATATTTTCGCCTTAGATATTGTATATACGATGTGATATACTCAAATATGTATTCAAGGATACATCATACACAAATAAATCCTGTTAGGCACATCACAGGACATTACGTACACATATTTATATTCTTGCCTACAAGTTATAGGATGGGCCAAAATTTAGGAGGGGTAACTCACTTGAAAATAAAAGTATTGCCTATTGCTCTGACTGCCGTCATTTCAGCCGTTGTGTTGTTTGGAGGTTGGTTTGTGTATCGTCATGTGGCTGTGCAAAGCCCAATTGAAAAGATGGTTACCCAGTACGATGGAGTCAATGATGTTCAATTAACTATTAACCGCAATGATGTACAGTTGAAACTCGATCTGCAGCCGGATGTTGATCTGGGCAGGTTGGTACAATATATTCACAAAGAAGGACAGACCTTGATTGGCGCTCGTTCGTTGAAGTTGGATGTCGTGGATCATTCCAACGAGGCGCTGGAGAGCTGGTGGGGAAGCGCGATGTTTACCGTAGCTCAAGCGATGGAAAACAAGCAATACACCGAGATTACACCGACCTTGTCTAAAATGGCTACAAATGGGATCAAGGTAAATACAGCCATGGATGACAATAATGTATATGTCAGTCTCAGAGATGGAGATGCCAGTAAGTTTATCATTCTGCCGCGTGTGCCCGGTCAGATAGGAGTGTGGCCTAATGCCTAAATGGACGAAAGAAATTGCCATTGGATTTGTACCCGTATTAATTATCTTTCTCGCTTTTATCGGTGTAAACATGATTCCCATTCTGATCGCTGCAATGCTTGTGGGTGCTCTGCTGCTTATGATGCAAATGCGTGGCGGAATTACGGTGGGCGCAGGTCAGGAACGTAAACGCAAGAAAAAAGGACCTTCCAAGCTGACTTTTGAAGAAATCGGGGGTCAAGAGAGTGCCAAGCAGGAATTGCGGGAAGCGCTTGATTTTCTCATTCGACATGAAGAAATTCAGAAGTTTGGTATTCGTCCTTTGAAAGGTATCCTGCTTACTGGCCCTCCAGGAACAGGTAAAACCTTGATGGCCAAAGCTGCTGCTCATTATACCGATTCTGTTTTTGTTGCTGCTTCAGGCAGTGAGTTTGTTGAGATGTATGTTGGTGTAGGTGCAGGCAGAATACGGGATTTATTCCGTGATGCAAGAACACGTGCTGCTAAAGAAAATAAGGAAAATGCCATTATATTTATCGATGAAATTGATGTGATCGGTGGAAAACGGGAAGGCGGACAACAGCGTGAATATGATCAGACGCTGAATCAGCTGTTGACGGAGATGGATGGCATATACTCTTCCGACACACCGCGCATCCTTGTGATCGCCGCTACGAACCGAAAAGAGATGCTGGACAGCGCGTTGACACGTCCAGGACGCTTTGACCGTCATATACAGGTAGACTTGCCAGATAAGAAAGGCAGAAAACACATACTGGAGCTGCATGCAGTCAATAAACCTCTTTTGGAAGGGGTAAGTCTTGAGAAGACAGCAGAAGAATCCTATGGTTTCTCTGGAGCACAGCTGGAAAGCGTGATGAATGAAGCTGCAATTTACGCTATGAGGGACGGGCTGCCCAACATTGAACAGCGTCATCTGTCCCTTGCGATTGATAAAGTAATGATGGGTGAGAAGACAGACCGCGAATCCAGCGTAGAAGAGAAGAAAAGAGTGGCTATTCATGAATTGGGACATGCCATCATGGCTGAACTGGTTCGTCCTGGCAGTGTGAGTCAGGTTGCACTAAGCCCTCGTGGACAGGCCCTGGGATATGTACGTCATAACCCGCAACAAGAGCAATTTTTGTACACGAAGCGCTTCCTTGAAGAGCAAATCATGATTGCCCTCGGAGGTGCAGCAGCGGAGGAAATGTATTATGGTGGACGCAGTACTGGATCACGCAATGACTTTGAACAAGCAACGAATGTGGTACAGACGATGATGGCTTCCGGGCTCACAACGTTGGGTATTGTTAACATGGATATGGTCACAACGGAAGAGCTAATGCGGGAGAACAAATTGATCCTGCAAGACCTGATGGAACAGACTAAACAATTGCTTGAAGAACAGCGGACAATTTTCGACAATTCTCTCGACACGTTGCTCAGGGAAGAAGTATTGTCTGGCGATCAATTTCGTTGTCAATTTCGTGACAGCGCCCTTCTACCGGCATAATTTATTTATGTCGGTTATTTTTTTTTACATTTCAGTCGTGCTAAGATATTATTATATGTTGGGTCGAAATTTGTAATTTTCGGCGAACAGGGTACAATAGAGAAATAGAGAACCGAAAGGATGGAGCAGAACCATGTTTTTCAAAAAGATAGGAGTTGTCGGCGGCGGCACGATGGGGCAAGGTATTTCCCAGATGCTTGCAGCCAAAGGACTTGATGTGCTTCTGGTGGAACACACAACGGAGAAGCTGGATCATGCATATAACATGATTGAGACTAACCTCGATAAACAACTGGAGAAATGGGCTATTACGAAGGCTGAGAAGAAATTGATTCTCTCCCGTATTACCAAAGTTGCTCATCTGGCTGAACTCGGAACTTGCGATATGGTCATTGAGACTATTTCTGAAGATCTGGAAGCGAAAAAAGCGGTATTCAGTCAACTTGACCAAGTTTGCCCAAGCAACGTAATTCTTGCAAGTAATACATCCACGCTGAGTTTGACTGAGCTTGCAAGCTCAACCAAATACCCAGAGCGTGTTATTGGTATGCACTTTATTCACCCGGTTTCCCGGGTTGATCTTGTAGAAATTATTCGTGGTCTGAAAACATCCGATTCCACTTTTGCAGAAACTAGACGTTTTGTGGAAGAAGTAGCGGACAAAAAAGGCGTTATGATCTATGAATCACCTGGATTTGTTACGTCCAGACTGATCTGTCTTTTGATCAACGAAGCGCTGCATGTACTGCAGGAAGGTGTCGCTTCCGCTGAAGATATTGATGACGCTATGCGTATCGGATACAATTTCCAGCACGGACCGCTTGAGATGGCAGACCGTTTCGGATTGGATTCAGTAGAAGCTGCACTCGAAAGAATGTTCCGTGAATTCGGTGAATTGAAATATCGTCCTTCCACAGTCCTGAAGAAAATGGTACGTGCAGGACACCTGGGTGTCAAAACAGGCGAAGGATTCTTCAAGTACGACAAGGATGGTGACCGGCTGTGAAAGTACTCGTAATTAATGCGGGGAGTTCCTCGCTCAAATATCAATTGTATAACATGACGGATGAATCCGTATTGGCAAAAGGTCTGGTAGAGCGGATCGGGATGGATTCTTCCATTCTGACTCATAAACCAACTGGCCGCGAGGATGTTACGGAAGTTAGCGAAATTCTAGAACATACTACAGCGATTCGTAAAGTTATTGACATCCTGACAGACAAAGAAAACGGTGTGCTTGGTTCCGTTGATGAAATTCAGGCTGTTGGACATCGTGTAGTTCACGGTGGTGAAGCATTTAAGGAATCAGCATTGGTAGATGATGCTTCCAAAGCAGAAATCCGCCGTCTGTTCGATCTGGCTCCACTGCATAACCCTGCAGCAATGATGGGGATTCGTGCGGCTGAATCCAATATGCCAGGGGTACCACAGGTAATGGTCTTTGATACGGCTTTCCATCAAACGATGCCTGAAAAAGCATATCTGTATGCCATTCCACGTGTGCTTTACAAAAAGTATAAAGTGCGTCGTTATGGAGCACATGGTACTTCCCATGATTACGTAAGCAAGGCAGCAGCTGAATATCTGGATCGTCCATTGGAAGATCTGAAGATCATCACATGCCATGTTGGTAATGGTGGTAGCGTAACGGCTGTACAAGGCGGCGTATCCGTGGACACGTCCATGGGTATGACTCCACTCGAAGGATTAATGATGGGAACACGTAGTGGTGACCTGGATCCGGCCATTGTACCTTATGTTATGAACAAGGAAGAACTGAGCGTAAGCGAAGTAAACTCCATGTTGAATAAGCATAGTGGACTTCTTGCAATCTCCGGTATTAGTAGCGACATGCGTGAAATCACGGAAGGTATGGAGGCTGGCGATGCTAACTCCACGCTTGCATTTGAGATGTACGAGTATCGTTTGCGCAAATACATCGGTTCTTATGCAGCAGCAATGAACGGTGTAGACGTGATCGTATTTACGGCTGGTGTAGGTGAAAACTCCGTTGTTCTTCGCCAAAAAGTATGTGAGCAACTCACGTATCTGGGTGTTGAACTGGATGAAGCGCTGAATGCAATTCGCTCTGGAGAACCACGTCGCATCACAACAGCGAATTCCAAAGTAGACGTTCTCGTAGTTCCTACGAACGAAGAATTGGTGATTGCAAGAGATACACACCGAATCGTATTGAATTCTCTGTAATCTAATTGTAAAGTGAATATAGCATGACAAGGAAGTGCAGGGGACAGGCATATGCCTGCCCGCTGCATTTTCAAATTCAGGATTCCAAGGAGAGATATGTGCATGAGTACGGATTGTGTAATTCGTAATGTGAGTGAGCATGTGGGCGAGACTGTTAAGATCGGCGCCTGGATTAACAACAAACGTTCCAGCGGCAAAATTCAATTTTTGCAACTGCGTGATGGAACCGGATATATTCAAGGGGTAGTGGTTAAGAGTGAAGTCAGCGAAGATATCTGGAATGCTGCAAAGAGCTTGACTCAAGAAAGTTCATTGTATGTAACAGGAATTATCCGTGAAGAACCACGTAGTGCATCCGGTTATGAGATGACGGTTACTGGTGTGGAAATTATCCATCTGACTGAAAACTATCCAATTACTCCAAAAGAGCATGGGGTAGACTTCCTGATGGATCATCGCCATCTGTGGCTGCGTTCGACAAAACAACGTGCGATTATGGTTATTCGTGCGGAGATCATTCGCGCTGTTCAGCAGTTCTTTGATGGTAACGGATTCACACAGGTTGATCCTCCGATTCTTACACCTTCATCTGCTGAAGGAACGACGAACTTGTTCCACATCAAATACTTTGATGAAGATGCCTATCTGACACAAAGTGGACAGTTGTATATGGAAGCTGCAGCAATGGCGCTGGGCAAAGTGTACTCCTTCGGTCCTACGTTCCGTGCCGAGAAATCCAAAACACGTCGTCACCTGATCGAGTTCTGGATGATTGAGCCGGAAATGGCTTTTGTGGATCATGAGGAAAGCCTGCGAGTGCAAGAGAAGTTTATTGCACACGTAGTTCAAACGGTTCTGAAAAACTGCCGTGCTGAACTGGAGTCCATTGGACGTGATGTATCCAAGCTTGAAAAAATTGTAGCTCCATTCCCGCGCATTACGTATGATGAAGCGATTGAATTCCTGAATGGACAAGGCTTCGATATTCCTTGGGGAGAAGACTTTGGTGCTCCACACGAAACGGCGATTGCCGAGAAATACGAAACACCGGTCTTTATTACCCATTATCCGGCTGGAATCAAGGCATTCTACATGAAACCTGATCCAAATCGTCCTGAAGTGGTCCTCTGTGCAGATATGATCGCACCCGAAGGATACGGAGAGATCATCGGCGGTTCCCAGCGTATTGATGATCCGGAACTGATGCAGCAGCGCTTTGATGAGCATCAATTGTCGGAAGAGGCATATCAGTGGTATCTGGACTTACGTAAATACGGATCGGTTCCTCACTCCGGCTTCGGTCTGGGATTGGAGCGGACGGTAGCATGGATCTGTGGATTGGATCACGTACGTGAAACAATTGCATTCCCACGTATGCTCTATCGTCTGTACCCTTAATGCTTAACCGCGAGTCCATGGAAGAAACCGGCTCCAAAGCCTGGTTGAATGGAGCAGCTTACGGTATGGCATCAGGGACAGCGCAGCTCCCATATGCTTTATTGCGCTATTATCATCAGCTGGGGTTAAGTGATGCAGAGGTGCTTCTGCTGATTCAATTGTTTGGATTCCGGCAAGTCGAATTCAATGAGTTCCCAACGCTTGAAGAGCTTGCAACCCGTATGGGTCTTGCTCCTGAAGGCATCGCCAGAATGCTGCAACGTCTTATGAGAGACGGGTACATTCACATTGACGAGCATCGGGATGAAGAGCGTGACATTCAATATGAACGGTATGATCTTCATGGATTATATGCCAAGCTTGCAGGTTGTACAGCAGAGGATATGGACGTTGCTCGTAAGCAGCAGCTGGACAGTAATGCATTGCGCCCGGATTCGAACAGTGTTCAAAAAGAAGAGGAAGAACGAAATATGTTCTCTATTTTTGAAAAAGAATTTGGCCGCCCGCTTTCCCCGATGGAATGCGAGACTATATCCAGCTGGTTGGATCAGGATCGCTATCAGGAGGAACTGATTCTCATGGCATTGAAGGAAGCGGTGTTTGCTGGTAAAGTGCATTTCCGCTATATAGATCGAATCCTGCTTGAATGGAGTCGTAACCGCGTGAAGAATGTGCAGGACGCCAAGGCATATACGCAGCGGTTTCGTAACGGAGGACGTTAACATCAATGTTAGATTAGGCAACGACTTCATTCAGAATAAATCAAAAACAGGCCAGAATTTATTCTGTGCCTGTTTTTTTAGATTATAGAGATGTTAAGTAAGATGTATTAAGTTCCCGGTAGGATTGACTTTTCAGGCAATGTATAACCTTTTTATAAAAAAATGAATGAATACGCAGGGGTCAACAAACAAGTTGTCGTCTATTGTAGTGGAGAGGAGGGGAGAGTTATTGATGAAGCGCGCTTAATCGAACAAATCCGTCAAGGCGATACATCCCAGATGCGCTTGTTGATCGAAAAGTACAGCCAGCATGTATACCATGTGGCTTACTCCGTATTGCGGAACGATCAGGATGCACAGGATGCAGCGCAGGAGGCGTTCATTCAGATGGTTAAATCTCTCCCCGATTACCGATCCGAAGGTTTCAAAACGTGGTTAACCCGAATTGCCTTTCACAAAGCAATTGATGCCAAACGCAAGCTGGGCAGACGAAGCGCTGAGGATATGGGCGGAGAAGAAAAAATAATAAACATGCCCGGTCGTGAAGAAGATGTTCTTGCCCGCCTTGTACGTGAAGAGCGTCAGGAGAAGTTGCGCGAGCGTATCAATCAGTTGCCTGCCCAGCACAGGGACATTATAACTGCGTATTACTTAAGCGAAAAAAATTATGAGCAGATTGCCCGTGATGCACAGGTGGCAGTGAAAACCGTGGAGTCCCGTCTGTATCGTGCCCGGCAGTGGATTCGAAATCATTGGAAGGAGGATGAGTGGCGTGAGAAATAAAAGAATGTATACCGTCCAGGAATGGACTGATTATATTGAAGGCCGAATGACTGCAAACCAGGCAAGTATGATGGAACAGGTGCTTATGGACGTTCCGGCAGCAATGGACAACTATCTCGAAGCACTCGGCATTCATCGGGAGCTGCCACAACTGAAGGACCCGGTAGGCTTCGCCGATTCAGTCATGAATCAAATTACGGAAATGCAATCCTCCAAGCCAAAGCGCAAATCGCGTTCCGGACGAAGACGTCTCTGGCTGGATCACAAAGTGTTTCATTATGCTGTAGCGGCTTGTCTGACGTTAATCTTCCTCTCCTCAGGGCTATTTGACAAGGTTGCGCCTTATCATAAGTTCCAGGATGGTGATCACAGAGGTTCATTTACGGAAAAATGGACGGAGGCAGCTACTTCATGGCTGGATCACTTCAAGCCTGGACCATAAATTAAATTTATTCGCATTGCCTGAAAAGAAAGGATGAAGACTGTGCAATCAGATCGTAACAAATTACTTGCATTCTTATTAAACCTGATTCCGGGTTTGGGTTTTCTCTATTGGGGTCGACCTGCCAGAGCTGTAATCTATCCATTACTCTTTTTTGGGACAGCTGTTGGTTCGTTTATGCTGGCAATTCTGGTGAGTGAGCGGGAATTAATGATTCTTGGGGCTTTGGGGACCATATTCTTCTGGTGTGTCAGCATGCTGGATATGATTATCGTTCTGCTGCGTGCCCCATCGCCTAATGATGCCCGATACCATGGATATGGCGCACATTACAGTGGACCGCATCAGGGGGCGGCATATCAGGGAGCGGCATATCAGGGAGCATACACTGGTCAGGAAGGTCATCTGGGACAGATGGAGATGGACATGGAGGGAATACATCAGCATCAGGGTGGTGAGTATGGTGGCCCCGAAGGGGCTTACGGTCAACCCATGTATCGAAAAGGCAGTGAAAGCGAACGATTTTTTACGATTTTGCTTTCTTTTGTTCCAGGTCTGGGACATCTTCATCTCGGACTGTTACATCGCGGTTTATCATTCCTGATCGCGTTCTTCGGTTCATTTGCCATGATGGTTTTTGTAGCTTCCATTACGAATGAATCCGTATTTCTGATGTTCTTGCTCATTCTGCCTGTCATTTGGGTATACTGCATGTTTGATGCCGTCCAGCACGTGCATCGCAAGCAGGCTGGTGAGGTATTGCAGGATCGTACGTTGTTCGAGGAGCTGGAGATGGGCAGGGCTTCTGGACGGAGAAGCAAAGTGCTGGCAACCCTGTTGTCAGCCTTCCCGGGTGCGGGCCATCTGTATCTTGGACTGCAAAAAAGAGGCATGCAACTCATGTTCCTGTTTCTCGGCAGTATCTACGTTCTGGACCTGCTTCATTTATCGGTGTTCCTGTTCATGATTCCGTTGATCTGGTTCTACAGCTTCTTTGACGGACTTCAGTGTTCAAGCCGGTATGGCCGCGAACCGTTGACAGATCAACCCATTTTCAAGGATTGGGCTCGTCACCAGCGCCTGATTGGATTCGGAATTGCTGCGTTGGGATTGTACTATCTGTTTATCCGTTTGGTCATTCCACAGCTCAATGAGATGTTCCCGGATGCATTTATGACGTACGAGATTCGTTCGTATGTGAACACCGTCATTGTGTCCTTGCTGCTCATTTTTGGCGGTCTGAAGCTGTTGTTTGGCAAGCAGAGGGGGACGGTTATCCCTAGTGCGGCTCATCGAAATGATGAGGGAGCAGACAGTCTCTTTTTATTCAAGGATCGGGATGATCGATTGTAGAACTTTACAGATTTTTTCTGAATGGGAACAAAGAAATCATAGAAAACAAGAAATTCCCCAAACATAAAAAACACGCCAAGGCCTATGTATATCAGCCTTGGCGTGTTTTGGTTGTGCAGCTTTGATTTCGAATAAATGATTGCTATTTCGTAGCACCCTTTAACAGAAGCTGACGGTACATCACTTCAAATAGGAACTCGAACGCTTCCAAATGACGTTTGGCTTCAAAAGCATCTTTGCCCCAGGCATAAATACCGTGGTTACGCAGTAAAATTCCCGGTACGTTGGCATCAAGTACACCTGGCACCAATTCAGCGATAGATGGAATATCTGCAAAGTTAGGTAGAACCGGTACACGAATCTCCGCATTTTCTTCCCAGATGTTGAAAGCCTTGATCAATTCGATGCCTTGAATCGGTACGTGTCCGTCTGCTCCAAAGAATTCACTGATCAGGTTGTTAAATACGGTATGCACGTGGAACACCGCGCCGCAGCCGGTTAAACGATAGATTTCGCAGTGAATTAACGTTTCAGCGCTCGGTTTCAGGGTTGTGGTCTCAATGGCTTTACCATGCTTGTCCACAAACAGAAAGTCTTCCGGTGTACGGAGAGATTTGTCTTTGCCTGATGCAGTAACTGCAAAGTAGAATTGCTCCGGGTCGAAGTCGCCCACACGCATCGAGAGGTTGCCACTTGTACCAGGGAACCAGTTACGGCTGGCAAACAGCGCTTTGATATCAGCCAGCTCTTCGAGGACCTGGCGTTTATGTTCCAATGTAATCTTTTCAAAACCCATTTTTACAGCACTCCTTGTGTTTGCTTCTGTTTCATATCTTCCATAATATCGTAGAAGGTTGTGAATGGGACATGGTCCACACCCAGCTCTATACACTTATCCGTCAGAATAGAACGGGAGTAGACAAGATCAGCGATTTTGGCACCTTCAAAATCCGTTAGACTGTCTCCAATGAGGATACGATTATATTGTTCTTCCGGGAATGTACGAATAACCGTCGTTTTACACATGCCGCAGCCATTCTCACAAGGAGGCTGACATGGATTAGGCCATTCAATACGTATGAATTCATCTGTGAAATCTGCCCCGTTGCAATAAACGTGATCCTGTGGAATATCGAATGGAGCGAGCAAAGGCTCAATAAAAAAGTCCATTCCGCCACTGGTGACATTGAATTCTATGCCCTCGTCCCTAACATATGCAAGAAATTCGCTGAAACCTTCTCGGATGCCGGCCTGTCCAAGGACAAATTCCACAATCTCATCTTTCTGCGAAGAAGGCAACAGAGCGAACATCGCTTCCACACCTTCGCGGAGCGAAATTCGCTGTTCAATCGTGTCTTTCATAATCGCTTCAATACCTTCGGGTTTAAAATGTTTCATAATCGCTACGATATTGTCCGAAAGGGTGATCGTGCCATCAAAATCACAGAAAATAACTGTTTTTTTATCACTTCTCATCGTTCGCCACCCCACAGATCCAGTGCACTTTTCAGCTCGGGATGTTCGACTGCATATTCTGCCAGTGGAATGCAACGTTGGGCTGCCTCGATAGCCTGCAAAAATGCCCGTCCGCCTGCCTCAGTGCCCATGGGATGTCCATGGATACCTCCGCCGGCATTAACGATGACATCAGTGCCGAAGTCACGCAGAATAAGCGGTACAAGCCCTGGATGTATACCAGCCGAAGGCACAGGCATGCTGGTTCTGACCGGAAGCTCAGGTGACAGCAATTGTTCTGTAATGGCCATATTCTCTTCCTTCGGCATCGTCACCGATCCGTAAGGGGAAGGGAAGAGCACCAGATCCGCTCCGGCAAGTCGCATCAGCTGCCCCAGCAGGACGGAAGCCGAGATTCCATAGTGTGGTGAAGGATACAGTGCACCTGCAAGCGCAGGGTGAGCCATGATTGGTACGTTGATGTCCGGATCACTGCTTAGTTCGTGCAGCACGTCATATCCGTAAGACAAGACATTGAACAACAGCGCATTTGCTCCTGCCCCTATCGCGCGTTCAGCCTGTTGTTTCAGGCGTGAGGTAGGTCCAGTTAAATTTGCGGCATAAAGAAGTTTCTTACCCGTCTCCTTGCGTGCCTGTTCCGCAGCTTTCATGCAGACCTCGACTCTTTTCTCAATCGGAGTCAGTTTGTTCTCAAACAGAATTTCATCATCTTTGATCAAGTCTACTCCACCAAGAGCTTGGCGAATAAACTGTTCCCTCAGTTCTTCAGCATCCAGTCCAATGACTGATTTAAAGATACTCATTAACAACGGACGATCATGTACACCTAATAGATCACGAACACCATTCAGTCCAAACTTGGGACCGGGGAATGCGCTGAGGAACCCGTCCGAGAATCCAAGCCGTGTCAGTTTGATGCGTCCGTCCATTGAAATTTTGCCAAAGACCGTCACGAGTAGGGCAGGAATGTCACGGCTGAAATTTACATCCGGATAACCGATGGTAATATCAGCGTAACGCTCACCTGGGGCCATGTCCTCAACTTCATGCACCTCAACGCTGATGACCTCACCCAGATGTTTCTGCATCGCCTCACGCTTGGCCTGAGGCAATTCAGTCCAACTGCCAACGGTCATGCCGACAGCAATGGACTCAGCTTTCTTGCGGAAGTCTGCACGATCATCATGCAGACGATATGTGGCTGTGCACATATTATTCATTTTAAATCTCCTTCCAAAGCAGCTCCCATCTCCCGTGAGCGCTCTGCACAGCGGTTGACGGCTGCGATTACATTTTCAAAGAAATCTCCCTCATCCAGCGTTTTTAGTGCTGCCTGAGTTGCACCTCCCGGGGAGGTCACATCACTACGGAGTTTCATTGGCTCTAAGCCAGTCTGTTGTACCATGCGTGAAGCACCCAGCACGGTCTGAACAGTCAGATCGCGGGCTTGTTGGCTGGATAGTCCGCCACGAATACCTGCGGCAATCATGGCCTCCATCAAATAGTATACATAAGCCGGACCACTTCCGGAAATACCTGTGAGCACTTCAAGTTTATCTTCAGGCACGATGGTCACGATTCCAACAGCTTCGAACATCGTCATGACTGTACTGCGCTGTTCATCCGTAATCTCTTCGGAAAAGGCAAGTCCGGTTGCGCCGAGCCCGATTGTACTGGACGTATTCGGCATGGTGCGGGCGATCGGTTGCTTACGTCCCAGTAGGGATTGCATCGTACGGATCGATAATCCGGCAATAACCGAAACGATTAATTGATCCGGCGACAGGAGCGGCCCGAGTTCACGCAGCGCTGTGGCAGCATCCTTTGGCTTCATGCAGAGTACAATAACCGGAGAAGCAGCGAGATGATCCAGCGATTGTGCAGCAGTTCCGGTATTTACGGCATAACGGGTGCTGAGCTCCTCCTGACGTTTCTGGTTGCTTCGGTTCAGCATCGTAATATCCTGAGGACGAACGACAAGGCGGGAAATTAATCCGCGCACGATGGCTTCAGCCATCGCACCTGCTCCGTGAAATGTAATCTTCTGTTGTAATAACGTCTGTTGTTCTTGACTCATATTTATCGTTCCTCCTATATAACTGTAGCTGCGATATTATTGCCGGATTTGTCCATTTCCAGTGATACGGTATTTGGTTGACGTTAATGCAGGCAGACCCATAGGTCCACGAGCATGCAGCTTCTGGGTACTGATCCCAATTTCGGCTCCATAACCGAATTCAAATCCGTCTGTGAAACGAGTAGAAGCATTATGGTATACAGCAGCCGCATCGACATCATGTAAAAAACGTTCTGCATTGCTGGTATCCTTGGTGACGATACACTCTGAATGCTTTGTGCCATAACGGGCGATATGCTCCATCGCTTCATCCAGGTTCTGAACTACACGAATATTTAAAATATAATCATTGTACTCTGTCGCATAATCTTCTTCCGTCACAGAAAGGGCAGAGGGAACGAGACGGCGGACCGTGTCACAACCCTTCAACAGGACATTCGCCTCACGGAGTTGTTCAGCCAGAGCCGGCAGATGCTCCTCCGCGTATACAGCGTGCAGCAACAAGGTTTCCATGGAGTTGCATACGGATGGACGCTGTGCCTTGGCATTAACGGCAATCTCCGCTGCCATGACTGGATCAGCAGATTCATCCACATAAGTATGACAGATACCTGCACCGGTTTCGATCACAGGCACTGTTGCATTGGCGACCACATTGCGGATCAGTGAAGCACCGCCGCGTGGGATGATGACATCGAGCAGTCCATTTAACTTGAGCATTTCGTCCACGGAGGAACGGTCTGCATCCTCAACAAGCTGCAATGCATCAGCTGGCATATCTGTTGTTGCCAGTGCCTGATGGAGTACCTCCACAATTTTGCGATTGGAGGAGAGGGCCGAGGAGCCGCCTCGTAGCAGTACAGCGTTACCTGTTTTGAGGCAAAGTCCGGCAGCATCTACTGTAACATTTGGACGTGCCTCGTAAATGATGCCGATTAGACCGATGGGCACTCTCAATTTTTCAACATGCAATCCGTTCGGACGAGTGAAAGTCTCCAGCACTTCGCCCACAGGGTCCTGCAACTCCACGATCTGACGCAGTCCTTCAGCAATACCGGCGATACGCTCCTTATTCAAAGCGAGGCGATCCAGCATCGATTCTGGCGTACCTTGATGTCTGCCACGTTCCAGATCGTCAGCGTTTGCTGCAATAATGGAATCCGCTTGGGCAATTAATGCGTCCGCCATGACCAGCAGGGCGTTATTTTTTTGTTCTGTGCTCAGTCGATTCAGCTGCGGAACCACGGCTTGGGCCTTGCTCGCTTTTTCCCTGACTTCACTCATCATAAATTCCTCCCATATATAAAGTGGAAACAAAAGAATATTTAATAGCTGTATCATATGATCCTGAGTAGTACACTCGGTAGGATTATAGGTGTTCTATTTTAACGTAATCCACTCGTCTCGATGGATAACCTCAAGTCGATGGATGCTGTTCAACTGCTTCATCACTTCGCCACTTGGCAGTCCTGCGATGAGCCGTAGCTGGTCATCATCATAATTGACGATACCACGACCGAGCAAAGTGTCATCCATACCCAGCACCTCTACAACATCTCCGGCATGGAAGGTACCCAGCACACGTTTGACACCTACAGGCAGGAGACTATGACCACCATGAACCAATGCTTCTTCGGCACCATTATCCACAACGACGGTACCGAGCGGAGTAGACATGAAGCCAAGCCATTGTTTTTTGCGAGAGAGAGCGGCAAGGCGAGTTTCGAAATACGTTCCTTTTCCGGTGCCATCAACCGCTCTTTGCATATCTCCAGGTTCCTTCACACTTCCTACAAAGACAGGTACGCCTCCACGCGTTGCCACTTTGGCTGCATCTACCTTGGATCGCATGCCTCCGGTACCTACGGATGATCCAGAACCGCCAGCATAGGCGTAAATTTCTGCCGTAATTTCGTGGATACGGTCATAACGAAACGCAGATGGATCTTTTCGAGGATCAGCCGTGTACAGACCGTTGGTATCTGTAAGAATGACCAAATGCTGTGCCTTGACCAGATTCGCTACCAGAGCAGACAGGAGATCGTTATCTCCGAACTTCAATTCATCGACAGATACGGTATCATTCTCATTAAAGATCGGAATGACGCGCTGTTTGAGCAGTTCTTCTACCGTCATGCCTGCATTGCCCATACGTTTCCGGCTGTGAAAGTCGGTACGGGTGAGTAGAATTTGTGCTGTAGTAACGCGGTGCGCTGCAAAAGCCTGTTGATATGCCTGCATCAGCAAAGCTTGCCCAACAGCCGCTGCAGCTTGTTTTTCATGCAATTGCTTGGGACGCTGGGGGTAACCAATCTCCCGGAATCCGGCAGCTACCGCTCCCGAAGTGACCAGAAGAACCTCGTGGCCCTGTTCGGCCAAGGCAGCAATTTCTCCAGCAAAAAAAGTAATGGCACTCCGATCTAGCCCGCCTTCTTCCGTAGTAAGCGAACTGCTTCCGATCTTAACTACAATACGTGAGGTCATAATTTCACTTCCTTAAACAATATTAATGATTGACCCTGGAGCAGACCGTTGGGTACAAAAAAAACTCCCGCCCTTTTAATTAAAAAGGACGAAAGTTCGTTACTTCCGCGGTACCACCTTTATTGATGATTGGATCATCCGGCTTCATGCCCTGTAACAGAAGGCACTGTCCTGTGCATCACAGGCCGCTCAGGGGTAGGTTTCGGAGAGAAGCCGCGGTAAATTCTTGCAGCCCGATGGAATTTACTCTCTGGGCGCGGCTGATCCTCTCGTACTGGTCCCGTCATCACGTTTCGTTCAATATTTCCTTATAACATACCATGGAAACTTGGCAGATGCAAAGGGGTTATGCACCTGTAAATTACTTGAATAAATTCAACTTGCCAATCCGCTCCGCTGCTTCCCTTAATCGATCTTCATCACTTAGGAGTCCTGCGCGCACATAGCCCTCACCATGTGAACCGAAACCAATACCCGGTGCTACGGCCACCTTAGCTTCACGCAGTAATACGTCAGCAAAGGAAGAAGAAGTAAAGCCTGCAGGTACAGGCAGCCAGCTAAAGAAGGAACCTCCCGGTTTAGGAGCCTGCCAGCCGATGGATGAGAGTGCATCATAGAAAGCGTCGCGACGTGATTCATAACGTGCAACCAGTGAAGTCACACATTCCTGGGAAGATGTCAGTGCTGCCGCAGCAGCGGCCTGGATGCCTCCGAAGAGGCTCACGTAGATATGATCCTGCAGCAGATTGATTTTGGAGATGATCTCCGAATTACCTAGAGCAAATCCGACGCGCCAACCCGCCATATTGTAGGTTTTGGATAATGTGTAGAACTCAATTCCCACCTCTTTGGCACCTGGTGCCTGCAAAAAGCTCACTGGACGATGTCCATCGAATCCAATTGCACCATAGGCGAAGTCACTGGCTACGACGATTTTATTTTGAATGGCAAACTCTACCGTATCTTCATAGAAGGAAAGAGGGGCAGTTGCTGAGGTTGGATTGTTAGGATAGTTCAGGAACATCAGCTTGGCCTTTTCTCGATCCTCAGTAGAGATTGCTTCATAATCAGGCAGGAATGCATTGGACTCCAGCAGTGGCATAAAAGACATGTGCGCTTTCGCCAGAGCCACACCAGACCAATAATCCGGATAACCTGGATCAGGTACAAGACATACGTCGCCGGGATTGAGCAATACCTGAGGTAACTGGACCAAGCCCGTTTTTCCGCCAAATAAAATCGCAACTTCCGTTTCGGGGTCCAGATCCACGTTGTAATCTTCCTTGTAACGTTTCGCAACAGCTTCCTTCAGAAAAGCATGCCCGCTAAAAGGCGAATATTTGTGATAGAGCGGGTTCTCAGCCGACTCCTGCAATGTTTTGACAATGTGGGGTGGTGTAGGTGTATCCGGGTTCCCCTGACCCAAGTTAATGACGTCGTGACCACTTGCAATTTCTCGGTTTACATTTTGAACTAGGGAAGCAAAAAATTGTGTAGGAAGCTGTGTCATTACATCGGATGTAGGTATGGTAAAGGCTGAACGACCCGATGATTGAGGTTGATTAGTCATGCTATACATCACTCCGGTTATTAAAGATGGCAATATAGTATTCATTAATTTATCACGTCAATCCCGAGCTGTATAGGGGGAAAACACTTCATGAATACTTGGGAGGAGCCAATATTTAAGTTTTTGTACAAAACTGAAATGAGATATTTTGTTTTGTCCATTGAGATTAGGGGAAATCCTGTTTTATGATAATATTCGATAATGATAATCAATATCATTTGTGAATAGGAACGAAGCACTTATTAGGGGGAGAAATAGAAATGAAAAAGGGTATACGAAATACGGCAGTATTATTGACGGTTACATGGTTATCCATTCTTCTGCTGGCTTGTGGAAATCAGACTTCAACTCCGTCTGCCGGAACGGATGATTCCAAAACGGTCAATGAAACACAGACAAACGAAGATCAGTCCAATCAGGATCAGTCGGCATCCGCAGATAACAGTGAGGGTGAAACCCGGATGTTCAAGGACTGGACAGGCCATGATGTAGAGGTTCCGGTTACGCCGAAGCGTGTAATTTATCATGGTGAAGTTACAGGGGACTTGCTAGCGCTGGGCGTTGTACCTGTAGGTATTCTTCGTCAGGAGGGAACAGTATATGATGATCAGGTCGCCCAAGCGGAAGATGTGGGTTTCCCGTTGAGTGTTGAAAAGGCGCTTACCTTGAATCCTGATCTGATCATTTTCTCGAATAGCGATGAGGCACAATATGATCAAATCTCGAAGGTTGCGCCAACGGTTACCTTTGATTCATTTGCGTCATTGGACGACCGCATGCGTATTCTTGGCGATCTTTTGAACAAAAAGCCGGAAGCGGAAGCTTGGATCACGGCCCATCAACAAGCAACGGAAGAGATGTGGAAGCAGCTTCATGAGAATGGACTGAAAGAAGGGGAAACGGCTTCGGTATTCACCATGTATCCTGGTAATCGACTGTTTGTAATGGCCGGAGCAGGATTGCCACAGTTATTATATGGAGCCGATGGGATGAAGCCAACCGCGGAAATTCAGAAAGTGTTAGATGAAGGAATGGGCTTTGCTGAGATTTCTACTGAAAAGCTGCCTGAAATAGCAGGTGATCGCGTATTTATACTGGATCCAGTAACGGATGATGCGAAGCAGTCCACCAAAGAATTGCTGGATAGCCCGATTTGGAAGAACCTGCCCGCTGTAAAAGAAGGAAAAGTATATCGCTTTGATCTGGTCAAGGCTTCAAGTGACGCAACTTCAAGAGAATGGCTTTTGAAAGAGTTGCCGAAACAGATGATTCAATAGTCGTTTATAGATAGATACATCATAATATTGTATTGGATTAAGAACGAAAATGCCGACTAAAAAAGAGCCTTCAACATTTCGTTGAATGCTCTTTTTTGTGCTGATTACAGCCAGATCTGGATTAATGACAAAAGCTCGCTTATAATCAGTTCATACAGATAGAATGATAATCATTCTCATTTTAAAAAACGAGGTGAACCACCATGCAGGCTTTGAATGCCGATGCCAGAGGGTTGTATTTTTCAGCATTCATGTTTCGGCTGGATCATCTGGAACAACGAATTGAACAACCAGAACAGGTGATGCTGGAAGTGGCATGTGATAAACATACATTTTTGATCTGCGAAGAAGGTGAAGGTCGCTTATATATAGGATATGAACAGTTTCCTTTTACCACCGGATGTGTTTACCCGCTTTCTCCGGGTGAAGGGTACCAGATTGAACATGGAAACCGATTGAAATTGAAATATATGGTGATATCATTTGATGTTATTCATGTGTTGACGGGAGATCCGGAACAGTATACGCGCCCTGTATTCGAACATAGAAATCAATTGAATGGCTATCCTTATGCCCCGTTAAGTGGGCTGTTGGAGCAATTGTATGCCATTCGGGATTATCAAACAGATGCCGAATATAGCCATTTGAATGCACAGTTTCAGAGATGGATGGAGATGATCATCACCCGGTACACTTCAGCAAAAACAGAGCAGAGCATGGAATCCAGACTACACAGTACAATTCAATATGTAGAAGATCATTACGCTGAAGAAATCACAGTAACGAAACTGGCCCGTCTTGCAGATATCCGACCCGTGCAATATACAAACTTGTTCAGACAATTAACAGGCCACAGGCCGCTTGATTATGTGAACCATGTACGAATTAAACATGCTAAGGATTGGTTGCGCAAATCCGATGAACCGCTTCGGGATATAGCAACCCGGGTGGGTTTTAAGGATGAGTATTATTTCAGCAGGCGTTTTCGTCAAATGACCGGATTATCGCCTCGTCAATATGACCGATCTATTCAGCAACAAACACTGGTTCAGGATTGGTTGGGTCATGATGTGAATATTCCGTCACAGCCCGAGCGAATTATGTTTTATGGTGATTCCGGTGGAGATTTGCAAGTGCTGGGCATTGGTTTATTAGGAGATCAGGCCTATGATGCGTTTGCCCCGGTTAATGTGGAAGAGGCAGTCCGGATGAGGCCAGACCTGATCATTTTCGATAGCACTAACGAACAACAATATGAACAATTTTCCCGAATAGCACCCACACTGGCATATAACTCTCATGCAACGCTGGAAGATCGAATTTGTAGGGTGGGAAGCTGGTTTGGCAAGCAATCAGAAGCTGAAAAATGGCTCTCCTCCTATCAGCAACGTATGGAAAAGATGTGGATGAAGATTCATGCTTCAATTGAACCGGGGGAAACGGTGTCCGTATTCACCTATCATCGGGGTGCCCGATTATTTGTCATGGGCAATATTGGTCTGGCCTCACTCTTGTATCATCCGATGGGATTCAGGCCCGTTACGAAAGTGAAGGAGGCGCTTGTCGCGGGCAGAGCGTATAAGGAAATTTCGTCTGAAGCGATTCGTCAGTATGCCGGTGACCATATATTTGTCTTGCTTCCTGAAGACGTTATTGCAATGCAGGCCACAGAGAAGTTGATGCAGAGTCCAAACTGGCGAGCACTTACAGCCGTGCAGAAGGGGCAGGTGTACGAAGTGGAAGAAACAACATGGAATTTGGGCGATGCACTGACGAGCAACCGTTTGTTAACTTTGTTGCCCGAGTTATTATGTAGGAGTTCAGAACGAAAACAGGTTGCAGATGTTTGAATGATCAAGCTATGATTATAGGTATTACGGTTCAGAGGAGTGCTGGTTATGACAGAACAACAAGGGGAAATGCGTGTAGCCCTGATTCAGGGCGATATTCAGATCGGAGACCCTGAAGCCAACCATAAACATATGCAGTCTTTGCTCGAAAGAGCGGTAGAACAGGTTCCCGACTTGGGATTGGCTGTGCTGCCCGAGATGTGGAATACGGGATATGCTTTGGAACAAATTCATGAGCTTGCTGACCCGGAGGGCCAGAAATCAAGAGAGTGGCTCGCGACTTTTGCCCAAAAACATCGAATCTCCATCGTTGGCGGTTCCATTGCGGAGAAACGTGATGGCCAAATCTTCAATACAATGTACGCCTATAATAGTGAAGGAAATCAGGTGACACGTTACGATAAATTGCATTTGTTCCGCCTGATGGATGAAGAGAAGTATTTGCAGCCTGGTGCAGAACCGGAAATATTTGAATTGGAGAACGGCCTCACCGCTGGAGCTTCAATCTGTTACGATATCCGTTTCCCTGAGCTTGCTCGAACACTTGCCTTGAACGGAGCCAAAGCATTAATTGTCCCCGCTGAATGGCCGAACCCGCGCTTGCATCATTGGCGCACACTGCTTACAGCAAGGGCCATTGAGAATCAGATGTACGTTATTGCCTGCAATCGCGTAGGGAAAAGCGGAGACACCGAATTTTTCGGGCATTCCCTCATTATTGATCCTTGGGGTGAAATTGTGGCTGAAGGTGGAGAAGGAGAAGAGATCGTGACCGGAATTATCTGTCCTTCACTTGTGGATGAGGTTCGTGGCCGTATTCCGGTATTCGAAGACCGTAGACCTGGCATTTATTTTGGCAGCAAATAAAAATCTGTAATTTTCCAATAAAGTGTTTATTCATCCGGGAGGCGGGTAATGATAACTATCCCGTCACCAAGGAGGATGATCAATCAATGGACAACCATGTGAAAGATACGCTCAGGAGACTGGAACAGGAAAACACTAGGGTAGATCACTTGAGGCCATTCTTAGAGAATGGGGCAGGAGGGCTATCACCACCTGAACAATCTGTTCAGGACGAAGGCCGCCTTGTGAATCAACAGAACAGGCTGACAAGTGAACGTAATTTGCGAAAATAAACCGCCAAACTTGAAATTCTCATATGTACGTTTTTACGTTAACAATTCAATGATGATTTAGCAACATTGTACTGTAACGATGATGTACTGCTAATACCATGTAAGAACTTTATCCTGCGGATGCGGGAGACGAGTATAGAACAAAGGCTTGGCCCTTATGGGTCAAGCCTTTGTTTATTTTATTGCCATGTATGGCGTGCTATTTCGCTGACCGTCCAATTATTCTCCTTGAGAGAGCTCGGCTACGGTTTGTTGAAACGTATGAATGAATGCCTCCGCGGCTTTGGAGAGAACCCGTCCTTGGCGGTATGCAACTACAAGGGTACGACTGGGCGTTGGCTCAGCTAGCGGTACGTAAACAGGAACAAATTCACTGCGGGGCGCACGGGCAATAAAGCGCGGAACCAGTGTAATCCCCATACCTGTAGCCACTAGTGACTGCACCGTCTCAATATTTGTACTCTCAAATACCACATTGGGGTCAAACCCAGCTTCCTCACACAGATCAAATGTAAGTTTGCGGAAGCCTTGTCCTTTCTTCAGCACAACAAAGGGTTCATCTCGAAGCTCTTCCATCCGTACTGGAACTGGATGCTCCGGATCTCCTCTGCGTGCTAGAGGGTGATTTGGCGGAACCGCCAAGTCAATTCGCTCTTCACCAATCGTTACATAAGATAGGCTTGGCTCCTGCAATGGGAGCGAGAGCAGGCTTAAGTCAGCCTTGCCACTAGCCGTCAACTTTTCAAGCGTCAGCCCGGAGTCTTCCAGCAAGGTTACTTCAATCTCGGGATAGGCCTGCTGAAATGCGGGAAGCACATGCGGAAGCAGGTGGGAGCCAGTGATCGGCATGCTGCCTACAACGACTTTACCTTTGCGCAGCTGGGAGATGTCCGACATTTCCTGTCTTAGCAGCTCGACTGCATCAATTATTTTCTGAGCCTGCTCTACAAAAGTCACCCCTGCATGGGTCAGTTCCACGGTGCTGGTATTACGCTGAAATAACAGTACGCCCAGTTCCTTTTCAAGTTTGGATAGCTGCTGACTTAAAGAAGGCTGAGCAATGTGCAGCTTCTCAGCTGCCCGGGAGAAATTCCGCTCTGCCGCAATCTGCAGCGTATATTGAAGTTGTCTGAATTCCATATCCACACGTCATTCCTTTCGTTATGCCATTATTATATCACTACAAATAAGAAATGATTAGTTTAACTGAAACGCTTAAACTGCTTACAAAGAGTTAATGCAACACAGGCAAAACTATAACAAAAAGAACTGTCCCAAGGGAGTGAAAAGCGTGAAGTCCAATTCTGCAACGAGCATTAAAAAAACCTATTGGGAATCCATTGGACTCAAGATCGTATTTATCTGAGTGATTTAAGTCAATTTGATAAGCAAATGGCTCCGAAATCCATTCATTAATTTTTTCTTAGCAGTAAATCTTAACTTATGAAGACGTTAACGGATGTAAATTCATCTGGCTAACGTCTTTTTTATTGAAAAGTCAGGAAAAATACTTGCACTTACTTAATATTTACTTATAATAACTTGCTAAAATTAAAATAATGCTTATAATTACTTAAAAGGAGGTGCATGTACTGTGTATCAAGAGGAAAGATTGTTAAAAATACTCGAATACTTGAAACAACACCAATCGATGAGTGTTACAGATATATGTACGCTGTTTGAAGTATCAAGGGATACTGCACGAAGGGATATTGTTAGATTAGTACAAGAAGGCGTTGTGATTCGAACTCATGGGGGGCTATCGTTACCTGAGTTACAGAAAGAAATGCTGTCTTATCAGGATCGTTTGATTGATGAATCCGAGAGTAAGAAAAAAATAGGGAAGTTTGGGGCAAAACTTATCCAAGACCATGAGACTGTGATTTTAGACGTATCAACCACGGTGCAATTTGTAGCAGAACAAATTAGCGCAAAAAATTGTACGGTGGTCACGCACTCGATTGATAACGTAGGGATCTTGTCCAATCGAGAGGATCTTCAAATCTATATTCTCGGTGGTTACTTGAATGTAAAGCACCGCTTTTTATATGGTTCTTCCATTATCGATAAACTAAGTGAAATTCGTGCTGATAAAGCCTTCATTGGAGCATCGGCGATCCGGTCTGATGGACTTTATTATCCATATGAAGAAGATGCCCGGGTAAAGAAAGAAATGGCCAGAAGATCTGATCAGGTTATCGTAGTAGCCGATCACACAAAATTTAACGGCAAATCTATTCATCGGCTGGACTTTGATTTCGTTGATATTTTAGTCACAAATCTGGAACTCCCGAGTGAGATCAGAGAAGTTCTGGATCAGAAGAACATCACTGTTATTGAGTGTCAGGAAGAAAATGAAGAGGTTCGAAAGCAAGACTGATAACCATCGGGTAGAGGAGGATTTTTATGGATTATATTTTGCATAATGTACAAATGGCACTTCGCAATCGTATCGTTCCATCAGCCAATGTGTGGATTTCTGAAGGGAAAATCATGAGGGTAGACACAGCTGATCTTCCTACGCTAGAAGGAGAGTATGAACGGATTGATGGGAGAGGACATTTGCTAGTCCCAGGGATGATAGATGTTCATATCCACGGTGCCAATGGCTTTGATATGATGGACGGTACTGAAGAAAGTATTCAAGAAGTTTCACGCCAATGCGCTTTAACGGGGTGTACCTCATTTCTGGCTACATCTGTTAGTTCTACGATGGAGGATCTTCTAAAAATGATTCGTAGTGTCAAGCGTGTAATAGGACAAGAAGTGGGAGCAAAGATCGCAGGGATTCACTTAGAGGGGCCGTATTTGAACCCGAAGCGAAAAGGAATGCAAAATGAAAAGTATTTGCGGCATCCTAACATAGAAGAAATGAAGATCATTTTCCAGGAAGCAGGGTCACTCATTAAGATGGTTACTATTGCTCCCGAGCTGCCGGGAGGAATGGACTTGATTTCCTTTTTGAAAGAACAGGGAGTAGTTATAGCGATCGCTCATTCGGATGCCACATATGAGGAAGCCAAACAAGCCTTTACATCAGGTGCGAGTCATGTTACGCATTGTTTTAATGGCATGCGGCCGATCCATCATCGAGATCCGGGTCTGATTGTGGCTGCTTTTGAAGAGAAACATGTAAGTCTTCAAGCTATTGTGGATAATGTCCATCTGCATCCTGCTATTATTCGACTGATGCATAACCTGAAAGGACCTGAAGGAATGGTCTTGATCACAGATGCTTTACAAGCAATGGGTATGGGCGATGGGAATTATCTATTTGGAGGCCATCATGTCACGGTATCGGGTGGCATTGCAAGACTGGAGGATGATACACTGGCCTCCAGTACAGTTACCATGAATGAAGCCTTACGTTATACTGTCGAAACAGGAATTCCCTTGATAGATGCCGTACAGATGGCTTCAACTACGCCGGCCAATATTCTTGGATTTCAACAAAAGGGGGAAATTTCCTCTGGTTTCGATGCCGACCTGGTCCTATTGGATGATGAATTTCAGGTTCTCTGGACGATGGTGGGCGGTCAAATTCTATAAATCACTATTATTTGCGATTCTACAGAGAAAGTCCATTAGATAAGTCTAGTGGGCTTTACATAAATAAACCCAAGAATTGTGAGAGGTAGGGGCTTGACGCCCCCACCTACTCGATTATGGGTATTTTTCAAAAGGTATCCATAATGGCGAATGAGTATATGAGGTAATCTCACTAACCGGAATGTTAATATTCTATCGTTATACATGTCGGCAGGGTACGCTAGTATGCTTTCGAATACGGCGATGCTCTTTTTATGCAAATCAATTCCCAGTACGAAGGGGAGGTCAAGCCGTACAAAGCGGATATTCAGTTCACGAAGCAATTGGGATGGATGCGGAATCAGGTGGCAAAGACCGATAAGAAGTGGAAGTTCGTCTCTATGCATAAGGGAGCTTATTCTTCAGGAGATAATGCTTCGGCAGAAAGCGAACGTGTAGAATTTTACCGGAAATATCTGATTCCAGTATTTGATGAGCTGGGTGTGGATATGGTGTTTGAGGGACATGACCATATGTATATGAGGTCTTTTCAAATGCTGAATAACGTTCCTATTAAGAATGTCATTACCGATGAGCAAGGAAATGTGCTGAATCCCAAAGGGACCGTATATCTAATGGGCAACTCGGCCGCTTCGAAATTCTATGCTCTTAATCCAGATGCAGACACGTTTTTTGCAGCAAAAAACGATCAGCCCAACAAGAAAATGTTCATGGATGACTCCATTACAAGAGACGTGCTGAATTTACATTCCTACACAGCAGTTAAAGATAAACCTCTTGCCGTCTATGATGCTTACAGTATTAAACGGACTGACGTCAAACCCGGAATAGTCGAAAATCCAAGCGCAGTAAGACAGTCAGCGAACCGTGCAGTTCTTTCGTGGAAAGCGCTAGCTTCTAGCTCTGAGCCGGTGCGAGGTTACCGGATTTACGAGAAGAATGATAAAGTCAGCACGAATTGGAGCGTGTATGTGCCGGCGGTCAGCGGTCAAACAAGTTACAGCTATACTTTAAACGGCATAGATTCTGCCAAAGCCTACAATTTCGTTATTAAAGCAGTGGGGATAAGAAGTAATTCACTTCCAGCAGAGGCAGGAATGCAATGAATGGATAGATGTGGGGAATACGGGAGGTAGCGATCGTACTTTTTTTAAAGACCTCAATCAGCTGATTCGTTGTCACATTTATTTCATTCGGTTATTCATATGTCGTTTGTACTGTGTGTGGACGGAACGTCTAGAGCTGGTGAGAATTAGTCATCGCAGCCCTGGCATCAGGGCTGCTTTTTTTCTATTTAACATAAAAAGCATTGACATTGAAGTGACTGGAACGTAGTATAGGACTTGCATGATAATGATAATTGTTATCAATTGAAGCCTCTGCATATAGCAGTGGTTTATTTGCTTTTCCCTCATTATAGGTTAAACCTATTACATCTATAGATATTATATCTTGGAACAATGAAGGACTGGGTGATATATTTATGTCATTCAAGAGCTTCACTTTTAAAGGAACTACTGAGGCTCTTCCAAGGACCGAACTTATGATGAGGTGAAAATGATGAGTAAAAAAACGATGTTTGAGAAAATTTGGGAAAATCACGTGATTCATCAGGAAGAAGGCAAACCAAGCATTTTGTATATCGATCTGCATTTGGTACATGAAGTAACATCCCCACAGGCTTTTGAAGGTCTACGTCTGAGCGGCCGTAAAGTTCGTCGCCCTGAGCTGACATTTGCAACAATGGATCACAACGTTCCAACGAAGGATCGTTTCAACATTACAGATCCAATCTCCAAACAACAAATTGACACACTTTCACAAAACTGCCGTGACTTCGGCGTAAAACTGTATGACCTGGATACGATTGATCAAGGTGTCGTACACGTTATGGGTCCTGAACTCGGCCTGACTCATCCAGGTAAAACGATTGTATGTGGTGACAGCCACACGTCCACACACGGCGCATTTGGCGCACTTGCATTCGGGATTGGTACGAGTGAAGTAGAGCATGTTATGGCAACCCAATGTTTGCAGCAAGCCAAAGCCAAAACGATGGAAGTTCGTTTTGTCGGTAAACGTAACCCGGGTGTAACCGCGAAGGATATGATTCTCGCAGTTATCGCCAAATACGGTACAGACTTCGCTACTGGATATGTTATTGAATATACGGGTGAATCGATCCGTGAACTGAGCATGGAAGAGCGCATGACCGTCTGCAACATGTCCATTGAAGGTGGAGCAAGAGCGGGCATGATTGCTCCAGATGAAACAACATTTGAATATCTGCGTGGACGTGAATACGTACCTTCCGATGGCCAATTCGATGAAGCGGTTGCTGCCTGGAAAGAGCTTGTAACCGACGAAGGTGCTGAATTCGACCATGTGGTTGAAATCGATGTAGAATCATTGATTCCGCAAGTGACTTGGGGTACTAGCCCAGGTATGGGAACCGACATTTCTTCGAAAGTTCCTGTTCCGGCTGATCTGCCAACTGAAAACGAACGTAAAGCCGCTGAAAAAGCGCTTGAATATATGGGCTTAGAACCTGGAACACCAATCTCCGAAATTCCAGTTGATTATGTATTTATCGGTTCATGCACGAATGGACGGATTGAAGATTTGCGTGCTGCTGCACAGGTAGCCAAAGGTCACACCGTATCCAGTAATGTTACAGCGATCGTTGTACCAGGCTCGGGACGTGTTAAAATTCAGGCGGAAAAAGAAGGTCTGGATAAAGTCTTCACAGAGGCTGGATTTGAATGGCGTGATGCTGGATGCAGTATGTGTCTGGCAATGAACCCGGATGTATTGAAACCAGGACAACGTTGTGCATCGACTTCCAACCGTAACTTTGAAGGACGTCAGGGACGCGGAGGACGTACTCACCTCGTATCTCCTGCAATGGCTGCAGCAGCAGCAGTTAAGGGACACTTCGTAGACGTACGTGACTGGAATTTCAAAACGGAAGCAGCTATCTAACAACGAACGGATTGAAGGGAGAACGAATGATATGGAAGAATTCAAAACACTGCAAGGCATCGTTGCACCGGTAGACCGGGTCAATGTAGATACAGATGCAATCATTCCGAAACAATTTTTAAAGCGGATCGAACGGACCGGATTTGGACAATTTTTGTTCTACGAATGGCGTTTTGACGAAGAGGGTAACAACAATCCTTCTTTTGAAATGAATAAACCACGCTACGAAGGGGCATCCATTCTGATCTCACGCGCAAACTTTGGTTGCGGTTCTTCTCGTGAGCACGCACCATGGGCAATTATGGACTACGGATTCCGTTGTGTAATTGCACCATCCTATGCGGATATCTTCTATAATAACTGTTTCAAGAACGGGATCTTGCCGATTAAACTGTCGGAAGAGCAGGTTGAGGATCTGTTCCAGCGTACAGCGACACATGAAGGCTATGAGATGAATGTAAATCTGGAAAACAAAACGATTACAGATGCATACGGACTGCATATTGATTTTGATCTGGATGAGCATCGTCGTCAATTCTTGTTGCAAGGGCTGGACGATATCGGTTTGACTCTTCAACATGATGATGAAATCGCTGCATATGAACAGCGTCATGCGGCAAAGCTGTTTGGACAAACGGCCTCAGTCTAATCTTTCATCTGTAATTTGTATTTCAAACCTCCAATTGTGCAGGGAACTTCACCGTTCCTTGGATCGAATTGGAGGTTTTTTTGCATTTGGCAATGATGCAATTATGTTTTCGAGTTATAGGATATTCCGACTAAATATGACAACGTTGTAACCGGATGACGTGACAATATCTGATAAACTGATTAGTAGATTATGGAAGGGTAGATAGAGTCGAGTGTTGCATCACAGCGAATCAGGTCGAAGGTTCAAAAGACAAACAGAATGGTGGTTGATGTATGAAGAAATGGTCGGCAGCAGTCTTTGTTTTTCTGTTCCTGTGTTTATTTCCTGTCATGGCAAATGCCGATTCGTCTCCCTCGATTGTGCTGGACGGTGTGACCATTAACCAGCAGTCGGGAGCTCCAGCCGAGAATACTGGCAAAACCGTGATGGTGCCCATTCGGATCGTCTCTGAAAACCTCGGTTATCAGGTGAAATGGGAGAAAGCCACTCAGACTGTTCGTATTCTCAAAGGTAACAGCAGTATCCAGATGACGGCAGGCGAAGATGCGGCCACCGTGAATGGAAATCGGGTGAATCTCGATTCTCCGCCTCTAATTAAACAGGGGACTACACTGGTTCCGTTACGTTTTGTCGGTGAAGGCATGGGTCTTCAGGTGGGATGGGACAATGGAACCAAGACAGTAAGCCTATTAAGTATTCCTCCTGTAGCAAGTATGGAAGGTGAAAATGACCCGGTGGAAGCTCCTGTACCAGAAGGTCTGTCAGAGCTTCAAAGTATCAGCTTCGGCGGGGATCGTTTGATCTTGGCGACGAACGGGAAAATCACACCAAAGGTTTCCAGTCTCAGTGGACCTGATCGTATCATCGTCGATCTGCCCGGCACCACATTTGCTAAGGAGTTCATCCAGGGACAGGCTTCCAATCCGGATGGTAGCGGAACTCTTCTGGTTACGGATTCATCGCTGGTATCCAAGGTGCGATATGCAATGTTCAGCCAAACGCCTTCAACGGTGCGTGTGGTCCTTGATCTGAGTCAGGTGGCGACTGCCAAATGGTCACTGGGCGAGAACAACGTGTTGCTTGTTGACCTTGCGGCGAGTAATGGAGAACCAACAAGTCAGCCTGCTGTTCCAACCAATGATGGCAAAAAGGTTGTCATTATTGATCCAGGACATGGTGGACGACAGTCGGGGGCCGTCAGTGTGACAGGCGCCTATGAGAAGGACTTTAATTTGGCTGTGGGACTCAAAGTTCAGGCACTTCTGCAACAACATACGGAGATTCAGACGGTGATTACAAGGCAGGATGATACGGAATTATCCCTGCAGCAGCGTGTAGATATCGCCCAACTGAATCAGGCGGATATTTTTGTGTCGATCCATGGAAACAAGTTTACAACTCCTGTTCCTAATGGAATTGAAACGTTGTACAGTCGTAAAGATAGCAAGGATTTGGCCGACATTTTACACAAGCATGTGTTGCAGATTACAGGATTTAAGGATCGGGGAGTCAAAACGGCAAGTCTGCATGTAACCCGTGAAACAACGATGCCCGCAGTTCTGATTGAACTTGGATTTCTAAGTAATCCAGCTGATGAAGCAATGATGCTGACTGAAGATTATCAGAACAAATGTGCACAGGCCATCGTAGACGGAATTGTAGAATATTTGGGTCTTTAATGTGGGTTGTGCGCAAATATGAAGGTCAGGGTAGTCCGTTGTTTCGAGATGCATAATTGATAATTAAGGAAAAATTCAGACAATAAAATGTAGAAAAAGCTTGATTTGACAACGTTTTTTTTCTGTTATGTTGGAATATATTCGCAACTTTTGAGAGTACGAGGCGTCTAATAGGTGTCTGGTAATGCCTCAGTGGTCAGTCGGAGCTGAAGGTTCACAACATGCGGCAAAAAAATATGAGAATGGTAGGGGTGAAGGATGAAGAAGTTCGGTTTTTTGGTACTGTTATTTGTCTTTGGGCTCGTTTTCCCGGGCTATAGTCATGCAGCAGCAGATACGCACATTATCCTAGATGGGAAAGAAATTGTGCAGCCTTCGGATGCCAAAGCGGAAATCATCAATAGCAGTGTGATGGTTCCGATTCGGGTTATTTCGGAGAGCCTGGGATATGGTGTGGACTGGAAACAGGCAACAAGCACCGTGACTATTAGCAAAGACAACACTGCCATGCAGATGATTGTTGGACAGAAGACGGCAACGGTGAACGGCAGTAACGTGAACCTGGATGCCCCGCCACTCGTGAAAAATGGAACCACACTTGTGCCTTTAAGGTTCATTGGTGAGCAAATGGGTCTTAAGGTGGGTTGGAACAATACAACGAAGACGGTAACATTAGTTACCCAGAATTCAGGTTCCGGAAACGGGACAACCACTCCTCCGAACTCTGGTAATGATGGTGGAGGATCGGATCAGGAAGGTCTTGTACTGGTGAACGGCATCAGCTTCAGTGACAACCGCTTTTTGATTGCAACAAGCGGAAATACGAAGCCGAACGTCTTCACGATGACAGGACCGGATCGAATCGTTATAGACTTGCCAAATACCGCATTCGCTGACTCTTTTAGTGAAGGACAAGCTTTGGACAGCAACCAGAATGGACAGCTTGTAGTGAGTGGATATCCGGATGTGTCGAAGATTCGTTATTCCTTGTACAGCAATAGTCCTTCTACTCTTCGTTTTGTCATTGATCTGAGCAATGCCAAAGGTTATGACGTGCAAAGTGACTCCGGTCTGGTTATGATTGATCTGAACAAAGAAGGCACTACAACACCGCAACCTCCTGTTGGAAACAACGGCAAAAAAGTTGTTGTTGTAGACGCTGGACATGGTAATCAGGACCCGGGAGCCATCGGTGTAACCGGCAAGAAGGAAAAAGACTTCAATCTGGCAATGGCTCTGAAAGTGGAAGCATTGCTGAAAAAAGAATCTAACATTGACGTTGTGCTGACGCGCAGCGATGATACATTTTTGGCTTTGAGTGAACGAGTAAAGATCGCAGAAAAATTGAAGGCGGATATCTTTATTTCCATTCATGCGAACAGCGGGTCTGCAGCGGCAAACGGTGTGGAGACGTATTACACTCGTTCGAATAGCAAGGCATTGGCTACGGTGATGCACAAGTATCTCTTGCAATCATCTGGCCTGAAGGATCGCGGAGTAAAAACGGCAAGTCTCCACGTAACCCGTGAAACAACGATGCCGGCTGTTTTGCTGGAAGCCGGTTTCCTGAGCAACAAGAGCGATGAAGCCGCATTGTTCACTGAAAGTTTCCAGAACAGTGTAGCCAAAGGGATTGTTGCAGGGATCAAGGAGTATCTGGGAATTAAATAAGGGTTCAACCCTTATGATCAGGAGGCGGAGTTAGAATGAACAAAAAATTATGGATTGCAGCGCTGCTGGTAACGGTTATGACAGTTGCTGCTGGATGTGGAAGCAAGCCAACAGCTGCTCCAGCTCCAAATCAGACTCAAGGTGCGGGAACAGAGAATAATGCGCCTGAGGATCAGAATGAGACGGATATTACTGAACCTGTAACTGTGGATCCAGAGGATACAACGACAACGACACCGGATACCACTGAAGGCACTAATACGGAGGGTACAACGACTCCATCGGGTGGAACTACTTCAGAGAAACCTGGAAGTTCCGAAAGTAATGAGAAGAAGACCATTGAAGTGTACTACACAGATCTGGAAGAGTTGGAATTGCACAAAGCATCCGCAGATATTTCTTATGCTTCTGATGAAGCCAAGTACAAGGCTGCATTTGCAGCGCTGCAACAAAGCAAGGACGACAAGCTTGTTCCGCTTTGGGCTAAAGAAATTGAATTGAAATCTGTTCAGTTCAAAGACGGTGCGCTTACCCTGGATATTCACATGCCGGATACAGCACGTCTTGGTGCAGGTGGCGAAGTGTTTGCCATTGATGCTTTGAAGCAAACGTTTTTCCAATTTGATGAAGTTAAATCACTTGATTTGCTGGTAGATGGCCAGCAATCCGAGAGTTTGATGGGCCATGTGGATCTTGAGCATCCAATGACACGATCCGAATAGGTTGTACAGCATGTTGTTTTACCGTGAATCTGCGGAATATCGGCCGTTTTACATGAGAGAGGGGAATCACAGGTGACTTTTAAATATAACAATCCATCACACTCTAAAAAAGTAGTTTCAGCCGTGCTTGCAGGCATGATGGCCCTTAGCGCCGGCGGAGCTGCCATGGCAGCAGAATCAACAGATACGGGGCAAGGTCAGACTGCAACTGTAAGCAATACAGCTGCACCAACCGGTTTGTTCAGTGATATCAAGGTCGGATATTGGGCCGAGAAACATGTGTACAAACTGGCCTATCAAGGCATTCTTCTCGGTAACAACGGCCTGTTCCGTCCGGGAGACGCGGTAACGCAGCAGGAAGCTGTGACGATGGCGATCCGTTTTATGAACAAGGAGGACCAGTTGAACGACAGCACGGCTACGGCATTACCGACAAATATGGAAGTGGGAAACTATTTCAAGCCATATGTCGCTTTGGCGCTTCAACTGGGACTGATTGATAAAACTGAAGAATCTACAGTGGATGTGTCCAAAACAACCTGGGGGCAAAAACAGGCATCACGTGAATGGATTACAAAATTGCTGATCCGTTCGTTGAACAAAGATGCTGAAGCGAAGGCCCAAAACAATCAATCTACCGGATTCGCTGATAATGATAGCATTTCCGAAAGTGGCAAAGGGTATATCAATCTGGCTGTAAGTTTGGATCTGGCCAAAGGTGTAGATGGCAACAAATTTAATCCAACCGGTTCTGTAACTCGTGCTCAACTCGCTACATTCTTTAGCCGCGGCGAAACTTTAACGGATACGAAGTATGCGAACACATTCACGGGTTATGTAACTGGATTAAAAGATGGGCAGATCACACTGGTTGTGGACGGAAAAGCTGTTAACTTTGCAGTGAACAGCAGTACACCTTACTTTACAAAAGACAGTGAATCCCGTGCATCGTCTACGGATGTGAAGCTGTATACAAAAGTTCAGATTGTAGGTACTACGGGTACAGCCTCATATGTAGAAGTGGTCGATGCTACACCGCAGGTAGAAAGCATTGAAGGTACATTTGCTCGTTCATTGTCAGGTAATAAAATTGGCTTGTTTGTAGGCGAGAATTATGAAACATACGGCTATGATGAGGCAACAGCATTTATCGATCAAAACGGGAATGCAATCAAACTGTCTGATATTACAGCAGACAGCACCATTGAAGTACAACGTGAGACGTTCTCGGCTGACAAAAAGACAGTTGTTGTTCGTGTGAAGTCCGGAATTGTCAACAAAAGTGATAGTGGTGTCGTTGCTGAAGTCACGACTTCTGCCAAAACGATTAAACTTACCAATGCAGCGGGAACTACAGAGCAATACACGTATAACGATAATCTGATCATTCGATATCAAGACCGAATCCTTTCCTTGGCTGAGCTCAAAGCGGGAAGTGCAGTGAAGTATACGGTGAAAGACAGCATCCTGCAAACAATTGAATTGTCGCAAGGTGTAGAGCAGTCTTTACGCGGTACACTGGTGGAGATCGGTGGAAACCAATCGACACTGACGTTTAAACGTGAAGGTGGATCGCTGGAAGCGAAGTTGCTTGCAGAAAAACCGGAAGTAGTTATTAACGGAATCCAGGATGCTACGCTGAATGATCTGATTACAGACGCAACTAATGGAGATCAGGTTGAACTTACGCTAAACTCTGAAGACCGTGTGACGCGCATTCAAGTGATCGGACGTCAGATGGAGCCAATGAACGGAGTTTCCGTTGTATCCTACAACAGTAAAACAAAAGTTTTGACGGTTCTGGACAGCAATAAAAAACCGTTTGTGTTCACGCTGGATGACAAAACGAAGCTGGACTACAACACATCGAAGCCTACACTTGCTGGATTGGAATCTTTGTTGAATGATGGTCGCAAATTGGATCTGACGTATGTGGGAACTCGTGCGTTATCCGTTAAAGTGATCTATAAATACGAAGGCACAATCAGCAGTATTGATACTGCGGGTAGAAAAATCAGTTTGTTGTCTGGAAACCAGACGATCACTGTGCCGTACTCTACGGTTCCAACAATAGAGATCTACAACAAATCTGGAGCAAGTCTGAGTGACCTGAAGATCGGTGATAGTGTCACAGTTACGCTGGGTTCGAATCAGGACTATGTACAGAAAGTGGCTTTGAACACCGTGGCTCAATTTGAAGTAGTTTCTGTAGAGACGAATGGTCGTGTTCGTGTGAAATCGGATTCGCTGACAAGTCAGTTCTATGTTGATCAAGCGGCTCTGACAGGAGAAAGTGGTCAGACCATTACGGTCTCGCAATTGACAGCCGGCAACCTGATTAACGTTACATTTGAGGGAACTACGCCTAAAGCGGTTCAAGTCGTTAAACGTACGCTAGCGGAGGTTACATCTGTTGACGCTTCGTCAGTTACACTGAAACTGTTCAATGGTCAAAGTGAGACGGTTCCTGTTAGTGGTTCTGTAAAAGTGGTTAAATCGGGATCTACGTTAACCACACTTGGCAGTCTTACTGTAGGTGATCGTGTTGAAATGACGAAAGATACGGATAATTCTACCCGTTTTAGAGTGTTGACAGTCATGAGCAAACAGTTCTGGTCTTATGATGGAGTAGGTAACCAAATTTTGGTTAAACGCGAGTCCACATCTGACACAAATTATCGTTTTGCACTGGGTACAGGCGCATTTGTTCACCAGGGTGACAACACTTTAAGCGTGCAATCTCTCAAAGATAATGATAATATTGTATTGTATCTCCTGAACAACGTTGTACTGGAGATTCAAAAACAGTAATCGTTTCTTTTCGAGGATCAAAAGAATGACCGTCTTGATGCGGGATCTTTCCCGTATCAAGACGTTTTTTTTGCAAGATTTTTGGGGTCCCCGCAAAGTACTCGAAAAAAGCTTCGAAGTAAGGCTCCACCGTGTGGAGTCATTTTGTGGGAGGTAGCTCTTCATGAATGCAGCCACTGTAAGACATATACTCGAAACAATGGAAGCGATGTTTCCTGATGCACATTGCGAATTAAATCACAGCAATGCGTTTGAATTGACTGTAGCCGTCCTATTGTCTGCCCAGTGCACCGACGAAACGGTAAACAAGGTAACCGCAGACTTGTTCAAAAAGTACACCAGTCCTGCCGATTATCTGTCTGTTCCTCTCGAAGAACTGGAACAGGATATCCGGCGTATCGGTTTGTACCGAAACAAGGCCAAGCATATTCAGAACATGTGCCGAATTTTAATAGAGCAGTATGGCGGTGATGTACCGCAGGAACATGATCAGCTTGTGACGCTACCTGGTGTCGGGCGGAAAACTGCAAATGTCGTTGTATCCAATGCATTTGGAGTCCCGGCAATTGCGGTGGATACGCATGTTGAACGTGTATCCAAAAGGCTGGCACTGGCAGGTTGGGATGACTCCGTACTTGAAGTCGAGAAAAAACTGATGAAGCGCGTACCCCGGGATGAGTGGACTTTAACTCATCATCGGTTCATATTTTTTGGACGCTACCATTGCAAGGCACAAAACCCTCAATGTCATGTCTGTCCATTACTGGACATATGCAGAGAAGGTAAAAAGCGTATGAAAACGTCCCAAATCAGGAAAGATAAGGAACGTGCCACAACCCCAAAACGAAAAATAAATTAATGAGTAGAAGAGGATGAGTAATCATGAAATGCATTTCCGTGTACACTGACAATTTTGAGGCCTTCTCCGATATTTTTGAACAAATCGTTGAACAGGAAATGGCTGAAAACGAAGAAAAAGAAGTAGAAGGTATCACTGTAAGCCATTCTGGCGATGTGCCTGAACATTATCTCGAGCGTATGTCCACGAAACCAGAAGTGGTTGTCATGAGAGACAAAGGTCGTGACATTACGATTTTGCAGCATGGCCAAGTATTTGAAATTTTGCTGCCTTCGATGGAGAACGCTGTTTCTTAAGAGGTTTGGAATAATAAGATATGCTGCTTCTATGTCACTGGGTTATCCTTTTGAAGTTGATCCAATTGGGCATGGAAGCAGCATGCTTCTTATGGAATACAATCGTTTCACAGATAAAACCGACAGGATCGGTTTTATTTTTTTATGTGGAGAATTGCGATGTGTAATTTTCGATGTCAGTCATCTTGCATTCAAACCGTTCAATTTCAAACTTGATAATGGTAAAATAAATGAATTACAAGATAAAGACATCGGATCAGATGTCAAATTAGAGGAGCCAGGGGGAAGGCCAGTCATGTCCAGAACAGATTACCCAGTAGAGATGGCCAAACCTCTGCTTCCACTGCGAGAAGCGATGGAGCAGACAGGGGACCATACAGCTGTACAGGCTTTAACGGATTTGATCAGTAAGGCGGAAATGAAACAGTTAACGATTGCGTTTTGTGGACACTTCTCGGCAGGTAAATCGAGTCTGATTAATAGTTTATGTGGCAAGCGGGTGTTGCCTTCGAGTCCTGTACCTACAAGTGCGAATGTAGTATCCATCCGTAATGGTGAGCCAAGAGCACTTATTTATACGTCATTGAACGTAAGCGCTGACAATTCAGCGGGAGTTCTTGAGGTTTCGCCAGAACAATTGGAAGAGTATTGCAAGAATGGTGGGGCATACACCTCCATTGAAGTATGGGATGACATTCCCCTACTGAAAAATGATGCGGTATTACTTGATACGCCAGGTGTGGATTCGACCGATCAGGGGCACAGCCTAGCAACACATTCAGCACTTCATCTTGCTGATGTGGTGTTCTATGTGATGGATTATAACCATGTGCAATCGGAAAGCAACCTTTCTTTTGCCAAAAGTCTATCCGATTGGGGCAAACCGTTGTTTCTTATCGTGAACCAGATTGATAAACATCGGGACCGGGAGCTATCGTTTGACCAATATGTTGAAGGTGTAGAAGCTATTTTTGCAGCCTGGGAAGTTCGGTATGATGGACTGCTGTTTACTTCGCTTCGGGACAAGGAGCATCGTTACAGCCAGTGGAAGCAGCTTCCTCAACTGATTGAACATATGATGAAGGAGAAGGAAGGGTTAATCAAGCATAGCCTTGCAAGCTCTGCGAGCCATGTGACCGAGCAGCATCTGACAAGACAGGCAGAGGAACGCGAAGAGGAAGAGGCAGCGCTCTTGGAGGAAGTTGGGGGCAAGGAAGGTATTGAACGCTTGGAACGGGAACTGGGTCTCCTGGATCAAAAAGAAGCAGAACTACGTTCCAAACCATCACGTGAACGGGAGAAGTTTCGGGCAGAGCTGGAGCCCCTTCTGGCGAATGCGAACCTGACACCGGCCGATATTCGTACCTCTGCGGCGGCTTATTTGGAGAGCCGTAAACCCGGTTTTCGGGTAGGCTTATTGTTCTCTGGTGGCAAGACCGAGCAGGAGAAGCAGCGTCGGGCTGCTGAGCTTGTGAGACTCTTGCAAGATCAGGCATCAGGACAAGTTGAGGTGCATATTCGTACCATGCTTAGACAGTTGGGTGAAGCACATCAGCTGTGGGGTGCTGAGTGGGAGCAGGCGCTGAACGCGGAGCTGCCTGCGGTAGATGAAGCACTGCTGGAGATGAAACGAAGCGCCAGTGCAGAGGTATCTCCCGAGTATGTGCTTCAATTCAGCAAGGATATACGGGGCGAGATTGAGGCCCGTTACCGCAGGGCGGCCATGATGCTGGCCGACCGCTTGCTTGAAGCGCTGGGCGCGCAGGGCGAAGCAGCGCTCCAGGCGCTGGACGCCAGCCGCACCGCGCTGCTGGCGCAATCCGCGTCGGCGGCGCGCTACACGGCGCTACAGCGCGCCGCCGACGCCGAGGCAGCAGGGCTGCGCAGCCTGCTGCCTCCTGCGGGCCCCCTCACCTCCGGGCTGTTGCCGGAGGTGCAGGGCCCGCCCGTGCCCGCGCACGAGCCGGGTGAAGCACCCGGCCCGCACACGGGCACGGCAGAGTCTGTGGCTGCGCAGCCACAGACTCCAGGGGCACCGCCGCCGCGCAAAACGGCGGTGCCTGGGCAGCCGGCGGCTGGCGCACAGCGCCGCCGGCGCCTGGATGCAGCGGCGGCACGGCTGGAAGCCGCCGCTGCGCTGGTAGAGCCGTACCCCGCCATGGGGTCGGCGGTACGGGATCTGCGTGCACGCGCGGCTTCGCTTGCGGGCGGCACGTTTACGCTGGCGCTGTTCGGAGCGTTCAGCGCCGGCAAGTCCTCCTTCGCCAACGCGTTGCTGGGCGAAGCTGTGTTACCGGTCTCGCCGCATCCAACGACAGCGGCAATCAACCGGATCATGGCTCCGTCCGGTGGCGCGGAGCATGGAACTGCCCGGGTCCGGATGAAGACTCCGGACGCCTTCCAGGAGGATCTTGCGTATTCCTTCCGTTTGCTTGGACTGGGTGAGCCTGGGGCAGACTGGCAAAAACGGGTCAAAGCCCTTTCACCACAGGATGTGCATCCGGCAGGGCGTCCGCATTACAGCTTTTTGCAGGCAGCCGCAGCAGGCTGGGAGGATACCGCAGCTCAACTCGGCCAGGATGTGCTGGTGGATCTGAACGGATATCGTAACTTTGTCGCTAATGAGAAGAAGTCTTGCTTTGTCGACAGTATTGACCTGTACTACAGTTGTGATGTAACAGAACAAGGCATTGTCCTTGTAGATACGCCAGGGGCTGACTCCGTGAATGCCCGTCATACGGGTGTCACTTTCAATTATATGAAGAATGCGGATGCACTCATTTTCGTAACGTATTACAATCATGCCTTCTCTCAGGGAGACCGACAGTTCCTGAATCAATTGGGACGCGTGAAAGACAGCTCAGCGATGGATCAGATGTTCTTTGTGGTTAATGCGAGTGATTTGTCTTCCTCTGAAGAGGAGTTGGAGCAGGTCCTTGACCATGTGAGTACTCAGCTGCGCAGTAATGGCATTCGGGCACCACGCTTATTTCCTGTATCCAGCATGCAGGCAATGGAAGGCAAGACGGGCAACGATGCGACATTGCTGGAGCAATCCGGCTTCATTCGGTTCGAGGAAGAATTTAACCGGTTTGCAGGAAGTGAGCTTGCGGACCTTGCGGTTGGTGGGGCTTCTGAAGAGATCGCACGGGTGATCAAACGACTGAAGACACGTGCCGAGGATGCGACCCAGGGGGAAGAGGTTCTACAGCGACGTCGGGATGAGCTGGGCTCAATCCAGGAACAGTCCCTTCAGAGGGTACATTTGCTCGCGGAACGGTCCATGAAGGCAGAACTGGCCCAGGAAACGGCTGAACTGCTGTTCCATGTGCGGCAGCGCCTGGGTTATCGTTTTGGGCTGTTCATGGCAGAAGCGTTCCATCCGTCCGTTCTTCGTGAGGATCGCGGGAATCTGAAAGCAGCCTTCGCTGCCTGTGGTCGAGAACTGTTGCGCATGATTGCCATCGAACTGGAGCAGGAACTGCTTGCCACTACACTCAGACTCGAACAGGCAGGTCAGACTTGGCTGCACAAGCAAGTGACCGAATGTGTAGATGAACTGAAACGATTGTCCGGAGGCATGGATCTGTCGTTACCGCTGAACGAACGCTGGAGTACACCTGTTTTGGAAGAGGTGCGTTTGGAAGAACCTTCGGGTTGGAAAGCGTATCTGAGTTATTTCCGAAATCCGAAACAGTTTTTCGAAGGAGATGGACGACAGCGGCTACAGGAGACACTTGACCCAGTTATTAAGCAGATGGTGATCGATGTTCTGCCTGCTGCGGAGAATAAGCTGGTCCAGTTCTATGACAACCAGCTTGGTCAGTCTTTGCAGCATCAATCCCGTCAATTGGAAGAGAGACTTGAGGAGGCCGTTGGTGCCCTACATGAGACAATGACCAGTGGAATTCCTGCCGAAGAATGGGAGAGTCTGTCTGTACAACTGGGGCAGATTGAACGTGAATAAAAGGTATTCAAATCCATGTCTGTATGTAAACGGTTGAAAAGCGGAATGAGTTGTACAGTGATATTTTGAAATGTTGTCGTTGTACCAAAAAAGGCCCCTGCCTCTAAAGGCATACAGGGAGCCTTTTTTGGTACGAACAACCTGAAAGGAAGAGAATATTCAAACATTTGATTGATAGGAGGGTATCTACCTTCCTTAATGACGCATTAAGGTGAAAGTAGCCTGAATATGGTCGCTTATTCGCTTTGCCGCGAATGGGGGACGGTGATAAACTTCATAAATGTTCATACTGTTTTTGAACGATATAAGAGGAGGAGAGACATGGATGTTCTCAGGCAATTGCAGATTTTTTTCTGGGAGAAGCGCACGTATTTATTTTTATCGATCTTATGCCTCGCCATAGCGACCGCGCTTGGACTGGTGTATCCGAACCTGCTAAGGATACTGATTGATGACGTCATCACTCCGCGCAATTTTGAAGACGTTCCCAAACTTGCTTTAACGGTATTAGGTGTCGTTATTCTGAAAGCGGGAATGCAGTTTTTACACGGTCTTTTTGGAGGGCGTCTCGGGAACTTCCTGGCGTACCGACTTCGTAACGCTTGTTACGAAAAGCTTCAATTTTTGTCCTTCCGGTATTACGACACGGCCAAAACGGGAGATTTGATGTCCCGCCTCACGGGAGATCTCGAAGCGATCCGTAACTTTATCGGATTTGGCTTCGCTCAAATTCTCAACATGGTTCTGATGGTCGTATTCGGCGCAATCATGATGATGACCATGAGTTGGAAGCTTACCTTGCTAACGCTCATATGTATTCCTCTGCTTGCCTTCGTTGCGCTGAGATTCGAATCCCGAATTCACCCTGCATTCCAAGAAATGCGGCTGGCACTCAGCTCTCTGACGACAGCAGTACAGGAGAATATTACAGGTGTGCGTACTGTAAAGTCATTTGCACGTGAACCTCACGAAGTGGAGAAGTTTTCCGTTCGTAATGAGCGTTACAAAACGAACCAGATTCATGCAGCAACATTATGGAGTCAATATTTTCCAATCATGGAGATTCTCGCTTCGGTCAGCGTAGTTCTTCTGCTCCTCATTGGTGGGAACATGGTTATTCAGAAATCGTTAACACTCGGTCAACTCGTTGCCTTTTTCAGTTTGATCTGGTACATAATCGGTCCAATGTGGAACCTTGGTTTCCATATCAATAACTATACGCAATCCAAAGCATCGGGTGAACGGGTGTTGGAACTTTTGAATACGCCGGTAGATGTACAAGAGACAGAAGATCCGGTCATTGTAGAGGCTGATCAAGTTAAAGGGCATGTGACCTTTGAATCCGTTACCTTTGCCTACGGCAATAAAATGCCGGCAGTGACCGATATCAACTTTGATGCGCCACCAGGCTCCGTCATTGGCTTCCTGGGAGGAACAGGCTCGGGTAAATCAACTATTATTCAGCTCCTAATGCGTGCATATAACGTGAACTCGGGCACTATCAAGCTGGACGGCAAAAATATTAAGGACATTGGAATTCGCAGCCTGCGGAGTCAGATTGCTTCTGTGTTCCAGGAGACGTTCCTGTTCTCTTCCAGCATTCGCAACAACATTTCATATGGACTCAAAAATGTAACCATGGATGAAATTATCCGTGCTGCCAAACTGGCCAAAGCGCATGAGTTCATCATGGAATTCCCTGAAGGATACGATACGGTTGTAGGGGAGCGGGGAATGGGCTTGTCGGGAGGACAAAAACAGCGGATTGCAATTGCTAGAGCTCTGCTGAAAAACCCGAAAATTCTCGTTCTGGATGATGCAACCAGTGCAGTCGACATGGAGACCGAACATGAAATTCAATCCGGATTCCAGGAAGTCATGCGTGGAAGAACGACGTTTATCATTGCGCATCGGATCTCTTCCCTGCGTCACGCAGATGAGATTTTGGTACTGGATGAAGGACGTGTCGTTCAACGTGGGACACATAAAGATCTCATTGAAGAGCCTGGGCCTTACCGGGACGTATATGAGATTCAATACGCAGATTATATTGCCCGCGGTAAGCGGGAGGCTGGGGAGCAGGTGAATTCATGAGTGCCGAAACGGTAGCCGATAGGCGCGAGGTCAAAGAGACCTCTGACAAGAAAATGAATGAACGTTTTGTATATCAGGACGACGAAATAATTGAAAAACCGTTTAACTGGCGTGAGTTCGGACGTCTGTTCTCTTACATGAAACCATATGCAAGACAACTCTTGCCACTCATTATCCTAATGATGATTTTGGGTACCATTACGAAATTGTCCGTTCCATTTTTGATCAGTTTGGCGATTGATAAAGCGATTGCACCTGCAACGGGGTTGCCAAGCTTGACGATGCTCTATATTATTGCTGGTTCTGTGCTTGTGTTATACCTGATCCAATGGGCGGCTAATACGTACCGAATCAAATTAACGAACATTATCGGGCAACGTGTCATTTATGATCTTCGCTCGGATCTGTTCAAACATATCCAAAAGTTGTCCTTTAACTTCTTTGACAAAAGACCTGCGGGTTCGGTATTGGTGCGTGTCACCAATGATATCAACTCCCTGCAGGATCTGTTCACCAACGGTGCGGTCAATGTCATGATTGACTGTGTGCAGCTGCTCGGTATTATCGTCATTTTGCTGCTGATCAACTGGAAACTGGGCCTCGCGGTCATTATTACAGTTCCACTCATGTTTATTATTTCGACCAAACTGCGTGTGTTGATCCGCCGTGCCTGGCAGGATGTACGTATGAAGAACTCACGCATCAACTCCCATTTGAATGAATCCATTCAGGGGATTCGTGTGACTCAGGCCTATACGCAGGAAAAAGAAAACATGAAGTATTTTGACAACATGAATCTGTCGAGCAAAAAATCATGGGATAGAGCATCGGCCATGAACCAAGGCTTTGGTCCTCTGATTGAAATTACGGGCGGCTTCGGAACGTTAATCCTGTTCTGGTTTGGTGCTTATCTGATTCAAGAGGGGCAGCTGACAATCGGATTGCTCGTAGCTTTTGCCAACTATGTCGGCAACTTCTGGGACCCGATTAACCGTCTGGGACAGATGTACAATCAATTGCTCGTTGCCATGGCTTCCTCCGAACGGATCTTCGAGTTTATGGATGAGGAGCCAAGTATTGCAGATAAACCTGGAGCCAAGCCGCTTGCTTCTATTAAAGGTGATATTGTATTCGATAATGTCGTGTTTGAATATGAGAAGGGCAGACAGGCGCTGAAGGGAATCAGTTTCGCTGCAGCTGCTGGACAATCGATTGCACTTGTAGGTCATACGGGTTCAGGTAAAAGTACCATTATCAATCTGATCAGCCGATTCTATGACATTTCAGGCGGACGTCTTACCATTGATGGTCAGGATGTAAGAGATGTAACGGTCGAAAGTCTGCGCAGCCAGATCAGTATTGTGTTGCAGGATACGTTTATCTTCTCTGGCACCATTCGCGATAATATTCGTTTTGGACGGCTTGATGCAACTAATGAAGAAGTGGAAGAAGCTGCGAAGGCTGTTAATGCCCATGAATTTATTATGAAGCTGCCGGGTGGATACGATACGGAAGTCGAAGAACGTGGGAATGTATTATCCATGGGACAACGCCAATTGTTATCCTTTGCCCGTGCCTTGCTGGCTGACCCTCGAATCTTGATTTTGGATGAAGCGACTGCCAGCATCGACACCGAAACGGAGCTCAAAATTCAGGAGGCTTTGAAAGTGCTGCTGCAAGGAAGAACTTCCTTTATGGTGGCCCACCGTCTCTCGACGATCCGAAATGCAGATAACATTATCGTGCTGGATCATGGTGAAATCAAGGAAGAAGGAAACCATGAGCAACTTATCCAGAAACAAGGAGTTTATAATGGATTAATAGAAGCTCAATACAGATTTTTGTAAAAATTGATCGAAAAAACACAAAAAATCTTGTAAAATTCACAAGAAAAATAGGGAGCACTCTTGCATTCTTTAACCAAAACCCCGAAAATAGAGAGATAGATATAGAAGATTTCTCTTTGGGAGGATTGGAAAGAACATGTGGGGTGCTCCATTTTCGGCTCAAGCCAAAAAAATGCTGCTATTGGGCAGCGGAGAATTGGGAAAAGAGGTCGTTATTGAGGCCCAACGACTGGGAGTAGAGACGATCGCTGTTGATCGTTACGAAAACGCACCTGCCATGCAGGTAGCGCATCGGTCTTACTGCATCGACATGTTAAATGCCGAAGCTCTGAAACAATTGGTCCGAAAGGAACAACCTCATTACATCGTACCTGAGATTGAAGCAATCGCAACAGAAGCATTACTCGAGCTTGAGGAAGAAGGATTTTGTGTCGTTCCTACGGCGCGTGCTGCCCGTTTAACGATGGATCGCGAAGGCATCCGCCGTCTGGCAGCAGAACAATTGAACCTTCCGACAGCGGCCTATCTTTTTGCGGACAACCTGGAACAACTTCAGGAAGCTGTTCGTGAATTGGGTACACCATGTGTAATTAAACCACTAATGAGTTCTTCCGGTAAAGGGCAGAGTGTATGCCGTACATCGGATGACGTAGAGGATTGCTGGAACATTGCTCTTTCGGGAGCACGTGGCAAATCCGTACGAGTCATTGTGGAAAGCTTTGTGAAGTTTGACAGCGAAATTACGCTGCTCACTGTTAGATCTGTCTCAGGGACTGTATTTTGTCCTCCGATTGGTCACATTCAGAAAGATGGGGATTATGTCGAATCGTGGCAGCCTCATGCGATGACACCGGAGCAATGGGAACAAGCTTGTCATATTGCCAAGTCTGTTACGGATGAACTCGGTGGTTATGGACTGTTCGGGGTCGAATTATTCCTTACATCAGATGGAGTCGTGTTCAGCGAGGTATCGCCACGTCCGCATGATACAGGCATGGTTACTATGGTAACGCAAGATAGTTCCGAGTTTGCGCTGCATGTGCGTGCAATTCTTGGTTTTCCGGTCACTGGTGTACATTTATTGACACCCGGAGCTTCAGCAACGCTGAAGGCTAATGATGAAACATCTGACTTTACTGTAGGCGGGATTGAAGAAGCACTGGCGCTTCCTCGTACTCAGGTTCGTGTATTTGGCAAACCTGAGACCAAAGTGGGACGCCGAATGGCCGTAGCATTAAGTGCCGGCCAAGATGTGGAAGAAGCTCGTAAAACAGCGGTACAAGCCGCTAATATGCTGAAAGTGGAGGTAAATCATGTCCAATAATGTTGAGGCCCCTGTACTGATGATCCGAGAGTGTGAACTGCGAGATGCTGAAGCGGTAACGGGACTGATGCGAGAGGTCAGCTATCCCACAACAGCCAATGTCATGAAAGAGCGCATTGAATGTTTGGAAAGTAATCCAAACGCATGCATGCTTGTTGCCGAAGTGGATGAACAGATTATTGGTGTGATTGGCTTGCAATGTGTGCAAAGTCATGCCTATCCAGAACCTGCCGCACAAATTACGTCCTTGATAGTAGGGCAAGAACATCGTGGGGGCGGAATTGGCCGTCGTCTGATGGCTCGTGCCGAGGATTGGGGCAGACAGCAAGGTGGGAAACAATTGTTTGTCACCGGAGCGAACCGTGAAGTGACTTCAACAACCTATTCTTTCTACGAGCATATTGGTTTCCAGAAGAGAGGCTACCGTTTCAGTAAAGTCCTTCTATAGAAAAAGAGTTTTATTATATCGCGATCTTCACGTTTTTCGTGTGGTGAATGATAAATAAAAGATAAGTGGCATTCGGCGATTTTTTGTCCGGATGCCATTTTTTTATGCCGTATTTTAAGGTTGATGGTTAGAGTTTTAGTTGATATACCAGCGTTTTAAGAGCTGATTGCAGGATTGGGTGCAATGTACTATAAACCGTCTACACCCACTTGAAACAGCTTGTAAAAATGACAAAAAAGTTACTTTTCCATAATTTATGGGTTCACAATCTACTATTCACTTGATATACTCCTAGAGTATTAATTACAAAGTTGTCATAACTAATATTCCTAAGGAGATGAATGAATTTGAAGAAGAAATGGATGAAAACCGTGGTAACCAGCAGTCTGACAGCCGTACTCGCCGTAGGGGTTATGCTCCCTGCTTCCGCTTCCGCTGCAGATGCATCATATAAAACAACTATTAAAACTGCAACGTTTAAAATTACGAGTACGGATAGCTTAAAAGCGTACATTGAACAGTGGCTGAAAGATAATGGTTACACTGTATCCACTGGCGAAGGGCAAACAACGGTAGAGAAGCCTGCAACACAGCCTGATCAAACAACTAAGCCTGATCAAACAACTAAACCTGCTCAACCAACAACACCTGCAAAACCGGTAACACCTGCAAAGCCAACTCAAGAAGAGAAACCGGCAACTACTCCAGCCAAAGATCCTTCAAATACTGGAACTGGAACGGGAACGACTACAGGTAATACAGGTAACAGTGGTAGCGAGAGCACACAATCGGATTTTGCAGCTCAAGTTGTAAAACTTGTGAACGCTGAACGTGCCAAAGCTGGCCTGGGCGCATTGGCTTCCGATGCTCTTTTGGACAAAGTGGCTGTAGCCAAAGTTAAAGATATGAGCAACAACAATTATTTTGATCACCAATCACCGACCTATGGTTCTCCGTTTGACATGATGAAACAATTCGGAGTAACTTACAGCTATGCTGGCGAGAATATCGCGAAAGGGCAAAAAACACCTCAAGAGGTTGTTACAGCTTGGATGAATAGCGAAGGCCACCGTGCGAATATCCTAAGCAAAAACTTTACGAAAATTGGTGTTGGATTCTACAACGGATATTGGGCTCAAGAATTTATCGGTAACTAATTCATATTATTGAAGAATATTTTGATTTTAGTTCAAAAAAAGGTTATGTCATCACAGCTCGAAGCTGTGCGTGACATAGCTTTTTTTTGTAAAAGCATATTTGAAACTGAATTCTGCTTAATACAGCGGCAAAATTTGCAAATTAACGACAGAACATTTATGTTATTTAGAAAAAGCGTCATCTTAATGTAAAATCATTTTAAATTTTAAGCACCCAGCCAGGTGTACATGAGCGGAGATGTGATGAATGAAAAAAAGAAATCTTGATTCAGCGCCATGGATCTGGAGAACCATTAGCACTGTATCTATATTGACAACATTACTGCTGTTATTTGGATTTGGATACGCCATTAAGGACGTCATTTTTCCTGAGGGAGATGCCCAATTAGGTACAGGACAGCAGACAACGACACCTGCCAAGGATAGCGGGCAATCAACACCTGTGGTGAAAGATGGCAAAATTCGAATGGCTGTAATCGGTGATTCCCTGGCAAGAGGTACGGGGGATGATGAGGGACTTGGTTTTGTAAGGCGGGCAGGTAATTTGCTCAAAGATCAGGGATATGATGTGCAAGTGCTTAACAATATGGGTGTGAATGGTTTGAGAACAGACGCATTGTTGAGCAAGCTAGATGAACAGGGCGTACGTTATGTCTTACAACAGTCCAACTTTATTCTGTTGTCGATCGGAGCCAATGATCTGTTCCAGGGTGGACAGGTTCTACAGGGAGAAGACGCTCCAACGGCAGAGACACTTGCTGCGGCATTACCGGAGACGTCGAAGCGTTTGCAGGAGATTTTGAAGAAAGTGAAAGAAATTAACCCTGATGCACAGATTGTCTACATAGGGTTATACAATCCGTTTGGGGATGTAAAAGAACTCAAAGAGCCAGGAAATGCGGTTGTAGCTGCATGGAACGATGCTGCAATGAAGGTTCTGAACAACGAGGACAAAATGACACTTGTGCCTACATTTGATCTGTTTGAAAATCATCTGGGACAATATCTGTCGTCAGATCATTTCCATCCCAATGGAGTAGGGTACGAGCAAATTGCGGTTCGAATTGCACAGGAATATCAGGCAGAGACTCCAGCAGAAGGGAGCGGAAAATAAATGGCACAAGAACAGACTGATTCCGTATTGTCCGTGCAGCATCTGAAGAAAAAGATTGGACGTAAATGGATTATTAAGGATGTTACTTTTGATGTTAAACCAGGAGAAATTTTTGGTTTTCTGGGACCAAATGGTGCCGGGAAAACAACAACCATTCGGATGTTAGTCGATCTGATTAAACCGACAGAAGGTAAAATTCAAGTTTGTGGATATGATGTCAACCGTGATCCTGAACGGGCCCTGAAATATGTGGGTTCCATTGTTGAAAACCCGGAAGTGTACACGTATTTGACCGGATGGGAGAATCTTGAACATTTTGCACGTATGCAGCCAGGGGTGGATAATGACCGTATTCAGGAAGTTGTAGATATTGTACGCCTCGATCAGCGGATTCATGATAAAGTAAGAACCTACTCTCTGGGGATGCGTCAACGACTTGGCATTGCACAGGCATTGCTTGGTCGCCCACGGCTGCTGATTCTGGATGAGCCAACGAACGGACTTGATCCCAAAGGGATTAAGGAACTTCGTGTCTTTATCAAACAGCTTGCAAGCGAAGGCATGGCAGTATTCGTCAGTAGTCATTTGCTCAGCGAGATCCAGCTTCTTTGTGACAGGGTGGCAATTATCAGTGCCGGGCGAGTGCTTGCAGTTGGCGGCGTCAATGAACTGATTGAAGACCATTCCAAATTGGCAATATGGCATGTTACTCCGTTGGAGGAAGGTAAAAAAATGCTGTTGAATGCAGGTATTTCGCTGGTGGATCGGCCTGCTGATGTTATGGACGATACCATTGTTGCAGGGCTTGGTCTAAATGCGGTCGTTGCTGAAATGCATGAAGATCGGATTCCGGCCCTAGTCCAGCAAATGGTGAAAGCCGGAATTCAGGTTGAAGGAGTGCAGCGGATTCAGCCTACGCTGGAACAGCTATTCTTAAAAATGACAGAAGGTGAATCCATTGAGTAACATCATGCCGCTGATCCGAAACGAAACGATCAAGATGGTAAAGAAAAAACGTCTTTATATTATTTTTATCGTACTTGCGGTCCTGGTTCCGATGTTTACGTATGCCCAAATGAAATCTGCGGAAAATAATCGTGACAAGTTTGGCGGCGACTGGCGGCTTGAACTGCAACAAGCCATTACGGATAATCAGAACTCGCTTGGCAGTGACCGGGTACCTGAAGAGTACAAAAAGTACAGGACTGTGTACATCCAGCAAATGCAATACTATCTGGAGAATGACATCAATCCGAAGGAGCCTGGTGGTGTAACTTTTACGCGGGAATTCATGAATAACGCCGTTGGATTGTTTATCCCACTGCTCATTATGGCAATTGCTTCGGATCTGGTATCGGGTGAGCGCACCACAGGTACGATTAAAATGCTTCTGACCCGTCCCGTCAAACGTTGGAAAGTGTTGCTGAGTAAGCTCATCACGTTGATTATGTTCGTGTCGATTATTGTGGTGTCGGCGTACGTTATCTGTTATGTCATCTCGGGAGCGGTATTCGGATATAAAGGTTTCGGTATGCCGATCTTTACCGGATTCAAGGTTGTGGGTACAGATGTCGATATGTCAGCAGTCCATGCTGTGGACCAGTGGTTGTATATGCTAATGCAGGCAGGGCTGATCTGGTTCGTCAGTATCATTGTGGCGATGCTTGCCTTCATGGTCTCTGTATTAGTGCGAAGTACAGCAGCAAGTATTGTCATCATGATGGCAGCACTCATAGCAGGAACTATTCTCACCAGTATGGCTGCATCCTGGCAGTCAGCCAAATATTTGTTTATGGTTAACCTCGAACTTCCGAATTATTTGTCTGGCGGATTGCCACCAATCGAAGGGATGAATTTAGGTTTTTCCCTTATTGTGCTTAGTGTTTGGGGCATTGCTTCACTCTTTGTGTCATTCATTGTCTTTACGAAACGGGATATCTTGAATTAAAATGGACAAGGATAAGAAAACATCTGTTTGCATTTCAGGCATTTTTTTAGTTGCAAGTTAAGAAGGGGGAGCATGAATGGTCGAGCAAATCGATATGTCGGCAGGTTCGACAGGCGGAGGACAAGGGTCTTCAGGCTACGACGCGGACGACATTCAAGTACTTGAAGGACTGGTAGCGGTACGGAAACGGCCGGGGATGTACATCGGCAGCACCAGTACTTCGGGTCTACATCATTTGGTATGGGAAATCGTGGATAACGCTGTCGACGAACATCTCGCCAAATTCTGCTCCAAAATCGATATCACGCTGCATAAGGACGGTTCTGTTACGGTTCAGGATAACGGAAGGGGAATTCCGACAGGTATACATAAAACAGGGATTCCTACTCCCCAGGTCGTGTTTACGATTTTGCACGCAGGCGGAAAGTTCGGTGGATCAGGATATAAAAAATCCGGCGGTTTGCACGGTGTAGGTGCGTCAGTTACAAACGCATTGTCCGAATGGCTTGAAGTCGAGATTTTCCGTGATGGCAAGATTCATCGTCAACGATTCGAGTATTGGCAAGACAAAAAAGGCGTTGAGCATGTCGGAGAACCGGTGTCTGGTCTCGAAGTATTGGGCAATACCAATCGAACGGGAACCAAAGTTACGTTTAAACCGGATATTCGGGTGTTCCAGAACGGCATTCAATTTAATTATGATACACTGGCAGAACGTCTTCAGGAGATTGCTTTTCTGAATTCGGGTCTGAGAATTGTGCTCAAGGACGAACGGTCAGGCAATCAGGATGAGTACATGTACGAAGGCGGAGCAAGCCAGTTTGTTGCTTTTCTTAACGAAAATAAAGATGTGCTGCATGATGTCATTCACTTCTATGCGGAGAAGGATGACATTGAGGTCGAAGTAGCGATTCAGTATAACGCGGGTTATACCGAAACGCTGGCGTCGTTCGTGAATTCGATTCCCACTAGGGGCGGCGGTACACATGAGACCGGATTCAGAGCAGCTTATACACGTGTGATGAATGACTACGCACGGCGTACCAGCATGATTAAGGAAAAAGATAAAAACCTCGAAGGTAATGATCTTCGTGAAGGCATGATGGCAGTCATCAGTGTCAAAATGTCGGAGGTTGAATTCGTTGGACAAACGAAGGATCAACTCGGTAGCGCTTCCGCGCGTAGCGCAGTAGATTCTGTCGTGTCCGAGAACATCCAACGGTTTTTGGAAGAAAACCCGCAGGTTGCGCAAACGTTGATTCGCAAAGCGGTTCAAGCTTCCAGAGCCAGAGAAGCTGCACGAAAAGCTCGGGATGAGATGCGAACCGGCAAAAAACGTAGTGAAAGCTCCAACCTGAACGGCAAACTGACTCCGGCACAATCCAAGGATTTTACCCGGAATGAATTGTTTATCGTCGAAGGGGATTCCGCAGGGGGTTCAGCCAAACAGGGACGTGATTCCAAGATTCAGGCGATACTCCCGCTTAAGGGTAAACCACTCAATCCGGAAAAAGCGAAATTGGCTGATATCCTCAAAAATGAAGAATATCGTGCCATTACATCGGCCATCGGAGCAGGTATTGGAACCGAATTTGCAGTTGAAGACAGCAATTATTCCAAAATCATAATTATGACAGATGCCGACACAGATGGCGCACATATACAGGTATTGTTGCTGACTTTCTTCTACCGCTATATGAAACCGCTCATTGATGCAGGCAAAATATATATCGCTCAGCCGCCATTATACAAACTCACACGCAAATCAGGAAAAATGGCTAGTGTACGTTATGCCTGGACTGATGAAGAGCTGGCGAATTACATGAAAGAATTTGGAAACAATGTGGAGCTTCAACGTTATAAAGGACTTGGCGAGATGAACCCGGATCAACTGTGGGAGACAACGATGAACCCTGAAACACGCGCATTGCTCAAAGTAGAAATTGTCGATGCAGCAAAAGCGGAACGTCGTGTATCTACACTCATGGGTGATAAGGTTGATCCGCGCAAACGCTGGATTGTAGAGAACGTCGACTTTACAGAGTACGAAGAATAGAAGGTGCTTGGAATGAGTCTATCAGAACAATTTATGCCGGCCTTTCTCGAAGAGGTCGTAGGTGACCGTTTCGGTCGCTACTCCAAATACATTATTCAGGACCGAGCCATTCCCGATGTACGGGATGGATTGAAGCCGGTGCAGCGGCGTATTCTTTACGCAATGTACGATTCAGGTAATACACCGGAGAAACCATATCGGAAGTCTGCAAAAACAGTTGGGGATGTTATGGGTAATTACCATCCTCACGGAGATTCCTCCATCTATGATGGTATGGTACGGATGGCACAGCCATGGAAAATGGGGCATATGCTCGTGGACGGTCATGGAAACTGGGGGTCACAGGATGATGACCCGGCAGCGGCCATGCGGTATACGGAGGCCCGTTTGTCGCCCATCGCAATGGAGATGCTTCGCGATATCGAGAAACGGACTGTTCTGTTTAAGGATAATTTTGATAATACCGCCAAAGAACCGGTTGTATTACCATCTCGTTATCCGAACCTGCTGGTCAATGGTGTAAGTGGGATATCGTCTGGTTTTGCAACGGAGATCCCTCCACATAATTTGCGTGAAACCATTGATGCTTGTATTGCTGTGATGGAGAAGCCGTCGATTGAACTGGATGAGATCATGATGTTTATGAAAGGTCCGGATTTTCCGACAGGTGGGCTAATCATGGGCGGCGACGGCATTCTGGATGCTTACCGTACAGGTAAAGGGAGGATCTATCTCCGCTCCAAAACCGATATCGAGAATATGCGCGGTGGCAAACAGCAAATCGTGATTACCGAGATCCCTTATCAGGTCGTAAAATCCCGTCTGGTTACAGCGATGGAGAACATTCGGCTTGAGAAAAAGGTTGAAGGAATTGCCGAAGTACGGGATGAAAGTGGGCGTGAAGGCCTGCGGATCGTGGTTGAGCTGAAAAAAGAAGCAGACGCACAAGGTATTTTGGCTTATTTGCTGAAGAAAACCGACTTGCAGGTCACTTACAACTTCAATATGGTTGCGATTGTAAACAAAGCCCCTCAGCAATTGGGATTGAAATCAATCCTCGAGGCTTATATTGCCCATCAGCGTGAAGTTGTGACGTTCCGTACCCGCTTTGAGCTGGAGAAGGCGGAAGACCGTGCACATGTCCTGGAAGGTCTAGTCAAAGCTCTTAACATCCTTGATGAGGTCATTGCGGCTATTAAAGCTTCGAAGAACCGTCAGGATGCTCAAAATAACCTGATGTGGATGTTTGGTTTCTCCGAGCGTCAAGCGGATTCCATTCTGACTTTGCAATTATACCGATTGACCAATCTGGAGATTACTTCTCTGGAAAAGGAACTCGGCGAACTGATGAAGAAGATCGCGCAATTACGCTCGATTCTGGATAGTGACCGCAAGCTGATCGGAGTCATCCGTAAAGAGCTGATGGAGATTCGTGAGAAATACGGAATTGACCGTCGCTCAGCTATTCAGGGCGAAGTGGAAGAACTCAAGGTTAATCTGGAAGTGCTGGTGAACGCGGAAGATGTATTTGTCACTTTGTCCAAAGAGGGATACATCAAGCGTACAGGCATGCAGTCATTCACACGATCTGGCGGGGAACGTAACGCAAGTGGTGTGAAGGAAGGCGATTATATCGCTCAGGTCCTTGAAGTTAACACGCTGGAGAACTTGCTTGTATTTACGAAAAAAGGCCAGTATTTCCTGTTACCTGTGCATCAGGTACCGGAATTCAAGTGGAAAGACCCGGGGACGGCGATCGTCAACGTTATTCCGCTGGCAAAAGACGATCGGATCTCAAGTGTGCTTGCTGTTAAATCCTTCGAAGAGCCGGATCATAGTCTGGTCTTTGTCACCCGCAAAGGACAGGTTAAACGTACCGAGCTGAAGGAATACGTCACCAAGCGTTCCGGCGCAGTAGCCGCATGCAAAGTCGGCAAAGATGATGAGGTATTATCCGTTCATTTAAGTACAGGTGGCAAGGATATCATGTTGATCACCAAAGAAGCCATGGCTATCCGTTTCCGTGAGGATGAAGTAAATCCGATGGGGCGTGTATCTGGAGGCGTACGTGGTATTCAGTTAAAAGAAACGGATGAAGTTGTATCTGTTCTGTGGGTGGAAGGCGATGAAGGTGAGGTTGCTATATTGTCTGACTTGGGTTATGGCAAACGCTCATTACTGCTGGATTATGCTCTGCAGAGCCGTGGCGGCAAGGGACTGGCAACATTTGAATTCAAGGAAGGCAAACGGGTGAAACCGAACGGTAGCCGAATTGCTGGAGCGTTCTATTGTCGGGAACAACGAAATGTAACGGTGATGACCAAGGAAGGTCAATCACATCATATTTCTTCCGAAGCTGTACCTATTACTGAACGGAAACATATTGGTAAATTGCTTGTGCATGTGGACAAACAGGATGAAATTGTGGAGCTTATCATGGATCTTACAGAGAATCAGGCAGCTTCTTCCTCCTAATCAGGATTCAATAAAGACTCTTTACAGAGCAGGGAAACCTGTCATGTGAAGAGTCTTATTTTGTTGTTCAGACGCGGATTAAAAGAGGACCACCATGCGAAGTTTAACAACCTTCGTCGATTACGGTCGATCGCTAGGAAATTGAAAAAAGGCAGCAGGAATGCGGCTTTGAAGGGCGAAAACTTAAGCAGGTGAAGTGATAACCGGTTGCAGAGAGGAGCGATTCAAGATGTATAATTCCGATTTTGCCAAGTGCTGGTCGAGGCTGACCAAGGACTACAAGCTGCATATGGATCATGAGCTGGCACCCTCGTTAACAGAGGCGCAGCTGGCCGTACTGGAGGTTCTTGAGGATCACGAGAAGATGAAACCATCCGATCTGATTCCTTTTCTGGCTACAACACCCGCAGCAGTAACGATGTTGTTGGATCGTATGGAGAAAAACGGACTGATTCGCCGGGATCGGGATGATCAGGATCGACGAATTGTATGGGTATCCCTATCTGATAAGGGACGCATGGAGACTGAGCGCGGAATTACCATTCGCAATGAATTTATGAATTCCGTTCTCAGCAATATTTCAATGCATAACCAGCAGTTGCTGGTATATCTATTAGGCAAAATGACGACACCAAAAACAAAAGAGCATGCCTTGTCCACATCTTAACGACGATGGACAGGAGAAATAATAGTAACCATGGAACTCTTGCTGAACATGCAGGAGGGCTATGGTTATTTTTTATTGATGTGTATTTTAAAGAGTTTTGCCTGCTTTGAATGCCTGAGAATAATCTCTAAAAATTTATATGTAAAGAGTTGACTATGTAAATATTTTTGTTATAATAAGTAATTGTTCCCCTGATATTTCGTGTACGAAATATTATATTCCATAAGTAAAAGGGTGAATTAATGTCTGACACATATGAAGTATTCTACATTATTAATTCGTTTAGGCAGGTCAATCAAATGCTCTTCCGAGCATTCTGGAATGAAAACAAGGAAATTGAGCTCACTTCGATTCAATTTATGGTGTTATCCATTTTGAGAGAGCGCCCTTCGATCGGTATCAATGAAGTGGCTGAGCTCTGTCATATGGGCAGCAGCTCCATGAGCGCTGTGGTGGAGCGTCTGGTCAAGGGTGAGTACATTGTTCGAACCCGTTCAGACTCGGACCGTCGATCCGTAAAGCTTCAGATTACGGGCAAGGGGGAACGGGCCCAGCAGGAAACACACCAATTGTGGATGGAGCGAGTGTCACCTATTCTGGATATCCCGAAGGAAGACCTTGAGCACCTGCTAAGAATTCATAATCAAATGATTGAAAAGTTAGAAGGAAGAGAGATGAACAACCAATGAGTACTACTGCAGCAGCAGCGCCATCCTCAGCGATGGACAATATTAAGAAAGGCCCGATTGTGGCCGCATTGTTAATCGGTGCATTCGTCGCCTTCCTGAACCAAACGTTGATGAACGTAGCTCTTCCTAAAATTATGGAGGACCTCGGCATCGGCGCGAATAAAGCCCAATGGCTGACTACGGGTTATATGCTCGTCAATGGTGTGTTGATTCCGGTTACGGCGTATCTGATCGCCAAATTTTCGACACGTCAAATTTTCATTACGGCTATGACGCTCTTTACATTAGGAACCTTGGTCTGTGGTTTAAGTCCGAACTTTAGTATTCTGATGGTAGGTCGTGTTATTCAAGCGGCAGGTGCAGGTATTCTGATGCCTCTGATGACAGTTGTATTCTTGACGATCTTCCCGATTGAGAAACGTGGTCAGGCCATGGGTACGATGGGGATCGCGATGATTCTCGCTCCAGCCATTGGACCAACACTGTCAGGTTATGTGGTTGAGCATTATTCTTGGAGACTGTTGTTCTATATCATTTTGCCATTCTCCGTTATTGCAACTGCAATCGGTATTGCGTTTGTCAAAAATGTAACACGTCAATCCAAACCTAAATTGGACTATCCAGGTGTTATTTTGTCTACACTCGGTTTTGGTAGCTTGTTGTACGGCTTCAGTGATGCGGGTACAGACGGATGGGGAAGTGCAATTGTAATTGCTTGTCTGGTCGTAGGGGCCATATCCCTGATCCTGTTCGTAATTAGACAGATGACAACCGATCATCCGCTGTTGGAGTTCCGTATTTTCAAATACAACATGTATACATTAACAACGATCATTAACATGCTTGTTACGATGGCGATGTTCGCAGGTATGATTTTGCTTCCGATTTTCTTGCAAAATATTCGTGGATTCTCACCAATTGAATCTGGTTTGCTGATGATGCCGGGCGCCATCTTGATGGGGATTATGTCTCCAATCACAGGTCGCATCTTCGATAAAGTCGGAGCACGCTGGTTGTCTGTTGCCGGCCTTGCAATTACGGCTATTACAACTTGGGGGCTTAGCCGCCTGTCGATTGACACTACTTATGGTTACATGATGTTTATCTACACAGCTCGTATGTTCGGTATGTCGATGTTGATGATGCCAATTCAAACAGCGGGTCTGAATCAGCTTCCACAGCGCCTGAATGCACATGGTACAGCGATGTCCAACACATTGCGTACGGTTGCGGGTGCAATTGGTACAGCGATTCTCGTTACGATTATGAGTAGTAAACTGAAATCCCATCTGGCAGATACTCTGGCTACAGGCCAAATCGCTACAGATGATAAGGCTGCAATGCTTCGTGCTACCGCAGATGCAACAATCTACGGCGTAAACTATGCGTTTGTTGTAGCAACTGCGATGACTGTAGTTGCTTTGCTGCTGGCGTTCTTTATCCGTAAAACAAAACCAGCTACAGAACCTGTAACAACTGAGCAACAAAAAGTGAATGCAACAGCATAAAATCAAGCTAGATTACTGTTATTATTCATTCAATAAAGGTCTTATATAAACAAAAGAGAGTTCAGGCAGATCATACTGCTTGAACTCTCTTTGTTTATGCCTTGTGTTGACTTTATTCTTCATCGGTCGATAGATCAAGGAGGAAGGTAGGACCAGGATCATGACCGAAGAGTTTGAGGTTGATGCTTCCATCCATCTGGAATTCAACGCCTTCGCTAATGAGCTCCGTTTCTTGCATGAGGCGTGAATGCTCGTCAGGAATGGCTATCAGACCTTTGGCATTGACGACGCGGTGCCAGGGAAGGCGCTCCTTCCGGCTCATGGAGTGCAGAATGCGTACAACTTGCCTGGCAGCTCTCGGGCTGCCTGCATGAGCGGCAATCTGTCCATACGTCATGACTTTTCCCTCCGGGATTGCTGCGATGATGGCGACGACCTGTTTCGTAAAAGGTGTCATAGTAGGTCTTCCTTTCCATTGGAGTAAAAAAAACCGCGCCATTCAGATAAGGAATCTGGATGACACGGTTTACGGTCAGATTTGACCTGATCCTGTGAATGATTATATTAAATATCAATTAATGTTCTGCTTTAAATACGTTATCATACACAGCTGCCGGCCACTCTGCCCATGGGGATTCACGGGGAGGCAGGGACTGCAGGACAATTTCTTCCTTTGTTACCGGGTGGGGAAAAGCAGCGATGGCAGACCAGAGAGATATTTGTTGTCCAGGCTTATTCACACCTGCACCGTACTTTTGATCTCCGAACAGCGGGCAGCCAATCTCTTTCATTTGGACCCGAATCTGATGTGATCTGCCTGTGTGCAGTTCGATGTGGACCAGACTGTAACGGTCGGTTTCGCCGATGACCCGGTAATCCAACACAGCATCTTTACCGCCGGCGGTACCTTTAGGCACAACGGTAACGGTATTGGTACGTGCATCTTTCAGCAGCGTGTGTTTTAACGTTCCTTGCTGTGCAGGCAGCTTGCCATGTACAACAGCCGCATATATTTTGCGGAAATGACGTCCCCGAACCGTCTCGGATAATCTTGAAGCCGCCTTCGATGTTTTGGCAAAAATCATGGCACCACCAACGGGGCGGTCAAGACGATGTACTAATCCGAGATAGACGTTGCCAGGTTTGTTATAGCGTTCTTTCAAATCCTGTTTTAGCAGTGTAAGCAAATCCGGATCACCTGATGCATCTTCCTGGGTAGGTACATTGACCGGTTTCGTGATGCCTAACAGATGATTGTCCTCAAACAGAATCGGAATATCTCCCATTGTTTGCGAATGTTCGGACATAATCAGGACTCCCAGCGGCCCAAGATACCGCATGGCAGATCCAGACCACTACGGGTAATTGGAAGACCAATTTCACCAGCTGTAATTTGACCGCCGTATTGGGCAGACATCGTCATTGTCAGCATGTTGCGCAGAACGGTAGACGAAATCCCGGTTGTGTAGGAATTGACCAGCATGAATAATGGGTTATCGGACAGAATTTCCATACAGGATTTAAGGAAAGGATAGAGGTTCTCTTCCAGCTTCCATGTCTCTCCGTTAGGGCCGCGGCCATAGGAAGGAGGGTCCATAATAATCGCGTCATACCGATTGCCGCGACGTTGTTCGCGCTGTACGAATTTGAAAACATCATCTGTAATGAAACGAACAGGACGATCCGCGAGGCCGGATAATTGAACATTTTCTTTGGCCCACTGTACCATGCCTTTAGCCGCATCCACGTGAACAACTGAAGCTCCGGCATAAGCTGCAGCAACTGTTGCGCCGCCTGTATATGCAAACAGGTTCAGTACAGAGATGGGACGACCTGCTCCTGCGATTTTATCCATCATCCAGCTCCAGTTAGCCGCTTGTTCAGGGAACAGACCGGTATGCTTAAAGCTGGTTGGTTTAATATGAAATTTCAGGTTCTCATATCCGATGGTCCAGCGTTCTGGGATCGGTTTTTTCATATCCCAGCTGCCGCCGCCCGAAGAACTGCGGTGATAATGGCCGTGAACCTGGCGCCATTCATTGGTTTCTTTTTCAAGGGGCCAAATGATCTGTGGATCGGGTCTACGCAAAATCACATCGCCCCATCGCTCCAGCTTTTCGCCGCCTCCTGTATCGATTACTTCATAGTCCTTCCAGTTCTTTGCTACGTACATAATGATTTATCCATCCTTCAAAAGTCATTTGGATACTATTGTACAACAAAAAAGGGCCTGTACGCCAGTTGTGGTAGGCGCCTGAAAGGGTGCAGTGCCTAATATGGTGTTGAATTTGGTCCATCACCATATACTGAAATGGAAACCGATTGAAAATTTAATTTGACAATGATAATCATTATCACATATGATTTTGATAAATTCAAATGTTACTTCTTCAGGAACAGTATGACATGATCAATAAAAAGTGAGGGAAAAATAGATGGCTAAATTGTTAGTGGCTTATGCAAGTATGACAGGAAATACGGAAGAGATTGCGGAACTGATCGTCGAAGGAATTAAACAAGGTGGGCATGAAGTGGATCTCAAGTCCGTAACGGATTGCAATGCAGCTGATGTACTTGATTATGACGGATTTCTCATTGGAGTATACACGTGGGGAGACGGTGAACTGCCGGATGAATTCCTCGATTTTTACGAAGAGCTGGATGAGCTAGATCTGAGTGGCAAACGGGCAGCAGTGTTCGGAAGCGGGGATACTTCTTACGAGCAGTACTGCGGAGCCGTTGATCTTGCGGCAGCAAAGCTGGTGGAACGTGGGGCGGAGGTATCTCCAGAGATGCTGAAGATTGAATACAGTCCGATGGAGCAGGAGAAGGATTCGTGCCGTGACTTTGGCAAACGTTTTGCTGCTGCCGGATTACAGGTGTCCTAAGGACTCATGTTAAGACATAATGTTCAGGCAGCTCTTCAGCCGGGAATGTCAGACACCCCGGTACGGCTGCTTGAAGATTACAGATTGGAAGAGATGTTGCGCAGCCCGCATCGGTTCATCCGCCCGGAACCGGAGGCTGAACAGCGCTCACCGCTGCAATGGAGACACCGTGTACAATATGCAGTCAGCCATGCAGTTAATGCTTTTTACAGTATGGACCCGGAAGTGCGCAAAGAGGTGCCTGTACAATATTTACTCGAAAAGTGGTGGCCTAGAAAGGCAACCGGATTTGAATCGGTACTTCATTACTGGGATGTAAAAAACAAAATTACGGATGAATTATCCCTTGCAATTGCGATGAACTTTGATCTGAAGCATCCGACCATTCTATTTGAACAATGGCGAACGGAGCTTCCTACCTTGTCGATGCATCTGTCCATGATCTTCCAGGCTGCCTGGCAGCCAGAGGGCTGGGATTCACTGCTCATCCAAAAATATATGGTTGTCCATGATCCAAATGTGGTTGAGGCGTTCCAGCATATGGTGAGCGTGTTCTGCTGGGAAGCATTTGGCAAGCTGCCAGGCATGATCGAAATCTATTGTTTGCTTGAAGGTCGCAAGATTCGATATATCCCGGGACGTCAATCGCTTGTCCGTTCGATGGATTATATTCGACTGATTCGTGACAGCATTCCGAGCACAGAGAAGGTGGAGTCTGACCAATTTACGGTTCGGGATAAAGCCAGAGTTCATGAAGAGGTCGATCGGTGGAGAAGTGAGACTGAACCCAAAAAAAACTGGTTGATGTAAAGCATGACAAGGGATGTTGTGATATATCGTGCAGATTAGGGAGGGATGAGCCATGTCTACCGGTTTGAGACAAGATGCAGTAAACGGCAAGAAACGTACAGGAACTTGTGAATTCAGCCCGTTGCCTGTACCACAGTCGGTTATAAGACGGTTGCTGGATGAAGCAGATCCATCTTTATATGTGATAAGTTCAGAGCCTTGGCGGTTTATGTTGTTCGCGAATGAAGGACGTCAACTGTATCTGGAGGCGGTCAGACAGAGTTACCCACCACATTTGGCAGATCGTTATGGGGACTGGGCTACATATCAATATACGGAAGCTATTCCGGCACATCTGGTTGTTGTCGCCCCTTCAAGTGCCAGGGAAGACCATTTATTGCCTGCAAAAGCCTGGAGCAAACGTTTTTGCATCCTGGCAGCGGAACAAGGTTTGAATGCCGTCTGGAAGATCAATGATTATCAACAGCATCCCGTATTTATGAATTTGATGGGTTTAACGCGTGAGGAAAAGGTATTGGGTGTATTCCACATCGGTTACGGAGACCAGTCTGCACTTCGGGATACCGACGCAGGCAGACCAGCCTCTGAACTGATGACGGTCTACGACCATCTGGTTTAAACGAGGGAATCAGTCATTCCTCATTTATTTGCCGGTTTTGGCAATAAAATTACGAACGAGTTGACGATACGATTGATCTGCAAAGACTGCTGAATACATCCGGTTCGAGACGGTGATCGAGTTGCCAAAAAAGAACCGTTCAAACTGGGTCTGTCTGCCTCCGAATGATCCTGCTCCAAGCTCCCAGATCAGACGAAACAACGCTGTGCGTTCCTGAGATACCATATCGGTTCCTCTAAGGTACGTATCCAAGTGAGGCGCGATATTCGAGTGGAACTCTTCTTCCTGAGGCACCATAATTACACCGCTGGATCCTAAGAGTTGTAAAATTTCAATCATCTCTGGATACAGTTTGGGGAATAAAAGGTTTGCTGCCATTAACGGTTTGGGGGCAGGTATTATAAATCCCCGTCCATCTTCCATAGCACCGGCTTCTGCTGCCAGAGCCAGTGCTTTTAACGTTTCAAGACCGGCGAGCACCCTGGCTGTTTTCTCTATCACATGCGTTTCAGCAGCTTGGTCGAGCGTGTCAGCGAGTAACTGAATGGTGCCCAGAACAAATTCCGTTTTGGCGATATACCGGCATACGACCTGATGTCCTGCGTGGATGTGAAAATGGCTTCCGCTAAAGAGTCGGCCAGACATTTCCTCATTACCGGCGAAGAATATCCGTTCATGAGGAACAAGCACATGATCAAAGATTACAATGTTATCCATCTCTTCATATCTGGAACTAAGTGGATAGTTGAAATTGGACTCGGCGGCGTAGGTATCCCGGCAGATCAGACTAATACCAGGCAGGTCATTTGGTACAGCAAAAGCAAAAGCAAACGGATTTTCTTCGTCGAACGGTGCCGGTGAAGGGGAAGGATAAACCAGGATTTCGTCTGACGTGGCGGCCTGAGTGGCCATCATGAATGCACCATTAATGATCAGACCTTCTTCAGTGCGATCAACCACTTTGGCGGCAATGGCATCTTCGGTCGCGTCCAATTGTCCCGAAATTTTACTGGCATGGGGCTGGATAAAGGCATGGGAGAGGGTAATATCATTATCCCGGCAGTAGGCATAGTAGTTTCTCAGATTTTCGGCGTATTGTGGCGATACTTCTTCAAGGATATCTGCCCCAGTATAAAAGGCCATAATTGCTGTGTTCATATAATCGGGTGATCGTCCTAAAAAACCATGGTGAGTCCCTGACCAAATATTCATTGCTTCTCGGCGTCTGCGCAAGTCATCCACACTGGTTGGAGGCAGAAAGGACATACCTACTGGTTTTCCGTCAGCAGGAGATGCATAAGTCATCGTATCGATTAAATGTGGATCAGACTGAAGATCGTACAACTTCGCTTGTGTTTCCATCAAACCTGCAAACGCAAAATGTTCAGAACGTTTTCCAGTAACAAGCTCCCCTTTGTACCAGCAGGGGACCGTCTGTGCATCGATCCGTTCGATATACTGTTTGCCACTTTTTACGGGCATCGTTACTCACCTCTATGGTCTATTCGTTCATGGGCAGTTTGACTGCTCTCGTAGTGTACGTCAATAGGCAGTCCAATGTGCATGAAGAGAGGAGAGTTCAGATTTTGTAGAAAAGAGCTTGATAATAATTATCATTCTTGTTACAATAGAAAAAGAAAAAGGAACCGCGAGGGCTCCTTTAACTTGTACCATTTGAATTTTATTTTACTTCAAATGTTTTGCAATCCGTTTCAGCGGATTCACTTACTTTTTTGGAACTGTGACTCACGATGTAGATTGAAGATGCGTTGCATTTGTTCTCTTGAGCCCAGTGACGACAAGAATTAACCTCACATAATACGTCTTTTGCCATGATTGATAACCTCACTTTGATTGGATTACATTCGTTGGTATAAAAATAACATCCGGAATTGGCAAGTTGCCGCTTGCAAATCTGGAAAAAATTTGTGCTCTCTCGAGTAAATAGAGGGCTTTTTTGCGTTATACACAACGATGCATATTTAGAATAGCAAATTTTACTGCCGCTTGCAACAAGTTGGACGAGACCTTACGCAAAATGATGGACAAGTCACATAAACTTTGCAAAGAGGCCATATTATGTTATGATTTAATAGTAATAATTACTATTAAAAGATCATTAACTTATGAATGAGATTGCATCGACAGTATTTAACTTGGATGATCCCTTGAGACATAGAAGAAGGAGAACGATCAACGATGAGCAAAACCAACCATATAAATCGGATACCCCGAGCTAAAGGCATCGATATGGCCGCTTTTTATTCACCGAAAGAGTGTGGACGCAAGGCAAAGCATATTGTATTCTCCGCTGACAATGAACGGGTGGTGGGGGAGTTTATTACCATTCTCGGTATGAAAGATCAGTTTGCAGAACATGATGTGCCAATGCCGAACAAAATGGTGATGTTTGGTCCTCCGGGAACAGGCAAAACACTAACTGCTTTCCATCTTGCACACCGACTTCAGCTTCCGCTGGTTCTTGTGAGACTCGATGCCATTATTCATAGCCATCTAGGGGAGACGGGAAGCAATGTCCGTAAACTATTCGAATATGCACGGGCTAACCCCTGTGTGCTATTTCTAGATGAATTTGATGCCGTAGGTCGTACACGTGAAAGTAATGATGAGGTTAAAGAAATGGCTCGTGTCGTCAATACATTGTTGCAGTGTCTTGATGAATTCGATGGTGACAGCATTCTGGTTGCCGCTACGAATCTGGAGACACAGCTGGATCATGCGATATGGCGGCGATTTGATACCAAAATGACTTATGGGATGCCGGATGACTCGAGCCGTAGATTATATATTAACAAGCTGATGGGGCAGTTTGAGCAGGAGAGCCGACTGGAAGAATTCATGTGTGAACGCCTCACAGGATGCAGTTATGCGGATGTGGAGCAGATTGTTTTAAAAGCCAAGCGGAAAGCCATTATTGCCAGCAGTCGATTACATGAGCAGTTCATTAATGACGCGTATGCAGAATATATGCCGCGAGTACTGACCACTTAGCTTGTATATGAATATCACCGACTACTGTCACATTATGAATAGCCCGGTTCCTATGAAGGAATGTCGGGCTATTCGATATTTCAGCATTTACATGGGCCGTTTGTTCTTGGTTCTTTGGCAGATGAAGAAAGCCCGTTTATAAGATGCAGACATCGTGTCCTGCTACGCGTTAGCCGTTGCGCGGTAAGATGGTTCTATCTCTGTTTTTTCAGGACCAGACCATCGTGGCAAAGTTAAGGTGAAAAGGCTGCCTTCAGGACTGCTGGAGGTCAGGGATAAATCCCCTTCCTGAGCTCGAGCAAGCAAGCGGCTATAGGTTAGTCCCAGACCTAACCCGCGGGTACGGCGTTTTTTGATCTCACCACGGTAGAAACGTTCGAAGATCTTGGGTTGATCTTCTTTAGTGATACCCGTACCGTTATCCTGCACATCAACAAACAAGTTGTCCGCCTCAGCGCGCAAACGGATATGAAAGACGGCAGCTTGATCGGAAGCGGCAGCTTGCAGTCCATTATTGAGCAGGTTGACAATAATCTGCTGAATGCGAAGGGCATCACCGATGGTATAGAGCGTACCCGAAGGTGTGTGCAATTCAATCTCGGGAGACTTGTCCTCATAAGCGATTTTCCACTGATACATAATTTCACCCACCAGCAAATTCAGATCTATGCGTTCCCGACGAACAGCAACACTTCCAGCGCTCATCGCATTGTAATCCAGCAGGTCAGCGACCATACGTTCCATTCGTTCCGATTCTTTGAGTGCGATGTCCAGGAATTCCTTCGCTTCCTCCGGACTGACAATATCGTCCCGGACAGCCATCACGAGTCCTTTAATGGACGTTACCGGTGTTTTCAATTCATGGGTTACCCCAGCAAGTGACAGGGCACGCCATTCCTCCAATTGCTGCAAACGGATAGACATCTCGCGAAAAGATTCAACGAGTTCATTCATCTCCCGTTCTCGTGTGTTCAGATCCAAATTGACTTCATAGTTTCCGTTTCGAATCTGCTCTGCGGCATGGGCGACTTGACGAATAGGCCTGGAGAGCTTGCGGGACAGGAGGTAGATTGTAAACCAACCACACAGAATTAAAGCCACGAACAGGATGCATACCACAAGCATCGTTTCCGGATTGTATGCAATGGACTTTTTGGACTGCATGACCCACACTTTACCGAGTGTCTGATCGTCATCTGTGACGTTGACCGTCACCCCGGCGAATTTTTTGTTTCTTGGTTCGCGTAGGTCATCAGACAGCCGATTATATACATCTTGCTGCGTCATTTTTGGTTTGGAATAGATCAATTGATTATTGTTGTCAAGCACCATAATACAAAAGTAATTATCTGTATTGAAAAGCTTGGTTCGCTTGTCCACGAGCCTGTCGAGATCCGGGGGAATATGGAGTTTGTTTTCCGCTCCCGTTACCTTTTCGGCAATTTCCAACCCTAGCAGCTGGGCCGTTTTGAGACCTTTTTCAATGGAAGTAGTTCTGATCCAGTAAAGTGCCCCTGCAACAATAATGGTGAAACCAATGCAGAGGATTAGAAAATATCGAAGCGTCCAGTAGGACAGAATGGATGTTTTACGTTTGGTTGTATTTCGTTTTAGTTGGCGATCCAAAATTGATACCCCATTCCCCGTAAAGTCCGGATTTCTCCCATTTCAGGCAGCCAGTGGGATAACGCCTGACGCAGCCGTTTGATCGACAGGTCCACAGCCCGGTCACTTCCGTCATAATCCATGCCCCATACCTGTTCAATCAGATGGTCCCGGGTGAATGTGCGGTTGGGGTATTCTGATAGAAACAGGAGCAGTGACAAATCACGTGGTGTGAGTGCAACCTCGGCACCGTTCAAAAGTACCTGTTTGGCAGCCAGATCAATGACCAGATTACCAAAATAACGTTTGCCTTCACCTTCAGCTGTCCAGTGTGGATTGCGGCGAAGCACAGCATTGACTCTGGCGACCACTTCCTCAGGCACAAAGGGTTTGCTCATATAATCGTCAGCACCGGCATTCAGCCCATTAAGACGGTCCTGAATATCATCCAGTGCTGTTAACATGATGACGGGACAAGCACTTTTTTGGCGGATGATTCGTAGCAGATCCCAACCGTCCATTCCGGGCAGCATCACATCCAGCAATACCAAGGAAGGCACATCCGAATCAAATAAAGTTAGGGCGGTGGGGCCATCCGCTGCATGACGAACGTCGAATCCCGCTTTTCGAAGATAGGCAGCCAGCACACGGGCAATGGCTTGTTCATCTTCGACGATAAGTATGGATTTCAAGAAGGTGTCTCCTTTCACTTCAGAAGCTTGTGTACTGATTTTACATGAGCGGAAGCACAATGCCAATGAGGCAATTATTTTCAGAAAAAAATGCGTTGCACATCATTTCTTGACGTCATCCTGACACATTGGGCTGGTAAGATGCTGATAAATAACCAACTTATACAGTTACCCATTGGAGGAAATAGAGATGAATAAGAAGACAAAAACATGGATGATCTCAGGAGCGGCAGCAATCGTCATTCTTGGGGGCGGAGGGTACTATTTCGCGAACAGTTACCTGGGCAACAATGTTGAGATTGAACAGGTGCTGCCTGCCAGCACTGCAGCTTCCACAACGGAAGCCGGATCGGATAGCGGTACAAGCGTTTCCAACGTTGCAGCGGGAGCAGAGCAATTGAATGGAGACTGGAGCATCAGCGAAGGTTCGAAAGTATATTTTTCGGTAACGACATCCCGGGAGACGGTCAATTTTGCGGACGAGCAGGTTAGTGGTAACTTGACTCTTAATGTAGACGATGCGTCCCAGATGAAAGCGGATGGACAGATCGAGATGAGTGACATTGATTCAGGCAATAGCCAGCGGGATGGACATGTGAAAGAAGCTGATTTCTTCGATGTTTCCACCCATCCACAAGCTGCATTTACGGCTACCTCATTTGAAGGTGTACCAACGGAATGGCCGGCAGGGCAGACCGTAGACTTTAAAATGAACGGAACCCTAACGGTAAAAGGGATTGAGAAAGAGGTTACGTTTGACGTAAAAGCTGCTTACGAAAATGATCAGGTGTTGTTGTCCGCCACAACGATGGTTACCTTTGAAGATTTTGGTATGGAGAATCCACATTCGGTGGTCCTTTCTACTGAAAATGACATTCAGGTTCAACTGGAGCTGAAGCTCAGCAAGTAAGCATATAGTATGGCTAAAATCTGTTCCAATCTGCCTAATCAGACAGAGGGACAGATTTTTTTTGTTAGGAATGGGAATCGATCCACAGTGAGCAAGGAATTACCATTCGATGTGTTAAAATAACTGCTGTTTCCTTGGCATAATACCGTGTCCTCGTTTGATGTAAAGCGCTTACAATGATAATGATTTACAACATTCATTGTTCAAAGGTGACCAAACAAATGATAAGGGGGAGATCAAGCGTGCACAAAAGATACATAAGCGGCTGTCTCGTATTACTGATGTTGTTCTGTGATTTGGGTCTGGTAGTTCGGCCCGCAGCGGCAGCGGCGAAAGTAAACGTTGCGCTGAATAAGGCGGTTACGGTCAGTTCAGAAGATCTACAATGGGAGGGCTATAAAGAAAAAGCGGTGGATGGCAATGGAAATACAAAATGGAGTGCGGACAGTCCTACTTCAGTAGATCAACCGCATTGGCTGACGGTAAACTTGGGGGCTTCATACAACCTTTCCGGTGCGGAACTAAAGTGGAAGGATGAAAACGAGGTTGTGAAGTTTTTGGTTGAAGTTTCTGAGGACGGAAATACATGGACATCTGTGGCAGATCACTCTGCCAACGATAAAGCGGAATCACAGGTCAATCTGGATTTTCAGGCAGATGCGGTTCAGTATGTGAAGGTCACGATTCCTTATTATGCTGGTACCGACTGGTGGCCTGGCATTTCCGAGTTTCAAATCTGGGGAGAGGAAGAGGTACGGAACCCGGCAGACATCGTGAAATATGATCCAGTCAACGTGTCTACCGTAAGTCGTACTGCTCCTGTTCTGCCAGCAAAAGTCATGGCACATTACCAGAACGGGAAATCGGGCCTTGTCCCGGTGGCATGGGAGGAAGTTGCCCCTTCACAATATGCATCAGCAGGCAGCTTTACCGTTACGGGTGATGTATATGGGGCTCCCATTCAACCTGAAGCTACCGTTACGGTAGAAGGATATCGCAGTGATTTTATCAGAGGGGTGGATATTTCCACGTTAACAGCCATTGAGGATAATGGAGGTTATTATCTGGACAGCAATGGAGCAGAACGCGATCTGCTCGATATTCTCAAAGATCGTGGCGTGAACTATGTGCGGCTTCGACTGTGGAATGATCCACAGAAATCCAATGGGTACAACGACAAAGAAGATGTGATTCGTCTGGCCCAGCGGGTAAAAGAGAAAGGCATGAAGATCCTGCTCGACTTCCATTATTCCGATGAATGGGCGCATCCCGGTCAACAGCTTCGTCCGAAGGCCTGGGAAAACCTTTCATTTGATGAACTGAAGACCGCTGTATATGATTACACGCGTGAAGTGGTAAGCGAGATGAAGAATGCGGGCGCGATGCCCGATATGGTACAGATCGGTAACGAAATCAACAGCGGCGTGTTAAACGGATTGAAGAGTAATGTCGACTTTGATGAGAACGTTGCCTTACTTCAGCGAGGAGTGGATGGCGTTCGAAGTATCCAAGGCGGAGATCAGGTTCAAATCATGATCCATCTGGCTGAAGGGGGGAAAGCCGATACATTTGACTGGTACTTCGGTGAATTGCAGAAACGTCATTTGGAGTACGATATTATCGGCCTTTCCTATTATCCATTCTGGCACGGAACATTCGCAGATGTGCGCAAAACGATGAATGAGGTATCCGCGAAATATGGAAAAGAAGTCATTATCGCTGAGACGTCCTACCCTTTCTCGTATAAAAACGGGGACGCTCACGGCAATATTATTGGCAATCCGGAAACGCTGAATGTGGGAGGTGCTACCTTCCCGGCAACTGTGCAGGGACAATATGATGCGATTGCAGGCATTATGGACATGATCTCACAAGTTCCAAATCAGAAGGGAGCGGGGTTCTTCTATTGGGAGCCTGCATGGATTGCGGCCAATGTAGGCTGGATTGCTTCCGAGGGAGACGCATGGGAGAATCACGCCATGTTCGATTATGACGAATATCCGGCGAATGGCGGTTACTCGTATGAAGGGCGTGCCCTGCCATCGCTGGATGTGTACAAACGCGGCCTGGACAATCTGCCCGCAGATCGGAAAGAGCTGTCGGCAGCGATTACACGTGCAAAGGCGCTGGAATCCAGTGATTTTACATCTGAAAGCTGGACCACACTCGCTCCAGCCATTGCAGCAGCTGAGAATACGTACAAATTGGCTTATACATCTGGTGGTATAACCCAACAGGATACGGACGCTGCGACTGCCGCTCTTCATGAGGTTATGCAGCAGCTTGATGTTATAGCGGCGAATCGGAACGGTCTCGAGGCAATCATTGCCGAAGCCAAAACATATAAACAAGCAGATTGGTCTGCTGCAACATGGGCTGTTCTGACCAAGGCTCTTACTCGTGCAGAACAGGTTATGATAGATCCAAGAGCCACCCAGACCGAAGTGAATACAGCAGCAAAACAAGTGGAAGCAGCCATCCATGGGTTGTCCAACGTAGACAAAACGGAGCTGACACAGTTTATCGGTGAAATCCAGCAGCTGACCGAATCTTCGTATACTCAGCGAAGCTGGGCAAACCTGAAAGCGGCATTGTTATCGGCAATCACGGTCAGAGACAAGCAGGATGCCATACAATCGGAAGTGCAGGAGGCTCTGACAATACTTCAGAAAGCCCATAACAACCTTGTTTTGCTGGAGGCATTAACAACAGGTAAAACAGCTACCGCATCAAGCAGTGCCGGTACTGGTGGTGGAAAAGACAACTCGCCTGGGGGAGCGATTGACAGTGACCCCACTACTTCATGGGGAACAGACCAAAGTGTGGATAGTTGGTGGCAAGTGGATCTGGGGGCGACCGCTGTGATCCGTAAGCTGGAAATGTCCATGTGGAGTGGAGGCATTAAATACAAGATCGAAGTATCCAACGATAACAAGAACTTTGTCAAAGTCGTGGATACAACAAGTGATGTGGTTGTATCCACCAGTCCAAGACACATCCTGCCCGCAGGTACGGAGGCACGTTATATTAAACTGACCATTACCGCTGGTTCTCAGTGGGTAGGCTTTATGGATTTTGAAGCTTATGGCATGTTCCCGGCTGACAAATCTGCCATGGAGACTACAGTGAATTCCGCTGCGAAGCTGCATCAAAGTAATTACACGGCCGCAAGCTGGAATGTGTTTGCACAGGCATTGTCGTTTGCTCATGTGCTTATGGATGATGCAGAAGCCAGCGCACAGGAAATCAGTGCTGCGGATAACGCATTGAAAGAGGCGGTTAGTCAGCTTGTACGGCAAGAGCTGACCCCGGGTCAGCCATCACAGCCAGGTCAACCTGCACAGCCTTCCACGCCTGGATCATCCCAGAATTCCGGCAATCCTCCTGTAACGCCACCTGTCGAATCCGGTAATCCAGGAGAAAGTGGTTCCATTACATTCAAAGGGACAAGTACCGGAGCGGGCACCTATGTGATTCAACCTGAGATGAAACAGTTGTCTCAAATGATTGAAGGAATGGGAGCAGGCAGCAAAAAGCTAACCTTGATTGCAGATGTTCCCAAGGATACAAAGGCTGTGACCTTCCAGCTCAATGCAAATCAACTTCAGGAATGGGCACGTACTCAGGCATTACAGTCGCTGGAGCTCGTCATGAAACAGACATCTGTCCGTATCCCGTTAAATTTATTGAAGGATGCTCGTAATGAAGATGGGGATACAATGGATGTCATTCTAACCGAAGACTCCACAGCCAATCTGTCTGAAGCGCAACAGGAAGCCATCGGTAACCGCAACGTGGTGGTCAGCGTGGATCTCTTGTTAAACGGACAGCTGTTACAGTGGACTGACAGATCCATTGAAATAGCGATGTCTAATGTGCAAAATTCAAATGCAGAAGACAATGTGCTGGCTATCCAATCCCTTTTGCCAAATGGTGAAATGAAACCGGTAACCTTTACTCAATATGATGAAATGACCCAAAGTCTTGCTTTCAAGCCGCTTCAATCAGGCCGTTTCGTGATTACTGAAGTGCAGGTGCCGTTGAATGATTTGCAATCCTACTCCTGGGCCATTAAAGAGATTCAGAATCTGTATGGAAAAGGAATCATTTCAGGCATGACAGATACCCGATTCAGTCCGCAAGCAGAACTGACACGTGCACAATTTCTGCAAATGATCATGAAGGGGATTGGCGAATCACGTTTGCCGGATACATCCACTTCAGCTCCAATGGATGTGAAGAATGATCAGTGGTATTCAGATTCCGTACGTCTTGGTTTGGAGATGGGAATCGTGCAAGGCCGAGCAGACGGTTCGTTTGCAGCAAATGAACGTATTACCCGTGAGGACATGGCGGTAATGTTAAACCGTGCGGTACAGGTCATGAAGCAGAACACCAGTACAACCGTTGATACAACAACCAACAGCACCACATTTAATGACAACGCAGATATCGCTGAATATGCAAAACAAGCTGTTGCAGCGATGCAGGAGCAAGGCCTGCTTAAAGGAATGGCAGATGGCTCGTTTGCGCCTAAACTGCATGCTAATCGTGCACAGGGTGCAGTCGCTGTAGCCAGAATGATGGAGCAGATTTATAAATTTTAAGTGTATATATGATATAGGGATCGGGTCTTTCTGACTCGATCCCTATATTTATGGACTTCAATTAAAATGGTAGACAGTTAGTAATCAATTCTGCTATGATTCCAATGATAATGATTACCATTATCATAAAAGTGTTGAATTATAGGGGGCATCATGTTTATGTTTAAATCCAAATCGATTCTTTCCATTTGCACGTTATTTATTGTGTTTACGCTAGTTCTTGCGGGTTGCGGAAATGCAGGAAAGACAACGGATGAAACGGGGAGCGGCTCAGGACAGACGACTGAGAATCAGGAATCCACTGGAACCGATACAGCTCAGAATGAATCAGCGGAAAGTGAAACACGTGAATATGAGACGGATAAAGGGACGGTTACCATTCCTGCACACCCGAAACGCATCGTGACCGATTACTACGGGGGCGAGATTCTGTCTGTAGGCGGTAACTTAATTGGTGTAGAGCCAAGTGCCTTTGATAACCCGTTCATTAAGGACAAGCTGAAAGACACCACAGATGTGGGTTATCCGGTGAACGTGGAGAAGACGCTGGAATTACAGCCTGACTTGATCGTTGTCATGTATGATGATAACTACGAGGAACTGTCCAAAATCGCACCAACTGTGCATATCCCATATGGTACAGCGACAGATATCTACAAGACCGTGGAGCTATTTGGTGATTTGATTGGTCAACCTGATCAGGCGAAGGCGTTCATTGCCGATTATGAGAAAAAGGCGGCAGCAGGACGCGAGAAGCTGAAAGGCATCGTGGACGAAAATACGACCGTTGGATTATACGAGTTGACGGACAAAGGAGATCTGTGGATCTTTGGCGACAACGCAGGCCGGGGCGGACAAGTTGTATACAATGCTTTGAAGCTGAAAATGCCGAGCAAAGTGAGCAAAGACAATCAGACCGTGCAGCTATCGCTCGAAGTATTGCCTGAATATGCTACTGATTACATGTTCATGACGGTGTACGATCCTGAGAAAAAAGGCGAAGCGCTGAAGGAATTCAAACAGTCCAAAGTATGGAATGGGCTGGATGCGGTGAAGAATCACCGATTCTTCGAGAATGATTTTGACACATTCTATCGATATGATCCAATCGCCATTACTGCCCAGATTGATTTGTTTGTTGATCTGATCTTGAAGAGCGCTGAACAAAACAAATAATGATGAACGTTGTTTAACGAGGTGATGACTTCTAATATAGGCTAGCGCCTCGCATAACTTAACCCATAATGAGTTGTCATTACTGACTATAATTATAGAAAATCGACCTGCTTTAAGGCTTCTGCCTAAGGTAGGTCTTTTTTTTGATTAAAAGCAAAAAAAAGTTGTTAATGTCATATTGACAATATCTAATTCGTTTGTTATCATTTCGATAATATCAAAATGACAATATTAAGGAATGGGGAATGAGCGATGTTTGGATTCCGATTCGTGAAGTTTCAACCCAGTGAGTACGTAATGAAAGTGAAGAATGGGCAGGTGCAACGTCAAGGTGTGGGTTTGTCTTTCTACTATTATGAGCCGACGACATCGGTGGTGGTTCTGCCTGTATCTTCGGTGGATGTGCCCTTTATGTTCGAAGAAATAACAGCCGATTATCAAACAGTTACGGTTCAGGGTCAACTGAGTTATCGTATCGTTGATTATATGAAAATCACCCAAAGCTTGAACTACACGTACAATTTGCGCAAAAACAGATATATCTCCGACGATCCTGGCAAGTTGGATCAACGTGTAATTACGACCGCCAAAGTTCTGACCAAAAAACATCTGGAGCAAATGCCACTGAAGGAAGCCATTCAATCGAGTGAACGGCTGGCCAGCAGCATGAAACGGGAAGTGGTGCAGAGTGAGGAACTGGAGAAATTGGGCGTAGAACTGATGAGTTTGTCCATTCTGGCTATTTTGCCTAATAAAGAGACGATGCGTGCACTGGAAGCACAAGCGCGGGAAGAGATTTTACGCCAAGCCGACGAAGCGCTGTATGTACGTCGCAATGCATCCATTGAACAGGAGCGGAAAGTGAAGGAAAACGAACTAAACACGGAAATTGCCGTTGAGACGAAGAAACAGCAGATTCGAGAAACCCAATTACATGCCGAGCGCTCAGTGAAACAGAAACAGAATGAGATGGAACAGGAACAGCTTCAATTCAATACGGCGATGGAGGAACGGAAACAACAGCTTATAGAATTAACGATTGCCAATCAGAATGCCGAAGCTGATGCCAAAGCCTATGAAATTGCTGCCGTGATGAACTCGTTACAACAGGTGGAGCCTAGCGTGCTACAGGCGATGGCTAACATGGGTATGAACTCGGATAAACTGATTGCCCTTGCATTCCAGGAGCTGGCTGAGAATGCCGGGAAAATTGGACAGCTTAACATTTCGCCTGATCTGCTGCAAGGATTGATGAATCCACCGACAAGAGAGCAGCAGGGAGGTCGGGCACGATGAGACTTGGGAAGGCAAGCCAGTCTGAAGCTGCACACACTGCGGGAGGAGAACCTATGACCGAATACAAGTTGATTCTGGTCAAACGCAGAACGAGGCTGGAAGAATTGGTGGTCCGTTATAACACGGTCCAACAAGCCCAGTTCTATATCGAACGCCTGGGAGCAGACTTCAGTGATTACCTGGAGGAGGACAGACGTTATCATCATTCCGTGAAGCAGGCCCAGCAGCAGCTCAGCCAACTGGGCCGGATTCAGACTATTGATCGGGAACATGTGCCCAACTTTATTTTTGGAGCACATGACATTGTGGTAGTAATCGGACAGGATGGACTTGTTGCCAATACGCTCAAGTATGTAACCGAGCAGCCGCTCATTGGTGTGAATCCTGACCCCATGCGTTGGGACGGGGTATTGCTGCCATTTACGGTAGAGGATCTGAGCTTCATAATTCCTGATGTTATTCGTAAACGCCGCTCCATGAAAGAAGTGACGTTGGCCAAAGTGGAGCTGAATGATGGGCAGTATCTTTATGGCGTCAACGATCTGTTCATTGGTAGAAAGACGCATGTATCTGCTCGTTATGAAGTTCGCATGGGTTCATCGGTAGAACAACAATCCTCCAGCGGAGTGATTGTATCCACGGGAATGGGATCGACGGGCTGGTTCAAAAGTGTGCTGGCAGGTGCTGCTGGAGTCGTGGGCTCGGAAGCGTGGCAGCACATACAATCGGGTGAAGCGTTCATCCCTGATAGAGACAGCAGAAGCTCTCATTCAAACTCGAACCCTAGAGGGAAAGGTTATTCAGAAGCACATATCGCCGCGACAGCATCTGCACAGGGGAGCATGAGCGACATGAATCACTTTGGCTGGGATGCGCCTTATCTGTATTTTACTGTACGTGAACCCTTCCCTAGCCGGACGACTGCAGCCAATCTTGTGTTTGGACAGATTCATCCAAAACAGCCTTTGCAGATTGTCTCCCAGATGCCGGAGGACGGTGTTATTTTCAGTGACGGGGTAGAACAGGACTTTCTCGAATTTAATTCCGGAGTGGAGGCGACCATTGGCTTAGCAGAGAAACGTGGACGTTTGGTGGTCTGATCCTTTATTTCCAACCCGTTTTTGACTAGAATGGTAAACTAGATGTAGAAGATATGTCAGGGAACGGAAAGAAGGTTGACGATGCAATCGATATTGCTGGTTGAAGATGATGCCAAGCTCGCAGGATTGCTGGGTGAATATCTGATCCGAAATGGTTTTCAAGTGCAGATTGTGGCAGATTTCCGTCATGTTCTGGATGAATTCATGCAGTTCGGTCCGGATTTGGTATTGATGGATGTAAATCTGCCTCAATTTGATGGCTACTACTGGTGTAGACAGATCCGTTCGCATTCCATATGTCCCATTCTATTTATTTCGGCTCGTGACAGTGGCATGGATCAGGTTATGGCGCTGGAGCATGGGGCGGATGATTATATTACGAAGCCTTTTCAATATGAGGTCGTACTTGCTAAAGTTCGTAGTCACCTGCGTAGGGCATATGGGATGTATGCAGCTGTTCAACCAGAAATGAAAGTGAAAAATGGCTCTATGCTGCTGTACCCCGAAAGATATGTACTGGAGTTCGATGGTCGTTCCGTGGAGCTGACACAGAAGGAATCCGTATTGGTCGAGGCACTGATGGCCAAGGCAGGCCGGGTAGTGGGCCGTGAGCGTTTGCTCGAACTGATGTGGGAAGATCAGCATTTTATTGATGATAATACGTTGAATGTGTACATTACTCGTGTTCGCCGCAAGCTGAAGGATCTGGGAGCTGAAGAGGTTTTGGAAACTGTTCGCGGAGCGGGCTACCGATTGCTTGATTTGGAGTCACCTGTCCAAGAGGACCGACAATGAAACTGTTCTTAAGAGATCAGCTACCCCTCATCGGATTTTATTTGTTACAGATGCTGCTTGTCCCATGTGTATATTGGCTTTCAGGTGAGGATCGCCCCATGAAGATTGTACTTTATGGCATGTTTCTGAGTACAGTGGTATTGCTCGTGTATCTGACCGTACGTTATTTCCATCTTCATCCATATTACCGTGTGCTCCAGCAGCCACAACGGCTGGTACAGGAGCCTTTCCAATCACTTGGTAATGCCCCTGTGGCTAATTGTTTACAGGAATTGATGCATGAACTGGAGCGTAACCGTCAGCATGAGATGGGGCAATTGCGCATGCATAGTGAGCAGCAGGTTGTATTCATGAATCGTTGGGTCCATCAGATGAAGACACCCTTGTCCATTATTCAGTTGACCCTGGAAGATGTGGATGATGATAAAACTGCAGGCAGTATACAGGATGAGCTGGATAAAATGCGCAAAGGGTTGGAAATGGTACTTCATTCTTCACGTCTGGAACAGTTCGAAGGGGATTTTCGCGTAGAGCTTTTGTCTCTACCCGAGGTGGTTCGAAGCAGCGTAGCTGAGAATCGACGTTTGTTTATTCGCAGAGGAATTACGCCGGATATCCAAATGGACAACGAACTTCTAGTTTATAGTGACTCCAAATGGTTGCGGTTCATGTTAACCCAGATTTTGACCAATGCCGTCAATTACTCAGATAGCAAAGCAGGTAAAAAAGTTATGATTACTGCCTATATGAAGGAAGAACGAATCGTATTAGATATTCAGGATCAGGGTATCGGCATATCGGCTGAAGATATTCAACGTGTGTTTAATCCTTACTTCACCGGAGAGCGGGGAAGACAGTATCATGAATCTACAGGGATGGGACTATATCTGGTCCGTGAGATCAGTGCACGTTTGGGTAACCAGATTGAATTGTTCTCCAAACCGGATGAAGGAACATTGGTCCGATTCAGCTGGATGAATCGAAAATAGAAGTGCTTTGCCTATGGGCGAAGTGCTTTTTTTATGGAATAGGAAGAAGGGGGAACATAACCTTAAACGCTGTGTAAGGAAAGTTTAAGGTAAATCGATAGCAGGGTTGTAGGAGGTCGTTTAGGATAAGGATATGAAAAGAAAGCATAGTTTAGTTGGAGGGGAAACACCATGGAAATGTTACAAGTTTCGGCACTAAACAAAGTGTATCAGGGCAAAGTGCAGACTCAAGCCCTTAGTGATATTCATCTGACCATCAAGCAGGGTGAATTTGTAGGGATTATGGGACCATCGGGAAGTGGAAAAACGACGTTGCTCAATATGGTCTCGACCATTGATGAACCAAGTTCAGGCAAGGTGCTGATTAATGGCATGAATCCGTTTGATATGAAAAAGAAAGAACTTGCCATGTTCCGACGCAGGGAACTCGGGTTTGTATTTCAGGATTTTAATCTGCTCGATACCTTGACCGTTGCTGAAAATATAGTACTCCCCTTGACGCTGGACAAAGTCAAGCTGAAGGAGATGGAGAGCAGACTCAATCGGATTACCACTCACCTTGGAATTGATCATATTCTGGATAAACGCATTTATGAAATCTCGGGTGGACAGCGGCAGCGTACAGCCATTGCCAGGGCCATGATTAATATGCCATCCATTGTACTGGCCGATGAGCCGACTGGTGCATTGGACTCCACCTCATCTCAAGCGGTAATGGAATCGCTTGAACAGATCAACCAGCAAGAGAAAACAACGATTATGCTGGTCACGCATGATCCACTTGCCGCAAGTTATTGCCATCGGATTGTGTTTATCAAGGATGGCAAGCTCGCAGCCGAAGTGCATCGTGGAGATAACCGCCAGACGTTCTTTCAACGGATTATTGATACATTATCCTTCTGGGGAGGGAATTCGCATGAGCTTTCCTCAGTTCGCCTTTAATAACATTCGCCGAAACGGGCGAGCGTACATCGCCTTTTTCCTAAGTAGTGCATTCATGGTCATGATATTCTTCGCGTATGCAATGTTTATCTATCATCCGTTTGTTGAGAAATTGCCGATTGGCAAGACTACGGCAGCGGGAATGCAGGTTGCCTCCGTCATCGTATACGTTTTCGCGATCTTCTTTGTTATGTATTCCATTAGTGCATTTCTGAAATCACGGAACAAGGAATTCGGTATTCTAACCATCTTGGGCGCAGAACCAGGACAGATTCGAAGGCTGGTCATTCTGGAAAATATGTTTATCGGATGTCTGTCCATTGTGGCTGGAATAGGTGGAGGCATGTTATTATCCAAGCTGTTCCTGATGTTAACCACCCGATTTATCGGTATGGAGGATCTGCCTTTTTATTTCCCTGTGAAGGCCATGTTGATTACGGTGATTGCTTTTTTAGTACTGTTCTTTTGCATTTCCCTGTTTACATTGGTCTTTATCGGGAATAAGCGAGCATTGGAGCTGCTTACGGGTTCGAGCAAACCCAAGAAGGAACCTAAAGCATCTTGGATATTCTCTATTCTCGGGCTTGCGTTTCTGGCTACGGGATTCCTTGCGCTTTACGGTAGTTTGTCGAGTGAGAGTATTCTGATCGCTGCTGTGACAGGCATTGCAGGTACGTATTTTTTTTACTCGCAGCTTTCCGTGCTGGGTATTCGTCTGTTGAAACGTAACCGCAAACGGGTGTGGCATGGTACACGCTTGCTATGGATTTCTGAGATGAGTTACAAAATAAAAGATAACGCACGCATGCTGTTTATGGTGACGGTGGTTATTGCGGTTGCTTCCATGAGTGCAGTGGTCATTTTGTCGCTGGATCAACAGAATCGACAAGTATTTAGAGACAATCATTTTCCGATCCGTTATAACGTGTACAGTGCATCGGAAGAACCTAACATGGCACCCGTCAATGAGGTTCTTGACGCTGCCGGTCTTCAATATCAGAATGCTTATCTGGAATATTTTTGGACAAGTACGGATGATAGCGGCATCAGTGTGATGTCTCTAAGTGATTTCAACCAGTTCAACACAATCCAGAACAAACCGACCTATACGCTCTCAGCTCATTCCAGTATATTCATTGATTCACGCAATGTGGAGAAGCCTCGACATGAAGAACGATTTCGTTCCTATGCCAAGGGCGATCAGTTAACGCTGGATATGAATTCAGGGCCTGTTACACTCGACATTAAATATACTGAAAATGAACCGGAATTCAACGGACTTCTGTATACATCAGCCCTAGTTATTGTAAGTGATGAAGAGTTTAAAGCTCTTACCGGACCATTGGACAAAGATGCTGTTTCCGGTAAATATCTTTATCATATCCCTTCATGGGGGGGATCGGTGCCCGATCGGCAATCATCTGAAGTGATGGTAAGTGATCGGCTGAAGGGCATGGATGAGATTATTAGAAATAACTCTAATGATAAAGATTTTTCAGGTTTTTTCACGACGCGATATGCTGACTTCGAAGAATTCAGACAGACAACGGCACTCTTTACCTTTTTGGGGATATTCATCGGACTGATCTTCTCGATCTCCTCAGCCAGCTTTCTCTATTTCAGGCTGCACACGGATCTGGAGGCAGATGGGAAAATGGTGCATTCCTTGTCTAAAATGGGTCTCAGTTTTCAGGAGATGAAACGATCATCCACAATTCAGATCGCGGTTCTCTTTTTCTTCCCAATCCTGATCTCAATTGTTGAAACGCTCGTTGTTGTTAAGCCGTTTCTAACTGAATTCGGTATCACGAATTATACTGTTCCGGTATTAACCGTGTTTGGTGCATTTTTGCTGGCACAGACCTTCTATTTCTTCGTCATTCGTTCAAGATATATATCTTCACTACGCAAAATGATGGTTTAAAGTTAGCGGTTTTATATTAATCTGGTCATGTCCCCTGTTTTTGTTGTCTATGCTCCGGTTAATGGAGTGATAGATCATATATGAACATGAGAGGGGTCATCCCGGATGTGGACTGCATTCATGTGGGGCTGCATCTCCGCCTCGGCTGTTGTCATAGGAGCACTTGCTGCGCTGTTTCTGAAAATTCCGAAACGAGTTATTGGCTGGATCATGGCTTTTGGTACAGGGACCCTGATTGGTGCAGCCGCATTTGAATTAATTGGGGATGCCCTGAATGATGGGGGGATTGTGCCGACGGCCATTGGATTTACCTCAGGGGCCGTCGTGTACACGCTGTTCGATTTGCTCATTTCCAGTAAAGGGGGAGCAGGGCGCAAGCGTTCGGAAATTGCCGGGAAGGGAGATTCCAGCCAGAGCGGACTTGGTATTTTTGCAGGGACGGTCATGGATGCTATTCCTGAATCAATCATGCTGGGGGCCAGTCTACTCGCCGGGAACGGTGTCAGTGTGGTGTTGGTTGTTTCTATCTTTGTGAGTAATATTCCGGAGGGTCTGTCCAGTACGGTTGGACTTCAACGTAATAAATACTCCCGCTCCAAGATTATTCTCTTGTGGCTGGGTGTACTGATCATCTCTGCACTTGCAGCATTGGGAGGATACCTGTTCCTGGAGCAGCTTCCTGATGAGATGGCCGCGGCTATTGGGGCATTTGCCGGAGGAGGCATTATTGCAATGATCTGCTCCACCATGATGCCGGAAGCGTTCGAAGAAGGTGGGCCGGTAGTAGGTTTTATCGCTTCGATGGGATTGCTAGTATCGCTTTTACTTGATCTTTGATTCCTTGAGTTAAATGGGGAGAAGAGTACCTTTCAGATAATGATCTGGAATAAGGTACTCTTTTTTACGTTGTGTTTTCTTGTGCTAATCACTGGAGTTACATATAATTTTAGGTAGAACAACTGGGAAATGCTGAGTGATTGCTTTTAGCGATTACCTTCATGCAGGGGAAAGGCAGGGATTGAAAATGAAACGTTTCGAGGATGAAGGGGCTTATAAATACAGCTTCTACGCTGTTCTTCGCCGGGGAGAGCAGGTCGTTGTGAGATGTAAACAATGCAGCGGGCACGCCTTTATCATCTTAGAAGAAGATCATCTAGCATGGAAATGTTCGCAATGTTATGCTCATGGAATTCAAGAGACAGAATATCAGTACAATGCCAAGAACAATTGCATCCGGTGTGAGCGCTGGTTCAATGTTGAAGTGACGGATGAGAAAAAGATAACTCACAAATCGTCACATATCGAATGCCCGCACTGTGGGACTATTAATCATGTCGAATTACATAAAAAGCCAGCGTTTCAAGGGTGTTATCCCGATATACGGGATGGACGCGACCCTGTGTTTGATATGGAATTGTACTTTCTGGATTATGTTAGAGGTAAGGTGGTATGGGCTGTTAATCGGGAGCATTTAAACTATCTGATCTCATATATTTCGGCTGATTTGCGCGTGAAACCTGGAAATGTACCTTTGAAGACGGCTTCACATTCCATTCCCGCTTATATTAAGAACGCCAAGAACAGGGAGCTGGTTGTCCGCACATTGACCAAACTTCAGCATAAGACTGGATAAACCAGCAGAACGCGAGTCGTAAAGGAGGATGATCATGAAATTCCGTTTAAAGATTATGATATTTGCAGTGATAATAGGCGTATTACTCATTCCAGCCTATTTCATTTTACAGACGTATGGTGTGTTTCAAAAAGAGAAGGTACTCTCTGATTATGCTCTTGCTGTCGACGTGAATGGCAAATCCTATGAAGCCTGGCCGCTCATTAACAGTTTCGCTGCCATGGACAAGGAGGAAAACAACAGGCAGTTATATTACCGTGTAGATATGAATCATATTCAATACCTTTTTCACATCGCTTATCAGGAGTTTGATGTTCGACCCAGTGAAGATAATCCCTATCTGGCGGGTACAGTGAGCTATCAATCCACAGAAAATGAATATGTAAAATCCGAAAAGCAATATACCAATGCCAAAGATTTTACAACGGTGTTGAATTTTTATAATAAGGACAAAGAGGTGATTTATACTTATCAAAATACTGGGAAAGGGGATGGACAACTGGTCCAATCCATCATTCATCAGGGGATGAGTCGTTCTAGTAATGGAGGCAGCGAAGCTGCTCGTGATCCTTATATCAACGTTACGGCTTTGTTCCATGATAAGTTAGACATCGATGTGAAGCTGGATGTAGATGAAGAACATAAAGTCGTAACCATTCGAATGAATAAAGCGGAGGCGAGATGATGAATTTATTTGGTGTACATAAAGGACCTACATATTTGGAAGGTTTGGTTCGGGAGATTTCGGATGTTCAGACTCATGAAGTCGAATGGAAAGGCAAGTTGCAAACGAGCGATGGACATGACAAGTTCCATATCTTTTATTATGGTGACTTAACCGAAGATGATCTGATAACCTGGCATGATTCGACACCACTCATTGTATATGCAGAGCATACCGTAACAGGGGAACGTTACTTGCTCATCGATTCAGCCAAACATGGTTATGATGCGATGTTGTGTGAGACATATCCAGAGGAAGACCTGAATAACAGGCCGTTACGGCCCTACCTGGACGTTGAAGGGGAAGACATATTTGAAGTACAGCTATCTGCCTTTTACAACGTGCCGTGGGATGATGAGTTCGGGGAAGATGTAGATGAAGATGGAACCTACGAATTAATTACGGGAGAGCGCATGGATTTTGAGCAGGTGAAACGTGACGGCTATGATGCATTTGCCATTAGTATTGTAAACCGCAAGGGTGTACTAACCGAAATTGTGCAGGAAGAATTGGCTTAGCCTTTACCTGGTTGAATTGCTTATCGATTGAATGAACTATCGTGAATTGAACGAAACGATCGTAGGGAGATGTTGTGAATGTATATAGTAACTCATGCGTTGAAGCCCGTACCGGCTAAGGAACTGGATCATTTTGAAGAACAGCATTCCATCTCGTTACCTGCGTCATATCGCCAATGGCTGGAACAATACGGGGAAGGCACGTATACGGGCTGGATGAATGTGCAGCGGCCGGATCAGGAGGTACTGAAGCCTTTTGCTGAATATGATTTTTGGATGCACACGGAGGATACACCAGTTACTCAGGATCAGCTTCAGGAGTGCATCAGTATCGGCAGTTCGGTGGATGGTGATTTCCTGGCGATTCATCCAGATGTGAAGGGATTGTTGTGGCTCCCGCGTCATGATGAGCATATTATTCTGTGGACATGCTCTGAAGCAGACTTTGGAGAGACACTGGACCAGATCTATTGCGAATATTACCATCAGGATAAACCGCTGACCCCGGCGTATTTTGAACCGTGGAACGAGCTGCGAAACCATACGTTCTACCACTTGGTTAACGTTGAGCGTGAAGGCTCCATGAAAAAACTGGCCGATTTGTGTAAAAGTAAATTCAAGTGGGATGCAGTGATGGAAAATGAGTATACATGTAAGCTTTTTAGGGTCTCCATGGGTGGATATTTACGTTTTAATTATGCGAACGGCAGGGAAATTGCGCTTTTCTATGAAGAAATGCACGGGATGGAAGGTGCAACGGATCATGATCTGGATCAATTTTTGCTGGCACATCACTGTACAGTTATGGACAGAGGCGGAGTGGAGGAATAATCATTGAGTTGGATAAACGAAGAAATTGCGGAAACATGGCGTAATGAAGGCAAACGATACGCAAAAGATGTCAATGCATTTGTACGCAGAGGCATGGCAGGAGAACAACTGGATGAATCGGAGCTCGCGGAGGATGCCAGAACGCAGATCAGCACTGAGGTGTGGGAGATGGTGAAGCAAGCCAATCTTCAAGGGGATTTGGAACGGCTCCGGCTTGAACTGCCTGCTGCAACATGGCCAATGAACGAACATTTTCAATCTGCCATGCAGGCTGTTCGGGTGGTAGGTTATCTGAACACAGAAACAATAGTATTCACAACCGGCACCTTCACGGAGAATGGCTGTGTATATACGGCTGATCCAAACGGATGGTTGCCATTCTCTCAGTATACCTTCGCAGGTTGTTCGTCAGATGGTGTAGATTATGCGCTGGCCGGATCGGAAGGTATTCGTATCATCAGACAACCAGATCGTCAACTAGAAGGACACGAGCTTGCGGTGTATCGCTGGGAAGATATTCAATCCAGTATTCAGAAGGCTTTGCCACGCATTGAATCCCTTGCTGACTGTGAGCATCCGGAACGCACACTTGAAGGACTTATTCCATTCAATGATGGGAAATCCGTTCTTATCTTCTCCAATTATGGAATCTACCTGGTAGACCAAGATCAGGTATCCCTGCTGCACCCGGATCCGGCAGAGATCGAAGAATATGAGTTGGAAGATACACAGATTGATATGGGCCATGCAGCAGTCTCACGTGACGGTCGCTGGATTGCCTACGGCAGCCAGGTCAGTAACCATATGGTTCTGGATCGCAAACAAAATAAGACGTATTCCCTTTATCCTGAATCCAGCTATCCTCATTATGCGGTATTCACTGCAGACAGCTCAGAGGTATGGTTTAATGCCTGTCACTTTTATAACGGTGCTACAATACAAGTTCAGCTGGAAACGATCGATGGTAATGAGAGTAAGGAAGATTGGCCTGTAATGGATGAGAATGCCCGTGTTTACGCTGCAGTGGAGTTGGGTGCAGGCATGGTGCTTGGTGACGCATACGGATATTTATATTGTGTGAATGGTGATGGGCAGGAAGTGTGGAGACATTTTGTAGGCAGCACCATCTATTCCTTGGCGAGCTCTCCTGACCAGTCAAAGCTTGCAGTGGGTACGTTCGGGGGCATGCTGCATATTCTTGATCTGCACTCTGATCAGATGGATGAGTATGGCATAGGCACAGGCACCCTCCGTGAAATTGAGCGCTACGTGTTATGGCGTGGAGAAGAACCTTTACGTTGGTGAACACCAGTGATTGAAGATCACAGATTGGGTAAGGTGGAGGTTGATATGAACCGTGAAGAAGCAGCTCCTGAACTAAAGCAATCTATCCTGGATCGTGAAGTTATGGTTTCACTGTGGGGAATCACCCACCTTGGACGTGCTTGGGCCGTCGAGCCTGAAGGAATGTTGCGTAGTAATCGATTGATATCAGATGCACAGGTCGCGTTGATGGAACGTTGGCTGGATCTGTTTTCCTACGCTGTTATGGTGCTGATCGAAGACGGAGGGGAAGAAGAAGCGTTCTGGGGATATCAGGAATATGTGCGGGAACGGGTTGTTGAAAAGAGTTGAAAAGGGAGGGGTGTGTATGACACCTGAGGCTAATGTAAAATGGAATGATTTGTTTGATGCGTTGAATGAGCTCCTGAACGAAAAAATCCATGATGATGAAATTCGGCAGTTATACGAGGAATACCAGCATCGGGAGGGTGTCTCTGAGGAAAGTCTAAATGCATTTGAAACGGAGTATGGCGTCCGGTTGCCGGAGGATTTTCGTGCCTTCTATAAGCGGAAGGATGGCAGTGGTTATGCATTTCATATCTTGTATCCGGGTGATGCGGAGGCAGAGGAATGTAATCCGTTTTATCTGATGTCATTGCAGGAAATTCGGGAAACCAAACAATACTTCTGTGAAGTAGATGAGAAATTGGACGAGTACTATTCTGACGAAGAGATCAGCGAACTGGACCCGGAGATTAAGCCCTTCTTATTCCATAAAGCGTGGATTCCTTTTGCAACGATGGCGGGAGGCTCCCTGTATTTGATGCTTGATTTTGATCCGACAGAGAAAGGAACCTACGGGCAAGTGATTATGTATGTGCATGATCCGGACTTTGTCTATTATGTATCTGAGACGTTTACTGACTTGCTGGAAGTGTCCAACCGTAATCTGAAGATTATGGATGAGATTGAGTATTGAGCAGGCAGGATGCTGTTCGAAAGAAGGACATCATTGGATGTTTTAAAAGAAAGTTGAACAATGCAGGAGCTGCCGGTAGCAGCTCCTGCATTGCTATTTTACCATTGGAAGAAACGATGGCCGTGGAAACCTCCGCCAGGTCCACCAGGGCCCCCGGGTCCTCCGCCATGTGGTCCGCCCGGATAGCCGCCTCCAGGGAATGGACCGTGTGGACCACCCGGGTAACCGCCATGCCATCCTGGGCCTCCAATATGTCCGATGGGAAAGGGCAGCGGAAACGGTACGATGGGTGGATAGGGATATGGATAAGGGTAGGGGTATGGATAGGGTGGCGGTGGATAATAAGGGTAAGGATAACCCGCAGTTGGCGGGATAGGAACTGAACCAGGTCCGTATGCCATGATGCATGCCTCCAGTGTTTGATTGATGATATTAGCCTATGCTGCGATGCAATGGAGTGACACAGAGGGCTTAATAGAACGTGGTACGGGTAAAGGTGGATAAGATTTGGTAGCTGTATCATAACCCTTCAGCAGAAATGGGCTCACGCATAGAAGCCCAGAGCATAAGCTGGCGTTATAGGTTATCACCTAAACCGAGAGCGAAGGGCAGGCGTTTATTTTGGCAACTTCCTATATGGACTATACCTTACCAACCACCCAATTTACATTTGACGTGAACCAGAATCCTTTCTTCCAAAAAGACGGAAATAACTATATTAACTTTCTCTCCATTCATCAATTAAACACTTTGGGTAACGTATCCTTACTGGACATTTTTCTTAGCACAGGCAATGTGGTTGAACCCCATATTCATCAGAATGCATCCGAGCTGGTGTATTGCATCAGTGGTTCCGCCGTCGTTTCCCTTATAAACCCGTTTACTAATGAGTTGCTGAACTTTACGATTACTCCGGGTCAAGTAGCTAATGTTCCGCAAGGTTGGTGGCACTATGAAATTGCAACGGTAGATCAGACCCATCTGCTGGCTATCTTCGATGCCCCGGTTCCTGAAGCTATATTTGGTTCGGATATTTTACGACTGACACCTGCGAGTGTTCTGGCCCATACGTATTGTCTGGATGAGAACAAGGTGAAGGAAACACTTGCTCCAATTCAAAAAACAGTAATCGTTGGTCCGCCAGTGGACTGTGTTACTCAAGTTTCTCCGGCAACAAACATGCCGCAGCCAAATAGTCAGCCTAACGCACAGCCGTATGTAAATCGCCTTCCATATTGGGGAACATGGGTTGATCCCCGTATTATTCACGAACCAGGCTGTCCGTATTATACAGAACCTCCTGTGAACACCTATAATCAAGGGTAAGTGTCCGATATAAGGCATTTATATGGGGTAAAACCCAGTACATTGTCACGAGTGAAAGTGTAGCAACTATACAAAAGAAGCGTTCGTAGGAACGCTTCTTTTTGTATTCATTTGTATTTATTTTATGATGTGTAATTCCGTCCCAAACCAAGCTCTGTCAATAACTGACGATAAGCGATAGAGGTACGGTCTGCGGGAATATGCGCTTCTGCATGCAGATCCAGTGGCAAATCCTCTGGCTTTTGTGATTCCACCATTTCCCGATCTTCCTCAAATACTTGCAAGTTAAACTTAATGGTATCTTCAATCGGAGCATCCTTGTCAAAGTTACGGGTAATCGGACAGAACAACCGCGTAAAACGTGCTGAGATGGGAGAGGCACAGTTCAGAATGTTCAGCTTATCGTTCTCCGGGAAGTGAACCGTCAGTGATGCGGCGAATGGTGGAAATACGCGGAATTCACGCAGCCACTGAAAACCTTCGGGTGCTACATTATCTTGACCTTTGCCATAGTTGCTAACAGAACTCCAGTATTCTGCAAGCAGTTCTTTGCCTTCGCGTTTTACTTTGTATTGGGGCACTTCCGTGTTGTTTCGGTCCCCGAACGTCTCGGTATGCACGTAGGCAAAATGGGATACATCCAGAAACCCTTCCATTTGACGCCCAGCAGAACCTGCGATATCAAAGTTCGGGGGCAGGATATTAATATAATCTGGATCATCCCATCCCGGGAATGCAGGAATCTGCTCGTCGGTACCCGCAAGTGAAGTCCAGATCAGGCCATAACGTTCAACCGCAGGATATACGATAAGTTTCAGTTTGGGGGAGATTTTGGAGCTGGGGTGTGCAGGTACGGCGGTACATTTACCCTCACAGTTATAACGGAAACCATGATATGGACAGACGATTTCCCCATTTTCTACCCAGCCTTTACTGAGCGGAGCGCCACGGTGAAAACAAAGATCCTTAGCAACTACAACTTTATCGTTGCTGCGATACAGGACCAAACGGACATCAAGCAATTGAGCGGCAAGTGGTTTATCTGTCACTTCGCTTGCCTGAGCAATCGGATACCAATATTGAGATAATACATGCCAGTCTTCAGCGGAGAACGTACAACCGCGAGGCAGTTCGAATGTAAGTTGAGGATTGGAATTGGAAGTTATCATGGAAGTCACTCCTTGCTAGGATAATGAATCGTTCATTTGTTTATGTCAGGAAAGTTTACTTTGTAGCCGTATGTTACTACTCTTTTGTTTCGTGTATCAATATGTATAAGGATTATTTGTTCAAAATCACAAACAATACATCAAACAGCTAACATAAATACGGAAAATTCTGTTTATACATAACGCTTTACGTGAACTATATTTATATCGGGCAAGCTCCACGCAAATTAATTATCTTAATTATTGATCGAGCTATATTCTGTGCCCTAATATGTTGAAAATTTTTTTATAGAAAAGTGTCACAGATGTGAGCATTGATTTGTCTTAAGGTTGTAGACCAAAATACGGAGGCGAATGCAATGAGTTTAAGAGTGAATTATAGAGTGGCTAACCAGGGTGCTTTCAAAGCAATGATGGCATTGGAGCAGCACATTTCAGGTCAGTTTGAAGACAAACCGTTATATGAGCTGCTGAAAATCCGTGTATCCCAAATCAATGGTTGTGCGTTTTGTCTTGATATGCATGCCAAAGATCTGTTGAAGCTTGGAGATTATGCCGATCACATTTTGCTGCTGAGCGTGTGGCGCGAGGTGCCTTTGTTTACGGAAAAAGAACGTGTTATGCTGGAGCTGGCTGAGGCCGTAACACTTATTTCCGAACAAGGGGTACCACTTGAATTGTATGAAAAAGTTAGAGAACATTTCAGTGAGGCTGAACTTGTGGATCTGATCATGGCGATCAACACGATTAATAGCTGGAACCGGATTGCCATTACAACAGGGATGTATCCAGGCTGCTTTAATTAAGTAAACATTCGACCATCTGCCAGAGGAGGCCATTCTCATGAAATTCAATCCCCTCACCAATGAGCCAGAAGTGTCTTCTCTGGAAGTTGGTGAATTGTATATTCGTTATAAAGCCTATGCCTTTTCCATTGCTTACCGCATGCTTGGCAGTGTTGTGGAGGCTGAAGATATTGTGCAGGATTGTTTTGCAGAGCTTCAGAGCAAGTCTCTTGATGATATCCGTAATGCCAAGTCCTATATTGCTAAACTAATCGTAAACCGGAGTCTGAATCTGCTAAACTCTGCCCGTAATCAAAGGGAAAGTTATGTTGGAGAATGGCTTCCCGAGCCGATGAGCTACGGTGAAATGGGAAACATTCCGGAAGAAACCGTGCAGCAGAAGGAGATGATCTCCTATGCTTATCTGGTTATGCTGGAGCAGCTTTCCCCGATAGAGCGTGCCGTTTTTGTACTTCGTGAGGCTTTCCAGTATGAATATACGGAAATAGCGGATTGGTTGGGCAAATCAGAGAGCAACTGCCGTCAGATCTTTAGTCGGGCCAGACGCAAGCTTCCCGATAGACTTCCGCCGATGGAACAGAGTTCTGCAAATTATGCTGCAAAAAAGCAATTGCTGGCTCGTTTTACAACTGCTTTTCTAAATTATGATGTCTCCGAGATGCTTGAGCTGCTTGCCGAACAACCCGTTTTTACGGCAGATGGCGGTGGACGTGTGCATACGGTCATGAGAACGATGAGAGTTCATAAAGGTGTACTCGCTTTGTTGACCTCTCGCCGGGTACTTACCCGATTGCGAGAACGAGAGTGGGTGCCCACATATATCAACGGAGAGCAGCACCTTGCGTTACTGGAAAACGGACAGTTGTCCGAAGTTCTGTGTTTGGAACTGGACTCTCTTGGAGAAAGAATAGAGGGGTTCTATCTCGTTGTGAATCCAGACAAACTTACATCGGTATCGAGATAATACTTTTCTGAAATGATATAAGAAGGGCTCAAGGCATGTTAAAGCGGCACACCCTGTAAAGAGGAGTGCCGCTTTTTTAGCTTTAAGACTGTAGCTAATTTTATTGTAAACTAACAACCATCCACTTTGGACCGGTTAATATTTATTAATCATTGGCAAATAGGTTTTCAACATGGTCAGTGATTTCTTTGATTTCTGGGGTGAGTTCGTCGTTACTCTCATCGAGAAGATGCAATATCCTCTCCACTGTATCCAGAAGTACACTCTTCGTATTGCGCTCCCTATTTGCCACAGCCTTTTCATATGCTTTTTTCACTTCTGGATCGATAGTACGAATTTCTTCTTCCGTGTACCAGTCATAGGCAGGAGAGTTATCACTTCCATAAAACAGGTAACCAACGTACAATGAATTCTTGACTGCTGACGCACGATTAGAGCTTGGAAAGTTATTCAGAAAAGCTTCCTTCTCTAGAGTACGCCGGATGAGTTCATCCCAGGTTATGATAAAGGCTGCATCGGAAGTTGTGGGCTGGTTGGATTCCGCAGCCATAATATCAATGTAAGCAACAATGTCAGGTTTCACGTAGGGCTGAAACTTTTTGTACATCTCATAATTGATGATAGGATAGTATAGACCTTCACTGGTTTCCAGTTTGAATCCCAGATCGGAGGCTTCCTGCAAGAGCTTGCGAACCGCCGGTTCTTTAATCACTTTGAGCAGACTGCTATATGTAAGCTTTTGTTCATAACCTATGTTGGTATGGGCTTCATAGAGAACGCTTTGAAACGGTTCCGTATACATTTTTTGATCCAAGTCAGCCAGTCTGATCTTTTGCAAATTCTCCAGTTGAAGGGTCATCAGGGTGGCCTGCCAGGGGCCGACTTCATCGATATGATTCAATAGATATTTACGTGCTTGAACCAGGCTGGGCGTGGATTTCACTGCATTTTTTGAATACATTTGAAATTGATGATATACCGCTTTGGAAGCTGGGACAGGTGCAGCCAATGTAGTTTGGGATGTTATAAGAGTTGCACAGATGGTTGTAAAGCTTAATGTAATGGCTAGAAAACCAATTTTAATCGTTGGATTCAATCGCATTCAAAAACCTCCCATGTTACATAATGAGTAGTTGTGACCACATTCTGATTAAACCAGTTTTTGGTAATCGAATCAAGGTAGAATTCCTTGAAAATAAAATGTGTTATTCAAGATATGCTGCAAACATGAGATGATTCTGGAAATAACAAAGAACAGCATCTTTCAACCTTGAGTGGGTTGAAGATTCTGTTCTTTGTTGATTAAGCTTATTTTAGATTAATGCAGAGGTGGTTTATTGTTCTGTGGCATCTGAGGGGCTCCATTTGCAGGGACGTAGGCCTGAAGCATCTGCTTGGTATCATTTGCATTCAGTTGCGGAACTTGGTAATAGGCGTGTTGATTTTGATACATGAAAATTTCGTAGGCCATCTCAATAAAGTGTTGCACTTGGGAAGCGATGACTCTCCGCACTGCTCCGTTTGTAATTTCAGGCGCAGACATGGCCAGTAGAGAAGCGTGTGATTTGATCAAACCCAGCATATGACCGCTGATTCCAGCATCTTTGACATCGGTGAGGGATTGATTCGGCTTTTTCGGCGCGGACGGCTTGAGGCCATATACAGGCGGAACGATATTTGGGATCATGTAAGTTGCTGTCTCCTGATGAGGTTTGTGTCCAGTGGAGAGACATTCTGCAGTCAGATTGTATTGGGATAACATGAAATTGTATTGACGATCAAGGATGCCGAGAAGTTCAGTGTCTTGTACAAATGTTCTAAACATCATGTATTGATCCAATACGTTGATGGCTCCTGACAGAATTTCATGCATATCAAACATTTCATGCCCGCCATGGTTCAAGTGGGATGTGAAGTCTGAATTTGCGTTGTTAGCAGGTTGCATTCGGTTTGAAGGCTGCATTGAATTTGGATTCATTGTGAATTTGATTCTCCTTTGGGAAATGGTATGATCCTAGTATGGTCTTCAACAGTAAATTTATGTATTGTGTGCCGGTTATAAGCGAAAATAGAGACAGGTATGGTGGTTGTTGGATGGAAACCGATTGGAGCGTTCCCAAAGGGATATTCGTTAAACATTATGGGAGCGCTATTCAGATGCATCGTGGTGGTGTTTATACAGACTATAAGCAATGGGATGTGCCGCAAGAGCTGGAGCAGACATGGATGGATGAAAGAATAGGTCAGTTAACCGCTGGATTATCTATCATGAACTGGGACGCAGTTGATGAGCTTACGTCAATTGCCAAATATCATGCAAATCCGCTGATTATTACTGCAGTCACAGCATTCGCATCAAGACAGCTGATGAGTGCGGACAGTATGGTGCGTCTAGTGTATGCGGAACGGCTGATTGAGTTGATCAAGCGATATGAATCGATTATTCCGGTGGATAAACTGCGTGAAACCTATCAACTGACAATGAACTTGTTGGAAGATGTAGTAATGAAACCGTTGGTGCTTGATCCGGGACATGAACTACAGCAATATGGGTTAAAGGATAAACGCGGACTAAATCTGCGTGTGGAAAAGAACAAGGAAGAGATCATCCGATATTTTCGGAACTGAATGTATTTCAGGATCAAGTGAGGTAAATATCATTGAGAAAACTGAATTATATTAAAGTATTTATTTTTCTAAGTGTGGTCACAGTGGTGACCCTGGGTTTGTATTACGCGGCTGCGGATTGGCTGGATCAGCGCTATTTTCGCTTCCTTATCTGGAACCTGTTCCTGGGCTGGATTCCTTTTGTATTCTCCTATATGGCTTATGGTTTTAGCCATGTTAAATGGAAAGGGGCAGCATGGTTTGCCGTTGCAAGCGGACTGCTCTGGTTATTGTTCTTCCCGAACTCTTCCTACATTGTAACGGATCTTGTTCACCTGACGGCACGCAGTTCCCGCTATTATGGCGGAGCCAATGGATTGGATTACAAGTACTGGTATGACTTAATTGTTGTCTTGATGTTCGTTTGGACGGGTTTATTGCTAGGATTCCTTTCGATGTATCAGCTTCAGGAAGTGATCCATCACAAAATGGGACGATGGGTTTCATGGATCTTTGTGCTAGGGGGTTGTGCACTGGGGAGTTACGGTGTTCTGCTTGGACGTGTATATCGCTTGAACAGCTGGGATGCGTTAACCAATCGTGAGACGTTGGTTGAACTTATGCATGAAAGTGTAAGTCGTCCATCGCTGGCTTTCTGTATGTTCTTTGGCACGTTTATTCTTACGATCTACGCGACGTTATACTATTTAATAAATACGAGATCTTCCCGTGATAGGAAGACGGAGGTTGGAAGTTCAGCGGCTGATCTGCAAGGCTTGCGGTAATGGACTCCTTAGCATTGAAACAAAAACGTGATTGAGCAGCATCTGAGCATGGAAATCGAATTGAAAAAAGTTAGGTGGACGATGATGAAGCGTATAACGGATCTGACACGCAGAATAACAGAAGTGATGGAGAACGTTGATTTTTCGGGCGTAGTATTGATAAAACAAAACGGGCATACCCTATTAAGTACGACTCGTGCATATGCCAATCGAAGTGATGAACGTTTGAATCAGCCACATACACGGTTTGGCATTGCATCTGGATGCAAGATTTTTACGGCAGTGAGTATTTGCCAATTGATTGAACAAGGAAAATTATCGTATGATTCCAGATTGGCAGATGTCTTGAGCATTAAGTTTCCTCTATGGGATCAAGGAGTTACAATTCATCAGCTGTTAACCCATACTTCAGGCATCCCGGACTATTTTGATGAAGAAGTGATGGAGGATTTCGCTGAGTTGTGGAAGGAACGACCCGTCTATTCGATGCGGCAGTTGAATGATTTTCTGCCAATGTTTCAGCATCAGCCCATGAAATCAGCCCCGGGTGAACGGTTCCATTATAATAATGCGGCATTTATCGTATTGGGTCTCATTGTTGAAGAGCACACGGGGCAGTCGTTTACAGACTACGTAGAGCAAAATATTTTTAACAAGTGCGGCATGTCGGATTCGGGCTACTTCGAGACAGATCGTCTTCCCCGTAATACTGCGATCGGATATATGGATCAGGAGGATGGCTCCTGGACCAGTAACATTTTTTCCATTCCTGTTAAGGGTGGGGCTGATGGTGGAGCTTATATAACAGCGCCGGATATGATTCGTTTCTGGAATGCGTTATTCAGTAATGAACTGTTGGGCGAAGAAACGACGGGAAAGTTAATCACGCCATATGTCCATGAGGATGATGAAACCTTTTATGGGCAAGGGATCTGGATTAATCGGAGAGGGGAAGCGTTATTAAAATATCATGTGATGGGTTTCGATCCTGGCGTGTCGTTCATGTCTTCCGTATATCCAGCTCACAACCTGCAAGTTGTTGTCCTCTCCAACAAAGAATCGGGTCCTTATCCCATAACCATGGCTGTGGAAGAGGCTTTGGTGAGATGAACTTGGCTGAGGATCGATGTACGAAGTAATGGAATAACCCTATAGTTACCGGTGAATGCCGGGTAAGCTATGGGGTTATTTGGTTTGATCCACAACTCAGAGAAAAGGTCTATAAGAATTTCACCAATTGGGGTGCAATCCGTTTGGGGAATACATCCAGCGGAGGTTTTTCCTTCTTTCTTTTGTCATTGGTGAGTACGGCAACGAGTTCCAGGTACGGGACGATATATATAAATTGCCCACCAAATCCACGGGCGTAATAATAGTGGAGTATGGAAGTGGGCTGTTCCGCAACCTTAGCTTCTGAAGTTTCGTTGGTATAAGCATCCACCCACCAATGCCAAGCGTAACTACCATGATTGGGTGGAGTAACCGAAATGGCAGGTTTTGTAGAGCGGCTAACAAGATCACTCGAAATCAGCGACTGCCCGTTCCACATGCCTTGTTGCAAAAACAGTTGTCCGAATTTCAGTAAATCCTCCGGCAACATCTTTAAGCCGAACCCTCCGGTATGTACACCCTGTGGGTCGCTTTCCCATTCATACTGTTGTATTCCCAAAGGGCCAAATAGATAACGTTCCGCGAACTCGGCTACGGACATTCCTGTACTTTGCATGAGGATGGCAGACAATATTTGTGATACCCCCGAATTGTATTCCATATATGTACCTGGCACATGACTTAAACGTTGCTCCAACGCAAAGTTCACCCAGTGATCCGTACGTGTCATACGAGGAAATGAATTCTGTCCTCCGAATTCGTCCCAGTTGAATCCAGCCGTCATCGTTAATAACTGCTCTAACGTAATCTCCGGTTTGCGGGAGTCAGGGTCTGACACCAACTGCGGGAAAAAGGTGGAGATTGGAGTAGGAGCTTCGGGCAGCCATCCGTGATCCATCGCAATACATATGAGTGCGGACAGCACACTTTTGGTGCAGGAATTGATTTTGGCCATATGGGTTGCTGCTTCTTGATTGCGGTAGTGCTCGTAAATGATTTCACCACGTACACTGACTAAGCAACTGCGCAGATCCAGCGGCGGGATGATTTGATGCAACATGGATGGTATGGATGAAGGATTCATAGTGTCCTTTCTTATTTGGGACTTACCCCATAAATTGAGTATTCATTAGAAAAAGGTTTGAATCATTATCTTAGCATAGGAATAAATAAGTTCTCAATTCATTCACCTCAGACTCATGGATTAGTAAGAACTGGACCACAGACTGATTCAGTTATTGCATGCGTTGACCGATGGGCTAGTCGCAGCTGTAGTCATTCTGGTCATGTTGCTATACATGGGGGCAGCTCCCAAGACATGGTTGCACTACGGCATAACTTTGTTTGCGGCTGTCTTCATATTTGCCATCGTTGTATTTTTCTGCAACCGTGTGCTTTGGCGTTTTAATCACATTTCAGCCGCTGAAGCATTTACGTTCGGGCAGTATGGGTGAGACGAGACTAAGTCAAAACAGACTAAATTTGTCCTAAAATAAGGTTTTTGGCCTCACTGCCTTTTGTCAACATGAGTGCAGATGTATTGGTTCGCAATAACATACCCAAAGAGAAACAAGGCAGGGTGTGGGGAATCATCGGCATTTTATCCCAATTGGGTTTTATTGTATCCTATAGTCTCGCAGGATTTTTGGCAGACCGTGTCTTTAACCCGCTTTTGGTGGAAGGTGGAGCACTAGCTTCGACCGTAGGATCATATATCGGCGTTGGCCGGGAAGAGAATTCAGCGCATGATTGATTGTGTAATTTAAAGGATGATATTGGCCCCGGAACTTTATGTTTCGGGGTTGGTTTGTATGAAAGGCTTTAGGACTGGAATCATGATTTTGGTAGAGGTTTGTACAAATGAAAAGGATAGCAGGTATACTAATTATAATGAGCATTACAGGACTAGTAGTCATGAGATATTTAACCAGAAGGAGGTAACACCTTTTGTTCAAAATCGGAAATCAAGGTACGTTTGAAACGTTGCCTGATCACGCTATAGCGATTTACAAGGGAGATGTTATTGGTGTAGAAGAATTTATTAAACAGGGCATGGATCTCGAAAGAGAAATTACGCTCAGTAAATACATAGCGTTGACGCCATTGGATATTGCTCTAATCACCAATCAACAGGCAGTGGTCAAGCTGTTGGTAGATAACGGAGTAAACCTGAATGTGAAGGATAATCCAGCAATCCTCAAGGCGGTCAGATATGGCGGGGAAGAGATCATCCGATATTTGCATCAGAAGGGTGCCAGATTGAACGGTTTGAGCAGGGTGAAGTCGAATGCGTATGATGAAGCCTATTACGGTAACAAAAAGAACATCGCAGTGCTGAAGGACCTCGGACTGGATATTCGAAAATATGGTGGGAAAACATTACGAAAAGCCGTTTCGAATCACGATATGAAGATGGTTCAGTATTTGCTGGACGAGGGCGTGGACATCAATTACAACGAGTCCGATATGGTGTATCCATACAAGGCTACACCGCTTACGGTAGCGGCTCGCAACAACAATATGAAGATGGTTCAATTTCTGGTAGAGCGTGGAGCGGATGTAACTATTCAAGAGAAGGATGGGGAGCGGGCATATACGATTGCGATCAGTCAGAAGAATGCTGAAATGGCAGAGTATTTGAAAGCTCATGAGCCTCAAGACTTTCACAATCTGAGCAATAAATTGCATGTGCTCAAATCGTACAAGCTGCCTGATGCATTAATCCGTTTTCTAACGGAAGGTCCGCGAAGAATCGACTTGCCGGACAATTCGTCCGGCGTGGGATACATCGAATTCTTCCATCTGGTCGATACGGTTGAAATGAAGATGGGCAGACAGAAACTGCTGCGTATATCCTCTGACGTGGATCAGTACTCCCATGTCCTAATCGTCTGGAATCCAAGCAAAAAAATGATTGGTTACGCAGATATTGAACATCAGGAGATTGGAACGATCTCCACATTCGAAGCGTTCATGGCCAATCCCGCATCATATATGGATAATCTCCTGAATTAACCAGAGGGACTCCACCATCACAAGAACCTCTGTATATTGTCGATATACAGGAGGTTTTTTAGTGTCTATACCATTCATCTATAGGAAAAATATCTCATGAAATATGAACTAAATTAGTGCGAAAGGAGGTTATAAATGGTAAAATAGCAATGCCTAAACATGAAAAAACATTTTTGTTGAAAGATTAGCAGATAAATAAGATTTAAAATAGTTTAACTTTAGATTGTTAGAAATCGATTGTTAGTACAATTGTTTCAATGAAATTATAGTATTCTACTACTGGAGTGAGGAAGAGAAATGGCCATTATTGACGTAATCAAGTATGACGGTTCACCAGATGTATTTGCTTGGAAACATCCTGAGAATGAATTGGGAACATGGACCCAGTTGATTGTGAATCAATCCCAACAGGCGATCCTCTTTAAGGATGGAAGAGCGCTTGATATGTTCGGGCCAGGAAGACATACGCTAAGTACAGCGAATATCCCGATCTTAAACCGGCTCGTTAACCTTCCGTTCGGAGGTAAATCACCTTTTGCAGCAGAAGTGTGGTACGTCAACCAAGTAAGCGCACTAGACGTGAAATGGGGAACAGCAAATCCAATTCAGGTACAGGACCCAAAATATAATATTATCGTTCCCGTGAGAGCATTTGGACAGATGGGAATAAAAATAGCAGACTCTCGCAAATTTCTGGTCAAACTTGTGGGAACACTGCCTGAATTTAACCAGGCTAATATGGTCAATTACTTTCGCGGGCTAATTATTATGAACATTAACTCCATGCTGTCTTCCTATCTAATACATAGAAAAGTAAGTGTACTGGAAATCAATGCTTATATCGCAGAAATATCACGACATTTTGCTGATACGATTGCATCTGCTTTCGAAGAATTTGGTATTGAATTAATCAACCTGTATATCCACAATGTCAATCTGCCTGAAGAGGACCCTTCGGTCATTCGTTTGAGAGAAGCGTTGGCACGCAAAGCCGAAATGGATATTATCGGGTATACCTATCAACAGGAGCGTTCATTCGATACGCTTGAAGGTGCAGCCAAAAATGAAGGAAGCATGCAATCGGATATAATGGGTGCAGGGCTTGGTATGGGGATGGGTGTTGGACTGGGAGGATCATTCAGCAGCGAGATGTCCCAGATGTCCAAAGTGATGGCTACCACGGAAACACCTGCTGTACGCATATGCAAACATTGCAGTCATCCGAACCAGGAGCATAGTTCTTTTTGCAGCAAATGTGGCAATTCACTTGCCGAAAAATCAGCAATGACCGGTTGTAACAACTGTGGACATGCCTTGCAAAAAGGGACCAAATTTTGTCCTAATTGTGGTGACAAATATCATGCATGCCCATCCTGCGGGGCAGATAATGCGGAGAATGCTTTGGAATGTGTTCAGTGTCACGAACCGATGCCTAGCCCTTGCCCCAAGTGCAATCATATCAATTCGGGTCAAACTAAATTTTGCGGCAATTGCGGCTCCAGTCTGTCCTTGAAATGCAGTCAATGTCAACACGAAGTGAAGCCCGGTCAGAAGTTCTGTCTGGATTGCGGAAACAATCTGCAAGATGGAGGGCAGGCATAGTGATAATTAAACGGAGCAACCTTTTCATTTTGGATGCCATCTATCTGATCAGCATGCTTGTAGCCTCAGTCGTTTCTTTTACAGTGTTTAATCATGCCATTGTATCGTTTTCTTTCTGGATGAATCTTGTGGCTACTTATGTCGCGATTACGGCGATTTGGATTTATATTAGGTATGTCATGCTACATATGGATCGCTTTAAACAATTGGTTCCTGGTTACACAGCGTTAGGCATCGTGTTGGTGATGTATCTGATTTGTGTAATGATATATTCTCTGTTTACAGGTTTAGCAGATCATGGTTTACGCTGGTTCGTTTTGTTACATACGGTAACTTTAGCTATCGCCCTCATTCTGTGTGGCATCATTTTGATCTTTATTCAAAGTACACGTCGTAATGAAGCCGTTGAGCAAACGAAATTGGTCAATCTACATTTGATTGAGAACGCTTTGCAGCAGCTGCTTCACACGATGGAGCGCCATTTTGTTCTGACTGCGGAAGAAGAGAGGAAGGCCGTTCAAACATTAATAGAACTTGTAAAATATAGTGACCCGATCACTCCACATTCACTTGAATATAATGACCGCCAGATTTTGATGGATATTGAAAAGATAAACAGTGAGCTTTCAACTCATTACGAAGCAGGAGAACTGGTGAATAGCGAGCATCTTGCTTCACAACTATCCCGATTAAAGTCCCGTTTGAAAGAGCGGAATCAACAGATCGTGACAAGCAAATCATAAATTCATAGGAGGAAAAGCTGTGAAGAAATTTTTTGGAATTATATTCATTATACTTTCATCTCTGACCATCTTATTATCTATATTATTAATATCCCAGGGAACCGAAATGGCTATTATTAGTACGATTATTCTTTTTATACCTGGCGTTATCGTACTTGTTACAGGAATTAAAATGTGTAGTCGACCTAAATTCCATCCCAAGGCTGATCATTATCACTACCATTATGACAATGAAGAGGAATATGATGATGAAGGGTATTATGAAGATGAGTACCACGATCATGAATACGAGGAACCGCAAGAACCTGTATCTGTGAATTGTTCGGGGTGTGGGGCAAAGGTAAAGGTTTATCCGAATTTGTCTTCGGACTGTGAGTATTGTGGAACAACGATGAGGATCTCCTAAATTACATAATAGACACCATGACCATTTTGTTGATTCCCGATGGAAGGTTTCGGTGAGTTGTCCGGGATGTGGGGCGAAGGCGAAGGTATATCGGAAGCAATCGACGGATTGTGAGTATTGTGGAACAACTGTTGAAGCACCGTAGAATGATTGAGAATAGATACGAAAAGGATAAAAGGCTGATTCCTACATGGAGTCAGCCTTTTATCTTTGAGCCCGTTTTACGGATAAAAGTAAGAGAAAATCTCCTGGTACTCGCAGTTTGGAGAGAGTTCATGAGAATCTTGGTGCCTTGCAGGTTTCTTTTACCAATGATGAATTGGCTGAGATTGAACGGATATCTCCCAAAGGATTTGCCGCAGGGGGAAGATACCCAGGTCTTGCTTAATTTAAGCCAAGCCTATAGATAAAATAAAACAATTAACGCCCCAGACCGGTTTTCAACAGGAAAAGGGTGTTTTTGTATTTTACTTGAGAGTGGATGATTTTCACCTAATGAACGGATGTAAGTTACACGGTCCGATAAAAATTACATTGGAGCCGTGTCCTCGGTATTATCTCCGCTAATTAGCGCATACAGTACAACAATGAGATGTATGCCTATTAAGGAGGAAACAGCGGTATGACTAATCCGATTCTGCAAGCCCCGAATGTTCAGCTGGCGGCCGATTCGACAGCGGTGTTGAATTATCAGCGTGATTCGCGCAATTATATTACCCAATTGTTTGGACCGCAGCTGCCTACGATCAAAAATGGATTCTTCAATGTACACATGAGCAAAGGTATTATTGTGCAGCCACATTGGCATACAAATGTGACCGAGATGGTCGTTCTGATCAACGGGGAAATTACCACTTCTGTTTACGATCCGTTCAAGCGGGAGCGGATAAGTTATCACTTGAAGCCAGGCCAGGTTTCGATATTCCCTCAAGGATGGTTTCACTGGTTTGTGGCGGAGACCGATGATGTGCACTTGTTGACGATTTTTGATCAACCTACACCGGACATTGTGCTGGGGGCTGACTTCCTGGCTGCAACACCGCCTGAAGTTGCCCATCGTGCATACTGTATTGATGAGGAGGCGTACAGGACGGCAGTGGCATCCATCAAAAATGACGCGATTTTGGGACCGCCGATTGGATGTGTGGATTCTATTTCCGATCAGGCGATCAAAGCTTCCAAATCTTCCAAAAATTCAAAGGGATAACGTTATTTCGTTCTCCTATCAAATGATTGATTTCAGGCCCGTGACCGGAAAACTTTCCGGTTACGGGCTTAAATTTTGTTCCAATTAACACATTCCGAATTCTCTGTTAAGATAGGCATAACATTGGCTTGTTACAGTAGTAGCACTCAAAGAATGTGGAGGGACGATCCATGACCATGACTGAGCAGGAAATGCTGGAAACCGCGATGAGCTATGCACCTGTATTGATGTTTGATCGAAATGAACCCTTTTACCCGGATTTTGTAGGCGTTTCCATTCTGGATCAATCAGGACCTTCACCGTCATTCGAGCGGGAGATTCATTTTCCGGTTGAGGCGGTCCAATATGTGATTGAATTTTCGATTTGGTGGGATTATGAAATTGGGCATTTGTACGAAATGGAGCATGTGTGGATATATGTGGGCCATGACGGTGAAGTCATGGACTGTGAAGCCAGCTTCCATGGGAGAGTACTTCGGGGATTGCTGAAAGATCGAGTTAATGTGGTTGGACGCCATGTGTGTTTATACTCGCAGCCAGGCAAACATGCTTTTTCTCCGATCCCTGTGGTGTTTGAACTGTTGCCAGATTTGTATAGTGCAGCAGGCGCCAATGCGGGTTGTGACGGTCTGCTCGTAAACGAGATGTTCGAAGGTTATTTCCAGACCAATGAAGAAATTGACGCCAGCGTGCGAAGTTTTCTGCAGACCAAGGCGTTTGTTCCCTCTATGGAGTTTGAGGAGTTTGTACTTGAGCCCAGTCTATTCATGCCCTGGCAGCAACTGTTTGCTATGATTCCTGAGAGAATTGAGATCAGATTGAAAGAACTTGAATTAAGATGAGAAAAAGTGCTTCATCATCCTTTTGGGATGACGAGGCACTTTTTTTGTACACCAGCAGACCGACGAATCTTAATCCGCCTTGAAAATGAGATCCATAAACCGGTTGGCTGCCAGTGAAATTGGCATATTACGCTTGGTCATGATGCCCACATGTGAAGGTGGCAGGGCAACATCCAGCTGAATTTCGAAGAGAGAGCCTTCTTCCAGCTCTTTGGAAATAAATTCACGGGTGACATACGATATGCCCAATCCCCTCCGTGCAAATTCGATTAACAAATCCACACTGCCGACCTCAATTTCAGGTTTGAGTGTGTAGCCATAGCTGTTGAACAGCTCCGTAATTGCCATCCGAACCCGGCTGTTTCTGGAGAAAAGAATGAGCTGATGCTCCAACAGCATTTCCAATGTCATAACTTTATCCTTCAGTTGAGCATATCGTTCGCCCGCGACAAAGCAGTCTTTGAGCTGGATACTTTCCCTGACCTCAAGTTGTGGGTCAACGATAGGCATCCGCACAACACCCAGATCAATTTTGCCTTCTTTCAAAAACGTGATGACTTCCGGCGTTGTCCCATGACTTAGATGCAGCTTGATGTTGGGGTAGAGTACATGAAATTCTTCCAGATAGGACAGCATGTAATGCTTGAACAGCGAATCACTGCCACCAATCCTTAGTTCTCCGTTGTCTAAACTCTTCAATGCAGCCATTTTCTCCTCGGCCAGCGAGATCAAAATCTGGGATTGTTCAATATAGGAATACAAACTTACACCTTCCTGTGTTAACGCAACTCCCTTGGAATTCCGGTAAAACAGCGTGAGACCAAAGCTTTCTTCCAACTGTTTGATGGCATGGCTGACACTTGGTTGAGTAATATATAGCGCTTTGGCGGCTTGGGTCAAACTGCCTGTTTTGGCAGCCCAATAGAATACCTTATATAGTTCATAATTTGTTGTCATAGATATCGTCTATAGCTCCTGTGAAATATATTAATTACTTGTATGGCTATGAAACGTATTATAGTGTAACTACAGCAAAGAAACCAGAGTTACTTGGAAGGAGAATAGTGAGATGGAACCAACGAGCATTATTTTATTTGGTGCGACTGGCGATTTAGCCAAAAGAAAAATATATCCAGCCTTATATAATTTATACATTGAGCAAAAACTTCCGGCATCCTTCTCGCTGATTGGCTTGGGACGCAGAGAATGGTCTGATGAATTCTTTCAGGCACAAGTGGAAAAATCATTAAATGAATTTTCCAGACGCCCTGCTGATCCTGAAGTTGTAAAATCATTCGTACAGGCTTTCCGTTACAGTGTATTGAATATAAGCCATAAGGAAGATTATATAGAGCTGTTAAAGTTAGTGGAACAAAGAGAGGCTGAACTTGGCATTCCATCCAACCGTCTGTTCTACCTTTCGGTTGGCCCAGAATTCTTCGAACCCATTGCAGAGAACATTCAGGGTAGTGGACTTGGATCAACTGCGGGCTGGAAACGCCTTGTGATCGAAAAGCCATTTGGACATGATCTACAATCGGCTCGTGACTTGAATCGCAAGTTAAGCGAAGCATTCACGGAAGAAGAAATTTATCGGATTGACCACTATTTGGGCAAACCGATGGTGCAGCGTCTTGAAACCTTGCATCAAAGCAATCCGATCATGAAGGCATTGTGGAACAACCGTTATATCTCCAATGTGCAGATCACCGCTAATGAGACTGTTGGTGTGGAAGAACGGGCATCCTATTATGATCATGTAGGCGCCGTGCGTGACATGTTCCAGAATCATATGCTGCAATTGCTTATGATGATGGCGATCCAACTTCCATATAACAGCACCACGGAAAAAGTCGGTTTGAAGAAAAAACACATCATGGAATCGATCGAGCCACTGCAAAAGCAAAACGTGGGTGCAAGTGTCATTCGCGGACAGTATGCTGAAGGAAACATTCAAGGCAAATCCGTTAGCGGATATGCAGCTGAACCGGGTGTTGCCGAGAATACGATGAATGATACTTTTATTGCTGCAAAATTGCAGATTGATGACTTCTTCTGGCGCGGAGTACCTTTCTATATCCGTACCGGTAAACGAATGAAGGAAAAATCAACTCGCATCGTCATCGAATTCAAGGAACCATCTGGACAGGCTAACGTGGTTAACGGTTCCAAACCGAACCTACTTGTGATTGAGATGAGTCCTGACCAGAGCATGACGCTGCAGCTGAATGCGAGCGACCCGCAAAACAAAGGGGAGTTCAAACCTGTTCATATCGATCTGTCACCAGATCGTGAGGATCTGGCCGAGGCTTATGAGAACTTGATTCATGACGCATTGCATGGTGATCCAACGTTCTTTGCCCATTGGGATGAAGTAGAACTTTCTTGGGCTTGGGTACAACCTATTCTGGATGCATTCCAGGAGAATTTGCTCCCACTTCATCTGTATCCGGCTGGAAGTTATGGACCAGCAGAGTCTGATGCGATGCTCGCTGCGGAAGGGCACCACTGGTGGTTTGACCAACCTGCCGATCAGCAGGCTGAAGATGATATTGAAGTTCCTCTGGCTGTTAATGCAAATCTGTAACATAAAAAAACAAAAAAAACATATCCCTTGGAGGTAATTGAATATGAAATTTTTCATCGATACAGCAAACTTGGTAGACATCAAAAAAGCATACAAAATCGGCGTCCTGTCTGGTGTAACAACGAATCCTTCTCTGGTAGCCAAAGAAGGCGTGAAATTCGAAGACCGCATTGAAGAAATTTTGCGTGAGGTACCAGAAGTTGAATCCGTATCTGCAGAAGTAACACCAGATGCAATCACGGCTGAAGAGATGATTGCTCAAGCAGACGAACTGATCAAAATCAATAACAACGACAAAAACATCACAATCAAGCTGCCAATGACACTTGCAGGACTGGAAGCTTGCCGTTACCTGACTAAAAAAGGTGTGAAAACCAACGTAACGTTGATCTTCACAGTGAACCAGGCGCTGCTTGCTGCTCGTGCCGGTGCAACATATGTATCCCCGTTCCTGGGACGTCTTGATGACATCTCCGAAGATGGCGTGCAATTGGTTGCCAAAGTTGCTGAGCTGTTCCGTACACATAACCTGGATGCACAGATTATTGCGGCTTCTGTAAGACATCCGGATCACGTTACACGTGTAGCAATGGCAGGAGCACATATCGCTACTGTTCCATTCTCCGTCATTGAACAAATTTCCAAACACCCGCTGACAGATCAAGGGATGGACAAATTTGCAGCAGACTGGAAAAAAACAGTTCAGTAATAAAGATTGTTGATCTCGAATTTTAACCTACTATATATAAAGAGTATTGGGAGGACATAATGAGTAAACAACAGATCGGTGTCATCGGACTTGCAGTAATGGGTAAAAACCTTGCCCTAAATATTGAAAGCAAAGGATTCTCGGTATCGGTATTTAACCGTTCCCCGGAGAAAACGAATGATCTTCTCAAAGAAGCCGAAGGCAAAAACCTGACAGGCGCATTCACGATTGAAGAGTTCGTAGCTTCCCTGGAATCCCCACGCAAAATCCTGATTATGGTTCAAGCAGGCAAAGCAACGGACGCTACCATTGAACAATTGCTGCCACACTTGGACGAAGGCGACATCATTATTGATGGAGGGAATGCATACTTCCCTGACACCCAACGCCGCAGCAAAGATCTGGAAGCCAAAGGTTTCCGCTTCATTGGTGCGGGTGTATCCGGTGGTGAAGAAGGCGCGTTGAAAGGCCCGGCAATCATGCCAGGCGGACAAGAAAGTGCGTATGAGCTTGTTGAACCCATTCTGACAGCCATTTCCGCTAAAGTAGGCGACGATGCTTGCAGCACATATATCGGACCAGATGGTGCCGGACACTATGTGAAAATGGTGCACAATGGTATCGAATACGGGGATATGCAGTTGATCGGAGAAGCGTATCATTTGCTCAAATCCGTGCTGAATGTGTCCGTTGAAGAATTGCATGCAATTTTCTCTGAATGGAACCAAGGTGAGCTGGATAGCTACCTGATTGAAATCACGGCAGACATCTTCTCCAAATATGATCCAGAAACGGGCAAACCAATGGTTGATGTCATTCTGGATGCAGCTGGACAAAAAGGAACAGGCAAATGGACAAGCCAAAGCGCGCTGGATCTCGGCGTACCATTGTCCATGATTACGGAATCCGTATTCTCCCGCTTCCTGTCTGCAATGAAAGACGAACGTGTGGCAGCAAGCAAAATCTTGAATGGACCAGCAACTGAAGCATTCTCTGGCGACAAAAAAGCGTTCATCGAGAATGTGCGTAAAGCGCTATTTGCAAGTAAAATCGTATCTTACGCACAAGGTTTTGCTCAAATGCGTGCAGCTTCAGACGAGTATGGCTGGGATCTGAAATACGGCAACATCGCTATGATCTTCCGTGGTGGCTGCATCATCCGTTCGCAGTTCCTGCAAAACATCAAAGAAGCATATGATAAGGATGCAGAACTGAAAAACCTGCTTCTGGACCCATACTTCCAAAACATTGTTGAATCCTACCAAGGTGCATGGCGTGAAGTCGTTACAGCTGCGGTAACTCAAGGAATTCCGGTTCCTGGATTCTCCAGCGCGTTGTCTTACTATGACAGCTACCGCACTGAGCGTTTGCCTGCGAACCTGCTGCAAGCACAACGTGACTACTTTGGCGCTCACACATTCAAACGTGTGGACAAAGAAGGTTCATTCCACTTCCAATGGATGGACACTAACGAGTAATATGTAATTCGAGATCATTCAGCATTCCTGTGCTCGTTCATGAGGTTAGTCAGTCATGAGCGGACGCAGGAATGTTTTTTTATTCAGATGACAGGCTATGGGTCGACGTATCGCCTAAACAATGATTGGAATTTAAGTATTCCAAATTGTAATAAAATGTACGCATCTGAGGAATGGAAACAGATGTCCTCACCTCTTTAACTACGTTATACTTGTTCAGATGGACTGGAATTTGGTTAAGAGAAAATTCAGCAATCAACTTATTGACGTGGAGGTTAACAGAGGCATGTTTGTACTTGCAGGCATCTTGTTTTTGGTTGTGTATGGTTTATTAGTGTTTTACATAGGACGGAGCGGATGGAGCTGGATGAAGCCGGTTGTATCTGAGAGATTTCGTTGGTTTTACATCGTTGCGCTTGTATTTCTTGCAATTTCTTTCATACTGGCAAGGTTGTTTGGAAGTATTTCCTTCCTGAGTGTTATCGGTTCATACTGGCTTGCAATCTTTTCTCTGCTGTTATTGATCCTGCCGGTGGTTCATCTAACGTTATGGTTACTTAGACTAACCCGTATTCCAAGACATTACGCTCATAAATGGGCAGGTGTGGTCACTCTCGTGCTGTTGCTGTCCACGTTGGGCTATGGTATCTATAACGCCTATAGTCCAGTCGTAAGACAATACAGCATTCAGATTGATAAAAAAGTGGAAGGTGTCGACAGCCTCAACATTGTTATGGCTGCGGATATGCACTTTGGCCTGCTGTCCGGCCCTGCTCACGCTAAACGCATGGTGGAAGAAATTAACGTGCTGAAGCCGGATTTGGTACTGTATCCTGGTGATATTATCGATGACAACCTGGATATGTACCTCAAGAGTGGAATTGCGGATATTATCAGCGGAATTCAGGCCCCTTATGGGGTTTACGCCTCACTGGGCAATCACGACAAGTATAACGGTCCGATCGAGGATCTGATTGCTGCCTTGGAGAAGAGTAATATGCAAGTTCTGTATGATGATAAAGTTACATTGGACGATAAGATTACGCTGATTGGACGGAAAGACCGGACAGAGAAGGATCGTGCAGAAGTAGCGACGTTGATGCAGGATACCGACTTAAGCAAGCCTGTGCTTATGATGGATCACCAGCCTTATGATTTGGATATTGCGGAGCAAAACCATGTAGATTTGGTTGTGTCTGGTCACACCCATCGTGGTCAGATCTCACCCGCTCAGTTTATTACTAAGGCTATCTACGAGAATGATTGGGGTTATCTGCAAAAAGGGTCCATGCACTCGATCGTCACCTCGGGATTTGGCTTCTGGGGACCTCCGATTCGTACTAGCAGTCGTTCGGAGATTGTACAGATTCATGTGACGTTCCAGCAATGATTAGCGATATGAGTAACAGTGAGTCCTTCGGAAGAAGGGCTCCTATTTGTGCTCAAGGCTGAGAGTTACCGTGAAAAGAAAAAAATTCCATTTTGAGTAGAAGACTTCTCCAGTTTGTTTGTGTATCAACATGTACATATTAAGACAGCATACCCTCACTCGTGGAACTATAGGGAAATATTTGTTGAAAGCAAGACAAAGTAAAATAACAGTGGTAGCATTTTGGGTTGACACCGTTTTCAGGTTATGATAGATTATATCCGAGGCTTGTTACCGGTAATGCGGGCAAAACCACTATGGAAATGATTTTATTATTTCTATTTTGGTTTTGCCCTTTTTTAATCCTCAAAAAAAACAGGTGGGTCCAACATGATTATTAAACAGATATTTAATAACAATATTGTCAGTACCGTGGATGACAAAAATCAGGAACTGCTGATCCTCGGCCGGGGTATCGGGTTTAAGTTCAAGGCGGGCGATGAGATTGATGAAGAACGGATTGAGAAAGTATTCCGGCTTCAGGATGCATCGATCTATGAGAAGTTCAAGTCCATCGTCACGGAAGTGCCGATTGAAATTCTGCAGGCGACAGATGATATTGTGACACTGGCACGTACGCAATTGAACAAAACGATCAGTGACGGGATTTATGTCTCACTGTCGGATCACATTCATTTTGCTGTTCAGCGTCTGGAAAAGGGAATGATTACACGCAATCCGCTCTCCTGGGAAGTGCAGCATTTCTATAAGGCCGAGTTTGACGTGGCTCGGGAAGCGCTCACCTTGCTAAAGGAAAGACTGGATGTGGAGTTTCCGAAGGATGAAATATGCAACATAGCACTTCATTTCATCAATGCGGAAGTCAATGATTCCATGAACGATGTCACCCATTTGATGCAGCTGCTTCAGGAAATCATGAACATTATCAAATATCACTTCAATGTCGAATTGGATGAAGATAGCGTCAACTATTTCCGTTTCATTACTCATTTGAAGTATTTCTGCCAACGGGTAATTACTCACTCGTCACATGACGATGCGGAGGAGTATTTATACGAGGTCGTACGGAAAAACTATCCCGAAACCTTCAAATGTATCGGCAAGATTGAAACTTTTATCCATAAGAACTATCAGTATGATATGACGCATTCGGAACAGTTGTATCTGACCCTTCATCTGGAGCGGTTAATGAAACCGAAGCGTGACCAATGAAATATCAGCACATGAACCAGAACCTAACTAAATATCAATTGGGCTTGTTACTGTTTAATCAGGCAATACCCGAATGAATGACACGTAGAAGACGTGGCTATTTGTTCGGGTATTTTTTATTGGAAAAATGAGGAGGAAATGATCATGAAACATCAGGAAACGGCACAGGAAATCATCAAAGCCGTTGGGGGAACAAACAATATCAACTCGGTGTATCATTGCGTCACACGACTGAGATTTGATCTGAAAAATAACGATAAAGTGGACAATAACTCACTTAAGAAACTGGATAAAGTCATGGGAACAAATATCTCAGGAGATCAATTCCAGGTGATTATCGGGAATGACGTGTCCAAAGTATTTGATGCTATGGTGAAGGAACATCCGGCAATACAGCAAAGTACAGAAAATAAACAAGCTAAACCGGAAAAAAATAAAAATGTAATTCTTAATATTTTTGAGACGATTGCGGGTGTCTTCGCACCCATGCTGCCAGCGATTACAGCTGCGGGTATGCTCAAAGGATTACTTGCATTATTCGTATCCCTGGAGTGGATGTCAGCAGGTACTGACACGTACCGTATCCTTTCCGCCATTGGGGATGGCGTATTCTACTTCCTTCCGTTGCTGATTGCGGTTAGTGCAGCTCGCAAATTCGGCAGTAATCCGTTTGTTGCCATTGCGCTAAGTACTGCCCTGATGTATCCCGATATGGGCGCATTGCTATCCAGCGGTGAATCGGTTGCGTTTATTGGCATTCCGGTAACGGCTGTCAGCTATGCCTCATCAGTTATTCCGATTTTGCTTGCCGTATGGCTGATGTCTTATGTTGAGAAATGGGTTGACCGCGTTATTCCTGCAGCATTGAAGTTGCTGCTTGTACCACTGATTACCTTGCTTGTTATGGTTCCGGTAACGCTGATTGCGATCGGTCCACTGGGTACATTTGTAGGTAGCGGCTTGTCCGGTGGTATTAACTGGCTGCTGAACGAAGGCGGATTAATTGCAGGGATTATTCTGGGCGGCGCGATGGCGCTCATTATTATGACAGGTATGCACTATGCGCTCGTACCGATCATCCTGAGCAATATTGCTACATTAGGCTTCGATAAATTTTTGCCACTGACGTTCATCTCCAATATGGGACAGGCCGGAGCGACGTTGGGCGTATTCTTCCGTGCAAAAGACAAAAAGCTCAAAACCGTTGCATTGTCCACCAGCTTTACAGCTCTGATGGGTGTAACCGAGCCAGCTATGTACGGCGTGAACATGAAATATAAAAAACCGTTTGCCGCTGCGATGATTGGTAGTGCCGTGGGTGGCGGATTCGCTCTTGCTTTTGGAGCCAAAGCTTATGTGCTTGCAGGTAACGGTGGTCTTCCGGGTCTGCCATCCCTGATCGGACAAACCTTCTGGTACTCCTTTGGCGGTATGATTCTTGCCTTTGTTGTGGGTGCAATTATGTCTACTGTGTTCGGGATCAAGGAAGAAGAGGGCGATGCCGAGGCGTTGGCTCAATTCTCACCAGGCGCTTCTGCGGCACCAGCGGCAGCACCGTCCAGCAATGCTGTAACCGTGAACGTGGACGATATGGGTGCTCCAACACCAACAAGTGATGCAGTAGCCATTGCACCGATGACGGGTAAAGCGATCGCACTCAAAGAAGTTAATGATCCAACGTTTGGCGATGAATTGATGGGTAAAGGTGTGGCATTTGTTCCAACGGTGGGTGAACTGGTGTCACCAGTTACAGGTACCATCATGAATGTGTTCAAAACGAAACACGCGATCGTGGTCCGCAGTGATAACGGAATGGAGCTTCTGATCCATGTGGGGATTAACACCGTGAAACTGCGCGGACAGTATTTTGAAGCCCATGTCGCTACGGGAGCACGTGTACAGGCTGGAGACAAATTACTCACGTTTGAACTTGATCAAATTGCCAAGGAATATGACATTACAACGGCGATGGTCGTTACGAATACAGCAGATTACAAGCAGGTTCTGCCTGTGAAATTGGGAGCAATTAAGACCGGCGAAGAAGTATTGAAAGCTGAAATTTAAAGTCTAAAGACGAACTTAAGACGAAATAGACGACATCAATAAGAAGAGGAGAGATACGCATGATCAATCGACAAGGGTTTCCAGAAGGTTTTCTGTGGGGCGGCGCAATTGCTGCCAACCAGGCTGAAGGTGGATTTGATGCAGGGGGCAAAGGCTGGTCAACAGCGGATATGGTTCCTTATTTTGAGAAGAAGGATTACACCAACCTTAGAGAACTAATGCACGTGACCAGTGCAACGGTTGAGAAAGCGATGGCTCACCACAGTGCGAAGGGATATCCGAAGCGTTACGGTATTGATTTCTATCACCGCTTCAAAGAGGACATTGCGTTATTCGCTGAGCTGGGTTTTAAGACATTCCGTCTTTCCATCAACTGGCCGCGTATTTTCCCGAACGGGTATGATGCGGAGCCGAATGAAGAAGGATTGCGTTTCTATGATGAAGTATTCGACGAATTGCGGAAGCACAATATTGAACCTCTCGTGACGCTCTCTCACTATGAAATGCCAATGTCATTGGTATTGAAGTACAATGGCTGGGCAGGACGGGAAGTTATCGGACATTTTGTAAGATACGCCGAGACTGTCATGAATCGCTACAAAGACAAGGTGAAATACTGGTTGACGTTTAATGAGATCAACACAACAATTATTGAGCCATTCACGGGTGGAGGCATCATTGAGGATCGTGTCGATAACGTGATGCAAGCTTCCTATCAAGCACTTCACCATCAGTTTGTTGCCAGCAGTCTGGTAACGCAGAAGGCGCGTCAGATTAACCCGGACTTCCAGATTGGCTGTATGCTTGCGCGCATGATTCACTACCCAGCAACGTCGAAGCCGGAAGATGTACTGCAAGCTCAGATCGATAATCAACTGAACCTGCTGCATACTGATGTACAAGTGCGAGGCAGTTATCCAACCTTTATGGCTCGTTACTGGGCTGAGCATGGCATCTCCATTGCGATGGAACCTGAAGACGAAGCGATTATGAAAGAGCATACGGTTGATTTCATCTCGTTCAGCTATTACACATCGCTGGTATCCGCAGTGAATCCGGAGGAATATGGAGTAACTGGCGGCAACCTGTACAGTACGATCAAGAATCCGAACCTGGAGCGTACAGAATGGGGCTGGCAGCTTGATCCGATCGGACTTCGTGTGGCGTTAAAAGAGCTGTATGACCGTTACCAACTGCCGTTATTTGTCGTGGAGAACGGACTTGGTGCCAAGGATACGGTAGAGGCCGACGGTTCCATTAATGATGATTATCGGATCGATTATCTGAGAAAACATATTACACAAATGAAAGAAGCAGTCATGGATGGGGTAGATCTTATGGGTTATACCAACTGGGGTGCGATTGATATCATCAGTGCGTCCACTTCGGAAATGTCCAAGCGTTATGGCGTAATCTATGTCGATCAAGACGACAACGGACAAGGCACATTGAATCGCTATAAGAAAAAGAGCTTTGGTTGGTATCAGAACGTCATCGCTACGAATGGCGAAGATTTGGGTTGATTTCGGGGGCAGTCCTTGCGCAGCAGTTTTTGCGGCGCAGGGGCCGCTTTTTATTTTGAGCTCAAAAAGGATAGCGCTGTTACATTGATGATGATATACTGTGATCCTATTGGAGGGGATAATGATGAAAAAACCTATTATTGCTGTAGATATGGATGATACCATATGTCATCTGGTCAAGCGAGCCATCTATCATAACAACATCAACTTCCCAACCCATCCGCTGCGATATGAGGATATGATACATTGGGATACATCCCATCTGCGCCATCCGGATTGTACGCATGATGTATTTTATGGTCGGCCAGGGCTGTTTGAGGAACTGGAGATTTACGATGAATATGTAGTAGAAGAGGTGGAAAAGCTCCATCAAGCCTATGACCTGCTGATCCTAACAGCGGCTGAGCCCAAAACGGTTGTAGAGAAGTGGAATTGGCTCCAGAAGCATATGCCATATATATCTCCAGAACAGTTTATAACATGTAAACGGAAGAACTTGATTAACTTCGATCTGTTAATTGATGATGGGGCACATAACCTGATACCCGCGCTGAATGACGGAAAAAAAGTCATCTGTATCCCTCATCCATGGAATATAAATGAACGGGAGCAACATCAGTTTCCGTTGATGACCTCTTGGAAAGGTGCAAAGGCTTATGTAGATCGTCTGCTTGAAAGAGAACATGAAGAGATTAAGTTTGATCCTGTAAAGAGATGAGCCTTAAGAAAGGAACGGAAGACAGGAACACACTTAATTCAATGGTTCTGCTCTGAAGTTCCTGCGATAGCCCTTAGGGGTTTCTCCCGTAATTCGTTTAAAGACGGCGTAAAATGAATCTACATCACGGTAGCCTACAAGTTCAGCAATTAAACTGACTTTATGTTGTGAATTCTTCAGCAATTCACAGCTTTTTTGTATGCGCAAATGTTGCAGATAAGCACCAAACGTCCGCCCGGTATGGGTCACGAACATGCGTCCAAGATGTCTTTCGCTCCAACCAGAAATATTCACCAGTTCGCTTAGACGGATTCGTTCGTTAACATGTTGGTCCAGGTAATGAAGGATATGTTCCATATCAGTCGCATTTTCCTTCTCATTGCAGGTAGCTTGATGAATCTGTCTGTACGTTGTCACGACGAGTTGGCTAACAAGCGTATACAGGATCGTGGAAGAGCCGATTCCCGGAACGGCAGATTCGCGGTACAGCTTTACCATTAATTCTTCCATCCGCTGGCTGTAATCTGTGATGGATACATAAGGAACTCGATTCTTTTCCAGGTCTGTCAGATGGTTTCGAATCTCCTGCTCCTGAATAATAATGGACAAGGTGTGGATCAGTTCGGAATTGAACAGACAGTTATAAATAATGAGTGGGTGCTCTGATACATTCGCGGTAGCTGGGCGGAATACATGAGGAACGCCGACCGGAATAACAAATAACATCCCTTTGTGTACCGGAATAATATCTTCACCAATGTGATGAAAGCCCTTTCCTTCTGCGACATAACTATACTCAACAAACTCGTGTGCGTGAAAAGGAACCACAAAATCTTCGGAACATCGGTTCACGAACAGCTTCAGATTATTTTGGAAAAAGGATTCACTCTTGAACAGTTGTACGGTTGTATTCACGGAATAGCCTCCTTGGTTGGCATGACCAGATTACCGGGTTAAACTGTCCTCATTGCCGGGTATTTCCGATCATAGAATCGATATAATTATATCGTAACCTTGATTTGGAAACCACGATGGAAAGGGATGTTTCTCTGATGTTGACTGTAAGTCATCTGCGTTGTGAGTATAGAATAAATCCGATTGGACTAGATATCACGTCACCCAGATTAAGCTGGCATTTGCAATCCGATCTCAGAAATTGTGTACAATCAGATTATCAAATTCAGTTGTCACGGACGGAAGATATGGCTCAAATTGAATGGGATTCCGGCAAAAAGAGCTCTGATCAATCCATTCATGTTGAACTGGAGCACTGGGTGCCCGAAGCACGAACCCGCTACTATTATCGCATTCGTGCCTGGGATCGTGCAGGAGATGAATCGGACTGGTCGGAGATAGCGTATTTCGAGACTGGATTCATGGGTAGTGAAGATGCCTGGCAGGCGGAGTGGATCACAGTCGATCCTTCCTCTCAGCAGGATGAGTCTTGCCCACGACTGCGTACCTTGTTTGAACTGAAAAAGCCTGTCGCTTCGGCCAGAATATATGTGACTGCACTTGGATTGTACGAACTTCATCTGAATAATCAGCGAGTGGGCGAAGCATACTTCACCCCGGGCTGGACCAGTTATAGTAAGCGGTTGCAATATCAGGTCTATGATGTTACCGATCAGCTTCAGAATGGACAGAATATACTCGGTGCTTATCTGGGAGATGGCTGGTACAAAGGACATTTGGGATGGGAGAAAAAGCAGAAGATATACGGTACGAACGCAGGTTTGCTGCTGGAACTTCATATTCATTATACCGATGGTTCAGAAGAACATATTATTTCGGATCGAAACTGGAAGAGTTCCCCCAGCGCCATTCGAAGCTCGGACATTTATATGGGCGAAACGTATGATGCACGTATGGAATCCGAATGGCAGGATTCATCTTCAGTCCAATGGTCGCCGGTACATGTGCTGGATTACTCGAAGGAGATTATTATTGCACAAGAGAACGTTCCCGTAACGCCAATTGAGCAAATTAAACCTATCGCTTTGCTTACAACTCCACTGGGAGAGCGTGTGCTGGATATGGGACAGAATATGGTCGGTTGGGTGAGATTCAGCATTCAGGGTGAAACGGGGCATACGGTTGAGTTGCTACATGCCGAGATATTGGATCATCAGGGTAATTTCTACACTGAAAACCTGCGTGGGGCAACGCAGTGTATCCGCTATACTCTAAAAGGCGCTGGAGTAGAGACGTACGAGCCACGTTTCACATTTCAGGGATTCCGTTATGTGAAGTTGATTGGATTCCCGGATGAGATTCAGCTTGAGGATTTCACAGGTGTAGTTCTGCATTCCAATATGGAGCGAACCGGTGATTTTAAAAGCTCCAGTCCACTCGTGAATCAGCTTCATCACAATATATTGTGGGGGCAAAAAGGGAATTTCGTTGACGTACCGACAGATTGTCCGCAGCGTGATGAGCGGCTGGGCTGGACGGGAGACGCGCAGATGTTTATACGAACATCCTCATACCTGATGAACACGGCGCCTTTTTTCACCAAATGGCTGAGGGATCTGCAGGCGGATCAGGGAGAGGATGGAGGCATTCCTTTCTACGTTCCTGATTTGAGGAGTTCGACGTCAGACGGGTGGGCGGATACGAATCATTCTTCTGCTGCCTGGGGGGATGCCGCGGTGATCTGTCCATGGACGATTTACGAGATGTACGGGGATGTCAGGCTGTTGGCTGAGCAATATGACAGCATGAAGCGCTGGATTAATTACATTCACGCTCAAGGAGAGAATCCTTACTTGTGGAATACTGGCTTTCATTTCGGGGATTGGCTCGGGCTGGATTCCAAGCCGGACAGCTATATTGGGGCTACAGATAAGGATTTTGTAGCAACTGCTTTCTATGCCTATTCTGTTTCTCTAACACGGAAGGCTGCTGAGGTGTTAGGGCAGGCGGAAGATGTAACTTATTATGATAATCTGCATGACAACATTGTTGCTGCATTTCAAAATGAATTTGTGACACCTGCGGGCAAACTTGCAGTTCCCACTCAGACCGCGCATGTACTTGCTTTGCATTTCGAACTATTGGATTCAGCAGCTCGGAAACGTACCATTGATCAGTTGGGAAAACTGGTTGCGGACGCTGGAAACCACTTGACCACCGGATTTGTTGGAACACCTTATCTGAATCCGGTATTGAGTGATACGGGACATCATGATCTGGCCTATACGCTACTCTTTCAGGAAGACTATCCATCCTGGTTATATCAAGTGACACAAGGTGCAACTACGGTTTGGGAGCATTGGGACGGAATAAGGGAGGATGGCAGTCTGTGGAGTGCAGACATGAATTCATTCAACCATTATGCTTATGGAGCCATAGGGGAGTGGTTATATCGTTATGTTGCCGGAATTAACACAGATGAGCAACAGCCCGGGTTCCGGATCGTACACATCGAGCCCAAACCAGGACCAGGACTGGAGTGGGTGGAAGCGAGTTTCGAGACCATGTACGGTTCTGTCACATCCAACTGGTATCTCCGCGGTAATAACGAGATGGAGGTTCGTGTGACCATTCCTGCCAATACGACGGGCACGGTCCTTCTGCCTGGAGCAGATGTACAGACAGTTCTGGAGAACGGAAAAGCGGTGGACCAAGTAGCGGACATTCACGAAATTCAAACGCAGGGATCAGATGTACGAATTGCTCTGGGATCAGGAAGCTATCAATTCACTTACAAGGTAATTCAAGCAGATCAGGAAGTGAACGCACAACAGGTGGAATCCGTATAACTAGTGTGCATTAGAGGAATAAGCAAGCAGGAGCGTGAACTAATATAATAGCGAAAGCTGGACCCGAGTAGAGGATCTGCACACGCAGGTTCTCTTTTTTACTTGGATGGAGAAGTTTTTCTTCATTTTGATACTAGAATCCCACTATTAAGGCAATGAAGGGAGGAGGATGAATTTGACGACTGGAAAAATATTAGGTATTGCATACAATGTCATTCCTGTATCCAATACTGAACAGTCTGCCGCTTGGTTTGTGAAGCATTTTGGATTTAATATTAGACAGCCAAGAGAAGGCTATATTAGCCTTTTTAGAGATAATAGGCCGATTCTCGATCTGATTGAAAGTGATCATGATTCCAGAGCCGTATTTCAAGTGAAGCAGAAAAAGAGATGGGTGATCACCTTTTTCACGGACGATATCGTTAAACTCCATACTGAACTCACTGCTGGCCACGTCCGTGTTGGCAAAGTTAGTGATGAGGGCATATACGGAAAGTTTTTTACATTTGAGGATCTGGACGGTAATCTGTTCGACGTTTGGGAGCATCATGACTGTGAATTAGTATATTAGGGTGAAGGTGAAGGAGTATGGCAATATCAATATGAGTAAGGAGGACGTAATTAGAATGAGCAAAGAAAAAGTTAGATTGGTTAAACCTTCAGCGCAATATAAAGAAGCGTATGTAGCATTTTATGAAGACTGGGTTGCAAGCGGAGAATCAATGGTGCCGTGGGTCGTTTCGAAAGAGCCCTATCCTTTTGAAGAGATGTTAGATTTTTTGGAACGTAGCGAACAAGGCATCGATATCCCTGAAGGCTGGGTCAGGGACAGTACATACTGGCTTGTGACGGAGAGTGATCGAGTTGTTGGAGCCGTAAACATACGACATGAATTGAATGAAAAGCTGTTCCATAGCGGAGGGCATATTGGTTATGGAGTTCGTCCAGGAGAGCGTCAGAATGGATATGGTGCGGAGATCCTCAAGCTTGCCCTTGAAATTACCAAAGATCTCGGGATTACCAAAGTACTTGTCGTATGTGACGCGCATAATGAGGCTTCCAGAAGAGTTATTCTTCGTAACGGGGGCATCCAGGATCAAGACTATGTTGAGCCTGATGGTAATATCGTTGAGCGGTTCTGGATAGGTAAATAGCTAATGTCGAATAATGCTGAATATTGTTGCAATTTAACAAAAATAATATAGATCATGATTGTATTACTTACGTCTGCTGATTAAAATAAAGGTTAGAATCTGGATTGCGGCCGGAAACTATCATCCTATCAGGCATAAGTGAGGTTTTATTATGAATCAACCGGTTAATCGGCCCCGGCGTATTGAGTATCTGGATCTCTATCGTGCTTTTGCAATTATGGCAGTGGTCGCCATTCATGCGACTTCAACAGCAGTTGCACATTATCCCAAGCACACGTTGGATCATAACTTTTATTATTTTTGGAACAGCTTTTTGCAATTCGCCGTACCTGCATTTTTGTTTCTGTCCTCATTGGTGTTGTTCTACAATTACAGCTCCAAGATAAAGGAAAAGGGCTGGATGCCCGCTTTTTATAAAAAGCGATTATTTTATGTTTTTGTGCCTTATCTGGCCTGGTCACTCATTTATTTTATCGTCAAACAATGGCTAGCAGGCAAAGAGCCTCTGGCACATGTAAAGCAGTTCTCGGGGCAATTGTTAACCGGTACTGCACATACGCATTTATATTTTTTTCTGATTATTTTGCAATTTTATGTGGTTTTTCCACTGCTTCTTTCGTTAACACGTTATCGTGTATTTAATCGATATTTACCGCTGTTCTTTATTGCGGCGCAGGCTGTTTTCTACGCGCTGCATTTGCAGTTTCATTTCTCACGGATGGGAAGTTTGCTGCCCAGTTACCTGATTGTTATTGGATTCGGCGCCTGGATTGGGTTAAACTTCGATGCGGCATTGAAGAAATTGTTCTTGTACCGTTATGTGCTGATGGCTGCATTGTTGAGCGGAGGAGCAGTGTTTATTTACGGTAATACTTTTATAAAAACGGCTTTCGCCGCAACTCCGGCTCTAACCTATACGTTGCTATTTCTATTCCGTAATCTGTTTACCCTCTCGGCCTGCTTACTCTTGTTGATCCTATGTGAACGGATGGGTGCATGGAAACAGAATGGATCTAATCGGACAACTCGTATTCTGAACTCTTTGGGTACGGTGGCGTTTGGTGTATTTTTAATACATCCGTTAGTGCTCTTGTTCTGGAGAAGAGAACTCACCGTGGAACTCGCCCCACACTTCAGTCTTGGCATTATGCTGTCTTATGTAGTGGCGATTTTGCTCTCATGGATTATTGCCATGGGACTTCGTCGAATGAAGTGGGGATGGGTTCTGATCGGACGTTAACGTTGGGCAGACTATGAAACAATGGATATAAAGTAAAACCGAAGAAGAGATTTCAAGCCCTGAACATTCAGCGGATGGCTTGAAATCTCTTTTTTATTTGTCCAATAGGCGTTATTATGGACTAATGTCCAGAAAATTCAAGTAATGGTATACATATCGCTGATGTCGGGAGTGATGGGATGAAGTTCATCATTATTTTTGGTCCACAGGCTGTGGGGAAAATGACGGTGGGTCAGGAATTGGAGAAGATCACCGATCTGAAATTGTTTCACAATCATATGACGATTGAACTGGTGTCACCTTATTTCAGTTATGGTACACCTCAAGGAAAGAGACTTGTTAATCTGTTCCGTCAGGAGATTTTTGAAGAAGTGGCGAAGAGTGAGCTGCCCGGTTTGATTTTTACATTTGTGTGGGCATTCGATATGAAAGAGGATTGGGAGTACATTCGCAAAGTCAGTGCGTTGTTTGAGTCCAGAGGTGCAGAGGTATGTTATGTTGAACTGGAGGCTGATCCGGCGGAGCGATTGGAGCGTAACAAGAGCCCACATCGGCTGCTGCACAAAGCAACGAAGCGTAATGTCGAATGGTCAGAGCAGGATCTGCTTTCGAGTATGGAGAAATATCGATTGAACTCCGAGCCTGGAGAAATTACGCATGAGCATTATATTCGGATTAATAACACTGACAAGAGCCCGAAAGACGTGGCACAGCTAATCCAAGAACGATTCAAACTGTAATTGAAAGTGGAGGGGAAAAGCATGTATATCATTTTGGCTTTAATAGTAGGATTTGTTCTGTGTCTTCTGATGCCATATGGTACGATTCTGGCAGGCGCGATTATATTTGCACTTGTTGCAGACAATTATCGTCAGACCATGAGTATGCGCGAGGATATTCGATCCATTAAGCATCATCTAGGATTGATGCACAAGGGCGAAGCGGAAGAGTACCAAATCGATAAACAGTTAATGGATATCGAACACTTGAATTCGGACCAGTTGAAGATCATTAATCGAAGAATCGAAGCAGAGCTGGAGAAGGAAAGCAAAAAGAATAAATCATGATCAAATGACTGCACGAAAATGAAGAAATAGAGTGCCAATGAATTCGAGATTTTATATCTTTATAAGGATTGGCAAGGTACGACGTTAATTGATGAGAGTTATGAGATGATATTTACGTCTGCAAAAACGCGCGAAAAGCGTGACGAAATAAAAATAATTATTTTTTTGTATGCAATTTTTCATCATTCGGACACATTAAGTCCTTCTCTACGGAGGGCTTTTTTGTTTATTTATAATCCGAATTCTACAGGATTTTAAGAAGAATATAATCAAAAGTATAGTAAATAAGTGCAAACACTTTTTGTCTGCAATGATATGGATGCACTCATGAATGTAATTATAAATTTCAGTTTATTAATGGTCGAAGTGGCAGGCGAGTAGTAGGCTTTCTGATACCGATTGGATACAGACAGGTATTGAAATTCTGGATTTGGAGCTCTGGGTACAAGTATAATTCCATGGATAAGTCGTCATGCTAAGGAAATGCTTATAATGGGAAGGTTTGTAGATACAGAATGATTACTTCCAAACAGAAAAAAATACAAAACAGATAAACAGTATCATTTATGCATTCAGGAAGTGATTTGTTAGGGATAAAACATCATCGATTTTTTTGTTGCACAATGTAGAAAAATGTAATACCATGAACGCAAATATAGTTAACATTGAAGTGAAATGGGCAAGGCCAGTGACCTCATGGAAGGCACGGTTTGCCTTTTTCTGTATATTGGAGTGGATAAAGTGAAGATCGAGAAGGTGTTAAACAATAATGCTGTAGTTGCGATTAAAGACGAACGCGAAGTCATCGTTATTGGCCGGGGAATTGCTTTTCAGAAGAGAGCCGGCGATGAGGTGTCGGAGCAGCATATTGATAAGATATTTACTTTACAGAATGAAAATATTCAGGAAAATTTCAAGGCATTAATCGCGAGCATACCGTTGGAATACATGAAAGTGTCTGAAGAGATTATCGCCTATGCCAAGCTGAAGCTTGGGAAAAAGCTAAACGAGAGCATCTATCTGCATCTGACGGATCATATTCATTTTGCCATTGAACGTTATCGTAACAATCTGCCTATCCGTAATGGACTGCTGTGGGAGACCAAGCAGCTCTACAAAGACGAATATGAGGTAGGGCTGGAAGCGTTAAATATGATTTGTGATCAGTTTGGTGTACTTTTGCCTGAAGATGAGGCGGGGTTCATGGCACTTCATTTTGTAAATGCAGCACTTAACGAAGAGATGCCTAACATCCGAAGCATGACTCAGGTCATGCAGGAGATTTTGACGATCATCAAATATCATTTCAAAATGGACTTTGACGAGAACTCGTTGAATTATTATCGATTTGTGACTCATCTGAAGTTTTTCGCCCAACGGCTGGTAAAAGGCAAGCATTATAAGAGCAACAACGACGATGAGTTATTTGAGATGATTCAGAAAAAGTACCCTGAAGCGCACAAGTGCTCGGAGAAGATTAGAAAATTCATTGAAAATAACTACACGTATCAACTGACTAACGAAGAAATGATGTATTTAACCATTCATATTGAACGCGTAGTGCATGCCACTTCAGAGTAACGATATTACAAAATAAAGATTCTTAAAAAAACGCTTGCAAAAGGTTAGAAGTTATTATATTATGAATCCATAAAGTAAGCGCATACATCAATCGGATTGTAACTGTTCAATCAGGCAATTCCGATACTTCCGACCACTTTGGGTCCGTAAAGATGGGTTGCAACTTACTTTAAGATGAAGTTGTTAATGCTACAACTGAATATCGCTGTGTACAGCCTTACAGGGTTGCAACCGTTAAGGGCAAAACCTGAATTGCTGAATATCACGACTTGTTTCCGGATTTTCCGGTGCGTTGTGTATGTTCAGTAGTTCAGGTTTTCTTTGTTTCACAAGCATCGGGAGTCTACTTAGAGAGGGAGAATTACTATGAACTACGATCAACTGGCCAAAGACATCTTGTCTGGTGTAGGCGGAGCTAAAAACGTAAACAGTGTATTCCATTGCGTAACGAGATTACGCTTTAAACTTAAAGATGAAAGCGTTGCTAAAACGGAAGAGCTTAAAAATCTGCCAGGTGTCATTACCGTCATGCAGAGTGGTGGACAGTATCAGGTCGTAATCGGCAATGAAGTGCCGGATGTATATAAAGCTGTTGTAAAGGCAGGTAATCTGCCTGCTGAGGGACAGGTTCCTGAAGATCAGGATAGTTCTGGTAACAAGGGTAGTTTGTTCGGTCGTTTTATTGATATGATCTCTGGTGTCTTCACGCCGCTGCTTGGCTTACTGGCTGCAACAGGGATGATCAAAGGTTTTACAGCCATGTTTTTATCCTTCGGATGGATAGCGGACACATCAGGTACGTACCATCTGCTGAATGCAACGGGCGATTGTCTGTTCTACTTCTTCCCGGTATTCCTTGGTTATACGGCCATCAAAAAATTTGGCGGTTCACCGTTCCTCGGTATGGCGATCGGAGCTACACTCGTATATCCTACGCTGTCCGGTTTGACTGCGGGTGATCCACTGTATACGTTGTTTGCAGGTACATTATTTGAATCACCAATTCACATTACGTTCTTGGGCATTCCTGTAATCCTGATGAATTATTCATCATCGGTTATTCCGATCATTATCGCTACATTCTTTGCAGTGAAAATAGAGAAATTCTTCAAAAATGTTATTCCTAAAGTGGTTAGTACGTTCCTGGTTCCATTCTTCACACTGCTGGTTATCGTTCCTGCAACATTCCTTGTAATTGGTCCAATATCCACATGGGCAGGTCAATTGATTGGTGCAGGAGCAACAGGCATCTATGAATTAAGCCCACTCGTTACAGGTTTGGTCATTGGTGGTTTGTGGCAAGTGTTTGTATTGTTTGGTCTTCACTGGGGACTCGTACCAGTTATGCTTCTTAACCTGAGTACGTCCGGAGCTGACCCAGTGGTTGCAATGTCTTTCGCTGCTTCCTTTGCCCAAATTGGTGCGGTACTTGCTGTTATGTTAAAAACCAAGAATGCCAAATTGAAATCATTAAGTATTCCAGCTTTCATCTCGGGGATCTTTGGTGTAACTGAGCCAGCCATCTATGGTGTGACACTTCCACTGAAAAAACCATTTATCATGAGTTGTATCGCAGGTGGTATTGGAGGCGGAATTCTAGGGTTATTCGGATCGAAAATGTACATGTTTGGCGGACTTGGCGTATTCGGCTATCCGACCTTCATCAACTCTAAAACAGGCGTTGATTCCGGATTCTACATGGCTCTTGTAGCTACAGCGGTTGCATTCATCCTTGGTTTTGTCCTTACGTATGTTGTTGGTTTCAAAGACAAGGCAGATGCAGTTCCAGCGCCAACACCTGTACTTGATCCAAACCCGAACAACAGATATGAAATTTTCAGCCCAATGGCTGGTGAAGTGGTTGAACTGAAAGAGATCAATGATGTTACCTTTGCAGGAGAGCATATGGGTAAAGGGATTGCGATTCGTCCAACCAGTGGCAGAGTCGTATCTCCAATCACGGGTGTCGTACAAACGGTATATCGCACCAAACATGCCATTGGACTTGTCACTGATGAGGGTGTTGAGATGCTGATTCATATCGGACAGGATACGGTGCAATTGAAAGGTCAGCATTTCACAGCTCATGTAAAAGATGGCGACCGCGTTAATGTGGGCGATCTGATCATGGAATTTGATCTGCAAGCGATCAAGGATGCCGGATATGAGACAGTTACACCGATTATTATTACGAACACGTCCAATTATCTGGATGTAGTAGGCACGAAGGATGCATCTGTGAAAGAGAAAGACAAATTGCTCACAGTGCTCGGTTAAGTGAACGTTCATTATGGATAGGAGGTAGACGTGAATGTATGAAAAATTAACAGCCTTCCCGGAGAAATTTCTCTGGGGAGGAGCAACGGCAGCGAACCAGCTTGAGGGAGCTTATCTTGAAGGTGGCAAAGGGTTAACTACGGTTGACCTGATTCCCACGGGGGCTAATCGCTTCCCTATTGCTTTGGGAAATCTCGATTCATATGAGCCCAAAGATGGAGAGTTTTATCCTTCGCATGAAGCGATTGATTTTTATCATCGATACAAAGAAGATATCGCACTATTTGCGGAAATGGGATTCAAGTGCTTGAGGCTCTCTGTAGCCTGGGCGCGGATTTTCCCTAATGGCGATGACGCTGAGCCGAACGAGGCGGGATTGCAGTTTTACGATGATGTCTTCGACGAATTGTTGAAATATAATATTGAGCCTGTGGTCACAATCTGTCACTTTGATGTCCCTGTACATCTGGTCGAAACGTATGGCGGATGGAAGAACCGTAAGATGATTGGTTTCTTTGAGACTTATACAAAAACATTGTTCGATCGTTACAAGGACAAGGTCAAATATTGGATGACGTTTAATGAAATCAATATGCTGCTGCATCTTCCGTACATTGGAGCGGGTATTGTTCTTCAGGAAGGTGAGAATAAAGAGCAGGTTCTCTATCAGGCAGCGCATCATGAATTGGTTGCTAGTGCTTTGGCTGTGAAAGCCTGTCACGAGATCATTCCAGGTGCACAGATTGGTTGCATGCTGGCAGCAGGCATGGTTTATCCGTACACTTCCAATCCAGATGATGTATGGAAAGCCATGGAGCAGGATCGGGAGTCGTTCTTCTTTATCGATGTTCAGTCCAAAGGAGCGTATCCTGGGTATACGAAGCGTTTCTTCAGAGAACATGAGATCGTGATTAATATGCAGCCGGAAGATGCAGATATTCTCATGCAGAATACAGTTGACTATATCGGATTCAGTTATTACGCCAGCCGCTGTACAAGTACCGATCCGGAGATTTTGAAGGATTCGACCGAAGGCAATGTGTTTGGCTCAGTGAAGAATCCGTATCTTCAAGCTTCCGAATGGGGCTGGACGATTGATCCGAAAGGTCTTCGAATTACCTGTAACCAGCTGTATGACCGCTATGGCAAACCATTGTTTATTGTGGAAAATGGACTTGGTGCAACGGATGTGTTGCTCGACAATGACACCGTTGAAGACGATTACCGTATTGATTATCTGAATCGTCATTTTGCCGAGATGGCTGAAGCCATTCAGGACGGGGTTGAGCTTCTGGGTTACACGAGCTGGGGACCGATTGATCTGGTCAGCGCAGGTACTGGGGAGATGAAGAAACGGTACGGTTACATTTATGTAGACCGGAACAATGACGGAAGCGGCACACTTCGCAGAGTGAAAAAGAAAAGTTTCCATTGGTACAAAGAGGTTATTGCCAATAATGGGGCGCAATATTTTTAACTCCAGGTGTAGTCCCTTACGTATACACAAAGAGCAGTCTCGTTGACACGGGATTGCTCTTTACTTATGAATGATGAATTTGACTCATGATTTGTTTCATATATAATGAAAAGATCAAGAGAATCTTGTCACTTAAGAAGGGAGGAGCATCCAATCATGAAGAAAAAATCACTTGCGTTTATATCTCCGGGATATGGATACTCCACTGCTGTCTTTTTCTAGAATCTATTCCAAGGGAGAAGTGTGCCCAAATTAGGAAGAAAACTAGGGAATATCGCAGAAAAAATCTTAAGAATGACGAGGTAATCAACATGAAAACCGACAAAATTACTAGAAAAAATCCAGCTAATATGCCAGCTCCTGTAGGACAGTATACGCATATTACAAGAATTCCAAGGAATGCAGAGTTGTTTGTGACATCGGGTCAAATTGGAGCAGATCGTAGCGGACACTTTCCAGACAGTCTGAATGAGCAAGTCACGAATACATTCAATAATATTAAAACAGTGCTCGAATCCGAGCATTTAGATGCTGAACATATTATCAAAGTCAACGTATGGGCGACGGAGAAAATCGATTGGGATTTCTTATACGCTGAGTGGGGACAATTATTCAGTCATGAATATCCTGCGATGACAATTGGATATATTACGGAGTTGGGTTTACCCGAAATTAAAATTGAAATCGAAATATGGGCAGCAAAAGTGTAGAAATAGTAAAATTATTAAACCATGGAGCTTCGATAGAAGCCCCATGGTTTTTTTGATTTTTTTATTCGTGAGAAATGGAAATGGCGATGATCCATGCCATTATGAGTGAATGTAATTGTGTTATGGCACTTGCAGACTCTGATAGGCATTCAGTCTCCCATACGTCCAGTACACACCAGAGCCGGATACGGGATCGGATGCGAAGCATAGGGCATCACGAATCTGCGCATTAGTTTTCCCGCGTGCAGCGAGTAATGCAGCCACTCCCGCTACATGGGGAGCCGCCATGGACGTTCCGCTTAGATAGGCATAGGAGCCACCCAGGTATGTGGACAGAATGGTATCACCTGGTGCAGCCATATCAACCCACGATCCATAGTTTGAAAAATTGGATTTGAGGTCGGAAGGATTGGTTGAAGCTACCGCAATGACGTTTGGATAAGAGGCAGGTACAATCGGATACGAAGTATTATCATTACCTGCTGCCGCGATGATGACAGCACCCCGATCCCATGCATACTGCACGGCAGCCTGAAGAAAAGCTTCTCCCGTTGGCCCACCAAGACTCAGGTTAACGACTTGAATACCGTTGTTGGCCGCGTAAACAAGTCCGTTTCCGACGTTACCCGTTGTACCTTGTCCATTGTTATCCAATACACGTAGCGGGACAATCGAAGCGAGCGGTGCCACACCAGCAATGCCAACTCCGTTATTGGTTATCGAAGCTGCAATTCCAGCTACATGAGTGCCGTGCCCATTACCATCTTCGGGAATATTATCATAATCAATGTAATCGTATCCGGGAAGGATCTTGCCAGCAAGCTCAGGGTGGTTTAACTGCACGCCAGTGTCAATGATCGCGATTTTGACCGAGCTGTTACTCTGGGAAATATCCCAGGCAGCGGGAGCATTGATTTTTGGCAGGTTGTATTGGTAAGGAAAAAACGGGTCATTTGGCGTAAACGATGCCTGAAGGTAGTAGTTCGGTTCAACATGCTCGATGAGCACATGGTCCTTGTAGTGCTTTAACATACGCTGCATTTTCTTTCTTGATTCAATGCGATACCAGCCCAGATCTTCATACGTTTCGGCTACGTTGCATTTTGCTTTTTTATGCAGAGTGTACATCTCGTCGGCTGTCGTACCTTCCTTGAACTTGATTAACAGCTGCTTGGGTGCGTGGGGATGAAACTTTTTGGTTGCAAGTTTATCTTCCACATAACGATAGATGAACCCAATTGTCAGTAGTGCTGCAGCAGAGATTCCAAGCGATAACCACATATGTTCTTCCCCCTCGAAGTTGATTGATGACACGCCTTATCGTATGCGATCCCTATCAAATCGCGCGGGCTTTCTTCTATTTTGGTTAGTCGTTTAGATAGATTGATAGGAAGAGCTTATTTCGGTAGAATTGTAAGCAGAGAGCGAACTTGCGGTTAGTTGGGTTCGTATACGGAGCTGAAAACGGGCTCGAATCTAAGGATAAGGAATGTGGATTTTGTGACACAGCTTCAGGCCGTACCGAAAGTGATAGCTATTCAAGAGCACCAAATCAATGATGCAATTGATTTTGCCATGCGTGTCCGCAAAGAAGTATTTCCAAAGCTGGATCATAAGGAGTTACCTGTAGATCTGGAGCAATTCAAAGAACATTATCTGGATTCAGCCGATGCTGTATTTCTGGTTGCTGTCACCGAAGAAGAAGAGATTGTGGGTTCCATTGGCATCCTGCCTTATGATGGGCGTATCGAAGTTGTGAAAGGACGATATCCTGAGCAGTCTGCCGCCGAAATTGTGAAATGTTATGTGGATCCTAAATATCGCAGATACGGTATTGGTTCACTCCTCGTAAGAGAACTGGAGAAAGTGGTGGCGGAGCTGCACTACACAACGTTGTATTTGCATACACATCGCTTTTTACCTGGAGCCGTGGATTTCTGGAAACGTCAGGGATATGTGGTTGTTGTGGAACAGGACGATGATTGGCAGACGGTGCATATGGACAAATTGGCAAGTAAATGACCATTTTAAATGCTAATTTGTGTTAATACAGGCTCGAATTTGGGAGCAAGCAAAGGGATCAGCCTATGGAGATGTTTTTTGACTCAGCCTCACAATTAGACTGGGGAAGTATAGTGAAATAGGTATCTGGAATAGAATGAATACTTTAACGCAGGCAAGATACATGATGGGGGCAAACGCAGATGAGTACAACGAATCGAAAAATTGTTTTTATAGATATTGATGGCACATTGGTAGATGATGAGGGCAACATTCCGGTGTCCGCACAACAGGCGTGCAAACAGGCACGTGAAAATGGACATCTGCTCTATTTATGTACAGGACGATCCAAGGCGGAAATCTACGATTCTATATGGGAAGTAGGATTTGACGGTCTGATCGGTGCCGGCGGTGGCTATGTTGAGTTCGGTCAAGATGTGCTGTATCACAAAAGGGTAACGGCAGAAGATGTACGGCATATGGTCGATTTTTTCAATGAACACCAGATTGACTTCTACCTCGAATCTAATTCGGCCTTGTACGCCAGCTCCAATCTTCAATCTCATCTGGAACGTCGCATCTATGGTGATATAGAGAATGATCCCGATGCCAGAGCGAAAAAAGAACAAAAGCCACATCCGTTTATTGCTGGTCTGACGTATGGTGAAGCCGATTTATACAAGGACGACGTAAATAAGGTTTGTTTTCTGGAAAGCTCTACGATTCCGTTCGATCGAATCAAGCAGGAGTTTGAAGGCAAATTCGAAGTCATCCAGTGCACGGTACCTATCTTTGGTGAAGGAAGCGGTGAACTGATGATCCTGGGCATTCATAAAGCCATTGCTATTGCAGATTTATTGGAGCATCTGGGTATGTCACGTGAAGATACACTCGCCATTGGGGACGGCATGAATGATGCGGAGATGCTGGAGTATTGTGCTGTAGGGATTGCGATGGGTAATGCCAAGCCGGGTCTCAAAGCCATTGCAGATGATATAACTGGAACTATTGAAGAAGATGGCTTGTTCCACAGTTTTGTGAAATATGGATTGATTGAGTCCTAATCAACCTTAAACGAGTAAAGAGGTGAAACCAATGTCGGAAGGAATAAAAGTTGAGCTGGAAATTAGTGCATTCGGTCAGGAAACAGTACCATCGTATGATGATTCTTTTCGTAAACATGAGATCGCAAGAACTCGTATTTTACCTAAAGAAACAACATTAGCGCAACTGGAAGAGATGGTAAAGGAATTGATGGAAGAGATCAAAGAGGATTTTCAGCAACCGGAACAGTTATTAGCCAAAGTCACCCTGAGAGCCAAGGAAACAGATGGGGTATTGAAGTACTTAGGTTAGGAACTCTTTTCATAGAAATGTTCTAGACTCCGGACAAAGCCCAGTAGACAAATCCACCAAATAACCCGATGCAAAGTCCAGCGATGACTGAAAAAAGTATAACAAATTTTCTCCCGTTCATAAGCAACCCTCCTTCATGATTTTAACATATACGTATTAGTAGATGTTTTGTTTTGCTATAGCATCTTTGCAAGAATTGGGGGAAGCCGAATATTAAGCTTTTGAATATGAAGGAGAGAATTACATATTTCCTCCTATCTGACCGATATAAAATAGGTATGCCTATTGACCAGAAAACGAAAGGAGTGCAGAACATGGATATTGCAGCATTATCAATGGCTATGAGTCAAGTCTCAGTGTCACAGTCGGCGAGTTTGCAAGTCATGTCAATGTCGAAAGACATGGCAGAGCAGCAAGGTCAACAACTAACAGAAATGTTAAAGTCGGTTCCGGCTCCTCATCCCAATCTGGGTGGAAGTCTGGATATTTCGGTCTAGACGATATTCGAGTTTGTGTTATCGCGTTAAATTTGCAGCAAGCAAAACCCAAATGGCTCCAATTCCAAGGAATTGAAGCCATTTGGGTTGTTTATTTTCGTCTTAGTTTATTTCCGACAAGCTTGGCGATCGGCCTTCCAACGGAAGTGTATCTTTCAGCGTCCATAACTCATCGTAACTGGAAATCTGAAAATCGGCTTTGGATAAGTCCTGGTCACCTGATCCCGGATTGCGGTATCCGATGCAGCGCATACCTGCACTTTTGGCGGCCTGAACACCATTGCGCGAATCCTCAATGACAAGACAGTTCGATGGGGATGCTCCAATCATCTCGGCTGTAGTCAGGAAAATATCCGGAGCTGGTTTGCCGTTCGTGACTTCCTCACCTGTCATTCGGACCTCAAAGTATTTTCCAAGTCCGGTCTTGTCCATGATCAGGTCGATCAGTGCACGTGGAGATGAAGAAGCAACGGCTATCGGAATGTGCTGCTCATGCAGCCAGCTTAACCAGCGTTCAACGGAAGGCATGGCTGTCAGCTTGGGGTGAGCCAGCATCGTCTGCATCACATTATGTTGATGGTATGCGAGGGCTTCTTCCACGGTAGCTGTTAACTGGTGCTTGTCCAATACTTGCCGCCACATCGATTCCAGCGTGACTCCAACATAGGTGTGATGTTCTTCCTCCGTCATTTTTGCGCCAAAATGGGCAAAAGAGCTACGTTCAATCTCGAAATAAATCGGTTCGCTGTCAATCAGTACGCCATCCATGTCAAAAATGACCGCCTGAATGCTGTCATTCTTTGACTCTCCCAGCCCGTCAAACTCCTTGTTTGCTACCATGTTGTATTCCTCCTCCAGGATTCTGTAAGCAATTATCTCTAATTTATCTCAATCATGATTAACTTGCTACATTAGATACTGGAACCGCTGGATTGCAGCACCACTTTGATGGCATGTGAAGAAGCTTGAAGTGTACGCCCCTGAATATCGCAGCCAAGCGTGCGGAATGCCTCTTCGTAATCCTCCAACGGGAACGAGTGGGTGATAATTTTTTTCGCCGGGATAATCTGTTGCTCTATCATGTAGTGTGCTGTTGCGAAAGTTCCCAGGGAGTCGATGGAGCCAATGATTTTTAGACTGCGGTCCACAACTTCCTTGGGATTGAACGATGTGTTACCATCTCTCAGACCGACCAGCATGAGATAACCGCCGCTGGCGAGTTGCGAAAGCACTTGTGTACCCACGACGCCTGTCGTATCCACAATCATATCAACCTGATTGGTTGTGGGTGCCAGTGATTCTATCGCATTTTCAAAGGATGAATGAACCTCCCAACGGTCCGGTGCAATCGAACCTGCAATAGCCAGGCGTTCTTCCGAGATATCGACGAGACAGCCAGTGACGCCTTTGGAAGCGAGGGCATAGCTGTATAGAATACCAATCGGCCCTGCGCCGAGGATAATTGTTCTGAAATTCGGTAGCAGCTGGATCTGATTAATGCCTGTAAGCATGCAGCTCAGCGGTTCAGTCAAGGTAGCTTCCTCATAGCTCACATGGTCCTTCAATTTATACAAAAAGCGGTCCTCTGTTACATAATAATCCGTAAATGTACCATCAGCACTCACACCGGTCTCTGTAACCGACTTATGTGTACAGTGATTTTGTCTGCCTGTTCTGCACATGTCGCATTGCCCGCAATAATAGGTAGGATCGATGACAACCCGGTCTCCCGGTTGCAGTGTTGTTACAGCTGTGCCCACAGCAATGACTTCCCCGGCAGACTCGTGACCAAGTATGACGGAAGGAACCGCATGATATTTACCGCTGACAATACCGAGGTCGGTACCGCATACACCCGTTGCCCGGATTCGAACCAACACCTGATTATCTCTCGCGATTTCCGGAACAGGCCGTTCCTCAAGCGCTACATCCCAAGCCGATTTGTATACCAATGCTAACATGTTAAAACCTCCTTATAATAATATGAAATGTAACTATAGCGATTCATTTTAAAAACAGTTTCTGACAAGATACGAAAGTAGTGAAGGGGACGAAATCGATTCTGAAGAAGCGGAGCGTTCGCCTAAAAGCTTTCTGGAAGAAAGCTGCTTCGGAAGCATATGCTATCAACGGATTTTCCCCTCGGAAAAGGGAAATCAAATAAAATCCGGGGATAACAGCGATCAGAAGAACGATTCGTAACCGAAACGACCACTTCGAGCAATGGCATTGAAATGTTTTAATGGACGCTTGCAAGCACCGAATCGAGTCGCTCTACAATTTCAACCAACTCATCTTCTGTTGTGGTAAGCGATGGTCTGACCTTTACTACGTTCCCGAATCCGTAACGTGATCCTCTTAAAATCAGATGCTCATCCGTGAAGGCACGGTCGATAATGGCATTGGTTTTATCCGTATCCGGTTCATTATTGTCACCCACCATTTCCAATCCCCACATCAGCCCGACTCCGCGAGCTTCACCGATGCTTGGATATTTCATGGCCAAATCTTGCAGTAATCCGCCTAAGATTTCACCTTTGCGTTTCACGTCATCAAGGAATCCAGGTTCGGATACAACCTCCAGGGTAGATTTGGCAGCGGTTACGGAGATCAGATTGCTTCCAGAGGTGAAGGAATGTTCATGCTTTTCCAGTACATTCAATCGGGACTGCATCAATACCGCAGCAACAGGTACACCGATTCCGCCGAGACCTTTGGCAAGGGTAATCATGTCAGGTTGAATATCGAATAGTTCGCTGGCGAACATGTACCCGGTGCGTCCGATTCCCGTCTGTACTTCGTCGGCAATGAGAATGATATTGTACTCATCACACAGTTTACGCAGGCGCTTGAAATAACCTGCAGGAGGAATGATATTGCCGCCATTGCCGAGAATCGGTTCAATAATCATGCAGGCGACTGAGCCGGAACTCGCATATTCTATAGCATCGGAGATAGCTTCAACGCATTGATATCCGCAGTCTACGCTTGAAGATTTGAATGGGCAACGATAGCAGTATGGTGCAGGCACATGAACGGAGTTGGGAACAGCCGAATTTGGAAACCGTTTCCGTCGGAAGGCATTTCCCGAAATCCCTGTTGCAAACTGGGTCTGACCATGATGGGATAGGTACAGGCTGATAATGTCTGTGGATTGAGTGTATTTCTGTGCGATTTTGGTGGCACATTCATTGGCGGTTGAGCCCGTAATATCTCGCATCCAACCCGCATTAATATCGTTTGGAGCATATTCAATCAGATGATCGAGCACTTCATCCACATACGGTTCTGTGAAGGAGGAAGACATATGCGTCAGATTGCCGACTTGTTCCTGAATTTTGCTCACGACATGCGGGTGATTGTAGCCCAGTGACAGATTGAATGTACCGGATACGCCATCCAGATATTCAACGCCTTCATCGTCAATCAACTTAATCCCTTGTCCGGTTCTGAAACGGTTTTTGGTTAAGGTTTGCATATGATTCCCTCCATAAATGTAATGTTCTAGCCTGAACGAAGATCAACAATTCTGGTTTACGCAGGCATCACCCCTCTCAAGAAGCAACGTTTAAATCTCTTTACTTTGATGTGCGAGAGTTCCACTTACGGTGCTGTTCCTTAAGTTCCAGAGATGAGAGAGAACGAGAGTGAGGAGTAGAATCAGACAAAATCCGGCCAAAATCCAGATCGTGTTTACTACAGGCCACGAACTCATGCTCCATCCGGTTACATACTGCAGGATGGCGCCACCGATACCGCCTGAGGCAATCAGGATGCTGGTTGTGCGCTCAGTCATGCCGGGAATCAGAATGTTGGCATAGACCAGTGCGATACAGAACAGTCCTGACATGAACAATCCGGTTCCGAAGATTAGCAGGTATGTTGCCCATTGGCCTGTTACGAACACCATGGCAACGGCGAACAGAAGTGTACCTACCGTACTCCAGATCAGGAAAGGCATGTAGTTGACGGCTTCAGCAATTTTCCCGGAAAAAAGACGACCGATAATCATGGCAATCCATAGAATGGATACGCTGAGTGAAGCGACAGATTCCTGTAACTGCAATCGTTCGACCAGAATGGAAGGCAAGAAGTTCATTAGGCCTAACTCCAGACCCATGTAAACGAAGAAAAAGACGACGAAGATTGTGAGCAGCCCCAGATGTTTTCTGGAATACTGGGATCTGCCCGTTGCATGTCCAACGGTATTTTCACCAGCTTGTTTCAGATAAGAAGCGGCGGAGGTGGGCATGGTCACCCATAACAGCATGAGAATAAGGGATAACGCGGAAACGGTATAAAACGTAAGATGCCAAAGATCCAGCCAAATGTATAAGGCAGCGACTGCCGGAATGAGAAGTGCTCCAAGGGCAAAATACACATCAAGCTTGGACATTGCTACTGCTTTCTGATTTTCCGTAAATTCTATCGTAAACGCACCAACGGAGGGTTCAATGATGCCAGACCCAAACCCGACAATAATGGTTAAAAGAAGAACAACTGTCCAGGATGGCAAGAATCCGAGAACGGCATAGGCAGTAACGATACAGATCAGGGCGATGGTTAACATGGATTTTCTGCCGATGCGAGCAGTCATGGAAGGAGCAACGAGCACCCCGACAAGAAAACCGAGGAACTGCAAAAACAACAAAAACCCGCCATCACTATAACCACGCTCATAATGTGTCAATAAGACGGGTAGAAGTGCACCAAGTACAACGCTGGTTATGCCGATTAATAGATAAAACCCGCAGCTTAAAGCGAAAATTCTTCTCATATGTTGCCCTCCCTGAGATGGATATAAATTTTATATTATGTAAATAATGTTTCTTTCGTATATAACTTATACCATAATTATGCAATTGTACATGCTTTTTATTGTAAAATAATGTTAACTTTTGGCGAATGAATGATCTTTCTCACACAATGTTCAACCTAAAACGATTTCGTGTCGAAGCAAAAAAAGTTTCCTTGTCTGTAATTGACAGGAAACTTTTTGATGATCAGATCCTTATGAATAAACTTAAGCTATCGTCCCCACTAGGCAGTCTGCACAAAGAAAATTCCTTCCAAGGGTGCCTGAGCAGACGCAGAACCAGTTCGTAATAACAAATATCCGTTTGCATCGGAAAGTCCCAGTATATCCTGATAGGGATCAGGGAAATCCCCGGAATAAATCTGACAAACGAATTGATAGTCCTCTAACAAATGGCTAATTCCGTTCACACCGTTTGGTAGCATGGAAGAGAAAAATGAAAAGGCAGGGAAATCCTGTTCCTCTATCTCTATTTCCGTCAATCCTACTCCGCATAAAGGAATGGATTGAATGGGACATACGGAAGTTAGTGGCTCTGAAGATACGGATACATATGTACATCCAGCGAGAATATTCTCCTTCCATTCCAGCTCATCCCCCGTATAGGTTACCTGATCCAAAAAGTAATCCGAAGCGGAATAGGTGGAGAAGACCGAAATATACTTCCCAGGGGGCAACGAAGGGACATGCAGCTGTTGTAAAAGTGTATTGCAATCAATGGAGAACAGATGCAACAAGGGCTGACTCTCCTGATTAAGCGGCCAATCTGTAACATATGCGATTTCTCCGCCAATCCATATACCAGTATTTTGGTTCAGATGATCAGGGTCAATTGAAAGTTGGGTAACTGTGTGCATGGTAAACTCCTTTTTATCTGGATTAAGCTGTTATACAAACAATAATCATTAAGTATGACAGGCTGACCGTTCAGTCTTTGACTTGAATCGCGTGTCCAAACAGCTTGCGTGCTTTGTCCCAATCGACGCCTAGTTTACCTTGCCAGCCCGCCCAAGGCATCTCCATATCAGAGCGGCCTTTGGTATTGTTAAGCAGCAATCCCCCATTCAGGATATGCTCGTTGTTGGTCCAATGGTCTGCACTGAGGGAGAGAACTTGATTAGGCAGCACACCTACTCTGGACAGCGCTTGAAGGATACTTCTGCGAATTCCTGCGTGTCCTTTGACCAATTTCTCCGCAGTGAGTCGTTTCTCAAATTTTCCCGGAGACTCTTCATCGTCAGCCTGATCCAGCATATAAAGCAGTTGATTGAATATGTTGATATCCTCGGGAGTCGGTTTAATAGGTTCCTTCTCAAGTAAGTTGATGAATTCTGTTAGATCGGCGTATGCACCTACGCTTGACCCACTGTAATCATAACCCTGGTGAAGGGAGTAACGGATATTGGATAGATTCTCCCATCCCTCATCGCTATGACTGAAACCGCAAACTCGGCAAGCAAGGAACTGTTCAGTTTCCTCATAAGCATGCATCTGCGAGTGAATCATCATATGGTAGCTTGCGAGCGTAGATATGCCTCGTGGATAACTGCCCCCGACACCTGCAATAAATGCTTGGGTAATCGTCGACCAGGAAAGAAGTTCATGCTGCTGGAAAGCGATTAGTTGTTGAAGGATATCATCATGGTGGATCAGTTCGAGATCATTAGCCACCCAGCCCTGTGCAGTCAGTAGCTCCTGTTCTGCTGCAGTTAGTGTATCCGTTTGATAGATCATTACTTCTCGTGCTCTGTCATAATCACCATTGGCGTGTAAATATAACTTTTTAAGCACTCTCATACACTTTTTGTCCATGGTTAACTCCTTTTCTCAGTTTAATTTGGTTTCCTATGTACCTCCGTATAACAATTCATTTGCTTCGTTTCATTATAAGTGAGATGATGTGGGATGAAAATCAGTACAAGGTACTAACCTATTGAACGAAGCCGATGAACTGACAACATGAGCTCGCTAATGAACAAGTGGCAATATTACAGATGAGAAGTGGTGGAGCATGCGAATTAACAAATACATAAGTGAAACGGGATATTGCTCCCGCAGGGAAACGAACCGATTAATTGTAGCTGGGCGTATCACGATTAATGGTAAAGTGTGTGAAAAAGGTGCGGACGTGGAGCCTGAGGATATCGTACTCATTGATGGCCAGGAGATTCCTTTCAATGATCGCGAGCCTGTTTACCTTGCTCTGAATAAACCCATCGGCATTGTCTGCACCGCAGCAGAACAGGTGGAGGGAAACATCATTCAGTATGTGAATTATCCCTCGCGTATCTTTGCGATTGGCAGGCTGGATAAGGCATCTGAGGGTTTGATTTTTCTGACCAATGACGGAGATATTGTGAACAAGATGATGCGTTCGGAGCATAATCACGACAAGGAATACGTAGTGACCGTAGACAAACCAGTGACAGACGAATTCGTTCGAGCGATGTCGCAGGGGGTTGAGATTATGAATGTGGTGACGAAGCCGTGTGAGGTATATAAGCATAGTGAGAACGTATTTCGTATCATTTTGACTCAAGGGCTTAATCTGCAAATTCGCAGAATGTGCAAAGCCCTGGGTTACAGAGTGCTCAAGCTGGAGCGCATCCGAATTATGAATGTTACGCTGGATGGACTGGAACGTGGACAATGGAGACATCTGGAGAAGCAGGAGTTGGAGAAACTTCTATCCATGTTGAATTAGAGAAAGGCATCGAAGCAATGTCCTTGGCAAAATGAAGAGAGGCACTAATCCGTCAGGATTAATGTCTCTTTTTTGAGTTATGGTAGACGGACCTTGCACTATTGAAGTTTCGGCAACGTACTACCGTAGTCTTTTCTTTGTACTTTTTTCTCTGAAATGAATGATCCGACCAACGTTAACAGAGCCCCGAGCAGCGTTATCCAGGTAATCCGCTCATGTAGAATCAGTGCAGAAGCGACGACAGTAATGACAGGCACCAAATAAATGTACACACTTGTTTTGACGGCTCCCAGAAGACTCACTGCCCGGTTCCAGGTTACAAAACATAAGGCAGAGGCACCCAGCCCGAGAAAGAGAAGGTTTGAGAGGGTGGCCATGTTGGCGAAGCGCCCAAGATCGAAATGGAATTCGAATAGGAACAAAGCCGGAAGCATGAATAATAGTCCATAAAAGAATACTTTGCGTGTAGCACCGATAGTGTGATAGGGAAGTTCACCTATTTTGCGCATGAGTACAGAGTAGACCGCCCATACAGCAGGTGCCACGAAAGCGAGCAGATCCCCCAGCGGATTCAGTTGCAGGATGAAACTGCCGTTGAATCCAATCAGGATAATGCCAGACAAGGCAATGACGAAGCCCACGATAAACCGCTTGTGCAATCTCTCTCCATCCAGGTAGAAATGTGCAAGGACTGCGGTAAAGAATGGGGCAATTGAAACAATAACACCTACATTGGAAGCGAAGGTATACACTAGTGCAATATTTTCAATGAGAAAATATAACGTAACCCCGCATAATCCAGCACCGATAAACAGCATTTCTTCTCGAATTGAGGTAATTCTCATCAACCGCGGATAGATCAGGAAGAGCACCACATAGCCTATCACGAAACGGAAAAACAGAATCTCCACCGGGGTGAATTCGATCAACAGCACCTTGGTGGAGATAAACGTTGTTCCCCAGATCAGGATCGTAAGTAAGGCCAGCAGATGTCCAGTGGAGATTTGGTTCTGACTTGTCATGACTGATCATCCGCTATACGCTTTGAATCCACTTCATGGTTGAAGATGCGTCTATATTGCTTGGGCGTCAAGCCAATTAGCTTTTTGAAAAAATTCGTAAAGTGACTCTGGTCACTGAAACCTGTCTGCGCGGCGACCTCGATTGGGAGCTGGCCTTGTTCCAATAGCCGTTTGGCCTGATTGATGCGAATCGTTTCTAGGTAGCGGTAGGGAGATATCCCTTTTTGACGAGTAAATAAACGCAACAGATGGTATTTGCTCAGCCCTGTTAACTCGACTAACTGGTTCAGCGTAATGCTCTCCATATAATGAGTCTCTATGTACTCGCATATGCGTCTAATCTCGATGGTGACGTCCTGGGCGGAAATAGGCGGTTCGGCATCCGCATATTCTCTCATCAGCTGTTCCAGCAGAAAGAGCAGCAGCTCTTCTTTGTGAAAGTCAGCTTGCTCTTCCAAAATCATCTGATGCAGCTCATACAAAGAAGTAACATGTTCGCTCTGATAGAGTACAGGGGAAGTAAACCGTGGCAAGTAATCTTGTCCGGTAATTTCCTGTACATATTGGCGCATGACCTCAGGTTGAATGTTGATGCAACGATAATCCAGGGTTCTGCCGTCCACCTGTTCGCAGGCATGGGGATCATGCGGATTAAAAATAATCATGTCTCCAGTGTTCAGCATATATTCTTCGTTATTACATACAAGATGGCGATTGCCTTGCTCAATAAATCCAATGACGTAATAGTCATGAAAATGATTGGGGAATTTCTGCATAATGCCTTCGAATTGATAGGCTTCGAGTTGTAGATCGGTATCGAATACGACGGTTCGCACTTCACGAGTCACCTGCTGCACCTTCTTTCTGGTAAGTTAAATGTCATTATAATATGAAAAGAAGGGACTTTCTTGGATGATATTGCTCGCCTGTTTTGTGTACACATGTAAAAAAACCAAAATACCCGCTGTCCCTAACTAAATGGATGACGAGTATTTTGGTTCAATTATAGCTCATTTAACGGATAACCATATGAATTCGGTCCTAAATTAATCTTATAGCAACGTAACAAGCGCTTCTGGCGAAAAGGCCTGAATTTCATTCACGCGGCCATCACGGATCTTCACAGCCCATGCCGGATCCGCGAGAAGTGCGCGTCCAACGGCAACTAGATCAAATTCCTCCTGTTCCAACCGATGAAGAAGATCATCCAAATCCTTGTGTCCTGCACCTTTACCTTCCGTATAGAGACTGGTAAATTCATCATCCAGACCGACAGAGCCCACGGCTATCGTTGGTTTGCCTGTCAGTTTTTTCACCCAGCCGGCAAATCCAAGTTCCGAACCATCATATTCCGGCTCCCAGAAACGTCGTGTTGAGCAGTGGAATATATCGACGCCGGCCTCTACCAGCACATTCAGGAATAGCTCCAGCTTATCCGGTGAGTCCAGCGGTTTGACGTAATAATCACTCATTTTCCACTGCGACAAACGAATGGCAATCGGGTAATCAGGACCCACGGCAGCACGAATCGCTTGAATAAGTTCGGTAGCGAATTCCGTACGCTTGATAAGATCGCCGCCATAGCGGTCTGTCCGTTTATTTGTTCTGTCCCAGAAGAATTGGTCAATCAGGTAACCATGTGCTCCTTGAAGTTCGATGCCGTCAAACCCAAGCCGTTTGGCATGAACTGCTGCGTCCACAAAAGCTTGAATGATGTTGGTGATTTCTTCGTCTGTCATCGGTTCACCCGTCAGATTTCCCTCGAGATCAATACCTGACGGCCCAATGGACGGAGCTTCCGGATAAGGCTGTGATCCCGCTGGACGAGCCATACCCATATGCCAAAGCTGAGGAAAAATCTTGCCCCCGGCTTCATGGACTTGTCTGACGACTTCTGCCCAGCCGTTTAATGCTTCTTCGCCATGAAAACGGGGCACGCGTGGTTCGCTGGTTGCCGCCGGATGGTCAATAGTTACACCTTCGGTAATAATAAGTCCGACGCCATTTTCCGCACGTCTGCGATAATAAGCTGCTACATCGGAGCCCGGTACACCATCTGGTGAGAAAGCCCGACCCATAGCGGGCATAACGATACGAGACTGCAATGTTAAATGATGAATTGTATAAGGTTGAAACAGATTTTCCGTCAATTGAACTTGTTGCTGCTGACGATTACTCAAGTCAAACACCTCCATAATAGTGCACCTCCAAGCGGGGTACGAGTGCAATATTATCAATGGAGAAAGGCTGCATCAACCGACGATTTAACCAATGTGTTGCTTAAGCGAAGCCACCATAATAATGTCGGTTTAACCCTGGATTACTTGTTGACCTAACATTAGCTATCTATAATAGAAGCATTGAGAAGTATGATTACAAGATCGATTAAAAGGGGTACTTTGTATATGTCAGGTGAGTTTTCTCCAAATCCCAATGATCCACGGGTGATCCGAACCCGTCAATTAATTCAGGATGCGTTTTTTTATCATTTGAATAAAAAGGATTTCTCAGCTATTACAGTTCAGGATATTACGCAAAAGGCGACGATTAACCGGGCCACATTTTATGCCCATTTTGCAGACAAATATGAACTGCTTGAATCCGTTTTGTCCTATGCTTTCCAAGAGTATGTGCTCAAACAGATTAATGTAGGGGCACATTTGACAGAAGAGACCCTGAAGCAACTGGTGATCTCGTTATGTAATTATCATGATTCAAGCAACCAATGTATCAAGAAATATGAGTCCGTAGCGCCAATCTTTGAGGAAAACATTAAGGCTCAGTTAGAGAAGCTTGTTCTGGAGATTGCCATGAGTCAAACAGATGGTGCGGAGCCACCCAAAACATTGGCGTATTTGGCAACGATGCTGAGCTGGTCTATCTATGGGGTGACGTATCGTTGGAATTTGGAGGAGAGGCAGGAATCCCCGGCTGAGTTGGCTGAGCGAGTGGTGCCGTTTATGATGAGTGGGACAGGTTTGTTGAATTAACGAACGGTAGAATGGAATGATAAAGGTTATTTATAAAGAAAAGAGTAGAGAAAAAGAGCAGAAGGGATCTGCTCTTTTTGTTTTGAGTGTATCCATAGAACTTATAGTGAAGATTATCAATTTATAAATGAATTTACGTCAGATGTATTTACTTATACAATTTCATCGGAAGACTTGTTAAAGATTGTCCAGCCGCAGAAGGGATCAGGTTTTCCTCCAGATTGAATCCTTGCAAGGGTTCAATGCTGGTGAACGTTTTTAGAAATGCGGTCAGTACAATTTTGGCCTCTAGACGGGCCAGAGGAGCCCCCAGACAGAAGTGAGTACCAAAACCAAACGCAAGCTGTTTATTATTGTTTGAACGATGAACATTCAAGGTGAACGGATCTTCGAACATATTCTCATCCATATTGGCTGCACTCATCCACGCTACGATAGCGTCTCCCTTTTTCAGTTTAACTCCGAGCAGATCGTTATCTTCTTTGACCATACGGTCCATTTTGCTGATGTGAAACCTGTATCTCAGCATTTCCTCTACCGCGGCTGGGACAAGCTCAAGGTTATCCCTGAGTTCGGCATACAATTCCGGTTGGTCATATAGCAGGGCATAGAACGAGTTGGCCAGCAGGTTGCTTGTAGTTTCTATGCCGGCGCCCAGAATAAACATGGTGGTTCGCACAATCTCTTCATCTGTAAAGTGCTCGCCATCGAGCTCAACCTGGATCAGGTCTGATATGATATCTTCTCCCAGATTGGATCTTTTGGACACAACGAAGGGATACAAGTACTTGAAGTATTCCTCCCCGGCAATCTTTTTCATTTCGTTAATTTGATCAAAAGTGGCATCGGTAGTAGGCATAAACATGGTGTCCACCCAATCTTTGAACAAATGACGATCTTTGGAAGGGATGCCGAGCAGGTCAGACATGATAATGACAGGAAACATGCTCGTAAAAGCTTCAACAATGTCCACTTCCGATTGACCTTCAAATTCTCTGATCAGCTCTTCGGCCACTGCCTCTATTCTCGGTTCCCAGAGCTTGAGACTTCTGGGTGTAAATGCACTTGCCAGCAATGATCTCCGCTTGCGATGTTCCGGCGGATCTACATTGTGAATATCCAGCTTGTCCGGCATATGATGCTCACTGTCCGCACCTTTTTCTTCGCTTGAATATCCCACATTAACAATTGATCTTTTTCTCACACTGGAGAAATGCTCGTGATCATTAAGCACGGTTTTGACAAGATCATACCTGAATACATGCCAGGAATCGGTCTCTTCATTGTAGATGACGGGTTCCTGATTCAACATGCTGCGATACCAACGGTAGGGACTGAATTCTTCTTCTTTCGATTGGAAATTCGTAATTTCTGACAGAGAAATAATAGAGCTCTTCGTCATTCTTTTCGCCTCCTTGGTTGGTCTCATTGACAAATATAACAAATAAGAGTACTTTAATTCAAGTAGTTTAAAATGAGAAAACAAGGTGGAATAGAGAGTGAAGAACATACTGAAGCACGGCGGAGTCAAGGCAGGCATATTCATGATCGTTTTTTATCAAATTGTAATGTTGACCGTTTTTATGTCGGGGTATAGCGCAATCCCCAAAAATGTAACGAATCTTACGGTTGCCATTGTCAACGAGGACCAGCAGTCCGGTACCGAATTTGTGCAAAAGTTGCAAGAACAATTGCCATTTAAGGTAGTTACCAACGAATCATTAGAACAGGCGAAGACGGGGCTGGAAGACCGGGATATTCATATGATCATACGTATACCAGGTGATTTTACGGAGAAACTGTCTGAACAGGATGGTAAAGCTCAGTTACAGTACCTGATTAATGAATCGAACCCAACAACAATCACGAGCTCCATGAAAAATGTTGCAGCTGAAATCACCGCGCAGATGGGTGCACAGGTTCAGGCACAGAGCTTCGAGGGTGTGCTGAGCAGTATGCAGGTTCCTGCAGAGCAATCGAAACAGATTGTGGAATCCACTATGGGCAAAGTGTCATCTGACATTGTTCTGAGCAACCCGCAGCCAGCAGGCATGCAGAATCAGATGGCACCGATGTTCATCACCATGGCGCTCTATGTTGGAGCCATGATCTATGCGATGCAAAGCATTGGCGGAATGAAGCAACTGCAAGGACAGATGGGGAAATGGAGAGCATTCTTTGCAATGCGAGGTACGAACCTGCTTGTTTCCATCCTTGCTCCACTCGTAGGGATCGGCATTTATTTTATGGTGCAGGGGTATGGCGTGGAAGTATTCTTGAAAATGTGGATGGTACACAGTTTACAGCTGTTTGTGTCAATTGAGTTCACCAGCATCTTTATCATGCTTCTCGGTCAAGGCGGAATGCTGATCAATATGATATTTGTACTCAGCCAATCTATTGCAAACGGGACGTCTATGTCACCGGAGATGATGCCAGGATATTTCAAATTCGTGAGTCACATCACACCGATGTTCTATTCAACGCATCTGGATTATAATATTCTCTTCGGCGGAGGGAAGACGGTAGAATATGCGGTTGGACTGGCATTGGTGGGCTTGGGAGCCTTTGTTATCAATACGGCCATTCATCATTTCAAAAAAGCCAAGCAAATCGATACCGTACAAGAACCTGTACAACAGCCCGTTATGATATAAAATAGAAGTTATGAGGGTAGGCGATCAGGAAGAAGCTGTACCCTTGGAAGAGCAGAATGGGGGCAGTCACAATGTCGATTCAAATATTTATACTCGGTGCACTAAGTGAAGGGAATTATTATCCCTATGATATTAAGAAGCGAATTGGTAAACATCTGGATCAAACGGATGCCAAGATTACCGAGGGCACCATTTATTATAATTTTGAAGTGTTGCTGAAGAAGGGTCTTATCGAGAAGGTAGAAACAATCCAGACTGAAAATCGACCGGACAAAACGACATATGGAATTACCGAAAAAGGACGTCATTCCCTGGAAGAGAGCATATATAAGGTGTTCCAGAAGTTTACGAACGTACAGTCCTTATACGCTGCGTTGGTCCATTTGGATAAGGTGGATAATCAGAAGATTGCTTACTTGATTGAGGATATTATTGAGAAAATGAATAAGAGGCTGGAATACATTGATTCTCATACACCTCAGGAGATTGATCTTCAGGAGGATTTGAAAGATGCATTGTTCTTGATGAGAGATCATGCCTACCACTCGATACAGAGTGATGTGCTCTGGCTTCAAAAGTTGCTGCATCATGTTCAGCGCAGAGTATTAAAAAGCTAAATAACTGGTTACAGGAATGAGGAGGAGCAGGTAATGTATGAACACTTGGTTGTATTCAAATTGAACGATAAAATTACTACGGTCAAACAGCAGGAATTGGTAGCTCAATTACTCGCGTTACAGGAACAGATTCCTGGAATTGTGGATCTCACCGCAGGCATTAATGTAACCGAGGAGACCGATCATATTCAGGGCTTCACACTTGGCCTGAGAGTGACATTTGAAGATCAGGAAGCGCTGCGTGCTTATGGTCCACATCCTGCTCATCAGGCATTTGTAACCTCCCTGAATGAGTGGGTGGACAATGTGATTGTTGTCGATTATCCGATCCCCTCAAGATGAGGGGCTTGGAATCACTGGTTGCCTGAAATAGCTGTTTAATGGTTTATTGAAATAACAAAAAGCACTGAACCGGGTTCAGTGCTTTTTGTTATTTATCAGTGTTTCTGATGTTATCCCTCATAAGGTAAAACCGCGTAGATTTTCCAGGTGTTATCACCCATTTTCTTGAGCCTATACAACCCGTCTAATGAAATGGTTTCTTCGTTTAGGTCCTTACCTGCATTGATGCTCGTTTTAATTTTGCCGCCATTCGCTTCCAATACGGCATATTGATTGGAGCGCTCCACAATGGAGAAAACAGGTTTGGAGATCCATTCAATATCCAGCTGGGTTTGCTCATCCAGAGCGGATGTCAGATCATCAAGTGAAGTGAGATTAAAGGAGAGCTGATAACCGGTGTAATATGTAGCATAGATATCAGAAACTTGATCGTAGCTGTGTTCAGACATCGCCGTAATCTCCTGTTCGGTTGCGTTGGAAGCCAGAGTAATCAGTTCAGTTGTATCAGGGAGCTGGGTTTGTTCCAAACGTAAAGCCCGCTCTAGCATGACAACCGATTGGGCGCGAGTGGCTTTTGCAAACGGTTGAAACGTGGTGGTCGTCATACCCGAAACGATCCCTGTTTGGCTTGCTTTTGCAATGGCCGAGGCTGCGTAATAGTTGGGGACATCCTTAAAGGGTTTGGCAGAGCCTTCAAATTGGATGGAGCTGGAGAAAGTCCGTACAACCATAACGGCAATATCTCCGCGGGTGATAGGGAGATCTGGACCAAATTCAGTACTGGATATGCCTCCAACTACGCCAAGTGAACTAGCGATCCGGACCGCATCGGCATACCATTTGCCTGCGTTCACATCATAAAAGGCTTTCCCTTGAGCAGTGCTATGTAGCCCTGCCGCCTGTACAAGAATAGAAACAAATTCTGCACGGGTAATGGGATGATTGGGCTTGAGAGCCACTTCGCCCGTACTTAGGGGATACCCGTTTAGTAAATCAGCATTAACGAAGTTGTCAAGGGTATCGTATGCCCAGTGATCGTCAATGTCTGTTGGATAGTATAAGTCCAACGATTTGTAGGAATCGGCAGCAGCAGCCTTATTCCAAGGACAGGCTAGTAACACTAAAAGCATGGTTAAGTAAAATAGGGTGATACCTTTAAAATTTTGTCTCATCTAGGAAGTTCCTCCCGAATTTCTCAAATTTGCCGTTAATCATCATAACAGAGATCAAGAGATTGATCTAAAGGAAATCTTTACTACTAAATCGTGACGTGTAATTATCCTTAGCGAAGAAGTATGAAGAGTGCAACGTTATTCAACCTTTGTTGTTAGATTAACTGACATGTAATAGATCGGGTTATGTGTTAATTTTGTATAATGCGCATAAAAAGACTGAATCTATTTATGTTTTGTAACAATTCCGTAACATGAATCATGGAACTTGAAGCAATTGTTTATATAATGTGAATCAACATAACATGATTTTTGCAGCGGTAAAGTGATTCTAAATTACAGGGGGCAGGTAGGGATGAGAGAAACCAAGAGAATGAGGATTTTTTCACTGGGAATTCAGCACGTATTGGCGATGTATGCCGGGGCCATTTTGGTTCCGCTGCTTGTGGGAAGGGCGTTAAACCTGACTGCAGAACAATTGGCGTACCTGGTATCGATTGACCTGTTAACCTGTGGTGTCGCGACATGGCTTCAAGCACGTAAAGGGAAGTATTTGGGGATAGGCTTGCCAGCAGTTCTTGGAAGCTCATTTGTTGCTGTGACTCCGATGATTGCGATTGGATCACAATATGGAATTCCAGCCATTTACGGTTCCATCATTGCAGCAGGAATATTCATCGTTATATGTGCTGTCTTCTTTAGTAAAATCGTCAAACTGTTTCCTCCCGTAGTGATTGGAACAGTCGTAACCATTATTGGTCTGGCGTTGATTCCAACAGGTATCAAAAACATGGCAGGCGGAGCAAACAGCGAAAATTTCGGAAGCTTAGACAATCTGGCTCTCTCATTCGGGGTATTGCTCTTCATTCTGGTGCTGAATCGATATGCTCGCGGCTTTGTCAAATCCCTCGCAGTTCTCCTCGGTATTATTGTGGGTACTCTCGTCGCTGCCTTCATGGGAAAAGTAAATTTCAGCTCTGTTCAGGAGGCATCCTGGTTTCATTTGCCCCAGCCCTTCTACTTTGGATGGCCAACCTTCGAAATCGGCCCCATTATTACAATGATCATTGTAGGTACGGTAGTTATCATTGAATCAACAGGTGTATTTATGGCTTTGAGTAGAATCTGTGATCAACCGATCAACGAAAAGGATCTGGCACGAGGATATCGCGCAGAAGGTCTAGCGTTTGTGCTTGGTGGAATCTTCAATGCTTTTCCGTACAACACATTTGCCCAGAATGTCGGTTTGGTTCAGCTCTCCAAAGTGAAAACGACCAATGTGGTTGTTGCAGCCGGAGGTATTCTGGTTTTTCTGGGACTCATCCCCAAAGTTGCGGCATTCGCAACGATTATTCCCAGCGCGGTACTCGGCGGGGCAACAGTGGTTCTGTTCGGCATGGTGGTCTCATCTGGGATTAAAATGCTGCAACATGTGGATTTCAGCAAGCAATCCAATCTGTTAATCGTTGCTTGTTCGGTCTCACTCGGTCTTGGTGTTACGGCTGTGCCTGATCTGTTTGCCCAGCTGCCTCAAAGTATCCGCATTATTGTTGGTGATGGTATTATCACAGGCAGTCTATGCGCCATTCTGCTCAATATCTTCTTTAACCTCGGATTTAAAAAGGAGAGTCTGCCCGTACAGCCTGTACAGGCTCAAGAAGCACATACGTAAGATTGTCTTGTTAACTTGCATGCGATCTGAATAAATTGAACAGACCCAAGATGGTAATCATTGAGGTGGAATGATCGGAATGACTCCCCCTTACGAATAAACCTCTTGGGTTTTTATATTGGGTTGAACTGTGGAGTACGAGTGGCTGGTTTTATTCAACATACCCCGGAAGCTTTTCACCTGTGATTAGTTCGAAAAGCTTGGCAGATTTCTCCTTAGTTAATTGAACATAGGTAGGCTTGCTTTCAATGATGATTTCAACCTGATCCTGATGGGGACTGATCCAGAGATTATAGATGTCACTTTTATCTGAGGAAGTTGTATTCTTTTTCTCAAAAAAGAATTTATAATCCGGAGGCCGTACCATATCCGCTATAATGTGGTTCGATCGAATGGAGCGGGTGATGCTCCTAATGTCATGCACCTGTGCTGGATCGGTAATTTTTCTATACAGAGTGTATTGATTGGAGTTCTCAACCGGTTGTTGAACGATAACCTGATTTCCCTTTGATTGTATGTTGTCCGCTGAACACCCGGTAAGGCACATGAACAAAAGTGTCATACAGCCAATCACATAGATATATTTTCTCAATCTGATCCCCCCTTGAAACTTAAACGGTGCCTCGGGTATGAAAGTTACAGCAGGATGAATGCAAAAGGGATATAAATATGCTAAAGTTTCATCATGAACATGCTACATGTTCTTCCCGTTGAATTTCCATGCGACTACATAAATGAGCATTGGTTCACAAGGCTAAAATAAAACGAAGAGATATCCTGATATCGCTTGGTTACAGAAAAGGAGTTGTGATCACCATGCAACAAGAAACGTTGAAAAAAGGCTGGCACTTTGACAATAGTTATGGACGCTTGCCACAGACCTTTTTTACAAATCAGGGTGCGGTACCTGTTCAAACACCGAAATTGATCATCTTCAATACATTGCTTGCAGCCAGCCTGGGGCTGAATGTTGAGGCTCTCAACAGTGATGAAGGAGCTGAGGTGTTTGCAGGTAACCTGATTCCGGAAGGTGCCGAGCCTCTGGCTCAGGCCTATGCAGGTCATCAGTTCGGCAATTTTAACATGCTTGGTGATGGACGGGCTTTGCTGCTGGGAGAACAGATCACGCCACAAGGCGAGCGAGTGGATATCCAGCTGAAGGGTTCGGGAAGAACCCCATATTCTCGCGGAGGCGATGGACGTGCTGCTGTTGGGCCAATGCTGCGTGAATATATTATTAGTGAAGCGATGTATGCACTGGGTATTCCAACAACGCGAAGTCTGGCGGTTGTATCTACTGGAGAAAACATTACACGCGAAACAGAGCGACCTGGTGCAATCCTGACTCGGGTGGCTTCAAGTCATTTACGTGTAGCAACCTTCCAATACGCAGCCAGATGGGGATCGATTGATGAGCTCAGAGCATTGGCTGACTATACACTGAAACGCCATTTTCCCGATATTGCCGAAGCCGATAATCGCTATCTCCAGTTACTTCAGGAAGTCATTCGTCGACAGGCTTCACTTATCGCTAAGTGGCAACAGGTTGGTTTTATTCATGGCGTAATGAATACAGATAATATGGCCATCAGTGGTGAAACCATCGATTATGGGCCGTGTGCGTTTATGGATGCCTACAATCCAGCGACGGTATTTAGCTCCATTGATACGCAAGGTCGGTATGCATATGGAAATCAACCGTATATTGGCGGCTGGAATCTGGCTCGGTTTGCCGAAACGCTTCTGCCACTGCTGCATGAGGATGAAGAACAGGCTGTACAAATTGCTCAGGATGCCATTGCACAATTCTCCGAATTGTATCATCACCACTGGCTCTCGGGAATGCGGAGCAAACTGGGCTTGTTTAATGAAGAGGCTGAGGATGAAGTGTTAATCAGAGATCTTCTTGAATTGATGGAGAAGCATAGTGCAGATTACACGAATACGTTTCTCGCACTAACCTTTGATACGCTCAACGGAGCTCCCTTGTTCGACACTTCAGAGTTTGTAGAATGGAATGAGCGTCGCCAGGCAAGATTAGGCAGACAGCAAGAAGGGAAAGAAGAATCGCAGCAATTGATGAAGTCTAACAACCCGGCGGTGATTCCTCGTAATCATCGGGTGGAAGAAGCACTGGACCGAGCAGAGAATCACGGAGATCTTAGTGTTATGGAGAAACTTCTAGCTGTTCTTTCCAACCCGTTTGAACATTCTACCGAACAGGCTGAGTACGCGGAACTGCCTACGCAGTGCGATACCTCCTACCGGACTTTCTGTGGGACCTGATTGAAAACTTGTTATGAAGAGGCTGCCATTGGCAGCCTTTTCATTATCATGTCAAAAGGAGATTTTATGTCCAACATACTAAGCAAACCAGAGATTGCAAGAACTCTTTTTCAGTTGCTTGAGCGGACATCCTTCCGCAGGCAGCAGATAGAGAACTATGTTAACCGCTTGTTTGAGAGCTTTAAAGGGGAAGGTGTTCCATATGTAGAGAGTGAAAATGATGCATATATAGTTCGTATATACGAGCGTGGCATGGTCATGTTGGAAAAAAGAATGGAACAGACGGAAGAAGTGATCTACTGGCTGCTGGCGGATATCATTTTTACGGCAGCGCATGTGGAATTGCTGAAACGATATGGTGTGGATAATAAACAGACACATTTGAATTACACAAACGCAGTGATGCAAGAATTGACCCAAAGTGTTGAGAAGGCTTTCCAACAGCTTGGAGATCCTTACTTGTATTGGCATCAGACGGGTAAACGGCAAGATCTGGAGAGGCTGGAACCAAGAAAAGAGAGGTGATTGACATGAGTGAACAGGATATTAATGATGTGTGGTATGAATATGCGTTAACCTTTGTGGGGAAAAAGAATGAATCCGCTCAGGGCTGGGCTGCGTTAACAACGAATGAACAGGAAATTGCTGCTTTATGGCTGCTAGAGGTGGACGTCTTTAACGGTGGTTTTGTTCAATTTTTCTGCAACTGGGGCGAAGAGGCGTACCTTTATGCGTTGCGGGCATTACATACGATTGGTGCGACTCAAGTAATGGACATCATAAAGTCAGCATATGGCTGCATTAAGCATTTGGGAGAGGATGAAAGAATTGCTGAACTGTGGGATATTCCTAAGTTTCTAACATCAGAGGAGGAACACCAGTTGGATACGCTGGATCAGCAATTTTGGAACAATGAAGATCAGATTGCAGAAAAGGCATATGCATATTATCACGGGAAGTTGAACATGATGTCTTTATAAACTTTGGCGTAGGCACTCATCTGTTGCTCTATATAAAGATTAAATACTTGGCCTTGCAATGATATTAACGTTCGGCTATACTGGCTATAAATTGAATACATGAATTACGTTGATAGAGCGCAGTAGCGGCTTTGTCCCTGTTACAGAAAGTCAGGGGTTGATGGAACCTGATACATACAAGGGCTGCGAATTACACTCTGGAGTACTTGGGTAATGCCAAGCGGAATGGCAAACGATATTTTGCTGAAAGCGGTATGGACAGCGTGTGAGTTGTTGTCTGTGCAAGTTGGGTGGTACCACGGTTATGATAATCGTCCCTTATGTCTATTGAAGACAAGGCGGCGATTTTTTTGTGTCCAAAAAAGCCTCGCCCGGCTTAGCTCCTTGTGAATTAACGTAGATCATGGCCTAATACCAATGCATAGAGAAGGGGTTGTTTGTTTTGAATATTATTGATGAACTGGAATGGCGCGACGCCATTAATCAACAGACAGATGCGGAGGGTCTGCGTGAGCTGACCGAGACCACGTCGGTTTCATTGTACTGCGGGGTTGACCCTACAGGAGACAGCATGCATATCGGACATTTGATCCCGTTCATGATGCTGAAACGTTTCCAACTTGCTGGGCACCGTCCAGTGATTCTAATTGGTGGGGCAACAGGAACCATTGGTGATCCAAGTGGTCGTCAATCGGAACGCTCCCTGCAAACGTTGGAAGAGGTACAGGCCAATGTGGACGCTCTGACTGCACAAATGAAAAAGCTTTTCGTAACGGATGGTGACAATCAGGTGCGTATGGTCAACAACTACGACTGGACACACAAAATCAATGTGATTGAATTTTTGCGTGACTACGGTAAAAACTTTAACCTCAACACAATGCTGGCTAAAGATGTAGTTGCGAGCAGACTGGAAGACGGAATTTCATTTACCGAGTTTTCGTACCAGATTCTCCAATCGCTCGATTATCTGCACCTGTTCCAACATGAGGATGTACAGCTGCAAATCGGCGGTTCTGATCAATGGGGCAATATTACAAGTGGTCTGGATCTGATCCGTAAAAAAGAAGGGCCAGAAGCAAAAGCTTACGGTCTGACAATCCCACTTATGCTTAAATCTGACGGAACGAAATTCGGTAAATCCGCAGGAGGGTCCATCTGGCTGGATGCGAATAAAACGACTCCATTCGAATTCTACCAGTTCTGGGCGAACACGGATGACCGTGATGTCATCAAATACCTGAAATACTTCACGTTCCTCAGCAAAGAGGAGATTGAAGCTTTGGCTGAAAAGGTAGAAACGGAGCCGCACAAGCGTGAAGCACAAAAGGCACTCGCTGAAGAAATGACGAAATTTGTTCACGGCGACGATATGTTGGAGCAGGCGAAACGCATTACCGCAGCACTCTTCAGCGGAGACATTCGTTCCCTCACAGCCGACGAAATCGAGCAGGGCTTTAAAGAAATGCCGACCTTCGAAACCGATGGTGAAGCAAAAAATATTGTAGACTGGCTCGTGGATCTTGGCCTGGAGCCATCTAAACGTCAGGCGCGTGAGGATGTCACCAAAGGGGCTATCTCCATGAATGGTGAGAAAGTGACGGAGCTTGAGTTCACGGTCTCTGCAGAGCACGCAATCGGCGGTAAATTCATCATTATCCGCAAAGGCAAGAAAAACTACAGTCTGGTGAAATTGAAGTAGCCATAGGATTACAGTATGAATCTTGGGAAGGTAGATACAAAGGTTTCATCTTCCCAAGGAACACAAAAAAAGGACCGTCTCCAATCATGTCAATGACATCATGGAGACGGTCCTTTTTATATTCCATCCGCAAATGGCTTATTAGTTATTCAATTTATTGATTCACAATCGCTGTGATCTCTTCATCCAGATCCAGTCTTACATTCTCACGGTAAGCCCGAATGTCGTATTCACTGTGCAGGTAGCGCAGGATCGCTTCAATCATGTTGGATTCGACCAGATACTGACTGCGGCCTTGAATCCAGACTTCTGCGGAATATCCGGTATCTTCTTCCCAGCTCAGTTCCACATTGACATCGGTTGGGCGAACACCCTTGCGTTCAGCCATGTGAATACAGATCGCGTTTACAATTTCATCCATGCTTAGAACCATAGAGATTAGTACCGTCCGTTTCTGTTACGGTCATCATCATCACGATCATTACGGCGGTCATAACGACCATCTGCTGCTGGTTTACGGCGATTTGTAATGGCTCTGAACAGGGCCATCGCGAGCATCACGATTAGCATGATTGCAGCTACGTTTACGAGCAATCCAAGAATGTTACCCAGAGCGCCCATGCCACCGAACAATCCGCCGAACATCATACCAGCAAGACCGCCCAGCATCATACCTTTCATAAATCCACCGCCACCGCCGAAGAATCCGCCACGGTTCGTTGTAGCTGCTCCATTGGAGTTGTTATTCGTATTAGATTTGCTCACATTACTGTTGGAATCGGATTTCTTAGGTGTGTTGGTATAGCTTTTTGTTCCCGATTTGAAACCGCCACCACGTCTAGCATCAGCAGAATCCGGATTCGCGACTCCGACTGTTGCAAACAACAATGTAAAGGCCATGAAAACCATCATGAGATGTTTAATTCCGAATTTTTTCTTCATTGTAAAGATCGTAACCCCCCGATTAATTTGTTTGATTCGCCCAAAAATGGGCCTTACTCAAGTAATACGGTCAACTTACAGGAACGTTTCAAATTTTGTTTAATTTTCTGAAATACTTGGACAAGGGTCCTGAATTGCCGCTTGACCATCGAGTAGTTGGGTTACCCAGTTACACCATTCGATGCCTGTTTGCGCGTTCATTAACCCTTTTTGTACCAGAATGTAACTTCCGAATTCCCGACTGCCTACTCGCAAATTATCCTGAGGTATACGGGATTTCAAATCCTCGAAATAACGGATGCGTTCCAAAAACCAGTTTTTGCGCTCATTCAGAATGCGTCTCATGCTTCCATCTTCCGCAATGCCGACACATAAAATACGCAGATTGAACTCGTCACGCGTAACCGGAGCGGTAACGGGAGTGATCATCCATCCCAGCAGTTTTTCAATACCTTTTTCCGTGACTGCATACATTTTTTTGTCCGGTTTGTCAGACTGTTGCACCCAGCGGGAGGCTAAAAGCTCATCGTTTTCCATTTTGGAGAGGAGCGGATAGATCTGACTGTGTTTAGCCTGCCAATGGGGCTGGATCTTCAGCATTAGATCATAACCTGATGACTCCTCGCGGGTAAGAAGCCCGAGCAATCCGTAGGAAAGTATGTTCATGCACATGTCTCCTTAATATTAGGGCTGGGCCAGCAAAAACAATGTAAATTGCTTTCTTTGACCGCTTTCATAAAAGTGTACACTGAAACTGTATGGTTTGACAACCTGACAGAACAACTGCCTCAATTTAGACAAAAAAAGAGTGCGGACCCTGAGGTCCGCACCCAAAACCATTTAGAGAGATGTCTATTGCCCATACCCATCTGCGACAAGATCAAGTTCACCTGTGTAGGAGTCGATGACCATGCCATGAACGGGTACAGTAGGTGGAAGCAATGGATGTTTCTTGATCACTTCCACAGTATGTTTTACCCCTTCTTCAACGCTGTCAAACCCGCGTAGCCACTTTTGTAAACGTATGCCGGAGTTCTCCAGTGTGCTCATGACTTCCTCAGATACACCCCGTTCAACCATATGTCCAATCATGGTCTCTGCGTGTAGGGAAGCCATACCGCATTCCGTGTGTCCAACAACCAGTACTTCGTCGGCACCAAGCTCATAGATGGCGACGAGAACACTACGCATAACAGACCCGAAAGGTTGAGAAATGATTGCGCCAGCGTTTTTGATGATTTTCACATCGCCGTTCTTCAGGTTCATGGCCTTGGGCAGCATTTCCACCAGACGAGTGTCCATACAAGTGATGATGACCATCTTTTTGGTTGGAAACTTGCCTGCCGTATACTTTTCGTATTCTTTAGTCTCGACAAATGATTTGTTGTAAGCCAGAATCTCTTGAATGTTGTTCATGTCTATTGCCTCCTGTTATCCAATACGATGAGCACGGCCACTTGCATCAAATGCAGCTTGTCCTACGCCCTTTGGTTTTTTATTATACCACGGTCAGCAAATTGCATTATTCCTCGGATTGGAGGAATAATGCAATTTGCATCTGTTAAAAGTTGATTATACGCATTGCAAAAAGTATCATCAATAGGGAAACCAACATTTTTTTGAAGAGGTGAACGTTAACAATGGAACAACACACGCAGCAACAGCTAGAATCCTTCCGTAATCTCGCTCGCAAAATCAAGAGTTATCATGAAGCCATTGGTTTGCTTCACTGGGATTTGCGCACAGGTGCGCCCAAAAAAGGTATCCCGACACGTTCGGAAACACTGGGAATGCTGTCAACCGAAGCATTCAAACTGCAAACCTCAGCCGAGATGAAATCCTACCTGGATACATTAACAAATCCAGCCGTACTGGAACAGCTGGAAGATATCGACCGTCGTCAGGTGGAAGATTGCCAGAAAGAATATAATCGCAGTCAGTCCGTACCACCAGAAAAAGTACAAGCGTATACCGTACTTACCGCCAAATCAGAGACGGCTTGGGAAGATGCTAAGCATAACAGTGATTTTGCGGGTTTTTCTCCCTACCTCACCGATATTGTGAAGCTCAAACAAGAGTTCATTGACTACTGGGGTGTGAAAGATACTCGTTATGATACCCTTCTGGACATGTATGAGCCGGAACTGACTGTAGAAAAGGTGGATGCGGTATTTGCCCGTCTCAAAGCCCGTTTGGTTCCGCTGCAAGAGAAGATCAATGCTTCGGCGAACAAGCCGAACACGGAGTTTCTGAACCAGCTGTTTGACAAGGATCAACAGGAGAAATTCAGTCTGTTTATTCTGGGACAAATGGGTTATGACTTTGAAGCAGGAAGACTTGATGAGAGTGTTCATCCGTTCGCAACGGGCCTGAATCCAGGTGATGTGCGGATCACGACGAATTATTTGCAGGATGATGTGACGAGTGCAGTCTTCAGTTCACTCCACGAAGGCGGACACGCCCTGTATGAGCAAAATATTGACGACAGCCTGGCTGGTACTCTTCTTGCGGAAGGAACGTCCATGGGTATCCACGAATCCCAGTCGCGTCTTTGGGAAAATATGATTGGTCGCAGTCTTCCATTCTGGACGCGTTATTATAAAGATTTGCAACAGCACTTCCCTCAATTAAACGAGGTTGAGCTGGAAGACTTTTATCGGGCGATTAACCGGGTTGAAAGCTCTCTGATTCGGATTGAAGCTGATGAGCTGACGTACAATCTGCACATCATCATTCGTTATGAAATTGAGAAAATGCTGTTTAACGAAGGTCTGGAAGTCAAGGACCTGCCGGAGACCTGGAATGCAAAATACAAGGAATATCTTGGCGTTGTGCCACCAAATGATGGTGTGGGTGTGCTTCAGGACGTTCATTGGTCGGGTGGTGACTTTGGTTACTTTGCATCATACTCGCTCGGCAATATGTATGCTGCACAGATTCTACATACACTGCGCAAAGAAATGCCGGAGTTCGATGCCCATATTGCTGAAGGTAACCTGATCCCCATTAAGGAATGGTTGACTGACAAAATTTATCGTTACGGCAAAAGCCGTACACCTTCTGAACTGATTGTGGCCGTAACGGGTGAAGAGCTGAATCCGGACTATTTGGCTGATTATCTGGAAGCGAAATATGCCGAGATTTACAAGCTGTAAACAGCTATAACATCATTATCCAATTTTTGAAGAGCGGGGCATCATTGCCCGGCTCTTCTTTTGCATGCAAGTTCTTAACCTTTTGCTGGGCATCAGCATATCAATAATAGAGAGAACAGCTGAAACCAGTGAAGGAGGTAAATATCATGAAATACACGCCCTGGTTCATCCGGGCCATCGTCATTTTGCTCATTATCATCGTGGCTCTCACCAGCTGCAATAAAGATAAGGATGAAACCAAAATTACGATCGGTGAGGTCACACGTTCTGTTTTTTACGCACCTGAATATGTGGCCGTGGCCCAAGGTTTTTTTGAGGAACAGGGGCTTGAAGTGGACATTCAAACGACGGCTGGTGGAGACAAAACGATGGCTGCACTGCTTGCAGGCTCAGTAGACATCGCGTTGGTCGGAGCTGAGACGTCTATTTATGTCTATCAACAAGGCGCAGAAGATCCGGTCATTAACTTTGCCCAGCTTACACAGACGGACGGAACGTTTCTGTTTGCCCGCGATCCCGAAGGCGACTTCAATTGGGATCAATTGAAACAGAGTACATTCCTTGGACAAAGAAAAGGCGGCATGCCTCAAATGGCAGGTGAATTCACACTGAAAAAACATGGCATTGATCCGCAGAATGATTTGGAATTAATTCAAAATGTGGATTTTGCCAACATCGCTTCTGCATTTGCTTCAGGTACGGGGGATTATGTGCAACTGTTTGAACCTCAGGCTTCCATCTTTGAGAAAGAGGGTCGCGGCAAGGTTGTAGCCTCGTTTGGAACGGAAAGTGGCCATCTGCCTTATACGGTCTTCATGACTAAACAAAGTTACATCAACGACAACAAGGACATCGTTCAGAAGTTCACTAACGGCTTGCACAAAGCACAAGCTTGGGTGGATTCCCATACCGCTGAAGAGATCGCTGAAGTCATCAAACCTTATTTCAAAGATATCGATCCAGCCATTCTGGTAAGCAGTGTGAACCGTTACAAAGAACAGGGCACATATGCAACCGATCCAATCATTGATGAGGACGAATGGAATAACTTGCTGGACGTTATGAGCGCAGCGGGAGAACTGAAACAACGTGTGGACTCTCCAACGATTGTCGATAATTCCTATGCAGAACAAGCAACAACGAAGTAACCAGGTATTCGGGAAAGGACGTGAGCATGTATGCCTGAATCCGAAACGGTGATCAGACTGGAAGGGATTTCGCAAGTCTATGTCAGCGAACGTGAAGCATCACTGGTTATTGAAAATTTGAATCTTCAGGTTGAGCAGGGAGAATTCGTTAGTCTTGTTGGCCCAAGCGGATGTGGTAAAACGACATTGCTGTCGATCATCGCCGGGCTGCTCACACCAACCGCAGGCGAGGTCAAGGTAAAAGGAAAACGCATCGAAGGTCCGTCTGCCCAGATCGGCTATATGTTGCAACAGGATTATCTGTTTCCATGGCGTACCATTTTGGACAATGTCTTGATCGGACTTGAATTGACAGGTGGACTCAATGACGAGAGTCGCGAGCGCACACGTGAGCTGCTGGCAGGTATGGGTCTAGCTGGAACTGAAGCCCAGTATCCTTCAGAGCTATCCGGGGGGATGAGGCAACGGGTGGCTTTGGTACGTACACTGGCTACGGATCCGGGAATACTGTTGCTGGATGAACCCTTTTCTGCACTCGATTATCAAACCAAGCTGCAGCTGGAGGATCTGGTCTCAGACACATTGAAGAAATCCGGCAAAACTTCGGTGCTTGTCACCCATGATCTGTCCGAAGCCATTGCCGTCAGTGACCGCGTCATTGTGCTTGATCGTAATCCGGGTCGCATTCGGAAGGAGTTTATCATTCCCGAAGATCTGCGGAACTCACAGCCTTTTCACGCGAGGGAGCAGCCAGGGTTCAATGAGCTGTTTCAGGCGTTATGGAGTGAACTGGATCAGTCCGGAGGAGGTGAGAAAAACGGGTGAATCAGACGAACCAGAAGCAGGAAATGCGTGATGATTGGATGAGACAGCTGCACCAAAGTCATATTCAGCAGGTTGCCAGATGGCGACATAAAGTGCTGGCGGTGCAGCTGTCCATGCTGGTGTTTATGTTTTTGCTGTGGGAACTGGCAGGAAGACTGCGCTGGATTGATGTGCTTTTGTTCAGTTATCCCAGCAAAATTTTCAATCAGATCTGGAAGGACATCGTCAGTGGAGAACTATGGGCGCATGTTGGGGTAACCGTTGGGGAAACGGCAGTCGGCTTTTTGCTGGGGACACTCGTCGGAACACTGCTTGCGGTTCTGATCTGGTGGTCTCCTTTTTTGTCCAAAGTGCTTGATCCCTATATGGTTGTGTTCAACAGCATGCCCAAAGTAGCGCTGGGTCCAATCTTTATTGTCATGTTTGGTGCAGGATTTACGGCTATTGTCATGACGACGTTATCCATTACAGTCATTATTACTACACTCGTCGTGTATAACAGTTTTAATGAAGTAGATCAGAACTATATTAAGGTTATCCGTACGTTTGGTGGCGATCGTTCCGAGATTTTCAGCAAAGTGGTATTACCCGCATCCTTTCCTGCCATTGTCTCTACCTTAAAAGTAAACGTGGGCATGGCCTGGGTCGGTGTGATCGTGGGTGAATTTCTGGTCGCCAAGCAGGGATTGGGCTATCTGATCATCTATGGATTTCAAGTGTTCAACTTTACCCTTGTTTTATCGAGCCTGTTGATCATTGCGGCTGTAGCTACAGCGATGTACCAACTCGTTGTATATGTAGAACGCAAGCTGCTGGCAGGACGCAGGTGATTTTGCGAACCATGCGTGTGCAAAATAGAATGCTTCATGATATGTATACAATTTCACAAGAGGTGTCACGTTGCCTGAACCCGTAAAATCAAGTACCATACTAATACGAATATTCCGCGCAGTCCGGAATGAATGCGACGATTGGAGAAGAGGGCCTAGAGGCTTTTGTCGCATCAATCAAATTGCCAGCGTCCCTCATCCGGGGCGCGTTATTGTGACCGACATGCATATGCATGTCGGTTGATGCCGTTTATGAGTGTAGCAGCGAAATAGATATACGGTTCTTCCAGAATGATTCTTTTGATTAGATAAGAAATGGTTTTTGGCAGGATGTGTAATACTAGGGATATGATATATGACGACACACGCTGTCAGGCATTGGTGGACAAGTGCTCACCCGGATAGGTATGGCTCGCTGGCTTTGCCATTTTTGCAGCTTAGAGGAGAGGGAGTTAGATGGGTTTTAGGGTAATTAAAACCGCAATAGCCGCGCTGATGGCCGTGCTGATTGCGGACTGGTGCGGCTTGCCCGGACCAACATCGGCGGGCTTGTTAGCCATACTCGGCGTTGATGTGACACGAAAAAGAAGTATTCGCACCATATCTGCGAGATTTTTCGCTTCCGTAGTGGGGCTTTTATTTGCAAGTGTACTTTTTCACTTTCTTGGCTTCCATTACTGGGTGCTGGCGGTTTACATACTGATTGCATTCCCGGTTATCGTTCGGGCCGGATTCAAGGAAGGCATTGTGACGGGTTCTGTCGTGGTGTTCCGGGTATTTAGCGGCGGCGAAATGGACGTACAGGTGGTTTTGATCCAAATTGGGCTGCTGCTGATTGGTCTCGGTTCCGCGATGGTTGTCAATTTGGCCTATATGCCGGCTGCGGACCCGCAGATGCTGCGTATTCGCAAAAGAATTGATGAATTATTCTCGGTTATCTTCCAGGAGTTTGCAGCCACGCTGCGCAATCCAAACGAAGTATGGGCAGGGAAAGAGCTCATTGAAGCCGACAAGGCTGTACTAGGCGGCATTGAAGCGGCCAAACGTTCATTGGAAAATCAGGTCATCCACCCGAACGAGGGATGGAGTGTTTACTTTTATATGCGCAAAACGCAATTGGATTCCATCCAGCATATGATGCATCTGGTATCCCAGATCTATCAGAAGATGCCGCATGCGGAAATGGTATCGGAGCTGTTCGACCAGCTCAGTCAGGATGTGCTCACTGAATCTTACACCGGACGTACAGAAAAACTTCTCGCAGATGTGCAAGAAGAATTCAAGCGAATGGAGTTGCCGGATACAAGGGAAGAATTCGAGATTCGTTCCGCGATTCTCCAGCTGTGCCGGGAACTCGCGCTGTATCTGAAAATAGCCAAGAAGGACAAAGCGCCGTCTCCAGTATCGGACCGGTCCCAATCTACAAATGAATAATAGAAAATAGTTGTCACCCTAGACGGATGCCCTGCATACACTTGTAAAGAATGATTGTATGGAGGAGGTTTAAAGATGTCATTGAGTCATAAACATCAATGTAGAGAGATCATCACGAAGGCGATCTGCGGCAAAGGTCGTAAGTTCTCTACCGTAACACATACCGTGACTCCGCCACATGGTCCGACCAGTATTTTGGGGGCTTGGATTATCAACCACCAATATGAAGCCGTATCAGCGGGGGACGGAATTGAAGTTATTGGTACTTACGATATCAACATTTGGTATTCCTATGACAAAAATTCACAGACGGATGTAGCCAAAGAAACGGTGTCGTATGTAGAACATGTGCCTTTGTCCTATCTGGACCCGAAACACCGGGCCGCCACTGTAGAGGTATCTGCGGATGCAACGCAGGAACCGAGCTGTGTGGAAGCCACGGTGTCGGCAGGTGGAGGCAGCGTAATTATCCGGGTAGAACGGGAATTCGCTGTTGAACTGGTCGCCGAGACCAAAGTATGTGTGAAAGTGTGCACGGATGGCTGTGGAGATTACGAAGACAAGGATTATGACTACGGCAGTGGCGATGGAGATTATGACGATCTCGATCCCGACCTGCTTGACGATGAGCTGTAAGCTCAGCGATCCGGATTCATAAACTTAAGGTATTATATGCGCCGCAAGCGGCAGTGAAGAGGGCGTAAGCCCTCTTTTTTCATTTTGGGCGAGTATCGGGAGGTGGGACAGAATGAATGTGATAGATGAGGCCGAGGAGGCGGTGCGCCGATATGAACGCATGCTCCCTCGTGAACGGTCAGATCGCCTGAAACGATCCGGGATTGAAGTGCTGGCATCGCAGGACAGACGTGACCGGGAGTTGGGTCTGCGTGTACGTTACGATGTAGAGATATGCTGTCTGCAAGCGATTCGCATCAAACGTAGGGACACCAGTGGCATGGGTGGAGCGCAAGAAAGTGTGCTGGATCGTGAAGCGGCATCAACGTTATTCAAACGCATTGAACGGCTTGCCACCAAAGCATTGTATACGGTTGGACTGGATCACGGCGCTGTAAGACTGGAAGCGTCAGGAAAGAGCGGTTGTGCTGTCATCTCGATTGACCCAAGGCCATGGAAGGGTATGACGGATCTCTCTGCCATGTACCGTGCAGGCTGGAAACAGCTTCAGTCCGAACTGGATGAAGAGCGGCATCGTAATGCAGCCCCCATACTTGGAATGGACCCTGAGTTCCTGCTTGTGCAAATGCCAGAATCCAAAATTGTGCCCGCCTCCAGATTTCTCGAACGAACAGGTGTAGCCGGCTGTGATTCCGTGACGATTAATGGACGACGAATATATCCTGTTGCCGAACTACGACCTGCACCCAGCTCTGAGCCGCGCGAGTTGTTGGCTCATCTGATGAGAGCCTTTGCGGCGGCTTCCCGTAGTATTAGTGATCACTCGCTGATCTGGCAGGCAGGGGGAATGCCCCAGCGTGGCTTGCCACTGGGCGGACATGTTCATTTCAGTGGGGTTACATTAAACGGGGACCTGCTGCGTGCGCTTGACAATTATCTGGCGCTGCCGCTTGCCGTTCTTCAGGATCCACGAGGATCAGGTCGCCGTCCACGTTATGGGGCATTAGGTGATTTTCGACTGAAATCATACGGTGGATTCGAATACCGCACATTACCCAGTTTTTTGGTATCTCCTTTGGTTGCCAAAGGAGTTGTGGCTTTGGCTGGTCTTATCGCGAGAGGTTACCAACAATTGCGTCAACGTCCATTGGCGAAGGCTGTTATTCATACTGCTTTTTATGAAGGCAACCGTGAGGTGATGCAGGCGCATATTCCGGCACTGCTGGATGACCTGACACAAATGGATGGATATGAACGTTATGAACTTTACGCTGCTCCATTAATTAGCCAGTTAAGACAGGGTAGGACATGGGACGAGAGTCGGGATATACGTAAACTCTGGAATATTCGAGCAGGTTCATGAAGAGTGGGCACTTTTTTGTTATAATGAGAAATAAGTCGATTTTGATCATCGTTACGGAAGAAATGGAACAGCAACCTGTGAGGGAAGCGGCGGATGCCGAAACATGAGGCGGTGGCACGATTAAGGTGCCTAACCGCCTTATTGCTCCTTCCGGGACAGCTTCTCTTCCTGACAACATTGGAACGGATGGAGGATACTCATGGCTCAGTATACGCCAATGATTCAACAATATTTGCAAGTGAAGGCCGAAGCGCAGGACGCTTTTCTTTTTTTTAGATTAGGTGATTTCTATGAAATGTTCTTTGATGATGCAGTTAATGCTTCTCGTGAACTAGAAATTACATTAACAGCACGTGCAGGTGGGGGAGAAGATAAAATCCCGATGTGCGGTGTGCCTTATCATTCGGCTGACAATTACATACAGCGCTTGATTGAAAAAGGATACAAAGTAGCCATCTGCGAGCAGATGGAAGATCCAACGGTAACCAAGGGCATGGTGCGGCGTGAAATTGTACGAGTTATAACACCCGGAACGGTAATGGAAGGCAAGACCTTGGGGGACAAGTCCAACAATTATATGGTGTGCCTGACAGGGAATCAGAACACACTTGCACTGGCTGCCTGTGACTTGTCCACAGGGGAACTCTATGTGACGTCAGTTCCTTACTCCCAAGAGTGGCTCAAGGATGAGATCGGGATCTATGAACCTTCGGAACTGGTGGGGGATGCTGCGTTGCTGGATACGGTGGCTACCCAGGCATCTCCAATTGGTCGGCCTGTGGTATACACACCATGGACGAAGAGCAAGGAAGATTTGGTGCGTCAGCAATTCGGCGAAGCGGTGTGGGCACGTCTGGAGCCTGAACGTCAAGCTTGTATAGCGCGTCTTTTCTCCTATTTAAGTGAGACGCAGAAGCGTTCTCTTGGCCAATTGACACAGGTTTCAACGTATGAGCCGGATCACTTTATGATTCTGGACCCCTTTACTCGGCGCAACCTGGAACTGGTGGAAACCGTACGTGAGCGTTCGAAAAAAGGTTCGCTGCTCTGGCTCCTGGACCGCACAGAGACGTCCATGGGTGCCCGGATGCTGCGTCGTTGGGTGGATAAACCCTTGCTGCAAAAAGGCAAAATCAATGAACGTCTGGAAGCGGTAGATACGCTGTATAACCAGTTTATATTGCGGGAAGATCTGCGTGCAGAACTTAAAGACATCTACGATCTGGAACGCCTGGTGGGTCGGATTGCCTTCGGCAACGCCAACGGCCGGGATCTGAATGCACTGAAGGTGTCACTGGATAAAATTCCGGGGCTACGTCAGTATTGTGCAGATTCGCCTTCTACAACGCTACAGCACATTGCTGGTATTATGGATGATTGCAGTGATTTGCGAGATGCAATCGGTCAGGCTATCGTTGATGAGCCACCGGTGTCCGTGCGTGATGGCGGCTTAATTCGTGAAGGGTACCACGAGCGGCTGGATGAGCTCCGGGAAGCCTCGGTGAATGGTAAACAGTGGATTGCTGAATTGGAAGCCAGAGAGCGTGAAGCAACCGGCATTCGCTCGCTGAAAATTGGTTACAACAAAGTGTTTGGGTACTATATTGAAATTACCAAGTCGAACCTGGCTTCTCTGCCAGAAGGCCGTTATGAGCGGAAACAAACACTTGCCAATGCTGAGCGTTATATTACACCGGAGCTAAAAGAAAAAGAGACGCTGATTCTGGAAGCTCAGGACAAGATGGTTGATATTGAGTACGGCTTGTTCGCGGAATTGCGGGAACGGCTTAATCAGGAGATCGCCAGGCTGCAAAAACTGGCTGAGCTGGTGGCGGAAATTGATGTGTATCAATCCTTTGCCGTTATCAGTGCAGAGCGCAATTTCGTACGTCCTACATTGACCGATGGTTACGATCTGGTCGTGGAACAGGGGCGCCATCCGGTAGTTGAAGCAGTGATGCGAGATGGAGCTTTCATTGCCAACAATACTGCAATGCAGAAGGAAGAGGCGCGCATTCTGCTGATTACCGGCCCGAATATGGCAGGGAAAAGTACGTATATGCGGCAGGTAGCGCTGATTTCGATTCTGGCGCAGATCGGCTGTTTCGTGCCAGCTGGGCAAGCTGAAGTACCGATTATGGATCGTATTTTCACACGGATTGGTGCGGCAGACGATCTCATCGGTGGACAAAGTACGTTTATGGTGGAGATGGCCGACATTCAGGTCATGACGGATAAAGCAACACCACGCAGCCTGATTATTATTGATGAATTGGGCCGGGGGACGTCTACCAGTGAGGGAATGGCGATTGCCCAGTCTGTCATTGAATATGTGCACGATATCATTGGGTGCAAAGCGCTGGTATCAACTCATTTCCATGAGCTTGCTCATTTGGAAGAGAGTTTGGACAAGTTGGCGAATTACTCCATGGCCGTTCAAGAGAGCGGGGACAAGGTTAATTTCCTGCGTAAACTGATCGCCGGGGCTGCAAGCAGCAGCTACGGAATCTATTGCGCACGGCTTGCAGGTCTGCCGGACAGCATCATTGAACGGGCGAATGGCCTGCTGCACGGTTTCGAACATGCGGCGGCTCAGGTTGCGGTTGGAAGTGAATTTGCCGGGAAGGACAAGCAGCAATCGGGTGATCATGCTCGAGACGGTGCAGAGTTCCAGTCAACTGATCATTCGTCATTGATTCGGGAGCAGGAATCTACAGAACCTGTCGAACTCTCTGTTGCGACTGAAGATCCAGCACGGAAACAACAGGACAAAAAACAAAACGGCAAGCAGCAGTCAGACTCCAAACATGCCGATGTGGTTCAACTGTCCATCTTTGGGGATGAAGAGCCAAGTGTAACTCCGAAAACGGAGGTTGTTGCCTTTGACAAGCCTGCCAGGGAGTTTATTCGTAATATGAAAGATATTGATGTAATGAACATGACGCCACTTCAGGCGATGCAAATACTGAATGATCTCAAATTAAAGGCACAGCAATTATCCTGATTATAGGGGAGGGGAAAACCTGTGGCGAAAATTCATGTGCTTGATGAACATATTGCCAACCAGATTGCGGCAGGTGAGGTGGTCGAACGGCCTGCTTCAGTCGTTAAAGAGTTGCTCGAAAACTCGGTGGATGCAGGCGCCTCCAAAATTGATGTTACGGTGGAAGAGGGCGGACTGCTCCGAATTCGGGTCAAAGACAATGGTTCCGGCATCGAGCCGGAGGATATGGAAAAGGCTTTCTATCGTCATGCAACCAGTAAAATAGCTCATGGCCGCGATCTGTTCCAGATCACAAGTCTTGGATTCCGGGGAGAGGCCTTGGCGAGTATTGCCGCTGTCTCCAAAGTGGAAGTATTATCGGCCAGCGGGAATGACGGGCGTGGACGCCGAATCGTGATTGAGGGTGGCAAACTTCTATCACATGAGGATGAAACCTCACCCCAAGGCACGGACTTTGAGGTAAAAGAACTATTTTTCAATACGCCGGCTAGGCTAAAATATATGAAAACGATCCAGACTGAGCTGGGACATATCTCGGATGTTCTCTATCGCATGGCGATGTCTCATCCGAATATCTCGTTCACACTGCGACATAATGAAAATACGCTGCTTCAGACGCTGGGCAATGGGGATCTGCTGCAAGTGGTTGCAGCAATCTATGGTACAAGCGCCGCCAAAGCGATGCTTCCCATTCAGGGAGAGAGTCTGGACTATCGTGTGAGCGGGCTGATCAGTTTGCCGGAATGGACTCGTGCCAATCGTGGCGGCATGTCAACCATTGTGAATGGACGCTTTATTCGGAATTACGGGCTCAATCAGGCTATTCTGAAGGCGTATCATACATTGCTGCCCATTAATCGATTCCCACTTGTCGTGGTTCAATTGGAAATGCATCCATCCCTGGTCGATGTGAACGTGCATCCGGCGAAGTTGGAGGTTCGTTTTAGCAAGGAAGCGGAGCTGTACGAGTTTGTGGAAACGACACTGCGTGGAATCTTACGGAAGGAAGTGCTTATTCCTCAGGTAACCAAGCAGCAAATCAGACGTGGAGATAACAGTTCCTTTATCCAGGAACAATTTCTGTTCCCAAGAGGTCCTTTAAAGGACGAATCGGAATCTGCGGGGTATGGGCAACAGGGTCCATTAGGGAAAACTGCTGGCCTCGATAAAACGACCTCAGAGGACGATGACCTGGATGCTCCGGCTGATGTGGCTCCGTCTGATGTGCAATCAGTTCCTGATGGAAACGGTGAGGGTCAGTCGCTGCCATTGCCTGAAGCCCCACCCGAGATACCACCATCCTATGACCCATTCGGGATGTTGAGTGGGGACCTAGGATCAAATGTCCTGAAGCAAAATTATAGTCCTAATGAAAACTCCAATACCGATGAAGCTTCTGCTGTGAGTGGGGGTACCGGTGCTAACGCAGATCGTGCTGCGCAAGATGCCTTACCTTTAACTGAAGATAAGGGGCTGTCTACTTCACAGGCTCAGTCTTCTGCGTATCGTTCCAATTCGGTGAATTCTCCGGTTAGAGAAGGGCGTTCATCTTATAATCCATCTGCAGTGGCTGCAAAAGGAGAGCGGAGCTGGAAGACTCCAAGTTTACCAGACCCGGCAAGGCTGGCATCCGCCATTAAGTCGGATGTTTCCATGCCCGCGTTTCCCGAGCTAAGTCTGATTGGGCAGCACCACGGTACGTACTTGATTGCACAAAATCAAGATGGTCTATATCTGATTGATCAGCATGCTGCCCATGAACGGGTGAATTATGAATATTACTACGAGCAGTTTGGCAATCCGGCTCAGGCTTCGCAGGAGTTGTTGTTGCCCATTACATTGGAGTTCACACCATCCGAGACCGAAAAGCTCAAAACAAGACTGGCTTGGTTCGAGCAGGCAGGTGTCTATTTGGAACATTTCGGTGGGCAGACTTTCCGGGTGCGTTCTCACCCGTTCTGGTTCCCTAAGGGGGATGAGAAAGACATTATTGAAGAGATGTCAGAATGGGTGCTGAGTGAACGTAGTATTGATGTTGCCAAAATGCGAGAAGCAGCCTCCATTATGTGCTCTTGCAAAGCTTCCATTAAAGCCAATCAGAAATTGACGGATCAGGAGGCGGAAGTGTTGATTCAGCGCCTAGGTTCTTGCCGTCAACCATATACTTGTCCACACGGGAGACCGATTGTGGTGTCATTTTCAACCTATGATCTGGAGAAATTGTTCAAACGGGTCATGTAGCTACTTAGGAGGAACTTATGTATATTACAACCGGTGAAAAGGAAGCAGGCCACCTTGTGGAACGTGCACGAAACCTGGCGGAAACAACAGGAGGGACCTATGTACCGCGCAAAAAAATGTCTTTACCTGCACTGACTGCACATTATGGGATAGATGAAATTGTAGTTGTGCTTCAGGGTAAAGTTCGTTTGTTTCGTCCGGATTCACCGCTGCTTGAGTTTCACCCCAGTATGGGATTTGTTCGGGCCAAACGTGTGTTAAATGGAGAAGCTGATCCGATGCTGGACGCAGGGGCGATTCTTGAAGGGGATACTGTTATCGATTGTACAGCAGGATTGGGCACCGATGCACTGGTATTCTCGGTTGCTGTAGGCAAAAGTGGTCGGGTCATCGCCTGTGAAAGCTCCCTCCCACTGTACACGTTATTAGTAGAAGGCATGTCTCAATATGAGAGCATTAAGCCTGCGGTAAACGAAGCTTTCCGGCGCATTGAGCTGCGGCATGCAAATCATCTCGATTTGCTGCGTTCCTTGCCAGACCGAAGCTGTGACACGGTATATTTCGATCCGATGTTCCGTGAACCAATGCTTGATTCAAGCGCCATTCAGCCTTTGCGAGATTATGCGAATCCAAGTGCACTGGATAAACAGAGTATTATTGAAGCGAAAAGAGTTGCCCGCAAGCGGGTAGTTATGAAAGAGAAGCGCGGCAGCGCGGAGTTTACGAGACTCGGTTTTGAAGTGCATGACCGGGGCAATGCAAAAACACTGTACGGAGTGATTAATGTTGAAAGCGGAAGTTAAACCGAAGCTGCTTGTGCTGGTTGGACCAACAGCGGTAGGCAAAACAAGAATGAGTATCGAGCTTGCACAGGCGTTCAATTGCGAGATAATTTCGGGGGATTCGATGCAAGTGTATCGCGAAATGGATATCGGAACGGCCAAAATTACTCGCGATGAAATGAAGGGTGTGCCCCATCACCTCATCGACATCCATGAACCGGAATATCCCTATTCCGTGGCGGAATTTCAGGAAAGCTGCACACGTCTGATTGGGGAAATCCATGAGCGTGACAAGTTGCCTTTTATTGTTGGTGGTACTGGTCTGTATGTGGAATCGGTATGTTACGGCTTTCAATTTTCGGACAGCGGCTCAGATGAAGCGTTCCGGGATGAACAGTTCCGTTATGCAGAGCAACATGGCCCGCAGGCGTTACATGATAAGCTGAGGGTCATTGATCCGGTTAGCGCAGAACGACTGCATCCGAATGACCAACGCCGAATTGTTCGTGCACTGGAGATCTATCACCTCACAGGTGAGAAGTTATCCGAGCAGCTGGCTTCCCAGAAAAAAGAGTCTCCATATGATCTACTTATTGTGGGTTTGACAATGGATCGTCAGAAACTGTATGCCCGAGTGGAAGAACGAATTGATCTTATGATCGAGCAGGGTTTGGTAGATGAGGTCAAGTCTTTGCTGGAGCGAGGCGTAGCGAGAGGACATATTTCCATGCAGGGGCTCGGCTATAAGGAAATTGCGGCTTATCTTCAGGGTGAAGTAAGCTGGGATGCTGCGGTGGAGTGGCTGAAAAGGGATACGCGTCGTTTTGCCAAGCGGCAATTGTCCTGGTTCCGGCATATGAAAGATATTGAATGGGTAGATATGACGGATACCGAAGATTTTGCAGGGAATTATGCCCATGTAAGTGAGATGATCAAACGCAAGTTTGACTGAATATAGAAGGTGGAATTTGCCACCTATTAGGACTTTAGAACCTCTATCTTTTTGAAATAAAAGGTAGAGGTTTTTACTTTTTTTATATGAAATGATGCCTTTAAAAGAGGGAATAATCGGTGGTATATGCAGATTTAAGCAGAGAAATTGATTGTAAAAAAATAACATAAATATTAAAATGAATTCACATGACAGGCTAATTGTTTTGATTCAAAGCTAAAGTGGAAGGGGGAAGATTTTATGAGTGCAGAACCGAGCGGAGTGGCAAGTTTATATCTCTTTTTCTCAGGATTGATTGGAATTGGTTTCGCCATTGGAGGTCTTGTCGCATTAATTTGGTTAATTATTGTTCTAATCAATACCAATACATACCTGAAACTCTTGATCAATGATAAGAAGAATCGGAAAAATATTACGTTAGTCAAAGAAGAAGAGAAACCGTATACAAATCCAGAAAAATAGAAGGGAAACGTGGGAAAAGGTAGAATTTGTCCCTCTTTTGCAATTCTGACAAGCGGTGTATAATGGATAAGTCTTCTAGTTGCAAGCGAAGCTCAGGCATAGGTGCAAAATAGCAGACAAGGGGTTTTTGTGGATTATATGAATCCGTTCATGATATAATAGCACGAAAGCTACTCAGCGATATTGAATATTACTTATAACACGAATTCAAATGAACCAATGGGGGTACGGCTAATGAACAAGTCCATCAACATCCAAGATACGTTCTTGAACCAACTGCGGAAAGAAAACATTCCAGCTACAGTCTATTTGACTAATGGCTTTCAAATCCGCGGAACGATCAAGGCATTTGACAATTTTACGATCGTCATTGACAGCGACGGACGCCAGCAAATGGTCTACAAGCACGCCATCTCCACGTTCACGCCGCAACGCAGCGTATCGCTGATGCAGCAAGATAATAGCGGCGAAGCTTAAAAAATTACGAAACCTTTTTATCAACCATTTCGTCTACATGTATAGGAATTGAAACAGAGCAACCTGAATAAGGGTTGTTCTTTTCATTCCGGGCAAAATAAGCTCTATAGGAGTTTGAGCCAGCAGACGAATAGAAATTATGCAACTGAAAGGGAGTCAGGAGGTAACATGCCAAACGATCCGTTGTCGAGGTCTAACAATCGCAACAGTAATAACAAGTCAGCCAAAAAAGCGAAGCCAAAGACCTCTAAAAAGAAAAAAATTACGGGTAAACGCGTTGGATGGACACTGTTTTTCACCATGGCAATCGCCATATTCTGTGCACTGGGTGGATATTTATTTATTATGGTGAGTGGCGAAAATCTGCTCAAAGCCAACAAGGACAAAACAACAATCAATGAAACTTCAAAAGTATATGATCGTAACGGACAGTTAATGGGCGAGTTGTCCATTCAAAAGCTGGAGCCGGTCAATGAAGAAGATATTCCGGAATTGGTAAAGGAAGCTTTTGTTGCTACGGAGGACAGACGATTCTACGAGCATCAGGGCGTGGATATTTGGTCCATCGGACGGGCGGCAGTTAAAGACGTCATGGCCCGCTCCATGGTGGAGGGTGGTAGTACACTGACTCAGCAGCTTGCGAAAAATATGTTCTTGTCCCGTGACAAGACATTCTTCCGGAAAGCAACGGAGGTTTCCATTGCGATGGCATTGGAGCGTAAGTACTCAAAAGACGAAATTCTGACGATGTATCTGAACCGGATTTTCTTTGGTCATCAGCGTTATGGAATTAAGGCTGCGTCTGAATTTTATTTTGGAAAAAAAGATTTAAACGATCTTAAGTTATGGGAAATTGCCACATTGGCAGCGATGCCTAAAGGGCCTTCAGCTTATAACCCGCTGAGCAATCCCAACGATTCCAAGGCACGTCGCGCTGTGGTATTGCAGCTGATGTATGAGCAAGGTTACATCACCAAGGCGGAAATGGATGAAGCCAAAGCAGTAGATTATGACTATACACCGCCTGAGAAAGATCAAAAGTATCAAGCCTTTATTGACTATGTTCTTCGTGAAGCAGAAAAAGTGACTGGTAAAACGGAGGATGATCTGAATATCGGCGGGTACAAAATTTACACGACGATGGATGCTCAGGCTCAAACAGCCATGGAAAGTGCTTTCTCGGATGATAGTTTGTTTGAGTCAAGTAAAGACGATCAGCCAGTTCAAGGCTCCATGGTCATTATGAACCATGAAAATGGCAGTCTCGTCGCCTTGATGGGCGGACGGGATTATCAAACGAAGGGCTATAGCCGGGTAACACAGAGCCGCAGACAACCTGGATCGGCATTTAAACCGATTGTGACTTATGCACCGGCTCTTGAATCAGGTAATTACAATGCAAACTCAGCTCTTAGTAATGAAAAGCAATGCTTCGGCAATTACTGTCCGGGTAACTTGCATGGGTATTCTTCTACCATTAGCATGACGGATGCCATTACCAAATCGGAGAATATCCCGGCTGTATGGCTCCTAAACAAAATTGGTGTGAATACAGGTGTTCAGTTTGCCAAAAGCGTAGGTATCCAGCTTACGGATGAAGACAAAAACCTGGCGATCGCGCTGGGTGGTCTTAGCAAGGGTACGAATACGCTGGAAATGGCGCAAGCCTATAGTGCATTCGCTAATCTGGGTGAGTACCAGCAGGCGTATTCCATTAAGGAAATTAAGGATAGCGCTGGGAAAACGACCTATAAACACGATAGATCGGAAACAACACGTGTCATGAGTGAGCAAAATGCTTATTCCCTGACTAAGATGCTGCAAAATGTCGTGAATGACGGTACAGGTCGTTCAGCACGTCTGGATCGACCAGTTGCTGGTAAGACGGGAACCGTTCAAAGTGGTATTTCCGGCAACAGTGCCAACCGTGATGTTTGGTTCGTCGGATACACGCCAGAATGGACTGCGGCAGTATGGATGGGTTACGACAATCCAGATGCAAACCATATGCTCAAAAATAGTAGTAAGCTGTCAGCGGCGTTCTTTGCCAAAGTTATGGGGGATGCGTTGAAAGGAGTTCCTGTGAAGGACTTCAAAGCTCCAGCAGGTGCCCAGACACCTCCACCGGAAAAAGAACCAGAGCAACCAACGCTTTCAGTGAGTGGTTTGAATGGAGCTTATGATCCATCTACGCAAACTGTATCGTTGAATTGGACTTCAACGGGGGATTCCTCGACACAGTATCGGATTTACAGAAAAGAAACATCTGAGGGCCAGTTCACCCACCTCATTGATGCAGTTGGTTCGACCAGTGCGCAGGATCTAAGTGCGCTCCCTGGTCTCACTTATGAGTATTATGTAACAGCATATGATCTGGCTTCCGGACAGGAAACGGATCCTTCCAATACCATATCGCTTATGATTGAAGCGGAGGAATTGGAACCGGAACAGCCAGATACGGGCACGGAGCCAGGAACGACGGAGCCGGGTACAGAACAGCCTGGAACAGAAAATCCAGACAACGGTTCGTCGGGGAATGGAAGTTCTGAAGGTAACAATGGCAACGGAAATGAAAATGGTAACAATGGTAACGGCAATAATGGAAATGGAAACAATGGCGGGACAGGTCAAGGGAACGGACAGACCGGAGAAGGAAACACACCGCCGGGACAGGGAACAACAGAACCTGGAGGTACGGGGGAAGGTTCCAATGATGGGTCTGTAACGACACCAGGCGAAGTGGTCACACCGCCAGATAGTGGAAACAACGGTAACACTGGAGAAACGGATACACCCACTGATTCTCAAGCTGGAACTGGCGGTTAACAAGAATAAGCCGCATTAAATAATTACAGCCTAAAACCTGCTCCCTGATGTTGGGGAGCAGGTTTTTTGGTTTGTGTAGCGTTCGGCGTGGAACCAAAGCTCTCCGATAGATGGGCAAAGCTTGATTTTGAGTGTATAACTTAAATATGATAAGCTGTAACTATTCGTAATACGTTGTGCAAAGCGGATTCAGGGGCTTGTGGAATCGGTAATGCGGACGTTATTCGCTGTTCACCAATATCAGCAGGTCACGGACCTGTGGTCGGCAAAGAGGGGTTCGTATGAAACGGAAATTCGGGGACCGCGCGAACTGGCGCCGGATTACGAACCGACAATTTACATGCCGGTTCGTTCAATCCAAAATTTTTACGGGTTACATTACGCTGTATACGATACAAGATTTGAAAGAGCCTTTGTGGAAAACCTATGGAGGAAGTACCTTCTGCATTGCGGATAAAGGTTATTCCTGGTTGCAGTATTATCCAAAAGGCGAGCATTTTGTTGTTACGGCGATGTTTGATGATCAGGAGCGGATTGTTGAATGGTACATTGATACATGCCGCAGCCAGGGCATAACCGATCAGGGTGTTCCATGGTTTGATGATCTGTATCTGGATGTCGTTGTCCTGAAGGATGGAGAAATATTTTTGCTGGACGAGGATGAACTTGAAGATGCTCTTTCTCGTAAGCACATTACGACTGGGGATTATGATCTGGCTAACCGGACAGCAAAGGAATTGTTGCATGCTATTGATGCTCATGTGTTTCCCTATTTCCAACTGTCTCTGAAGCATAGACAGACCCTGTTTGAGAATGGGGAGTTCAGAAAAAATATTGAGATTTGAGTCATGGAAAAGTCCCATAATTCTTCGCCATACTTCTAATATTAGAGCACCTGATAGAATACATTAATAATCAGGAGAGTTCAGCCCGATAAAATAGAGGTGATGGCGAATGAACGGACGGGTCATGGCTGCAGGAGGGCAACCGGGAGGCAGACCATCCAGACAAATTAATGTTGTTTTGCGTAACCAGGAACCTCAGATGCTGGTCAAAGAAGAAGAGACAGCAATACAAGCAGCAAAAGGTTTAGCCAAACATGCGCATTTTCAGGAAATTCAAGGTGAGTTAGAGCAACTGGTTGGACTTGAAAATATCAAAGATTTAGTATTTGAAATCTATGCTTTCTTACAGATTGCCCAGATGCGTACCGAAGCTGGTTTGATAAGTGGGGCGCACGTGTATCATATGATTTTCAAAGGCAATCCGGGAACCGGAAAAACAACGGTAGCACGAATTGTTGCGAAGCTTTTTCAGAAGATGGGTGTATTGAGTAAGGGTCACTTGATTGAAGTGGAACGTGCAGACTTGGTCGGAGAATATATTGGGCATACGGCACAGAAAACCAGAGACTTGGTCAAGAAGGCACTGGGTGGAATTTTGTTTATTGACGAGGCTTACAGTCTGGCTCGCGGGGGCGAGAAGGATTTTGGGAAGGAAGCGATCGATACACTTGTAAAGTCAATGGAAGATAATAAGAATCAATTTATCCTCATTTTGGCGGGTTACTCGGAAGAAATTGATTTTTTTCTACAGACGAATCCCGGATTACCTTCCCGTTTTCCGATCCAGGTTGAATTTCCAGACTATAGCATTGATCAATTGATTCAAATCTCCGAAATTATGGCCAAGGAACGTGACTATATTCTCATGCCACAGACCATACTCAAACTAAAGCAGCATCTGCTTCAGGAAAAAAATGAGTCTCTTCATGCGTTTAGCAACGCCCGATATGTCCGAAATGCCATTGAACGATCGATTCGCCATCAGGCAGTTCGACTATTGGAACAGTATACCCAGGGGAATCCGGGAAAACTGGAGCTGATGACTATCCGCACAGAGGATTTGAAGTTTGATCAAAAGTAAGCGATAATATAGTTTTTAAAGCAGCCGGCCGGGTTAACCGGTTCGGCTTAAAGCATGCCATGGAACCATGGTGGCACAGAATATATGCGGAAACGTAATAGAAGGAGTGAATATACACGATGACAAATGGCACACATGATACAGATATGGTAAAGAAGGATCGCGCCGTATTGGTGAGTCTGGTTACCGATGAGGTCAAACGTTCAGGTATTAACCCGGAGTACTCCCTTGAGGAGTTGGTAAAACTCGCGGAGACGGCAGGCGTAGAAGTGCTGAGTGTATTGTCACAGAACCTGAAAACCCGGGACACCAAATGGTTCATTGGTAAGGGGAAAGTGGAAGAACTTCGTGCAGTGGCTGAGGAAATGGGAGCAACAACAGCTATTTTTGACCAGGAGCTGTCCGGTGCTCAGGTGCGTAACCTGGAAGAAGCGTTGGATCTCAAAATTATTGATCGCACCCAGCTGATTTTGGATATTTTTGCGCAGCGCGCCAACACGAGAGAAGGTATTATACAGGTTGAATTGGCTCAGTTGAGCTATTTGTTACCACGTTTGTCGGGTCATGGGAAGAATTTGTCCAGACTTGGTGGCGGAATTGGAACGCGGGGTCCAGGTGAAAGTAAACTGGAGACGGATCGTCGACATATTCGTGGCCGCATAGATGACTTGAAGCGTCATTTGGAAGAAGTGACACGTCATCGCAAGCTGCACCGGGAGCGTCGCAAAAAGACAGGGATCGTTCAGGTAGCCCTTGTAGGTTATACGAATGCGGGTAAATCCACCTTGCTTAAACAATTAACGGCGGCAGATGTGTATATTCAAGACCAGCTGTTTGCCACACTGGATCCAACCTCTCGGACGATGGAACTGCCAAGTGGTAAAGAAATCGTACTCACTGATACGGTTGGGTTTATACAAAACCTTCCTCATGATCTGATTGCGGCTTTCCGTGCAACGCTGGAGGAAGTGAATGAAGCGGACCTTATATTACATGTGGTCGATGCATCGTCTGCAATGCGTGAAGATCAGATGAAAACGGTACACACCATTTTGCAGCAACTGGGTTCAGGGGACAAGCCTCAATTGGTATTGTATAACAAAAAGGATGCTTGTACACCGGAGCAACTTGAAATGCTTCCTTTGGATAAAGAGCATATCAAAGTGAGCGCTCTGGATGCCGATGACTTGCAGAAAATTCGGGAGCTTATCCAGGCTGAATTGACTGGTGACACGAAACGCTTCCGTATTCCGGCTGAGCGTGGGGATCTTACATCTGTACTTTATAAAATTGGTGATGTTGTTGAGACCACATTTGAAGATAATGATGTAATTTATGAAGTGGAACTGCAAAAAGGCGAATATGAGAAATTCGGTTATTTACTTGAAGATTTCATACAACTGTAACATCGATGACATATTTGTATGATAAGTTGACACGATAATTGATGTTTGACGTCAGATTCGTGTATGAAGGGGAATGAAGTAAGATGGCAAGCTTTGATTCAGAGATTATTGAACTTCAACGACAAGTTGAAAATCAGATTGCGGGGCAATTGCAACAGATTGACCGGATCACCGATCATAACCAATGGAAAGTAATCAATGCTTTTCAACGTAGAAAAGTCAGCGATTTTCACTTTGCGGGTTCAACGGGTTACGCGTATAACGATCGGGGGCGTGAGGTGCTTGATGAAGTATATGCCGATGTGTTTGGTGCAGAGGCGGCACTGGTGCGTCCCCATTTTGCGTCTGGTACCCATACAATTGCTACAGCTTTGTTCGGTGTGCTCCGTCCAGGTGACGAGTTATTGTACATTACGGGTAAGCCCTATGACACATTGCATAAGGTAATTGGCAAGCCTGGTGATGGGACAGGATCGTTACGGGATTTCGGCATTGGCTATCGAGAGACGGCTCTGTTAGAAGATGGAGGAGTAGATTGGACGGCAGTAGAGAAAAGTATCAATGCAGCGACAAAAGTCATTGGTATTCAACGCTCCAGAGGATATGATTGGAGATCTTCCTTCTGTATTGAAGAAATCGCTGAAATGGTTGCACGTGTAAAGGCGATCAAGGAAGATCTCATCGTATTTGTGGATAACTGTTATGGTGAATTCACGGAGGAACGTGAACCAACTGAAATCGGGGTAGATCTGATGGCAGGTTCACTGATTAAAAATCCCGGTGGAGGTCTGGCGGAAACCGGTGGATACATATGCGGGAAGGAAAAGTACGTACAATTGGCTGCCTATCGTTTGACTGCTCCTGGAATTGGCGGTGAAGTTGGCGCGATGTTGGGAACAACTCGTGGCATCTACCAAGGACTTTACATGGCTCCGACAATTGTGGGACAGGCCATTAAAGGCAGCACATTCGCTGCGGCGATGTTTGCTGCATCTGGATTTGTAACCAAACCGGCATGGAACGAGATACGTACAGATCTGATTCAGGCTGTTCAATTCAGTTCGGCCGAACATTTAATTGCCTTTGTACAAGGAATACAGCGGGCTGCTGCGGTAGATAGCCATGTTGTTCCTGAACCGTGGGATATGCCGGGTTACGAGCATCCTGTCATCATGGCGGCAGGTACGTTTATACAGGGTGGAAGCCTTGAATTATCTGCAGATGCGCCTATCCGTGAGCCTTATATTGGCTATATGCAGGGTGGTTTAACATACTCTCATGTTAAATATGGCGTTTTGATGGCATTACAAACGATGAAAGAACGTAAATTATTGTGAGTTTATCTAACACATCATTGACACTTAGTAATAACTAAATGTACAATAGAGTGAAGAATAGATGACTGGAAGGTTGATGAATGATGGGTGACGAAATTCGCAGAAATATGGCCTTATTCCCGATAGGTATTGTAATGAAACTTACGGATCTGTCCGCGCGTCAGATTCGTTATTATGAGCAGCACAGTTTGATTGTTCCTGCGAGAACGTCAGGTAATCAGCGTTTGTTCTCTTTTAATGACGTAGAACGATTGCTGGAAATCAAGGCTCTGATTGAAAAAGGAGTTAACATCGCGGGCATTAAACAAGTGATGAATCCTGTATCCAAAGAGTCAGAAGAAGCAACGGTTATTACAGCCGATACGGAAGTAAAACGCAGAGAGCTGTCGGACTCCCAACTGCATCGTCTGCTTAAACAACAACTGGTGTCAGGTAAGAGACCTGGACAAGTATCTCTCATCCAGGGAGAGCTTTCCCGATTCTTTAATAAAAAATAAGTTCGTATAACCTCGTAGGTCAGGGGAAATCCTGCTTTTGGGTAGGAGAACTCCTTGACCCGTGCAATATTCTAATGTACAAATATAACAGGCAAGCCAAATACGCAGAGAAGAAAGGGAGAGGGTATCGTGAGTTTTACTAAAGAAGACATACTACGCATCTCAAAAGAAGAAAATGTACGATTCATTCGTTTGCAATTTACCGATCTGCTTGGATCAATCAAAAACGTTGAAATTCCTGTGAGCCAACTAACCAAGGCTCTGGACAATAAAATGATGTTTGATGGTTCTTCCATTGAAGGTTACGTGCGTATCGAAGAATCTGATATGTACCTCTATCCTGATCTTGATTCTTGGCTCATTTTCCCTTGGGTAGCCGAGAACCGTGTTGCTCGACTGATTTGCGACGTATATCTTCCGGATGGTAATCCGTTTCCAGGAGATCCGCGTGGCATCTTGAAACGAAACCTGAAAGAAGCCGAAGAAATGGGATTCACTTCCTTCAACGTCGGTCCTGAACCAGAGTTCTTCTTGTTCAAAACAGACGAAAAAGGAAACCCGACTAACGAACTGAATGACCAAGGTGGATATTTCGACCTTGCGCCTACGGATCTTGGTGAAAACTGTCGTCGTGACATCGTTATCACACTTGAAGAAATGGGCTTTGAGATCGAAGCTTCCCACCATGAGGTAGCTCCAGGTCAGCATGAGATCGACTTTAAATATGCTGATGCTCTAAAAGCAGCAGACCAGATTCAAACGTTCAAACTCGTTGTTAAAACGATTGCACGTCAACATGGTCTACATGCTACCTTTATGCCGAAACCGCTGTTTGGTATGAACGGTTCTGGTATGCACTGTAACCAATCCTTGTTCCAAGGCAAAGTGAACGCATTCGTAGACGAGTCTGACGAGCTGGGTCTGAGCAAAACTGCACGTCACTTCATGGCTGGAACTTTGAAGCATGCGCGTGCGTTTGCAGCAATTACTAACCCAACTGTGAACTCATACAAACGTCTTGTACCAGGTTATGAAGCCCCTTGTTATGTAGCATGGTCCGCCAGTAACCGTAGCCCAATGATCCGTATTCCAGCTTCCCGTGGTCTGAGTACACGTGTTGAGGTTCGTAATCCGGATCCAGCTGCTAACCCATACTTGGCATTGGCTGTTTTATTGAAAGCAGGTCTGGATGGAATCAAACGTGAGCTTTCCTTACCAGCTCCGATTGACCGTAACATCTACATCATGTCAGAAGAAGAGCGTGTGGAAGAAGGCATTCCAAGCTTGCCGGCTGACCTGAAAGAAGCATTGAACGAATTGATCCGCAGCGAAGTTATCTGTGATGCTCTCGGCGACCACGCCCTGGCTCACTTCTACGAGCTGAAAGAAATTGAGTGGGACATGTACCGTACACAAGTCCACCAATGGGAACGCGATCAATATATCACGTTGTACTAATAGCTGAATCCCTTGGCGCTCTAGCGCTGAGGGGTTTTTCTTTTTTTTGGCGGGAGATATAAAAAAGCTAGGTAGAATAATATTCTACCTAGCTTTATATCTATAGGAACTCAGTCCTTAATTTCTGATAAGTAGTGCTCATATAACTCGTTAATTGAAGAACTAGAAAGTAAGTGAGTGACTGCTTCAATTGATTCTCTTTTCCAATCAAACCAGCGCATTTCTTTTAACTTCATGATTTCTTCTTCTGAGAAACGCTTCCTAACTTCTTTTGCAGGATTGCCACCAACTATCGTGTAAGGGGCGACATCTTTTGTTACAACTGAGCCTGCTGCAACAATCGCACCTTCACCAATGGTAACACCAGGCATAATCATTGCATTCATGCCGATCCATGCATCGCTTTCTATAATGGTATCTCCCTTGGGTGAGAAGGAATGGCTAATTTGATCAGCGAACGGATAAACAGTGATCCACTCCGCATGATGATTGTTATTTCCTCCCATAAGAATAACAACACCGGCTGCGATACATACATAATTACCAATAATCAATCGATCTATTTGCCATCCAAAGTCCTCAATGGGGTTGAATAAGCTCCTGGATTTGTCATCTCCCCATAAATATCTCACGCATCCGTCTTCAAAAGATGAATTGTTATCATAATAACCGGAGTAATAAGAGTAATCGCCGACTTCGATTAATGGATTGGTTACAATATCCTTTAAATACTTAATTTCAGACCAGTGATTAAATTGGTTTATATTCATTTTAGTTTCCTCGCTTCTAAGTTTTATTTCTGAGTAACTTAGAAGCGTGATGCGGTAGCCACATTCTTTAGTTTTTTTAGACGACGAATCATCTGAATCATCCTTCCTTAAGATATGAGGGCGATTATAACAATGACCTCCTTTATTGTCAATCCTATTCTAATAAAGAGATGTCAGTGTGGATCCTCCCTCAAAGTGTATATAATGAAGAAAAAATTCAGTGAGAGAAAATATAGACAGAACACGTGCCCATCATTTGGAAGGATGGATACATCATGTTTGACTAAAACGGGGACGGGAATAAAAATGTAAAGAGGAAGCTGGCATTCGTAGCATAAAATATTGGCATATTAGTGTTGAGGCTTTTTACGTAGTCAATAAGAAATAGAATGGTTAATTAAGATATGATCATATCGTTGAAGCGAGAGTATGTTTAGATTGTTTGCTCTGTATTTACAGTATCTATATGTTGATAGTTTCATATAATTGCGTTATAATTCATTTATGTTTTTAGAAATTAAATTTTGAACAATTAATTGGAGATGTTAATATGGAGCAAGAGAAGCAACTGGTTGCCGCACAGCGGACATTTTTTTATACAGGACAAACGAAGTCTATTGAGTACCGTATTCGTGCTCTTCAGCAATTGAGACAGGGAATTGAGAAGTATCAGCAACGTATTCTTGACGCACTTCGTGCGGATCTAAATAAATCTGAAACAGAGGCTTATGGCTCTGAGATTCGGATCGTGTTGGGTGAACTGGATTTTGCATTGGAACATTTGGAGGAATGGGCTACACCAAAACCTGTACCTACAAATTCTGCTATACCCGATGGCACAAGCTTCATTTATCCTGAACCTTATGGAGTTGCTCTTATTATTGCACCATGGAACTATCCGTTCCAACTGGCTTTCGGCCCTCTAATTGGAGCCATTGCTGCGGGTAACTGTGCCATTATAAAACCGTCAGAATTAACCCCAGCCGTGTCACGTCTAACTTATGATTTGATCCATGAGATATTTCCTAGTGAGTACATGGCAGTTATGGAAGGGGAAGTTGAGACGAGTACGGCATTGTTGAAAGAAAAGTTTGATTATATTTTCTTTACAGGCAGTACAGGTGTTGGTCGTATTGTTATGAAGGCAGCTGCTGAGCATTTGACTCCAGTTACGTTAGAACTAGGCGGTAAAAGTCCGGTCATTGTTCATCAGGATGCGGATTTGAAGCTGGCGGCTCAGCGCATTGTCCGCGGTAAATTCCTGAATGCTGGGCAAACCTGTGTTGCTCCGGATTATTTGCTTGTACACGAGCACGTACATGACAAATTACTTGAATTGATCGCTGCAGAAATTCAGGATAAATTTGGAGATGACGTGATGAAAAATGCTGATTTTCCGCACATTGTCAATGCACGTAACTTTGATCGTTTATCCGTTTTGCTCCAAGATGGCAAGGCAATGATCGGTGGGCGTTCTGAACGTGATCAGCTGCTCATTGAACCAACAGTACTGGGGGAATTGGATTGGAAATCCCCAGTGATGCAAGAAGAGATCTTTGGTCCAATTCTTCCTGTATTTAAGTATACCGACCTCGATCCCATGCTAGATGAGATTGTTCGTCGTCCAAAACCACTGGCATTATATATCTTCACTCAGGATGAAGATCTGCAGAATCAGGTTCTGAATCAAGTTTCTTTTGGTGGTGGTTGTATTAATGATACCTTGTCTCATATGACATCACATTATCTCCCGTTTGGCGGCGTAGGGGAAAGTGGCATGGGTTCTTACCATGGTCAACAGAGTTTTGATGTGTTCTCTCATCATAAAAGCATTCTTAAGCGAATAATCGACTAACGTAGAACAATATATATTGTATAAGAAAAAAGAGGTTGTCCCGTTCAACGGGACAACCTCTTTTTTCTTATTGTGAGACTTCTGTACAACTAGAATACATATTAATGAATATCACGGAAAAGGCCGATGACTTTGCCCAGGATGCTAACGTGTTTCAAACGCAACGGTTCAAAAGTCGAATTTTCCGGTTGAAGACGAATATGATCTTTCTCTTTGTAGAACGTTTTTACCGTTGCTTCATCGTCTTCAGTCATGGCTACTACGATATCGCCGTTATCTGCAGTTTGCTGCTGACGTACGATAACATAGTCTCCGTTAACAATGCCTGCTTCTACCATACTGTCTCCTACGACAGAAAGCATGAATACTTTCTGTTCGCCTACATAATGCGTGGGAAGAGGGAAGTAATCTTCGATATTTTCTGTTGCTGTGATCGGAACCCCTGCAGTAACTTTACCCACGACAGGAATGCGAGCAACGCTGTGAGCAAACTGATGTGAATGCTCTGACTCTTCCTGGCTGAGAAGTTCAATGGCTCTTGGTTTGGTTGGGTCACGTCTAATCAGACCTTTCTTCTCCAAACGATCCAGATGTCCATGTACTGTAGAGCTGGAAGCCAATCCAACGGCTTCACCAATTTCGCGTACGGAAGGAGGATACCCCTTCAACCGGACTTCATTGCGTATAAACTCCAGAATAGCCTGTTGCCTGCTGGATATCTTCGACATACCGTATCAACCCCATTTTAGTAACGTTTGGGAAAATTATAACATAGAACCTCCGTTCGTACAAACATAAGTTCTAAATAAAATGCCATAAAATCAATGTTTTTTTGCGAATTAAGATGAAAATTTTCTTTTGGTCTAATCAAATACTGCAAATGACAGGTCCCTTTTCAATAGAAGAAAGATATTGGAATGTAGGATGCAACAAAAAAAAGCGAACAATTGTTCTAAAAAGTTATTGTACAAAACAAGTGTTCGTGTTATATTGATTTCAACGGATAGGAACAAACGTTTGGAGGTCGATATTTAATGAGATATTCTACTTATCAAAGCATTTACGAACCGGTGCGTTCAGAAGTGGTTGAAACTAACATAAGGAATTTTAAGAAGGTTTTTGCAAAAGGTAATGTCCCAACTTGGGTCTTGAAATTAATAATCGTGAGCTTAATTATACTGGTTGGATGCAGTACAGTACTCACTGTGTTCGCTGGCAATGAGAAAGATTTATTGCCTGGAGGGAAGATGGCAGTTTCACAAGGAGATACACTATGGAGTATATCATTAGATCACAAACCTGAAACAATGGATACACGTGTATATATAGAAGCAATTAAGAAAGTGAATCAACTTCAGTCAACTTCAATACAAGTGGGGCAAGTTTTAATACTGCCTCAATTCACAGAATAAGACTGCATATCCACACGCACTAATGCATGTCAGCTTGACAAGCTGCCCTTATCATGTCAAAGTTAATAAGACTTTGTATTTTTGGAGGGGACAAGCTTGGATATAGATAGTCTGGTAGCACGTATTAATGAATTGGCCCGTAAGCAAAAATCCACTGGACTGACAGAGGAAGAGCTCGCAGAGCGTGCCAAGCTTAGAGAAATCTATTTGAATAACATTCGAAGCAATTTCAGACAGCAACTGGATTCGATTGAAATTGTAGATGATGAGAACGATCAGGGCCACCAAGGCAAACTCAAACATTAAGGAAACCTAATGATATCAATATGATATTTAGGTTTCTTCCTGTTATCTAGAGGTTGCAAATTATAGGGGGAAATGTTGGTTTGCAGTTATGTAAGCCGATACAAAGAACATCTAAGGGGGATTCTCATGTCGCGTTCGTTCGAGAGAACGGTTCGGAAAAATTCTAAGCAGTTGAATCAGCAACGCAAAAAAAGCGGTAAGCCGGTTTCCGGTACACCAGGTGAGGACGTATTTAAAGGACGCAGCCTTCTGTTTCCTATTTTTCTGATCGGACTAGCATTCCTGTACCTCTTTATGAGTACATTTCTTGTCAAAGCTCCGATGACCACTTGGGACTGGGTGACTATGTTGCTGTACGTATTTTTGGCAGTCATCTTCATGCTCCGTCGCCCTTATGTCAAAATAGGAAGTAATCGGATTTTGACGACAAAAGGGAACCGCGAGCGTTCAATTGGAGTCGACGATATCGTGAAATTCAGAATTGAGCCAGGTACGGTTGTAATTGAGCATAATGCACGAGGTAAGAGATGGGTATTTACCAAACTACTTAATCGTTATGATACCGATGCAATCACTGAACGTCTTCTGAAATTCGCCAAAGCACATCAGATCACCGTGGAAACATACGAGAAAAAGTAATTATTGCATAAAGGGGAAGATGACCGAAATGGCGTTAAAAGCGATTTTGTTCGACCTAGATGATACTTTACTGTGGGATGAGCGCAGTGTTCGAGAAGCCTTCCATGAGACTTGCCTGATTGCAGCTCAAGAGACGGGTATTAAACCCGAAGACCTTGAAGAGGCTGTTCGTAATGAGGCACGTAATCTGTATGAATCTTATGAAACTTTTTCGTTTACCAAAATGATTGGGATTAACCCGTTTGAAGGTCTTTGGGCTAACTTCACAGGTGGCGATCAGCCGGAGTTTCGCCAGTTGGAGCAACTTGCACCCGCATATCGTAAAGAGTCATGGCGTCGCGGCTTGTTAAAATTGGGTGTTGATCGTGAAGATCTGGCGGAACGACTTGCCTCACAATTTGGGGCTGAGCGGAGATCAAGACCCCATGTCTATGAAGAAACGATGGAAACATTGAGTCATCTGCAAGGGAAGTTTAAGCTTTTGCTTTTAACCAACGGCTGTCCTGCTTTACAACAAGAGAAACTTGATGGCGTTCCTGAATTGGCTCCTTTATTCGATGAAATTATTATCTCGGGTACGTTCGGTAAAGGAAAACCTGATCCTTCGATCTTCGAACACGCATTGAGTAAGCTGGGAGTTCAACCTGAGGAAAGTATGATGGTTGGAGATAAGCTTACAACTGATATCCGTGGAGCGTTGTCTGCAGGTATTCAATCTGTTTGGATTAACCGCGAGAATAAAGAGAACATCGAATCGTATGTGCCTGACCATCAAATCAAGCATTTATCCGAATTGGAACGAATCATTGCTGAATTCTCAATAAGTGCATCATAAATCGTATTTTTAGTGCACTACTCAAACATTGTTAGGTTTTGTGAGATGTATTTTATCCATAAAACCTAACAATGTTTTTTTGTTTTGGGACAGTTTGAACTATACCATAATAACAAAATATAATTTTTTTTACTAAAAGTTATTGAAATTATAGAACTACTGATTTAGAATATAACTAACATACTAGTATGACTAGTATGCGAATGAATACAGCGAATATCTGTTGACTTACTTGAATGAAGTGGAAGCGGGAGTTATTCGCTATAATTTTCACATCGTTTGTAAGCGCTTTACATAATCGAAGTAAACTATCTAGTTCTGGAAAGGCAACATGAAGTGGTTAGTAAGAAAATAAGGGGAAGCATCTTGACCGAAATGTGCCTCTAGTGATTTTCAAAATTGATATCGCTTACATTGGTTTGGTTTATTCTGCAGGTGGGGGTGAAGTGCATCTGATTACTTGTCTTCTACAAAAAGAAGAGATGATAAGCATTGATCGAAAACGCTTTTATTTTATTAAGCTAAGGATCGGAGTGAAATAACATATGGAGTCGGAAACCGCTAAAACCACGCTAACGATGACATCTTTACGTAAAGAAAGCAGGTTGAGAACTATTACAGCTCTGCTTCGCAAAGATTGGCAGCTGTACTCACTGTTAATTCTTCCAATTATCTATCTTATTATTTTCAAATATGGGCCCATGCTCGGTAACGTAATCGCATTTAGACGATTTGTACCGGGAGGCAGTATTTTTGGAGAGACGTGGGTTGGATTCAGGTATTTTCAGATGTTCATTCAAGACCCAACCTTTTGGAAAGTATTTGGGAACACACTTATGCTCGGTGGACTTGCGTTACTTTTCACCTTCCCAGTTCCGATCATTTTTGCATTGCTGCTGAATGAGGTGAAAAGCAAACGTTTCAAAAAGTTTGTGCAGACCGCATCGTATCTTCCGCACTTCTTGTCCATCGTTATCGTTGCCGGAATGATTCTGCAATTAACGGCAGTTAATGGCTCTATTAACGGAATGGTATCATTCTTTACTGGAGACAGCATTCCTTTCATGCAACGTGCGGAATGGTTCAGAACAATCTATATCACCTCTGAGGTTTGGCAAGGTATGGGGTGGGGAGCCATTCTATATTTGGCTGCATTAACAACAATTGATGATTCTTTGTATGAGGCTGCTCGGATCGATGGTGCGAACCGTTGGAAGCAAACGCTCCATATAACCATACCAGGCATTTTGCCAACGATCGTTACATTGCTGATTTTGAACATGGGTAATTTCCTTGCGGTTGGATTTGAGAAAATCTTGCTCCTTTACAATCCGCTGATCTACGAGACATCTGACGTGATTTCTACTTATCTGTACCGGGTAGGTTTGCAGTCCAGCAATTTTAGCTATGCTACCGCCATTGGTTTGTTCGAATCCATTATTGGACTGATCCTGGTATTCTCGGTTAATGCCATTTCACGCAGACTGACACAACGAAGCTTGTGGTAAAGGAGGAGCAATATGCTGGAATCAAAATCATACAAAGTATTTAAAGTTTTCAATGCCATCTTTTTGCTGCTTGTGGTATTCATCACGCTCTATCCGTTTCTGAATGTCGTGGCCCAGTCTTTCAGCAGCGAGGCTTATATCAATTCAGGCAAGGTAAGCATTATCCCAAGAGGATTTAATGTGGAAACCTACAAGACCATCTCTCGTGATAGCATGTTCTGGACCAACTACAAAAACACAATTATATATACCGTTGTAGGTACTTTGATTTCCATGTTCATGACGACCATTTTCGCTTATGCCTTATCCAAGAAAAGATTAATGGGACGAAAATTTTTGACGATGTTCGCCGTATTCACGATGTTTTTCAGTGGCGGCTTGATTCCTAACTATGTCCTGATTAACTCTCTGGGCTTCAATAACACGATGTGGGCATTGGTTGTGCCTGGGGCAATCAGCATTTATAACATGTTAATTATGAAATCATTTTTCGAAAACATGCCTGAAGAGCTTGAGGAAGCGGCAGCTATTGACGGTTTGAATACGTATGGCATTTTGTTGCGGATCATTCTACCGCTGAGTAAAGCGGTCATGGCAACGATGGTTCTGTTTTACGCTGTGGGACATTGGAATTCCTGGTTTCCTGCCTTCCTGTATCTCGACAAAAAGGAACTGTTTCCCGTTACGATCTACTTGCGCAACATGATTGCAGGTGCAACGGGCGGTGCTTCGGCTGGTGCTTCAGCGGATAATCTGACTCAAATTTCTGCAAACATCAAATCGGTCACGATGGTACTCACCATTTTGCCTATTTTAACGATTTATCCATTTGTTCAAAGATACTTTGTAACCGGTATCATGTTGGGATCTGTTAAACAGTAAAACAGTAATCCTAGCCCAATATAGTTCAACATCTTGATTGTAAGGCCAATCTAAACCACATGCAGGGGGAGAATTGAATGAAACAGAGACCACGTAAGCTGGTAGGCAAGATGGTATTGGCAACAATGATGAGTGTCGTTCTGGCAGCATGTAGCAGCGGAGCTGGTGGAGACAAAGTCGAACCAGAATCCAAGGGAGCCATGGAGTCCTATGGTGTAGGGGAGACCTTCAAAGCGGCTGAACCATTTAATCTATCTATTCTGTACAGTGACCAGCCAGCATACCCGTATAAAAAGGATTGGCTCCTGTTCCAAAAAATCACGGAAAAAACCGGAGTAACGCTGGAGCCTACCATCGTTCCGATGAGTGACTATTCCCAGAAAAGATCCCTTCTGATCAGCTCTGGAGATGCCCCACTGGTTATTCCGAAAACCTATCCGGGTGAAGAATCTGCTTTTGTATCCTCTGGTGCAATTTTGCCAGTGAGTGATTATGTTGATTTGATGCCAAATTTCAAAGATAAGGTTGAGAAATGGGGACTTCAGGATGAACTTGAGGGTCTTCGACAAGAGGATGGGAAATATTATGTACTCCCAGGTTTACATGAAGAGGTTTGGCCGGACTATACCCTTATTGTGAGAACTGATATTTTTGAGAAAAATAACATTGCCATTCCAAAGACATGGGATGAATTGTATGATGCAGCCAAAAAGCTAAAAGAAATCTATCCAGATTCCGTTCCGTTCTCAGATCGTTTCCAATTTAACAGTACATTGAATATTGCTGCTACCAGTTTTGGAACGAAAGCTGGGTGGGGATTTGGCAATGGTTTAACGTATAAAGAAGATCAGGATGAATTTGTATATACTTCGACTACGCCGGAATACAAGGAAATGTTAACTTACTTTAACAAGCTTGTATCGGAGGGGCTGCTGGATAAAGAAAGCTTCACCCAGGACGATGACCAGGCTATTCAAAAGTTTGTTTCTGGAAAATCCTTTATTATTAATGGTAACTCGCAAACGGTAGTGCTTCATCGTAATGACATGAATAAAACGTTGGGAGAAGGAAATTTCTCCATCGCCAAAATTACAGTTCCTGGTGGCCCTAAAGGTCAATTGATGTCCGGCTCCAGACTTGAAAACGGTGTCATGATTTCCGGGAAAATTAAAGACAACGAGAATTTCAAAGCAACCATGCAATTTATTGACTGGTTATACTATAGTGATGAAGGTCAAGAATTTGCCAAATGGGGTGTAGAAGGCGAAACCTTCACCAAACAGGATGGCGTTCGTAAGTTGGCCGAAGATGTGAACTATAACGGATTGAATCCAAAAGGCACAAAGGACTTGCGCATCGATTATGGATTCTCCGGTGGTGTGTTTGCCTATGGAGGAACGACGGATTTGTTGCACTCCATGTTTAGTGAGGAAGAATTGAAATTCCAGCAAGACATGAAAGATATCAAAGAAGTAGTTCCTGCAGAGCCTCCAATTCCTTACTCGGATATCGATCGTGAACAGGTGACACTGCTTAGCACACCGCTTAAAGATTTCTCTGATCAAAATACGCTTAAATTCATTTTGGGAGAACGTAAACTTTCTGAGTTTGATGCATTTGTAAAAGAGCTGGAGAGCCAAGGCTTGCCTCAGTATATGCAGCTTTCCAATGACACATATAAGAAGTACAAAGAAAACAAGCAACAATAGTTCTGAACTGAAATTTGCCCATTGCCGTTTCATTTAGGGAATTTTAGTGGAACGGCAAATTGTGCTAAGATGGATGAATATGGCTGAGAGGAAGAGGTTAAGGAATGTCACTTAATCAAAAGATTAGAGGTTCGACCCGGGCTTATTCATACAATCTGATAAAGGAACGAATTCTGCACCTTGAACTTGAGCCTGGTACCAAGATTTCCGAGAAGGAAATTGCGGATGAATTGCAAGTAAGCAGAACACCAGTACGTGAAGCTTTCATGAAGCTTGCCGAGGAAGAATTACTGGATATCATTCCACAGAGTGGAACCATTGTCTCCCATATTAATCTTGAGCATGTTGAAGAAGGCCGGTTTATGAGAGAGAAGATGGAGAAGGAAATTGTCACTCTGGCTTGTGCCTCTTTTCCCGAAGAGTTCAGATTTAGACTTGAAACCAATATCGCCATGCAGGAAGTATGTATAGGGAAAAATAATTTCTATCGGCTTTTTGAACTAGATGAAGAGTTTCATCAAATATTGTTTCAAGGCACAGGAAAAATGAGAACTTGGAAAATGCTACAGCAGCTCAATATTCCCTTTAATAGGCTTCGTTTATTACGTTTGTCTGAAGATTCCGATGCAGAGGTTATTATTTCACAACATAAAGAAATATACCGACTTATTACGGAACGTGAAACCGAGCGAGCTGTTGAGGTTATGGAAGCTCATCTCAGACTAGTTGTTGTTGAACAAGAGAAGATGAAGGCAAAATATCCACATTATTTTATATAGAACATCTAATGTTGTATACTATCTGAATATGCAGAAACCCCTGTTCGAATTGAACAGGGGTTTGTTGAGCAAATAATAGAATTTGCTTATTATGCTTGTTTGATAAACGTTGGATCCGGGTAAGGATCTGCGATCCAGCCATCTTTTTCAATAAACAGACGTACGGCAATGATTTGTTTGTTTTCCATCAAAGTGAAGAAGTGTGGGGTGTTCTCAGGTACTGAGATAACGTCTCCAGGAGACAATTCTACATTAAAGTAACCTACATCATCTGTAGCTTTGATGACAAAGATTCCTTTGCCGGCTACAATAGCTCGGATTTCATCTTCAGCATGAGTATGAATCTCTTCGAATTTGGCAAGCTTCTCTTCAATATCTGGTGTTTGTTCAGACAGCGTAATGACATCCCAGATTTGGTACCCGCGACGCGCAGCCAAGTCTCTGATTTCATAGTCATATGTTTTTAGTACTTCTTCTTTTTGTTCATCGGTGAGTCCAAAGTTGTTTTGCAGATCCGTGTTTAATTTGGAAGCGTCCCATTTTTCAAATAATACTTCATATTTGTTTAAGAAATTTCGAACATTTTCGTCTCCAGTGATACGTTCGTTCGTATTTCGGATTACAATTTCAGCCATGTTCTTTCCCTCTTTTCCACTTGGTTTAATCGCTATTATATCGGATTCCGCTATTTTTGTCGATTCACAAATTCCTTCGACCTTCATAAAAACCGCCTGGGGACTGATCAAACCCGATCTTTCACATTAAGTTAGTTTCTGTTAAACTAAGATTTAACGTTTTGCGGAGGTGACGATATTGGATAAGCTTAGCCTACATGATGCATTAAAACAACGAATATTGATCCTCGACGGTGCAATGGGGACCATGATTCAACAAGTTGATCTCACAGGCGCAGATTTTGGCGGAGAAGACCTGGATGGATGTAATGAAATGCTTGTACTTACACGTCCAGAGCTAATCCAGCGTATTCATGAGGAATATCTGGAAGCCGGTGCTGACTTAATTGAAACAAATACGTTTGGTGCAACATCAGTTGTACTTGCTGAATATGACATTCAGGACCGTGCACGTGAAATTAATCTCGAAGCAGCCAGAATTGCAAAAGCGGCCGCGGATCGATTTTCGACACCGGAGTCTCCACGTTATGTGGTAGGTGCTATGGGACCTACAACCAAAACGCTGTCAGTAACAGGTGGAGTTACTTTTCAAGAGCTCATTGACAGCTATTTTGAGCAAGCGCTTGCTTTAATTGAGGGAGGCGTTGATGCGCTGCTGCTCGAAACCTCACAAGATACGCTCAATGTAAAAGCAGGTAGCATTGGAATTCAACAGGCATTCGAGCAAAGTGGTATCAAGCTTCCTCTGATGATCTCAGGAACGATCGAACCGATGGGTACAACCCTCGCTGGTCAGAACATTGAGTCTTTTTATATATCCTTAGAACACCTTAACCCAATTTCAGTGGGACTAAACTGTGCTACAGGTCCGGAATTCATGCGTGACCATATTCGCTCTCTTTCCGGCATGGCTTCAGTTGCGGTAAGTTGTTATCCAAATGCAGGTCTTCCGGATGAAAACGGTAATTACCATGAATCGCCGGATTCGCTTGCTCAGAAGATCGGTGCTTTTGCCGAACAGGGCTGGTTGAACATCGCGGGTGGCTGCTGTGGAACAACACCTGCACATATTCGGGCAATGCGGGATACACTTGCCAAGTACCCTCCCAGAGAAATGAACGGAACACATCCACCAGCGTTGTCAGGAATAGATCCAGTCTACGTTGAACAGGACAATCGCCCTTATATGGTTGGGGAACGTACGAACGTACTTGGATCACGGAAATTCAAGCGTCTTATTGTTGAAGGGAAATATGAAGAAGCTTCAGAAATTGCTCGGGCTCAGGTGAAAAATGGGGCACATGTTGTCGACGTTTGTGTTCAAGACCCGGACCGTGAAGAAGCAGAAGACATGGAAAAATTCCTTGAACTTGTTGTCAAAAAAGTAAAGGTGCCACTTATGATCGATACGACAGATGCAGCCGTCATCGACCTTGCACTGCAATACTCTCAGGGTAAAGCGATAATTAACTCCATTAACCTTGAGGACGGCGAGGAAAAGTTCGAGCTGGTCACTCCGCTCTTGCATAAATACGGCGGTGCTGTCGTTGTCGGAACGATTGATGAACGCGGTCAGGCCATTAGTCGTGAGGACAAGCTGGAGGTAGCCAAGCGGTCTTACGATTTGCTGGTGAACAAATACGGGTTAAAAGCCGAAGACCTGATTTTTGATACCCTGGTGTTTCCAGTAGGGACGGGCGATGAACAGTATATCGGTTCGGCCAAAGAAACAATCGAAGGTATTCGTGTCATTAAAGAAGCAATGCCTGAATGTCATACAATACTGGGGATCAGTAACATTTCATTTGGATTGCCTGAAGCTGGGCGTGAAGTGCTGAACTCTGTATTTTTATATGAGTGTACCAAAGCAGGTCTCGATTATGCCATCGTTAACACCGAGAAGCTGGAGCGTTATGCATCCATCCCGGAAGAAGAGCGAAGACTCTCAGAAGAGCTGTTATATAATACAAATGACGAAACACTGGCTGCTTTCGTTGCGGCGTTCCGTAACAAAAAGGTTGAGAAAAAAGAAAAGATTTCGAACCTGTCGTTGGAAGAACGTCTCGCATCGTATGTTGTTGAAGGAAGCAAAGAAGGTTTGCTGCCCGATCTGGAGCAGGCACTCGCCAAATATACAGCCCTTGAAGTAATCAATGGCCCGTTGATGCGGGGCATGGAAGAAGTAGGACGGCTGTTTAACAATAATGAGCTGATCGTAGCAGAAGTGCTTCAGAGCGCGGAAGTTATGAAGGCTTCGGTAGCTTATTTGGAACAGTTCATGGAGAAGAATGAGACGTCAGTTAAGGGAAAGATTATTCTAGCAACGGTCAAAGGCGATGTGCATGACATCGGCAAAAACCTGGTGGAGATCATCCTTTCCAATAACGGTTACCGGATCATTAATTTGGGTATAAAAGTACCACCAGAGCGAATTATCGAGGCATACAGAGAAGAGAAGGTCGATGCGATCGGTCTATCCGGTCTGTTGGTAAAATCGGCACAACAGATGATTCTTACCGCTCAGGACTTACGTACAGCAGGAATTGATGTACCTATTATGGTTGGTGGAGCAGCATTGACACGCAAATTCACCAAGAATCGTATACGCCCGGAATATAACGGCATGGTTGTATATGCAAAAGATGCGATGGACGGTCTGGATTTGGCTAACAAGCTCATGAACCCAAGCACTCGCGAAGTGATGCAGCTGGAGATGGACGCTGAGAAAGAGGCGGACGCAGCTGGTGCAGAAAACGTTACCTCACTTCCCGAGCTTACACGGGTAGAGCGTTCGGATATCGCAATAGACAACCCGGTTCTCGTTCCACCGGATCTGGAGCGACATGTGATGCGGAACTATCCGCTATCACACATATTACCGTATGTGAACATGCAGATGTTGCTAGGTCACCATCTTGGTTTGCGTGGCTCAGTAGAGCAGTTGCTTGCTTCGGGTGATCAGAAAGCCACAGACCTAAAAGCGGTAGTGGATGAGATTATGCAGGAAGCTGTTCGTGACGGGATTATTCAGGCGCATGCGATGTATCGTTTCTTCCCGGCTCAGTCCAGCGGTAACAGCGTTATCATCTATGACCCAGAGAATACAAGTAATATCTTGCATACATTCACGTTTCCTCGTCAAAAAGTTGAACCATACCTCTGCCTGTCCGATTTCTTGAAGCCAGTGGAATCCGGACAAATGGATTACGTTGGTTTCATGGTCGTAACGGCTGGGCACGGTGTACGGGAGTTATCGACAGCTTGGAAGGAGCAAGGTGATTATCTTCGCTCACATGCTCTGCAATCCGTAGCGCTTGAAGTAGCAGAGGGATTAGCTGAGCGAGTTCATCATATGATGAGAGATATCTGGGGATTCCCAGATCCAGCACAGATGACCATGAAGCAGCGTCATGGAGCACGCTATCAGGGAATCAGGGTATCATTCGGATATCCGGCTTGTCCCGATTTGGAAGACCAAGGGCCACTGTTCAAGTTATTACAGCCTGAGGATATTGGTGTGGAGTTGACTGAAGGTTTCATGATGGAACCTGAAGCATCCGTATCGGCGATGGTATTCAGCCATCCGCAAGCGAAGTATTTTAACGTGGATAAGGCTTAAAAGTAAAAGGTCAGGCAAAGCCCTCCGCATTGTCGGAGGCTTTTTGCTGGCAGCAGAAAGAGGTGCGATCCAGATGGAACTATATTTCCTGGGAACTAACGCTGGTGTACCTACGCTTCAGCGGAATGTAACTTCCATAGGGCTGCGCATGTTGGATGAGCGCAGAGCATTGTGGTTGTTTGACTGCGGGGAAGGAACCCAGCATCAGATTTTAAGTTCTCCGCTTAAATTGAGCAAATTGGAGAAAATATTTATCACCCATTTACATGGAGATCATGTATTTGGACTTCCAGGTCTGCTCTCCAGCAGAGCATATCAGGGTGGCACTACACCGCTAACGGTGTATGGTCCGCCAGGAACTGAACGAATGATCATGACAACCATGGAGCTGAGCCAATCACGTCTAAACTATGATTTAAGCATTGTAGAACATACAGGCGGAGTGCTTTTCGAAGATGAGAGCTTCATTGTGGAATCTGCGTTGCTGGAACATCGTATCGACAGTTATGGGTATCGGATTACCGAAAAGGATCGTCCAGGCAGTCTGGACCCTGCAAAACTGGCTGAGTATGGATTGAAGCCTGGGCCGCTATTTGGTCGCTTGAAGCGGGGAGAAACGATTACCCTCGACAATGGGGACTTCCTTCGTCCAGAAGATGTGTTGGGTGCACCCAAGCGAGGGATGGTGATTACCATCTTGGGCGATACGCGCCCATGTGACAATGTACAGCCACTTGCACTAAATGCGGATGTTCTTGTACACGAAGCAACGTTTCTGCATGATTTGGCTGATACGGCTCATGAGTATTATCATAGTACATCGAAGCAAGCGGCTGAGGCGGCGAGAGCGGCAGGTGCAGGACAGCTGATCATGACCCATTTCAGCTCTCGTTACAAAGATGAGGATCAGTTGCAGCCACTACTGGAGGAAGCGCAATCGATATTCCCGAATACGAAACTTGCGATTGAACACGAGCTTATTCCAGTTGTTCACCGTAAGAGTGAATCCTAATGATGGACGCGCGAAACAGTACAGCCAAACACGACGGGAGAACAAGCCGTTAATTGCACGGGACTAAGGGGAAGTTACTCCCGAGGTCCCTTTTGCAATCTGGCCGGAAAGCGTGTAGGATGGGCAATATGAGAAGGGAAATGATTCAAATTATTTTCCGGGAAAGCGCAGGAAATGACAAGCTTGTACAGAAGACGCGCGGGGCCAAACGTCCGTGTTCGATTCGGTTCGACGTGTTGCGTGCAGATGCGAGCTAGCCATTTTTTTGTACTGTATACATAGAGTGGCATTGAAGTTCGAGGCAAATGATTAATGACATGAAATATTAATAGAATAAAGAAAGGAAGTGCTGTATATGATTAAGGCCTATCTGATCGACCTGGACGGTACGCTCTATCATGGCAGACATCGTATTGAAGGAGCCGATAAGCTTATTCAGACATTAAATGAACAAGGCATGCCTTATTTGTTTGTGACTAATAATTCTTCGCGTACACCGCAAGGTGTGGCAGATCATCTGAACGGGATGGGTATCCCTGCCGATGCATCACAGGTATGTACTTCTGCGGTGGCGGCTGCGGAATACGTGGCCCAAGAGTCTCCAGGTGCGAAAGTGGCTTGTATCGGAGAAGAAGGGCTGTTGCAAGCGATAGAAGCTGCAGGGCTTACACTAACGGATGATGAACCTGAATACGTTATACAAGGAATTGATCGTGAATTTTCCTATCATAAATTGACTAAAGCGCTTCGCTGGATCAATGGCGGCTCTAAATCTCTCATGACCAATCCGGATTTGCAACTACCTTCTGATGATGGGCTTACGCCCGGAGCGGGGACAATTGGGGCAGCGATAGAAGCAGCAACTGGAGTTCATCCTACTGTCATTGGCAAACCGTCAAGTATTATTATGAAGTCTGCCATTAGCCGATTGAACTTAAAGTCTGATGAAGTTGCTGTAATCGGAGACAATATGCGTACAGATATTGCCGCAGGAGCAGCTGCAGGCTGCGAGACCCTACTGGTTCTGACTGGAATAACGACACGGGACAATATGGATAGCCACATCCAGGCGACCAAGGTTCGTCCTGATCATGTGTTTGAAGATTTGCATAAACTGATTGAGTGGCTGTCGCAGACGACAAGCCAAGCATCCAAGAAGGGGTAGATGTACGATGCCGGAATTGCCGGAAATGGAAAACTACCGGACCTTGCTGTCCGAGAAAATACTCGATTTGCCGATTACAGGTGTGGTGGTTAACCGTGATAAGTCGATTAATACCGATCCTGATGTGTTCACCCGTGAACTGACAGGCAATCGTATCATATTTGTAGAGCGCCGGGCCAAACATCTGATCTTTCATCTGGCTAATGGTAAGCGGCTTGTGCTACATCTCATGCTGGGCGGAATGATTTTCTGGGGCACGGAAGCTGAACGTCCTGATCGCTCCACTCAAGTGGAAATTCAATTTGGAGAATATACTTTATTCTTTATTGGGCTCCGTTTAGGATATCTGCATCTGCTTACTTCCAAAGAGACGGAAGAGGCTATGTCTGATCTTGGACCTGAACCTCTTGATCGGCGCATGAATGCAGAACGTTTTGCTGCCCTATTGAAAGGACGTCGGGGTACACTCAAAACTACACTGGTCAATCAACACATTATTGCAGGCATCGGAAATTGTTATTCGGATGAGATTGCATTTGCAGCAGGTCTGAGACCAAGCTCCAAGACGCAAAATATTGCTGCATCGCCTGAACTCACAGCACGTTTGTACCATTCTGTGCAATCCGTGTTGCGGGAAGCTGCTTCGGAAGGCGGTTATATGGAAATGCCGTTGATGCAGGGAGATACAAAGACGGGAAGTTTTGACGAGCAGTGTCGAGTGTATGATCGTGAAGGGGAAACTTGCCCTCGTTGTGGGGGAACGATAGCACGCGTGGAAATTACGGGCAAGAAGGCTTTCTTCTGTCCAGATTGCCAGCATGAGGCCTAAAAGCGGAATCGGGGCACATGTCAGCACCAGAGGTGGATTTCTACAGGCAGCCAAGCGGGCAACTGAGATGGGGGCTACGGCATTTCAATATTTTCCGAAGAACCCGCGTAGCCTTGGCTTGAAAGAATTGGACCTCAAAGATGCTGAACAGTGTCGGGACTGGTGTGAGAAGCAGGGGATATCTTCCATTGCCCACTCACCCTATCCCACGAATCCGGCTTTGGGCAAAACCCGAGGAGAGGCGGGTTTTCATGCAACCATCGCTTCGATACAAAATGATCTGCATATTGCAGATGCCTGCGGTTCAGTAGGAACTGTAGTTCACTTTGGACATCTTAAGAGCAATGAACCACTTGAAGGATATCAGAATCTCATATCCTGTCTGGATACCGCTTTAGCAGATTGGAATGGACAGGCTAAGGTTCTGCTTGAAAATCAGGCTGGAGATCATGGTCCCATGGGTACCACGATGGAAGAGTTGATACAGATTCGTAAGCTAAGCCGGTATCCTGAACATATTGCTTTTTGTTTTGACACATGTCATGCTTTTGCTTCAGGCATGTGGACGACAGGCAATGAGGCATCAATGCTGGAGAAAGGCAGACTGCTGGGATACTGGGATGCTCTTGCAGCTGTTCATTTTAATGATTCGAAATATCCTTCCGGTTCATGCAAGGACAGACATGCACGGATTGGACAGGGTTATATAGGGAAAAAAGCGATGCAGGAACTGTTATGTGCGCCTGAATTTCAGCAAGCGGTAGTTGTGCTGGAGACCGAATCAGGCGAAGATGGAACACACCGTGGAGACATTGAGCTCATGCGTTCCTGGCTTTAAATGGGGAGAGGAGCGATTGTAATGCATGTTTTTTTGGATGATTACCGGGCATGTCCGAAAGGGTTTGTTCTGGCTACCAATGCAGAAGAGTGCCTGATGCTGCTTAGAGAAGGTGACGTGGACATTCTATCCCTGGATTATGAATTGGGTCCGGATTCGCCGAATGGCGGTGAAGTTGCTGCTTCGATCGTCCGGGAAGGTTTATTTCCAAGTCAGATCTATTTGCACACGTCCAGCATGTATGGCAAACGTCAGATGTACGAATTGTTGTACAGCAATAAACCAGACTCTGTTACCGTTCATAATGGTCCGATGTCAGGTGAGGTTATGATGCGAGTTGCTGCGGGAGAAGAAAGCTGATGAAGCCGATTACGACCAAAATGTTAATGCGTGGTGTGTGGGAAGGCATGCCTCAGGCTGTATTTATATATACCCCGCTATGCGGAACTTGCGCAGCAGCGCGTCGAATGCTTGAGATCGCCGAACATTTGCTGCCCGAAGGGATTTTGACCGAGATGAATATTCACGATATCCCGGAACTTGTACAGCAGTTTCAGATTTCGAGCGTGCCTGCGGTTATGCTTTTTGATGGAGAACATGATGTGCCCAGAATGGTTTATCGTATGAACTCTGTCGAGCATCTGTTAGGGGAAATCCGAAAGGCGGTGCTAAAATGAGTGTAATCTCGATGGAGCATGTCTCTCTTAGACGGGAAGACAATCAGATTCTGGATGACGTCCATCTGCATGTTAAAGAAGGCGAGCATTGGGTGATTCTCGGGCGCAATGGTTCAGGTAAAACAACGCTGCTGGAAATGATGAATGGATATATGTTTCCAAGTCAGGGGCGCATTGAAGTATTGGGCAACCTGTATGGTCAATGTGACGTGCGGGAAGTTCGAAAAGAAATTGGTTATATCAGTCAGACATTAATTGAGAAACTGACACCACGAGATCCGGTGTGGGAAGTGGTCGCAACAGGAGCTTATGCTTTTTTGCGTTTCTATCAAACGATTCCGGATGACGTGAAGGCCAAAGCATTGAACCTGCTTGATGAAATGAGGTTTGCAAAACTGGCTAATCATCCGCTCGGCACCCTTTCTCAAGGGGAGCGCAAAAAAGTAATGCTGGCTCGTTCATTGATGGCAGATCCCAAATTGTTGATTATGGACGAACCTTGTGCCGGACTCGATCTGTATGAACGTGAGAAAATGTTGGCCGAAATCGATCGTTTGCGTAAGCGTAATATCACTGTCGTTTATGTAACTCATCACGTTGAAGAGATCGTACCTTTGTTCACACATGTGGCCTTGATCCGCGATGGACGTATTGCTGCGGCAGGGCCCAAACATGAAGTTTTAACACAAGATACAATTAAGCATACGTACGATGTTCCGGTTGATATTCAGTGGGAAGATGGACGTCCCTGGATTCGCGTACGTTCTGGAGGGTAACACATTTTGAGTACACAGTCATCTTGGGGTGAAGGAGACTTCTCCCGTTTTATCTGCACAGCCAATCATGGCTTTGCGCCTTATGCTCAGGAGGAATTGCGCCGTACGTTTGGGGCAGTAAAGAGCACGGTACTCGTACCAGGTGAGATTCTGCTTGCCGGTCTTCCAATTGCGGAAGAAGAGGTAGCGATTAAGCTTTTGGAAGAAAGCCCGACGTTTTTACGTCATATTCAACCTGTTCAATTTCAGGAAAATACGGAAGATTCAGCGCAAGCTATGGAAAAATTGATTTCATTTGTGTTGAACCATACAGAGTTAACGGGCACTAAAGTTGCATTACAAGTTCGAAAAACGGAAAGTGCCTTCTGGCAGGAGAACGCTGCTTCATTGAAACAGCTCTTGACCGAGAAGCTGGATGACCTTGGTTGTGAGTGGGTTGTCCGTGATGCGGATCATGTTATATCTGTCTTCGTTGCGGATGATACGTTATATGCTGGTGTATCAAGACCGGATCAAAATCTGTCGGACTGGAGTGGCGGAGCAGTTCGTTTTCAGAAGGAAGAGGGCCAAATCTCTCGGGCCAAATTCAAATTGCTTGAAGCGGAGCAGACATTTGGCATAGACTTTACTTCTTTCCACAAAGCCTTGGACATCGGTGCTGCACCAGGTGGATGGACCTCTTTCCTGCTAGAGCGAGGGCTTGAAGTTACTGCTGTTGATCCGGCCAAGATGGATGCGACCCTGCTGAAATCGCCCAAATTGACCTTTTTGAAAAAAAATGCCGGTGATGTACGTTTCCGCGAAGGAGAATTCGATCTGCTCGTATGTGATATGAGCTGGAGTCCAAAGCTGATGAGCCGTCTTATATCGGATCTGTTATACAGCCTTCAATCAGGGGGAACAGCAGTTGTGACAGTGAAGTTACTGCATAAGAAGCCGCTTGCGTTGATTAAAGAAGTCATCGATACATTTGAGCGCTCCCGGATGCAGATTCAACGTTCCAAACAGTTGTTTCACAACCGTGAAGAAATCACGCTATATATGATTAAGTATTAAGATATTAAAGGCGTTAAATTTTATGCTTTACAATACCTTATTGCCTATACTATAATGATACCAATATTAACCATAACAAGTTGAGGGAAAGCATCCCGAAGTGAAGAGTCCGGATATCCGGTCTGTTACGCTTCGGTGAAGCTTTCCCTTTTTTGTTATGCACACAAGGAGGAGTCTATATGAGACATCCGGCCAGGCTCGAGCGTGGAAGCCTGCTGGGAGGAAGGTATCGTATTGTGTCCATTCTAGGTTCAGGTGGCATGAGCCATGTATATGAAGCAGAGGATTTGAAGTTGCCAGGCAAAACCTGGGCGATCAAAGAAAGCGTGACGGCGATGCCATACGAAGGCAGTATGGAGTCAGAAGCTGCTCTTCTTACATCTCTGAGGCATCCCAGATTGCCGCAAATCGTAGATTTTTTTGTTCCTGATGAGCACGGGTATACCTATCTTGTGATGGAGTACATTGAGGGATTGACACTTGGTGACTATTTCAAGCAATGTCGTGGGAAGATTCCGCTTGAACATATGACTGAGTTTGTGCTTCAGCTACTGGATGTATTAAGTTATTTGCACAGTCTGGACCCACCTGTCATCTACCGTGATTTGAAACCATCCAACATTATGATTACACCAGAACATGAAGTCAGACTGATTGATTTTGGTATAGCGCGGAGTTATAAAGCACAAAGAGTCGATGATACGGTTAAATTGGGAACGGCCGGCTTCGCTGCACCAGAACAATATGGTTCAGGACAGACGGATGCGCGTTCTGACCTTTATGGGCTTGGAGCATTGCTGCTATATCTCATGACTTGTGGGACTTATACGGAATGGATTCAGGGAGTAGAGAGTTCCATTCGCAGCGATGTTCCGCGTACCTATATTCCTGTTGCGAGAAGATTGTTGCGACTGAATCCAAATGAACGCTTTCAATCGGCTGATGAAGTTCGTAAGGAGCTGCTGCGCAGACCGGGAATAGCGTCTGTTGGTACAGAAACGACGGTGACGATAAGCGGAGGGACAAGAGTAATCGCTTTGACGGGGGCATCATCTGGTGTTGGGGTTACGCATACGGCCATAGCCATCAGTCACTATCTGGAGCGGCAGAACTTCAAAGTGGCCATAATCGAGATGTCACCACGTTCCCAATCGTTTGCACGGATTCAACAAGTGGCGCATGCAGGTAAACCCGTGCCAGCAGGCAGACAGTTTGCAGTAGATGGTGTACATTACTGGAAACAATCGGGACGTGCAGACATCCTGTCTTTATTAGGAGGCAGCTATCAGTTCATTGTGATGGATCTGGGCAGTGGTCAAGATCAGAACCGGCTTGAAGAGTTTCTCAGAGCTGACTTGCCCATTGTTATAGGTTCCGGTGCCGAATGGAGACAAGCGGAGATTGGATCTTTTGTCCGTTCACACAACCGATACCCGCGAGACAAATGGATCTACTGCCTACCACTGGCAGCAGCTGATGCCGTTCAGCGCATGCGCAAGACGTTGGATACTTCCAGTGTCTACGGTCTGCCTTTACATATCGATCCCTTTGATCGGGAACCGCAGATGGATAAGGTTTTTGCTCATATTCTGACTCATATGATGGGGCAGCTTCCCAAGAAACGTTCATTCTTTGCAAGAAAAAAAGTACATGATTAGGAGAGATTGCGAAAGGAGAGCCTCTTTTGTCTAAATTAAGAAAACAAAGCCGTCAACTGATTTACGCTGGATTGACGGGAGCAGGAGCAATCGGTTTATTGTTTGGGGCATATGTCATTTACAATGTCAAAACCATGAGTGATACGAGGGCTGAAGTGGAGGCCCGTTACTCATCAGCCTACGAACAAAAAGAAGCTGAATTGATGCAACAATGGAACTCGGGGGCACAGGGATGGGTAACTATACGGGATGTTGAAGCAGGAGAGCCGATATTGCCCGAGGATATCAAACTGATAGCCGTTCCGGATGCACAGGCACCAAGGAATCTGTGGTCTAGCTCCAAGCAGATGGATGGTCAAGTGGCGAAAATAGAATTAAAAAAGGGAACAGCCATTACAACTGAAATGGTGTATGAAGATACCCCGACACCGCCCGATTTAAGAAATCGTGAACTACAGGTTGTGTTATTACCGTCTTCACTTGCTAAGGGAGATATCATTGATATTCGTATTCAGTTTCCAACGGGTCAAGACTACATTCTCCTGTCTAAAAAGAAAGTCGAAAGATTAAATGCAGCTACGCTATGGATTACGATGACGGAGGAGGAGATCCTGTCCCTTTCAAGTGCAATTGTAGATGCCTATTTACATAAAGCTTCAATCTATGCCCTAACCTATGTAGAACCACAGTTCCAGACACCAGCAATCCCGACATACCCTGCCAACAATGAAGTGTTAAAACTGCTGGAGAGTGATCCTAATCTTGTGCGCCGGGCTGAGGTGGAGTTAGCACGGCAGGTACGGAGTTCTTTAGAAAGCTCACTCGCTGCATCCATCTCAGCGCCATCCCAAGGTGTGGAGCAGGACGTTGCGCAGTCCTCCGTTTCATACAATAGTCGCCCTGGAGCGAATAACTCTTCATCTACTGATGGGGTCATCTGGAATGACGGTTCGGGTAGCGGTGGAGCGACTGGAAATGCCAGCAATGATTCTTCAGCATCAACTTCAAGTACGGATGAGCAGAAAAGTTTACTGACGGGTGGGGAGTAAGACGGAGGGGAAACAAATTTGTTATACATGTAACAACGCATAAAAGAACTTGAAAGGGGATTCGATAGCTATGCAAACATGGATCTTTGCTGGGTTATGCGAGAAGAATGACCTGATGCTGTACCTTTGCAAAATACTAGCGTCCTCCGGAAAACGTGTCTTGCTTGTTGATGGAACATTACAGCAGAAATATGGATACGGCGTTGGGGAAAGTCAGCAATCTCTGCGTATTACAGAATTTGAAGGTTTTGATATCGCTTGTCAGTTCGTAACTTCAACAGCGGTTGAGAGTCATCTTGAAGCGAATGGCGAGAAATTAGAGAGTTATGATTACGTCCTTTACGACATGGAAACATCACACTTTGCATCACGTGACCTATGGCTCACGGCAGATACTCGTGTCTGGGTCAGTGACTATGAACGTTACAATCTGGAACGCGGTAAAGGGTGGCTCAAGCGTTTGCTTGAAGAACAGTCCCTGCCCGCAGAACTACCATTTCAGCGCATTTTGATTAATGCCGTTGATTGCAAACTGGAAGCTCGATATTTGTGGGCGTATCTGGAAGGTAGTCCATTTGTATGGACAGGGGAATCGCTGATGTTGCCTTGGGATGAACTGACTGCAGCAGTGAAACTGGAAAACGAGCATCATCGCCGTATTCGCCTGGGGTCATTGTCACGGAACTATAAAAAATCGCTATGCAGGTTAGTGGAACAGTTGACCGGATGGGAAAATGTCCAGAGTCGCCTGGCCATTAAAGAAGCAGAAAGGATGAGAGCATGAGCACCATTACGTTTTGGAGTCCTTTTGCAGGAGCAGGCAGCACCTCAAGCGCGTTAATCGGCGCCTATGCGATGGCCCTTCAATATAGGACAAGAATTTTGCTTGTAAATACAGGTCCAGTTGGGAGCAGTACGGAAGCTGCCCTCCCACCTAAAGAAATAGAGGACACAGGATCTGTATTTACATTCGAGGAGGGGGGATGGGATGCTGTGGAACGGCTGCATATCAGCGGAAGTTTGAACAAGCATAATTTGAGGGATTATACCAAGCCGCTCCTCAAAGACCGTTTGGATTTGTTGACTGGCAGAATTAATAGGTTGGAACGTTCAACAGAAGAGCATGTGGAGACTTTAAAAAGGCTGCTGCACGTAGCTAATGAATATTATGATCTGGTTCTTCTGGATGCAGACCGCGCAGGCACCAGTAACCAGGTTCTGCTGGAACAAGCGGACTATGTTGTGGTGAACCTGAATCAAAATATGAGGGATCTGGAGTATTTTTTTGAAAAAATCAGACCCGAAAGCCTGGGTGATCAGAAGCTGCATGTCGTACTGAATAAGTATGACCCACATTCACGCGCAACCATTACCAATATTCGTCGGCGTTTTCGATACAAAGGCTCGATATCGGTGTTGCCGTATACCACCGGATTTATGGATGCCTTCAATCGTCGTGATGTGGCCGCGTATTTGCAATTGGAAGGTCTAAGCAACAATAAAGATATACGTAAAGGGAGCTTTGCCGCAAGTATGGCTGAACTTGCTCGCCTAGTTATGGACGGGGCAGGGATGCGTACCGTACTAAAGAGGCTGGAAAGGGGAGCCTGACCTCTGATGCTCTGGAATACCCTATGGTTAATTTTAATTTTGCTGTTATGCCTTGCGTATGTTTGGTTCAAGTACAGAGCTTCTCATCGTGAAAAAAATAACCGTGCTCCCGAGCGTGAATCCTTCACCATTGAAGTGCTGACGGAGAAAGTAAAGAACTCGCTTCATGAGCTTAGTCATAGTCAACTTGCGGATGCCGGATTACATGAAGAAGAGTATCGGCGAAGAATCAATCAGCGTGCCGAGATGCGCAAGGCGCTTAAAGGTTGTGTATCAGGAAGCATCAGTGACAAAACGTATGTCAAAAATCTGATAGGTGATCTGCTTACTCGCAGTATAGGACTGAATAAGTCAAATATCGATGAGGTCATTTATTTCGGAGACACTGAGTTACTGACGGTCCAAGATCAATTCGAAATCGTGTTTTATCTATACTGGCAGCAATTTGGTGTCGATGCCTTGTCACGCATGATTGACACTTATGATCTTGGCAGATTGAGGCTGAGTGAGGGTACAGACGACGGAGGAAGCTACTATATCTCCGAGGAGGACATCCGGTATGTTTTTGAGTGTGAGTATAGAGAGCTTGGATTCAGAGAAAAAACAGATATCATCGTTCAACGGATCTACCAGCATTACAAAGGCTTCTCGGTGGTTGATGAAATAAGAGATCAACGAATAGATGGCGTTAGTGGTGGTGTGAGCGGCATGCTGGATGCCCTTCAGGATATGGGGCTACGGCAGCCGGCTTCGTGGAATGATCTGCTCGCGGATGGACTTGATGATGCTCCCATCGAAGAACCACTTAGTGGAATGGAAAGTGTCTGGATTTTCTATAAAGGTAAGTCCATTCATCTGTCCTTTCTGTCATTTGGCAGTATCCGTGAACTGAAGAGGGTATGTCAAAATATTTATAAATACAACTATCCGGGACAGCTTTCGGAGGCGAATGGATACAAGGTGAACGAGATGAAGGATGGATCACGTGTCGTTGTTGTACGTCCTCCCTTTGCCGAATCATGGGCATTCTTTGTCCGGAAATTCGATATTCCCAATGCTTCACTGGATCAGTTGATTACTGGTAACAACGCAGATCTGCCAATCACTTTGCTGCAATATTTGATGAAAGGCAGTCGAATCACAGCTGTAACAGGAGCACAGGGATCAGGTAAGACGACTCTACTTATGGCGATGGTGAAGCATATTTACGCTTCGTATACCCTTCGTGTACAGGAGATGGCTTTCGAGCTACAGCTGCGGCGTATATACAGTCGGCGTAACATACTAAGTTTCCGGGAAACGGAGCACATCTCAGGTCAACAGGGACTGGATTTACAGAAAAAGACGGATGGTACTGTAAATATTCTCGGTGAGGTCGCAAGTGACGAAGTAGCCGCATGGATGATTCAGATGTCCCAGGTTGCCAGTCTGTTCACCTTGTTTACTCATCATGCCAAAACGTTTCGTGATCTGGTTTTCTCCCTCCGTAATTCACTGCTCAAAACAGGTATGTTCCAACATGAACATATTGCCGAGGAGCAAGTAGTAAGTGTCATTAATTTCGATGTACATATGAAAAAGGACGCAGAGGGACGAAGATATATCGAACGAATTACGGAGTGTCTGCCACGTGCGAATAAAGGGGATAGCGTGGAGGAACGAGCGGGATTTACGTTTCGCAATGTGATCGAGTACAGGGATGGCAATTACGTCGCTACAGCTCCAATCTCCATAGGAAGCATTACGGATATGCGGGATCAGATGACACTGCAGGACGCTGCACGGTTCGAACAGTTCATCAAGCAACATTGGGGTGATACCTATGACCGTTAAGTTTGTTCTTCTCTTGGTGCTGGGGATATGTGCAGGTGGCTTGATAATCACGCTACTTATACTGAACCTGTTACGTCACAGAGGAGGAGACAATGCTGGTAAATCTATCGGGATCGCTAAGCTAAACGGAAATCGTACGCTGCGGTGGGGAGCGTTCCTGTTACAGTCTTATCGCTGGGGCATGAAAGTGCCGCTTCTCCCTTCCTATATTCTGCAAGTACAGAAACGAATTTCATTCCGGCATGTCGGCGACGAACCATCATTAAGACGAATGACGATGAGCGTGGTCTTAATGATCCTCGGAGGATACGGGAGTATCAGTGTAATCCTTTTCCTAATGCAACCGGGTATCGCCTTTGTCATATTGTCGGTACTCTGTGCTGTAGTTCTAAACAGCCTTGTACTGGATATGTGTCTGAACCGTATGGAGAAACGACTGTTGGTACAGATGCTGGACCTGTTTGCCGACGTGAGACATCGGTATCATCAGCATGGAATGGTAGAGGAAGCACTGTATGAAGCAGCGGAAGCAGGTAAAGGAGAGGCTGCCGAACAAGTGCTGTTGATCTATGAAGCATTGACTTCTCCAGATCCGAACGAAGCTTTGGAACGATACTACGAGATTGCGCCAAATCGCTTTCTTAAAGGTTTCGCCGGTATTTCATATATGGTGATGGAGTTCGGGGATAAAGACAGAGCACAGGGTTCGATTTACTTGAAAGGCCTGGGGAATCTGACACAGGAAATTCATTTGGAGATTTTGCGGCGGGACAAATTGGACTATTTGTTAAAAGGGTTGAATTTCATCGCTCTGGCTCCCGTTCTTTTCACAGCTCCAATTGAACGTTGGGCCAGAGGAAGTTTTCCAACTATGGATGAATTCTATCGCAGCAAAATCGGATTTGTAACCAAAATATCGATCTACGTCATTATCATACTTGCCTACCTGCTTTTGCAAAGACTTCAGCAATACGATGAAACCCGCTATCGGACAGGTCGCAAACACTCCAGAATGGATCAGTTCCTATACAAGCAGACGTTCATTCGTAAGCTGGCGATGTTGTTCGCGGCCAAACCTGGTAGTACCAATTATAGTCAAACCGTAAGACTGATGCGGGAAAGTAGCTCGGAACTGAAATATGAATGGCTGGCTATACGAAGGCTGATGTTATTTGCAAGTTGTTTTGTCCTGACCATTGGCTGTGTCTTGTTGCTGCATCAGGTTGAACGAAATCATATCTTATATGATCCCGTGAGAGATGACCGGATGTTTGGCGCGATGGGAGAGGCCGAGTTGAAGCAGGCTACAGAAAAGACAAGCTTAGATCAAGCTGTACTCGAACGCATCGAAATGAAGCGAGGAGCAACTTTTGATGAGATCTCCAACGCATTGCAGTCCGTGAATCCCGTTCCACTGGATCATGATGCACAGACTGAAACTATTGCACGCATCCTGCAGAAGCTGGAAGGTTACAACAAGCAATATCTCCACTGGTGGGAGTTAATTATTGCAATGATGATAGGTATAGCGGGTTATCACATGCCGATCTGGCTCATGATGTTCCAGCGCAAGATGAGAAGCATGGACATGAGGCATGAGATCTATCAGTTTCAGACCGTTATATCGATCTTGCGGGAGATGGACCGTATGTCTGTAGAGGAGATATTGGAATGGCTTAATCGCTTTGCTGTTATTTTCAAAAGACCACTGCAAAAATGTCTGTTGCATTTTGAACATGGCCCGGAGCATGCACTTGAACAATTGAAAGAAGAAGCAGGGCTGCCTGAATTTCAGCGTCTGGTTGATAAGCTGCAACTTGCACTTGGGAAAATTTCGATTCGAGAAGCATTTGATGATCTGGAAAGCATGATGGCATTTTATTTTGAACAAAGGAAGCAGGAATACACCAAGATGATTGATGTTAAAGCATCATGGGGAAGAATGATCGGGTTTACACCAATGTATGCCCTGATCTTCCTCTATCTGGTCATTCCGCTGGTAGGTATGAGTTTCCTGCAAATGAACATGTATTATGAACAGATTCAGAAACTGTAACGACCATTACGTCACAGTCTGAAATAAATTAAAAACGATATAGGAGGATTTATCATGAACAATGCATCAAGCGCTTTAAAGGTGGCAGCAGGCATCTTTCTGACCATTGCCCTTATTACAATTGTAGTTTTGTTGTTTATTTCGGCTCAGGAGGCGACCAAAACGGCACAGAACAATTTTGCAGATATCCAGACCGAGCTGTCCCAAGCTGCATTTACGGTGTATGACGGAACTACCATTAGCGGATCACAAGTTACAAACGCGTTGCGTAAATATGCGGACAAAGACCAGTTCGGGATTCAAGTTATTACAGGTAAAAATAAAGGAGGACAATGGTACGGTAATCAGTTGAACATCTCCCAGGATCTCAATAATGCAGATTATGGTTCTGTTATTAAACCTGACGAGAAAGTGGGTGTTATCAACCAGACCATGAGTGAAAAAGACAATCAATATGTCAATCCAAGTGGTAAATTCAAAGCAATTATCGTAAAAGACAAATCCAATGTGGTAAGAGGACTTATTTTCCAGCAATCCTGACAGGAGTTGGTTCAACATGTCCCAGAATACACAGCAGCTCATGTTGTTCTGTACGGTGGTTGTCCTATTTGTGACAGCCTGCCTGTACGGGCAGCAGAATGTTCGGGTTCTATCAGACGCTTTGAATCACTTGCTGCAGACGACAACAGACATGGAAGGACGGTTGAATACCACGCTGCGTATAAGCGAGCCAATCCGTTATAGTGGTGCGGAAGTGTTACACACTGTGAGGCAAATGACAGGGACAACGGTCAGCGTGCAGGTGGACGGGATTGCATATGTCATTGATCCCCTTGTAAACAGAAGAGGAACCATACCTGTGCAACTTGCAGCTTCGTATAGACCTGAGTTCATAAGAAGTGGAACTGGCGAACTGCTGAAAATTGCATTTTGGAAGGAGGCCAGTACACCTTGATTAATGCTGCATCCAAGTTGCTTGCTGTTTTGCTGGCAGCGATTTTGCTTTATGTATACCCGGCAGCAGAGACTGCAGATCGACAGGATGATATGGCACGTATGACCGTTGTTCAGACGGTTACCCGTTTTGTTGATGCAGTCAGAACAAAGGGATACATTTCCCCTGCCATGTATGCAGAGTTCGAAGAACAGATGGCCCGAACGGGGAATGCCTATGAGATTTCCATGGAACATTTGCACAAAAAATATGTTCCTCATTACTCAGATCCGATGGATCAGAGCACATTTTCTGGTACTTATGAAACCGTGCAGGATGGCTATTATTCAGCCCAGATTAAAGCAAAGCTGTTTCCTTCGTCTGGTGTTCTGGCTTTAGACGATCCTGGGCGCAGATATACACTGGCAATGGGGGATTTCTTCACAGTAACCGTCAAAAACACCAATCGCACACCTGCCATGCTGATTCGTGAGTGGTTAAACGGGTCTGCGCAAGCTGCAGCTGTGTTTACCACTTATGGGGGTATGGTGCTCAATGAAGATTACTGATCTTTCTATTGTGTTTGTGCTTATCTTTTTACCTATATTCTGGGTTATTTCTCACAATACAGACAATGCCCAGGAGGCTCAATATTTAAGCAATCGATATAAGATGGCACTTCAGACTGCTGTACTGGATGCAGGGGCCGTGATGCATCAAAATGAGAAGCAAAACGACGAAGCAGGGTATGATTCGACCAAATTTGTAAAAGCGGATAAAGAGCTTGCCTTGACTACCTTTACCCAAACAATGGCGCTAAATATGGGGATCCAGGATGATCCTGCTGCTATACGGGCCATGTTTAATTACATTCCAGCAATGGTCGTGCTGGATTATGATGGTTACTACATTTTGGCGAATGAAAATGAGATGACTGGTGATCTTGAAGATTCAATCCGGCAAGTTTGGAGTCCAAAAAAGCCCTATACATATTCTGATTTAAATGGTAACAGTATTAACTTCACACTTGATGGGTATGTGTATGCCTATGATGCAGGCTTGGGCATGTGGGTTGAAGGTTTCCAGAAAGAACTTGCCTCCAGTACACAAATCCCTCTGCTTCAAAATGCCGAGACGTTTGAGCAGATCAGACGAAGTCGTATCGTGACAAGTGTGCAGGATGATTTGGCAGATGTTATTAACCGGCATAATGAGTTTGCAAGAAGGAATGGTGTTTCCTATACCTTTACCATGCCTTTGATTTCTCAGGAAGACTGGTACAATTCGATTAATGACACGGGGCTTATGGCTTTTATTCAGGGAATACCTGTAGGTAACCAAAAGATTAACAATTATGCCATTGGTGGTGGCAGACTGGTGAAGAAAACAGCGATGGTTGGCGGAGTGGATCCAGTGAGTGGAATTAAATACTACTATCCTTCCACATGTAACAATGGCTACAGAGCCGAAGAAGTGTTTACAAATGCTAAACAAGCGGCAGCGCAAGGTTATTTTGAGTATAACTGTTCCATAAAATAAAGGCAGTTTGTTTATAATATAAAAGCGAGGTTGCATGAGATGTTTACATTACTTTCAGAAAAGGCGACACCTGTGCTAAAATAGGGTTTCGGAACGATAGTAATGTCCAATAGATAGGAGCAACCTCATCTTATGAGTTTATTGTCAGTAGAGAACGTGAGTCACAATTTTGGAGACCGCACGTTATTTAAAAATGTATCTTTTCGTTTACTTGCTGGAGAGAGTGTTGGCCTTGTCGGTGCAAATGGTGTAGGCAAGTCCACACTGATGAACATCCTTACCGGGAAATTGTTAAAGGACGAAGGGAAGGTTGAATGGACCCCCAAAGTTCGTTATGGATATCTGGATCAGCATACCAAGCTCACGCCTGGAAAAACGATTCGTGATGTGCTTAAGGATGCGTTCCTGCCCTTGCTTGAGTTGGAAAAGGAAATGATGTCCATCACGGATCAGATGGCAGATGCCGATCCAGACAAGCTCGAATTGTTGCTGGAAGAAATGGGTGACATTCAGGAGCAATTGGAGCAAGGTGATTTTTATCTGATTGATGTGAAAGTGGAAGAGATGGCAAATGGACTGGGCTTGTCCGCCATTGGGCTGGATCGTGACGTGGCCGCGCTTAGTGGTGGTCAACGTACGAAGGTATTGCTTGCCAAGCTCTTACTGGAGAAACCAACTGCACTTCTGCTAGATGAGCCGACGAACTATCTCGATGTGGAACACATCGAATGGCTGACGCGTTACCTGAAGGATTACCCGTATGCGTTTATTCTGATTTCGCATGATACGGAGTTTATGAATGAGGTCGTTAATGTTATTTATCATCTGGAATTTGCCAAGTTGACGCGTTATGCAGCGAACTATAACAAATTCCTTGAAATGGCCGACATGAACAAGGCGCAGCATATTGATGCTTATGAGAAACAGCAGGAGTTTATCAAGAAGCAGGAAGATTTCATTCAGCGGAACAAAGCCCGCGCTTCTACTTCCGGTCGTGCCAAGAGCCGTGAGAAGCAGCTCGGTAAGATTGAACGGATTGATCGTCCAGACGAAGCAGCTAAACCCACATTCAAATTCAAGGATGCCCGGGCGAGTAGTAAAACCGTCTTTGAGGGTATTGATTTTGAAATTGGATATTCATATGCATTATTGCCTAAAATGACGATGACGATTGAGCGTGGCGAGAAAATTGCCATTGTTGGATGTAACGGTGTAGGTAAATCCACATTGCTCAAGACTATTCTGGGGAAAATCCCACCTATCAGCGGTAAGACTTTCTTGGGTGATTATCTGGAAACAGCCTATTTCGAACAGGAAGTACGTGCAGGTAATATTACTCCAATCGAAGATGTGTGGAACGAATTTTCTCATTTGACACAGAATGAAGTCCGGGGGCATCTCGCACGTTGTGGATTGAAAAATGAGCATATCACCCGCCCGCTTAACGCGCTTAGTGGTGGTGAACAAGCCAAAGTTCGTCTGTGTAAACTTCTGATGCGTGAAAGTAACTGGATTTTGTTCGATGAGCCTACAAACCATTTGGATGTAACGGCTAAAGCAGAGTTGAAACGTGCCTTGCAAGAATTCAAGGGTACCGTACTGCTCGTATCCCATGAACCTGATTTTTATGAAGGTTGGGTTACCAAAACGTGGGATGTTGAAGCTTGGTCCGAAAAACAATAACGTAATAAATGGAAATGTACGGTGACAAAAAAAGGTGTCTATGGTAACATAGGCTACAGCTTCATATGAACACTAGGGGGGCCGCACGATGCGGCTGAGATGGAAGAATGCGATTCCGGACCCTTTGTACCTGATCTGGATCATACCAGCGTAGGGAAGTGGTGCGTTTCAACTAATGACAAAGAGCTTTATCGATGACTTTACGATATTGCCTGCAAGATAAATCATGCAACTCTATGTAACAGCGTTGCGACTATGGATGGTTTCTATAGTTGTTATGTTTTATGTATAGAGTAATTGCATTGTACAGTCATTCAGTTGATCCATGAATTCTAAATTCGTGGCCACTCCCCTACGGGAGTGGCTTTTTTTGTTTTGTATTAGCTTAAATCATGCAAAAAGGAGGGAGAACGGGACGGCAATCTTCCACGAACATGTAACTACAAGATCATTCGAACTGCATGTGGTTTCACCAGGTACAGGAGACATGGACTCTTTTCTGAATATTGCTAAGGATATATGGCGGTGGGTCGATTATATCCATATTCGGGAAAAAAAGCTTCCTCTTGAGCAACAGATGTATTGGGCGCAAAGTCTGAAAACACAAGGTGTTCCATCTAACCGAATCATTATGAATGGCTCAGATCAGCTGGATCAACATACGTCGCTTGGTGGTGTGCATTGGGGTCAATCAGTTATTCGCAGTTACGATAAGGATGAGTTAAAGAGAGACGATCGGCTGCGCGTAGGCATATCGGTTCATTCTCTGGAAGAAGCAAAAATTGCTGAAGAACGTGGAGCGGATTATCTTTTTTATGGGCACGTCTATGCTTCAAATAGTAAACCTAATTGCGAATCAAGAGGGCTTAGTGCGTTGGCTGAGGTGTGCTCCAATGTTTCAATTCCGGTGATCGCGATTGGCGGGATTAGTCCTGAGAAAATTGCTGCCATTCAAACTGCTGGTGCCAGAGGAGCAGCTGTGATTTCAACGATTTGGTCGAACGATGAGCCGAAACTGGCCGCGGCTTCATTGCGACAGGCGATCGAGGATTCAGAGAGGTATGTTGAACCAGGGAGATGAGACCATGAGAGAGGAAGCAAGAAGTCGAAGCAGGAATCGTTCAGGCTATCATCCAGGAATAGTATCGGGAAGTAAAGTTGGAGCGGAAGTTCAAGGCAAGCTTCATGCAGAAACCATTATTGTAGGCGGAGGAGTTATCGGTTGTGCCATCGCATGTGAACTTGCTAGCCGAGGTCATGATGTTCTTCTGGTTGAGCGGGCGCGGATTGCTGGAGGAACTTCCTGTGCAGCTGCCGGGATGCTTGCTGCTGACAGTGAGGAATTCACTCATGCTGTAATGGCGAAGCTTGCACGGAAGAGCAGAGCTTTGCTTCATGAGCAGAAGGAACGAATCAGTTCGCTTAGCGGAGTGGAGATGGGGCTGCAACAGCATGGCTTTATTACTCCTTTTCGTTCATACAGTGAGGTCAGCAGTTACAAAAATAATCGATCGTCTACCTTATCTACAGAACATATTTGGTGGGATCGAGTCGCTGTCCAACAGGAAGCTTCATGGTTAAACAGGGATACGTATGGTGCATATTACAGACCTTCCGAGAGCGAGGTTCTTCCCGTCAATCTAACACAAGCTTATATCAGATCAGCTCAAGCCATGGGTGCGAGGGTGATGGAAGGTGTACAGGATGTCCGTTTGTATACGGATATGAACGGTGTGCAAGGGGTTGAGACTTCAATAGGAACGATGACATCGAGAAATGTCATTATTGCTACAGGGTTACATGGTGAAGAATTGATGAGACAAGTGGGTCTGAAATCGCCTGTTTTGCCTGTGAAAGGGGAGATTGCAGCGGTGCAGTTTTCACCCCATCATGTCGGTTACAGACCTGACAAAACGGTGTATGCAGAGGATATATATATTGTTCCCAAAGCCAATGGAGAAGTATGGCTCGGTGCAACAAGCCTTCCAGGAAGAACAGACATGAAAGTTTCGGTCCAAGGTATTCAGAAGTTGCTTACAGCTGCGACAAATTGGGTTCCTGGCATGAAGGAAGCGCATTTTATCCGAGCGTGGGCTGGTGTTCGTCCCTCGACTCCGGATGGATTGCCGTATGTAGGGGCTTGTGAAAGTGTTCCGGGTTTATTCGCTGCTTTTGGACATTATCGTAACGGAATATTGCTTAGTGCAATTACAGCCAGCCTCATGGCTGACTTGATTTGTGGCAAAACCTCGGAAGAACTTGGGATTCAAGCTCTTAGTCCAGAACGTTTGAACAGAAAGGAGATGTTGCAGTGAACATCATTGTCAACGGACAAACCATGCAAATTGAAGATAGCTTAAATCGTGTAGACAAATTGCTCCATTCATTTAATTTGCAAGTGAAAACCGTCGTGGTTGAATTGAATCGTCAAATTTTAACGCGGGAATATCATGAAACGACAGCGTTAAGAGACGGAGACCGAATTGAAATTGTACATTTTGTGGGAGGCGGTTGAATTATGCTGAGAATTGGAAATTATACGTTTGAATCTAGATTGCTGCTGGGTACAGGCAAATTTTCGGATTTGGAAGTGCAGAGCCAGGCGGTTGAGGTCTCAGGTACGGAAGTTTTAACGTTTGCAGTTCGGCGATTGAATCTGGAAGATCGAAACAAACAGCACTTTCTGGACACACTGGATTTGAAAAGGTATACCCTGCTTCCCAATACAGCGGGTGCTTCAACAGCAGAGGAAGCTGTGCGAATCGCTGAACTTGCTCGAGCGTCAGGACTTTGTGATATGATAAAAGTAGAAGTTATCGGCGATGGAATCACTTTGCTTCCTGACCCAATTGAAACCTATAAAGCTTGCGAAATCTTGCTTGAAAAGGGCTTTACGGTACTGCCTTATATCTCGGACGATGTTATTCTGGCCAAGCGATTGCAGCTACTCGGCGTACATGCTGTTATGCCTGGAGCTTCACCCATAGGGGCGGGGAGAGGGATTATTAATCCCTATAACCTGGAGATTATTATTGAACAAGCCGTCGTTCCTGTTATTGTGGATGCAGGACTTCGTGCACCTAAAGATGCTGCTCATGCGATGGAGCTGGGAGCAGACGGTGTTTTGTTAAATACGGCTGTCTCCGGATCTGGAGATCCCGTGAAGATGGCGAAGGCAATGCGAATGGGGGTTGAAGCAGGTAGACTGGCTTATGAGGCAGGCATGATTCCCGTTAAGCGCTATGCAGCAGCGAGTAGTCCGGCGGAAGGAATGGTTCATACATGAATAATCAGACACAATCTTCTGAACAGGGAGACCGCTATTCGAGACAGGAACGGTATGCACCTATTGGTAAGGAAGGTCAGCATAGATTGAATAACAGTAAAGTATTAATTGTTGGAGCGGGCGCGCTTGGTACGGGCATTGCTGAAACACTGGTACGTTCAGGAATTGGCCATATTACCATTGCAGATCGTGACTATGTGGAGTGGAGCAACCTACAGCGACAGCAATTATATATAGAGCATGACGCGATTCAGCGAATGCCCAAAGCGATGGCAGCAAAGAATCGTCTATCTGACATTAATTCTACCGTTGAGGTTGTAGGCAAAGTGATGGACGTCAGAGTAGATGAACTGGAGGAATTGGTTCAGAACGCAGACTTGATCATGGATGCAACAGATAATTTTGATACCCGGCTATTAATAAATGATATGTCACAGAAGTATCGTATTCCCTGGATTTATGGGGGATGTGTGGGGAGTTATGGAATTACCTACACGTTTCTGCCTGGAGAAACGCCTTGTTTAAACTGTTTGTTGGGTGAGGTTCCGTTAGGTGGGGATACCTGTGATACGTCAGGCATTATCCCTCAGGCGGTGCAGATGGTTACGGCTAATCAGACTGCCGAAGCGATGAAGCTTCTCAGTGGTAATTCAGGTGCATTGAGACGCAAGTTGTTATCATTCGATGTGTGGAGAAATGAATACATATCCATTAACGTCGACGGTGCCCGAAAAGAAGATTGTCCTTCCTGCGGAGTAAAGGCTAACTTTCCGTACCTCTCTGCCTCAAATCTGGAGAAAACAGACGTATTATGTGGCAGGGATACGGTTCAGATTCGCCCTTCACGGCGGATGAATCTGGATTTACAGCATACGGCTGATCGTCTCGGCAAGCTGGATGAAGGCAAAGTGGAGGCTAATGCATTTTTGGTTTCTTTTACAACTGGATCACACAGGATGGTCATTTTTCAGGATGGTCGTGTCCTTGTTCATGGAACAAAAGACACGGCAGAGGCGCGTACGCTGGTTCACCGGTACTTTGGTTAGAGAAAAATCAAATGATTGTTCCGAGTCCGTTCCTTCCGGGAATGGACTTTTTCATTTTACGGCATGATAAACATACAACAATGCTGCGAAGCACAGTGGTCACAAGTATGTATGTGGAGACTAAGTGTAGTCTTAACCAGCAAATGTAGCAGCGTATAAGACAGGCCGGGTGAAAAAAATGAAAACATCCATATTACTGGTTGGCAGGGGCGATCTGGTTTCTTTTATTCAAGGCATATTGTGTGCTGAAGGGTACCAGGTCGAGCAAATGGAATGGACAGATCTGAACCGTCTTTCTGAACCAACACTCACGAATCTCAATATGATCATATTAATAAATGAAGGATGTCATGAAGATGCCCTGAAAAATGGACTAGAGTCATTTGTGCACATAGGAGTAACATCTCCATTGCTTGTAATAACTCCCAAGATATCACCTGAATTAATTGTGGAATTGCTCGATTACGGCGCTAATGATGTGATGGAAGCACCTATTCACGGCAATGTGATGATGGCCAGAATACGGAATCTTTTACGTGTGTTCTCACATGTTTCACAGGAAGATGAAGAAGTCATTGTAGTTCATGACCTCAAGGTCAATCTGCGTTCACGCCGTGTAAGTCGTGCAGGCGAATACCTAGTATTGACTCCGAAAGAATACGAATTGCTGGAATTTTTGGCCCGTCATGTGAATGAGGCGTGTCCCCGGAGCGTTATTTTAAGGGAAGTATGGGGGTATGATTTTGCAATGGATACCAATGTGGTGGATGTGTATATCAAACATTTACGAGTGAAGGTGGATAAGGGTAGGAGTGTCAAATTAATTCATACCGTTCGTGGAGTGGGTTATATGCTTCATACACAATAAAAGAGGTCGTCTCAACGAACTTAGAGTCTGTTTTCCACATAAATCCTGTTTGTACAGAGAACTTCATTGGGTAAATATAAAAGGACCGGATCATTAGATCCGGCCCCACTCGCTTCATTATCTCTAAAATATGAGCTACAGTACGCGGCGAGCTTTAATATATGTTTTCTTCCAGTTCCCCGAGTTCAAGTCGGAGAGAGTTACACCTGGTGATCCGTACGTGTGCAGAACTTTTCCGTCGCCTGCATATACGCCTACGTGAGTAATATTGGAGCCTGTGGAGCGACTACCGCTGGAGAAGAAGACCAGATCTCCAACTCGCAGATTTGCTTTGGACACAGCTACGCCTTCTTTGGATTGCTTAACGGATGTACGCGGCAAATCAACACCATACTTTTTAAAGATGTATTTCATAAATGAAGAGCAGTCAAAATTTTTGGTAGTAGAAGTTGACGCACCAAATTTATATGGAGTTCCTGTAAAGGTTTTACCATAGTTCACGATTTGTTGTCCTGTGGATACAGAAGCGCTTGCTGCCTGTGCAACAGGTGCATTAGTCATTAATACAGCTCCAAAACCTAGTGTAGCGCACAACCCGACGGTTACGGCCTTTTGGACAAAGATGTTTGTTTTCATGTGAGTACCTCCAAAATTCGTTTTCGTTTAGTTGCTAGAGCGAGTATAACAGCTTTGTAACAGCCTAGAAATTGGATGGAACCTTCTCCTCCCTAGGGCCGCAACGTTTTGGGTTTGTTTATTAAAATACCATTAAAAATGTCAAAAAATTAATCATTGACGAACCTCAAATGCTACAAACATAAGAAAGACCCTTGATATATCAAGGGTCTTTGCTGTTTTATTTGCTTATTTTTAATCTAAATCATTGGTTACAAAAACGTAATAAGTATAGGCAGAAGGTTAATCTTTGCTCTGAATAATGAGTAATAACCCACTATCGATTGATACGGTGCCAGACTTTCCAAGCAGTTTGTTGCTAATCCCCAAAGACTGTCCCATGCGTATAGTAGCTTGATCTAGCGGGTACATGAAACCTTCCAGTGTAATACCTGTTACTTCATTAGTAAGTGGGAGCAGGGAGATGTACTCATATCCACGGTCTTCCACAAAAGCTTCGGAGGTCGTTAGCATCATATAATTGTGTTCATCCTGCAGAGTACAGGAAATATGATGCTGCATAGCGCGGACCATAATATGTACGTTAGCCAGCGTATGATCCATGCGTGTGCCCGTTGCGCCCAACATAAGAATGTCAGTAGGCTCAAGATCGAGTGCTGTTTCAAATGCCATCTCGGTATCCGTCAAATCCTTAAGCACAGGATCGCAGGTGATTATCCGTTCACTGTTATCTCGCACACGCTCCAGTTCCTGCTCGGTAATAGAATCGAAATCTCCTACTGCGATATGTGGCTGAATTCCGTTTTCTATTAAGAATAACGCCCCACGATCGGCTGCGATAATGATGTCATCCTTACCGATTTCTTGTAGAAATTGAGGAGAGAGGTTTCCGCCTGTGAAAATAACAATTCGTTTCTTAGTCATTCTATTTCATCCTTCCTAATCAATAAAGAAACAATTCACTTCTAATTAAGGTGTTAGAATAATGCAAAAATCATTCACAAAACCAGTATAATCCACAAAATGTGGTTGCACAATTTCGGCATGCGCGGATACAATGGGTAGAGCGACATGGAGATGACTTGAAAAGTGAGGTTTGAACAGGTTGGACTTGCACATTTTTGAAGTATTCAGCATTATAGGTACCATTGCATTTGCAATGTCCGGGGCTTTTGTGGCGATGGAAGAGGAATATGATATTTTGGGCGTACTGGTACTGGGACTTGTAACCGCATTTGGAGGCGGGGTTATTCGTAATGTTCTCATTGGTGTACCCGTAACGATGCTGTGGAGCCAGGGAATGCTGATTATGCTCGCCCTAATATCTGTAGCGATTGCATTTGTACTACCTCTTAAGTGGATTGGTCACTGGAAGCGGACAGAAGCGCTGTTCGATGCGATTGGACTTGCAGCATTTGCGATTCAAGGGGCATTGTACGCGGCCAATATGGGACATCCCATTAGTGCGGTTATTGTAGCCGCAGTGATGACCGGTATAGGCGGAGGAATCATTCGTGATCTACTGGCAGGCAGGAAGCCATTGGTACTGCGCGATGAAATTTATGCGGTGTGGGCAATAACAGCTGGTTTTGCCATAGGTATGGGATGGTTCACAACGAACGTTGGACTGTTAATATGTTTCGCTGCAGTTGTGTTCTTCCGGATGTGTTCTGTTCATTATAAATGGAAGCTGCCACGTCGTTCTCTGGTACAGACGGAGAGTGTGAAACCTCAGATAGCACCAACGCCACTTAACCGCACCTTGAGTAAGGGGGAATAACATGATTAACGTTTTGTTTGTATGTTTGGGTAACATATGCCGCTCACCAATGGCTGAGGCTGTCCTCCGACATAAAGTGAGTGAAAGAGGACTTGATCAGCAGATTTCAGTGGACTCAGCAGGTACAGGAGACTGGCATGTTGGAAAACCACCTCATGAGGGGACTCGATCATTGCTGGATTCATATCAAATTTCTTATGCCAATATGGCGGCAAGGCAATTTGCGAGTGCGGACTTCACACATTTTAATTACATTATATGCATGGATGATTCCAACGCAGCTAACGTAAGAAGTGTAACAGGTGGTGAAGATGCGGAAATTATCAAGATGATGGATCTGCTGCCGGACGAGACGCTCCGTGAAGTACCCGACCCGTATTATACAGGGAATTTTGAAGAAGTGTACAGGCTGGTTGATGCAGGTTGTGACGTGTTGCTGGATCGGATTGAAAAGGAACATTCATTGACATAACAATTTTTATATTTGCTTGGAATGACAAGTCTGATACAAGAGAAGAAGCTGGAACGGACAAGCAGGAGAGAGCCTGCTTCTTTTTTGAGTGTTGGTGTAAGCGTTGTCATAAAATTGTAAAACAAAAGCGGCATTTCAGCCGCCTGTTCAATAATTCAATTAATTTTCTTGAAGAAAATAAAGCAGTGCTTCCGGCAACTCGTTCTGCCAGAATCCCCATTGGTGATGCCCGTCTTTCTCCTGATAGGAGACGAGTGCACCTCGTTTTTCAAGCAAATCCCGTGTATCCCGGTTTAATTGAACAAAATTATACGTGCCGGTATCTGCCTCAAAGGCAGTCTCCTGCAGACCAACAATCATCCAGATTGATAACCAGGACAAGTCTTCAGCTGCAGCGTAAATTTCCTGGGATGCGGAGTAGTAAGCTCCAGACATACTGATGACACGGGTAAACAGGTCTGGATAGAGTAGAGCAAGATGAAGCGAAACGCTGCCACCCAGCGAGTCGCCGGCAAGAATACGTTCCTGCGGAGAGCGGCGAACAGGATATTTCTCTTCTACATAGGGAATAATCTCTTCAGCGAAGCATGAGGTATACGCCTTGAACCGATCGCCGAAAGGGGCGTATTCCTGAGTTCTTACAGACACATCAACCTGAACTCCTACTATAATGAAAGGTTCGGCTCCCTCGTCGAGAATGATGCGGTTGGCAGTGGTGGCGATACGTCCAAAGTTGAAGAATTCTTCACCATCCTGACAATAAACGACAGGGTAGGATAACAATTCGTTATAGCCTGGGGGAAGATAAATTCGTAGTGTGCGCTTCTCTCCCAGATAGCGGCTCTCAATCTCTTCCTTCACAATCGTGCGTTTCAAATAGCGGGAATCCGTCATAAAACGTCACCTTTCTCGGTTAATTTTTGCATTCGACCGCGCAATACGGTAAGATTAAGCTTGTGCGGGGATAGGTCAAATACGCAAACATGTATTATGCTGTTATACCAATATTAAGACCCTGTTATACATACAATCCGGAAGGAAACATAAAAAAATTACGGATATCTTTGACGTATGCAGTAAAACAGGTGTATAATAATATTATAACAGCGGAACTTGATATTCAAATTTTTTGTTGAGGTGAAGAAAAAAATGAGCAAGGTTCCTTATGAAGTATATACGGAGGATGTAGAAGCTCTGTCCGTGCTGTCTCCTGATGGCGAAATCGTTAACAAAGACATGATGCCTAAACTTTCCGACGATCAATTAAAAGAAATTATGTACCGCATGGTATTTACCCGTACTTGGGATGACCGTGCAGTAAACCTGGGCCGTCAAGGTCGTCTTGGTTTCTATGCTCCAGTATCTGGTCAAGAAGCTACAATGGTTGGTAGTGAATTTGCAATTGAAAAAGAAGACTTTGTATGTCCTGGCTATCGTGACATTCCGCAACTCGTGTGGCATGGACTTCCTCTTTATCAAGCGTTCCTGTACTCCCGTGGACACCAACATGGTGGACAAATCCCAGATGGCGTTAATGTATTGATGCCGCAAATCATCATTGGTGCACAAATCCTGCACGCAATGGGTATTGCTATGGGTTACAAATTGAAGAAACAAAAACAAGTTGTAATTACGTACACAGGTGATGGTGGTTCTTCAGAAGGTGACTTCTACGAAGGTCTGAACTACGCTGGTGTTTACAAATTGCCTGTTATTTTCTTCGTACAAAACAATGGTTATGCCATTACAACTCCTTTTGCCAAACAAACGGCAGCTCTGTCCATCGCTCACAAAGCGGTAGCAGCAGGTATCAAAGGTGTTAAAATTGATGGTATGGACATCTTCGCAGTTATCAAAGCGGTTCAGGAAGCTGCTGAACGTGGTCGTAACGGCGAAGGCGCAACTCTGATCGAAGCAGTAACTTACCGTTTCCGTCCTCACTCCCTTTCTGACGATGCTTCCAAATATCGTACAAAAGAAGAAGAGGCTGAATGGAATGCTAAAGATCCAATCGCACGTTTTGCTAAATATCTGGAGAAAAAAGGTCTTTGGACTGAAGAAGATACAGCACGTGTGAAAGAAGAAGCAAAAGCAAAAGTGAACGAAGAGATCAAAAAAGCGGAAAAAACCGAGAAAATGACGATTTCAGGCTTGATCGACAGCATGTTCGAACAAACGCCTAAGCACTTGGAAGAGCAAAAAGCTGATTTCCAATAAGTTTTTTCCGATAAAGCATAAACATCCGGGACGGGTTCCCGTGTCCCGGTATACATGTATGAATTCAAATGTGAACTGTCAATGTTTAAGGAGGAAATGAAGCAAATGGCACAAATGAACATGAAAGAAGCAATTCGTGATGCGCTTCGCGTTGAGTTGAAACGTGATCCTAACGTTCTGCTTTTCGGTGAAGACGTAGGTAATGTAGGCGGCGTTTTCCGTGTAACGGAAGGTCTGCAAAAAGAGTTTGGCGAAGAGCGTGTATTTGATACTCCACTTGCTGAGTCCGCTATTGGCGGTCTGGCTGTAGGTTTGGGTGTTCAAGGTTTCCGTCCGGTTGCCGAGATCCAATTCGTTGGTTTTATCTTCGAAGCCCTTGACCAAATGGTAGTTCAAGCAGCTCGTATGCGTTTCCGCTCCGGCGGTAAATATAATTCTCCAATCGTATTCCGTACACCATTCGGTGGCGGTGTAAAAGCGGCAGAATTGCACACAGATTCCCTCGAAGGTTTGCTTACGCAAACTCCGGGTATTAAAGTGGTAGTACCTTCTAACCCTTACGATGCAAAAGGTCTGATGATCGCTTCTATTCGCGATAACGACCCTGTATTCTTCATGGAGCACTTGAACTTGTACCATGCATTCCGTGCAGAAGTACCTGAAGAAGATTACACAGTTGAGCTGGGTAAAGCGAACGTTGTTCGTGAAGGTTCTGATGTAACTATCGTTACTTACGGTATGATGGTTCACACTTCTGTGAAAGCAGCAGAAGAACTCGAAAAACAAGGAATCAAAGTTGAAGTTATCGACCTTCGTACGGTTAGCCCAATCGACATCGATACTATCGTTGCTTCCATTAAGAAAACAAACCGTGCAATTGTTGTACAGGAAGCTCAAAAGAGCGCAGGTGTTGCAGCTGAAGTCATTGCCCAAATCAATGAAAAAGCAATCCTGCACTTGGAAGCACCGGTTCTGCGTGTAGCTGGTCCGGATACTGTATATCCATTTGCACAAATCGAAGATACATGGCTTCCTAACCCAGCACGTATCGTTGCTGCGGTTAACAAAGTCGTAAATTTCTAATTTAATCATCTGACATGCCGCAAGGCGCAGTATGGTGATCCACACCGCAGCGCAAGCTGCACTGTAAACAGCCATTAGCCCCTTGAGTAACAGTTTATTGCACTAGCAGTAACGGTTGTTTCTTGGAGTTAAGGGTTGTTTTCAGGATTGAGACATAATCAAGGAGGTTTTTCAGTTGGCTAAATTTGAATACAAATTCCCTGAACTGGGCGAAGGCCTTCACGAAGGCGAAATCATCAAGATGCACATCAAAGTCGGTGACAAAGTAACTGACGACGACATCATCATGGAAGTACAGAATGACAAAGCGGTCGTTGAAGTACCTTGTCCGGTTAACGGCACAGTAACAGAAGTATTCGCAAAAGATGGCCAAGTTTGCCACGTTGGCGAAGTTGTTGCAATCATCGATGCTGAAGGCGAGCTTCCTGAGCAAGACGACGCTCCTGCAGACGATCAAGAAAAAGATGCAGCTCAAGGCGGAGCTGACACAAGCGGTTCTTCAGCAGCAGCTTCCAGCTCGGATGCAGCTAAAGAAGGCGGAAACAACAGCGTTCCGGCAGTACCTGCCAAAGACGTTCTGGCAACACCAAGCGTGCGTAAATTTGCTCGCGAACAAGGCGTAGACATCGCTCAAGTTAACGGTACTGGCAACAATGGTAAAGTTACTAAAGAAGATGTTGAATCCTTCAAAAACGGTGGCGGTTCTTCCGCAGTTGCATCTTCCGAAGCTCCGGCTCAAGAAGAGAAAAAATCCGCAGCACCAGCAGCAGCTGCAGCTGATCAACGTGTGGAAGAAGAGCGCGTACCATTCAAAGGTATCCGTAAAGCGATCTCCAATGCGATGGTTAAATCAGCTTACACAGCACCTCACGTTACAATCATGGACGAAGTGGACGTAACTGAACTGGTTGCTTTCCGTACTCGTATGAAACCTATCGCTGAGAAAAAAGGTACAAAAGTAACTTATCTGCCATTCATCGTTAAAGCTCTGGTTGCAGCTTCCCGTGAGTTCCCAGCATTGAACGCTATGATTGATGAAGAAGCTAATGAAATTGTATACAAAAAATACTACAACATCGGTATCGCTACAGATACAGACAACGGCTTGATCGTTCCTGTTATCAAAGATGCTGATCGTAAATCCATCTGGATGATCGCTGATTCCATTCGTGATCTGGCAGCTCGTGGCCGCGATGGCAAATTGAGCGCGAACGAAATGAGAGGAAGCACAATCTCCATCAGTAACATTGGTTCTGCTGGCGGTATGTTCTTTACTCCAATCATCAACTTCCCAGAAGTTGCAATTCTCGGAACGGGACGCATCAGCGAAAAAGCCGTTATCAAAAATGGCGAAGTAGTTGCAGCACCTGTAATGGCTCTTTCCCTGAGCTTCGACCACCGTATCATCGATGGCGCAACAGCACAAAACTTTATGAACTACATTAAACAGCTGCTCGCTAACCCTGAGCTGCTTGTTATGGAGGTGTAAGATATGGTAGTAGGCGACGCTTCTCTCAATATCGACACATTAGTAATTGGTGCGGGTCCTGGTGGCTATGTAGCTGCCATCCGTGCTGCTCAACTGGGCCAAAGCGTATTGATCGTAGACAAATCCGAACTGGGCGGCGTTTGTTTGAACCGCGGATGTATTCCATCCAAAGCCCTGATCTCGGCTGCACACCAATATGAGTCTGCATTGCATGGCGAAGCTTTTGGTATCTCTGCTGAGAACGTAAAAGTGGACTTCAGCAAAACTCAAGAATTCAAAAACGGCGTTGTTAAGAAAATGACTGGCGGCGTAGCTGGTTTGCTCAAAGGCAACAAAGTTGAAGTTTTCAACGGTGAGTGCATGTTCATCAACGAAAACGAAGCTCGTGTATTCAACGATCATGAGTCTCCACGTTACAAATTTAAAAATGCAATCATTGCAACAGGTTCCCGTCCAATCGAGTTGAAACCTTTCCCGTTTGGCGGACGCATTCTGTCTTCTACAGAAGCTCTGAACTTGCCTGAAGTTCCAAAAAGCATGATCGTTATCGGTGGCGGTTATATCGGTGCTGAGCTTGGCCAAATGTACTCTAAATTCGGTGCTAAAGTAACAATCATCGAAGGTTTGGATACTGTACTGCCAGGTTTCGATAAAGACATGACTAGCCTCGTAGCTAAAAACATGAAGAAAACAGGCATCGAAATCGTAACGGGTGCAAAAGCTGAAAGTGCTGAGCAAACGGATAAAGATGTAACTGTTAAATATTCCGTAAATGGTGAATCCAAAGAAGTAACTGCAGATTACCTGCTGGTTACTGTAGGACGTCGTCCAAATACAGACGGAGAGCTTGGTCTGGAACTGATTGGCGTAGACGTTGACGAGCGTGGATTCGTTAAAGTTGATCACCAAGGCCGTACTAGCATTCCTCACATCTTTGCAATCGGTGATATCGTATCCGGTCTGGCACTTGCCCACAAAGCTTCTTATGAAGGTAAAGTGGCTGCTGAAGCGATCGCAGGACAACCATCTGTAGTTGACTACAAATGTATGCCTGCAGTTGTGTTCACAGATCCTGAGTGCTCCAGCGTAGGTTACACTGAGAAAGAAGCTAAAGAAAAAGGCTACAAAGTAAAAGCTGGCAAATTCCCATATGCGGGTAATGGCCGTGCTGTATCTTTGAACCACGCTGAAGGCTTCGTGAAAATCGTTGCTGACGAAGAAAGCGGCCTCGTGTTGGGTTGCCAAATCGTAGGTCTGGAAGCTTCCAACCTGATTGCTGAGCTTGGTCTCGCAATTGAAATGGGTGCTACTCTGGAAGATTTGGCGCTGACTATTCACGCTCACCCTACTTTGGGCGAAATCGTGATGGAAGCTGCGGAACTGGTTATGGGTCACCCGATCCACATCATTTCCCGCTAATATCGTCTAAGCTTCGGATTCGTCCGGAATTATACGTAAATCAGAAGAGACGAATGACGTTAACGCGTTGTTCGTCTCTTTTTTCTGAGCAAAAGCCGAGAAATTCAAGATACGAGTGTATATGATATGATGAAAAAGTTACACACTCAAAAGTTTTAGTGAATTGATTTTATCCAACAACTCAATTGTGGTACACTGTAGTAATGATCAGTTATGATGTGGCTCCAAGCCAATCACGGTCTATATATTTAGTATTTAAGTAAGTTAAACTAACCTTTTACACGAGAACGTAGAGGACAGAAAAAATCTGTAGAAGCGGAGCTAAAAGCTTTCTGAAGGAAAGCTGCATCGGAAGCATCCGCTTCGCCTTTATCCCCAGAATTTATACTTTTGAAAAAGGAAATCAAAAAAAACTGGGGATAACAGCGATCGGAAGGTTGTTCTGTCATCGGAGTGGTAAGTGTAAATATTCTTTAGTTTAGTATGAATAAAAGTGCGAGGGGAATATAATTTGAAAAACTATCTCGATTTATTACAGGATATTCTGGATACAGGCGTGCATAAGGGAGATCGCACTGGTACTGGAACACAATCGGTATTTGGCAGACAACTTCGATATGACCTATCCGAAGGGTTTCCGCTGGTAACCACCAAACGAATCCATCTTAAATCAGTCATTCATGAGTTGTTGTGGTTTTTGAGCGGGGATACGAATATATCCTATCTCAAGGAAAACGGCGTGAAGATCTGGGACGATTGGGCAGATGAGAATGGCGACCTAGGTCCGGTGTATGGATCACAATGGCGTACCTGGGAAGCACCTAACGGAGAGAAGATCGATCAGATTGCAGCCGTTATTGATTCGATCAAAAATAATCCGGATTCGCGGCGTCATCTCGTTAGTGCCTGGAATGTGGCGGAGATTAACAACATGAAATTGCCTCCTTGTCATTTCGCGTTTCAGTTCTACGTGGCTGAGGGTAAACTATCGTGTATGCTTACCATGCGTTCTGTAGATACGTTCCTCGGGCTGCCATTTAACATTGCCAGCTATGCGCTACTGACACATATGATTGCCCAGCAGTGTGATCTTGAAGTAGGGGAGTTTATTTGGTCCGGTGGGGATGTACACATCTACTCAAACCATGTGGAACAAGTAAAAACTCAATTGGAGCGTGAGCCATTCGCGCTGCCTAAGTTGGTTATCAAGCGCAAGCCGAATTCCATTTTTGATTATACGATTGATGATTTTGAGTTTGAGAACTATCAGCATCATCCGGGAATTAAAGCCCCGATTGCTGTATAAGAACGTGATTTTCAACAACCTCTAAACAGATGCGGATTGAAGGAGTGTGTAATCTTGAGCATTGAACTTGTATGGGCGATGGGCGAGAATGGCGTCATTGGATTGAATAATTCCATTCCGTGGCGTTTGCCTAAAGATATGGCCTTTTTCAAGCAACGTACGTTAAACAAAACGATTATTATGGGACGCAATACATGGGAGTCCTTTGGAGGCAAGCCGCTTCCGCAACGTCGGAATATTGTTGTAACCAGAGATCTTAACTATCAAGCGAATCAGGCTGAAGTGGTGCATACGATTGAAGAGGGTCTGGAAGTTACAAAAGGCGAAGAGCTTTGCGTCATTGGCGGTTCTCAGGTCTATCGTGAGTTTTTGCCGCTCGCAGATCGTCTGGTGGTAACCAAAATCCATGAGAATTTTGAAGGGGATACCTTTTTCCCGGAGATGGATTGGTCGGAGTGGGAGCTAACAGAACAGATCGAAGGCGAGCAAGATGAAAAAAATGTTTATGCGTATACGTTTGAGTTCTACGAACGAAAACGGTAAGAGGGACATAAGATGAAGTAAAAGAGCCCAAAATTACGCTATAAATGAAATATAAGGGCGCTGATTTACGAAATATTCGTGAACAGCGTCTTTTCTTTTAAAAATAAAATGAAATAAATACGAAATCACATAAAGATGACATAAATATAACGTTTGATTAACGAAGAAAATGATTGTAATACATAGCCTCTAAAATCTCTTTAGTAAAAAAGTATAAAAATTGTAGGATTTCACCGTTGTAAAGCCCTAAAATTAGTTATTGTTCGGATTTGGTAGCCTAAGACAATAAAAAATGTTGTTTTTAATGATAAATTACCTTACATTTAAATAACGTTGCTGTCGTTTTTTCATTAATTAAACGCCTGCTTTCGTATAGTCAGACCTCAGAAATAACCATTTTAAGGGTATTGACCATGGGTAGACTTGGACGATATGATGTATAAAATACAAATAATTATTCGGATAATCCATTTAATATTCAGCATGCAAAATGCTACTATAATTGAAATATCTTCGAGAAGATTTTGTGATACAATATACAAAAACTCAAACATGAGTAATCCATTTCATATAGAACCATGCAGATGAAGGGATTAAGACAAGAACGGATGGGGGAAAACGTAAGATGTCTACACCTACTGGATTTATGGAATACAAACGGCAGCTGCCTGCGGACCGCCAACCAGCGGAGCGGGTTAAGGATTGGGAAGAGTTTCATAAACATATGGCTGAAGAAGAGCTCAGAACACAAGGTGCACGATGCATGGATTGTGGTACCCCGTATTGCCATACAGGTATAGATATGACTGGCGGAACATCGGGCTGTCCTGTGCATAACCTGATTCCAGAATGGAATAATCTGGTGTATCGTGGTTTGTGGAGAGAAGCACTTGATCGTCTGCACAAAACGAATAATTTCCCTGAGTTTACAGGTCGTGTCTGTCCTGCTCCTTGTGAAGGATCATGTACAGTGGGACTTATCGGTGAACCTGTAACCATCAAAACGATTGAAGAAGCGATTATTGAAAAGGGTTTTGAAGAAGGATGGGTGGTTCCCCAGCCTCCAGAGAAACGTACGGGTAAACGTGTAGCAGTTGTAGGTTCAGGTCCTGCAGGCTTGGCTACGGCAGCTCAGTTGAACAAAGCAGGTCACTCGGTGACGGTATACGAGCGCTCCGACCGTGTCGGCGGACTTCTGATGTATGGTATTCCTACGATGAAACTGGACAAAAACGTCGTTCAACGTCGTGTTGATTTGTTGGAAGCAGAAGGCATTCAATTTGTAACTAACACGGAGATCGGTAAAGATATTGCTGCGCAGCAACTGGTGGATGATTATGATGCGGTTGTTTTGTGCGGCGGTGCAACCAAACCACGTGAGTTCAACATTGAAGGCAGTGACTTGAAAGGCGTACATTACGCCATGGATTTCCTGAATGGCAGCATCAAAAGTTACTTGGACTCCAATCTGGAGGATGGTAATTACCTGTCAGCACAGGACAAGGATGTTATCGTCATCGGTGGCGGGGATACAGGTTCCGACTGTGTAGCTACATCACTTCGTCATGGTTGTCGGAGCATTACACAATTTGGTACACATACTCAGGCTCCTATGGAAAGGGATCGTATTAATAACCCTTGGCCGCAATTCCCGAACGTATATACTCTTGATTATGCACAGGAAGAAGCGAAAGCATTGTTCGGTGACGATCCACGTGAATTCTCCATCATGACGACCAAATTTGTGGGTGATGATGAGGGGAATCTCAAAGAACTTCACACCGTTCAAATCGAGCGTATTGTAGATGAGACGGGACGTAAGATCTATCAGCCGATTCCGGGTACAGAGCGTGTCTTCCCAGCTCAAATGGCCATGATTGCTATCGGTTTTGACGGACCGGAGCAGACTTTGGTGGAACAACTGGGACTTGCAACAGACCGTCGTACCAATGTTAAGGCGCGTTACGGTAAATACAATACCAATGTGGATAAAGTATTTGCAGCAGGTGACATGCGTCGTGGTCAAAGTCTGGTTGTATGGGCAATTAATGAAGGCCGTGAAGCTGCCCGTGAAGTGGACAAATACTTGATGGGTGCTACAGTTCTCGTATAACGAGTTAATGAGCCGCATATGGATATGGATTTGCAATTTTTAAATAAAATATATAATTGATTCAACAAAACTCTCGCAATTAGCGGGAGTTTTTTGTTGTTTTTATGATTACATGAGTCCTTCAGCTACAATTATTTTAGACAACTGTGAGGTATAGCATTGCTTTTTATCTCATAAAGATTTATTATTACATTATAATGATTATAAATAAGAAGCATAATGACACTTACTTGAAAACTACACAAATTGTGAAATTATAATATCCGGAGGTGCAATCTTTATGGCAAGTAACCGGGACAAATCCATTTCAGAACAGATTGATGACATTAAAAAACAGTTGGTTGCAAAAGGTTATAAGCTGACACAACAAAGAGAAGTTACGGTACGTGTGTTACTTGAACATGAGAAGGATCATTTTAGCGCAGAGGAAGTATTTCTGCTGGTCAAGGAACAATTCCCGGAGATTGGCTTGGCTACCGTATATCGTACGCTTGAACTGCTTAGTGACCTGCAGGTCGTAGAAAAGATTAACTTTGGGGACGGTGCTGCGCGCTTCGACCTGCGAAGTACGGATGGTTCACATCACCACCATCATTTGATTTGCACAGAGTGTGGCACTGTAGAAGAGATTATGGAGGATGGTTTGCTTCGTCTTGAACAACAAATCGAGCGTCAATACGGCTTTGCCGTTACAGACCATCGGCTTGATTTTCAGGGCGTATGCAAAGAGTGTAGAGCGAAGCAGGCTTTGAATGAACAGGCAGCAGGGTAAATCTAATGGGGAGGATGCTCCCGCAACCAAAATCTGATATAATAAGTTTCAGAAGCAAGGGGCTTCCGTGGGCGGAAGGCCCCTTTTTGCCGTCATCTGGACGGTGAAGGAGGAGAGATGGACGGATGAAGACACTGGTTATTGCGGAAAAGCCCGACATGGGCCGAACCATTGCCGCCGTCATAGAACCAAGAGCCAAGAACAATCGCAATTATTTGGAAGGTGAGCATTACATTATCACCTGGGCGATTGGTCATCTATTGGGACTTGCTGAACCGGATGCCTATGATTCAAAGTACAAGCGCTGGAATATCGGCGACCTGCCGATCATTCCGGATCAGTTTAAGATTGTACCCAACCCCAGAACGAAAGATCAACTGAAAATGATCGGAGAACTTGCGAAAAGGGCATCGGCCATCGTTAATGCTTGTGATGCAGGGCGAGAGGGACAGTATATTTTTGCCTTAATTCAACAACAGTTGAAGCTGCGTCAGCCTGTCAAACGTCTGTGGATATCGGACCTGACCGCTGAGAGTATTAAACGTGGTTTTGACGGTTTGAAAGATGCCTCGGAATTTGAGAATTTGACCCATGCTGCCAGAGCGCGTAGTGAAGCGGATTGGCTGATTGGCATGAATGCGTCCCGGGCTTTCACTACAAGACATAATGCCTTGCTCTCTGTAGGTAGGGTGCAGACTCCGGTACTGGCCTTGATCTATGATCGGGAAATCGAGATTGAAGCGTTCCAGTCCCAGACTTTTTATGAAGTAGCCGCATGGTTTCGTCAAGAAGGAGTGGAGTACAGGGGATTACGTCAAGGGGACAAGCTGACCGACCCCGCCATTGCTGAATCAATTGCGACCAGTGTGAAGGGGAAGACAGGACAGATTACCAAGTACGAAGCAAAACAGACCAAGGAGTATCCATATCGGTTGTATGATCTGACCCTTTTGCAGCGTGAAGCAAATGCGAAGTATGGATATGGAGCGAAGAAAACGTTGGATATTGCTCAAGCGCTTTACGAGAAACATAAAGTGATCTCTTATCCACGGACCAATTCAAACTATGTTACGGAACAGAATATTGAAGGTATGCACAAAACGCTGAATCTGCTTAAAAATGGACCCTATAGTGAACTGGCGCAAGGAGCGAAACCTGAACTTGTTCATAAAGGTAACAAGGGTGTATGTAACCCGTCCAGAGTTGAGGATCACCATGCGATTCTGCCTACATTGAAACGACCGGGTACGTTATCCAAGGATGAACAGAATATCTATGATCTGATCGTAAGGCGTTTCTTATCTCATTTCTATCCGCCAGCAGAGTATAAGCAGCATACCGTGCTCACTGACGTTGAGAAACACCAGTTCAAGACATCTGTGAAAGAACTGCTGTCACTGGGGTGGAAGGTGGTATTGGGGTCTTCAGATCAGGAGCAGACAGGCAAGAAAAAGACAAAGAAAAACAGCAACGAAGAAGAGGAAGCAGAGGAATGGACAGACAAGGCATTTGCTGTTCAACCTGAATTGCCTGTTCAATGTACCAAGAGTGAATTCAAGGAGAAGGCGACACAGCCTCCCAAGAGTTATACTGAGGGAACGTTGCTAAAAGCAATGGAGAGTGCAGGGAAACAGATCGAGAATGAAGAGTTACGTGATGCAATGAAAGACAGTGGACTAGGGACACCTGCGACACGTGCGGCAACGATCGAACGACTCAAAAACGTGGGTTACATTACGATGCAGGGTAAAAAGATGCAACTGACGTTGAAGGGCCGGACAGCCATTGAGTTGATCCGTAAGGCAGGCGTAGATCTGTTAACCTCGCCTGAAATGACGGGCCAATGGGAAAGAAGATTGTACCAAATTTCCAAAGGTGAAGCGGGCCAGGACAAGTTTATGGAGAACGTCAAAAAATTTACGATGTCCATTATTGATAAAGTACGTGTGCAGGCACCGGCACCAGCGGATGCTTTTGGTGAAGATACACGTGGGGGGCGGGGTAAAGGCAAGGGAGCCAAAACCCAGAAAACCAGCACCAGGACAACTTCTGCCAAGACATCAGGTACGGGCTCAAGTACCAGTGCGGGTTCGAAGACTTCACGTCAAACGTCAGGAGCTTCATCCAGAACTGGCAGTGTCGCGAACGCGATAGCACAAACTCGATCTTCGACTTCCAGTCAATCGGGCGTTCGAGAAACGCTGGCATCTTGTCCATCACCGGGTTGCACCGGTCAGATCATTGAAGGCAAGAAAGGCTATGGCTGTACACGTTTCAAAGAAGGCTGCGGGTTTGTCATATGGAAAGAGTACGTCGGTAAGAAAATCACCAGTACGATGTTAAAAGCGTTGATTGAAAAGGGAAGTACTCAAGTATTAGCTTTTAAACGAAAAGACGGAAGTACGGTGAAGGCTCGTATTATTTTGCAAGATAAGATAACCGGCAAGCTATCTGCGGAAAAGCAGGATGCATAGGTTAATTGGATGTTAAGGCTGTAAGAAGAATGTGATGCCTGATGGGCCAGCGTCAAATTCAATTACAATAAAATAAGAAAAGGACCCTTATCCAAGGGTCCTTTTTTGTTGCTGCTGTTGTATATTTTCATGAATAACCTTCGGTACCTCTTCCAGGGCCGTGATGGTATACATCGATGTCTCGGGATTAGGTTGAAGCTCTACCATGTTGTATTGCCATTCGTTCGGCTGTTTGATATATATGCTATGGATGCCGGCCGTCACTGCTGGCATGATGTCTGTACGCAGTGAGTTTCCAATCATCCACGTTGCACGACGCTCAAAAGGTCCAGTAGAGAGTATACCTTCAAGCGCTTCAATGTTCTTATGTTGCCGAATGTAGATCCGGTCATCAAAATAAGCCGAAAGCTTCATCTGGTCAATCTTCCGCTGCTGAATTACGGTTTCTCCACCTGTGTACAGGTAGAGGGCATGTCCAGCCGATTTAAGATTCTCCAGCGTTTCGACCATATGAGGATAAGGCTCAACCTCTTGGTCATATACACTCATCCCCAATTTGGTGAGGTAAGACTCTTCTTGTTGAGAGGTGGGTTTTGAGAACTTCTGGGAGAAGTAACGGTAGGTATCAATAAGGGATTGTGGAAAATGGTGACTTGCAAATCCCAGTTTGTTGACCCCGGTTACATCAATCTCCAGCTGTTTCTCCCTAATTTGTTGAACTGTTAGTGCATGTCCGTCAAACCACTCTTGCATGTTCTCGAAGAATTCACCAAGCACCAGGTTGAAATATTTATTGCAGTACACGAGTGTATCATCTAGATCGAACAAAATATGTTGTTTTATTATTTTCATATCCAATTCACTCCTTGCAGCCAGCAGCACAGTTGTTCATATTTTATATGCGTATATAAGATTCCAGGAACATATTCAATTCAGATACGCCATCTGGTCGAATACTGTATTTCTCTTTACGATTACTGCCGAGCAGATGGGTTCGTAGTAGTCCGGCGATGCGTAATGCCATAACCTGATCTTTAACCATATCCTCGTCTTTACCCAACTCCTCACACATCTCAGCGAGAGACTTCGGTTCACCTGACACGTAACGGAGCAGACGGAGTCTTTCCGGATCAGCCAGGGCATGTGTGAAACGAAGCAGACAGGTTGGTGGTTGGTCTTCATCCTCTTCGGGTGCGTCTACAGGATACTGCATGATCATCATGCCCTCATAGAAGCAGTACATATTAATAGGACGGTTGTGGACGGTTGGAAACAGGATAACTTCATCCAGTCCAGGCATCGGTTCAACCAGAACACCCGCAGTAGCGTATTCAATAAGGAGTTCAGGCCCCATTTTATCAAGCAGTACGCGTTTCTCTTCAGCGTCTTCCTCAAGCCAGGTACGATAATCCTCACTCATATTCTGGCAGTAATGCTGATCCCAGAGTCGTAAAAGTGGCACATAGCTATCCCGAATACGTGTAGATTCTTCTATGGTAAGATGGGGAAGAAGAACAGATACGCGTGCGAACAGCTCTTCGGCTGTTAGTCCAGCAAGCATATCCAGAAAATCAATATTCTCATTAGAAGTGTTCCGATAGGCCGCCCATGCAAATAATACATCAAAGTCATCAAAAGGCCAGGTGGCAGCAGGTGCGAGCGCTGCACGAACGTTGGAACTTAGTTTGCCTTCCACCTCAATGATCCATTCGGGGCCAACATCCAGATGTTGAATCCACTTCTTCGTTACATAGACCAAAAAGCTGTTGAGCATTTCATATATCGGTGAAACATCGATTTTAACATGATAAGCCATATGATGCAGAATCCTCCCGTCACATCTAAATGTACGCAGCGACTTAAGTACTATTATGGCTTGTTTTGCAGGGCGTTGTCCACTATAATGTTCAAGTCCAGGGCAAAACCCCTGGCTTAACCATGCATGATCAATAGAATAGATATAACATCTGAAAGGTCGTCAGTGATGGCGATTTTTCTTTGTATGCTTGCAGGAGGAATGATTTTTGTGTCATCTATAACCACCCCAAAATTATCACATTCTACATCAAACTATCTCATTCTGATTACCGTTATTGTTGTGGCGGGGATCAGTCAGGGCCTTTTATTACCGGTGCTCTCGATTTTTTTGGAGCAAAAGGGAGTCTCACCGGGTTTAAACGGTTTGAATGCAGCCGCACTGTACGTTGGCTCTTTTGCCATGACCTTGGTGGCGGAACGGTTGCTGGGAGCTATTGGTTTCAAAAAGCTGATTATCGGCGGACTGTTATTTGTCATGATTCCCCTCATTCTGTTTCCTTATTTTCCGGATATCAAAATTTGGTTCATATTGCGTCTCGTCGTCGGAATCGGGGATAGTGCACTCCATTATTCTGCCCAATTATGGGTGCTACTGGTGACCGCACCCGAAAAACGCGGACGTTACATCTCTTTATACGGCATGTCTTATGGTTTAGGATTCAGTATTGGCCCATTGGGAATCAAACTACTTGGTTTTGGAGATGCCGTTCCATTCTGGGTATTATTCGTATGTATGGCTGCTGTACTTATCCTTGTATTAATGAAGCTTCCCGATACGAAGCCGGAAAAGGCCGAACATGGACAACTGCCTGAACGCCGTTTCCGACGAAGTCTGGCCTGGGCATGGTATGCGCTGTTGCCGGCGTTATTGTACGGGTACATGGAAGCCGGGATGAACAGCAATTTTCCGGTATACGGCCTGCGTATTGGTTTGGATGCCAATCAGATATCGTCATTACTTCCTTTTGTCGGAATAGGTGGTCTATTCCTGCAATTACCTTTAGGCATGTTGAGTGACCGTTATGGACGTAAGCAAACATTAATGTTTGCAGGTATTACAGGAGGTATCATCTTCATGCTGGTTCCTGTTGCGGGCACACATTTCTGGTGGACACTTGTGCTGTTGACCATAGCAGGAGGTCTGGTAGGTTCATTTTTCTCGCTTGGCCTGGCCTATGCCGCAGATATTTTGCCAAAAGCGCTGCTGCCTGCAGCGAACGTGGTGGCCTCATTTCATTTTACAATCGGAAGCATCATTGGACCGAATCTGGGTGGGCAAGTGATCAACTGGATTTCACCAGGAAGCATGTTTATTTTGCTTGGATTCATGTATCTTCTTTTTGGTGCAGCAGGTGTATTATTTCGTCGTAAACCTATGCTTGAATCTGTGGTAAAATAGAAGCTGGTGTTCGCATGGAAATTGATGTCCATTTCCGAGTACACTAGTAGTAGGGAAAAACATGGACAAGAGGAGACATCGCGATGATCAGAGTTGAGGGTTTAAGCAAATCCGTTGGAGCGGACCGGGTTCCGGTTCTGCGGGATATACGATTCGATATGCAACAGGGAGAAATGATTGGAGTAGTGGGTTCAAGTGGCAGTGGGAAAAGCATGCTGCTTAAATGCCTTGCTATGATGGAAAAATGGGATAGTGGTCAATTTACGGTGGACGGCGCCGAGATTATAAAAGAAGGTTGGTCCGGAAAACGGAAAATTAAACGGGAATGGGCATACTTGGAACAGAATCCGCAATTGTATCCTAGACGTACAGCTTTGAAAAATGTATTGATCGGTCGGTCCGGTCAAACTCCTTTGTGGAGAATGGTAACAGGTATGGTTCGTTCCGATGATTATATGGGTGCGATGGATTATCTGGAAGGGCTCGGATTGCTGGATAAAGCCCACCAGACGGCAGAGAAGCTCAGTGGTGGCGAGAAGCAGCGTGTCGCGATTGCCAGAGCGCTTGCGCATGGCGCCAAAGTTGTTTTGGCAGATGAGCCTGTCATCGGACTTGATCCTCATACAGCAGATACGGTGCTGGAAACGCTGCGCAAATTGTGCGAAGAGGAACGGGCTACCGTGATTGCGGTATTGCCGATTGAAATGGCAGAGAAACATGCGACCCGCATCTGGGGTCTTGCGGAAGGCAAGATTGCTTTTGATATACGTGGACGTCGGTTGACACAGCAAGAAAAAAATATGATTTAAACTATTGAAAAGAGTGATGAATTTGCTTAATTCACGGTGGGGGCGCCTGTTAGCGGGGGGAGCAGTAAGTATCTTGCTCGGTTCAGTCCTTAGCGGATGTACTGTTATAAGCGATCCTAAGGGTTTGATGAGAAAACCAATGATGTCTACAGACAAGGAAAAATTATTAAATGTGGTTCAGCGGGAACAGCCACCCGAAAGCAAATTGATTCGCCCCAAAGACATGAATAATACCAGTATGATTCGTGTTGAAGACCTGAACGGAGATGGTACTCGGGAAGCCATCGTTTTCTATGAGACTCCGAATGAGAACGTGCGAATTCATGGCATGTTATTGGAGGAGCAGGGGGATTCATGGGTTAAGAAGTTGACATTTGATGTTCCGGGAAATGAACTGCAATCATTCAAAGTATTGGACATTACCAATGATGGGAATCCGGATATTATCCTGGGCGTGAGTTTACAAGAACAGAAAGCGTTAACTGCTTATTCTTATAAAGCCGGAGCACTTGAACAAGTGTTGGGAGGTGTTCCTTATAATCAATATATTATAGATGATGTTCAAGGGAACACCCTCGATCTAAACGGGGACAAGAAAAATGATTTCGCAATCGTATCCCTGAATAATAGCGGATTTGCATCTATTGCGTTATATCAGTACGACGACGGAAGTTTCAAGGAAGTTGATAGAATGCAGACGGACTACACTGTGAAAGAAATATATAATGCTCTCGGTGGTCAGATTGCCAAAGATAAAGTGGGTATTGTACTGGATTCAGAGTTGGATGACCGAAGTACATTTTCACAGATCATATACGTAAAAGATAATAAGTTAGTGAATGCTTTTAAATCGCCTGATCAAACCTACAGAGATGACAAAATTTTAAGCGGTGATGTCGACAATGATGGTATTATTGAGTTTGGCTTGAAGGAAACACCTAAAGGCTGGGAGCATTACGTATTTGATTCCCGGATGTGGTTCTATACTTTCTATCAATGGGATGGCAAGGATGATAAGAAATTTGTCTCATTCCAATATCGGGATGATGCTGACTTATTCCATTTGAATCTGAAGCCGGAGTGGTATGGAAAGATTACCATCGATACCAAATCGGAAAAGGAAAAATACATCCGTTTTAAAATGATTGATACCGATGAAACCGTAGGTGAAATAAAGTATTTCACGCTTTCTCAGTGGGAACAGGAAAAAGGCAAAAGTTGGAAAGAAATTACCCGGACGAATGATCGGGTCATTGCTTCCCGCGGTGCACAACTGGATGCCGATGGTGGATTGCTTGACAATATACCGCAACTGAATAGAAAGGAAGAACTTAATGAGTAAAGTACTTATTCTAGAGGATGAAGAATCCATCCGCAGTTTTATTGTTATTAATTTGAAGAGAAACGGGTTCGAAGTACTCGAAGCGGGAGATGGACACGAGGCGCTTCGCATTTTGCAATCCGTACCAGATATCGACTTGGCTTTGCTGGATGTTATGGTTCCTGGAATTGACGGATTTGAAGTGTGTCGTCGTATTCGTGAAACGAATGAACGTCTGGGTATTATTTTCCTTACAGCCAAAGTACAGGAGCAGGACAAGGTTTATGCGCTCTCCGTTGGCGCGGACGATCACGTAAGTAAGCCGTTCAGTCCAACAGAGCTCATTGCACGCATTCAGTCTTTGCTACGCCGGGTGAACGTTCACCGGGAGACAGCTGCCAAGGTTACATTCCAATCTGGTCCATTTTCTTTGGATCTGATTTCAAAGCAATTCAAGAAGCAAAATGAATTAATTGAGTTAACACCAACTGAATTTTCTTTGATTCAATTTTTCCTGGAAAAAGAAAATACACCGCTTAGTCGAGATGTGCTGCTGGATCATGTATGGGGCAAAGAGTATATGGGTGATCCCAAAATCGTGGACGTAAACATTCGCCGCTTGCGCCAGAAAATTGAGAACAATCCTTCCGAACCTGAATACCTGCAGACTGTATGGGGTCACGGTTACAAATGGAAGGGCCGGGATCAATGATCAAAAAAGGCATCACACGGCAGATTGTACTACATTACTTCATTGTAGTTTTTCTGGCTCTGCTGTTGGTGGAATTCGTATTTATGCTGGCGGTGCAACGATATTATTATGAGAGCATCTACAATACAATCAGTACCCATATCTCCAATTCGAAGGATTTTTTTGAGCCTCTAGCTCGTGAGAGTAATTCGGAAGATGGAAATAATCTGTCCAGATTACTTGTTAATTTGGAATTATCTAATACAGAACTTGAGATTCTGGATCTGAACGGTCATGTGTTAGCGAGTTCGACTGCATTTGAGTCTGACCGGGCCGTGCTGCAAACGAGTGATATCCAACAGGCGTTGAATGGCAGTATGGGACGTTGGGTAGGCAGACAACCAGGTACAGGAGAGCAGGTCATGGCCGTTTCCCACAAGTTTGATCTAGGCGGCGAAAATACGTATGTTATTCGATACCTAACATCGCTCGAAAATGTGAATTCCAAGTTATTGTTCATGGGGATGCTTGCGATTGCAGTAGGTGTTGGCGTACTGGCAATCGTCTTGATCATCAGTATAGGTATGGCCAATTCCATAGTACGACCGATTAACAACATTACGGCGGTGTCCGCTCAAATGGCCCGAGGACGTCTGGATGTCAGAGTTAAGGGAAACTACAAACATGAATTAGGCGAACTGGCATCTACTTTGAATTTTATGGCACATGAAATTGTACGCAGCAATCAGATCAAAGACGATTTTATTTCTTCCATTTCTCATGAATTGCGAACGCCCCTGACCAGTATCAAAGGGTGGAGTGAGACGCTGGACTCCGGTGGATACGATCCGGATGAAACGAGAATTGGAATGAGTATTATCTCTAAAGAAACGGAGCGTCTGATCGGACTTGTAGAAGAGATGCTCGATTTCTCCAAATTGCAGCAAAATCAGATGAAGTTGGTGAAAGGAACCGTCAGCATTCGTGAGATTGTTCAGGAAACCATGTTGAATGTTTGGGCAAAAGCTGAGCAAAAACAGATACATCTCAAGTTAGAAAGTGATGAAAATCGTGCTTTCAATGTTTTTGGGGATGGTAACAGATTAAAACAAGTTTTCCTGAACATTGTAGACAATGCGATCAAATTCTCGCATGAGAATTCCTGGATCTTTTTATCGGTCAAAGAAGAAGACGGGCAGATTATAGCTGCTGTTCAGGATACGGGTATTGGTATCAGTGAAGAGCATTTAATCAAGGTGCGTGATCGCTTCTTCCAGGTCGATCACCAGAACGGTGGAACAGGGCTTGGACTTGCTATTACGCAGGAATTAGTAGAACTGCATGAGGGAACAATTATCATGCAAAGTGAACTCGGGACGGGAACAACGGTGACGGTGACGTTACCAGCTTTACCGGAGGAAGAGACGGTGGAGGAAACCATAATGCAGACTGATGAAGCCGAAGAAAGTGTCGATGCGAAGTTAACTCAAGCAGAATCTGATCCGAAAAAAAATTGATTTCTGCATAAATTTGTTTTCGCAACAAAAAGGCGAGCCATATATGGCTCGCCTTTTCTTTATGTTTATGAAGAAAGTTCACCAGCGCGCAGACGCCCGCTTTTTTCGTAAACATCTTTCAGCATGCGTACAGGTTGTGTGCGCACAGCCGGTTTGGCGGAGACAATCTCATTCGGTCCGACAACCACGATTTCATCCGCCGTTCCTTTGACAATGGCACCATCTTTGATAATGGCACCTTCACCAATGATGGCGCGTTCGATGTGAACACCGCGGCCTACCCGTGCATTCGGCATGATCACGCTGTCTTTAACCTCAGAACCTTTACCAACTTCGGCTCCGCAGAAAATAACAGAACGTTCAGCCCGGCCATCAATGGCGCAGGATTCATGGATCATGGAGTGCAGGAGCTCAGCACGTGTCTGACGTGCTTTGTATGCACTTGGTTTAGTTCTCCACTCACGAGTAAACATCGGCCAGTCTTCTTTTTGCAGGCTCCAGTCTTCATCGTTATGAAGCAGATCCATGTGCGCATCCCATAAACTCTTCACGGTACCCACGTCTTTCCAATAACCATTGAAGTTATATACGAAGAGAGGGGTGTTCTCATTCAACATTTGAGGAATCACATCTTTACCGAAGTCATGGCTGGATTCCGGATTAGCGGCATCTTCGAGCAAGTGGCGCTTCAGGTATTCCCATTTGAACATGTAAATGCCCATGGAAGCCAGATTACTTTTCGGTTCGGCCGGTTTCTCGGCAAACTCGGTAACTCTCAGATTCTCATCCGCTGCCATAATGCCGAAGCGATGGGCTTCTTCCCATGGAACTTCCATAACGGAGATCGTCGCTACCGCTTCATTTGCAGTATGAGCTTCCAGCATTTCACGATAATTCATATGATAGATATGGTCACCCGACAAAATTAGAACATTTTCGGGGTTTTGTTGGTCAATATAGTCAATATTTTTATAAATAGCATCCGCGGTTCCCAAGTATTCGTCATTTCCTGTATGATAAGATGGAAGTAAGGAAATTCCTGCCTCACTTGAAGTACCATGTCCCCAAGGTTCTCCTCCACCAATGTGATCATGTAATGAATCAGCTTGATACTGCGTCAGAACACCTACGGTGTCGATGCCTGAGTTTACGCAGTTGCTGAGAGGAAAATCGATAATCCGGTAGTGCCCGCCAAACGGTACAGCGGGTTTTGCGATACTTGAGGTTAAAGGGGCTAATCGCTTCCCTTCTCCTCCCGCCAACAGCATAGCGATGCAATCTTTATTAAACATAATCGTTTCCCTCCCAAGATATTTGTCCAGTGTAGTACATACATAAACGCAATGCGGAGCTATTGAAACGATGTATACTGTAAAAATCCTGAAAAATTACAACATTTTTTTACACACCGCATTTTTCTTTTCAACTTGGCTAGAATGGGGTAATGGTTAATGTTATATCTATTTTCTGGAGAAGAAGGTGATCTCTTGGCCATTCAACCGTTAACAAACCCGGAAATTTCACCGGAGCACATTTATTTGTTTCATGAAGGAAACCTTCATCACAGTTATCGAATAATGGGCGCACAGCCTGCGATCGAAGATCATCGTCAGGGGTATCGTTTTACCGTGTGGGCTCCGAATGCCACAGAAGTTGGACTGGCTTTAGACCGTAATGGTTGGAAAGGTGAACAGGAACCTTTATATAAGATACCCGATTCTGGATTTTGGAGTCGTTTTATTCCGGAAATCAGTGAAGGAACTTTATACAAATTCCGTATATTAACGGAAGATGGTACTGAATTGCTTAAAGCAGACCCTTATGCTTTCCAGGCGGAAGTTCGTCCGCGTACGGCATCGGTCACCAGCTCCATTGAAGGTTACAAATGGAATGATGGCGCATGGAGACGCAAACAACGAGGCGTGTATAACAAACCTCTACATATTTATGAAATGCATGCTGGAACCTGGAAACGGAAAGAAGACGGAACTCTTTACAGTTATCGTGAACTTGCGGAATTGCTTGTTCCTTATTTATTGGAGATGAAATATACCCATGTTGAGATGATGCCCCTGAGTGAACATCCTTACGACCTTTCGTGGGGGTATCAGAACACTGGATTCTTTGCGCCAACCAGCCGTTATGGGCATCCTAAAGATCTGATGTATTTAATTGATACGCTACATCAGGCAGGTATAGGTGTATTGCTTGATTGGGTCCCCGCGCATTTTGCCAAGGATGCTCATGGCTTGCGTTTGTTTGATGGAACGCCCTTGTATGAATATGCAGATCCATTGTTAGCAGAGAGACCAGGTTGGGGCACACTTAGCTTTGACTACTCTAAACCTGAAATTCGTTCGTTTTTGATCTCGAATGCGTTGTACTGGATGGAGATGTACCATTTCGACGGACTTCGGGTCGACGCCGTAACCAGTATGCTTAAGTTGGATTTCGAAAAGCAGCCAGGTCAATACCGAACGAATAACGAAGGTGGCCTGGAAAACAAGGAAGCTGTTACTTTTTTGCAGCAGTTGAATGAAACAGTCTTCAAGTACTTTCCCTATGCGCTGATGATGGCAGAAGAATCCAGTGCATGGCCAATGGTTACTTCACCAGTAGATCAGGGTGGGCTAGGTTTCAACTACAAATGGAACATGGGTTGGATGAACGATACACTTGATTACATGGAATCCGATTTTCACGAACGTCCTTCCAAACATCATTTGCTGACATTCCCGGTCGTATACTCCTTTGCTGAAAATTACGTGCTTCCTCTGTCTCATGACGAGGTCGTTCATGGCAAAAAGTCGCTCCTAGACAAGATGCCAGGAACATACGAGCAGAAGTTTGCCGGCATGCGTGCCTTCATGGGGTACTTTATGACTTTCCCAGGCAAAAAACTGCTGTTTATGGGTGGAGAATTCGGCCAGTTTATCGAATGGAAAGATGAAGATCAACTGGACTGGTTTTTGCTGAACTACGACAGTCACCGTAAACTCCACAAGTTTGAGCGGGATCTGTCCGAGCTATACTTGGGCGAAAAAGCTTTGTGGGAGCTTGATCATTCCTTTGACGGTTATGAATGGATCACTCCGGATGATCAGGACCAAAGTGTCATTTCATATGTGCGCAAAGGAAAAAAACCTGCGGATACACTCCTTGTGCTCATTAACTTTCAGCCAGTCAAGCGGGAGCGTTACCGGATTGGTGTCATGCGTCCCGGTATGTATACCGAAGTTCTGAACAGTGATCATTCCGATTACGGCGGATCAGGCATTATCAATGATATGCAGCTTACTACTGAAAAGATTCCTTTTCATGGGCAACCACATAGTTTGGAAGTTGTTTTGCCACCGCTAAGCGTAGTTATTTTAAAAAAGAATACACGTCGGAAAACGGATGCATTGCCCCTTGAAGTTCAATCCGTCAGAGCAAAAGCCAGTACCACTAGAACCAGTAAAACCGCAGAAAGCACTACAGTTAAACCCAAAAGGAGGACGAAGGCATGAATATTCTATTTGCTGCTGCTGAAGTACATCCATTTATCAAAACAGGAGGCCTTGCTGACGTCATCGGCGCATTACCACAGGCATTAAAGAAGAGTGGGGCAGATGTTCGTGTCATTTTACCCAAATATAAGGGCATTCCGGATGAGTATAAAGAGGCAATGGAGTCTGTCATTACGACAGATGTTCCTCTTGGTTGGCGCAGACCGTATTGTGGAATAGAGATGCTTGTCCATGACGGGATTCCTGTCTACTTTGTGGACAATGAATACTATTTTGGACGGGATGGCGTGTATGGGTATATGGATGACGGGGAGCGTTTTGCCTTCTTCAATCGTGCTGTTCTCGAGGTGCTGCCGCAAATTGAGTTTAAGCCGGATGTGCTGCACAGTCACGATTGGCACGCGGGGATGATTCCTTTACTACTGGAAGCTCACTATGCTCATGATCCTTTTTACAGTGAAATGAGAACGGTTTTTACGATACATAACCTGTTATATCAAGGTGTGTTTCCACATGATTTATTCAGTGATCTGCTTGAGCTGGATGATCGGTATTTCACGGTGGATGGGGCAGAATATTATGGCAATGTCAATTTCCTGAAGGCAGGAGTCGTTTTTGCGGATCATGTAACAACTGTCAGCCCTACCTACGCCAAGGAAGTACAAACCTCCTACTATGGCTATGGTCTGGATGGATTACTCAGTTCCTTGGGCGATCGTTTCAGTGGGATTGTTAACGGTATTGATACTAAGAGTTATAACCCTGCAGCGGACAATAAAATTGCGGTTAAATACAGAACCAGCCTGTCCAAGAAAATCGAGAACAAGATCGAGCTGCAAAAGGAATTAGGATTGCCAGTACGTCCGGATGCTCCACTTATGGTGATGGTTACAAGGCTAGTGGATTCCAAAGGTTTGGATTTGGTATGTCGTGTACTGGATGAATTATTGTACTATGACGACATTCAATTCGCAGTATTGGGTACCGGGGATCCGGCTTATGAGCACTGGTTCCGTGAGGCAGCTAATCGTTATCCGCTGAAAATGTCTGCTCAGATTACCTTCAATGATGGGTTATCTCGCCGCTTCTATGCCGGCAGTGATCTGTTCTTGATGCCATCGAGGTTCGAGCCATGTGGCATTAGCCAATTGCTTGCACTCCGTTATGGCAGTGTACCACTTGTCCGGGAAACCGGGGGTCTGAACGATACGGTGCAGGCATACAATGAATTCAGCGGTGAGGGGAATGGATTCTCTTTCACCAGTTTTAACGCCCATGACATGATGAACACCATTCGCCGCGCCGAGAAGTTTTACCGTCAGCCCGAGCACTGGAAAAAGATCGTGAAAAATGCAATGAGCGGAGACTACAGCTGGAACGTCTCAGCTGAAGAGTATATGGATATTTATCGCCGAATAACGCTTGAATCTGTGAAATAGTTTTGCACAAATGAGCCGCAGTATATTTGTACTGTGGCTTTTTTGTACGATCATAAGAGGAGGCGAATTTAAAATGAACAACTACATTAATTTTACCTCTGATTACAATCCTAATTTGCAGGCTCTAAGCAGTGTCGACGGATATAATGCCGTCAAAATGAATGAAATGTTTGGCCAGATCATGGGAAATATTGCCGCTGTGCAATCCACGCTGACAGGCAGTTTTATTAATGTGAGGAGTTTTGCTCCCGGAGATGGAAGCGATCAGACAGCCCAGATCAAAGCTTTTTTTGACTCAGCACAAGAAGGTGATGTTTTATTATTTACGCCAGGGCACTATAAAGTTGTCAAGACGGGCTGGTTCTATACGTTTAGTGGAAGGTCTGTTATCATCAAAGCGTTGCCAGGCGCAATATTGGAGGTCTCCGATCAGGGAATCAGAATCGAAGGAAGCAATCATGTAGAGATAAGTGGCTTGACCTTGGTTCGTACGACTCAAGCAGCTTGGAGTAAAAGCAAGACAGGTTTATACATCGAGAATTCGAGCAATGTACTGTTGCAAAATAACGATATTAGTAAATTTACCGATGGCATTGGAGTCAATGGTTCCAGCAGTCAAGACAATCCCGCCCGAAATGTCGTCATAAGAAACAATAAACTTCATCACTTGGGAGAGGAACCGATTGCAGTTCGGAGTCATTTGGTTTTTGTGGTGATTCGTGAGAATGACTGTTATCGCTATCTTGGGGATGGCATCCTGGTCAAGGGAACATGGCATGTTTCGATCATCGATAACTTTCTACACACGCCTGTATTATCCAGTGATTCGGATTTTGCTTCTTTTTCAGGCGGACAACAAGTGAATCATATGCCTACAGTCGGTGGTGGGATTACCTGTAACAATGAGGGAGGAGAGACTGGAGCCAAAAATCTGCACATACATGGCAATAGCCTGATTGGAACAGCATTTGGTGTTGGGCTTATCGGTTTTGAAGGTGCCTTTGTAACCTCCAATGTCTTTAAGAATATCAAAATCACGTCTGTTATTTCAGTATCTTTCCTTCCCTCCCAATATAATCCCAACGATTTAAGCAACCATTTGTTTGTAATCCAGGGAAACCTGATCGACACCATCTCAAGGCCAAGTGCTACTGCTGCCATAGAAGCGAAAACCAGTACAGGTGCAGAAGGCATGGACATCGGAATTATATCAGACAACATTATTATTCCAAGAGGTAAACACTGGGGAATTGTGGCGGATGGTCATATTATCGTAAAAGGCAATTATATTGCCCAAGCGGGGATAGCAATGGATATTGCCAATGGAGTGATTGCATCGAGCAACATCATTGAGCCAGGCTTTGAGACGACCAATCCTGACCGGATGGTCAGTTTGCATAATGATTGTACCTTTTCTCACAATTCAGTTGCAGGAAAAGGCACATGTATTCAAGTTCGTGGCTCCAACAATATCGTCACTGGAAATCGTTTGAAATATGAGGGAACATGGTGGGCAGTGTATCTGGACATGGTTAATAATACGGTGGAGGGCAACATCATAAGAGATAACATGCTGATGGCTGCGGCAAGTGCGACGGGACGTTATCTCTTTGGTGCAAGTCCCTTTACAAATGGGAAAAACATAGTCGTTGATCTGGTTAAAGACAATAATGGAACGCTATATCAATTAATAAATGAAATTGTCATGCTTGGTCCAAATTCTACGCGGTGGAAAATAACCATAGATGCAAAAGGGGATTTGAAAACGACGAAGTTATAGCCTAAATTTGAGCTCTTTGTCAGAAAACTCCTGAGCATCCGATGATCATTAAAAGGTTATTCAATTCTTCAGGAGTTTTTCTGGCAAGTAGTTAGCTCGGTTCCAATTGTCTATACAAAATACGGTATCCGTAAGGATCAAGTTTAATATTCATCACTCCATTGGTGGGAACAACAGCATCTTCGGTTAGAGCATCCTTCCAGTCCTTGGTTTCCATCGGATGTGACAGTGTACGTTCTAGCGGAGTATTGTTCATCCACACCGTAAAGTGAAGAGAGTCATCCATACGTTCATAAATGATGCATGGATCATTGTGATCGGCCTTCAAAAAACGGAAGCGGCCTTTGCGAAGAGCCTCATTACTTTTCCGCAAATCAATCATCAGGCGATAGAAGTCATAAAGCTCCTTATCTTGCTTGGCAGGGTCCCATTGCATGCATTTACGGCAATCCGGATCACCTTCTCCACGTATACCAACCTCATCCCCATAGAATATACAGGGCGTACCAATATAAGTGAAAAGAAACACAACCGACAATTTTAATCTGCGTTTGTCTTCTCCGGCCCGAGTAAGCAGACGTGGGGTGTCATGACTGCACAGCATATTGAAGATGACTTCATTCGTCTGTTGCGGGTAACGCATAATGAGTGAGCCCATCTCGTTAGCGAAGTTATAACCATCCATCGAACCACAAAAGAATTCAAGCACCTTGTCAGCAAAAGGGTAGTTCATTACGGAATCAAATTGATCTCCCATAAGCCATGTCAGGGAATCACTCCATACTTCGCCTACAATATAGGCTTCCGGATTGGCGGTTTTGACTACTTTGCGGAAATCACGCCAGAAATGGTTATCCACTTCATTCGCAACATCGAGTCGCCAACCGTCTAGTTTAATCTCCTTGATCCAGTATTCAGCCACATCAAGCAAATAGTCTTTTACTTCGGGATTGGCGGTATTGAACTTGGGCATATTGCCATAAAATCCAAAGGTATCGTAGGTTGGTATACCATCCTTGATCTGCACCGGATATTCATTAATATGAAACCAGTCTGCATATTTGGAGTTTTTGCCGTTCTTCAGGACATCCTGAAAAGGAGGGAAGTCTTCGCTGCAATGGTTAAATACCGCATCCAGCATGACACGGATTCCGCGGCGATGACATTGTTCTGCTACTTTTTTGAGCATTTCATTGTCCCCGAATTGAGGGTCTACTTTTTTATAATCAACGGTATCGTATTTATGGTAAGAGTTTGCTTGGAACAGAGGGGTAAAGTAGATGGCGTTAACACCGAGTTTAGTCAGATCATCCAGGTGATTGAGAACACCTTGCAGGTCTCCGCCAAAGTAGTTATCCAGTTCAGGTCGACCGCCCCATTCCTGGGTTCCTTCCGGGTTCAGATCGGGATTACCATTGGCAAACCTTTCGGTCATGATTTGGTAGAACACGGCTTCTTTAGCCCATTCGGGAACCTTAAATACATCAATTTCATGAATGTAGGAAAATTCATAATATCCTCCTGTAGGATACGGGGGAGTATAATGAATTCCGTTATCAGCCAAATAAATATTTTCGGTACCGGCGGTTATGCGAAAGATGTAAGTCAGACGTTTGAATTTGGGCTTAACTGCAGTTTCCCAGTAATCAAACATATTGTCGGAAGCCGCTTTTTCCAATTGAATTTCCTTATAGGTTCCATTCCAATCGTATTTATCACCAGTCAGTGCAGTCACATATTGTACATCGTCTCTCTTCGTTCGTACACGCAGGTGAATCGTCGAGGGATTATAAGCATAAGCCCATTTATCGCGTGGAACGTGATACATCGCTTCGAGCAGCATGACAACACCTCCTGATCTCAAGATAAAGTTATAGCTATAAATAACCAAGTTAGACAGCATGTGAACCATTAGTTCAGCCGCTAAATGTAAAGATTTCAACATTTTTCAACGTTTTCTTTTCACAGCATTTCCAGCTTGTGTCCGTATATACGTATTTATGATAAAACAAAAAGGGCGCTCCTTAAGACCCGAAATGCAGGTCCTGCAGAACACCCTGCTGCAAATACGCAGCATTTTGCGAAAAACTTAGCGACTTGCTTGCTTAAACTCTGTTTGAATGGTTTGCAGCAGCCCAGGCTGTGTAAGAACATCATAAGCAGTTGCAGCAATTGCCTTGGCTCCAAGGATCATACCGTCCAGGGCTCGTTCCTGTAACGCCAGATCCCGGAATTCAATGGAATGAAGCGTATGAACTTCGTCCACAACACGGATATATGGGTGGATCGCAGGACAACGCAAGGATACGTTACCAATATCCATAGAACCATGGTCGTTACCACTCACGATCTCCTCTTGAGAAATACCCAGTTCAAGCAGATTAGCACTAAAAGCAGCAGATAACGATTCATTCGTGACCATCTCATCATAGGAAGTCTCATAATTAGATGTAACAAGCCGGCATCCCGTTTGCAAAGCAGAACCTTCCGCGATCTGAATTACGCGTTGAGTGAGAATATCCAACTCTTTTCTCGTCGAGGCACGTACATAGAATTGTGCTGAAGCGTAGTCAGGTATGATGTTGGCTGCCTGTCCTCCGCTATTGATAACCCCATGAATACGAACCGTGCTTTTCACTTGTTGACGGAACGCATTAATGCCATTAAACGTCTGAATTACTGCATCCAGGGCGTTAATGCCTTCATGTGGACTTGCAGCAGCATGTGAAGATTTCCCATGGAATTCAAATTGTACAGCATCAATAGCCAGGGAACTTCCAGATTTCTCATAGGCGTAATAAGGGTGCGCCATTAGTGCGACATCACAGTCATCAAACAATCCTGCTTCAGCCATAGGCACTTTGGCCCCACGCGTTTCTTCCGCTGGCGTACCGAACACTTTTAATGTTCCGCCGACTTCATCCAGTATGGACTTCAGACCTACCGCAGCTCCGAGGCTCATCATACAGATTAGATGGTGCCCACAAGCATGACCGATTTCCGGAAGTGCGTCGTATTCACATAACAGGGCAATCGTCGGACCTGGTTTGGAAGCAGCATACGTACCGATAAATGCGGTGTCCAAACCAAGGACAGGAGCTTCTACAGAAAAACCATGGTAGGCAAGTTCTTCTTTTAACCGAGCAGAAGCAAGGTATTCTTCGTTACCAAGTTCGGGATTGGCACCAATGTATGATGAAATCTCCTTAAAACGGGAAGCATATTGGTCAATAACAGTTAGTATTTGTGTTTTGGTATGTGTCATGATGGACTCCTTAAGCAAAAATGAAAATAATTCAATAATTATATCACAGTTGCGGTTATTTTTCAGAAACGGGCTGTAATCGAATCCTGTCGAAATGCATTGCATAATCATGCATTCTACTTTATAATGACTCAGGCATCAACAACAGAAAGCATACAAAGTATTATAAGGGGAGAACAGGGTTGAAATTGATTAGTCGTTACACCATGATGCTGCTAGCTTTTGTGGTCTTGCTAACTACGGTTGTACCTGTTGCGATGGCAACGGGAACTACAAGCAATTCAGGCAGTAAAAAGCTGGTGCTCGGTACAAGTGCCGATTTTGCACCATATGAATTCCATAAAGTGATTGATGGTAAAGACCAAATTGTCGGATTTGATATTTCGATTGCTAAAGAAATTGCTGCCGATCTTGGCGCAGAACTTGTAATAGAGGATATGGGTTTTGACGGACTTCTTCCTGCGTTGCAGAGTGGTCGGGTGGATATGGTCATCTCGGGAATGACGCCAACGGATGATCGTAGACAAAGCATTGACTTCTCCGATACCTATTATAAATCAAAGCAAGTCATCATGGTTCGCAATGCGGATAAAGATAAATATCCAACCATGGCTGATCTGGAAAATGAAAAAATTGGTGTCCAAAAAGGCTCCATTCAGGAAACGATTGGCCAGGGAATCCCAGGTGCAAAATTGACAGCACTTGATAAAATATCTGATATCGTACTGCAATTGCAGACCAATCGTGTAAATGCTGCAATCGTTGAGGATACAGTAGCTGCCGGTTACCTGGATGACGTGATTGGATTAGCTCCAGCTATTCCGGATGAAGAGCAGGCCGAAGCGGCAATCGGGATTCGTAAGGGAAATACGGAATTGCTGAGTGCAGTGAACGGAACGCTCGAGCGTCTGAAAAGCGAAAATAAAATCGATCAGATGGTTACTGAAGCAAGCAAGTTGATGGCAGACAAGGTGAAAAAAGACCAAAACATTTTCCAAGTGTTCTGGCAGTACAAAAGCTTTTATGCAACAGGTGTGGGCTACACCCTCTTACTGTCTGCACTCGGTGTAATCTTCGGGGTAATTATCGGTTTGATCATTTGTTTGTTCCGTCTGCATGACGTTTCCATTCTGCGTTGGATCGGAACAGCTTACGTTGAAGTTATTCGTGGTACACCAATGCTGGTTCAGTTGATGATTATCTATTACGGTCTTGCTCTAACGTTGGGGATTAATTTCACGCCACTTCAGGCGGGGATTATCACACTATCCATTAATAGTGGTGCCTATCTTGCCGAGATTTTCCGTGCTGGTATACAGGGTGTGGATCGAGGCCAGTTGGAAGCAGCTCGTTCCCTGGGAATGGGTAGAGGTGCGGCCATGCGCTTCATTGTGCTTCCACAAGCGTTCAAAGCGGTGTTGCCGGCGATCGGTAATGAGTTCGTGACCATTATCAAGGAATCCTCCATCATCTCGGTTATTGGTATGGTGGACATTATGTACCAGGCAAGTGTAGTCAAAAACATTACGTACCAAGGAATGAATCCATTCCTGATTGCAGCGGCCATTTACTTTGTGCTGACGTTCATTTTGTCCAAGCTGCTGGGTCGACTGGAAAGGAAGTTGAGTGCAAGTGATAGACGTTAGACAATTACACAAATCATATGGAAATAACGATGTGCTCAAGGGCATTAATGTAACAATTGGCAAAGGCGAGGTTGTCGTGGTCATCGGTCCGTCCGGATCGGGGAAAAGTACATTTTTGCGCTGTTTGAACCTGCTGGAGCAGCCGACTTCAGGCGAAATTAATTTTGAAGGTGTATCGATCACTGACCCCAAACATAACATTAATGCAACACGTGAAAAAATGGGGATGGTATTCCAGCATTTCAATCTGTTTCCGCACAAAACGGTGCAACAGAATATTACGATTGCTCCCATTAAAGTGAAAAAACAATCTGCACACGAAGCGGAACAAATCTGCTCAGATTTGCTCAAGACGGTTGGCCTATCTGACAAAAAAGACGCTTATCCAAATCAGCTGTCCGGTGGACAGAAACAACGGATCGCTATTGCAAGAGCGCTTGCGATGCAGCCGCATGTCATGCTGTTTGACGAGCCTACTTCAGCACTGGACCCTGAAATGGTCGGTGAAGTACTGGATGTCATGAAGCGGCTTGCAGAGGGCGGCATGACTATGGTTATTGTAACCCATGAGATGGGCTTCGCACGCGAAGTAGGAGACCGTATCCTGTTCATGGATGGTGGGGTTATTGTAGAAGAAGGAACGCCTGCTGAAGTGTTTGGCGAGCCCAAGCATGCACGTACACGTGACTTCCTCGCTAAAGTGCTCTAATACCATCCAATAATAAGGATGAAGATCAAGATGAAAATGCAAAATCTATACTTTGGATGAGAATTTCATCCCCTCAACAATCCCTGTCGACGAACCGTCGGCAGGGATTGTTTTTTTATGTAAGGATACGCACGGAATTACATAAAAAGTAACGTTTCTGTCATCAATGATTAAAGCTCAAATAGACATTTATTTGAAAAAACGGCTTGAATTCAGCCTAAATATTGAAGTGAATTAGCCAGATGGTAACATTTACTACGACCCTTGGTTACAAAATTGTGATATATTTGTTCCTGCCGAAACTTCCGGAGTTGGGAGTGTGGGGGATGTAACGATGCAGAGTGTGCTAGGGGAAGAATTATTTGCACACGGCTTGGGGTGAATTAGGGCTACATAAATTCTTAAATGTAATTGAACCTATAGGGTGGTTTCCTCCATCCGAATCCGACAACTAACTTCGCAGGCATAATGAGGGAGGAAGACCATGATTAACAAGAAACGTATAGCCAAAACAGCAACAGCTTTGCTGACAGCAGCAATGCTCATTCAGGCCGTTCCGGCTCATGCTGATTCAGTTCATGTGGCCAAAGAGGGGGATACCTTCTACACCTTATCCAAACAATATGGAGTTGGACTTAACGCTCTTATTAAAGCTAATAATGACATTTCAGCTTACAACATTTATGGTGGTTTGAAAATTACGATCCCTGGTAAAACAACAAACACAGCTTCTGCTGCAGCAGCAAAAACGGAGGCCAAAACGGTAACTGCCGCAAGCCTTGACGTTAATGCAGATAGTAAAGTTGTACAAGCCTGGGGAAAAACGTTTGATTACAGCAAAGCTGTCGACGTCAAAGCAACAGCATACTCCGCTGATGCTTCCGAAAATGGAGGATGGGGTGCTGTGGATTACTTCGGTAATCCGCTTGAATTGGGTACCATTGCAGTAGACCCAAGTATCATTCCATTGGGTACAAAGGTACTGGTGACAGGTCATACACATCCAGGACTGCCAAAACAGGCATTTGTCGCTACGGCTCGTGATGTGGGCAGTGCCATTAAAGGACACAAGATCGATATCTTTATTCCTGGCAGCAAGCAATCCGTGAGCACATTTGGTATTCAGGATGTTGAACTTTACATTTTGAAATAAAATCAAAGCGAGCTGCACATCATCATATGTGACTCCAACTTAATCTAAATTAAACAATAAAGGGTGTTCTCCAATCACAATAATGTGATTGAAGAACACCCTTTTGAATATCCATTGCCGTATCAAATCTATTTACCCTTTGGCAGTTCCAGCATTTCGTCCAAAGTCACCAGCTCGTACCCGCGGTTTCGCAATTCTTCAATAACTTCAGGCAACGCCTCGATCGTACCACTCAGCTTCGATCCTACACCGCCTCCTGCATGCTGCAGAACAATGGAACCTGGTTTGACGGCGGACAGGATGTTTTGTTTGACTTCCTCTTTGGAGAGGCCCTTCCAGTCCAGAGAATCAACATTCCAGTTCACGATGCTGTAATGTTGCTTGGCTGCCCATTGGAGCTGTTGCTCGTTAATGTCACCATAGGGTGGACGAATCATTTTGGGAGTGTAACCCGCTAGATTTCGAATAATATCCCCGGTATGTAAGATTTGTTTGCGAAATGCATTCATGGTTAGCTTGCTGAATTCCGGGTGATTGTAGCTGTGATTGCCCACAATATGCCCTTCTTTTATCATACGTTTCACCAGATCCGGATGTTTCTCAGCGCGATTTCCTACAATGAAAAACGTAGCCCGCACCTTGTATTTTTTAAGAATATCCAGCACCTGCGGTGTGAACCGTGGATCAGGAACATCATCAAAAGTCAGAGCGACCTTTTTTGTTGAGGGGCCATTGGTTTTGAACGTATCCGCATATTTCTGTCTGAGTTGTCCTAGAGTCAACTGTTCTTCTTCAGGAGAATCAGACTTCGAAGCAGGTTCGGTTTGCGGGCTTGAAGAAGCCCATAACTGAGCAGGAGTATAACTTCCTCCCAGAAGAATGACCATGATGGATAACATGATGAGGCGTATACGCATGTTCGTGCCTCCTTTTCCCAAATTGCGTTCTCTTTGGTATGCCCGGGGCCATCCGTATTTATGCATGATGTGAGATGTTTCACTGCTGATTCATTAAATCGGAGCCATAATTCCACCATACATATACATATTGAAAAGGACAGGTGGAGCAAAATGAGTACATACGATTTAAACTCCGTTCGTTTACAGGTGATTGAGGCAGGGGAAGACAAAGTGTTTATGGTAACTGGAGGAAGATCACATATTGGAGCAGTAGCCACATTTTATCCAGACCGTGAACGAGTGAGTGGGGCTACGGTGCATATTCCAGGGCATAAAGAACAAGAGTTGTGTGAGAGACTGGCACGTAAGGCTGCCCTTCATTTAAAGGTAACCGTTACCGTAATAATGGGAATTCACTTTGATGAAATTACGCGGATGCAGATTGATGAGATTGTGCAGACTGCAGAGAAGCTGCTTGATGAAGAGCTGTGCCAAACGGGTCGATTGATTCAATAGTTCCATTTAGGCTAAGCACGCTAAAATCGTTTTTTATGATTTTTTTTGTTAAAATTGAAACGAGTAGAACATTGCCACGTATGTATGATTATATACAAGGATGAACTATCGACTAGGAGGAATACCATAATGTCCATTTTCAAACGATTGCGCGATTTAACGATGTCTAACATTAACTCTATTATTGACAAGGCAGAAGATCCGATCAAAATGACGGATCAATATATCCGGGATATGCAGGAAGATCTGGAAGATGCGGAGAAAGCTGTTGCTGCACAAATCGCCATTGAGAAGAAATTCAAGCAGCTGTTTGAAGAACAGGAAGCTCTCGTGAAGAAACGTGAGGAGCAAGCACATACAGCAGCGCGTGCACAGAATATGGATTTGGCTCGTCGGGCATTGGAAGAGAAGAAGGTCGCTGAAGAGAAGATGGCCGAGTACAAAACAAGCTATGATCAAAACAAGGCTTCTGCCGATAACCTTCGTGGCAAGCTGGACGAAATGCGCAAACAATTGACGCAAATGAAAAACAAACGTGAAACATTGGTTGCGCGCTACAACGCTGCAAAAGCTCAAACTGAAATCAACAAGGCGCTGAACGGATTTGGCTCCGACACTGCAAGTGCCGGCATGAAGCGCATGGAAGAAAAAATGATGCAGATGGAAGCACAGGCCGAAGCCAGCAATGAGATGTCGTCCAAAGGAAAATCGCTGGATGATGAGTTCGAGAAGCTGGGCAAAGATCAGGCTGTTGAGGATGAACTGGCAGCACTGATGAAGCAATACGAAAATAAGAACTAAAACCTTGTAAGCAAGCAGGGGCACCAGCGGAGGAGAGACCAGCGTTTCTCCTTCGCTTTTAATTGCGGTTCATGTTGAGATGTGGGGGCTATGTAAATGGATTTGAACATTTTGGCAATGCTGGTCTGGACGTTATCGGGTTCGGTTTTGCTGTTTGTCTTAATGTATGTGGATTCTTTGTTCACGAAGTATAAGGATTTTGCCGAAGTGAAGGCGGGCAATATGGCCGTTACAACACGTATGGTTATGAAGCTGTTTGCTCAGGGATATGTACTCGCCACCTCCATTTCGACAGCGGGTCATCTTGGAGAAGCGTTGTTGGTATCCGTTGTTTCATTTATCATTTTGCTGATTCTGGAGAGTGTGGTTCACTTTATGATTCGGAGATGGGCCAACCTGGATCTGGATACGGGAATACAGCAGGGCAAGACTGGTTATGGTTTGTTCTCAGGTGCACTACATATCGTGGGCGCATTAATTATTGCAGCTTGTTTATAAGATAAAGAACAGGAGTAATGGGTATGAGTGTGTGGAAACGGATTAAAGGGATAATAGCCAAACCTGAACCGCCTAAGGTAGAGAAAACAATGCTTCAGCTGGCACCTGGTGATATCTGTGAAGTTTCGCTGGTCACCTATGAAGTTGTTGGGCGGGTACATCATCGAGCGCGAAATGCAGCTGTACTCACGTTGCAGGATGGTACGGCAATCCGACATTTGCATATTGAAGAACGGGAAATGACCCGGTATGCCCTCTATACACCAATTGATGGCCGTCTCGATGCACCAGACGAGGTGCCTACGTTGCTGGATCTGGATGGACGTGCGTATCATTTGGAGGAAGAATACGGAGGAATGGTAACCACTGCAGGCAGGACACCCTATGGTCAGGCTGGGGAACAATTAGTATGGCAATATCAGTCTGATGATAACATGCTTTTGCGTGTGGAGTGGCAAGACAGAAGATTTACGCTGTATGAAGGTGAGTCCATTCTTCCTGCGGATATCAAAGTGATTCGTTCGAGCTAGGAGAGGTTCCAATGAAAAAGCGCTTGGCACATGCATTAAAGTTAATGCTGATCCTCAGCCTTATGATGTCGCTGCTGTCCGCGTGCGGAGCACCATCCGTTCAGGACACATATCCGCTTGAATCGGTCAGCGGCAGTGGTAATACGACATCCTATGTTTACCGAGCTGCCGATCGTACCGTTCCAGAGGTTGCTCAGGATTTATCTGAACAGCGGAAGCCGGATCAGATCTCGGCGGAAAATACAGAGCGGATGTTCCTGGTGTATCAGGACCAGTATTATCATTTGCAGCAAGACCCGAATAAAGCGGAAGACACCTTGGTTGAGGTGGATTCAAAGGAATATGTTCGGCAGAATTATGATTCGTCCTTTTTGCAAGGTTATTTAACCGCAACATTAATCGGTAATTTGTTTGATTCGTTCGGGGGTAGAGGGTCCGGTACGTATCGGGGCTATACGAACAAGGACACGTACAAACCAAGAGAAGGTTCCTATCGGACACCGACGAGCAGCGATAAAAAGGTTGCGCCGCCCATTACCGTTGACCGGAAAGGGTCGATTACCCGTCGTGGCAGCGATAAGGATTCAAGCGTAGGCTCCGGTGGAGGATTATTCAGCCGGAATAAGGAACAAAGCAAAGGCACAATTGATCGTAATAAAAGTAGTGGCGGCCTTGGAGGATTATTTGATTCACCGAAGAGTTCCTATAAAAAACCCAAAACGAGGGTTGGCGGCGGCCGAATCATGAGGCGTAGGTAGCACTCCTCATGAATGGGGCCCGCAATATTAAAGCATTAGCAGAAGAACAGTGAAAAGGTAAGGTGGAGAGAGCTATGCCACTGAACATGACCTTGGACGCTGTTCTTTTTGTTTTACGATTTGCGGACATGATGGGACTTTCGAACACGAGGAATGGTTGTGGCAGGTTGTTTGCGAATCCAGCGGATATAAGGAGCGATGCGCTCATCTTTCCTTAGAGTCTGTATCTCAGTTAAACCTAAGGTAATAATATCGCGATTGGTATACAGAGAATGAATCTGTTTGTGGCAAGGGATACAAATATCTGCAGTAGGCATATGTGTTCCGCCCATTTCTTTCGGTGTCAGGTGATGGACTGTTGTCTCGACAGGCTCCCTTCCACATAATTCGCATCGTTGGTTCATAAAGGTCAGCTCCTTTTCTCTTACATATTATGGTCTGTCCATTCGTCTTTCATGTGAATGATATGTTGGAGAGTACTTGTCATGACCTAGCTTTCGGGCTACACTTTTTAATATGAACAAATGATCCAGGGAGGTTCTATCACCATTGAAAATAAATTCACATTCAACGGATATGACGACTGCGAAATTTATCCGTAAAGCTATACAAGTACCGGATGCGCAGGCGAAAGTTGCTGCTCATGTCAGTTCGGGTTCAATAGAAAAAGTAACACTTGAGCAAGCACATGGTCGAACGCTTGCTGAGACGATTCATGCTCCCCATCCTTACCCATTCTTTCGTCGTTCCGGAATGGATGGGTTCGCGATTCTAAGTTCGGATACGATTGAAGCATCCAGCGAGCAGCAGATTTGGCTCCGTATCATTGATGAAATTCCATGCGGGTATACATCGGATCTTACGATTACATCGGGTACAGCTGCTCGGATCATGACAGGAGCTCAGGTACCGGAAGGTGCAGATGCTGTTGTTATGATGGAGATGACTGAAAGTAAAGAAGAGCATGGGGAACAATGGATTGCTCTGAAGCGCCATATTCAGCCTGATGCTAACATTACGCCAATTGGATTGGAAGTTCATGAGGGCCAATTACTGCTGGAAGCAGGAACAATTATTCAGGCAGGTGAACAATCCGTGCTGGCGACATTCGGCGTAGGTCAAGTGCCTGTATACAAACGCCCCAAGGTAGCCATTTTTGCAACAGGTACAGAGTTGTTGGAAGTGGACGAGCCATTGCAACCCGGGCGTATTCGGAACAGTAACAGTTATATGCTTCGGTCTCTGGTCGTTGAAGCGGGTGGCGAGCCGGTTATGTATGGTTCGATTGCAGATGATGTGGATACCGCACGTACGAAGCTTACAGAAGCGCTTGAACATAATGATATGGTGGTCACAACAGGTGGAGTATCGGTTGGAGATTATGACATTATGGGGGACTTGGTTCGGGAAGGGAATATGGAGATGCTGTTTAACAAAGTGACCATGCGTCCCGGCAGTGTTACGACGGCTGCAGTGGTTAATGACAAGCTGCTATTTGCACTTTCGGGCAATCCGGGGGCTTGTTTTGTCGGCTTTGAGTTGTTTGTTCGGCCAACAATTCGTTCGATGCAGGCTGATGCTCATCCATATTTGGAAGAATGGACAGCCATATTGGATGATGACTATACAAAGGTCAACAATTTCACGCGCTTTGTACGCGGACGGACAGAGATACGTAACGGAATGGTATATGCTAAACCTTCTGCCTCGCGTGTGGACGAATCCAGTGTCATGATTACTATTAAAGATAGCGATTGTCTGATCGTTGTTCCGCCCGAGAAAAAAGGCATTCCTGCGGGGGAACAGGTTCGAATTCTCAGACTCCCCACAGGTCATGTCAGGTAGGTCATACATGTCTGAAATAAGAAGTACTTCACCACATATCATACAGATTGTTGGATATAAAAACTCAGGCAAAAGCACTTTAATTGCTGCGCTTACCCGGTACCTTACCTCTGCTGGACGAAGAGTGGCTGTAATAAAACATGATGGACATGATCATTTTGAGATGGATCACGAAGGAACCGATTCCTACAGCTTTGCTCAAGCAGGGGCCGATGCAATCGTTGTTATGTCGGAGAAACGTACTGCACTCATTGAAAGACAAGCGACGCCGTTGGAAAACATGATAAAATATCTGTCTGCCTACGACTGGATTCTCATTGAGGGATACAAACTAGCACCATATCCCAAATTGATCATGGTCCGTGAAGAGAAAGATCTTTCTCTAATAGAGACGTTACAGGATGTAATCGGGATCGTTTCATGGCTGGATCTGGAGCATGACAAGAGAGAATGTATGGAGGATAGTGAGGGCCTCGTTTGGCATTCTGTTCATGAGGCAGAGGATATAGCAAGATGGCTGGTTTCGCGTGAATGTCATGAAGAGAAAAGAAAATTATGACGAAATAATTATTATGTAAACTGAATGATATGAAATGTAAGGAAAAGAGTGTGTTTTCATTAATCTTGCGAAGCCATAGATATGAAGAAGCGATCCTTACAGGACATCCTCCTGGAAGAATCGCTTTTTAAGTTACATTTTAATGAGCTAATGAATCGAATTTATGCTGAACTGCATAAATAGGCTAGATCCCATCATCTGTACGACGTTCAATTGCTTCAGACATCGTTTTATCTGTGAGGTGCGCGTAAATTTCGGTTGTTTCTGTAGAAGCGTGTCCAAGCTGTTCTTTTGTTTTATAGATATCATTTTGCAGATAATAGTCGGTTGCAAAGGAATGGCGCAATTTATGCACAGTCAGATACGGCTTGCCGAATTGTTTGGCGTACTTCATGATCATGGCTTGTATGGCCCGTTTGGTCATCCGACTTCCTTCGGAATCTCCATTGCGAAGAGCGATAAACAAGCCTTTTTCCCGTTTGGGTGTGCGGTAACGTGACTGGCGCAGATTGATATAAGTTGCGAGTTCATCTTTGGCTTGTTCTCTAAAATACACGGGCGTCTTAAACGTCTCATCATTATTACCTTTTCGATATACATACAGCAGCTTATTGTTGAGATCCAGATCATCCACGTTCAGGTTCACCACTTCAGATACACGCAAACCCGAATTCAGAATGAGGCTGGCAATGCAGGCATCCCGTTCTTTGTTTAGCTCGTGTGAGTAGATCGCCTGTTTGTTCTTTTCCATATCCACGGCGTATCCTTCAAGGATGTATCCGATAAATTCCAGTAACTCTTCTTCTTCCAGAAGTTTACCCTTTAATTTGGCTGCTGTATCTTTGGGTTTATGGGTACGTTTGATCTCAATCTTCGCCATAATGTTTCGTTTCAGCAGTGGATAGAAATCTTCGTCTTCCGCAATCTGACTTAAATAATGAAAGAGCGAACGAAGGGAAGAAAGCTTGCGGGATACCGTGATTCTGGAGTTGGCTCCTTCGCGCTTGGTGGCCAGAAATAATCGATAAGATGTTACTGATTCCATTCGAAGGACTTCCAGTTCAAGCAATGTAACTTCCTTATTGGAGCTTGCTTCGGATAATCCTTCCGCTCGTAACCAGCCAAAGAAGGCTTCATAATCCCTTAAATATTCAAGCAAAGTTGAAGGAGATAAATCAGGTAATTTATAGTCAATGAATTGCTGAACGAACCAAGGCATGGAAGGCAGTTTGTCATCCAGCTTGCGTCGGTCAATCTCTTTTTGCACATTGGTCAAGTTCGGCACCCCCATGTTAAAATAATTTCTAAAATATGCTATATCCTAGTTTACCATATTTAGATCGTCACAGCCTGTTCACGGAACCGGAATAACACACATCTATGCTTCCTTGCCCTTGGCGGTGTAAAGCTTTAAAGTATGAGTTATAAGTAGAGCAGAGGAGGTGAACCGGATGAATATAAAAATAGAGCTGGTTCCCCGGGAACGCAGTCAGGTGATTAGGCACTTAATGCAATTTTATCTGTATGATTTTACTAAATATTTGAATATTGATGTGGATAGTAACGGTATTTTCCCGGAGTATCCCGGATTGGACGCTTTTTGGTCAGAGGAAGACCGTAAGTTTCCTTTTTTGATTACAAGTGATGAGGCACCAGCAGGGTTTGCGTTAGTAGAGCGTTGTGAACCAGGCAGCAAGGATAATGACTACTATTTGACTGAGTTTTTTGTAATGCAGAAATACCGGCGTAGTGGAGTGGGTACCCGGGCAGCTTATGAGCTGTTTGAACGTTTTCCGGGAAGGTGGAAAGTAACCCAGGTTCGCAACAATGTCATTGCTCAGGCATTCTGGCGAAAAATCATAGGGGAATATACGGGAGGCCGCTTCCGTGAGAAATTTCATCCTGAACTGGGGAACCCGAGTCAGTTCTTCGTAACCTGATTCAACGGATGTATCCGTGTTGGAGGAAATAAAGTAAGATGAACAAGTGGGTGTAATACCCAACAAAAGGGTAATACATACCGAAGACTAATTTGTACTATATGTACATTCATTATCTGTACCCAAATTCACGAAGCTTGGAGGAAATGATCCATGGAACTGCGTAATTACGGAAACACTGGCATGAAAGTAAGTACACTTGGGTTTGGTGGAGCGGAGATCGGCAAGAACGTATCCAAAGCAGATGTAGAAACATTGCTTAACAGTGCGTTGGATGCAGGGTTAAACGTCATTGACACGGCTGAATGTTATGGGGATAGTGAAGAGTTAATTGGAGATGTGCTATCACATCGCAGAGACGATTATTATTTGTTTACCAAATGTGGACATGCCGCTGGGGTAGATGGCCCAGATTGGGACGCCAAAGTATTAGAGCAAACGATTGACCGTAGTCTTCGACGACTAAAAACGGAATACGTTGATGTAATCCATCTTCATAGTTGCTCTGAAGAAGTACTTCGGCAAGGAGCGGTCATTGAAGTGCTGCAACGAGCCAAGGAAGCTGGGAAAACAAGATTTATTGGATATAGTGGCGATACGATAGATGCACTTTATGCGATTCAGACAGGTGTGTTCGACAGCTTGGAAACCTCGCTGAACATTGCTGATCAGGAAGCCATCGATCTGACGTTGCCAGAAGCGAGAAAGAGAAATATGGGGGTTATTGCCAAACATCCCATTGCCAATGCGGCATGGACGTATGACTCGCTTGCGGAAGAAGCATATCCCTTTGTATACTGGAAGCGCTTGAATGAACTTGGTTATGGTTTTCTGGGCGAAGATGCACAAGCAGCCGTTGAAACGGCATTACGTTTTACGCTCAGTACAGAATGGGTAGACACGGCGATTGTGGGTACAGCCAAACCTAATCGTTGGCAGCAAAATGCGGATCTTGTCGCCAAAGGAGCTCTGAGTAAGGAGTTATATGACGAGATTAGAGAACGTTGGAAAGAAATAGCGGGAGCTGATTGGACTGGACGAACTTGATTTTTTCAGCTTTCAGCTATAAAAATAGCATGATAACTACAAAGTCGCCTTAAAGGCGGCTTTTTTATTGGCAACAACCTTATATTTTCACTATATGAAAAATTCACAATAAGAAGAGCGTACTGGCTATGTCCATAGGGAGGGGGTGCTTTCGCCAGATTTCCATCCAAGAATTAAAGGGGAATTTAATCGTGTAGCTTCAAATGTTAACTCACGGCACCTTGTCTTCGTACACTATATTATTATTTCAGTATATGAAAAATTTACAATAGTAAGATCAGTTTACGCTCCCCAGTTCATATCTGCATCTCCACTGCATCATCACCCCAGCTCGTTATAACGAACTGCTTTATCCTAAGCTCAATGTCAACACTGATTTGTGATTAACATTGCAAGATTTAGAATTGAAATGGGATGGCTAAAATAAAACGCAAAACAAATCTTCGGATAAGCAGAAAGAAATCCCTACGCGCGGCTGTACGTCCAGCGTAGGGATTTGGTTGGCTCATATGCTTAGAGCGATTTATAGTCACGAATAATGACATCTATGACATGCTTTCCCCAGTTCGAGGCTTCGGAGCCTGGTTCATTCCAATCGTAGGAGATGAGTGCTTTCCACAAAGCCCAGCCACGGGCACGATCAACCGTATCTTGGTCAACATTCATGCAGCTTAGAAAAATTTCGCGACTTACATCATCAAAAAAGTTCCAGGCTATCACAAGATCACTAGAAGGGTCGCCCACACCCATAGTTCCAAAATCAATAACCCCGCATAATCGTCCATCTTGCACGAGCAGATTACCTACTGCAAAATCACCATGGATCCATAACGGTGCAGTTTGATATTTCGTTGCCAGGGCAAGCTCCCATATTTCAGTCATGAGCTTTGGATCGTATTCGCTGGATACCTTTTCAATGACGGTTCTTGTATCTGTATCGTAAACCGCTAAGTCCCCGCCGCGATGAAAATTTTGAATGCCTGCGGGTATTCCTTGACTAGCATCAATGGCTTCGAGTTCCCTCAGAAATTTAGCGAGGTCTTCGGCAAAAACGCTTAGGTCGAGTACGTTGGTATGCGTGACAGTCTCACCTGCAATCCATTGGTTGATCGACCAGGGAAGGGGATAGTCGTCCGAAGGTTCACCTTTTGCAATGGGAGCTGGAATGGGCCAGGATAGTTGAGGCTTGAAAACTGGAAGCCACTTCAGTTCTTTTTCTACAGCAGAGGCGTAACGTTCGTGACTTGGTAAACGAATCGTCATTTCGTCACCCAATCGATAGGTGCGGTTATCGTGCCCGCTTTTTTCTACGGGTGTTATCGTTAAGCCTTTCCACTTCGGAAATTGACTATCAATTAATTGACGTACCAATTCAATCGTAATTTCAATCATGTTCTCGCCTCATTTTCTATTAAATGGGTGGCTTTTAACGTTAGTACATAAATTTTAACAATTTGTCTTGATCTTATCAAAGGGAGAAAATCGTTCAAAACAAAATGAGAAGGGTCGACCCGGAAAAACCCTTATAAATAACGATTTTTTAGTTGGTAGTAGCCATGTTATGAGTAGAATATCAGAGGTTTTTATCCCTTGACATAAAATGTCATTATAAAGATAATAATTGTAACTTTGGAAGAGGAAGGAGAAATAAAAACCAAATTCAGGTTTGATTTGAATGCATATGTAAGCGTAATAATTTCGGTTGTGCCTCACACAATGTTCACTTTAAAGGAGTGTAGTCATGTACGATAAAATCGTAGATATTTTGTGCGCTATTAAAGAAGACCAACCGGAACTACGCCAATCCTTGTCCCCAGCAACGGAACTGAATAACGATATTGGTCTCGATTCTCTGCAAATGATCCAGTTTATGCTCAAAGTCGAGGATCAGTTAAACGTAATCATTGACTATGACGAATTCGATTATGAACATCTCCAGTCTATCGATACATTTATTACCTTTCTAAAAAGCTGCCAGTCTCAAGAGCAATCATTGTACGAAGATGTCCAGAAGTGAGGCCAGAGTAATTCCAACGATCGTTATGGGGACGTTTGATCCGGAAACGCGATGGAGGGATCCGGACTTAGCCAAGCTACCTGCTATGCCTGATAAGGACAGGGAATCCATTGTCCTATGTATGGACGAGCTGTTATTTCCATTTTGCGGACCTGACGATATCCTCTACACCCGCTGCAAAATCGATCCAAAGCTGTACGAGTATCTGAACGGGTTAGGTTTTTCCTTTCATAGCCATTACAACTTTGATTTGAACGATGAACAGAGTTCCTTACCCGAACCGGACGTTTTCAAGCAGTGCATGTTCAGTCTTGCTTCAGATGATCAACAGCGTGAAGTGATGTTGACCCACAACGAAAAACAGCTCTCTCCTTATGCCATTACGGCTGATACGGAGGAGTACCTACGTGCCGAAGGATCGTTGGGTTCTTTGCCCAACCATGAGACGGTTAAGTATGTAAATTCCAAATTTTACTCCAACCGAATCCTGACCAGGATCGGAGAGAAGTGTTATGGCACGGAAGTGAACAGTGTAGGAGAAGTGCAGGCTGTCGGAAATACACTGCTGAAGCGAGGGGCGTATTTGCTTAAAGATCCATTCGGTGTTTCCGGCAAGGGCAACATGCTCATTGAAAATGAAGCCATGCAACGAAGGATAGCTAAGCACCTGGACAAGCAGGAGAGCAGAGGATTTCGCTCGCAATTCCTGCTGGAACCACTACTGAGAAAAGAGATCGATTTCAGCTCACATTGGTTTATTCATAAGAGCGGGGAGAGAGATTTCATTTCCGTTCAGCGAATGATAAATCAGCAGCAGAATTACGGCGGTTCTATTAGAGCAGATGAGGCTTTGCTCCTTCTGCTGGAGAACGCAGGTTATTTTGATACGATGGAAAAGGCACTTCGGATATTATTCGAGGATGGATACCATGGCTTCGTGTGCTTCGACTCCATGATTCTGGAGGACGGCGATATTGTACCCATTGTTGAGATCAACGCCCGCAAGTCCATGGGCCTTATTAATGCTTATCTCGATAAAGGCTGGAAAACGTACGGCCATAGCGGCCTACTTACCTTCCTTTCTCTCGGCCTACCTGAAGGCTTCACGTTCGGAAAGTTGCTCGACGCTTTGCATGTATCCGGTCTTCTATTCAAAGGGAAAGATGAGTACGGAATTATGCCTATTTCATCTAACACCGTAATGGTGAATGAAATTCTGACCTCTCGACGTATTTCCGCGGGAATCCAGAGTCATCGGGGTATGCCGAAGGGACGATTGTATATCTCGGTCGTGGGCCGTAATGACGAACATCGCAGTGAACTGATCGTGAGTCTGAGGCAGGTACTCGCTGACTTGTCCATTAAGGTGTACAACTAATTCTGGAATGCGGAGGCTGCGCATGAATTCATCTTCGGTTACCCTGCTTGCGTCAGGCAATTCGCTTGGTGCATACATTCCGGCTATGCATCTAAACACGTACCTACAAGATAGAGGTGTTAGAACAGAAGTTCACGTTCTGGAGAACCTGTATCATGAAGAAATCAGGTGCAAAATTAATTCCACCAAAAAAGCATTTCATGCCGATTTCTCTGTTGCCCTTATGGGGCATAAACTGGCTAAGCCTGTAGACTCTTCCCTGGATGAAGAGGAAGTCCAATTCCTGTTGGACTCCTGGATACGTCATGGGGTATCTCATTTTGCTGTGTTTACCGGTTTTTGGCTCCCGATCCTGGAGAAGTACAAAGCCATTGCGTACACGCCTCTGGATATTCATCTGATTCGCTTGGATGTGTGTGATACGCCATCGTTTAAAGTACACAAGTCCGTGTATCCAGACTACGATAACGTTTGGCTTTACGAGCCTTCAAGGTTGTCTCCAGACTGCTATATTGCATCAGATGAAAAGGAACTCCTGCCTTATGCACAGCGTGATGGGCGCATTCTGATTCATGGCGGCGGCTGGGGGATAGGAACGTACGCGTCCACGATTGCAGAGCTTCGTCAACTTGGTTACCTGCTGGATGTGATCGTCTACGATCCTTCCGAGGTGGAGGAGGACGATGGGAGCACACGCTACTTCGGAACAGAGGTTTCATGGAATCCGTGGAGTCGGGATGTCCAGGGGCGGCATTCGTTTCCACCAATGAACCAATATGTGCGTGAAGATGGCATTCTTCGGGCAATGCCCCTCGGTGATTACACTGCTTACACAGATCTGATGCGCAATTGCGCTGCCATTATCAGCAAGCCCGGAGGAGCGACACTGAACGATTCGTTGTCCTACGGAATACCTTTTGTAATGTTAGAGCCGTTCGGCGACCATGAGCTTCAGAATTCAAAATATTGGGAATCCTGTGGTTTCGGTATCGGATTTGCGGAATGGAAAGCCCTAGATTACTCGGAACAACTTCTCGAAGAAATGTACAGACGTTTGCTGGAGCAGCGATCAAAAATCAATCATTTGGGGAGGAAAACGCATGCAGCCGAAAACAGCAGTTACGTTTGATAAGCTGACATTCCAAAATATGAAAAGAACCCTCGTTCCGCTCGCAGAAACGGGAAGGAAACGCCGGGAGGACCTGACCTATGCGGCACCCGTGCCATATGAGATCGGAATCAAGCTTAATAACGGCTGTAATCTTCGCTGCAAGCATTGCTTTGAATGGAATCCAGATGGCTTCCATCACGGCTTTGCCAGTGAAGTGAAAAGAGACGAAATCGAGATTCCCGTCGTGGAGAAACTGCTCGCCGAAACGAGAGAACGCAAATCACGTGTGTTCCTATGGGGGGGAGAACCGCTATTTTACTCCAAGTTCGATGAACTGGCAGAACTGCTGGCTAAGGAAGACCGGCATACGACTATTTGTACAAACGCGATTCTTGTTGAACAAAAGCTGGATTCCATTTTGAAAATGTCTAAAAATTTAGTCATGCTGGTCAGCCTGGAAGGATTCGAGAAGGAGAATGACGCGATTCGGGGCAAAGGCACGTTCAAAAAAGTGATTCACGCCATACAGCTGCTGTTGGATCTGCAAAAGCAGGGCTTGTATAAAGGTAAAGTGTCGGTAGCTCTGACCGTAAATGACCAAATGGTTGATCAGCTGTATAGCTTGATGGAATTCTTTGAAGAGCTGGGCGTTGATTCCGTGTACTTCTGCTTCCCATGGTACATCCCTTCAGATACAGCAGAAAAAATGGATACCTACTTTGATGCACACTTTCCACACCTTGCCTCCCGCTTTGCGAGCGACCATAAGAATAGCTGGCACTCTTTCACGTTTCACATCTCACCGGATCGTTTCGACACATTAATCGAGGAATTTAAACGAGTTAATTCACGAGTGTGGAATGTACGTATCCGCTATCAGCCTGCGTTGGAGCCCGAAGAAGTAGAAGGTTTTATTCGAGGTAGCGAAAAGCCGGCCATGAATCGGACCAAATGTTTCTCGATCTCGAACCGGATGGACGTGATGCCAGACGGTAAGGTCAATCCATGCAAATTTTTTCCGGAATTCAGTGTTGGTAATTTATACGAAGAAAGTGTGGCCGATATTTTCCACGGAGAGGATCTGCGAAAACAACGCGAGATTCTGGCCTGCGGCCTGACACCGATTTGCTCCAAATGCGTGCTTCTGTATAATAACGGAGTTTAATCGCTTTAACTTTAAGCCGCTAATAAGGGAAAACATGCAATCATTCAGGAGGAGCGGGGATGGACTTTATCCGTGTACGAGAACTGCACAAATCGTTCATATATTACCGGAAAGAAGCAGGACTCAAACATTCACTGAAAAACTTATTTGCTCGCAAATCACTTGTGAAGGAAGCGGTTAAATCCGTTTCCTTCGATATCGGCCCTGGAGAGTGCGTTGGATTTCTGGGTCCAAACGGAGCAGGTAAAACCACAACGCTCAAAATGTTGTCGGGCATTTTATATCCCACAAGCGGAGAAGCCGACGTACTTGGCTATGTGCCTTGGGAGCGAAAGAACGAATTCAAACGGCTGTTCTCCATTGTAATGGGTCAGAAAAATCAACTTTGGTGGGACCTTCCCGCGAGCGATTCGATTTATTTGAACAAATGTATTTATGACGTTGAGGATGATCTCTATCGTCGAAGTCTTGCCGAGCTATCGGAAATGCTTGATGTGAAAGACCTGCTGGATGTACAGGTTCGCCGGCTGTCCTTGGGCGAACGTATGAAAATGGAGCTAATCGCCGCTCTGATCCACCGACCAAAACTGCTTTATCTTGACGAGCCAACGATCGGCCTGGATTTCCCTTCTCAGAAGAGGGTGCGGGAATTTCTGAAATACTATAATGAGCAGTTTGGTGCCACGATCCTGCTGACGAGCCACTACATGAAGGACGTGGAGGACCTGTGCAAGCGGACAATCATTATTAACGAAGGAAGTCTTCTGTATGACGGAGATCTTCATAAGATTAACGATCTGTTTGGCGAGCACAAAATTGTAAAGTTGCAGTTCTCTGAACCGGTTGCCGAGCAGCGGCTGGCCAAATTCGGGAAAATGATCAGCGCAGACGACTACAGTGTTGTTCTGGAGTTGCCCAAACACCGTCTAAAAGAAGTGTCGCGCGCTGTGCTCGATTCGTTTCCAATCGTTGACTGGACGATTGAGGATGTGCCAATCGAGGAGAGTATCTCAATGCTCTACCAAAAGGAATCCGTCGGATGAATGGACGCAAATTGTATACAGCTGTTTTTTCGATGGGTGTGCAGCAATCGATGGAATACCGTTTTCACTTCTTTCTCGGTCTTCTCGGAGCCGCGTTTCCGATTCTTGTTCAGTATTTTATATGGACAGCGGTGTACCAACATTCTGGGGAAACGGCACTATTCTCGTATTCATATAATCAAATAATTTTGTATACGATCTTGGCGGGCTTGGTATCCAAACTAATCGCTACCCAGTTCGAGCACCAGATCGTCGACGATATCAAGAACGGTGGTCTAAACAAGTATTTAATCAAACCGGTTAGTTACTTTGGATATCGGCTAGTATCTTTTTTCGGACAGAAGGCGATCTATTACGGCGTTACAGCTGTGCTGCTTGTCGGGATTATCTGGATATCATCTGTCGGTGGTGTGCTTGAGTTCCAGGTCATACGGCTGATCTTGTTCGTCGTTACGTTATCGGGGGCGCTATTGCTCAATTTCTTGATCTCTTACTGCATCTGTGCAAGTGCTTTTTATCTGAACGAAATCTCTTATTTTTTCGTCATTACGAGTCTGCTCGTGAATATTCTGAGCGGAGGTATGTTCCCATTGGAGATTTTCGGGGATTCGATTGTGGAGGCACTTCAGTACACGCCGTTTCCGTATACCATTTATTTTCCGGTCAATGTGCTCAGCGGCAAAACGGAAGTGGCGGCGATGTATCAAGGATTGCTTATCCAGTGCGGGTGGATACTTCTGTTTTTATGGTTATCTCGTCTCACATGGCGCATATCCATGAAGAAATATTCAGCGGTTGGGGGGTAGCGGAGATCCCATATGTTTAGAGCCATGAGAAAATACGCACATTTGTACGGTATGTTCATCAAAAATTGTCTCATTGCCCAGATGGAGTTTCGGGGTAATTTCATGATGAGCCTGCTAGTGGAATCCGTCTACCTGCTTGCTAAACTGTTATATGTGCTCGTTGTGTTCCGCACCGATCTTCACGTCGACGGCATACCGCCCGAAGGGCTGCTTCTATTTATAGGCATGCACACCGTGGTGACAGGAATGTACGTTGGGTTGTTTTTCACCAATTTTACGAAAATTCCGGAATATATTAAGGACGGCTCACTTGATCTAATGTTAACGAAGCCGGTTTCTCTTCAATTTATGGCTTCTTTGCGTTATGTCGATCTGGCGCTTCCAATCCCCGATATTTTAGTTGGTTTCGTCATGATTGGTATTGGCTGGCATGCCATGGACATCCCCCTGACGTTTCTCCAGCTAGCCGGGTTTATGTTGTTGTTATTTGTCTCCGTTATCATCACATATTGTCTAATGATTATCCCTGCATTGCTGTCATTTCGGTTCGTTCAGACGGGCTCTGCATCGGAGATTGCTCATTCCGCCTGGGACGCCAACAATTTTCCAATGGCCATATACCCAACTTGGGTCCGGCGGATCGGTACCTTTGTCATTCCGCTGTTCCTGATTACCAATTTCGGACCAATGTTTCTGCTAGGACAGCTCAGCTGGCTCTATACAGGACTGGCGCTGGTCGCTTCAATTATACTCTTCACAGTAATACGATTGCTCTGGAAACAGGCTGTGAAGGGATATAGTAGTGCAAGTAGTTAAGGGGGGGAAAGAATGAATGCTGTTCAGCTGCCCGTGTTAAATCCGCCGCTTAAAGGATTTCTGCGGTGGGCTTACACGCTTTCGATTACCAGTGCACATGAGGAAACGATTCCTTGGTATTACAGCAATTTCATTCAGTTGTCCTGCAAGAAAACCTTTCTGGAGGATGGCAGACAGTTTTATATCGATTTTTTTCGGGGCAAACCCAACGAACTGAATTTCAATAATCCATTTCTACTCACTTGCTCTGTGAATTATACGATTCTGGAGCATTTGGCGCTGGACGCCTGGCCCCATTTTTTCGCGGATCAGATTCGCAGCGGCTATTATTGCGTCGTGTTTTTGGACGAAGCCAAGCTACCGCCAGCGGCGGCTTATCAGCAGGAACCGTTTCCTCATCATCTTTTTCTGTACGGTTTCGATTGGGACAAACGTTTCTTTGATGCTTCTATGTTCGACCATACGGGAGTTTACCGCAATGTACAGATTCCGTTCACGGAGTTCCTGGATGCTGTCCATTCCATGAGATATCTGCTCAGAGAGGGGCTCACCGCGGATCATCACACTTATTTTTACAAATACGAGCCGCATTCTCCTTATCCTTTCGATAGAATCGTAGCACTCGACCAACTGCATGATTACCTGAACGGAGACACTCATCTGAATCGCATTAATTACATTCCTGATGACGAACAGGCTTTCGGAATTGACGTCTACGACTATTTGCAAATGTACTATGATGCAGTAGAGAGCAACGATCCTCGTCTCGGTGACCGTAACGATGTGAGGCATCTTCATGTGCTCTGGGAGCACAAAAAAATGATGAGTGAACGGATTACCTACTTGATAGATGAGGGGATAATCCCTTACGACGAAGAACTTGTGAATGGTTATCAGGATATAGCCACTAGGGCAATGAAGCTAAGGGATCAATACATCCGTCATGAAATTCGTGAAGACAAGGCCGTGTTTGCGAAGGTAAGACTTCGGTTGGAGCAATTCCGCAAGGAAGAGCCTGTTCTGCTGCAAAGACTGATTTCATTGCTCGAAAAGTAAATCAAGAAGGCTATTCCTCTGGGAGGAACAGCCTTCTTGATTTATATTCATAGGCTAGACGTTAGCAGCCTTACTATGATTCTTTATGACTTATTCAAACTTGAAATCATCATCCGTCAGAGGTTCTACATTCAGAGTACGGATATACCCGTTGCCTTTTTTAGAGAAAAAGTCATGCTGTTTGGTATGTGTACTGATTCCATTTAATACAATCGGGTTGACTTCCTCGTCATCAAATAATGGTTCAAACCCGAGGTTCATCATCGCTTTGTTTGCGTTATAACGCAGGAAGGTTTCCACTTCTTCTGTCAAATGAATGGGCGTATATAATTCCTTCGTATATTGCAATTCATTCTGATGAAGAAGCTGTACTAGATCAACCAAACCTTGATACACATCGTTCCGCTGCGTTTCATCAAAGCTTGCGTATATTTCCTGGGCCAACACCCCCACATATACACCGTGAATACTTTCATCCCGCAGAATCAGATCAATGATCTCACCACTGCATGTAAGTTTGCCTTGTCCGGCTAAATAGAGTGGATAGAAAAATCCACTGTAGAACAAATAACTTTCCAAAAGAACGGATGCAGCCATTGCCATATACAGATCTTTTGAAGTTTCAATATTCATGTAATACTGACGTATAATCGTCGCTTTGGTTTGCAGATATGGATTTTCTTCCACCCATTTAAATACACTGTCAATTTCTTCGGTTGATGCCAATGTGGTGAAAATACTACTGTATGATTTCGCATGAATTTGTTCCATCATCGCCATAAAACTAAGTACGGCTTTGCGTTGCAGTCCATCGACATGCTCCATAATCTGCGGCATACCTACACCACCCTGGATCGTATCCAGAAGGGTTAAGCCGCCCAAGACTTTCATATAAGCGTCTTTTTCTATATCACTGAGCATGCCCCAGGTCATTTTATCATCGGATAAAGGAATCTCATCATCGGTCCAAAATTGCATAATATTCTGATTCCAGAACATCAGTGTGAAATCATCATCCGCTCGATTCCAGTTCACAGCTTGAATTGCCGGCATGGTATATCAAACTCCAATCGTAATACCCTAAAGGGAAATTATTTATATTGAACAAGCAATGCATTCTTCCATCGTCAGCTTGTTAGTTCTTGTATAATATAGAGATTTCAACCCTTTATGAGCAGCATACAGGTAGCAACGAGCCAATTCTCGCGTGGATACATCACTGTTTACATGAAGAATGGTTGAGATGCCTTGGTCCACATGTGGCTGAATCTCCGCAATCAAATCAATCACCTTGAATTGATCCATTTGATACGCTGATTTGTAATAGAAGACATTATCCTTTTGCAAATAGGGCATTGGATAATACGTCGTTGAATTGGCATAGGTCCGAGTCTCAATCTGTTCTACGATCGGCATCACACTGGAAGTTGCGTTTTGGATATAAGAGATGCTGGCTGTTGGAGCAATAGCCATGCGATAGGCATGATAGAGACCATTTTTCATCACTTTAGACTTAAGCTGGTTCCAATCCTCGGGAGACGGAACAGCAATGCCGTTAAACAATTCTTGTACTTTCGATGTCGTGGGACGGTAATCCGTAGTCACATAACGATCAAAATATACGCCAGTCGCATAATCTGATTGCTCAAATCCATAGAACCGTTGACCCGTTTGCTCTGCAAACTCCATACTTTTCTCCAGAGAATGATAATTCATGGTCATAAAGAAGGTACGTACAAAATCCTTGGCCTCCGAGCTTTCATAAGCAATCCTGTTTTTGGCTAAGTAACCGTGCAGGTTCATGGCACCCAAACCAACGGAATGCATTTCGGAATTGGCTTTTGCCACACCAGGAGCATTAGCAACATGCGTCATGTCGCTGACGGAGGTCAGTGCGATCATGCCCTCATGAACGGATTCCTTGATCTTGCCACTCTCCATAACATTAACAATATTGAGGGAGGCCAGGTTGCAGCTGATATCTTTGCGGATAATATCCGGTTGACCATAATCTGTAATTTCAGAAGTTTCCTGGAGTTGGAAAATCTCTGTGCAGAGGTTGGACATTTTGACTTGTCCTACGTTTTTCAAGGCATGTGCTTGATTGGCATTGGTTTTATTAATGATGTAGGGATAGCCGGATTCAAGTTGAGTCATTGCTATTTTGGTCAGCATATCTCTTGCGCTGAGGGATTTTTTCTTCTTCACCCTGTCGTCAGCCAGCAAGGTATCATACATTACGTCCAGATCCATATCATCCAAATGTGTTCCATACGCCTTATAGACACTATAAGGTGCGAAAAGGTACAGGGGTTCATTATCTTGAGCCAGCTTATAGAAACGATTAGGGACAATAAGTCCGATAGAGAGAGTTTTCAGCCGGATTTTCTCATCCGCATTAATCTTTTTGCTATCCAGCAGTTCCATAACGTCCCAACCGAAAATATTATAGTATGCTGCACCAGAACCTTTACGTTGACCCATCTGATCGGCGTAGGAGAAGCCGTCTTCCATCAGCTTGAGAACAGGAGTAATGCCTTTTGCAGCACCTTCAACACCTTTAATGACTTCACCACGAGCACGTAACTTCGACAGGTTGACAGCCACTCCACCACCGATTTTGGATAACTGCATACAAGTGTTTAGTACATAGTTTATGGAGTTCAGTGAATCGTCCATTTCAAGCAGGAAGCAAGAAACCAGTTCTCCGCGCCGACTTTTTCCTGCATTTAGAAAAGTAGGGGTTGCGGGCTGAAGGCGCTGCTCCATCATAGAACGAGACAGCAAACAAGCCGTATCAAAGTGTCCTCGACCCAGATGAAGAGCTACGGCTGCTACCCGATCCGAATATTGCTCAAGGTATGTTTTACGGTCATATGTTCTCAATGCATAATCAGTATAGAACTTGGACGCTGCCATATAGGAAGGAAAGTTATATTCATAGCCACGCGTAATTTCAAATACGGTTCTAACTTGGTCAACTGTATAGGAAGCATAGAAATCTTCGTAATAATCATGATCAATCATGAATTTGACTTGATCATCAATGTTGGCAAACGCCATGCTTTTATTTTTGATTTCTTTCATAAACTCCTCTACAGCCTCTTTATCCTTATGTAACTGGAAGAAGCCATCAGAGTCACGCTTTAGCAGCATGTTATTTAATTCAATATGTCGCAATGCGGCTCACCTCCTGTTCAAAATACTCCACGTCTTTCTTGGAACCTGATAATTCAAATTTACTGATAACCGGGACGTTATAAGATGCAGAGATCAAATCTGCACTTTTGGCAAAACGCTCACCCCAGTTACGGTTACCGCTGGCGGCCACGCCAATCAGGTATTTAGAATTTTTTTGCAAAAAAGAAGACACCTTATCAGGTATCTGTCCAAAACCTGTTGTATATGTCACAAGTACGTACGGTTCATCAATCGTCATTTGATTCTGAATCTGAACAGCCGGCAGTTGAAGCTTGGAAATAAACCTCTTAACATTCCCGGTTATCGAATCATACACAATTAGCACTATCATATCCTCCTTGACAAATGAAAGGTGATCAAAAACAAACACTATATATAGATTTATTTCTTAATTTTATATCAATATATAGCTTTGTCAAATGCATATTGGTATCAATTTTGTGAAAAACCTGATGAATGGGCTCTATTACTAGGTTTAAAAAATTTGTGGCTTAGTAGATATCCATATTCGAATACACGATATTTGGTGCATGAGAGAATTATGATTGACAGCCGTCACCGGAAAGAAATAAACCTGAACATCATCGTTCATACATTGTCTACAATTCAGAGATAGATTATTAAAGGCATGGCTCTATGGAGTCATGCCTTTTGAGTACGTTGAAGGTATGCTGATTACATCAAGTTCACTCACTGGCTTGAGGTTTTATAAAAAGAGAAACTAAGCAAACGACCCGAATATCGCAAAGATTTGGAGGTAAGACATGAGCGGGATCCTGCAGCAAAATAGAATATTGATTGTAGATGATGATAAACGGGTCCGTGGACTTCTTCGAAAGTATTTGGAGAAAGAACAATTTATCGTTGAGGAGGCTTCGCTGGGCTGGCAAGCCTTAAGCAAGCTTCATCATGACTCGTATGCCATGATCATTCTGGATTGGATTCTCCCTGATATTAAGGGGATTGAAATATGCCAATATCTACGGACCAACTTAAGCATACCCGTCATGTTTCTGACAGCCAAGTCAGAAGAGGGAAATCGGCTTGAAGCTTTCAAAGCCGGGGCGGATGACTTTGTCATGAAACCGTTCAGTCCGAGGGAAGTTGTGCTGCGCATCAAAACCATGATGGCTCGTTATAACGGATTAATCAAACCTGCGCCTAAGGACCATTCAGCAAGCGAGGTGTTGATCTCCTCTATTTTAATCAATCCTACTTCCCGAAGAGTCACAGTAGAAGACGAGGAGATTCATATGACTCCCAAAGAATTTGATTTGCTATATCATCTGGCGACACACGCGGAAATCGCATTCTCCAGGCAGGATTTGCTGAGAATTGTTTGGAAAGTGGAGCATGAGGAAGATCTGGATTATCGAACCGTAGATACCCATGTGAAACGGTTGCGTGACAAACTATCCGAGCATGTGCCGAATCGGGAAGATCTGATTCACACCCTGTGGGGGTTCGGTTATATTCTTCGTTTACCTCACTGATTCTTATCTTGCAGTTCAGGAGGGGAATATGTCTTATAAACAAATCAAGTGGATGATCTTGCTCATTCCCACCTTAACGGTTGGTCTCTGGGAATATGTACGACATCAGTTTCTACTCCCCTATATATCAATGAATTTGGGCAACTGGCTTACGCCTGTCATTGTATATGTTGTGAGTATAACGTTGTTAACTCGGCTGTTTCTTATCCTGGAACGTATTCAAAAAGAACTGGAGCATGAGCGTGCTGCCAAAATTGCGCTTGAATCCCGTGAAAAGCTGGCCAAGGAACTTCATGATGGAATCGCCCAATCTCTTTTCTTGTTATCGGTGAAAGTGGGGCGTTTGGAGGAACAAGCCAAGCAGGATCAACAGCTGGACGATGTGTATTCGATCAAGAAAACGGTCCATGAAGTCAATCGTTATGTGCGTCAGGCCATTGCCGATTTACGTTATGATCCTAACGTTGACAATACCTTCACTATGAACGAATCGGTCACACTACTTGGCCAAATTCGAAGAATTGCCAAAGATGTCCCCGTCCAAATCGAACTGGATTGGAGCATCCCGGATGATGCATTTACTGACAAAGAGAAAGTAGAACTGCTCGCTTGTATTCGGGAAGCTCTCTTTAATATTCAAAAGCATGCATCTGCTTCACAAGGATGGATTCAGGGGAACGGGCACAAGAAGTGCTGGAATATCACGATTCGAGATAATGGAAAAGGATTTGAGATGAATCCCTTTGAACGAAAGGATCGATATGGACTGAAAATCATGAGAGAGCGGATGAATGAACTGAACTTTAACATGCAATTCCGAAGGGAGCAGCAGCTTACTGTTGTCGAATTTTCAAAGGATGGTGAGATGTTATGAGCCATACTCGCGTACTTGTGGTAGACGATCACGCTCATGCAAGAGAAGCCATATGTGAAATTTTATCCATGGATCCCGGCTTCGAAGTGATTGGCGTCGTATCGGACGGTCAACAAGCGGTTGATTATACAGAACAGTGGCTTCCCGATCTAATCCTCATGGACATTCAAATGCCCATTATGAACGGTCTTGAAGCAACACAGCGGATCAAACTGGCCTTTCCTTATGTGAAAATTGTTATGATTACCGTCTCGGATGATGTACTCCACCTACTGGAAGCGTTGAAGCGGGGAGCTCAGGGTTACTTGCTCAAAAATCTGGAACCGTCCATGTGGCTGGAATATCTTCATTCCATTGTTACAGAAGAGGCTCCATTGAGCCGCGAGGTGGCTTACCAAATCCTGAAGGACGTCTCACTCACGGAGAAAAAAGAACCTGACGTTCCGCTAACGACAAGAGAAAAGGATATTCTGTATGGCGTGGCTGCAGGATGGACCAACAAAGAAATCGCTGTGAATTATACAATTTCAGAGTATACGGTCAAGAATCATTTGAAAAACATTTTGCAAAAACTGCAGGTTCAAAATCGTGTTCAACTGACACGTTATGCATTGGAGCAAGGGCTTATTACAGACCACAATCGTCTGTAATAAGCTCTTTTTACTATATCGGAGCGTTCTTTCTGTTTTTATGTATAAGTGGATGTCACTTTATTTGCTTTTCACCACAATGAACTCACAATTTGGACACAAAAGGTCCAACTCTATAGCCAGCTTGAGCTATATGGTAAAAATTTGTTTTTATGTACACTATGAGCAGTGTGTTTCATGAAGGAGGTTATGATGTTTCGCGAACGGATTGTCCTGAGCATGTTGCTGTTTATTGGGATACTGTCGATCCCGCTATCTTACCCGTTTGACACTGCAAACGCTGCTCCTGAAACCAAAGATGCTATTCCACTCCAGTCCATCATTGATGGTTCTAGCCCTGGAGAAGTGCTTGTGCTTGAGCCGGGTATTTATTCTGGTCCCGTAAGTATAGACAAGAATATATCTATTCGGGGGGACTCCTCCGTAACGCTATTGAATACGGAAGCTGAATCCACGATCACCATTCGTTCAGATGGAGTGACATTGCAGGGGTTCACGGTTCAACACTTAACAAACGAACCAACTGCAGCGATTCAGGTTGAAGGAGATCGTGTAGAGATCACGGGCCTGGATATTCAGAGTCAAAGTTTTGGAATCGTGCTGCGGGGTTCTGTCGATGGGCTCATACATAGCAATACCATTTCATGGGCTGGTCCGGAGTCTGCTTCCAGTGGTCAAAAGGGGAATGGCATTGATCTCTACAATTCCCATCGTACCCACATCGAAGACAACAAAATTACGGGCATGCGGGATGGTATCTATCTGGAGAACAGTCGCAATCTTATGGTGAAGGCTAACACGCTGTTACATACCAGGTATGGCATTCATTGTATGTATATCGATGGCTCCTCTGTTGTGGACAATGTGGGAGAGAACAACAGTACCGGAGCCATGGTCATGGGCGTCAAGAATACGGTTGTATCGGGAAATTCCTTTCGCAAACAGAACGAAAATGTGCATTCACAAGGGATTTTGTTGTATGACGTACAGCAATCCTCGGTTCATAACAATGTCGTGGAAGGTAATCGTGTTGGCATGAACATTGCTGAATCCTCAGGAAATGAAATTCGCGGCAATGTGGTGCTCCGGAATTTCATTGGAATTCAGCTCGTGCTTGCGGAGGATAATCAGTTTACCAGAAACCAATTTGTTTCGAATGTGATCGAAGCTTCAGCGATGGACAGCCGGAACAATGAGATGATGGAAAACTACTGGGATTCCTTTCAGGGTCTTGACCTGAACAATGATGGGATCAGTGAACTGTCCTATGGGATTAATCCTTTTTATGAGCAAGTGGTCAACCGAAATTCAGCCTATCAGCTTTTCTTTCAATCTCCAGGCATGATCTTTATGAGCAACTTGTTTACGGAAGGTAAGGCAGAGTGGACAAGCGACAGATCGCCATTAATGAGTATGGAAGCGGAATCACAGACGACGAAGTCAGGTACACAAGGTTCACAAGCGATCAAAGAGACAACTGGGGTTTGGATCGTCGGATGCATTCTGCTGGGCATGGCCACTTTTATTATGATCAATATGGGGGTATTACGAAAATGAGAATGAAAACACATTTGAAAACAGTCATGGTACTTCTCTTTGGGGTGCTGTTATTAACAGCTTGCGGAAAAAAATACGAGGCATTGCCTATTAATGAAGACGTGGATATCTGTGCCATTTGCAAAATGCAGGTGAAAGATGATGCTTATGCCACGCAGCTTACCACGAAAGACGGTAAAAATTATAAATTTGATGACATTGGTTGTATGCACCAGTGGAAAGAAGAGAACGGAACAGATAACATCGGGATGGATTTCGTTCGTGATTATAATGACAAGGAATGGATTGAGTACAGCAAAGCCACGTATGTATATGACGCTTCACTGCGTACACCGATGGCTTACGGGATCCTCAATTTCAAGGATAAACCATCTGCCGAAGCATTTGTTGCCGAGCAGGGTGTAGGAACGATCATGACCGCTGAAGATCTCGCCTACCACGACTGGAAACAAAACACAGAGACGATGGATATGATGGGTGAGCATGGGCATTCCGAAGAGGGAATGAGTGAAGGCGTACATGAAGAAACACATGGGGAAAGTGAATCAACGGAAGATTCAGGCCATAAGTAAATGTCCAATGAAGATGGTGATGCATGATGGGAGATATGTTACAAGTCGTTCGACGAGAAATGAAAATGGGATTTCGCAACCCCTGGTCATATTCATTTTTGATTCTTTTCTGCATATTTAGTCTGAGTTTGCTAATCATTAATTCTCAGAATTTTGTAACAGGCTACTCTGGCACGACAGGTTCCATGTTAAATCTTATTCTTTATCTGTTGCCGCTGATGACGCTCTTTCTGGGCTCGTTCTCGTTGACTTCTGAAAAGGAAGAGGGCAGCTGGCAACTGTTGTCCACATATCCCATCGGTACGATGTCTTTTATTGTTGGAAAATATCTGGGTCTGTCGGTTGTATTAGTGACTATAGTAACATTCGGTTACGGCCTCATGGGACTTCTTAGCGGATGGGTGGGCAGCCCTTTAGATGTTATGACGTACTTATTGTTTCTGGTATTCTCCTGTGGACTGGTGCTGCTATTTCTGATTATTGCACTGTTCATTGGTTCGTTATCCAAAAATCGGTGGCAAGCGTTAACAATATCCGTATCCGTTTGGTTTTTTGCTGTGATCGGATGGCCTACACTTCTAATCTCCGTGCTAGGACTTATGCCTTATCAGTGGATAAAACCCTTACTCACCGTTCTAACCTTCATCAATCCGGCTGAGCTGGTACGTTTGTTTGTTGTGATCAAACTTGGCGGGGGCTCTATACTGGGACCTGAATATTATCAGTGGGTAGATTGGGTGCAACCATCCAGTGGAAGCTGGATTTTTACAGGGATATGTCTGCTGTGGATTGCATGTTCTATCGTGGTAGTCTACGGGATCTGGGAAAGGGGGCGTTCCCATGGATAACGTGGAAGCAGAGATTATTGGACTGTATAAATCCGTAAAAAAACAACAGATCGTTGAAGATATATCCTTTCGCGTTTCTTCCGGTCATGTGCTTGCCTTATGTGGCGGAAATGGGGCCGGAAAAAGCACTGTTCTGCGTATGCTCGCAGGTATTCTTCAACCTACCTCCGGAGAAATCATTGTAAACAAGATGCGCTGGTCCAAAGAACGAAAGCGATATTCGGAACAGATCGGATATATGCCGGATGATTATCATTTCAACCAGGGTCTGACGGCAGAGGAAGTGCTCCAGTTCTGGGCGGCGCTTAGGAAAGTGTCCAAAGAGAGAGTAACGGAAGTACTGACTATGGTAGGCTTGGCCGATCAAAAAAAGAAGCGGGTCACGACCTTTTCCAAAGGTATGCGGCAGCGTGTGTTATTTGCCCAGGCTCTGCTGTCCAAGCCTCCGCTGCTGATCATGGATGAGCCGACGAATGGACTGGACCCCTTCTGGATGCAAGAGTTTACAAATCTGATAAAACAGATCAAGGAGGAGGGACATATGGTCGTGTTCTCCACCCACCAGCTTGAAATCGCAGATGATGTTGCGGATCAGATTGTTTTTATGAACCAAGGACGTAATGTGGGAGATGGCTCTACTGAGGAGTTTCGAGAGCAGTTCGGGTCGCTTCATGCTGCATTTCATCATAGTCTTGGCTTAAAATGAAGGTGAATCGATTGGAAATAAACAGTAAAAAAATGAGTGCGAAAATGAGACGTTTGCTTACTATCCTGATTGGAATGGCTGCTGTGCTGGCCGCTGTGTGGGCAATTTACCAGGGGACTTCATCATCCGACTCCAAAAGAACTGGTGCTATTAAAGCCGGTGCAACTGCTCCTGAATTCACTGCGATTAATTCAGCCGGAGAACAGGTGAAGCTCTCCGATTATCGGGGCAAAGTCGTCATGATTAACTTCTGGGCTTCATGGTGTACGCCCTGTGTGAGGGAAATGCCAATGATTAATCAGATTGCTCAGACGTATCAAAACGATGTAGAGACTCTGTTTGTCAACGTGGGAGAAGCGAAGGGCACCATTCGTGAATTTATGGAGAAACAGCAATTCGATTTCCCTGTTATCATTGATGTGACCGGAAAGGTCTCCGGCCTGTATCGTATCACCGGGTTGCCAGCGACCATAATCATCAATCAGGAAGGTATATTCAGTCACATTCTGCTCGGTGAGTTGACCAAAGATATTCCCTTGCAGCAATGGCTGGAGCAGACCGTACAGCAAAAGAATCGAAGCTCTGTTACACTTATGAACAAAAAAAGTCGAGAAGTCGCTCGCTATACGAGCGGCTTCTTTAGTTTTATTTTTCCCGAACATCTTGCACGCATAGTAGAATTGAAAATCGCAATACCACGGTTGTGTCCAAAGAATCAATAGCTCCTTTGGGTATTTTTTACGCTTTTCACCGAGTTGTCAGAAAGAGTTGATCCTTTCTTGAACATTTAGGGACGAAGACGTGTCAGTGATTGAATTGCTAATTCACAAAGATATAATAATTTTAACTATTAGGTCCTGTTAAGTACTTTGGCCCTTTAGTATCAGGTAAAACACAGCTCGCCAACCCATGCTCAGTCCAGTAACTATGTGTAGCAATGCACAATGATGGTGTTGTAAAGCTTCCTTCGTCTCTTACTTTGTGAAAAAATTCTCTTTGTACATACAACGATGGAGGAACCGCTTTATAGACAAACTCTGAACCTATTTCGTGGGACTTCTCTAAACCTGATATTAAACCAGCCCAAGGGATGACTGACCTAATAATTAGAAGTTTCAAATCAGCACGAAAATCGAACAGAGTTTGAAAGGAGGCAGTAAACAATGGCAATCGATACAGTGATGTGGAGCAAGCTGGTGACAGGCATGACGCTGGGCTTCCATGCTATTTTTGCGACGCTTGGCGTCGGTATACCTCTAATGATCGCAATTGCAGAGTTCATGGGGATTCGCAAGAGAGACCCCCATTACACACTGATGGCGAAGAGGTGGTCAAGAGGGTTTGTCATTTCTGTGGCGGTTGGTGTGGTGACCGGTACAGCGATTTCACTGCAACTGGCCCTGGTGTGGCCAAATTTTATGAAACTGGCAGGCAATGTCATAGCACTCCCGCTATTCATGGAAGTGTTTGCGTTCTTTTTTGAAGCCATCTTCTTGGGCATTTATTTGTATACGTGGGATCGATTCAAAAATCCATACATCCACTGGCTGCTGACGATTCCCATCGTCACCGGTGCAGGTATGTCGGCTGTGTTTATTACGACGGTGAACGGCTTCATGAACCAGCCTGGAGGCTTTGTCATGGAAGCAGGTCAATTCACTGCGGTTAACCCGGTGGAGGCGATGCTGAATACGGCGACATTCTCCAAGGTGTTCCATGTGTTAAGCTCGGCCTATTTGACAGGAGCTGCCCTGTTAGCCGGAATTGCAGCCTTTGCGCTACTGAGAAAAGGGGCATCCGCCTACCACAAAAAAGCCTTGAATCTCATGATGGCGGTGGTTCTGCTGTTCGGCTTACTGAACACATTAGCGGGAGATGTGTCCGCCAAATTTCTGGCCGATCATCAGCCGGAGAAACTTGCAGCAGCAGAATGGCATTTTGAGACAGAAAGTGGCGCAGATTTGATTTTATTGGGATGGCTGAATGCGGAGCATGAAATTATAGGAGCCCTTCACCTTCCGAAACTGCTTAGCTTCCTGGCCTTTAGTGACTTTAATGCCGAAGTAACCGGACTGGAGGAGTTTCCGGAGGACGAATGGCCGCCGCTGCTCGTTCACTACCTGTTTGATTTAATGGCGGGAATCGGATTTACGCTACTGGCTATCTCGGTTCTGTACTTCCTGTTTGTGTTCTGGAAAAAGCGCAATGAGCTGAACAAGTGGCTGCTTGGGATTATAGCACTAGGCGCACCCATGGCTTTTCTCGGAGTTGAACTGGGCTGGTTCTATGCTGAACTGGGGCGACAGCCGTGGATTATCCGGGGATATATGCGTGTTGAGGAAGCCGCCACTTCATCACCCAACATCAGAATGATCTTTTTCTTCTTCCTGCTTCTCTACATCGTTCTGGGAGTCATGTGTGTTCTCGTACTAAGACGTTTGTTCAACAATAATCCGGCAGAAGTCGAGATGGAGAAATGGATGAAGGAGAAGCGTAATCCGTCTACAGAAAAGGGTGAGCGTACATGAGTTACGAACTGATTGGCATCTCGGTGCTCTGGTTGTTCCTGTATGGCTATTTAATTGTAGCCTCCATTGATTTCGGGGCGGGTTTCTTTGCCTTTTATGCACGCTTGACGAAACAGGATCACCTGATTAATCGTCTGATTTCCCGTTATTTATCACCGGTATGGGAGATTACGAATGTATTTTTTGTCTTTTTCTATATTGGCATCGTTGGATTCTTTCCGGACACGGCTTATTATTACGGATCAGCTCTGCTCGTACCGGGCAGTATTGCGGTCATTTTGCTCGCCATTCGTGGGTCGTTTTATGCCTTTGAGAACTATGGTTCCAAAAATAATATCGTGTATCTGTTTCTATATGGAGCTTCGGGATTGCTTATTCCCGCTTCGCTATCAGTGGCGCTAACGCTGTCTGAAGGTGGTTTTATCGTGAAGCAGGGTTCGACGGTTTCGCTGGATTACTGGACACTGTTTACCAATCCGTTATCATGGAGCATCGTTGGACTCGCGATTGTGTCCGTATTGTTCATTAGCAGCTCATTTCTGACCTTCTATGCGTCGCGGGCAGAGGATCACTCTGCATTGAAGCTGGTGCGTAACTATGCCCTGTTCTGGAGCACACCGACGATTATCATCGCACTGACTGCATTTATTTATTTGGGACAGCACAATGAGCGACATTTTCAAAATATGATGGATTTATGGTGGCTACTTGCGCTTTCCGTTGCCTTCTTCATGATTGCGATGTGGCTGATCTATAACGGACGCCGCTACGGATTAGCGTTTATATGTATCATGCTGCAATTTTTCTGTGCCTTTTTCGCTTACGGAATTGGTCAATATCCTTATATCCTTGATCCGTTCATTACAATTCAAAACAGTGTAACCTCACCAGCGATGGGCTTCGCACTGGTTGTTGTGTTTATCGGTGGCATGTGCATGTTGATTCCTTCCTTAATTCTGGTTTTCAAACTGTTTCTGTTTGATGCGGATTATGTTAAGGGAAAAAAATAAATTGAATTTAATATGTGATGTAAGGGAGTAATCTCACAGGTTCATAGAAAGGAGGAGAGCTTACATGAAGAGGAAAACAAGCCTGATCTCTCAACAAATGTCTGGGCAACGAAAACGTCTCATGCTTCTTGCAGTGATTTCACTTGCGCTGGGTGCAGCGATTGTAAGTCAGGCTGCGCTGCTTGCTGAAGCAGTACAACGGATTTTCGTGGAGAAGGCTTCCCTTTCGTCGGTCATCATGCTGCTCGGGATACTCCTGGCTGTCATGGTCGTACGTACAGGGTTGTCTTATGGGAACGGAAAAGTTGGTTTGCATATGGCTTCCAGTGCGAAGACGAATATGCGAGCAGCCGTGCTGCAACATTTGACCCATGCCTCGATGCCATCAACCCTTCGTGGACAAACAGGCGGAAAGGTCAGTGTTGCTCTGGATGCTGTGGATGAGGCTGACAGTTATTTCAGTCAGTACATGCCGCGTATGATGGAGGCTGCCATCATTCCGATTCTAATTTTGGTGGTAACGTTTATGCAACATGTCAATTCAGGCTTTATTATGCTGTTTACGGCCCCGTTTATCCCCTTGTTCATGATTTTGGTGGGACTGAAAACAAAGAACAAATCAGAGGAGAAATATGCGCAGCTGGCCGAGTTCTCCGGTACGTTTCTGGATTCTCTTCAAGGGCTTGTTTCGTTGAAAATATTTGGACGGGCTCACCGTCAGCAGCAGGAGATTGAACGCGCTAGCCTCGGTTACCGCGATGCCACGATGGGCATTTTGCGGATTGCGTTTACCAATACGTTCATGCTGGAATCGATCGTAATGCTAAGCATCGGTATCGTGGCTCTTGAGCTTGCAATCCAGCTGCTTGTATTCAAATCGATAGCGTTCCATACCGCGTTTCTCGTGCTGCTGCTCGTTCCCGAGTTTTACAGTCTGTTGAAAAATACGGGAACGGCTTTTCACAGCGGGCGAACAAGTATGGGAGCGGTTCGTAAGGTAGAGCAGATGCTTGAGGAAACGGCTGGGGAGAGTATATCGGTAGATGGCAAAGAAGAATCCGGTATATCTGATGGAATTGACGAGGTCGATAACATGGATTGGATGGAAAGGGGAAACGGGATAGGGACATTGCAAATGGACCGTTCCAATGGCAGTTCCATACCGCCGACCATCATATTGAACCATCTCCGATTTCGGTATGCGCCCGAATCATTCGAGCTTGAGACTGGTCGAGCACAGCTTGATCCGGGAGAATACATTGCCATTGTCGGCAAAAGTGGTTCAGGGAAAACGACGTTACTCCATCTCATTGCGGGTTTGCTGAAACCAGCATCAGGAGAGGTTCTGGTAAATGGACAGCCGCTATTCAAATATGATGAGACTTCATGGTTCGAACAGGTTAGCTACATTACACAGCATCCCTATATTTTTGCAGGTACATTTGCTGAGAACATTGCGATTGGTGCTGGGCGAAATGTATCCAGGACTGAAATCGAGCAGGCGGCAGAGGATGCCGGGCTTGCCGAACTTGCTGCCCAATTGGAGCATGGCTTCGATACCTTGGTTGGTGAAGGAGGAAGGGGGTTGTCTGGTGGGGAAAAGCAGCGACTTGCCTTGGCACGTGCTTTTTTGAAGCGCCCATCCATCATATTGTTTGATGAACCCACGGTAGGACTGGATCTGCGCACAGAGCAGATATTGCAACATTCCATTGCCACATTGGCAGAAACCGCGACGATGATTACGGTGGCTCACCGGTTATATACGATTCAACATGCTGATCGTATATTGTTTATGGACGACGGTGTGCTAGTAGATTCGGGACGCCATGAAGAGCTTATGGCGCGCCTACCCCAGTATGCCGAGATGATTGATGTTCAACGAAAGGTGGCTTATCATGAATGAGCTAGCGATTTTGTCCAAAGCCATGATTCAGGAGCGCAAGGATATCATTCTTTCTATTCTAGGTGGGTTTATTGCCGGGATAGCAGGAGTGGCCCTCTTCTCGGCTAGCGGATATCTGATTTCGCAAACGGTCTTCGCGCCACCGCTTTACACCTTAATTGTACTCACCTCGCTGGTCAAGCTGCTTGGACTGCTTCGGGCGGCGAGTCGTTACGGAGAGCGCTTGTATTCACACCGGGCGACATTTTCCATGCTTAGCCGTTTGCGTACATCCTTTTTTGCCCGACTCATTCCTTTGACGCCGGGTATATTGAACAAAAAACGAAGCGGGGACCTGCTTGCGCGCATTGTTGGGGATGTGGAGAGTCTGCAACATTATTTTTTGCGCGTCGCTTATCCACCGATTATTGTTGTTATGGTCTTTTTGGCTACAGTGTTGTTTACTTCTGCTTTTTCATTCTGGATTGCGGTTTTGTTTGTAGTAGGTATGCTCACAACGACATTGGTTGTACCGGGAATAGTTTTGCTTGGGCAGCGAAAAATACATGGACATGTTCGCGAACAACGGGCGCTGCTTTCCACAGAAGTCACCGAAGTATTGTATGGGTTCCGGGATTTGAAAGTATACGGACAACTGGCTCAACGGGAGCAGCAGATGCAGAAGGCTTCTGTTGCGTTGACGGTCCAGCAGCAACGGGCTGCCGGACACCTACTGCGCGGGCAATCCATGCATGCTTTGGTTACGTTCCTTATTTCCTGGGGCGTGCTGACACTTGGTGCTTATCTGATTATCGATGGAGCGCTGGCTGGCGTGTTTCTTGCAATGCTGGTTATGGCCTCGCTAACCGTATTCGAAGAGGCTGCGGCAATGGCGACATTACCTTTGTATAAGCAGGATAGCGAATACGCAGCCAAACGTCTGACGGAAACCATACGGACCTCCGACAGGCAGTCTGTGTCTACACATCCAGAAGGAGTGTTATCTGCCAATCAGGCTGTTTCGCTTGATCTCTCCGATGTTACGTTTCAATATGAAGGGGAGTGGAGACCAGCGTTAAAGGACATTTCGCTGCATATTTTACCCGGCTCCAAAACGGCGATTGTCGGACCGAGCGGATCAGGCAAATCAACGATTATTGAACTGCTGCTTAAACTGCGTACACCTACAACTGGGGAGATTCAATTAAATGACATTTCGTTGAAGGAACTGGATGAGGCAAGCATTTGGCAGACGGCTAATGTTGTCTTGCAGCAAAGTCATTTCTTCCGGGGAACGATCCGGGATAACCTATTGTTGAATGATGAAGAACATTCGGATGAACAACTGGTAGATGTGCTGGGAAAAGTACAGCTGCCGAATACAGCTTTAACCGATGTAGTATATGAAAAAGGGGAAAACCTGTCGGATGGTGAGAAGCAGAGACTGGCTTTGGCACGGGCCATGCTTCGTAAGGGACGGTTATGGCTTCTCGATGAACCTACTTCCTCAATGGATTACGTTACAGAAGAACGTGTGATGAAACATCTCTACGCACAAGCAGCTGAGGATACGCTTCTCTTGATCTGTCATCGGCTTACCGGTCTGGAAGAGATGGACCGAATTGTAGTGCTGGAACAGGGAATGGTAGTGGAAGCAGGCTCCTATGCGGAGTTAATGGAGCAAAAAGGTTATTTTTATGAGTTGAAAAAGATAGAGTGGCAAATGATCGGAGAAATTGGAGTATAGAGAGCAAGATACACACAGATACGAATGAAAGAGTATGCGTCAATGCAGCTTAAACATTCACCTTACAAAAAAATACACTCGCACACGTTTATACTGTGTGGAGTGTATTTGTATTACCGTAAAGAAATGAGGGTAAGCATCAGTCAATTGAAGCTTCGATTAACAGCTTGTACTCCAGTACAATAGACCTTAATGGCCTCCTGTATTGGAAGCCCAGACAGGATACCAGCCTGCACTCGGTGTTTCTGTATTGTATAGCACCAAATTGCCGTCGTTTTGAACGATGAGCACGTTACCCCTGAGGTTGGGTGGCAGATTGTCCGCTCCATAGTACGAAGTAGACCATGCCTTGTTGTCTGACGTCCAGTAAGGTGTGTTTTGGGGATCCTGGAGCACTAGTTTTCCACTCCAATAATCAATCTTGAAATGATTTATTCTCGTGTCATTGGTCTTGGTGTTCCATAACATCGTGTGTGTGCGGTTATCCCAGAGCTGTAGGTCGCCGTAGACGCTGTATTGCAGAGAAAACCTGACGTTGTTGGATACGAGTGGAATCGAATTGTTATACATGATGTCATAAATGAGGCGGTCTCCAGCTGCAGATGCTGATGGAGCGCTGGAAAGCAAAAACATGAAAATTGCAGCAAATAGCAAAACAGCTTTTTTCATAAGATCCTCTTTTCTGGGATATATTTTAAATTACATACCAAATATATCATATCTCTCTATCAAAAATGTATAAAATTTCAAGTGGAAAGAAAATATTTTTGGGAGTTTTATATTTTTTCTTAACTTCGCGTAATAACTTATATTCGACATAGAAAACTAAAGGATTATTCTACCTAAATCAATCTATTTTAGGATAATACAACTTCCATGTTACACATCGTTATCGTTGACATGTCAGTTTGAAAATTGAGAAAGAGCTGGATACATTAGGCAGTAACTATTTAAAGATTTGCCATTATTATCAGATATGCCTAAGAGCGAAATGTGTGTTCCAAAATGATGAATAAATAAATTTTTAGAGATCGCTTGATTTTTTTTAATGTATCTGATATTGTAAGACCTGTGATTTTGGAAAGCAGATATATCAACATGAATCAGGTCTTTCCAGCAGATAATTTTTGACCACTTCTCTTAAGGAAGTTAAGGCCATACGGACAGCCGGGTCAAACGCCGATTGGCAACTTATGTTGCCTTATTGATTGAGTTAAAAGCTCAAATTTTATAAGTTGGTTACTTTACAACCAGTGCATCTGCACATCAACTTGTGAAACGGTCAATAAGAGTGGTAAAGGCGAATTATTTGCTATATAGACTCTGATCTGATATTGATATACATGAAGAAGCTTTCCGCTAGAGGAGTTCTTTTGAACTTTTTTAGTTATGGAAACTTTGCGTCTTTTTAATGATGTATATCGACAAGCAAGTGTGATGATGCGCGTTTGGGGCATTTTTCACCTTGCTTTTTTTGTTGGTTCAGAACGGGCGAAAAGTTGGAAAATGAGAAAAATAATGAAGTTAATTTAAAAAAAATTCATATTGGGTTAGGAGAATGGAAAATGGGAAAAGCACTAATCATCGGCGCCGGCGGCGTAGCTTCAGTAGCAGTTCATAAATGCGTTCAAAACAGCGAAGTATTTGAGGAAATCTGCATCGCAAGTCGTACGAAATCCAAATGTGACGATCTTAAAGCGAAGTTGGACGGCGGTAAAACAAAAATTACGACAGCTCAAGTGGATGCCGACAACGTTGACGAACTGATCGCACTGATCAACGAAGTTAAACCGGATATCGTCATGAACCTGGCATTGCCTTACCAAGACCTGACAATCATGGATGCTTGCCTTGCAACGAAAACGAACTACATGGATACAGCGAACTATGAGCCGGAAGATACGGCAAAATTCGAATATAAATGGCAATGGGATTACAAAGAGCGCTTTGAAAAAGCGGGAATTACAGCTTTGCTTGGCAGTGGATTTGACCCAGGTGTTACTGGTGTATTCTCTGCTTATGCCCTGAAACATTACTTTGACGAGATTGAATATATTGACATTCTGGATTGCAACGGTGGGGATCACGGCTATCCGTTCGCAACCAACTTCAACCCTGAAATCAACATCCGCGAAGTTTCGGCTAACGGAAGATACTGGGAAAAAGGTGAATGGATCGAAACGAAACCAATGGAAATCAAACGTGTCTATGACTTCAAAGAAGTTGGCGAGAAAGACATGTACCTGCTTTATCATGAAGAGCTGGAGTCCTTGGCTAAAAACATGCCTGGTCTGAAACGCATTCGTTTCTTCATGACATTTGGTCAAAGCTACCTTACGCACTTGAAAGCACTTGAAAATGTGGGCATGACTTCGATTGAACCTATTGAATACGAAGGCAAACAAATCATTCCGCTGCAATTCCTGAAGGCGGTACTGCCAGATCCGGCGTCCCTTGGACTACGTACTGTGGGCAAAACGAACATCGGTTGCATTTTCAAAGGTAAAAAAGACGGCAAAGACAAAACGTACTACGTTTACAACATTTGTGATCACCAAGAATGCTACAAAGAAGTTGGTTCCCAAGCCATCTCTTACACAACAGGTGTTCCAGCTATGATTGGTGCAGCAATGGTGATGACAGGCAAATGGAACAAACCAGGCGTTTACAACGTTGAAGAGTTCAACCCAGATCCATTCATGGAAGAGTTGAACAAATGGGGTCTCCCATGGGTTGAAGATTTCAACCCAGTACTCGTTGACGAATTGCCAGAAGAAGTCAAAGAATCGGAGCTTGTTCGTTAAGATGCGGTTTGAGCAATTACCGACGCCATGTTTTGTTGTTGACGAAGGACTTATCGAAAGAAATCTCAAAATCCTGAACGGTGTCATGCAACGTACAGGAGCCAAAATCGTGCTGGCTCAGAAAGCATTTTCCATGACCACGATGTATCCGCTCATTGGAGAATATCTGAGCGGTGCAACGGCAAGCGGGCTGTATGAAGCCCGCCTGGGTCATGAGGAGATGGGTAAAGAGAACCACGTCTTTGCCCCGGCTTATCGCGAAGATGAGATCGATGAAATCCTTTCGATTACTGATCATATTATCTTCAATTCATTCTCCCAATTGGAGAAATTCAAGGGCAAAGCGCTTCAGGCTGGTCGAAAAGTAGGCCTGCGTATTAACCCTGAATGCTCGACTCAGGAGGGGCATGAGATTTACGATCCATGTTCTCCTGGTTCAAGGTTCGGTGCAAAGCAAGAAGATTTCCGTGCTGAGCTGTTGGAAGGAGTCTCCGGACTGCATTTCCATACCTTGTGCCAGCAAAATTCAGATGATCTGGAAACTACGCTGAATGCGGTAGAAGAGAAGTTTGGACAATGGCTGCCACAAATGGAATGGATCAACTTCGGCGGTGGACACCACATCACACGCGAGGATTACGACATTCCTAGACTGGAAGCCTGCATTAAACGCATGCAGGAAAAATATGGCCTGGAAGTATATCTGGAGCCGGGCGAAGCGGTTGCGCTGAACGCGGGCTTCCTGGTGACTTCTGTGCTCGATTTCCACAAGAACGGTATGGACATTGCCATTCTGGATACCTCGGCAACATGCCACATGCCGGACGTGCTGGAAATGCCCTATCGCCCGCCGCTTATCGGTTCGGGAGAAGCAGGGGAGAAAGCCCACCTGTATCGTCTGGGTGGACAAACTTGCCTGTCAGGTGATGTGATCGGCGATTATTCGTTTGACCAACCGCTCAAAACGGGTGACAGACTGGTATTTGAGGACATGGCGATCTACTCCATGGTCAAAACCAATACATTTAACGGTATGCCGCTGCCAGCCATCGCAGTGAAAAGAAAAGATGGCGATTGCGAAGTGGTTCGCGAGTTCGGCTATCAGGACTTCAAAATGAGATTGGCTTAACTTCATTATTCCTTACTTTATACTGCGTTTTCAGACAGAATGGTCTATTTTATAATAAATCCGTTTCTGTTAGGAAATGATCCAATATAAGACGCTCCTAGTACCAATCCAATTGGGTACTAGGAGCGTCTTTTTTGTGTTTGACTTGAGGTATATTATTCCCGACTAAAAGAGCCAACGGTTACATTTTTATTTACATAAAATAAGTTTTGTGGACTAACTTTGAAGTAGATTTCAGTGATATGCATATCGTCTCCAATAATCGTCATAATAAGGAAAAGTTGCTGGAAGAAGGGAGGCTAGGGTAGTGGATGAACAATCTGCCATGATCAGGAAAGATGAAAGCATCACCAAAAGTTTAGACGAATCCATCCTTAGAATTGAAGAAATTTTCACAGATACTCCCGATCTGATCATTCGAAAGCTATATATAAAACAAACTGGAGAACAAGCTACCATCATCTATATGGAAGCATTGACTGACAAAACGTCGCTTAATCATGATGTTCTTGCTCCGCTTCAGCTCGAAACCGGAAACCCCTCCGAAGACTTCATAACAACGGTTGGATATATGAAGCCGTATACCAAGTGGGATGATCTCAAACTTTCCATTATCCTCGGCTATAGCGTACTGTTTATCGAAGGAAGAAGTATCGCCTATGCACTAGATACAAAAGGTTTGCCGCAGCGAGCGATTGAGGATCCTCAGCAGGAGCCATCACTGAAAGGAGCTCATCAAGGATTTACTGAGACCGGTTCTCAAAATATAGCCATGATCCGCCGTTATATCGCGGACAAAGAGTTAAAGCTCAAACGGTATATCGTTGGGAAGCGAGGCCAAACGGAAGTATCCTTGCTTTATTTGGAAGATGTGGCGAAACCGGAGATGATTAAAGTACTCGAAGAACGGATTCAATCCATAGATGTGGATGCCATTATTAACACTGGAGAATTAGCAGAATTTATTGAAGACCAACCCCTTGCTTTACTACCCCAAATCATTACGACAGAAAGACCGGATACAGCTGCTTCTCAAATACTGCAAGGACGATGTGTCGTTGTGGTCGATGGTTCGCCCAGTGTGTTGGTAGCGCCTGTTACCTTCATGTCCTTTTTTCAGACGGTTGATGATTACAGTTCCAGATGGTCCATTTCGTCGTTTCTTAGAGTTTTACGTATGTTTGCCTTTTTCATCGCCATTTTTTTGCCTGGATTTTTTATATCAGTCATTTCATTTCATTTTGAGATAATACCGATGAAACTGTTGTTAACGCTTGGTGAATCAAGGGGCCAAGTTCCATTCCCTCCATTCGTTGAGGCAATCATTATGGAAATCACACTTGAGATGCTAAGGGAAGCGGGGGTTCGGCTTCCAGCTCCGGTAGGGCAGACCGTAGGGATCGTGGGAGGTATTGTCATTGGACAGGCGGTTGTTCAGGCTGGGCTGATCAGCAATGTGATGGTTATCGTCGTCGCTTTTACAGCTATCTCATCTTTTATTATTCCTAATCCAGATATGATGGCAGCTGTACGCCTCATGCGTTTCATGATGATGATACTTGCTAACTGGTTTGGGTTCATCGGACTAGTCGTGGGTATGATGACCATCATCGGCCGATTAATAACATTAAACTCGCTCAATACCTCCTATAGCACACCTATAGCTCCATTTAGAGCTGCGGATTGGAAGGATACCTTATTACGGGTACCGTTGTGGATGATGAACAACCGTCCAGTAAGCACGCAATCACGTCAGTCAAGACGCCAGGGGAAAAGTAGAGGATGGAAGGAGAAAAACTAGCAAATGAAGACTTTTCGTCCGGTAACTATGCTTCAATTCATTCTTATTATTTCTACTTTCCAAATCAGCGTTGCTTTTTTGTCTCTTCCAAGAGAACTCGCAAGACATGCGGGGACGGATGGTTGGCTAGTGATTTTCTTGGGCTGGGGACTGGCGACGTTGGCCTCCATAGCGATCGTCAAGGTGATGAGATATAATCCAAACAGCTCAATACTAGAATTGATTCAGCGTTATATTGGCGTGTGGGCAGCAAAAATGGCTGCTTTTATATTTATGGCCTATTATTTGCTTCTGGCATATGACGGTTATATGGTTGCTTCACTTGTCATTAAATTATGGTTATTGCCGAGCACATATATCTATATTCTAGTCCTGCTGCTGCTCATACCCACATTTCAGATTGCGCAACATGGTTTCCAGGCGATTGGCCGGTATAGTGAAATTGTCACGATGCTCTCCGTTTGGATTCCGTTCATTTATGTATCTACGCTGAGTCATGCCCATTGGCTCTATTTACTGCCCATCTTTAAAGAGGGATGGTTTCCGGTTCTTTCATCCATAAAATTTATGATCTATCCGATGCTTGGCATCGGTTTAGTTTTGTTTCTCTATCCCCATCTAGTTAACAAAGAAAAGGCATTGCCTGCCATGATGATATCAAACACGCTTACTTGCATGGTTTACTTGGGAATCACGCTGATTTGTTACGTGTATTTTAGCCCAGATGAGATCGGGGAGTATAACGACCCGGTGATTAGCATTATGAAGTCCATTGAATTCCAGTTTATAGAGCGGGTGGAAGTGCTATTTATTGCATTTTATCTGTTTGTGTTCTCATGCATATGGATTCCCTCCATGTATCTGGTGTCGAAGTGCTCTGCATCGCTGGTGGGAAAGGGTCAGGAAAGATACCACCTTGCAGTGTGGTGTGTTGTCATTGAACTTAGCTTTTTCCTCTATCGGCCTAGCTTTATTGAATCAGCCCAAATAAACTATTCACTTAATTACATTGGATTTATGATGGAGTTTGCTCTGCCTGCGGGCATTCTTCTGTATGTAGCGATCCGCAAAAAGATGGGACGGGGGCGAGACTTATGAAATGGGGCGTAAAATTCATGATCTCGAGTCTGTTTTGTATTTTATTGGCTGCGCTCACAGGTTGCTCCAACGACAAAACCAATTTAGAAGATGCAACGGTTCCATTGGCTCTTGGTTTGGATGTCGTAGATAAAAAGCTCCATTATTATATATCTGCACCTGTATTCAGTAAAGACATTCAAAAGAAAAGCCGGGAAGGGGGAGGAATAGCAGAAGGTTTAAGGCAGTCGAGGAATCAGCAGGATGCCCAATTTCCGGGTTCGCTTGCGGGACGTAATTATCAAGTAATTATTATAGGAAACCAATTGCTTCAATATAAGGATTGGTTTAAAGTCCTTGATGTTACATTCCGTGATCCTCGGAATACGATTACCGATCGCATCGTTGCTTTTGATGGTTCTATTGCGGATATTTTTCAGTTTCAAGCAAAAGACCAACCGCCGTTACCTTTATTTGTAAAAGCGATTGTGGATTCAGGCAGTAGAAGTTCAGCTACTGTGAAAACAACCGCGCAGGAGCTGCATAGACAATTGAATGACCGAGCGATGACGCCTTCCATCTCGGAGATCAAGATCGAAAATAACAAGATTATGCTAAAAGGAACGACTCTTTTATCCCAAAAAGGGCAATACAGAACTTCTCTGTCTTATCAGGAAACGTCACTTCTTCATATTTTGAAAAATCAAGCTGAGCCAGGGGTCAGTTTAACTTTTCAGGTTGATGACCTACAACAAACATTGCCCTTTAACATCGACAAGGTGAGTTTTTCTTTAGGCGATATTTCCGTAAAAACTAAATCCTTTTATGAAAATGGCAGATTTCAATACAAAATTAAAGTAAAGTCGATCATTATTATAACTGAAAAGTTTCTTGAATTTGAACTTTTGGAAAATTCTGAGAAAATGGAAAATAAATTGAGTAAGGAAATGAAAAAAAACATTGAGGCGCTCATCAAAAAGTGCCAGGACTATGAAATTGATCCTTTCGGGTTTGGATTTTATGCCAGGGCATATCAATACCCCTTATATAAGGAAGCGCAGTCTAACTGGGGGCAAGAACTATCCCGAGCTGATTTTGATGTGGAAGTTGATCTTCGAATCGGCGCCACTGGAGCTGTGGAGTAATTGATACAATCAACAGAAGCAGTCCTGCTAATAAAGATTATTAATTTGCCAAAATAGTGATATTTATTATAGACTATTTTTTATCGGTTAATTGTCCAAGGGGGAAAAGGAATGAATCAAAGGAACGTGCAAAAATCGAACAAACTGAAAATCATCTCCAAAGTATTATTGATTATGATCGGGGCTTTTATCACCTCGTATGGACTGGAAGCCGTATTAATTCCAAACAATGTATCAGACGGTGGTGTGACAGGTCTTAGTATCGTTGGCTCACAACTGTTTGGTTTACCGTTAGGGATGCTGATTGGTATCATCAACATTCCATTTGTATGGTTAGGCTACAAACAAATAGGTAAGAGCTTTGCTATTTACTCCATTATCGGTATTGCCTCGCTAGCTGTGGGTACAAGCCTTATGCACCATGTACCCACGATTATTCAAGGGGATACACTATTAATTACCGTTGTGGGCGGGATTATCATCGGTTTTGGTATGGGTTTGGCGCTTCGTAATGGTGGGGCATTGGATGGAATCGATATGTTGGCTGTCCTGCTTTCACGCAAATTACCTTTTGGAACCAGTGATCTAATCTTATTCTTGAACATGTTTGTCTTTATTGTCGTATCAACTGTATTTGGTCTGCAAGGGGCGATCTTGTCCGCACTTGCATATTACATCGCTTCCAAAGTGATACATATCGTTGAAGAAGGTTTGAGCGGCTCCAAAACCTTTAAAATTATCACCAATCAACCAGAAATCATGGTCGAAACCATTCGTGACCGATTAGGTCGTGGAGCAACTTATACCGATGCTTACGGTGGTTATTCCAATGAACAATTCAAAGAGATTACCTGTGTAATCAACCGTATGGAAGAAAGCAAAATCAAGGATATCATTCACGAAATTGATCCCAACGCGTTTATTGTAGTGTATGACGTAGCCGAAGTGAAGGGCGGCAATTTCAAAAAGAAAGATATTCACTAATCACTACAATGAGCTGGAGTTACTGTCGCAGAGAAAAGGATTTAACATACTAACATAAAAAAGTCGCTAATAATTTAGCGGCTTTTTTTGTTATAAAGGTAGAAGTTATAGTATCAAGTCGTCGTATCCAATAACTTCTACCTTAAGGAGTTTATCATTCTTTGACAATCCGCAACTGTATTTCGGTCAGAAATTGCGCGGTAATGATCGTATCACGATTATCAATTTCATAGATTTCAAAAGGATCCCCCATTACACAGAGCCCTTTTTCATTCGCATAAGCAACGACCTCAAGCATTTTTTCATAACTTTGACGGTAGTTACCCCGATAAAAAAGGGAAAGATACTCACCAGCTGGCAGCATGTAATCGTAATCGATCGTTCTGGCTTCGTCAGGATCGAAGATAAAGAAGACGGAGTTAAAAACATCCTTCACGCCATGTTTTAGTTCCTCAAGCGACACGGATGCACCATATAATTGGTTTCCAAAGTCCGGAATATGACTTTTATGTTTTTGATGCAGCTTTTTAATGGCATAATCCATCTCCTCATCCCGAGTTATGCGTGTATTGAGCTGCAGACACGGCCGGTCAGGATACGTTTTGATACAGAAAACTCCTGTCTGAATTTTGCTGGTATCAGTTAACACCTTGATTCTGCCTTGAATAATACGCTGGGTAGTTTCGAGTTTGGCTATTTGTTCCTTAATCAGTTCCTGTTCAGTTAATAACAGTTCAAGTGTATTTTCGACACTTTGCTGATCTAAATAGGCTTTGATCTGTTGCATGGTAAAATTCAACTGGCGCAGGTCCCGGATGATGTTCAGCTTATACATATCTTGAAGGCTGTACAGACGATATCCGTTTCCGTCTCGCCGAGGCACGAGCAATCCTAATTTTTCGTAATAACGCAGCGCGTCAACACCTATTCCGTAAAGCTTCGAGATTTCATTGATTTTATAATCGTTTTTCATCGGTTTTCTTCCTCGTTTGCATTTAGCTATTATATGCGTGCGCGTATGCTGAAGTCGCGCCATACACTTCCTTATACAGCAATTTTCTCACCATTTCAAATTGTGTCGGGGTCAACTTTGCCGGATAACTCATGATCTGTAAAGGTAAGGTTTGCTGACTTACAGCACGAAGGGGTGGCTGAACATAAGAATGATCTCCCAGGCAGAATCCCAGGCGCTCATAAAATCCAATCCTTCTCCGCTTCAGCTCATCTTCTGGCAATTCAACTTCCAATATAACCGGCTTGTCTGACTGGTTCATGAAACGCTCCATTAATCGCTTGCCTATGCCGCCTCCACGAATGTTCGGAGAGACAGCCAAATGCTCAACATATCTGAACGACTCGAACTCCCAGCCTGCGAGAAAGCCAATCACTTCATTCTGCTCATTTTCCTCTGTAAGAAGGCGATAGCATGAGTGGGACAGCAGCTTCTTCTGTTCTGAATATTCCCGATATTCGGCTGCGGGAAACGATTGCTTCATAATTTTAAACACTTGGTCAAACTGTTTTTGCAACATCATCTTCATCCACTCCTGATTTGTAAAGCCATATTTGTTATACATCACGATAAACCCTGGTACGATACCAGAGTCAAGCCATATGGCGGAAAAGGTGGGGCAGACCGTAACTGGAGAAGGGGGGCGATTCACAATATCTAAAAGTTTACTTATCGCAACTTTTTTTGGCCGAGGTCAAACTCTTTCGTTGTACAGACATTGTTTTACTTGGTTCAAAACGTTTCTCTAGACCCACACAACATCGTGATGATACCATCGTAAAGTGCTAGAAAACAGTTGGGATCAGGGGGATTACGTTTCGTGGAGCAAATAAAGTATGACAACTTAAAACTAGGTGAAAAGGGAGCAATTATCAGTATTATTGCTTATATTTGTTTGACTGCAATCAAAATGATTATCGGTTATATGTCTAATTCTGAAGCTTTAAAAGCCGATGGGTTGAACAATGCTACCGATATTATAGCTTCGATCGCGGTTCTTATCGGTCTGAGACTTGCTCAACGACCTGCTGATAAAGATCATACATACGGACATTGGAAAGCAGAGACCGTTGCCTCACTGGTTGCGTCTTTCATAATGATGGTAGTTGGGCTGCAAGTGCTTTACGGAGCGATTACATCCGTCTTCCAGGGGAAAAGCGAATCTCCGGACATCATGGCAGCCTGGACAGGCATTTTATGTGCCGCTGTGATGTATCTCGTATACAGATATAACAAGAGACTTGCTTTGAAGATCAAGAGCCAGGCGGTTATGGCGGCTGCAAAAGATAATATTTCTGATGCCTGGGTTAGTATAGGGACAGTTATAGGGATTATTGGTTCACAATTCGGCCTACCATGGCTTGACCCATTAACAGCTGTAGCAGTGGGCTTTCTAATATGTAAAACCGCTTGGGACATTTTTCGTGAAGCAACACACCATCTTACGGATGGATTTGACGAAGAGCTAATCAAGGAATACAGGAGTACAATTGCCAGTGTAGATGGCGTAGAGGCGGTAAAAGACTTAAGAGCCCGGAATTACGGTAATAATGCCGTTGTCGATGTGGTAATTCTGGTACGATCGGATTTGGATCTTCAGAAAGCTCATGATATTTCAACAAATGTAGAAGACGAATTGTTAAGGGAACATGAGGTATACACTGTCCATGTTCATGTTGAACCAGACTCGGATGAAGCCCCTAACGAAGCACTTCAATGATAAAACATGAGTGGCAAATATAAGGACTTGCCAATAAACATGGACATACTCTTATTGACGCATGACCAAACAGGTAGCCCTCAGGCTGCCTGTTTTTTAGTTGGAAGGGTCACCGAACATGTCTTTTTGGTTTCTTTTGCGGAAACTTCTCGGAGATTCACCGACTGTTTTGGTAAATAGAATCGTAAAGTAGTTTGGGTTCTCGTACCCAACCAATTTGGAAATTTCCCATACTTTTTTCTTGGTTGAAACCAACAATCGGGTCGCTTCTCCCATTCTCCGCTGAATGAGGTAATGATAAGGGGAGGTACCGTAGCAATTTTTATACATATGAATCAAGTAATAGAAGTCGATATGGAATTGATCAGCCAAGTCTTTCAGCTTAATATTTTGACGATAATTCGTGTCCAGATAATCTTTGATACTTTCAGCGAGGGTATTGCTTCGAACGATCTCATTTGCTGTGCGCTGATGGTGAGACATGCGATTGATAATCAGCAAAACGGCATTCAGCAGATGATGAGAGATAGAGTTGTATCCTTCTTCCCGGATTGAAAATTCATTGAACATGGTCTGCATTAACGAACGGATCTCTTCGGAATAACGATTGGCACGAACAACTGGATCACTACCAGGTGGAACAACCCAATCATTGTTGACACGAGTACCCTCTTTGAAACGAAAGCCGCAATAAAAGGTGGATAAAGGGAATTCCGGGTCCGATCTTTCTTCGTGAAGTGTTCCCTTATTGTATACAAGAACATCTCCCTTTTGAGCCGAGTGCTTTGTCCCATCAATCGTGAACGAGCCCTGTCCCTCATTAACATAAATAATCTCATGCAAATCGTCATGCTTATGGGTAGGAAAACTCCAATGAGGATTATCTGCCAACTTCCCTACATAAATAATAATGCAATCTTGATCTTCATGCAGTCGGTCTGGCTCATGGCGTGTATTCATTAATGTCTTCCCTTCAAGATTCTATGGTGAAATGACAACATACATAATGTTTTGGATGAAGATCACAACAACCTTGATTGTCGCTTAGCATGTCTGACAGTACAATTTCACTATTCAATAATATGTACTATATATCGAATTGAAGGGATGTGAAAGCAAAATCTGTTAAGAAAGGAATCCATTTAAGAAAATGAAACGTTTGCAACATTAGAGAGAAATGTGAGGGCTTATTTTTGACTAGAAAAAGAGAAAATTTACTTATTTTAACACTTACATTGGTTAGCTTTGTATTGGGAACAACCGAATACGTAATTGTGGGCGTATTGAAGGAAATCGAAACTTATATGAAAGTGTCGCTGGCTGCCGCAGGCGCGCTCGTATCCGGCTTTGCTATTGCCTATGCGATCGGAACACCGTTTGCCGTTGCTTTCTTGGCCAAAATTCCCCGAAGAAACTCCATTTTAATCGGGTTTGCAGTCGTGCTTGCCTTGAACGTACTTACCATTTTCTCAACGACGTTCTATTCCTTGATGGTTATTCGGATCGTTTCAGCCGTAGCATGCGGACTTACGATATCGCTTTCGATCTCGATTGCAAGCGATGCAGTTAACCGGGAACGGAGAGGGGAAGCGATTGCCTGGATACTGGGTGGATTTTCCATTGCCAATGTGCTTGGCGTTCCGCTCGGAACCTTCATCGGACAGCATCTGAACTGGTCCATGACGTTTGTTGTTACAGCAGGCATTGGGGTTGTGCCATTCATATTCATGTTCCGGATTCTTCCGCGACAAACGACGACCATTGCGGGTTCATTCAGTGATCAGATGGCGCTATTTATGAAGCCGCGCATATTGCTGGCCTGCTTGATTCCGGTTCTTGGAAACAGTTGTATTTTTGTGATTTTCACTTATATTACTCCTTTGCTGGGGAACTCCATGGGTGTATCTGCACGTTGGATTAGCGTTGTACTCCTCATCTACGGAGCCTGCAGCATACTGAGCAACTGGGTCGGTGCCAAAATAGCCAAAGGAGATTTCTTGCCCAAGCTCAAATGGCTTTTCGTCATTCAAGCTGCAATCTTTCTGGGACTTAGCTTCACCGTGTCTCACCTGTGGTTGGGCTTGGCGTTCCTGTTCCTGATCGGTTGCCTGTCATCATCCATGAGCGCAGCGTCCCAGCTCTATCTGTTCGACGTCTCCGGAGCGATCGCGCCGAATTCCAGACCGTTTGCGTCCACATTGCTACCCGTGGCAGCAAACGTAGGGATAGCACTCGGTTCCGGAATTGGCGGGCTTGCTGTCAATTTAGGTGGTGTAAACTGGGTGCCACCAGTAGCTGTGATATTAGCTCTGATGGCTTTTGTGATCACAGCGATCTGCCAGCGGTCCATTCAATTAAAGCCGGAGGGAGCCACTGCTCCTAAAGTAGATTATTCGATTCCAAGTCCTAATTAGTAGCCCCTGAAGTCTGATTCTCTGGTCCACAAGTGTGACTTCATTGAGTAGGCAATTGAAACGACATAATCATACATGTTCGAGCACGGAAAGCCGCTAATTTAGCGGCTTTTTTTGTTTTTTTGGATACATTTCTAGCACAAAAATTATTGTGAAATTAAGCTGAACAGAACCTTTTTCCCATGGATCACTTTTTGTTCAAAAGCAGAATTGAAAAGGAAGAATTCAAAAAAACGGTTGACGAAGGAAGGTATCCTGTATAGAATGAAGCCGTGATTTAGTAAATTAGTAATTTAGTAAATTACTAAATCAAAAGTTGGGGAATAGGAGGAATAAAAATGAAAGAAGCAGTTGCTTTATGATGGAATGAATACTGAAAGGCTGCGAACGTTAGCAAAAATCTTAAAGGATATGGGGTATTAACATGTTTGCCAATCCATATGTTCGAACAATTATCCTTTCCCGGGTGCTCTTGCAGCTCGGAATTTGGATCCGGAATTATGCGGTGCTTCTTTATGTTTCCGAATTGACGCATAATAATCCGGTTGATATTTCATTGATTTCGGTAGCGGAATTTTCACCGATCTTTATATTTGGTCTGATTGGCGGTACCTTTGCCGATCGATGGCGGCCGAAAAAAACAATGGTATGGAGCGATTTATTATCAGGTTTGTCCGTTGCCGTTGTATTGCTTGCAGTCATAAATGGTGGATGGATTGCACTTCTGATTGGATCTTTCGTTTCTGCCAGTTTGTCACAGTTTTCTCAGCCTTCCGCGATGAAACTGTACAAACGGCATGTACCAGCCGAACAATTGCAGGGTGTTATGGCGATGTCCCAAACGCTTGTTGCTGTCTTTATGGTTTTGGGGCCAGTCATCGGCACGTTTATTTTCATTAAGTTTGGCATTAGCGTATCCCTCATCCTGACAGCGGTCATGTTTCTGGGCTCTTCGCTTGTATTATTATCGCTTCCCCGAGATGTAGAGGAGGAGAAATCAGGGAATCGTGGCGGCTTCGTTAAAGAGCTCACGGATGGCCTGCGTTATATCGGGGCGAATAAATCCTTGAGAACACTGGGATTAACCTTTTCGGCAGTTGGTTTGGCATCAGGATTGACTCAGCCGCTTCAGCTCTTTCTTGTCATTGAAAATTTGGGTCAGGATAAAGAGTTCTTGCAATGGCTGGTGATGGCGAATGGGGCGGCCATGTTGGTCGGAGGTGCAGTGATCATCGCAATCGCTAAAAAGGTGAAGCCACAGTTATTGCTTCTAGTCGGTTTACTTGTTAATGCAATCTGTACGGTTGGCATGGGCGCATCAACACAAATTTGGTTAACCATTATTCTGCTCGTAATTAGTGGTTTGTTCTTCCCGTGTATTCAAGGTGGAATTCAGACGCTTCTTGTGCGGAATACGGAAGGAGCATTTATTGGCCGGGTGTCCGGAGCGATCATGCCGATTTTTATGGGAATGATGGTGGTTGGCATGCTTACCTCCGGGTATCTCAAGGATACGTTTTCCCTGCTTAGTGTATTTATAGCGAGTGGTGTTTTTGTGATTATTGGTGCGCTACTATTGCTCCCTATTGTCATTGAAAGAAGAAATAAAGTTGCCGAGGGAACTCCATCACTATGACGGAAAGAGAATTGAAACGATAAGGAGAGAGAAACATGGATATGAATAAGCGCAGGGAGCTACTGGAGGAATATAAGCAGATCAAGACGTATATGGGCGTAGCTCAAATTAAAAACAAAGTAAACGGAAAAATCTATATCGACAGCTATCCCAACTTGAAAAACAAATGGTTTACTCTGCAGATGCAGCTGGATCAAGGAAGATTTGCAAATGCCGAGTTGCAAAAAGAATGGAGAGAATTTGGAGAAGAGGCATTCACTTATGAGGTACTGGAACAGAAGGACATCGATAAGGTGACGGATATACGTTGGGAACAAAAACAAATCCTGAAGCCGTGGTTTCAGAAGTTACAGCCTTACGGAGACAAGGGCTATAATAGACCGCCAAAGAATTAAATCATGTAACAGGAAACTGATTTGACTAACGGTTAAAATCAAGATAAGATGAAACCGTCGTTTAGTAAATTAGTAAAAAAGGTAAACGGAATGAGGGAATAAATTGAAAATACCTACAACGTTAAAACATAAACCTGTTGTCGTATCGGATAATTATGAAAAGGTTGACGGCCGTATGGCCGGAAACACGGACGCAAAAGGTCTTTCCCTGGGATTGGCCCAGTGGAACGATAGAGGAAAGGTTGATATTTCAGCCAAAGTATGGAGATATACCGGAGAAAAGTGGTCCAGACAATCTGAGGAACTGCCTCTCCATCGCGTGCTGGATTTGTCCATTCTGATCTGTCGGTCTTTGGAACATTTTCGTGAGGCCTATAGATATGAGAATTTATATGACCCAGAGCAGCCTGTCATCGATCGTGTTGGCCTACAAGGGGATGCAATGTCCGTGGAGATCTGTACGGACAATGAGAGAATAAATGAAGATATTAAACTGTTCAGCCAAGCTCTGAGCGATGACGATGAAATGATCGGCGAGCGTTTGCGTACATTATCCAAGATATTAAAGGATATGGGTTATTAACGATATAACGTCAAGCTAAAGTGGATTGAACAAAAAGAACCTAAACGTCTGACGTTTAGGTTCTTTTTTGTGAGTTAAATATAACGATTTTAGTTAGCAATGAAGTTCCCCATTCGATTGCTTTTATGAATCTCTTCCGTTCCAGCATCGAGAGCAGTCCTGTAATATGCACGTTTATGTTCAATAACTTCCATGGTCTTTCTAAGTTCTTCCATTTGTGCTTCTACACTAGCCTTGCGTTCGGTAAACATGTCATATCGCTCCTGCAAGGTGGAGTCACCCTCGGAACACCATGCAATAAAATCTTTGATATCCTTGATCGGCATGCCGGTAGATTTCAGACATTGAATGATCTTTAAAAAATCAATGTCTGATTCTTTGAAGTTTCGAGCTCCGCCAGGGGTGCGTTCTACAAAGGGCATGAGTCCTTCCTTATCGTAGTAACGCAATGTATATACGGTTAGATTCAATTCTTTAGCAACTTCGCTAATTGAATATGTCATTTATGTTCCCCTTTTCGTACTAATATAGACTTCGAGCTAACTCTAATTTCTTTTGGGATTTTACCATGCAGGTTGTAGGATGTCAAAAATCTCAAAAGACATTTGACCTAGAGTTAACTAGAGGGATTAAGATAGTTTTGCAAGAGAAAAGGAAGAATGACAATCTTAGGAGGTTTTATGATGATAACTGCTAAAGCACGAGCTGTTGACGGTCCGGACCAATCATTCCGGGCGGCTGAGATTAAACGACGCGATCTGGATTTGCACGATGTTCTGATCGAGATTAAATATGCCGGTATTTGCCACTCTGACATCCATACTGCTCACGGCGAATGGGGTCCCGTAAACTATCCGCTCGTACCTGGACATGAGATTGCAGGAATTGTCACCGATGTAGGAGCCGAAGTTTCAAAGTACAAAGTTGGTGACCGAGTAGGGGTGGGGTGCATGGTTGATTCCTGTGGCGAATGTGAGAACTGCCGCCAAGGAGAAGAGCAGTACTGTCTCAAAGGAAATGTTCCTACCTACGCGGGTGTCGATAAGTACGGCGAACCTACACAAGGTGGGTACTCCACTCACATTGTCGTAACCGAAGAGTTCATCGTTCGTATTCCGGACAACATCGAGCTGGATGTCGCTGCCCCTCTACTATGTGCAGGTATTACAACATACTCGCCGCTAAATCATTGGGGAGCGGGACCAGGTAAAAAAGTAGCGGTTGTAGGTCTGGGTGGACTGGGTCATATGGCTGTCAAAATTGCACATGCCATGGGCGCAGAAGTAACTGTTCTATCACAATCATTGAAGAAAAAAGAGGATGGTTTGCAATTCGGGGCAGATCATTACTATGCCACAAGTGAACCTGATACGTTCGCAAAACTCGCCGGGTCTTTTGATCTGATTATTAACACGGTAAGTGCAAATATCGACATCAATGCTTATTTCTCACTGCTCACACTGGATGGCACGCTGGTAAATGTGGGTGCTCCTGGAGAGCCGTTGGCAGTGAACGTGATGTCCCTTATCGGTCACCGTCGCTCATTTGCAGGTTCAATGATCGGGGGCATCCGTGAGACTCAGGAAATGCTTGATTTCTGTGCAGAACATAGTATCGTTCCTATGATCGAAGTCATTTCAGCTGACCAAATTGACGAGGCATACCAACGTGTATTAGCTTCAGATGTGAAGTACAGATTCGTAATTGACACTAGCACAATTTAAATTGTTTTATAATAGATTGTATGGGCCTTTACCATTTGAACTGCAACTATAAAAACAGAAAATCCAATCGCTCATAACATTGCGATTGGATTTTCTGTTGTATTAATGATACGACGAATTTATCAAAATATCGAGAATCATACCATTAACCCACTTGAACCGTTGGGCGAATAATCATTTCATTAATCGCTACATCCGATGGTTGCTCAATTGCAAATGCGATTGCACGTGCGATGTTATCTGCATTAATAGCGGATTTGTAGAACTCATCTAGGCCTGCTTTGGACTCAGGATCACTTGTCGTTTCCAGTAACTCGCTGCTGACAGCGCCTGGAGAAATATTGGTGACTCTGATATTTGTGCCGCTCATGGCTTCTTCCTGGCGCAAGCCTTCGGAGATGGCTGTGACGGCATGTTTCGTTCCACAGTATACAGTTCCACCTGGATAAATGTTATGTCCGGCAACAGAGGAAAGGTTCAAAATATGACCTGATTTCTGTTCTCTCATGGACGGAAGAACTGCTGCAATAGCATAGAGGACACCCTTAATGTTTACATCGATCATATTGTCCCATTCATCAACTTTTTTCTTGAAAAGAAAGGCTTGAGGCATGATTCCTGCATTGTTGATTAGAACATCAATTTTTTCAAATTCGCTTAGTGCATATTCAGCCAAATCTTCCATTTGAGTATGTGAAGTCACATCTGTTGGTTTGATAATAGCGTGACCACCATTGTTCTGAATTTCTCTTTGCAATTGTACTAAACGTTCTTCCCGGCGAGCTGCCAATACCAGCTTGGCTCCTTTCGAAGCAAGAACTTTCGCGGTAGCTTCTCCAATCCCACTGGATGCTCCCGTAAGAATTACAACTTTACCCGCAATATTAGACATATTCAATTTCATTCCTTTCATTTAGATACAGATTCCTTCGCCTTAGAGCGCGTTGTACCACTCATCATTCACAGGCTCTAACCATTCCGTTTGTCCTGGTGTCATAGCCAGATGCACAAACCAGCTTTCGGCTGTTGCCCCATGCCAGTGCTTAACGTTCGGAGCAATATTTACAACATCTCCGGTTTTAAGTAATTGTGCAGGTTTACCCTCTTCCTGGTACCAGCCTTCACCACCTGTAATAAGTAACACTTGACCTACAGCGTGTGAATGCCAATTATTGCGTGCTCCTGGCGCGAAAGTGACATTTCCAATGCTAGTGTTTAGTGGAGTTTCATCTGTAAAGACCATCTCCAGATACGCGTCTCCAATAAAATTGGCTTCTACTTTTTTTCCCAGCGGGAAGATGGTGCTGTTACTCAAATGTTCGTTTGTCATAATGGTTCCCTACTTTCTATTTTATTTAAAAATATCTTTTGCAATATTGAACGCAGACCATGCCTTAGGCCAGCCCACATAGAAGGAAAGGTGTGTAATCATTTCGGAAACTTCATTACGAGTTACTCCATTTTCCTTTGCTTTATGAAGGTGTGGGGTTAATTGTTCGAAATTTCCACCGGTAATAAGTGCAGAGACGGTAATCATACTGCGATCATGACTAGATAATTCTTCTACTCGTGACCATACCTCGCCAAACAGAATATCGTCATTCAACTCTGCAAATTTGGGGGCGAAGTCACCCAATATATCTCGTCCAGCAGTTTGTTTTTTTTCCATAGCTATATGATCCTCCATTCGTTGTACATTTAAGAATTATTTAGAATTTCCTTCTACTCGATAAGTCATCCACAATCCGTTATGTTCCATTGGTTCGACTCTTATCAATTCAAAATGAACGGGGAAGGTTTCTTTGAAACTCGAACTATTCTCAAACATGGTCAAAGCTGGAGAGCTTGCCTCTGCAAAAGGAACGAATACGAGACTCAGCTCATCGATCAAACCTTCGTTCAGGAAAGAACCGTTTAAGACACCGCCGCCTTCAAGCAGTAATCGATCGATGGAGAACAATGCTTTCAATTTTTTTACAACCGTCACAACGTTCAGCTCTTTCGTTCCACCAAAGATATAAGAGATGCCCAATTCTTGCAGATATGCGAGATAAGCATCGGGAACTTCTTCAGTCAGGACTTCAATGATGTGATCCGTTGTTCTGTTGCCATTCTCTTCGGATATATAATTGTGGTTCCAAGCCAATTTGCCGTGTGGATCTATAGCGACGGCATAAGTTTCAACGTCTTTCTGCGCAATATAGTCCGTTCGAGGAATGGGGGACTGCTTGTCTTGATTGGATGGAGGAATATATTCATGTGCAAAATGCTCTTGCATCGTGATTCGTCCGCACATCCAAGCATTACACTCGTAGCGGTCATGGATACGTTCATACTCATGAATGAAGTAGGCTGACCGATCATCTTCCAGAAAATCCCCGATAATTTTGCCATCCAACGAACTAAGCATATGACAAATCGTATAGGGTCTGTCCATCGTAGCATCTCCTTTCAACATGAATGGATTGCATGGGATAAAATGAATGGCATCCATTACTGTAGTAACACTGATGTGTAATTTAAATTTACATTTATACAATAATGAACATCTATCTATTATTATATAAGGGAGAAATGTATAATCAATTGTTAGATTCATTGAATTTGTTCAGAAATAAACAAAGAAGTGTGTATTGTAAATAAACGTCAAGATAGTATGACAAAAAAACGCTTTGGGAGTTGATTTCCCAAAAGCGTCCTAAGTTTATTTCTATTTAAATACCAATGGTCACCCTTTGACTGCACCTGCAGTAAGTCCGCTAACGATATATTTCTGTCCAAACAAGTAGAGGATAAACACAGGAAGTGAAGTCAGTACAAGATTTGCAAAAATCAAATTCCAATCGCGGCTGTATTTGCCGTAAAAATTATAGATCGAAAGCGGCATAGTCCACGTTGAACTATTCGTAAGGAAGTACACCGGAATCGTAATATCATTCCATACCGACATAAACACCATGATCGCTACCGTTGCGTTAACGGGCAAAATGAGCGGTGTAACAATACGGAAAAACACGCCGAATACGCTGGCACCTTCCAGAAACGCGACCTCGTCCAGCGCTTTTGGAATGGTTTTGATAAATCCGCTGTACAAAAATACGCTAAAAGCGGTATTAAGCGCAGCGTAAATCAGGATGACACTTGATATGCTGCCGTAAAACCCCAATCCCTGTACGACCCGAATCGTCGTAATGATCGACATCGGCGCAATCAGTCCCATGAAAAAATACATATATATTGTGTTTGAAAGTTTTGTGTCCCGACGTGCCAGAATGAAGGATGCTGCTGAGGAAGCCACAATGTTGATAATGGACGAGATCCCTGTAATCCAGATGCTGTTCAGGAATGCTCGGGACAGACCGCCTTCTTCAAATACTCGGACATAGTTTGAAAACTGCCATTTATCCGGCAAACTCAAGGAGAAGCTGAGTACTTCAGCGCTCGTTTTAAACGAACCTAATATTAGAATCACCAGAGGCAACAGAATGAGCAGAGAGGCGAGGAGCAGAAATCCTTCAACAACATAGTTGCGAATAGCGAGTTTGCGTGTATATCCCATGTTATTCCGTAACCTCCTTGCGCCGCATGAAAATCAATAGCGGTATAGCAATAATCGTGACCGCCACAAACAGAAGTGTGTTGACTGCGGTACCAAGTCCCCAGTTTCCTTCGCCGAAGGAGCGGAGAATAATTGTTCCCACAACTTGTGAAGCGTTGCCTGGACCTCCGCCAGTCATGACATACACTTCCGAGAATACTTTAAGCCCACCAATCAGCGTCAACATCAGATTGATATTGATGGCTGGCAGCAAAAGGGGCAGTGTAATTTTGAAAAAACTTTTCCAGGAGCTTGCTCCATCAATCGTAGCGGCTTCATAGTATTCTTGAGAAATGGATTGTAAACCAGCCAGATAGATGGCCATTTGGAATCCGGCGCTTTGCCAGATGGATACGATGGCAATCGTCCAGATGACAAGGGAAGGATTGGTCAACCAAGCCTGGCTCAACGAATGTAATCCGACTGCTTCCAATACACGATTGATTGTACCTTCTGTACGTAGCATTGGTGTGAACAAGATGCTGATGACCAGAATGCTCAGTATGGAAGGGGAGTAGAAAATTGCGCGCAGCAGGTTCTTCGTTTTTAATCTCATATTTAGGGCCACGGCTAATAGCAGACCAATAATATTTTTGCCAGCAACCGTAACAACGGCAAAAATTGCCGTATTTTTAAGCGCCAAAATAAGCGTTTTGTCTGAGAAAATTTTCTCGAAATTGTCCCATCCGATAAACTTCAGATCAATTCGATCCAGACGCCAATCCGTAAAGGAGTAGTAGAAAGCAGCAATTGCTGGAATAACAAAAAAGATAGAGTAGATGAGTAGTGCCGGAAATACCATGTAATACGAATATAAATTTTTAGCCCTTTTCATGTCTCACACTCCGTTATGGCTAGGCAGCACTTCATTCAGGAATGACATGCTGCCCTGTATTTCATTTCTTAGAAACCGGAAACGCCTTTATCCTGCATAAGTTGACTGAACTTCTCATCCCAGGATTTCAGAACTTCCTCCGGAGTCAAACCGCCAGCGAATTGATCCTGTAACAGTCTGTATAGCTCACTTCGATCTACCAGCATGTAAGCATCCGTGGTCAACACAGTTTTCTTGGGCAGGATGTAATTGTCGACGATATCCTGTTTATAAGCAGGTAACTCCGGTGTAGTAACGTCGCTAAAATTGGATACATAGCCCTTGGAATCGACGATTTGTTGCGCAATTTCCTTGGAGGCGATAAAGTCCAGGAACTGTTTGGCTTCATCCAAATGCTTAGCCTTTTTCGGAATGAACAGCTGTCCTCCAAGCGGACTTGCACCCAGTTTGGCATCATCGGAAGACGGAATTGGGAATACGCCGAGTTCCATGCTTGGATCCTGTTCTGCTACGCCTTCGATTAACCAATCTCCCATAAACATCATGGCGACTTCCTTGTTCAGGAATTTGCCAACCGCCATGTCATAGCTGTCGCTCAGCACATCCGTATTGGTATACCCCTTGGTGTAGACTTCGTATTGCTGCTGCAAAAATGTTTTGAACTCGGGAATATCGGACCATTTTCTTTTGTTGCTGTTGAGTTCATCAAAAAAAGACGGATCATTTTTGGCTACAAAATCGGCAAATGCTGCCGCTGGCCAAATGTTCGCAGCCCATGCATCTTTATAGGGCATGAATACAGGGGTGATGCCGCCAGCTTTAATTTTTTCACAGATCGCCAAAAATTGTTCGTAACTTGTAGGGATGGACAGACCAAGGTCAGCAAAAATCTGTTTGTTGTACACGACGCCTTGCATGCCCGTATCTTGGCTGACATGGAAGCTGTAGATATGACCGGCAGCGGAAAGTACATCTTTGTTTACAATTCTGCTGGCCCAGGACTCGTTATCCAGAATTTCGAAATTGCGCTCAAGATTCAAATCCGTAACCGCACTGGCCAAATTGTATTGAATGATGTCGGGCGTTTCGTCTACAGCCAGCTTGGTTTGCAGTACGGTCGTTGTTTGCTCAGCCGGAATGAGCTGCAGATTAACAGAAATATGGGTCTGTTTTTCAAATTCATCGAGAATATCCTGCTGGATAAAGGCAGAATCCTGTGAACTCTTCGAAATGGCCAATTCCAGTGTGACCTTGCTGTTCTTATTTCCACTGCTTGCAGACGTATCAGAATCAGTGTCACCTGATCCGCAAGCGGTCAGTGAGATGGACAACAAGCTCGCCAGTACAATGGATGCTGCTTTTTTTCTTTTATGCATATTCAACGTAAATCCCCCTCTGAAACATGTAATGAATCCGTTTACAAATTCAATTATAAAATCCACTTCTTCTCCGGTACATGTCTGTGCTTGAATATTTATGTGTAAAATCCTGAACTTGAAATCGCTATCATTTCATTCGAACCCATGCTACATTAAGACATGATCCAGACGAGTTTCACAGCATGACAAGACAGGAGGCTTCCCGCAGCATGGGTAAATTTATACATAGAGCCACACAATTCAGCTTGCAGACAAAAGTATTATTGACATTTCTCGCCCTTCTTTTGTTCGTGCTGGGCTGCTTTATCGTTTATGTGAACCTTGTCGTTATCCGCCCGCTTACACAAAAGACAGAGGAGGATATACTGGTCACTGCCACAAAGGTACGAGAACAGGTTGACCGATACGTAGAGCAGCAAAACCAGATGTCCCAGCGCATATTGTCCAATAAGGACATCTTCGCAACGATGGACAAGAGCTCTTCAGCACCAAGCAATTATGAAAGACTGAAGCAGATTCGGAAACTAAAAGATATCATGTTTCAGGCTATTGGCCCCAGCATGAACATCAAGGACATGTCCATTTATGATAAACAAGGTGTGCTGCTCACATCGTATCTGGGTTCAGGGCATCCTCCAACAATCTTAAGTGCCTTAACGGAAAAAAGTAGAAGTGGACGAGAGTGGACAGGGAACGGTTTTATTCTGCTTCGAGATGCAGACACGATCTCCTTTGTCCGTACGGTCAACGATCAGAATGGCAAGCTATACGGATATCTTAGTATTCAAATGGATCAAGCTTACATTCAAAACCTTACGGAAGGAATTACTGCAGGAGATGTATTCATTTTGAACAAGCAAGGTGAGCAAATGACTGGCTTGGAAATGAGAAAGAACGAATTGGAGTGGAAAGAACCATTATCCGACGAAGGACTGGCAGTTGATGAACAAAATAATTACGTTACGCATTCTACATCTCACCAGACGGGTTGGATTACTTTTATAATAACGCCGAAAGATTCGGTATTAGGCTCGATCCGTTCCGTACAAAGCATGTCCATTTTGCTGATTACAGCCTTAATGCTCATTTCTTTCGTGTACATTTTCTTCTCCACACGCAACCTGTTGCTTCCCATTCGTAAGCTTCGCAGCCAGATTTGGCGCATCAACTACAGCAATATGAAGCTGAAAGTTGATGAACGACCTAAAAATAACGACCTGCTGCTGTTGAATGAAGCTTTTCAGGACTTGATGGAACGTTTACAGCAGTCCATTGATCGTGAGAAGAAGGCGTTACATGAAGAAGTCACTGCGCGGAATTCCGCATTACAAGCTCAGATCGCTCCCCATTTCCTTCATAACGTCCTTTATTTGATCAGTATTGCTGCTCAAGAAGGGAGAACCCAGGTCGTGTCCGATATGTGCAAACATCTGTCAGACAGTTTACGTTATATTGTTTCATCTCCTTATGCACATGTGACGATGACGGATGAGCTTGAGCATACAAGACATTACTTGTCGTTGGTACAACAAAAGTATGAAGAAGATTTGGAGTGGAACATCGATGCTGATGAACTGACGAGTGAAATCCGGCTGCCGCGGCTGGTCATTCAGCCTTTTGTTGAAAACTGTATTGAGCACGCTTTCTTTAATACCACACCTCCCTGGCGTATCCAAATTACCGTGAAGCAGTATAACGGATTATGGGCATTGGAGATTAAAGATAACGGAGAGGGCTTCCAGCCAAACAAAATAGAAGAGATTTTGTCCAATATACAGAAGTCCGGCTCCGGAATGAATCAAACCCCTGATCGTCAGACAGCTCTTGGCAACATGGGGATCGTCAATAGCGTGAATCGACTTAAACTGATGTATAGCAATCGGCTTTTATTTAACATCTACAACAATCATTCAGACAAGGAAAAAGGAGCAACCATTCAAATCATCGGATCGATGACGAGGGATTTTTACTGAGCACAGGAGGGATAGACTATGTACAATATCATGATCGTTGAGGATAGCAAACCTATATTGCGCAATATTAAAATGCTGTTGGATAAGCTGGATTTTCCCATTCACGTGGCAGTTACGGCCACAAATGGGGAAGAGGCGTTAGAAGCACTTCAGAAGCAGCCTATCGATCTCCTGTTGACAGACATACGGATGCCCAAGATGGATGGCTTATCACTAATTGAGCAGGCGAAGCTTGCCCAGCCTGAGTTGAGGGTCATTCTAATTAGCGGGTATAGCGATTTTGAATATACACGAAAAGCATTGAATTTGCAGGTGTTCGACTATTTGCTGAAGCCCGTCGAGCCTGAGGCGCTGGAGGAAGTCATGGGCAGAGTTATTAAACAGCTTGAACAATCGAGGTCTAGGTACTTCCATGAGCTGCAGGAGATCGTTGATCCCCATAGTTATGCTGAACTTAAGCCAGGAGACCATGCTGCTTTTTTGGCCCAAATGATGATCATTCTGCGCAGGCAGCCCTTCACCTCGGAACGGGAACGATGGGGACAAAAGACGTTACAGGCTTCTTTAGAAGATTTTTTTGCTCCTCGTCCATGTAAAGTGTTTCTAAGTCAAACTCCGCAGCAATTCATCGTTTTTGTAAACAGGGGGATTCTTGATTTGTATTCTTCTGTACATGAGTGTCTCGAATCGTTGCGGCGTCATTTAGATGTAAAAGGTATGGACACTACAATCGCGGGGCAGCTGCTATGGTCTCAAGATGCAAATCTGTCTGAGCTTTATCATCAAATATCGTCCATCTTATCGATTCACCAGCGATTGAACAATGGATTGGTGCTGGATAGCGGAAATCCGGTTTCCATAACAAGAACTGAAGCAGGTTGTCTGGATTCCACACTGGAGTTGGCTTTTGTCCACATGATACAAGCTCGTCAGAAGGAGCAGTTTGCCCTTAAGCTGTCCGAGTTGATGAATCGATGGACGGAGGATAACGTACATGTGAAAGAATTGGAACGATTTATCAATTTAGTAGTGGATACATTCGCACATTTGGTTGAAGAGCAAGGGGCGGGAATTAGGCTTGGTTTGGAGCTTAGAGCAAAAAAACTGTTCGATGAAGAAACATATGGTGATTTCTGCCGTGAATTAACGGAATGGATTGGACAATGTTTTGATATGCTTCAATCCCATGGTCGGAAAAGCAGAGAAGATCTGTTTATGCAAATGGATGAGTACATCAAACGGAACAAGTACACCCAAATATCCATCAATGACATTGCAATGAAGTTTCACGTCAGCCCCTCCTACGTTAGCAGAGTCATTAAAAAAGTAACGCAAGTCACATTTGTTCAGTATTATACAAAGCTTAGAATCAAGGAAGCATGCAGACTAATGGAATGTCAACCGGATATGAAGTTTAAGGAGTTATCAGATCTGTTATCGTTCAGTGATCAGCATTATTTCTCCAAGGTGTTTAAGGAATATACAGGACTTAGTCCGACAGAATATAAAGAAATACTGCTTAAATAGACTGACCGAGGAAAACTTATTAAACATTCCGAAAACGTTTGCTACGTATTTTAATCTGCCTGGTCTCATTATTTTATGTTGCAAACTATACAAATTTGGAGTAGATTAAAAATATAATAAATGTTGTATTTGCAACAAAAAACTGAACTCTTTTCAAATAAGTAATTGATTCATAGAAGGAGAGATATATCAGAATGACAGTGGAAATAAGAGCATGCAGTCACGAGGATTTACTAAAATTACAAGAAATAAGTATAGAAACATTCAACGATACATTCAAAGATCAGAATTCCCTTGACAATATGAGGGCCTATCTCGAAAGAGCATTTAACGCTAAACAGTTGGAAGCCGAGTTATCTAATAGCTGTTCAGACATCTTTTTCGTCTACTACAATGATGAACTTGCCGGATATCTAAAAGTGAACAGAGATGGCGCCCAATCCGAACAAATGAGTGATGTTTCACTCGAAATTGAGAGGATTTATATCAGGAATAAATTCCAAAAGCACGGACTAGGTAAATATCTGCTAAATAAAGCGATGGATACCGCACTGGAACACAAAAAGAAGGAAATCTGGCTCGGAGTATGGGAAAAGAATGACAATGCCATTGCTTTTTACAAGAAGATGGGATTTGTGCAAACGGGCTCACACTCTTTTTATATGGGGGACGAGGAACAAATCGATTTTATCATGGTCAAGACACTCTAGTAATCGTACCGATTCTAAAATCGGTACAGATTGTCGAAAAGTTGCTTTCTATTAGATATGGTCAATGCATGTGAATGGTCGTATATTAATACTATGTGGGTCATGTGTATGAACACAGATCCACTATGTGCATTGATAAACGATTCTACATAGAAGGACGGGGAAATATGGACTTTAAACCGCTTGCGTCATTTATTGACCGCATCACATCATGGAGAATTCCGTGGGCAGAAGTCCTTGTGATGCATCAAAATGATACCGTTTTCCGTTACCGGAATGGTTACGCCAATCTGGAGGAGCAAACGCCCATCGGCGAGGGGGCGATCTTTAATCTCTACTCCATGACGAAAATTATGACCTGTGTGGCAGCACTTCAACTTGTAGAGAGAGGGCAAATGCTGCTGAGCGATCCGGTATCTGATTATCTGCCGGAATATGCCGAGATGACGGTGAAGAAAACTTTATCGAGCGGCGAGGTCAGATTGGAAAAAGCGACAAAGGCGATTACAGTACGCGACTTGTTTACGATGACTGCCGGGTTCTCCTATGATGTTGGCTCGCCAAGCATTCAGGAAGCTGTGCAGAGCACCAACGGAATATTATCGACAAGAGACTTCGCGAAAGCGCTTGCCAAGGAACCGCTTCTGTTTGAGCCAGGTACGCATTGGAACTATAGCATGTGTCACGATGTGCTCGGAGCTTTGGTGGAGGTTGTGAGTGGCAGACGTTTTGGTAAATATCTGCAAGAAGAAATTATCGGACCGCTAGGTATGAACGATACGGCATTCGACCTGAACGAGGAACAGCAGACTCGCCTGATTCCGCAGTATGCTTACAATGATGAGCTTGAAAAAGCCGTACGAATGGACGGAAACGGATTCCGGGTAGGCACGGATTTGGAGAGCGGCGGTGCCGGACTATTGTCCACCGTTAGCGACTATGCACTGTTTCTTAGTGCGCTGACGGGAAAAGGAACAAGTCCAAAAGGCGTTCGCATTCTGTCACAGGCTTCAATTGAGCTGATGCGCACAGACCATCTGAACGATCTGACCCGTAATGATTATTCCTGGGATCATATGGGCGGGTATGGTTATGGGCTGGGTGTACGTACGCATATCTCCAAAGCGGGCAGCGGTTCGTTAAGCCCACTGGGTGAATTCGGATGGAGTGGTGCTGCCGGCTGCATGGCCATAATTGATCCAGACTCTGAACTTACGGTTATGTATGCGCAGCATCTGCTGAACAATCAGGAGCCTTATGTTCATCCCCGCTTGCGTAATGTTGTTTACTCCTGTTTGTAGTGCGAAAAGTTGAGACTTAAATACAAAAAAAGGTCGCTCATTAGCGACCTTTTCTTGTATTTAGAGAGTACGGTCTTGTACCAAATCTTAGGTGGGGAGTCCCCATTCGTTTGGAAAGAAAAATATTATTTTGTTGAGATTACTCTATTGACCATATAAATACCGATGGATACAAAGAGCAATGCAATTAGGTTTTTGAATTCCAAAATCGTTTCTCCCAAAAACAACGCCGATAGCAATGCACCAAATACAGGGATAAGGAAGTTATACACAGATACTTTTCCCACTTTGTTGTATTTCAGAAGTAGATTCCACAAGCAAAATGCGGCTGATGAAAGCAAAACTAAGTAAATCAAGATACCCGTTGATTCAAGTGTAAAATGTGTAACCCGGCCGCCAAGCAGGAGTCCCAATATGGTGAGTGCCAGTCCGCCGACAAACAAGCTAACTCCGGTAATAACCAGGACGTCGATGGAGCCTGTTAAGTGCTTTGCATAGATGGCCGTAATGGAAAAAATAAGAGCCGCAATAATAACGAAACCTTCACCTGTGAGAGAGAAGGAGAATTCCAGCAGATTGGAGTGGAAATTTACAATAATTACACCAATAAATCCTAGCAAACAGCCGACTATTTTATTTTTGCTCAGTTTATCATTTTTATATAAAAAATGTGCTAGAACCACACTGAAAAAGGTCGTTGTCGCATTCATAATCGAACCTTTGACACCTGTCGTATTGGCTACACCCACATAAAAAAACATATACTGCAGACCCGTTTGGAACATGCCAAGCAATATTAAGCTTGAAAATTGTCGTCCAGACAGTTCAAATTTCCGTTTACTAATGACACGAAACAAGAATAGAAGCAGTAATCCTGCTAAAATAAATCGATAACCCGCAAATACAAATTTGGATGGAATATCTTCTGCCAAGATATCAAAAGCACTATATCCAAGCTTAATAAACGGGTAGGCACTCCCCCATAACAAGCAACATAAACTTGCAACTAGTGTCACAAATAAAGGATCACTAAACTTGTTCGGGTTCTCCAATGCTTTTATTTCATTCACTTTCAATCTTCTCCTCGCATGATATGTAAATGTGTACGGGCTGATCGCACCTCACTGACCATATCACAAACTGCGAGTAGCTGTAACAAAAAAATGAAAGTTCCGTTTCATAAACATACTTAGAGGCTATAATTAACGTCGAAAAAAATGATTGAGGGGATGAGTGCATGTTTAAATCTAAAGAGCTAATAGATAGCTTACTTGCTAACTTTGATAATATAGAGATTACAAACATCATTGAAGAAAAGCATAATAGAGAATATGAAGGAATGATTATCTATATTGGAAATTATACATATCGAAGTCGACTCGCCAAATTAACTCCTAAGAAAAAAGGGTTTTTTGTTGTATTTTGGGAAAAAGACGAAAACAATCAAAATCAACCGTACTCCTTTTTCGAAAGTCCAGACAAACTAATAATCTCAATTATGAATGGAGATATGAAGGGACAGTTTGTTTTTCCAAAATCTAAATTACTCGAAAAAGGAATTTTGAAAAACGAGGACACTAAAGGGAAGATGGCTATTAGAGTTTACCCCTCTTGGGAAAAAGAGTTAAATAAATCAGCTGCGCAAACACAAAAGTGGCAGCAAGAATATTTTATTGATTTATCTGATGGAATAGATGACCAAAAATTAATAGACTTATATTTTGGTCAGGTTTGAATGCTTAGATAATAACTGCCGTTCCGCTGACAGCGACCATGAGCATACCTTGACGAACAACTTCGTAGTTCAGTTCCACACCGATTACGGCATTGGCTCCCATCTGTGCGGCTTGCTCGGTCATTTCTTCAAAGGCAGCGTCTCTTGCTTCTCTTAGCTTGTTCTCATAGGTACGAGAACGGCCCCCTACAAGATCTCTAAATGAAGCGAGAAAGTCTCTCCCGACATTGGCAGCGATGATGACTTCACCTGTTACAACGCCGATATACTGCCTGACCGGGGAACCTTCAACTATTGCTGTTGTTGTAATAATCAAATGTTTTCCTCCTAAAATAAAATAGATTTGTCGCGAATCAGGTTTCTCATTTCCTATGCTAACAGCGTTATTGAAACAGAGCCTAAACGAGTTGCTGAACAATCGTTTAAGTTTGCCCAAGCCGTTTAGGTTCTGTTAATGTCAGTATGCTACTATGAAATGGGTGAAAACGATGACCAATCAAACGGATATTAAAATCGCAATTGTCGACGACGAACCCTCGATTGTCACCATGCTGCAAATGGTGCTTCGCAGGGCAGGGTTCCATCAGCTTTACGATGCTTCCACCTGTGCGGAAGCTCTCGATCTGGTACAGCGGGTTTCCCCGGATATCGTTCTGCTCGATATCACGCTCCCGGACGGGAGTGGTCTGGAGCTTTGTTCCAAGCTCCGTGAATATGGAAATCCGCATATTTTGTTTCTGACGGCTAAGGCATCCGATCTCGATGTGCTGAGGGGATTCGCCATGGGCGGGGACGATTATATCACCAAGCCCTTCAATCCTTTGGAGGTAGCTGCAAGAATTCAGGCGCGCATACGCCGTTTGGAGCCTGAAGCTCCAACTGTGAGTCAGGTGAAACGCCCTGAACCAGGGGTTTACCGATTCGGCCGCTTCACTGTGAATGAGGCGGAGGGGGAGTTAATCGTGGAGGGACAGCATGTCCCTTGTCCTGCACAGGTTTTCCATCTCCTGCTGCATTTCTGCAAGTTTCCGGGGGTCGTATTTTCCAAAACACAGCTCTACGATCAGGTGTGGGGGATCAACGGACAGGGAGATGACTCGACAGTAATGGTACATATTCGGCGCATACGAGAGAAGATCGAGATCGATCCAGGAAATCCAAAGCTGCTGCTAACCGTACGCGGGCTCGGCTACAAGCTGTCAAAGGAGTTTCAGGAGCAATGAAGATACAACAGCGCATGACATTTCACTTCACGTATCAATTGATCTTTTATGCCCTGATCATTCTGGCGATTACTCTCATTGCTTGCATTATATTCTTTCAAAACACGACCAATAGTGAGTTGCGCCGGAACTTTCCGGTGGGGGCCTTACAACTGATTGCTCAAGAAGCTTCTTCAAAAGACGGAACGATTCAAATCTCCCCCAAGTGGGATAAGCTTATTGAGGAAAAAGGAATGTGGATGCAGGTTGTAAATGCCGAAGGAGGGGTCATTTACGAAGTAAATACAAATTCGTATGATGGGCTGTCGCCATCGTACTCTATCGCCCAACTGCTCGATATTCAGGAGACACGGACACTTGGGACGTATGCTGTTCAAACTCATCTGAACTTTGCCTTTAATGTGCCGGTTCTGTATATCCTTGGCTACCAAAGTTCTGACCTTGATCAGCTCATGGCCTGGTTCCACGAATACGGGCAGCAAGGCATGGTATCTAGCGAAAAGCTTTCTTTTCTGGATCAGCGACTGCGTGAAACCGGCAGTTATCTCCAGGTAATCAATTCCACGGGTCATACCGAACAAGCCATCGGTGCTGGAACGTATTTGCAGAAGGGGTACCGTCCACTGGACATTCTGGCAATCCAGCAATCACCCAGCAACTATGATACGAATATTGTCGCCCATCGGGACCAGCGCAGTGGAATGACCTGGATCCTGTATACACCCAATCCAGCGGGAGGACCTTTGAAACATCCGGCGATGGATACGGCAACGCGTGGACTTATGTGGTTTGCAGGTCTAGCTCTTCTCTTGGCAGTACCCTTATCGGTCTGGCATGGCTACCGTTACGGTCAGCCGCTGATTCTGTTCGCAGGCTGGTTCGAACGTATGGGGCGTGGGCAGTACGATCAGGTACTTACCAACAAGGACAAACGCAAGATATTTCGCTCCAATGGCACAATGCGACACCGTTACAGGCTCTATAAGGAAGTCATTGAATCTTTCTATCAAATGGCTGATCAATTGGCCCGAACCGAGAAGGAGCGCGAGAGGCTGGAGAAAGATCAAAGAGAGTGGATGTCAGGAATTTCACATGATCTGCGTACGCCTCTGTCCACAATTCAAGGTTATGGATATATGCTGGAGAGTTTACCGGAACAATGGAGCCAAGAAGAGATGCGTACCATGGGGGCGACAATCCGGGAAAAAGGGGATTATATGCTTGAGCTGATCTCTGACTTTTCCATGATCCATCAGCTTAAGCAGGGCGATTCGATTATGGAGATTCGGAAAATCGATTTGGTTGAGCTGGTGCGCTGCTCCGTGCTGAAGTATGTCAATGACGCTACGCTGTCTGAATACCAGTTTCACTATGTTGGGGAGGAGCATGCCTTGTGGGTACAGGCTGATGAAACCTGGCTGCTGCGGTTAATGGATAACTTGCTGTCCAATGTCGTGAAGCATAACCCGCCAGGCGTGAACGTCACCGTCTCCATCGGCAGAATGAACAATAAAGCATGTATTCGCGTATTCGATAATGGCAAAGGGATGGACGAGGAAACGCTGCAGCATTTGTTCAATCGTTATTATCGGGGAACAAATACTGAGGAATCGACGGCTGGCTCTGGACTCGGAATGAGCATTGCCAAAACGATTGTGGAAGCACACGGCGGAGAAATTCATGTACAATCCAAAGTACGGCAAGGTACGAAAATTGAGATTTTTTTACCCTGTTGAACTGTTAACCATCTTTAAAAAAATGCATTACTGAAAAAAGCAGCCCAACCTCATTTGAGGGCAGGTTGCTTTTTTGTTGGCTTCTACAACTGTGATACATAACATGCTGCACGACAGAAATCTGGTTGAGGAGAGCCATGCTTCTATAGAATTAATAGTATTTGAAATCAAAAAAGAACCTGGGCAATCATCCCAGGTTCTTCGATATTGTATATAAACAAACACAATGATATAATCAGATTACATTTCTTCGATTTACGAAGACATAAATATCTTATCCTATATTTAAATCTTATCATGGCGGTAAACTCTTTGTCAAATGTTTTTTTCTCAATTTATTGGTTAGGGGAGATACGGAATGAGTTCTTTGGTTATCGGATTTCAGGAATTGGAAAAATTGCAGCATGCGCTCGTTGGTGGAAAAGGATTAAATCTAGCGAAGTTATCAAAGGTGGAAGGAATTCACGTTCCCGAAGGATTTTGCGTTACAACCGTTGGATATCAAAAAGCCGTTGAACAAAATGAAACATATCATGCTTTGCTGGATCAATTAACCTTGTTGAAAGTAGAAGAACGAGAGCAAATTAATGAAATCAGTAGGAAGATCAGGGAACTCATTATGGGCGTAGACATTCCAGCCGATGTTGAAAAAGAAGTCGCTCATTATCTCTCCACATTTGGAGAGGGTCATGCGTATGCAGTGCGTTCCAGTGCGACCGCTGAAGATTTACCACATGCCTCATTTGCCGGTCAACAAGACACCTACTTAAATATCATTGGGAAAGAATCAATCATGCACCATATCAGCAAATGTTGGGCTTCTCTGTTTACGGATCGCGCGGTAATCTACCGTATGCAAAATGGATTTGACCATGGTCAGGTTTATTTGTCCGTTATCATTCAAAAGATGATATTCCCAAAGGTTTCAGGAATTTTATTTACGGCTGATCCGATCACATGCAACCGGAAACTGCTTTCCATCGACGCAAGTTTTGGACTTGGTGAGGCGCTGGTGTCCGGCTTGGTATCTGCTGATTGTTATAAAGTACGAGAAGGTGAAATTGTCGATAAGAGGATAGCCGTCAAAACGTTGGCTATTTATGGAAGCGAAGATGGTGGAACGTATACACATCAGATCGATCCCGTGCTGCAAAAGACGCAAACACTTACCGATCAACAAATTTTAGAACTGGCACGCATAGGAAGACAGATCGAAGCTCATTTTGGTTTCCCGCAAGATATCGAATGGTGTTTGGCGGATGATATGTTTTATATAGTCCAAAGTCGGCCAATCACAACGTTATACCCGATCCCTGAAGCGAGTGACCAGGAAAATCATGTGTACCTGTCTGTAGGTCATCAACAAATGATGACTGATCCCATGAAACCGCTGGGCTTATCTTTCTTTCTATTAACGACTCCGGCACCCATGCGTATAGCTGGTGGAAGATTGTTTGTTGATATTACGCCTAGGCTGGCTTCGCCTGTCATGAGAGAAAACTTCATAAATACCATGGGACAATCCGATCCGCTTCTTAAGGACGCACTTACAACTGTAATCGAGCGCGAAAATTTCATTAAATCGTTACCTATTGAACAGCCATCACCAACTCCACGTAATAACCATAAACAGAGCGTGTCTGATGGTTTTCAAGCACATATTGAAAATGAATCGACTATCGTCTCTGAGTTGATTAAGAGTAATCAAGCCTCAGTAGAAGAGCTAAAACGTAACATCCAAAACAAGTCTGGATTGGATTTGTTTGATTTTATCCTTGAAGATCTGCAAGAATTGAAGAGATTTCTATCTGACCCACGAAGTTCAAATGTATTTATGACTGCCATGAATGCTTCAGCATGGATCAATGAAAACATGAAAGAGTGGTTGGGTGAGAAAAATGCAGCAGATACGCTCTCTCAATCTGTACTGAACAATATCACCTCGGAAATGGGTCTGGCATTACTGGATGTTGCAGATGTGATTCGTCCGTATCCGGCAGTCATTGCATATTTACAGCATGTGAAAGAGGATGACTTTATGGATGAACTGCTTAAGGTTGAGGGAGGACAGGAAACAAGGGAAGCTATCCATGATTATCTGGACAAATACGGCATGCGATGTGCCGGAGAAATCGATCTGACCAGAACCCGTTGGATTGAAAAACCCATTACACTTGTGCCATTGATTCTGGGTAACATCAAAAACTTTGAGCCTAATGCAAGCAAACGGAAATTTGAGCAGGGACGACAGGAAGCGTTGAAGAAAGAACAGGAAATATTGAATCGATTGAAGCTATTGCCGGATGGTGATCAAAAAGCCAAGGAAACGAAACGAATGATTGACCTGGTTCGCAACTTCATCGGTTATCGGGAATATCCCAAATACGGCATGATCAATCGTTACTTTGTATATAAACAGGCTTTATTGAAAGAAGCTGAGCGACTTGCACAAGCGGGTATTATTGCCGAAAAAGAAGATATATACCTCCTCACTTTTGAAGAACTTCGTGAAGTTGTACGCACCAATAAACTGGATGAGATGATCATTACCCAACGGAAAGAAGATTATAAAATATTTGAAAAGCTAACTCCACCTCGCGTGCTCACGTCTGATGGTGAGATCATTACAGGTCAGTATAAACGTGAAAATCTGCCAGCCGATGCTATTGTGGGTCTGCCTGTCTCTTCCGGGGTGATAGAGGGCCGTGCACGTGTCATCTTCAATATTGAAGAGGCTGATCTTGAAGATGGAGATATACTGGTGACTCCCTATACGGATCCGAGCTGGACACCATTATTTGTTTCTATAAAAGGCCTAGTTACCGAAGTGGGTGGACTGATGACACATGGAGCTGTGATTGCGCGTGAATATGGTTTGCCGGCTATTGTCGGAGTGGAGAAGGCAACTCAACGAATAAAAGATGGGCAGCGAATTCGGGTACATGGGACAGAAGGATATATCGAAATATTGTAAATGATTGATACACGAATTGAGAGTGTACAGCAATGATCGCGCATCAGACCTGATGTGCGATCGTTTTTTTTCAAAGTCAACAACGGAAACGAATTGTACAAAAATCAATTACTAATCAAAGCACTTAATTCTGCCTGAAAAACCTTCTCATCATTTTGGTTAAACGTAGTGAGCCGCACGGTGACTATTCCACCAATACTCCTTCTTGGAGATAATTCAATCACTTCTGATAGAACACTAATTTCATCATCTGGAAACACAGGTTTGATAAACTTTATGTTATTCATACCGGTTCCTGCGACAACTTCTTCACCATATAAACCAAGTTCCACCCATAGCTTGAAAGACGTGCTCATCGTCTGCATACCCGAAGCAATGAGGCTGCCGAAGCGGCCTTCTTTGGCTTTTGCCTCATCTATATGCATATATTGAGGGTCATAAATTTTTGCAAAATCAATAATATCCTTCTTTGACAATTGAATAGACTCTGTTCTATAGGCCTCGCCTATAACATACTCGTTAAATTTCAATGATGTACACCTCCAATATCTACTCTAAAGGATAAGTCTTCAAAGTGTCCAATTAAAACCATGTAGGGGTTGCACGAAAACTATTGGATTCTTTAGTGCGATAATGAATATTAAGTATTTAAACATGGATCAACTAGGTAGACATTTGATTATTATTCATATATCACGTTGCTAAAAAACAGGACTTCCACGGACAACCCATAGCTTATTTCTAAGTATTTATGTCAGGAATCGATATAGCAGGTAAAGGGATTATACTTTTATATCCCGTGCTAAATCCCCCCGTTTTTTTCGTTAATGAGAACATTTTTCAAAATTGAATTAGATAATTATACATATCGTATTCGGACTTTGTGTATTTTCATTTTTTGTAGTAATTGCTACACTGTGCATATCGATAATGAGAATCATTATTATTTGTTTGAGCGCAACATAACAGAACTAAAGGAGTGTAAATAATGCAAGCTTCTACAGCCACATCCGGTGCTGAATTTAAAGCAGCCAAGAAAGACATTAAAGTATTTCCCATCGTTCTCGCTTTTTTGATGAGTGGGTTCATCGGTCTGTTCGGCGAAACGGCGTTAAACGTAGCGCTTACCGATTTGATGCAGATCTTCAACATTGGGTCGGCCACCATTCAATGGCTGACAACAGGCTATTTGCTGACCATGGGGATTCTCGTTCCGCTATCAGGCCTGCTAATCCAGCGTTTTACAACAAGACAGCTGTTCATAACGTCACTTCTATTTTCATGTCTCGGTGCTTTGATAGGAGCCGTTGCTACAAGCTTCGGTGTGTTAATGGTTTCGCGCATTATTCAAGCAGTAGGAACTGCGCTGTTACTACCACTTATGTTTAATACGATACTGCTCATTTTCCCGGTCGAAAAGCGCGGTGCAGCCATGGGACTGGTTGGACTCGTTATCATGTTCGCCCCTGCGGTCGGGCCGACAATTGCCGGTTTGCTCATTGAAGCATTGAACTGGCATTATATCTTTTGGCTTTCATTCGTTTTTCTTGTCATCGCTCTGATCATTGGGATTTTCACGATGCAAAACGTTTCCGAAACGACCAAGCCACGTATTGATTTATTGTCCATGCTACTGTCGACCCTCGGCTTTGGAGGTATCGTTTATGGTTTTAGTAGCGCTGGTGAAGGAGATGGGGGATGGACCAGTTCTACTGTCGTAATATCTCTTGCAATCGGTCTTGTTGCTCTTATTCTTTTCGCGATTCGCCAGTTGAAAATATCCAATCCATTGCTTGATCTGCGCGCTTTTAAGTATCCGATGTTTGCAATTGGTGCGCTCATGGTCGCACTTTGCATGATGGTTATATTGTCTTCGATGCTCGTACTGCCCATGTACCTGCAAGTAGGCCTTGCATTCTCCACGCTTAGCGCAGGTCTGATCCTGCTGCCCGCGAGTGCATTGAACGGACTTTTGGCTCCAATTATGGGCAGGCTGTTCGATAAACATGGACCCAAATGGATCGTCCTTCCTGGGATTGTCTTAATAGCAGTGGCACTCTGGTTGTTCTCTGGAATTACACTTGCTTCCTCGGTGGCCTTTATTATCACGGTTCATGTTATTATGATGATCGGCGTTTCAATGATCATGATGCCTGCCCAAACGAATGGCCTCAACCAGCTTCCGCCGCAGCTATATCCGCACGGAACGGCAATCATTAACACGATGCAGCAGGTATTTGGTGCGATTGGTACAGCTGTTGCGGTAAGCGTGATGAGTAATGGACAAGCAAAATATATGAGTCATGCCACGAATCCAAATGACCCTTCACTTATCCCGCTTTCCTTGACTGCCGGTGTACAGGATGCGTTCATATTTGGCATGATCATTTCCCTCGTTGGGTTTGTGCTCTCCCTTTTCATCAAAAGAGTAGTGGTCAATCGCTTGCACTAGCATTGGACAAAACAATGCCCTCTTTAAAAGTCGCTGATTTAGCGGCTTTTTTTTCCGAAAACCACGATCCCTAAAAAGAGAATCCCCTACAATCCGTTTGCTTATTCGAGTTTAGCAACTTCTCCCCGAGGTAACGGAGTACCTTAAGACAATCGGAGTCCCACTCGAAATAGGGGATAATCTGGCTAATAGCCTGATTTGCAACGATAAGAGTCATCTATTTTGCTCCAATATATGGATTGGTCAAGATGACGCTATGGCATAATGTTACTGCGTTTATTAGGTCTTTATCAGATGACTAGGATAAATTTCCAGTAACAAAAGGATTGTCAAACTTAAAAAAATATGATAATTTCATATCTGTAACCGGTTACACACATAGGAGTGAACGTTCATGACAACAATAAAAGATGTAGCTAATTTGGCTAACGTTTCAGTAGCCACCGTATCAAGGGTCATTAATGAAAGAGGTTATGTTCATGCGGACACTCGTAAGAAAGTGGAGGAAGCGGTCAAGCAGCTTAACTTCTCTCCCAATGAGGTGGCCCGCTCTTTATACAAGCGTAAGTCCAAATTGATTGGCCTGCTGTTACCCGATATTGCAAACCCTTACTTTCCGCAGCTTGCACGCGGCGTAGAGGACCGGATGCAAGAGCAGGACTTCAGACTGATTTTCGGAAATAGTGATGAGGATGAACAGAAGGAAAAGGATTACATCCAGACTTTTATCCAGAATAATGTTGTCGGCGTAATCTCTTCAACGAATTACCCTCATTCTTCAATATATGAGAACTTGAAAATTCCCGTGGTGTTTCTTGACAGAACACCTCTGGACAGTCCCTCCGTATTTGCGGATGGAAGAGAGGGTGGACGTCTGGCTGCACGGGAGATTATTAAGCGTGGAAGCCGCCGAATTACGGTTATGCAGGGACCAGCACATATCAAACCTGCGCAGGATCGTTTTGAAGGCGCAATCGAGAGCATACGTCAGGCCGGCCTGGATTACCGTGTAATCCAAACGACATCCTTTTCCTTTAACGATGTTGGGTTATGGGCGAATGAGCTTTTCAGCAAGTATGGCGATAGCGACGGAGTCATTGCTAGTAATGATATCGCAGCTATGGCGGTATTGCACGAGGCATTGCGCATCGGAAAAAAAGTTCCGGAGGATATGCAAATTATCGGCTTCGACGATATTCCGATGAGCAGCCTGCTATCGCCTGCATTGTCAACCATTCGCCAACCGGCATACGAGATGGGAAGAGAAGCTGCCGGCTTGCTTATCAAACTGGTGGAACAAGCTCCAATCGAAAACAAACACATACAGCTTCCGGTCAGTTTCATTGAACGGGGCACAACAAGAAAGGTGAATTCAGATGGCTAAAATATGCGTAATTGGCAGCAGCTCAATGGATTTGGTTGTTACTTCTGCAAGGCGGCCTGGGGCGGGTGAAACCGTCCTTGGCGACAGTTTCAAAACAGTTCCAGGCGGCAAAGGAGCAAATCAGGCAGTCGCTGCCGCAAGGCTGGGGGCCGATGTTTCCATGATCGGCCGGGTGGGCGATGACACTTTTGGTACAGCCATTTTAAATAATTTTAAAGCAAATGGTGTAAATACGCAGAATGTGAAACCGGTTACACATCTAGAGAGCGGTACGGCTCATATCGTGCTGGCTGAAGGTGATAATAGTATTGTGGTCGTGGAAGCGGCAAATCGCGAAGTTACACCAGCCTATGTTGATGAAGCGACAGAAGTGATCCAACGTGCCGATATTGTATTGATTCAGCAAGAAATTCCAGAAGAAACCGTTGTTCGTGTCAGCGAGATTTGCGCCCAAAGCGGAACGCCCCTGTTGTTGAATCCTGCACCAGCGAGAAAAGTACCGGATGAGGTCATTGACAAAGCTGCTTATATCACGCCTAACGAGCATGAGGCCGAGATATTGTTTCAGGGCATGACTCCGGCTGAGGCGCTACGCAAATATCCTAACAAGTTGTTTATTACGGAGGGCAGTAACGGTGTTCGATATTTTGACGGCGAACAGGAAATCGTTGTACCTACTTACAAAGTGGAACCAGTGGATACGACTGGAGCGGGTGATACGTTTAACGCCGCATTTGCGGTCGCCCTTGCGGAAGGTAAACCGCTACAAGAGAGCATCAGATTTGCCAACCGGGCTGCATCGCTATCCGTGACCAAATTCGGCGCACAAGGAGGCATGCCGACACGGGATGAAGTGGAGGAAAGCCTGAAATGAAGAAGCAGGGTATATTGAACAGTCACATCTCCAAGGTGTTGTCTGATTTGGGTCATACGGACACAATAGTTATCGCGGATGCTGGTCTCCCTGTTCCAGAAGGTGTACCCAAAATCGACTTGTCCCTGAAACTGGGGACACCAAGTTTTCAAGAGGTCGTGGAGCTTATAGCGGACGATATGGTCATTGAGAAAGTGATTTTGGCAACAGAGATCAAGGCAGGGAATCCAGAAGCTATGCAGTTTATTACCGATAAATTTGGCGATGAAGCCATTGACGTTTCCATTAGTCATGAACAATTCAAGGTGTTGACCCGGAATGCCAAAGTGGTCATTCGTACGGGCGAAGCTACGCCGTATGCTAATTGCATTTTACAATCGGGCGTCATTTTCGGTTAAAAGGGGGACGGTATCATGCATATTCAGATGCAAGACATATATAAAGCTTTTGGCACCAACCAAGTGCTAAGCGGGGTGGATTTTGAACTAAAGGAAGGCGAGGTTCATGCTCTGATGGGGGAGAACGGGGCCGGCAAATCCACGCTAATGAACATTTTGATCGGTCTTCATGGGCGGGATCAAGGAACCATCTCCATTGACGGGAAAGAAACCTATTTTGCCAATCCGAAGGAAGCTGAGAAGATGGGGCTTGCTTTTATCCACCAAGAGTTGAACGTTTGGCCGGAAATGACGGTGCTTGATAATCTCTTCATAGGTAAGGAAATAACTTCGTCTTTTGGATTGCTGAACACAAGACAAATGAAAGCGCTTGCCACTGAGCAATTTGCCAAGCTTTCCGTACAGATTCCGCTGGATCGTCCTGCCGGGGAATGTTCTGTCGGTCAGCAGCAAATGATTGAAATTGCCAAAGCACTAATGACCGACGCCAAAGTAATCATTATGGATGAGCCCACGGCGGCGCTTACGGAGCGGGAGATTCAGAAGTTGTTCGGCGTGATCACTTCGCTTAAGAAAAATGGTGTTTCCATCGTATATATCTCGCACCGGATGGAGGAGATTTTCACCATTTGCGACCGGATCACGATCATGCGTGACGGCAAAACGGTAGACACCAAGACGATCCCGGAGACCAGTTTTGACGAAGTGGTGCGGAAGATGGTCGGACGGGAACTCACGGAACGATATCCGGCACGAAATCCTTCGTATGGAGAAGTGGTCCTTGAAGTACGGGACGCAAGCAGCAAAGGATTGTTCCAGAATATCAGCTTTACGGTGAGAGCAGGTGAGATCCTCGGTTTCTCCGGGCTGATGGGCTCTGGACGGACAGAGATCATGCGAGCGATCTTCGGTTTGGAACCTTTGGACGGTGGCGAAATCATGATTCGAGGCAAAAAGGCTCATATTCGGAAGCCAGCGGATGCGGTTAAACATGGAATCGGATTTATTACGGAAGACCGCAAGGATGAAGGCTTGGTGCTCGATTTTTCTATTCGTGAGAATATGGCCTTACCCAATTTGTTCAGCTTCTCAAGTAAGGGATTCATCTCGACTCAGAAAGAACAGGAATTCGTCGATACGCTCATCAAACGTTTGCAAATCAAGACACAATCTTCTGAGACGGCAGCACGAAACCTATCAGGGGGCAACCAGCAGAAGGTGGTTATTGCCAAATGGGTCGGCATTGGTCCGAGTGTACTCATTCTGGATGAGCCAACACGCGGCGTGGACGTTGGAGCGAAGCGAGAAATTTATCAGTTGATGAACGAGCTGACTGACCGCGGAGTTGCCATCATTATGGTATCTTCTGAGCTGCCTGAAGTACTCGGTATGAGCGATCGAATTGCGGTTGTACATGAGGGACGTATTAGCGGTGAACTGGCAAAAGAAGAGGCAACACAGGAAAACATTATGACATTGGCTACAGGGGGACAATGATATGACAACTTTGCAGGAAAACCAATCCGCCAAGAGCGGTTTCCGTTTGACAAATGTGACACAGAAATTAGGTCCATTGCTCGGACTGATCATCTTAATTATCATCGTATCGGTGTTGAATCCAAGCTTTTTGGAACCGCTTAACATCTTGAATCTATTGCGTCAGGTTTCGATTAACGCGCTGATTGCTTTTGGCATGACATTTGTCATTCTGACAGGCGGTATCGACTTGTCGGTGGGATCCATTCTGGCTTTATCTAGTGCCTTTGTAGCCAATATGATGCTGTCTGGCCTGGATCCGATTTTGTCGATCATTATTGGAGTTGCACTCGGCGGTGTCATGGGTATGGTGAACGGGTTGATGATTACGAAGGGTAAGATGGCTCCGTTTATTGCTACATTGGCAACGATGACGGTGTTCCGGGGATTGACGCTGGTATATACAAATGGTAATCCAATTACGGGATTGGGCGATAGCTTGCTGTTCCAACTGTTCGGTCGTGGTTATATGCTAGGCATACCGGTCCCAGCAATTACAATGCTCATTACTTTCGTAATTCTGTGGACGATTTTGCACAAAACTTCTTTCGGCCGTAAAACGTATGCGCTTGGTGGCAATGAGAAAGCGTCCATTATCTCAGGTATTAAAGTGCATCGCGTGAAAATCATGATTTACTCTCTGGTAGGTATGCTGTCAGCGCTGGCAGGCGCGATTCTGACCTCCCGTCTGAATTCCGCGCAGCCAACAGCAGGTACTTCATATGAACTGGACGCCATTGCAGCTGTTGTTCTGGGTGGAACAAGCCTATCAGGTGGTAGAGGACGGATCGTCGGCACACTGATTGGGGTCCTGATTATCGGCGTACTGAACAATGGTTTGAACCTGCTCGGAGTGAACTCGTTTTATCAAATGGTTGTAAAAGGCGTCGTTATTGCCATCGCTGTCCTGTTGGACCGCAAGAAAACGGCTTAAGGAGAGAAGCAAACATGAAAAAACTAACCATATTGCTTGTAAGCGTAATGATGATCGTTCTGGCAGGATGCTCTCTGGAGCCTCCGGGTTGGGCTAAGCCCGACTCTGCCGGTAGCAATGGACAGAAAAAAATTGGACTGTCAGTTTCCACGTTGAATAATCCCTTCTTTGTTTCCCTCAAAGATGGGGTAGTTGCAGAAGCCAAAAAACAAGGCATTCAGGTCATTGTTGTGGATGCTCAAAATGATTCAGCCAAACAAACCAATGATGTGGACGACCTGATTCAACAGGGCGTGGATGCCCTTCTGATTAATCCTGCGGATTCCGCTGCAATCTCTACGGCTGTTCAATCGGCCAATAGCGTGGGTATTCCAGTGATTACATTGGACCGTTCCGCAGACAAAGGCGACGTGGCAGCATTAGTCGCATCCGATAACGTTAAAGGTGGACAAATGGCGGCGGAATATTTCGTGAAACAGCTAGGCGAGGGAGCAAAAGTGATTGAACTTGAGGGTGTACCCGGAGCTTCCGCAACAAGAGAGCGGGGGAAAGGTTTCCACGAGATTGCTGACCAAAAACTGAATGTGGTTGCGAAGCAGTCAGCGGATTTCGATCGCTCCAAAGGTTTGAATGTAATGGAGAATCTGCTGCAGGGTAATCCTGACGTACAGGCGGTATTTGCCCATAACGACGAGATGGCGCTTGGCGCGATTGAAGCAATTCAAAGTTCTGGTAAAGACATTCCCGTGATTGGATTTGACGGAAACGATGATGCAATCAAATCCATTAAGGATGGAAAGTTGACAGCAACAGTCGCTCAGCAGCCAGTATTGATTGGCCAGCTGGCGGTGCAAGCTGCTCTGGATGTGCTGAGCGGCAAGCAGGTAGAGAAATCAATTCCGGCTGAATTGAAGCTGGTGACCAAGGAAAACGCAAACGATTAATTCAACAAGTACGTCCCGTTCTGGACAAAATGTCCAGGGCGGGATTTTTAATTTATCCAACTGCTACACTGGAGACGATAGTTGACATTGAAGACTGCGGTAGTTTTTAATCGTTATATTATTGATCACATCTCGCGGGGCATGTAAATTAGTTTTATGCATGAGAAAAGGAGAGGTTGCGCTGCATGGAAAATGTATCAGAGGAAGACAAATTGCAATCCATCCAAGCTTTCCATTCGACCATACGCAAATCCGAAAACGCTTTGACTAATTTGACTCAGAAAGGGAATAACACTACTTTATTAAAGAAACGACTCAACGCCTTATACATCGGTTTGGCTATGCTGGAAACGGTCTGGAATCAAAAAGCTCATCAGTACACCAAGGAAGAGTTGGCAGAAGCTCGCAATGTTCTGATCGGTTTATTCCCGTCCCTTGAGAACAGTTATACTAAGTCAAAAATGGGCAGCCCTCAAAAAACGCTTTTAAGAAGAAGAATTAAAGCATTTGAACTGGCTGTTCAGGCCATGGATGACGTTGTGGAAAAATAAATTGCTGGGACAAAAATTGTGTTTGCCATACTTGCACTTCTTCAAGAAACATCAATAGTTCGTGTAAATAAGGTTTAGTAAGATCCCAAAAAAACCATCTCAATTATTGAGATGGTTTAATTTTTGTTCATATGCTTCAAACATATTGACTCAATCATCAGAATAAACAGTTGTATTGAAACTTTCAGGCCCCAAACGTACGTTATTCACATTATAAATGGGGTTATAGGAGAATGTAGCGTACGCTGAGTAGACAAGCTGCCCATTGCCTGGGGCTGGGACATTGTACTCCGAACCGCTAAAGCTTAAAATGCAAGGACTGAAAAATGGGTTGGCCAATACAGTTGTATTGGCCCGATATACAAGCTGTTGCGAACCGCCTAATCCTCGGTATACTTCGATAACAAGATTTCCGTTAACTGGCAACTGACTTGCTGTAATTTCGACGATCCCCGAAAAAAAAGTCCGAATCGACATACCCGGGTTACTGATTTGCAATCCAACCTGGGCAAACAATAGCGGGACACCATTCATGAAGCTGGGAGTTAAAATTTGCTGGCCATTGGAGCCTTGGGAAGTCCGTGCATCTAACGTTTTAACCATGAAATTTCCTCCTTTCATATTTTCATAGAGTCCTGTTAGCCATGAGTTAATCGTCGCTGTATGAAACCGCATTGAAGCATTCTGGACCAACGCGGCTGGCTTGCTCTGATGGGGATGCCGGAACAAATGTCACAAAACAAGAATAGATAAGCTGCCCGGTAGGAGGAGGAGGCACATTGAAATCAGAACCATCGAAGCTTGCCAGTATGCTTCCCACAGAAGGGAATATAGGCTGGGAAACGACATAAATCGGCGTGCCTGTATAGGTCGAACCTCTGAAAATTTCAAATCGAACGGAAGAAGGTTGTGAGGACAAATTTGCTACCGAAATCCGATAGGTTCCGTTAAACTGAGTGCGAATAACTGTTCCTGGATTGACAATGTTCAGACCAAGGATACCCACCAAAGTAGGCGTATTTGGAGTAAGTGGAACATTAAACGGAGCAACACCGTTAGACCCAAGTGAAGTACGAGCGTCAAGCGTACGAACCATAACAATTCCTCCAATCTATTATTTTGTTATATCTTATGTAGCTAGTTTCAAAGAGTTATCAGCTAATTGGTAAGGATTTTTTCGTGGAACTAACCTTATAGCTTCTGGAACCATGTAAGTTTCCCAATCGGGGGCTTCAATGTATAATGATTATTCGAGGTGATGAAGATGGCAAGATCCAAAGAATTTGAAGTTAATGAAGTATTAGATAAAGCAATACAACTGTTCTGGGCCCAAGGATATGAGAAAACTTCGATGCAGGATTTGGTTGAATATATGGGCATTCATCGAAGAAGTATCTATGATACCTTTGGGGATAAGCATGCTCTGTTTATGAAAGCTCTTCAACGATATGAATCGAAGCAGACCAACAAAATGAGTTTTCTAATGGATACCCAAAAACCAATCAAAGAGATTATTAGGGTATTGTTTGAGTCAACTATAAGAAATGAAGGACAACCTATAGGCTGTTTTCTTGTAAACTCAGGCGTGGAATTGGGCGTATTGGATCCTGAAGTTGCATCGCTAGTTAATGAAAGTTATTTGCGAACAGAGGAATTCTTAAGAAATCTTGTTCTAGAAGGCCAGCAAAAGGGTGAAATCAAGGCTGACGTTGACCCTGAAGTTATTTCACATTATTTGATGAATGCATGGGTGGGGATACGTACGTTGGTTAAGACCACTACGGATCAGCAAAAATTAACAAATATTATGGATATGACATTATCCGTTTTAGATTAAAAGTGGAGTTACAGGTTGGATGGCAAAGTGGGAGTTGTGTCCATGAAGGCTGATTTGTTTTAGTGATACAGGTTCTTGTCCTGTTAACGTTATAAAGAACTTGTATCGCATGTCTGGCATAACTCATAGTTCCCTGTCCCAACATCATTATATAGCAGTCAGAAAATAATTCTTTACTGTTCGTTCTAGAAATGCTATTCTAAATAGCAAGTTAGATCTAACTGTTTTTTTTGCAATATCAAGAACGATCGTTCTAAAATTATTTTAATAGCTTACTTATACTAAAATACATGTTGATAAGGAGAGAATAGAATGAAATATACAGTTATTACAGGTGCAAGTTCAGGGATTGGATATGAGACAGCATTGGCGTTTGCTGCACGAGGCAAAAACTTAATTTTGGTCGCAAGAAGATTGGACAAATTACAAGAACTCAAATTAGCAATTCAGAATATTGACGCTACAGTACATGTTATTGTTCAAACTAGTGATCTATCGGATACTGCTCAGGCATATACACTTTATAACACGCTGAAGGAATACCAAATCGAGACTTGGATTAACAATGCGGGGCTTGGTGAAGGTTCTTTTGTAGCAGAACAGAATCTGGAGAAAGTTGAAACCATGCTGCGTGTGAACATTGAGTCCCTAACGATCCTTTCCACACTGTATGTGCGAGATTATGCAGACATAGAGGGAACTCAGTTAATTAATGTTGCATCCGCACTTGGATATGCCATTGCTGTTGGAAGTGTTGCGTATTCGGCAACGAAATTCTACGTTAGTGCCTTCACAGAAGGGCTTGCCAAAGAACTTGAAATAAAAGATGCAAAACTAAAAGCAAAAGTGCTAGCTCCAGCTATAACGGAAACGGAATTCGTGAATAAATCATTAGATACAGAAGATTTTGATTACAAAGCAAACATGTCTAAATACCACACCGCCAAAGAAATGGCAGGCTTTATGTTAGATCTATATGATAGTAACGAAGTCGTAGGGATTGTAGACCTGAACTACAATTTCAATCTGAGAAGCCCAATCTATCCAATCATAGGCGCATTGCATTAATATATTGATAAAACAATTAAGAGAATGACTCTACTGTTGAGTGAAGTGCACCACCCCTTAGAATGGACATTGGAAAACCCATGGGTTTAGCCGATGAAATTCTAGGGGGTGTTTTTTTGTACGTCTAAAAAAGAGGCAATTCGTCTACATATTGTTGAGGGGTGGTCTTACCGTTTGTATGGACGTCTTCAGATGTAAGCGTGTACAATGTGTAAATATATATCATTCCGTTTTAAAAAAAATTGGGGGCTGGATATGAGGAAAACGTTATTTAATCGATTGCTGTTTTCTTATATGCCGATTTTTATTGTCGTGATCACGTTTACGTTTTTTGTTTTTTTTCAGATATTAAGCGAACAAAGCCGTAAGGAGGCACTTAACGCCAACAAAATGCTATCATTACAGGCGATGCGTCTGATCGATACTTCCCTGAAGGCGATAGACAATATGATAATGTCGGAAACCATAAATAATAAGCAGTTGATTGATTTCTTCAATAATGAAGAGAAGAATAACATTTTCATCAACATAAGCGCAGTTAAAAAGATGCAGGATATGATATCCTATTACCCCATGATTGATTCGATCTATTTTGTGCGTTACGAAGACAATTTCGTGCTCAGTAATGCGACAAGTGATCAACTTAGCAACTACAGGGACGAGCCATTTATTAAAAAGGCCATGGATCCGCTCGCACCAAAGCAATGGTCGGGCATAAGAAGCTTCGAGCAGTTTTCTACAAAAGGGAGTAAGCCTGTCGTTAGTTTGGTACGGGGAGCGCCATTTATTACAGGCAAGAAAGGCATGATCGTCGTCAATGTGGCAACTGATTCGTTGCAGAACAGTATTGCTGACCTATACGATTCAAAAACAAGCTTTATCGGTATTCGGGACGCCGCGGGAAATGATTTGTTTAGTGACTTGCATTCTGAAGAACAATCAAAGATTTTCTCCAATTATGTATCGAGCTATACCGGATGGTCCTACCAAAGCGGACTTATAAACGGAAAATTGTTCCACGTGATCTCTTCATTATATAATGTCTGGTTTATCATCGGTATCGTGACGATCGGGGGTGGTTTTGTATGGCTGATCTATGTTACCAGACGCAATTCAAGACCGCTGGAACAGATTGTGGCGCGAATCCGCGGTTACCGTCTCCCTTTGTCCAAGGAATTGGGAGATGAATTTTCCTTCATCGAATCGGCCTTGTCCAATATTATTGAGCAATCGAATCAGTATCAGCAAAAGCACGATGAAGATCGGCATCTGCGAAAAAGGTACTTGTTCCACCAACTCATTGAAGGTGACATGGGTTTAACCCATGAGGAATGGATAGGAGAAACAAACAGTCTTCAGCTTCCATACTCGTTTAATAAACAAGTCGTACTTGTGATCGAAATGGATAAATACAGTGATTTTTGCTGCCAATACTCCCGCAGAGACCAAAATCTTCTTAAATTCGCGCTACGCAGTGTTATTCAGGAGCTTGCTCCAAAATATGGGCTCGTGCTTTGGTCCGAGTGGACTTCGCCATTTCAGCTAAGCGTCATGGTATTTGTGGACAGCGAAGAGGAAGCAGGTACTTCCATAACACACAAACTTTTCGAGAGCGTTCGTATGTGGGTGCAAGAAAATCTGAAGTTTACGGTAACGGTAGGTATCGGTGAGCAGGTTACAGAGCTTTCAAGCGTCGCAAATTCTTATAAAGAGGCACTCAGGGCGCTTAAATATAAAATAGTGTTAGGAGAAAACAGGCTCATTACTAGCGACCACATCGCAAATCACGGTCAGGTTGAGGTGTTCTCACAATTAAATGTAATTCGATCCATCATCCAGTCGTTCAGACTTCTTGAGGACGAATGGAAGACGAAATACGATAAGCTCATGAATGAAATGAAGCTAGGGTTGTTAACGAAAGATGAAATTACAAATCTGATGAATTATTTAATTTACTACTTGGGACTGGAAATCTCCGGGATGACAAAAGAGGTCCAAGAAATATGGATGCGAGACGGGTTACCGAGGCTCAGTAAGATCATAGATGAGTGCCATTCACTCGAGCAAATGCGGGAAGAATCTTTGACCGTGTTGAACAGCTTTTACACAGATTTGAAGGGAGCGCAAAACAGGCGTCTGCATGCAGCTACCATTCGAGATATGCGGAAAATGATCGAAGAGGAGTATGCCAATCCGAACATGTCGCTTGAATATCTCAGTTCAATCTTTAACATTAATGGAAAATATGTAAGCAAGCTGTTCAGGGAAGAGACCGGACAGAAATTCGTCGACTTCTTGATTGACATCCGCCTGCAGGCCGCAAAGCGCTTGCTCACGGAAACACAAGTTTCCATGCAGGAGGTAGCTGAGAAGGTAGGTTATACAAGCGCGATCTCATTCAGCCGTGTGTTTAAGAAAGTGGTAGGTTACTCCCCAAGCGAATTCCGCGAAGAAGCAGCGCGCAGACAGATCGGTTGAATTTGGTTAACTGGTTGAAAATGGTTTGCTACGCCTGCTTACCCAGCATTTTCATAATGTATTTCAATGCAGCAGCTCCGGCTAAACACCGGAGCTGCTGCGCATTTTCATGCCATGCGAAGACGGTTAAGTTAACGATTATTGTTTCTTGCTGCACCTCGTTATCTTACTTTACTATGTAGAATGTAAGCGCAAACAATTAGATCGAACGAAAGGAGAAGGAGCATATGTCAAGCATGCAAAAGAGAATCAGGAAACCCGAAACTTCAATGCAAGGCCAGCCACATGGACCTGTATTGCCTGACAGCAAATCATCATTACGCTTCATTGGGAAAAAAATGAAGCGTCACTGGCAGTTATACTTGGTCGTATTTCTGCCGTTGCTGTATTTGGTCATTTTCAAGTATATACCTATGACTGGCGTTGTTATTGCTTTCAAAGAGTACAACGTCATCCAAGGTATTTGGGGTAGCCCATGGGTCGGATTGAAATATTTCGAACAATTTTTTGAATCACCAAACTTTTGGCTGTATTTGAAGAACACGCTTGGCATTAATATGTACGGTTTGCTTGTTGGTTTTCCTGCTCCGATTCTATTGGCACTTGCATTAAATGAAATTCGTAACGGTTTTTTCAAAAGCAGTGTACAAATGATCACCTACGCGCCTTACTTTATTTCAACGGTTATCATGGTCTCCATTCTCATCGTAACTTTGTCGCCAAGTGTAGGGATTATTAGCAAGTTCACACAACTACTCGGGATTGAAAATACAAATTTCATGGGAATTCCCAGCTTGTTCAAATCGATTTATGTCTGGTCGGATGTATGGCAATTTTCAGGTTATGGTGCCATTATCTACATTGCAGCTTTGGCAGGAGTCAACCCTGAACTGTATGAATCGGCAAAAGTGGATGGTGCGTCCCGGATGCAGAAAATAATCAATATTGACTTACCGAGCCTTATTCCAGTATCCGTCATTCTGCTCATATTGAATTTAGGGAATTTCATGAAGGTTGGATTCGAAAAAGTATATTTGATGCAAAATCCACTAAACATCAGCACCTCAGAGGTCATTTCTACCTATGTGTACAAGGTAGGGCTGCTCAGCTCCAGCTTCAGCTTTTCGACTGCAATCGGTTTCTTCAACTCGATCATCAATCTGATTCTTCTTGTGAGTGTTAACTACATTGCCAAGAAGTTATCCAATTCAAGTTTATGGTAACAGCAAATCAGCAGAAAGGAGGAACAAATATGTTCAAAGCGTCAAGGATTCGGGAATCGTATGGTGACCGTTTGTTTCTAGTCGGTGTCTATACTTTTTTGATCGTGGTGACGATTGTCGTCCTTTTTCCGCTCATCTTTATCATTTCATCATCGTTTAGCTCACCGCAAGCCGTCGTATCCGGCAAGGTGTGGCTGTTGCCCGTCGACTTTACGCTGGAAGGTTATAAAGCGGTGTTTCGAAATCCACAAATCATCTGCGGTTACTTGAACTCGCTCTATTATACTGTCATAGGTACAGCAGTTAACGTTGCTTTAACGGTTATGCTTGCTTATCCGCTCGCCAGAAAAACGTTCTACGGCCGTAATTTCATCATGGTCATTCTAGTCATAACGATGATGTTCGAAGGAGGGCTTATCCCCTTATATCTCGTAGTAAAAAACCTTCATATCCTCGATACACGTTGGGCGATGATTTTGCCAGGAGCCATGGCGGTGTTTCAAGTGATTGTTGCTCGGACCTTTTTTCAGACCACGATTCCCGAGGAAATTGCGGAAGCTGCCGAACTCGATGGCTGTAGTGACATACGGTTCATTACCAGTATGGTAATTCCGCTCTCCAAGCCCATTTTGGCTGTGCTGACGCTGATGTATGCTGTGGGCCACTGGAACGCTTACTTCGATGCATTGATTTTCCTGAAATCTCCAGATTTGTTCCCGTTACAGATCGTGTTGCGTAATATTCTTATTTTGAACTCGATCGATCCGACCATGGTGACCAATGTTGATCAGATGTTGGCGCAGCAAGGATTAAAAGACTTGCTTAAATATTCGCTTATCGTTGTCGCAAGCGCACCTGTTCTGATCATTTATCCGTTCGTGCAGAAGCACTTTGTTAAAGGTGTCATGATTGGTTCATTAAAAGGATAGTGACGGGCAGGTAGCTCAACCAGCATTTAAGGAGGTGAGGGGTTGAAGACCAGATAGAATGCTTCTGTAATTGAAATTTATGTTCGATAAATGGGAGGGGTCATAACTATGAAAACATGGAAAAAGTCATTCTCTTGCGTCCTCGGGGCTGCACTCTGTTTATCATTCGTCTTGAGCGCCTGTAGCGGGGATTCGAGCACAACTACGAATACATCTTCTGCTAGTGCACCGGAAGCAAGCGACGTGTTTACGCCCGTTGGAGAATATCCGATTGTCAAAACGCCCATGACGATCAAAATGTTTGCTCCACAGTACGCCGTCATAGAGAATATGGAAACCAATACATTCACGAAATACCTCCAAGACAAGACGAATATTCATATAAAATGGGATCTCGTACCAGAAAAAGCGCTAAACGACCGCAAACAATTGATGCTGGCAAGCGGTGATTATCCTGAAGTCATTTTGCATGGGAGCTTAACCAAAGAAGAGCAGATGAAGTATGGCAAAGAGGGTGTGTTTATTCCACTGAACGACTTGATTGATAAATATGCGCCTAACTTCAAAAAAGCAATGGCTGAACTGCCGTACCTTGAAAGTTCTATCACTTCACCGGACGGCAACATTTATGCACTTCCGCAAGTGAACGAGTGCTATCACTGCAACTATGCACAGAAGCTATGGATCAATCAGTCTTGGCTGGATAAGCTTGGGTTGAAAATGCCGTCAACAACGGACGAGTTTTATGAAGTGCTAAAAGCTTTTAAAGAAAATGATCCGAACGGTAATGGGATAAAAGACGAAATCCCGCTTACCGGCGCTGACGACATGTGGGCAGGGAACGTCGCTTCCTTTTTGATGAATTCGTTCATCATCGACGATCAGCTGGACAAAGACAACGGGACTTTTCTCCAGGTAAAGGACGGCAAAGTGGATTTCGTTGCCAATAAGGAAGAATGGAAGCAGGGGTTATTGTACCTGAAAAAGCTCTATACGGAAGGCCTGATCGATCCAGCATCATTCACACAAAACTCCGATGCCATCCAGCAGTTGGGCAACCGTCAAGACGCAAATGTGATTGGCAGCATTACCACTGCTTTAATCAGTTACGCCCACAGCCCAGATGACAAACACCCACGTCATAAAGAGTATGTCACTGTACCTCCCCTCAAAGGACCGAACGGTGTGCAGCAAGCAGGATACTTTGCGGGAGTAAGTGTGTCGCAGATGGCTATTACGAACAAAGCGACCGATGAACAGAAAATCGCCGCAATCCGTTTGGCCGACTACTTATATACAGAAGAAGCCATTGTGAATCAAGAGCGCGGTCCGGAAGGCGAAGGATGGCGCAAAGCGGAGGAAGGCGAGCTGGGTATGGACGGCAAACCGGCAACTTATGCAATTATTTCTGATGGTGAAACCAAAATTACGTATAACGATCGCTGGGATCAGCTTGGACCGTCGCTCCGCACATACCAGTATCGTGACTCATGGGCAGCTCTGCAGGATCCGCTTGCTGAAGGCGCGTACGAGGTTCGTCTGAAGCGTGAATCAGCCAAATATGAGCCGTTCCAATCGAAGGAGAATTATCCGTCCAGCGTATTCATAGCATTGGAAGACACTCAGGTTGCCGCTCAACTGAAAACATCAATCCGAGATTACGTCAAGTCGAACATGGCTCAGTTCATTACGGGCAGCAAGGACATTGAGAAAGAATGGGATTCTTATGTAAAAGGTCTGGATGGTCTGCAGCTTGGTCAGTATATAGAAATTTACCAGAAGGCAATTGATACGAAATAATTCGAAATATCCCCTAAATAATTCTACCTTCAAGTCTGAACTGGAGGAGGACCTGAAGGATTTCAGATTAGACTCGGAGGTGCAGATTGAAATGAACTGTGGTTTGCAAAACATGTTCTATAAGTATATGTGGTCGTCCAATTGGTGGAATCAGGGACGTGAAGACACGCAGGTGAAACACTTGGAACTTCGCTGCTGTAAAAATGACAGCGCCGCCTTTCAGGCATTGGTCAGCTCAGATCAAGAGGATATGCTCGTTACGATTAATCGGGATGCATTGTTATGGAAGGGCGGGCCGATCAAAATCGTGCGCTGCGAGGTGGAAACGGATGCTCCCTGCAAGATCGATCTTCAGCTTATCGGGTTGATAGAGGACGATAATCGTGTTATGACTTCAGATGTTCTGCTGGATGAACCCTATCAATGGCTTAGGAAGCGTCAGATCCAACCTTTGTGGGTGGAGCTTCATGCCGATGATTCCGTTGTAAGCGGTCAATATGAAGGCAAGCTGAAATTCTACACGCATACGATGTTTGAGGATGAGGTTTTGGAGAAAGAACTGACGTTTCGTTTAACGATCAGTGAACAAGTGCTGCCAGAGCCTCAAAATTATACGTTCGTTTTGGACTTGTGGCAGCATAACTGTAATATTGCAAGAAAATATGATGTTTCCTATTGGTCCGATGAACATTTCATGCTTCTTGATTCGTATCTTCACAGCTTGTCTCAGCTCGGACAAAAGGCTTTGACGCTTGTTGTTTCAGAGGAGCCATGGAGCGGACAACGATCATTTATCGATGCTGAGCCATCCGACTTGAATGAATATAGTATCGTTCAAATCGTGAGACGGAGCGACGGTCGATTTGACTATGATTTTACGAACTTGGATCGGTATGTTGAGATAGGAGAGAAGCACGGAATATGCAAAGAAATAGAAGTATTCGGCTTGATCAATATTTGGAAGCATGAGGATGAAGGGTTCGGGGGAGTTGTGGATGATTATCCCGATGCCATTCGCGTCCGCTATTATGATGAAGAAACCGGGAGCTATATGTTTATCCGAAATAAATCAGATCTTAGTGCTTATATTGTGGCATTAGAGCAGCATTTTATCTCGAAAAAGTGGATGGACCGCGTTCGCGTTGTTGCGGATGAACCGGCTGATATCAGCTTATTTGAGGAAAGTTTAGCATGCTTACGCGAGATGGCGCCATCATTCCGCTATAAAGCAGCAATCAATCATACCGAGTTTATTCGTAAACATATCGAAGGAATCGTTGATTATGTGCCTGTCCTTGACTGTGCTGCAGAGGAATTTGAACAGCTAGAGCAATTAAGAAAGGACGTGAAGGGGACATTTACGTTTTACGTTTGCTGCTCGCCAGATAAACCCAATACGTTCCTCAGTTCGCCGTCGATTGAGTCTCGGGTGATCCCTTGGCTCGCAGAAAAGCTGAAATTGGATGGCTTTCTACGGTGGAATTATACCGTGTGGCCCGACAAGCCACTGGAGAGGCTTTCCTATCGTCCTATGATATGGAAGGCTGGGGATACGAATTTCGTTTACCCGGGAAAAAGGGGCAAACCGCTGCTTTCACTGCGTTATAAGTGGCTGCAGCGAGGCATCCGCGATTACGAATATATGCAGATAGCAAAGCAGAATGGACAGGAAGAGCAGGTTGAAAAGATTCTCCAGCGAGTATTTCGATTCGATCATCCGAGAGACCTTGCACCCTCCTCTGGCAAAACGGCCATGCAGTTATACAGTTTTAATATCGAGGACTACGATCGATTATATGAGATTGAGAACGGACAAACAGAATGAACAGCGGTATTTTAAACAATGGGATGAGAAAGGTGTGATCATATGAATCTTGTTCAAAAATTAACGCCATCAGCCAAACAACTTGCTTTTCAAAAATGGGAGTTTGGATTGTTTCTTCATTTCGGACTTCGCACTTTTTATGAAGGATATGTCGATTTCGATGAAAGGCAGATGGATCCGGCTGCTTTCAATCCTGTTGACTTAGACTGTGAGCAGTGGATCCGGTCGGCCAAAGAAGCCGGAATGAACTATGCTGTGTTAACTGCGAAGCACCATGACGGCTTTTCCAATTGGCCTTCCGACTATAGTCGATTTAGTGTGGCGGCTTCTCAGTGGAAGTATGGGCAAGGGGATGTCGTACGCGAATTTGTTGATGCTTGCCGCAAATATGATATGAAACCCGGCTTGTACTATTCACCGTATGATGGTTCAGCTGATTATTACACCCAAGATGCGAAGGCCTACGACGATTATTTCGTCAATCAAATCACAGAGTTGCTCACGCAATATGGTGACATCGATATTCTATGGTTTGACGGTTGTGGCTCTGAGGGACATTCATATGATTGGGAACGTATTATTGATGAAATTCGCCGCTTGCAGCCTCATATTTTAATTTTTAATATGGGTGACCCCGACTTTCGATGGGTTGGGAACGAGGATGGTATTGCACCTATTCCATGCTGGAATGAAGTGGAATCAACGGAGTTTTCAATTTTGACAGAAAAGAAAGAGCAATTGGTTGAACACCTATGGCTGCCAGCGGAATGTGACGTCCAAATTAGGGGAGATTGGTTTTATAACGATAGCAATGAACTTACCCTGAAAAGTACGGAAGAACTTATGGGCATTTATTATCATTCCGTTGGCCGTGGTGCAAACCTGCTCCTGAATATTGGACCGGATCGCAACGGTCTGCTTCCACAGAAAGACGTAGAGAGACTGTTGGAATTCGGATCGGAAATTCGCCGTTTCGAACATCCATTTGCAACAATCGAACAATGCAGAAGAATTGAAAAATCGTGGGTTTACGAGACAGAGGTGCCCCAGTTGCTCGACCACGTTATCATCCAAGAGGATCTTACAGCTGGTGAAAATATACGAAGCTTCAAGATTGACATCATTACTCAAAAGTCAAGACGACCTGTGACCATTTATGAAGGGCAGCATATAGGTCATAAGGCGATTATTCGTATCCCTGCGATCAAAATCCGCGGTGTTATTGTTGAAATCACCGAAAGTGACCAAGGGGCAGCACTTCAGGAACTAACCTTCCATCATGTTGGGAGCGGGACTCCAAGTCCATTAAGCTAAAGCAATATGACAAAAAATAAGAAACAGCAACCGGACGTGGTCGCTGTTTCTTATTTTCCATCCAAATGAATTCAAATCAAAATATTATGCTGTATCAAGACTTGTGATGTTCGTTATCTTTTGCATTGAGTGAAGCAATCAGTTTCTCGCCTTCGACATCAAGGTTGGGCAGAATACGGTCGAGCCATTTCGGAAGCGCCCACGCTTTATTACCGAAAATAGCCATGATGGCTGGGACCAATCCCATTCGAATAATGAAAGCATCGATCAAGATTCCTACAGCTAATGTAAAACCAATTTGTTTGATCATGACATCATCCGTGAAAATAAACCCTGCAAAAACAGAAACCATAATTACAGCGGCTCCTACTACGACACGACTCACCTGTTTGTAACCGTGAACGACGGATTCAGTCCCACGATGACCATGAACATACGATTCCCGCATGGAGCTGACAAGGAAAACCTGATAATCCATTGCAAGTCCATAAAGGATACCCGTAACAATGATCGGCATAAAACTTAGCAGCGGACCACCTGTATCGAAGCCGAAGAGAGAGTGGAGCCAGCCCCACTGAAACACAGCTGTCGTGATCCCGAACGTAGCAAGAATACTAAGAAGAAAGCCGATGGTTGCTTTGATTGGTACGATAATTGAACGGAATACCAAGAGTAGAATGATAAGGGACAACAGAATAATAATTCCTACATATATAGGGAATACCTCTGCCAGCTTAGTCGACATATCAATATTTACGGCAGTGAATCCGGTAACTCCAAGTTTAACGTCATACGTCTGTGCAATACTCGACTCAGAAGAACGTAAATCATTTACCAGATTTTTGGTTGTTTTATCGTTAGGGCCAGTTTCAGGAATCAGACTAAAAATAGCCATATCCTCAGTCATGCCTAAAGGTGAAACCTGAGCAACATTCTTTTGACTTTGAAGTTCTTTCACAAGATTGCCTAAGAGTTCTGGAGAGACCGGCGTTGAAGAATCCTTGGGCTCAGCGACCAGAATAAGTGGTCCGTTAAAGCCTTCTCCAAATCCTTCGGATATTGCATCATAACTTTGTCTTGCAGCCGTGTCCAGATTCGCTGAGGAAGCTCCAGGAATGCCCATCTCCATTTTCGTAATCGGAATTGCTGCGACACCAAGAAGTACGATGATGGCGACAATTGTGGCCCAGCGATATTTGATAACGAATTTAACCCATTTGTCAGCTACGCCACGACCACCCGCTTTGTTAGACTTAGCGCTTTTCTCACGAGCTTTAGGCGAACAGATACGCTCACCCACCAACCCGAGCAGCGCTGGTAAAAGGGTTAAGGCAACAAATACGTTGATGAGTACGGTTGCAGCAGCTACCAATGCCATCGTTGATAAAAACGTAAGACCGATTACTAGCATACCGCATAGAGCTACGATAACCGTCAAACCTGCAAAAAATACAGCACTGCCCGATGTACCAATAGCTCTGGCAGCAGCTTCTTGTGCACTCAGACGTTGATCGATAATCATTCGGCGTTGACGATTTACAATGAATAGAGCGTAATCGATTCCAACTGCTAGTCCAACCATAAGAGCCAAAACCGAAGTGACACTAGGCATTTCAATGAATTTCGAAATGGAGAATGCTCCGCCCACTCCGATGCCGACACCAAGAAGTGCAGTTACAAGAGGCAGTCCTGCCGCTACAACGGATCCAAGTGTGGCCAGCAAAACAATCGCGGCAATAACAAGTCCAACGATTTCGGCGGATCCTACACCGATGGATACGGTTTTTAGTGTTTCGCCTGGGAGGACCGTAATATGGGTTCCTTTCTCAACAGTCATGACGGAATCTATAACGGAGTCAAAAACATCCTGCGTGATAGCAGACTGCTCAATGGTAAACTGGAATTGGAATAAAGCAATTCTGCCGTCTGGAGACAGAAGGACACCAGGCACTGGAACACCATCCACCATCAGAGGACCATAGGAGGGAGCAGCCACTGTTGCAGACTGATCCGTACTGGCAGCTTGAGCCATCTCAGCAGTTGCGCCGCTGGCTTCAGCAGCATAATCAGCTGGGTTAATCACATCTTTTATCCCGTAAACATCATTAACACCCTTTGTGATCGCTGCCAATCGTTCTGGCGTATCTAGACGCTCGTTTGGAGGTGCTTCAAACACAACACTCCCTTGACCGCCTGAGGCCGCAGGTAATTCTTTAGCTAACTGGTCCAGAACTTTTTGAGATTCTGTGCCTTCAATCTTCATTTCGGAACTGATATGCACACCATTCACACTGATCATCGAGACGACAATTCCTAAAATTAAAATCCATCCGAGTATAAAGTACCCCGGTTTGCGAAAAGCGGTTTTCCCCACTCTATATAATAATGTAGACATATCTTTATTTTTACACTCCCTCTATGGTGAATATGGATTGCTACTGTATTAGAATCCTTTGCGCAAATGAACAAACATGTTTTCTAAAAACTCATCGAACAATACAGCCCCTGTTCTTTGGGGGTCACTTATGTTTTGTCCTGGTAACAGCACATTAAGTCTTCCGTCAATTAATGGAAGAATGGTTCCGTAGACTGCGTTTATAAGTAGATAAGTATATACCTCGTCATTTTTCCCGTTTGATAAGTCTAATAATGTCTCTTGAGCAGTCGTCTGCATTTGATGTACTACTCCAAGGAAATGCGGTTCGAGAACAGGATATTTTTGGGAAAGCAACAGAAGTTCACGCAACCTTCCAATAAGATCTGTTGTAAGTTGCATCTGGATAAGTTGATACAGAACGTCAAGTAAGGAGGCATCTGATGGAATTCTGGTGAGCAATTGTTCAAACTCACTAGTGTTATTAACTGAAGTAGCTCCCATGGCTACTGCTTCTTCCTTGCAAGTGAAGTAGTTTGCGAAAGTTCTTCTGGAATAACCGGCTTTTTGCACGATATCTTCGACAACAAAACCGTCTAACCCATGTTCAAGTGCTAGTTCAAATGCTGTAGTCGCTAGCGCTTTTTCAGTGGCTTCTTTTTTTAGATGTCGCAGGGTTTGCTTGGCCATCAGATGCGTACACCTCCACATGCATGCTTCTGGAGAAAATAACTCTCTCGATAGTAGATTGTTTTCATTTGGTATTCACTCAACTCCTTAGCATTTACTCGAAATTATCATAACTTTAATTTGCCCATTGTGCAAATTTACTCAAGAGGCAAATTTATTGATAGGATTGATTGAGAAATTAACCACCTAATAAATTCCATAAGAAAAAGAGAAAAAAGACAAAGAATGGAGGATAAGATTCCCCGTCTTTGTCTCTAAATGAAATTTAACTAATCTGTTGTTATAACTAACAATAAATCATTTGCTGATCTTGAATGAAAATAATCCATAAATGACATCATAAAGAAGTAGTATAACTCTAATTTTCCAGAGGAGGAGATCTTTTATGGCTCGCCAGAAGAAAAGGCAGGAAGCTGCTTGGAAGTCACGAAAGGAAGAACAGCATCCTCATGGCAAAATCAAATCGCTTAAACAATTATCAAGCGAATATGATGAGAAACATACTACGATTTAAATGAATGACTGCCTGTGAAATTTGCGGGCAGTCGTCACCACAACTGCCGCACATATTACCCTGTAAAGTCGCTAATTTAGCGGCTATTTTTGTGTTATTTTTTCCAGATCCCCTGAAATTTAAAAGTTCATCGGTATAATCATTCCAAATTGTCCCCCACATAATGAAAAGAATGAATATGTGTTTTGGATAGTTCGATCACGTTCTTGATAAACATATCACGTGATTCGCGAAAATTGCTTAATATCCAATTGTTCAATATTCCAAAAAAGCCGTAAGCCGTATAGTACTTAAAATACTCCATGTTAACAGGGGAATCGTTGATCGTCTCGAAGATAAACTGCTCCTCATAGATTTTCAGGATTGTCTGAGGAAAACCTGTATGTAGTCCTGGTAAGGTGTCATCATATCGAATCAATTCGAAGAAGTCTCGATTTTCATAGATATAATCGATGATTTGAAAGGATTCAAAATTAAGCTTGTTGGTGTAGACCTTTTGACCATGCGAATATGGCTTGCCTACGGCGAGTCTCAGACCTTCGAGCTTCGTATTCAACAATTCTTCGGCGATCACGAATTTATCTTGGTAGTGTAAGTAAAAAGTACTGCGATTATAACCTGCCTGATCGACGATGTCTTTGACAGAGATGGCATGATAACCTTTTTTCTTAATGAGCTGGATCAGAGCGCTTTTAAGATGTTCTTCTGTTCGATTGCGCTGTTGAGATTTCAAAATTTGTTCATCATTCATACATAAAAACTCCTATAAAAATAGACATTGTTTCACCAAGTGTCTATGTAGTAGACATATCATCATATCTTAATGATTGGATTGTTACAATTTTAAGCATACAATTATATTTGTAAACGTCATATAGCACTTATGCGAATAGGTGCTATTCAAAATAGTATACTGGAGGATTTAATCATGGGCAAACTTCAAGACAAAGTGGCAGTTATTACGGGAGGGGCATCCGGAATCGGCGCAGCGACAGCACGCTTATTCGTTTCAGAAGGAGCCAAAGTGGTCTTGGTGGACCTGAATGAAGAAAAAGGTCAGGCGTTTGAGCAAGAACTGAAAGCGCTTAAAGCTGATGCTCTGTTTTTTAAAGCAAACATTACGAGTGAACAAGAGGTTGCTGAGATTTTCAAAAAAACCGTAGAGGTTTTCGGTAAAGTGGATATCGTATTTAACAATGCAGGAATCGGACGTGTTCATCCTTCGCATGAGCTTGAATATGCTGAATGGCGCAATACGGTGAATGTAGATCTGGATGGCGTATTCTTGGTCGCACGTGAAGCGATCCGAGAAATGCTCAAAATTGGCGGTGGGACTATCGTCAACACGGCTTCCATGTACGGATGGGTTGGTTCACCTGGTTCTGCAGCCTACAATGCAGCAAAAGGTGGCGTTGTGAATCTGACTCGTTCGCTCGCGCTGGAGTATGCTGAGAAAAATATTCGGGTGAACGCACTTTGCCCAGGCTTCATCGATACACCGATTATTCCAGAAGAGAGCAAACAGGCTCTTTCTTCGGCAACACCAATGAAGCGGCTCGGTCAAGCGGATGAAATGGCCAAAGCCGTACTGTTCCTAGCTAGCGACGATTCATCCTATATGACAGGAAATAGCCTGATCGTTGATGGAGGATACACCGCCCAATAAGAGGATTAAATTTTCAGAAAATGAATGGATGAACATATTGAAAGCCGCAGATTGCGGCTTTTTTTCGTCCAGATATTTGCAAAAATTAATACATATGCTATGTTTACAATGAAAGCGCCATCATGAGTAAACAGAGGGATCATTCTTTATCATATTTTAAAATGGGAAGGAAGATGATGATGAAGATTTTGCTCAAAAAGACAGGCGTATTAATGCTGGCATTAACTCTGCTTCTTGGATTGATGACAGTACCCGTTCACGCAGATTCACCACTTTTCACGATCGAAAGCGAAAACGCTTTACTTTCCTCCGATCTTCAAGTGACGACAGAAATTTACGGACAACCCAAGCCTGGATTTTCTGGAAGTGGATTTGTCTGGATGCAAAATTCCGGCACGATAACCTTCACTGTAACTGTCCCCGAAACAGGCATGTATGCAATTTCCACTCGATACATGCAGGAGCTAAGTGCTGACGGCCGACTTCAATATCTATCCGTTAATGGTGTTACCAAGGGCTCATATATGCTGCCATACACAACAACATGGTCTGATTTCAATTTTGGTTATCAGAAGCTGAATCAGGGAAGCAACACGATTCAATTGAAGGCTGGTTGGGGCTTCGCTTATTTCGACACCTTCACTGTGGACTATGCCAATCTTGATCCCCTGGATGTTCAGCCTGTCCTTACTGATTCTCAAGCCACACCGGAAACACAACTTCTGATGAATTATTTAACGGAGGTTTATGGCAATCATATTATCTCAGGTCAACAGGAGATATACGGTGGTGGAAACGATGGCGATACGGAGTTGGAGTTTGATTGGATTCATAATTTAACCGGAAAGTATCCGGCTATCCGTGGATTTGATTTTATGAACTATAATCCGCTCTACGGATGGGAAGACGGTACAACCGATCGTATGATCGATTGGGTGAATAACCGGGAAGGAATTGCGACAGCTTCCTGGCATATCAATGTGCCCCGAAATTTCACGACCTACCAGCTTGGGGATCATGTGGATTGGAAAGAGGCTACTTACAAACCAACAGAAACCAATTTTAATACAGCCAACGCCGTAATTCCTGGTACGAAGGAATATCAATACGTAATGAGTACGATTGATGATCTGGCGGAACAATTGCTGATTCTGCAAGATAACAATGTGCCCGTTCTTTTCCGTCCTTATCATGAGGCGGAGGGCAATGGTGGGTTGAATGGGGAAGGCGCCTGGTTCTGGTGGGCTTCCGCAGGTGCAGATGTGTACAAACAACTGTGGGATATGCTCTACACTGAACTTACAGAAACATACGGTTTGCACAACTTGATTTGGACTTACAATAGTTACGTGTATAACACTTCTCCTGCATGGTACCCTGGTGACGATCAGGTAGATATTGTCGGTTATGATAAATACAATACAATCTACAACCGGAATGACGGTTTGTCCGGCGTACCAAATGAGGATGCCATTACCTCGATCTTTTATCAACTGGTTGATCTAACGGACGGCAAGAAAATGGTGGCCATGACGGAGAACGATACCGTCCCAAGTGTACAGAATCTGACAGAGGAAAAATCGGGATGGCTCTACTTCTGCCCGTGGTATGGAGAGCATCTCATGAGTTCAGCCTTTAATTATCCGGCAACTCTGAAAACGCTTTATCAAAGTGATTATGTCATTACGCTGGATGAACTGCCTAATTTGAAGGTTAACAATCCAACATCAAACGCGTCTCTCACACCTACAACCGTTGAGTTTGACAAACACACGCCCAATCCAAGCGACAAGGCCATTACCGTGAACTTTAACGGTAATACGTTAACCGGTCTACGGATAGGTACCTCTGCATTGACTGCAAATCAGGATTACACGTTAAGCGGAAGTACGTTGCTGCTGAAAAAAGAATTTTTGGCCGGACTGTCAGTTGGCGAACATTCCATCGTTTTTGATTTTAATCAAGGGCAAGATCCTGTATTAAAAGTTATAATTGTTGATTCAACACCTAGCACAAGTGCTGTAATTTCGCCCGTGAATACAGCTTTTGATAAAGCAGCGAATCTAGCGCAGGATGTTTCCTTGACCCTTACCTTAAACGGAAAACAGCTTACAAGCATAACGAATGGAAATTATACACTTGTATCGGGTCAGGATTATACGGCATCAAGCGCTGCCATCGTTCTGCGCAAATCTTACCTTTCCACGCTGCCGCTAAGCCAAAATACGATAACGTTTCATTTTAACGGAGGAGATAACGCTGTTCTTACAATCAACGTGGTGGACAGCAGTGTTACTGCACCCTCTGGGGCTTTGACAATCCAAGCTTTTAACGGTAATACAAGTGCGTCCACCAACGGAATCTCACCTAAATTCAAAGTGGTCAATACCGGTAATTCGGCGATTCAATTAAGTGATGTAAAGGTCCGGTATTACTATACAATTGACGGTGAAGAAGCGCAGAGTTTCTGGTCTGACTGGGCCAGTATCGGGAGTGCAAATGTAACCAGCAAATTCGTTAAATTGGCATCGCCGGTTGCGGGAGCGGATTATGTTTTGGAAGTTGGTTTTACGAATTCTGCCGGAACGCTTAATGCCGGACAAAGCGCTGAAATTCAAGCACGGTTCTCCAAAAATAACTGGTCCAATTACAACCAGGCTAACGATTACTCGTTTAAGGCGTCCAGTACGCAGTTCGCAAACCATGAACAGGTTACCGGGTATATCAATGGTCAACTGGCGTGGGGGATTGAGCCGTAAGAATGCAATCATAATAAAGGTTGGAGCGGGGATATCCCTGTTCCAGCCTTTTTCTGTTGGGATGGATGATTGCCGCGAGAAACGAATATAAAGAGGAGTATACGAAAGGAACATGTTATGATAGGGATGATGCTAATTTTTCAGAAGGAGATCAAAATCAATGGTTGTAAAAAAATGGTTAGGTGTTTTACTTTTTATTCTGGCGACCATCCTGTTTACAGGCTGCTCACTCGAAACGGTTTCATTAAATGGCTCATCTCAAGAGAATGCAGCTCTAACGCAATTTGATGAAGTAGCCAAGTATATTTCGGAGCATAATGAACTTCCGGAAAATTATATAACCAAGAAAGAAGCTAGAGAATTAGGATGGGAGCCTAGTAAAGGTAATTTGGAAAAAGTGGCTCCAGGCAAAAGCATCGGCGGTGACGTATTTCAAAATCGAGAAGGGCTGTTGCCCAAGAAAAAGGGAAGAACTTGGTACGAAGCAGATATTAACTATTCGGGAGGAACGCGGGGGAGTGATCGGATTTTATACTCCAATGATGGATTAATCTATAAAACAACGGATCATTACCGTACGTTTGAGAAAATTGAATAGGGAAAAGGTGATCATATGAATACAGTAGTCATCAATGGAAAGGACATTCATGGAAAAGAAGGATTACATGACGTCCTTCAATCCAGTCTTGGATTAGGTCAAACCTATGGGCGGAATTTGGACGCATTATGGGATTGCCTGACTGGATTTCTCCCTATGCCACTTACCATTCAGTGGATTGATTTCGATGCAAGCCGAAAGTCTCTTGGAGAGTATGCAGATCAATTGCTGGACCTGATGCATGAAGCGGAAGAAGAAATGGAAGGATTTACACTGGAGTTAATAAAATAATTTCCTGCTGCAGGGCAAGAAGATGGACCCATCAAAAGTCGCTATTTTAGCGGCTTTTTGTTTTATCGAATGAGGCTGAAGTGATACAAGAATATGAAATGAATAGATGAGTTGGATGAATTCATTTCAATTCATTCAATTCAGGGAAAAACCTATATAGAATATTGGAGCGATCCGCTTTCGGCTGGCTTTGTTTACTGCGCCTCGTACCTGTTTTATTCAATTGAAGTTAAAGGATAAATAAAAGAGGGAAGTGAAAGTCCCGTCATTTAACGATTGGAGTACTCAAGATTTTAGATGAAATAGCTATAAGCTGTGACCGCTCCGTCTCGCTAAGACCTGCTAATAATGCCTCAATCTGGCGCTCAATCTCAACACCGACCACTAACGATCAGATCGGCTTCGAAAATAGTTTTGGATTCTAATTGGTTCTGTTGCTGGCCCGACAGCCGCTATCCCTTCCGTCGCACTTCGATCTGCTAACCTAGATCAGCGCCAGCATGATTCTGAAGCAATTGGTAAATAATATAATTTAAAACCAAGGGAGAATAACTGGCATGCATCGTAAGCAAAATTTAAAAATGAAAAAAGTAGATTTGTCACATTTAGAACAATATAGCCAGCTGTTACGCTATGTATTTCAGGTTACTCATAATGATCTTCACAAACATGGCTGGAAAGAAAGCGAAATTCTCCATGAAAAATCACCTGTCTTACAACAAGCAGATGTACTTGGATGGTTCGATGGAGAAAAACTGATTTCTCAGGTATCCATATATCCATTTGAGGTTCGGATTTTTAACCAAACTTATGCTATGGGTGGCGTTACTGGTGTGGGAACCTTCCCTGAATATTCGGGTCAAGGTTTAATGAATAAACTTCTGCTGCAAGCTCTCACCAATATGCGTGAACAGGAACAATCCATTTCTTACTTGTATCCTTACTCCATACCGTATTATCGCCGTAAAGGATGGGAGATTATATCTGATAAAATCGTGTTTGAGGTTCAAGACTTCCAATTACCCAAAAACAAACCTGTTCCTGGCGATGTGGCACGTGTAGAACCCGACAGCGAAGATGTGAAGGTGGCTTATGAACGCTTTTCGATGCAAACCCATGGAGCGATGCTGCGGAAAGAACTGGCGTGGAGTGAGTATTGGCGGTGGGATTCAGATGATTTAACTGCAGCTGTCTATTATGGAGAAGACGGTCAACCGGATGGATATATTTTATATTGGATTGAAGAAGAAGTGTTCCACGTCAAAGATATGATCTTCATTCATGAAGAGGCACGAAGTGGGCTGTGGAATTTCATTAGTGCGCATTTTTCAATGATATCTAAAGTGGTAGGTAATATTCATACCGATGAACAGCTTGCCTTTTTGCTGGAAGATGCTGATATTAAGGAAACCATTTCGCCTTACTTTATGGCACGGATCGTGGACATTGAGCAATTTATCTCGAAATATCCGTTCAAACCCGCAGCGATGGATAGAGAATGGACCTTTACTTTGCAAGATCCGTTGCTTTCATGGAATCAAGGCACATTTACTCTACAAATTGAACCGAATGGAAGCGGAAGAGTAATTCGGAGTCAAAATCGACGTAGTGAAGACAGCATAAGTATCCAAACCATGACGACCATGTTGTTAGGTTATAAGCGTCCTGAGTATCTGCATAAGATTGGCCGGATTAAATGTGATCCAGAAACGCTTGATTTGTTAGAAGATGCTATTGAGCAGCAGGCACCTTACTTTTCGGATTACTTTTAATATTCAAAGTTGTGCTCAGCATTCCTTGATTAATGGTGAATTAGCAATATCTAGTTCTTCGTCTGAAGATCTGTGTTTAAAGTTAAAACAACCAGTATTGATGTATCAATACTGGTTGTTTTTTATTTCCATTCCATGATGTTTCATTAAATCAGACTGGATATACTCATAATTGTAGCAAGTTTAAGAAGGTACGACCATCTCTGCGAGTGTATCCGCCAACCTTTGTTTTGCTTTTTCCGATGCGGCAGTCAGCGGCAGACGCAGTTTTGCAGAGGCAATCAGCTGTTGCTGAGCAAGCCACCATTTGATCGAGGCTGGAGCAGGCTCTGCAAACACGTCACTAATCAGTGGCTGCAGCTGCTTAAAGCTGTCTCTTGACGCATTCACGTCACCAGATACAAAGCGTTGATACACGTCCACATACCGTTGGGTATGAATATTAGCAGATGCTACCATCCCGCCTGCAGCACCTTGACATAGCATCGCATGGAAATATGCATCCTCGCCGCAAAGTACAGGCTTCGTCTCATGTTGGGTTAGCGCCAGCAGCAGATCCAAACCGCCAGTGCTGTCCTTCAGGCCAATAACCCCGTCCAGATCCATGACTTTTCTCATCGTATCCAAGGTCATGCGACTACCGGTTCGAGCCGGAATCTCATAAACTAGGATTGGCAATCCTGTCCGGGACGCGTTGGAGAAATGCTCTAGAATTCCTTCTTGCGTCGGTCTGTTGTAATAAGGAGTGACCACCAGAGCAGCATCTGCTCCCAATTCAGCGGCCATTTCGGTCCGATGAACCGTCGAATAGGTATCATTGGTTCCTGTTCCCACAACGAGGGGGATGGTTTTGTTCAGACTGATCAAAATCTCTTTCGTTACTTCCACCATCTGCTTTACTTCATCCCAGGAAACAGTCGGAGATTCTCCGGTCGTGCCGTTTACAACCAATCCCTGAATGTCGTGTTTGGCAAGATGGGTAACATATTTGCGATACGATTCAATGTCGAGTTTGTTATCATCCGAAAAAGGGGCAATTACCGGTATATAAATTCCTTGAACATGTTGTTCATTCATCATTATCAACTACCTCTTCCCGTTATATTGAAACTAATGTAACATAGGAATCAGCATCACAGTTACCTATAACAAATGATAGTTGTCATCAATATTTTCGATGAGGTGAGCAAGTTGGATTTAATCTATCTTCAGACGTTCAGAGAGGTCGCAATTCGTGAGAGCTTCACCCGAGCCGCAGAGGTGCTGGGTTATGCACAATCCAGTGTTACTACGCAAATTCAGAAGCTGGAAAAAGCATACCAAGTCAAACTGTTTGAACGCTATAGCAATAACAAGATTCGTCTGACTTCTGCCGGGGAAGAGCTGTTCAAGCTTGCCGGACAGATGTTGGAATTGTTTGAGCAGTCCAAGGAAAAAATGGCGAAGCAGGGTGGTGGCTCCTTAACGATCGGTACGATGGATTCTATCGCTTCTTACTTTTTACCTCCATATATGCAAGCCACCCGTAAGGAATACCCGGATCTGAACATACGACTGCATACGAACCGTGAGGGGTTAATTTTGCATCAGGTCAGGGAAGGTGAAGCCGATATCGGACTTATTCTCGCAGATGATTCGAGCGATCCGGCTTTGCAGTGGATTACCATTCGCCAAGAACCGCTTTTGCTGATCGTCCATCCACAGCATCCGCTGATCGCCAAAACGCAGATTGAATTGAAGGATCTAAAGGATATGGAATGGATCATGCCTGAAGATACCTGCAATTACAGGCAGCTGCTTGAAAGAGTCCTTCGCGCGAATTCAATCCCTTATCGGATCGGTCTGGAACTTGGCAATCCGGAAGCGATCAAAAGAAGCATTAAGTCAGGGGAGGGCATTTCGATTTTGCCGCAAATGGCTGTAATGGAAGAAATCGAGCGGGGAGAGTTGAAAGCCTTACCCCTTGAACATGCAGAGCTCCAACTCGAAATACAGCTCGTCCTTCATCCGAAGAAGTGGGTATCCAACGCACTGCATGATTTTATGGAAAGCTTGAAAAAGTAAAAAGTTGCAGTTATCTCATTAGCCAAATACAGGATAAATATGTTAATATAAGATCCCATAAAATCAGCGAGCCACATCAAACGGGCTCGCTGATTTATATTTGAACGCCCAATAAAGGAGGTGCCATATGAGTTCCATTCTAAACGTTATAGAAAAGCTGAAGTTGAATGTCTTGAATATTGAAGATGTTCCGGAATCATATAGTTCTGATGTATTTAAACTTACTCTTGTTAGTGGAGAAGATGTATATGTGAAGATTCCATTTAACAAGGATAAGCTGTTTCGCGAATTTCAGGTGCTTGAAATATTGAAGGACGTCATACCTGTTCCTAAGGTATTGGACATTTGGTGTGGGGATGAAAGTAATACTGGAGCATTACTTCTCTCTGCAATTCAAGGGGTTCCTTGTACAGAAAATATGGATGAGAAGCTATCTTTTCAAATGGGTGTGTATCATGCGATGCTCCATGAGGTAAAAACACCAGGATACGGTTACCATTCAACCGACGGATTTAAATTTCTTGACCAAAATAATTGGCGACTACATATCAAAAACAATTTCGAAAAGTGGAAAGAGCCCTGCAAAGAGCTCCTCGAACCAGCATTGTATGAACGATGTATTCTTCATTTTGATGGCGTGTTCTCTGCTTTACCAGATCCTGACGGACCCTGTTTTGTACATATGGATTTTCGACCTGGCAATATATTGGTGAATGGTAACAGGGTTACTGGCATTATTGATTTTGAGAGTGCCCGGGGTGGCTCCTCTGAAATAGACTTTACTAAAATCAATAGATATATTTGGGAAGTAAACCCGAGAACGAAGTCCCCGTATTTCGAAGGTTACCAAACCATTCGGAACATGTTAAATCTCGAAATTGTATTGCCGTTCTATAATTTCTATGATGCTTTCGGTGCCGTTGTTTGGTGTAAAAACAGAGGAGTTGAAAGAAATCAATCGTTCCTTCAGGAAAGTATAGAAGTATTGAAGAAATCAGTCAGTTACTGATTACTAATGGATAGCATCTTCAATCGTTTCTTCTTTAACGGATAAGCTGGTATCGTTTTTCATTTCTTTTTCATAAACGAGTGTTCTTTTGTCATATCGTAGCACGGCGACTCCTTTGTCTGACAATCCTTCGGCAAGGTCTTTGAAAGGGAAGTTATTACCCACTTTTTCATCCATATCCGCAGGGCCAGAGGCATGTACTAGTACCAAAGCCGGAACTTTCGATGAGCCATCCTCTGGCAGTGGCAAAAATCCATTAAGAGGATATTTCGTCCCTTTGCCAATTATTATTTTTTCGTTCATTCCCCTAACCTCCAATCAGCATGTTTATTCGGGAAATTCACGTAACGAATCAAACGCTGGATTCATCCCAACACCCCTCATTATGCTATTCTTTATAACCTGCTCGCTGCGGGGAGCGGCGATGTAGAAATCTTTCAGCCACGGTTCAATCAGTTCAAAAAGGAATCCCCATGAAGCTTAAAAGGAAAGAATCCATCCACGCAGGTTTCCACATATTTTCCCCTTGGAAACTGACGCTTTGGAAACAGCGATAAATGCAGCCAATGCATCCTGTGTTAATCCTTTTTCTCTGCGTTTTGCAACAAGGATAAATGCTAAATTAATTTCGTTCATCAACGTCACCTCTGATTATGATTATACGGTTTATAAAATCAACTATTGGGAAACTTGATAGGAGAAGGAGCGGAAAACATGAGGAACGTATTATGCATCTTTGTTATTTGTATTCTAACGCTAAATCTAAACACTTTAACCTATGCAGAGCCTAACACAGTGAATGAGGAGGAGTTTAAACCTTTATCTTTGACGTTACTTAATCCGTCCATACAGCTGGCGATTACTCAGTATTATCAAAAAATTCAGAAGCCGCAGGCAAGTTATGGTTTATATGATATGAAGGTGCTAGAACTACAAAGGAAATTGCCTGGATCTTATGCCTTTCGAATAGTTGTAGAAGTCAGCACCTACTATGGTCCACACAATTCTCCGAATGCGAAGGAGTTTATGACATTCGATATCGATCCCGGTAAAGTTAAGTTAATTCAATATATCCATAGGAACGAGTAACTTTGACTATCTAATTTAGAAGTGGCATCGGTGCAGAGACAGCAGTGTGTCAAACAGTACAGATGACACAAGTTATAGTGTTGAAAGATAAAAGTCGCATCGATGCGGCTTTTTTGTTTTGTCGTGAGGCAAGGACCTAACCTTTAGCTGTCCAACCATAGTTTAGATAATTGTGCATATCAGATTTGTAACTTGTGTATTTAAATTTGCTTGAATCCTTGCTAAACTTTATTTTGATAATGAGAATCATTATTACTTAGAGCGGCTCGATTTTGAGCGGGAGGGCTTTCTAGGAGCAAACAATGATAAGAACTAAGAAAGGTTGGTAGAAATGACTTTAAACAGACAACTATGTATTGGATTGTCCTTGAATGCAACATGGAATAAAGGTGACGGTTGGCGGCACCCGGATAGCGGAGTGGAGCAGACAGGAACCATTGACTATTATATTCATTGGGCAAAAATGGCGGAGAACGCTAAGCTCGATTTTCTTTTCAGAGCTGATTATCTGTATATTAGCCCGCAGATGTTAGGCGATTCTTCTAATTTCGGTAGCCCAGATCCTACTTTGTTTTTTGCAGCAATAGCTCGTGAAACCAATCGGATCGGACTCGTTACGACCATTTCTACCACGTTTAATCCGCCTTATGTTGTTGCCCGTCAGCTTCAATCCTTGAACTGGCTAAGCAATGGTCGTGCCGGCTGGAATATTGTCACTTCTATTGAAGGCGCCGAAAATTTCGGAAATTCACCAATGCCATCACCGGAAGAGCGGTATGCGAAGGCAATCGAATTTACCGATGTGGTGTGCAAGCTTTGGGATAGTTTTCCGAATGATGCTATTGTTATCGACCGTGAGTCAGGCATATTTTCTGATAAGGAAAAAGTAACTGCTATTCATCATACCGGTGAATTTTTCAATGTAAAAGGGCCACTTACTTTACCTTCTCATCCAGCGGGAACCATTCCTCTGTTTCAAGCCGGTGCTTCGGATATTGGCCGGAATTTTGCTTCATCCGTAGCGGATGCTATTTTTGCGGCCATGCCGGATCTTGAATCGGGTGTGGAATTGCGAAGTGATTTGAGAAAACGAGCTGTAGAACATGGGCGCGATCCGAACACGATTAAAGTTTTGCCGGGTTTATATTTTTTCCTGGCTGATACGCACGAAGAAGCGCTTGAATTACATAAGGCTACTCATGCCCATTTAAGTCTTGAGCGCAGACATGCCTCTCTGCAATCGTTGATGGGTCTTGATTTAAGCAGTTTCCCCTTGGATCAACGCGTAACCGAGGATATGCTACCTGGTCCGGATCAGGCTGTTCGCAGTCGTACACATGCTGAATTGTTGCGCCGATATATTACAAAATACCAGCCTACAGTGAAAGATATTCTGAATCGGCCGGAGGTTGTCGGATCTGCCCATTGGGTATCTGTAGGAACAGTCGAGACCGTAATGAATGATATTATGGAGCGGGTTGAGGCTGGTGCTATTGATGGATTCATTGCCCTGCCAGGCGGTTCAGAAAAATCGATGGAATTATTTTTGGATAAGCTGATTCCGAAGTTGGTTGAAAGAGGACTGTTCAGAAGTGAATATACCGGGGAAACATTGCGCGATCATTTAGGGAATTCATAAAACATTGTATACACAGTAATTGGGGAGGACATATGAAAAGACTAACTGGATTGATTTTAACTGTAATTTTACTTGCAGGGGGGATACTGGCTGGATGCTCCGAAACGCCCGCTGCAGTTACTCCTGAGGCGAGCAAGATCGAGGGTGAAGCATGGCCAAGAACCATTGCGGATGCCAGCGATAATGGGGTGGTGCTTGAAAAACGCCCAGAGCGTATAGCGGTGCTGCATCCATTGTACTTAGATTACTTTTTTGCTCTGGATACGCCTCCAATCGCATCAATAAGCGCGGCGGAAGCGATGGAGAAGTTTGCAACTTTACAGCCTTACGCCGGGTCTGCTGACATTATTGATTTGGGTAGCGACTCAGCGAATCTGGAAAAGATTATTGAGGCGCAGCCTGATGTGATTGTAACCTTTAACGGGTCTGTGGATACCATTTATGATGAGTTGAACAAGATTGCTCCTGTCATTTTGATCGACTACACCGATACCTGGGAAAAAACAACGATGCTTCTCGCTGAGGTTGTTGGAAAAGAAAAGCATGCAGAACAATTGATTAAGGAAACCCAGGAAATGATAGCAAAAACGAAAGATCAGCTAGGTGCTCTTGAGGATAAGACCTTTGCCTTGTTGCGGGTTGATGGAAAAGCCAATTTTAATGCTCAAGGATCTAAAAATACAATGTACTATAATCAAACTGCAGGCTTTGGATTGTTGGCACCGAAGGGATATCCTGAGGGTGGTGAGGCGCTTACGCTGGAGGGGCTATACGACATGAATCCCGATTATATTATTATCCAGCATGATATTGATGTTGCAAAGGCAGCTGTGAAGGAAAAGGAATCTTCAAAGGTATGGAACTCACTGGAGGCCGTAAAAAACAACCATGTTCTTATATTTGATAACTCCCTCAATAGTGCGAGTGTCCTGGCTGTCCGTTTGGCATCAGAGTATTTTCTGAAATTGGCTGAACAATAAAATTTATACAAAAATCCGATTGCTGATACTGAACGCAATCGGATTTTTGTATGTCAGGAGGAAAAGCATAATTTAAACCTGCACCACAGCATGCTGTTTCTTAGCCAAGATAGAAGGCAGAACAGTCAGCAGCCTTTCGCGAGTTATAGGATCGTCATAGTTCCAGCTGGCCTCCACCACATGGACTTTGCTGGGTGCCAAGTTTAAAACTAAGGTTAACAGCGGGCTCGGAGCGTTTAATTGCATCTCCTCTTTGGGTACCAGTACAAAGTTACGGCCGGCGGTGTAATGTCTGATTTCGTTGTGCCTGATTTGTATCCAGGGCTTTTTATCTTCAATGAGACGATGGACTGGCAGGGAGGGACGGAAGCCGAGGGCTTCATACAAAGTAGCCGCAAATCCGGTTTTCCCCATAACATAAACGTTCGTACCAAGCAGCAGATAGACGGTTGCATACTCACCTGCGGCATACTGGTCTTCCAGCTGTCGCCGTATTTGCCTCATACGGTTCTCGTATCGATTAATCCATTGCTCGGCTGCTTTGTCACGGTCAAAAAGGCTGGCAATGTAACGAAGACGCTCATAGGTGCTGTTTGTTTCATAATATACAATCGTTGGTGCAATGGCGTCCAACTCGGGGAGCTGCTGCTCGCAATAATTGCCTAGCAGCATAAGATCCGGCTTCAGCGGTGAGACTTGCTCCGGTGCCGCTCGCAGCCCAATATCAGAAATGTTCTGTAGCCTGTTTCTGTATATGACTTGTGATTTCATAGTCGCAATTCCTGCTCCGACGGGGCAAATGCCGAGGGCAAGCAATTCACCGAGGGTATTTGTACCAGTTGCCACTACACGCGTCGTCACTTCCGGAAGACGAATCTGCCTACCAAGCGAGTCGGTTACCGTTCGCCTTCTGGAACGCAGCTGGGTATTGGCATACTCGCGTGGAGGAGAACCAGTCAGTTGCTGAAAGCGACGGCTGAAATAATATTCATCCTTAAAGCCGACTTGACGGGATATTTCGCGCAAGGGCTCAGTGGAACTGATCAGCATCCGCTTGGCGTGTTTGACCCGCAGTTCTGTAATATAATCGGTCGGCTTCTTGCCAGCGATAGCCTTGAACAGTTTGCTATATTTCCAGCGGACCATTCCGGCCATTTCGGCCAACTGCTCCACAGTCAAATCTTCGTTGTAGTGCTGCTCTATGTAGCTTAGCGTACGTTGTACTGCTTTTTCATTATGGACTGGGGAAGAGGAGGTTTGCTCCAATTGGGCCATCATGCCGAGCACCAGTTGCAATCTTGCCTGTAGAATAGCCAACAGTGGAGGGGGGACAGGGCTGCTTTGCACAGGTTGGAACGATGCCAAGTCCTCGTTCCCTAATACGCTTTTTAATGTGGAAAAAGGCAGACTATAAGGATAGCTTGGTATGAGGGGTGGGCTTGCGACATGACGCAGGACCAGTCCTTCCACTTCAAAAGCCTGAAAAGTAAACCGAATCACCCTCGCTTGCTCACAGGTCCCTTCCAGGCAGAAGGTTTGCTGCGGCAGTAGCAGTATACAACTGCCTTGCCGCAAATCTTGGGCGATATTGTTGATATGCAGGCGAACGCCCCGATCCAGTGCGATGAGCAGCGTGCAGCAATCGGCACCGATGTTCTCCGCTGGTATACTTGGGCTGTTGGATTCCGACAGCCGGGCAAGCTGAAGCAGTTCATACTGCTGCAGTTGAATGTAAAGGGAAGCCATTCGCATTCGAGAGCCCTCCCATCTAAATGATAATAATTCTCAACTTCAATAGTGTATCATATTTTTTTGCTTTACAGACCGTTAATTATGAAACAGGTACCAAAACAAGGTGCCGATCTTTGCATAAAAAATCCCCCACAGGCGCAGAGCCAAAATGGGGGTCAACAATATTCGACGTTAGTTATTACCGGTTCATCCACTTCGGCAGTTCATCAAGCAACTGCTCCAAAGCCAGCAGGTTATCGGTGTTCCATTCAGCAGAGGTGGTATAGACGTTCCCATTCTGAACTGCAGGTAACGTTTGCCACAATGGGCTTTGCATCATCCGATCTGACTCTGCCTGGCTCTCGTCGTTGCCGAGAACGAGTACAAAGAGATGATCCCCCGCGTATTCCGGCAGCAGTTCTTCCGACACTTCAATGAAGGTTTGGTCTTTGGCGATAATATTCTGCTGAATGGCCGGCGGGATTGCGAATCCGCGCTCTTGATACAGGACTACGCCCAGCGAACGATTGCCCATAACGTAGAGTTTTTTGCCCAATTGCAAGAAAATCGTTGCCGTCTCACCGTCTTCCAATTGCAGTTTGTCCCACATCAATTCCGATTTTGCATCAAATTTGGTTATCCATTTTTCTGCCTCATCTTTTTTGTCAAATATGGTACCGAGCTCTCGCACGCGTTCTTTGAACGGCAATGCTGAATTAAAGGGGATGGTAGGAGCAATCTTTGCAAAAGCCGTATTTCGGTCTGCATCTTCTGTGTAGCCATTTAAAATCAAATCAGGCTGCAAGGCAGCTATTGCCTCCAGGTCTCCAGGATTCCCAACATCCTCAATACCTTCCAATCGGCCTTCCGTATAGCTGCCCGTGGCATGAACCAGATTGGCTCCAACGACAGGAATGTCCATTGCGAGCAGATCTTCTAGTGTAGAACCAAGATAAATGACCCGCTGTGATTGCGCCGGAATCTCAACCTGTTCACCTGATTGGGTTGTATAGCTTATGGTTTGCTCACGATTCTCCTCAAGCTCCTGAGAAGGAATGCTTTCCGAACGACTGCACGCTGCCAACACAGCAAGAAGAAGGAAGCTTGCTCCCCATATTGTTAGTTGTTTCATTAATGTGCTGTTCATTCCTGTTGCCCCCTGCTTTTTTTGGTTTATAAATGATAATGATTATCAATTACAAATGTTATTATAGGCATCATTAAGAGGGGAGACAATGAAAAAAAAGCAACGAATTTGTTTGGACAAATGTCAATGGACCGATCTATTTACCATAAAAGCAATCAACTCTGGATTGCCTTTTTGTTATGTAAACGTATAATGAGAGCTTGAAGGGAGAGGAACGCCATGACCATCGAAGCCAGCTTCCGCCGGGCCAATCACATATGCAATCGTTATATTACAAAAGTGGAGCAAACAGGGCTTTCATTGTCCATTTTGTATTGGGGATTCATGCCCGATCATTTCGACAATGCCTTCCACCGGCATTCCTTTTTTGAGGCTTGTTATGTGGTAGACGGTGAAGGAAGCTACATAGAACAAAACCAGCATTATGCTTTAAATAAAGGAACAGCATTTCTATCTCTTCCAGGCGTATGGCATCAAATTCGCAGCCAGACCGGACTGACACTTTCTTATGTGGCTTTCGAACTGGATGAAGCCCACACAGATGTTTATTATACTGAATTTTTCCGTCGACTTGCCGAGCTTGGACAAAGCGTATCCCAGCAAGCGGACCTTACGCCAACTGGCCATTTATGGCAAGCGCTCATTACTTCTTTCGACCAGCCTGGGGCAACTCTTCCACTTGCTGTAAAGCAAATTTCCGCTTCTCTGCTGTTATCGATAGCAGATTTGCACGTTCCGACTCGAACAGACTGGGCCGATACGGGAGAGCAGCCCATGGAACAAAATACATTGTTCCGACAGGCCAAACGATACATTGATGATAATTTGATCAATGAGCTTACACTTATGACGGTGTCAAGACACCTCCACATTTCATCCCGTCACCTGACCCGGTTGTTTCAGGAAAATCTGGGGCAGTCCTTCGTCCACTACATTCAGGAACGACGTGTGCAGCAAGCCGCTGGGCTCTTATTAAATGAACAGACACCAATTAAAGATATTGCCATCAAGTGCGGGTTCCAATCCGTGCACTATTTTACCCGGATATTCACCCGCGAGCTTGGTGTTTCCCCGGCCAAATTCCGACGCAATCAGTTTGCCGAAGGCCGCTCTGGCAAAATGCATTACCCACCCCGAATGTCCTGATTGTACAAAAACACAGCTTGATCGTTTAAAGACAGCACCTCCAACTCCCTATACAATGATGAACATAAATCGATATAGAGTTGGAGGTTTTAAACATGCCCCGAATAGCCCCCTTGGCCTTTCAAACCAACCCAGTCAATTTCATTCAGCTTCAGCCCGACCAAGAGACAGAACCGGGGATCTGGAATGCGTATGAAGAATGGCTTGATCAAATTTGGCCTGAATGTGTACAGAATGATTTGCTTCCTTTTTATATGGTCATTGATGGTACACATGGTGCCGCATTCAACGAATGTCTGGCAATACTGCGGTCGCGCTGCCACCTAGAGAGCAGGGTTTTAATTGAAATAGACAGCGCTGATTATTTAAAGTCTTCTGCAGATTTGCTTCAGCAGTTTCACCCCTATCTGACGGATAACCGTGCTTTTGGCGTTATAGCCTCGGACGTCAGCGTTAAGGATTATTTCCGGCCACATGCACAGTCGGTCTGGCTCAGTGATGTAGACGATCAACTTCGGCTTTATCACTCGGCTGAACATGCAGAGGTCCAGTCGCCAAACATAGATCAGTTAGCCCCCATCGTTGTGACCTTTGGGTCTGGATCTGGTTTCCTTTCTACAGCATCAGGTTTAACGAACGTTTCTCTGTTTTGCGACTTATCCAGAGAGGCACAGCAGAAACTGCATCAGCAGGGGATGGGTTCTTTGGGGTTAGGCCCTTGCCGGGATACGGTCGAAACCTATAAGCATGCCTTGTTTCTGGAATGGCCCGTCTGGGAGGAATATCGCAAACGCCACTTGTATGACTTTGATTACTATGTGGATACGAACAACCGGGAACGACCCGTTTTGGTCACCGTCCCTATGCTGCGCCGACTTTTGGCTTCAGCAGCCCAGCAGCCTTTTCGAGTAAAACCGTTTTTTGCACCGGGGATTTGGGGCGGACAGTATTTAAAAGAACTATGCGACCTGCCTAAGGATTGGAATAACTGCGCATGGGGGTTTGAACCTATCGCACCGGAGAACACGCTATTAATCGGTTATCGGGATTTTATAGTGGAGCTTCCTTTCCCGCTGCTGTTGTCGGCTCATCCAGAAGCAATTATGGGCGAGCGGAATGTGCAACTGTTTGGCGACTATTTTCCGATCCGGTTTGATTATCTCGATACGATCGACGGGGATCATCTGTCTTTGCAGGTCCACCCCCAGCAGGCATACATTGAGCACACCTTCAACGAAACGATGACGCAGCAGGAATCCTATTACATTATGGAACAGAAGGAAGGCGCCAAACCTTTTGTGGGACTGGGTTTCACGGAGGGTACAACCGGGGAGGAGCTGCTTCAGGCGGTTGAATCTGCCCACACCTTGGGACAACCGCTGAAGATCCCAGAATATGTGAACATTTGGGATGCGAATAAGGGTGACCTGTTTCTGATCCCGCCAGGCGCCGTACATTTTTCGGGCAAAAACAATCTGGTGCTGGAGATCTCTTCGACAACATGGTGGTTTACCTTCAAAATATACGACCATTTGCGGCTGGACAGAGACGGGCGGCCGCGTCCGATCAACGGCGATCATGCCAGTGCCAACATGCAGGAACAGTTTGACACGGATTACGTTCAGAAGCATTTGATAGCGGTTCCAAAGGAAAGCCGGGTACAGGGAGATAGCAGGGAAGAGCTGCTAGGCGAACGGGAGGATCTGCTTTTTCAGATCAAAAGATTAAAACTGGACGGAGAGTGGATCGACGATACGGCTGGCGAGTTTGTTATGTTTAACCTCGTAGAAGGTGACCGTGTGCGGCTGACTCCGCTGGATGATAAGACAGCGGCTGTGGAGTGGGGGTACGCCGAAGCGTATATCGTTCCTGCCTCCGTCGGAGGTTTCCGTCTGGAGTCTCTGGGTGACCGATCGTGCACTCTGATCCGGGCACAGGTTTCGCCAGACTGGAACACGCCTCTGCTTCCGCATCACTGGAAATCTGGTGAACCTTTATGAACCCTGACGTCACGATTGCCATTGATGCCGGGGGGACCTTTTTGAAGGGTGCCGTTGTACTGAGTGACGGGAATCTTCTACCACAACTTTATGTCAAAAGGTCATCGCACTCCGACAGTAGCGCGTATGAAATCGCCTCCAATCTGGCTGGCGTGATCCAGGAGCTTGCCGCGGCATACGTCGCCTACATGGAGAGGCTAAGTACCGATAAAGGGACCCGGGCCACTTTTGCCAATTTTCACATCGGCTTTGCTTTCCCCGGACCTTTTGAATACGACACAGGGGTTTCCCGTATCCAGGGATTGAATAAATACGAGCAGCTTTATGAATTCAATCTAAAAACACTGCTGCGGTGTGAATTAACGGCGCTTGCAGCGGAGCCCACTGCTCCTACATGGATGACCCAGCTTGCCAACGCAGATATTCGTTTTGGCAATGATGCTACTCTGTTCGCTCTGGGGGTCAGCAGGCTTTTTCCACAGGACAGATTGCTTTGCCTTACATTGGGAACGGGCCTTGGCTCCGCTTTTGTTGAGAACCGGTCCATTGTCAGCGGAAAATGGGGAATTCCCGACTCAGGCATGTTGTATGCCGAGCAATACAACGGAGGAACCGTGGATGATCTGTTCGGAAGCCGAGGCATTTTGGCCTTGGCAGATAGCCATGATGCTCGAAGCCAGGGAGAGGACGTGTACCATCTGGCCATAGCGGCCAGACAGGGGAATTCCTCCGCCATCCGCGTATGGCAGCTTTACGGTCAGCGGCTTGGGGAAATGCTGCGTCCATACGTGGCAGAGTTTCGCCCCGCTCGTCTGATCTTGGGGGGGCAAATTGCCGAAACCCATGATCTGTTTGGCAGCGCGCTTTCAGAAGCGCTCTTGCCCGAGAAGATTGCTCTGCATAATGAGAAACAAATGCAGGAGCATGTGTTCCATGGGATTTTCCAACTCGTAAAAGGTACCTAATCCATCAACAAAGGAGAAAAAAGATGACACTCGAACAACAAATCAAACAGGCAGCCATCCCAACGCTTGAACGGAAATGGAAAATATACGTCATTCACCATTCCCATACTGACATTGGTTATACGGACCGACAAGAGAAGATTGAACAATATCATATCGATTTTATCCGTCAGGCGCTGCGTATTGTTAATGATGCTCATAACGGTGTAAACCCCGAGTGGAAAGGGTTCCGTTGGACCTGCGAGACCTTCTGGGCCGTGGAGCAATTCCTGAAGCAAGCTGGAGACGAAGAAAAAGGTGCCTTTGCCGAAGCCGTGCGACGGGGCGATATCGAGCTATCCGGCACGTATTTGAATATGACCGAGCTGCCCGACCTACAGTTGTTGAACAAAATACACAGCAAAGCTCAGACATATGCCAAATCTATCGGTCACCCAATAGACAGTGCGATGACGGCGGATATCAATGGCTACAGCTGGGGATATGCCGATAGCCTGCTAAATAACGGAATCGGACATTTATTCAGCTGTATACATACTCATCACGGCATGTATGCGCTGGGCCGCAAGCAGTCCCCTTTCTGGTGGGAAGCTCCAAGTGGGGAACGCCTGCTGGTCTGGAATGGAGACCACTACATGCTTGGCAACGAGCTTGGTTTCTGTCCTGGTGCGCTTGGCAAATACATGATTCGTGATGAATTCGGCCACAGACTTGTTGAACCAGCGAACATTCATAATCAAATCGCCAATATTCGCATCCACCGGTACTTGGCCCAGCTTGAGGCGGAGCAGTATCCATACGATTTCGTGCCGATGATGCTGTCTGGATTGCCCACAGACAACGGATCGCCCAATAGCTCAATCATGGAATGGATCGATGTATGGAACCGTCAAAACGGCGAGGCGATTTCCGTGGAGATGAGTACGTTGAGTGGCTTTTTTGCACGCTTGAAGGAGGAAGGGACGGATGGTCTACCTGTGCATAAAGGGGATTGGCCAGACTGGTGGTCGGATGGTGTAAGCTCCACACCGATGCACACTCAGATTTACCGTGACGCACAGCGGACACTTCGCAAGGTGGAAAAGCTCGACCCTGGAAAGAAAAGTGTTAGTCTCCAGGAAATCGAGGCTGTAGAGCAGGCGCTTACTCTTTATGCCGAACACACTTGGGGGTATCACTCCTCTGTTTATGAACCGTGGCACAAAAATGTGCAGATGCTTGAGGTTCGCAAGACAGCTCACGCTGCAGAGGCAAGCAGGCTTGCTTATCGCGCGCTAGATCAGGTGCTGCTTGCCGATAATGCCTCCACCTTGTACCCGGGGCGTCCTTATCGCTTCAAGGTAACGAATCTCTCGGAGCGGGAGGTAACCGAGTTGGTTCAGTTGAAGCTTGAAGGATGGGAACCGGATGAGCTATTGAACGGAGTAGAAGTAATCCGGGAGGATACGGGACAGGTGCTGATCCAGCAGTCAAGCCACCCACAGACGATTATTGCGGAACTTAAGCTCCAAGGCATGGAGAGCTGCATATTGATCCTGCGCCCAATACTGGCAGCGCAGAATAGTCTTTCTTCCTTAACGTCAACCTCCAATTCGAAGCTGATCGGTGCTGACCAGGTGTACGATATGGAGGATATGTATTCCTTAACGGCAGGCAGACAGCAAGCGCCGGTCTCCGTTTGCCAAACGGGGCTGGAGTCACCTTATGTACGCTTGACTTGGTCGAAAGAGCGCGGCATCGTGTCGTGGATCGATAAGGAGACAGGCCGCGAACTGCTGAAAGCAGATGATCTGTATGGGGCGTTTACACCCATCTATGAGGTGACAAATCCAGCGAACCCTGCAGATGCATCTCAGGTATGGAGCGTCCGTTCCAAAATGGGACGTAACCGTAAAGGCTTGAACGTGGAGCGTTCGGTTGGTCAGCTCATCTCTGTGCACGCGGTGGATAATGGACCGCTGTATGCTACCGTTGAGCTTGGTTATCAGCTCAAGGGCATCGCCTATTTTTCACTACACTTGCGGATCTATACCCGTCAAAACCGGATGGATATTTCGGCGCGGTTCCATAAAGAGAGCATCTGGAATCCGGAGAACGTTTATCTGGCTCTGCCGTTCACCCCAGGAGGCACTGGGCCAGTTACCCTGTTAGCCGACAAGCCAGGAGGGCTCGTTCGCCCCTGGAAGGATCAGATTCCAGGAACTTGCCTGGATTATTCCGCTGTACAGTCGGGCATTGCCTGGCAGGATAATGACCGCAGTCTGCTGCTTGCTGTCCCGGACACACCTCTCGTGCAATGGGGAACGCTGGATTACGGGGCCAGAAAGGTCCACACGCAGCAAGCGCCTGACGCTCAACCGGAAGCTTATGCCTGGCTGATGACGAATTATTGGGAAACGAATTTCAAAGCGACCTTGGGCGGCTTCTATGAGTTTCAATATCATATTTCGTCTGGCGGCAGCCTTTCGGTTGAAGATATGGCCGCAGCCCTGCATGCGTTGAACGAGCCATTTGTGGTTACACGGGTTAATGAAAAATAAAGATAACACATAACAGATATAAACTTATAGTCGATAAAACAACAACCAGCAGGCTTCCACATGGAGGCCTGCTGGTTGTTGGCGTTCGGTCTTTTAGTTCGCGTAAGATTTGGTATTTTTGCTTAATGATGTTGTTAAAGCTGAAATGTATTTAAGCCTACTCTTGAGCTGCCTCTAGCTCAGTAATTTGCGCTTTGTATTGCTTCAGAAGGTCGGCAAGGGAAGTCTTGATTGCCGCTTCGTCCTTAGCTGTTACAGCATTATTCAAATTACTTTGTGCTAAGAAGAATGCACTGGCAGCTGTAGTACCGCTAAATTGAAGACTTTCAGCATTCGCTATAACCGCGCTTGTTGTTCCGGTTGATTTTTCGTCAAGATTCAGAGGGCTGACGGCAATTGGCACTCCAGATTCTGCATTCTCAACTAATCCTTTCAGATCCGAACTGCTTGTGGTAATGGAGAAAGACAAGGTGTTCTTATTTTCGGAATTAGGTAATTTTTCGGCTTTTACACTCTCAACTGACGTAAGTTTGCCTTCCTCAACCTTTAAGGCCTGCATTTCTTTGATCTCACCTGGTTTGGCGTTCTCGGAAACTTTCTTCCATTCATCAGAGTCTACGTCAACAGCAACCAAAGTGGCCATTACTCGGGATGTATAGTTTTGTGAAAGCAGTTTATTGTAACGGGCCAGCGTTTTTTCCCATTCGCTTACTGTTTCTGGCGCGTACTTTTTGGCCTGCTCCACTGGATTAGCCAATGTAAAGGTCGCAATGGCGGATTTAGCTTCTTTCAAGGTAGCAGTTCCATTTGTAACAGCATTTGCGTTAGTGGCGCTGTCGGCATTCGCGACAATCGGTGCGGAGATCGCAGTGAGCAGCAGGGCGGACAGGGCAACATTTCTGAATTTAAAACTGTAGTTCATTTCGTAACACTCCTTATGGTTTGGTTTGTCTTACAGTTATCAATTTACCGAAGGAGTGTGGCACAATATTGGTGTAATTGTGGAAAAACAATGGCAAAGCTCTTCCCATATATATACCTTTGGTATACTCACTATAGAGAAAAGTACAGGAGGCCCCGTTCATGAATAACGATTACCTCATCGCAGTTGTAGATGATGACGAAAATATACGCACACTGATTCAAGCTTATTTGCACAAAGAGAACTATCGAACGATAGGCCTTGCTAATGCCGAGGATGCCTGGTCTTTATATAGAATAAGTCCGCCGAGCATGTGGGTGATGGACATTATGCTGCCCGGAATGGATGGCTATGAATTATGCAAACGCATCCGGAATGAAGGAGAGGTACCCATTATTATGATCTCGGCGAAGGATAATGAGGTGGACAAAATACTTGGCCTTGAGCTAGGCAGTGACGATTATCTAGTGAAGCCTTTCAGCCCCCGTGAACTGGTAGCCCGCATCAAGCGGCAGCTGGAACGTTGGATTAGACTTACCGGTGCGGAAGAAAGAGCTGTTGTAAGCGAAGCGGTGACGCCACAAATCGATATGGGAGAGCTTCAACTAATGTTGGAAGAGAGGCGGGCCATATGGCGAGGGGAAGAAGTGGACCTGACCAGCAAAGAGTTCACCATGCTTAAGGTACTGGCTGAACATCCAAATCGTGCGTTTACGAGGGACGAGCTGCTCAGTTTTGTATGAGGAGAAGATTATTTTGGCAGTGACCGTGCCGTGGATCATTTAATTAAGCGGATTCGCAAAAAGATTGAGGAACTTCCCGTCGAGTCGGTGTGGGGACACGGGTATCGTATGCGTACAGATCGGAGTGAAGTTTAATATGAAACTTGTTCATCAAATTAACCTTGCTTTTGGATTGTCACTGGTTCTGATCCTCTCCGTCACGGCCGTTTTACTTCATTATGTGCTGCTGGATCATTTCATTGGAACAGAGAAGAATGATCTCAAGACGTTAAGTGCGGCGATGTCTGCTTCTATAACGAAAACGGGGGATCTCACAATGAGTCCTGTACTTACGACTGGAACTGCTGTCACGATGCCTAATTTGAATATTACGGGTATGCAGTCCGTCCAGTTGGTTACGGGAGAGGCTACGAGTGCTCCTTCAACACTCATTCCTGCGGATGTTGAAGCCTTTGTCACTGATTTTAACGGAAATGTGCTGTCAGGGACTTTGTCTGTGAGTGGTACAACCGGAATGGCGAGCAGTAACACATTGACTGAAGCCGTACCAGCAAACTTGTCGAAATACACAGCGGTCACTTCATCCAGCATCAAGGACCTGTGGAAGGGAACGGATGGGCGTTATGTGATGGATGTCAGTCCCATCCCCCAAGGAACCCTGACTCTGTTGACTCCTATGAGCAAGATTAAAGCAATCGAACAGGCGCTACTGGGTCGTCTCATCCTGGTGATCTGTATCGTTGGAGCCATTATGTTCCTGCTCAGTTTGTTTATTACGAAAAGGCTGATTCAGCCATTGATGAATCTGAAGCAGGAACTTAAGAAGGTCAAACAACGTCATTTCACGGATGTGCAGCTGGTCAAGGCTGGCGGTGAGATTGGAGCTGTAGCACAGACGGTATACGAGATGGCTGGTGAACTGAACAGGTTCAATGAGGTGCAGAAGCTGTTTTTTCAGAATGCTTCTCATGAGCTGAAGACCCCTCTGATGTCCATTGCAGGCTATGCGGAGGGCATTCGAGATGGAATCTTTGAAGGTGATAATGTCCGTAAAGGGTTGGACGTGATCCTGGGGGAGAGCGGCAGATTAGGAAAGATTATCACCGAAATGACGCTGCTCGCGAAGCTGGATAGTGAAGAGGATATCTTCAAACCTTCCAAGGTCAGTCTGAATGAATTGTTGACGGAAACGTCCGAACGTGTCAATCCGCTGCTTGTAAAGAAAGGACTTACAATGCATATCGCTTGTCCGGACAATAAGGAGCTGTTTGTCATGGCTGATCAGGATAAACTGCTACAGGCACTGCTCAACGTCGTGACGAATGCTGCAAGATACGCCAGAGAAGAAATTCACATCACTGCGAACTTGGAAAAAGGGAAGATCGCGCTATCCGTTTCGGATGACGGTCCCGGCTTTCCGCAGGAGCTGCTTCCCACCTTATTCCACCGTTTTGTCAAAGGAAAAGACGGTGAGTCCGGACTGGGTCTGGCGATTGCCCGGGCTATTGTGGAACGCTGCGGCGGGCTGATTCAGGCCACCAACCGTAAGGAGGGAGGAGCTGTAATCTCGTTTGGCTTCCCTGCGGCTCAACGTGTCTGAAAGGAAAGGACGGCAACAATATCCTTCTAGCTGCACCAAACCTCGAAGTGAGAGAAATAGAGGGAATGCTCGAGTGGGTTCGTGTCGCCAATCGCCAATATAAATACTTCGCATAAGTTGCTTTGTGTGTACCCTGCTCTCCCTGCATATAGGGAGGGCTTTTTTGTGTTTTGAGTACGGATACAATGGCAAGCTGCAGATATCACCAGATGGGTGCTTTGAATTCCTTATGGCAGCAGCGATTCCTTATTCATTGTCGCGTTTTTACGGAAATCTAGCGGAGCTTGATTATAGTATTTTTTGAACTGATGGTAGAAGTGGCTGACGTTCTCAAATCCCGCTTCCAGTGCAATCTCAAGCACACGAAGCTCAGTCGTGAGCAGCAAGTTTTTGGCTACATTCAGCCGAAGCTGATTAATATACTCTGTTGGTGTCTGATTCAGATATTGACGAAAGGCACGGTTCACATGACCAACGCTTCGACCTGACAATTCATAGAGCGCATGAAGACCACGAATCATGTTTTCCTTCAGCTGCATTTTGGAGATCGCATGCTCAAGCCACAGCGGGAGAATGGGTTGTTCAATGGTTTCCAACTCAAAGAAGTGCTGCGTAAAAATCTGAATAATGAGCCCTTTTGCGTATACGCGAGCCTTCTTCTTATCCACTGTGGAGAGCATCATAATCCGTTCAAAGCTTCGAACCATCTCTGTCATTTCTAACTGAGATAACATGGCAATCTGGGGAACAGGAGCCTGTAAGAGTCCTTGCGCATACTTCTGTTCATTCAAGTAGGCCAAAGCTTCTTCTATTACTGCGGATCGACACGGGCTATTCAGAAAACGGCAGTCCTGAGCGCCTTCCGGCTCATAACGGTGAATATCATGCGGTCGAATAAAGACAAGGCAGCCCGGCCTTAAATGCTGGGTTGTTCCATTGACGATATGTTGGCACTGCCCTTCACTTAGAATGAAGAACTCGTAAAAGTCATGGGTATGCTCGGGTGATACTTTCGATAAGGAATCGACCCAGAATGGATCTACGAGCAGGTCGGGATGGATGTGAGTAGACGCTGTGTATTTGATCATGGCTCGAACCTCTCCAATTATTGTTAATGTCAAAATAGCACACGAATTCCGTGAACACAACATAAGAAAGTATGGAGACCTCTTGATAGAATGAAATAGATTACAAAGACATCAGGAGGTATCGCAAATGTTGCTTATCGATCTCAATGGCAGGTGGCAAATGAAGAGAGTGGATCATGCCGAATGGCTTCCGGCTACGGTTCCAGGTTCGGTCTTTAACGATTTGCTTCAAGCTGGACAAATGGAAGACCCTTACTACCGCGAGCAAGAGCAGGCGGCACTTGAACTGTGTAATTATGATTATGAATACAAACACTCTTTTGAAGTAAGCGCAGCGGATCTCAAGCATGACCGGATCATCCTGTTATGTGAAGGGTTGGATACAATTGGCGAATTGTTTCTGAATGGAATGAATATCGCGAATGTAAGTAATATGCACAGTACTTATGAAATCGATATTACCTCCTTTATCAAACAAGGTGAAAATACCATACACATTGTTCTTCGTTCCCCGGTGGAGTATGTACTGCGTAAACAAGCCGAGCGCCCGTTGATTAACTGCAGTGATGCAGTGGAAGGAATCTCCCATTTGCGTAAAGCACACTCCATGTTCGGTTGGGATTGGGGTCCACAATTACCTGATTTGGGAATCTGGCGAAATATTTCCATTCAAGGCTATGATCATGCCCGTTTGGAAGATGTCTACGTTACACAAATGCATAGCGAAGGTAAGGTAACCTTAGATGTACGAGTAAAGGCATCAGGTTGGGTAGAAGAAGAGCGAGAGATCACGGTCACATTAGATAGTCCTTCCGGGGAGACATTGAAAGGATGGACGTCCGTCGTGAATGATGCGAATCATCATATCTGGATTGAAGTGGACCATCCCGAGTTATGGTGGCCGAATGGTCTGGGCAAACAGCCATTGTATCAGCTAAGCGTTGCGCTTATGGAACAAGGCGTGGAGCTGGATCGTGATGCTAAGCGCATTGGACTGAGAACATTAACTGTGAAGCAAGAGCAGGATCAATGGGGTGAGTCCTTCGAATTTGAAGTGAACGGTGTATCCTTTTTCTCGATGGGTGCTGACTATATTCCGGAAGATAACATCTTGCCGCGCTGTAACCCAGATCGGACAGAACGATTGATCAAGAGCTGTGCGCAAGCCCATTTCAATACAATTCGTGTCTGGGGTGGGGGACATTATCCGGAGAATTACTTCTATGATTTGTGCGACGAATACGGCTTGATTGTATGGCAGGACTTGATGTATGCCTGCGGGGTATATGAACTGACTGAGGAATTTAAGCAATCGATTACTAAAGAGACCATCGATAACATGAAACGCTTGCGTCATCATGCCTCATTAGGAATCTGGTGTGGAAACAATGAGCAGGAGATGGCTTGGGTTGAATGGGACTGGGCGAAGAAAACATCCTTACAGTTACAAGCAGACTATATTAAGCAATATGAGGTATTACTTCCGGCTATTGCGAAGGAATATGATCCAAACACGTTCTACTGGTTAGCTTCACCTTCATCCAAAGGCAGCTTTGACAATCCGAACGATGAAAATTACGGAGACATGCATTACTGGGATGTGTGGCATGGCAAGAAACCTTTTACCGAATTCCGCACATTGTTCCCGCGCTACATGTCCGAATTCGGATTGCAATCCTTCCCGAATCACAAGACCATAGAAACGTTTACGTTGCCGGAAGACCGCAATATCTTCTCACCGGTCATGGAATCTCATCAGAAGAATGGTACGGGAAATGAGAAAATTCTGTATTACATCGGGGAGACGTATCGCTTGCCAAAAGATTTCAATTCCCTGTTATACGCTTCACAGCTCATTCAGGCTGAAGGAATCTCATGTGGGGTTGAGCACTGGCGCAGACATCGTGGACGCTGTATGGGAGCACTGTACTGGCAGTTGAATGATTGCTGGCCTGTTGCTTCCTGGTCCAGTATCGATTACTTTGGTCGCTGGAAAGCACTGCATTATGCAGCCAAACGCTTTTTCGCGCCTGTTCTTGTATCGGCTCGGGAAGATGGTTCGAAGGTAGAACTTCACGTATCGAATGAGAGTAGGAATGCTGTAAAAGGAGCATTGAAATGGAGTCTCATGGATTCGCAATCCAATGAAATCGTAGCTTCTTCAAAAGTGATTGAGTTGAAAGCGTTATCAACCTCATTGTTCGAACAGCTTGATTTCACTGAGATGCTCGATACAACTACTAAAAAACGGAATACGTATTTACAGTTTTCCTTTGTGGTGGATGGTGAAGTTGTCAGCGAAGGTACAGTGTTATTTGTGAAGCCAAAGCATTTTGGTTTTATTGATCCTGCAATTGAGACCACGATGACAGAAGAAGAGGATCGTTTTGTTATTACGGTTGATTCGAAAGCTTTTGCACGGTTTGTGGAGCTTGATTTCAGTGAATTAGACGGTATTTTCAGTAACAATTATTTTGACTTGTCAGCAGGTGGAAGAAAGACCATTTCTCTGAAGAAAGATGATCTCAACAAACCGGCATCCCTTGAAGAACTGCAATCACAGCTAATCGTACGCAGCGTATTTGATTTGTAAGTTGTTCCTTCGCTTTTTTCTGATATTGCCAATCCAATCGATAGAAATCCGATCGTTGTTGTATGTTACCGCTTTCAAATGATCTCTATACTGATGGCAGAGGTGGTTAAATGATTGAACGACTGGCAAAATACCGTTGGCAATATGTAATGATCCTACCTGGTGCGATCCTGCTGCTTCTCTTCAGCTACATTCCGATGGTGGGCATCCAGGTGGCATTCAAGGATTTTCACATCGGCAGCACGATGTGGAGTAGTGAATGGGTTGGTTTGGAAAACTTCTCATTCTTGCAAGATGAACAGTTCTGGATTGTGGTAAAGAATACAATTTACATCGCAATTCTCAAGTTTGTATTCGGATTTCCAGCTCCTATTATTTTGGCATTGCTCATCAATGAGGTGAAAAACAACAAATACAAGCGGTTTGTCCAATCCGTTAGTTATCTTCCGCATTTCTTTTCATGGATCGTGGTGGCTTACATTCTGCAATCCCTGCTAACGTTGGACGGCGGATTGGTCAATCAGTTGATAGAGAAGCTCGGGGGAGATTCAATCTTTTTCTTGGGATCCACGGAGTGGTTCCGGCCCATGATCGTAGTGAGTGGTTTATGGAAGGAGGTCGGCTGGAATACGATTTTGTATTTGGCGGCAATTACAACGATTGACCCGCAGCTCTATGAAGCCGCTAGGGTAGAAGGAGCAGGACGGCTTGCACAAATTCGCAACATTACACTGCCGGGTATAATGCCGACCATCTCTATCGTGTTGATTCTCAGTATGCCTGGACTGATAGCAGTAGGCATGGATCAAATCTATCCTCTGATGAATCCGGCTAATCAGCCAGTCGCAGATGTGCTAGACACATATATTTTACGAAATGGCTTGCAGCAAGGTTATTTTGGAATGGCCACTGCAGTGGGTCTCCTTTCTTCGGTCATCAGTCTGGTGTTGGTACTATGCACCAATCAGATGGCGCGAAAGTTCAACGGAGAGGGGCTTTGGTAATATGAGAACTTCTATGAGGGAACGGGTGGGCCAGACAATTATTGTGTTTCTATTGGCCCTTCTCTGTATCTCGGTAATCTATCCATTCACGTATATGCTCGCCGTTTCCTTAAACGTTGGCAGCGATGCGGCAAAGGGCGGTGTCTATCTGTGGCCTAGAGAGTTTACTTTGTACAATTATGAGGTTGTGCTTGGGAATTCGGTTATTCAACATGCCTACTTAATTACGATATCCCGTACAATCGTAGGCACTTTTGTCGGCTTACTGATCACACTTCTGGCGGCTTATGGCTTGTCCTATCGGCAGCTTCCTTTCAGGAAATCCCTCCTGGGATACGTGCTGATTACGATGCTGTTTAGTGGCGGATTAATCCCTTTGTATATCCAGCTTAATCACTTGTCATTATTAAACTCATTCTGGGTGTATATCATTCCGTCCGCTTTCTCGGCGTGGAATATGTTTGTGATGATGAAATTCATCCAGGGGATTCCGGAAGCACTGATCGAATCGGCTGAGATTGATGGTGCCAATCCTGTCCGCATTCTCTTCGTTATTATTATGCCGCTTTCGAAACCCATGCTTGCAGCCATTGGCCTTTTTACTGCAGTGGGGCACTGGAATGACTGGTTTTCTGGCGCATTTTATGTTTCAGATCAGAATCTGATTCCGGTTCAAACGTTTTTGCAACAACTGCTGTCTGCCCAGGATATCTCGACTGTCCTCGGGTCCAACAATAATCAGGAAGCGCTTGCCCGGGGCACCATGCTCTCTAACGTTACACTGATGTCCATCAAAATGGCGACAGTTATGGTAAGCGCGCTTCCGATCCTGTGTGTGTACCCATTCCTGCAAAAGTATTTTGTAAAAGGTGTGCTTATCGGCTCAGTAAAAGGATAACCCAATGAAAAATGAAGCAACAGAATGGGTTTTCTAATCCTATACAATTTCAAAATAACCGAGGGGGACGTATGTGATGAGTTTACGTCAACAAAAGGGAAGAAAACTGGTGCTATTATCCTTGGCTCTACTGATGTTTGGGATAACGGCATGCTCAAGCAGCAGCACAGAGAGTGGCAGCAGTTCTGCAAATTCATTTAAGCTATGGCTGGGATGGAATGCAACAATTAATAACCAAAGCATGGTCCAAATGTATTGGAAAGAAAAGGAGCCGGGCATAGACGTTCGGCTGGAGGCTACGCAGGGAGATGTAATGACAGAGCTGAACCTGAAATTGAATACTGGTGGTTTTGATGATGCAGCTCTGTTCTCACGTAGTGATGTCGTGACCACTGCGATGACGCGTTCTGGCAGCGTTCTTCCGCTGGAGCAATACTTTGATATGCCGGATAAATATCCTGGATTGGCCTCCATTCCGAAAATCTATCTGGATCAGATGAAAGCTTCGGACGGACATATCTATTCCATTCCGACATGGTTTGATCAAAATCCCGATGATCCTTGGCCTGGTTGGGCTTCCTATGGCTGGTTTGTCCGTACAGATGTACTGGAGAAAACCGGCATGACGATGGATGATCTGAAATCGTTGGATGGTATAGAGAAGTATTTGAGATTGTCGGCTAAGCAGAAAGACGCAAACGGGAAACCGTTGATTCCCCTTAGTTTTCTCTCTGACGCAAGCGATGAAAATGTCATCCTGAGTACATTTGGCGTTACGGTCAGCACAGCGGGCGGCGTCATTCCAGTAGAGAAGCAAGGTAATGACTATCAGTTTATCTATGACAATCCACAATATAAAGCGGCTTATCAATGGATGAACAACATGTTCCGGGAAGGGCTTCTGGATCATGAAGCGATTACAGACAAGAAGGAGCGTTACAAAGAGAAAAACAAATCCGGACGTGTAGCCATGAATGCAGGTGGGTTCTTTAATATGGACGCACAGTTATGGGAGGTTCTTGACGGGCCAACCGATCCGGCATGGTACTATGATGTCATTCCCTATCCGAAAGTGGATGGCGTGAGTGAGATTGGCGCTAATCAGATTATCAATCCTTATCCTGCCAATGACGTTTTTATCAATAAAAATACTAAAAATCTCGATTCCATTCTTGCTTTCTTTGATTACACACTACAGCCTAAGCCCGAACAGCAGCAGGTTGTGAATGAAGGTCCGCCAGGAGTGTTCTGGGACTGGGTGGATAAACCGTTGGGAAAATGGGTGTACACGGATGAGAATTACAAGGCCTTGCATGATTCCGGAGATCAAGCGAAGAAGGCAAGCACGACGCCAGAGCTTTACGCGGCTTCTTCCTATAGTAATGACTGGTATCCATGGTGGAATTATGGGGTTACTGATCCGAAAGGAAGATTCAAAACGATCGAATTCACCGAAAAGATTGGCAAAATGGGTGGGACCCGGGTTGCTGAAAACTATGATATGGTGAAGGCCAAACCGGGTGGCTTATGGGAAAAATATTTGCCTGAACTTGATAATGTGCGAAAAGAGTATAAAGCCAAGCTGATTATGGCGAAGGATGACTCACAATTTGAACAGGCTTGGAGTGATTTCCAGGCTGCACTGGAAAAACGAGCACATTGGAGTGAGCTCAAACAGGAATGGCATGAGGAGCTTCAAGGCAAGCAGTAAATAGGAGACGGGGACTGTCGAACGTGGCAGTTCCCGTTTGGTATAAAAAAGTATACAATATCACAAATTTTATCCTATAGAACAAAATTGTGCGTACTATTTTCTGAAGGTTATATGGTTTATCATTGCCTTTGCAACTGAATATTGGATATTTATGCGGAGGTCAGGAAATGAATAAATTTGAATCACATCTGGGCTATACAAACATGTTTAAAGAAGAGCAACTTACGCTCGGGATATATTTTCCGATAGAGTCTTATAAGGGTAGTATCCCGGAGATGCAGTTAGAGCAACAAATGCAATTGGCGAAAAAGGCAGAAGAAGCGCGCTTTGCTTCCTTATTCGTTAGAGATGTTCCTTTAAATGTTCCAAGCTTTGGGGATGTGGGACAAATATATGATCCATGGGTTTTTCTTGGCTACTTGGCAGCTCATACGAAAAAGATTTCATTGGGTACCGGAAGTATGATCACCACACTACGCCATCCGTTGCATGTAGCAAAAGCAGCAGCTTCTGTTGATCGAATTTCCGGAAAACGTCTTGTGCTGGGCGTTGCTACGGGGGATCGTCCTAGCGAGTTTTCGGCATTTTCAGTGGACCGAGAACAACGTGGTGAATTATTTCAAGAATCTTTGCAAGTCATGAGAAAAGTCTGGAATGAAGATTTCCCGGTAATTCATTCACCAAGCCTTAACCTTCAGGGTGGCGATTTATTACCCAAACCGGAATTAAAGGATATTCCTATTTTGGTAACAGGCCATTCTTCGCAGACACCGGAATGGATAGCAAAACACAGTGATGGCTGGCTGTATTACCCACGAAATATCATTGATCAAGCATCACTTATTCAACAATGGCGTACATTAACGGATGAATTTAAGCCTTTTAATCAGTCGTTATATATCGATTTATCAGAAAATCCAGATGAAGATCCAACTCCTATTCACTTAGGGTTTAGGAGCGGATATAAATTTTTAATTGAATACCTCAATGCTTTAAAAGGAATCGGTGTGAATCATCTTGCATTTAACTTGAAATATGGAACACGTCCGGTTGACGAGGTGATTCAAGAATTAGGGGAGGAAGTGGTTCCATATTTTCCGGCGTTATCTAATAAATAGGTGCAATGTATGCATTTCGGTGCTAGACTACCAGTAAGATTAATTGTAAAGAAGGGAGAGGAAAAGGATGATTAAACATTTAGGTCGCATTAATGAATTGGCGAAAAAAGAGCGTGAAGAAGGTTTGACCAATGCGGAACGAGTTGAACAACAAGTATTACGAGAAGACTATTTACGGGAAATTCGTGGGCAAGTTCTAAACACTTTCTCAGTGCTTACCATACTCGATCCAGATGGAAATGATGTAACACCGGATAAAGTACGAAACGAAAAGGGAATCAGTTTGTAGGGAAAATAAACGTTGTTGGAAGATCGAAAAGCCTCCGAGTATTCATTGACAGAAATGGTGTGGATAAATACACTTGATTTGTAGTTGATTTCGTAGGATGCTTTTTGCACACTTTATAAATATTCATTATAAAGGTATTGTATAAAGTGTGTTTTATTATTTATCTTAGCAGTTTGATTGTTTCATGTATCGAAGTATTTATAACAGGAGTTGATAACATGACTGAAGAAGAACGAATTTTTAATGGGATCTTATTTAGCCCGGGCCATCATGACCTTAAGGCGATTAAGCTTCGCTCTCACAATCTTAGTAGTCAATATAGTCGTACTTTTGAGGATCAAGCGGAAGAACGCGAAGCATTACTCATGCAGATTCTGGGTCGAAAAGGAGAGCGTTGTTTTATACAAGGCCCCATTTTCTTTCATTATGGCGTTCACACAGAAATCGGTAACCATTTTTTTGCGAACTACAATCTGACCGTCCAGGATGATGCTAAGGTTACCATTGGTGATCACGTCAGCTTTGGACCTAATGTGACCATTGTTACACCGGTTCACCCATTCATTGCTTCAGAACGTCGACAAATGCTGGACCAAAACGGGGAACCTAAGTCGCTCTGTTATGCTAAACCTGTCACCATCGGAAATGATGTTTGGATTTCGGCTAACGTCACCGTATGCGGCGGTGTTACCATTGGCGACGGATGCGTCATTGGTGCTGGAAGTGTAGTGACCCAAGATATCCCTGAAGGATCTTTTGCAGCGGGTGTACCCTGCAGAGTCATTCGACCCATCACAGAATCGGACAGCATGCGTTATAAACCAGAGATTCTTGCCGATTGCAGCATAATTGAATAAAAGTGCTTAACTGTTTGTGTGTTTTTAGTTGAAAAAGCAGTTCGTATGATGTGTCACATTATTTTGGATAATAGATTTTCCCATTGAAAGTCGCTAAGCAGCGGCTTTTTTTTTTAGGTTGTAAGTTCTTGTTTCATTCCAGGCTAAGGTCCTTGTAGCAATTCCTGATTCGATGAGTATTCACTCAGTGGCAGCGTATAGATGTATGTGGTAAAATGTGATTATGGATAATTGATTTGAGTAACCTAATTCAATGGAGTTGATATATAAGATGGAGGACAAACAATTTAAGATTGGTCTTTCTAAGAAAGACGGTCAGCTCGGCTTCGTTTTTACCCGTGGAGGGCCGCGTGAGGGGGCAGGAAGAAAGGGAATCGGCGTGACAAAGAAGGTTTCCTTAACTCTAACTGAAGATATCTGGGAAGAAGTTGATCGTGAGTGTGAAGATCTAGAGATCTCTCGGTCTTCATTTCTAAGAAATTTGATTGAGGCCTATTACAACGCTAATAAGAAAGACAGGTGAATAAGTTGTTAGTACACTTATCAAGAAATCTACTATCTAAGTCTATTCAACATGTCTTTAAGGCTTTATCGAATAATAGTACGGGTGTCTTGTCCGGGCTGTACATATATGCAGGAAGCAAAGAGGTTGTTTTTAGCGGTAGTAATGCCAGTCTAACGGTTCAGCATAGGGCTTGTATTACTGATAATAACAAGATTCATATTGTTAAGCAGGGGAGCATTGTCTGCCCAGCCAAGTATCTATACGAAATCATTCGTAAATTGAATGATGGAAATGTGGTCTTGGAGGTGAACGAGCAACTTATACTAAGTATTACTTCTGGGAACACACGTGTTTGCCTGAGCGGAATGTCACCCATTGACCACCCATTTATCCCTACAACATATCATCAATACACAGGTAAAAGCATAGATGTATCGTCCAGCTTATTAAAGTCTTTGATTAAACAGGTAGCCGGGGCAGTTTCAACATCTGAGGCGAAACCGATTTTGACGGGAGTATCGCTGGAAGTTCAAGGAAATCAGCTTACTATGATTGCTACAGACGGGGTTATAAGAATGGCCTCACGGTCAATTTATATTGAGAACGAAAGGGGATTTTTCGGAAGTGCAGTAATTCCTGGTGTTAACTTAATGGAAATCGTCAAACTGCTGGACGATGAAGGCGACGGAATGGTAACTATACAACTTAGCCATCATGAGATCAGATTTATAACGCAAAATCACATTATTGAATCGGTGTTAATCGAAGGTTTATACCCATCAACCAGAAATCTTGTTCCAACCACTTATGTCTCCGAGATTATCTTGAATGTCAAATCATTTAGGCAAGTGATTGACCGCGTATTTGTGTTGGCTGATCATCATTTAATTACGATACATGTTTCAGAGAAGGGGTTGGAGCTTATATCAAGTACGTCCGAAATTGGTGATGTACGAGATGAGCTTCTTTTAGAAGACAAGAACGGAGAAAATTTTAGCATTTCGATAAATGGCAAGTATCTTATAAGTACATTACGGTGTATTGAATCAGATAACATCCGAATACGTTATGCTGGTACAAAAAGTCCGCTTGTTTTGCTTCCAGCTTCGGACAATAGCACATGGCTGTTCTTGTTGACTCCTGTTATGACAAAGGATAAACGATAGCTTTAAAAATATTATTTAAGTGATCGAGTAAAGACCGCTTGGTCTTCTAGAGAATTACACTGAAGAAAATGAAAGCGTTGACATTTGTTGTAGAGCATGATAATTTCATAACTATAATCTTAATGCTTTGACAGGGATGTAACCTCAATAGGGCATAACCTGGTATGTGGTTGTGAAGAATGATAAGTTTATAACTAAAACTAAATACCTTTTACAGGGATGTAACCTTAGTAGGGCATAACCTGATCTGATATGAAGCGCACTGAATTTAATTGTGCTTTATTGGATCAGGTTTTTTTGTTGAGATTGTGAGCGACTTCAGTAATTTAGAAGTCTTCATAATAAATATAAAAATCATAAATTGGGGGTAAGAAAATGAAAAAGAATCTTATTTTTAGCTTATTAATGATTATGATGGTGTTCAATTTAGCAGCTTGTGTAAGCTCAAATCAAAATGCAAGTGGAAATTCCGATGAGGATAATCAAGTAGCAGAAGAGCAAAAAGAACCAGGGAAAGTGACGATCTACCTTGTTCGTCATGGTAAAACCATTTTAAACAATACTGACCGGGCGCAAGGTTGGGCTGACGGCCCACTTATACCTGAAGGTGAAGAATTAATCAAAAATGTAGGGAAGGGACTTAGTGCAATACCATTTACTGCTGCTTACTCAAGCGATAGTGGTAGAGCTATACAAACAGCAAACTTGATCCTCGGTGCTAATCAAACCGAGGCAAAAAACTTAGAGTTAATTCAAAAACAAGGAATTCGTGAAGGATATTTTGGAAGTTATGAGGGAGAAAAGAATGAAGTTATGTGGGGAGATGCTGCTAAACACTTGGGTTTCGAAAGCCAAGAAGAACTTTTATCTAGCGGTGGTAATAATATCGAAAAGATAATGAATGCCGTTTCAGAAATTGATCCTTCTGGAGAAGCAGAAAGTTATGAGAAATTAAACGAGAGAGCTTTCAGCGAATTTAAATTAATTACAGATGAGGCTTATCAAAATGGTGGTGGGGACGTATTAGTGGTATCACATGGAATAACAATGGGAACAATACTTGCCCAAATTGATCCTAATAAAGTACCGGCCGCAGGTTTTGCTAATGGCAGTGTTACAAAGTTAGAGTATGATGGGAAAGATTGGAAAGTCTTAGAAGTAAATGAATTGAAGTATGTAGAAGAAGGAAAATCTAAATAAAAAATTAGTGCGGTCTTGGATCGTCATCCGTAATATTGAAAACGTCCAATTTCTTTCAAAAAGAAATTGGACGTTTAAGTCTGAACATAACTTGCGTATTAACTATTTTCTAATGCACTAGATTCTCTAGATCTGGTTGCAATTTGTTACGAAGAATATACAGCATGATGGCTCCAACAAGAAACGCGACGACATCCGCAATGACGAGTGACCATACAACCCCGTGGAAGCCATTCAATCGGTTCGCGATATAGAGTACAGGAATCAGAGTAATTCCTTGAATGACTGACATAACAAACGCGGCCTTTCCTTGCGCAGTTGCTTGGAAGATCCCCACAAACAACGAGGTCATTCCTGTAATGAACAAGGATAGGAACGTCACATGCAGAATGTAGCTACCCATTTCAATTAATTGCGGGTCATTCGTAAATAAACCAATTAAGTGGTCGGAAATCAAATAGACGACAACGCCGAACACAACAGCTAACGCCAAAATCGCTTTGATCGTAAATCCAATGGTATGCTTCATGCGTAATTTATTCGCTGTAAAAGAGAAGGCAATCAATGGCACAACTCCCTCACATAAGCCCATCAGAATAAACTCAGGAAATTGCAACAAGCGTGATGAAATTCCGTACCCCGCTATGGCCTGATTTCCATATTCGACAAGAAAATGGTTCAAAATGAGCGACATTGCACCCAAGAAGATACTCATGATAAAGACGGGAACTCCGATTTTGAAAACATTACTCATAATTTCCTTGGAAGCCTTGAACCATTTTACGGAGACAGTCAAGAATTGGCTTTTATACCCCATATGGAATGCGTAAAAAACACTGGCAACCAAGTTAGAAATGACCGTTGCAGAAGCAACGCCGATTATACCCCAATGGAAGATGAAGATGACAATCGCATCAAGAATAATATTTACAACCACACTGAGAATCATACCGATCATGGATGTGATTGCTGCACCCTCTGAGCGCACGATGTTCTCCAGCGTGAAGAATAATATGACGAAAGGTGAACCGATAAGCATAATCGTGACATAGTCTTTAGTAAATCCGAAGGATTCAGGCGTTGCTCCTAGGCTATGAACAATTGGGTCGATCAGCGGGAGGCCGATGGCCATTACGATAAGTCCAAGAACTAAACTGCTGTAAAAGGCGAATGAAGAAACATGTTTTAGATCCTCATATCTTTTTTCTCCTAACAAACGAGAGATGAATGTACCGCTACCCATACCAATCAAGTTGCCGAGCGCCATAATCACCGCGAATAAAGGCAAGGTTAGCGCGAGTGCGGTTAACATGGCAGTATTGCCTAATGTACCAAGAAAATAGGCGTTCAGGATAGAATAGATGACACTCATCGAAGTACCTAACATCATCGGTACAGCGAAGTGAGCTACAGCTTTTGCGATCGGTGCTTTTTCAAAATAATGGAGGTTTTCTGCATCCATGTGTGAGTCACTACTTTCTTCATTTATTTTTTGAAATGATTTGGAATTCAAATGCTATTCCAGCTTTCAATCTAACAGTGTTAGTTTGTGCCTTACAGTGTTAGATGGTATCATGAACTTATGAACCTGTAAAGCATAATCTTACACTGTTAGATAAAAGGGCGGATACGGATGAAAAAACAACAGCCTCAGATTTCGGAGGATAAGATTTTGGAAGCCTCTTGGGAGCTTCTTGGGCATGAAGGTATTGAGAAATTCAGTATGAGGCGATTGGCCGATCGGCTGGGTATTCAGGCTCCTTCTCTGTACTGGTACTTTAAGAGCAAGCAGCATCTCTACCAGCATCTGGCCAACCAGATATCGAAAATGATCCTAAACGAATTCCAATCCGATGGGGACTGGAAGGTGCAAATGGAGGGCCTTGCGATATCGATACGGAGTGTACTCCGCCGTTATCCCTGCTCCACGCAGCTTATGATGCAGACGCTGCCACATGAGCCGGACATGATTCGCTTCACCAACCGTATGCTTCTCTGCATGGAATCGACGCCACTTGAGCAAGAACAGAAATTGCAAGCCGTTCTTACGCTTGTGAACTATGTTTTCTTCTTTGTTCTGGATAATTATGAGCATCAGCGCACAGTATCAGTAATGATTAAGGATCAGGGAGAGCTTCCGGGCGGGGAGATGATTCAGCTCTTGGACTCCATGAGCGAGACAGAAGCAGGGTTGTTCCGAAGAATGCACAAGAGCGGGCTGTTTGAGATGATGGGGAGCGACGGAGCGTTTGAGTTCGGCTTGAAGCTGATTTTGTCGGGAATTGAACAGGTGATACAGGAACAAGGGAATTAGAATGTAAACAAAACCGTACATCCGGATATCGAATGTGCGGTTTTTGAAAAAAGGTTTGTTGTTAATCTTGCACTGTTACCTTCAAAATCGAATGGATGAGGCAAGATTATTTAGCAACAATTGTTATGAGAAAAACGTTTATAAACATATCCTTTTGAATTATTATTGGATCTACAGAGGATGAAAATAAGGAATTTGCATAGGAGGTTTTTGTGAAAACGGTTACATAATATATATTGAATGCAACACATATAAGGAGGACAGCTAGCGTACATGAGTTTATATCTGGAGATCCCGGAACTTGACAAACGACTCCCATTTCGAAGCTTTATTCACAAAGGGGATGTGCTCTGTTATCCTCACTGGCATAAGGAAATTGAAATTATTTATGTTACCCAGGGAAGCCTGGATTTGGGGTTGAATGACAATGTAATCCGTCTGAAGCAGGGGGAAGTCCAATTCATTAATGGCGGTGACGTCCACTTTTTTTTGTCATCGCCTGATAGTGAGCGAATTGTTATTCAATTTGATCTGAGCCTGTTCCAAGACGTATCCACACTAATTTACGATGATCGATCACTACGTGACATTTTTACTCAAATAGAGCAATCTAGCAGGAACTGGCCTCGTGAAACGGCAACCAAGCTTCTTCCTCTTCTGCAAAACATAAGCACAGAAGATTACGAGCGCAAAGAGGGCTATGCATATATGATCAAGGCCAAACTTTATGAAATGTTGACTTTTATTCTAAGAGAAGTACCAAGGGGGAGTGAGAAACATCGACCACAAATCTCGGAAAATATCCTGACTCCGACCAAAGAAATGTTATTAAAGCTGGAACGAATTTTTGAATATGTAGAAAACCATTACCAGGAATCAATTATACTAAAAGACGTTGCCGACTATATAGGGTTCAGTCCTTATTATTTCACTAAGTTTTTCAAGAAAAATACAGGAATGACCTTTGTAACTTTTCTAAATGAATATCGACTTAATAAAGCGAAATGGATTTTGCTCAATGAAAACTATTCGATTACCGAAATAGCAGAGCAAGCCGGATTCAATAGCGTTAAGACATTTCATCACTTCTTCAAGGAAGCGACGGGGACATCGCCTTTAAAGTATCGCATGACAATATCCGGGAATAAAACAGCAAGAAAATAGGAAGATAGTCTTTTATGAGACTTGTATGATAAGGGTATTAAACAAGTTGAGGTGCTATACATCTTGCATAAATCAAGGTCGCAGCCACTCATCTTTTTTACATAGAGTTTGCTGTGAGAAATCTAACATGTAGGTATATTCAAAAAGGGAAAGGACGATGAAGATGAATAACCGAATTTATAATATAGCAATTGTTGGCTTTGGAGGGATGGGCAGCTATCATTGCCAGTTAATTGAGCCTGTATCACAGATTTCCGTAATTGGGGTATACGATACTGTTGAATATCGAATGGAATTGGGAAAGGAAGCCGGCTATAAAACATACGCAAATCTGGATGCTGTGCTAACAGATGATCTGGTGGATATCGTTTTAATTGCTACGCCTAATGATGTTCATAAAGAAATAGCAATTCAAGCTCTGCAGGCTGGAAAACATGTGATTTGCGAAAAACCGGTTACAATAACCAGCAAGGATTTTAATGATATCGTTAAGGTAGCGAACGAGGAGAAACGTGTGTTTACGGTCCATCAAAATCGTCGCTGGGATGAAGATTTCCGGACTGCCAAGGACATCATCGATAAAAAGAAATTTGGAGAGCTGTTCCATTTGGAATCCCGGGTTCAAGGAGCCAACGGCATCCCTGGCGATTGGCGCCAGCTGAAGGATTACGGTGGAGGTATGCTGCTGGATTGGGGCGTGCATTTGCTGGACCAATTGCTACAGATTACAGATAGTCAAATTGAAAGTGTTGCGGCTAATTTAAGTTATATTTTGGGAACTGAAGTGGATGATGGTTTTACGAGTTATATAACGTTTAAAGATGGCCTGACAGCACTCATTGAAGTGGGAACAACCAATTATGTGAAGTTACCGAGATGGTATCTCAAAGGAACGGAAGGTACAGCAGTGATTAGGGACTGGGATTTAAGTGGAGAGATTATCACTCGAAATCCGGATGTTGCTCATATAGAGCCGAAACCTATCCAAGCGGGACAGGGATTGACCAAAACGATGGCACCGCCGTCCGAACAGTCCACGCTAAAGTTTGCGATAGAAAAGCCGGACTTGGATGAGCAAAGCTTCTATGAAAATTTTGTCTCTGTACTCGAAGGGAAATCTGAAATTGCAATTAAGAACGATGAAGTTCACAGAGTACTTGTACTGATTGAGACCATTTTTGAGGCAGCAGAGACCAGAAGTGTGATCCATAGAAGTATTTAACACGCTTTCTGTTATTGCTGTAACTACCATAGATGCGTTAAATCGTGTAAGCCGTCATTATGACGGCTTTTTTGTCTGTCTACATTTTCTGTAAGTTTAATCTTTGCGAAAAGAAGCACCGCTTTATGATGAATCCCAATCGGGGTTTTAATCGTCAAAGTCGCTATTTTAGCGGCTTTTTATTATTTTTCTTACAAATCTATATCCGTCCTTGAGAACAAGAGGTTGATCTGGTCACTCGTTTGAAAAATATCTAAATATTAAATTTACAACAAAATGTGACCAAATACCGTCCTTGAGAGTGTTAGAGATATAAAGGAGGGCAGAACAACCATGCAGCGATCAATGCCCCAACGGGGAGATCATATGATGAAAGTCTATGAGACTTACGCGGATACGCTGTTCCGGATTGCCATGGTGCACCTCGGCAGGAGAGAGGACGCGGAGGAAGCCACTCAGGATACCTTCATCAAGTTAATGGAAAAAGCCCCTACGTTCAACGATGCAGAACATCAGAAAGCATGGTTGATCCGGGTCATCACCAATCATTGTAAATCCTTATTAGGCAGAGGCTGGCGCAAACGAGAGGTCAAGCTGGAGGGAGCAGATCCCCTTACGACAGACGACCCCGAAGATCAGGCACTAATTGAACTCGTGCTGTCACTGCCCGTCAAGTATAGATCGGTGGTTCATTTGTACTATTACGAAGATTATCCGATCCGGGAAATCGGCGAGATTCTGCAGATCAGCGAGTCTGCAGTGAAGATGCGATTGAAGCGGGGAAGACAGCTGTTAAAACTGGAGCTGGAAGGAGAAGAACCCCAATGAACGAGGAACAATTCAAACGAAATTATAAGAAAGCGGTGGACCAAATGAAAACAAATGACCAAATGAAAAAACGGATAGAGCAAACCTTGAACACACAACGTCATGAACAAAAGCGCCGGCGAAAACCTCTATACATTGCAGCGAGCGTTGTCATTGCTGCCAGTGTTGGACTCGCGGCGCCAAGCATATGGCAGCAAGTGAGCGGACCAGCCGCGCCAGCGACGCAGGTGGCACAGGTCACTCCGGGTGTATCATTCGAACCGGTGGTGATTCCGAAGACAGAGCTGCCGGATTCCAAGAATGGCGTGAAAGCCGATATGCTTCAGCTGGTGGTTTATCAGGGCAATGTCTATACACAGTCTGCTACATCACTTGACGGTGCGGATGCGCTTGGCCTGCGAGGCGAGAAGCTCGGTACTACGACCGGGGGCATTCATGAGCTGAGCGACAAGGGGGAGTACACGGAGCTGGCCTCCAACATTGGAGAAGCAGACATCTATGCGGTCAACGGCTATGACACGAAATTCCGCATCATGTCCTACACCGAGATCGATGGTCAGGGGTATGCCCAACTGTTTGACCAGAGCAACGGCATCACTATCGGCAACGGCGAAGACCTGATCGGCAAGCTTCATCTCGAAGGCAACGTCACTTCGGCGCAGTGGGAGACCTTCGCCAGCTGGAACAACGGCTTGCAGCAGCTGCAACCGCTCGCAGCGGACAAATCGCTGAATAGCTTTATCTCAGTGCTATACGCTGCCAAACCGGTAGCGACAAGCCCTGAACTGGAGGAGCGCCTATACGGGCAGGAAGATCGCAAGATCATCTACCTGACGCTCGAAGATAAGACGCAGGTCCAATTAGTCCTATTTGGGGAAGGTCTGGTGCGTTATGGCAATGTACCGGTATTCTTCGAAATCGAGAAAGCTGCCTTCCAAGCGTTCTGGAACAGCCTGGGTGAGTAATAATCATGGAGTTTGACTCAACAAATCCAATAAAGCAACTCCACCAATCGAATTTTTTTGACTGATAAAATTTCTAATGATAATTGAAATATTTAAATTCCGATTTAAATCAATGTTATTTTCTATCATGAAACACCTCACCTTGAATATTCAAGGTGAGGTGTTTTGATCATAAAGGCGTCCATTGTCATTCCAATTGCCATACATTTTATTTTGTTTGGTGTTTGTTATAAATTTATCTAATCTTTTGTTAAATAACTCAGGTTGATTTTTATAGCTTTGGATGGTGTCGATTCGAATTCTTTTATAAAGATCTGGGAATGACGCAAAATTCTGATACACATCCGTGTCCTCTTTTAACCTCTGCTCAATAATAGGGTCAATTTTAAATGATTCGTAACTGAGATCAGGGAGAGCCTTTCGACCTTCATCTGTCATTAATCCCAACGATTCAAGGCGACGGGCTCGTTCTTTATTCAATTCAGTCCACGAACTTTTTTTGCTTCTCGGAGATAGTCTTTGAGCTAATTGAGTCAGGGAAATTTTCTTTTTTTGTCCATCAATCCATCCAAAACACAAGGCTTCTTCAACAGCATCCAGATACAACAGCGTACCTGGTGTTGATTTCATACTCACAACGATCCAGCAAGAATTTTCAGTCAAGCAGTGTTCTTGAAACCAAGATCTCAATTCGCTTTTTGACTTTGCTGGAAGCAGTTCATTAAGTAGCATTAGAAATTACGCTATCCAGGAATGTGTAAGCGTCGCTATTAAACTTCCAAACGATACCAAATTTATCAACCAACATTCCGAAGCAGGAAGACCAAGGCATCTCTGATAATGGCATGATCACATAGCCGCCTTCAGACAAAATAGTAAAGTAGTTTTTCATTGCCTGTTTATCATCAATAATGATACTAATGATTATATTGTTGCCTTTAACCAGCTCACCCGTTACATTCTTCATCGAAGGAAGAAGATCCGACATCATTATTTTCCCACCAGCGAATTCTAACGATGACTCCATAATCATATTTAACTCATTTTCTGGTAAAGGATAGTTTGGATCTTGTGGAAAATCCTTGAATTTCACTTTTTTTACCTCACTTGCGTTTAAAGCTTCTGAATAAAACGCGATGGCTTGCTCAGTGTTCCCATCAAAATTTAAATATGCAATAACTGACATGATAAAACCTCCTTCTTGTAATACATGAAGTGTAAGCTATAATAGGTGACAGCTAGATTGTCACCTATTATAGCTACGTTCAAAATTTATTTACCTAAAGAGGACTATCATGAACAAAATTGAAAGATTAATATCGATCATAATGATCTTGCTGCAAAAGAATGTGGTATCAGCCACCGAATTTGCGAAATTATTCAATGTGTCCAAAAGGACGATTCTACGTGATATGGAAACACTCGGATTATCTAACATTCCCATTTATGCTATAAATGGAGTGAACGGTGGATACGGGATTATGGATGAATACAAAATAGACAAACGACTTTTAAGTAGCAAAGATTTAGAAAATATACTAACTGCACTGGGTGGATTGGGAAAAATTCTCTTTAGTGACGAAGTAGAATCAACGCTTAAAAAGATTGAATCGATGATAGGTTCAACGATTTCAGGAGGTACAATTCAACTGTCTTTTTATAATTGGGATGGTCGTCCTGAAATTGTCCAAATCTTAAAGACCTGCCAGGAAGCAATAGAGCAAGGAAGGTTACTTACATTCGATTATATAGATCAAAGTGGAGTCAAGTCGCAGAGACGGGTCGAGCCATACCAGCTTCGTTTTAGTGAAATGAGTTGGTATTTGAAGGGGTTTTGTTTAGATCGAATGGAATATCGAACTTTTAAATTGTCTAGAACGGATAATCTGAATATCGATATTAAAACATTTGTTGCTAGAGATTATATGACTGAACAGAAAACAGAGCAATATTATAAACCGAAACTAATTACAATTAAAGTATTGATCTCACATCGAATAAAAGATCAATTTATTGAAAGGTACGGTCACAAAAGGATTGAAGCTTACAATTCTGAACTCCTTATAGCCGAAATAGATATGCCACAAAACCATTTTGGATTTCGGTTTTTAGCTGGTTTCGGGACGGATTTGGAAATCATAGAACCTAAAGCATATGTTGAAGAGTTTCGAGAGTTTCTAAATGCTATGTTAAATAAATATTCCTAAGAGCTCATTCTTATTTATGTTGAGTGTTTCTGCTTTGTATAGGGTTGTTTCTTTTTATGAAAAGAAGGAGGTACTTAGTTATGGGAAAAGCGATCTACTTAATTACAGGCGTAATGGCTTCTGGTAAGTCAACAGTGTCGGAGCTGCTGGCTTCCAAGCTGGGAAAAGCCGTGCATCTGCGTGGTGATATATTCCGTCGCATGATTGTATCCGGCCGCGAAGACATGTCCGCTGAACCGTCGGATGAAGCAGTCCGTCAATTATATTTGCGTTATCAGTTAGCCGCAAATGCCACAAAAACCTATTATGAGAATGGTTTTTCTGTAGTTTTGCAGGATAATTACTATGGTGCGGAATTAGTCTATATGATGGAGCAGTTAAAGGATTATCCGGTTCAGTTAGTTGTGCTGTGTCCTAAGGTAGAGGTGGTAAAAGAGCGTGAAAAGTCAAGAGGAAAGGTAGGGTACACTGGCTTTACGGTAGAGAATTTGTATTCAGACTTTTTGAAGGAAACGCCTCAAATGGGATTTTGGCTGGACAGTTCGGAGCAGTCACCTGAGCAATCAGTGAATGATATATTACAGCACTATAGATGAAAACCAATGACTAATTTCAAGTCGCAAAAAGTCACAGAATGCTCCGTATGTGTAGTTTTTCAAACTTTGTACAATGCGTAATGATCATTAAAATATGCAATAATAAAGTCCCGGAAATTTTGGGCCGAAGTAGTCAAATGTCTATCCTTCACCCAAGATAGTCCCACTGGATAGGTAGGATTAATATCCACAATTCTGACGTAAATCAAATCCAATTTTCTACAGACCGAAATTGGGAGCAGCGCGATACCCTGATTAACCTTAATAATTTCTGCCAGTAAATGAGAATCAACCTCGAATATATTCTTGGGAGTGAATCCTGCTTTTTTGCAAAGCTCGGTTGTAAAAAAGCTATATTCCTCATTATTAGCAAGGGAAATAAAAGATTCATCAGCCACTTTGCTTAGCGAAATTTCAGATTTTGTCGCAAACTTGTGAGTGGATGGTAAAACTAGCACGATATCTTCATTAATAAGGACACAACTTTCAATCTCATCGTCCGCTATAGGTGGACCTGCGATCCCCAAATCAATATCCCCTTTTTTTAAGCTTGCAAGGATGTCATTTCTAGCTCCGAGTCCTTGTTGTATATTGGTATCCGGCCACTGGGTAATGTACCTGCTGATCAATCCAGATAGGAATCTGGGATTTGAAATCGATATTTTGACGGTATGGTCAATTGCCATATCCTTCGTCTGTATTTCCATTCTTGCATTTTCAATTTCGGTGAAGATCCTGTTGACATGGTTCAAGAGGATTTTTCCGGAAGCATTCAATTGAATATTTCTTCCTTTCCGATCAAATAAGGTTGTACCCAACTCATCCTCAAGTCTCTTTATCGTCAGGCTTAAAGAAGGCTGAGCAATATTTAATTGTTCGGCAGCCTTAGAAATATGTTCTGTATAAGCGACGGTCTGAAAATATTTCAACTGAAGCAGCTCCACTATAGTGCACCTCCTATATTTATTATAATAAATGAGTTCATATATTATCATGTATTAGATTAAATGTAAATTGAGATGTAAAATGGGTTTTGTAATCATCATTTCGATAGAGAAATCAGACAACAGAATGAAGAAATTAGAGATCGGAAGGTGTCGTTCAGATGAGAAAGGAAGAAGTGGTTAAGCAATTTACAACTCCGCTAGATGCAGGGGCATTTCCTTTGGGGCCATATCGTTTTTATAATCGCGAATATCTGAACATTTTATATAGGACTGATCTGGAAAGCATAAGAAAAATCGTTCCGGAGCCATTGGAGGTTACCTCTCCGCTTGTAAGGTTTGAGATTATGAAAATGCCGGATGTAACAGGCCTTGGTTCCTATACAGAGTGTGGTCAGGTGATACCTGTGAGCTTTGAAGGGGAGGAAGGAGATTATCTCCACGCCATGTACGTAGACAGTTTTCCTGCAATCGCATCAGGCAGGGAGATAGGTGCCTATCCTAAAAAAATGGGCAAACCCAGTTTGTATGTAGATTCCGACACATTGGTTGGACTTATGGATTATGGCTCTTTGAGAGTGGCTACCGCGACCATGGGATATAAGCATTTTCCACTTGATCATTCGGAGGCGCTACAAGAGATTGTTAAACCAAATTATATGCTGAAAAAGATGCCTGGTTATGACGGATATCCAAGAATCTGTGAATTGGTCCGAAGCCAAATTACGGATATTAAAATACAAGGTGCCTGGTCAGGCCCTGCAAGACTGGAGCTATTCGCTCATGCTCTTGCGCCGATGGCAGATTTGCCTGTAATTGAGGTTGTTTCGGCTTCCCATATCATCACAGAGCTTTCACTGCCTTCTCCAACAGTTATATATGATTATTTAGCTGATGAAAAATAAACGTCATTAAAAGCAATCAAAAAGAAAAGGTAGGGGAATTCATATGAGAATTGCAATTTTAGGAGCAGGTTCCTTAGGAACCATTGCTGGTGCATATATTGCTGCCGGCGGACAAGATGTAGAGTTGATCGATGTCTATCAAGCACATGTGGACGCATTAAACCAGACAGGGGCCCAAATTACTGGCACTACGGATTTTCAGGCAAAGGTGAAGGCCATTACTCCTGACGACATGTCAGGAACTTATGATCTAGTCTTGCTTCTAACTAAACAGCTATATAACGAGTCCGTTCTAAAAGATCTGTTGCCGTATTTAGATGACCAAAGTGTTGTGCTTTCCTTGCAAAACGGTATCCCTGAAGAAAAGGTGGCTTCCATTGTTGGCCGAGAACGGGTGATTGCCGGATCTGTTGAATTTGGTGCTACGTTTATTGAACCGGGAGTATCAAGACTTACAACAGAGTTCAATCGCTTTAAGCAGTACGCTTTTCAAATTGGTGAATTAAATGGTGAAACAACCGAAAGAATTCAACAGATCAAATCTATACTAGACCTTGTGGGTGGAACACATATTTCCGATAACCTGGTGGGCACGAAGTGGTCTAAATTGCTTATTAACAATGCATTTAGCGGTCTATCTGCAGCACTAAACGTGGAGTATGGCGTTGTGCTTGATCATGATATTAGTATTGTAAGTGCCGTCCGTATTGCCGATGAAACAATCAAAGTTGGACACGCAAATGGTGTGAAATTTGCCACGATGGGTGGCTTTGATATTGAATCTTTGGAAATACAAAGTGATAAGGATATCCCGGAACGAATGGAAACACTTCGGATTCTCATGGAGTCCTCCAGACTGTTAAAAGCAAGTATGCTACAGGATCTCGAAAAGCAACGACAGACCGAAATTGATTATATCAATGGAGTAGTTCCACGGTCAGCTTCAGGCAAACAAATCTCAACACCTTATAATGATATGGTTGTAAGTTTAGTTAAACAAGCTGAAGAATCTCAAACCGTGCCTGATTTCGAGACTAATATTAAGTGCTTTGAAGAGCTTAACAATAACAGATGATATAAGCGATTTGTAGATCGCCAGAAAACGTGTTGAGGAGATAATTCCTCAATGCGTTTTTTTATCGCTAAACGTTTCCTTAAAGCTTAGGTCAATTGGGATATTGTCCCATAGTAGATCTCAGTAGAAACAGCAGATAATAAAAAGCAAGATCAAGTTCAAAGTTATTTGGGTTTAACTATCCACTACTACTTATGGGCAAAATAAGCTTAATCTCTCTTGTACACCTACTAAAATTTCTTCTGGCATCTCCTTAACCTGGATATCTCCACCTAAGAAAAGCAACCAATTGGTTATTTCGGTTAATTCTTCTGCATGATGAACGTTAATAAACGTCTTTATCACGGCTGTAGTTTGGTAAGGGTTCGTATAAGAAAGTGAAAGCTTTAAAGGATGGTATTTCTTGAACTGTGCAATCGCCTTTGGACCCAGTTCAAGGACAAGGTTATTCATTTCCTCCTGCTTACTTAGGTGTTCTAAAATCTTTTTCTTACTTAACTTTTTTTTCACAGGGAATAATTCTATATGGGTGAGATTATCGACAGATAAAATCCGTCTCTTTTCTTCCTCTAAGTCAAAGCCTTCAATGAGCCATAGGCTTTTTTCGCGATAAAGGTGTAGAAGATATATGGGATACGACTTTATTTCCCTTTCTTCTTGGACGGTAACCAACAAAGAGCTTTCTATTAGAAGAAGCTGGATGAGTTTTTCCAACATAGGGTGGGGCAGGTCTGACAGGTCAAGCAAGTCGGGATTATGGGGATTGGTCCCTTCAAAAAGCAATATTTGATTTAAAAGAACAAGGTCATCTTGCTGATTTTCGGAGATGAGGCCCAGTAACTTTTCGGTTAAAGACTGACGACTCTTTAGAAAAGGGAGTTGTTGATTTCGGGTTGCCATAAAGGCGAGAAAAAGAGCTTTAATTTCATTATCCGTAAAGCGGACAGTGGGCAAGACAGAGTTGTTCATGACAAAATAACCACCATCCCTTCCAACTTCAGCGACAAGTGGCATACCCATGGCTTCAATTTCTCGGATATCTCGAATAGCAGTCGAACGAGAGATATTAAATTCCCGCATGATTTCAGAAATGGTAAAGTGAGCGCGGTTGTTAATATACCTCATGATGATATTAATCCGTTCAACTTTTTTCATCGGGTCCTCCTAAACAGTATCATAATTTGACATGATTTAAGGTTATTATAAACCCATCAAGTGAAAAGACAAATGCATTGATAAATTTAAAGAGGATGGTGTTACGAATGAGTAATTATAATTTTGAAGAAAAAGACAGCTTTATCGTTTTGGGTATTGGAACGGAGCTTAAGAGCAACTACACAGACTATGCTGGTATTAACAAAGAAAAGGCTGATTTTTGGTCGGCTGTGAAAGAAGATGGAAGTCTGGACTCTTTAAAAGCAATAGCGACAAATGACTATATTTTTGCCGTGAACGAAGCGGTGAATAACAAGATGATGCATTATGCTGGCGTCATGACAGAAGAAACACTGCCAGAAGCAACCAGAGTGATCCAATTCCCTAAAGGTGAGTACCTGGTCGTTAAAGGGGAAGGGGCAACATCTGATGAGTTAAGTAATAACCTTACTGGCGTTGCTTTTGGTCAAGTCCTTCCAACGGAAACGAATTATGCTTATGTCGGTGGGCCAAATACTACGGTTGAGATGGGACAACGAAACGGCTTGTTATTTGGTGAAATATGGATTCCTGTTGTTAAGAAATAAACTTGAAGGAGAGATCGGAATGTCGTATATCGTTGATTTTAAAAATGTGTCTACGGTCGGATTAGAGTCTTCACCAGTAGCAGCAGCACTTGCAGGTTTACGTGCAAATGAAGCCCGTTATTTTATGAACAAATATAAGCATGAATTTACGGTTGTTCCTGCTGGCGAAAGTCAGGACACCCTTGACTATGTAACACGAATTTTGAAGGAGGAACGTGATATTGAGTTTGCAGCCAAGCCTTTAGAGACGTCGGCTTTTGAAGTAGAAAATATTCGATTTTCCTACGTCTTTTATGAAGATGGTCTTGGACTCAATGTCATGTATACGGTGGATGACCCTAAGAAGCGGGCCGTGGGTTTTAAGCTTTCTGAGGGGATGGAAGTTCCAGCGGAGTTGGAAGGCAAGTTTAAGTTTGCCAGACAGAAATCTAAGTTAGCTGGAACGATTCGGGGTTCATTTTTTGTAATCAAGAGAGAGTATTGATATTGAAGTGGGATAAAGCGTATGTGAAAGAAGCAGAACATAGCCCCATTGAAGTCGCTGTTTAGCGGCTTTTTTTGTTTTATCGGTGCAGCTAGCTTTGGAGAATTTCTTTCTTAGTTTCATCTAAAAAAGCAGATAGTGCCGGTGTAATGAGGGTGTCTTTTCGTTTAACGAACATGGTTGTTACTGAAGAATACTTCTCCGGTAAGGAGTGGCAGGTTACCTTGTCACGTACTTCATAATCCGAAATGATGGAATAAGGTAGTAAAGTGATACCCATACCTGCGCTAACACAAGCAATTATCGTTTCGAGGGTTCCAAATTCCATTAATTTCACAGGCAATAATCCTTCTTCTTGTAAGAGAGTGTTAAGCTTGGCTCGGTATGAACATCCTTTGGGAAAAACGAGCATCGTATGATTTTGTAAATCATGAATCGAGTGTATCCGGGGATGGTTGGGTGAAGTAACAAGAACAAGCCTCTCTTCAATGACTTTGTCCTGCGTGAGATCTGGGTGTTCTATCGGACCGGAAACAAAAGCTCCATGCAGTTCATAATGCAGGACTCCATGAAGCAGCTTTTCTGTTGGCCCTGTAACTAATGAGAAATCTACATTTGGATATTTCAAATGATATTGCGCGAAAACGGAAGGCAGCCGGACTGCTGCAGTTGTTTCCATAGAACCGATAATGAGAGGACCTGAAGGAATGGAGCTGCTTCCTACTGCGGCTTTGGCTTCGTTAATGGTATTTAGTATCTTTTCGGCATAACCTACTAAAACTTGTCCAGAAGGAGTAAGTGTAACTCCCTTTTTGTGGCGATAGAATAAGACGGTTTGAAGATCGGCCTCTAACTGTTGAATTTTGTGTGTAACATTGGATTGAGCATAATTTAGGCTTTTAGCTGTTTTGGAAATACTTCCTTCATGAGCGGTTTGAATGAAAATCTCCAGCAAGTGAATATCCAAGTTGACCCTCCTTTAGAAAACAATCTATCTGAAATCATGATATATAACATCTGATTTACGGATTATACAAGATGGATAAACTCGATGTAAACTATAAAGAATGGAATCCGAATTGATGAGGAGGGAACCTCGATGTCTATTCAATTAAACAGTAAGTTCTGTGAAAGCTTCAATATTCGTTATCCAATCGTTCTTGCGGGGATGGCGGGTATTGCAAACATGGCACCCCTAGTCGCTGCGGTTTCTAATGCAGGTGGGTTAGGGACGTTAGGCGCTGCCTATATGAGTCCTGAGGAACTAAGAGGCGCGATACACGAGGTTAAAAAACGGACGCAAGCACCGTTTGCCATAAATATTTTTGCTCATGTTGGACCGGATCACTATACGAATTTTGAGGCGGTAAACGAAGAGTTGACCCCAATTCGAGAATCCTTGGGTGTGAAGCAGCGTGCTCAAGATGAAATACGTACACCCAATCATTTTGAAGAACAGTTTGCTATCTTGCTGGACGAAAAAGTCCCGATTATTAGTACAACGTTTGGATTATTTTCCGAGCATCATATGCAGAAGGCAAAATCGTTAGGGATCAAAATTATGAGTAAGGTCACCACGGTAGAGGAAGCCATTCAAGCGGAGAAGCGCGGATGTGATGTCATCGTTGCACAAGGTAGTGAAGCAGGAGGGCATCGAGGAACTTTTGATGTATCATCTCAGCCTAGTGGAGCAAATATCGGAACCATGGCACTAGTCCCACAAATTGTAGATCACGTTCATATTCCAGTCATTGCTGCCGGCGGAATTATGGATGGCAGAGGACTGGTGGCTTCACTCGCTTTAGGAGCTCAAGGTGTACAAATGGGAACTCGTTTCTTAACATCAGTTGAGTCTGGCGCACATAAGGTATATAAACGTGCATTGCTTGATAGCACAGAGGAAAGCACCGTAATTACAAATGCCTTTTCTGGCCGGCCGGCGCGTGGCATCAAGAACGACTTTATACAACATTGGGAAGCATCCAGTATTAAGCCGCTAACCTTTCCTACCCAAAATACATTAACTCGCGAGATTAGAAATGCTTCAGCTAAGCAAAATAATCCCGAGTATATGGCCCTTTGGGCAGGTCAGGGAACGAGAATGTTAACAGATAACCAATCTGCAGGCGATATCATCAATCAAATTGTAGAAGCAGCCAGAAATATAATTTAGTTGGGATTATAATTTCACATCCAGCGAATAACGATCGCGAAGTACTGATAAATGGTGAAGCTCATGTCCAACCAAAATATAGGCGATCGATCGAGCTGAAGCAGGATTATCACTGACGATCCCTCTACAGAGCCAAGCTTCCGGCGTGAGGTGACGGAGCATAAGAATGGTAGAACGGCGTGTGACGACATATTCTTCGTTCAAATCGGCTACGGTATACGCGTTAAAAGGTTGGCTCTGCATAAGCACGTCCTGATCGTAGCCAGGATGATTCGCTTTGTCACCTCTGGCGATGCGAAGCAATCGACTGCTCATGATGCGTTCGTTATCCAAAAGGTGGCCGATGACCTCCTTCACGCTCCATTTGCCTTCGGCGTAACGATAGTTTGCTTGCTCCTCTGTTAATGAAGAAAGCAAAGTTTGTACGATGTTGGCCTGCTGCTCTAACTGTTCGATGAGGTTCCCTTCAGGAACAAGCTGGATGTACCCTTCATAAAAAGCTGCATACTCCTCTGTAGTCGGTCTTTCAACCATGTAAATGCCTCCTTTGGGATTCTTAGATCTGGAATATATTGTAGCATATATCTTACTTCAAGCATTGAATAGGCCCCTCTACTTTATGGGTGGAAGGGCCTATTTCATGTGATTTGCAAAGTTATATGGTTGGGTTGTTCCACGATCAATCCGTACGTCGTATCCCTTTTTGTTGAACAAATTTCTCCAAAGTCGAAAAATCCTCAGTCACTTCTTTGAATGGCAGCGTATCCAGCACCTGTTCCCGGTAACTCTTTTTTGCCGCTGCGCTGAGACGGGAGTCGAGTATGCTGAGTATGCCAAGATCCGTTTCACTGCGAATCAAGCGTCCCGTTCCTTGCCTTAACCGGAGAAGCATATCCGGTACAAACACCTCCATGAACGAATTCTTCGTTACAGATGCCTTATATTCATAAATAGGGTCTGAAGGAACAGGGAAGGGCAGCCGGAAAATAATGACCTGTGACAGGTCAGAACCCTCGATATTCACGCCTTCCCAGAATACACCGGTACCCAGGAGCACACCTTCGCTTTTCCTGAATTCGGCGATGACACTGTCCTGGGAAGATCCTTCTTTTTGAACATGAACTGCCCCTTTATATTCATCAGGCCTTGAAATTAGCTTCTTATGAATGTATTTCATGTCTTCCTTTGCTGAAAAAAGGACGATTGTTCTTCCTTGTGTTAAATTACAGAGTTGAACCAATTCGTTGTACGCTGCTTCAAGATAGTTTTCGCGCTGATCATGGTGGTAATATGGAACTTTGTTGGAGATGTACATCATGGTATGGTTGGTGTAATCAAAAGGGGAGGATTTTCGATCCATAAAATCCCCCTTATAACCGAGGGACTGCGTCAAATAAGAGTATTGTTCCTCCAGCGTATCCCCACCTTGGCACAGCGTTGCCGACGTTAGGATAACAGGCGCTTTGCCATTAAATAAAGCATACTTCAGAAATTGGCTTATATCTTTGGGACAGATGCTGATTGTGGCTACTCCCAAGGGACTGCTTGCCCATATGAGATAGTTATCCTCTATTTCAGCCAAAACATGGATGAGGGTAATAAGCCCGTTTATAGCTTCAAAAGCGTCATCAATCTCCCGTTCGTGACGGGAGGTCAAAATGGAAAGGCGAAGACTAAGATCTTTCAAATCGTTCGAGACTTGGTTTAACGGTATACCTTTGATTTCCGACACTTTTATACGGTCGCTATCCTGCTTCGCATGGTGGAGCAGATCCGCGTTTATCTGTTGGAAGATTCGTTCAACACATTTTTTTATAAACTTGGATTGTGAGAAGAGACTTTTATCCCCGGACTGCTTCGTTAGAAGCTGTACAGTATTATCCAGAATGCGGCTGATTCCCCGATAAGTAAACTCAAGCGTTCTGGCATCTCGAACTTTTGCTTCCAGATTATGCGCTTCATCAATGACGATCAGAGCCGGCTGTTCCGAGATGATACTCTTGGTTCCTTCTTTTTTCTTCATCAAATCCCGTATGAGCAGGTCCTGGTTCACAATAATAAAATCAATCTCATGAGCCTTTGCATTTAATTTAGCTCTCATATCGTAAAACAAGCACGCATTTTTATGATGGCAACGTTCAAATTTGCAATCATTTACGGAAAAGTTGGACCATTCGGCATCACTAATTCCAGCTTTAATATCCGCTCTTTCATCAATTTCAAAATCTAAAATGCGCTGGGCAAGGGTAGACAGTGAGGAGTTCGGATTATCAGGCCTGCTCCATTCCGCGGCCCTACTTCGGCACGCATACTGCCCCATACCTTTCCCAACGACAGAGCGAACTGTTGTGAAGCCCAACCTGCTACCAATGACTCTTAAATCTTTATGTATCTGTTCCGAAAGCTGAATGGAGGATGTAGCTATAATGACCGGTTTCTGCGACATTTGATTCATGAGCAGGCTCGGTATCAGGTAGCCAAAAGACTTGCCGATTCCGACACCAGCTTCAATCATGGCGTTATGCCCGTGGATATAAGCATCGGCTATATCGAGAGACATTTCTTGCTGCCCGATTCGCTCTCTAAGACCAATTCGAGGGAACCGATCATAGATTCGGAAGATGGCGTTAACCAAAGATCGTTCGATTTCCTTTTTTGATTCCCGTTTATTTATCTTATAGAGATCATTTAACCAGTTAATAACGAGCGCCCCCCTTCCAAATGAAAGATCCTCCTGTAGGAATTTTTTAGTCAAACTGTAATTATCTTAGATGGTGAGATAACAGTCAAGTGTTCATAGGTGTTAATCATGTACCCAAGCGATAATAGCAGCGACCCAACGCAACAAAACATACATCAATAGCGTCTATTCTTCTTACAAAGAACATCAACAGGAGTGAAATAGATGCAACTAAAAATGATGGCGATATTCGGTGCTGTTCTCGGCTCTATGCTCATATGGGCAGGAAGTGCAGATGCGGAAGAACGTTTTACCGATCTTCAGCATTCGAAGTGGGCAGAAGACGGTATCGAGTATATGGCCGAACGAGGAACGGTCGCAGGATATGGAAATGGAATATTTAAGCCCCAAGGGCTGGTAACAAGGGCGCAAGCCGTCACGTTTATGGTGCGAGAGCTTTATCCTCAAGAGCTGGAGAAACCAGTGGAAGGTACAACGACTTATTCGGATGTTCCGACAACTCACCCCTTTTATCGGGAAATCGCGTTAGCATCAAAAAACGGACTTGCCAGCGGATTTCCTGGCGGCTCCTTCCGTCCGGATGCACCGCTTAGCCGTGCCGAAACTGCAGCATTTCTTACGCGTGCGTATTCACTCTTGGAAGGCAAGCAACCAGCTAATTGGTCAGATACAAAACAACATTGGGCTGAAGCGCCCATTCTGATCTTGAGCTCCAACGGCTTGGTCGGCGGATATTCGGATGGTACTTATCGTCCGAATCAAACGGTCACGCGAGCGGAATATGCTGTATTTATGTCACGAGTGATTCGGTTCGAACGTGAAGCAGCCATTCGTACACAAGATTGGGACAAGCTGATATCCTATATGACCGTAAGCGAGCAAGTCGGCCAGATGCTTATGCCTGACATTAGGCAATGGAACGGTAAAGTGACTACGAACGTTCATGAAGGGCTGAAACGCAGCATTCATGATCAAGATTTGGGCGGGCTTATTCTTTTCGACAAAAATATTGTAGATATTAGGCAGCTTACAACGTTCACACATGACATGCAAAGGGAAGCCGGCGACATTCCTTTATTTCTTAGCATCGACCAAGAAGGAGGCGTCGTTAAGCGGATACCGGGCGGGACGAATCTGCCGGGGCAAATGGCGCTTGGCGCAACGGGAGATACAGCTCTAGCTGAAGCGGCTGGTCAGTTGACAGGAGAGGAGTTGAAGGCACTGGGGATACAGATTAACTTTGCGCCAGTGCTCGACATTAACAGCAATCCAGACAACCCAATCATTGGCATACGATCGTTTGGCTCAGACGCGGATTTGGTGACGCGGCTTGGTCTCGCAACGATAAAGGGTCTACAGCAATCCGGTGTGATCGCGGCAGTCAAGCATTTCCCAGGGCATGGGGATACGACCGTAGACTCACATCTCGGTATGCCTGTGCTAACACATAACCGCGCACGGCTTGATGCGGTAGAATTAAAACCATTTCGGGATGCGATTGAGAACGGGGTCGAGATGATCATGACTGCACACATTGCTTTCCCGGCCATTGATAACGAGCATCTCACTTCACTCAAAGACGGAAAGAGTGTGCCCATTCCTGCCACCTTATCCAAAAAGGTGCTGACCGGACTGCTTCGGGGGGAGCTGGGATACGAAGGTCTGATCATATCTGACGCTTTTACCATGAATGCGATTGCGGAGCATTTTGGGGAGAATAAAGCCGTGGAACGTGCTGTTTCCGCAGGTGTTGATATCATCCTTATGCCAAAAGATCCGGCAGTTGCACATCAAACGCTCGTGAACGCAGTGAAGAGCGGGAAGATCCCGGACGAAACCATTCATGCTTCAGTGAAGCGAATTTTGGAGTTGAAAGCCAAATATGGTTTGTTTGAACGCAGCCAGACTCTAGCCCAAAAGTTAACCGAGCTTAACGGTGTCATTGGATCGAAGCAGCATCGTGCGGTGGAGCAGGAAATTGCCGAGCGAGCGGTCACCGTACTGGCCAGCCGTGAGGGTGTACTTCCGGATCAAATTCAACAAGGCGACCGGGTCGTTATTCTCGCAGCCGAACAGGAACAGGCAAAGCAGCTTGAAAAGCAACTGAAACAAGCTGCAAGTAACCTATCCCTGAAGACAGAAATTTCTCTTATTGGACAAGGGAAGACGAATGAAGCCCTCCAGGCGATTGGACAGGCCGACTACGTCATTCTCGCTTCTTACCAGTTCCGTAACGTGGCCAGTGAGTTCGGTTGGTCCGATTATCAAACCTTGATTGATACGATGAACAGGCGTAATCAGCGTTACTCCCTATTGTCGCTTGGCAATCCGTACGAGATGATTTATTTGCAGAATGTGCGCTCAGGGCTTGCCGTGTATGGAAAGCAGGAGTCCAATACGACAGCTGGGATCAAAGTGCTTGTTGGCCAACGGAAAGCTGAGGGCAAGTTACCGGTGAGAGCGGATTAAAACACAATTAATGATGTTGAAAAAGACTGATTCCAAATACGGATCAGTCTTTTTGGTATTTTGATCTTTGGTTCCGCCGGTCATGCTGTCCCTCATGTAATTCCTCGCTACCTACAAAATAAGGAGTAGAGTTATAATTAACTTAATCTGGAGGTGGTAACGCGTGAGATTAGAAGAAATGTTCACGGTACATGTGAACATTGGAAATCATTCGAATTACAGCGTGGATGATTCTGTTGTCATGTTTTTATTTACAGGGAATGTGACCGGAAAGTATTTTGAGGGAATGGTGCTTGATGGAGGGGTAGATACTCAAATTACTGTTATAACCCCGATCATATGAAATCCAAATCGATAGTAACCAGACCTGAATTGGAATAAGGATGGGAAGTTTCATAGTCGTCTTTCTTTTGTTCTGCATTCAATCCCAAGTGACATCTCCTCTGAATTATCTTTTTTCATTTACATAGACACATTTTTTTACTTTTCACCAAATCTTTTTTTACTCATGGATCAATGACGACGACCCAGATATTTTGATTCGGTATTATTACGTGGAAGCAGTGCTAACAAAAGTAATAGAATAATTTGGAATTATAGGATAAGATATATGCATCTGAACAAAAAGGAGCGAATTTCAAATGACTAACAAGGTGATTGTGCTTTAGGTTCACAGAAGGATATTTGCGTAACAAAGATTCCTTTTGTGGACATTGCAGTGCGGGAGATCGTCCCGACAATGTTTACTGGAGGAGATCATTATTAACTTTAACGAAGCTGTTAACATCAGCAATACGCACGTACTGGAATTGGTATGCGAGCTGTTTTATCTGGAGGGTTACAACATTCAGCTTATTCCACCTCATGAGGGTGGGCGGAATGTCGTTTATACCTGTGAGCAAGAGGGGCGTGAATCGCTCATACTCCGAGTGTCTTTTTTGCCTGACAGAAAGCGGGAAGATTACATTGCCGAACTGGAGTATGTCCGTTATTTATTTGAACACGGGGCAAGTGTCTCGAATGTAGTCAACTCGAAAAAGGGCCATCTGTTAGAAGAAATCACTTATAATCATCATACGTTTTTTGTCAGCCTGTTTAACAAGGCCAAGGGAAAGTTGCTGGTAGAAAATAATTATCAGTACCGAGAAGGTGTTCCACTTACCGAATACTATTATAATAGCGGCAAAGTTTTGGGCAAAATGCATCAGCTATCCAAAAGCTATGTACCCGTTCATCGCCGGCATCATTTTTTTGATAATTACAAAGGTGAATATATCAATAACTTGATACCTGAATCATTCTCGCTGCTTAAGGAGAAGATGGTCGAACTGCTGAATACTTTAAAAGGTTTGGATACAAACCAGGAAACATTCGGGATGATCCATTTCGATTATAATGATGGGAATTACTCAATCGATTTTGATACCGGTCAAATCACGGTGTATGATTTTGATAATTCCTGCTTCGGTTGGTATATGTATGATCTGGCAGATCTATGGACACACGGTGTGGGCTGGATACAATTCGAACCTGACGCCGGTAAACGCAAAGCGTTCATGCATGATTATTTTGAAACTGCCCTCGCTGGTTATACTTCCGAAACCAAGATCGAAGATTCGATGTTGGAGATGCTGCCTTTATTTATTCAAGTTACCCTTTTGGAGAATATCCTAGGTCAATTGGAGGAAATGCAGCATACTGGTGAAGAACCGGAAGATAACGAAGAAGTGTTGTATCTCATTAAATGTCTGGAAGAGGATATACCGTACAGGGGATTTTTCCATGACATATATTCGAGTGAAGCACCCTTTACGTTATGAGAAACGCTGAAGTGACTTACACCTGAAGCATGAATAACCAGTGACTAACCAAATGTGGAGGCAACCGGCATAGACCGGTTGCCTCTTTGTTTAGCTATGGCACTCTATTCAAATTTGGAAGGAGGCACGTTGTAAAATTTTTTAAATGCTTTGGAGAAGGTGAAGGGATCGGGATAGCCCAGAAATCCGGCAATTTGCTGGACCGTATATTTTTTCTCATACAGATAGTCCCGTGCCCGGTTCATCTTGATTTGATTGATGTACTGTCCCGGTGTAATACCCAGAATTTTCTTGAACAAAGAAATAAAATATTTCTCAGAGACACCGGCAATGGCTGCAAGCTCGTTAACTCGGATGGCACGATGCAGATTCGAATTCACGTAAGGGAATACGTTCTGCAGAACCTCCAGACTTCCTTCCGTTTTCCTCGATTTTCGGTCTTTTAGAAATTCACCATTATACAGACCTTGCCCGTGCAGCTCCAATATTTTTGCAATGACGAGAAGCAGAGAAGCTTTCAAATAGAGCGGACTTCCGGAAGCGCCGCTGTCCTGCTTGAACCTTAGATAGGACGAGGTGAACAATGTTGATTCCTCCCTAACCAGGTTGCCAGGTACGATGCCCGGCAGTTGAAACTCGCCCAGAATTCGCTTTTGCTCAGCAATGCTGAAATCAAAGTGGATGTATATGAATCGGCACAGCTCTCCAGTCGTGGAAGCCAGATAGGGCATATCCGGATAAAAAAATACAATGTCACCCGGGTCCGCCATATGTTCGATCCCATCGATGGTGATCTGGACGGAGCCTGCTGTAATAAACCACAGATCATAATCGGAATGAGACTTGTGCTCCATCCAATTGCTGTCGTGAGTTTGTTCCAAATAGGAGCTCATGCGAAGTGTGATATACTCCGAAAGTTCGTCCATTATACTCATATTTACTATTCCTGCATGCGTCTGATCCAACTCATCACCCCTCCACTTTATGACATCCTTCATTTTTTTAATAATCTAGCAAAGGATTTATCTCTTGTTAACTATCGTACCATATGACATGTTTTGAAAACTATCACACATTCCGATTCCAGCCCACTCACCTATAATGAATTTATATCGTTACGAGGAGGGTTATTGATGAATGCTACAAACACACAACATCCAAAGGTAGTTGTTATTGGTGCGGGCAGCCTGTTTTTCGGTCGTCAGTCCATCTGGCAGATGGTTCACTCACCATACTTGAACCAGGGAACTTTGGCTTTAGTGGATACGGACGAGGAGCGGCTCTCGAAAATGGTAACACTTGCAGAGAGGGTCGCCCGGGAAAACAATGTATCCTTAAAGATTGAGGGCTCGGTAGACCGAAGACAAGTGCTGCCGGGAGCGGACTTCGTTGTGCTTAGTTTTGCAGAGCAATCAGTCAAATACCGGGGAATTGACTGCCAAGTCTCTCTAAAATACGGCATTCGCATGTGTTCTGGCGATACGATTGGCCCGGGTGGAATCTTTAGGGCAATGAGAGAGCTTCCGGTTATTATGGAATGCGCCAGAGACATTGAAGAGCTATGTCCTGATGCCTGGGTAATTAATTATATTAATCCGTCTACCGTTCATGGCATCGCACTACATCGCTATGCGCCGAAGCTAAAATCGTTTGCCCTGTGCGATAGTCATCATATGCCGCATAAGAAAGCCTATTACGCTGTAAGAGCTGGAATCATCGAAAAGACAGACGAGTTCACCAATGAAATCGATCAGAAATTCGATTTCCGCATCGCTGGCGTCAATCATTTCACTTGGCTGCTTAAAGCGGAATTCGAAGGGAAAAATGTGATGCCCCTAATCGCGGAAGCCATGCGCAAAATGGCAGGTGATGAGAACAACGGCGGTGATCGCGGAGCAAAAGCTATTTTTAACGATGCGATTACCTACGAACTGTATGATATTTTCGGAATCATCCCCACTTGCACGGCGCATACGAAGGAATACGTTCGATATTGGCAAGGTCTCGGCAAGACTACAGACGCAATTCCGCCATTATCCATCTGGGAGACAGAGGACAGGTATCAGCGTCACGACGAAATGTGGCGTCAGGTTGATGACTTTCTTGAGGGGAACATCCCGATTACCGATTACATGAGCACCTTTGGCCCAGACCATGCGACTGATATCATTGAGAACATGGTAGGGAATTTGGGGAAGAAGTTTTTCATCAATACGCTTAATCAAGGCGCGGTAACCAATATGAATGCCGATTCGTTCCTGGAAGTGCTGTGCGATGTGGGAATGGATGGAGTTAAGCCAGTTCATGTAGGCGAGATGCCGCGTGGAGTAAGAGGAATGCAAGAACTTGTACTGGATACACATGAGCTGACGGTCGAAGCTGTTCTGGAGCAGAGCTACGAGAAGCTGAGAAGGGCGATGCTCACCGATCCGCTCGTGAATTCCATCAGTGACGCGGACAAGATCATTCATGAATTGTTGGAACTGGAGCGTGATATGATTCCCGACGTCTGGTACAAGGACAGACTGCAGTATACCTAAGGTATAGATAATGATAAAAGATCACGTTGACCTTCTGAAGGAAACTACGTGGTCTTTGATTTTATTAATAAATTTTAGTTCATTTGAAAAGTTAAATAGGTATAAAAATAGCTTATCTTAGAAGGGATTTATGACCATTGGATAATAATGACATTGACATCTGTGGCGTTTTCTAAAATAATAAATGTAATTGAATACTGGTACCTTTAATTCAGTCCAGAGAGGCTGGCAAGGGCAGCGGATTTTATAATCACGCGTGAATCAGGGCATATCCCCACAGGGATGCTCTGCGTCTTCGCGCGGATTATGATGCAAAAAGAGGCTACTTGTCAGTGTGTAACTTGACGAGTAGCCTCTTTTTTCTGCTTTTTTTTGGTATCAGATACACTTTAAGCTGGAGGTATTCTGATGAGCAAACAAGATCAAGAGTTTTCATGGCAAGAGGTGCCAAAAACGCAGAGAAATCATTTTTGGAAGACGTTATCCGTCATGTTGGGTTTCACCTTCTTCTCGGCGAGTATGTTGGCAGGGGGTACGCTTGGAGTCAGTTTGACGTTTATGGAGTTCATTGGCATCGTGCTTGCTGGCAATTTGGTGCTCGGTATCTATACAGGGGCACTGGCACATATCGCTGCCAAGACGGGTCTTTCCACACATTTACTTGCTAAATATGCGTTTGGTGCGAAAGGATCGTACCTGCCATCGTTCCTGCTTGGCTTTACACAGGTCGGATGGTTCGGGGTAGGCGTGGCCATGTTCGCAATTCCGGTTGCCAAAGCGATGGATTGGAACGTGTACCTGTTAATCTTGCTGTTTGGTCTTGCTATGACGGCATCTGCCATCTTCGGTATGAAGTCGCTCGTCATCTTGGGTTATATCGCGGTTCCGGCTATTGCCATTCTCGGCGGTTACTCCATGTTCAAAGGTGCAGGATCGCTGGGAGGTCTGCAAGGATTGCTCGATTACACGCCGACAGAGACACTCACCGCGGCTGCAGCATTGACCATTTGTATCGGTTCATTCATTAGTGGCGGAACGCTGACGCCCGATTTTGCCCGGTTTTCCCGTACGTCCAAGCAGGCGGTTACCGCAACGGTTATTGCCTTCTTCCTTGGGAACTCGCTTATGTTTCTGTTCGGGGCAGTTGGTGCAATGGCATATAACCTGGCTGATATCTCGGAGGTCATGTTCCTGCAAGGCTTGCTCATTCCCGCGATCATCGTTCTTGGACTGAATATCTGGACAACCAACGATAACGCCTTGTACGCCTCCGGATTGGGTTTTGCCAACATTACTAAAATTTCGAAAAAGTTCTTCGTCATCGTAAACGGCATTGTGGGTACAGTATTTGCCATGTGGATGTACAACAATTTCGTCAGCTTCCTGAATGTGCTGGGCGCGGCGGTACCGTCCATTGGGGCCATCATCATCGCGGACTATTTCTTCGTGAAGCGCAGAAACTATAAACCGTTTGCCGAGATGAGTTTCAAAACTGTAAACTGGGTAGCGATGGTGGCTTGGGCCATCGGCGTTGCGTTTGCTCAGCTGGCTCCAGGAGTAACACCACTGAATGCACTGCTCGGTACGGCGGTGGCCTACATCGTGTTGATGCTGATCGTTCCTAACAAAGAATCCAACAAAGAAAAGGGGAAAATAAATGATTATACAGAACGCAAAATTGCGGGGTAAAGAAGGTCTATGGAATATCGTTGTCAAGGAAGGGAAGTTCGAACAAATTACGCAGGAGCTGCAAGCCACTGCAAATGAGGAAATACTTGACGTCAACGGTTCACTTGTACTGCCACCATTCATTGAGCCTCACATCCATCTGGATACAACGTTAACGGCTGGCGAGCCGGAATGGAATTTGAGCGGAACGCTATTTGAAGGCATCCAACGTTGGTCGGAACGCAAAGCATTCTTGACACATGAAGATGTTAAAACCCGCTCCAAAACAGCACTGAAATGGCAGATGGCGCAGGGGATCCAACATGTGCGGACACATGTGGACGTTACAGATCCAAGCTTGACGGCAGTCAAAGCGATGCTTGAAGTTAAAGAAGAGATGGCACCATACATCGACATCCAGCTTGTGGCTTTCCCACAGGAAGGTATTCATTCCTATCCGAACGGTGCAGAACTGCTGGAAGAGTCACTGAAAATGGGCGTTGACGTGGTCGGCGGCATTCCGCACTTCGAATTCACGAGAGAATACGGCGTTGATTCGATGAAGGTTGCTTTTGACCTTGCCGAAAAATACGACCGTCTGATCGACATCCATTGCGACGAGATCGATGACGAGCAATCCCGCTTTGTGGAAGTTGTTGCCAAGGAAGCCTACGAACGTGGACTGGGCTCTCGCACAACGGCAAGCCACACGACGGCGATGGGGTCTTACAATGACGCATATACGTACAAATTGTTCAGATTGCTGAAGATGGCTGACCTCAATTTCGTCTCCAATCCGTTGGTCAACATTCACCTGCAAGGACGCTTCGACACGTATCCAAAAAGAAGAGGTCTGACTCGCGTCAAAGAGCTGCAGGAAGCTGGTCTTAACGTATGTTTCGGTCATGATGATATTTTCGATCCATGGTATCCGCTAGGAACGGGCAACATGCTCCAAGTACTACACATGGGTATTCATGCTTCGCAGTTGCTGGGCTATGATCAAATCGTAAATTCGGTCGACCTCATTACGAAAAACAGCGCAAGAACGTTGCATATTGAGGATGCATACGGAATTGAAGTAGGAAAACCCGCCAACTTCATCGTTCTTGAAGCAGAGAACGAATACGAGGCTGTTCGCAAACAGGCTGGTGTACTGTACTCGTATAGAGGTGGCCGCAAAATCGCGGAAACAAAACCTCGAGATATGTCCATCATTTTGGAGAGCGGTACAGAGAAGGTTACTTTCAATAAATAATGAAGAAAATATAACCCATTAAAAGTCGCTATTTTAGCGGCTTTTTTATTTTAGAAGATGAGGTGTAATTAGAGGGAAATCAAATGGAGGACATGGTACAAACTGGGATGGCTTCGAATCCAAAGTACTGGAGTTCGTGACAGAGTTATAGTTGAAGTTTTGGAAAGATTTAACGTATATTTAGGATTGATCTTTATGCTACAGACAGAGGTGATTGATTGAGCACATCAAAAAAGCGAATCCAATTAATTGATGGACTGCGCGGATTCAGTCTGGCCGGTATCGTGCTGGCGAATATGTTGGCTTTCCAATACGGAATGTTCGGCCAGAGTAAACCCCAACTATTCGGGATCGGTGGTGTAGACCAGGCATTTCTCTCGTTTCTGCAGATCACTGTGGTAGGTAGTTTTATGCCGATCTTTGCCTTCATGTTCGGCTTCGGTATGATCAAACTGTCAGAAAGCCTTCAATCGCGAGATTTACGACCAAAGTGTCATCTTGCCCGGCGTTTTCTACTACTGTTTGGTATCGGATTGCTGCACATAACCTATCTTTGGGAAGGGGACATTCTATCGTTTTACGGTGTACTCGGTTTCTTTCTGCTGATGTTCCTGAATCGAAAGCCAAAAACGCTGCTCATTTGGGCGGTACTGCTACTTGTCGGAGCAGGGCTGCTAGGTTTGCCGGCATCCAATCCAATGAATCCGCTATCTATTGAATCCACTCATATGGAGAACTACATCATCCAAAGTCAGGATGTATACGGTAATGGCAACTACGAGGAGATCAGGGATTTCAGCAATAACGGCGATCCATTCGGTGGGGATTTGGATGTGTCATTTGCCTTGTTGGCCCTAGTATTAGCCCCGCTAATGACGGTACCGATGTTTTTGCTTGGTATGCACGCTGCCAGAATGGGCACGTTTAGCGATCCTCAGGCAATGAGGCATATGTATTTACGTCGTGCCTCGTTCTTGATTCCAGTTGGTTTGATACTCAAAGCATACGGTGTGTTGGCGCCACAATTTGGTGCGGAAGGATGGCCCGGAATCGGAATCGGCGGGACGCTCGGGGGAATGTTGCTTGCACTCGGATACATTTACGCATTTGCAATGTTATACGCAGGAAGTCGCCGTTATAGCCTGATGTGCAGGTTTGAGGCGGTCGGCCGTCTCTCACTGACGAATTACCTGATGCAGAGTGTCATCTGTACGACTATTTTTTATGGTTACGGTCTAGGTCTGTTTGGGAGTGCTGGTGTAATCATTGGAGCAATTATTGCACTTGCTGTCTATGGTACTCAATTATGGCTCAGTCCGTTATATCTTAAGAAATTTAGCAGTGGTCCAGTCGAGTATCTCCTTCGGATCTGGACATATCTATCTTGGAAAGGACAGCCAAGAAAGAAGAAAAGATCGAACACGAATTTGCAAGATAGTGCTCCTAGAGTGCACTGAGCATAAAACGTTGCTACAAATGCACAAAGAAGGCCTTTCTGTTAAAAGAAGGGTACCTTTGTGCCGCAGCAATCATCGACCAAAGCATGAACCCTAAAGTATGTCTCAACAACGCTCTAAAAGGCGATACATCCCGATATAGTGTCTCAGGTTCCTTAGATTTCTGACATCTTGAGCACGTGAACCACACATTTTGCACATTCAGAATGTAGCGAGTCTAATACATAAGCTAACTATTATAGTGCGGGCAGCGTTTAAGGTATACGAAATGAAAGATGCAGCGTATACATCCGACTGTTACCACTCGGACTTGAAAGGATCGTTATTGTGCTAAAATAAATAATTTTCTTCTATTATTGCTGATCATTTGGGTAGCAATCCTATATTCTTTTCGTTTTGCTTGGTTTGAAGGCTTATAACAGATTCCTGAAGATCTTCATGGTGTTTATTTACTTTTCTTGTTCTTTGGATATCTTATATGTTCATCTGGTATGGGACTTTTAGTTGGAAAGATGTGTTTTAAGGTTTTAAACGAAAAGAACAGTAAACCATTTGAGGGCATTTATTGTATTCAGCTAGGAGGGCAATGATTATAACATAGTGAGCTCATGCCCGACTAGCTGAAGTTGGAGGGAGGGGCAGAGGTCCTTTTGGCAGTTGCCTCTCCAATTCGGAAAACTTGAAAAGCTCGACAATGCTCCTTCTAACAAATGATGATCTTCTTGTACTGCATTTTTGAAACGAGGTTCCTTACAATGGAGCTGTGACGGCATTTTTTAATTTGCATACGCCTGCCTGTAATTGAACATCTGACAAGTGAGCAAATGATAAATAGATACCATACTTCGTACCGTCAGACGTTGAACTGCTGACTTCTGAGTATACAACCCCTTCAGATCTAGCCGATGCCCGAAAGACTTCATAAGTGGACGCATCACCTCGCCACCAGCCAAACACGTGCAGCCCCGCTTCATTTTCTACCCAATCAAACCATGTAGAGAGTTGTTGGTTCAAAAGTTTGAGTAACAGATGAAATTTGCGACTGTATAAACGATTCATCCTACGCAGATGACGCTCATATTGTCCGCTTGTCATAAATGCTGCTAATGCCCGCTGTTCGATCAGATTGACAGGTCTTGGCTCGTATAATGCCTGTGCTTTTCTAAAGGTGTCTGCCAAGGTGGGGGGGAGAACCACGTAACCAAGCCGTACTTCCAAAGGCAAGGTTTTCGTGAAGCTGCCAAGGTAGATTACGCGTCCCGCTTTATCCAATGTTTTCAGCGGTTCAACATGCATTCCGCGATATCGGAATTCACTATCATAATCATCCTCCACAATCATAGCATCATGACGATGTGCCCAATCCAGCAAAGTTTGTCTGCGTTCAAGGCTGAGCATTTCGCCGGTTGGAAATTGTCGTGATGGCGTGACAAACAACATACGTGCATCCCAGTTTTGGGGTACAACGCCTTGACCATCGAGACTGGCTTCAATCAAATTTGCACCCGCAGCCAAAATGGCTTGTGAAATTCCGATATAACAAGGACTTTCCGTCACTACATGATCCCCAGGATCTGCAAGTAATTGAGTGAGTAGAGCTATAGCTTGCATAGAACCGGCAGTGACTGCAATGTGATCTGCATCGACTTGAATCCCCCGCATCCGCCGAAGGTAGGCAGCAATGGCTTCTCGCAATTTCGGCTCCCCTGTTGAACTAACAAGAGCAGAGGTTGTTTCTATGTGATGCTCCCGATGCCGTATCTCAGCATACAATCGATTGTTCCATTCATCGTAAGGGAACTTGGAGAAATCAGGCTGGTATTTGCTAAAATCAATAACTTCGTCGCTTTCTATTCTGGAATTACTTGTTTGTGCATTGGTATGTGAATTCCTTTGAGTTGTGTGCTGTTCAAACTGCTGAATACGATTCCCCCAGGCTGATAAGTGATGAGTGCATGCTTTCTCGGTGGACGCATCATTGCTTAAATCCAACTGATAAGCAACAAAGGTTCCTCTCCCATGCTCGGAATGAATATAACCTTGAGCAGTCAACGTATCATACACCTGATTCACTGTTCCGCGGGAAATGTGATACGTCGCAGCTAACTCTCGTGTAGATGGTAACTTCTCGCCATGCACCAGGTTACCTTCTTGAATAGCATCACGAATTGCTTGATAGAGAGCCTTCATCTTGGTATATTTTCGGTTCAAATATGAACTGTAAGCTACATGAAATTGCATATGCCCTCCAGAGGATAATTTAGAAGTGGTACAATAAAAACCGAAATTATTGGATCTTTTTAGTTGTCCATTCTCATTTTATACTAAACCATAGGTTGAAGTGAAACAATAAATTTAATTAGGAGGAATACAATCATGCAAACAGGTACAGATCGTGTAAAAAGAGGAATGGCTGAGATGCAAAAAGGCGGCGTCATCATGGACGTCATGAATGCAGAGCAAGCTAAAATCGCTGAAGCGGCAGGGGCAACAGCTGTTATGGCTCTTGAGCGGGTACCTTCCGATATTCGCGCAGCTGGCGGTGTAGCTCGTATGGCAGATCCAACCATCGTGGAAGAGGTTATGAAGGTTGTATCTATTCCGGTTATGGCCAAGGCGCGTATCGGTCATTACATAGAAGCCAAAGTGCTTGAATCTCTAGGTGTGGACTATCTTGATGAAAGTGAAGTTCTTACGCCTGCAGACGAAGTGTTCCATATTGATAAACATGAGTTCACTGTACCATTTGTATGTGGAGCCAAAGATTTGGGAGAAGCTCTTCGCCGTATTGGTGAGGGTGCATCGATGATTCGTACAAAAGGCGAGCCTGGAACGGGTAACATCGTTGAGGCAGTTCGTCATATGCGTCTGATTAACAGCCAGATCCGCAAAGTGAAAAACATGTCCAAGGATGAGTTGTACGCTGAAGCAAAAAATCTGGGCGTAGCTTATGAATTACTGCGCGATGTTTATGAAAATGGAAAACTTCCTGTCGTTAACTTTGCAGCAGGCGGAGTAGCCACTCCGGCAGACGCAGCACTAATGATGCATCTGGGCGCAGACGGTGTGTTTGTAGGGTCCGGTATTTTCAAATCAGATAACCCTGAGAAATTTGCGCGTGCAATCGTTGAAGCTACAACACATTACACGGATTACAAACTGATTGCCGAAGTATCCAAAAACTTGGGTGCCCCAATGAAAGGCATTGAAATTTCTAAATTGGCTCCCGAAGAGCGCATGTCCAACCGCGGTTGGTAAGCTTAAATAGAACATTAATTTTAAAGTATTGTTATGATTTTACACAACGCTGTATTTAAGCATTGAGCTTGAATGGGGTAGGAATAGATATCAAGAAAAGCCGATCAATGAGAAGAATTGATCGGCTTTGTTGCGCTTTAGGGTCTCAATCATGCGTTTCATCTTAATTTCGCCCTTGAACCTGTGATAAAATAGTATATTTGAGAGTGAAATTCAGCGTCGATGTCGATGAAAGGCGGATGTTCAAGCATGTTCAAAGTTGCAGTCTGTGATGACGAGGAGAAACAAAGAGAACTTGTGAAAACGATGCTTATCTCCTTATCTCTAAAAACGAATATTGATTTTCAAATTACATTATTTGCATCCGGAGAGCAGCTCGTCTCACATTATAAAAACGTGGGAGACACGTTTCATATCCTCATTATGGATGTGGAAATGAGCGGAATGAACGGAATCCAGACAGCCCAAGAAATCAGAAATATGAAGTATCTGGATGTGCAAATCATGTTTCTGACCAGCTACCCCGAGTATATGGTTGATAGTTTTGATGTGGTTACTTTTCAATATCTGATCAAACCAATCCTGCCGGATATCTTCGAGGAGAAGATGATTAAGCTGTGCCAATATTTTAAAGCGCTGGACAAAAAGTATGTACTGATTAAGTCAGATTATGAAGAGCTTCTATTGAAATACGATGATATTCTCTGGATTGAGGTCATGAAGAGTTTGACGATCAAGAACAAATTAAAATTTGTGACTCAGGAAAATTCGCATGAGAGCAAAGGCATCTTATCCGGTTATGCCACCGCCTTGAAAGATCATGGTTTCTTGCAAATTCATCGCTCGATTATCATCAACCTGATGCATGTTCAGAAGTTTGCGGGTACCCAAGTCGTCATGTTAAATGGTACGGAATTGCCGATAGGCCGCTCCAAAGTCAAGGAAGTCAAGGATGCTTATACCAAATATATGATCATGAGGATTCAGTGATATGGATATGTATGTAATCTTGTCCGTCTTCGTCGTTCCTTTACTTATGGCATTCCAGGTGAATTTTTATTTCAATTCCGTGCTGGGCAAGTCCAAACGAAAACCATACAGAGCGATCTATTTCATTGTATTTGTTGTACTGGGGTATTTCTATTTGGTATCTTCATTTTCACCTGTCGTTTCGTCCGCTTTTGCTTTGTTATTCATCTTCAGCCTGGCACAATCCTATGAGGTGGAATTCATCAAAAAAATTGCATTTACCATCCTCTATGCAGTACTGCTCACAACGGTAAATTACATTGCCGTATATATTATGAGTGCGATTGATTCCACGGATTACAGCATATGGGATCATTTCAACGTGGATTATCACTGGGTGTTCTCCAAAGTGATGCTGCTTGGTTGCGGTATCATGTTCATTGTGATCCAGATTGTGCGTTTGATAGCCAAGCGGAGAAGTTTCGCTATGCATTATCGTTATTATTTCTTGTTTCTGATCGTACCTACCATTACGATCTATCAGATCAATGTGGCCTCAACTTATAGTGAAAAAAACATATATTATGTCGTTTCCGTATTAGGCTCCCTTTTTCTTAATGTGTTCATTGTTTATCTATTCGATAATATGGTAGAAAAGGTTCAGCTCGCACATGAAAATGTTCAACTACAGCGTCAGATGGACTATCAGGATGCCAACTATGAGAAAACAGTGCACAGTTTCAAAAACGTGAAAAGCATCATCCATGATACCAATCAGCAGTTCCTGTACATTGAAGAGTGTATCAAGCAAAACAAGCTTGATGCCGCAGGTGAGCATATTCAACTCACATTGAATAAGATTGAAGGAGCGTACCAGCGGGTGAACTCCGGCAATCTTGTTATCGATGCCCTTGTTACAAATACCATCGCCGTGGGGCAGGCAAATGGGATCAAAGTCGACACCCGTATTCAACTCCATTCACAACATCTCCATATCGATCGTTATGATCTGTGCGTTGTGCTCGGCAATATGTTGGATAATGCCATCGAAGCTTCCAAGAAAGTTAGACATGCTGAAGACAGGTATATCCTGGTTGCAATTCACTCCACGGCGTCTGCACTTGTAATCCAGATTCTAAATCATTTGGAGCAAAAATTGACTCACTTTAAGAGTGAGAAGCCCAATCCCGAGTTCCATGGGATCGGCTTAACCAATATATCGAGAATGTGCGACAAGTATGGCGGACATATGAGTATCGAGAATCATCATCGGACATTTAATAACATGGTCGTTCTTCCTTTTGACATGAACAGTCTCTGAACATACCGTTCGGGGATTGTTTTTTTCCATTCAGGGTTCGTTATCGTTCTATTTGCTTCTACTCCGATATGATGAATGTAATTATATGAGCATTATCATAAGGGAGGAAGTTATTATAATGAAGAAACTAATCAGTATGCTATGTACGGCTGTACTTGTAGTCATTCCGATGACAGATGTCAGTGCAGAGACGAACAAGATGGGAGCAATTGAAGATCAGGCTGGGCGACTCGCCACAGAGATGGTGCAGAATTATGGTGTCACAGGTTTACAATATGCGATCATGGATGAAGGGAAGATCATTTTGTCCGACAGTGTTGGATTCCAGGACAAAGCATCCAAAACACCAGTCGACAAGGATACCATGTTTGGAATAGGTTCCGTTAGCAAAATGGTTGTCACGGCTGCCACCATGATGCTGGTGGATTCCGGTAAAGTGGATCTGGATCAGCCCCTCACTTCCTATATTAAAGATTTTGAAATGGCAGATGCACGGTATACCCAAATAACCCCGCGAATGCTCATGAACCATTCCTCTGGGCTTTACGGTACCCATTATGGAAACAGTATGTTATTTGACGATACCGATACCCGCAATCATGATGAATTACTACTCAAATTAAAGTCAGAGAAATTGAAATCAAACCCGGGAGCCTATTCCGTCTATAGCAATGATGGCTTTCAGTTGCTTGAGATATTGGTTGAACGTGTGAGTGGATTGAGCTACAGCGAATTTATTGCCAAGTTCATTAGTGAGCCGTTACAGCTGCAAGCAACCAAGACACCACTTGATTCTTTTGATAGAGAACGATTATCCGAGACGTATTGGCCTACAATTGAAACGAAACTGCCTGTCGAAAATGCTAATATCCTCGGTACAGGTGGAATCTACTCGACTGCAGAAGAATTAAGCCAATTCGCTGAAGTGTTGATAGGAAACAAACCGGACATTCTGTCCAAATCAGCAGCAGAGTCCATGCAAAATCATGAATATCGTCGGGGAATATGGGTGTCCGAAGAGAGAAATACCTTCAACTATGGTCTTGGATGGGATGCTGTAGCACTTGCACCGTTCAGCGATTATGGCATTACTGCACTTGCCAAAGGTGGAGACACCATGTTGTATCACGCCTCGTTAATCACTATACCGGAACATGATATATCAATGGCGGTCCTATCTTCGGGCGGGTCTTCTATCTATAATCAGATGTTTGCCACTAAAGTTCTGTTGGAGGTTCTTCAGGATCAGGGCATCATCGACGAAATAGAGCCTGAACAAACATTCTCACCACCTGTCAAAACAAAGATGCCCACGGAATTGACGGCGTATTCCGGCCTCTATGGTACGGTAGGTTCAACCCTTGATATAGAGGTTAAGAATGGTGAGATCGCACTTCCGGCTATGCAGGGAGGACTTATCCCGGAGCAGAATTACGTGTACACGGGTGAAGGGAAATTTACGAGTAACGATGGAAGTGTGAAGGTCAGCTTCGAGAAAGAAAGCAACGACAAGGTATATTTTAAAGTTCAAGCGAATATCACGCTGCCTGGACTAGGCCAAACGGTGATGAACACATATGATTATCAAAAATTGGGAAATAATTCGCTAGATACAGCATCGAAAAAGAAATGGGAGGCTAGAAACGGCTCGAAATATTACGCGCTGGATGAAAAGATAACGTCGATCTTCTATCTGGTTCCATCGATGCTGATCAAAAACCTGACCGTAGATGTGGAGAACGGTTATGCGAATGGCACACAAATTGTTGATCCTGACAATGCAGAGAATGTCGCACAGATTCCAGTGATGAACGGAAGAGATGCTTTTGATCTGCATTTCCGTACGAAGAACGAAGCGGAGTACTTAACTCAGGATGGACAGGAGTATATTGCGGAGGAAGCCATTACACCAATCTTCGGTGGGAAAACAGGCATCACCACCATCCCGTCCAACGGTCAAGCTCGGTGGTATGCCATCGATTCCCGCTCAGCGAACAAAACGTTAACGGTGGATTCTCCGGAGAGCGGAGGTTATGCGGTATATAACGATAAAGGTGAAGTGCTTCAATTTTCAAAAGCAACGAATCAACAATCAACGCTGCTTCCCAAAGGTGGTTTTATCGTCTTTGGTGGTGAAGCGGGAGATGTTTTCAAGATTCAACTAAAGTGATTGCATAAGGAAAAATGATTTCATTCGAAAATATCGGGTTCTGAGCGTAGGTTGCTCGTGATCCGATATTTTTCTTTTTGTTTACGCCCAAACACAACATGATTCTCCTTCATAGGCTATATGGAATTAGCCTAATTTGTTAATGAAAATTATGTGTTCTCATAACTAAGGAGTTGGATAGATACGTGATTTCAAAAGTTAAGCTTACAGGGCGAGTGGTGTTTAAAGGTGACCCTGGTTATGAAGTGGCTCGGAAGAACTGGGATCCGCATACGGACAGATTCCCTAAAGTTTTTGTATTTGCTCAAAAAACACAGGATGTAGCCAACGCCATAAGATGGGCGCGTCAAAATAAGGTCCCTATTCGTCCGAGAAGTGGGAGGCACGCTTTAGAGTCCAACCTTTCACAAGTCAATGGTGGTATTGTCATCGACGTTAGCGAAATGAAGAGAATCAAGTTAAACAAAAAAAGCGGAACGGCCGTTGTTGAAACAGGTAATCGGGTAGGAAGAATCGTGGATACGTTGGCTCGACAAGGTTTTATGGCCCCATTTGGTGACAGTCCAACGGTTGGGATAGGTGGAATAACACCTGGTGGCGGAATTGGTCCACTGCAAAGGACAACGGGTCTCATCTGTGATAATCTAATTGAACTCGAAATGGTTGATGCTAAAGGACGGATTATTCGGGCGAACAAAAAACAAAATTCCGATCTTCTATGGGCTACACGTGGCGGCGGAGGCGGTAACTTCGGTGTAAATACTAAATATAAATTCAAAGTGCGGCGCGCTCCAGCCAAAGCTACTGTATTTAGTATCACATGGCCATGGGAACAGTTCGAAAAAGTCGTGAAGAAATGGCAAGTATGGGCGCCTAAGGCTAGTAACAAGCTGGGAAGTGAATTAAGTGTTGGTCCCAAAAAAGGCGGAAATGTTAGCATGCTAGGGGTATACCTCGGTTCGAAGAGTGAAGCCCTCCGTCAGTTGGAACCCATTCTTAGCGTAGGAACGCCTACTAAAAAAAGCATTCTGTATCTGCCATACAGGGCAGCAACGAAGTTTTTGCTAGCCCCAGATCCTGTGCTCACTCAAAGGTACAGCAACCAGTTTTCCAGTGGCTTTGGCAGACAGCCATTCCCGGATAAAGCCTTCAAAGTCATGCGTGAGTTTCTGGAAAATGCAGAGGAAGGCACACCAGCCGGTTTCTATTTCCTTAACTGGGGCGGTGCTGTAAGTCGAGTCGCTCCTCAAGCCACTGCGTTTTACTGGCGAAAAGCTGAATTTTATGTGGAATGGAACAGCTCATGGGTGAAGCCATCGCGTGCAGCTAAAAATATTGCTTTGACTCGGAACACAAGAAAGAAATTGCAGCCTTATATTGTAGGGTCCTACATTAACGTACCAGACCAAGGTATTAAAAATCCAGGGCCGACCTATTATGGGAAGAACTACGCCAGATTGAGAAAAGTAAAAGCGAAATACGATCCGAAAAATGTATTTAATAACCCGCAAAGTATTCCGCCGGCTAAATTCAAATAGGATACGATTTCAAACCGTTAATTCTGAGTAGAGTTAACGGTTTTTTGACCTGTCTAATTCCTTGTGTTTATTATTTATTGTAGAGTAAGATGTATAAAAATTATGATATCGAAACTGCATCTCGGGGATCAGGGAATTTATTTCAGGGAGGTGGAACATGGATTACACTTCGTCGATTGAAGCTGCATTAAAGGTGAAGCGCCCTAAATATACCGCTATAGCGGCGGGGCGACGTCATACCATTGGTCTTAGATTGGACGGAACGGTGACGGCAGTGGGGGATCATAAAGTTGGACAATGTGATGTAAGCGGTTGGCGCGACATCGTGGCGGTAGCGGCTGGTAATGTTCATATGGCGACCAACACAGGTAATTCGCATACCATCGGTCTAACATCTCACGGCACGGTGGTGGCTGTGGGTTGGAATATACATGATCAATGCGAAGTATACGACTGGCAAGATATTGTAGCAATTGCTGCGGGGTGGCGTCGTACCGTTGGTCTTAAATCGGATGGCACAGTGATTGCTGTGGGACGAAATAATGAAGGCCAATGCGCTGTAAGCAACTGGCGTGATATGGTGGCGGTAGCGGCGGGTGACTGGCATACCGCCGGGCTTAAATCAGATGGTACTGTGACGATTGTGGGCAATAATCAGTATGGCCAATGTGAAGTAAGCGGTTGGAGCGATATCGTGGAAGTAGCGGCAGGGTACCTTCATACGGTGGGGCTTACATCGGGTGGCACTGTGGTTGCCGTGGGTGGGAATAAACATGGGCAATGCGAAGTAAGCGACTGGCGTGCAATGGTGGCGATCGCGGCAGGCAGTAATCATACCATCGGTCTTCAATCGGACGGTACGGTGGTTGCCGTGGGTTGGAATAAGTTCGATCAATGCAATGTAGGGGACTGGAGTGACATTGTGGCGATTGCTGCGGGTTGTGCTCATACTCTTGGCATTAAATCAGACGGCACGGTTGTGGCTGTGGGGGATAATGAATATGGTCAATGTAATGTAAGCAGTTGGTGTAGTTAATCTACTTTTAGTATTCTTTTCCATAACAATATAGCCTGCTCCTTCTTTTTTTGATAACATAGATTAGCCTCAGTTCAACCGAGTCTATTATCGGTTTGTTACAGATTCTTTAGACGAAATTAACACTTTTATAAGTACTTATGTACCAACTGATATTCGTCAATATAACTAATGTTTAATATCGGGGGCAATGTTACAAACGGATGAGTAGAAGGTTCGAAGACGGCGCGTTTCGACTGGCACAATCGGTTATGGCGCATTGAAAGTCGCTATTATAGCGGCTTTTTTGTTTTACCCGGATTTGTTACTAGAAACGGATGGCCTTGATGGAATGGATAGTTAACCGGTATTGGAGAATTTAACCAATGGAATGTGGTTCTCTATAAATCGGAACTTCTTATTGTGATAATAGTTATCATTCTCATTTACGTAATTCGACATTTGCTGTATACTGACAATGACTATGATACATATTGGCCAAAAAGAAAAAGGAAAAGGGAGAGATTTTGAATGTTTTTACGAGTAAATAAAGGAGCAATCCTTTGTTTAATTACTGCACTTGTTTTTGTGCTTGCAGCTTGCTCCAGTGGTAATGATAGCAGCAAAGATGCAAACACTAGCTCACAGGAAGCCGTGACGGATAGCGCTACGAATGCTTCAACAGATGAGCAAGAAACGGATGCGGATGCTACAGGCGCAGCTCAAACAACATACCCAATCGTTGTTTCAAACTTTACAACTGAAAACGGCACCTGGGTGGCAAAGGAACAAACCTTTGATAAGGCACCTGAACGAGTGGTTGCCAATACACAAGGTGCAGCGGAGTTATTGATTCGTCTTGGCTTGACTGACAAGATTGTTGGCGTAGCGGCGTTATTTGGCAATGTACCTGATGATATTGCTGAAGATTTCAAAAAAATTCCTGTGTTATCTGAAGGTTATGTAGGCAAGGAAGTAACTATAGGTGCTTCACCTGATCTGGTTATGGGGCGTGGGGGATTGTTTGAAGATGCTGATTGGGGTGTTGGTACTGTAAATAGTCTGAATGAGATGAATATCAAAACATTTGTACAAAGTACCAGCGTTACTGATGCAAAATTAGATAATTTATATCAGGATATCACTGAGCTGGGTAAAATATTTAACGTACAAGCGAATGCAGCGGCATATATCGAACAGCTCAAAGCACGTGAGAAAGCGTTATCGGCTCGAGCAAGCGCTGAAACGATCAACTATGCATCTTTCTTTGATAATGGTGATGGAACCATTGGAGTGTACAACGGAAATGGAGACACATTTATTGAAAGTGCAATGTCATTAATCAATATGCATAATATGCTCATTAACGAGGAAGGCACGCTTAGTTTGGAGAAGCTAATCGAGATCAATCCAGATGCTATGATTATTTCGAAATATGCCGGCGGTATTGATCCAGAACAAACGATTGAAAAGCTGCTAGCCAACAAGCAATTGCAAAGTGTTAATGCAATTAAGAACAAGAAAATTTACATTATTGATTTCAACAACTTCTGGGGGTATGGCGATTCTATCTTCACAGGAGTTGAAGCACTCGCAGATGATCTGAACTTGTAAGAGTAGATGCGCTCGCTTGATTACCATGCATGCAATTAATATCATGTTTATTTTAACGGCAGAACAGTAATTTACTGGGCTGTCGTTTTAATTTGAGCCTATATTCAATATTGGCTGGAGCATGTCCTTTCACGTTTAACCATGTTAAAATGGAGGGATAATTGTACATATGGTATGGAAAGAAGGCAGGGAGCAATCAATGAAACCTAAACTTAATGATGTTGCAGATTTAGCAGGAGTTTCACCGACGACGGTTTCTCGGGTGCTCAATAATCGAGGCTATATCAGTGAGGAAACGAAGAATCGAGTCCATGACGCAATGCAGCAGCTGAACTATTTTCCAAATGATGTAGCTCGGTCATTATTTAGTAAACGAACCAATCTCATTGGATTAATCATACCCACAACAAGCAACCCCTTTTTTGGTGAGTTGACTTTTCATATTGAAAATATTTGTGCGTCATCAGGTTATAAACTACTGATTTGTAATAGCTTGAATCAGCTGGATAAAGAAGAATCATATGTGGATATGCTCATGCGTAATCAAGTTGACGGCATTATCGTAGGGACACATAACCGAGGCATTGTTAATTATGATCAGAAAAATATTGCGGTTGTTGCGATTGATCGCTTCTTATCGGATACGATTCCTGTCGTAGGATCGGATAACTACATGGGCGGAAAAATGGCTTCTGAGCTGCTGATTGACAAGGGATGCAAGCACATCCTGCATATTAATGGACCTGTCGAATTGGAAACTCCGGCAAGCTTAAGAAGAAAAGCATATGAAGATGTCATGGAGCAGCATGGTCGCGAAGCGATCACTTATGAAGTATATGATCCATTCCATCAACAGAATCATGATGAACCGATTGGGCGTTTGCTTGATGAACATCCCGAAGTAGATGGATTGTTTGCGAGTAATGACTTGGTGGCAGCGTCATTCATTGCTACAGCAAAACAACGTGGCAAACGTGTTCCTGAAGATATTCGTGTAATTGGTTATGACGGAACCGAAACAACTCGTAACTTGCTTCCTGAATTAACGACGATTCAGCAACCTATACAGGAAATTGCGAGATCTGCCGTAGAGCTAGTCATTAAAGAAATTGAAGGTGAATTCAGTGAGGTCCCGCGAGAAACGTATCTGCCTGTGAAACTTATTGAAGCGGGTACAGTGTAAATTTAATTTTCATATCTACTACAAATTTTTTGAAGACAAGACGAATGGAGCTAACCTTAGGGTGCTGGGATTAAGGGAAGCTCCTTTTTCTTTCGAAAATATGTCAAGCGGTTGACATATGAAACCGGTTGACATATAATCGATTTTGCAAGCGCATTAAAGTGCTTACATTCACATTAAATGTTCAACTTAGAGGAGCGTTCGATATGAGACATTCAAAGAGCATGTACTGGAAACTAAGCGCCTATTTCTTCTTTTTCTTTTTTACATGGTCAGCAAGTTATTCATTGTTCTCCATCTGGCTGGGGCAAGAAATCAGTCTGAATGGTGCTGAGACTGGCATTATCTTTACTGTAAACGCTATCTTTGCATTATGTATGCAACCGCTTTATGGCTATATTTCTGATAAGATCGGATTGAAAAAGCATATTTTATTTCTAATCAGCGGTTTGCTCTTACTTGTTGGTCCATTCTATATCTTTATCTACGGACCTTTACTCCAATACAATGTATTTCTTGGCGCAGTGGTAGGTGGACTATACTTGGGTGTTTCGTTCTTGGCTGGGATTGGAGCTATTGAATCGTATGTAGAGAAAGTCAGCCGTAAATATGACTTTGAATATGGTAAATCTCGGATGTGGGGCTCGCTTGGTTGGGCGGCAGCAACATTCTTTGCTGGTCAGTTCTTTAATATCAACCCTAACATTAACTTCTGGATTGCATCTGTATCTGCTATCGTTCTGTTCATCATCATGATGACAATCAAGGTGGAGATGACAGAATCCGAGATGGAACGGGCTGAATCTATTAACTTTAAGCAAGTTGGTAGTTTGTTTGCGAATAAGCATTTTTGGTTCTTCATTTTATATGTGCTAGGTGTTACGTGTATATACAATGTGTATGACCAGCAATTCCCGATTTACTTCTCATCGACATTCTCGAGCACTGCATTAGGCAATCAAGTATACGGTTACTTAAATTCTTTCCAAGTGTTCCTGGAAGCAGGCATGATGTTCTTAGCACCGTTTATCGTAAACAAAACTGGAGCTAAGAAGGGCCTGATATTGGCAGGATTCTTAATGGCATTCCGTATTATGGGCTCCGGCCTCGTTATCGGACCTTACGGTATATCCGCTATGAAATTGATTCATGCACTGGAACTGCCCATTATGCTAATCTCCGTATTCAAATACTTGGCTGCTAATTTTGACACGCGTCTGTCATCGATCTTGTATCTGGTTGGTTTCCAGTTTACGAGTCAGGTAGGAGCTTCAATCTTTTCACCCATCGCCGGTACGCTTTATGACATCAGAGGTTTCTCGAATACTTACGTGCTTATGGGTATATTCGTATTTGCCTTTACAACAATCTCAATCTTTACCTTAAAGAGGGATCCGAAAAACTTGAATAAGCTGGATCCTAAACCTAACTCGCATATTGAACCAGCATAGGAGGAAAACATGATGAACACTTATCACAACAATACGAAGCAAGCTGAGGAAGCTTTGAAACAGGCAGAAGGAAAAATGAACAAGCGTTATCGCTTGGGGTATCATATTATGGCACCTGCAAACTGGATTAACGATCCAAATGGATTAATTCAGTATAAAGGCGAATATCACGCTTTCTATCAACATCATCCGTATGATGAGAACTGGGGACCCATGCATTGGGGTCACGTCAAAAGTAAAGATCTTGTGCATTGGGAGCATTGTCCGATTGCATTAGCTCCAGGAGATGCGTGTGATCTGGATGGCTGCTTCTCAGGTAGCGCAGTAGATAATAACGGCGAACTGACATTGATCTATACTGGACATCATTACATTGATCAACCGAACAATATTTTCTTCCAAAATCAAAACGTGGCAGTAAGCACAGACGGCATTCATTTCACAAAATTAAAACAAAATCCCGTGATTGCTGAGCCTCCGGCTGATAGCTCCCAGCATTTCCGTGATCCGAAGGTATGGAAGCACGAGGATACATGGTATATGATCCTGGGTAACAGTACGAAAGAAGAAGAACCACGTGTAATTCTGTATACATCTGCGAATCTTAGAACTTGGACCTATCATGGTGTGTTTTTGCAGGGAGACAAGGATATGGGATTCATGTGGGAGTGCCCGGATTTCTTTGAACTAGGCGGCAAGCATGTATTTATGTTCTCTCCTCAAGGTATTGATGCGCAAGGAGATCAGTACAATAACTTATTTCAGACGGGGTACTATGTTGGGGAATATGATTATGAAAAAAATGAATACAAGCATGGAGAGTTTATTGAGCTTGATCATGGTCATGATTTCTACGCGGTTCAAACTTTCTTAGATGATCAAGGTCGCCGGATTGCGATTGGCTGGATGGATATGTGGGAAGCCGATATGCCAACAAAAGCAGACGGTTGGTGCGGTGCACTCACCATCCCACGTGTGCTTACATTGGGTGAGAATGACAAAGTTCTGATGAATCCGGTAGACGAAATGAAGCTGCTTCGCCAAAGTGAACATGTTGTGTATCAGGATCATGTGATTTATGGAAGCTCCTTGACAGAAGTTGAAGCGGATCTGCTTGAAGTGAAAGTCGTGTTTGACCTGACGAAGACAAGTGCGGATCTGGTGGGCTTGAAGCTTCGCGGTACAGGTCATGAGGAAACGGTGATCACTTATTCCATTCCGGATCAGAAGCTTATACTTGATTGTTCCAAATCAGGCAAGAAGACGGATGGCGTTCGTCGTGCAGGCTTAAATGCTGAGGGACAGCTGACATTACATGTATTTCTGGATCGTTCATCCATTGAAATGTTCGCTAATGAAGGGCAAGCTACGATGACAAGTCGTATCTATCCGAGTGGGAAGCTCTCAGGTATTGAACTTATCACTGAGGGTGGAAAGACTCAAGTAAATGGGTTGACATATTGGAAGCTGAACGATATTTGGCAAGCTGAATAAAGAGGAAAAAGACTGTTTTCTGAGCCATTACATGGACTCGGAAGCGGTCTTTTTTGTTGAGTAGATAAGGACACGAGGCACCCCGGTCTGAATCCTCGTTTTCCATATATCGACGTTTGTCAGCGCCGCGCCCATCTCCCTTACTCCGGTTACACCATTAGCCAGAAAGAGCGGAAAAGCATTTTTATAGTTATCTTCCAGATGGACATGCATGTCCCACAGACCTAGCCTATTTTTATTTTTAGCCTTGTCAAATTAACAAATCCTGAATAATCTAACACATACCACAAAAGAGGGGGAAGAAACATGAGCGAAGTTGGATATGGGAATGTAGGCGGACTTGGTGGAGGATACGGTGGCTTCACGTCCGTTGGTGCAATTCTGGTATTGTTTATTTTGTTGGTTATCATCTCCAAAGCTTTCTTGGTTTAATACTAGCTTATGAATTTCCGCTAGCTTTTGCTGGCGGTTTTTTGTTATATAAAAGTCCATAAAAACAATTTTAAATAGGGAACTTTGTGTCATGAGTAACTGACATAAAGTTCCCTATTATGATCCTACATTTCTCGCTTATACTACGGTGATCGTTCCATAATACATGTACATGCCACAATTGAAGTTGTACGTTCCAGGTTTCAGATCTTTTAAGGTAATGAAGTTATCTCCTTTTTCGAGATACACATCTATTCCTAAATCTTTAGACTGAACACTTCTTATACATGTATAACCTGAATGTTTTATAAAATTTATTTTTGTTGGAACGCCAGCTTTTACTTCAATATTTTCTTGACTAAAACCATCTGATTTTACATCGACGGAAACAATCTGATATTCTGAATTTTCTTGAAGAGAAGTAGCTTGCTCACTCTGTGATTCTTGTGATTTAATTGCCGATGTATCATTCGGTTGATATTGGTAAAATAACGTTGCACCTACAGCTATAATTCCAAAAGCTACAGTAAGTATACCTCCAATAAACGGCATACCAATCCCACTTTTATTTGTTTTATCGCTAGTATCCGTTTCTTGATTCGACAATTGAAGAGCAACGCTCATAATAAAAATGAATAGGATGTCAACAAATATCATCATGAGATAGGAAGGACCAATCATTACCCCGAGCATTGCTCCCATCATGCCGCCCATAATTCCTGCCAACATACCATCCAGAGTTGCCAATAAACTGATAGGTTTGCCTGTGAAGTATCCGGCTCCTAAGCCAAACAATATGGCGGCAATGGATGGGACTGTTAAATCCCGAGGAAATACAATGCCTAATTGTACACCGAGTACAAGGCTGGACATCATGCCAATGGTCATAGCGATCATCATGCCAGGCATACCTGTAAGTTTTTCTTTTCGCTTATACGTTTTAAGAACAATGAATGCTGTAAACAGTACGACCATAACTATACTTAATATCGCTAATAACACAATCTTATTCCTCCTAATATCCATACAGTAATGATGTGTAGTTATCTACTCATTGACATTACGATCAAGATCATTCATCTCATGTATTAATATATCAGAATTATCATAACGGCGTGACTATTGTCACAGACAAGTCAATGGTTTGCCGTAATAGTATGAAGAAAATTTGACATTTTGCTGCTACCCCTTTCTAAAAATAAATTTATAGTTAAAATTTTAGACTTTAAAATTTAAATTAGACATTATTTGATGCTCTTTTGATTTTAAATTTGCAAACTGCAAGTAATTTGTTTATAATGATGACCAAGAGGTGATCATGTTGTCAGATATTGAGAGTCCCAGAGAGCCACTACAAATTATGGTCCGTCGTTTCGGCTTACTGGATAAAAATTGTTGCACGGTTGGAGAGCATGAAATATCGCTGGTTCAGAGCCATATTCTATACGAAATTAACCATCAACATGAGCCGTCCATGCAACAAATTGCTGAAACGCTCGCGATGGATATCACAACCTTCAGTCGTCAAGTACAGACCCTGATTAAGAAAAATTTGGTTCAAAAAACACCACTGCCTGAGGATCGCAGAGTATACATTCTCAGTTTGACAGACGAAGGAGAATTTGTAACAACGGCTATAGATCATCGGATGAATACTCATCTGGATGAGGTTTTTTCTTTCATGACGGATACAGAAAAGGAGACCGTCATTCAATCCATTAAACTGCTCAATGAGAGCATGCTAAAATCGAAAATGTGTTGTACGCCGCTGGGGTAATGGGCTTCATTACCCCGTTACATTACTCAAACACTTGCAAAATGCAAGTATATTTAAACATACTGGAGGTACATTGATATGAAAAACGTTGAATTCAAACAAGTTGATTCTTGCTGTGCTCCCACTTTAGAGAAAAAGAAGGTTTCCCCTTTGGAATCTTTAAACCAAGGAGAGTTAACCCATTTACCTGTTGTTATCATTGGTGCAGGACCTATTGGTTTGGCTGCAGCAGCTCATCTGATTGAAGCAGGCCAATCGTTTATTATTCTTGAGGCGGGGACTAAAGTAGGTGAGAATATCTCCCAATGGGGCCATGTTCGTCTGTTCTCACCATGGCAGTATAACGTAGATAAAGCGGCTGGACGATTGTTATCCAAGAAGGGATGGATTGCCCCTGCTCCAGATGATTTACCAACAGGACATGAACTTCGGGATCTGTATTTGCTCCCGCTCGCAGAACTTCCGGAAATTCAGTCCAATCTTCATTTAAATTCTCGTGTTGTGGGGATTAGTCGCAAAAATACAGACAAAATGAAAACAGCAAGCCGAGAAAAACAACCCTTTATGATCTACGTTGAAGAAGAGGGTGAGGCTAAGCGGTATGAGGCGAGGGCTATCATTGATGCTTCAGGAACTTGGGGGCATGCTAACCCTGTACTCGCCAGCGGCGTGTTGACCCCTGGAGAACAAGCTCTTCGTAACCATATATTTTATGGCATTCCGGATGTGTTTGGAATAGATCGAGAGCGCTACACAGATAGACATATCGCAGTAGTAGGAAGCGGACACTCAGCCTTGAATACATTACTTGATCTTGCCAAGCTTCAAGAATTAAATTCCGGTATGACACTGACCTGGATCATGAGAAAAGATCACGTGGAAGAAGCATATGGCGGAGAAGCGAGTGATCAGCTCGAAGCGCGAGGAGAACTGGGACGTCGTATTCATGAACTGGTGGATTCCGGGAAAATTACTGTTGTTACACCCTTCTATATTCAGGAACTGAAGCAGGAAGGGAAGCAGATTACCATAAGCGGAGAGCAACATGGCGAGTTACACGTGGTAGCACATATTGATGAGATCATCGTGAATGCCGGAAGTCGGCCAGACTTATCCTTCCTTAGGGAGCTACGGCTGAGTATCGACCCAACCACAGAAAGTGTGGCAACCCTTGCTCCGTTAATTGATCCGAATGTTCATAGTTGCGGCACTGTTCGTCCTCATGGGGAGAAGGAACTGCGTCATATGGAACAAGGATTGTATATTGTTGGGATGAAAAGTTATGGACGTGCGCCAACCTTCCTGATGGCTACCGGATATGAACAAGTTCGTTCGGTGGTAGCTTTTCTGGCAGGTGACCTGGATGCAGCTGCAAAAGTAGAACTGGATCTACCTGAAACGGGTGTGTGCAGTCTGAATCGTTCAAAAGTACAGGTAGCCGAGCAAACAAGTGATTGTAGTTCATCTTGTTCCAATTAATATAGAATAGGTCTGATTAACCTGAAAGTGTTGGTTTAACTGTAAACCAATACTTTCAGGTTCACTTGGAATTTAAAATTGACAATAACACTTTTGCATTATAATATAAGCATGTGCTTATATAGAGAGAAGGAGGTAAGTGATATGGATTCTATTCAAGAAGCATCGGAAAAGTTGAAATTGCTGGGGGATAAGACTCGTCTGACGATACTTACACTCCTACAAGAACGTGAATGGTGTGTGTGTGAGTTTGTAGACATTCTGGACATGTCACAACCTGGGGTCAGTCAGCATTTGCGCAAGTTAAAGGATCAAGGTTTGGTTAAAGAGAATAAACGTGGACAATGGGTATACTACTCTTTGAATGTAGAGGATAAACCTTATATTAAATCTGTGTTGGAATTTATGCCAGATTCTGCAGCCATTCTTAAGTCTTTAAATAAAGAGAACATTTCATCCGTATGTAATTAATTTTTGAGCAATATATAAGTATATTGTTATATGATTATGCGAATGGAACTAATTTGATCGGAGGCGTATATGTTTGTTTTCTACTTTTCTTGCTTGCATCATCTTTTTGATCACGTTAGTGCTCGTCATCTGGCAGCCTAAAAACCTGTCCATAGGGTGGTCTGCTTGCGGCGGAGCCATTCTGGCGTTACTTGTAGGCGTAGTTCATTTCCAGGATGTATGGGATGTTACGCAAATGGTATGGAACGCCACGCTTGCTTTTGTGGCCATTATTATCATCTCATTGATTTTGGATCGTATCGGTTTCTTCGAATGGGCAGCTTTACATATGGCCAAGGCAGCTCATGGCAGAGGGGTTCGGATGTTTGTATATGTCTCCATCTTAGGAGCTGTAGTTTCTGCTTTCTTTGCCAATGACGGGGGAGCACTGATTCTGACCCCAATTGTTCTGGCTATGGTCCGCGCACTGAATTTTGATGAGAAAAAAGTGTTTCCCTTCATTATTGCCAGCGGATTTATTGCGGATACAACTTCATTACCACTGGTTGTAAGTAACCTGGTAAACATCGTATCTGCCGATTTCTTCGGTATTACGTTCATGGAGTATGTAGGCAGAATGTTTATTCCGAATCTGTTTTCACTGGCTGCAAGTATCGGTGTATTGTATCTCTTTTTCAGGAAAAGCATTCCCAAACGGTTTGATGCCAGTGAACTGAAAGCACCTGTAACAGTGATCAAAGATCTGAAGATGTTCCGGTTGTCATGGATTGTACTTGGTATCCTGCTCGTCGGTTACTTTGGCAGTGAATTTGTTGGTGTGCCTGTATCTATTGTGGCAGGAGTCGTGGCTATATTCTTCCTGATTATGGCTTCTCGAAGCTCTGCTGTACCGACTAAAGTAGTCGTTAAGGAAGCGCCTTGGGCAATCGTATTCTTCTCTATTGGTATGTATGTCGTGGTCTATGGCTTGCGTAACGTGGGTCTGACGGATCTGCTGGCCGTAGCCATCCAGGCCGTTGCAGATCAAGGATTGTTTGTCGCAACGGTTGGTATGGGCTTTATTGCTGCGATCATTTCATCTCTGATGAACAATATGCCTACGGTTTTAATTGACGCACTCGCCATTGATGCAACAACGGCTACGGGAACCGTTCGGGAGGCATTGATCTACGCCAATATTATTGGTTCCGATCTAGGTCCCAAGATTACACCGATTGGTTCACTGGCAACACTGCTCTGGCTTCATGTGCTCAGCACCAAAGGCGTCAAGATTTCATGGGGCACCTACTTTAAGACAGGTATCATTATCACAGTTCCGACTTTACTCATTACGCTAGTGGGTCTATATCTGTGGTTAAGCATTCTATAAATTCAAACAACAAGGAGAAGATGATGAACATGAGCAAAAAAATACTTTATTTCCTATGCACAGGCAATTCGTGTCGGAGCCAAATGGCTGAAGGTTGGGCTAAGAAGTACCTGAGTGAGGACTGGAACATTTATAGCGCAGGAATCGAAGCACACGGTTTGAATCCAAAAGCTGTGGAAGCGATGAACGAAGTAGGTATTGATATTTCGAGCCAAACTTCGGACATCATTGACTCCGAGCTACTGAACAGTGCAGATTTCGTCGTCACATTATGCGGGGATGCGGCAGATAAATGTCCAATGACCCCTCCACAAGTGAAGCGAGAACACTGGGGATTCGATGATCCCGCGAAAGCGCAAGGTACAGAAGAAGAGAAATGGGCTGTATTCCAAAGGGTTCGTGACCAGATTGGGGAACGGATACAGACATTTGCTGAAACTGGAAAATAACACGAAAAGCCGGGAGTAACTTTTCCCGGCTTTTCGTGTTTGAAAGGAATATTTGAAATGAAAATAATATGGATTTACTCAATATGCGAATCACATAACGGATATTCTACGGAGAAAAGTTAAGGTTTATGTCATATTTCTAATGATTGTTCGGTTTTTCTTCCTCTTTCTCGGTATGATATAAAGTGTTCCATCCTCACCATATTCCGCGTAAGCTATATCTTTAATATTGTCATATCCCTGCTTTTGCATCTCGATTCTTACCTTATCCGTATCCATTTCCTTTCCTTTCATCGACATCTTCAGCAATTCCCCTTTATCAATCACTGTAATAGCAAAACTATCGGAAGGTGTTTCGAGTCCCAAATCTTGGGCAGATGGTGGTTCATATTCAGGTTTGCGAAGGACGGACAGAGACCCATCTATTTCTAAAACGGCATGTTTGACCTCTTGAAGCGAAAAAACACTCTGCTTTCGAAGCATGGAGAGTAATTGTTTATACTCAATATCATATTTCTTGAGCAAGCTCTGATTTACCTCTCCATTATCAATTAAAAGAGCAACCCGTCCTTCTGCTACATAGCCGAATTTTACAAATCGGGTGGTTACTTTCTCAAAAAGGTAAGAGAGGGCACTCCAGACTGCCAATGCATATATAAGTTGAGATATGTTTACCTGATCATCGTAAAGCGTATTTCCTACAATTTCACTGAGTACTAAGGAAGATAGGAAGTCTAGTGGTGTAAGTTGGCTGAGCGTTTTTCTACCAGTTATAAAAGTGATGGCCCATAGCCCAAAAAAGCTAATTACTAGCTTGATAGTTAATTCCATAAACATAATTACCTAGCCTCCCAAGTGAACAGATCATTGATGAATATATACCCGGTCGATTAGATTGAAAACATACATAACATGTAAGTTTAGAGGAGAGAAAAAATGGAGCCTGCTATCTTAACGATAGTAGGCTCCATTTTTATTATATATTCTTTAATTTAGTTTCTTATTTTGGCTGCGTTCTGTTTTGATCAATTGCTTGTCATTAATTTACTGCGGGTTTTGTTTTAGTTTTACCCTGCTGATTTTTTAAAGCCTCGACAGGTTCATCTTTGACTTCCGCTCGTTTAATGAAGAAAACTAATATTAATGCGACAATATTAATGCCAAGAGCGATATAGAATGAATATTGGATTCCGGCTAATAACGCTTCTTGGGTTAATAAAGCTTTATTGGCTGCTGTCAAAGTTGTTGGATCAACACCAGTCATTAAATCTTCAGCTTTTGTTTTTGTCACCGAATTCATAATCGTAATCAGAATAGCCGTACCAATTGAACCGGACACTTGCTGAGCTGTATTGTTGACAGCTGTACCATGTGGATTTAAGCGTGTTGGTAATTGATTCAGGCCGTTAGTCATAATAGGCATCATCACCATTGCCATACCAAACATACGCAGAGTGTACACAAGGATAATATAAGTGTGAGTCGAGTCGATTTGCAGGTTTGCCAACATGTACGTTGAGATCGCTGTAATCGTAAGCCCGATTATGCCAAGAACACGTGGGCCATATTTATCAAACAGTTTACCTGTAATAGGTGACATAATCCCCATGATTATCGCACCTGGCAACATCATTAAACCTGAATCAAGTGGTGTAATACCCCTTACGTTTTGTACGTATGCCGGTGTTAAAATCATTCCGGAAAACATCGCTACTGCGTTTACAATCGCAATAACAGAGCCAAGGGCAAACATCGGATACTTGTAAACTCGTAAATCCAATAATGGTGTTTCCATTTTCAATTGACGGACAACGAAGGTGATCAGGGCAATAGCTCCGACGATTAAAGTGATTAAGACAACTTGATCTGTCCAGCCATCTGAACTTGCAGAGCTGAACCCATATAACAAACCACCAAAACCGATGGAAGATAATATGATCGAGAAATAGTCCAGTGTTGCATTTTTGTTTTGCTGCATTACATTTTTGGATTTCCAAATTCCTAACAGTAAACTAATGACGGCTAACGGTAAAATCATTTCGAAAAGTAAACGCCAGTCATAATATTCTACAATGAAACCTGATAATGTTGGCCCGATTGCCGGGGCGGTAATCATAACTAACCCGAAAATACCCATTGCTGTTCCGCGTTTTTCTCGTGGGAAACTTACCAGCATAATATTCATTAACAGTGGTCCCATTACTGAAGAGCCTGCTGCTTGAACCATTCTTCCTGTAAGCAATAAACCAAAGTTTGGGGCAACGGCTGCTATGGCTGTACCTAAAGTGAAAATGGTCATGGAAGTAATGAACAAACTTCTATTGGAGAAACGTGTTAATAAAAATGCTGACGCCGGAATTAATATACCACTGACCAGCATATAACCCGTAGACAACCACTGGATCGTGGAATAATCTTTAATGTTCAAATCCACCATGATGGATGGCAGCGCTACATTTAAGAGCGAGTTATTTAGAAATGAAACAAATGCACCGATAAAAAGAATCGCAATCATTAAATATGGTGGTTTTTTTTCGTGTAAAGCTGAATCCATATATGTCTTTTCTCCTTTTTTGACACTTCATTTAATCCCTTAGCTCGTTTAAATATATGTGTATAAATATTTCTATCTATTAAATTTTTTTAAATCCTCTTTTTAGCAATTCCATTTGCTCACCATAATTTTTTAAAGCTTCTTCATAGGTTAAATCCTTTACGAACACTTGAATCAGGTTATCAAAGGTTACAGCTATAATGATTTTTAAAATATGCTGCAATTCTCGTTCCCCTTGTATATTCAAAGTTTCCGTATTCATTAACCCAATGATAGGTAAAAGATGGTTATCCCGATTTTCTTCATAGATGTTCTTCGTAAATGTTTTTTCCGTTTTATAATTCATATTTAAAAAGGCATTTCTAAAAAAGTTTTTGTGTTCTTGATTGGTGTGATTCTGAATCATAAATTGAAATGAATCAATAAAAGCTTCGAATACATCTCCGTTTTTCTCCTTTAAAGCTGCAATAAATCGGTCACTATTTTTTTGTGAGGATTGGTTCAACAGATAATAATATAGGTCCTCTTTTTCCTCGAAGTATTGATAAAAACTTCCTCTAGAGATCCCCGCGTCTTTGATGATATTGGCAATGGATGCTTCGTGTAATGGAACTCGAGAAAATTCCCTTTTGGCACATTGAATTAACGTGTCCTGTTTATCTTTCGATAAGTGAAAAAATGTTTTTTTTGGCAAATATGATCCTCCAATCTTAATAAGTGACACCGTGTCACAATTGCTCGTTAATGAATTATATATGACACCAATGTCATACGTCAACAATAAAATGACACCGTGTCATATGTTGAAAAGGCACCCATGATGCATGGGCTCGGAATCCGACGTTTCGTATAAAAATTCAATCTGGAACTGGAAACACCGCAATAATCAGCTATTCCCACATTGAGCAGGAGTAAGAGTTAACGGCTACGAGTGGGGATTAAAGCCCGCATTTTCGTAACTAGCGTGGACGCCTACAATTCCTATTTTTTTGAAATTATGAAGGTATTTCAATAAAGTTGAAGAATACCCTATTAGAGATAGAATATAAATTTTTAAAAGGGGAATGAAATGATTAAACGGCTTACTAAGAATATACCGATATGGTTTCTTTTTGTCGGGATCGTGGTATTTATTCTACTGTGTATTAACTTTTTTGAAATGAATACTAGAATTAATATGCTTGCATTGGCAATTTTGAGTATTGCTAATACATTTCGATTGTGGAAGAGTGAACGTCAGTCAGCAATGATGTTTCTATTGCTGGGTGTTCTGTGTACGTTCTTTCTTCTCAGATCTTTAATTTTATATTGATTCCGAAGAACGTGAATCATTTATTCATGATATAAGGCCAATTACAAAAGCCGATAAACACCACAGATCTGTGTGTTTATCGGCTTTTCTTAAATGTCTTGATAGTACTGGATCTAATAGTATTTGATACGACATTCTACTGATTCTAAGTGGAAGTTAAACAGGGGAATGAAAATATTTTGACATCTCAATTTAAATATCGTAATATTACGATATAACGATTCAGGAGGGGTATTTTTGAATACAGAAGCTTTTGATAGCACTAATTTAAAACAGTTCGATGAACCTGCTAATTTACTGAAAGCTTTATCTCATCCAATTCGCCTGTGCATTGTGCGCGGGTTGATGCGAAAAAAGAAATGTAACGTTTCATACATGCAGGAGTGTCTGGACCTTCCCCAATCAACAGTGTCTCAGCATTTGCAGAAGCTGCGTAGTGCAGGTATTGTAGCGACTGAGCGCAATGGCCTTGAAGTAAATTACGTGCTTGCCGACCAACGGATTGAACAAATAATACCTATTTTGTTTGGAGAGGAAGATTGTGAATCATGAGTAAAAAAGTACTGATTGTGGGCGGAGTAGCGGGTGGTGCATCAGCAGCTGCCCGTCTGCGCCGTCTGGATGAACATGCCGAAATTATCATATTCGAAAAAGGACCCTATATATCGTTTGCCAATTGCGGCTTACCTTATTATATTGGTGGCTCGATCGAGGATCGAGAGCGTTTGCTAGTACAAACTCCCAAAGGTATGGCTGATCGCTTTAATATTGATGTACGTACTCGAAGTGAGATCATCGCTATTGATCCGCATACTCGTACAGTTCAGGTACAAAGCCAGGAGCGCGGTCAATATGAAGAAAGCTATGACGAATTAATTTTGTCACCGGGTGCCAAGCCAATCATTCCCGATCTGCCGGGTACGGATAATCCACTGATTTATACAGTGCGCAGCATTCCAGATATTGATCGGATCAAGAAGCAAATAAATTCATATAACAACGCATCATCAATTGTTATTGGTGGAGGATTTATTGGTGTTGAAATGGCAGAAAATTTGAAGGAAGCCGGATTGGATGTAACGTTAGTAGAGGGCAATGGTCAGCTGCTCACTCCATTTGATGCTGAACTGGCCGCAGCATTGGCACAGGAAATGGAGCAAAATGGGGTAAAGCTGCTGTTTTCCCAACGTGTTCAGGGCTTTCAGGAACTTGAGCAGGGAATTGGTGTTGAGCTTGCAGATGGTCGTATTCTGACAGCTGACCTGGTTATTCTTGCGATAGGAGTAACTCCAGATACAGCTTTTCTGAGAAATAGCGGAGTTTCCCTAGGAACACGTGGACATATTATGGTCAACGAAGCACTCGAAAGCAGTGTGCCACATATTTATGCTGTTGGCGATGCAATCGAAGTAACTGAAACCATTCATGGCACAAAGACAGCTATTCCGCTTGCTGGACCTGCCAACAAACAGGGACGCATTGTTGCAGATCGAATTGCTGGACTAAGTTCCATCTACAAAGGAACACAAGGGACAGCCATTATTAAAGTGTTTGGAATGACCGGGGCAGCTACAGGCAGTAATGAGAAAACACTAAAACGTCTCGGCATCGAATATCGAACTATAATCGTGCATCCTGCATCTCATGCATCGTATTATCCGGGTTCCAGCGCGATTACTCTTAAACTGCTGTTTACACCGACAGGTAAAATTTTAGGCGCACAAGCAGTTGGTTATGACGGTGTGGATAAACGGATTGATGACATTGCTGTAGCCATTCATTTTGGGGGCCACATCAGTGATCTGACAGAGCTCGAGTTGAGTTACGCGCCACCGTATTCTTCTGCGAAAGATCCAGTTAATATGGCTGGTTATGCAGCTGAAAATATTACGGCTGGACGTGTTGAAACGTTCACCTATGATCAGCTATCTGAACGCCAGCTGGAGCAATCGATATTGTTGGATGTACGCAGTGAGCTGGAGCATCGCAATGGGAATATTCCGGACTCCATAAATATTTCAGTGGATGAGCTTCGTCAGCGGTTAGATGAATTAGACCCAACCAAAGATATTTGGGTATACTGCCAGGTTGGTTTACGAGGATATACAGCTTCGCAGATTTTGCGTCAGCATGGCTTTGATGTGAAAAATCTGAGCGGAGGTTATAAGACATACCGCCAAGCACAATTTCAGCCTGCTCCAATTCCTATCAGAAACGATGAAAATAATGACGGGCAGGATCAGAACAATAATCCGATACATGCTGTAAAGGAAACAGAGCGCTCCACTCCAATCTCTGCAGAGCCACAACGTATCGATAATGAGTTGAACGTGTGCGGTTTAAGTTGTCCCGGTCCGCTGATACAACTCAAGCAGAAAATGGATCAACTATCGAATGGAGAGACCCTGCGGGTGAAAGCTTCCGATCCAGGATTTTATGAAGATGTGAAAGCATGGACAACGATGTCTGGTTCCTCACTTCTACACTTGGAACGATCCAAAGGCGGTACTATTGAAGCGGTAATTGCCAAGAATACTGCGCAGACCGCATCTTCAGCTATGGAAACTCCTAAAGAGGAGCCTGCGAGCACGATGGTTGTCTTCAGTGGTGATCTAGATAAAGCGATTGCTTCTCTGATTATTGCAAATGGGGCAGCAGCAAGTGGACGTAAAGTAACCATGTTCTTCACTTTCTGGGGATTAAATATTATTCGTAAGCATCAGCCACAGCCTGTATCCAAAACAATGATCGGCCGCATGTTTGACATGATGTTACCGCGCGGCAGCCACAAGCTTGGCATGTCCAAAATGAATATGCTCGGAGTTGGACCAAAGATTATCCGCGGCGTTATGAAGAATAACAATGTTGCTTCTTTGGAAGAACTGATGCAGACCGCAACTGAGCAGGGAGTTGAGTTTGTCGCTTGCCAGATGTCCATGGATTTAATGGGGATTCAGCGTGAAGAATTAATGGATTCGGTTAACATCGGTGGAGTGGGTTACTATCTGGGGCAGGCAGCTCATGCAAATCATAATCTGTTTATATAAATCGGTTTGTTAGTAAACCATTCAGCTGTTCAGTCACATGTGTTATCTTAAAAAGCAAAAGTCCCTTCATTGCTGAAGGGGCTTAGTTTCATTTATTACAATGTCCATTCGATGAAACGTAGTTGGCTATTTATGCGGACTCAGTCCCGCCAGTATCTACTTCACTTTTAGGTTCCATCAACATGATATGACATTCCTTTTCGGCGGAGGGTTTGATCTCGAGTCCCTTCGGGACAATAAACATCTCATCCTTGGAAATCCTCACCTGACCATCACGAAAATCAATGATCATCTCACCCTCAATCACGAAGAATAACTTATCGGTTTCGGGATGAACATGCCATTCATAATCCCCGTCAATTTTAACGATCTTAAATTCATGGTCATTCAATTCACCAATTAGTTGGGGTGACCAATTATCTTTTATTTTAGATAGTTCTTCGCTTAGTTTAATCGCTTGATAATGGATAGTAAGCCCTCCTTATTTTTCACCTTCGATATAATGCTGTATACGCAACTCAAGCCATGATGATGTTTTTCTTGGTCTCCCATAAGTATACTGATTTAATTTTGGCTTTAAAATGGATGCCTGTTGAAGTTAACATGGATTATTGATGAACTTTTGTCGATATTCAGTAGGAGAAAAGCCAAATTGTTTCTTGAACACTTTACTGAAATAAAAGGGGTCAGCAATTCCAACCGTTTGTGCAATTTGCTGTACGGGCACATCACTTGTAAATAGCATATTTTGCGCCCTGTTGAGACGGTGTTTTAATAGATATTCTGCCGGTCCCATGCCTGCATGTTTTCTGAATATGTAAGAAAGTCGATTTCGATTAACGTTATATTGTTCTGCGAGTGATGTTATGGTAAGGCCATGATAGTAGTATTCATGAATATAATTAGATACCCGTTCGAATAAAGCCTGTGATTCACTACTCATTTGTCTATTTGCCACACTTATTAAGGCTTCGTTCAGCACATCGCGAAAAAGCATTTCAGTCTGAAACATTGAAATGCCGCCACCCTGATTGTACACATGCCAAAGCTGCATAATTAGTTCGATAAGACGAGGGGATTGTCCCGTTGATAATTCAAAATGCTGATGGGAAAAGCTTGACTCTTCTAATTCTGAGCTGCATATCCGGTATAAAACAAGGATATATTCCCAATTGGAGTTATCAAACGTTTTTTCATCCAATTTCATTTTTGCCCCACCATGCACCACTTTTCCTGGCGAAAGGATATAAGGCGTATCATTAAATTGAAATTGTATCTTTCCTGTAAGGGGAAATACAAATCCAGGAAAGGAATCGGTATAGTCAGCGTGAGTCACTCCTGGATTTGTAGCATATCGATATATTCCCTCTACTTGAAAAGGAATATGTGCAAAATGTTGTGCTAACTGATTCACGTCTATTTTCACGTTGTGTACCTCATTTCGATAGTATCTCACTTCACATTATTGATAACAATTCTCATTGTCAACCTGTTTAAACAATAGTTTGATTAAGCTAACGAGCAGGTGAATTTTTCTTTGTGGATAGATGGTATATGTTAATCTTTAGTAAGATAATGACTAATAGAAAATATAAAGGGAGATCGATGTTGAAACTTTAGCTTATGCGAACTATAGCTAAATAAAATGAAGAAGGCAGACGATCAAACGTGATCGTCTGCCTTCTTTGGGTTCAACGTTCTAATTACATGAAATTCAAAAGTTTTGTCTTTAGGAAAAGACTTATCTTAATAATTTTCTCCCCGATAATAGCGCTCCAGTTTATGGTCCAAATGAACGAGCTGCGCTTTTTTCTCCTCAATATCTTCCAGCAACTTTTGCCTTTGATCTTGAATCAGTTTGGTTCTTTCCGGCAAGGTTGAGGTTCCTTCATTTACTTTGTCATAATACGTTTTGATATCCTCCACACTCATCCCGGTTTCGCGAAGACATTTGATAAAAACCAGCCAGTTCAGATCATCTTCGGAGTAAAGACGGTTATTCTGCTCACTTCGCGCAGCAGGCGTCAACAGTCCCTTTCTTTCGTAAAAGCGTATCGCGCCAATATTGATACCGACTTTTTTCGCTACTTCTCCAATCGTTAACATGCTAACCCTCATTTATCGAAATTTATGGTTGACCTACACTAAGTGTAGCATAGTAACTTATACATTGTTAATGAAATCAAATTAGAGAAAAGAGGATTCACATGAAGAAGACCGCTTTTGTAACTGGAGCAAATAAAGGTATCGGATTCGAAATTGTTAAGCAATTAGGTCAAGCCGGCTGGAAAGTCCTCCTTGGTTCACGTAGCGCTGAACGGGGCGAAGCGGCTGTTTCCGAGTTAACTTCCGAGGGGTTAGACATAGAATTTGTGCAAATCGACATGAGTGACTTGAAAAGTATCGAACGGGCAGCTACTACAATTACTAAGGATTATCCGGACTTAACACTTTTGATCAATAATGCGGGTATGCCGGGTGCTTTCTCGGGTTCATTTACGGATACCAAAGAGGAGAATCTGAGGAACGCTTTTGAAGTCAACTTTTTTGGAACCTTTCGTCTGAACCAGCGTTTGTTCCCGTTAATCAAAGATAATGAAGGCACAATCGTTAATGTATCGACCGACATGGCTTCTCTGGATCATATGCAAAATGCTGGATTTGCTTTAAATGCTTTCGATTATAACTCATCCAAAACGGCCAACAATGCTATGACTGTTTCGATGGCTTATGAACTTAAAAGCAGCAGGGCTCAAGTATTTGCGGTAACGCCTGGATTCACATCAACAGACCTTAACGGAAATGCTGAAGGCGGTAAATCAAAAGAGGCAGCTGCTGCGATTATCGTGGGTTATGCGACAGATGGCAAACATCATAACGGCGAATTCTTGAATGAGCAAGGTGTGTACGCCTGGTAATCCACATCTTCAAAACAATGGTATCCAAATGTATTTTGGTTAGAGTAACATTCAACGGCTAATCAAGGAGTGAAATGGCGCGAGTTAATTTGGAAGGACAAGAACTAAGTGTTAGAATGCTTTGTCATTATGTTGTGGTAAAGCTATATACTTGTTAAGTAACAGACATATTAAGCCGGGGCACCCGCTTAGTATGTCTGTTTTTCCGTAATCCTCCAGCTAATTCTTGTTATTTGTAAGCTAATGTTTTATATTGACATAAGAGTAGGTCAAAAATAAAAGAGGTGAGCCGACGAGATGACTCCACGCACGAAAGAACAAAACGAAGAGATCCGGCTGCGGCGTCTGGCGCAAATCCGTAAAGCTGCTGCCGATGTGTTTTTGAATAAAGGGTCTTTACTCGAAATCAGAGATGTGGCCATTGAGGCGGGACTCGGATATGGCACGGTATACCATTATTACAGCAATAAAGGCGATTTACTCCATGATCTGCTGTGGGACGCTTTGGAGCGGGTCGGGGGAGCACCAGTAGCCCCGCACACTTCGACTTCGGGGGAGGAGCCAGCGAATAGGCCCCTCGCCTTTGCTTCTGCGGTAGATACTAGGAACTTAGCTGTCGCGGATTTCCAAAGCGGAAGCCACGAAACGACCGCTTCCGCAGAACTTGGCCCCGTCGCGGCGGCCAGCGTGCGGTTGCTGCAGCTCTGGGCGGAGGACCACGCCCTATACCTGCTGTATAAGCTGGCTCTTGAGGGCTTTACCTCGCTACCTGAAGCACGCTCGACCAAGCTCACGGCTGCTTTTCAGGATGAGGTGCTCGCTCCGTTTGCTGCGCTTATGGACACCGAGCATGCGGCGGACGAGGATGCCGCTTCCGGCGGAAATGTGGCGGAGCAGCCCTATCGGCTGCAGCGCGCGGAAATGCTGCTGGCTGCCTTGGTTGGCTGCGCCTCGCTATCGATGCGTCGCGAAAAGCTGTACGAAGAGGCAAGGGATATCGTCCGGTTCTTAAAATTATAGGATGCCTAAGGAGTGAATAAACACAAGATGATCATTATAAAATCACCTAAGGAAATTGAAGAAATGAAGCCGGCGAGCCAAATCGTTGCGGACTGCTACCGCGAGGTGACCAAACTAATCGAGCCCGGCATTACCACGCTAGAAATCAATGATTTTGTTGCCAGGCACATCACTAAGCTGGGTGGCAAGCAGTTTACGAAAGGCTATAATGGTTTCCCCGCCGAAACTTGCATTTCGATCAACGATGTGGTGGCCCACGGCATTCCTTCGAAACGGGTAATCATGGACGGAGACTTGCTAAAACTCGACATCGTCGTGGAATACGGGGGATGGTTCGGCGATTCGTGTGTGAGCTATGCGGTAGGCAATATTCGGCCGGAAGTGCAAAAATTAATGAAGGTGACAAAGGAATGCTTGGATCTGGGAATTGCTCGGGCTATACCCGGAGGCCGGCTCGGCGACATAACCTCGGCGATTCAAAAGCATGCGGAAGCGCATGGGTACTCGGTGGTACGTGATCTGTTGGCACACGGGATCGGGCGGAGCCTGCATGAGGAACCGACCTATGAGCATATCGGCGTAGCCGGCAAAGGCATTCGATTAAAAGAAGGCATGGTGTTTACGATTGAACCGATGATCAACGAAGGAACGTTCCGTATCACGATCGACGACGATCAGTGGACGGCGAGAACGGCCGACGGCAAGTTGTCGGCACAATATGAGCATACGATCGCAATCACGTCGAATGGACCGCTGATTTTAACGGCTCAGTAATAGTAAATTTACGAAACTAAGAAAACCGCGTTGTTATGCGGTTTTTTTATTATGACTTGGGTATCATGTCCAGGATAGCGCAATTGTTAAGTGTTAATATCATTAGTAATATAGAAGAATACTAGCCATACTTAATACTTAAGTTACATGGGGATTTCTTACAAGGAGGCAACTTGCAATGCATTATGACGTAATTGTAATAGGAGCAGGATCAATGGGGATGGCGGCGGGTTATTTTTTATCCAAGAGTGGGAAGAGTACAGTATTAATCGATTCCTTTAACCCGCCCCATAACAAAGGCAGTCATCACGGAGAGACAAGAATTATTCGACATGCGTATGGTGAAGGTGAAAATTATGTTCCGTTAGCGCTCAAGGCTCAAGAATTATGGAATGACTTAGAGAAAGTGTCGGGAAAACAATTATTTCTCCCTACCGGGGTTATAAACGTGGGTTATGAGAAAACAGATTTTATCCAAAATATTATTTCAAGCTCAAAAACCTATTCATTGCCACTGGAGATTTTAGATTCCATTGAAGTAAATAAGCGCTGGCCTGGCATCAATTTACCGAACAATTACATTGGTTGCTACGAACCAACCTCTGGAGTGCTGAAATGTGAGGAATGCATTGAAGCATATCGAGAACTCGCAGAGCAAAACGGAGCTACCATCATAACCAATAGTAAAGTAATAGAAATCATGGTTCATGATGATAAAAGAGTTACCATCAAGACCGAAGATCATACTTTTAGTGCTAATGCGTTAGTAGTTTCAGCAGGGGCCTGGTCAGGAAGTCTCCTTTCCATGTTGGATCTAAATCTTCCTCTTAATCCTATTAGAAAAACATTTGCCTGGTTTGATACTAAAGATGATTTATATGATCATAAGGAGTTTCCAGCCTTTTCGTTTGAAACATCTCACGGGCATTATTATGGTTTCCCAAGCATCGATGGTTCCGGATTAAAATTAGGCCGACATGATGGAGGAGATACAATCGATCCAGATGAAGCCATCCTGGGATTTGGTGAACTAGAGGAAGACACGACAGATTTAAAACAATTTTTACAACACTATATGCCCTTTGCACAAGAATTGAAGTTCGGTAAAACGTGTATGTATACAATGACTCCTGACGAAGATTTCATTATCGATACACATCCTAACTATCCTAACGTTGCCATTGCATCAGGTTTCTCAGGACATGGCTTTAAATTCAGTAGTGTAGTTGGACAGATTTTAAGTGATTTGATTATATCAGGGAAAACGGAACATAATATTTCTCCATTTTCAATTAATCGATTTTAAGAATCCATTCAAGAGAAAATTTATGTGCTGCCACTCGCATGCAGTCCGAAAACAATCTAGCGATAAAAAGATAAAAAGACCGGTCTTCTTTTAATAGAAGCTCGGTCTTTTTTGCATTTACAGAATATTAACACGATGCAGATACGGATCTGATTTTTTCCGCGTAACATAAGTATTAGATGTGGGAACGGTCCCACATTAAGCAAAACGTTCATAACGTAAGTCATGAAGATAACGGATTAATGAAAGGTGGTGCGGCGCAATGAAGCTGCTGGATCTACAAGGATACGCATCTCCGGAGGATTCCAAAACACATATCCGCATTCCTTTTGAATTGGATGAGGGCTGCGTGAAGCTGAACCTGCGTTTACAATATACGCCGAAGACGCTCGAGAATCGGGAGAAGGCGCTACGGCTGCTCAAGGACAGCTACGATCTATACATTTTGCCGGAAAATCGGGAATACGCAATTGCCAATGCTGACCAGCATCTCCCCCTGAAAAATCTGATCACACTCTCGCTGGACGATGCGCGGGGATACCGAGGGGCGTGCCACCGCCAAGACGAGGTGCAGGATCTATACGTATCGGATCGAGAAGCTTCTCCCGGCCTTATGGCGGGCGAGCTGGTTCCGGGGCCCTGGAGCGTCACATTAAGCCTGCATTGTATCGTGACGGATACATGCGCTTATCGGCTGGAAGTCTGGACGACAGAGGAGGACTCGATATGAAGTGGTTCGCCTGTGAACTACATACACATACGCTGCACAGCGATGGCAGTCAGACACTGGGAGAACTGGCAGCGGGAGCAGCCAATCTGGGCTTCGATGCCATCGCACTGACCGATCACAACACGATGTCCGGCTTGAGCGGCAAAGCGGAAATCGAGCAGAGGTACGGACTACGAATCATCCCCGGTATGGAGTGGACAACTTTTTACGGCCATATGGTGACAATAGGACTGAGCGCTTTTGCCGACTGGCGTCAAGCGAATCGGGATGGAATCGATGAGGGAATACAGAATGTGCATCGCCTCGGTGGAATCGCTGGGCTTGCTCATCCCTTCCGAATCGGCAGTCCGGCCTGTACCGGTTGCTTCTGGGAATACGAGATTGGGAACTGGTCCGCTGTAGATTACATCGAAGTCTGGTCCGGCACGTTCCCTTCCATTCAGACGAACAATCGGCGTGCTTTTGATCTGTGGACTCACAAGCTGAATGAAGGATATCGGATTGCAGCCACTTCAGGCAGGGACTGGCATGCGCAGGGCGAGACAGACGATCCGATCTCTGTTACTTACCTCGGCATCGAGGACGACGCAGTGACGGGGAACGGGGACTCGACAGCTCTTTGGCTCCATGAAGAAACGCTTATCCAAGCGCTGCGGGAAGGGCGTGCGTCCGTAACGATAGGTCCTCTGCTGACCCTGACGCTGGAAGCTGGAGGTGCATTCTATGCAATTGGCTCTACCGTTCCAACGGTAGTCGAGAGAAGGGAAGCTGCAGAGGAGCCGATCCGGGCGAACTTGATGCTGGACTTCTCGGCCCGTGCCGGACTGTGGTCGCTACCTAAGCAGGTTTACAGATTGAAGTTGTGTTCCAATCTGGGCGAGGAGTTTAATCTTGAAGTTCCGTCTTCGTCGGACGAACAGATGATGCAATTTGAAGCCCAACTGAAGGAATCCACTTCAGATGTCCCCCGCAGGTGGATTCGCGCCGAGCTGTGGGGAACTGTACGAGGCGTCCATGTACTGATCGCCTTTACCAACGCGATCTATTTCGAAGAAGGAGGATACCCGCGATGAACAAATTCCCGCTGATCACGGCCCATACTGGCTGCATGGGCCATCCCGATCATTCTTTCGAGTCACTTCAGGCAGCCCTAACACTTGGCGTAGATATTTACGAAGACGATATCCGTTCGACTCAGGACGGCGTGCCGGTGCTCGCCCACGATGACGACATCACTTTGGCAGATGGAAGCTGCGGCAGTCTTGCAGAAATGACACTGAAGGAGTTGAATACCGCTAGACTAGCGCCAATTACGACGCTTCAGGATGTGCTTGAGCAGATACGCGCAGCCGGCAAAATGATGAATCTTGATATCAAAACAGATAGCGCTCTGGAGCCGGTCTCCACTCTGGTGAATCGGATGGGTATGGCGGAGAGGGTGTTTCTCAGTGGCTGCGATTACGGGTCAGCGGTTAAAGCAAGTCGTTACGCTCCAAGCATACGCAGGCTTCTTAATGTGAACAAGCAAAGCTTCGGGAGTCTGAGTTACGGCGAGGCAGTGTTGCAGGCGTGTGAAAATGCTCGCGAAGCCGGCTGCTTTGGGATTAACATGCCGTATCAGGTCGTTCAACCAGAACTTATGGAAGCTGTGCAGCGGAGCGATCTGGCTATCTACGTCTGGACGGTTTCGGAGGCGGACGATATGCGGCGACTTGCACAGTTGGGCGTCGACTCGATAACAACCCGTGATCCGGCGAAGCTGATTGCCGTCCGGGAAGAGACGGATTTTGCAAAGGAGAATAGGGATTGGACAATAAGCTGAATCATAGTTTGCGGGAGCTGGCCCAACTGGCTGGTGTATCGAAATCGACTGCTTCTCGGGTTATCTCCGGGAATGGATATGCAAGTCCTGAAGTTCGGGATCGCGTTCTCAAGGCGGTAGAGCAGCTTCGCTACAAGCCGAGCGCCGTCGCCCGGGCGATGGTTGCCAAGCGCACGTACAACATCGGAGTCATCGTTTTCCGTGACCGGCTTCCGATCGTGTCTCACACGCTGTATGGCAGAATCATTGACGAGATACTGATGTCCGCTGAAGAGATGGGCTACTCAATTTTTCTGAAGACCGATAGGGAAATGTCGCTGCGCTCCACCGATTATATGCTGGAACAGCGGGTGGATGGACTCATCCTGGTCAGTCGGCTGCAGAAGAACGTCATCGATTACGTCAAAAACTTCAATATCCCTTATCTGATGGTGAATGGATCGACGGAAGATCCGGACGTCGTGCATCTCGTGAGCAACGATGAAGCCGGTGGAGAACGGGCGGCACAGCACTTATATGACTGTGGACACCGCAAATTCTTTATCATCGCCGGACCGGGCGAACATCGGAGCCACTCGCTGCGATTGAAGGGCTTCCGAAAACGGCTGGAATCCCTCGGCGTTAGTTCTGAACAGGACGGATTTACCGTTGTCGAGTCATCGGAATCGAGCTTCGACTCCGGTCGGAAGTTGATGGAGGAGCATTATGTGGCGTTCCGGGAGGGACGATACAGCGCTCTGTTCAGTACAAATGACATGCTTGCACTGGGTGCGATGAAGGTGCTGATGGAGCGCGGAGTCCGCGTTCCGGAGGAAGTATCCGTTATGGGCTACGACAATACCGAAGTGGCCGGCATGTACCACCCATCGCTGACTACCGTCAGCGTGGATGCATCTGGTATTGGCCGAGACGCGGTATCGATTCTGGATCGCCTGATTAGCGGCGAGGGGAGCGTACCGCGCCTGATTGAATACGAAAGCGAAGTGATTGTTCGTCAATCGACGAATGGAAGGGAGGACGGAACATGTCTTGGTACTGGAAACACGTAGGTCCGAGAAGAATAATCGAATTTGTGTTGCTGACCGTGTTCGCCATTTTTTTCGCAGGTCCGCTGGTCAACCTGCTAGTGCTTGCCTTTAGTGAAAAGTGGAATTATCCGGATATTCTGCCCCAGGTATGGGGCTTCAAATGGTGGGAGTTCGTACTGGCAAAGGACGATATTGTCTCGTCGATCTCACTGTCGTTCCTTATTGCTACTCTGGTGACCCTGCTGTCCATCGTCGTCTGCATCCCAGCAGCGTATGCCTTCGCAAGACTCCAGTTTCCGCTGAAGCGGATGTTCCTGTTCTCGTTCCTGCTGACGCACGCTTTTCCGAAAATGGGGTTGTATGTTTCCATCGCAGTTCTTTTCTACCGGATTGGACTGATGAATACGCTGCTCGGCGTTGTGCTGATCCATATGATCAATGTGTTGATGTTCATGACCTGGATTCCGACCTCCGCCTTTCGCAACGTGCACCGGGCGCAGGAAGAATCGGCGCGGGACGTTGGGGCAAACCCGTTCAAAGTGTTCCGCAGCATCACCCTGCCAATGGCGATGCCCGGCATCATGGTCGCTTCGATCTTCACGTTCCTCAATTCACTAGACGAAGCACAGGGCACGTTCCTGGTCGGTATTCCCGATTACAAAACAATGCCAATCGTCATGTACTCCATTATTTCCGACTTTCCGAGCAGCGCGGGAGCCGTATTCTCGATCATCCTGACGCTGCCGACTATTATTCTGCTGGTGGCAGCCCAGCGGCTGGTGAGCGCGGACGTGCTGGCGAGCGGTTTTCAAATGAAATAAAAATGTTTCGGTCGATATACCGAAGCAAAGGGAGGCAGAAGAATGCAGTTGTCTGTACGAGAGTTAGCCAAACGCTACAAAACGGGTGACGGGGTCAGCGGCATCAACATCGATATCAAAAAAGGCGAGCTGGTCACCCTTCTTGGTCCCTCCGGGTGCGGGAAAACTACTGTACTCCGAAGCATCGGCGGGTTTCTCGAACCGGACTCCGGTGACATCCTGATCGAGGGCAAGAGTGTCATTCAACTGCCACCGGAGAAACGGCCGACCTCGATGGTGTTCCAGAGCTATAACCTGTGGTCGCATATGTCGGTATATGACAATCTGGCCTTCGGCCTGAAGATCCGCAAAATGCCGAAGGAAGAGATCCGCACAGCGGTCGAGGATGCGCTCAAGCTGGTCCGACTGTCGGGTTTCGAGAAGAAATATCCGGCAGAGCTTTCGGGTGGACAGCAGCAGCGGGTTGCGCTTGCGCGGTCTCTGCTACTGAATCCGGCAGTACTGCTGTTGGACGAGCCTTTCTCGGCGCTGGACGCCAAGCTGCGGCACGAAATGCGTGAGGAGCTGCGTGAGATCCAAATGAAGACCGGGCTGACAATGGTCTTTGTCACGCATGATCAGGAAGAAGCACTGTCGTTGTCCGACCGCATTATCGTCATGAATCACGGGCGCATCGAGCAGATTGCTCATCCGCAGCAGATTTACGATGAGCCCGCTTCATTATATGTCGCCGGTTTTATAGGCAAAATGAATTTCCTTAAGGGGGTGGCGGAAGGGGAGAGCATCCGGATTGGACATCTTCGCCTGCCGAACGAGAAGGGATTAAATGGACAGGTGACGGCTGCGGTCCGACCAGAAGACGTACAGGTGAGCAGTACTACGATGGGAGAAGGTGCTTTGGCGGGTAAGGTCAAGCAGGTCATGATTCTTGGACATTACGCCGAAGTTACCGTGGAATTGGTGGAATTCGGCATTATACGTGCTTTTCTGAACAAGGAATTCGTTGAGCAGCTGCAGGTAGGAAAAGACGTCGGCGTCTCGATCTCGAAAATGACCGGATTCCCGGTCGATGAATCGAACTGAGGAGGATGAATGATATGCGTATGAAAAAGCCATTTTTATCATTGTTGACTGTTGTGGGATTATCAGTGTCATTGCTGGCCGGGTGTGGAAACGGAAGTGAGATAAAAAGTACAACCACCACCGAGGGGAGCGCTGCTGCATCGAGCGATCAGGTGAAATTTAACTTCTACTTTACGGGCTCTCAGAACGTCAAGGATCTGTGGGATTCGCTGGAGCCAATGTTTGAGAAGCAGCATCCGGATATCGACGTGAATCTGGTCTATATCCCGTCCGGTACTGGTGCTGAGCCGACCTACGACCGGATCGTGGCCGCCAAGAAAGCCGGTAAGGGCTCAGGAGACATCGACTTGTATGAAGACGGAATCACCTCCGTTGCGCAGGGCACCAAGGATGGTATTTGGGAGCAGCTGAACGAGAAGAACATTCCTAACCTGAGCAAAGTCAACACAGATACGATGAAGGATGTGGACAACTTCGCTGTTCCGTATCGCTCGTCCGCCGTCGTTCTGGCCTATGACAGCAGCAAAATCTCCAATCCGCCAACTACGCTGGACGAGCTGTTGCAGTGGATCAAAGCCAATCCTGAGCAGTTCGCCTACAATGATCCGTCAACGGGTGGTTCCGGCAGCTCGTTCGTGCAGACGATTGTCTACAAGGACCTGCCGGAAGAAGACATCCACAACTCTGATCCGGCGATCATGGAGAAGTGGGACGGTGGTTTCGACACGCTAAAAGAAATCGGACCTTATGTCTACGGGCAGGGCATCTATCCGAAGAAAAACCAGGGCACGCTGGATCTGTTGATGAATGGGGAAGTGTCTTTAATTCCGGCCTGGTCCGACATGGTGTTGCAGCAGCTGAACGAAGGCTTGTTGCCGGATACAATTAAGATGCAGCAGATCACACCGGGCTTTAACGGCGGACCAACGTACCTGATGGTCAACCAGGAGTCGGACAAGAAGGAAGCGATCAATGAATTCCTGAACTTTGTCCTGTCCCCTGAAGCGCAGGAAGTGATCGTTGACAAAATGAATGGCTTCCCGGGCATTGAGCTCTCCAATATGTCACAGGAAATGCAGAATAAGTTCGACGGTGTGGCCGAAGGCTTCCGCACGTTCAACATCGGGGATCTGGGCACGGAAATTAACAAACGCTGGCAGAGCGACGTTGCTGCGAAATGAGTAAGGAAGCCAGACAGTCGATCACAGGCCTGGCGATGGTGCTCCCCTCCTTCGCCATCCTGTTGATCGTCGTCATTATCCCGATTGTTCAATCCTTTATCATGAGCCTGAGCAACGGCTCGGGCGGATACGATCTGAGCCGCTATACGTATCTGTTCACTGATAAGGGGATGCGCAGCAATATCGTATTTACGCTTCGAGTGACTGCCATTACGTGCGTTGCCGTGATCTTGGTCAGCTACACCCTGGCGATCTATATGCGCTTCAACCAGGGGCCGATCGTCAATCTGATTCGTAAAACGTACATGATCCCGCTGTTCATCCCTGGAGTCATTGCAACATACGGTCTGATCAACTTGCTTGGCAACCATGGCTGGCTGGCCCGTATGCTTGAGGTGGTCGGGATTACGCTGCCACGCATCATCTTTGACGAGAAAGGAATCATCATCGCCAACCTGTGGTTCAACATTCCATTTACGACGATGCTGCTCAGTTCCGCACTTTCGGGTATTCCTTCATCGATCATTGAGAGTGCAAAGGACGTGGGTGTAGGCAGGCTGACGCTGTTTACCCGGTTTATTTTCCCTCTGTCGTATAAGACATTTCTTGTTGCCCTGACCTTTGTCTTCATGGGGGTCATCGGCTCGTTCACTGCGCCCTATCTGATCGGAGCCAACTCTCCGCAGATGCTTGGTGTCTCCATGCAGCAGGTATTCAGCGTTTTTCAGGAGCGTGAACAAGCCGCAGCGATTGCTTTCTTCTCATTCCTGCTCTGCTCGGTGCTGGGTGCTTTCTACATCCGGTCGATGGCGGAAGAGGAAAAGGCGAAGATTTAGACGAGTTCCAAAAAGCTGAAGTGCTCCTTTATAGGGAGCACTTTTCTTTTTTTTTGATTGAAAACAGGATCAGTGCTTTCTCTATTTGGCAAAGTTGAAAATTAACAACCCGTTTACATCACAATGATACATAACGAATACTTTAGCTTTAACATTTAAGATGACAAACAAAGGAACGAGGACTCACACATGAAGAATTATCCGATCATAGCCTCCATCACGACAGATGAACAAATTTCACAAGCGATAGCAAGCGATGTGCAGCGAGTTATTCTGATGACAGGCAACATTACCAATCTGGGTTCAATCATAGAGAGTTTGCATCAAAGTGGCAAAAAAGCTTATGTGCATACCGAGATGGTATCCGGGATTGGACGAGATGCCTCAGCAATTCAATATCTTGCAGATGTGTTCAAAATCGACGGGATCGTGACGACAAAGAGCAACGCAGTTTCTGCGGCCAAGCAAGCGGGCATATTAAGCATTCAGCGCATATTCGCCATTGATACAGCAGCAATTACGACTGCGGTTCGTATGATTATGAGCTATAAGCCTGATGAGGTTGAACTGATGCCGGGGTTAATGCCTCGAGTTATACAAGAACTGAAAGAACGCATCTCGCAGCCTTTGATTGTGGGTGGCCTTATCCGGTATGAGGAAGAAATACAACAAGCATTAAAGAGCGGGGCAGATTTTGTTTCAGTAGGCCATGAGAAGTTCTGGAATTAATTAATTTCATACATTTATCCTTGGGTGGAGACGACGAGAAAACCCGGTGGTAAGTAAATCAATACAACCTTGATGTTGAAGGAGGGTGATTTGCTGCTGGGTTTTTTGTGTTGTCCAAAAATATATAACAGGAGGTAACAGAACATGATCATTCAAGCAGTTGCGCATCGCGGCTATCCAAGTAAGTATCCTGAAAATACGATTTCTTCCTTTTTAAAGGCGGTAGAGCTTGGGTTCACACATCTCGAACTAGATGTTCATCTCAGCAAGGATGGAATTCCAGTGGTGATTCATGACCATACGCTTGACCGCATGACAAATGGAACAGGCAGAGTGGCTGATTATACTGCTTCGGAGCTGCAATCTTTAGAAATCAGGCAAGGTGAACATATTCCAACCCTTGAAGAGGTACTGCGTGCTTTGAAGGGTAAGATTCAACTTAACATTGAGCTCAAGCAGATGGGAAGCTATTACCCTCATCTGGAGGAAAGGGTACTTGAAGTTATCGAGGAATTGAGCATGCTGAATCAGGTGGTAATTACGTCTTTTGATTTCGATGCCCTAGAGAAGATCAGGGAACGATCTGGCGATGTACGCATTGGTCTCATTACTTTCGGCTGTTCGAAAGCTATTCTGGACTGGTCATTAGAAATGGGTGCGACGTTCTTGTCCATACATCATGCTTTTGTGACCGAGCATTACATTCATCAATGCAAAGAATTAGGAATCCAATTGATGGCGTGGACAGTCAACGAGACTTCCGTCATGAAAAAATTTCAGGAGTATCCGTCCGTATGGGTCTGCACTGACGAACTGGAAAGCTTCATAGATGTATTGGAGTTGTCCAGCTCACTGTGAGCGGGCAGGAGTAATGTCATGGAAGATGTATATGCTTACGATGCTTATTGCTTTGATCTAGACGGGACCATCTATATTGGCCAGATGAGACTCCCTGGCGTGAATAGCTTTATAAACAACTTGCGTTCACGAGGCAAGCGCCTGTTGTTCCTTACCAATACTCCCGTTCATACCAAGGAAGATTGCTACCAACGGCTGCTGAGTTTGGGCATTTCGTGCCAGCCTGATGAAATTCTGACTGCAGGTTACCTTTCGGGAATGTATTTTGCAGAGCATGCGCCGGACGCCAAGGTGCTGGTTGTAGGTGAGGTGGCTTTACGGAGGGAACTTCAGGCACTTGGGATAGCCATTACCGAGGATCCATATCAATCAACACATGTATTAGTCGGAATGGATCGGAAATTTAACTATGATAAGCTCCATCTGGCGGCAAAAGCAGTGCGCCACGGAGCGGCTCTGCTCGCAACTAATCCGGACAGCTGTTGTCCCGTTCAAGGGGATATCATTCCGGATACCGGAGCCATTCTAAGTTCGATTGAGGCGGCCAGCCAGCAGAAAGCATCGGTCGTGATTGGCAAGCCTTCCCGCTATTATGCAGAGAAGGCGCTTCAGCTATTGGACGTGGATCGCAGCAGATGCCTCATGATAGGTGACAGGCTCGAAACAGATATTTTATTTGGACAGCAAAATGGAATGAAGACTGCGCTCGTGCTTACGGGGATCTCTTCAAGAGAGGATATCGGAAAGACAGATATCGTTCCGGATTATATATGGCCTTCATTCAACGAATTCATCATGGAGCAGCAGGCCCATCCAAAGCCTTCAAATGTGTTGCAGGTGGAGAAGGCTTGAACCGCTAGGTATCCAAAATAAAGATGGAGGTGGCGTTTATGCGTCTGGCATTACTTGGTGATCTTCACTATTCATGCATGAGTCACGGGACGGAAGAAATGAGGGCTGCAAGATTCCGGGCATACGAGCATATGCTCAAGGCTTTTCTGAAGGAGGATGCGGACTATCATATCTCAATTGGTGATTTAACGCATGAAGGGACAGCTGAGGAACTTCGATCCATTTTCTCCATGCTTACAAAAAGTGAACGGAAATTCATTCATGTGCTGGGTAATCATGATACGTATTCACTGCCAAAGCATGAAATTTACACGCTATCAGGACAGGAGCGCTACCGGGCTATTGATACACCTCACGTCAGGCTGATTTTTCTGGATACTACCCAGGAAATGAATCGAGAGGATTGGGGAGGAGAGCTGGACGAAGAGCAGCTGACATGGATTAAAGGCCAACTTGCCAATTCACATGAAAAGCAAGTGCTCGTCTTCGGGCATCATCCGGTATTCGATACAACTGCGCGCTCAACACTAGATAAGCTTTACATCCGTCCGCAGAATGAACTGAGGGGTATATTCAATAGTCGGCCAGGTGGAGGCATCTATTTTTGCGGGCATAACCACATGAACTCCATCGTTAAGCAAGAAGAATGGCATTATGTACAAACTGCAGCTTGTCTCGATGTACCAGCATACCGTGTTATTGAAGTTCATGAGGGCGAAGTAGTCGTTGCTCACCAACGAATGCTGGATGCTGATCTCATGAATGATATTCAGAGCTTTTGTCATGATACGCCGGGCTTTGGACCTGTCGCTAATGCAGTGGGTGAAGAAAGCGACCTTATCTTATCCGTTCGAATAACATCGGCCGCACAATAATGTGAAGAAAAAGGAGGGAATGTCATGGCTCAAATTGTGTTAAAGCAGATCGAAAAAAGCTTCAAGCAGGATAAAGTCATCGAAGGTCTTGATCTGACCATTAAGGATGGTTCCTTTACGGTATTGGTCGGTCCGTCTGGCTGTGGAAAATCGACGACACTCCGGATGATCGCAGGACTTGAGAAAGAAACAGGCGGTGAAATTTGGATTGGGGACCATCGTGTCAATGGAGTAGAGCCAGGCAAGCGTAATGTGGCGATGGTATTTCAAAACTATGCATTGTATCCAATGATGACAGTCAAGGAGAATATTGAATTCGGATTAGTAAATCGCAAGGTGCCTCGGCCCGAACGTGAGCGTCTTATAAAGGAGATCACTGAGGTCGTCGGCCTGGCAGAGTATTTGCATAAGAAGCCGCAGGCTCTGTCCGGAGGTCAACGTCAGCGGGTTGCCTTGGCTCGGGCCATGGTTAAAAGTCCCGCAGTCTTCCTGATGGACGAGCCATTGTCGAATCTGGATGCCAAGCTACGCCATCAGATGCGCACGGAACTGATTCAGCTTCACAAACGGCTGGGCGCAACCTTTGTTTTTGTAACTCATGATCAGGTTGAGGCCATGTCGATGGGAGATCGCATCGTCATCATGAATAAAGGGCGTATTCAACAAGCAGACAGTCCAATGAAAATCTACAATGATCCGGATAATGTTTTCACAGCGCAGTTTATCGGTACACCGCCAATGAATGTGATAGATCGTGAACGTATCCTGCCTTTTTTGAATGGACAGCTTCATGATGATATTGGCCATATTGGCTTTCGACCAGAAAAAGCAACGATGACGCTTGAGAACAGACCGCAGACCGGGCATATTCAGTTCTCGGCTCATATCATGACACGCGAGACACTGGGAGCAGAGATCATCTATCAACTGGATTCCGCGCTTGGACTTATCGCCGTGAAGAGCTTCTTGAAACCGTTGGAGTCAGCCTTTGAGGTAAACATCAACGTGTCTATGCAGGACCTGTACTATTTTGATCGGAAGGGTGAACGTGCTCGTCAGCATGAGCTGGCCGAAGCGGGAGAGCTGATTGTCCTGGGAGGAGGATATTCATGACCGTCTGGTCCAAGCTCCGTCCCTATGTGTTGGTGGCACCCTCCATCACAATATTCTCTATTTTTTTCCTTTATCCGATCTTCTATATGATCTTCTTAAGCTTTTACAACTGGGATTTTATTAATCCGGTCAAGGAGTTCGTGGGCTTCAACAACTTTGTTGAACTATTTAAGGATAGTGCATTTCTTCAGGTGTTAAGCAATTCCTTGAACTATACGCTTCTTTCCGTATCCTTATCCATTGTGATCTCGCTTTTGCTTGCGATCTGGCTGAATCGGGAAGGGGCATGGTACGGGTTTGTTCAGGGGGCACTTTTCAGTCCGCATATTGTTTCACTTGTATCGGTATCCCTGGTGTGGATGTGGCTGATGGATCCCAAATTCGGTTTGCTTAACGGTTTGCTTGATATGGTTGGCTTGCCTAAGCTGGCATGGCTGAGTAGTCCAGACAGTTCATTGCTGTCGCTTGTGCTTGTATCGGTCTGGAAAGGCGTAGGCTATAACGCCCTCATCTTCATCGCAGGCCTCCAAAGCATTCCCAGGGATGTGTATGAAGCTTCAGCTCTGGACGAGGCCAATTGGTGGCGCAAATTCTACAAAATTACGCTTCCCATGCTTTCGCCGACACTATTTTTCTTAATAATCATCAATCTGATCAGTTCATTCCAGGTGTTTGAGACTATTGCCATTATGACCAACGGGGGTCCGATCAATTCAACCAATACGCTCGTCTTTTACATCTACGAGTATGGATTCCGCTACTTCAAGATCGGTTATGCATCGGCAGCAGGAGTTATACTGCTCGTTGTCGTTGGTCTGCTTACGCTAGTCTACTTCAAATTGCTGAGCCGCAAGGTTCACTACCAATAGAGAGGAGAAGGGGAATTTTATGGCAAGGAAGTCATTGCTGCGTACGTTCAATATTACTGCCACAATAGCATTGGTTGCGATTTTTGCTATCCCTTTTCTATGGATGATTTCAACATCTTTGAAGTCTTACCCGGAGACGGTGATTTTTCCACCCAAGTGGATTCCATCCAAGGTGATGTGGAGCAATTTTCAAGCGGCGTGGGAATCGGGGCCTTTTTTGAAATATCTAATGAACAGCGTTGTTGTATCGGTCAGCATACTCGTTCTTCAATTCACGACAATAATATTGGCAGCCTATGCTTTTGCAAGATACTCCTTCAAAGGAGACAAGCTATTATTCGGGATAACGATGGTGACCTTGATGATTCCTGGTCAGCTCATTTTCCTACCTGTGTATTTGTTGATGAGCAAGTGGGGACTCATTAACAATTTGCTGGCACTCATTTTGCCCTTCTCTTCAAGCGCATTTGGCATATTCATGCTCAGGCAGTCCTTCAAGCAAGTACAGGAAGAGCTTATTGAAGCGGCGCGACTTGACCAGGCGCCGGAATGGAAGATCATTCTTAAGATTATGGTACCAATGGCGCGTCCTACGTTAGTAACATTTGCATTGTTCAGCTTCATTGCACACTGGAATGATTATTTCTGGCCGCTCGTGATGACAACCTCCGATGCAGCAAGAACGCTTCCGATCGGGATTTCTAAGCTGCGCGAGGTTGACGGAGGAGCTGCCTGGCATATTTTGATGGCTGGAAACATGATTTTGGTCGTTCCGATTCTTATTGTTTTCTTATTTGGACAACGTCAAATTATTAAAGCATTTGTCTATTCGGGTGTTAAATAATCAGATTAACAGGAGGGTTTAGTCATGAAAAAATTTGGATCTGTTTTGTTAGCGGCAACGCTTGCTCTTACGATGACTGCTTGTGGTGCTTCTAATTCTGATGGTTCAACCGGAGCTGCTTCCGGGAGCAATTCCAATGATACGGCCAACAAACCAATAGAGATTACATATTGGTACTCTTGGGGAGACAAGATCGCTGAGAACAATGAGAACTTGGTAAAGATGTTTAATGAATCCCAAGATGAAGTGATCGTGAAGGCGGAATATCAAGGGACGTATGCAGATCAGCATTCTAAGGCACAAGCTGCTTTTGCAGCGGGCAATGCCCCCGAAGTATGGCAAAATGAAATTGCTTCAGTGGGTGTGTTTGCGGAATCAGGCATGACGCAGGAGTTGACTTCTTTTGTGGAGAAGGATCAGCTGGATATGGAAGATTTTATTCAAGGGCTCATGGGGAATTCCTATGTGAATGATAAACTGTATGCTCTTCCTTATTTACGCAGTACCCCGATCCTGTACTTTAATCGTACGATGCTGAAGGAGGCGGGCCTTGATCCTGCTGGACCTAAGAATTGGACAGAGTTTGAAGATTATGCACGCAAGCTAACGATTAATGATCAGCGCTACGGCATCTCGATGCCTGTCGATATTTGGCTTTATGAAGCTTTTGTGAGACAGAGTGGAGGCACGATGATCAGCGAGGACGGAAAAAGTGCGGCATTCGATAATGAAACCGGCATTGAACCTGTGAAGCTGTGGCTTAAGATGAAGGATGAAGGCATTATGAGCATCGGTACGACCGATGATGCAGGTACGCAAGCCAAAACGGATTTCCACAATCAGCGTTCAGCGATGCTGTTCTCCTCAACTGCGGATCTGACCAATAATATGAAGGTTGCAGAAGAGCAAGGCTTTGAACTCGGAACGACATTTATGCCTGCAAATGATACGTATGGAGTGCCGACAGGCGGTGCCAATTTGGTTATGACTTCTGGCCTGTCGCCCGAAAAACAGGAAGCGGCGTGGAAGTTTATCAAGTGGATGACCTCCAAAGAACAAACGATTTATGCAAGCTCCTTCACGGGCTATTTGCCTAGCCGAATCAGTGCAGTGGAGAGCGATGAAATGAAGAAGCTTTATGAGGAAAAGCCGCTGTTCAAGGTGGCGGTAGACCAACTGGAATATGCGGGTCCACGTCCAATGCAGAAGGTTTATCCAGAAATTGGTGAGATGATCAAGAATGAGATTCTGCGTGCGGTTGTTGATTCTTCCGTTTCGGCAGAGGCCGCTGTAGCTGAAGCGGCGAAGAAGGCCAATGCCTTGCTGAATAAGTAGAGTTATAATTTAAAGAGACCAAGGAGCTAAGCGGCATATGTCCTGCTTAGCTCTTTGCTTTTGTTGGTGGTAGGCTCCGTGAGATATGTAGTTATATTTCCATTAGGATCATTTAAATTGATGAATTGACCTATAGCGAATACCGCACGTATGTCTCATTCGCACAGGCAAGTAGTCCACTTCTCGCGTAAACTGAAGTAGATTCAGTAGAGCGAGGTGAAAATCCATGGCTAAAACCAACGAAATACGCCTAAAGGCAAAGCGGTATAAGGCCCGGCCCGTCTGCGTGACTCTTCATAATGGTGAAACGTACATCGGTTACATTTCTGACGTGAATAACGGAGGCGTGGTGCTTACCGGGGGAGGAAAAATATCGCGCACGGCGACCACAGGGGACAGTTCCCAGCGTACCAATAGAAAGGTCGCTTCACGCAGCAAAAACGGTCGTTCTCCGAATCGGAAACGGGTAAATGGTACACGCAAGCCGTCTACCCGCTCGCGCGCAGTGTCACGTGCGCAGGTTTCGTCCTTTCTACCGATGATGGGCTCGCTGTTTGGCGGGCTTGGTGGTGCGGCTTCGGCTGGAGGTATACTTGGCGGCGGCATGCGGCTGTTTGGCATGATCCAGCAATTCATGCCTGTCATGAAAATGGGCTACGGCATGATCAAATCTATCCATCCATTTATGGGTGCCGTCAAAGGTCTGATGGCTCCGCCTAGTCAGGCCGAAGAAGAAGAGGTATAATGCGATATTCAGCCCCTTTGAAGACGGAAGGGGCTTTTCTTTTTTTAGTGTCAAGGTGTTATTGATAAATCGAGTTTTCAAAAAAAGTTGCGAAGCTTTGACCATTTGGATATGATTATCTAATTGGTTGTTTCAGCTTATACATTTAATTGATGATAAAAGATAGTGAGGTCAGAAAACAATGATTGCAAAAACAGAAGAAGACTTTAATGGTTTGAAGGAAATTGGCAGAATTGTTGCCTTTATTAGAGATGAATTGGTACAAAGAACTGTTCCTGGCATAACGACGAAGGAACTTGATGATATAGCTGGAGAGCTTTTTGAGAAAGAAGGCGCAGTCTCAGCTCCAAAAAGTGCATATAATTTCCCTGGGTATACTTGCATTAGTGTTAATGAAGAAGTGGCACATGGTATTCCGGGGCAACGGGTTATTCAAGAAGGAGATCTAGTCAATATAGATGTCTCTGGCTCGAAGAACGGCTATTTCGCTGATACAGGAATCTCGTTTGTAGTAGGCGAAGGAGAAGAAGTGTTAACGAAAATATGCGACGTTGCTAAACTAGCATTTGAAGCAGGTCTTAAGAAAGCAAAACCTGGTTCCAAAAAAAGCGGCATCGGAAAAGCGGTATTCTTAACAGCAAAACAGCATGGATTAACCGTTATTAAAAACCTTACAGGACATGGTGTTGGACGTAACATACACGAAGCACCTGACCATATTTATAATTATAACGATACATCGGATGATGAGTTATTAAAAGAAGGCATGGTTATTGCATTTGAACCATTTATCTCAACTTTAGAAGAACAAGTGTATCAAAAAGAAGACGAATGGACCTTTGCTACAGAAAAAAGCTATGTAGCTCAAGTGGAACATACGATTATCCTTACTAAAAATGGTCCGATCATTGTCACACAATAATATCAAGACCATTGTCTAAGGTCGATTTCCCAAGTGGGAAATCGGCTTTTTTTTGATGCCCCTTAACAAAACGGTTCGAGGAAGGAGGGAATGAGCTATACGGAATGATGTACAATAATAATATTGAGGAACAAAAACTACAATTGTTAAATTGTGTTGAGGAGCGGATGAGTTTGAACAGAACAGTCATACTGGAGCGTCTTCAATCACAGCTGTGCGAGGGAAATCACATCATCGGTGTCTCGACAGGCACGGGGATTACGGCGAAGTATGCAGCTCAGAGTGGAGCGGATTTTATATTAATGCTGAACTCCGGCAAGTTTCGCCAGATGGGGAGGAGCTCTCTAGCCGGCTTTTTGCCGTTTTGCAACAGTAATGATATGGTGATGGATTTTGCATCAAGAGAAATAGTGCCGCTGGTGAGGCATTCTCCCGTACTCTTTGGACTGAATGCGAATGATCCAACCATAGAAATGGCTGATTATATAGAGGTAATCAAGAGGAGAGGTTTTTCGGGAGTCAACAACTATCCTACAGTTGGCCTAATCGACGGATTGTTCAGAGAGGCTCTGGAGGAAGACGGGATTAGTTATGACATCGAGGTTGAGGCCATACGCCTGGCCCATCGACAGGATTTGTTTACGGTGGCGTTCGTATTTGATGAGCTTCAGGCGGCCCAGATGATTGAAGCGGGAGCAGATGTAATCTGTGCTCATCTCGGTCTGACCGAAGGCGGGTTATTGGGTGCACGGAAGGTTGTATCCTTGGAGGCCGCCAAATCAAAGGCACTGCGTATTTTTGATACCTGCAATCAGCTTAAGCCGGATTTGATCAAGATGATTTATGGCGGTCCGGTAAAGACGCCGGTCGATGTCCAGTACATGTATAGCGACAACACAGACATTATGGGGTATATTGGCGGGTCTGCTTTTGAACGAATTCCTTCCGAGAAGTCGATTACGGCAATTACTCGCGATTTTAAACGCCTGGGTAAACTGGATGAGGACGATTTTATGGTCAAAATGCTGAAAGGCATTACCCAGCATTATGATTACGTTGAGTTTGTCAAAGAGTATGTGGCGCAAAACTATAGTAGTGAAATTGTTTTTTCGGATCTTGCCAAAGTTGCTCATGTTTCCCGCAGCTATTTGAGCAGTTTGTTTAAAAAGGAGGTTGGCTGCAGCTTTCAGACCTATCTGGTGAGCTTCCGCATCAATAAAGCCGTCACGCTTCTTCATGCGTCGCAGCTTCAATTATCCGAAGTGGCTGGGATGGTTGGGTATCCCAATTACGCACAATTTAGCAAAATGTTTAAAAAGCTCAAAGGCTGCTCTCCCAAAAAGTACAGATCTAACCTAAACACAAAAACACAGAACATAAAAGCGTTTTCATAAATAAACAGGACCAGTATGATGAAGTTATAGCGATCGTACTGGTTTTTCTGTTAGCGAAAAAATCAGGATGCTACCTGCGATCGAGCTTGGTTTCTAAAGAGTCATACGAGGAGGCCGTGGAATGAAGACCGTCGCAATCATTGGAACGTTTGATACGAAGGGCGATGAATACCTTTACATTAAAAGCATTGCAGAGGAGCTTGGGTTGGGGACATTGATGATTCATACAGGTGTATTCGAATCTTCCTTTGTTCCGGATGTGTCCAATCAGGAAGTCGCCCACGCCGCAGGCATGGCCATAGAAGAACTTGCGGCAAAGAAGGATCGGGCTTTGGCTACAGAGGTTTTGTCCATAGGATTGAAGAAGCTGGTGCCACAGTTGTACAAACAAGGTAAATTTGACGGAATCATTTCCTTTGGTGGCACTGGTGGGACCTCACTGGTCACACCTGCCATGAGAGCTCTGCCGATTGGAGTCCCTAAGGTGATGGTATCAACCGTTGCTTCTGGAAACACAGCTCCATACGTAGGCACGAGTGATATTGTCATGATTCCGTCGGTGGTGGATGTAGCCGGATTGAACTCCATTTCTACGAAAATATTTACAAATGCATTATTTGCGATGGCGGGCATGCTCAAGTTTGAGCATAAGCACAAACCGGATAAGAAGCCGCTGGTTGCAGCTACGATGTTTGGAGTGACAACACCATGTGTGACAGCGGCAAGAAAATATTTGGAGGAGCGGGGCTACGAGGTGCTTGTGTTCCACGCCACGGGCATCGGAGGGCAGTCGATGGAGGCGTTGATTGAAGCAGGCTTTATTGAAGGGGTATTGGACTTGACGACGACGGAGTGGGCGGATGAAATCATCGGCGGTGTCTTAAATGCGGGGCCGAATCGCTTAGAGGCTGCAGGCCAAAATCGCATTCCGCAGGTAATCTCGGTGGGCGCTTTAGATATGTGCAATTTTGGGCCGAGCGATACTGTGCCGGAGAAATTCAAGGATCATAAGTTTTATCAGCATAATCCGACGGTAACCCTGATGAGAACCACAGTGGAAGAGAATGAGCAGATCGGCAGGAAGCTTGCGGAGAAGCTGAACATGGCAAAGGAACGCACCGTGCTAATGCTACCGCTTAGAGGCGTATCCGCAATTGATGTGGAGGGGGAGCCTTTCTACGGACCGGAGGAGGACCGGATGTTGTTTAATACCCTGCGCCAGCATATCGATCGCACAATTGTTGAAGTGATTGAAATGGATTGCGCCATCAACGATCCAGCCTTTGCAGAGGCCGCATCACAAAAGCTGATCGCTCTCATGACATCAAATTCCTAACCAATCCAATAAGGAGGATATACGAAATGAATAAGCTGAACAGATCAGAAATTATGGACAAATTTAGGGGAGAGGTAAAGCAGGGTAAAATTCTACTAGGTGTCGGGGCAGGCACAGGGATTACGGCCAAGAGCAGTGAAGCGGGCGGAGCAGATATGTTAATCGTATACAATTCCGGTCGGTACAGAATGGCGGGCCGCGGCTCGCTGGCGGGCTTGCTCTCCTATGGGGATGCCAATCAAATCGTCGTTGAGATGGGAGCCGAGGTGCTGCCCGTCGTCAAACATACGCCTGTTCTGGCAGGGGTGTGCGGCACCGATCCTTTCCGAATAATGGAGGTTTACCTGAAGCAGTTGAAGGAGCAGGGCTTCAGCGGAGTTCAAAACTTCCCAACCGTTGGTTTGATTGATGGGGTGTTCAGACAAAACCTGGAGGAAACCGGTATGGGGTACGACCTGGAGGTTGAAATGATCCGTATCGCCCATGAATTGGATTTGCTGACTACGCCGTATGTTTTTGATCCTGCTCAGGCAAAAGCTATGGCGGAGGCGGGGGCTGACATTTTGGTTGCGCACATGGGGTTGACGACCAAGGGCTCCATTGGTGCAAAAACAGCACTGACCCTGGACGACTGTGTACAACGAATTGAGGCTATTATTGAAGCAGGGCGGGCTGTGAACCCAGAGATCATGATTATTTGCCACGGTGGACCCATTGCAGAGCCGGAGGATGCGGCCTATGTCATTGAGAGAACGAAGGGCATCGATGGATTCTTCGGCGCATCCAGCATCGAGCGCTTTGCGGCAGAGAAAGGCATTACACAGCAGACGGAGTCCTTCAAGTCAATTCGGACATAGTATTCAACCTAACGACAGTCAATTATTTGGCTGTCGTTTTTTTATCCATAGGGGAAGAGGAGACTCTCAACTCCTCATATGAGCGCTTACAATTTACTGTTGCGATCAGCCTTAATGTTCAGTAAATTGGGAGGTATACACCGATGGGAGGGCTGAGCAATAATCATGTTGACCAGATGGCTGCGACGAATAACGCCAGGCACGTTTAAACACCGAATACTATTTTCGTTTCTGTTATTCCTCCTGACGCCTATAGCCATATTAGTTCTCTACAACTTCCGAGAAACGGAAGTTATGCTCCAGCGGGATGCTTCTGACATTAACGTCAAGCAACTCGAAGGCATCAAAGCCGATCTTATTGATTTGATGAGTCTTGTGATGAAGACTGGGATGCTGTTGGATCAGGATTCTGTCCTCCGCGAAGTGATGCAGAAGCCGGAATTATATGATGCCATCCATCGAAAGCGAATTGTGGAAAATAAATTCGCTAGTATTGAAAACAGCTTTTTCCTTACGGGAGCTACCGTATTCTACACATTGATCGATTTAAAAGGAAACGCTTACACTTCCTATACGCCAGAGAATTCTCTGAATTATGCCCACATCAGTTCCGAGCCCTGGGTACAGGAACTGAAGAGGACTGAGGGACAACGGTACGTATGGAAATCCAATGATTTGACGACCGGCGTTCGTGAGAGAAAAGGAAATCGGATGCTGAGCCTTTACGAAGTGCTGCGTGACGACGGACTAAAACCATTTGCTTATGGACGGTTTAGTATCGATTATGAAGCATGGTTTCAGGAAAAAACAGAGGAAAATACATTCGGCAGCGATAGGGAAGGAGCCTATTTTCTAATGGATGGATATGGGAATATTATGCTTCAATCCAAGTCGGGAGACAATGTACCCTCTACCGTGTCATCTGCCATTACAGCAGCAAGTCAGAGTCAGGGACAGGATACCTCCTCCCAATCCATTGTGAACAATCATATGATGTATACCTATAGCAAAATTCAAGAGCTTGACGGTTATCTTGTGAAAAAGATACCCCTGTCCTTGTTATTTGAAGAAGTGAACAAACAGAAGCTAAGGTTCTATACCGTATATGGGGCCATCCTGCTGCTGTTTGTGCTGCTGACTTACTTCATTTCTTCAACCGTTACCGGTCCTTTAAAGCATCTTCAACGAAAGATGGAGACAACCGTAAAATTGAATTTGAAGACAAAGCTGCCGGAACAAGGAAGAGGTGAATTGCTGGCGCTAACCCGAAGCTTCAATTTCATGATCGCAGACATCAATAATCTGTTGGAACAGTTAAAGCTTGAGGAGCGGCAAAAGCAGTTTGTCCGATTTCAGGTGTTACTTGGTCAGATGAATCCTCATTTTTTGCTGAATACGCTGAATACAATCAAGAGCATTGCACTGGATAAGGATGATGATGAGATTTATGAGATTTGTGTATCGCTAGGAAAAATATTAGAAACTACGCTGAATTTGGAGGTTGATCTTATTCTTCTGAAGGAGGAGATTGTGCTAATCGAATCCTACATGGATATCCAACGGAAACGATTTGGACATGGCATCGAGCTCCACTATGAAGTTTCCAGGGATCTGGAGTATGCACTGATTCCGAAATTTTGTCTGCAGCCGCTGGTAGAAAATTCGTTGATTCACGGGTTTGGACAATCACAGCTTGAGGGGCGGATCGACATTCGTGCATCAATCCACCATTCGCTGCTTATTTTGGAGGTTGCGGACAATGGTATAGGAATCAAAAAATCCCAGGCGAATCAGTCCTACCGGAAAAGAAAAAGCATTGGCGTACAGAACCTTCGCGAGAGCTTGGAGCTTATGTTTAAGAACCAGCCAACAGGACTTCGGATAGAGTCGACGGAGGAAGGAACGCAGGTCATCATGCATTTTCCATTATTGTTATCCAAACCATATTTGAAGGAGGGGAGCACCATTGTGGCGCACATTGATCGTTGAAGATGAACAGTACGCAAGAGCAAGCTTGCGCAAATTGTTTACAAAGGCGAATATCCCGTTTGAAATTGTCGGTGAGGCGGTAAATGGCGAGGAAGGTTTGCAGTTGATTCGGGAACTGCAGCCCGATGTTGTCATTTCCGACATTTTCATGCCGTTAATGGATGGCATCCGTTTACTCCAGCTCACGAGAAAGGAAGGACATGAATGCCGATTCGTTATGTTGACGGCAGTAAGTGAATTCGAGTATGCCAGACAAGCATTGGAATACGGGGCTTCAGGTTATTTGATGAAGCTTTCTCTGGATTTGAAGGAACTGAAGCAAACCATGGACAAAGTAGCCGGAGAGCTGACGAGAATGGATAAGCTTCGCCTGGCAGATAAATGGTTTCCAGACAAGACTGCCCTAGAACCAACAGATCATCCAGAGCTGAACCGAATGATTACCTACATTGAGGAGCATTTCGCCGAGGATGTGACATTAAAGAGATTGGCTGAATATGTTCGCATGGATGCCAGTTATGTCAGTGACTTATTTAAGAAAAAGATGGGGATCACGATCACGCATTTTATTCAGAACCGCCGCGTTCAAGCAGCGAAAATGCTGCTGACAGAGACGGAGAAAACGGTGAGTGAAATAGGCAGGTTGGTAGGCTTTGAGAACGACAATTATTTCATTAAAATATTCAAGCGGTGGTGCGGGTTGACCCCGAACGAATACCGAAAAGAACAAAAAATCGTTCTATGAATATCCAAACACCGTTCATACCCCCAATGTCAGGCTGGTGATAAAGTTAAAGACGTAGTAAGCAGCCTATCAACTTGATAAGGGGGACTGTAAATGAAATATAGAAATTGGTTAAAGGTTGCTTTGATTACGACTTTGACAGCTTCGATGCTCAGCGCATGCGGAGGGGCTAACAACGAGGGAGCGAGTGCAGGATCGGCGAATCAAAATGCTGGTGAGACCATTAATCTCACGCTTTGGGGAGCTGTTCCTGCTGAGGCTGGACCTCAAGAAGTGATTGACAGCTGGAACAAAGAAAATCCTGACATTCAGGTCGAGTACTTCCGTTATGTAAATGATGACCCCGGCAACCTGAAGCTGGATACGGCGCTCATGACGGGTCAGGACGCAGACTTGTTCGTCAACTACACGATTAACCGGTTACAGAAACGTGTTGATGCAGGAGTCGCTTTGGATCTGAGCAGCAGAACAGATTACAACATCGACGAGCAAATGGGGGTAGACGCCGCTCAATGGAAAATCGGGGATAAGTATTATGGTATTCCGACAAAGAAAAACATGTTATTCATCTGGCTTAACAAAAGCATGCTGGATGAAGCCGGTCTTCCGATTCCTCCCGTTGATTGGACGTGGGATGACTTGAGAGAATATTCGAAAGCGCTAACAAAATCGAATGTGTACGGTCTTATGCAGCATGATGCTGCCTTTACCGCTGCAATTGACGGTACCATTGCGGGCCTTGGCGTAACCACGCCGGAAGGCACATCTAACTTCAATAATGATCTTTGGAAAAAGCAGCTTCAAATCGTGCATGACATGATGTTTGTGGACAAATCGACACCCGAATATGGAGAACAAGTAACAAGCAAGATGCCAGTAGACACAATGTTCCTCAAAGGGGAGGCAGCTATGTTAGCGGCAGGAGAATTTATTTTCCGCAACGCCAATAACCTGAAGGAATTTCCTCATGACTTCAAAATCGCATTCGCTACAATTCCGAAAGTATCTGCCGATCAAAAGGATTATAAATATGCTGGCGGTTTAGGTGATATGCTCTCGGTTAATGCAAAATCCAAGCATCAGGATGCGGCATGGAAATTCGCAAAGTGGTATGCGGACGGCGGAATGTTGCCAATGGCAAGTGGAGGACGCCTTCCATCCTCGAAGAGCGTTGATAACAAGCAGGCAATGGACCTGCTGCTCAAGGGTGTTGAAGACAAATACGATACAGAGTCGATGAATAGCGTTGTGTTCGGAGAGTTCCCATCATTCCAGCTAAATGTACCGCAGCAAGCGCTGGATGCCCGCAAGGAAGAATACGAGAAATACTTCCTGAATGAGCAGGATATCGATACAACGCTTAAGAATATGGCCAAACGCCATCAGGAATATATCAAATAATCAAATAATCGAATATTGACAATATCCCTAAGAGAGAAGAAGGATTCTTCGCTTCCGTCTTCTCTCTTTGCTGTATTTAAAAGTTCCATACGAGAAGAAAGGCGGCGTTTTCTGTGAAAAGGAACAGCTGGATTCGGAAACAAGGCTGGGTTGGCTACGTATTTATTTTGCCTAATATGCTCGGTATCCTCGCATTTTTTATTCTGCCAGCCTTGTACTCCTTCTTTATGATGTTCACGGACTATCAATTCGCCAATCCGAATTGGACGTTCACCGGATTAGATAATATCAAACGCCTTTTTGGTGATGATCAGTTCTATGCTTCAATCAAATACACGATCATATTCCTGATGTCCGTTCCGGTCTCATTGGCAATTGCATTTCTCGTTGCTCTTGTGCTTAACCGGAGCGTGTATTTGAAAGGATTGCTTAGAGGTATGTTCTTCCTGCCATATATCTCTAGCGGTGTTGCTGTTGCTTTTGTATGGATGTTGCTGTTCCAGCCGTCCCAGGGGCCGATTAATGAAGTGCTTCGCTTTATCGGCATTGTATCGCCTCCGGGCTGGTTCGCTGATTCGAGTTCGGCGATGTATGCCATTGACGTCGTGCAAATATGGTTTATGTTAGGCTACAACATGATTATCTATCTGGCAGCCCTGCAGGAGATTTCGACTGAGCAACTTGAAGCGGCACGTATTGACGGTGCAGGGAAAGCAACTATTACATGGAGGATTGTATGGCCGCTTGTTAGTCCAACGACATTTATGCTATTGATTACGGGGCTGATTATGACGGTCAAATCCTTCTCTCTCATCCAAGCGATTACGGGCGGCGGCCCAAGCGGAAGCACCACGATTCTGTCGTTGTTCGTCTACAAAACGGCATTTAGCTATTATGAGATGGGCTATGCATCAACCATTTCCTGGTTCCTGTTTGCGGTTATTCTTGTCATTACCATCATCCAATGGGTCGGCCAAAAACGCTGGGTCCATTACTAGAGAGGAGCTGACCCAATGTTTAGAACAACGAAGACACGCTCGGTTAAGCTTTCTGTAACGATCCTTATGTTAATTGCAGGGTTGTTTATGATTGTTCCTTTTTTATGGATGCTCAGTACTTCCTTCCAGACCCCGAGCGAAGTATTCCGCCAATGGCTTCCTTCGAAGCTGGACTGGACCAGCCATAAGCGAATCTGGACGGGAAACTATAATTTTCTCCCTTATTATTTGAACTCAATTAAGATTGCCGTGATTGGTACAGCTGGTGCCGTTTTTTTGTCGGCCTTTGCTGCTTATGGCTTCGCCCGTACGGAATTTAAAGGACGTAATACCCTCTTCATCGTGTATCTATCCATGATGATGATACCTCCACAAGTTGTTTTTGTTCCGAAGTTTATCCTGTTTAACTGGCTTCATATATATAACACACATTGGGCATTAATTCTGCCAGCCATGTTCTCGATATTTGGTGTATTTATGCTCCGTCAATTCTTTCTCAGTATACCGAACGAGATTACAGAATCTGCATTACTCGATGGTGCGGGTCATTTTCGAATTTTCTTCAAGCTGGTGTTACCGTTAGCGAAACCAGCGCTTGCAACGTTTGCGATTATCGATTTTTCCTGGCAGTGGAATGATTATGAGAATGCTCTGGTTTTCCTGCAGAGTCCAAAGCTTTATACGATTCCGCTTGGTCTACAAAATTTCGTTTTGGAAAACAACGTTGATTATAACGGAATGATGGCAGCTTCTTCGGCAGCGATTATCCCTATGATTTTAATCTTTCTGCTTGGTCAGAAATATATTATTCAAGGTGTATCCAGTTCAGCTGTAAAAGGCTAATTCAAAGGAGGTTTATATCATGAGACGCGAAAGACTATTATTCGATGTTACGGTCATTGGCGGAGGACTTTCCGGGATTTGTGCCGCTATAGCAGCGGCAAGATTAGGTCAAAAGGTTGCACTCGTGCATAATCGTCCTGTACTTGGCGGCAATTCCAGCTCCGAGGTACGTGTATGGGTATGCGGTGCAACGGGGCATGGCGTGAATCGTTATGCACGGGAGACCGGCATTATGGGGGAATTGTTCATTCAGAATCAACAACGGAATCCGGAAGGTAACCCCTATTTGTGGGACGTTACTTTGCTGGAGGCAGTAAGAGCCGAGCCTAATCTCACTTTGTTTATGAATACAGATGTTAGAGAAGTAGAAGCAGACGGTGAGAAGGATGCAAGGATAATTCGTAGCGTGAAAGGCTGGATGATGGGCTCCGAGCGTGAGATTACGTTTGAAAGTGAGATGTTCCTTGACTGTACTGGTGACGGACTCGTCGGATTTCTCGCTGGAGCAGCATACCGGATTGGCCGTGAAGCCCGTCATGAGTTCGGGGAAGAATGGGCACCGGAAGTTGCTGATGATATTACGCTTGGCAGCACACTGCTGTTCTATACGAAAGATACCGGGAAACCGGTACGGTTTGTAGCCCCATCGTTTGCTAAAGACATTACGACAACCCCAATTCCGCTAAAGCGTGTGATACGCAGTGGAGATTCCGGCTGTCACTACTGGTGGATTGAATGGGGCGGAGAGCTGGATACGGTACATGAGAATGAGCAGATTCGGGATGAGTTATGGTCTGTTATTTATGGTGTCTGGGATTATATTAAGAACTCCGGCAAGTTTCAGGCCGAGGAGATGACTCTGGAATGGGTAGGCTCGATTCCAGGCAAACGCGAATACCGCCGCTTCCTTGGTGATACGATCCTGACGCAAAATGATGTTATCTCTCAGCGTCCATTTGAAGACCGCGTCGCCTTTGGCGGTTGGTCCATCGACCTGCATCCCCCACAAGGGATGTATGCAAGCGAGAGCGGCTCCAAGCATCTGCATGCAGATGGCATTTATCATATTCCGTTTGGGTGCCTGTACTCCCGAAATGTCAGCAATCTGCTGTTTGCGGGACGTAATATCAGTGCATCCCATGTTGCATTCGGAACAACCCGCGTCATGGCAACTTGTGCGGTAATGGGAGAAGCAGCAGGTGCAGGCGCTGCCTTGTCGGTAATCAAAGGCATCACGCCTCGTGAACTGCGAGAGCAGCATTTGACCGAATTGCAACAAACGATGTTGCGGACCGATGCCTCAATTATAGGACTGAGAAATATGGATTCTGCTGACCTTGCGAGAAGGGGAACCATCACGGCTTCAAGCACGATGAGTCGAATTTTGATCAACGAACCTTCCGAGGAGTACCGGTTGGTCGCTGACGTTGGATGGCTGTTCCCGACCGAGGGTGGAATTGAAGGATTTACTCTGTTGGTCTCTGCCCGGGAAGCGACAAGTCTGACTATAGAACTATGGGATACAGGTCGCCATGAGAATTATGTACCGGCAAACTTCAAGCAAGCTGTGGACATCCAAGTCGATGTAGGTGAAAAACAATGGTTGGATGTGCCTGCAGACAGTGCAATGTTTGGAGGCGATCCTTGTAATGTATTTGTCATTGTTCGTGCGAATGAAGCAGTCAGTCTCTACACATCAGTTGTCCCGATCAGCGGTGTCCTTGCGTTTGAGCGGGGAGTCAAGCCAATAGTCAGCTCTGATCTGGAGGATCATCAGCCGAATCAGCCCGTTATCGAATGGTCGATGAAGCGCCTTGTCCGAAAGCCATTCTGTTTTGCAGTTGAGACTGGCGCGTATTCACCTGATAAAGTCATCAACGGCTATGTCCGTCCGTTTGGCGGTCCACAGCTGTGGGTATCAGAACCCATCGCTAATGGCCGTGAAGAATGGGTTGAAGTCAACCTTCCAGAGCCAGTGGATATTCGGGAAATTCACCTTACCTTTAATGACGATGTTAATGAGGATTTGATCAATTTGCATCATCACGAGACACCGTTTCTGATCATTCCGGAGTTGGTTAAGAGCTATGAGTTGCAGGCATATATTAATGAGGAATGGGAACGTTTTGCTGGTGATAGCCATAACCTTACTCGCAAAAAGATTCATCGTCTTGAGAATCCGATACACTCAAAACGGATTAGGGTCATCATCAAGGAAACGCACGGTGGCGATCGGGCAGAAGTGTACGAAATTCGACTATATGATTCTCATAGATGACGGCCCTGCGGGGATCTACTAAGAGTTAGCTCATCTTAAATAATAACCTCCTACCTAAAGCAAAACTGTAATTTGCTCTAGTAGGGGGTCTTATTTTTGTTTTTAAGCGAACTTTGGTTTCCAACATGAAGCGAATAAGAGAATCTAGTGGTTAAGCCCAACTCTTTTTTAAGATAAATGATTTGACTTACAGTTAACTCTATGTCTTATACTCCAAATAGGAAAGAAAAATAAGTGGCTTTTCTGGAGTAGGGCAGTTACAATTTGTTAGGATCAATAGATGTGGGGTGTGGACGGGGGATAGGGAATGCATAATGGGTTGTAATGACGATTCAAATAAACTAAATTACGTAATGAATTGGAGATTTAATCAATAATGATAAAGAGTAAAAATTGGAATGTATTTGGCCTGGCATTGTTGCTGGGTTTATTTTCAACGTTAGGTCCATTTACGATTGATATGTACTTACCGGCTTTTCCTGAGATTGCAAAGAATTTCAATACAAGTGCATCACTTGTTCAGTTTAGTCTTACTGCTTGTTTATTAGGTCTAGGTGTGGGGCAGCTCGTTATGGGTCCTTTGAGTGATGCTCACGGTAGACGTAAACCGTTGTTAATCTCCATGGCAGCCTATATTATTTGTTCCTTGGCGTGCGCTTTTGCTCCTAATATCGGACTATTAATTTTGTTTCGTTTCACTCAAGGATTTGCGGCTTCAGCAGGAATTGTCATTTCTCGTGCGATAGCTAGGGACCTTTATAGTGGACATGAACTCACTAAATTTTTCTCTTTGCTGTTGCTTGTAGGGAATTTGGGGCCTTTGGCAGCACCGATCGCTGGAAGTGGCATTCTTTCATTCACGACATGGATTGGTGTGTTTATTTCACTCTCATTTTTGGGCATTTTCTTATTAATAATGACCAAATGGGGTTTGAAGGAGTCTAACCCGCCTGAACGACGCACGGCTCCCAACTTCAAACAACAGTTGGGCAATTACAGAACGCTACTACGTGATCGCAAGTTTGTTGGCTATATGCTTGCACAGGGAATCATGACGGCTGGGGTATTTGCATATGTAGCAGGAACACCATTTATATACCAAAATATTTATGGAGTCACACCAACTGTATTTGCTATATTGTTTGCTTCGAACGGGATCAGCTTGATCATCGGTTCCCAAATTGTGGGTCGGTTAGCACAACGTATACCTGAGCAGACTCTTTTATTATCTGGACTGTGGCTTGCTTTAGCGGCAAGTGTTGCAGCTTTGGTGGTAACCTTAGTTCATGGCCCGCTGTTCGCATTGGTCATTCCATTGTTCTTCTTTGTTTGCTCCATCGGTATTACGTCTACTGCGGCATTTCCACTTGCGATGGAGAGCCAAGCCAAGATGGCTGGAAGTGCAGCAGCACTGCTCGGCGTGGTTCCTTTTCTTTTGGGCGCCCTGGTTGCTCCTCTGGTTGGTATCGCAGGTGAAGACACTGCCGTCCCACTTGGACTCACTTTATTAATGACCAGTCTCGTTGCGATTCTTACGTACTTCCTACTCGTTAAAAAAATATCGCATCACACACCTCAACATGCTCAGTCTGATTCTAACTTTTAATTGAGAATATGAGGGATTGATTCTATTAGATATAGAAAACCGTTGAACTTTAATTTAAAGAATCAACGGTTTTTTATATTGTGGTAATGGAAAGACGGCAAAGAAACTTTTGAAAGTCTAGCCTTTCGGGATCTTCCGGTAGCTGGAAGGGGAGAATCCCGAAATCTTCTTAAAGAGTCGGGAGAAATAATAGGGATCGCTGATGCCCACTGTAGAGCTGACTTCCTTGATGCTCATTTCGGTAAGATCCAGAAGATGACCTGCCCGCTGAATTTTGAGCCGTAGGAAATATTCAATTGGAGCGACTCCCGTTTCAGAATTAAACAGAAAGATCAGATGCTGTTTCGACACCCCGACATGATTAGCCAACTCCGTAAGAGAAATAGAGCCACTCATATGAGCATTCATGTATTGAATCGCCTGTTCCAGATAAGTTTCACGTTTCTTCTCTTGTGCCGATTTGACGGCATTTAAACCAATTCCGGAGAGCAACTGTCTTGTAGTTTGGGCCACATGTACATGGGTAGTCAGGGCATATGTCCGCTCGGCCAGCATTTCATAGGTGGGTGCGAACCATTCCATTAAACGGGCTTTGCCGCTTGGGGATAAAGCGAGTGATGCGTTAGACAAACCAAACATCTTCACCAATTTATTCGCATGGCTGCCTTTGAAATGAAACCAGAAGATACTCCATGGATTTTCCTGCATTGCCCCGTAACGATGTGCAGTTTCGGGGGGGATTATTATCATATCTCCTTGTTGCATGAGTATTCGTTCTCCATGATTCAACTCAACCCATCCTTCTCCCGCTTCGCAAAAGATGAAAATATGTGAGGGGCTGCCTTCCAGGCGCTCCCTGAAATGATATAGAGCGTTAGAGAAATAGCCGATGTCCGTAATAAATAAGGTAGAGGTTAGTTCTTCTTGTTCCAGTTCTTTCATCCAGTATTCTGGAAGTACATATAGCTTCTCCTCTAGAAATCCTTCACGCTTGCGTATGTGGTCAGGACTCATTCCAGTTACCCCCGTAATTCATAATCCGAATAAGAATATAATCCATCACTTCCCGCATTTCGTCAATTGGAACCTTCCTTGACAGAATATACAGTATAACTATCAAGACAAGGGAGGCAGTTCTAACATGAAGCATGAGGCTGTGGATCACAAGCTGAAGGCGGATCCAACCGGATCCAGTCAGGTACAAGTGTGGGAGACAAACGTGTTGATACCTACATATGAGGCGGGTGAAGCTGACCCAAATCCTATGTTTCTGGAGAAAAGAATCTATCAGGGAAGCACCGGCCGTGTGTATCCGCATCCAGTGATCGAGAGTATCTCGGATATGAAGCATGATAAAAATTACAAATTGGTTATTCTGGAGAATCAGTATATCCGTATTGAGATCATGCCGGAAATCGGTGGTAGAATCTATCGTGCGCTTGATAAAACGAACAATTATGATTTTGTCTATTATAACCGCGTCATTAAGCCTGCACTGGTGGGGCTTGCTGGTCCTTGGATATCCGGAGGAATTGAATTTAACTGGCCACAGCATCACCGTCCTAATACATTTGGTCCGGTTGAATACAAATACGAAGCAACTGGTGATGGCAGTGCTACAGTCTGGGTTAGTGAGATCGACCGGATGTACGGTACAAAAGTCACAGCAGCCTTCAAACTCTATCCGGATAAGGCCTATGTGGAGATCCAAGCTCAATTATACAACCGGACACCTGAGCCGCAGACCTTTCTGTGGTGGGCAAATCCGGCCGTAGCGGTTAATGAATATACGCAATCCGTGTTTCCTCCAGACGTAACGGCTGTATTTGATCATGGCAAAAGGGATGTCTCGCGTTTTCCTATCGCTACCGGAACTTATTACAAACAGGATTACTCGGAAGGCGTTGATATTTCCCGGTATAAAAACATCCCGGTTCCGACTTCGTACATGGCTTATAAATCCGATTATAATTTCGTCGGCGCATACGATCACGGCGTAGAAGCCGGATTGCTGCATGTGTCGAATCATCATATTTCTCCCGGCAAGAAGCAATGGACGTGGGGGAATGGGGAGTTCGGTCAGGCGTGGGACCGTCAATTGACCGATGAAGATGGCCCGTACATTGAACTCATGACTGGAGTGTACACAGACAATCAGCCTGACTTCACTTGGCTACAACCCTACGAGGAGAAGACCTTTACCCAGTATTTCATGCCATACAAAAACATCGGTGTCGTAAAAAATGCCTCCATCGAAGCAGCCATCAATCTGGAAGTTGATGCTGAAGCCGGAGAGGCAGTGATCAAGGTATATGCAACATCTAATCTCGAACATGCCGTTGTGGAGTTGAGTGGGGCGGCAACCCGGTATTTGCAGGAAACGGTTGAATTGTCCCCTGTAGATGTATATCAGAAGGTTATTCCGCTGGAGAGTGGGGAGCAGGAGCATGATCTGAAGCTTTTGGTTCGAAATAGGGAAGGCAGAGTGCTGATTTCCTATCAACCGAAACGTCCGGATATTGAACAGATTCCTGAAGCTGCTAAACTACTGGCAGCACCAGAAGAACTGCGTTCGACCGAAGAACTGTATCTGGCAGGCCAGCATCTGGAGCAATATCGGCATGCTACGTTTGAGCCTGAAGCGTACTATCTGGAAGGATTGAAGCGGGATAACGGTGATATCCGGTTGAATGTAGCTTATGGAACTTTACTGCTTCGTCGTGGATTATATATAGACAGCGAACAGTATTTCCGCAAAGCGATTGAGCGGTTGACCTGGCGAAATCCGAACCCATATGACAGCGAGGCCTACTATCAGCTGGGAGTAGCACTTCGTGGTCAAGGCCGTTTGGAGGAGGCTTTTACTGCTTTTCACAAATCGGTATGGTCGGCAGCGTGGCAGGATGCAGGGTACTTCTCCCTTGCTCAGATTTCCAGCTTGAAAGGCCAGTACACTGAGGCTCTGGAGCATGTTGATCGTTCACTCATCCGCAATTCACGAAACTATAAAGCACGTAATCTGAAAGCCGCCTTGCTGCGCAAGCTTGGTCTGATTGATAAAGCAAAGGCCTGTGCGTTTGAAACCCTTGAATTGGATGTTGCGGATTTTGGAGCTTATAATGAGTTGGCTTTGGCTCATACAGCTATGGGAGACAAGGATGTTGCACAAGGTATTCTGATTGAATTGCAGCAATTGATGAGAAATGACGCCCACAACTATCTGAATGTCATCGCAGACTATATGGACAGCGGTTTTTATGAAGAAGCCATTGGAGTAGGGAAAAGCATAGTGGACCTGGAGAATTCAGTCTACCCGATGCTGCATTATGCACTAGCTGAATTATATGAACGTACCGGACAACATGAACATGCTCAAGAAGCTCGCCATAAGGGACAATTGGCCAACCCAACCTATTGTTTCCCGAACACCTTGTATGAACTTGAGCTGCTGGTAAGTGCAGTTCATGCTAATCCGAAGGACGACAAGGCTCATTACTATCTCGGAAACTTTTATTATGACAAAAAACGGCCTATCGAGGCGATTGCGAGCTGGGAGAAGTCCCGCGAACTGCGGGATGATTTTCCGACGGTACACCGAAACTTGGGGTTGGCCTATTATAATAAACACAACAATCCGCAAGCGGCCCTAGCTTCGCTTGAACAGGCCTTTGCTTGTGCACCGGATGATGGTCGTATTTTCTTTGAACTGGATCAGCTGCGTAAGAAACTCGCGTGGTCAACAGACAAACGCCTCCATATCCTTGAAGAGAGGCGAGATCTGGTTGAGAAGCGGGATGATCTGTATGTAGAATACGTAACCCTGTTAAACAATCTTGAACGTTATCAAGAGGCAATCGCTGCCTTGTCTCTGCGCAATTTCCATCCGTGGGAAGGTGGAGAGGGGAAAGTGACCGGGCAATATAAGTTGGCTCATACCGAGCTTGGTAAACAATCGCTGCAAAACGGTCATTATGAATCAGCAGCTCAGCATTTACAACAAGCATTAGTCTATCCGTTGAATCTGGGAGAAGGTAAGTTGGAAGGAACTCAGGAGAATAATATTTATTATTATCTCGGCATGGCTTACGAAGGTCTGCAGCGGGAATCAGAAGCCATCGCTAGTTACACCATAGCTTCACAAGGTCTAGCCGAGCCGACAAGTGCGTTGTTCTACAACGATCAGCCGCCAGAAATGATTTTTTACCAAGGGTTGGCCTGGTTGAAGCTCCGTAACGTGAAGGAAGCTAAGCGTCGTTTTAATAAACTGATCGATTATGCTGAAAAGCATATTTTTGACGACATCAAAATGGATTATTTTGCGGTATCCTTGCCGGATTTCCTGGTATTTGAGGATGATCTGAACCGGCGCAATGTAATCCATTGCCGGTACATGAGGGGGTTAGGACTTCTGGGGCTAGGCCGTGACAAAGAAGCCGGAACCGAACTTGAGTTGGCTCTGGAAATGGATCCTAATCATCAAGGGGCAATGGTTCATAGACGGTATTCCCGGCGACTGCGCGAAGGATGTCAACCTTAATGCTCCATCATCAAAGAGATGTAGAGATTTTGTCCATTGACTGTATTATAAAGAATAAACCTGTATTGCTAAAAACAAAAAGGAGGGTGTAATGATAATGGATGTAGGGCGTAGGGAGTTGCCGCGCAAACTGACCATCACGATGTGGGATTTTTCCTGGTACACCATGACCTTACCGGGAGAACCCTATAGCGACCTTGAGGCGAGATTTAAGGAAGCGGTGGAGAGGGGCTATAATACGATCCGAATCTGTGCGATGCCCTTTTTATTGTTCACGGCGGAAGGCAAGCGGCCGGGTCCGTTACACTTCGGCAGCCTTGGAGAGATCGGGCAGCGGACACGCTGGTATAACTGCCGGGGCGGCGCCGAGCTGGATGGACATGCGCATTTACTGGAGTTGTTCAGACAGGCCAAGGCACATGGCTGTTATATCATCTTGTCTTCTTGGGAATATCAGCAGAGCCCCAGCTTTCTGGCCTTTCCCGGGTTGCGCGATGAACTGGCTGCCATAGCTCCCGAGGAGCGATTTATGGCTATTGCGAGATCCATGGATCAGCTTATCCGGTATATAAAAGCGGAAGGATATGACGAACAGATCGTCTACACAGAGTTGCATAATGAGGTGGAGTTCGGGCAACTGACCGAGATTGGAAACGCTCAAGGCATTGCTCCGTCCAATGTACCGGCACTGGTGGGAGCCATGCAGCCTTATATTGAAGGGGCCGTAGGTTATCTTAGAAGTGTCCACCCGGATATCCTGATGACAGCAAGTTATACACTAAATGAAGCCTATCCCAAATCCTATGTAGCGGGAAATTTACAGGTTGCACATTTCCATCTCTATATCAAAGGGGTATTGAATGAATTAACCGAAGCGGCTGGAATTGATGATCAACATACGCCTTTTCCCGGCTCATTCGTCCAATCGCTCCTGCGAGAGGATGCGCCTGCATTTGAAGAGTATACGCTACCGCGTGACCAGGAATGGAGGATGGATGGAAATCCGGTAGGGTTAAGGCTGCTCTATCTTCATGACTGGGTGGAGCCCGATAAATGGGATCTTTTTTTATACGACAATTATAGTAAACATAAGCTGGCTATGCTGCAAAAGGTAGATATGCGCTTCGAGGAAGCTCACGAATGGGCTGCTCATTCTGGCTTGCCGGTCGTTATTGGGGAAGGATATGTTGGTTATACGCCGTTGTTAGCGGGATTCGAAGAGGGGCCAATAGGGAAATTTATTGCAGAGTACGCACTGCGTAAAGGAATGGCTCTTGGCTTCTGGGGAATGACTCTATGCTCCAACTGTGCACCACATCATCCTTTCTGGGACGATGTCGCCTGGCAGCAGAAATGGAATCGATATATTCTTGCATCGCAATAATTGTTATGTTGGCAAGAATCAAGCTTTATGTTCTCTTCTTTTTAGAAATGTCGTACATCAGAGTGAATACTTTACTATATCCGTATACTACGACTAAAGGAAGAAAGTAAGAAAAGAAAGTCCAATAGATGTTCCAGCCATTAAAATATATAACTCTACCCATCTCTTTAGCCAACCATTCGATCAGCGTTAATGTAAAAGATGTGATTAGAATTGCTAGCCATGACTTCGTATTTTTTTCAAGAATCATGTATATCATGAGGCACCCGGCAACAGGGTATATACCTAAGTCGAAAGGGAGGCCTGCATATGACTGGTTGTGAGTGTTTGGAAGTATATTCCAAAAGAAATTAAAACCCACACCGTTTAGACAAGAAGAGGTGGCTACTCCCAGCGGATAATAAGCTAAGAGGATGTTGACGTTTCTGCGTAGAATCCAACCACCAATTAAGATGGGGATAACCAAACCAAAAATGACATTCCCCAGCATCAAATCACTCCCATAAGTTTTCATCTGAATAATTTCTTATTATTAACCAAATTTAAAATTTCATAAGGGATGCATCTCACTTTTGTATTAGCAGGCTAGCCAGAATCTTCTGGTTGGCCTTTTTGTCGATTGAATAACGTGGTACTAGATGATAATGTGAAATAAGGGCGAGGTTTCCTCATTGGGGAAATATATTATTTGAATCGAGGTTTTGAAAATGAGGGTAAAACGAATTGTCACCAATATTAATACACAAAACGTTCCAGCAGCAAAAAACTTTTACCAGGATGTGCTTGAACTAGATTTATTGATGAATCATGGTTGGATTGAAACATACGGATTAATTGGGGAGGAGAACGTTCAAATAAGTATAGCCACACAAGGTGGCTCAAATACATCTACACCTGACCTTTCAATTGAAGTCGATGATGTCGATGAAGCGTACGAACGCATGAAAAGCGCTGGTTATACAATAGAATATGATCTTACGGATGAGCCCTGGGGAGTTCGTCGATTCTATGTCCGTGATCCATTTGGTAAGTTAATCAATATCCTTGCTCATATACATTAAATCAGTTGTCAGAGAGTGTGTACAAGCAGAGTTACTGTTTAAATTAAAGTTCTTTCTTTAAAAATTATTGTATATTGGTTTGAAGTATTGGCATTCTTTTCTCGGATGTTATGATTAACTAATAGTCGCAAATTCAAGGTGTACAATGACAAAATTGAACCAGAATCATCGCCAATGTGGTACATAAAGCTGCTGAGGTGTGGTGCTGAAAAAGTTCGCTATCATAAAATGAGAACTATACCAAAAGCTATAAAAGAGTAAAGCTTTGGATACTAAATCAAGTATTGTCTATTGTATAAGAGCTGAAAGATCTGAATAATTATATAGGTACACATTTTCCAATGTGCAATGTTCCACGTTTGTGTCCAAGGTAAAAGCAGATTATTCATCACTATTAACGGGGGGAACTAAGAATGATGAATGTTTTGTTGGTGGATGATGAGCCATGGGTACTTGAAGGTCTGCGAACAATGGTAAATTGGAATAAATACGGTTTTCAAATTTGTGGAGAGGCAGAGAACGGAAACGCTGCTTGGTCCATTATTGAGAACCTTCGGCCAGACCTGGTGTTTACAGATATTCATATGCCATCAGTGAGCGGACTTGAACTGATTGACCGTTCGATACAAAATCTAGCCAAACCGCCGCGTTTTGTCATATTAAGCGGATACGATAGCTTCGATTATGTGAAAACAGCGCTGGAACAGCGTGTGGAGGATTATTTACTCAAGCCCATTGATGAGGTTGAGATTGAAAACGTATTAGAACAGATGAGTCGTAAAATTCAGAACGAGCTTGTCTCGGAGAAGCTGTATCAACATGAGCGTAATTTATATGTAAACTGTTTGTTCAACCGTCTGTTTGAGGGTGAGGACAGCAGTGAACTGCAAGCCGAAGTGGAAAGTATATTGCAAATGGAGGGTCATGAGAACATGGCCTGTCTTTTAATTGAGGCGGATACTTGTAATGCGGACATACAATCACACGTACAGCGTTTTGCTAGCGCTCCTCACTACGAATTTTTTATGGATGCTGACGGAAGAATGGGTGTATTTGCTGCTGAAATTGAAGATTCCCTGAGTTGGCTTGAGAGGCTAGGGAGAAACCTGTTTGAGATGTACTCCGGTCATGCATCAATCATAGCGGCATTTGGATATCACTCAGGTGGAGTAGTCGCTATGCGGCCGGCATATGAAAAAGCATTTTCTGCCTTGAAATGGAAGCGTTATCAAGAAGAGAGTGGCATTATTTGCGATCAAGACTTGCCAAGGAATGGTATCATGGCGACTGTGAACCAAAAGACTTTAACTAACCTGTTTAATACCATTTTAACGGGTGAAGAGGGCGGGATCGAGAGAGAGGTAAACGAGCTGCTTGCAAATCCAGGTTCAGGACTGCCTGTGTCGGATATAGAATATGTTCGGGTACAATTACTTGCCCTTGAGATGGGAGTTCTCAAGCACCTGAAGGAGCTGGATGGGGATGTAGACAGGTTTAAGTTGCAGCTACAACATATGTTGGGCGGCTTAACCGACATTGATTCCTATCCTGCATTTCGGGAATATGCACTGGTATTAAGTATCAACGCTTTGAGAGCTCTGCAGGAGCAGCGAAAAGAAAAGGAATGCAGCACGATTTTTCGTGTAGTGCAGTATGTTAACCATGAGTTTCGGCAGAAGCTGCAGCTCCAGGAACTTGCACAGAAATTTCATATGAATGCCAACTACTTGGGGCAAGCCTTCAAACAGCAGACTGGCAAGTCTTTTCGGGAATATCTGAATGATAAACGGATCGAGGAGGCCAAGAGACTATTACGTCAGAGCTGTTCCAGCATAGCCGAAGTTGCGGTCAGTTCAGGGTACCCCAATGCTGACTATTTTGTAAGTCAGTTCAAGCGAATGACGGGTATGGCTCCTTCTACTTACAGAAAACAATCATAGGTCTGATATGACAAGTAACAAATGAAGGATGGCGATGGAAGACATGTTTAGGAAATTCCGATTTCGCGGTATCGTGAACGATATTCCTTTGAACTACAAGTTTATACTGATATACGTTATTGGTATTTTGCTTCCAATCATAGCAAGCAATTATTTGTTCATGGATCGTATGTCTGGGCTGATCAAGGAGCGGGAAGAACAGAATTTGCAAATCTCGCTGGAGCGAGCCAGAAAGGACATTCACACCATGATTGACGGGGGAATCGCTGTCAGTCACGCATTAATCACGGATAAGCTATTGTCCGAATCCATGGATCGTGTATACAATGGTCAACTGGATTTTTACAATACGTTCGATGAACAGCTTCGCCATCGGGTGACTTCCTATATTCCCGTGAACAATCAGATTCAGCGAATTGGCATTTACACGGATAACCCAACCATTGTCTCAGGAGGGGATTATTATTATCTGGACAGCTCAATGAACACCAGTACTTGGTTCAGGCAATGGGAAACGTCAGGGGAGTCACTGAGTGTGCTTGCATACCGCGATAAGGCAGCAAATGATCGCGCGGCGATCTCGTCGTATTTTAGCGTAATTGAAAAAATGGACTATTATAACTCGGACAACTCTTACAAGAAGCTGGTGCGCATTGATTTTTATCTTAATCGATTCTATGACGTTATTGCGAGAGAGAAAAGTTCGCTGGATCTGTATTTGGTCAACGCCAAAAATCAGATTATCGTATCCACAGATGACAAGTATCAGGGCGAGGTCGATAGTGATTATGCGTTATTCAATATGAGCAAGGCATCGGACAAGGATCTACATATCGTTCCAATTGGCAATGCCAGCTATGTGAAAGGTTGGAAGCTCATTGGTGTGCCTCAAGAAACACGTGTCAAACAAGCGATGCTTTCCATGAAGCTTTATTTTGGCATGCTCGCTGGTATCATTACCTTGGTTACCTCTATCTTTATCTATGTCGTGCTGCGATCATACAATTATCGAGTAAAACGCCTTTCAAGACATATGCAAAAGGTGGGTAACGAGAAATTTGATCTAATCAACATTGATGGTGGAAAGGATGAGATAGGTCATCTAATACGTAATTTCAACATGATGACCGCTCAGATCCATTCCTTAATCAATAATGTGTACAAGCTTGAAATTCAACAGCGGAGTCAGGAGGCTGAGCGTATTCGTGCTGAGCTGAATTTGCTGCAAAGCCAGATGAATCCCCATTTTTTATTCAATACACTAAATGCGCTGTTGGTGGTTAGCACCAAAAACAATTATGCGGATGTCAAGGATATTATCAAGGACTTATCCAAGCTGCTTCGCCGTTTATTGAATTGGAAGGACGATTTGGTCACGCTGGAAGAGGAAATGAGTTTTACGGTCATGTATCTTGGAATTGAGAAATTTCGTTTTCGAGACAAGTTTGAATATTACATTGATATTAGCGATGAGGCGAGGCAGTATAGAATTCCCAAAATGAGTATCCAGCAATTGGCTGAGAATGCTTGCAAACATGGAATTCAGGCTATTGAGGGACTCGGCTATGTGAAAATTAAAGCGGAAGTTGTGAGCGAGCGCCTGCGAGTCGTTGTATCTGATAATGGTAAGGGCATGGATAAGGAACGCTTACAAGAGGTTCTGTACCATATGCGGAGCAAGGAGGAATGCGGAGGGAGTCATATTGGCATACGTAACGTATATCGCCGTCTTGAGTTGTATTATGACGATAAAGTGGATTTTAACCTGGTGAGCATAATAGGTGAAGGGACAGAGGTTTCCTTCGAAATTCCATTGCAACTGCTAGAGCATCAGGATAAAGAAGGAGGCAGGGACAATGGCATTTAAAGTACTGTTGATTGATGACGAGCCATTGGCGCTAGAGGGCTTGCAGCTGTGGATTCCATGGGAAAGTCTTGGCTTTGAGGTATGCGCTTTGTGCAGCAATGGTGCGGAAGGATTGCAACGAATGGAAGAGCAAAAGCCAGATCTTGTCGTGGTTGATATTCATATGCCCATTATGAATGGACTGGAAATGATTGAAGAATGGCGTCGTAGAGGAAACTGGTTGACCAAGTTCATTATACTTACGGGGTACAGCGATTTTGAGTTTGCACGAAAAGCGCTTAAATTCAAAGTTTCCGGTTATCTGTTAAAACCATTAGATGAGGAACAGGCGGAGTCCGAGATTCGTACAATGGGCATGGAACTGCTAAAGGAGCAAGAGCAGCTATATATTGGGCAGATTGCATGGAGAGAGCAGGAAATTCTGACGATGAAGGAGGCTTTATTAGGCAAAGTGCGATCTCCAGAAAGTACTCAACTAATTCAGTCCCTTTCCCAGTCAGCTGAATCCTGGTGTGTATGTCTGGTTCAGGTATCCGAGAAAGAGTTTGGCCAGTGGAGTAGTCTTGCTTCAGAAGTTCTGAACGGCAAACATGTCATTTATTTCATTCGTATGCGAAATGATCTCGTATCCATTGTGTTCGGCGATGTTTCCTCCGGACCGCAGAGAACGAGCGAGAATTTAAGAACATTATTAGAAGGACTGGCTCGCCGTCTGGCGGGCTTTCGTACATATATGGCGATTGGCTCAGCGGAATCCTCTCTTCATCGAATCAGCAACTCCCGAATAACAGCAGAGAAGGCGTTGCTGCACGCCTTTTATGAAGCGGAAGTGAACAGCATAATGGATTATGCTGATCTTCAGAACCGTGATTTTCAAAGACACAACAAACAGGTTGAACTGATTGAGCGAGTACTCGGAGCACTTCAGCTCATTGATTACGCCAATTACCAATCCGCTGTGGAGTTTATGGAGCAATCGTTTCGGCAGATGAGGGTCCATCCGGATGAGGCTCGAAAATTTGTCATTTACCTTCTTCATGAAATTCGGGCCTACGTGAGGTCGCAAATGGCAGAAGATTCAGAGAATTACCGTTTGTTCGAAATTCCGGATCTGGATGAAACACTGTTAACCTTTGATGATTTGATTGGCATGTTGCGTTCGTGCGGAAGAGTCTGCTTTGAGATTTTGCTTAAAGAGAGCGTCTTCGAAGCACAGGGTATTGTACAGGATATTAACGATTATATTCATGCGCATTTCCGCGAGGGATTGACCATTAAGTTGCTTGCAGAGCGTTTCTTCCTGCATCCAGCTTACTTGGGACAACTGTTGATACGAAAAAATGGAATCGGCTTTAATGAACTGCTTCATAACCTGCGGGTTGAAGAGGCATGTCGATTGCTGCATATGAATCAGTACAAAAATAGCGAGGTCTCGGAAAAGGTTGGATACGCTAATTACCATCATTTTTTAAAACAATTTGAGAAACGAATGGGCATGTCTCCTAACGAATATAAGAAAAACGTCTAGCGATGTATCTTCAAAGAAGCCCATTTCGATATTTTAAGAAAACCTGAGGTTTTCTCGGAAAGAGCTATAATTCGAATATAGTTTCCATGAAGATGTAAATTTATAATTAAATTATTCAAATGAAAGGGCTTTCATATAGTGAGATCAAACTTTGGAGGTGCTTTATGGGGGACAGTAAAAAATCATTTTTCCGTATGGGGGCAACGTTGTTATTATCATTGAGCGTTGTGCTAGCAGGTTGCTCAGGTAGCAATTCAGGCAGCGGAGAGGAGAGTAGTAAAGGTAGTGAGGTGGGGGCTGATAGTCCGTTAGAAATCTCGGTATTCCTGAACGAGGCCGGACAGCAGCCAACCGCTGACAACAAGATTTACAAAAAAATCAAGGAAGAGCTCGGCGTTACATTCAAATTCGAATTTCTGGCTGGTGACAAGAACCAAAAGCTCGGCGTCATGATCGCCGGTGGAGATTATCCGGATCTGATCTCAGCCGATACCAAACTTACGGCAGCCGGTTCAGTCATTCCGCTTGAAGATCTGATTGAAGAACACGCG